>OY782520.1:0-4004423 GCA_963677795.1 uncultured Marinobacterium sp. | reverse complement strand
GTCACCGAATAATTCAGCCATCGAGGAAAATCCCCCTGCCCTGTGATCTCAACCACCTGAGAGCATGCAGCGCGAGCGCTCTCCATTCTATCCCTGAGAACCTGATTTCTCTCCTCAAGATCACCAATCATTTCACGATACTGGCGGGAATCATCGACCAGGGTTAAGAAACGCTCGCAAGCATACTCGACGGCCTTGGAGCCAGTCTTTTGACCAGTGACCTCTTTAAGCGTTTCGAGCAACGCATCATCAAAATCACGGATAAGAACAGTAGCCATTACTCACCCTCCCGAAACAATAAGACCTCAAGAAACTCTGAAGACTGCATACATTTGAGTTTCAAGCGTAGTTCGTCGAAATCAGAAGGATCAACAGAAGATTCTGAAATTCCATAGAAATCAAGAATCTGAGAAGGAACAACAGATCCTCCGAAAGGAATCACGTAGTGCAAATCTGAGTTATGTGGATCATCAACATAAGTACCGTAAAGCTCATTCATAACACACCTTTTGATATCGTTTTATGCTCCAGGTGCGACTACCTGGTTAACAGAATGATATCAAACGGGAATCAGGGGTCAAGCGTTTGATATCATTTCGTTCGCCGGCATCGATCTCCTGGAACAACAATTGATATCAAAAGGCATCGCATAATGGACGTTATGTGTACGGGCCGCTGCGCTTCGGCGGGCCGAGAAATGGTGCCCGCCGATCCCTAAACATAACGCCGGGACATTATGCGAAGCTGTTGGTTGGGGCAAAAAGCAGTTAATCAGGAGGTGGCCAGCTGGTGACGCTCGGCCAGAAAGCCTACAGCACAATAAAGCCAGGTGAAATAAGCAGGATGGACGGGTTACACCCCCGGACAAGCCGGGGGCACATGCCCTGCGGGCATAACGGTGCCGATAACCTGATTTATCGGCACATGTGACTAGTGAGAAAAAAGGACCAGGAAGAAATAGCCGCGACTCGGCTTCACGTCGTGTGCTCGCGGAAGTGCTCGCACACTACATGAACCGGCCGCTGCTATCGTAATCGGTACGAGTGACCGGGGCCGGGTCCCACATACCGTTATCTACGATGGATACGCATTGCTCGTAACCCATATCAATCGGAGTCATCTGCTGGGTGACACACTTGCAGTGATAGACACCGGAACGATGAAAGCCAAAGCAGCGCGTCTTTGGTGCAACCTGGGGTTTGACCAACTCGTCATAAACGGGCGCCGTCTGTGGGGCATTTGGGATGCGCGGAGTGAATAGCTTGGCGTACTCAAGCGGGTCCATCGGATAGAACGGCTTAAAACCATCAGTATCACCCGACTTTGTGAGCTTGCGGGGGTTCCGATCGGCAGCATCAAACGCTTCGGAGACACCAGACAATGCAACCCCCTCATCTGCACGACCGGAAAAGTCATAAACCAACCATCCAATAACACCGCCAACGATGACCAGGAGCGCAAGCAACTTCCAGAGTATTTTGGGGATGCGTTTTTTGCCATGCGTGTCGAGCTTAGTAGAGTCATACAGAGCAAATACCGACTTGGGCAGCTTGCTATCCAGCCTATCAGCCTTGTTCTTGTTGGCTTCAGACGTAGGGTTATCAATAGCCCCCTCCCCCTCCCACACATGAGAGAACGTGCGCAGACCATAGGGCTTGCGGTAGTGTCGATGATGTTGAACGAATGATTTGACATCAGAGTGGATCAGCCGCGGGTGCTGAGTAGTCATGATGATATCGAAGCCCTGATGGCGATGGGTTTCGAGCTCGGTCACCTTGCGGTCAATGACGGTGGAGCGACTGGGACGAAAGAGACGCTGCGCCTCATCGAACAGGATAACGGCACCATCAGGCAGCTCATACCAGCGCTCGGCCTCCTCGTCAGTCAGCCGGGTCCAGTCCTCAATCGTGCAGCCCTTGATGTTGTGATAATAAACCGGACGGTCCTGGAACTGGGAATCAGAAAGAACAAAGTTGATCATGTTGGCCGTTTTCTGGGAGCCAGGCAAACCAGTAAATAAGAAAAACATGATTACATCTCCTTAACAGGTGGGGACCCGGGCTTTTTCCATACGTGACCGGTAGAACCGATCAGCGCCCGATACGCAACACACGATGACGCAGTTGAAAGAATGATTTTGACCGCAGACGAGAAGCCCATGAGATTGGCAAAAGCCAGCATTTCAGCAGGAATACCCGACATGCGCTGATTGATAAGGTTTTCTGCCTGATCAAAAACAAAGGTAAGACCGACATACGTAACAATACCGAAACCAATAGCCTTGATTACATATGAAACTAGAGGCCCGATTAACGACATTATGAAAGCGAGAATTGGTCCCCACATATCACCACCACCTTGTTCCGATTAGAGTTTGAGAAAGCATAGAAAACGAAATCCACGTAGCCATAAAAATAACAAAGGCCCGAATATAACCCGCCAACTCACACAGCGGCTCAAATGAAATATCGATGGATTTACCAACAACAGATATTTTGATGGGAGAAGGACACGACCCAGCGGAACCGGAATCAGCCCACATGGAACCAACGTTAAATTGATCCTCAATATTCACACTACCAGCATCAAGCGCACCCAGCTGCCCCCATTGGTCAGTATCAGCAGACGGTAACTGACCACCCTGAACAGCCTCAGCAACAGCTTGAGCGGCAGCATCTGAATCACCCATAATGCACGCGCGTTCTCGTTGAAGCTCCAGAGAGAAGCACTCAATGGGGCCACCCGAGCAGACGAACTCCTGGTCGCACTGATAACCTTGAATTTGTTCATCCTGATGGCACATCTCATACCACTGCATCTGAATCTGGTAACACTGCAGGATATCGCCCTGACACTTGGGCTTATCGGCTATCTCGCATGATTTGCCGGCCTCAATAGAAACGGCCTCTTCAACCTCGGTTTCCTCCGTCTCTGTTGTTTCAGTCACAGACCCATCAGCATTTTCCGTCCGGGTTGTTGTCGACGTGCTGGTAGAGCCATTGGAGTCAGTCTTAGTGGTCGTGGTTGTGGTCGTTGTGGAACCATCAGGATTCTGAGTGACCTGGGTGTCAGTTGTCTCAGAAGAAGACGTGTTTTCAGTCTTTTGCCCCGTGGGCTCACCGGTATCAGGGTCAATGTCTGAATCAGTCTCGGTCTGCTTATCAGGGGCATTATCCGGGGACGTCCAACCGGGGCATTGCTCTGCTGAATCTGCAGTATACGAGAGTGTACCGTCAACGTTATAACACTTGACACGCTTAACAGATGGGCATTCAGCATTACCAGAAACCTGACCCAGATAACGGCCGGAATCATCCTTGCAAATTTTGGGAGGCGGCTCAGGATCGCCATACTTAAAACCGTCAAGAACAACACATTCTTCTGTTTCTGCACCTGGATAATCGCAGTATGTGGGCTTCCAAACAGGAGATAATGAGCAACCATCAGAGTCAGTATAACCCGACCCTACAGTGCCGGTTTCATTTACAGCGCCAGAATAAAGAGTTCCAGGGTCAGGGCACTCAGGCTCAAAACAAGGATGGTTCGGATTTGCCTTGTGACTTGCAGTACAGGCGTATTCGTAAACCTTAAAAGTGGGATAAGACGTATTCCCATTCGAAAGATGCGCCGTAATGGTGCAGACAAAAGGGGAACCTGAAACACACGACATACCATCCCATGTGTTGCCATACATGGAATAGTAATTGTTGGTATTCAAGTAGACAGTAAGAGCGGCCTCAGGGGTTGAGCGCTCATAAATATCAGACCTGTAATAGTAATCAGCGGCACTAACTGGCGATGATAGCCAAAGCCAAGGCACCGACAATAAGACCGAAAGATAGCGGATCAATGACCATTTGAATTCATCCATAGGAATCACCATAAAAAAGGCGGGCAGGTATCAACCGGCCCGCCCTCACTGGAGAGAGGTTCTTACAGACCCATTGCACGCTTGACCATGCGGAAGGTCAGGACGAGCGCCGACGCACCCACAACGGCCACGCCAACAGTAGTCACGTCGGCGTTCATGCCGCCCAGCGCATCAGTGACAGTTGCATCAAGCGCAGCATGTGCCTGACCAATGGAACCAGCCACGATAGCCGCACCCGCAAGAAGCGGTTTTTTCAGAGCATTCAGTTTTTTCATGGTTATCACCCGTAGAAAAATTGTTGTTTCAGGATTTTGACCAGGGCAGCAGTGCCGAAGGCCAATAGTGCATAGCCCCACAACTCGTTAGCCTCCTCGGGGGTCAAAGGAGGTGTTGCCAGAGTGGCCGGATCAATGGAAACCCAGCCTGAACTGCAAATAGGTTGCCCCTGCTCATTCAGAGACAAACCGGACTCACAGCCCAAAACCTGCATCACGCCACCAGGCCTACAGACTGGCGAGGCGGAAAGAAAAAGTGCTGCACCTGATACACAAATTCAGCAACGGCAGCGAATACGAACGCGCCGATTTGGAAGGAATACCAAGAAATAAGATCTAGATAGAGCGAAGACGTCTGGGGGTTATGCGTCAGCCACAGCAAGAGACTGACAACCAATGCAAGTGACAGATGAACGATGACAATACGCATACCCCCTCCCCTTAACTGGCCTTAGTAACCGGAGCCGGAGCCGGTGAAGGCTTGTTAGCAAGCCGATCAGCCGCATTCTTGACGAAAGCAGCATACGGTGCGATCTGAGCCCCAAAACCGAGACGATACGAGATTTGACCGTCACGGACATCGACCTCGATGTCGGTGACGACCTGCTGACCTTCTAGATCAATGAAGTGCTGATGCTTGCCGTCTTCGATATCACGGTTGAACATCATGACCGTGATCGCTTCCGATCCGGCTGACTTCAACGTGATCTTGCCAAGTTTTTCCTTACCGGCCTTGATGGCGGTGATATCAACGTCCAGGACTTTCATGATTACGCGCATGGGTATTACCTCTTAAGCAACCAACTGGAGATTCGGACGGGCGTCCGCGTGGCGGTACCAGCTCGGAGCGGATACCTCTTGAACTTCAACTTTCTTAGCCTTGACGACATACACCGGGCTGAACCGGCTGATGTCACAAGCGTGGGCAATGTCGATACCGATTTTGCGCAGCCGTGCGCGGTGGGTCTGAACCGCCTTCTTCTCAAGGTCAAATTTCTGGCCATGCATCCACTGAATGGCATACATGGCGGTCGTGTTAGCGGCTCGGGTGGTATCAACGGTGCCTGTACTGATAAGGCGCTCGGAGATGCTTTCGAGGGTCATGGCTTCTACCTGTAAACGTTCATCAATGGACAAAAACTCAGACTGCAACGGCTGGAAAACGGACTCATCAAACAACCCCCAGTAACGCGCATTCATGCGGGTCAGCTGGCGGCCTTTGATCTTCTGCTCAAAACGGACAATGCCGTTCTCAGAGCAGAAACGGATCACATCACGGACATATTCAACTTCAGAGCTTTCGGGACCGTATTTTCTGAGGACTTTGGGGAGCAAGTGAAGGCCCAGCTCGTGGGCTTTATCGTAGACACTGGGATAAATCAGGTTGGCGGCGCCCTTCTTGGACAGCCAATCAACGGTCTTGCCGTTGGTGTGTAACCGGGGAACAGAGTTGCGGTAGTTCAGCGTTGACAACCCCTTCAAGTAGTCATCTGAACACCCTTCCCCAGCGGCGCGGTTGCTGGTGACGTGGATCTCCTTAATAACCGCGCCGTCCGTCATCTGACGGAGTTTTGCAGATCCAGAAACCTTGTCTGTCATGTGCCATACCTTTGTGCACTTGGTGAACTCAGGCAGGCCCAGCGTATGAAGCACACGGTTATAAACCGTAACGCATTCATCCAGGGACTTGAGACCAAACAGGTTATCGAGACGACCATAACGACTTGGATTGCCGGAGACAGTCAGACGGTTGCCAGAAATGCGAATTTTGATAGAGGTGCAGAAAGAACCTTCATGCTGCCACGACGGCTGACAGATCGCCCCGCCCTCGCCTGTCTCGGTATCAATATTCTGATACGCGCGATCAGCAACAAGCGGAAGCTCAAAGTCAAAATCTTGGTAGATTTCAAGCCAATCGTAAAAGTACATGAACTGCCCTGTATACACGTAACTAATAACATCAGAGCGGAATGTATACGCGTTACATATTACTTGTCAACAAGTGATAGGTTACTTGTAGATGACCCCCTACAATGAACGAGGGCTTGTAAAACAGAGATGAGACGACTGGAAATGGCGACAAAAATGAAGCTAATTCAAACAGTTAGAATCAAGCAGGAAGAAGCAGAAAGGCTAAAGGACAAGGCTTGGGATATTTCAGAAGTAGCAAGAGAATTTATCAAGGAACCAGACCTAATCCACTTCCTGATAGACGAATTTTTAGACGACGTGGAATACAAGGACGGGAAGCTAAGAAGGAAAATACCGTAGGAATGTACGGTAAAGTTCGGGTGTCACTGGAACCCGAACGCCTCCGGCGTCAGATCGGCACCGGAGGCAGTAACATCAGGAAACGGATGAATCACGGACCCTAAAAGCATCCAATCCATGATGCTGAATGTAATGGGCATCCCGGGAACAATCGGAACAGCCGCACCACTGGCCCCCACAGTCGCAATAATACTCCTCATTATGACCATCAGCGTCGAACGGATGAACAGCGCCGCAGTTTTGGCACAACATGAGGTCACCGAATAATTCAGCCATCGAGAAAATCCCCCTGCCCTGTGATCTCAACCACCTGAGAGCATGCAGCGCGAGCGCTCTCCATTCTATCCCTGAGAACCTGATTTCTCTCCTCAAGATCACCAATCATTTCACGATACTGGCGGGAATCATCGACCAGGGTTAAGAAACGCTCGCAAGCATACTCGACGGCCTTGGAGCCAGTCTTTTGACCAGTGACCTCTTTAAGCGTTTCGAGCAACGCATCATCAAAATCACGGATAAGAACAGTAGCCATTACTCACCCTCCCGAAACAATAAGACCTCAAGAAACTCTGAAGACTGCATACATTTGAGTTTCAAGCGTAGTTCGTCGAAATCAGAAGGATCAACAGAAGATTCTGAAATTCCATAGAAATCAAGAATCTGAGAAGGAACAACAGATCCTCCGAAAGGAATCACGTAGTGCAAATCTGAGTTATGTGGATCATCAACATAAGTACCGTAAAGCTCATTCATAACACACCTTTTGATATCGTTTTATGCTCCAGGTGCGACTACCTGGTTAACAGAATGATATCAAACGGGAATCAGGGGTCAAGCGTTTGATATCATTTCGTTCGCCGGCATCGATCTCCTGGAACAACAATTGATATCAAAAGGCATCGCATAATGGACGTTATGTGTACGGGCCGCTGCGCTTCGGCGGGCCGAGAAATGGTGCCCGCCGATCCCTAAACATAACGCCGGGACATTATGCGAAGCTGTTGGTTGGGGCAAAAAGCAGTTAATCAGGAGGTGGCCAGCTGGTGACGCTCGGCCAGAAAGCCTACAGCACAATAAAGCCAGGTGAAATAAGCAGGATGGACGGGTTACACCCCCGGACAAGCCGGGGGCACATGCCCTGCGGGCATAACGGTGCCGATAACCTGATTTATCGGCACATGTGACTAGTGAGAAAAAAGGACCAGGAAGAAATAGCCGCGACTCGGCTTCACGTCGTGTGCTCGCGGAAGTGCTCGCACACTACATGAACCGGCCGCTGCTATCGTAATCGGTACGAGTGACCGGGGCCGGGTCCCACATACCGTTATCTACGATGGATACGCATTGCTCGTAACCCATATCAATCGGAGTCATCTGCTGGGTGACACACTTGCAGTGATAGACACCGGAACGATGAAAGCCAAAGCAGCGCGTCTTTGGTGCAACCTGGGGTTTGACCAACTCGTCATAAACGGGCGCCGTCTGTGGGGCATTTGGGATGCGCGGAGTGAATAGCTTGGCGTACTCAAGCGGGTCCATCGGATAGAACGGCTTAAAACCATCAGTATCACCCGACTTTGTGAGCTTGCGGGGGTTCCGATCGGCAGCATCAAACGCTTCGGAGACACCAGACAATGCAACCCCCTCATCTGCACGACCGGAAAAGTCATAAACCAACCATCCAATAACACCGCCAACGATGACCAGGAGCGCAAGCAACTTCCAGAGTATTTTGGGGATGCGTTTTTTGCCATGCGTGTCGAGCTTAGTAGAGTCATACAGAGCAAATACCGACTTGGGCAGCTTGCTATCCAGCCTATCAGCCTTGTTCTTGTTGGCTTCAGACGTAGGGTTATCAATAGCCCCCTCCCCCTCCCACACATGAGAGAACGTGCGCAGACCATAGGGCTTGCGGTAGTGTCGATGATGTTGAACGAATGATTTGACATCAGAGTGGATCAGCCGCGGGTGCTGAGTAGTCATGATGATATCGAAGCCCTGATGGCGATGGGTTTCGAGCTCGGTCACCTTGCGGTCAATGACGGTGGAGCGACTGGGACGAAAGAGACGCTGCGCCTCATCGAACAGGATAACGGCACCATCAGGCAGCTCATACCAGCGCTCGGCCTCCTCGTCAGTCAGCCGGGTCCAGTCCTCAATCGTGCAGCCCTTGATGTTGTGATAATAAACCGGACGGTCCTGGAACTGGGAATCAGAAAGAACAAAGTTGATCATGTTGGCCGTTTTCTGGGAGCCAGGCAAACCAGTAAATAAGAAAAACATGATTACATCTCCTTAACAGGTGGGGACCCGGGCTTTTTCCATACGTGACCGGTAGAACCGATCAGCGCCCGATACGCAACACACGATGACGCAGTTGAAAGAATGATTTTGACCGCAGACGAGAAGCCCATGAGATTGGCAAAAGCCAGCATTTCAGCAGGAATACCCGACATGCGCTGATTGATAAGGTTTTCTGCCTGATCAAAAACAAAGGTAAGACCGACATACGTAACAATACCGAAACCAATAGCCTTGATTACATATGAAACTAGAGGCCCGATTAACGACATTATGAAAGCGAGAATTGGTCCCCACATATCACCACCACCTTGTTCCGATTAGAGTTTGAGAAAGCATAGAAAACGAAATCCACGTAGCCATAAAAATAACAAAGGCCCGAATATAACCCGCCAACTCACACAGCGGCTCAAATGAAATATCGATGGATTTACCAACAACAGATATTTTGATGGGAGAAGGACACGACCCAGCGGAACCGGAATCAGCCCACATGGAACCAACGTTAAATTGATCCTCAATATTCACACTACCAGCATCAAGCGCACCCAGCTGCCCCCATTGGTCAGTATCAGCAGACGGTAACTGACCACCCTGAACAGCCTCAGCAACAGCTTGAGCGGCAGCATCTGAATCACCCATAATGCACGCGCGTTCTCGTTGAAGCTCCAGAGAGAAGCACTCAATGGGGCCACCCGAGCAGACGAACTCCTGGTCGCACTGATAACCTTGAATTTGTTCATCCTGATGGCACATCTCATACCACTGCATCTGAATCTGGTAACACTGCAGGATATCGCCCTGACACTTGGGCTTATCGGCTATCTCGCATGATTTGCCGGCCTCAATAGAAACGGCCTCTTCAACCTCGGTTTCCTCCGTCTCTGTTGTTTCAGTCACAGACCCATCAGCATTTTCCGTCCGGGTTGTTGTCGACGTGCTGGTAGAGCCATTGGAGTCAGTCTTAGTGGTCGTGGTTGTGGTCGTTGTGGAACCATCAGGATTCTGAGTGACCTGGGTGTCAGTTGTCTCAGAAGAAGACGTGTTTTCAGTCTTTTGCCCCGTGGGCTCACCGGTATCAGGGTCAATGTCTGAATCAGTCTCGGTCTGCTTATCAGGGGCATTATCCGGGGACGTCCAACCGGGGCATTGCTCTGCTGAATCTGCAGTATACGAGAGTGTACCGTCAACGTTATAACACTTGACACGCTTAACAGATGGGCATTCAGCATTACCAGAAACCTGACCCAGATAACGGCCGGAATCATCCTTGCAAATTTTGGGAGGCGGCTCAGGATCGCCATACTTAAAACCGTCAAGAACAACACATTCTTCTGTTTCTGCACCTGGATAATCGCAGTATGTGGGCTTCCAAACAGGAGATAATGAGCAACCATCAGAGTCAGTATAACCCGACCCTACAGTGCCGGTTTCATTTACAGCGCCAGAATAAAGAGTTCCAGGGTCAGGGCACTCAGGCTCAAAACAAGGATGGTTCGGATTTGCCTTGTGACTTGCAGTACAGGCGTATTCGTAAACCTTAAAAGTGGGATAAGACGTATTCCCATTCGAAAGATGCGCCGTAATGGTGCAGACAAAAGGGGAACCTGAAACACACGACATACCATCCCATGTGTTGCCATACATGGAATAGTAATTGTTGGTATTCAAGTAGACAGTAAGAGCGGCCTCAGGGGTTGAGCGCTCATAAATATCAGACCTGTAATAGTAATCAGCGGCACTAACTGGCGATGATAGCCAAAGCCAAGGCACCGACAATAAGACCGAAAGATAGCGGATCAATGACCATTTGAATTCATCCATAGGAATCACCATAAAAAAGGCGGGCAGGTATCAACCGGCCCGCCCTCACTGGAGAGAGGTTCTTACAGACCCATTGCACGCTTGACCATGCGGAAGGTCAGGACGAGCGCCGACGCACCCACAACGGCCACGCCAACAGTAGTCACGTCGGCGTTCATGCCGCCCAGCGCATCAGTGACAGTTGCATCAAGCGCAGCATGTGCCTGACCAATGGAACCAGCCACGATAGCCGCACCCGCAAGAAGCGGTTTTTTCAGAGCATTCAGTTTTTTCATGGTTATCACCCGTAGAAAAATTGTTGTTTCAGGATTTTGACCAGGGCAGCAGTGCCGAAGGCCAATAGTGCATAGCCCCACAACTCGTTAGCCTCCTCGGGGGTCAAAGGAGGTGTTGCCAGAGTGGCCGGATCAATGGAAACCCAGCCTGAACTGCAAATAGGTTGCCCCTGCTCATTCAGAGACAAACCGGACTCACAGCCCAAAACCTGCATCACGCCACCAGGCCTACAGACTGGCGAGGCGGAAAGAAAAAGTGCTGCACCTGATACACAAATTCAGCAACGGCAGCGAATACGAACGCGCCGATTTGGAAGGAATACCAAGAAATAAGATCTAGATAGAGCGAAGACGTCTGGGGGTTATGCGTCAGCCACAGCAAGAGACTGACAACCAATGCAAGTGACAGATGAACGATGACAATACGCATACCCCCTCCCCTTAACTGGCCTTAGTAACCGGAGCCGGAGCCGGTGAAGGCTTGTTAGCAAGCCGATCAGCCGCATTCTTGACGAAAGCAGCATACGGTGCGATCTGAGCCCCAAAACCGAGACGATACGAGATTTGACCGTCACGGACATCGACCTCGATGTCGGTGACGACCTGCTGACCTTCTAGATCAATGAAGTGCTGATGCTTGCCGTCTTCGATATCACGGTTGAACATCATGACCGTGATCGCTTCCGATCCGGCTGACTTCAACGTGATCTTGCCAAGTTTTTCCTTACCGGCCTTGATGGCGGTGATATCAACGTCCAGGACTTTCATGATTACGCGCATGGGTATTACCTCTTAAGCAACCAACTGGAGATTCGGACGGGCGTCCGCGTGGCGGTACCAGCTCGGAGCGGATACCTCTTGAACTTCAACTTTCTTAGCCTTGACGACATACACCGGGCTGAACCGGCTGATGTCACAAGCGTGGGCAATGTCGATACCGATTTTGCGCAGCCGTGCGCGGTGGGTCTGAACCGCCTTCTTCTCAAGGTCAAATTTCTGGCCATGCATCCACTGAATGGCATACATGGCGGTCGTGTTAGCGGCTCGGGTGGTATCAACGGTGCCTGTACTGATAAGGCGCTCGGAGATGCTTTCGAGGGTCATGGCTTCTACCTGTAAACGTTCATCAATGGACAAAAACTCAGACTGCAACGGCTGGAAAACGGACTCATCAAACAACCCCCAGTAACGCGCATTCATGCGGGTCAGCTGGCGGCCTTTGATCTTCTGCTCAAAACGGACAATGCCGTTCTCAGAGCAGAAACGGATCACATCACGGACATATTCAACTTCAGAGCTTTCGGGACCGTATTTTCTGAGGACTTTGGGGAGCAAGTGAAGGCCCAGCTCGTGGGCTTTATCGTAGACACTGGGATAAATCAGGTTGGCGGCGCCCTTCTTGGACAGCCAATCAACGGTCTTGCCGTTGGTGTGTAACCGGGGAACAGAGTTGCGGTAGTTCAGCGTTGACAACCCCTTCAAGTAGTCATCTGAACACCCTTCCCCAGCGGCGCGGTTGCTGGTGACGTGGATCTCCTTAATAACCGCGCCGTCCGTCATCTGACGGAGTTTTGCAGATCCAGAAACCTTGTCTGTCATGTGCCATACCTTTGTGCACTTGGTGAACTCAGGCAGGCCCAGCGTATGAAGCACACGGTTATAAACCGTAACGCATTCATCCAGGGACTTGAGACCAAACAGGTTATCGAGACGACCATAACGACTTGGATTGCCGGAGACAGTCAGACGGTTGCCAGAAATGCGAATTTTGATAGAGGTGCAGAAAGAACCTTCATGCTGCCACGACGGCTGACAGATCGCCCCGCCCTCGCCTGTCTCGGTATCAATATTCTGATACGCGCGATCAGCAACAAGCGGAAGCTCAAAGTCAAAATCTTGGTAGATTTCAAGCCAATCGTAAAAGTACATGAACTGCCCTGTATACACGTAACTAATAACATCAGAGCGGAATGTATACGCGTTACATATTACTTGTCAACAAGTGATAGGTTACTTGTAGATGACCCCCTACAATGAACGAGGGCTTGTAAAACAGAGATGAGACGACTGGAAATGGCGACAAAAATGAAGCTAATTCAAACAGTTAGAATCAAGCAGGAAGAAGCAGAAAGGCTAAAGGACAAGGCTTGGGATATTTCAGAAGTAGCAAGAGAATTTATCAAGGAACCAGACCTAATCCACTTCCTGATAGACGAATTTTTAGACGACGTGGAATACAAGGACGGGAAGCTAAGAAGGAAAATACCGTAGGAATGTACGGTAAAGTTCGGGTGTCACTGGAACCCGAACGCCTCCGGCGTCAGATCGGCACCGGAGGCAGTAACATCAGGAAACGGATGAATCACGGACCCTAAAAGCATCCAATCCATGATGCTGAATGTAATGGGCATCCCGGGAACAATCGGAACAGCCGCACCACTGGCCCCCACAGTCGCAATAATACTCCTCATTATGACCATCAGCGTCGAACGGATGAACAGCGCCGCAGTTTTGGCACAACATGAGGTCACCGAATAATTCAGCCATCGAGAAAATCCCCCTGCCCTGTGATCTCAACCACCTGAGAGCATGCAGCGCGAGCGCTCTCCATTCTATCCCTGAGAACCTGATTTCTCTCCTCAAGATCACCAATCATTTCACGATACTGGCGGGAATCATCGACCAGGGTTAAGAAACGCTCGCAAGCATACTCGACGGCCTTGGAGCCAGTCTTTTGACCAGTGACCTCTTTAAGCGTTTCGAGCAACGCATCATCAAAATCACGGATAAGAACAGTAGCCATTACTCACCCTCCCGAAACAATAAGACCTCAAGAAACTCTGAAGACTGCATACATTTGAGTTTCAAGCGTAGTTCGTCGAAATCAGAAGGATCAACAGAAGATTCTGAAATTCCATAGAAATCAAGAATCTGAGAAGGAACAACAGATCCTCCGAAAGGAATCACGTAGTGCAAATCTGAGTTATGTGGATCATCAACATAAGTACCGTAAAGCTCATTCATAACACACCTTTTGATATCGTTTTATGCTCCAGGTGCGACTACCTGGTTAACAGAATGATATCAAACGGGAATCAGGGGTCAAGCGTTTGATATCATTTCGTTCGCCGGCATCGATCTCCTGGAACAACAATTGATATCAAAAGGCATCGCATAATGGACGTTATGTGTACGGGCCGCTGCGCTTCGGCGGGCCGAGAAATGGTGCCCGCCGATCCCTAAACATAACGCCGGGACATTATACGAAGTTTGGTATGGGCCCTTAGACCGCCTCATATTTACATATCCCTGGGGTATTTCGCCCTGATCAACAGCCAGCCCTCAATGCCGATAACCTGATTTATCGGCATCATTATAGGAATGAGTTTCTGGAGAAATGCACATGACATATGCACTGCAACGCCATCCTTACAACCCGTGATCAGAAATCACGAAACGCTGGGTTCTTTCGAACCTCAGCTGTCAGCCAAATTGCCACTATTTACGCCCCTCAACTTCTTGCAGTCGATCCAGCTTCTTGCCTGCAGCTGACTCATGGCGCTCCACACGGCTGGTATGCAAGTAACGGGACGTCGTATCGATGCTGTCGTGCCCGGCATCGGCTTGTACATGTGACAACGGACGCTGATTTAGATTGATGTCGTGCGTTATTCCGGTATGCCTTAGACTGTGTGGCGTCATCTGCCTGATCTCACTGGCATCCTCGAGAAATCCGTCAGCTTCGGCCAACAGCGCCGCACGCGCAAACACATCATCCAGAAGCTCGCGAATCTGGCGTATGCCCAGGTTGGCATTTCGGATGCCGGCATCGCGTCCTCGACCTGCCGGTCGATGCCGAATAAACAGCGGTGTTTCATCGCCCGGTGGAGGCAGTTCAGTCAAACCCAGATGGCGACGGTATCGTTTAAGAGCTGTGAGCAACGCTTTGGACACAGCCACGCTACGTTGCTTACCTCCCTTGCTGCGCGGGATCTGATAGCTCCAGATTCCGGTCTGACTATCGCGCCTGAACTGGCCCATGATTGGTGCAAACCCCGGCCTCGCCGAGACTTCCGAAATACGCAAATAACAGCCGTACATCAGACTAAGCAGAAACAGCGTGCGCTCATGCAGCTCGGGCTCTTCCTGTGCCAACTGGCGTGTAACTCCCATCACATAGGACCATTGCAGCTCACTGAGCGCCTTGATGTTCTCGTTATCTTCGCCACTGGCCTGAAACTGGTTCCCGGCCTTAAACACGCCGCTTTTTAGGATTTGACGCGCCGGGTTACGCTCGGTCAGCTCTTCATCGATCAAATAACTGTAGTAGGCAGACAGAATCGCCAGCTTGGTACGTAGCGCCTGTTCGCTCAGCCGGTAAGGCAGTACCTCTCCCTCCTGTCGCCGCCCCAGGAATGGCCGCCAGACCGGGTTCGGGTAGCGCTCGCCGTTTTCCTTGCATGTCTTGAACTGCGCGGTGTTGAAATAGGCAATCAGCTCACCTGGTGGCTGGCGGCAAAACTCTACATAGAGGAACAGGCTGCGCCGGGTAACATCCAGTGGGCTTGTCTTTTCAATTTCAAAACACCAATACAGAAAGGTGGTCAGCTCAGATCGATAAGTTTTGAAATTGTTCTCACTGGCACGCTGCTCAAGCAACCAGTCAACCGAATACTCATATACAAAAGCTGCATCATCCAATCTATGCAACGTCAAGGAGGCCAGATACTCATTGACCAGTGAGTTGCCTTCCTCAAGGTACTCCACCGCATCAAATAGCGGCATGGCAGTGGGTATTGTTTCCATTTTACAGATAGTTATGCCTAATATTTAACGCTTAACATTATCAAGATAAGCCTCGTCCTGCACCATTCTGTTTATTCAGAACCACTGTTGTTTCCATGTCTCAGGCTGTTTAATATATGAGTATTGACTAATAAAGGGCAAAAAATCCATGACGATTGTAAACTTCACCCCTCTTCCAGCTCTGCTGGGAGGTGCACTTATTGGCCTTTCCGCCGCTTTTCTGCTGTATGCGAAAGGCCGGGTAGCCGGCATCTCCGGCATCGCCGGTGGCATCATTTACCCGGAAGCCAAAGATGATATCGGTTGGCGCCTTGTGTTTGTGATCGGACTGGTACTGGGTGGCTTTATCTATCAGGCAATCGGCCTGGGAGCAGATGTTGAACAGATCCAAGCTGTTGTCAGCAAACCCATACTGATTCTGGGCGGGCTGTTGGTCGGCATAGGTACACAGATAGGCACCGGCTGCACCAGCGGTCACGGCATCTGCGGTCTCGCACGCAGAAGTCCGCGGTCATTGGTTGCCACGCTTTGCTTTATGGCCAGCGCCATCGTTACCGTTTACCTGACCCGCCACCTGATCGGAGCCGCCTGATATGTCCCCTGCTCTTCGCTTACTGCCCGCACTCTTTGCCGGCACTCTGTTTGGCCTTGGCCTGTCGGTTGCACAGATGATCGACCCGGCAAAAGTGATCAACTTCCTCGACTTTGCCGGCAATTGGGACCCATCGCTGGCCTTCGTCATGGCTGGCGGCTTGATCGTCAATCTGATTGTTACGCCTTTCATTCTCAAGCGCGGTCGCCCCTTGATGGCCGAGTACTTCCGCCTGCCAACCAAAACCGAAATCGACAAGCGGATCGTGATTGGCGGTGTTATCTTCGGAATCGGCTGGGGTTTGGCCGGTTACTGCCCCGGCCCCATGATCACGTCACTGAGCTTTGCTGACAGTGACATCCTGACAGTCGTCGCCGCTTTCGTGGTTGGCACCTTTATCAGTCGCTGGGTGTTGGCGCATCGCACAGCTTGATTGCATCTGGATTTAATACGCAAAAAGGCAGCCCTGGCTGCCTTTTGGTTTTTTACGGATGAAACTGAATCATCCCCGCTGCATCAAGCCACGCTCGTCCATCAGCGCTTCGATCTCAGCCAGACTGCTCGGGTCATCGATGGTCGAAGGCACCGTGTATTCCTGACCATCCGCGATTTGACGCATCAGCTTGCGCAAGATCTTGCCGGAACGGGTTTTCGGCAGACGCTGCACAACCATCGCCTTGTTGAAGCAGGCGATCGGACCGATCTCCTTACGCACCATGACGATCAGCTCTTTTTCCAGTTCCTCTTCGTCGATATCGACACCATCCTTCAGTAGCACCAAACCAACCGGGGCCTGTCCTTTCAGGCTGTCATTGATACCGATCACCGCACACTCAGCAACGGCTGGATGGTCAGCAACAATCTCTTCCATCTCACCAGTAGACAGACGGTGGCCCGCTACGTTGATCACGTCATCGGTGCGCCCCATGATGAACACATAACCGTCTTCATCCTTGTAACCGCCGTCACCGGAGGTGTAGTAGCCCGGGAAGTCGGACAGGTAACCGGTACGGAAGCGCTCGTGGTTATTCCAGATGGTCGGTAGACAGCTCGGCGGCAATGGCAGCTTGATCGCAATAGCGCCCTGCTCACCAGCCGGCAGTTCGTTACCTTCGGAGTCCAGAATCTGAACATTGAAGCCCGGAATCGGCAGGGTTGCAGAACCCGGCTTGGGTTCCTTGGCCTCGATACCCATCAGGTTACCGCAGATTGCCCAACCGGTTTCAGTCTGCCACCAGTGATCGATGACCGGTTTACCGGTCTTCTCTACGGTCCAGTGGTAGGTCGGCGGATCCAGGCGTTCACCGGCCATAAAGATGATGTCCAGGTTGCTTAGATCGTACTTGCCGATCTCCAGCCCTTCCGGGTCTTCCTTCTTGATGGCACGGAAAGCAGTCGGCGCCGCAAAGATTGCCTTGATCTTGTACTCCTCGCACAGGCGCCAGAAAGCACCAGCATCCGGTGTACGTACCGGCTTGCCTTCATACACGATGGTGGTAGCGCCAGCCAGCAGCGGAGCGTATACGATGTAGGAATGACCCACGACCCAGCCCACATCGGATGCCGCCAGGAATACATCACCTGCCTCGATGTTGTAGATCGCCTTCATCGAGTAGTTCAGCGCCACGGCATGACCACCATTATCACGCACTACCCCTTTGGGCTTACCAGTAGTACCAGAGGTATAGAGAATATACAGCGGATCAGTACCCTTGACCGGTACACAGTCCGCCGGCTCAGCCGCGGCTACCGCCTGTTCCCAATCCAAGTCACGGCCTTCAATCAACTCGGCTTTTGCTTGCGGGCGCTGCAGGACAATACAGGCATCCGGCTTGTGCACCGATTGCTCGATCGCTTCATCCAACATCGGCTTGTATTCAATAACCTTGGATACTTCGATACCGCATGATGCGGTAACGATCACCTTGGGCTCGGCATCTTCAATACGTACCGCCAGCTCGTGTGGAGCAAAACCACCAAAGACAACCGAGTGGATGGCACCCAATCGAGCAACCGCATACATGGCGATCAGCGCTTCCGGCACCATCGGCATATAGATGACAACACGGTCACCCTTTTCGACACCCTGCGCCTTGAGTACACCGGCAAACTTGGCCACCTGGTCGCGCATTTCACGATAGGTCAGCACCCGTTTACTGTTGGCAACAGGAGAATCGTAAATAACCGCCGGCTGATCAGCGCGGCCGTTTTCGACATGGTGATCCAGTGCCATATAGGCCGTATTCATCTCACCGTCAGCGAACCAGCGATCAATACCGTTCATATCCCTGGACAGGATCTGCTCCGGTTTTTTGAACCAGGGCAGTTTGGCCGCTTTCTCCGCCCAAAACGCTTCGGGGGCCTCAACTGACTGGGTGTACTCTGCATGATAGGTCATTGCAGCATCCTCTAACTCTCGGTATGTGGTCTTTTAGATTCTATTTTTATTGTTGACACTTCTGGTCATTTGCCGAGAACTTTAACGAATGTTACGGCGCAGTTAACTAAGACGAAAGGCTTACTAAAGATTGATTTAAAACATAAAAACTTTATATATCATAAACTTACATGATCATTCATGTACTTTGGTATGAGGCCTGAATATTGGCTGCAACAAAGAGATGCATGATTACTGTCAACATGCAGCATAACAATACGGGAAAGCCTTGGTTGAACAAGGGCTTCACAGCTGACATACCTCTGGCAACCCCGCCTATCGCCTGCCATACGCTATAAATTGCCACTTACACTTCGCCCGAGACTTTCCCGCCGCTGCACATCGCACTTCACCGCCGCTGCTATTCGACAAACCCCTTAAAGAGACGGAAGGTTCCTTTCACGAGCAAGGCGATACAGCCTTGCCACAGCCGCCAACCACCCACGCTGTGTAGCAATCTTTAAATATTTTCAATCATGTATGACCAGCACTCAGGCAAATCCGGTGCCATTTGGACTACAATGCGTCATCTCTAAAAAGGTCACTAATGGATGTACACGTGAACGACAACAATCTGCATGCGCAACTCAGTCACTCTCTGAACCAACGTATCCTGATGCTCGATGGCGGCATGGGCACCATGATCCAGGAGCGTCAGCTGACCGAAGCGGATTTTCGTGGCGAGCGTTTTGCTGATTGGCACCTGGATGTCAAAGGCAATAACGACATGCTGGTGCTGACCCAGCCAGATTTGATCCGTGACATCCATACCGCCTACCTTGAAGGTGGTGCCGATATCATCGAAACCAATACCTTCAACGCCACCCGTATCGCCATGGCCGATTACGAGATGGAAGAACACAGTCGCGAGATCAACGTGGCCGCCGCCCGCCTCGCCCGCGAAGCCGCCGATGCCATGACTACAAAGACGCCGGATCGTCCGCGTTATGTAGCCGGGGTACTGGGCCCGACCAACCGGACCTGCTCCATCTCTCCGGACGTGAATGACCCGGGCTTCCGTAACGTAACCTTTGATCAACTGTTCGAGGCCTACACCGAATCCATCGACGGCCTGATTGAGGGCGGTGCCCAGATCATCCTGATCGAGACCATTTTCGACACCCTGAACGCCAAGGCGGCTATCTATGCGATTGAGCACTACTTCGATCAGCACGATATCCGCCTGCCGGTAATGATCTCCGGCACCATTACCGACGCTTCAGGTCGTACACTGTCCGGTCAGACCACCGAGGCGTTCTGGAACTCCGTACGCCATGCACGCCCGATCAGCATCGGTCTTAACTGCGCCCTGGGGCCAAAAGAGCTGCGCCAGTACGTGGAAGAACTGTCTCGCGTGGCCGATACCTTTGTCTCCGTGCATCCCAACGCCGGTCTGCCCAACGCCTTTGGTGGCTACGATGAGACACCGGAACAGATGGCCGAAGAGATTCGCGAGTGGGCCCAGTCCGGCTTCGTCAACATCGTTGGCGGTTGCTGCGGTACCACACCTGACCATATCCGGGTTATCCGCGCAGCGCTGCTGGACCAGGCACCGCGCCAAATTCCCGAAATCGCCGTTGAGTGCCGCCTGTCCGGCCTGGAGCCAATGAACATCGGCGCTGAAACCCTGTTCATCAACGTCGGTGAGCGTACCAACGTGACCGGGTCGGCCAAGTTCCGCCGTCTGATCAAGGAAGGCGACTACGAAACCGCGCTGGAGGTTGCCCGTCAGCAGGTGGAAAACGGCGCCCAGATCATCGACATCAACATGGATGAAGGGATGCTGGATGCCGAAGCGGCGATGAACCGCTTCCTTAACCTGATCGCGTCTGAGCCGGATATCTCCCGCGTACCGATCATGCTCGACTCTTCCAAGTGGAACGTAATGGAAGAAGGCCTCAAGCGCATCCAGGGCAAGGGCGTGGTTAACTCCATCAGCCTCAAGGAAGGTGAGGAAAACTTCATCGCCCAGGCGCGCAAGATCCGCCACTACGGCGCCGCCGTAGTGGTCATGGCGTTCGACGAAACCGGTCAGGCCGATACCTATCAGCGCAAGATCGAAATCTGTGAGCGTTCCTACCGCGTGCTGGTGGACAAGGTTGGCTTCCCGCCGGAAGACATCATCTTCGACCCCAACATCTTCGCCATCGCCACCGGTATCGAAGAGCACAACAACTACGCCAACGACTTCATCAACGCCACAGGCTGGATCAAAAAGCATCTGCCCTACGCCAAGGTCTCCGGCGGTGTTTCCAATGTCTCCTTCTCCTTCCGCGGCAATGACAAGGTGCGTGAAGCGATTCATTGCGTATTCCTCTACCACGCCATCAAGCAAGGTATGGACATGGGTATCGTCAACGCCGGTCAGCTGGCGATCTACGATGACCTGCCCGAGGAGCTGCGCGTACACGTTGAAGATATCGTGCTGAACCGCCGCGAGGACGGCACCGAGCGGATGCTGGAGCTGGCCGAGAAGTACCGCGGTGGAGCTTCGGAATCTTCCGTCAAGCAGGACCTGGAATGGCGTACCTGGGACGTCAACAAGCGCCTGGCCCATGCCTTGGTTAAAGGTGTTGCCGACTACGTCGATGAAGACGTGGAAGAGTGTCGCCACAACTACGAGCGTCCACTGCAGGTAATCGAAGGCCCACTGATGGACGGCATGGGCATCGTCGGCGACCTTTTCGGTGCCGGTAAGATGTTCTTGCCGCAAGTGGTCAAGTCCGCCCGCGTGATGAAAAAGGCCGTGGCCTACCTGATGCCCTTCATCGAAGAAGAAAAACAGGGCAACGAAAGCAGTTCCGCCGGCAAGGTGATCATGGCTACCGTTAAGGGTGATGTTCACGATATCGGCAAGAATATCGTTGGTGTGGTCTTGCAGTGCAACAACTTCGAGATTGTCGATCTGGGCGTCATGGTCCCGGCAGAGAAAATCCTGCAGACTGCCCGTGAAGAAAACGCTGACATCATTGGCCTGTCCGGGCTGATCACGCCATCACTGGACGAAATGGTGCATGTAGCCAAAGAGATGCAGCGTCAAGGCTTCGATATCCCGCTGCTGATCGGTGGCGCCACCACCTCCAAGGCGCACACGGCGGTCAAGATCGAGCCCAACTACAAGAACAACCAGGTGGTCCACGTAACCAACGCTTCCCGCTCCGTTGGTGTTGCTTCTTCCCTGCTCTCTGCAACCAAAAAAGAAAGCTTCATCAAGGAGATACAGGAAGAATATGAAGCGGTGCGCGAGCGTCACGCTGCGCGCCAGCACGACCAGCGCCGTGTCACGCTGGAAGCGGCTCGCGCCAACCGCCAGCCGATTGAGTGGGACGGCTATACTGCACCCGTACCGATTAAACCCGGCATTCAGGTATTTGAAGACTACGACCTGGAAGAGCTGAGCCAGTGCATCGACTGGACCCCCTTTTTCCAGTCCTGGGAACTTGCAGGTCGCTTCCCGCGTATTCTCGATGATGAAGTCGTGGGTACTGAAGCCCGTAAACTGTATGAAGACGCCAAGCTGATGCTGCGCGATATCATCGACAATAAGAAGCTGCGTGCTCGTGGCGTCATCGGCCTCTTCCCGGCCAACAGCGTGGGTCATGATGATATCGAGATCTATACCGATGATAGCCGCGATCAGGTACGAATGAAGGTTCATCACCTGCGCCAGCAGACTCAGAAGGTTGAAGGTCGCTACAACCACTGTCTCAGTGATTATGTCGCACCCAAGGACTCCGGCGTACAGGACTACGTGGGTGCCTTTGCCGTCACCGCGGGTATCGGTATCGACAAGTGGGTTGAGCAGTACGAAGCCGATCATGACGACTACAACAGCATCATGATCAAGGCACTGGCTGACCGCCTGGCGGAAGCCTTTGCCGAGCGACTGCACCAGCGTGTGCGTACCGAGTTCTGGGGCTATGCCGCGGACGAGCAGCTGGACAACGAAGGCTTAATCCGCGAGCAATACCAAGGCATCCGCCCGGCACCGGGCTACCCGGCCTGCCCGGACCACACCGAAAAGGCGCTGCTCTGGGAACTGCTTGATGTGGAGCACACCGCCGGCATGACATTGACCGACAGCTTCGCCATGCTGCCAACCGCTGCGGTCAGTGGCTGGTACTTCAGCCATCCGGATGCACGCTACTTCGGCGTTGCCAAGATCAGCGAAGACCAGGTGGAAAGCTATGCCAAGCGCAAGGGCATGAGCATGGACGAAGCAGAGCGCTGGCTGGCGCCCAATCTGGGTTACGAGCCGGAAGAAGGCTGATCCCTTGGCTCTGGGGCTCCCAGGTTAAGCGGACGCAACCACTCGGTTGCGTCCCTCTCGCTTGGCTCTGTACAGTGCCGCATCCGCGATCGACCAGGCCTGATCAAAGCCCTTGCATGCCACCATGGTAACGCCAAAACTGGCTGTCACACCCAGACCGTCAGGCAGTACTCCCAGATCCGCAATCTTGTTGCGCAGCTGTTCCGCCACAGCACACGCCTGCTGTAGCGAGATATCACCCAAAACCAATAGAAACTCCTCGCCACCAATACGTGCCACCAGGTCATCGTGGCGTACATGGGCTGACAGGCACTTGGCAACAGCCTTGAGCACCTGATCACCACACTGATGGCCATAATGATCGTTGACCTGCTTGAAGTGGTCGATGTCGAGCATGATCAGCGCAGTGGTATTACTCAATGTCTGCTCTGCCAGCCAGTCCTGCAGCTGGAAACGATTACCGACTCCAGTCAGCGCATCTTTCCGCACCAGCTGCTGCAGCTCCAGGTTCAAACTGGCCAGCTCTGTCGTGCGCTCGGCCACTAGCCGTTCCAGCCGTTCATTACTGGCCTCTACCATCCGGTTAGTCTCCGCCAGGCGGCGCTCAACTTCCTTGCGCGTGGTCACGTCGGTAATACTGCCCACCATACGGACAGGCTCCCCCGCATCCGTATATTCGACGACCCGCCCCCGATCGTACACCCAGATCTCTCGCCCATCGTCACACAGCATACGGTGCTCATGGGAATATTCACCGGCACCATCCAGGGCATGCTGCACCGCCGCCATCATGCTGTCTCGATCATCGGGATGAATCAGTTGTGCCAACACGGTCATATCATGCATCACCAGCTTGTCACCCAGGCCCAGCAGTTCACACCATTTGGGGTTGTGCCTCACCTCGTTGTTGCTGATATCCCAGTCCCAGATCCCCTCGCCAGCAGCTTCCATGGCGTAGACATAGCGTTTTTCATTCTCTTCAAGCAGCTGGTAGGCACGACGCAGCTCTGTCACATCGTGCGCAATGACCAGAATCCGATCACTGCCATCCGGCCCCTTGAGCGGCTTCTTGATCGACTGGTAATAGCGTACTTCCCCTGTTTTGGCGTCGGTCGATGTCTCTTCGACTATTTGCACCTTGCCACTGCGCATCACCGACTGAATGTTGTTACGATAAAAGCGTACCTGCTCCGCATCCGGGTTGTAATCCGCGTCCGTCTTACCAACCATCGCTTCAGGTGTTGAACCATACAGCCGTGCCAGGGCGCGATTACAGATCAGAAAATGCCCGTCCCAGTCCTTCAGCAGAATAATATCCGGAGCTTCATCAATGACCGTTCTGAGCAGGTTATCACTGCCCAATTGAGGCAACATCCCGGCCTCAAGCGGTGTAACAGCAGCCGCTCCTCGGGCACCACAGTGATCACACCCGAGATAGTATTGCCCCTGATCATCCTGTTGCAGACGAAGGGCTGAGGCACCGCAGTACGGACAGGCTGACTGACTCAATTCCATGACAAATTCCCTACAAACATACGATTCTGTGGCCCCTTATTCCATTATGACGGAAGCGCTGGCTGTTATAGTACTACAACACAGCGTTGCCGCTAGAAAGGTCGAAATCGGGCTTCGTTAGCCCTAAGTCGATACTCCTCGGGTATGAAATCCACCCTTCAGGCATTATAATTTGTAGCCGTTTTACAAGCGCCGGGCTCTTTTCTGGACAGCGCAGGGCGATTATCCATCGCTCGAACGAGCCTTTGGCAATCCAGCCATAAATCATTTCGGGGAAAAACATGCCTACAAAATCAAAAATCATCTACACCCTTACTGATGAAGCACCGGCACTGGCGACCGCATCGCTGCTGCCGATCGTACGCACCTTCGCCTCTTCCGCCGACATCGAAATTGATCTGAGCGACATCTCACTGGCCGGTCGTATTCTTGCCGCCTTCCCCGAGCGCCTGACTGAAGAGCAGCGCGTTGAAGATGGTCTGGCATTTCTAGGCGAGTTGACCAAAGATCCTGAAGCCAACATCATCAAACTGCCGAACATCAGTGCTTCCGTTCCCCAGCTGCGCGCTGCCATCAAGGAGCTGCAGAGCCAGGGTTACGATGTTCCCGTACTTGCGGAAAACCCGCAGACTGATGAGGAAAAAGAAGCCAACGCCCGCTACAGCAAAATTCTGGGCAGCGCCGTAAACCCTGTTCTGCGTCAGGGTAACTCTGACCGCCGTGCGCCGGCAGCAGTCAAGGCTTTCGCGCGCAAATTCCCGCACTCCATGGGCAAATGGAGCAAGGCTTCCCGTTCTCATGCCGACTACATGCGTGAAGGTGACTTCTTCTCCAGCGAACAGTCCATCACCATGGCAGACGCTGGCGATGTGCGCATCGAATTCGTCGCCAACGGCGGCCAGCCGGAAGTGAAAAAAGAGCTGAGCCTGGAGAAAGGTGAAGTTCTGGACGGCATGTGTATGAGCGCCAAGGCGCTGGACGCCTTCTTCGAAGACACTCTGCAGGACTGCAAAGAGTCCGGCGTAATGTGGTCTCTGCACGTTAAAGCGACCATGATGAAGGTGTCTCACCCGATCGTATTCGGCCACGCGGTACGTGTTTTCTACCGCGAAGTGTTCGAAAAATACGGTGACCTGTTCGCGGAACTGGGCGTTAACCCGAACAACGGCATGAGCAGCGTCTACGAGAAGATCAAGACTCTGCCGCAGTCAACTCAGGACGAGATCGAAGAAGCGATCCACGCCTGCTACGAACACCGACCTGAAATGGCAATGGTAGATTCCGTTAAGGGCATCACCAACCTGCACATCCCGAGCGACGTAATCGTCGACGCTTCCATGCCGGCGATGATCCGTAACTCCGGCCAGATGTGGGGCCGCGATGGCAAGCAGAAAGACACCAAGGCGGTGATGCCTGAGTCTACCTACGCGCGCATCTACCAGGAAGTGATCAACTTCTGTAAGACCAATGGCGCCTTCGATCCGACTACCATGGGTACCGTACCCAACGTTGGCCTGATGGCAATGAAAGCCGAAGAGTACGGCTCTCACGACAAGACGTTCGAAGTCCAGGCTGACGGCGTAATGCGCGTTGTTGACGCTGCCGGCAATGTCCTGATGCAGCACGACGTCGAGAAAGGCGATATCTGGCGCGCCTGCCAGACCAAGGACGCGGCGATCCGCGACTGGGTCAAGCTGGCTGTTACCCGCTCTCGTCAGTCCAACACTCCGGCTGTCTTCTGGCTGGACCAGGAACGTGCCCACGACCTGGAGCTGACCAAGAAGGTCAACGAATACCTGAAAGAGCACGACACTGAAGGTCTGGAAATCTACATCATGTCCTACAACGAAGCGATCCGCTTCTCCATGGAGCGCATGATCCGTGGTCTGGACACCATTTCCGTAACCGGCAACGTGCTGCGTGACTACCTGACCGACCTCTTCCCGATCATGGAGCTGGGTACTTCTGCCAAGATGCTGTCCATCGTGCCGATGCTGGCCGGCGGCGGCATGTACGAAACCGGTGCCGGCGGTTCTGCACCGAAGCACGTACAGCAGGTTGAGCAGGAAAACCACCTGCGCTGGGACTCTCTGGGTGAGTTCCTGGCTCTGGGCGTTTCTCTGGAAGAGCTGGGCATCAAGCAGGACAACGCACGTGCCAAAGTACTGGCGGCAGCGCTGGACAAGGCGACCGAGCGTCTGCTGGAAAACGGCAAGTCACCGTCGCGCAAGGCTGGTGAACTGGACAACCGTGGCAGCCACTTCTACCTGGCTCTGTACTGGGCTCAGGAAGTAGCCGCGCAGACTGAAGATGCCGACCTGGCAGCCGAATTCAAGCCGCTGGCTGACGCTCTGACTGAAAACGAACAGAAGATCGTTGCAGAGCTGAATGCCGTACAGGGCAAGCCAGCTGATCTGGATGGCTACTACCACGCCAACCTGGACACCGTTGCCAAGGTGATGCGCCCGAGCGCAACCTTCAACCAGATCCTGGACGGCTTCAAGAAGTAATTGCCATCCCCACAGGCGCTTACAGTGAAGGCTGTAAGCGCCCTGTACAAACCTCCAAAGCCCAGTAGATCTGGGCTTTTTGCTGTCTGAACATCGGGCAAGCCCGATCATGACGCCCGCCTAACGCACCCGTATCAGGCTCAAGCCCCGCGTACTCATCAGGTTCAACAGTAACTGAAACATCCCCTGGTACGAACAGCATCGATTACGCCAATGCAGCAGACTTCGGAGCGCAACCTGTTACGGAGGTGCGGTATTTTTAGCGGTCGCAATCAGTCAGCGCCGCTCAGCGGGTGCGCCCACTCAGCGCCAGAAGTCCTCCTGCAATAATCAGTCCCATTCCCGCCAGCGTCCAGATGCCCAGAGACTCATCCCACAGCAACCAACCGGCAAACGCCGCAAACGGAATGGAAGCATAGGTAAAAGGCCCCAGTGTGCCCGCACCAGCCAAGCCGTAGGCTCGACTCAACAACAGCTGAGCCAGGGTTGAAGCCGCAGCCAGGGCCATCAGCCAAATCCAGTCAGCACCCTGAGGGGTGTGCCAGCTCAGCCAGGCAGGCAAGGCCGCAAAACAGGAGCCGAAAAGCGCAAAATAGAACACGATCTGTTGCGGCGATTCCGTTGTACGCATGGCGCGAATACACACTTTTGCCATCGCCCCCAGAGCCGCGCCCGCCAAAGCGATCAGCACGGCCCATTCCAGGGTGCCCGCGCCCGGCTGCAGAATCAGCAAAACGCCGAGAAAGCCAACCAGAATAGCCCATCGAACGGAGGCACCTATGCGCTCCTGCAGCCAGATAAAGGCGATCAGAGGAACGAAAAAGGGCGAGGTTTGCTTCAGCAAAGCTGCCTGTCCCAACGGCAGGTTAGCCCAGGCGTAGTACAGACAGGACATGGCCGTGATACCAACCAGCGCCCTGGTCAGGTGCAGGTGGATTCTGCGCGTCGGCAACTCTCGCCGCCCACGGCGGATGATCCAGGGCAACAACCATACCAGCCCCAGGCTATTACGCAGAAATACCAGCACTTCGGTCGGCAGGCTGTCACTCAACTGGCGGATGATGATGCCACTGGCCACCAGCATCCATTCCGATAGCAGAATCAGCAAGGCACCCTGCAGTAAAGGATTAGCGGTCACGCGTTTCTCCAAACACAAAAAGGCCACCTGGAACTCCAGGTGGCCTTATCAACGGAAGGGGGTGTATTAGATCTCGATGCGCTCGAAATCGGCCGGCAGAGACTCAGCCGTTTTCTGGTTGGTCACGACAGCCACACTGGCCCGCTCCGGTTGCAGGTAGGTTCCGGCAACACGCTTAAGGTCGTCCAGAGTTACCGACAGGATTTGCTGGCGGAGTGCCTGGCGCACTTCAGGTGTGCGCCCAAAGAGACTGCTGTGATAGGCGGACTTGGCCTCACCGGCTGGGGAGCCCGGCTTGTCCATGGAACTGATCACACCCAGAATCGCCTCTTGCAGGCGCTGCTGTTCATTTTCACAGGCGGCCAGCCAGTCAATCGCCTTGGCAAAATCATCCAGTGTCCCTTCTACGCGAGGATCACGATAGGAGAAGAAGCGGAACACAGCGTCGCCGTTATCCTGCCCCGCTCCCGCGCCATAAGCTCCACCCTTTTCACGAATGGCACGGTGCAAATAACCGTTGCGCAGGAAGTCTCCCAGCACGGTCAGGGCAGCCGCATCCTGATGACCTGTCGGCACCGTCGGGAAAGCACAAGCACAGAAATTAACCTGGGTACTGGTCAGCCAGAGCTGCTTGACACCTTCACGGGTCGACGGCAGTGACAGCGGTGCAAAGGACTCAGCCGCCGACAGGTCACCCCAGTATTGAGTCAGCTGTTCCAGCATCGCCTGCTGGTGCTCTTCTTCCGCAACCAGCAGGAAACGGCGCGGCGCCACTTTGATGCGTTCATGCAACGCCGCCAGCTCACCGGCAAGCACCGCCAGCTCACCCGCATCTTGCACCTGTTTGTCGAGCGCCTTGACCCGACGCACGCCTTCCAGGCCACGCGTCAAATGGCTGAAACGCGCAACAGGTGCAAACTGGGCAGTGGCGGCCATCATTGCCAGCGCATGGCCCGACCCGGTGATACCCTGCTCACGTCGTGCGCGCTGCTGCGCCACGATCTCGCGAATGCGTGACTGCTCATCAAAACGGGCCTTCTCCAGCGTCTCTGCCATCAGCGCCGTCAACTTGTCGCTATTGACGCTCAATGCCTTGCCGGACATCACCAGATAGGATGCAACCTGTTGTTCGTTGTCCACACCACCACGCAGGCTGGTATAGGCGCTCAGACCACCCGTAATCTGGCTCTGGTACGCCTGATTGGCACGGTAGTCACGCTCGCCACAACCCAGCTCGGTCAGGCAGTAGGTATACAGCGGCAGCAACGCCTGTTCCCGCTCGCTAAGCTGCGGCAGATCAAGAATCACCTGCTGGTATACCAGGCCGTTGGTACCGGCGCTGAACCAGGTGGTGTCGAGCTTGCCTTGTGCCAGGTCAGCGGCAGTGGGCAGATGCAACTCGGCCGGTACATCCTCAAGCGTCACACAGGGCAAAATGCTGTCATCATCGACCTGCTGCTGGCGCGCTTCCAGCGCTTCCGCCTGCTTGATGACCGCCTGTTTCTGCTCATCATCCAGTGTCGACTTGATCAGCTCCAGCCGAGCCGCTTCAGCCGCGTCACGTCGCTCAGCCAGTTCCGCATCTGGACGCAGGGTCAGGCGTACACGGTGGGGATTGTCGAGCAGCCAGCGTCGAATCAGTCCCGGAATGAACTGCGGATCCTTGATCAGTTCACGCAGCTTCTCCAGTGCCGGATCAATATCCAGTACGCCGATCGGATTGCCTCGATGAATTGCAGCCGGCATGGATGCCAGAATCAGCTGCAGGCCGAAGGGATAACCATCACCGGTGATCTCGCGTTGACTCAGTTCCAGCTGATGCAGCTGCGCCTCCACCATCTCCTGGGGCACACCCTCTTCAGCAACGGCATTCAGAGTATCGATCACCAATTGCTCGAAAGCGGCGGCATGCTCAGGCTCGCTGCCCTCCAGTCCGCACATGAAGCTCATCTCACGATTGGAGTCTTCCAGACCACACAGGGGCGACGGTGCACTACCCAGCTCGGTCGATTCCAGTGCAGCCCGTAGCGGAGAACTGGAGTTATCCAGCAGTACCCGGCTGAGCAGATGTGCCTGCATCAGATCATCCAGCTCGATGGAACGCGGCAACAGCCATCCCATCACATGATGAGTGGACTGGCTCAGGTCGTCCTGCGACAGCGCATAGGCTTCTTCGACCCGGAGCGGCGCGAAATAGCGTTTCTCATCATCAACGGCAATTACTTCATTACGACGCTCGAAACGCGACAGTGCATTATCTTCGAAGCGCTGCTGCAGTTCAGCCACCGGCAGGTCACCGAAGGTCATGAACACCGCATTACTGGGGTGGTAGTGACTGCGATAAAACTCGATCAGATCTTCATAACTGAGATCCGGGATACAGTCTGGCTCACCACCACTGTTGTGGTGGTAAGTGGTCGTTGGAAACAGGTAGCGCGTCAGTGTCTGCCACAGCGTCGATACCGGCGAGCTCATCGCTCCCTTCATCTCGTTGTAGACCACCCCCTTGTACACCAGGGGCGACTCAGCGTTACCGGCCTCGGCAAATTCAACCCGGTGGCCTTCCTGGGCAAAATCCAGCGGGTCAAGGCGGGAGAAGAAGGTTGCATCCAGGTAGACATCCAGCAGATTAAAGAAGTCCTTGCGGTTCTGGCTGGCAAAGGGATAGGCCGTCCAATCGCTGCTGGTAAACGCGTTCATGAAAGTGTTCAGCGAACGCCGCGTCATCATGAAGAAGGGGTCGCGTACCGGATAACGCTCACTGCCACACAGCGCCGTATGCTCCAGAATGTGCGCAACACCGCGAGAGTCTTCGGGAACTGTCCGGAAAGCAACCAGAAAGACGTTTTCATCGTGGTCCGAGGCGATATGGTAATGCCGCGCTCCGGTTGCGATGTGTTCATACTCGGCCACTTCGATGTTGAGGGCTTCCACCGCCCTGCTCTGCAGGAAGCGAAATGTGGGATGACAAAGTTCTGCGTGCATGAGAGGCCTTATCAATTGACTGTTGAGAACCGTTTTATCTCATTGTAACGATTCCGAATCATCATTGCAGTTCAGTACAGCGCATAGATGGCGGAAGAGGCAAGTTGGATGTTCGCGAAATAACAGGCCCGCCTCCCTGTGCATGGCGCAACAGTCCGTACAACCTGAGGAGAAACCATTTTGTGCATCGCACAAAAAAAGTGCTTGACAGTGCATTTGCTGATCAATAGAGTGAGCATCATGTTGCAATGCACAAAAAGGCAGTACACCCACTGTTAACGTCATTGAGAGGTGACACCATGTACGAGAAGATGAAAGACTCCATGAAGCCCGTTATGGACATGGCCGAAATCAACAAGAAGACCACTGAAAAGCTGATCGCTCTGCAGTCTGCTTATGTGTCTGATTTCGTCAATGCCAGCCTGAACCAGATGAAGACCCTTTCAGAAGTGCGTGAGCCCAAGGCTGCTGTTGAAATGCAGGTCAAGTACCTGAAAGAAGTCGAAGCCAAGCTGACCGACGTCGCTGAAAAAGAGATGGCTGCACTGGTTGAAGCCCGTGAAGAGCTGACCGGCCTGATCGAAAAAAGCGTGGCCGACCTGGGTGACGTAAAGGACATGCCGTTCATGACTGAACTGCAGAAGTTCATGAAACCGATGGACATCACTGCTAAAAGCGCCAAGTAAATTTGTTTCCGGCGCTGCTCGCACTTGTTGCAGCAGCGCTTTCCCGCTTTCGGGTTAACCTGCAAGTATGTGAACGCCCGGTGACGTAAGCTTCTTTTCTCACCTTGAGAGGCACACATATCAAGCATGGTGCTGTTACCCAGGTTATGTGATTGCAATTCCAGGCGGGTACCACTTAGGATAGCGATTGCTGCACCGCAGTAATCACAAGGATCTGTAGACACGTTTCAATTGCATGATAATAAGGTGAGTGATTATGTACGACAACATGCTGAAAGAGATGCAGGACAAAATGAAGCCGGTCACCGACCTGGTTGAGCTCAACCGCAAAACTGCCGAGAAAATTTTCGCGCTGCAGTCTGAGCTGTTCACCGAATCCGTCAATGCCAGCCTGGCTCAGGTCAAGGCGCTGGCCGAGGTGAAAGAACCCAAGGAGGCCTTCGAGCTGCAGCTGGCATTCATCAAGGATCAGGAAGCCAAGTGGAGCAACACTGCGGAACAGGAACTTGCCGCACTGAACACCGTACGCGAAGAGTTCACCTCTCTGATGGAGCAGGGCCTCGAGTCCATGAATGACCTGCCCTACTTTGATATGAGCAAGTTCGAACTGCCGACCTTTGACCTGAAAGGTTTCGATTTCAGCAGCTTCATGCCGAAAGCCGCTACCGCCGCTGAAACAGAAGAGAAAAAGCCAGTCGCCAAACCGGCTGCACGCAAGGCTACCTCTGCAGCCGCCACAGGCAGCGCTGCCACTTCTGCCTAAGCGCTGCACGCTTCAGCACAGCATAAAATGACCGCCACCGGCGGTCATTTTCATTTCAGCGGGCCAAATCCGGCACCGACCCTCGAATCCCCATGGCAAACTCCATCACTCGCTTGCGTGCAGGGGAGATGCGTCCCGCCAGCCCCAGCCCCATATTGCGCAACAGTTTGAGTGGCGCGAGATCATTGCTGAATACGTGGTAGAAGCCATCCATAACCTGCATCATCAGCAGATTATGGCGACGGCGCTGCTCTTCATAGCGCTTCAAGATGGTCAAAGACTCAATCGCCTCTCCCTGTGCATGTGCCGCCAGCAAAACTTCAGCCAGCGCGGCTGCATCCAGCAAGCCGATATTAACCCCCTGACCGGCCAGCGGGTGAATCATATGCGCAGCATCCCCTACCAGCACAAGCCCCTCGAGGGCATACTGCTGGGCATGCTGGCGACGCAGCGGAAAACTACTGCGCCCCTGAATTTCGCTAATCTGACCCAGCTCAGACGGAAAGCAGGCATGCAGCTGCTCAAGGAAAATATCATCCGGCAACGCTCGCAGCCGCTTTACCTCGTTGGGGGTGTTGTACCAGACGATAGAGGCGTTATGGCCACTCAACGGCAGAAATGCCAAAGGACCTGTGGGCGTAAATTGCTGCCAGGTTATATCTTCCTGGCCATAGGCGGTTGTCACGCCAGCCACCAGTGCCTGCTGGTGGTAATCCCACTTGGTAACACCAATACCGGCAGCCTGGCGCACCATGGAATCACCGCCATCGGCCGCCACCACCAGACGCCCAACGACCTGCTCGCCAGTCTCCAGCTCCACCAGCGTCGCACCGGGAGAGTAGTCGATGCGGCGTGTTCGGGCCGGCGAGATCAGATCAACATTCTCCAGCTGGCGTACCCGCTCAAGCAACGCAAGCTGGACGATACGATTCTCGACGATGTGCCCCAGATGGCTGTAGCCACTCTCGGCAGCATTGAACTCGGTCGCGCCCTGCTGCGAGCTGTTTTCCCAGACTTTCATTCGCTTGTAGGGACAGCTGCGACGGGAACTGATCCCCTCCCAGGCCCCAATATTCTGAAGGAAGCGCTCTGAAGCAATACTCAGCGCCGAAACGCGCAGATCATGGGGCTGTTCCCGCGAGTACACTTCCGGCAGGCTGCTCTCCAGCACCCCGACCGTTAGGCCGCTTCCGCCCAAGGCACAAGCCAGTGCTGAGCCGACCATGCCGCCACCCACTATCAGAACATCGTAACGCGTTTTCATCGCTGCGCTCCTTAAACCGATGATGCAACCCAAACAGTCTGTTGAAAACCTATCTACGTTGCCGAATGCGGCGTTAAAAACAGGCTCACAGGCTTTGCCTGAACGCACTTTAGTGCGGCCCCGAAGGGGTGAGCGAAGCGAATAAAATGCTCATTTAGTCCACTAAACTCCGCTTTCTCGCCTGTTTTTACCCGGGCGGCGATCCGCTAGCCTCGGCCGCCTCGATAACGCTTTTCAATAGACTGCTAGCGCGCCAGTATACCCGATGGCCCGGACGACCGCTTGCCCGAGGTCATTCCCATAACGAAAAAGCCCCGCAAATGCGGGGCTGTAACGAAGCGTTTCAGCTTAGAGCTCGGTCACGCCACCCATGTAAGGCTGCAGCGCTTCAGGCACACGGACTTTACCGTCAGCCGTCTGGTAGTTTTCCAGTACCGCTACGAGGGTACGGCCAACCGCCAAACCAGAGCCGTTGAGGGTATGCACCAGTTCCGGCTTCCCGGTTTCCGGGTTACGCCAGCGTGCCTTCATACGACGCGCCTGGAAGTCACCCATGTTGGAACAGGAAGAGATCTCACGGTATTTACCCTGACCCGGCAGCCACACCTCGATGTCGTAAGTCTTGGCGGCACTGAAACCCAGGTCACCACCGCATAGGGCGACGACACGGTACGGCAGTTCCAGTTTCTGCAGGATCGCTTCAGCATGACCGGTCAGTGCTTCCAGCGCATCCCAGGATTTGCTCGGCTCGACCACGTGAACCAGCTCCACCTTGTCGAACTGGTGCTGACGGATCATGCCGCGGGTATCACGACCGGAGGCACCTGCTTCGGAGCGGAAGCACGGTGTGTGGCAGGTGTACTGCAGCGGCAGGTTGGCCGCATCGACGATCTCATCACGCACGGTGTTGGTCACCGGCACTTCAGCGGTCGGGATCAGGTAGTAGTCACGCTCGCCGAAGGGAATGCGGAACAGATCTTCCTCAAACTTGGGCAGCTGGCCAGTCCCCTGCAGGGAGTCGGCGTTGACCATATAGGGTACGTAGATCTCCTCGTAGCCATGCTCACCGACATGGGTATCCAGCATCAGCTGGGTCAGTGCACGGTGCAGACGCGCCACCTTGCCTTTCATCACCGCGAAGCGGGAACCGGTCAGTTTGGCTGCAGTTTCAAAATCCAGCTCGCCGTTCTTCTCGCCCAGAGCGACGTGATCCAGGGGTTCGAAATCGAGCGCGGCCGGGGTACCCCAGGTACGCACTTCAACATTATCGTCTTCGTCAGCACCTTCAGGCACGGAGTCATGCGGGATGTTGGGCACACCCAGCAGCAGGTTGTCCAGCTGTAACTGGACTTCGTTCAGGCGCTCCTTGGCGGCATCCAGCTGGTCGCCCAGATTCTGCACTTCCGCCAGCAGCGGCTGGATGTCTTCGCCGGCCGCCTTGGCCTTGCCGATCCCTTTCGATCGGGTGTTACGCTCGTTCTGCAGGGTCTCGGTTTCGGTCTGGATAGTCTTGCGCTGGTTGTCCAGCTCGACAAATTGCTCCACCGGAAACTCGTAGCCCTTCTTCTTCAGCAGATTGGCCACCTCTTCCGGGTTGGCGCGTACATATTTGGGATCCAGCATGAGATCAAACTTACCTTGTTATCAGAACAGTTGTCAGAACACGTGCCGTCAGGACACGTATTTTCAGAACAAGCGGGTCAACCACAATCCGGCACCAAGTGCCGCAATGCACAATGAAACGCTCAATAATATATAAATCAGCGCCGACATGACATGCCCCTCACCGATCATCGCCACGGTTTCCAGCGAAAAAGTCGAGAAGGTGGTAAAAGCGCCCATAAAACCGACCATCAGCAGCGGCCTGAGCTCCGGCGACAGCCGGGCACGCTCCAGAATCAACACGAAACAAACGCCCATAAGGAAGGAGCCCAGCACATTTACAGTCAGCGTTCCCAGCGGCAGGCGGTGTTCGGCATTGTTCAGTACACCGCTGACCCAGTAGCGCCCCAGCGCGCCCAGCGCGCCGCCTAACGCCACGGCCACCAAATGCATCATCGTCGTCTCCTGTAACGCTGCCTGGGACTCTGCGCATCCTGCTGACGCAGACGCAGAAGCTTCTCCCGAATTTTGATTTCCAATCCCCGCGGCTCAGGTTCATACCAATGCCGGTCGGCAATGGCTTCGGGCAGGTAGTTTTCACCTGCCGCATAGGCATCCGGTTCGTCATGGGCATAACGGTATTCAGCCCCGTAACCCAGATCTTTCATCAGGCTGGTCGGTGCATTGCGCAGATGTTCGGGCACCGGTAGCGAGCCTTCCTGGCGCACCTCCAACTGGCACTGGTTGAAGGCACGGTAGACAGCGTTGCTCTTGGGCGCACAGGCGCAATAGATCGCCGCCTGGGCAATCGCACGCTCCCCCTCTGCCGGCCCAACTCGCTCAAAGGCATCCCAGGCGGACAGTGCCACCTGCATGGCCCGGGGATCGGCATTGCCAATATCTTCCGACGCAATCGCGACCAGGCGCCGGGCGACATAAAGCGGATCGGCGCCGCCATCGAGCATGCGACAGTACCAGTACAGGGCACCATCCGGAGAGGAGCCGCGTACCGATTTATGGAAGGCCGAGATCATGTCGTAGAAGTGATCGCCCCCCTTGTCGAAACGACGACCGCCTGCCTGAAGTACCTCTGTCAGTACTTCAGGCGTGACCTGACGCGTACCATCAGGCTGCTCCTGAGCCAGGTCAGCAGCGATTTCCAACAGATTGAGGGCCGTGCGGGCATCGCCGTCAGCGGCCAGCACCAGTTGATCGCGCATCTCGGCCGGAATCTGCAGTTGCAGAGCACCCACCCCCTGCTCCGAATCATCCAGCGCCTGCTCAACGACCTGTACAAGCTCGTCCTGGGTCAACGAACGCAACAGATAGACACGGGCACGCGACAGCAGCGCGTTATTCAGCTCGAACGAGGGGTTTTCCGTGGTGGCGCCAATGAAGATGACCGTGCCATCCTCCACATAGGGCAGGAAGGCGTCCTGTTGCGACTTGTTAAAGCGATGCACCTCATCCACAAACAGGATTGTCTTGCGCCCGCTCTGTGCCTTCACCTGGCGTGCCTCATCCACCGCCTGGCGGATCTCCTTGACGCCAGCCAGCACCGCCGAAACGGTCATGAAGTGCGCATCCACCTGATGCGCGACCAGTTGCGCCAGCGTGGTCTTGCCAACGCCCGGCGGCCCCCAGAGGATCATCGAGTGAATGGCTCCCTGTTCCAGCGCCTGACGCAGTGGCTTGCCCCGCGCCAGCAGGTGGCTTTGGCCAATATAGCGTTCAAGGGTCGTCGGCCGCATTCGCGCGGCCAATGGCTGGTAACCTTTCACCTGGTCACTGAACAGATCCTGCATTACTGGCCCGGGTCCAGAATAACGTCAGCCCCTTCGGGCGGAACGAATTCGAATACGCCTGCAGGCAGCTCGGGATCATATTCCAGGTCATGCAGGACCAGCATACTGCGCTGCCCAAGACTGTCCTCCATCGACAATTCGGTGATACGCTGCTGCTCGAACAAAAGTCGAATACGGGCAAAGGTGGCGTTTTCGGCATCGAGTGGCCTGAGCTCATACAGCGCCACACCGTTTTCATTGCGGTCGATCCGCTCGATGCTGAAACGTTCACTCAGTTGCTCAATCTGGCCATTAAGGATCATGGCCGGCGCGCTGTTGTTCTGCCCCGTCGCCGGCTTGCGAGTGACCTGCTCCAGATCGGGGTCGTGGATCCAGATATAGTCACCGTCGCTGACAATCTCCTGCAGGAAGGGTGCCTCGGTCACCCAGCGGAAGCGATTAGGACGCGCGACGAAGAAGTGACCACTGGAATCCTCAGCACGATCACCATCGCTGCTGAGTGCAAACTGGGTAAAGTCGGCTTTTGCTGATGTGTGCCCGGACAACAGCGCACTGAGCTCTTTGATCGTCCCGTCAGCAGGGTTAATTGACTCGGCATGGGCTGCCGCCATACCCAACGTCAGTGCAGTCGTGGCCAGCACTTTTGCCAAAACGGATTTAAACATCACTTAGTCCCTCGGAGGTGGCGGCGCCAGCACTTCACGCTGGCCGTTGCTGCCGGCTTCGGATACCACACCGGAAGCTTCCATGGATTCGATCATCCTGGCGGCGCGGTTGTAACCGATCTTCAGCTTGCGCTGCACACTGGAAATCGACGCCTTGCGCGACTCGGTTACGAACGCCACGGCTTCGTCATAGAGCGGATCCTGCTCATCATCGTAACCACCACCCGCACCGCCGGATTCACCTCCCCCTTCGGACAGGTTGACATCGATATAGTTCGGCGTACCCAGCAGCTTCCACTGCTCTACCACGCGGTGCACCTCGTCATCGCTGACGAAGGCACCGTGAACACGGTTGGGGATACTGGTACCCGCCGGTACGTACAACATGTCACCATAACCCAGCAGGCTCTCGGCGCCCCCCTGATCGAGGATGGTGCGTGAATCGATCTTGGACGAAACCTGGAACGCGATACGGGTCGGGATGTTGGCCTTGATCAGACCGGTGATCACATCTACTGACGGACGCTGGGTTGCCAGAATCAGGTGGATACCGGCAGCACGCGCCTTCTGTGCGATACGCGCGATCAGCTCTTCGACTTTTTTACCCACCATCATCATCATGTCGGCGAACTCATCGATCACCACCACGATGTAGGGTAAGGTCTCCAGCGCTGGCGCCGGCTCATCATCCGGATAGCCATACTCCTGAGGATTCCACAACGGATCCGGGATCGGCTGCCCTGCCTCTTGAGCATTGATCACCTTGTCGTTGAAGCCGGCCAGGTTACGCACGCCCATCTTCGCCATCAGGCGATAGCGGCGCTCCATCTCGGCAACGCACCAGCGCAGGCCGCCAGCGGCTTCTTTCATGTCGGTGATTACCGGCGTCAACAGATGCGGAATGCCCTCGTAAATCGACAATTCCAGCATCTTGGGGTCGACCAGAATCAGCCTTACCTCATCCGGCGTCGCCTTGAACAACAGGCTCAACAACATGGCATTCACGCCGACAGACTTACCGGAACCAGTGGTACCGGCCACCAGCAGGTGTGGCATCTTGGCCAGGTTGGCGACCACCGGGTTGCCGGCAATATCATTGCCCAGCGCCAGCGTCAGGCGAGAAGATGCCTCCAGATAAGGCTTGGCGTTGAGCACCTCACTGAGCTGCACGGTCTGGCGCACCTCATTCGGGATTTCGACCCCCACCACCGACTTGCCCGGAATAACCTCGACTACACGCACACTGGTAACGGCCATGGAGCGGGCCAGGTCGCGCGACAGATTGGAAATCTTGCTGGCCTTGACCCCCGGCGCTGGCTGTAACTCGAAACGGGTGATTACCGGTCCCGGATTGACTTCAACCACTTCGGCTTTGACGCCAAAATCACTCAATTTGGCTTCCAGCAGGCGCGACATCTGCTCCAGGTCGTCTTCGCTGTAACCCTGTTGCTGCTGCTGTGATGGCGGATCAAGCAGCTCCAGGGACGGCAGGCGCGGCAGTTGCTTGCGCTTCTGCGCCGGCTCCTGGTCGGCATCCTCGGCCAGCGGCTTGTGCGTCTCGGACAGTGGCACAATTTTCAGGCTTTTCCTGGCCAACAGCTCATCACTTGCGGCAGACGAAGGTCTGGAGATCGTATCTGCGGGTGCCGGAGCTGCCACCGGCTCGGCAGCAGGCCTCTCTCGGGGCATATCCTCCACAGTGACAGAAACAGCCGGTTCTGCTGCCTGATGTGCTTCAGCCTGAGACAGAAGATGATCGAATGAGGGCTCTACCCGCTCCGGCACCTTTTCCTTCGCCACAGACAAAACTGACTCCTCGCGGACCGGCAGAGACTGGACTGTTTCAGTTCCACGATGCAACCGTTCAGCCGGCTCGTCCTGCCAGCAGGGCTCTGTTTCCATCGCCTCCTCAGGCATCACACTGCCGGCAAAACGCTCACGCACCCGGTCCACCAGACCAAGAATCCTGTCGCCCACTTTCTCCAGAGCATCACGCCAGGAGATTTCGATAAATAATGTCAGTCCGAGCAATAACAGGGTCCAAAGCACAACCGAACTTCCGGTGACGCTGAACCAGCTTACGCTCCAATCGGACAGCGCTTCACCCAGAATACCGCCAACGGTAAAGGGGTAATGCAGCCCTTCATTCGACAGATGAATCGAAGCCAACGCACAGAGACTGAATAAAAACAGCAATGCACCACTGGTACGCAGCATCAAAAATGGCAGGCTATCGATCAATCCATATTTTGGACGACGCAAGAAACGCCAGGCCGGCATCAACAATAACAACGGCAACAGATAGGCACCGATGCCAACGGCGGAAATGACCCCGTCCGCCAGCCAGGCACCTGCCGCTCCGGTGAAGTTTTCTATCCGGGGCTGATAGCCAAGATGGGACCAACCGGGGTCTCTCGGGTCATACCCGATCAGCGCCAGCAACAGAAAAATATTGGCACCCACCAGCAAAATAAGACCACTCTCGCGCACGATACTGAGCAACTGTTCCGCCAGAGGGGGTGGGGTTTTGGGCTGCTTATCACTCAATCCAGTTTTCCTTACACTCTACAGATCAACAAGCTAGGGCAAAAATAACATACTCCGCCCGCAGACGCCGAATATTGCCTGCAGCGGAAGCCTGCAACATGGACAATCGACTTCCGCGGGTTTAGAGTCAGCTCAATTCCGCCGATGGTTCAGTATACTTGAACCAGCTTACGAACATCTTAATGTGGAAACTGAACACTCATGAGTGAAGTACAACACCATCGCCTGATCATTCTGGGTTCCGGTCCTGCCGGTTACACTGCTGCCGTCTATGCAGCCCGAGCCAACTTGAGCCCGGTGGTGATTACCGGCATGCAGGCTGGCGGTCAGCTGACCACCACCACTGAAGTTGACAACTGGCCTGGTGATGTCGATGGCGTGCAGGGGCCTGAACTGATGCAGCGTATGCAAGCCCATGCCGAGCGCTTCAACACTGAAGTAATCTTCGACCACATCAATGAAACCGATCTGCAGAATCGTCCCTTCCGACTGAAAGGCGATATGGGTGAATACACCTGCGATGCGTTGATCATCGCCACCGGCGCCTCTGCCCAGTATTTGGGCCTGGAATCGGAAGAAGCCTTCATGGGCAAGGGTGTCAGCGCCTGTGCAACCTGTGACGGTTTCTTCTATCGCGGTCAAAAGGTTGCGGTTATCGGCGGCGGCAACACCGCTGTCGAAGAAGCGCTCTACCTGTCCAATATTGCGGCCGAAGTGACCTTGATCCATCGCCGTGACAACCTGCGCTCCGAGAAAATTCTGCAGGACAAGATCATGGAGCGCGCCGAGAACGGCAATATCAACATCCTGTGGAACCACCAGCTCGATGAGGTTCTGGGCGATGATTCCGGCGTCACCGGTGTTCGTGTACGCAGTACTCAGGATGACAGCACTCAGGAACTGGACCTGCAGGGCGTGTTCGTGGCGATCGGTCACAAACCAAATACCGACCTGTTCACGGGCCAGTTGGACATGCAGGACGGATATCTGAAAATTCGCTCCGGCCTGGATGGCAATGCGACCCAGACCAGCATCGAGGGTGTTTTTGCAGCCGGTGACGTTTGCGACCATAACTACCGCCAGGCGATCACCTCGGCCGGCTTCGGCTGCATGGCGGCGCTGGACGCCGAAAAATACCTGGATAACCTCGAGAAATAATGATCCCTTGGCTGGCTGATGACAGCCTGGAATTTCCCCCGCTCGAGCAGGCTCTGGTAGAACCGGACGGCCTGCTTGCAGCGGGCGGCGACCTGAGCGAACCCCGTCTGCTCAATGCCTATCGCAACGGCATTTTCCCCTGGTACAACCCCGGCGAGCCCATCCTCTGGTGGAGCCCCGATCCCCGCTGTGTACTCTTCCCCCAAGACCTGTATCTGTCCCGCAGCATGCGCAAGCGGCTACGTAAAACCGACTACAGGGTCACCTTTGACTGCGCCTTCGCCAAGGTCATGGCTGCTTGCGCAGCGCCCAGGCGCAAGCAGGAAGGCACCTGGATCAGTGAGGATATTTTCAAAGCCTACCTCAATCTGCACCGTCGTGGCATTGCCCACTCGGTGGAAGTCTGGATCGATCAGCAACTGGTAGGGGGGCTGTACGGCTTGAGCATCGGCAAGGTGTTTTTCGGTGAATCGATGTTCTCCAGCAAACGCGACTGTTCCAAAATCGCCTTTGCCTGGCTGACCACTCAGCTGCAATACTGGGGATATGAGCTGATCGATTGCCAGGTCTATAACGATCATCTGGCCAGTCTCGGTGCTACCGAAATTCCACGCGTAATTTTTGCGCAGGAGCTGACCCGGCTACGTGATCAATACAACGAACATGAGTGGCTATTCTCGATCAGCCGTGATGACTTCACGGGGGAAACGCCATGAGCAACTTGCGTACGCTGAGATTCTACGCCACACCGGAGCACGACTGCAGCTACCTGCCTGATCGCCAGGCACGAACTCTGTTCGTGGACCCGCGCGCAGCCATCGACCGCAATCTGTACAGTCAGCTGTCCGATCTTGGCTTTCGCCGCAGTGGCAGCCACATCTACCGCCCCCACTGCGAAAGTTGCCAGTCCTGCATCTCCGTGCGTATTCCGGTTGAGCTTTTTCACCCCTCGAAGACACAGCGCAGGATCAAAAACCGCAATACGGATCTGATCGTGCGCTCATCTCCCTGCATCCTGACACCCGAGTATTACGACCTCTATCAGCGCTACATCTGCCAACGACATGTCGATGGCGACATGTATCCACCCAGTGAAGAGCAATTTGTCAATTTTCTGGCCGAGGGGGGAACTGACAGTTGCTTCTACGAATTCCGTACCCCTGAGCACAAACTTATGGCAGTCGCGGTTTCCGACCGCCTCGACCAGGGACTGTCCGCGCTCTACACTTTCTACGACCCTGATGAACACAAGCGCAGCCTGGGGGTATATGCGGTCCTGTGGCAGATCCAGCAGGCACAACGCTTGAAACTGCCCTATCTGTATTTGGGATATTGGGTGAAAGACTGCCGAAAAATGAACTATAAAACGGCCTATTCCCCGTTGGAATTACTGCTGGACGGCGAATGGCAAATGATGTCATCGCTTGGTCACACGGATAGATTTTGAATTCAGGCGCAATTTCAGGCACACTATTGCGCTTTCCAAACAGGCAATCCAGCCTCAAAGGTAGGTAATGAATGGCTAAAGAAGATTCATTTGAAATGGAAGGGACTGTTATCGATACCCTTCCGAACACCATGTTCCGTGTTGAGCTCGAAAACGGCCATGTGGTGACTGCACACATCTCCGGCAAGATGCGCAAAAACTACATCCGCATCCTGACCGGCGACAAGGTCAAAGTTGAACTGACCCCGTACGACCTGAGCAAGGGTCGCATCGTATACCGCGCGCGCTGATTTTTCAGGCGCGGCTGCGGTGGATGGCAGCCATCAGGCTGCCACCGCTGCGACCTCCACACTGATCTCTCCGTCGTCCCCGACACCGATTTCCACTTCACCACCCGATTCGGCCAGGTCGCCAAACAGAATCATCTCGGCCAGCGGCTTCTTCAGTTTCTCCTGAATCAAACGCTGCATCGGGCGTGCACCCATTTTTTCGTCGTAACCGTTTTCAGCCAGCCACAAACGGGCTTCATCACTCACGTTGAGCACCACATGCTTCTCATCCAGCTGCGCCTGCAGCTCGGTGAGGAACTTGTCGACCACGCCCTTGACGATATCCAGCGTCAGCGGTTTGAACTGGATCACTGTATCCAGACGGTTGCGGAATTCCGGCGTGAACAGCCGCTTGAGTGCTTCCATCGCATCACTGCTGTGATCCTGCTGGGTAAAGCCGATCGAGGGACGACTCTGGGCCTCGGCACCGGCATTGGTGGTCATCACCAGAATGACGTTGCGGAAGTCCGCCTTGCGGCCGTTATTGTCGGTCAGGGTACCGTTATCCATCACCTGTAGCAGCAGGTTGAACACTTCCGGGTGCGCTTTCTCGATCTCGTCCAGCAGCAGTACGCAATGGGGTGACTTGGTGATCGCCTCGGTCAACAGACCGCCCTGATCAAAGCCGACATAGCCCGGAGGCGCACCGATCAGACGCGAGACGGTATGGCGCTCCATGTACTCGGACATGTCGAAGCGTACCAGCTCGATCCCCAGGATGCGGGCCAGCTGCTGAGTGACCTCGGTCTTGCCTACCCCTGTGGGACCCGCGAAGAGGAAGCTGCCCACGGGTTTGTTCGGTTCCTTCAGACCGGCCCGAGACAGCTTGATCGCCGACGCCAGGGAGTCGATCGCCTCGTCCTGACCCAGCACCACCATCTTGAGGTTATTTTCCAGCTTGCGCAGCTGATCCTTGTCGGATGTCGAAACGCTTTTCGGTGGAATACGAGCAATCTTGGCCACGACGGCTTCCACCTCAGCCACGTCAATCACCTTTTTGCGCTGCTCCGGAGCCATCAGGCGCTGATAGGCACCGGCTTCATCAATCACATCGATCGCCTTGTCCGGCATATGCTTGTCATTGATGTAGCGTTCCGCCAGCTCGGAAGCGGCTCGTAAGGCAGCATCGGTAAACTCCACTTCGTGATGTTCTTCAAAGCGGGACTTGAGGCCGCGCAGGATACGGTAGGTATCTTCGATGCTTGGCTCCAGCACATCGATCTTCTGGAATCGACGCGCCAATGCCCGGTCTTTTTCAAAGATGCCGCGAAATTCCTGGAAGGTGGTCGAACCGATGCAGCGGATCTCCCCGGAACTGAGCAGAGGCTTAAGCAGGTTGGAGGCATCCATTGAGCCCCCGGAGGCGGCACCGGCACCGATAATGGTATGAATCTCATCGATAAACAGGATCGCCTTCGGCTGCTGCTTGATCTCATTGAGCAGCGCCTTGAGTCGCTTCTCGAAGTCACCGCGGTACTTGGTACCGGCCAGCAAAGCTCCCAAGTCCAAGGAATATACCACGCTGTCAGCGATGATATCGGGCACCTTCTCTTCGATGATCAGCTTGGCCAGCCCTTCCGCGATCGCGGTCTTGCCGACACCAGCCTCACCCACCAGCAGCGGGTTGTTCTTGCGGCGACGGGACAGGATCTGCACCACCCGCTCGACTTCGGAGTCACGCCCCACCAAAGGATCGATACGCCCCTGGGCCGCCTGCTGGTTCAGGTTGACGGAGTACTGGGCCAGCGCACTCTTGCTGCTGCTCCGCCCCTCCTCACCTTCAGTTTCTACCTCAGGGTCCACAGACTCGCTCTCGTTGATACGGGAGATTCCATGGGAGATGAAATTCACCACATCGACGCGCTCAATGCCCTGCTGCTGCAGCACGAACACGGCGTGGCTTTCCTGCTCGCTGAAGATCGCCACCAGCACATTGGCACCGCTGACCTCGGTCTTGCCGGATGACTGTACATGGAATACTGCTCGCTGGAGCACACGCTGAAACCCCAAGGTTGGCTGGGTTTCCATATTGGGGATATTGTCCGGAAGCAGCGGCGTGGTTTCATCAATGAATATGGTCAATTGCTGGCGCAGCCGATCCATATCAGCTCCGCAGGCGTTCAACACCTCCGCGGCCTGACGGTTGTCGAGCAGCGCCAGTAACAGGTGCTCGACCGTCATGAATTCATGTCGCTTATCCCGGGCAGACCGGAACGCAACGCTCAGGGTATCTTCAAGCTCTCGATTCAGCATGGCGCTTGCCTCCGTCAGACCGTTTCAACTTCGCACAACAAAGGATGCTTGTTCTCTCTGGCATATTGATTCACCTGCGCCGCTTTGGTTTCAGCAACATCGCGGGTATATACACCACAGACGCCCTTGCCCTGAGTATGGACCGCCAACATCACCTGTGTCGCCTTTTCCTGGTCCATCGCGAAAAAAATCATCAATACTTCGACGACAAAATCCATTGGCGTATAGTCGTCATTCATTAACACCACCCGGTACATCGGTGGCCGCTTCAATTGGGGCTTGGCTTCTGCGGTCACAAGGCCGCCATCGCCCGGCTGATCGTCTTCAGCGTTATGATCGGAACTCATCAACCTGAACTCATGCACCTTTTGCAGCAACATCTCTACCTTCGATATTAGTCTAATTCCCACCGGAAAAGCCCTGCCATCTCTAGTGTCAGAGTCAGCAAATGCTATACTCGGCCTGTATACAAGGAGAGGTTAAAGGCAGCCTGCCGATAAGTCTACGCCGTTTGTAGGCCTTGAAGCCCACTGTCGCACCTGTAGTCCCTGATCCAAATTGAAACAACAAGGAACACCGTTTGCTCTCAACAAACGGGCAATGACCTAAGAGCCAAGCTCTGAATGTCGCAGGAGGAAGTAATAATGCAGTTAGGGACTGTGAAGTGGTTCAACAACGCCAAGGGCTATGGATTCATCCTCTCGGATGCCTGTGAAGATGAGCTCTTTGCCCACTTCTCGGCCATCGTCATGGACGGATACAAGAGCCTCAAGGCCGGCCAGGCCGTCAAATTTGAAATTCAACAGGGCCCCAAGGGGCTGCATGCCGTCAACATACAGCCGGCGGAACACTCAGCGGAATAACACGCGCGCCAGATGTCGAAGATCCTTATTTTCAACAAACCGTTCAGAGTACTGACGCAATTCACTGATCAAGAGGATCGCTCGACACTCGCCGAATTCATCAAGGTTCCCGGAGTCTACGCCGCCGGTCGGCTGGATTATGACTCCGAGGGCCTGCTGATCCTGACTGATGACGGGCAAGTTCAACATCAATTGGCCAATCCCGCGTTCAAGATGCCAAAGACCTACTACGCCCAGGTTGAAGGCATGATCTCGGATGAAGCCATAGAACGACTGCGCCGAGGTGTCACCCTCAAAGATGGCCCGACACGTCCGGCCCAGGCACAACGCGTCAACGAACCGGACTGGCTCTGGCCCCGCAACCCTCCGGTACGCTATCGTAAGGAACAACCCACCAGCTGGTTGCAGCTAACCATTACCGAAGGACGCAACCGCCAGGTGCGCCGTATGACAGCCGAAGTGGGCTTTCCGACACTTCGGCTGATCCGCTGGTCGATCGGCTCCTGGTCACTGGATCAGCTGTCGCCCGGGCAGTGGCGCGAAGAGACTGTACACCTGCCCAAGCCCAAGTCAGGTTCCCGATCAAAATCCGGCCCTCGCCAGCGACCCACAGGTACACGCCGCCCACGCCGCTAAGAGCCCTGCTTCCAACGTTCAGCCGCTGCCTGGTCCGCAGCCTTCTGTTCCACCCAGTGCTCACTGCCCCGGGTGCGTTCCTTCTTCCAGAAAGGCGCATCACGCTTGAGGTAATCCATCAGGAAGGTTGCCGCCCTGAAGCCTTCGGCCCGGTGTGGACTGGAAACTCCAACGAAGACGATATTATCGTTTGGCTGCAGCCAGCCTACCCGGTGACAGATCAATACGCGCCCCAGCGCCCAACGCTCGCGAGCCTGGCGGACAATTTCCTCCAGCGCTCGTTCGGTCATGCCCGGATAATGTTCCAGATACAGCCCTTCAAGGCCTCCGCCGGCCAGCTCACGCACAACACCCGTAAACGTCACAATAGCGCCGGCCTCGGCACCTGCGTCCTTGAGCCAGTCATGAAATTCACCGGGGTTGAAATCGGCAGTCTGCACCCGTATTGAATCATTCACCCTGTTTGCCCTCCTATCGGGTACAACAGACAAGGATTGAGCCAAACTGTTATTATTGGCTCCCAGTAACGCAGAGTATCATGGAGTTGTAATGCGCTGGACACCCCACGCAACGGTCGCATGCATTATTGAGCAGGATGGCCGCTTTCTGCTGGTTGAAGAGATGGCCAGCGGCCAGAGGGTCATCAACCAGCCCGCCGGCCACCTGGAACAGGGCGAAAGTTTCCTCGAAGCGGCCAAGCGGGAAACACTGGAAGAAACCGGCTGGCTTGTCGAGCCCGAAGCCCTGCTCGGCCTCTATACTTATTATGCGCCCGCGAACGGAGTGACCTATCATCGCTTCTGCTTCATTGCACGCGCCCTGAGCCAGGTTCCTGATGCCCCGCTTGATGATGGTATCATTGGCCCGCTCTGGCTGACTCGGGAGGAGATCGACGCACGTCGTCCCGAATTGCGCAGTGAACTGGTCACCCGTTGCATCGATGATTACCTGCGTGGCACACGTTATCCGCTGGACTTTATTCAGGAAACCGCTTGAACATGACTGCACCCAAGCCCAACGCCCAGACCAAAGTGATCGTCGGCATGTCCGGCGGCGTGGACTCTTCTGTTTCTGCCCTGCTGCTGTTGCAACAGGGTTACCAGGTGGAAGGCCTGTTCATGAAAAACTGGGACGAGGATGACGGCACCGAATACTGTACTGCCAAGGAAGATATGGCCGACGCTCAGGCAGTCTGTGACAAGCTGGGCATCCAGCTTCACACAGCCAACTTTGCGGCAGAATACTGGGACAACGTGTTCGAGCACTTCCTTGAAGAGTACAAGGCCGGTCGCACCCCCAATCCGGATATCCTCTGCAACCGCGAGATCAAGTTCAAGGCCTTCCTCGAATATGCACAGATGCTGGGTGCCGACATGATCGCCACGGGCCATTATGTGCGCCGCGGCCAGCGCGATGGCCACACCGTGCTGCTGAAAGGCCTGGATCCGAACAAGGATCAGAGTTATTTCCTGCACCAAGTCGGCGAGGAAGAGCTGAAGCTGACCCTGTTCCCGGTAGGCGAACTGGAGAAGCCTGAGGTGCGCCGCCTGGCCGAAGAGCACGGCCTGATCACGCACAACAAAAAGGACAGTACCGGCATCTGCTTCATTGGTGAGCGTCGCTTCAGCGACTTTCTCAAGCAGTACCTGCCGGCCCAGCCAGGCAAGATCGAGACCCCTGACGGCGATATCATCGGCGACCATCAGGGCCTGATGTACTACACCATCGGTCAGCGCCAGGGACTGGGCATCGGTGGCCTCAAGGATTATCCGGAAGAGCCCTGGTTTGCAGCCGCCAAGGACCTGGACCGCAATGTACTGATCGCCGTACAGGGCCAGCACCCGCTGCTGTTTGCCGACTGGCTGCATGCCGGTGATATCTTCTGGATCAGTGGTGAAGCGCCTGAGCTGCCGTTGCGTTGCAAGGCCAAGGTTCGCTACCGCCAGTCTGACCAGGACTGCACCGTGGAAGCCACGCCTGAGGGTGGCTACAAGGTCGTATTCGACCAGCCCCAGCGTGCTGTTACCCCGGGCCAGTCAGTGGTGCTCTATCTGGATGATCTATGCCTGGGAGGTGGGGTAATCGAATACACCTCGCGTCACTCGATTGCCGGATCGGCTAAGGAGGCCTGATGTCACGCCAACATGATGAACAAACCGTAGCCTTGGCCGGCATGTTTCAGGCCGCCAGTCTGGTGGACCAGATCGCCCATCGTGGCATGGTGCCGCAGAACAGTTACGAAGCCTGCATCGCCAGCCTCTTCGTCACCAGCCCCAAGTTGACCGAAGACGTCTACGGCGGTGTCAGCGAGGTCCCCTACAGCCTGAGCCTGGGGCTGCGCCATCTGCAGGACATGGTCGACAAGAACGAGAGCACCCAGAACAAGCAGATCATCCAGTATGTGCTGGGTATGATCATGCTGGAGCGCCAACTGGACAAGCACCCGGACATCATGGCGAAGGTCGGCGAAGGCATTGATGCCATCGCCGCCAAGGCGCGCTATTTCAATAACCAGGATGAATCCTCGTCCGCGGTGCTTGAACCGGTTGCCTATACTCACCGCAACGTGATCGCGGCCCTGGACAACCTCTACCAGGAAACGATCAGCCATTTCAGCTTTCGCATCCAGGTGGGTGGTGATCCGCGCCATCTACAAAACAGTGAGAATGCCGCCCGCATCCGCGCCCTGCTTCTGGCCGGCATCCGTGCCACCCTGCTTTGGCGCCAGGTCGGCGGCAAACGCTGGCACATGCTGTTTTTCCGCTCGCGCCTCAAGCCCTCACTGCGTCGCATCATTCGGACCTGAAGCGCTAGCGCCTATAACTCAGGAGCTTTTCGGCTCCATCTTGTACGGATTTTCCGGCATCATTTCCCGGGGCAGCGGCTCACGTCGTGCCCCTTCCTTCGTACCGTACTGAGTTGAAAGGTAATCCAGAATCGTCTTCTCGGTCGCCGCATCGAACTGCCACAGATTCTGGGTCGCCTGCATCCAGCGAATCAAACCAAGCCAGTGGTTTCGCGACCCGCTGTTCTGCGTGACCAGGCTGGCGGAATGGCAGGCCGTACAGTTATTGCGCACCACCTCCCAGCCGTCGGCCATGATAAATCCAGTGGCTGGATCCTTCTCCGCCGCCATCACCGGCAGCGGCATGAGCAAAGCCAGCATCAGGCCGGCACAAGGTAAGGTTTTCATAACACTTCCTCACTCATGCCACCTGAACCGCGATGCGGTGGCAGGCATTATTCAGATAACCGCGCGGGTTCCAGCCCGGCACCACCATCGGCTGAGAGTGTCCCTCGCTGTCCACGGCACGGGCCCAGATTTCGTAATAGCCTTTTTCGGGGAATGCCACCTCCAGCGACCAGTGTTGCCAGGCCAATCGATTGGCCGGCTCTTCCAGCTCAGCTCGCTGCCAGGTTGCCCCGAAGTCGATGGATACATACACATCCTTCACCGACAGGTCACCCGCCCAGGCATGTCCCCTGACGGCCAGCGCCTGCCCCATTGCATGGGTAACACCGGATTTGGGGAAGGTCACAAGCGATTTAACCGGCATTGACTCGATGGTCATCATGTCCGACTTGGGTACCTCTGTACCCGGCGCCACTGGATACTTGGGCACTGAATAGGATGGCGCTGACATCTTGGGACCGTCGTGAACCTTGTTGCGGATGACGATCTTCTTCAGCCACTTGCCGGAGACTGAACCCGGCCAGCCACCACAGACCAGACGCAAAGGATAGCCATTAAGCAGCGGGATATCCTCGTCGTTCATCGCCCAGGCGATCAGCGATTCTTCCTCCAGTGCCTTGGACATAGGAACGCCACGGGAGATCGCCGCTTTATTGGGATCACGGCTCAGATGCTCGTCGGCGCCATAATAGCCGATGTAAACGGCATCGGACTTGATACCACAGGCTTCGAGTACATCGCGTACGCGCACACCGGTAAAGCTTGGGCAGGCCACGGCCCCCACCGTCCACTGGTTACCACTGGCGGACGGGACAAACTCGGAGCGGCCATTGCCACCGCATTCGATCTGCAGCTGGTAGGTGTAATGCTTGAACTTCTCCTTCAGCTCGGCAATGGTGAATGTCATCGGCTTTTCACAGGACTCGCCAGCAATCTCCAGCGTCCAGGTTGCCGGATCAATCGACTCCATTGCCGGTGGCAAACCGTTGTTGCGCACGAACATGCGACTTCCCGGAGTCACTCGGTCATCGAGCAGGTGAGCCGGCGTTTCGGCATTGATGGGACGATCATTGAGCACCGTCAAGCCATCCTTGCCTGCCAGTGTGAAAGGCTCCGTGGTATCGGCAAAAGCCGCAGGAATCAAGCCGCCCGGCATTTTGTCACCGAACGGAATGGCGCTGGCACCAAGGGCCGAAGCCATCGCCAACAGACTGGAGCGTTTGAGAAAGCCTCGACGCGATGTCGTATCCACTTCACGATCCCAGAGCTGTTGATCAGCCTTGATCGGGTCTTCAGCGTAAAGCTCGTGAAGACCACAGGTATTGGGTTGCCCGGCAGAGTCGGGTGTTTTCTTGCTCATGGCGAAAACTCCTCACGCCCGGCGGCTGCGCAGTCTCGAACCATATCGAGGGATTCAGTCTGCCAGGCTGTTCTTATTGGTATTTCCATTCAGGCCAGCGCAGTGCGCTGATCTGGGCAGTATCTCGATTTTGAGCGTAGCAGGTTTTTTATAGTTGACTAATTTATGAACGGTTCAAACAGATCCGAGGGCATTGGAATGATCCCGAGGTGTAACGGCATACCCAGTTGCGGCCGTTTTCCGTATAATCGCCCCTTTAATGACACAAGCTGATAAGTGAGACTGTGTAACATGGAGCTTTCTGCCCTTACCGCCGTATCCCCGGTTGATGGCCGCTACGGCAGCAAAACTGCTGACCTGCGTGCTGTGTTCAGTGAATTCGGTCTGATCCGTTTCCGCGTACAGGTTGAGATTCGCTGGCTGCAGCAGCTGGCCTCCCACCCGCAGATCCAGGAAGTGCCGGCTCTGAGCGCGGAAGCCAACGCTCTGCTGGACACCCTGGTCGACAACTTCAGTGTCGAGCATGCCGAGCGGATCAAGGAGATCGAACGTACCACCAACCACGACGTTAAAGCGGTTGAGTACTTCATCAAGGAGCAGATCGCTGACAACGCCGAGCTGATGGCGGTCAATGAGTTCGTGCACTTTGCCTGCACCTCTGAAGACATCAACAACCTGTCTCACGCACTGATGCTGCGTCACGGCGTTGAAGTTGCTCGCAACCAGATGCAGCAGGTGACCGATGCCATCGCCGCCCTGGGCCGCGAACACGCCGATCAGCCGATGCTGTGCCGCACCCACGGCCAGACCGCGTCTCCGAGCACCATGGGCAAGGAGATGGCCAACGTTGCCTACCGTCTGCAGCGCCAGCTGAAGCAGATCGACAACATCGAATACCTGGGCAAGATCAACGGTGCTGTCGGCAACTACAACGCTCACCTGTCTGCCTATGCCGATATCGACTGGGAAGCCAACGCCAAGTCCTTCGTTGAAAGCCTGGGCCTGACCTGGAACCCGTACACCACCCAGATTGAGCCGCACGACTACATCGCCGAGCTGTTCGATGCGGTATGCCGCTTCAACACCATCCTGATCGACTTCGATCGCGATGTCTGGGGCTACATTTCTCTGGGCTTCTTCAAACAGAAGACCGTGGCCGGCGAAGTGGGCTCGTCCACCATGCCGCACAAGGTCAACCCGATCGACTTCGAAAACTCCGAAGGCAACCTGGGGCTGGCCAACGCCATCATGCAGCATCTGGCCGCCAAGCTGCCGATCTCCCGCTGGCAGCGCGACCTGACCGACTCCACCGTGCTGCGCAACCTGGGTGTGGGCTTCGGCCACAGCCTGATCGCCTACCAGTCCAGCCTGAAAGGCATCGGCAAGCTGGAGATCAACGCCGCCCGTCTGGCTGAAGACCTGAACAACTCTTGGGAAGTCCTGGCGGAGCCGATTCAGACCGTCATGCGTCGCTACGGCATCGAAAAGCCGTACGAGAAGCTGAAGGATCTGACCCGCGGTAAAGCGATGAATCAGGAAACCATCCAGAACTTCATCGATACCCTGGACATGCCGGAAGCCGCCAAGGCCGAACTCAAGGCCCTGACGCCTGCCTTGTACATCGGCAACGCCGCCGATCAGGCAAAACGCATTTAAGTGATCATACGGGGCCTTCTGGCCCCGTTTTCATATCTGCACCGGAGTAGCACGTATGGAAACCCTGCTCAGTTCCGACCAGCACCCGATCCGTTATGTCAGCCTTGGCCGCGGTCAGGCGATCATCTTTCTTCATGGCTGGACCCGCGCCGCTCAGGACTGGCTGCCCTTTGCCAATGAGCTGAGTGACCGCCATCACACCTTCTGCTGGACCGCTCGCGGCCACGGCCCTCACCCTGTACCAGCTCCCGAAGCCATGCAGATCAGCCGCATGGCCGATGACCTGGAACAGATGATGGAACATCACGGCATCCGGGATGCCGTCCTGGTCGGACACTCGATGGGAGCGCTGATCGCCTGGGAGTATATCCGCAACTACGGTCTTGGCCGTCTTGCCGGTCTTTGCGTTGTGGACATGACGCCCAAGATGGTTACAGACAGCGACTGGTCACTGGGTATCTATGGTGACTTCGATCACGAGCGTAATCAGACACTGCTGCAGCGGATGGACGATGATTTTGCCGAAGGCGTTCTGGAACTTGCTGCCAACGGCCTCAACCCGCGTATCCGCGAGGCCTATGCTCAGAACAGCCGCGGCATTCAGCAGCTGCGCGACTATCTGCGCAATCTCAACAGCTCCGCCATGATCCATTGCTGGGATTCACTGGCACAACAGGACTATCGCGATCTGCAGGCCCACATCGACCGCCCCGTGCTGATGATCTACGGCGATACCAGCCAGTTCTACAGCCCTGAAGTGCCGGAATGGGTGGAAGCCCAACTGCCCTATTCCGAGCTGCATATCTACAAGCAGGCTGATCACTCACCTCAGGTATGGCACAAGGAGCAGTTTGTGCACCACCTGCGCCAGTGGCTGCGCAAGCTGTAACCTCCGTGTTAAGGCCGCGCAGCACATTGCCGGCCTTACCTCCTGCCAACAACGTTTTCCTGCACCCTCTAGACCCCTATAATGCGGCCCATTCCAAACTGCGAGGCCGTTATGCTCGAAAACATCCGCATTGTCATGATCAACACCTTCCACCCCGGCAACATCGGCGCGGCCGCCCGGGCGTTGAAGAATATGGGCCTGGGCCAGCTCTGGCTGGTAGACCCGCGTGAATTCCCACATGAAGAAGCCGAGTCCCGCGCCGCCGGTGCCAAGGACCTGCTGGACCAGGCGGTGGTCGTCAGCACCGTCGAAGAAGCCATCGCCGACTGCCAGCTGGTGATCGGCACCAGCGCGCGCCAGCGCAGCTTTGATCAGCCCCTGATGGATGCCGAACAGGCCGCCGGCATGATCACCGACGAAGCTCGCAGTGGCCAGGTCGCCATCCTGTTTGGCCGCGAAACCATGGGCCTGACCAACGAAGAGATGATGCTCTGTCATCGTCACCTGTTCATCGACGCCAACGAAGATTACCCGGTGCTGAACATCGCCCAGGCAATTCAGCTGGTCTGCTATGAGCTGCGCCGCGCCTCCAAACAGGCCGATAAGCTGCCGGAACCGGCCCCCTACCCGCGCCAGCAGGAGATGAACCTGTTTTACGAACACCTGGAAAAGGTACTGCGCCGCACCAGCTTCATCATTCCGCAGCACGAAGGCCGGGTTATGGACAAACTGCGCCGTTACTTCAACCGTACACGCCCGGAGAAAGCGGAACTAGGGATGCTGCGCGGTATCCTGACCTCGGTGGAAGAAGTGTTGGCGCGCGAAAAGACTGACCGGGATTAACGGCACGAACGCATCCGGACTGATAGAGTAATAATAAACAGCCTGACCGGAGAGTAACGGATGAGCCACGCACAATCCCTGCATACCCTGGCTGCCCAGGCGGAAGCCCTGCGCGACCAGCTAAGTCGTACTGCCCGCGACTACGAGCAGTTCGAATTTAATGTTAGCGGTGTCCACCAGTGCATGAGCCGGATCCAGAAATGTATCCGCATGGTCGGCAACGACCGCAAGGCCGCCCTCTCCCAGCGGGACACCCGCAAGGTGATGGCCGAACTGGAGGACGCCATCACCGAAATGGCGGAGCTGTTGAACCTTGATGACTGAAATACACTGGGGCGACCTGAGTGCAGAACTGTTTCTGCGTGACTATTGGCAGAAAAAGCCGCTGCTGATCCGCAACGCCTTCCCCGCTTTCGAACCCTGCATCAGCGCAGACGAACTGGCCGGCTTGGCCTGTGAAGAGGATGTGGAGTCCCGCCTGATCGAAACCGATCCTGCGACTGGTGCCTGGTCGCTGGAACATGGCCCCTTCGGCGAAGAGCGCTTCGCCAGCCTTGGCAATAAGCCCTGGACCCTGCTGGTACAGGCGGTCGATCACTGGGTACCTGAGGTGACGCCATTGATGCAGGCGTTTGACTTCATCCCCCAATGGCGGCGTGACGACCTGATGATCAGCTATGCCAGCGATGGCGGCGGCGTCGGTCCGCACTACGACAACTACGATGTCTTTTTGCTGCAGGCGGAAGGCGCTCGACGCTGGGAATACGGCGGCTTGTACGGCGAAGGCTCTCCCCGCCGCGAGGATACTCCGGTCATGATCCTGCCGGAATGGCAGACCGAACACAGCTTCGATCTCAATCCTGGCGATATGCTTTACCTGCCGCCTCGCGTTGGCCACAACGGTGTAGGTGTGGGTGATGGCTGCATGACCTGGTCTATCGGTTTCCGCGCCCCTTCCCACAGCGAGATCCTGCAGGGGCTGACTCAGTCAATCTGCGACTCACTCAGCAGCGATCTGCGCTATGAAGACCCGGACCTGGCGCTACCGAACCATCCCGGTGAGATCGATACTCAGGCAATTGATCGCGTACAGCAGATCATCCAGCAACACCTTAACAACCCCGATCAACTGGCCCGCTGGTTCGGCCAGTCGATGACCGAGCCCAAATACCCTGAGCTGGCCGGCAATGACGAGCCCTACTCGCGTGATGAGCTACACGAAGCCCTGGATCAGGGCGCCGAACTGTTGGCCAACGAAGGCTCACGTTTTGCCTTTACCGGCAATGACGAACAAGGGGTGACACTGTTCGCCGATGGTCATGCATTCGATCTTTACGCACCTGCAGCAATCCGGTTTGCACGCCAGTTATGTGCTCGAGATGTGCTATCCATACAGGCCGATGAAGCACTGGAAACGCTGATTTTACAGCTGCTCAACCAAGGCAGTCTCTACCTAGATATGTAGTTCAATCCCGGTACAAACCCCAAGAAGCCACTCCCGACAGAGTGGCTTCTTCGTATTTACTCGACTTTGGTCGTAAGGAAGACTCACCATAACTCTTTGAAATGGCGAATTTTTCACAAGCTGTAGTGAATATGTTAATTATTAATTTGGAATAAGTATTTGTTTTTTAATAACTATATTTTCATGTAAAAAGCTACTAATTCCGCTACGACCAAAGTGGCTACAACTTAAGGTTTAGCCCCTCAAAACTGCATGGCTACTCGCCTTCAGCCGTTTCCCGCCGAAAAGCACGCTGTAGTGATTTTACAGTTCTGTCACGATCCCGAGTGTAGTCTCACTACATCCATTTTGCTCTGCACAAAATCGCTTTGACTCCTCGAATCGGGAGGATCATCATTCGCTTCAACACATCAGGGCTGACCCCAAACAGTCCGGATGCAAGATAAGGGATCGGCTTCCGTCTCGCCCGTCCCGACATTACCTAAACACAAACACTGTGAAGGAATGACCATGTCAGATTACAAAACTGAAATCGATGCGCTCTCCAGCCTGCGTGCTGCCAACGGTGAAAACTGGGGTATCGACCCTGAATACGCCGCTCGCATGCGTCTGCAGAACCGTTTCAAGACCGGTCTGGACATCGCTCGTTACACCGCCAAGATCATGCGCCAGGATATGGCTGAGTACGACGCTGACAGCGCTCAGTACACTCAGTCTCTGGGCTGCTGGCATGGTTTCATCGGTCAGCAGAAACTGATCGCCATCAAGAAGCACTTCGGTAACACCAACAAGCGTTACCTGTACCTGTCTGGCTGGATGATCGCTGCGCTGCGTTCCGAGTTCGGTCCGCTGCCCGACCAGTCCATGCACGAGAAGACTTCTGTACCGGCTCTGATCGAAGAACTGTACACCTTCCTGCGTCAGGCCGACGCTCGCGAGCTGGGCGGCCTGTTCCGTCAGCTAGACGACGCTCGCGAAGCTGGCGACGCGGCTAAAGTCGCTGAAGTACAGGGTCAGATCGACAACTTCCAGACTCACGTTGTGCCGATCATCGCTGACATCGACGCCGGTTTCGGTAACGAAGAAGCGACTTACCTGCTGGCCAAGAAGATGATCGAAGCCGGTGCCTGTGCGATCCAGATCGAAAACCAGGTATCTGACGAGAAGCAGTGTGGCCACCAGGACGGTAAAGTAACCGTTCCTCACTCTGACTTCCTGGCCAAGATCCGCGCTGTACGCTACGCGTTCCTGGAACTGGGTGTTGACGACGGTGTTATCGTTGCCCGTACCGACTCTCTGGGTGCTGGCCTGACCAAGCAGATCGCTGTGACCAACGAACCGGGCGACCTGGGCGACCAGTACAACGCTTTCCTGGATGGCGACTACGTTGAAAGCGCTGCTGACATCGACAACGGTGACGTGGTTGTTAAGGCTAACGGCAAGCTGCTGAAGCCGAAGCGGCTGGCCTCTGGTCTGTTCCAGTTCAAGAAAGGCTCTGGCGAAGACCGCGTAGTTCTGGACTGCATCACTTCCCTGCAGAACGGCGCCGACCTGCTGTGGATCGAAACCGAGAAGCCGCACGTTGGTCAGATCGCTGGCATGGTTAACCGCATCCGTGAAGCAGTGCCGAATGCCAAGCTGGTGTACAACAACAGCCCGTCCTTCAACTGGACTCTGAACTTCCGTCAGCAGGTATTTGATGCCATGGCTGAAGCAGGTCAGGACGTATCTGCCTACGACCGTGCCAACCTGATGAGCGTTGAGTACGACGAAACTGAACTGGCTGCCGCTGCAGACGAGAAGATCCGTACCTTCCAGCGTGACGCTGCACGTGAAGCGGGTATCTTCCACCACCTGATCACTCTGCCGACTTACCACACTGCGGCCCTGTCTACCGACAACCTGGCCAAGGAATACTTCGGCGAAGCTGGCATGCTGGGCTACGTGGCTGGCGTACAGCGTAAAGAGATCCGTCAGGGCATCGCATGTGTTAAGCACCAGAACATGGCTGGTTCTGACATGGGCGACGATCACAAAGAGTACTTCTCTGGTGACGCTGCGCTGAAAGCCTCTGGTAAAGACAACACCATGAATCAGTTCTAAGAACCGGTTCCCGGGTGCCCTCTGGGTACTCGGAGTGTTCAAGAAGACCGCACCATTCTTCCCCGAGATGGTGCGGTTTTTTTGTAGTCAGGACTAAATGGACACAACCGCCAGCTTGAGTCCATAGCCGATAAACGCGGAACCGGCACCCGCTTTCACCACTTTCGCCAAACGGTTCTTCTGCGACAGACAGCCCTTGAAATAGACCGTAGAAAGAATCAATGCGGCAAAAAAAGCCTGGGCAATGATTTCGACCATCACCCCCAAAAGTGCAAAAGACAGCAGCGGTTTATCATAGTTCGGATCAACAAACTGGATGAAAAAAGATACATAGAACAGGATCGCTTTCGGATTCAATACACCGATCATCATCGCAACACGAAATGGGTTCTGATATTTCTGAGTCGATGCATCAATGGCCGGAATATCATCCTGATCACGCCTGAGGACAGACTTCAATAAGCCCACGCCCAACCAGACAAGATACAAGGCACCGGCACATTTAATGATATTGAACAGGACCGGTGTTGTCTGAATAAGCGAAGCAACCCCTGCTACTGACAGAAACATCAGAACCATATCGCTGCAGAAAATTCCGGCCGCTCCCTTAAAACCAGCCGTTATACCATCATGAGCCGACACAGCCATGATATAGAGCGTATTGGGTCCGGGCAGCAGCACAATCAGGGTAGTTCCCAGAAGGAACGTCAGGAGATCAACAATACCAAACATGACAGGGGGCCTTTCCATGTGTCGTAAAAGCGCCGGACTTTACTCCAGAATCCGGGTTTTGCAAGATCCTATGGAAATCGAGCTCCACAGAATGGCGAACCGGTGACAACGAAATAGCTTTACATCGTAATGATAATGAGTTTCAATATAATCATTGTTGTTATGTTATAACGGATTAGGAATGAAAGACGGTATTCACCCTGAGTATGACTACGTCGTTTTCCGCGACACCAGCTGTGACAAGACATTTCGTATCCGCTCAACCTGTACGTCAACTGAAACGATCGTCTGGGAGGGTGGCAAAACCTATCCTCTGATCAACCTAGATATCTCCAGCGCGTCACATCCGATCTATACCGGCGAGCAGCGTCAGGCCAGCAACGAAGGTCGAGTGGCACGCTTCAACAAGCGTTTCGGTAATCGCAGTTTCAAAAAGGACTGAGGGGGTAACAACATGCAAGTATTGAATTCACTGAAGACCGCCAAACAGCGCCACCCCGACTGTCAGGTCGTCAAACGTCGAGGTCGCTACTACGTCATCTGCAAAAGCAACCCGCGCTTCAAGGCGCGACAGGGTGGCGTGAAAAAGCGCTAACACCCATGCGCACTGGCAGGTACCGGAGCTCCCCTTCCTCCGGGCCTGTCAGCTACAGCCCCGTCATATTATTTCTACATGTAAACAGCGCTCAGCCTTTTGCAGACTCTGCACGAGATCGTTATGCTAATGATTCCCAATAGCAGGAATTAATAAAGCACATGCCTCTCCATTTTTCCGCTGACTTTTTTATCAGGCAACGGCGGCTCAGTGGCTGGTCCGAACAAAACCTGGCCGTCGACGGCATCAACCGCTTCACCACCGCACGCATCAGCCCGGATATCCAGATTACCCGAAGTCATTGCAACTTCACCGCTCCCTGCCAGTGCAGCATCGAACACCCCGCTCCCACGACGCTGGTGCTTTACGGGATCAGCGGCATTTGTCAGTTCCTCGACAATGGCAACGGCGAGCAGCGCAGCCGCCTGGCCGCAGGCGTGTCCGGCCCGCTGAATGAGGCGCTGAGAGCGGGGCTGGCCATCCGCGCCGAAGGCGGCGGCACCGGCATTCACAACGCCCACGCACTGCACGATGAAGCTGGTGACTTTGAACAGCTGTCACTGTCGGCCAGCGCCGACCTCGATCTGTCTCAACGAACACGACTCGCCTTACGCAGCCGTCTGGACAGGACCGATAACGACATGGAGCGCATGCGCTACGCCAGCGGCCCCTTGCGTACCGATCCCTTCACCACCGCCTACAACCGCGATGCCCACAACGAGCAGCGTACCGGCGTTCATTCCATCAGGCTGACACACCGACTGCCGACCGCCGAGCTGACCGCCATCACCGGTGTCAGCCATTACGACCGCCACTTCATCATGGATATGGACGCTTCCACCCTGCCGGCTCCCGCATCCGCACTGGACCAGGACAACCGCATGTGGTCACAGGAGATACGCCTGGCGTCACTGCCCCGCGCATCGCGCCAGTGGCTGGTCGGCCTGTACCTGTTCAATGAAGACAGCGATATCGATTTCAGCGCCGGCATGCCCACCACGCTGCGGCACACCGATATCGATCAGGAAGGCGTTGCCCTGTTCGGCCAGGTCGAATTCCCGCTGGGCGAACGCTGGATGTTGACCACGGGGGCGCGTCTTGAGTACCTGGACCAAAGCGGGCGTCAGGACAACATCAGCCTGCTGGGCCGGAGCCGCTATTCCGCCGATCACTGCAACACCGAGTTCCTCCCCAGCCTGGGGCTCAGCTATCACCTGACGGATGGCAGCCTGGCCTACTTCAACCTGTCACGCGGTTACCTGCCCGGCAGCTACAATTACAACCAGGCCAGTGATGCCGAGAGTTTCACTTATGACGCCGAATACACCGACACCGCCGAACTCGGGCTGAAAACCGACCTCTTCAACGGCCAACTCGAAGCGGACATCAACCTCTTCTACAGCCGGATCAGCGACAAACAGATTGTCGACCTGCAACCCGGCGGCACCCAATCCGTCTCCAATGCGGCCAAGGCACGCAGCTACGGACTGGAACTGGCGCTGAAGGCTCCTCTGGGCCAGGGCTGGCAGCTTGACTCGGCCTTCGGCCTGCAACATGCCGAGGCTACCGACTACACACAGAACACCTTCTCGGGCGGACAGCTGGTGCGTACCGACCTGTCCGGCAACGAGCTGCCGCTGGCGGCTCCCTACACCTATAGCCTGGGCATACAGTATGACAAGGGACACGGCTGGTTTGGCCAGGCTCGCCTCAACGGCAGCGGCGGCTACTACTTCGACAGCCAGAATCAGGTCAAGCAATCGGCCTGGCAGAGCGTCGACATGGAGCTGGGCTATGCGTTCCGCGACTATCGGTTGTCACTGGCGGCACAGAACCTGTTCGACGAGCATTACTACACCCGGGCGCTGAATACGCCCAACGGTCTGCTGGTGGAGGATGGCGCCGCACGGGAAGTCAGTCTCAACCTGTCGGCACGCTGGTAACGACAAAAGCCCCGGATGCCTGGCATCCGGGGCGGGTTTCCGGCCACGTCCGGCACATTCATCCGCTGGCGGGAGACAGTGCCGCCCGGCGCCGCCTGTGCCCTGCGAGCAGCACCACCGCGACCAGCGCCAGCAGCAAACACGCCACCAGTCCCCACAGGGCGATGGTAAAGCCCCAGGTCGCCACCAGCGCACCAAAGCCGGGTGGTCCCAGCGCAAAACCGGTGAAAAAACCGGCCGACAACCAGCCGGAAGCGCGCGAAACCTCGCCGAAACCGGGATCATGCAGCAGCATGCTCATGGCAATGGCGTTGGTGGCCACCAGTGTAGCCCCGATGCCGGTGACCGCCGACCAAAGCGGCAGATGATGCGCCGGCGTCGTCAACTGCATGACGCTCAACGCCACACAGGCTCCCAGGATCAGCACACCCAGCATCAACGATTCGTCCGACCAGTTTCGGGCCAGCGGGGTCAGCAGGGTCCTCGCCAGCACGCCGGTCACGCCGAACAGCATCACCATCATCCCCACCGACTCCGGCGACACTCCCATTTCCGCGGCAAATACACCCAGATAGGTCATGAACGAAGACAGGGCCAGCCCGACCCCAAGCTGCACCTGCGCCAGCAGAATCAATGCCCGGCCCGGTCGCATCACGCTCATAGGCCGCGAAGGCCGAACACCCTGATCACGCGGCATCATCCTGGCTCCCTGCAGCGCCAGCACGATGAGCACCGGCACCCAGAGCAGAAAGGCATCCTGCCAGCTCAACCAGCCCGCCAGCAGCGGCATCAGGGCACCGGCCAGCAGGGCGGACAACTGCACCCCCGACTGTTTCAAGCCAACCAGAAAGGCCTTGCGTTCCGGATCGGCCCAGTGCGCAATAGCCTGGTTGGTTGACGGGTTAGCCAATGCCTGCGCCAGCCCACATACCAGCAACGCCATCAACAGGCCATAAAAGCCGGATGTCATTCTAATCAGCCCGAAAGACAGCGCCACCAGCACAAACAGGGCCAACAGGCTGCGACGCACGCCAATACGGCTCACCAGCGCTCCGGCCATCAGTGACGCGGCGGCGGCCACGCCAAAGGTGGCCGTGGTCAGCCATCCCAGCGCCGCCACCGGCAGCTGCAGGGTCCGCATAATCTCGGGACCCAGTACCCCCACCGCGTAAAACACCATCATTGGCATCCCCATGGCGGCCAGCAGCAGAGCCATCAGGACAGATTCGGAGATCCTGACTCGATTATGCATGACGCGCCTCTGGGGCGTCGCCCGCCGTACTCGCCCGCAGCAGCTCTCGGCCGATACTGCTGACAAGCGCTTCATCGGCACCATCGAGAATATGCGTGGCCCGCGCCAGCGCATGAATACGCGCCAGCGGCAGACCATCGCCCAGCCCCTCGGCGCCATGCACCTGGATCGCACTGTCCACCGCCTTGCTCAGGGCATCGGAGGCGGCCAGCTTGGCCACATTGACCGCGATGCTGTCCGGTTCGCCGCGATCATACCCGGCCGCGGCGGTTTGCAGCAGCCCTTCGGCACTGGCGGTTGCCCGGTAAACGTCATACACCCGCGCCCGCACAAGTTGCTTGTCCGCCAACGGAATCAGGCTCCCGCGTGGGGAATGTATACGCGCGTGCATCAACTCCGAACAGCGCCGGGCCAGGCCTATCCAGTGTGCCGACCTCAGCATCCGTCCCAGCAGCAGACGAGACTGCATCACCTGCCGCCCCTGTCCCTCCCGCCCAAGCAGGTAACTGAACGGAATCCGTACCTGATCGAAGCTGAGCGCGCCCTGCCCCTGCCAGTGCCCCAGAATGTTCAAGGCGCCTTCATAGGTAAAGCCCGGCGTATCAGCGGGCACCAGCAGCATGGACAGGGCGTCCTCGGCCGTCCGCGCCACCACAGTGAAGAACTGCGCCCGCCCGGAGCGGCAGATGAACCATTTGCGTCCGTTCAAACACCAGCCGTCAGCGGCCTTGCGCGCATCGAACGCCAGCGTTGCCGGCACCGAACCGCTGCGGTCGGGTTCCGACATGGCGTAACCGGCCGCCGCCAGACCGGCCGCCAGAGGTTTGGCAAAACGCTCCTGGATCAGCGGGCTGCCGAAACGGTGCAGCATGTGCGCATCCACGGCCAGATCCGCGCCCAGGATCGCGGGCGCGAACTCTGATCGCCCCTCTTCAAACGCCACCGGCAGGTAATCGCCAAGGGTGGCAATTTCCCCACCCAGGGTGTCGGGAAAGAACAGGCCTGAAAGCCCTGCCTGCCGTGCTGCCTGCGCCAATTGATCGCTCAGCTGCGAAGCGCCATCCTGTTCCGCGGCCAGCTCATCCTCACGCGGAATGATGCGGGTATCGACAAAGTGTCGAACCCGCTCGGCCAATGTCTGGCCGGTTAATGTTGTCATGCTTGATCCTCAGCCTGCCTTCAATGTGGGTACCGCTAATGCGGCAACATCCTGCGACAGCGTGCGCTTGTCGACCTTCCCCGCCGGAGTCATCGGCAGTTGGCGGCGAAAGTGCAGATACTCCGGCAGCTTGCCGGCATCCAGACCGGCCTGCTGTAAGAAGCCCCGGATGGTCGGTAATGAAAAGCGCGTGCTGCCCTCTTTCAGGGTGACGCACAAACAGAGGCGCTGGCCCATGTCCTCATCCGGGACCGGAACACAGGCGACCGATACCACGTCAGGGTGCTCGGCCACCAGCCCCTCGACCTGCACCGGGCTGATATTGACCCCACCGCGAATGATGATGTCCTTCTTGCGCCCCTTCAGCACCAGGTAACCCCTGGCATCGATCATGCCCAGATCGCCTGTTTTGACCCAGCCCTCGGGCGTGCGGTAGCGGGCATCCAGATCTGGAGCGTTGACATACTGCATCGGGCTCAACGGGCCACGGGCCAACACCTCGCCAATTTCGCCCTGTGGCAATTCCTTCCCCTCATCATCGGCAATGCGGATCTCGCATACGCCCGGATTGGGCTTGCCGGCGGTTGTCAGGATCGCCCCGATATCATCATCCGGCAGGGTATGGCAGTTGACGCCATCGGCCGAGCCATACAGATTGATGAAACTACAGCCGAAAGCACCCGTGCAGCGCTGTACCGTGGCCCGATCAATCACGGCGCCACCACAGATCAGGGCACGCAACCCGCTTCTGTCGATCTGCTGCAGTGCGGGTTCTGCCGCGATACGCTGCATCATGGTCGGTACACCCAGAAGGAAATTAGGCTTGTTGCGTTCAATCATCTGGACGGCCTGGGAAACGCTGAATTTCGGCATGATCACCACCGTGCCACCCAGCCAGCACAGCACACCGACAGTCGCCGTAGAACCAAAGGCCGAGCCCAGCGGTACCATATAAAAGCCGGTGAAGGTCTCGTTCTCGGGTAACAGGCGTTGCAGGAAACGCCCCCGACCGCCAACCAGCGCATTGTGGGAATAGGCCACCAGCTTGGGTTCGGACTCGGTACCGGACGACACCAGCAGACGCACCGGCGAGTCAGGACAGACCGACGGCAACTCCGCTTCAGACAGGGGCTCAGCGGCCAGCAGCCGGTCCAGCGTCTGCCAGCCCGCTCGTGGCGTGCCCTGCACGACCAGCAGGCGCAGCGACAGCAGCGATGGCCGCAGCGACTCGATCATCGCGCACACATCCACCTCGTTGTAGACCTCTGGCGCCACAATGACGCGAGCGTTGCAGCGTCGAACCAGGGACTGTATGTCCAGCCGGTCACGCCCGGCCGGAAAAGGCGCAACCACCGCGCCGAGCGCGGCCGCCGCCAGGTCAATGGCGCAGCAGGCCCAATGGTTGGGCAGTTGGCAGGCGATCACATCGCCCGGCACCACGCCGGCATCACGAAAACCGCGCGCCAGGCGCAGCGCAGCCTGATACAGCTCGCGATAGGATATGCGCTCATCCGGACTGATCACTGCAGCCTGGTCGGGATGCGCTTCGACCTGCTCTCGAAACAGCTCAAAAGCCGGTTTATTCGGATAAATGCCTTCGTCTTTCCATTGTTGACGTACAGCGGGGGGAACCAGATCGATAATGCCGGCAGTATTCATATGAACCTCCAGGGTGATTGCACAGCCGCATAGTCACGACATATCAGGTAGGGTTGAGTGATCTCGCAGGTACAGAGCTCGTTCAGGTTTTCGATGACAACGGATGCCGGTACACGCTCCGCACGCAGGCGTGTTTCCCAGTACTGGGCGGTCTGGGATGACAATCTTCCCTGCAACTGGGCTAGCAACTCTGCTTTCGAGCAATGCTCTATACCGGTCAGATTGCACAGCGCCATGTATTCGCAGGCTGTGCTGCATTCGATGGCTAATAACCCCTGTTCGGTCGGCACAACCGTCTCGAATCCAGAGCGGGACTGATAATTTCGCACCAGCTGCAACAACAGCTCGGCACCTCCCAACAAGCTGCTTTCCATACGCACTCCGCGCTGATCCAGTGCACGGTGCAACAGGCCTGCCGTTGCACCCAGCGTAGCCATGGCACCGCCGAGCACATCCAGCACCGTAAACAGGGAACCGCCCTTTTCTCCGGACTGCTCCGCAATCACGGATGCTACGCCCGACCAGGCCTGGACCACGAAATCGGTGCCCGGCACATCGGTCTGTTCGGCGCCCCAGCCACCGGCATAGGCGTACACCAGTCCCGGCTGATGGGATGACATCATGTCAAAATCCAGTCCCAGCGCCTGGTCCTTACCCGGCGCCCAGTTCTGCAGAAAGACGTCGGTTTCCGGCAAGGACGCCGCGATGGACGCCCGCCCTTCCGCTGTGCGTATATCCACTTCCGTGACCTGTTTGCAGGCACTGATCGCATCGAAACGGACCGAACAGCCGTTGACGCAAGGCGGCATCGCCCGCAACGGATCGCCACCAGGGGGCTCAAGGCGCAGCACTTTGGCCCCGGCCAGGCTCAACAGGTGCCCGGCCAGCGGGCCCTGAATTCGGCGGCAGGATTCCATCACCCTGATCCCGGCCAACGGCAGGGCGGCATCCTCATCAGCCGGTCTCAGCACCGGTGCAACCGGACCCTGCTGCACCTGCCACAGCCTTGGCGCCAAGGTACCGACCTCTGCCTCACGCCATTTCTTCAACGGGATAACCGCTACGCCGGCAGCTTCCGCCAATGTTCGGATACGGGCATAAGGCAGTTGAGCCAACGCCTGCATGCAGACCTCCGGCAGGGGTGATTCGGCACGGGCATAACGCATCAGGAACCCCCGCCAGGCACGGCCGGCCACCGCGCCGGGCAAACCGACCTGCTCCCAGAACTGCTGCCAAGGCTCCGGCGTCAGGGTTTCCAGTTCAAACCGGACACCATCGGATGAGACAAAGGGCGGACGCAATGATGGCGAAGAGGAATCCGGCAGGATTGACTCGGCCTCATCGGTGGCAGTAGCGCCCGCCAGATACTGACCGATACTGATCAGCCCCGCCCCCAGCATCGACACCCAGACCTCACGGTAAGAGCGTCCCTGTTGGGCAGACACCAGCGCCGCCAGTCCGCCCTGCAGCGCCAGGATGGCGGACAACGCCGAGACATAAGGCAATCCCAGCGCCTGCGCACCACCACCGGAGCGCCCATGCACCGACATGATGCCGCACTGGGCCTGCAGCACCGACTCGGACGGCGCCATACCCGGGATGCCAGTGGCGGTGACAACCTGCACTTCATTCTGGCCGCAAGCCTGCAACCCGAATGCCAGACAGTCCGGCTCGACCTGCAAGGTTTCACCAGGCAACACATTTATACCCAGTGACTTCGCCAGCAGGTTGACCGCCGACACAAAGGGAGACCAACCGCCATGGTCGAAGCGGCTATGCCAGGTGAGCGTTAACGAATCGAACATTGATCTCATCACCGGCACTCACTTGTCGCCTGCTGTCATAGCCAATGCACCACCGGCGACTGCCGGCAATACAGTCAGCCGGTCGCCACTGACAACCGGCGTGTCCAATCCCTGGGAAAAGCGAATGTCTTCATCATTCAGAAAAATATTGATGTAGCGGTGCAACTGCTCACCAGACACTAGCCGCGCATTGATTCCGGGGTACTGTGCTTCCAGGCTGGCAATCACGTCGGCGATGGTCTTGCCCTCGGCGCTCACTTCTTTGTTACCCTGAGTAAACGGGCGCAGAACAGATGGGATCATTACATTGATAGACATGGGTACTCCTTGTATGCCGGGATGCCCGGCGTTGAATAAATGAAACACCAATCAGACGGGGACAACCTGCTCTTCCAGCACCGCGCCATCTGATATGCGGAAACTGCGCACCGGACAGTCGGCCTGCTCCCAGGTGGAAACAATCAGATAATGCGCATCCGGATAGAGGGCATGCTCGATATCTTTACGGCTGGGCCAGGCAATGCTTGCGGTATGGGAGTGATAGATCACTCGGCACTCCTGGTCGCACTCCTCCAGCTCGCACCAGACCTTGTATTGCTGACGCGGATCGAAACAGAAAAAGGTTTCGGAAGCGGCCTGATTGCGCATCGGAATCAACCGGTTGGCGACCGGACTGCCAACGTCGGCGGCCACCACGCCACAGGTTTCGATGGGATGGTCCTGCCGGGCCTGCTCAATGACGGCATCCAGCACCGCACTGCTGATTTTCAACATGACACTCTCCTCGGCATCAGTAAGATGGCAATGCGGGGTCGATTTCGCTGACCCAGGCCAGCACCCCGCCCGTCAGGTTGTGCGCTTTGTGCGCGCCCAGCGCCTGCAGCTCGGTGGCGACCGCCTGCGAACGCTGGCCCGATTTGCAGACGATGATCATCTCGGCATCGGCGCCATATTCGTCCAGAAGCTCCTTCGCCAGACTGGCCGAGCGTGACTTCAGGCAAGATTGGGGAATGCGCACGATGTCCCACTCGGTTGGCTCGCGCACATCAATCAACAGAGGCCGCTGTCCTTTCGCCAGCCTGGCGCTCAGGGCCTGTACCGATAGCTGCGGCACCTGCTCGGCAGTGGTCTCCTGTCCACCCTGACAAAGACCGCAGAAGTAGTCGTAATCCACCAGCTCCGTCACCGGAACCCGCTGGGGATCGCGCCGCAACGGCAATTCGCGGTAGCGCATCTCCAGCGCATCGTAGGTCATCAAGCGCCCCAGCAAGGGATCCCCAATACCAGTAATCAGCTTGATCGCCTCGGTCGCCATGACAGAACCGATCGAAGCGCACAGGATGCCCAGCACGCCTCCCTCGGAGCAGGATGGCGCAAACTCGGGCGGCGGCGGCTCTGGATAGAGGTCACGGTAATTGAGCCCCAGACCATCGGGGGCGTCTTCCCAGAACACCGATACCTGCCCCTCAAAGCGGAAGATGGACCCCCAGACATAAGGCTTGCCCGCCAGAATGCAGGCATCGTTGACCAGATAACGAGTCGCGAAATTGTCGGTCCCGTCCACGATCAGGTCATATTGGGAGAACAACTCAACCGCATTATCAGGCTCCAGCCGAAAGGTATGCGTTTCGACATGAATCAGCGGATTAAGAGCATCAATGGCACGCTTGGCACTCTCCGCCTTCAACGCACCGACCTGATCCACCTGATGGATCACCTGACGCTGCAGGTTGGATTCCTCTACTCGGTCGAAGTCGATGATCCCCAGGGTTCCGACACCGGCTGCAGCAAGATACAGCAGTACTGGAGAACCCAGGCCACCTGCTCCGATCGCCAGGACACGGGCGTTCTTGAGCCGGCGCTGCCCTTCCACCCCCACATCGGGGATCAGCAGATGGCGGCTGTAACGGTTGATCTCATCCCGGCTTAACTTGGCGGCGGGCTCCACGATGGGGGGCAAAGGCATTAGGCAATCTCCTATTCATGAATTGAACGATAATCATTCTTATTCATAAACAATCGGACGAGAAGCCCTATTTCGTATGCAAAACGGAAAAAAAACTATGCGAATCGATGCCAGGAAGGTTTGGGTCGCAGGACAAAGCAACCACAGGTAATTAACTTGACTCTTATATAGTAATGATTATCATTTGTTACGTTTTATCATGACAGGAGTCACATCATGCAGCACGCCCCCCTACGCTTGGGACTGGATGTCCCACGCCAGACGTCACTGCTGAAAAACGGCTGGCACCGTCAGCAATTGCCAGCCGATTTGGGCTTATGTTATTCGGAACACCTGGAGCTGGAGACCGGACTGGCCTTAATCAGGCTGCATTACCATCCACAGCGCCCGCTGATCGAAGAAACCGCCTGTCCTCACCAGGGGCGAGTGCTGGTCGTGACACTGGGACTGGATGGCGACTCCGGTTTTTGCCGGCAGCAAACTGCCGACCTATCCTTCAAGGCCGGACACACCACTGTTTCCACCTTTGCCAACACACCCGGCGAACGTCACTACAAGGCCGACCAACCGGTCTCGCAGTTACGACTTGCGGTCAACGAAGCCTGGTTGCAACGCTATCTGGGCGCTGAACGCTGCAACGCAATACTGGGCGATGGCCACCTGCATCAGCTTGCCTTCCACCCCAGCTCCGCGTCTACACGCAGTCACATCGAAGCACTCAACCGACCTGGTCAGGTCACGCCCGACAGGCTCAACACCCATATTCATGCCTTGAGCCTTCTCGCCGAACAGTTCGACCGGCTCGCACCCGAAACTGGCAAGGAAAAACAGGCATTCAGCACTCAGGAGCTGGAACGGATCGAGCAGGCTCGAAACCTGATGAACCAGAACCTGGATACCACCCTGACACTGGCTTACTTGAGTCACCAGGTCGGGCTGAGCGAACACAAGCTGAAGCTGGGCTTCCGCCATCTTTATGACAAAAGCCCCAATCAGCTACTGATCGAACTGCGCATGCACAAGGCCCATACGCTACTGACATCAGGCTACCAGGTCGCACAAACGGCCTGGATGGTCGGTTACCGTTATCCCAACAACTTCAGTGTCGCCTTCACCCGTTTTTTTGGTCATTCGCCAAGATCGGTGATGGGCGGCGGGAACTAATGCCCGCAGCCTATCACCCCGTCACAGGCACGCCTAAAGCATGTTGCTCATCGTTTCCTGAAAACTTACGGCAGCCTGTCGCAAATCCACCCTGCCTGCTTATGCCCTGCAGGCAGTACGAAGCACTTACAGGATCGTTGGATTCGGCACGTCGCCATAGACCTCTTCAGGATCAAAGGTCTTGTCTTGCTCGGTAAAGATCAGTTCATCCTGGCTTTGACGCTGGGCTCCAACCGAAACACGTCGGTAGAAACAGGAGCGGTAGCCGACGTGGCAACTCGCGCCGGACCCCGCTACCTTAACACTCAGCCAGACCGCATCCTGATCATCATCAATTCTCAGCTCTTCTACCTGCTGTACAAGACCACTGGTCGCCCCTTTATGCCAGAGCACCTGACGCGAGCGACTCCAGTAATGCGCTTCTCCGGTCTGGATGGTTTTTTCCAGCGCTTCCCGGTTCATGTAACCCAACATGAGCACTTCGCCGCTTGTGGCATCAGTGGTCACGCATGTAATCAGGCCGGCATTATCGAATTTGGGTGCCAGCTCACGCCCTTCCTCGACTTGTTCTATGGATGTTCTGGGGTGCCACTCCACCTTCGCGGCAGTAGTTACGTTGCAATCCTGTTCACTCTTGATTGTCATTACTGTTTCTCTTGGTTGTCTGTTCTTTTCAATTCGTGGGCCTGCACTAATCAAGGCGTCAACGAGTCAGCTCGCTTTCTTTTTGCTCTCGCTTAGTAACCGGCTTCCAGGAAGCGCAGAGGCTCACCCTGGGGCTGCCCGGACAAGACTTCATCCCGCACAACGACCTGACCGCGGCTGATCGTGTGGATAGGCCATCCAGTCACATCCAGATCGTCGTAGGGCGTCCAGCCACTGCAACTGGCAATCCAGTCGTTACGAATCGTACGTCGAGCCGCCAGGTCCACCAGCGTCAGATCGGCATCAAAGCCCAGCGCGATGCGCCCCTTGCCTTCGAGACCGAAGATCCGTGCAGGACCCGCACTGGTCAAATCCACCAGACGTTCAAGGCTCAGACGACCGGCATGCACATGGTCAAGCATCACCGGTAACAGGGTCTGCACACCGGTCATTCCGCTGGGCGACTGTGGGTAGGGCTTCGCCTTTTCTTCCAGGGTATGCGGCGCATGATCACTGCCAATCACATCCACCAGGCCGTCTTGAATGGCACGCCACAAGGCATCCTGATGGTGTTGATCGCGAACCGGGGGGTTCATCTGGGCAAGACTGCCGAGGCGCTCGTAGCAGTCGGGAGCGCACAATGTCAGGTGATGCGGTGTCACCTCCACCGTTACCCGGCGCTTGTGCTGCGCCAGAAGAGTCATCTCCTCGGCGGTGGAAACATGTAATACATGCAGGCGACGTCCGGTTTCTGCTGCCAGCCTCAGGATACGGCGCGTTGCCATCAGGGCACTTTCAACATCCCGCCACTCGGGGTGCTGACGGACGTCACCACTGGTTTCGACCAAGGCCTTACGCTGGCGCAATCGCGCCTCATCTTCAGCATGCACCGCCAGCCGACGACGTCCCTGACTGAGAATCCGCCGCAAGACCGCCTCATCATCCGCCAGCAGATCGCCGAAAGAACTGCCCATGAAAACCTTGATACCGGCACAGCCGGGCAGGTTTTCCAGCACAGACAGCTGGTCTGCGTTGGCTGCCGAGCCGCCGATGTAAAAGGCATGATCACACCAGGCACGACCCCGTGCAGCCTCCAGCTTAGCCTGCAGGTCCTCCTCCCAGAGCGTCAGCGGGTTGGTGTTGGGCATTTCAAACACGGCGGTTACGCCACCCAAGACAGCGCCACGAGTGCCCGCCTCCAGGTTTTCTTTATGCATCAGCCCCGGCTCTCGGAAGTGCACCTGGCTGTCAATGACACCGGGAAGAACATGCAGGCCGGACGCATCGATGCGGGTCTCGGCACTCCAGTCAAGCCGCAGATCGCCCAAGGCGACAATACGGCCCTGCACACACGCCAGGTCTATGCGTTCCGCACCATTGGGGGTCAGTACAGTGCCGCCCTCAATCAGAAGATCAGCATGATGAAGTTCCAGGCGACGGCTCAGAGTATCAGCCGTATTCATTCTGTTACCTCCTCATTGGCTGGCTGAGTTAAAGACTGGCCTTTGGCCGTGCTCAATCGTGCGTGCCGCTCTCGCTGCATGCGCTGACGTACCGCCCAATCAGGCGCCCGTGATGCATCCAGCAAATGCTCGCGCGCCTGCTCCAGCGTCAGTACACCCAGATTCTGCCCATCCCGGCTACGCAGCGAGACCTGAGCGGACGCCATCTCATTTGCGCCCACGACAATCAGGTAGGGAATGCGCTGCAATGTCTGTTCACGTATTTTGTAGCCGATTTTTTCGTTGCGCAGGTCTGTTTCAACACGCTGCCCTGTATCCCGCAACCAATCCGCCACATCCTGGGCATAGGCCGCTTGCGCATCCGTAATCGGCATGACCATCGCCTGTACCGGCGCCAGCCAGGGCGGCAGCTTGCCGGCATAGTGTTCAATCAGGATACCGGTGAAGCGCTCCAGCGAGCCGAACAGCGCGCGGTGCAGCAGAACCGGTCGTTTGCGTTGTCCAGCTTCATCGACATATTCGATGCCAAACCGCTCAGGCAGGTTCATATCGACCTGCAGTGTGCCGCACTGCCAGTCACGCCCAATGGCATCACGCAACACGAATTCCAGTTTAGGGCCATAGAAGGCACCTTCACCGGGGCTTAGCTCGTACTCCAGATTCAGGCTGTCCAGCGCCTGTACGAGAGCACCTTCCAGCAGATCCCAGGTGGCGTCATCCCCCATACGGTTGTCGGGTCGGGTCGACAGCTTGATGCGGATATCGTCAAAACCGAACTGGCGATAGATATCAAGCACCAACACCACAATCTGGCGGCACTCCGCATCCATCTGTTCAGGTGTGCAGTAAATATGGGCATCATCCTGGGTGAAATGACGTACACGCAGCAGACCATGCAAAGCACCTGAAGGCTCGTAGCGATGGACTTTACCGAACTCTCCCATACGGATAGGCAGGTCGCGGTAGCTTTTCAGCCCCTGGCGGTACAGCAGTACACTGCCCGGACAGTTCATGGGCTTCAGCGCCAATACACGCCCGTCCTCGGTTGCGGTGGTGAACATGTGTTCGCTGTAGTTTTGCCAATGGCCCGAAATCTCCCACAGGCTGCGGTCCATGGTATCCGGGGTGTTGACCTCGATATAGCCGGCCAGCTGCTGGCGGCGACGCATGTAAGTAATCAGCTCCTGAAACAGGACCCAACCGCGTGCGTGCCAAAAAACCGCGCCCGGTGCATCTTCCTGGAAGTGGAACAGATCCAGCTCACGTCCCAGTTTGCGATGATCCCGCTTCTCAGCCTCCTCAATACGCAGCAAATAGGCACTCAGCTGTTTCTTGTCAGCCCAGGCAGTCCCATAGATTCGCTGTAACTGCTCATTATTGGCATCGCCGCGCCAGTAGGCCCCCGAGAGTTTGGTCAGTTTGAAGTGCTTCAAGAAGCGGGTATTGGGCACATGCGGACCACGGCACATGTCCACATACTCTTCGTGATAGTAAAGCCCCATTGACGTTTCATCGGGCATGTCGTCAATCAGGCGCAACTTGTATGTTTCATCACGCTGGCGAAAAACTGAGATGGCTGTTTCACGTGGCGTGAACTTCTTGATGACCGAATAATTCCTGGCGATGAGCTCGCGCATGCGCTGCTCGATGGCCGCCAGATCCTCTGGCGTGAAGGCGCGTTCATAGGAAATATCGTAATAGAAGCCATCATTAATGACGGGGCCGATCACCATCTTCGCCGTCGGGAAGAGCTGCTTGACCGCATGGCCAATCAGGTGCGCACATGAGTGACGAATGATCGCCAGCCCTTCTTCATCGTTTGGCGTAATAATCTGGACGACGGCATCCCGGTCGATCAGGTCACAAGCGTCAACGAGCTGACCATCAATTTTTCCCGCCAGGGTATTCTTGGCCAAGCCTGGCCCGATTGACGCGGCGACATCCGCCACCGTCAAGGGTGCCGGGAAGACACGCTCCTGCCCATCGGGCAGGGTTACTGTGATGCTCTGTGTATCGGCAGCGGACATCGGAATATTGCTCATAGCATCGCCACCCGGACGTCAGCACTGATGACAGGAGCAGGATTAAAATTGAACACCTGAGTTCCACCTCTTTGACGGTCAGAACCTGTTTTGGATACTGTTGCGATCATTGACGATGAGTGCCTTATTCGTGGGTTATGCCTTGCGCAAGGCATTGAAGATATTTTCGATCACGTCTTTTTCTACATCCTGGGTGATGAAAACCAGGCGCGAGCGGCGGTCGTCGCTGGGCCAGGCCGGCAAGGTGACCGGTGGATGAAAAATATGCTGGACGCCCTGAATGACGATTGGCTGGCTATTTCCCTCAACATTCAGAATGCCCTTCACACGTAAAATCTGACTGCCGACAAAGCTCATCAGCACATCGAGCCATGCCATTAACGTTTCTTCCGGGATAGGTTCATCGACTGCGAAACAGTAGGCCCGGATATGGTCGTCATGCCGATTGATATCATGCAGAATCTGGGGGCCAAATTCGGGGGTTTTCGGGCGCATCGAAAAACCGGCCTGGCCGCCACCCTGAACAGGCGCAACGGGGCGAAGCGCGCCCTGTGTATAGGCTTCTTCCTTTAACCAGCGCGCCACATCGTTGGTTTTGTTCGCCGCTGAAAACAGCCCGAGATTAAGCAACTTATCCGCAGCAATCTCTCCCTGACCGACATTCCAGCGAGGGGCTGCCGGGTTAATGCCATCCAGCCGCTGGTGCAGCGCCTCAAGTTGCTCTTCGGTTACCAGGTCGGGCTTGGTCAGCAACAACGTATCCGCCATGGCGGCCTGCTTGACTGCCTCAGGATGCTGATCGAGGGTATGCATACCCGTAGCCAGGTCTAGCGTTACCACAATGCCATCAAGACGGTATCTGGGTGCAACCTGAGGATCTGTCATCAACGTATGGATGATCGGCGCTGGATCGGCAAGCCCTGTAGTCTCAATCAGTACGCGTCTGAACTGCCGCTGCCCCTTGCGGGAAAAGCGCCAGGTAATGTCGCGCAGTGTTTTCACCAGATCACCGCGAATACTGCAGCACACACACCCACTGCTCATTTCCATCACCAGGTTTTCGGTACTGTGGGCCACCAGCATGTGGTCAAGCGCCATCTCACCAAACTCATTGATGATGACCAGTGCATCCGCCAATTCAGCTTGACGCACCAGCTGGTTAAGCAGCGTGGTTTTGCCGCTGCCCAGAAACCCTGTCAACAGCGTTACAGGAATAGTGTCGGACATCTCGGCTGTCACTTATGACTCCTTACAAACACAATCAACCTCCGGAAAGCAGAAAGACTTACGCCTGCTTGTCTCTACTTCAATCTTTACGCTGGTGCTTCTCTAGACGTTCCTGCCGCTCCTTGGCTTCAATACTCAGGGTTGTTGTGGGTCTTAACAGCAGTCTGTGCAGACCTATAGGCTCACCGGTCTGCTCGCACCAGCCATATTCACCCAGTGCCAGGAGATGCAGCGAATGATCAATTTTCGCCAGGAGTTTTTTCTCCCGTTCCAGCATCCGCAGGTGTGACTGACGCTGCTCTTCCATGCTGCCCAGATCAGCCGGATCGCTGCTGAATTCATACAAACGCAGTTCTTTGATGGCGCTATCAATATGATTTTGCAGTTCCTCGCGCTGTTGATGTAGAAGCCGATTGAAAAACGCCATCTGCTCTTCATTCATGTACGCATCTTCAGGCTGCTGCAACAGTTCTTCTTCAGTCATATGCCCTCCTGCGAAAGCTCGGCACCACCCTCGCGCACGAGGGTGGCATCGATATTTACTTCGAGCATATCGTTCACGATCACCGCCACACGTCGGCCTTCGCGATTGTTAAGAATGTGATTGAGCAGAGTCGTTTTGCCCGCGCCGAGAAACCCGGAAAGAACGGTTACCGGTAGTCGGGCGGAAGGGACTTGGGTGTGCATCGTGTTGCCGTCCAGGAAATGTTCGCCTGATCCCCGGATTACAGCCAGCACCCTGAGGATGAACCTCAGCCTGCTGACTGAACTCGAGGTTTTATTAAGTGTTATAACATAACAATATCATTATAGCCGAACGTCCGCTAACCCCTTTTGCAATTCCTGGCAGGCTAAGGGCACAGCATCAGCGGTCTGCCTGGTTTCAAACTCCTGTAAGAAAGTGCTGTAAGCAAGTACTCTCAGAAAGTACTCAGAACGGCGACGAAATCTCAGCATGCCTGCACACCAGGCACGCTTACAGGGACTCTACACACCGCGGATAGAGTGATTGAAAACCTTCAGCGTAACGGCAGTTCTTGCCACCGGCCTGGCCACCCGAGTTACGGCGGAAGTGATTGGCGCGGTTTTCGGCCAGGTTCTCATAGAATTTCCAGAGATGCTCCTGCCCTTGCATACACTCGATTGCGGCCTTCTTCTCGTCCCACACTTCAGAAATATCCAGGAACAGGTCTGGCTTCCACTCCATCTGTTCACTTTGATGAGGCTCGAACAGGTACAGCTGAGGCGCGCCCAGCACTTTCTCGCCGGGGTTATGTCCCCAGGCCTGGGCAATCATGCGACACTGAATCGCGATCTCGGTCGCGTACATGTGGTCGGTATTGTATGGATCCCATTTGGAATGACTCATCATGAAGTCAGGTTGAGTTTCACGAATCAGGTCGACTATCTGGTATTTACCATCAGTATCGATCTCCAGTGGATAATCGCCAAAATCAAAAAACCGGATGTCATGCGCGTTGAGTGCCTGAGCGGCCGCCTCCGCTTCTTTACGACGCTCTGTTTTCACCTTTTCGAGCGTCATATTCTCCTGTTTCCACAGCTTGGCAGATTCACCGCGCTCGCCGTAGGACAAACAGGCGATTGTCACCTCATAACCCAGTTTTTGATGCAGCGCGATGGCACCGCCACAACGCCATACAAAGTCTGCAGAGTGGGCGCTGATGATAAGCGCAGTTTTCTTTTCGTTCATGACGAGACCCCCGTAATAAGGACAGATAGAGATGCATATAACACGTTAATGTTATGTTATAACTCTACATATCGTGTTTTGACCGATCCATTTGCTTTCGCTTTCGGGGGTATAAGATTTTGATATAGGCGTATGCCTGGAGTGCCTGCACGGGTCGCCCGGCTGCCCTATGCGGCTGCCCCAGGTTAAACAATAGCCTGCATTGTCTATTGTTTAACCCTGCAGCTGTGGGGCACTTTTAAGGCGTGTTGTTGTTCATCGCCTGCAGAAAACTGGCCAGCTCGGCACGTACGGCAGCGTCTGCCTTGGCATTGATGCTCGCCGAGCCGCCCATCGGGAATTTGGGGTCCAGCAGATGACCGGCCCCCGGATAGCGAAGGTGTGTACAGGATTGCGACGGCATGTGGCGGCACACCTGCTCCCCCATAGTCGCAGCGGGCCAAATATGATCATCCTCGCCGGACAACAGCAGAACCAGTCCCGCGATGTTTTCGACCGGGATCCGTGCGCGCTCTATAGCGGCGTGGTCATGTAACCCGGTGGCAAAAGCCGCCAACAACCCTTCCTGCTGAATCAGATCTTCATTAAGCGGCACAAAACCCAGCCCCTTGCCGTCCTGGCTCCAGCTGCTGGCCGCCGGCGCATCGGGTGATGGACGCCGTGCCGACCAGACCACCGAACTGGGCGCAATGGCCACGACTCCGGCATAGTCTTCATGATGCGCGGCCAGCAGCAAGGCCAGCTCGGCCCCTTTGGACCAGCCCAGCAACACCACCCCGTCGGGGCGTGTTTCCGGCTGTTGCAACAGCCATTGGCGCGGCGCATCAAAGTACTCCAGTGGTATCTCTTGCAGTGACGCCGGCAGGCCCGGTGCGCCGAAGTAGGCCAGCGACAGTACCGGATATCCCATTTCGGCGACCTTAGCGGCCAGGTAGTTGGACTGCCCGCCGCGTGATCCTTCCAGCACGATGACACCATAGTGGCCCTGTTCGGTACCACGGCTGTAGTCCGCCACAAAAGGCGTCCCCGTTACCGGTACGAAGTGTGTTTCCGCTGCCCTGACCTGCAAGGCCGCCACCAACAGGCAAGCGGCCAGACCCAGTTGTTTCATCATCCTTGAATCGCCCTTCATAGCGTCAGTTGTTCAACCGTGCAGCCAAGCGCAACGGCGACACGCTCCAGAGTCCGGTCACGCGGCGCGGCATTCGCCCGCTCCAGCCGTGCTACCGACGACTGAGTGACCCCCAGCCGCGCAGCCAAATCCACCTGGGACATGCCACGATAGCTGCGCCAGGCGGCAATGCGGCTCAAGCCGCCCTCCGTTTGCATCTCGACAACACGGGTGGGTAAATGGCGCTGATTGGCGCGCAACAGTACCAGGTATTCGTCATAGGGGATCACCGCAAATGCCGGTTGACCAGCCTGCTTGATCACCTGTACATCCGGGCATGGCATATTCACATCGTTCATCCTTTAACAGTGCGGGGGGAGCAACCGCCCCTTGCAGTTGCTTGCCTGCCCCCGGTTCAGAAGGTTTTGCGCAGTTTCAGGGCCACTTCATCACGTTTATAGCCGTAGGCCCAGTCAATGCTGCTTTCATTCATCGTATGCTTGAGCGACAAGACCGGCACAAATCCCTTGATCGCCCAGCGTGGCAGATCCACATTCAGCATGTAGATCTGCTGTTTATCTTCACGCAGACCGCCCAACAGGGTGTTGGCCTCATCGTTGCGCGTTTCGCGGTACAACGCGGTTGCGTTCAGGTTGACACCCGGCAGCAGCTGACGGTACACGCCCAGGTTCAGCATCCAGGCATCACTGCTGGCAGCATCGGTGGGGAAATCCTTGCGGGTATAATCCAGCCCGCCGTACAGCGCTGTTACCGGATTGAACAGATAACTGGCTGACAGGCCCAGCCGGTGTTCGTCATAGTTTTCAAAATAGACGGCATCTTCGCCCTGAAAACGGTAACGGCGCGTTTGCAGATAGGTATTGAGCTGCAGGGGCGGCGACCACTGGTGCTTCCATTCCAGCCGCAGCCCGCCCGCCTCATAGCGGGTGTGGCGGTCACTGTAAAAATGTTCGAATGTTGGTAACAGGTTCAGCTCGTTGCGGGCCGATTTATAGCTGTAACCGGCGTAAAGCACGCTGGTGTTTTCATCGAAATAGTCGGTGCTGTCGCTGCCTTCCAGTGCCTTGTCGGGGTAACTGCCATACACAATGCCACGCAGCAGCAGGTTATGATGGCCGCTCAGGTTAAAACGGCGCTCGGCCGTGAGGTCGTACACCCACTCGGACGATTCCAGCGGCTCGGGCATGCGGCGGGTTACCGTTTGACACCAGTTGGGCAGATAACACACCTGGCTGACCAATACATCACCATTGCCCTGGTTCAGGTTACTGTCGTACCCCAGCCCCAGCGACAGGCTACCCTGCCAGCCGGCGCGCCGGTCCAGCGCAGCCAGGTATTGATCGATCATGCCGAGCACCTGCGGCGGCAGCCCGGCGCTGCCTTGCGCCCGTTCGAAGGCGTCGCGGGCGGCGTTAAGCTGGTGGTCTTCAAAGTAGATGCGTGCCAGCTCCAGCCGGGCACGGACAAATTCGGGCTTGCCGGCCAGTGCCGTTTCCAGTGCGGCGATGGCCCCGGCATAGTCGCCATCGACCCGCGCCAGCATCCCCTCGGCCAGCAGGGCCAGGTTGGCATCATGGCCGGGCAACTGGCGATAGCGTTGCACAAACTGGCGCACCTTGTGCCACTGTTTCAGGTTGATGGCCACATACAGGGCCGGCCCCAGCGCCTCAAGGGTTTGTTCCACCTGATAGGTGGTGCCATTCACGGTGAACAGATCGGGGTTGTCGGCCACGGCCGGTGCCGGGTAGGCGCGTTCTTCGCTTTGCTGTTGGCGGTCCATCTGGTTAAGCAGAAAGCGGGTGTCGTCATCGTCGGCCAGTGCGGCCGTCGGTGCCAGCAGCAATACAAGTGCGCAGGGTATTAAACGGTGCATGGCGATACATCTCAGCGGCAGGAAACATAAAAAAGGGGGAGGCCCGCCTCCCCCTCAAGTAAACACCCCAGGGTGTTTAAGCCTTACTGCTGAGCACCGCCGAAGGCCATGTCATTGGCCACGCCAGTGGTGTCATACATGCCGGCCAGCGCCTCGGCACTGTTGCCGTAGAACTTGCCGGAGATGGTGCTGCTGTTGGAGAAGCTGCCATCGCTGCTGATGCTGGTACCGCTGAAGTTGACGCCGTTCAGCGTACCGGTGATGGCACCGCTGGTGCCGCTGAAGTTGGCGGTCAGGGTACCGGTGTAGACACCGGCCTGAGTATCCGGGTTGTACTTCTGGATACCCACCACATCGTAGGCCACGTTGGTCAGGTTCGGCATGCTGGTGGTCGGGTTTTCACCCACGTAGAACACGGTGCGCAGTGAGCTGTCCATACCCAGATCAGGGTCGTGCGCCGTGCCGGTGCTGCCATCCCAAGGTGCCCATTCACCGAAGTAGACGGCGTTGCTGGCGGCCAGGCCCGGTACCTTGGCGATTACTTCACCGCCGAAGTGCGGGTAACCTGACACAGGGTCATTCACCTGACGGTAGGCGTAGATTTCAGTATCCGCACCGACACCGCTAGCGATGGTGTGCTTCCAGGTTTCTGAAATGATGGTACCGGCAATCGCGATATAGCTATTGCCATCGCCCCCCCCGAGAACCAGGTTGGTTTTGTCGATCGGCCCACCTTCAAAGCTGACAACCCCTGCTAGGTCGTACGGATCTGCGGGGTGATTGGCCGGCATGGCGATACCAACGCCCGCGCCCAGAATCTCGCCCGTACCCACCTGAACATAGGCAGTATTGGAGGAGCCGCCCTTAGTCGGGTCGGTTGCTGCAAATGCCGGAGAGGCTGCCAGGGCGATCGCGGAAACAAGCAAAAGCTTTTTCATGTTCACATTCCTTTGGTTTGGTTAGTTCAAATGGCCGCTTTACGGGGTGCGGCTGCCCCTGTCATCCCTAGCTGGCGGGCTTATCCTCTGCCCGGCTGGCTTGGGTGTTCGGTTAAAACCTGGCCGTCAGGCCCAGTTTGAAGGTGCGCCCGGGGGCCGGCAGCGTGGTGCGGGCCAGCGGGTCCAGATAGTACTCATCGGTAATGTTGTTGACGCCGGCGTTCAGCTTGAACACGTTGTTTATCTCGTAGGTGGCGTAGGCGTCGTATACCAGTACCGATTCCAGGTTGTAGGCTTCGTTCAGGTAACCGGTATACCGATAGTGTTCATCGATCCACTGCTGTTCATCTTCGTTTTCGGCACTGCTGTGGTAGGTGACCCGCCCGCCCAGCTCCAGGCGGTCGCCCATCAGGCGCATGCCGCCATCCAGGTTGATGGACAACTCGGGTTGTGTACTGGTGCGGGTAAAGGTGAGCGGGAAGCCCCCATCAACACAAGCGGCATACTGCCCCTGGTTATATGGGTCGAGCGTGGCGGCGTAGTCGGCATCACACAGGTCGTTGTTCAAGCGGTAGGTGGCGCCCAGGCCGGCAAAATAGCGGCCGGTATCTACCCGCGCCTGCAGCTCAATGCCTTCAGTACGCTTTTCATCAAACTGCAGCACCTGGTAATCGACATTACGGTCGATGTAGTTTTCGATGCGGTTGCGGTAGTAGTTCAGGCGTACGTCCGCCATGCGTACATTGCTGAGCCAGGGCGTCAGGTCCTGCACATAGCCCAGTTCGATATTACGGGTGCGTTCCGGCTCGATGGAATATCCGCTCACATCCGTCCCCGTTGTATAAGAGCCATAGCCAACGGCAGACTGGGTATCCTCCCACAGGCTGGGGAAGCGCACATACTCGGAGTAACGGGCATAAACACGGTTATGTGGCGTCATGAACCAGGTGATGCCCAGCATCGGCGCCCAGGCTTCGTTGCGCCGCTTCTGCGGGCGCGACCACTGCTCGGAATCATCAAGCACACGTGTAACATGGCGATTAGATCCAGGCCCATAAGCAATATCGATGTCCTTATATTTTTCAGGATTTTCCACTCGATCATTGACTACGAAGCTGGTTGTTCCCAGCCGCTCACCGGTCTCTGCGTTGTACGCGTCAAATCCAGCCAAGTACTTGGGCAGCTCCTTGCCATCGGCGGTGGTTACGGTTTCATTGATATCCAAGGTGCCGTTATAGAAGGGGTTTCGATCACGCATACCCCTGAAATCACCGTCGGCATAGTCCACAATCGCTGCCGCCAAGCCATGTGATGACGTGTTGTGCCCCCCGATAAGCCCACCATTAAGATATGTAGCCCCCCCGATTTCTACGGTTGGGACTTTCCCGTAGCTGGACGCACCGTAAAACACCAGGTCCTCGTTCGCTGCCTGAAGCTCCTTCGTCACCGCGAAGTTGCCGCCGGTCAGCTGGGCCAGCCAGGCATTGGACTCCGCGGCAAAGGCGCGCTGCTCATCGGTCAGGGTGCCTGACGCGCGGGCGCCACTGATTTCCCGTGCCCGGGCAAGATAGGCGTTAAGCTGAGCGGTCTGCTCTTCGCTCAGATAAAGGCCATAGGGGATCTGGGCATAGGCCACTTCGTATTCCTTAGCCCACCCACGGTGCTGGTTGCGCCGGTGTTCATCAAGGCCATCGTCAAAGGACCAGTAGCGGCTCCATTTCAGGCCACCGGTGATCATCACCGTATCCGTGGGGAACCACTCCATCTGCATGGCGGCATTGTATTCACGGCGAGTGCCCGCACGCGGGCCCATATGGCTGTTGCCCCATACGATGGGGTTCTTACTCAGGTGCGCCTCGGATGCATCCCAGCCGTCCAGCTCTTCATGCTGTGCATCGGCGCTCAGGGTGAGGGCGAAATCGGGGCTCAGCTGAAAGCGGTTACGCACGTTCAGGCCGTAACGGTCGTGGTTCCATTCCTGGCGGGAGGCATCAACCAATGTGCCATCGATAGACTCATCTCGGTAGTCAGGGTCATGCTCGTAGGGGTTGGCATCAGGGCTATACCAACGTCCACACCAATAATCATAAATGGCAGCTTCCTCCGGCCAAGCTGACGGGTACACCGAGCAGTTTAAATAGTTATTGTAGTTTCTGTCGGTCTCCATTGGCTGATACTGGAACCCTCCATTCTGGTGCCGCACACTGAAGCTTTGGGTTGCCCAGGCGCCCACCTTCAAGTCGATCAGTGGGTTGTCCGGGTTCCAGCTGTAACCCAGATTCCAGGTATCCTGATCCACTTCAGATGGAGGGTTATTGTACTGATAGGCCATGTCACCAGTGCCATTCATATCAATCATATTTTCCGGATCGTGGGCGATCATACGGATCGATACGTTACTTTCACCGTAAATTTGCTCGGTGTTCATCCAGCTCAGGCTCAGCTCCTGATTGTGGGGCAGTTCCAGCCGACCTTTCAGCAGGGTGCTGGTCATCTCACTGTGCGTATTCAGTACCTCTTGCCCTGGCCGAAACAAATTGGCCAGATAATCGTTGTATTCGCTGCTATTCCCTCCCCCTTCGCTTTCCGCCTTTTGCATCGCCTCAATCCAATCTTCGGTGCGGTAGGCATCGGCACCGTTTTCACCGGCAAAATAGTTGCCGCTGCGGCGGTAGCTGTGCACACCAATCAGGTCGAAGTGCTCCTGCTCGGCTGCAACGGCCAGGCGCCAGGCGTAATCCTCGCCATTAAAGCCCTGATGGTCGCTGCCACTGTCCGGCACCAACGTAACCCCACCCCCAAGCGGCGCAACTATTCCGCCATAATCACCACCCATTCCAGTGATCGGTACACCATCCGCCTTAACGTCACGGTAATCCTGGCCATACCAGCCGTTGGCCCCATCACGCTCAGCCACCGTGTTGGTGGCGGTTTCAGTTTTCAGCTCGATGCCCCAGGTTTTGCCCGGCTGAATGATATCGCCCGGCTCCAGCGTACGGATGCGTACGGCTCCGCCGATACCACTGGGGCCTTCAAAGGACGGCCCTTTCTCGGCGGTAATGCCCCCCACCAGATTGGGGTCTACATAGCTGCGGTTACTGATGCCCCCCGGCCCCAGCCAGATGGTAGTGGACTGCTCGGTGCCATCGACCAGCACCGGTACGCGCCCGGTGCCCTGAATACCGCGGATGTTCGGGTCCAGCGCACCGGAGTTGCGCGCCTCGCCGGTGTACACGCCGCTCAGGCCCTTGAACAGGTCTGCTACCGAGGTGCCCTTGTAGTTCTCAATGTTTTCGCGAGTGGCATGCACGTTGGAAATATCACGCAGGTAGACATCCTCTTCACCCAACTCGCGGCCCTGGATAACGGTGGTTTCGCTGCCAATCATCGACAGCGCCTCGTCAGAGGCGACGTCCTTGTCGGTGACATCCTTGTCGGTACACGCGTCCTTGGTGTTCGGGTCGTTCGCTGTATCGCCCACGTCGCAGTCGTCTGCCGACTGCTCTGCCTGGGCACTTGCCCGCGTGGCCGGCGCTGTTTCAGCCGCTTGCACGGCTGTACTGGATATGGCCAGCATCACGGCCAAGGCCAGTGGCTTGAGCCTGGGCGCCTCCTGATACAGCGAAACGTTCATCAATTATTCTCCTTGTTGTACGGCCCCGGCGAGCGGGGCGTCCTCTGGTTGCATAAGACTGGGATGCGCTTGACGTCATCCACTAGGCACAGACTTATGCTACCTACAAACAAGAATGATTATCGGTTAGATTCGTATGCGAAACTGAAAATTTCGTATGAATTTCGGTGTAAATACTTAGTACGTGTGCGGCTATTGAATGAAATAGCCGGGCATGAAACGAAAGCCGACTTCAAACGGCCCAAGTCAGCACCCGTGGCTGGAAGGAAATTTTGCGCGTATCCGTGGTTCTTGTGTTTCATTAATGAGCCATATTCATAAGCCCATGATCAGCATTCACTTTTTATAAAAAGGCCGCTTACTTATCATACCGGCTGATTGCCAACCCCTTTCACAACGCTGTTCCTATCCCATTGTCTGTGGACCAACTATTCACCCCCTGTTGCTCTTTACCAATGGGATTAGCCGTTATGAGTGCCTTGGTATAGTTCTTATCGCTGCACCAGGCATGCCGGGGTTGCACCGTTAATCTGTTTTGCAGACACATAATCACCAACGAGGCGATATAAAAAAGGAAAGTATTGTCCTGGAAACCCCAACAGGCTCGGACAAGGTGCTGTTGCACTCTTGCTGTGCCCCCTGCTCTGGCGATGTGATGGAACGCATGACTGACGCCGGCATTAAGTTCACGATTTTTTTCTATAATCCGAATATTCATCCGCAGAAGGAGTATTTGATCCGCAAGGAAGAGAATATCCGCTTTGCCGAAAAACTCGGCATTCCTTTTGTCGATGCCGATTATGATGTAAAAAACTGGTTCGAACGGGTCAAGGGGCTGGAATGGGAGCCGGAACGGGGTGAACGTTGCCGCGTCTGTTTTGATATGCGCTTTGAACGCTCGGCACTATATGCCCACGAGAATGGCTTTGATACGTTCACCAGCTGCCTGGGGATTTCACGCTGGAAAAACATGCAACAGATCAATTCGTGTGGCCAGCGCGCCGCAGCCCGCTACCCGGGGCTGCATTACTGGACTTTTAACTGGCGCAAAGGCGGCGGTTCATCACGCATGATCGAGATTGCCAAACGCGAACGTTTTTATCAGCAGGAGTACTGCGGCTGTGCCTATTCACTGCGTGATACCAACCGGTGGCGGACCGACCAGGGCCGCAACCGGATTAAGATTGGTGTGCAGTATTATGGGGATTAATTGGCAGGCGGCCCTTGCCGTTATGATTTTCCTCACTTTTGGCTGCGAATACGTTCTCCCAGCACCAGCATGCAGGGTGTGAGTAGCAACGTAAGCAGGGTGGCAAATGTGAGGCCCCCTGCTATTGCGCTGGAAAGCTGGGTCCACCATTGGGTGGATGGTGCCCCGATACCGAGCGAGGGTTCCAGCAGGTTTACGTTTACACCAAGCACCATCGGCATCAGGCCCAGCACGGTGGTCAGCGCCGTGAGCAGTACAGGTCTTAGCCGCAAACATCCTGTTTCCAGGGCAGCCTTCGTCGCGTCAAGCCCGTCTTTTCTCAGCCGGTTGTAGGTATCGATCAGTACGATATTGTTGTTCACGACGATTCCCGCCAGCGCGATAATCCCCATGCCAACCATGACAATGCCAAAAGGCTGTGCGGTCACCATGAGGCCGATCAGTACCCCTGCCGTTGAAAAGACAATAGCCGAAAGCACGAGCAGCGTTTGATAGAGGCTGTTGAACTGGATGACCAGTATTAAGGTCATCAGCAGCAGGGCCACAATAAAGGCGCCGCCCAGGAAGATTGAGGCTTCCTGCTGCTCTTCTTGCTCGCCACCTACCGAGAAGGCGACGCCTGAGGGCAGTTCGGGCATTTCCTGCAGCAGTTTCTGCAACTGGATATCCAGTTGCGTCCCTTCGGCCAGGTCTGCCTTGACTGTAATGGTCCTGCGGCCATCTATACGGCGCAGGGTGCCGGTTTTGGGGCCGGGCTCCAGCGTAACAAAGAGTGATAGCGGCACCTGGCCTCGGCTGGTGCTGAGCGTCAGCTGGCCAAGCTGGTCCAGCGTGCGGGTATATTCCGGCACCCGGATGCGCACATCCACTTCGCTATCCGCATTCTCTGGCCGGTAGGTTGTGAGCAGCAGTCCCTGGCTGACCAGTTGAACGGCACTGCCTACACTGGATATATCGGCTCCATAGCGGGCGGCGGCTTCTCGGTTGACGTCCATTCGCCATTCGATGCCGGGCAAGGTGCGATCATCTTCGATATCGGTGAAGCCGCCGATCGCCTTCATTGTGTCCTGAACGCGGTTTACAACGGCATAGACTTGTTCGAGGTTGTCGCCCATAAAGTTAATTTCAACGGGTTTCCCCTGAGATGGGCCGTCTTCCTGCTTACGGAACTCCAATTTAAGCCCGGCTATGCCGGCGGTTCTCTGGCGCATGTCTGTCAGTATGCTTTCTGCCGGACGGCGCTGATCCCAGTCGGTGAACTGAAACTGGATAATGCCGATAACGTCTTCCTGCATTTGGCTGTCTGCGTATGCAAAAGACCGTGCGTAGAGCGCTTCGACTTCGGGCATGCCCGCCAGCCGGGTTTCAACCTGCTGCAGCAGTTCATCCTTTTCGTATACCGATAAATCCCCCCGGGCATGTACCAGTACCTGTGCGGACTCAGGTTCAACATCCGGGAAAAATTCTACTCCCTTGTTAACCGCACCATATAGCACATACACCACCACAATTGCAGCGAGCATTCCCAGCAGCGTTAGTCCCGGACGGTTCAGCAATGTGGCCAGCAAGGCTCTGTAGACGGCGTTACCTGCCGGAACAGGGCTGGCATCGGCTTTCTGCAGCTTGCCGCCACCCGTGACGGTCCCCATGACCGGCAGGAAAATCAGTGCCATTGCAAGGGAGGCCAGCAAGCACACGATTACGGTGGCGGGCAGATATTTCATGAATTCGCCGACGATGCCGGGCCAGAACAGCAATGGCATGAAGACCATCAGTGTGGTGGCTGTTGAGGCAATGACGGGCCAGGCCATGCGTGTGGCGGCACCGGCCCAGGCGTCTCGCGGGGCCATGCCGGCAAGGCGGTTTCGATCGGCCAGTTCTGAGACGACAATCGCTCCATCCACCAGCATGCCGGCTACCAGAATCAACGAAAACAGGACCATGATGTTCAGCGTGAAGCCCAGAGCGGCAATCAGCAGTAATCCGCAAAGAAATGCGCCGGGAATGGTCAGCCCAACCAGCAACGCCGGACGCATGCCCATGGCAATCAGCATGACGATCAGTACCAGGACGACTGCGGTCATGACATTGTTGAGCAGATCGGACAGCAGGCTTTTAACCTCTTTGGACTGGTCGGTAATAAAGCGAACTTCAAGCCCATCCGGCAGTTGGGGTTCCGCCTGTTTTAGCAGTGCCTTGACTTGATCGATGGTGTCTACAATGTTGGCACCGGCGCGTTTGGATATTTCCAGTACCAGGGCCGGCTGGCCGTTGATGCGGGCAAAGCCGGTGGGGTCTTTGAACGTGCGATGGATGCGGGCTATGTCTGCGAAGGTGACAACGGTATCGCCCGACACCTTGACCGGCATTCCCATCAGGTCATTCAGATCGCTGACGACGCCCGGCACTTTCAGTGTCAGCCGCCCTGCTCCGTTGTCGATGCTACCGGCGGCCACCAGCTGGTTGTTGTTGCTGATCAGTTGATACAAGTCGCTGTAGTTCAGGCCATAGCTATCGAGCACCTGTGGGTCTACCAGAATTTCCAGCAGATCTTCACGGTCCCCACCAATATCCACTTCCAGCACTTCCGGAATACCTTCCAGCTGGTCTCTGAGGTTTCTGGCGGTGTAGATTAGTGTTTGTTCGGAAAGGGGGCCAGACAACCCCACAGTAAGAACCGGAAACTGCGAGATGTTGATTTCCTGAACATCAGGCTCATCAGCCTGCGCCGGCAGCTCACTGCGTACGGTGTCGACTTTTTCTCGCACTTCTTGCAGGGATTGTTGCGGGTCAAGTCCGGCATCAAATTCAAGCAATACGGAGGCATGGCCTTCGCTGCCATAGGCGCTCATCTCTTTCACACCTTCAAGCGAGCGCAGCTCTTGCTCAAGCGGTCGTATCAGAAGACGTTCGGCATCTTCGGGGCTGATGCCATCAAGTGTTACAGAGACGTAGATATAGGGGATGGTGACATCGGGGTTTGCTTCCCGGGGGAGCGAGGAAAATGCGACCATTCCGCCGATCACCAGCAGTGTGAGCAGCATCAATGTGGCACGGCTGCGATCTATGGCAGCCTGGATCAATGTTGCCATCAGTTGCTTGCCCCTGCTTCTGAATCAGCCTTTGTGGCGACAACCGTGTGCACTGTCTGGCCATCCTTGACAAACCCGGCACCCACCGAAATGATGCGTGTCTCTTCCGGCAAGCCCTCAATCCAGGCCCACTGGCTGTCGATGCTCAGCACACGTACGGTCGCGGTGCGTACATGGCTATCTGCATCGACGTATTTTGCGGCCATGTCACCTCGTTCATTCAGGATGAGCAGCGCGGGTGAGATGCGGTGGGCTTTTACCATGCCGGTCGCCACAGTAACCGAGGCGCTGGCACCGGCCGCTCTGAGCATGTCTGGGTTCTCGACACGCGCCTCTACCCTGAAGCTGCGCGTTGCTTCATCAGCGGCAGCGGCGATGAAACTGATCGTGCCACTGAGTTCTTGTCCATTAAGCAGCCGAACATTCACCGGCTGCCCTTCTTCCAGCAGGCTTATATTGCGTTGCGGAACACTGAATTTGATTCGCAGTTTCCGCGTATCAATCAGCCGCCCCCAGACATCGCCCACTGTGAGGTAATCACCCGGGTCTGCATTGAGCAGGTCCAGCCGGCCATCAAAGGGGGCTGCCGGTGTTGTGCGTGCCAGTGCCAGCTGAGCATTCTTGAGATCCAGTCTTGCGCTGGCCAGCTCGCTTTCCAGGCGCAGAATATCCGTCGGCGAAATCAACTTGAGCTTGACCAGTTCCTGCGCGGCACTCAGTTCATGGCGAGCCGAAGCCACAGCCGCCTGGGCCTGGTGCAGCTGCACTTCCCGCTCATCTGCAGCCAGCTGTAACATCAGGCTACCCGTCTTTACAAAAGCTCCCTGAGGGATGGGGGTCGATTCGACCTGCGCCGATATTTCAGCCTTGAGATCAACACTGAACCAGGGCTCTGCATGCCCCTGGAACGTGAGCGTGCGCTGATGATCATGGGCCTTGAGCTGGCTGATGCCTACGCTTACTTGAGTGTCTGTCTGGTCTTGGGGGGCATCCGGTGGCTCTGACCGAGCCGTTTTGATACTTAACCCCGACAGCCAGAACACAAGCAAGGCTGCCATGAGCAACACGGAAATAACTGGCCAATTGAAGCTGATACGTCGCATAGTCTTTTACGGTCCGGATACAGAGGGGGGATTATCCTTAGAGGCACAGGCTTACGACGTTTACGGCCCCGACATGCGGGGCCTTGGGCCGTTTGATGATGTTCGGATGCGATTTACGCCATCCACCTGGCACGCCTCTATGCTACCCGTAAACAAGATTGCGTATCAATTAGATTTATGTGCGCCGATGCTCGTTTCGGTGAATGTCAGTGTCATGTCGCAGTTAATACCTGCATTGGGAGATAGCTGGGAGTCGCTGGAACCTGAAGAGCTTGATCATCGGGCAAAGGCCGCTGGCATGTCAGTGCAGATGCCCAGTATCAGCGCGATATGTATGTTCTCAGTCAGGCTAGAGCCGCCAGCAGTACAAATCTTGCCAAAGTCGGCAGTTTTACTGTGGCCAATCTCCGCACCGGTTACCGTTTACCACAGCTGGGGCCTGACGGTGAAGTATTCCTTGCCATCGAGAATCTGTTCGACCGTGATTACGCCTATCGTCCGGGCTATCCCATGCCGGGTACGTCTGCACAGATAGGTGTTCGAATGGGGTTCTGATTGTTCTCCTGCTGAGCCTTTGAACATCGGTGCGAAACGATGCAAAGGGCCTGGCGAATGCGCCAGGCCCTTTGCAGTGCTGGATATACGCTGGTCTATCTTGTCTCTTAATCAGTTCATTCCTAGCTTATTCCGGCACGTACACCATGCGCCCGTCGGGCAAACGGTAGGTAATCCCGGCCTTTACGCCTTCCCCTTCTCCCATCTCGCCACTGCTTTCATAGCGAGTCAGCTCTTCACCTTTTTTCACGGTTATGCGCATGTTGTCCTGCCCCGGGTTTTCAACCACCACGACATTTTCGGCCGCAAAAGGGTTGAGAGGATTGCGTACGACAACCAGCAACAGGATGACTACGATCACCAGAAACAGGTCGATCAGATTGACCACCGAGAGTATGGGATCATCGTCTTCATGGTCGATAAAACGTCCCGCCACCTCACACCCCCTCTTGGTTCAAGCCAGCCTGTTCGCGCTCGATCAGGCGCAGTTCCTCAAACAGCCAGCGGCGACGGATATTCAGCACAACAAAACTCAGGCTGGCCGCAATCAACGCCAGCGTTACACCGGCAAAGGCAACCACCATGTTCGAGCCCACGGACGCCACTTCATTTTCTGCCAGTGCCAGCAGGGCCGGCCCCATGGGTATCAGGGTTGCGACCAGCCCCAGCAAGGGACTGACACGTGAGGTAAGGCGCAGTTTTTCCAGGCGGCGCATGATCCATAATTCCAGGTCATCGCTGGTGATGCCTTGCCCCTGGGCATAGCGGCTCAATCCCGAACGTACAGGTGTGTGGCGGAACATCAGCCCATCCGCCAGCAATTGGCCGGTGGCAACCAGGGCATAGGCCAGGGCAACCAGAATTAATGCTAACGCGGGCAGCAGGAAGATACTGGTGATTTGATAGAGTAAGGCCTCAAATTGGCTCATCATCAGACGGTTTCTCGATTACTAAGGTGAATTTTATGCTCACGGTGGGCGCGCCACGCGCCCAGGGCCAACAGCAGTAACATGCTGATCAGGCTCAGGCGGTACGACCAGTCACCCTCTGTGGGGGCGCTCATCTCCTGAGCTTCCAGCACCTGACCTTTAACCTGCTGGCTTGGCGGGCTGGCGCTGCTATCGTTGCTGTCTGGACTTGCGGCCGAGGATGACGCCGGCTGAGCGGACAAGCCAAACCCCAGGGCCATATCCTCGATGTAGTCCACGGTTTTAGGTGCACCAGGCAGGGCTCCCTTGTTCTGTACCAGCGTTTGCCAGCGTTCGGTCAATTGCTTCAGGGTGGTTTCACTCGGCTGCCAATAGCCTTTGCGCACAGCCTCGACCATCCGTTCGATCAGCTGGGATTGAGCATCGGGATTCTGCTCGGCAAACCATTCGTTCAGTCCCAGCTCATGGCGGTCCATCACATAGGTTTCATGCAGGGCTTGCCACTGATCGGCACGCACCATGCCGGCATCCATGACCTGCCAGCCAAACAGGTTGTTGACTGTTTTCAACATCTGCACCGCCCCGGAATAGCCTTCAGCCTGCATGGCCTTGATCCACTGCGGGTTTTGGTAACGGGTTCTAAGCTCAGCTGACAGAAATGCAGCCGCATCGGCAATGCGTGGGCTGTTGCCACGGTAATCGGAGATGTACAGTGCCGGGTTTTCGCCCCTTTGCTGACGTACCGCGGCCGAAAGCCCACCCAGATATTCGAACGGGTGGTCCGTTGACAGCAGGCCATGCACCTGACTGGAGCGCGACATCAAGACGGCATCAACCTGTGCCAGCTGATCTTGCAGCAGGTTCACATCGGCAACCGCCCTGCCCCATTCACGGGTGGTGAACACATGAGACTGGCTGGCTACGAAAGTATCGGCCAGCTGGCTGTCGTCCTCCCAGGCGGTGGAGTTCATGGCCAGATCAGTGACACCGCTGCCATAACTGCCCGGCGGGCTGCTGAACACCCGCGCGCGTGACAATTGCTGGGCATCCTCGTCGGCCAGCCCCCTTTGGCGCAAGGCATCGGCCAGCTGACGACTGTGTGCCGCGATAGGGTTGGCGGGGTCTTCCTGTTCGGACAGCGCCTCAATGACGGTCGCATAATGCCGCATGAGGCCATCGAACTGATCCCGATAGACGCTGGTCACCTGCAACAACACATCCATCCTTGGGCGCTTGAGCTCGGCCTGCGGAATAATTTCCAGACGGCGTACACGCCCCCCCTCATCCCAGACTGGCCGCACACCCAGGGCATGCATGATCTGGGCTTCAACCAGCCCCTGCGTGCGTATGGCTTCTGATGACCAGAGGGTAAAGGCCAGGCGCTGGGGCGAGTCCCCCTGATGTTCTTCGCGATAGCGCTCAACCAGCTGGTCCAGCATGCCTTCGGCAGCTGCGTAGGCGGCCTTGTTGGGAATCTTGTCCGGTTCGAAGGAGTACAGGTTGGTACCGCTGCTGGTGGCCGGGTTTCGTACCGGGTCACCACCTGGACCGGGCGCGACAAAACGGCCCTGAAGGCCCGCCAACAGGGCTTCCATTTCGTTATCCAGACTCAGGTGAGCATCATTGTCGAGTGCCTGCTGCAACAGGGGAAGCAGTGGCTCCGGTAATGCCTGCTCCGGCAGTTTCCGGCTGGCCAGCGTCTCGGCCAGCAGACGATAGGCCGGTTGTTGTTGCAACTGTTCCGACTCCAGGGCCAGCAGTTCATCACCTTCCACGCCAAGGGCATCAAAATAGGGCATGCCCAGCTGCTGCAGCACGGTCATCACCCGGTGTTCAGGCGCAGCGGCTGTACCAAAGGTGTGCAGACCCAGCGGAGTGGATGACGCGGCCAGTTCATGCAGGTGATCATGCAGGGCCGCCGCGAACGCCAGTGGATTGGCTCTGAGTTGTGCTTCATCCCAGCCCATATCCAGGTGCAGGTTCTGCTCGATGGCCGCATCCAGCAGCTGCTCGCCCACCTTGTCCTTCACTGGCCCCGAATCGAGCATCTGATAGGCATGCATGAGTTCATGCAGGTGCGTCAGTTCAGCATAGAGACCTGCGGGGCCAAAAGCTGGGGTCTGGTGGCTGATGACGACCGCCCGTCCGCGCCGTTTGGCCTGGAGCGCTTCGCCGATATTGTCCTGAATATAGGGATAGAAGACCGGCAGATTGCCGACGGCCAGGTTCGGGTAATCGTAGGCCCAAAGTCCCCTGTCCTTGCCGGGTGTCCACTCCTGGGTGCCATGGGTTCCCAAGTGGATAAGAGCATCCGCGCCATAGGTTTCACGCAGGTACAGGTAGGTGGCCAGGAAAAAATGCCCCGGCGGCTGCACGCTGTCATGCACATGCGCACCCAGACGGTCCGCTCGGGGCGGCTGGGGCATCCAGAGGAAATGCCCCAGTTGCATGGCAGGAATGACAAACCGAGGCTCCCCGTTCAGGGTACGGATACTCCAGTGCTGCTCAGGTTCCCCCCAGCTATGCTTCACCTGATATTGAATCTTGCCGGGCAGAGATGCCAACCACTGGCGATAGCGACTGACCGGGAAACTGACCGCCAGTCCCTTGGCCAGCAGGTTGTCCAGCTGGTCGTGACGGTAGAGTCCAGACAGCATGGTTTGCGCCTGCTGGATAACCTTCTGCTCGTCCAGCGCCGACAGGGTGTATCCGCTGGCCGCCAGTGCCGCTGTTATGTCTGCAATACTGCGTGGCACATTCAGATGAGAGGCCGAGAGATTGCGCTCACCTGCGGGAGAGTTCCAGAACATCAGCGCCAGCTTGATGGACTCAGGTGCCTCACGCTGCAACCTGGCAGCGGCCAGGAAGCGTCCGATCAGCAGTTCGACTTGCTCCGGGATGGCCACACGGCGCCCATCTTCCATCGCCGACAGCACCAGCGGATCGGTCATGCCCCAGCGCTCTGGCGTGGCCATGAGTACGGCAGCCATACCCGCATCCATTCCCTGAGCCTGGCTACGCCACTGCGCCGCCGTCTGACGACTGCTCAACCCCATCACCACCGGAATATCCAGCGCTCGAAACGCCCTTTCCATCGCCTCGCCGTCCAGCATGTGCGTGGTATTCAGCAACAGACTTGGCTTTGCCGGGGCCAGCATGTTCTGCACCGCATCAGGCTGTTTGCGTCCATACCAGAACAGCAATGGTGCCCCACCGGCTGACTCGATGGCGGCTACCAGTTGATCATGAAACGCTGTCTGCTGATCGCGCAGTACACCCGATGACATGGCGATCGCCAATATCGGTGCGTCCTGCGGCCAGCGATCCTTGCCCCAGGCCAGATAAGCATCCAGATCCGTAAATGGCTGCTTTGCTGCCGGGTGGTAGTAGCCGGCGACCGGCAGAGGCACAGCGGGGGGAAGCTGTGCGGTAGACTCACCCCGGTGCCAGGCAGACAGATACTGCATCATGCGGCTCAGGTTGTCCCTGCCTCCGGCGGCATAATACGCCGCCAAATCATGCAACACCGGTTCAGGCAGCTGACCACCCTTGGGTGGACCACCGCCTACCGCAAGCCAGGGCCGCTCGGATGATGCCAGCCAAGGCTGACTGAACGCCATCACCTGACGCCGATCACTGCCACGCGGGGTATCCAGAATCACCAGATCGGCATCGAACCAGGAAGCGGCATCAGCCGGCGCCTGTTCGATCTGGAAAGCTGTCAATTCGACATCGGCCTCCAGCGCCAGTACCTGCAGGTCACGGAACTTGGCGGCCGATACGAAATCATTGCTGATCACATGCACCCGTGCAGCCGGAGCTCCCGCTGCAACAACAGACGCTGATCCCAACAACAGCCCGAAAAGAACACACAGAATGAGTGGAAACCTGATAGCGGTTATGGTCATTTGCTCAGACTCAGAAACGTGCTGTCAGGCCAACACGCACAGTCCGCCCCGGCTCTGCCAGTGCGAACAGTTCAGATTCATCCAGCAAGCGGGTATTCATCAGGTTTTCGACCCCCGCGTTCAATGTCAGAGCGGTGTCCAATTCCCAGGCAAAGTCCAGATGGTGCAGGGCATAAGACGGGGCGTACTCGCCGTCACCTACATACTGGCGCCCAATCAATTCCGAACGCCAGCGTACCTGACTGCCAGGCTGGAAATGCCAGCTCACTGCCAGGTTGGCACTATGCTCCGGCCTGAACTCCAGCGGCTCACCGGTGCCACGATCTTCTGTATCCAGATAGGTGTAATTCAGGCTCAGGTCCAGCGCCTGCAGTGGACGCATGCCCCAGCCCAGCTCGACGCCATTGATCACTGCTTCATCTATGTTTTCGTAGTAGCGAATCTCACGGCCACGTATGCCACAGTCGACACTGCAGACAGACTGAACAAGGTTCTCCAGATTGTTGCGGAACAGACGGGCCGACGCGTTCCAGTTATCCGCCGTGTAATCAATGCCCAGCTCAGAGGTGGACGATTGCTCAGGCTGCAAATCAGGGTTGCCATAGACCCAGAAGCGACCGCCAGCTGCCAACACCTGATAGTTCGGTGAAAGTTCGCTCAAGGTCGGGGCCCTGAAACCCTCACCATAACCGGCTTTCAACACCAGGTTGGGCCGAGGCTCATACACGGCGTAGATACGCGGACTGACTTCATTGCCATAGCGCTCATGGTTATCCACACTGGCGCCAGCGACCAGCTGCAGATTGGGTGACAAGGTCACTTCATCCTGGAAGAACAGACTCTTGTGCAATACGGAGTCATTGCCACGGATATCGACGCGGGGATCATACAGGGTTTCCCGGCGCAACTGTCCGCCCAGTGTCAGCCAGTGCGTCTCGCCCAATCCGGTTGAGAGGTGCCCCTGTACGACGCGGTCTTTGACCTTTTGCGTGGGCGTGGCCGTACTGCCAGCCGTGCGTGTGTTTACGCGCTCCACCGAGGACTGATAAGCCGAAATAGTGCTTTGCCCCCAGGACCAATCGCCCTTGTGGGCCAGTGATAGCTGTTCGGTCTCGATATCGTCTTCTGAATTGTAATAGCTACTGCGACTGGCCACGTTACGGCTACGCTCTTCGTCTCCCCTCGCATAACTGAGATCGATGCGCTGATTGTCAGACGGGGTCCAGATCAGGTTGCCCTGAATCGAGCGGTTATCCCTGGCTTCAATTTCGGAGACCTGAGGATCTTCTGCCAGCTTAAGCTCATCCCGCTCCAGCCATTGACCAGCCAGGCTCATGGCAAGCGTACCCGGCACCGCTGCTCCACTGAGATAGAAAGATGTTTTACTGACATCGCCACCGTCGCGACCATCCTGCCAGACGCGTGTTGTTGAGATTTCGCCGCTGAGCGCATCCTCGGGCACACGCGTAATCAGGTTAACGACACCGCCCAACGCATCCGAGCCGTAGAGGGACGATAAGGGTCCCCTGACAACCTCAATCCTTTCAACTGCAGACAGGGGCAACCAGCCCAGTTCAAAGTCCGTATGCGCCATAACACCATTGCTGGAACTGATACGGCGACCGTCAATCAAGTACAGGGTATGCTCAACCGGCATGCCACGAATACTGATGCCACGGCGCGTCTGTCCAATCGAACTGATGTTGACACCCTCTTGTGCACTCAGAGCATCAGCCCAGTCGTCCGCATTGGATAGCTGGAGTTCTTCGCGGTCCACAATCGAAATACTGGCAGGTGCTTTCGTCAATGACGCGCCATGAAGGTTGGCGGTCACAACCAGTACATCATCGTTTGAAACCTGGGCTTCAGCCCAGACCTGGGAATTGGAACAACCGGCAAAGACCAAAGCGGTGGCAACCAGCCGTCGAGTATATGTAGTGAGCATGAACTGTATGATTTCCAAGCGATTATCAAACGAACCGTTATAACATAACGTAATTGTCGTTGAAACTTGATTTACATCAATTTATTGCAGAACGTTCGGCCTGCGCTGACTGGCAGAAGCCAGACAAAAAAGCGACTTTTCCCGCCCTGACAACGGAATTCATACTTTTTTTCACAAAACGCATACTTATTAAATGATAAGCAATTTCATTTAAGCGATAAACTATATCCATTGTGCGTCGATGGAACCCATCGGCCCGACTGTCAGACACGGAGACGATGAATGGATTTGACCTCCCCCCACCCGATGCAGCGATATTGGAACCTGGCTTCTGCCGGGTTGCAGATACATGCACTTGAGTACGCCATGACCAGCGGGCTGCTGAGTGTACTGAAAAGCCCATCAACCTCGGCCAATCTGGCCAAACGGCTTCAGCTTGATCCCAAAGCCACCTCAGTGTTGCTGGAATTGCTCTGGAGCATGGACGTACTGCAAAGAAAGGCACCTGAGGGCAACACGGCTGATAACGGCTACACACTGACCCCCTTTGCCGAGCGCTATCTCCTGGAGGATGCAGAACAGAGCTGCGCCCAGGCCTGGCGTTTTCGTGCGCAGACACTCAACACATGCGGGCAGAGCCTGCAGGCCTTCCTTGAAGGCCGACTACAGGGCAATGATTTTGCAGCGGTACAGCCGGAACAGGCTTGGGCCAATGCAGCCAAGGGGCAGATCGCTCAGGAGCAGCGCACCATTACCGCGCCCGCTGTGGTGCAATTACTGCGCGAGCAGGTCGCTATTCCCTCGCAGGGCCGGTTTCTTGACCTGGGGGGTGGCCCAGGCTTCATCAGCATTGAGCTGGCCCGACAGTACCCCGAGCTGACCGGAACGGTTTTCGATCTGCCCGCCACTGCGGAGGTCGCCAACAGCAATATCAGGGCGGCCGGCCTGCAAGACCGGCTGAACAGCCGCGGAGGCAACGCCATCAGCGATGATCTCGGCGGCCCCTACGATCTGATCTGGTGCTCATCGGTGCTGCACTTTCTGCCTGATCTTGATGCCGTGCTGCACCGGGCAACAGCAGCACTGAAGCCTGGAGGGTTGTTGATCTGTGCGCATGCAGAAATCGCTGATACTGCCGCAGAGGCCTTGCAGACACTGCCGTTCTACATGCCATTGATGTTGCGGGGTCACTACGTGCCCCATCAGGGTGAACTGCCCGCAGCCTTCCTGCGCCACAATTTGTTTCCGCTCGGCAGCCACCAGCTGCTGCACTCTCCCATGGCCCCCATCTGGATACACACAGGAAAAAAATCGACATGAAGGATACTCGTTACTGGCCCCTGCAACTGATGCTGGGGTGGCTGAACTTTGCGCTTACGGCTCCCGTTATCTATCTGTATCTGGGGCTGCCCATGATCATGCGCCAGCATGGCTGGTCCGGAACCGAGATCGGCCTTTTTCAGCTGGCCGGTCTGCCGGCCGTACTCAAGTTTCTGCTGGCCACGCCCATCGACCGCTACCGCATCGGCCAACAGGCCTACCGCAACTGGAGCATGGTGCTGATCCTGCTGTATGCAGGCGTACTCGCACTGCTGGCCGGCTTTGATATTCAAAATACTTCATGGGGCGTACTCTTTACGCTGGCACTGGCGGCCAGCCTGATCGGCACCTGGGCCGACATTCCGGTAAATGCCCTGGCGATCGAATACCTGCCCGAATCCGAGCGCATCCGGGCCGGCGCCATCCGCTCGGCAGCCACATCGTTTGGCGCCATCATGGGGGGCGGTGTCATGCTACTGATGCAGACGCGGCTCGGCTGGGTCTGGCCGTTTGTCACTCTAGCGGCGTTACTGGGGTCGGGCGTGCTGTTGCTTGCTCTGATGCGCAATTACACGCCTGTCGATCACGCGCAATCCGCCATCCAGCGCGCCGGGTTCAAGGAGTGGCTGAGTTATTTCTCGACACCGGACTTTCGCCGTTGGGCTCTGATGATTCTGCTCTACTTCCCGTTTATCGGCGCCGCCTGGGTTTATGTGAAGCCCCTGATGCTGGACCAGGGTTTTGAAGCCGGACGCATCGCGGCGGTGGTCGGCATCGGCGGTGGCCTTGTGGGCGCTCTGGCCAGCCTGCTCGGCAGCCGCATCACCCGCAAATCCGGCCCATCTGTAGCCCTGCCGGCTTTTGCTCTGCTCAGTCTGGCGGCTGCAGACGGTCTGCTGCTGGTCACCATGCTTAAGATGCCCTTCCCGGCCTTCGTCGCGGCGGCCCTATTCACTGCACTGGCCATGGGCGCGGCCTCCGGGCTGATTTTCGGCTTGATGATGTACTACACCCGTCCGGGCCTGGCCGCCGTGGACTACGGTATTCAGTCGAGCCTGTTTGCGCTCGCCCGCACCCTGGTGCCGATGATGGCCGGTATTCTGCTGGACCAGGCCGGCTACAGCGGCATGTTGCTGGGCCTCATGGGCGGTATTGCTGTCGTCCTGCTGATGACCGAACGGTTCCGCAAGCCGGTCACTACTTTCGTTCGCGCTTCAGCCCAACCAACATCCTAGCGGCTATTCGCCGGTATCAAGGGGTGGCGCTCCCATAGGCCGCACAACACCAACAATAGCCCTTGAGTAATGACCTTGATTCCCGCACCTGCAAGGTGCGGTTTTTTATCGGTTCGCCGTCAATGCAACATCGAGGATAGCCATCCCCGCGTGAAGCGCTATAATACTGTTCATATATACAGTATATGGACTCATACTCATGAATGCCGCCATCCTGGCCCGCGCCGCTACCAACGTCTCACTGGCAATCCCCCTCTTCCTTGACCGCGTCCCGGCCGGTTTTCCCTCTCCCGCGCAGGATTATGTCGAACAAACGCTCGACCTGAACGATCTGTGTATCCGACATCCGGCCGCTACCTACTTCGTGCGCGCCGAAGGCGATTCCATGATTGAAGTCGGTATTTTCAGCGGCGACATTCTGGTGGTAGACCGATCATTGACCGCCGAACATGGCGATATCGTCATTGCCAGCCTCAGCGGCGAGATGACCGTCAAACAGCTGGCCACCCGGCCGCAAGTGCGTCTGCTGCCACGCAACCCGGCGTACCGGGCGATCAGTGTGCCCGAGGGGTGCGAACTGGAGATTTTCGGCGTCGTCACCAATGTTATTCACCGCTTCAGGCGCGGGAGCGAGCGATGACGCCCGTTTATGCACTCGTCGACTGCAACAACTTCTATGCGTCTTGTGAACGCCTGTTCCGGCCCGACCTCACCGGCCGACCGATCGTCGTACTCTCAAACAACGACGGCTGCATTGTCGCCCGTTCCGCCGAAGCCAAGGCACTGGGCATCAAGATGGGCGTCCCTTTCTATCAGGTTGAGCGCTATCTTCAACAGCAAGAGGTGAGTATTTTCTCATCCAACTACGCGCTCTATGCGGATATCTCGGCGCGCGTGATGAGCATTCTGGAGCAGCTGGCGCCCCGGGTCGAAATCTATTCGATCGACGAGGCGTTTCTGGATTTGACCGGCGTGAACGCAATCGCCACGCTGAACGAGTTCGGCAGCCAGGTCAGGCAGACGGTCGGCCAATGCACCGGCATCCGTGTTTGTGTCGGCATCGCCCCAACCAAAACGCTGGCCAAACTGGCCAACCATGCCGCCAAACAGTATCCGGCGACACAAGGCGTGGTCGATCTGACCGACCCTGAGCGCCAGCGTCGCTTGCTGGCGCTGGTGCCCGTGAATGAGGTCTGGGGTGTCGGGCGGCGATTGAGCCAGCGCCTGAAGGCCGACGGCATCCACACGGCGCTGGACCTGGCCGCGGCCGACCCGAAAAGCATCCGCCAACAGTACTCCGTGGTACTGGAACGGACGCAGCGTGAACTGAATGGCGAAGCCTGCCTGTCACTGGAAGACGTTACACCAACCAAGCAGCAGATCATCTGCAGCCGCTCATTTGGTGAACGCATCACCACCTTTCAGGCCATGCGCGAAGCGATCTGCGAATACACGGTCAGAGCGGCCGAAAAGCTGCGCCAGGAACAACGCACCGCCAGGCGTCTGTTGATCTTCCTGCGCACCAACCGCTTCAACGCCTTGGAACCCCAGTACATGCCAGCCCCAAGCGCCGAACTGCCGGTCCCGACGGATGATACCCGCACACTGGTCGCCACCGCCGTGAGATTGCTGCGCACCTGCTGGAAAGACGACTATCGCTACATGAAAGCCGGGGTGATGCTGACCGATTTCTACGCAACGGGGACCTTCCAGCCCGACCTGTTCCGTACCGACTCCGACAGCCCCCGTTCAAAAGCCTTGATGAAGGTGCTGGACAGCATCAATCAGCGTGGCATTGGCCATATTTTTCTGGCTGGCCAGGGCACTCGACAGACCTGGAGCATGCAGCGCCGCAGCCTGTCCCCCGCCTACACGACACGCTGGCGGGATATTCCGATTGTGAAATAAGCTCGGGCACAAGAACACCAGTCATCGTTGACAGTCTTCCTATTGCCACTAACCACCTGATATTATTGTCTCCTTCGGGAACTTATGCCGCTGCCGACGGCCTTTCCTGCAGGCAAGAAACGCAGCCCCCACTACTAGGAGCATACAAGTGATTAAAGCCGTAATCGCTTTCCAGGACGGAAGCAAGGAAATCGCCTGCCTACTGACTCGCCCGGTGACGGGTGAATACATTGAGCACGCCGGCGACTACTATCTGGTCAAGTCGGTAACCCAACATACCGCCACCAAGGGTAGCGACACACCACCCAGCATGGAAATTTCTGTCGGCATGGGACGCAGAAAAGGCTCACACGGGCACGCGATGGAAGACTCTGAACGAGGATTTTTCACCGGAGCATAAAGCCCAGTTGGCGCCCTTCCCGACCCGATACAAACATCGACGAACAGGGCACTTCTCAACCAGCCCCAGTCTGGGCCAGACGTCAAAAGCTATACGGCCTGAACTGGCTATCAGTCCAGCAAATGTAAAGCATTCAACACCACCCGGAATGCTGCGGTTTGCTGCCGGCGGCTGGGGTAGTACAAGTGGTAACCGGCAAAGGGTTCTGACCATTTGTGCAATACCTCCTGTAACTCGCCGCTGTCCAGGTGGGCTTGGACCAAACCATCCGGCAGCTGCGCCAGCCCGACCCCGGCCAGGCAGGCATCGAGAATCTGTACCACGCTGTTCAGGATCAGTGGCCCATCGACACGTACCCGAAACTCGTGCTCCCCGCTGTCGAACTCCCATGCGTAAAGCCCACCATGCGTTGGCAAGCGCAGGTTGATGCAGCGATGGCCGGTCAGATCTTCAGGGCTAGTCGGCACAGCGTAACGGGCCAGATATTTTGGGGCCGCCACGGTGACCATTCTCATTGGCGGCGCGATAGGCACTGCAATCATGTCATTGGCCACAATCCCACCCAAACGCACACCGGCATCGAACCGCTCCGCGACAATGTCCGTCAAACCATAATCGGTCGTCAGCTCGATCGTAATTTCGGGATAGGCATCCATCAGCGGCAGCAGTTTCGGCCAGAGCACGTAGCGAGCGGCAAACTCATCGGCCGTAATGCGCACGGTACCGGCAGGCCGATCGCGTAGATCGGACACGGCAGACAGGTGAGCATTGATCTCATCGAGCAGGGGCGCTATTTCGCGCAGGAGCTTTTCGCCCGCTTCAGTTCGCGTGACACTGCGCGTCGTGCGGGTCAGCAATCGCACCCCCAGACGCTCTTCCAGAGCACGCAGGGTCTGACTCACGGCCGAGGGCGAAACCCCAAGGCGAGCCGCTGCCCGTGTGAAATTTCCCTCCCGTGCCACGGTCACGAAAACCGCCAGATCATCCAGGCTTTGCCCTGCCATTATTAAGCCCTGCTTCATACTGAATTCATGATTTCACATATACACGACAGAATTCGTCTTTGCTACTTTTTATACAGCAAATCGAAACCCTGTCAGGAGATCATCATGAGCGACAGCGATAACACCTCCGCTGATATGCAGGTCATACGCGCTGGCTCCACGCCAGCCATCAAGGGTCCGGATGAATGGTTCACCGGAACCGTACGCATCGACAAGATCTTCAACGCACCGGCACCTTCCCGTCTGGGAATGGCTGTCGTCAACTTCGAGCCGGGCGCCCGCACCCACTGGCACACCCACCCGCTGGGCCAGGTGCTGCTGGTAACCGATGGCGTGGGCTGGACCCAGTGCGAAGGCGGCCCTCGTACCGAGATCCGTCCGGGCGACGTTATTTACTGCAACTGTGGCCGCCGCCACTGGCACGGCGCCACCGACACCACGTACCTGCAGCACGTGGCGGTACAGGAAGCACTGGATGGCAGCCCGGTCACCTGGATGGAGCCGGTAGCTGACGACGACTATCTCGCCGGCCCGGTCAAGAAGGACTGATTCTCCTCGCTCATCAGGCAACCGCAGCAGCAGGCATTTCGACCCACGCACACCTGCTGCAACACGCGCTCAATGCATTTTCAGGCACGCATCCGCATGCCACCAATTCAGGAGACCGAACATGGGCAACCATATATTCACCCTCAGCGATAAAGTGACCCGTAAACCGGTCACGTACAAAAACCGTTTCGGTATCGACCTGGCAGGCGACCTGTATCTGCCGACAGGCTTTGACGAATCCAGGGCCTACCCCGCGCTGGTGATTGGCGCCCCCTACGGTGGCGTGAAGGAGCAGGGCCCCGGCATTTATGCCAACGAGATGGCACAGCGCGGATACGTGGCACTGACGTTCGACCCGTCGTACAACGGCGATTCCGGCGGCGCACCGCGTCATCTTTCTTCACCGGAAATGTTCGTTGAAGACTTCCACGCCGGTGTCGACTTCATTGGTACACGTGCAGGCGTCGATCGCAACAGAATCGGTGTCATCGGCATCTGCGGCTCCGGAGGCTTTGGCCTGAGCGCCGCTCAGGTGGATCCCCGCATCAAGGCGGTCGCCACGGTAAGCATGTACGATATCGCCCGCATGCACGCCGAAGGCTTTGCCGGCACCCTGGATGAAGACGGCCGCAAGGCGATGCTGGACGCCCTCGCCGAACAGCGCTGGGCCGAGTTTGAAACGGGTCGCCCGGAGCTGAGCGAGCGTGGCTCCCCGCTGCAGATCGATGCAGACACCCCGGCGATCGGCCGTGAGTTCGGCGAATTCTACTCACGTCCGCGTGGCTACCACCCCAACTCCATTACCCAGTTCACACAGACCTCGGCACAGTCTTTCATGAACTTTCCGCTGCTGGATAAACTGGCATGGATCTCACCACGTCCCATCCTGCTGGTCATGGGGGAAGAGGCACACTCACGCTTCTATAGCGAAGATGTCTACGCCGCCGCTGCAGAACCGAAAGAGCTGTATATCGTACCGGGATCGAACCATGTCGATCTCTATGACCGTACCGATGTCATCCCCTTCGACAAGCTGGAGAGCTTCTTCGCTGAAGCGCTGAAGTAACCCGCTGCGGCTCAAACAGCGACCGACTGCCGGCGGGCCTGTCCCGTCGGCCCTCGGGTGCAGCTCATCTACAGTGGCGGTGACATCAAGAAAAACGGTATTTTGAGCAGGTTGACGTATCCCGCAACAGGGGTCACCACCATTTAACTCGCCACTTGGGAGCGCAGTGCTTCGATATCACGCTTGGGCGGTGCTCCGAACAGGCGGCTGTATTCCCGGCTGAACTGTGAAGGGCTTTCGTAACCGACCCGCAGGCCTCCGAACTGCTCACGCATCTGGCGTTCTATGCCGGCTGGCCGAACATTTTCGACCCTGCCGGTTGCCAAAGGTGTCTTTGAAGCCCGCTCAGAGTGAATCCGAACAGGCCGCTTCTGAACCGGTTTGCCCCGTTAAGCTGCAGCCCGAACGAACATGTCTCTATTGTTGCGACTCAGCAACGCCTGTGCATCAATGCCCGGCGGCCTGCATCACCTTGGGCTCAACAAAAGGATTGGCATGCCCCTGAATCGCCGCAATGCGTCGTGCACGCTGCTGCTCCGCGGGATCCACCGGATCCTGCCTTGACCAGACTTCAAATAGCTGGCGCTGCTTGCGACTGATATTGAGACCGTAGCGGTCTTCCATATAGAAGTAGGTCCGGGCGATGTCACCACGCACCTGTTCAGGGGGCTCCGCCACACGTTGCTTGAAGTCCACTTCAAAATCACAGGCGCCATAGACCCGGGGCTCCCCTGCAATCATGCCGAAGCGAAAATTGCTGCGATCTCCGTTCAACTCCCCCACCGCCGGTACCAGGTTGTACAGATCGGCTTCCATACGTCGGAAAACGGGGTCCTTGCGACACCCCTTGCGACCACCGTCCTGCCAGCACTGCAGCTGGTGGCCAAACTCCCAGGCCGGCATCACATGCTCCCATTCGATGCGGGACGCACGGTTGGCATTCTTGCGTGGCTGCAGACCGCAACTGTCAGCGGTCGGTGTCAGGCGCGTGCGATCGGGTTTATTGGGCACTGGCTGCTCATCAAAACGACAGCCACAATAGAAGGTTACTCTATCCTCGGATTGGTACAGATCACGGGTGAGGATTTTCTTGGCAGAAGAAAAGGAGGTGGGCGGCTCCGCCGCCGCTGAAACCATCGTCAGAGCGGCGATCAAGCCGAAAATCAGGCGCATGAAAACTACCGTATACAAAGAGGTGAATACACGTCCCTGTACACACATGCGTTCCTTGCTGCGGCCGCATCTTCAATGGATTTTTACCCGAAATCAACACCCTTTTATAAATCACTTCTGATATGCTGACAGCCGAAGCACAGCAGGAATAGATAACAATAAAGAAGGGGAACACTGATCATGGCCAACACCCCCACCCTCAGGGATGCCCGCCTGACTCTGGAAGAGCGCGTCGCCGTACTAACGCTGGATCGTGACGATCTGCGCAACGCACTGACCGGCACAGCGCTGATAGACGATATCGTTGATACAGTCACTTGGGCCAACCGTTCCACCGACGTTTCGGTCCTGATTATCACCGGCAATGGCAGCGCCTTCTGCGCCGGCGGCAATATCAAAGAAATGCAGTACCGCGACGGAGACCACCGCGCAGGCCCCTTTGGTGGCAGTGCCCTGGAGCTTGAGCACAAGTACCGTCACGGCATTCAGCGCATCCCGCTGGCCATCCATCAGGCCGAAATTCCCATCATTGCGGCCATCAACGGCCCCGCCATCGGTGCCGGCTGTGACCTGGCCTGCATGTGCGACATCCGCATCGGTTCCGAACGCGCCACGTTCGGCGAAACCTTCGTTAATCTGGGTATCATCCCCGGTGACGGCGGTGCCTGGTTCCTGCAACGCCTGATCGGCTATCAGCGCGCCGCTGAGATCACTCTGACAGGGCGCCTGGTACATGCAGAAGAAGCAGTACAACTGGGACTGATGATGGAGCAGGTACCAGCAGACCAGCTAATGCAGCGAGCCCTGACACTGGCCCGCCAGATGGCATCCAAACCCCCACACGCCTTGCGTATGAGCAAGCGACTGATGAAACAGGCTCAGCGTCAGGAATTGCCGGACTTCCTCGAACTCTGCGCCGCCTGGCAGGGCATGCTGCACAACACCGACGACCACGCAGAAGCGGTCAACGCCTTTGTCGAGAAACGTGAAGGCAACTACCGGGGGCGCTAACGCGCCCTTACGGTATGAATAATACATATTACGTACACAATATTACAAAAAAATCCTATTCTCCCTCCCAAAGCCCCAAAGCTCGGCAACCCAGCCCCCGACAACCAGCTTTTCAGCCGCACTGCTTGCCCTTTTACGACACCCTTTTGACCGAAAGCGTCATATAAAAAACCACCAACCCATCACCTATCTAGCTGATATTCATCATATTTAAGCGAATGGCCGCTTTTGTCATGAAAACTGGCCAGTATTGTCATTGGCGCTCGCGGCTGTTTGTACGATCCTTCGAACAAGCACGACAAACTACACATCGCTTATCCGGCTGTTTGCCGAAAACCATAACAACAAGAGGGTCGAATCATGCCCGAGTACAAGGCACCCCTGAAAGATATCCAGTTCGTACTCAATGACATGCTGTCGATTGATCAGCATTACAGCCAGCTGCCGGGCTGCGAAGAAGCCACACCTGATATGGTCAGCGCCATCATTGAAGAAGGCGCCCGCTTCTCCGAACGTGTACTGGCCCCCCTGAACCAGGTCGGTGATCGCGAAGGCTGCCGCTTTAACGACGGCGAAGTCACCACCCCCACGGGCTTCCGCGAAGCCTATCAACAGTTTGTCGAAGGCGGCTGGCCATCCCTGTCTCACAGCCCTGAATGGGGTGGCCAGGGCCTGCCGGACTCTCTGGGCATGGTGGTCAGCGAACTGACCAGCACCGCCAACTGGGCCTGGGGCATGTACCCGGGCCTCAGCCACGGCGCCATGAACACGCTGGAAGAACATGGTACCGACGAGCAGAAGCAGACCTATCTGACCAAGCTGGTCTCCGGTGAATGGACCGGCACCATGTGCCTGACCGAACCGCACTGTGGTACCGATCTGGGTCTGCTGCGCACCAGGGCTGAGCCCAACGCCGATGGCAGCTACGCCATCAGCGGCACCAAGATCTTCATTTCTGCCGGCGAACACGACATGGCCGATAATATCATCCATATCGTGCTGGCCCGCCTGCCGGACGCTCCCGAGGGCACCAAGGGCATCTCCCTGTTCATCGTACCCAAGCACCTGCCGACTGCAAACGGCGGTGCCGGCGAGCGCAACGCGGTCAGCTGCGGCTCCATCGAACACAAGATGGGTATCCACGGCAACTCCACCTGCGTGATGAACTTCGATGGCGCCACCGGCTACCTGATTGGCCCGGCTAACAAGGGCCTGAACTGCATGTTCACCTTCATGAACACGGCACGTTTGGGTACGGCGATGCAGGGCCTGGCCCATGCCGAGTGGGGCCTGCAGAACTCGCTGACCTACGCCCGCGAGCGCCTGCAGATGCGTGCCCTGAACGGACCGGCAGCCCCCGACAAAGCCGCCGATCCGATCATCGTGCACCCGGAAGTGCGCAAGATGCTGCTGATCCAGAAAGCCTTCGCCGAGGGTGGCCGCGCCCTGATCTACTACTGCTCAATGCTGGTCGACAAGGTCAAACATGCCGAGGGTGAAGAAAAGACTAATGCCGATACTCAGCTGGCCTTCCTGACGCCGATTGCCAAGGCCTTCCTGACCGAAGTCGGCTTCGAAAGCGCCAACCATGGTCTGCAGGTTTTCGGTGGCCACGGCTATATCAGCGAATGGGGCATGGAACAGAACGTGCGCGACTGCCGCATCTCCATGCTGTACGAGGGCACCACCCAGATCCAGGCGCTCGACCTGCTCGGCCGCAAGGTACTGATGACTCAGGGCGAAACGCTGAAGAGCTTCACCAAGGTGATTCATACATTCTGCAAATCCGCCGCAGAAGATCCCAAGCTGCGTGCCTTCACCGGCCCACTGGCCAAGCTGAACGCCGAATGGGGTGACCTGACGCAACAGATCGGCATGAAAGCGATGATGAACCGGGACGAAGTCGGTGCCGCCTCCGTGGACTACCTGATGTACTCCGGTTACGTCACCCTCGCCTACTTCTGGGCACGCATGGCACAGACTGCGCAGCTGAAACTGGCCGCTGGCGAAGGCGATGCCGCTTTCTACCGCGCCAAACTGACCACGGCGCGCTTCTATTTCGAACGCATCCTGCCGCGCACCCGCAGCCTGGTCGAAACCATGCTGTCCGGTGCCGACAACCTGATGGAGTTGCCGGAAGAGCAGTTCGTACCGGAATAAACCAATAGGCCATACTGAGACAGAGATGGCCATAGTGCACAAACTCCGGCCGGTGGGGAAACGCCGGTCGGACATATGGACCCTGAAACAACAATAAGCAGATGGGCACAGCATGAATAGCGTTAATCAGAACGGTCAATGGATACCCGAAACGCTCAACCCCGAAGGCTATCGGAATATTTCCGACTTTCTCCGCGACGTCTGTCGAAGACACGCCGACAAACCGGCCTTCACCAGTTTCGGCCGCACCCTGAGCTACGCCGAGCTTGACCGCCTCTCAACCGCCTTCGCGGTTTACCTGCAGCGGGAAACCGGCCTCAAACCCGGTGACCGCATCGCGGTTCAGCTCCCCAACCTGATTCAGTACCCGGTAGTGCTCTTTGGTGCTTTCAAGGCCGGGCTGGTAGTCGTCAATACCAACCCCCTGTACACACCGGCCGAGATGGAGCATCAGTTCCGTGACAGCGGCGCCAAGGCACTGGTCATCCATAAAAGCATGGCGCACAACGCCGAGAAGATTCTCGCCAACACCGACATCCAGCATGTCTTCCTGACCCAGGTCGGCGACCTGCACGGCTTCGTCAAGCGACACCTGCTTAACGCCGCCGTGAAATACATCAAGAAGATGGAGCCCCGCTTCAACCTGCCGGGTGCCATCGGTCTGCGCGAGGCCCTGCTGCGCCACCTGGATCAGCAGCCTGAGCCCGTGGAGCGCCAGCCCTCCGACCTGGCCGTGCTGCAATATACCGGCGGCACCACCGGTGTTTCCAAGGGCGCCATGCTGACTCATGCCAACCTGTTGTCCAACATGCTGCAGGGGGTCGCCGTAATCAGCAAAGTGGGCAGCGACTGGGCCAATAACGTGCTGTCGCCGCTGCCGCTGTATCACATTTATGCCTTCACCGTCGCCCAGATTATCCTTGCCTCCGGTGGTCACAGCATACTGATTCCCAATCCCCGCGACCTGCCGGCTCTGGTCAAGGAGATCAGCCATTGGAAGGTCACCACTTTCCTCGGCCTGAATACCCTTTTTGTCGGCCTGTGCAATAACGCGGAGTTTCGTGCGCTGGACTTCAGCCCGCTGCGCATGACCCTGTCCGGCGGCATGGCGCTGACTCACGCGGCCGCCGATCGCTGGAAAGAGGTTACCGGCTGTACCGTGCTCGAAGCCTACGGCCTGACCGAAACTTCCCCCGCCGTGTCGATCAACCCGCCGCATGCCATCCGCACCGGCACGATCGGCCTGCCGGTCCCCGAGACCGAGGTTGTCATCATCGGCCCCAAGGGCGAACACCTGCCGGAAGGCATTCCCGGCGAACTCTGCGTCCGCGGCCCTCAGGTGATGCCTGGCTACTGGCGCAACGAAGCCGCGACTCAAGCCAGTTTCACCGATGATGGCTACCTGATCACCGGCGATATCGCCGTGCTTGAAGAAGGCGGCTATCTGCGCATCGTCGATCGCGCCAAGGATTTGATCATCGTATCTGGCTTCAACGTCTACCCCAACGAGATCGAAGACGTGGCCACCGACCACCCGGGCATCCTCGAGTGTGCTGCCATCGGCATGCCCGACCCGGTCTGTGGCGAGGTCGTCAAACTGATCGCAGTGCGCAGTGATGACAGCCTCTCAGAGCAGGAGCTGCGCGACTGGTGTCATGAACGCCTGACCCGCTACAAGGTACCGAAAATGATCCAATTCGTACCGGAGCTGCCCAAGTCCAACGTTGGCAAGATATTGCGCCGCATGCTGAAACAGGACGATCAAAACGTTGCCTGACAGGAGACCCTCATGCCATTGAACAAGCCCGTTCGCCGCAAATTGCACCATACACGCCAGGTCCAGTGTCAGGGGTTTGAACGCGAAGACGGCCTTTGGGATATCGAAGCCCATATGACCGACGTAAAAACCCATAACGTGGACAACACTGAGCGGGGCTACGTCGGCGCGGGCGAACCCTTCCATGACATGTGGATGCGGCTGACCATAGACAAAACCATGAAAATTCACCAGGTCGAAGCCGAAATGGATGCTTCCCCATTCAGGCACTGCCCAGGTATCGCCGGCAGCTTCCGCCAGCTCGAAGGCACCCGTATAGGACCCGGCTGGCACCGCATGACCAGGGAGATGTTCAATGGCATCCAGGGATGCACCCACCTGCATGAACTGTTAACCCCGCTGGCTACGACAGCTTTACAGACTATTTGGCCCATTCTGGCAGAAGGTGTGACGATCGAGAAAGTCACCGAAAAAATGCTGAACAGCTGCCACGGTTGGTCGAGCCAGAGCAATTTTGTGCGCCAATACGTGCCTCACCTCTATGTGGAAACCAACACCCCGCAACCAAAGGATTCGGAGATCTGAGCAATGGGTATCGATGCCATTATCCATAACGAGACAGTACTGGAGCTACGCATGTCTCGTCCCGATAAGAAAAATGCCCTGACGCTGGAGATGTACACGGCGTTCGTCAGCCAGCTGCAGTGGGCCGCCAAAACCGATGACATCCGCGCGGTCTGCCTGACCGGCGCCGGTGATAGTTTCTGTGCCGGCAACGATATTGCCGATTTCCTTGGCCGCGCCCATGAACCGAACGCGCTTGGCGTGATCATCGAGTTCCTGCATGCCCTGGTCGACTTTCCCAAGCCGCTGCTGGCAGCGGTACAGGGTGATGCGGTTGGAATCGGCATCACCATGCTACTGCACTGCGACCTGGTCATCGCGGCAAACGATCTGCGCGGCTGCCTCCCGTTTACCCGTCTTGGACTGGTACCGGAAGGCGGCAGCTCACTGCTGCTGCCGCAGACACTCGGACACCGCCAGGCTTTTGAACTGCTGATCGAAGGCCATCCCTTCGACGCTCAGCGCGCAAAGGACGTCGGGCTCGCCAACCAGATCGTTGCACGGGAACAACTGGAGCAAACGATGCTCAAGCGCGCCAATGCAGTCGCCCAGATGCCGACAGAAGCCATGGTACTCAGCAAGCAAGTACTCAAAGCACCGCAAAAGGAGCAGCTTCATGCCGTGATCAACCAGGAAGCACGGCTGTTTGGCGAGCGATTAAGCTCATCGGAAGCACAGGCCGCCTTTACCGCCTTCCTGCAAGCCGGTTAGTACCGCATAGACAGGCCGCGTGTGCGCCCGGCCGTATTTGGCATGTAATGAACAAAAATGTCATGACAATCCGACCAAAAGAAAGCGAATTTTCAGAGCGCTGACTGATGATGTCATGACTACTGGCGAATCCTGTCATTGTTCGCCCCAGACAGTTCACTAGACTGAATGCACAGCACATAACAACAATTTCCGGTCATCCCACACGACCGCGATTGCAATGGAGTCTGACCATGTTGATGGAAGGAAAAACGATACAGGTTGCCGCAATCGAACCCGGACTTTACGAGCTGGTTTTTGCCAACCGGGACGATAATGTCAATAAGCTGAACCAGGCCACCATGGCCGAGCTGAATCAGGCCGTAAGCACGCTGAGTGCCCAGAACGACCTGCGTGGCCTGCTGGTTCGCAGCGACAAGGACAGCTTCATCGTCGGTGCCGATATCACCGAATTTGTCGGCCTGTTTTCCGCTGGCAGCGAAGAGATCGCCAGTGGCCTGCTGCAGATGAACGCCATCTTCAACAGCATCGAAGACCTGCCCTGCCCGACTGTCGCCGCCATCAACGGCGTGGCTCTGGGTGGCGGTTTTGAGCTGTGTCTGGCCTGTGATTACCGTGTCATGACCAGCAACGCCAAGGTTGGCCTGCCCGAAGTCAAACTGGGTATCTACCCGGGTTGGGGCGGCACCGTACGCCTGCCGCGCCTGATTGGTGTCGACAACGCCAACGAATGGATCTGCGGTGGCAGCGAGCAGCGCGCCAAGAATGCCTTGCAGGTCGGGGCCGTTGACGCCGTGGTCGAGCCTGAACTGCTCCGCGAAGGTGCACTGGACCTGCTGCGTGGTTGCATCGCCGGCGAGTTCGACTACACAGCCCGCCGTACCGAGAAACAGAGCCCGATCAAGCTCAATCAGGTTGAGCAGATGATGGCGTTCGAGTCTGCCAAGGGCATGATCGGTGCCAAGGCCGGTCCGCACTACCCGGCGCCAATGGCGGCCCTCGGCACCATCCAGAAACACGCTAACATGAGCCGCGACGACGCTCTGGCTGTGGAAGCCAAGGGCTTTGCCAAGCTGGCCACCAACGCGGTAACACCGGCACTGGTCGGTCTCTTCCTCAAGGATCAGCAGATCAAGCGTACCACCAAGCGTTATGAGGCCAATGCCGAACCGGTGCGTCAGACTGCTGTCCTGGGCGCCGGCATCATGGGCGGCGGCATCGCCTACCAGAGCGCCTCCCGTGGCACGCCGATTCTGATGAAAGACATCAACGAGGACGCCCTGCAGCTGGGCCTGAGCGAAGCGTCCAAGCTGTTCAACAAGCAGCTGGAACGCGGTCGACTGGATGGCCCGAAAATGGCAGCCAGCCTGTCCCGTATCCGCCCGACCCTGAGCTACGGCGACTTCGGCAATGTAGACCTGGTGGTCGAGGCTGTGGTCGAGAACCCGAAGATCAAGCAGAGCGTACTGGCGGAAGTTGAAACGCAGTTGCCAGAAGGCGCTATTCTGACCTCCAACACCTCCACCATCTCGATCACCGAACTGGCCAAGGCCCTGAAAAAGCCTGAAAACTTCTGTGGCATGCACTTCTTCAACCCGGTACACCAGATGCCGCTGGTAGAAGTGATCCGTGGCGAGAAAAGCTCCGAGCAGGCGATCGCCCGTACCGTCACCTATGCCAAGGCGCTGGGCAAGACCCCGATCGTGGTCAATGACTGCCCGGGCTTCCTGGTCAACCGAATTCTCTTCCCCTATTTCGCCGGCTTTACCGCCCTGCTGCGTGATGGCGCCGACTACCGTCAAGTCGACAAAGTGATGGAACGTTTCGGCTGGCCCATGGGTCCGGCCTTCCTGCTGGACGTGGTCGGCGTCGACACTGCACACCATGCCGGCAGCGTGATGGCAGACGGCTTCCCCGATCGCATGCACAACGATGCTGAAACCGTCATCGATCGTCTCTACCAGCTGCAGCGCTTCGGACAGAAAAACGGCAAGGGTTTCTACCGTTACGAGGCAGATCGCAAAGGCAAGCCGAAGAAGCTGGTTGACGACGAGTTGCCGGCCCTGCTGGACGGCGTGGTCGGCTCGGCCCGCGAATTCAGCGATGAAGAGATCGTTGCCCGCATGATGATTCCGCTCTGCATCGAAGCCGTTCGCTGCCTCGAAGACGGCATCGCTGCAACAGCAGCCGAAGTGGATATGGGCCTGGTGTACGGCATCGGCCTGCCACCGTTCCGTGGTGGCGCCCTCTTCTACATCGACCAGATGGGGCTCCAGGCATTCTGCGACCTGGCTGACCAACACGCCGACCTTGGCAAACTTTACCAGCCCACCGACAAGATGCGTGCCATGGCGGCCGCCGGCCAGACCTACTTTGGATAAGGAGAGCAACCGATGAGTCTTAAACCAAACGATATCGTCATCATCGACGGGGTACGCAGCCCCATGGCCCAGTCCAAGGGAGGCTCCTTCCGCAACGTCCGTGCCGATGATCTGTCTGCCGCACTGATGAAAGGGCTGCTGGCGCGTAACGGCGCGCTGGACCCCAAAACCATCGACGATGTGATCTGGGGCTGTGTCAACCAGACCCTGGAACAGGGCTTCAATATCGCCCGTAGCGCCGCCCTGCTGGCCGGCCTGCCACACTCGGTAGCAGGCCAGACCGTTAACCGCCTGTGCGGCTCTTCCATGTCCGCGCTGCACACCGCCGCTCAGGCGATCGCCAGCGGCAACGGCGACACCTTCATGGTGGGTGGTGTCGAGCACATGGGCCACATTTCGATCCTGCACGGCATCGATATCAACCCGGCCATGTCCAAACAGGTCGCCAAGGCCTCCATGATGATGGGCCTGACCGCCGAGATGCTGGGCAAGATGAACAACATCTCCCGCGAGGAGCAGGATGCCTTTGCCGCCCGCTCCCACCAGCTCGCCCATCAGGCCGCCATTGAAGGCCGCTGGGACAACGAAATCCTGCCGGTGGAAGGCCACGACAAACAGGGCTTCAAGCGTCTGGTGACCAGGGATGAAGTGATTCGCCCCGAAACCACTATCGAGACGCTGGCGGGGCTCAAACCGGCCTTTATGCCCAAGGACGGCACGGTCACGGCCGGCTCCTCTTCCGCTTTCTCCGATGGCGCCTCGGCCATGTTGATGATGTCCGCCGCGCGCGCCCAAGAACTGGGCCTCAAGCCTCGCGCCCGCGTCATCGGCATGGGTGTGGCCGGCTGCGATCCGTCGATCATGGGTTACGGCCCGGTACCGGCCAGTGAGAAAGCGCTGAAGAATGCGGGTCTGACCATCAACGACATGGACGTGGTCGAGCTGAACGAGGCCTTCGCCGCTCAGGCACTGGCTGTGATCAAGGGGCTGCGTCTGCAGGACGTAGTGGATGACAAGGTCAACCTGAACGGAGGCGCCATCGCTCTCGGTCACCCACTGGGCTGTTCCGGTACCCGTATCTCCAACACCCTGATCAACGTGATGGAACAGCAGGATGCCACCCTGGGTCTGGCCACCATGTGTATCGGCGTGGGCCAGGGTATCGCGACCGTGTTCGAACGCCTGAACTAAGCCTCTTTCCTGGTTACAACCCGGCCTTATGCCGTAATGCTGTTCACTTAATCGGAGCAGCCTTGCGACTCACCGGATAGCGAGCTTTGGATATCTTTACCGTCCTCGGCCTTGAAGGTCGAGGACGGTCATCCAAGAACAGGCTTGCCACTCCGTCTCTCAGTTCCGAGAGCCTTGCTCCTGTTCTCAATACTGGCTGTGCTACGCCATCATGATCAACCGGGTAGTGTTCATTTTTTGTGTCATTTCTCTAATCTGTCCTAAACGAGGAATGACCCTACATGTCCGACAACACATTTGAAGTCGATATCTAAACCTTCGCCAAGGCGATCCAGTCCGCCAGCAAGAATCAAAAAGCCTTCATGGTGGATCTGAAGCGCGTTTACCGGGCGGCCATCCAGAATGCGGCTGAGCAGGCACTGGATAATCTGGAGGCCAGCAATACCCACATATCATCAAGTTCTGGCGCAGCAAATGGGAAACCTGTCAGCCTACTTAAAATACCCCGAGGATATGCACAAGGCCGTTTACACCACCAATACCGTCGACCGCCGAGGCCGCACATCGGCAGTTCTGCAAGCTGACCAAAACCAAAAGAGACTTCACCAGCGAGAACGCCTTGTTGAAACTGCTCTACGCCGGTATCTTGAAGGCCCCAGAAAAGTGGACGCATCCGGTGCAAAACTTGAACCTCACGCTGTCACAGCTGAGCATCCACTTTGAAAGCCGGATCGACGAGTACGTAGATCTGTGGATATTGGCTGACACAGAACTATGAACACCCTCGCTATTCTTGATTGACAGCACCTGATAGGCCTGAAATGGAGGCTGGCTGCTGCTGACCCCATCCCGTCCAACAAATACTTCTGGCTTTTACGCTGAAAGGTACCTTTCCAATTAGACAAAAGATTACGACACTTTTTATTTATATAAATCTCTAAATATGTATCATTAATTGAGTATCAGAATCTCCGCCCGAGCCAATCCTTGATGAACTGCGACGGGCAACATAGAATCCACTGCCCGCTGCCTGACCACAGGTCAACCCGGCACAAGGGCCAGTATCGACCAAACAGATTCGAGGCATGACCAAAATACGCTGTATCGAAGAGCTCGTTCAGGAGTTCCAGGAACAAAGGCCCATTCGCGGTGGCTCGCTGATCATCACTATTTTTGGTGATGCCATAGCTCCCCGTGGCGGCACTGTCTGGCTGGGCAGCCTGATCAATCTGCTCGAGCCCCTGGGGCTCAACCAGCGCCTGGTCAGAACCTCGATCTTTCGCCTGACCAAGGACAACTGGCTTACCTCCAACCAGATCGGACGACGCAGCTATTACAGTCTGACCGATTCTGGTCGTCGCCGCTTTGAAAGCGCCTTCCGCCGTATCTATGCTGAACTCTACCCCGAATGGGACGGCAAATGGGACATGGTGCTGGCCAACCAGCTCGATAACGAGCTGCGCAAGGTGCTGAAAAAGGAGTTGGAGTGGCAGGGTTTTGGCAATATAGCACCCAGCATCATGGCGCACCCGATGGCCGATGCCCAGGAGCTGAGCAACACTTTGCAAGAGCTCTGCGTACAAAATGAAGTGATACACATGCGTGCCGAGATGGTTGGCACTCAAACATCAGACGCGCTCAAACAGCTGGTCCACGAATGCTGGAACCTGCAGCAACTGGCTGAAGACTATCAGCAGTTCCTCGACCGCTTCCGGCCCATTCTGCGCGCCTTGAAAGCGACCGACGAACTCGAGCCCGAACAGTGTTTCCAGTTACGTACTCTGCTGATCCATCACTACCGGCGCCTGCTGTTGCGCGACCCACTCCTGCCGGAAAAATTGTTGCCTGCCGACTGGGCTGGCACATCGGCACGGGTGCTGTGCCGCAACATCTATCGCCTGATCTATGCCAAGGCTGATCAGTGGCTTTCTGAAACTCAGGAGACGGCCGACGGTCCCCTGCCGGAACCGGCGCCTCGCTTCTATAAGCGTTTTGGTGGCCTCTGAGCCCGTACACACAATCGAGGTAAATTGTCATGCCCCTGTCTACGCCCGCTGAACGTGAGTCGGTGCACACCCGCCATGTCACTTGCAATGGATTTAAACGCAAGGACGGCCTCTGGGATATCGAGGGTGAACTCATCGATATCAAGAGTTTTGATCTTCAGGTGGCCGAACGTAACGATGGCGTCATTCCGGCCGGCGAGCCTCTGCACAAGATGTCACTACGCCTGACCATCGATTACGACCTGAACATCCTCGATGTGGAGGCCTGTATGGATTACACGCCTTTCCGCTACTGCCCCGAAATCGCCAACAGTTTTCGCAAGCTGATTGGCCACCAGATCGCACCAGGCTTTACCCGCCTGACCCGCGAGCTGCTGGGCGGCACCCAGGGCTGCACCCATCTGCTGGAAATGCTCGGTGTGCTGGCTACCACGGCCTACCAGACGACCCATCATGAACGTGAGAAACGGGAAGATTTTGGTGCTCATGGTGGCAAACGACCACCAATGCTCAACACCTGTCACACCTTCGACACCCATGGCCCGGTCGTAGAACGCTACTGGCCCCAATTCTATGAAGGCGGCGACAAAAAGGCCGAAGAGTAAGTTTCAAGTGGAGGCAGCAGCCTCCACTCGCTTCAGATCACTCTGACTTCTGCTTGACCTGGTACAGCGGAATCACCTCTTCGTTAAAGCTGAATCGCTTGCGGTCCGGCTCAACCTCGGTCAAGGCTTCCACCTCCTGCATGGTATTTAGGCTGCGCACGGCCAGATCCTGATACTGGCGTGTGCCGGCCGATTTCCAGGCGATCTCCTGCTCACCCAGCTCACGAATGACCTTCGCCGGAGAGCCCGCAACCAGGCTGCGATCAGGCACTTCGAACTTGGCCTTGACGAACGCCATGGCCGCGACGATCGATGATTCACCAACCACTGCACCATCCATGATCACCGCATTCATACCCACCAGAGCATTGCGTTTGACCACGCAACCGTGCAGCACTGCACCATGGCCGATGTGCCCATCCTCTTCGACAACCGTATCCGTGCCGGGGAACCCGTGCATGACACAGGTATCCTGGATGTTAGCGCCCTCTTTCAACACCAGGCGACCAAAATCGCCACGCAAACAAGCTGCTGGCCCCACATAGCAACGCGGTCCAATGATCACATCGCCGATCAGCACAGCGCTGGGATGAACATAGGCGGTTGGATCGATCACCGGGGTGATGCCGTCAATTGAATAAACTTTCATCTGGTCTCCTTGGCAACAGGATTGTCATTATTTTAGCCAGTTCTAACATGCAAACCGGCAAGGCTCCAGTGTCCTATTATTCACCGAGCATAAAAAATGATACATAAAGTTTTTTAAATAATTAAAAACTGTATCTCTTTTGGCTTTCTGTTAGCATAACCTCATGTTGCCATGCGCAAGCCTGGCAGCACTCTCATCTTCTCTTCGGATTCCATCCTTCCGAAGCAAGCAATGCTACTTTGCCCTTAGATGGCAGACTTCGGTCTGCCATTTTTTTGTCTATCCTGCCTTGCTCTGACCTGCTTGTGCAATTCACGACCGGTCCTGTTCGGGCTATGCTGCAGCCACGCATATACAGGAGGAAGAGACTATGCTGATTCATCCCGACCAATCCTGCCTGCTGGTGATCGATATTCAGGAGAGAATGGCTCCGGTCATCCACCAGGCCGAACAGGTTGTCGCCAATTGCGCCTGGCTGATCGATATCGCCAACCGCCTCAAGGTGCCGGTGCTGGCCACCGAACAGTACCCCAGGGGGCTGGGCACAACCCTGCCCACCATTCGTGAACGCATCCAGCCCGAAAACATCATTGAGAAGATTCACTTCTCAGCCATGTCCGATGAAGAACCGAGCCGAATCATCAACGCCGGCGAACGTAATCAGGTCATCCTCGTTGGCATGGAATCGCATGTCTGCGTATTGCAGACCGCACTGGAGCTCCAGCAGCAGGACCGAGACGTGTACATCGTTGAAGATTGCGTATCTTCTCGCTCGCCTGCCGACAAGGCTGCAGCACTTGCACGCTTCCGCCAATGCGGAATCTATGTGGTTACTCGTGAAATGGTTGCTTTTGAATGGCTGCGTCGTGCCGGCACCGACAGCTTTCGCGCAATAAGCAAAACTTACCTTCGCTAATGCCCTTCGATTAGGTATTTTCCCTAGCCGCTCTTGACTCTGCTGCACAGATCAATGAAAGTTTACGTAAACGTAAACTTTCATTGATATACCGCTACGATATCTCATCCATAAAAATTAGATCAGGAGAGGTCGATGACAGCGCCACTCTGGACACCAGGCCAGGCCCGTTGCGAACGCACCCGCATTTACGATTTCATGCAGCAGCTGAACCGGTCGCACAACCTGTCTCTGGATTCCTATGACAGTCTGTACCAATGGAGTATCGAAAACAGCCCGGCATTCTGGAGTGATCTCTGGGATTACGCAGGCGTAGTTGCCTCGCAGCGCGGCGAAACGGTGCTGGAGCACCCCGATCGCATGCCGGGCGCACGCTGGTTCCCTGAAGCCCGGCTCAATTTTGCCGAGAACCTGCTGCGCTACCGCGACGAGCGCCCCGCCGTCATCTTCCGTGGCGAAGACGATACACGCATCGAATTGAGCCATGCCGAGCTGTACCGCCAGGTGGCCCGCCTGGCGAGCGCGCTGCGCAAACAGGGGGTTACTCAGGGCGACCGGGTTTCAGGCTTTATGCCCAACGTGCCGGCCACGCTGATCGGCATGCTGGCAACGGCCTCTATTGGCGCCATCTGGAGCTCCTGCTCTCCGGACTTCGGCATCAACGGCGTACTGGACCGCTTCGGCCAGGTAGAGCCCAAGGTGCTGATCACCACCGACGGGTATCGTTACAACGGCAAGGTACTCAACAGCCTGGAGCGGGTTCAGGGTATCGCCCATCAACTGCACTCGGTGGAAACCATCGTCGTCGCACCGTTCATCGAGGCTCAGCCCGATATCAGCGGTCTCGACCGCGCCGTGCTCTGGGATGATTTCATCGATGCCGAGGCAGAAGAGATCATCTTTGAGCAGTTGCCCTTCGATCATCCGCTGTATGTGATGTACTCCTCCGGCACCACCGGCGTACCCAAGTGCATCGTGCACAGTGCTGGCGGCGCCCTGCTGCAGCACCTGAAGGAGCATATCCTGCACACGGATGTCGGGCGTGATGATCGCCTGTTCTACTACACCACCTGCGGCTGGATGATGTGGAACTGGCTGGTCAGCGGTCTGGCCACCGGCTGTGCGCTTGTTCTCTTTGACGGCTCCCCCTTTGCGCCCGAGCCTAGCGTACTTTGGGATATCGCCGAGCAGGAACAGATCAGCATCTTCGGCACCAGCGCCAAATATATTGCAGCGCTGGAGAAAGCCGGCGTCAAACCACGCGAAAGTCACAACCTGCCCGCACTGAAAGCGGTGCTCTCTACCGGCTCACCACTGGCGCATGAGAGTTTTGAATATGTCTATCGCGACATCAAAGCCGATCTGCAGCTGTCATCCATCTCCGGCGGCACCGACATCATCTCCTGCTTCGCACTGGGCTGCCCAATCCGCCCGGTATATGCCGGCGAATTGCAGTGTCGCGGCCTCGCCATGGCCGTAGAGATCTTCGATGACAACGGCCAGCCGGTACGCGGGGAAAAAGGCGAACTGGTGTGTACCCAGCCCTTCCCGTCCATGCCGATCGGCTTCTGGAACGACCCTGAAGGGAGCAAGTATCATGACGCCTATTTCGGCCAGTTCGACAATATCTGGGCCCACGGCGACTATGGCGAGATCACCAAGCATGACGGCCTGATCATTCACGGCCGCTCGGATGCCGTGCTCAACCCCGGCGGCGTGCGTATCGGTACCGCTGAGATCTACCGTCAGGTGGAAAAAGTGGACGGCGTACTGGAGAGCCTTTGCATCGGCCAGCCCTGGGATAACGATGTGCGCGTAGTGCTGTTTGTACGCCTGCAGGAGGGCCTCGAGCTGGACGATAGCCTGATCAAGACGATCAAGGACACTATCCGGGCCAACACCACACCGCGTCATGTCCCCGCACGGGTCGTGCAGGTCACTGACATTCCGCGCACCATTAGCGGCAAGATTGTCGAACTGGCGGTGCGTAAGGTGGTTATGGGAGAAGAGGTGAAAAACAAGGACGCCCTTGCCAACCCCGAAGCACTGGATCTTTTCCGCGACCTGCCGGAACTGCAGTCCTGAGCGCATATGGGCCCTGAATTCGGCAGGACCCTGAACGCAGAGGCCCCGCTCATGGCGGGGCCTCTGACTCACTCCTCGAAACGGTAGTATTCCCGGTTTAACCAGGCACTCACATCGGTCACTTCATCCGGAAACCAGCCTACATCCAGGTTGGTGTTACAGCCCTCGACAAAGGCCTCCAGAGCCGCATAACTGTGCACCTTGCGATCCTGACGCTGATAGAAATCCTCGCCGTGGCAGGTTTCGCAGGTCGCATCGGTATAATGCTCACCCTGAATAGTGCGTTCGATTTCAACACCGTAATAGAGCGTTCGTCCCTGCTCCGGATCCGCAGCCATCAGGCCGCCGGCGTACATGACCAGTAGCAGCCCTACTCCCCTGTTCACACTTCACCTCCCGTTGCAATTACAACTGGACGCGGCCAACCTGGGCAATAAAATCTTCGGGATCGATCACCCCGATCAGAGTCAGTTCAGGCCGCGCCTGGCCGCTGGCATCATAAAAAATCAGTGCCGGCGGTCCGATGATAGAGAAACGGCGATACAGGGCCTTGGCTTCCTTATCGTTCGCGGTGACATCCAGCTTGATCAGCTTGAACGACGCCAACGACTGCTGAACACCTGCATCACTGAAAGTAACATAGTCCAATTCGATGCAGGAGATACACCAATCGGCATAGAAATCCAGCATGACCGGCTGCCCCTGCTGCTTCGCCTGCGCCAGCAGGCGATCCAGATCGGCTTCACGGCTGACGGTCTCAAATGGCAGCTTGGCTGACTGTGCATCCTGGGCTACCACTCCGCCCACGACACCCTGCAACGGATAGAGCAGGCTCTTGCCGCCCGAAAGCACACCCACCAGCAGGGCGGCACCATACACCAGCAGTATCACCCCCACCCCTTTCCAGAAACGGTGCCAGCCACGGGCATGTTCCGGCAGACGATCCAGTGCCCCCAGATACACTGCACTAAACAGCAGAATCAAACTGACCAGCAGCATGGTAAAGGCCGTCGGCAACAGGCGATCAAGCATCCAGACGGCCATCAGCAGCAGAACGACACCAAAACCCGCCTTGACTCCTTCCATCCAGGCCCCGGCACGTGGCAGCAGCTTGCCCGCTGACGCGCCCACCAGCAGCAGCGGAACCCCCATCCCCATGGACAGGCTGAACAGTGCCGCACCGCCGAGAACAGGATCACCACTCTGACCGATATAGATCAGCGCACCCGCCAGGGGCGCCGCCATACAAGGCCCCACAATCAAGGCCGACAGCAGCCCCATGACCGCGACACCTGCCAGGGTACCCCCTTTTTGTCGATGACTGGCATTGCTGAGCCGGCTCTGCAATGCAGAAGGTAACTGCAGGTCATAGAAGCCAAACATGGACAAGGCCAGCAGCACGAAAACCGCACTGAAGCTACTGATGATCCAGGGGTTCTGAAATGCCGCCTGCAGGTTGGCACCAAAAAGACCCGCCGCCACACCTGCCAGGGTATAGGTGAAAGCCATCGCCAGCACGTAGACCAGTGACAACAGGAAAGCGCGTGCAATATTAAGGTGCTGCCCCTGTCCCGCAATGATGCTGGACAAAATGGGGATCATCGGCAAAACACAGGGCGTTAATGACAGCGCCAGGCCCGCAAGAAAAAAAGCACCCAGCATCAATAACCAGCTGTCGCCAGCCAGCAGACGTGCGAACTGATCCTGTTCGCTCAGCGGCACTTCAGGTTCAGAAGACTCTTGAGCAGTGGAGGCAACTGAGTTTTCCTGAACATCCGGCCAGCTCAACCCCGCCGTCGCTGGCAGATCGCTGACACTGACCGTTTTGGTGACCGGCGGATAGCAGATACCACCTTCCCAACAGCCCTGATAACTGACCGTCAGATCGGCACTGTCATCCGCACCTTCGGCATGACCCAGCAGCAATGCCACTTCAGCCAGATTGTGATACACCTCGACTTGACCGAACAGGGGATCATCTTTCATGTCGCCGCTGGCATCAAGCCGCTCAACCAGCTCGACACCCTCGGGGACGGTAACCTGAATACGTTCACGGTAGAGGTAATAGCCTGGTTCAACGTCCCAGATCAGGCGGGTAATGCCGGCATCCGCCGCTTCGACCCGCAAGCGAAAAGCCTCATTCACTTCCAGCGGCTGATTACTGGCCGCTGCACCAAAAGGGCTTGCCTGGGCCGTCAAGGTTGCCAAAAGGGTCACCAACAGCACCAGCACAGGCTGTAAAACCACGCGAGTCAACAAAGCGATCATCCTTATTCAGTCACATCAGCCAGCTCTGACCCCGGGAGCACCGAAATGTTCGCCATCAGGACCTGAACCTCCGCCAAGTTTATCACTCCTGCCCACAAGACCGGTATCACCCACAGGCTCTCACACCTTCAGACACTTATAACCGCCGCACTGATGTGGTAAAACAGAATGGATCGGCTAGCCAATAAAGCCGACATTCAGCATTTAAGCCGCTGCCAGGACTATAAGATGACCGATACACGCGTAGAAGACCTCAATATTGAATCCAATATCCCGCTGATCACGCCGGAAGCTCTCAAGGCCAAGCTGCCGCTGACCGAAGCCGCCGCCAAAACCGTGATGGAAGGCCGCCAGGTGATCAAGGATATCCTCGACCGCAAAGACAAGCGTCTATTCGTGGTTGTGGGTCCCTGCTCCATCCATGATCCCGAGGCAGCGCTTGAGTATGGCCGCAAGTTGAAAGCGCTGGCCGAGGAAGTGAAAGACACCCTATATCTGGTCATGCGCGTCTATTTCGAAAAACCCCGCACCACGGTGGGCTGGAAAGGCCTGATCAACGATCCCCACATGAACGACTCCTTCGATATCGAGGAAGGACTGCATATTGGGCGCAAGTTGTTGCTCGACCTGTCTGAAATGGGCCTACCGCTGGCAACCGAAGCACTGGATCCGAACACCCCGCAGTACCTCCAGGATCTGATCAGCTGGTCTGCGATCGGTGCACGTACCACCGAATCCCAGACGCACCGTGAAATGTCATCCGGCCTGTCCTGCGCGGTTGGCTTCAAGAACGGTACCGACGGCGGTCTGGATGTCGCCGTCAATGCGATGAAATCTGTACTGCACCCGCACAGCTTCCTCGGCATGAGTGGGGATGGCCAGGTCTCTATCGTGCGCACCCGCGGCAACCGTTATGGCCATGTAGTCCTGCGTGGCGGCAACGGCAAGCCGAACTACGATTCCGTTAGCGTCAAGCTGTGCGAGCAGGCCCTGGAAAAGGCTGGCCAGCAGGCCAACATCATGGTGGACTGCAGCCACGCCAACTCCAACAAGGATCCCGGCCTTCAGCCCCTGGTCGCCGAAAACGTGGCCAACCAGATCCTGGAAGGCAACAAGTCGATCGTTGGTCTGATGATCGAAAGCAACCTGGAATGGGGTAACCAGTCCATCCCTGATGACCTGACCCAGCTCAAGCACGGCGTGTCGGTTACCGATGCCTGCATCGACTGGGAAGCAACTGAGAAATCCATGCGTGACATGGACGCCAAACTGAAAGACGTGCTGAACCAGCGCTGATCCGTTCAAAGGGCGGCCACCACGGCCGCCCTTCGCACTGCAGACGGCCGATTTACTCGACCGCTGCCTCATCCCCTGTGACCTGCTTCTCCTGTTGCTCCAGCGCTCTTTTCTTGCGCTTACGCGCATACATTCGGCTATCGGCCAGGCTGATCACGGTTTCACAGTCATTGGATTCATTCGGGAAAACCGCGTATCCCACGCTGGCTGAAATACGCAGTTCCAGCCCATCAATTTCGAACGGAATCGCCATTAGCTCTTCCAGCTTGGCTGCCAGCTTGCGCACATGCTCCAGACCGACACCCGGCTGCAAGAGAATGAATTCATCGCCACCGTTACGTGCCAGCGTATCAGACGCGCGGCAATTGTCTTTAAGGCGACGGGCCGCTGCAATCAGGAGCCGATCACCAACCTGATGGCCATGGGTGTCGTTGACCGACTTAAAATGGTTCAGGTCGATAAACAACAGCGCAAAGCCCAGGCCAGTGCGAGGATACAGCTGGGCAAGATGCTCCGACCGGCTCATCAGCAAACGTCGGTTTGCCTCTCCGGTGAGCGGATCGGTCAACGATTGACGGTGAGCAAAACTGTACAAGCGGTACATCATCACGATCAAACCAGCCAACAAGGCCAACAGTCCCCAAGCCGTCAGCCGTAACCAGACAACTGAAGCACTGACGCCCGACACGGGCTTAGCCGCAATAACCCAAACACCGCCGGGAAAGAAGATCTGCATTTTGGCGACAGGATCGGTAAATACTCCCCGCTCCCCAAAGAAAACATCACCGGCTTCACCGGTGCCATCACGGCCACGGATGGCAATACCGAAACCTGCAGCGGTCTCGGTTATACCCGCCTTGTGCATCAGCGCATCGAAATCGATAACGATGGAGGCTACCCCCCAGTAGTGTCGCTGCGTACCCTGGCGATAAAGGATAGGTTCCCTCGCGATAACGCCCCGCCCTCCCTGAATGAGGCTCACTGGACCTGCCAGCTTCATTTTGCCGCTGATGATCGCCTCTTCGACGGCAGGCCACTGTTCACTGTTAGTACGATAATCCAGACCTATAACCGCTTCATTGCCCTCCAGCGGATACACGAACCGCATGACATTATCCGGCGCCAGACCAATGTTACGCACCAGCGGCGCTTCACCTAGAACTTCACGGGAAAGCTCATACCAACGCTCCGGCGAACTGTCCGGGTAAGTGGAAACAAAGGTTGTCAAACTTCTGGAGAGATAAAGCACCGAATTCACTTCGGTTTCCAGCTGGGCTCTCATGCTGGCCAACAGGGCCGTAGCTTCCATGCTGCGAATCTGGGTAGCTCGCTGCTTGGCCATACCGACAACATATTCGGTAAGAACTCCGCCAACGACCAACAGCAGCGCAACGATCAGATATATGACCCTCGGCTTCAAGCCCGAACGCAGTAGCGTACGCGTCATACAGGGATCTACTCTTTTTGGGTTATCTCTGCAAGTGTACGCAATTCAGACAGTGATGTCTTTCAGATACAGTTTATTAGCATTCTCGAATCAAGATATGACCCGTTAGCATCCAAATTAACACCTGATGTATTTACAGGCACTGCCTGTTAGCCTTTCGGCAAATTACGTTCGACCTCAACCAGGTCCGCGCTGATAGCAAAGGCACCAGCCGCTGCCGTCAGGTTGACGCCTTTTCCAGACCCAAATCTTCAAACCCTAATTGGTTGGGCCAATCACGGCGAAATAAAAGCACTAAAAACCCAAAAAATATCTTATTTATCATAATCTTATAAATACCACTTCCCACATTCGTAGCAATCTCTTGCTGGCCTATCGGCACTATTGCTAGCTTAGCCGACCCATCAGACTCATGCCTGCACTCTCCTTTCCAGGACAGGTTGCAGGAAGAGCTGTTGCCAGGCTGTAAAGCCTGGAATCTATAACAACCTATAAGAGACAGCTATGTATGAAACGGAATCCATCCTTGCCACTGGCGTCGCTGGCCAAGCCTTCCTGGCTTAACAAATTGAGCATTCTGGGACCGGGTCTACTGTTTGCCGCGACCAGTGTAGGAACATCCCATCTGGTGCAATCAACCCGAGCCGGCGCACTTTACGGCTTAGCCTTGTTACTGATTCTGATTGTGGCCAATGCCGTCAAATACCCGGCCTTCCGCTTTGCCAGTGACTACCTGCCTGCCACCGGCGTTACCCTGGTGGAGGCCTATCGTCGACAAGGACGCTGGATCCTCTGTTTGTACTTTTTCATCACCCTGAGCTCACTACTGTTCGCCGTCTCGGCGCTGGCACTGATGTCTGCAGGCCTGATCAAAGTCGTATTCTCGGTGGACCTGCCGACCCACTGGATGGCTCTGGGCCTGATTGCGGCCACTTCCGCCATTCTGGTAGTGGGGCACTACAACACCCTGGAACGGGTGACCAAGTTCCTGGTGGTAATCATGATGGTATGTACGCTGATTGCCACCGCCACTGTCATTCCCCAGATTTCCTGGGGCGAAGGCGTGCAGCTTTTGCCGACTCAGCTGGATATCGCGGGCCTGATGTTCGTTGCCGCTCTGATCGGCTGGATGCCGGTCCCTATGGATGCCTCCGTCTGGCAGTCGCTCTGGGCCAAGGCCAAGGCGGAAAACAGCGAACAGCCGCCCACTCTGGCTGAGAGCCGGTTTGACTTCAATATAAGCTTCCTGGGCACCCTGCTGCTGGCCATCTGCTTCATGCTACTGGGCGCGGGCCTGATGCATGATAAGGGTATCGTGCTGGAGTCAGGCTCCGCAGCCTTCTCTGCCCAGCTGATCAGCCTCTATCAGGCCGTCTTCGGCAGCAGTGCCGGCCCTGTCATCGGCGTGGCCGCTCTGGCCATCATCTATTCAAGCCTGCTGGCAATCATGGATGCCTTCCCGCGCGCACTGTCTTCGCTGCACCGGCGCTGGCTTGATATTCCCGAAGACCAGGATGATCACAAACTCGACGAGTCCGATCCCTTCTACATCGGCACCCTGCTGGTCATGGCAGCCGGTGCCGCGCTGACCTACCAGTTTTTCATGACATCGCTGACCAGCCTGATCGACATGGCAGCCACCATCGCGTTCATTACGGCTCCCTTTATCGCCTACCTGAACCATAGGGCGATCAGGGCTGATCATGTCCCTGTTGAGTGCCGCCCCGGCACACTTATGACCCTGAATAGCCGCATTTCAATCGCGGTGATGATCGGCTTTGCCTGTGCCTATCTTTACCTGAGATTCTGGCTGTCCTGATCACGCACGGTCATGCCCGACTACCTGTGAGGGTGCTCGGGCAATCCCCCAACGCATGATTGGCCCTACCAGTTCAACGCAATGAATTCGTTCTAAAACGCTCTTTTTAATTCTTAAAAACAAGAAGATAACACCCTTAATATCCCCATCCAGAATGACAACCATTGCCACAAAGATACCACTATGGCTAGATTCGCCACCGACTCAGCAATCAGGATGAATTAACCTCCATGCCAGCGTCCCATTCCCTGCCCGAAGTGGTCTCGCGCCAGATAGAAGCCATGATTCTGGATGGCCGGCTAAAAGCCGGTGGGCGACTGCCTTCCGAGCGTCACCTGGTGGAAAAGCTCAAGGTATCTCGCAATACCCTGAGGGAAGCCTTGAAAACCTTGCGCACCCGCGGGGTGATCGAGTCCCGTCGCGGCAGCGGCCACTATGTATGCAATTTTCGCGAAGTACAGCCTCAGCTGCATCGCAACGAACCCGGGTCACCACTGCAGCAGTTGCTGCAGAATCATCCGCAAACGCTTGAGTCCCTGCTCGAAGTACGCCGACTACTGGAAGGTGAAGCCGCCTACCTGGCCGCACAAAGAGCAACCGAAGACGACCTGATCAGCCTGAAAGCCGTATATGAATCACTGGTTGCAGAACAACCCGAAGAGGACAGCGCTACAGCCCATGCCGAGCGGGACATGCGTTTTCATCACGCCGTATACGCCGCGGCGCACAACCCGATTTTGCTGCTGGCACTCAACAGCATCCGCGACCTGATGATGAGCTTCGTATTCAACACATCCGACAGGCTCTATTTTCAGGGCACCATCAAGAGCCAACTGCGCACTCAGCACCGCCGTATCTACCGCGCCATCGAGCAACGCAATCCCGCCGCTGCCCGGCGTGCAGCCCGAGCACATATAGATGCTGTGGCTGAAAATCTTAAAGACTGAACCCATTACAGGTTATTGATTCGAGGAAAAGGACATGCCGTCGCTGTCACAATGTCACAACATTTCCGATCTGCGCAAACGCGCCAAACGCAAGTTGCCTGCGCCCATGTTCCACTACATTGATGGCGGTGCCGATGACGAATGGAGCATGCGCCGCAATACCGAAGCATTCGACGACTACGAGTTGCTGCCCAACTACCTGCGTGATGTCGACACGATCGACCTGACGACTAAAGTGCTTGGCACTGAACTGCAACTGCCGTTCTTTCTGTCCCCTACCGGCATGTCGCGCCTATTTCACCACGAAAAGGAGCTGGGCGCCTGCCGCGCGGCGGATGCGTTCGGCACGCTCTACGGTCTCTCGACCATGGCCACAACCAGCCTGGAAGACGTTGCCGCCGCGACATCCGGACCCAAGATGTTCCAGATCTACATCCTCAAGGACCGGGAGCTGACCCGCGAGTTTGTGCAACGCTGCAAGAACAGTGGCTACCAGGCGCTGTGCCTGACCGTGGATACCCCCCTGGCCGGCAACCGGGAGCGCGACCTCTACAACGGCATGACCATGCCCCCCAAAATCACCCCGCGTAATTTCTTCAGTTACGGCACCAGTTTCGAGTGGCTGTACAACCTCAGCCGCGACTCGGATTTCCGCCTCGCCAATGTGGTGCACCGCGTTGATGCGCTGGGCAAAGGTGCCATGGCGCTTATCGACTACGTCAACAGCCAGTTCGACCGCACCGTCACCTGGGAAGATGCTGCCTGGCTGGCCGAGCAGTGGGACGGGCCTTTTGTGATCAAGGGTATTCAGTCTCCTGCCGATGCCCAGCGAGCCGTGGACATAGGCGCTTCAGCCCTGATGGTCTCTAACCACGGTGGACGTCAGCTGGAGGGAGCGCCCGCACCGGTAGATTGCATAGCTCCGATTCGTGACGTTATAAGCGACCAGCTGGAACTGATCGTAGATGGCGGTATTCGACGCGGTATCCATATCATCAAGGCGCTGGCGCAGGGCGCGGATGCCTGCTCCATCGGCCGCCCCTATCTGTATGGACTGGCATCAGGTGGGCAGCGTGGCGTCGAGCGGGCTCTGACCCTGCTCAAGACTGAACTGGAACGCTCCATGGCCCTGCTGGGCGTCAATTCGGTCGCCGAGCTGGGCCCCGAGCACCTGCGACACCTTCCCGCGAGAACCCATTCGGCACCTGGCGGAGACTGACCGGGCCCGGCATGGAGTGCAAGACTGAACCCAGCGTTTGCTGGGCTCAGTCAATGGTGAAGCTGATTAGAACGTATCACCCGGTACACGGACAGTACCTTCCATCAGCACACGAGCACTGCGGCTCATCACGGCCTTCTTGGCGGTCCACTCGCCATTCACCTCTTCCGCTGCCGCGCCGACACGCAGGGTACCGGACGGATGGCCGAAGGTAACCGCTTCACGCGCACCGCCACCGGCGGCCAGATTCACCAGCGTACCCGGCACCGCCGCTGCGGTTGCTATGGCGACAGACGCCGTACCCATCATGGCATGGTGCAGCTTGCCCATGGACAGCGCACGGACACAGACATCAATGTCGTTTGCACCAATCTGCTTGCCACTGGACGCTTCATAGTTCGTCGCCGGCGCCACGAAAGCGATCTTCGGTGTATGCTGACGGGCAACCGCTTCTTCGATGTCCTGAATCAGGCCCATCTTCACCGCACCATAGGCACGCATGGTTTCGAAACGCGCCAACGCTTCGGCATCTCCGTTGATGTCTTTCTGCAGTTCGGTACCGGTGTAACCGATATCGGCCGCATTAACGAAAATGGTCGGGATACCGGCGTTGATCATGGTCGCCTTGAATATACCCACGCCCGGCACTTCCAGGTCATCGACCAGATTGCCGGTCGGGAACATGGAACCTTCGCCATCGGCCGGATCCATGAACTCGATCACTACTTCGGCGGCCGGGAAAGTCACGCCATCCAGTTCAAAATCACCGGTTTCCTGCACTTCACCATTGGTGATCGGCACATGGGCGATAATGGTTTTCTGGATGTTCTTCTGCCAGATGCGCACGGTGCAGATGCCATTTTGCGGAATCCGATCCGCATCAACCAGGCCACCGCTGATGGCGAACGCACCCACAGCCGCGGTCAGGTTGCCGCAGTTGCCGGACCAGTCGACGAACGCCTTATTGATCGCCACCTGACCGAACAGGTAGTCAACGTCGTGGTCGGGCTGAGTGCTTTTATCCAGGATGACGGTCTTTGAGGTGGAGGATGTGGCACCACCCATGCCGTCGATCTGCTGACCGTAGGGATCGGGACTGCCGATCACGCGCATCAGCAGCTTGTCGCGGGCTTCGCCGGGCTCCTGACAGGCTTCAGGCAGGTCCTGACGACGGAAGAAAACACCCTTGCTGGTACCGCCACGGATGTAGGTGGCCGGTACTTTGATCTGGGGAACACTGGACATGTAAATGCTCCAAAATAAGTCGGTTGCCGGATGCAGAAAGCCGCTGAGGAATATAAGGAAGTGGCGGGGTGTGGCTGCAGCGGACCGTCTGTCGCCATGGACGGCGACAGCGAGCACCCATGGATGGGTTTACGGCGTGTCCGATGCAGTTACATCCCGGCACGGAACCAGCTCCTGCCCCGGGAAATACCCGAACCATCATGGATAGCCCGGGCAGTTTTCAAGAGTTCGGAATCAGACAGCGCCTTCCGCTTCCAGGAACTCCTTGGCGAAGCGCTGCAGCACGCCACCAGCCTTGTAGGTGGCGACTTCGGCAGCGGTATCCAGACGACAGGTCACCGGCACTTCAACGGATTCACCGTTGCGACGGTTGATCACCAGCGTCAGGTCAGCACCCGGCGCGATCTCGCCCTTCACATCATAGGTCTCGGTACCATCGATACCGTAGGTGTGACGGGTATCGCCCTCCTTGAACTGCATCGGCAGTACACCCATGCCCACAAGGTTGGTACGGTGGATACGCTCGAAGCCTTCGGCCACGATCGCTTCCACGCCGGCCAGACGCACGCCCTTGGCCGCCCAGTCACGGGACGAGCCCTGACCGTAGTCGGCACCTGCCACGATGATCAGGTTCTGCTTGCGGTTCATGTAGGCTTCGATCACTTCCCACATGCGCATCTGCTGACCTTCCGGCTCCAGGCGCGCCAGAGAACCCTGGATCACTTCGCCGTTAGCGTCGAGACACATCTCGTTGAGCAGTTTCGGGTTGGCGAAGGTTGCACGCTGAGCAGTCAGGTGGTCACCGCGGTGAGTCGCATAGGAGTTGAAGTCTTCCTCCGGCAGGCCCATCTTGGCCAGGTATTCACCGGCCGCAGAGCTGGCCAGGATCGCATTGGACGGCGACAGGTGGTCGGTGGTGATGTTGTCACCCAGTACCGCCAGCGGACGCATGCCGCTCAGGGTACGCTCACCGGCCAGGGCACCTTCCCAGTACGGCGGACGGCGGATGTAGGTGGACATCTCGCGCCAGTCGTACAGCGGGCTGTCCGCTTCTTCGACCTTACCCAGGTCAAACATCGGGATGTAAACCTGCTTGAACTGCTCCGGCTTGACGCTTTCCTTGACGATCGCATCGATCTCTTCGTCTGACGGCCACAGATCCTTCAGCGTGATCGGGTTACCGTTTTGGTCGGTGCCCAGTACGTCCTTCTCGATATCGAAGCGCACGGTGCCGGCGATGGCGTAGGCCACGACCAGCGGCGGAGATGCCAGGAACGCCTGCTTGGCGTACGGGTGGATACGGCCGTCGAAGTTACGGTTACCGGACAGTACGGCGGTGGCGTACAGGTCGCGATCGATGATCTCCTGCTGAATCTTCGGATCCAGCGCGCCGGACATGCCGTTACAGGTGGTGCAGGCGTAAGCCACGATGCCGAAGCCCAGCTTTTCCAGTTCCGGCAACAGACCAGCTTCTTCCAGGTACAGACGAGCAACCTTGGAACCCGGTGCGAAGGAAGACTTGACCCAGGGCTTGCGGATCAGGCCCAGTTCGTTCGCTTTTTTCGCCAGCAAACCGGCCGCAACCACGTTGCGCGGGTTGGAGGTATTGGTGCAGGAGGTAATCGCCGCGATGATGACAGCGCCATCCGGCAGCAGACCTTCTTCCTCTTCCTTGCGTGCGTCAGCCAGCTTGTCTTCGTCGGCGATACCGCGTTCGTGCAGAGCTGTGGTCGGCAGGCGACGGTGGGGGTTGGACGGACCGGCCATGTTGCGTACTACAGTGGACAGATCGAACTCCAGTACCCGTTCGTACTCCACCTCTTCCAGTGCAGTCGCCCAGAGTCCGGTTTCCTTCGCATACTGCTCGACCAGCGCGACCTGCTCCGGCTCGCGACCGGTCAGCTTCAGGTAGTCGATGGTCTGCTCATCGATGTAGAACATCGCGGCAGTGGCGCCAAATTCCGGCGTCATGTTGGAGATGGTGGCACGGTCGCCGATGGTCAGGCTGTCGGCACCTTCACCGAAGAATTCCAGATACGCACCCACCACACGTTCCTGACGCAGGAACTCAGTGATAGCCAGCACAATATCGGTGGCGGTGATACCCGGCTGGCGCTTGCCAACCAGCTTAACGCCAACGATGTCCGGCAGGCGCATCATGGAGGGGTGGCCCAGCATCACGGTTTCAGCTTCCAGACCGCCAACACCGATGGCGATAACGCCCAGAGCATCGATATGCGGAGTGTGAGAGTCGGTACCGACACAGGTATCCGGGAAAGCCACGCCGTCACGAGCCTGAATCACCGGGGACATCTTCTCCAGGTTGATCTGGTGCATGATGCCGTTACCGGCCGGGATTACGTCCACGTTCTTGAACGCGGTCTTGGTCCAGTCGATGAAGTGGAAACGGTCTTCGTTACGACGGTCTTCGATGGCGCGGTTTTTTTCGAACGCTTCCGGATCGAAGCCCGGCGCTTCAACCGCCAGGGAGTGGTCAACGATCAGCTGAGTCGGTACCACCGGGTTGACCTTGGACGGGTCACCACCCTTGTCGGCGATAGCGTCACGCAGGCCAGCCAGATCGACCAGTGCGGTCTGACCCAGGATATCGTGGCAGACTACACGAGCCGGGTACCAGGGGAAGTCCAGATCACGCTTGCGCTCGATCAGCTGTTTCAGGGAAGCGGTCAGGGCTTCCGGCTCGCAGCGACGTACCAGCTGCTCGGCCAGCACACGGGAGGTGTACGGCAGTTTGGCATAGGCACCGGCTTCGATCGCTTCAACAGCCGCGCGGGTGTCGAAGAAGTCCAGGTCGGTACCGTTCAGGGATTTACGAAATTCTGTATTCATGGCGTCGGGAGTCCATCGAGTAGTGTTCATTGACGCGGGCCTTGAAGATGCATCCGTACCCCGGGGGCTCGCTGCATCCGGGCCGGTATACCGATAAAAAGAGGCCGATAATAAAAGGGGTGTAGCCAGCGATGACTACACCCCGGCGCATCAGGCGCGCTCTTCGATCGGTACCCACTCGGCCGTTTCAGGGCCGGTGTAGTCCGCAGACGGGCGGATGATACGGTTATTGGCACGCTGCTCCATAACGTGAGCGGTCCAGCCGGCAACACGCGAACATACGAAGATCGGTGTGAACAGCTCGGTCGGAATACCCATGAAGTGGTAGGCAGAAGCATGGAAGAAGTCAGCGTTGCAGAACAGCTTCTTCTCGCGCCACATGACCGCTTCAACACGCTCGGAAACCGGGTACAGCACGGTGTCACCCACCTGTTCGGACAGCTTCTTGGACCATTCCTTGATGATGGCGTTACGCGGATCGGACTCACGGTAGATCGCGTGGCCAAAGCCCATGATCTTGTCCTTGCGGGACAGCATGCCCAGGATCGCGTCTTCAGCTTCATCGGCAGATGTCCACTGTTCGATCATCGCCATGGCCGCTTCGTTGGCACCACCGTGCAACGGACCACGCAGGGAACCGATGGCACCGGTTACGCAGCTGTGGATGTCGGACAGGGTGGATGCACAGACACGCGCCGTGAAGGTAGAGGCGTTGAACTCGTGCTCAGCGTACAGGATCAGGGATGCGTGCATCACCTGAACGTGCAGCGGATCCGGCTTCTTGTCGTGCAGGGTCCACAGGAAGTGCTCGCCGATAGAGTCGGCATCGGTCTCGGTGTTGATACGCTTGCCGTTGTGGGCGAAGTTGTACCAGTAGTTGATGATCGACGGGAACACGGCCAGCATGCGGTCGATCTTGTCATGCTGTTCGCTGAAGTCCATTTCGGTCTCCAGGTTACCCAGCATGGAGCAACCGGTACGCATCACATCCATCGGATGAGCGTCTTTCGGGATCTGTTCCAGTACGACTTTCAGTGCTTCAGGCAGGCCACGCATGCCTTTCAGCTTGGCCTTGTAGGCATCCAGCTCAGCCTGGTTCGGGAGCTTGCCGTACAGCAGCAGGTAAGCAACTTCTTCAAACTGTGCCTTATCGGCCAGTTCCTTGATGTCGTAACCACGGTAGGTCAGGCCGGCACCGGTTTTACCCACGGTGCACAGAGCGGTTTCACCTGCGGACTGTCCACGCAGACCAGCGCCACCGAGTTTCTTTGCTTCTGCCATCTGTATCTCCTTAATCTGTTGCCGGGAGGCAGGGCCTCCCTGTACCAGTTATCTCGATCCGCAAAGCGGATGATGACTTATATTTATTTGTTTTTGCCTTCTTTGAAGAGGGCGTCCAGCTTCTGTTCGAAGTCGTGGTAGTTGAGGAAATCGTACAGTTCCATGCGGGTCTGCATGGTATCGACCACGGCCTTCTGGTCACCGTCGTTGAGCAGGTGCTCGTATACGTTCAGGGCAGCCTTGTTGGCGGCACGGAAGGCGGACAGCGGGTACAGCACCATGGTCGCACCGGCTTCAGCCAGCTCGGCCTTGTTGAACAGCGGCGTAGCGCCAAATTCGGTGATGTTCGCCAGCAGGTGAGCACCGTTGATGCCATTAGAGAAGGCACGGTAATCATCCAGGGTGTGAACCGCTTCAGCGAAGATACCGTCGGCACCGGCTTCCAGGCACGCCTGGGCACGCTCAACGGCGGCATTCAGACCTTCCATCTGAAAGGCATCGGTACGCGCCATGATGAAGAAATTATCATCGGTCTTGGCATCGACAGCCGCCTTCACTCGGTCGACCATCTCTTCCAGAGACACGATCTCCTTGTTCGGACGGTGACCGCAACGCTTCTGGGCAACCTGGTCTTCGATGTGAACAGCCGCCGCACCGCCCTTTTCCATCTCCTTGATGGTGCGTGCAATGTTGAAGGCACCGCCCCAACCGGTATCGATGTCGACCATCAGCGGGGTATCAACAGCGCTGGTGATACGGCGCACGTCTTCAACCACATCATTCATGGAGGTCATGCCCAGGTCCGGCAGACCGTAGGACGCGTTGGCGACACCGCCACCGGACAGGTAGATCGCCTGGTGACCCACACGGGTGGCCATCATCGCATTGTAAGCATTGACGGTACCCACGATCTGCAGCGGCTGGCTTTCAGCCAGCGCTTTACGGAAGCGCGCACCCGCAGTCAGTTTCTCAGCCATGTTTATCCCCTTCTGGTTTGGTCTCGGTATCCAGTTTGGCTTCGATATTGCGACGGGCCGCACTGATATGGCGACGCATCAACATCTCGGCCAACTCTTCATCCCTGGACTCGATTGCATCAATAATCTGGCGATGCTCCTTGAGCGCCCGTTTGGGACGGGAACTGGAAACACTGAATTGATAGCGGTACATACGTACCAGGTGGTACAGGTCATCGCCAAGCAGCTCCAGCAATTTGGCGTTCTTGCTGCCCTGTACGATTCGGTAATGGAAGTCGAGGTCACCTTCCTTCTGGAAGTAGGAGCGCCCTTCGCGCTGATCAACCGAAGCTTCATGCTCGTCGAGCAGTTGCTTGAGGCTGGCGATCTCTTCATCCGTCATGTTCTTCGCTGCCAAACGGCAGGCCATGCCTTCGAGCGCTTCACGCACCCGATAAATCTCGATCAGTTCACGTGTCGACAGCTGAACCACTCGAGCACCGACATGTGCCTTGCGTTCAACCAGGCGCCACCCTTCCAGGCGACGAATGGCTTCACGCAGTGGCCCTCGGCTGATGCCGTAGGTGCGCGCCAGTTCCGGCTCACTGATCTTCTGGCCCGGCGGGATCTCACCCTTAACGATGGCCGTTACGATCTGCCGACAGACGCGATCTGCCAGTGTCCGCGTTTCAGGCTCCAGAGGAACCACCTTCAGCTCTCCGCTTTTTTTACTCACGTTCTGCACAACCCTGATTCAAGATTGTCGACAATATTTTCAGAAGCAACAATACCGATGCCAAAACCGAGCGTCAACTCAACTATAGAGAAAAATTGTCAACATCAGACAAAAGTCTAGGGGGATTCCCTCAGACTGTTTGGAGGGAGCGTTCAAGCTCCTCATTCATAATCCGCGCAATCTGGCGCGGCTTTTGGAACGGTAACGAATGGTCGGTGCCCGGCACCATGAAGTAGTGCCAGTTCGCCATCTGCTCGGCCAGACTCAAGTGTAATTGATGCATCAACTCGACACTCTGGCCACCGATGAAACTGCTGACATCGCCCTGGGCCGCCAGCAATGACTCACGGTCGATGCTGCTGATGGCGGCAGTAACGGCATCAAGCGAGTGGGCAAAGCCCAGCGGCCTGCGCGCCAGCCGACTGACGGCAACCGACTCCGTTTGCTGCGACACCTTGCGATTAGGCGAGATGGTGTCGAGAAACTGACGAATTCCCTGGTCGCGATCCGTCGAGCGCAGATGAACAGCCGCCTCCGAATAGCGCCGGCGCAGCTCGACGGTACTCTCCCAGTCGGGGCGATCCAGCACCGCCGACTCCAGCAGGTACTGCTTGCCGATACGATCACTGTAACGCTGCTTCAACAGCATGCTGACCAGACCACCGAGTGAATAACCTCCCAGATCGAACTGCCACCAGCCAAGATGGTCAACCAGGGAGCCCATATCATTCACCAGCTCGTGCACATCAAAGGAATGCTCCTGGCGGTCGGGATAGTAGCTGCCGCCGGCGCCACGCAGGTCCGGCACCAGAATCTCACTCCACTGCGTCAAAAAGGCCGTCAGCATATGCCAGGTATCCTCACCGGCAACCCCTGCCCCGTGAATCAACAATAGCCGGCGCGAGCTCGTTGCCTGCGTGTTGCGGTACAAACGGTAATGCAGCAGCTGGTCCGGCAGCACCAGCTGCGCTTCCTTAATCTCAAAAGGGTGTTTCATGACAACATTCCAATCAGTACAACTCGGGCATTATACGCCCCATCAACATAATGAACGCACCCAAGGTGCCCAAGGATGATAGAATCACCACTTTTGCCGAGGACCCGGCTTGATTCAACAGCAGTACATTGACTATGAACTGGGCGCCCACGAATTACTGGAGCGCATCCGCCCACTTGGACACGCCATTCTGCTCGACAGCAGCCAGCCGGACGCCCTTGGCGGACGCTATGACATCTTGTCGGCGGCTCCGGACCGCGTTATCCGCTTCGGCCCCACAGGACTAAAGGTCATTGATGCGCAGCAGCAACCGCTGGACACTGGTGCTCTGGAACCTTTTGCCTACCTGGATCACTGCCTGAGTGAACTCGGCAGCGTACAACACGATGACGACCTGCCTTTCTGCGGCGGCCTGATCGGGCTGTTCGGCTATGATCTTGGCCGATCCCTTGAGCAGCTGCCGCAGCAGGCCGATGCGGATATCGACCACCCCTGGCTGCTGGTTGGACGTTATCTTTGGGCCATCATCATAGACCACCAGCTGCGTACATGCCGCCTGGTCAGCCACCCCCTCGCCGACTCCGCCCTGTTACAACAGGTACAACAGCGACTGGAACAGCCAGCCAGCCATACACCCCAGGCATTCCGCTTGACCACGCCATTTGTCAGCAATCTGACCGCCGACGACTACCGTAACGCCCTGCAGCGGATCGACGATTACATCCATGCCGGTGACTGCTACCAGATCAACTTCGCCCAGCGCTTCAAGGCTGCTTATGAAGGCGACACCTGGCAGGCTTACCGGGCACTGCGGCAGATTGCACCAACACCTTTCGCAGCATTCATGGACATGCCCGAAGGCAGCATTCTGTCGCTGTCACCGGAGCGTTTCCTGCTCAGCGACCGGCACGGACAGGTTGAAACACGCCCCATCAAGGGCACCCGCCCCCGCGGCCAGACAGCGGCGGAAGATCAGGCACTGGCAGACGAGCTATTGAATTCACCCAAGGACCGGGCCGAAAACCTGATGATCGTCGACCTGCTGCGCAACGACCTCAGTCGCAACTGCGCACCTGGCAGCATCAGGGTGCCCGAGCTGTTCAGTATCGAACCCTACCCCAATGTCCACCACATGGTCAGCGTAGTTACGGGCGAACTGCAAGCCGGCGCCAGCCCCTTACAACTGCTGCGAGATTCATTCCCGGGCGGCTCCATCACTGGAGCGCCAAAGATCAGGGCCATGGAAATCATTGACGAACTGGAGCCCCAGCGTCGCTCAATCTATTGCGGATCCATAGGCTACATCAGTTGTTGCGGACGCATGGACACCAGCATCACCATACGCACATTGCTGTGTCGAGAGGGCTCCATCTACTGCTGGGCAGGCGGAGGGATAGTGGCAGATTCGCAGATCGAGGAGGAATATCAGGAGACCTTCAACAAGGTCAACAACCTGATTAATTGCCTGCAACAGCTCAACTGAGCCCTTGCAGGCAATTGGCCGGGCCGAGGTCTCGACTTCAGCCCTGGCTTCCGTTCATCTGCTCGAGCAAACGATCCTTGAGCTGATTGAACGCCATGCGGTCATCCTGACCAACAGCATCAGCCACCGGAATCGGCGCTTTCATTGCGTTGACCGGACGCCCATTGATATGCAGCTCGTAGTGCAGATGCGGGCCTGTTGAACGCCCGGTGTTACCGGATAGCGCGATCTTCTGACCTCGACTCACCGTCTGCCCCTTGTGCACCAGCGCCTTGCTCAGATGCAAAAAGCGGGTTTTGTATTTCTCGCCATGCTCGATCACGATATACAACCCGGCATAGGGGTGCTTGGTAACACGGGTGACCACACCATCACCTGTCGCCAGAACCGGCGTCCCGATCGGTGTAGCAAAATCGGTGCCGTTATGTGGACGTACACGTCCCGTCACCGGGTGCTTGCGGTAGGGGTTAAACTGGGAGCTAAGCCGGAATCGACGCTTGGTCGGATAACGCATGAAGGCACGCGCCAGACTTTCACCATTGAGGTCGTAGTAATTGCCGTCAAACATGAACGCGGTCAGCTCACGGGACCGGTTCAGTACGCGTAAGCCTTCAAGCCGGGTATTACCGGTGGGCTCACCCTCGATATACTGCTCAGCTCGCACCACCTGAAACTGATCCCCAGCACGCAGGTCACGGCGGAAGTTGATCTTGTCCTGAAGCACCGCAGAGATACGCTGCACTTCGGCCGCATTCAGGCCGGCACGTTTGGCAGAGGTATAAAAACTGCCATTGATCTCGCCTGCAACCACCTGCTCGCGCCACTCACCTTCAACCAGCACTTCGCTGTATTCGAAAGCTTCCTGAGCGGCACGTGTGAAGACCACCTGATGGGCGGCATTGAATCTCAGCTCAAGCTGCTGCAGCTTGCCACCTTCCAGCCAAAAGCCCAGTTTGTCGCCTGGCTTCAGCGTATCCAGCGCCAGGATAGAAACATCGCTCTCCAACACCTCGTACATCTCTTTCTGGGAGACGCCAAGACGCTCGAAAATGGTACTGAGCGTATCGCCCGGTTGAATGGCATACACAAAATCCGCAACACTCACATCCGTCAGCGACTGCGGATCTTCCGGCTGAATCTCCGCAACCTTCGACGCCGGAAGTTCGAGTGGCAATGAGTATTCGAGAGGCTGATATGAGAAGGCCCCCAGCGTAAGTGCCGCGGCCGGCAGGTAAACACCCAACATCAGCGACTTGTGCAACAATCGTTTCATCTATAAGGGCCTCCTCCGGACAGCCTCGAGCAGGGGTGCCCGAGGCGGGATACTGCATCGACTTAGATCGTCAGGTCACGTACGCTGGCCTTGACGAATTCAGCCTTGAGGTCCTCATAGCTGTGTACGGCCGGGAACTGCGGGAATTCAGCGATTACGTTATCCGGCGCGTGGAACAGAATACCAGACTCGGCCTGAGCCAGCATGGTAGTGTCGTTGTAGGAGTCACCGGTGGCAATAACGCGGTAGTTCAGCAACTGGAACGCACGCACAGACTGGCGTTTAGGGTCACGCTGACGCAGGGTGTAGTCAGTGATACGTCCCTCGTCATTGACTTCCAGCTTGTGGCACAACAGCGTCGGAAAACCAAGCTGCTTCATCAGCGGAGCTGCAAATTCGTAGAAGGTATCGGACAGAATAACCACCTGGAAGCGCTCGCGCAGCCAGTCAACGAACTCGCGAGCACCTTCCAGAGGCGACAGACGGCTAATGGTGTCCTGAATCTGGGACAGAGTCAGACCATGCTCATCCAGAATACGCAGGCGCTGCTTCATCAGCACATCGTAATCGGGGATATCCCGGGTCGTGGCTTTCAGCTCCTCGATACCGGTTTCTTCAGCAAATGCAATCCAGATTTCGGGGATCAGAACACCTTCCAGGTCAAGACAAGCCAGTTCCACGCGGACGCCTCCAGTCAATTAATAAAGTGCGCCACAATTTACCCTGTCACCTATTCCCTTTCAATGCTCTGGCAGCTCCAAGCCCTCAAATAGCGCCTCGATATCGTGTCGATTGCTGCACGCTTGAACCTGGCGCACAAGCTCGGGCGTCAGATGGGGGGCAAAAGTCTGAATGAATTCGTACATATAGCCGCGCAGGAAGCTGCCCTTACGGAAGCCGATACGGGTGACACTGGGCTCGAACAGATGACTGGCATCCAGCGCTACCAGACCTTCATCCTTGCCCTCTTCAAACGCCATGGTGGCAATGATGCCCACACCAAGCCCCAAACGCACATAGGTCTTGATCACGTCGGAATCCACCGCCGTCAACACCACTTTGGGTTCCAGCCCCTTATTGGTGAAGGCGTCATCCAGCTTGGAGCGCCCGGTAAAGCCGAAAACGTAGGTGATGATCGGCCATTCGGCCAGCGCTTCCAGCGTCAGCTCGGGCAATTTGGTCAGCGGATGCCCCTCCGGCACGACCACCGAGCGGTTCCAGCTATAGCAGGGCATCATGATCAGATCACTGAAATGAGACATTGCCTCGGTCGCAATAGCAAAGTCGACCGTACCATCTGCCGCCATCTCGGAGATCTGCATTGGTGTACCCTGATGAATGTGCAGGGACACATCGGGATATACCTTGATGAAATCATGAATGGTGGACGGCAAAGCGTAACGCGCCTGGGTATGCGTGGTTGCAACCTCCAATTTGCCCTTGCGCTCGTCGCTGAACTCCTGCGCAACCTGGCGAATGGCATCACATTTCTGCAGCACTTCACCGGCAATTGCCAGTATCGCCTCACCCGCCGGAGTGACCCGCGTCAGGTGCTTGCCACTACGGGCAAATACCTCTACCCCCAACTCGTCCTCAAGCAGCCGGATCTGCTTGCTGATACCGGGCTGAGAGGTATACAAACTCTGGGCGGTGGCTGACACGTTAAGGTCGTGGCGTGCCACTTCCCATATGTAGCGCAACTGCTGCAGCTTCATTGACTTTACTCTAATCAAGTTATAAACAGTTTTTTAATATAACACTTGGGAATATACAATCAAACCCCAAGGGGCCCCAAGGTTATCTAGCCCCGCTGCTTCAGGCGCCGTATTTCTTCTTCCAAAGCGTCGACACGCATTTCGGACGCCTGGGCTCGCGCCTGCACCTTAATCATTTCATCTTCCCGCTGCTGTAACTGGGCACGCAGCTGGGCTTCACGGCGGGCACCGTCGCTATTGGTTTCCACCTGCTTCTGGCTCAATTCCTGCAGCCGCTCCTCCAGCTGTCGAAGCTGCTCTTCACTGCGTTTATTCCTGTTGGTGGCAGACAGGAGCTGAGCACTGACCTGCGCATGGTCACGCTGCTGCTGTGCATCATGTGACTGCAATTCGCGCAGAGCCTCTTCCTGGGTACGCACCTGACTGGACAGGCTTTCGTTCCTGGCATCACTGCGTGACAAACGACTGCGCAATTCATGCGCTTCACGGGTCAGATCAGCCTCCTTGCGACCACTTTCATCCTGTAATTTCTCCAGCGCATTACGGTAGTGCCGTGTATCCACCTCTGCCTTGGCCAAGGCTTCCAGATTATGGCGCTGTTCATCCCGTACCCGCTGATCGAACACGCGTTGAGCATCCTCATAAGTCTTGCGCAGCTGTTCCAGCTCTTGTTGCGTATTAACCCTGAGCTGCTGTTCCTTCTTCAACTCGGCCGTTTCAGCCTCATGCTCGTGCCGCGATTGTTGCAATTCGACCTCAAGAGCCCCCAGACGACCCTGCAGCTGCTCCAACTTCAAAGCCTGATCTCGGTTCTGCCGCTCAAGTTCAACCAACTGCTCACGGGAGTGTTTCAAGGCATCATCACAGGCTCGCTGCTTTTCATTTGATTCAGCCTCCAACTGCTGCTCCTGCCGTTCCAGCTCTGCAGATGCCTCCTGTAGTGCCTGACGCCATATGCGAGCAAATAATTGCTGCATCGAGTCAGGCACATCCAGCACGGCAGAACCGGGCAGTTCCTGCAGACGTACCCTCAAGGGCAACTGCTGCCACCATTCTCCCAGCACCTGTTCAAGCTGAGCCGTTGCAATGCCGGGCACTTGAGCTTGCAATCGCTCAGGGCTCGGCGCCACACCTGAAATAAGACAATGATCGGCAACCGTAAAAATTTCGGTCCTGCGCTGCAAATCCATGACTTTCCTTTCCTGTATTCACTCAGCCTGATCAGCGGCCAGCCGCGACAAGGCACTTTCCGTATCGACATCCAGGGGCGCCTCTACACGCAGACGCTCACCATCCGGCAAGGCAAGCTCCAGTCGCGCCGCATGTAACATAAGACGCTTGATCCCCTCGTCACGAAAGTGCCGATTATCCTCATCGGGAGTATATTTGACATCACCTGCAATCGGATGGCCGGCAAACTGGGTATGCACACGAATCTGATGCGTACGCCCCGTCAACGGGCGAGCTTCCACAAGTGTCGCCAGGTCCTGATAACGGCGCAACACCTTGAATTCGGTGACTGACGGCTTACCCTCGGGATGGACCTTGACGATTCGCTCACCCGATTTCAACTCAAACCGCTGCAGCGGTGCATCCACCTTATTGCGACGGCTCGGCCAGCGCCCAACTACCAATGCATGATAGACCTTGTTCACCTTGCGCATACGCAACGCTTCGTGCAAGTAACGCAACATGCTGCGTTTCTTGGCCACCATGATACAGCCAGAGGTATCACGATCGAGTCGATGCACCAACTCCAGGAAGCGACAGTCTGGCCGGATCTGGCGCAACGCTTCGATCAGGCCCAGACTGACTCCGCTGCCACCATGCACTGCCAGCCCTGCCGGCTTATTGATGATGATTAGACTATCGCTTTCATAGAGCACTGCATTTTCAAGATGCTCGGCCAAGCCCGCACCCACTGGGGCCGCTTCACCCCGCTCAGCGACACGAACCGGCGGAATACGGATCAAGTCACCCGCATTGAGCCGGGTATCCGGCTTCACACGTTTCTTGTTAACCCGAATTTCACCCTTGCGCAGGATGCGATAGATAAGACTCTTGGGCGCGCCCTTGAGCGCTGTACGCAGAAAATTGTCGATGCGCTGCCCTGCCTGGTCCGCATCCACTTCCACGAATCGAACCTGTTGTTGTGGCTGCTGTTGCTGCTCTTGCTGTTTATGCGTCATACCGACGGATTGACTCTCAATTGATGCCTTGGGGGGTTAACTGTTATATTCTAGCGATGCCGCGGGCGGTTGGCTTTAGTAAATTTAAAATCCATGCAGCAAGCCCCGCCAATTTACCCCGGACGAGTGGCTGCGACAGCCCCGACCGACGGCAGAACACAAGATTTTTCGTGAAAAACAACACTTTCACGTAACGCTTTCACGACCTTCGCGAAAGGAAGGTTCAGTTGGAGGTGAAGACGCACGCTGACCAGGAACCTGCCCGTACTTACAAACCGGGCAGCCACAACCAGAGACTATAACGACATAGGTCCGCGTTTCCTTCACTGACGATCGTGGCAGCCCGCCGATTGCGCGGCTGCACGGGCAGCCTGCATGATGGGCAGCTGTATCCAAAGACTGGACATTGATTTTTCCCCTCACAGCCAGGGCGAGAAGCGTTGCGTTTATGAGAACGCACACAACATGAAAAGAATGCTCATCAACGCAACTCAGCCTGAAGAGTTGCGCGTAGCGCTGGTTGATGGCCAGCGCCTCTTCGATCTGGATATCGAGTCCGATAGCCGCGAACAGAAGAAAGCCAATATTTACAAGGGCCGTATTACACGCGTCGAGCCCAGCCTTGAGGCTGCCTTTGTCGATTTTGGCGCTGAGCGTCACGGCTTCTTGCCGCTGAAAGAGATCTCCCGCGAATATTTCTGCAAGCAGCCTGAGCGTGGCCAACGCCCCAATATCAAGGAAGTGGTCAAGGAAGGCACCGAAGTCATCGTTCAGGTCGACAAGGAAGAGCGAGGCAACAAGGGTGCCGCCCTGACAACATTCATCAGCCTGGCTGGACGCTATCTTGTTCTGATGCCGAACAATCCGCGCGCAGGCGGCATCTCCCGTCGCATCGAAGGCGACGACCGCACCCAGCTCAAGGAAGCATTGTCCGGTGTCAACATCCCTGACGGCATGGGCGCAATCGTGCGTACCGCCGGCATCGGCCGCAGCTCGGAAGAACTGCAGTGGGACCTGGATTACCTGATTACTCTGTGGGATGCGATCCAGGCGGTAAATGAGCGCCCGGCCCCCTTCCTGGTTTACCAGGAAAGTGACGTTGTGATCCGCGCCATTCGTGACTACCTGCGCGCCGATATCGGCGAAGTGCTGATCGATAACCCCAGCGTATACGACCAGGCACTGTTGTTTGCACAACAGGTGATGCCGAGCTACGAAAGCCGCATCAAGCTGTACAAGGAACAGACACCTCTGTTCAACCGCTTCCAGATCGAAAGCCAGATCGAAACCGCCTTTGAGAGGGAAGTTAAACTGCCCTCCGGCGGCTCCATTGTGATCGACCCGACCGAGGCGCTGGTCTCCATCGATATCAACTCCGCTCGTGCAACCCGTGGCAGTGATATTGAGGAAACCGCTCTGCAAACCAACCTGGAAGCAGCGGAAGAGATCGCACGCCAGTTGCGCCTGCGCGACATCGGCGGCCTGATCGTGATCGATTTCATCGACATGACACCGATCAAGAACCAGCGCGAGGTGGAAAACCGCCTGCGCGACTCGCTGAAGCTTGACCGCGCACGTGTACAGATGGGTCGTATTTCCCGCTTCGGTCTGCTCGAGATGTCTCGTCAGCGCCTGCGCCCCTCACTGGCTGAGTCGCGCGGCAGCGTGTGTCCGCGTTGTCACGGCCAAGGCACCATCCGCGACACCGAGTCACTGGCACTGTCGATCCTGCGCCTGATCGAGGAAGAGTCCGCCAAGGACCGTACTGCGCAGATCCGCGCCATCCTGCCGGTTTCCGTTGCTACCTATCTGCTGAACGAGAAGCGTCACGAAGTTCACGGTATCGAAATGCGCCACCAGGTACGCGTGGTTATCGTACCTAATCCGAATATGGAAACGCCGCATTACGAAGTCGTGCGCCTGCGTGAAGACCATACGGTAACCACGACACAGGATGCCAGCTACAACCTGCAGCCGGAAACTGAAGCCGCACCTCAGGAAAGCACTCGCGCGCCCGCAGTCAAGCGAGAGCCGGCCGCGGTCAAGGCTGTAGTACCTCCCACTCGGGCGCCTCAGCCGGCTACCGAGGAAAAACCGGAGCCGAAAGCCGAAAGCCCCCGGAAAGAGGAAAAAGCCGCGCCCCAGAAAGCCGCCGCCGAGCCCCAGCCTATCCAATCGCCCTCTTTTGGCGAGCGCATTCTGGGCGCCCTGCGCAGCATCTTCGGAGGCAGCAAACCTGAAACAGCCACTCCGGCTACGACGGATAAAAAGACCGACAAGCGTGAACCCAAAGAGGACCGGGAACAGCCCTCACAGGATAAAAGCGCCCGTCGTGAAGCCCGTAGCGGCGAGTCCAGAAGCGGTCGTGACCGTCGCTCCCGCAACCGTCGCGATGGTGATCGTCGACGCAGCAACCGCGACAAGCAGCGCGACAACGATGAGATCATCACGGTAGAGCGCGAGCAGAATCTGCCCACTATCGGTGACAGCGATACCACCGAGAAGAGTGGTGAGAAAAAGGAAGGCAGCCGTCGCCGTCGCCGTCGCAGCCGTCGTGACGACACACCGGAAACGGCCACTACCGAAGCCGCCAGCACGACTGAACAACAGCCTGACAAGGAAGCCAAGCGTGGTAAGACCGAGGAGCAGGACGAAGGCAGCCGCGCCTCCCGTCGCCGTGGTCGCCGCCGCCGCAACGCTGACCAGCGCCAGGCAACCCGTACCCCGCTTCCTGAAGAGATGCGTGATGCCGCTGCAGAGCAGGAGATCCAGGCACTGCTGGCCGAACAGAAGGTCACCAATGAAACGCTGTCCAGCGAAGAGCCGGCAAGCAGCACTGTAGAAGCCGAGCAACCGGCAAGCGCAGAAACCGAGCTGGCCATCACCGCTACCAAAGCTCCTGCAGACGCAGCGACGACTGAACAGGCAGAGGAAGCTGTCGAGCAGACCAGTACGACTGTTACAACCGCTGAAGACGCCGCGACACAGCCGGCAGCCGAGGAACAGCTGACCAAGCAGTCAGAGGCAGAAACGACTGCCGAAGCCGAAGCCGAAGCCGAGGATAACGAGAAGCCCAAACGCAGCTCACGCAGCCGACGCCGCCCCGCACGCGGCCGTGGCAAATCAGCCAAGCAGGATAATGCCGAACAGGCCGCATCCGACCAGCTGGAAGCAAAGCCTGCAACAGAGGAAACTCAGCAGGAACTGCCCCTGGAAGCCCAGGCTATCGATGCGACCCCTTCGTCCATCGATGCCGAGCCTACCCAGGAACAGTCAGAACCGAGCTTGCCGGAAGCTGAATCTCAGCCAGTGAAGGACGATGCTTTGCAGGCACCTGCTGCAGCGAAAACGGCATCCGAGCCTGAGACGCAACTGGCCGACGCCCAGACCCAGTCCGAGCCTGAAACCAAGGTGGAAGCTGAAGCCGAACCCATGGCCGAGACGCAGACTGCGCCCCAGGAACCCGCTCCGACTGCGCCTGCCGAGCAAGACAAGGAGACGGAAAACAAGCACAAGACTGAAGAGTCTCGCAGCCGTCGCCGCCGTGCCGGTCGCGCTCCCAACGACCCCCGCGAGGTCCGCCGCCGCCAACAGTCGCAGGACGCACCAGCCCAGCAGGAGAGTAACAACCAGTAACCGGCTGCTATACTCCCAAAAAAGCCGCTGCAGTTAACACTGCAGCGGCTTTTTAGTAGTTGGAAAACTCACTATTTCCGGGCGACGAACTCTGCTTCAGGGATAAAACCGAGGTTCAGGTTCAAGCTCAACACCAAACCGCGCCATGACTTGCTGCTGGATATACCCAGCCAGGCGCTCAATGTCTGCTCGATTACCGCCGCCCCAATTCACCAACACCAGCGCCTGTTCAGGGTAGGTCCCTACTGCGCCCTGCCGGTACCCCTTAAGCCCACAGCGATCAATCAACCAGCCTGCTGCCAGCTTGCAGCCACCGGCAGACTCCGGATAAAACACCAGATCAGGCTCCGCATCACGCAACTGCCGACACTGTTCGGCACTGATCACCGGATTCTTAAAGAAGCTGCCGGCATTGCCCAGCCTGTCCGGCGCCGGCAACTTACGTTGTCGCACCCGACACACAGCGTTAAACACCTGTTCTGGCGTGGGCTCGGCCTGCCCCTCCAGCTCGGCCTGCAAGGCAGCATATCCTGCCTTGACCTGCGCCTTTAGACTCAATCGAAGCTCAACGGCCGTAATGATATAACGGCCCGGTTCACCGGATTTGAACAGACTGTCACGATAGGCGAAATCACAAGCCTCACGATCCAACAGCCGCAGCCGCTGCTCCTGACGATCAAACACCTCGACGCGACTGAGGCAATCCTTGAGCTCGACACCGTAGGCACCAATATTCTGTACCGGCGCAGCACCCACGGTACCCGGAATCAGCGCCAGATTCTCCAGCCCATACCAGCCCTGCTGCAAGGTGCGCTCAACAGTCTCATGCCAGCTTTCACCCGCACCGACCCAGAGCCATACCTGTTCGCCGTCAACTCTGGCCTCCCAGCGCCTGATAGCCATCCGCGCTACGATGCCGGGTACATGCTCACTCAGCACCAGGTTGCTACCGCCCCCCAACACCAAAAGAGGCTTCGGTTCCAGCTCCAACTGCCTAACCAGCTGTACCAACTGATCAGTCTCGGTAATGGTCATCAACTCATCCGCCACAACCTGAAAACCGAAAGTGTTCAGCCCAGTCAGTGAAGCCGCAGACTCTGTACATAGCCGATTCAACAGCACGACTCCTGCACCAGATGACGATAGAGCCCCTGACTGGCCTTCTCGACCAGATCAAGCACTTCTTCAAACCCCAACTCACCTGAGCTGTAGTAAGGGTCCGGCACCTCCTTGTGCTTGACTCCCTCGGCAAAATCGAGAAACAGCCCAAGGTGACCACGAAAGCCACGCGGACAAAGGCTGCGCAGATCACGCAGATTGGCTGCATCCATGGCCAGAATGTAGTCGAAACTATCGAAGTCCGATAGATCTACAGCCCGCGCCCTGAGGTGTTCCAGCGGATAACCACGGCGACGTGCCGCAGCCTGGGTACGCGGGTCTGGCGCCTTGCCAACATGATAGGCAGCAGTACCGGCGGAATCGATCAGAAAGCGCTCTGACGCCCCCTGCCGTTCGACAAGCTGTTCAAACACCCCATGCGCCGTTGGCGAGCGGCAGATATTGCCAAGGCAAACGAACAAAACGGAGGTTTTCTGGGTCACGGATACACCTTCTGTATACATATTCAGCGCAAGCTTATTCAGCTGCCAGCAGCTCGGCAATACGTGCCAGATCTTCCGGCGTATCGACACCGGCCGGTGGCGCCTCGTCCGCGGCATCTACGTGAATACCCACGCCGTGCCACAGCGCACGCAGCTGTTCAAGACACTCGGTGTGCTCCAGTGGCGCAGGCGCCCACCCTACAAAGTCATTAAGCATCTTCACGCGGTAGGCGTACATGCCGATATGACGCTGCCAGGAAAAACCTTCGGGCATCCTGTCCTGCTGCTGCATGAACGCATCACGCGGCCAGGGAATGGGGGCACGGCTGAAATAAAGCGCCATCCCCTCATGATCGGTCACCACCTTGACCACATTCGGATTCAACAGGGCCTCGACGGTTTCGACTGGCTCTGACAACGTCGCAATTCCAGCCGTAGGCAGGGCCATCAGGTTGTGCGCCACCTGGTTGATGATACGCGGCGGAATCAGCGGTTCATCACCTTGAACATTAACCACGATGTCATCGGCATAGAAGCCCAATTTGTGCACCACCTCCTGCAGCCGGTCAGTGCCTGAAGGATGATCCGGCGAGGTCATACAAACTTCAGCACCGAACCCCCTGGCGACCTGGGCGATACGCTCATCATCAGTCGCGATGATGACCCGCACAGCCTCACTTGCACAGGCCCGTTCATACACATGCTGCAACATCGGCTTGCCGGCCAAATCCGCCAAAGGCTTGCCCGGAAAACGACTGGAGGCATAGCGTGCCGGAATGACAACGGAAAAACTCATGGCTTACTGACTCTCCTTCAAGCGCTCTTCGGCTGTCAGGGTCCGCGCTTCGGATTCCAGCATGACCGGAATGTCATCACGGATCGGATAAGCAAGGCCACTGGCACGACAGATCAGTTCATTGGTTTCTTTGTTCCATTCCAGCGGTGCCTTGGAAACGGGGCATACCAGAATATCAAGCAGTTTCGGATCCATTATGCTGTCCTGTATGTTGCGCTGACACCTGCGCCAGCCGCTGTAAGAATTGTGATTGAAATGACGCATCCAGTTGCGCATCCACTCGAAGCGCCCAACACCCCTGCATTTGGAAAGCACGACACTTCACAGCGTCCTTTTCCGTCATGATAACAGGCAATGGCGGATCGAACTCGAGCATCTGCGACCTAATCTCAGCATGATCGGCCAATGGATGCTCAATGGGCTCAAAGCCCAAAGCTCTGAGTGTGTCAAAAAAACGCACGGGATTGCCGATACCTGCAACCGCATGCACCTGGCGCCGATGCGGCCATTGATCGGGAGGAATCTCCGGCCCATCGGTCAAAGGCACCAGTACCGCCGGCGCCAACTGCATCATCACCGGCGAACGGGTAAGTCGCGGTAGACTGGCACAACTGTCCGCACCGTTGATTACGACCCAGTCGACCTGCGACAGACGCTCCGGCGGCTCACGCAGAGGCCCTTCAGGCAGGCAGCGAGCGTTACCAAGACCTCGCACCCCGTCGATCACGGCAATCTCGATATCCCGTGCCAACGCATAATGCTGCAAGCCATCATCACTAATAATAAGATTACAGTCGTGACTGGAAAGCAGTGCATCAACCGCACGCGGTCGATCAGGATCGATAACCAGTGGCACTCCGGTACGCTGAACAATCAGGCAGGGCTCATCTCCCCCTTCTGCCGGAAGGGTGTTGGCGGTAACAAACCAGGGGTAGGATTCGGGTCTGGCACCGTAGCCACGACTTACCACGCCGGGGCGATAGCCCGCCGATCTGAGCATCTCGATCAATGCAATAACCAGCGGAGTTTTACCGGTGCCACCGACACTGATATTACCGACAATCACAACCGGTACGGGTATACCGGCCGCAGCACTGCCCAGCCGACGCTTGCGGGCCATACGCCGCAGCACCAACTTTCTGAACAAGAAGGAAAATGGTCGCAGGCACTTCAGCCAGCCCGCCTTTGCATACCATGACTGCTGCAAAGACATCAGTCGTCCGATTTCTGTGTAGCAATGCTCAAACTGGAAAATCCGAGCTGCCCCGCCACGTCCATCACCGTCACCACGGCCTGATGCCTGGCGTTGGCATCAGCTGTGACAATAAAGGGCAGATCACGCTTTTCCCCTGCCAACTTGATGACAGCCCGCTTAAGAGTCAGGGCATCACTGGTCACCAGCGGCTGGCCATTTACCGTATACTGCCCCTCGGCGCCTACGACCACATCAATAGAGTCGACATCGGCCGATTCCTCCCTCGCGTCTGCAGCCGCCTCAGGCAAACTGATACTCAGATGGGACTCCCGGGTAAAAGTGGTCGTGATCATGAAGAAGATCAACAGCAGAAACACCACATCGATCAGAGGCGTCAGGTTGATGCTTATCTCTTCACGTCGTTGACGTTGGAATTTCACCGCCACCTCCCGGATCAGTGGATATCGACTTCGCGATCACCATGAATCGCTTCAACCAGCTTGATCGACTCCTGCTCCATGGTCAGTACCAGACTATCGATACGACGCTGAAAATAACGGTGCATCACTAGGGCCGGGATGGCAACCGACAGCCCTGCCGCCGTAGTAATCAGGGCTTCAGAGATACCGCCAGCGAGAACACTGGCATTCCCGGTACCCTGAATCATTATCTCCATGAACACCTTGATCATGCCGATCACCGTGCCCAACAAGCCCAGCAGTGGCGTGACCGCCGCGATGGTACCAAGCGGATTGAGGAAGCGCTCAAGATCATGGATCACATGCGAAGCCTCTTCCTGAATACTTTCTTTCATGATCTCGCGACCGTGACGAGAATTATTCAGTCCGGAAACGATGATGCGCCCCAAGGGACTGGCAGCACGAATGGCCGCCAGGCGTTCAGCCGTGAGCTGCCGACTCTGAGTCAACTCCCAAACCTCGGCCAACAGGCCTGGTGGTGTGATCAATTGTGAGCGTAAAACCAGTAGCCGGTTGCCGCAGATTGCCAACGCAACGATGGAACAGGCCACGATAGGCAGCATCAACCAGCCACCCGCAACAATAATCTCAAACACCTTGAACTCACCTCCTGTTAATCCGTCAACTCTACCACAGCATCCTTACCGGGAGTAAGGCGTTAACTGGCTGTCCAATAACGCTTTTTCTGCTCTCGATAACCCTCTGCCGAACACTGTTCCGGATCGGCAACCAATTTTATCGCACCCACCTCTGCTGTTTGCATCCAGGGGATACCACGCGCGTGCACTCGACTGACAACCTCGGCATGCGGATGCCCAAAACGGTTATATCGACCCGCACTGATCAATACTCTCTCCGGCTGCAGCCAATCCAACAACGCTCCCGTGGTTGAATCTCGGCTGCCATGATGACCCGCTATCAGCCAGGTCACCGGCTCACGATGTCCGCCCGAAAGCAGTCGGTATTCTCCGCTGGCATCGAGGTCACCGGTCAACAGCAGACTGCAGTGGTCATTTTCGATGCGCAGTACACATGATCGGTTATTACTGCTCCGCACTTGTTGCGGCTTGAAAGCCTGCTGGAAGCTGAACTGCACACCGCCCAGCTGCCACTGCTGCTGCGAACACTGCACAGCACCAACCAACAACTCAGGCTCGCCAGCATAGACTCGACCCAGCGTCAGCTGCTTGCGCAGCGCCTGGTAACCACCGGCATGATCGCTATCGCCATGACTGACAACCAGGACGTTCAGATGACGAATACCCTGACGCTCAAGCCAGGGAGTGACCGCAAACGGAAATGCAGAACCACCCGTTGCATAACCGGGACCGGTATCATACAGCAGGGCTCCCTCGGACGTTTCAATCAACACCGCCTGGCCTTGCCCCACATCAAAGACCCAGGCACTGAAACTCCCCCTGGAGGGCAGTCTATCGGAATCCGACAACACCGGCGCCAACATGGGCAAGACCAGAAGCCGGAACAGCGACGGCATCGGCAGCAACAACAATGCAACTGCCAATCCGATCAAACCGAACACCAGCCCAGGTGGCAGATTCACTTCAGCGTGCAACCCGGGCACTTCGGCACACCAGGCCAGCAGGCGCCATATCCCGGCAAGGGCTTGATCGACAAACACAGCCACACCGGCATGAAACCCGCACAGTGCCAGCAACACTGGCAATGACCAGATCAATACAGTCAGCACCGGTACTGCGACCAGGTTGACCGGGATAGATAACAGGCTCAACTGATTAAAGATCACAGCCATCAGCGGCAACATACCAACAAACAGCACCAGCTGGAGCCTGAACCCAAGATTGAGCCAACGGCCAGGGCCATCCTTTTCAGCACCGCACTGCCACATCCACAGGATCAATGCCACGGCGCCAAAGGAAAGCCAAAGACCCGCTTCCAATACGGATAACGGGTGCAGGCTGACGATGACCAGCAGGGCAAGGCGCCAACGCTGCCACCCGGTCAGAGGACGGAGCAGCCAACTACCCGCCATGAATACGGCCAACATCAACCAGGCTCGCTGTACCGGAATCCCCCAGCCTGACAGCCAGGCATAGCCGCCCGCCACCGTCAGGGCCGAAACAGGTGCCAGCAATCGCCAGCCCACCCACTGCCAGCGCAACAACAAGGCGGGCAACTGCAAAAGACGACCTATCCACCACCCGAGAGCAGCAATGACCGCCACATGCAGCCCGCTGACTACAAAAAGATGTGCCGTACCGGTCACGCGCAGGACATCCCACTGCTCGGGGGTCAACTGACTGCGATCACCCAATACCACCGCCCTGAGCGTTGCCGAACCGGTGGTGTTGAAGCTGTGGTCGAAATGATTCGCCAGGTGCTGGCGTGCATGTCGCATTGAGGGCGCGGCAGCTTGCCGTTCAATCACCTGCCTGATGTAGCCACGGGCATCGATACCCTGGCTGAGATAGTGTCGTTCGAGATCAAAGGCTGCCGGGTTGCTCAGCCCAACCGGCGGTTTGAGCCGCACAACCAGCTGCAGCTGATCACCCAGTGCAAAGGTATGTTCCGTATCGTAAACGCTCGCTTTAATCCGGCGAATTGGGGGCAGATCTGTTACCGAGCTATCAACGACCAGAGGTTTAAGCAGCAAAGTGTAGCGGCCATCCCGATAGCTGGGCAGCGCAACAACCTCTGCCGTCAATGTCAGATCACGTGGTGGTTGCTCGAAGCGATGAGCAAGTTGCCAATGACCATAAAGGCTGGCAACCAGGATACCGCCAGCCAGCAAAAGCGCCCTGTTGCGAATGGGTCTAAAGCATGCAAACAGCAGGGTCAGCAACATGCCCCACCAGGCCCATGAAAGCTCAGGGACGAAAGCTACCCCAATGATTCCAATCAGATAAGCGATCATCCTTGATCCTTACGGTTGGCTTAACGACGTTCTGGCGGCATAATGAGCCCACTCGTCAGAACCGGTGAATCTGTCTCGATGCCTCGCAAGCTGATCAAAAAATACATGCCCGATGAAAAGATGCTACGGTCGCATCGTCATCTCAGCTGGCTTGGCCGACACCTGCACGACCCCAATCTCTGGCACCTGACGCGCAAATCCGTTGCCCGTGCCTTTCTGGTTGGTATTTTCTGCGCCTTCATGCCGATACCGGGACAGATGATCGTGGCTGCACTGCTGGCAATCCTTGTTTCCAGCAACCTGCCCATTTCCGTGGGTCTGGTATGGATTACCAACCCCTTCACCATGCCCCCTATTTTTTACGCCTGCTACCGCATCGGCATCTGGTTACTGGGCATGGAGTCCACTATCGGGCACAACTGGTCCTGGGATTTGGAAACTATCCAAGCGGAATTTGCCTCCATCTGGTGGCCCTTGCTGTTTGGCAGCCTCGTGTGCGGGATGGTATTCAGCCTGCTGGGTTACGCCGCCATCAGCCGCTTCTGGATCTGGCATGTTGGCAGAAGCTGGCGCAAGCGCAGCAAACAGCGCAGCCTGCGCAAGAAAAAGCCCGAATAACCCACGACTCAGGCGTTGAACTCTCCCAGCACACCGTCCACCAGCTCCAAAGCACGCTCCATCTGGGCTGCCAACTGCAGATCATGAGTAACGATCACAAAGGCCGTATCCAGTGTTGCATTGAGCTCGTTCAGATAATTTTGCACATCTTCAGCAGTATGTCGATCCAGATTACCGGTGGGCTCATCCATCAGCACACAGGCTGGCTCATTGACCAGCGCACGCGCAATCGCCACACGCTGACGCTCACCACCACTTAACTGCGCAGGCTTGTGACGCAAGCGGTGCTTCAGTCCCACCCGCTCAAGCAGCTCCACGGCACGTTCGGCGGCGACCCCACTCGATGCTCCAGCGATCAACAGCGGCATCGCCACATTTTCCAGCGCACTGAATTCATGCAGCAGATGATGAAACTGGTACACGAAACCAAGCTGCCGGTTGCGCAAACTGGACCGCTGACGCTCACTAACGCCATACAGAGATTGCCCCTTAACCACCACCTCTCCTGCGTCCGGTTTATCCAGACCACCCAGGATATTCAGCAATGTACTTTTGCCACTACCGGAGCTGCCGACAATGGCAAGGCGCTCACCCGACGCTACCGACAGCTCGATGGAGTTGAGAATATGGATCGGCTGACCCGCTTCCTGATAGGTTTTGTCGATGCCCTGACAGGTCAGAACCGCATTACTCATAGCGCAGAGCCTCCGCCGGTTGTGTACGTGATGCGCGCCAGGCCGGGTAAAGTGTAGCGACAAAGCTGATCGCCAGCGCTGCCAGGGTAATCATCCCCACATCGGCCCAGATCAGTTGTGACGGCAGGTAGCTGATGAAGTAGACATCGGCTGACAGGAACTGGATTCCCAGCATTCGCTCAATCCAGGCCACCAGATCCGTCACGGTAAGAGCCAGGGTAACGCCCAGCAACACCCCCAGCAGGGTCCCAATCACACCAATCAGAATCCCCTGCACCATAAAGACTCGCAGGATGACACCAGGTGTGGCACCCATGGTTCGCAGAATGGCGATGTCGGACTGCTTGTCGGTGACCACCATTACCAGGGTGGAGACAATATTGAACGCCGCAACAAACACGATCAGCAACAACAGCAGGCCGATCATCCGCTTCTCCATCTGAATCGCTTGAAACAGATTGCCGTGCGTACGGGTCCAGTCATTGACATAGAGTGGCCGTGATTGCATCTGAGCAATGGCGCGCGCCTGCTGAGGCGCGTTGAACAGATCGTCAAACTTGATGCGAAGACCATCGACATGCCCCGCGCTCATGCGCTTGATCCGTGCCGCATCCGCCAGGTGAATGTAGGCCAGATTGGCATCCAGTTCGGCACCGACCGAGAACACGCCAACCACATCGAAGCGCTTTAACCGGGGGATAACACCTGCCACACTGATCGAGGCTTCCGGCAGAACCAGCGTAACCTTGTCACCAACACCTACACCCAGAAAGCGGGCCAGCAGCTCTCCCAGCACTATGCCATAGCTTCCCGACTGCAACTGCTCAAGGTTACCCTGCTCCATATGCTGCCCGATGATGGAAACCGACGCTTCCAGCTCAGGGTCTATACCGTTCACCAGCACCCCCTGAACACGACCACGACTGGTCAGCATGCCTTGCGCCTGCACATAGGGAGCAACACCTTCGACTCCAGGCTGCTGTAACACCAGATCACGCAGTGGCAACCAGTCCTCCAGCCCCTGATCGCCATAACCGGCCAGGGTCGCATGGGGCACCATGCCGAGAATACGCTGGCGTAACTCACGGTCAAAACCGTTCATTACAGACAAGACAACAATCAAGGCAGCGACACCCAGCATCAGGCCGAGCATGGACACCAGTGAGATAAACGAAATGAAGTGGTTGCCGCGCTTGGCTGCGGTGTAGCGCAAGCCGACAAATATCGATAGTGGTCTGAACATGGTGCAGGATTAAATCACAGTTAGTGTACAAGCTCTAACAGAATCGAAGAATTCGTAACCAGCGCAGTTATTTACGTCGGTTCTACGCTACAGCAGATCTCTTAGCAGACGATTGTGTTACTGCTATGATGGCGGCCTACGAAGTAATCAGTCAACCGGACCTTAACCGATGAGCCAAAAACCGCTGGATACTCCCCACCCTCGCCTTTACCTGCTGGCAACTGCCGTCGGTTTTATCGGTCTGATCGCCTGGTTCTATGCTGGTCGAGAACTCGGCATCCTACAGTGGATGGTTGATCTGTTTCCGAAGTCACACGCCGGAGCCGGCCTGATGGTTGCCATCATGCTGCTGATGACCCCCGGCTTCCTGCTATGGAAGCTCTATAACCGCTGGATTGAGGCAAAACTTGAGGTCAAGGGTCGCTATCTTGAGGATGATATCTACCTGCCACCGAAGAAAAACAAAAAAAACCGGAGCTGATCGCTCCGGCTTTTTAATTAACTGCCGAGGTTACAGATTGGCAATGCGGTTGAGACCGGAAATAGCCGCAACACGGTAGGCTTCCGCCATGGTCGGATAGTTGAAGGTGGTGTTGATGAAGTACTTCAACGTATTCGCTTCACCTTCCTGACGCATGATCGCCTGGCCGATATGGATAATCTCCGACGCCTGGTCACCGAAGCAGTGGATACCCAGAATCTGCAAGGTTTCACGATGGAACAGAATCTTCAGCATGCCGACCGGCTCACCGGAAATCTGTGCCCGAGCCGTATCCTTGAAGAAGGCCTGCCCCACTTCGTACGGTACACACTCAGACGTCAACTCTTCCTCGGTTTTACCGATGGAGCTGATTTCAGGAATGGTATAGATCCCGGTAGGCACATCATTGATATAACGGAAATCGTCATCCGACAGCATATCAGCAGAGGCCGAACGCCCCTGGTCCAGCGCAGCTGATGCCAGACTCGGCCAGCCGATTACATCACCAACGGCATAAACACCCTCGGCCTCGGTGCGGTAGTGCTCATCGATCCCAAGCTGACCACGGCTATTGGCTTCAAGGCCGATATTTTCCAGCCCCATGTTCGCCGTGTTACCGGTACGACCATTACACCACAGGAAAGCATCGGCACGGATGCGCTTGCCCGACTTCAGCGAGATGGTCACGCCGTGGGCATCACCGGTAACCGATTCGTAGTCTTCATTGTGACGGATCTTCACCGCATTGTTGCGCAGATGGTAGCTCAGCGCATCAGAAATCTCGTCATCCAGGAAGGACAGCAGACGGTCACGCATATCGATCAGGTCAACCTTGACACCCAAGCCACTGAAGATGGATGCATACTCACAACCAATGACACCGGCCCCAAAAATCACCAGGGTACGTGGTGTATGGCTCAGTTTCAGGATGGTATCGGAGTTGTAGATGCGCGGGTGGTTGAAATCAATATCCGGCGGGCACCAGGGGCTGGAACCGGTTGCAATGACAAAGTTCTTGGAACGCAGGATTTCACGCCCGCTGCTGCGACCCTCAACCTGAATCTCGCCCTGCTTGAGGAACTTGGCATGACCAAAGAACACATCAACACGGTTACGTGCATAGAAGTTGGTGCGCAGCATAACCTGATTGGAGATCACCTTCTCCGCACGCTTGAGCACCTTGGGGAAAGAGAACCAGCGGGGCTCGCCGATATCACGGAACATCGGGTTGGTATTGAACTCAATGATCTGCTTGACGGAATGACGCAGCGCCTTGGAAGGGATAGTGCCCTTGTGAGTGCAGTTGCCACCAACGGTATCCTGCTCTTCCACAATTGCCACCCGACGCCCCTGCTTGGCCGCATTGATCGCAGCCCCCTCACCCGCAGGACCGGAACCGATTACCACGACGTCATAGTCATATACAGCCATTACTTTCCCCTTAGTTGATCAAATCTGATGCTGACCCTAGTCACCTGTGGCCGAACACCAGCTTAGAGATCCCGATTACAACAACAATTAACCTTTAGCCTTAACTTCGTAGGCAAGATCCGCCGGTGCCACGGCACCCTGGCGCTCCTGCTCTTCGTCACACTTGTTGGGGTCGCCACCGCAAATATCGCACACGGTATCCATGCCCAACGAAGCCATACCGCCACAGGATCCAGCGATCGGCTTACGACCGAGTAAAACACCAACCGACATGGCGACCACTATCAGCAACAATGCCGCGAAAGTCAGAATCATCGTCTCCATTATTACCTCCCAATGGATTCTTGCAGATAAGGCCCAAACTCAGGTGTATATCGGGTTTCGAAACCCTCATCCGCCTTGCTGATGAACAGGGCTTTAATCCCCCGCTCGAGAGCAAAATTGTAACCTTGTTCCTCGCCCATCACCATCAGGGCGGTAGCTAATGCATCGGCCTCAGCACAATTGTCAGTGATCACTGTGACCGAGGCCAGGCGATGGCGTATGGGATGGGCAGTACGCGGATCTATGGTGTGCGAATAGCGCACGCCATCCTCTTCGAAGTAATTGCGGTAATCGCCGGAAGTCGCTACCGCCCCTTGCTGAATACTGATCACCTGCTGCACCTGACGATCACCCGCCTGAGGCGCTTCAATTGCCAGACGCCAAGGTTCATCACCCGGCTTCAAGCCTTTTATGCGCAGCTCACCACCAATTTCAACCAGGTAGCGCTGAATGCCATGCGCTTCAAGCAACGCCGCCAACTGATCGACACCATACCCCTTGGCGATCGCCGACAGGTCGACGTACTGATCATGCTCCTTGAATACCGTGCCTGCAGCAGGATCCAAATGCAGGAACCGATAGCCTATTTTTTGTCTCAAACGATCGATGTCCGCTTGCTCGGGCTGATGGGTAATGCGTCCATCGGGGCCGAATCCCCAAAGATTGACCAGCGGACCCACGGTGACGTCAAAAGCGCCGTTGGTTTTGTCACTGATCTGTTGCGCCAGCAAAAGCACCTGCATCAACTCAGCACCGACAGGGTGCGTAACACCGGCACCGGTCTGGTTAAGAAGAGACAACTCTGAGTCATCTATATAGGTGGACATCTGCTGATTGATTTTAGCCAGCAACACGCCAGCCTCACTACGGATACCGGTCAGGCGGTTGTCATCCGTATCGACCCACTTCATGCTGAAGCTGGTGCCCATGGTCAAGCCCTGGAAGCCGATCACCTGCTCCCGTGGCGCCTGGTTACAACCCAGCATCCCCAAAACAAAAACGGCCAGCAGCGAAGCTGCCAGCCATTTCGTCAGACGTATCTGATCAGCCATCAATATCAGCCACCGAAGTCATCCAGCAGGATATTTTCAGGCTCGACACCCAAGTCTTCCAGCATCTTGATAACAGATGCGTTCATCATGGGCGGGCCACACATGTAGTATTCACAGTCTTCCGGCGCATCGTGATCACGCAGGTAGTGTTCATACAGCACGTTATGGATAAAGCCCGTGTAACCGGTCCAGTTATCTTCCGGCTGAGGATCGGACAGCGCCAGGTGCCAGGTGAAGTTTTCGTTCTCTTCCGCCAGCTGGTCAAACTCTTCGACGTAGAAGGCTTCACGTACAGAACGTGCACCGTACCAGAAGGAGATCTTGCGAGTGGAATTCAGACGCTTCAGCTGGTCGAAGATGTGCGAGCGCATCGGCGCCATACCGGCACCACCACCGATAAAGACCATTTCGTTATCGGTATCCTTGGCGAAGAATTCACCGAAGGGTCCGTACACGGTGATCTTGTCACCCGGTTTCAGGCTGAACACGTAGGACGACATCTGACCCGGCGGAATACCCTGACTGCCCGGAGGCGGCGAAGCGATACGGATATTGAATTTAACAATACCTTTCTCTTCCGGGTAGTTGGCCATGGAGTAAGCACGAATAACCGGCTCATCAACCTTGGACACAAACTGCCACATGTCGAACTTGTCCCAGTCACCGCGGAACTCAGGCTGGATATCGAAATCCTTGTAGTTCACGACGTGAGCCGGCGCTTCCAGCTGAACGTAACCGCCAGCACGGAAGTCCACGTTTTCGCCTTCCGGCAGACGCAGGGTCAGCTCCTTGATGAAGGTTGCAACGTTCGGGTTGGACTCAACGGTGCATTCCCACTTCTTCACACCGAAGACATCGTCTTCCACGTGAATCTTCATATCCTGCTTGACGGCAACCTGGCAGGACAGACGCCAGCCTTCCTTGCCTTCACGCAGGGTGAAGTGAGATTCCTCGGTCGGCAGCATGGAACCGCCACCTTCGGTTACCTGACACTTGCACTGGGCACAGGTACCACCACCACCGCAGGCAGACGCCAGGAAGATCCCCTTGTCAGCCAGAGTCTGCAGCAACTTGCCGCCGGCTGGTACGGTGATCGACTTTTCCGGATCATCGTTGATCTCGATGGTCACATTACCGGAGCTGACCATCTTGGCTCGGGCTGCGAGAATTACGGCAACAAGTGCAAGCACCACCGCCGTAAACATCACAACGCCGAGGATAATGACTTCTGTATTCATCAGTTTATCCTATCCTTTAAGCATTCCATGTCGGTCGCTTACAGCTGTACGCCGGAGAACGACATGAAGCCAAGAGACATCAGACCCACAGTGATGAAGGTGATGCCCAGGCCACGCAGACCGTGTGGCACATCACTGTACTTGAGCTTCTCACGGATACCTGCCAGGGCAGCAATCGCCAGCGCCCAACCGATACCGGCACCTGCGCCGTACACAACACTTTCACCGAAGTTGTAATCGCGCTCTACCATGAACAGGGCAGCACCCATGATGGCGCAGTTCACGGTGATCAGCGGCAGGAATACACCCAGCGCGTTGTAGAGAGCAGGCACGAACTTGTCCAGGAACATCTCCAGGATCTGTACGATCGCGGCGATTACACCGATGTAGGAGATAAAGCCCAGAAAGCTCAGGTCCACGTCAGGATAACCGGCCCAGGCCAGCGCACCTTCACGCAGCAGATAGTTGAAGATCAAGTTGTTGACCGGCACCGTGATGACCAATACCACGATAACGGCAATACCCAGACCAATAGCAGTCTGAACCTTCTTCGAGATCGCCAGGAAGGTACACATCCCGAGGAAGAAGGCCAACGCCATGTTTTCAACGAAAATCGCCTTAACAGCAAGGCTGATCAGCTGTTCCATGATTTACGCAGCCTCCTTCTTGGTATTCGGAGCCATTTCATACTCCGGCTTTTCAACCTGCTCCGGCTTCCAGGTACGGATGATCCAGATGAACATGCCGATCAGGAAGAACGCACTCGGCGGCAGCAGCAGCAGACCGTTACCCTGGTACCAGCCACCGTTGTTGATCAACGGCAGGATTTCGATGCCGAACAGGGAACCGGAACCGAACAGCTCGCGGAAGAAACCAACGAACATCAGCACAGCGCCGTAGCCCAGACCGTTACCGATACCGTCCAGGAAGCTGGGGATCGGCGGGTTCTTCATGGCGTAGGCTTCCGCACGGCCCATGACGATACAGTTGGTGATGATCAAACCAACGAATACCGACAGCTGCTTGGAAATCTCGTAGGCAAACGCCTTGAGGAACTGGTCAACCACGATTACCAGCGAGGCAATGATGGTCATCTGAACGATGATTCGAATGCTGCCCGGAATGTGGTTACGGATCAGCGACACGAAAAAGTTCGAGAACGCCGTTACAGCCATTACCGCCAGGGTCATAACCAGAGCGGTTGCCATGTTGGAGGTAACCGCCAGCGCAGAACATACACCCAGGATCTGCAATGCGATCGGGTTGTTCTTGAAAATCGGCGTTACCAGAACGTCTTTAGTCTTGGACATGGATTAAGCCTCCCCTGCGCGCAGGTTGTTCAGGAACGGCGCGTAGCCATTCTCGCCCATCCAGAACTGAACCAGGTGGGTTACACCGTTACTGGTCAGCGTGGCACCGGACAGACCGTCGATCTTGAACTCGGCATTCGGCGTAGACGCATCAACGGCACCCTTGATCAGGCCGATCTGGGGATCAGTGGTATCGCTGCCATACACCTTTTTGCCCGGCCACAGCGCTTTCCACGCCGGGTTGTCAACTTCACCACCCAGGCCCGGAGTCTCAGCGTGGGAGTAGAAGCCCAGACCGACAACAGTGTTCAGATCACCTTCCAGTGCCAGGAAGCCGTACAGTGTAGACCAGAGACCCTTGCCGTGTACCGGCAGAACCACTTTGGCCACACCGCCCTCAGCATTGAGCACCAGGTAAACCGGCTTGATGTTAGCCTGGTATTTGATACCGGCAATATCATCTTTACGTGCCAGCTGTGTGCCCTGCTGCGGATCCTTGGCTGCCTTGGCGTCGTCATAGCCGGCCGGGACATCGACGAATTTGCCGCTGTCCAGGTCAACATAACGCGTGGTGATCTGTGCAAACAGCTCATCTACGCTCTTGCTCGGATCGGAGATGCCGGCCGCAGCAAGAATATTACTCTTGCGGTCCAGCTCCTTGTTGGCCACCTGCTTGGGCTTCAGGATTACTGCTGCTGACGAAACCACCACTGAGCAGATGACGCACAGCAGGATGGTGACCAGCAGAGTTTTGCCCATAGTATCGTTATTAGCCGACATTACGCTTCATCCTCCGCTTAATGTTCGCCTGAACAACAAAGTTGTCGATCAGCGGTGCAAACAGGTTGGCAAACAGAATTGCCAGCATCATGCCTTCCGGGAACGCCGGGTTGGCAACACGGATCAGCACCACCATCACACCGATCAGGGCACCGAAGAACCACTTGCCGGTATTGGTCATGGAAGCGGATACCGGGTCGGTCGCCATGAAGATCATACCGAAGGCAAAACCACCCAGGACCAGATGCCAGTAGAACGGCAGATTGAACATCGGGTTGGTATCGGAACCGATCATGTTGAACACACTGGACATGGCCACCATCCCCAGGAACACGCCGGCCACGATACGCCAGGCCGCAATACGCGCGAACAGGATGACCGCACCACCGATCAGGATTGCCAGGGTAGATGTTTCACCCACAGAACCCTGAATGGTACCGATAAAGGCATCGAACCAGGTCACATTGGCATTCAGGATCGCTTCGACACCACCCATGGCCGCCAGGCCCAGCGGAGTAGCACCGGAGAAGCCATCAACAGCGGTCCAGATCGCATCACCGGACATCTGCGCCGGGTAAGCGAAGAACAGGAAGGCACGACCAGTCAGCGCCGGGTTGAGGAAGTTCTTGCCGGTACCACCGAACACTTCCTTGCCGATCACGACGCCGAAGCTGATACCCAGAGCGACCTGCCACAGCGGGATGGTCGGCGGTAAGATCAGGGAGAACAGCACAGAAGTGACGAAGAAGCCTTCGTTGACTTCATGGCCACGTTTCATGGCGAACAGCACTTCCCAGAAGCCGCCTACCACGAAGGTCGTGATGTAGATCGGCAACCAGTAGACCGCACCATGAATGATGTTGTCCCACACGCTGTCCGGGCTGAACCCGGTCAGGGACGCCGCCAGGGCACCACGCCAGCCGGCCGCTTCGGTAAGACCCAGTTCAGCCATGGCCGTATTGGCCTGCAGGCCAACGTTGTACATGCCGAAGAAAATGGCCGGGAAAGTACACAGCCATACCAGGATCATGATGCGCTTCAGGTCAACACCATCACGCACGTGTGCAGCACTCTTGGTCACCTGACCCGGAGTGTAGAAAATGGTATCGACCGCTTCGTAAAGCGCATACCAGTTTTCGTATTTGCCGCCTTTATGGAAATGCGGCTCCATTTTATCCAGAACGGTTCTCAAACTCATGACCAGCCTCTCTTACGCCTCATTCTCGATGCGCGTCAGGTTGTCGCGAAGAATCGGACCGTACTCGTATTTACCCGGGCACGCGAAGGTACACAGGGAAAGGTCCTCTTCATCCAGCTCCAGACAACCGAGCTGCATCGCGGTCACGATATCGCCGGTCACCAGTGCACGCAGCAACTGTGTCGGCAGGATATCCAGCGGCATCAACGTTTCGAACTGACCGACAGGAATCATCGCCCGCTCGGAACCGTTCGTCGTTGTAGTGAAATTGAACTTCTTGCTCGGAGAAAACACGGACGCAAACATGTTCAGTACGGAGAACTTGTCGCTGCCCGGCGCAATCCAGCCCATGAAGTCGCGGCTATCGCCTTCCAGCAACACGCTGAGCTGGTTGGCATAACGCCCCACGAAAGCATGCGGACCAAGCGCTGTACGACCATTCCAGACAGAACCGTTGATGACACGGTTCTTGCCTGCTTTAAGGCTTCCTGCTGATAGTTCTTCGGTAGAGGCACCTACACGAGTGCGAAGCAGGCGCGGCTTGTCCACCTGAGGACCGGCCAAAGCAACAACACGCTCAGTTGGCAGACGGCCTTCAGTGAACAGCTTGCCAAAAGCGATCACGTCCTGATAGCCGATAGTCCAGACAGTTTTGGTCTGAGAAACCGGATCCAGGAAATGGATGTGAGTACTGGCATTGCCTGCCGGGTGTTTGCCACCAAACTCCTCGACCCGCACGCCTTCGACGGTCGGAATGTTGGCACCACCCGCCTTGCACAGGAACACCTGATTGCTACCCATACGAGTCAGCAGTGTCAGGCCGTTGCTGAAGGCTTCCGCCTGATCTTTGATGATCAGTTCCGGGTTGGCCGCCAGAGGGTTGGTATCGATCGCCGTAACGAAGATGGAGCTGGGCGTAGTGCCAACCTGCGGCACACGACTGAACGGACGGGTACGAAATGCAGTCCAGAGGCCTGATTTCAGCAGATTTTCTTCAATCTGTTCACGGGACAGCTTACCCAGCTCGGCAGCGGGGTAGCTGGCAAAGTCGACAGACTCTTCCTGATCATCCAGCTCGATGACTACGGACTGCAATACACGACGCTCGCCACGATTGATGGCACGCACGGTGCCGGCACCTGGAGCCGTGTACTGAACCCCTTCTGTTTTCTTATCGGTAAAGATCACCTGACCGAGCTTCACCCGGTCACCCTCTTTGACCATCATTGTCGGCTTCATGCCGATGTAATCCTGGCCAAGCAGGGCCACAGTACGCACCTTGGGACCATTCTGAATGGTCTGTTCAGGCGCACCTGCGATCGGTAGATCCAGACCCTTATTGATCTTGATCATTCGTCTCACCCAACGTTCTAAAATATCCAGGAGGCCTTCCGTTGCTCAAACGGGGCTGAACGACGCACAAATCGTGCCTCGCCAATGCTTAACCAACCGAAGGATTTCCCACCAAAAAATCCCTGCAAGTATAACCGAGTCAGCCAAGCTTTTGCTACAAACCACTGTTTTACTTAGGCGAATGACTATTAAATTGTAATATCCTCATAGAATTTATATGAATAAGGATATCTCTTTATTTTATATAAGACGCCAGCAACAAAAAAGGCCGCTAACTAGCGGCCCTTGTCGATCAAAACGCGATCAGTGCTTGGCTTTCGGGAAAGCATCCAGGGTGCACTTGGCCAGATGCTGCGCCATGCGAACAACCTGGCAGCTGTAACCGAATTCGTTGTCATACCATACGTACAGTACACAACGATTACCATCAACAATGGTCGCCAGAGCGTCAACAACGCCAGCAGCACGAGAACCCACGAAGTCAGAAGAAACCGCTTCCGGCGAGTTGCTGTAATCGATCTGCTTCTGCAGCTCGGAGTACACAGCCGCATCACGCAGGTAGCCGTTCAATTCTTCTTTGGTGGTTTCCTTACCCAGGTTCAGATTCAGAATCGCCATGGAAACGTTCGGAGTCGGCACACGGATAGCGTTACCGGTCAGCTTGCCTTCGAGCTCCGGCAATGCCTTGGCAACCGCCTTGGCCGCACCCGTCTCGGTCAGAACCATGTTCAGTGCCGCAGCACGACCACGACGATCACCCTTATGGTAGTTGTCGATCAGGTTCTGGTCGTTGGTGTAGGAGTGGACGGTTTCAACATGACCATTGACCACACCGAACTGGTCGTTAACAGCCTTCAGCACCGGCACAATCGCGTTGGTGGTGCAGGAAGCGGCCGAGAGCACACGATCGTCATCAGAGATATCGCCGTGGTTCACACCCATGACGATGTTCTTCACACCCTTGCCCGGCGCAGTCAGCAGAGCGCGCGCCACACCTTTGGATTTCAGGTGCAGAGACAGACCTGCTTCGTCACGCCAGATACCGGTGTTATCGATCACCAGCGCATTCTTGATGCCGTACTGGGTGTAATCCACCTGATCCGGGCCGTCAGCGAAGATCACCTGGATGTAATTACCGTTGGCGATGATCGCATTGTTTTCTTCATCGATCTGAATGGTGCCCTTGAAGGAACCATGCACGGAGTCACGACGCAGCAGGCTGGCACGCTTCTCCAGATCGTTATCTGCTTTACCCTTGCGCACCACGATGGCACGCAAGCGCAGGGAGTGACCACCACCGGCACGATCCAGCATCAAGCGCGCCAACAGGCGACCGATACGACCGAAGCCGTACAGCACCACATCAGTGCTTTCATGAGCTTCAGCCGGCTCAGTAGAAGCATCCGCCAGTTCTTCCTGCAGGAAAGCCTGCAGCGTACGGCCATTGCTTTCGTCGCGGAATTTTACCGCCAGCTTGCCAATATCGATGTGCGCATTGGTTACATCCATTTCAGCGACAGCTTCCAGGACCGGGAAGGTATCGACCACGGAGATCTCTTCACCTTCCACCTGGCGCACGAAACGGTGTGCTTTCAGAATATCGATCACAGACCGTTTAACGATCAGACGACCGTAAACAGAGATCTCAATGTTACGGTCTCGGTACAGACGGCCAACCAGGGGCACCATCGCTTCTGCGATTGCTTCACGGGCTTTCCAATCTGCGAAAATCAGTTCTTGGCTCACGGGGTAACTCCGAAATTGTCATCGCTCAATTTGGGTGCGCGCATTATCCTCTTTTCGGCGACCCGGAGCAAACCCCAGATCCTAGACTTTGGTCCCGACCCTATTCCGAGGCTGCGCGGATTCGTCTCAAGGAGTAAACTTGAGACTTTTCAGCAGGATCAAGGAGCCTAAGTTGTCAGCGCTATTCAGTAACCCCATCCCCAGAGGCCCGGGTGATCAAAAGCGACTTGGACAGGTAATCGGCAGCGCCACCGGCCTGTTGATTGAACAGATCAGCCGTCAGCACAGCGGCATGATTTTGCTGATCAGCCAAGATATGGAGAGCGCTGAACGCCTGTCGCAGGAGGTCCGTTTTTTCTGTGGCGATACCCTACCCGCCTCCCTGCTGCCTGACTGGGAAACCTTGCCTTATGACAGTTTCTCACCACATCAGGACATCATTTCCAACCGCATTCAGACGCTGCATCAGCTGCCGGATCAACAACGTGGCGTACTGGTCGTACCGGCATCCACTCTGCTGCACCGCCTGCCACCGGTCAGCTTTGTCACGGCCAACGCCCTGTTCCTTGAAACCGGCCAGAGACTGGACAGCATTGCCTTGCGTCAGCGCTTTACTGACGCCGGCTATCACGCCGTCGATACCGTTTACGAACACGGCGAATTTGCCATCCGTGGTGCCATCATTGACCTCTTCCCCATGGGAGCCGATCAACCGCTGCGTATTGACCTGTTTGACGACGAAATCGACAGTATTCGCACCTTTGATCCCGAGTCGCAACGCTCCATCGACAAAGTTGAGCGGGTACGACTGCTGCCCGCCAGGGAATTTCCGTTCGACCAAAACGCCATTACCCGCTTCAAGCAGCGCTGGCGTGAACGCTTTGATGTCGACCACACCCGCTGCCCCATCTATCAGGATGTATCCAGCGCCCTGACTCCGCCCGGCATCGAGTATTATGCGCCACTGTTTTTCGACCAGACCGCGACACTGTTCGATTATCTGCCGGACAACACCTTGGTTTTGCATGACCAGGCCCTGAAAAGCGCGTCTGATTATTTTTGTAATGACGCACGCACTCGCCATGATGAACGCAGTGGCGACCTGCAACGGCCTGTACTGAGGCCGGATGAGCTTTTCCTGGCCACGGATGAACTGTTCACTCGCTTGCGTGACTACCCCGTAATACGCCTGAATGCCGATGCCGAAGAGACCAGGCCCGGGCGGGACAACCTGCCCTGCATGGAGCCACAGGACCTTGGCAGCAGCGATACCCAGGCTCCGCTGTCCCGCCTCAAGGCAGAACTGGACCACCACCCGCTGCCAACTCTCATCTGCGCTGAATCAGCCGGTCGCCGTGAAGCATTGCTGGAGCATGCACGCAAATCGGGCTTGTCGTTATCCGAATGCAAGGACTGGCAGGACTTTGCCCGTCAGCGTCCCGTTTTGGGCATCACCACCTACCCGCTCGAGCTCGGCCTCTGCATTGATGATCAGCTGCAACTGGTCACTGAAAGCCAGCTGTTCGGTCGCCAGATATTCCAGCGTCGCCGACGCGATAAAGAACAGATCGACGCCGATCAGGCAATTCGCCACCTGTCCGAACTGAGCATCGGCGCTCCGGTCGTGCATATCGACCACGGCGTTGGTCGTTACCAGGGACTGCAAACCATTAATGTCGATAACCAAAGCGACGAATTTCTGGTGCTCGAATATGCCGACGCAGCCAAACTCTATGTACCTGTTGCCTCGCTGCATCTGATCGGGCGCTATTCGGGCGCCAGCGACGAGTCCGCCCCGCTGCATAAACTCGGCACCGAGCAGTGGAGCAAGGCACGCCGCAAGGCCGCTGAGAAAGTACGTGACTCAGCGGCGGAACTGCTCGATATCTATGCCCGTCGCGCCGCCCGCAAGGGCTTCAGCTTCGAGTGCACTGACGATGAATATCTGCGCTTTGCCGCCAGCTTCCCGTTCGAAGAAACCCCCGACCAGGCCAATGCCATCAATGCAGTCGTTGCCGACATGCGCGCTCCGTCTCCGATGGACCGCCTGGTCTGCGGCGACGTTGGCTTTGGCAAGACCGAAGTCGCCATGCGCGCCGCTTTCATCGCCGTTCAAGGTGGCAAGCAGGTAGCCGTGCTCGTCCCCACAACCCTTTTGGCGCAGCAGCACTTCGAAAACTTCCGTGACCGCTTTGCCGACTGGCCTGTCGAGGTCGAGCTGATTTCACGCTTCAAGAGCGCCAAACAGCAACAGGCCACCATTGAGGCACTGAGTGAAGGCAAGGTCGATATACTTATCGGCACCCACAAGCTGCTGCAGGGTGACATCCGCTTCAGCGATCTGGGCCTGCTCATCATCGACGAGGAGCATCGCTTCGGTGTACAGCAGAAGGAGCGCTTGAAATCACTGCGTTCCGAGGTCGACATCCTGACCCTGACCGCCACGCCGATCCCACGCACCCTGAACATGGCCATGTCCGGCATTCGCGACCTGTCGATTATTGCGACACCGCCGGCGCGTCGACTGTCGGTGAAGACCTTCGTCCGCCAGAGCGACAAGCCGATGATCAAGGAAGCGATCCTGCGTGAGCTGCTGCGTGGTGGTCAGGTGTACTACCTGCACAACGAGGTCAAAACCATCGACAAGGTTGCCGCGGAGATCAACGACCTGGTTCCCGAGGCCCGTGTCGCCATCGGTCATGGCCAGATGCGCGAGCGTGAGCTGGAACAGGTGATGAGCGACTTTTACCACAAGCGCTTCAATGTACTGGTCTGCACCACCATCATCGAGACCGGGATCGACGTCCCCAGTGCCAATACGATCATCATCGATCGCGCCGACAAATTCGGCCTGGCCCAGCTGCACCAGCTGCGTGGCCGTGTTGGACGCTCCCATCACCAGGCCTATGCCTACCTGCTGACACCGCCACCGAAAGTGATGACGCCCGATGCGGTCAAGCGCCTGGAGGCGATCGGACAATCCAGCACCCTGGGCGCCGGCTTCACCCTGGCCACCCATGACCTGGAAATTCGCGGTGCCGGCGAGCTGCTCGGTGAAGAGCAAAGCGGACAGATGCAGAGCGTCGGCTTCAGCCTCTACATGGAGATGCTTGACCAGGCGATCAAGTCGATCCAGGAAGGCAAAACGCCCGACCTGGACAAGCCGCTACATCACGGCAGCGAGATCAACCTCCACCTGCCGGCCCTGATTCCGGAAGATTACATTCCGGACGTACACAACCGCCTGATTCTGTACAAGCGCATCGCCAATGCGGATAGCACCGCGGCACTGGACGAATTGCAGGTCGAGATGATCGACCGCTTCGGCCTGCTGCCAGAACCGAGCAAAAACCTGCTGCGCCTGACCCATCTCAAGCTGCGCGCCGAAAACCTGGGCATCGTCAAACTGGATGCCGGCGACAAGGGCGGCCGCCTTGAGTTCGAAGCCGAACCCAATGTCGCCCCCATGACGTTGATCACCATGATTCAGCGCCAACCGGACCGTTTCCGTCTGGACGGCGCCAGCATATTGCGTTTTACTCAGCCCATGGAAAAAGCCGCGTCCCGTTTCGAAGCGGTCGAGCGGCTGCTGGCCCAACTGTCACCCAAGGAGAATTCGTAACTCATGGCCTCCCTATTGCGCCGTTCACTGGCAATGGCTGCCCTCACTACCCTGCCGATTCTGACCCAGGCGGCAGATCTGTATAAGGTGGAGCTACTGGTATTCAGCCATGAAGATTCCAACGGGGTCGAGCAGGAATACTGGCCGCAGTCCCCCCCGTTGGACCTGAGCGCCAGCCTCTACCCGCAACCCTGGGATGGCTATCCACTGGCCAACTTTGAAGAGCTGCCGCAAAACGATCTTGTTCTCGGGGGTGACGCCGCCGTCCTGTCACGTAGCGGCGGGTATAAGCTGCTATATCATCGCGGCTGGCTGCAGTCGATTGGTGGCAAGTCCGGTGCACGGCAGGTACGGATCAAGGCCGATTTTGACGACTACCGGCTGGACGGTAGCCTGAAGGTGTACAAGAACCGCTTTCTTCACGCACAGCCGACGCTGGAGCTGACCGCAGCCACACCGCTGCCGTTGCAACAGCCGGTGAACGCCGAGGGCACCCTCCCGGTTACGGACAACACCCCCCTGACCAGCCCACAGCCAACCAGCACTCAACACTGGCGCATGCAGCAGTCACGCCGCATGCGTTCCAACGAAACCCATTACATCGACCACCCGCGTTTCGGCGTTTTACTGCGCATCCGCGCGCTGAATTAACACCGGTACGCCATCAAAGAGCACGCAGCTGGTTGTAACGACTATCAGCGCGTGCCATCAGTTCAGCCGGCGCACCCTGTTCAATTACCCTGCCACGATCCAGTACGACAATACGATCGAAGTGCTCAGCCATCTGCAGATGATGACTGATCATCAGCAGCGTGCGTCCCTGACAGCCTGCCAGCATCGCTGCAACCACGGCAGCTTCAGTGCCGGCATCCAGCCCTTCGGTCGGCTCATCCAGCAACAGCAAGGGCGCGGGCTTAAGCAACGCCCGAGCAAGCCCCAGGCGCTTGCGCTGACCACCTGACAAACGACTGCCTGACTCACCCACCTGATAAGCCAGTGGATCCTCGCCAAGAGCATCAGCCAACATCACCTGCCCCAGCACGCTCATCATCTGCGGCTCACTGGCCTGAGGATCCGCCAGACGAAGGTTGTCGGCCACACTCCCGGCGAACAGCTGCACCGGCTGCGACAGCACGCTCATCTGCGCTCGCAGAGTCGCCTCGTCATATGCCTGCACCGACTGCCCGGCCAGGCTCACACACCCCGCTTCAGCCTCATAAAAGCGAGCCAGCAGATTGATGATGCTACTTTTGCCACTGCCGGTATGCCCCAAAATCAGCACATGCTCGCCCGGCACAACCGACAGGGAAAATTGCTCCAGCGCCCTGGGCGCATCCTTGGCATACCTGAAACAGACGGCGTCAAACGCCAACTGGCCTGGCTGGACTGGATCCACACCCCGGTCAGGAAAACGTATATCCGCCTCCTGTTGGGTAATCTCCGTGAGACGCCCTGCTGCGGCTGAAGTCTTGCTCCAGTACTGAAAAGCCAATGGCAAGGGCGCCACCGCTTCGAACACTGCCAATACACAGAAAACCAGCATTGCCAGTTGTGCCGGCGCAATCAGCCCCTCATGTACCAGATCGATTCCCAGAAGCAGCGCGGCGATGCCGGTCAGCCCGCCTATCAGGGTCAACATCGCCGTCGTCAGCCCGCTGATCAGCGCCATGCGCAACTGCGTTTGCTGCAATTTGGATTCAGCCTGATGAATTTTCTCGATGGCAGGCGTTACACCGCCGTAGATCTGCAGATCCGCTTGTCCTTGAACCAGGGCCAACAGGTGTGTCCGCAGGCGACTGAGCAGCAGCAACTGAGATCGGCCGGTCCGGCGTCCGGCCAGCTGCGCCCCCCAGGGCAACAGCACACCGGCCAGCAACAAGCCTGCGGCCGTCACCAGTGCAACGGCTGTACTGAAAGTGGCTATAAACACCACCACCAGCACGCCCACGATACCGGCAACCAGGGTCGGCACCAACACGCGTAGATAGAGGTTATCCAGAGCATTGATATCCGCCACCAGACGGTTAAGCAGGTCAGCTGAGCGGTAGCTTTGCAGCCGCGCCGGCCCCAGCGCTTCCAGATGACGGTAGAACCAGCTGCGCAGATGAGCCAACACCCGAAAAGTCGCCTCATGCGTAGTAATACGTTCGAAGTAACGCCCAACCGTGCGAAAAATGGCAAAGCCCCTGACACCCGCCCCCGGCGTGAAATAGTTGAACTGTTTGGCACCCAGCGCTGTAGCCCCGGCCAGCGCGGAAGCCGATATAAACCAGCCAGACAGGGTCAACAAGCCAATGGCTGACAACAGCGTAACCAGACTGAGCAGAACACCCAGGACGACCCAGCCACGATGAGCGCCCAGCATGCGGATAAACGGCCAAAGCTCTTTCATTACTTCACCTCACCCAATGACTGCAGCTCGCCATGCTCCAGCTGCCAGACCTCATCCGCCTGCAACATGGAACTCTTGCGGTGGGTCAGCATTAGCACCAAACGCCCTTCGCACAGCGAACGCAGGGATGCCAGCACCTGGAGTTCACTTTCGCGATCCAGATTGGCGGTCGGCTCATCCAGCAACAGCACAGGAACATCCTTGAGGAACGCCCGAGCCAACGCCAGGCGCTGAATCTGACCTCCCGACAGCCCTGTGCCGCGCTCGCCAACAACAGTATCCAGCCCTTCCGGCAGCCGCTGCACAAACTCGAGTGCATTGGCCTGCTCCAACGCCAGGTAGAGACGATGCTCATCCGCATCCGGCTGCGCCAGGAGCAGATTGTCACGCAAGGTGCCCGGAAACAGTGAGGTATACTGACTCACCCAGGCCACCTGCTTGAGCCAGGCATGAAGTCCAACCTCTTCCAGGGGAACACCATTGACCAGCACCCTGCCCTCATCGAGCCGACGAAAACCCAGTAACGCCTGAAGCAGACTGGACTTGCCGGCGCCACTGGCACCGATCAACGCCAGGATACGACCGGGCTTCAGCTGAAGATTGACCCCTGAAAATACCGGCGCCGCCTGCCCCGGGTATTGCAGTCGGGCATTCTCAATGGTGATTTCACGTACCCGGCCATCCACACCCTGCCCCTCAGAGCCCATCGCCACCGGCGCGGCTTCCAGCAGCACGCGCAGACGCTCGGCGGCCGCTACCGCCTCCTGTTTGGCGTGGTAATGCGTACCCAGCTCACGCAGCGGCAAATAGAACTCCGGAGCCAATAACAGAATGAAAAGACCCTGATAAAGGTTCACTGGCGCATCCCAGTAACCAAAGTCCAGATGCCCCAGAAAACTGAAACCCAGATAGACGGCGACCACCGCGATGGAAATGGAAGCAAAGAACTCAAGCACCGCGGACGATAGAAAAGCCAGCCGCAACACCTGCATGGTGCGCTGGCGAAACTCTTCCGCTCCCCGCTCGATGACCCCGGCCTGATCCCGACTACGATCGAACAGTTTGAGCGTCACGACGCCCTGTACCACATCGAGGAAGTGCGCACTCAGCTGTGACAAGGCGGCGAAATTACGCCGATTGGCTTCAGCAGCACGGGTACCTACCAGCGCCATAAACAGCGGCACCAGCGGCGCTGTCAGCAGGAAAATAAGCCCCGCTGCCCAGTTGACCGGGAACACGAACGCCAGAATCACCAGTGGCAACAGCGCAGCCAGCGCCATCTGTGGCAGATAACGGGCAAAGAAACCATCCAGCGCCTCAACCTGCTCCAGCAGCTCGCTGCCCAACTCTCCGCTGCGCTGCTCCCCGCTATAGGCCGGCCCAAGCCGGGTCAGCTGTTGCAATAATTCAGTGCGCAGGCGTCGTCGCACACGAATCGAGCTCTGCTGCCCAAGCCATTCACGCAGCACGCCCAGCAAGGCGCGCAACAAGAGCGCAGCCACCAGGCCGGCAATCAGCGGCCAGACCGCTGCTGTCGCAGTCGCGTCAAACAGGGTATCGCTGATCAGGGTTGCCAGCAGGTGAGCCTGAACAATCAGCATCAAACCGATACCAGTACCTGCCAGAATACTGCCCCAGGTCCAGGCCTTTTCCGAGCGCGCCAGCTGCTTCAGCCAACGCGCCTGGGTACTAGTTGTGGTGGATGACATCGGACGCCCCTTGTGCCACCGAAGAGAGAAAATCAGGCTCCGGCGCACCTTGACCCGCAAGGTGTACGGTTTGTGTCGGGAAGGCGAACTCGGCGTCATGGCTGAAAATGATGTCAGCAATTTTCAGCATCACATCCTCCTTGATCGCATGAAACTTCACCCAGTTAGTGGTTTTGGTAAAGGTATAGACCATGAAATCCAGTGACGAAGGGCCAAAGCGATTCAGGTGCACAATCAGGGTTTGACGGGTATCGATCTCGGGATGCGCCTGCAACATGGCACGCACATCATCGACGATCTGGCGCACCTTGGCAGCATCGTCATAGCGCACACCGACATGCTCGTAGATGCGCCTGTTGCTCATTCGCGAGGGGTTTTCCACTGCGATATTGGCAAAGGTGGCATTGGGCACATAGAGGGGACGCTTATCGAAAGTACGGATTCGGGTCAGACGCCAGCCGATATACTCGACGGTACCCTCGATCTCCTTGTCCGGCGACCGAATCCAGTCCCCCACACGGAAGGGGCGATCCATATAGACCATCAGACCACCGAAAAAGTTGGCCAGCAGATCCTTGGCGGCAAAACCAACGGCAATACCGCCGATACCACCAAACGCCAGTATGCCGGAGATACTGACCCCGGCTGATTGCAGCACCGTCAACCCCGTCAGGATCACTACCACCAGACGCACCAGCTTGGCGACTGCATCGGCAGTTGTGCGATCGATTTGCTTGCGCCCTTTCACCGGAGTGGTAAAAAAGGTTTCAGCGGTGCTGACAAAACGCAGCAGCCCCCAGGCCACAATGAGAATGGCACCGAAGCGCCGCACATCTGCCCCCAATCCCGTGCTGACCGGCAAGCCATTGCGACTGAATATTTCCAGCAGCAATGACAGGCCAATCACCCAGATCAGGAGCCGTAACGGAGTACGGATCGATTGCAGGAACAGCTCGTCCCAGACCGGCGCCTTCTGGCTCAGGTGCCGGATCAAGCGTCCGGTAATCCAGTTGAAACTCACGGTCAACAACCAAACGACCGCCACCACCACCGTAGCGGCCACCTGCCAGGCATAATCACCCAGCGCCGGCCAACGGTTGAACAGCGGTACCAGTATGGGTTCGAGCAGTTGTTCGAGCATCAGGCCTCCTCAATCAGCTCCGCTGCCAGCGCGCGACTTTGTTGCAGACGCTCATCATCCGGCACCCGCGCCGGGCGGGCACGCATACGCGCCAGGCGGTGCGACGCCTCCACAGGCTTCTGCTGCAGGTGTTCAAGCACCTGCTGCGCACCTTCCGGATGGTTGCATACCAGCACCATATCGCAACCAGCAGCCAGGGCGCGATCACAACGCTCGGCATAGCTGCCAGCCAGGCTGGCACCCTCCATGCTCAAATCATCACTGAAGATGACACCGTCGAAATGCAAACGCTGGCGCAGTATCTGCTGCAACCAGAAGGTCGAGAAGCCGGCCGGAGCTGAACATGCCTGTCGATAGACGACATGAGCCGGCATTAGGCCATCCAGACCACGGCGGATCAATGCGTCAAAAGGACGCAGATCCTGCTGTTCGATCTCGTCAAAGCTGCGCTCATCCACCGGCAACTCCAGATGAGAGTCTGCCTCCACCCAGCCATGACCAGGGAAATGCTTGCCGGTCGCTGCCATGCCCGCTTCGTGCATGCCCGCCATGACACCACCGGCCAACTCGATCACCGCCTCAGGCATTTGACCGAAAGCACGATCACCGATCACACTGCTGCGGCCCCAGTCCAAATCCAGCACCGGCGCAAAGCTGATATCGATGTCATACTGCCGCAACTCGGTCGCCATCAGCCAGCCAATTTCATGTGCCTGAGCAATAGCGCGGTGCGGATTCTCCAGCCAGCGTTTACCCAGCGTAGACATCGGCGGCAGGCGGGTAAAGCCATTGCGAAAGCGCTGCACTCGACCGCCTTCCTGATCGACCGCAACCAGCAGGTCCGGTCGTATGAGGCGGATGGACTGCATCAAACTGCGTAACTGTCCGGGATTGTCATAATTGCGGCTGAACAGAATCAGGCCACCCACTTCGGGGGACTGCAGCATAGCGGCTTCTTCAGGAGTGAGCGCCAGCCCCTCCAGGTCCAGCATCAAAACACCTGTGGTCATAATTGATCACTCTTCAATCAGAACGGGCGTACCCGGTTGCACTTGATCAAACAGCTCGATGAGATCGGCATTGCGCATCCGGATGCAGCCATGAGAACGCGGCACCCCCATGGGCTCAGTGTCGGGGGTACCATGAATGTAGATATAGCGGCGCTGCGTATCCAGATCACCACCGCGGTTAAAACCTTTGTCCAGACCGCAAAGCCATAAAATACGACTCAGAATCCAGTCCCGCTCGGGGTACTGAGCAGCCAGCTCCGGGCTGTACACTTCCCCGGTGGGCCGTCGTGCTATAAATACCGCCCCTGAAGGCTGATCGGCGCCTATTCGGACACGGATATAATGCCGCCCCCGCGGCGTACAGCCGGAACCATTGGCCTCGCCCGCACCGGCCAACGCTGTCGAGACCGCATAACAGCAGATGACAGCCTCGCCACGCATCAGTTCCAGTGACTGACGCTTAATCGATACCCGAAGCCAGTATGACATCAGTGCTCGCGGCCTGGTGCCTGCATACCGGCACAGATAACCGGGATCATCCGCTGCAATATTGCTTCCACTTCGATCTCTTCCGCCGCATCCGGCTGATCCAGAGCGACCAGCGCATGCATGTTGGACAGCGTAAAGATCACCGAGCCCATCAAGAAGTGCAGACGCCAGAAGAATTCACGCTCACTCAGCGAGGCTGTGTTTTCGCGCAGATAGTGCAGAAAAACGGCAATGCGCTTGCCATACTGCTGGCGAATGAAGAGCTGCAAATCCTGCTGCGCGGGACGATAGGCCTGATCCAGCAGACGCATCAGTACGGCTAGCGAATAATCGTTGCGATGATGCACCCGAACCAGCGCCACCGCCAGTATTTGCATCAGTTCCGGCAAACCCGGTGCAGGTGCATTGACGCCCAGCTTGCCCAGCCCCTCTTCGATGGCGTTGCACAAGGGCGTCAGGGACTGAGCAGCCACAGAATGAATCAGCCCCTTCTTGGACCCGAAGTGATAGTTCACCGCTGCCAGATTCACATCCGCCAGTGTCGTGATCTGGCGCATTGTCGTTTCCTTGAACCCCTGCTCAGCGAACAATTTTTCGGCTGCCTGGACGATGCGACTCGAGGTATCGGAGGCCGGGGACATGAAAGTGTTCTCTGTGGACATATTACTGTTATTTCTCCACTGGGGTCGTGGCATGGCAGCCATATCAACCCTCTCCGATTTAACGCGACAACAGCCGGCTGTTCATGACACGCTGCCACCAGCGCAGCAGCAAGCTGTCGGAGGTGCTCACCGCCAACTGCCCCAAGCGCTCCTGCAGACCCAATTTGACTTCATAGTGCAGCTCAAAAACATCATGTTCCTGACACAGGTCGAACAGGTAATCGTCACTGGTTGAGATGGCATCAATCAGCTGTTCGTTCAGCGCCCGGCGCCCGAACCAGACCTCACCGGTCGCCACTTTTTCCACGTTCAGTTGCGGACGATATTCCGCCACGAAGGACTTGAACAGGTCATGGGTATCTTCCAGCTCTTCGATGAACTTTTCCCGCCCCTTATCGGTATTCTCACCAAATACCGTCAGCGTGCGCTTGTATTCACCAGCGGTCAGTACCTCATAGTCCACATCGTGCTTCTGCAGCAGACGATGAAAGTTCGGCAGCTGCGCTACCACGCCGATGGACCCTACCAGCGCAAAGGGGGCCGCCACCAGATGATCCGCAATACAGGCCATCATATAACCGCCGCTGGCCGCCACCCGATCGACACAGATCGTCAGGCGAATACCCTTGCTTTTGATGCGTTCAAGCTGGGAACTCGCCAAGCCATAGGCATGCACAAGTCCACCGGGGCTTTCCAGGCGAACGACCACTTCGTCATCCTTGTCCGCAATGGTCAACACGGCGGTTACCTCCTCCCGCAGAGCCTCCACACCGGACGCGTGAATATCACCATCGAAGTTGAGCACGAATACGCGCTTGCGCGGTTTCTCCGGCTCCTTGCCCTGCTTGAGTGTCTTTTTCAGCGCCTTGGCTTCCGCCTTTTCCTGCTTGCGGCGTGCCTTCTCATGCTGCTTGGCCAGCACTTCATCAACCACGGCTGCTTCGATGTCGGTTTTCATGTCCTCGAGATGATCATTGAGGCTTTTGACCTCGATATGACCTTCACGATGCTCACGCCGACGCTCAATCAATGCACCTATACCCCCGGCCAGCAAAAGCACACCGGCAATCAGGGTGATAACTTTGGCCAGAAACAGGCCATACTCCGCAAAAAAGGCTGTCAATCTATCTCTCCGCTAAGGCACAGGGGGTTCGCTTCAGAGTCCGGGCTACTGTACCATAAACCCGATACAGATCATGCCCATAAGTACTTCAGGACAAGACCCAACATGACTTCGCCTCTGACGCTAGAACGCATCGTCAACAAGCTGCCGGAAAAATTCAACCCCGACCAGGCCAATGGCCTGAATGCGGTGTTCCAATTCCGCCTCACGGATGCCGAGTCATTCTTTATCAGCATCGAGGATAGCAGCTGCCAAAGCCGTTTCGGCGAGCATGAAGATCCCAGCCTGGTGCTGCATTTGAACGAAGAGACGCTGATCCGGGTGATCAGTGGTGAGCAGGATGGCATGAGCGCCTATTTGAAGGGACAACTGCGTGCCGAGGGCAACGTGATGCTGGCCACGCGCCTCGGCAAACTGTTCAGTCGCTGATGGCGGCCTGAGCGCCGCGTTCGGCCGGCCCATCAGGCGCTGCCTGGAGGGCAAAGAAGCGGTCAATCAACTGGCGCGAGATACTGAAGGGAGGCGGCAGATCTGGCAAATTATCCTGACCAAACCAGTCCGCCGCCAGAATCTCTTCCCCATCCGGCACCAGCGCTCCACCCGCATAGTCAGCAAAAAAGCCCAGCATCAACTGGTGAGGGAACGGCCAGGACTGACTGGCAAAGTACTCCAGATTCTTGACCTCGATACCCACTTCCTCTCGAATCTCGCGCTGCACCGCAGCCTCAGCACTCTCCCCCGCTTCGATAAAGCCCGCCAGCGTACTGAAACGGCCAGGCGGAAAACGCCCTGATCGAGCCAACAGGCATTTGTCGCCTCGACGAACCAGCACAATGATACAAGGCGAGATACGCGGATACTGAACCAGACCGCAGTCCGGACATGCTCGGGCAAGATCCTGTTCATGCGCGGCCATCGTGGCACCACAGCGCCCGCAGAAGCGATGCTGATCAAACCAGGTTGCCAACTGGGCAGCACGTGCGAGACGAGCATATTCATGCTCATCTGCGGCCTGGGCCAACGCCTGGCGCAGACTCATTTGGGCAGTCATGTCATCAGGGCATTGGCACAACACCTTGAGACCATAGCCGTCTCCCACCTGCAAACTGCACTCGACAGACTCTGCTATCGAGGGTAGTTCCGCCGATGAGAACTCCAGCTGTTCACCACGCCACAACAGCCGTCCTGCATGACAAAGATAGTAACGTCCTGCCAGCACCTTTTCCCGCATTGCACTTCCTCACCCTTGAGAGTTCAGCTGTCGCCAGACCGCACCATCACTTTTTTTGTCAAGCAGATCCAGAAACGCATCGTGCTCGGCCAGCTCTACAGCCGAAGCCCGCTGCACACGCAACGCCAGCCCTTCAGTATTGACCCGACGGACCGGCTCATCAGTACCATCATCCCCTTGACCGGATTGTCCCAGCTGCAAGCTGGTTTGCCCACCGGTTAGCGCCAGATAAACATCTGCCAGAATCTCGGAGTCCAGCAAGGCGCCGTGCAGTTCTCGATGCGAGTTGTCGATGCCGTAGCGCCTGCACAGCGCATCCAGGCTATTACGCTGACCCGGAAACTTCTTCCGCGCCAGCGCCAGGGTATCGGTTACCGTGCAGATCTGCTCCATCCGCTCGCTGAAACCGTTTCGCGCCAGCTCTGTATCAAGAAAGCCGATATCGAATGCCGCGTTATGGATGATCAGCTCGGCACCGCGCACGAATTCGATGAACTCGCCCCCCAGCTCGACAAACCTCAGCTTATCGGCGAGAAACTCATTGGTAATACCATGCACTTCGATCGCCTCGGCCTCTACATCACGGTCAGGCTTTAGGTATTTGTGCCAGGTATTGCCGGTCAGTTTCCGCCGCACCATCTCGACACAACCGATCTCGATGATGTTATGCCCCGCCTCGGGATCAATACCGGTGGTTTCGGTATCGAGAATAATCTGACGTACACTCACGATTTGCCGTACTCCTCCACACCTCGATTGGCCAACTGGTCGGCCCGTTCGTTTTCAGGATGACCGCTGTGCCCCTTGACCCAGCGCCAGTCAATTTCATGACGGGCAACCTGCTCGTCCAATGCCTGCCAAAGGTCCTGGTTTTTGACCGGTTGTTTGGACGCCGTTTTCCAGCCGTTACGCTTCCAGCCCGCCATCCAGCTCATGATTCCCTGGCGCAGGTACTGGGAGTCGGTGGTCAAAATTACCCGGCAGGACCGCTTGAGGCTTGCCAAGGCGGAGATGGCCGCCTGCAGCTCCATACGATTATTGGTGGTTTCAACTTCACCACCGTACAACTCTTTTTCCTGCTCCCCGTAGCGCAGCAGCGCACCCCAGCCTCCAGGACCCGGGTTACCCTTGCAGGCGCCATCGGTAAATATCTCTACTGCTTTCAAATCCATCATCCTCTGGCAGTCGGTTTCGGCTCCGCCACCGGCATGCCAAGTAAACGTTTCTGTTTCCATTCGGGTTTCAACGGGGTCATACCGGCCACGTCCTTGCGCGCCAGTACCATCAGTACCGCACCGCTGTTCATTGGCAAGCGGTTACTGCAGCATTCAAACATGCCCAGCCGGCGCCGCCAGCGCTCACTTTCGATGGGCAGATGATGACAGGCACTATGTGTTTTCAATTCGGTCATCTCCAACAGGCCCAACCAGTCATGCAGCCGCCCCTGACTGATGAAATGTCCGCCCCAGAGTGGCGGCATGCGGCGCTTGAAAAACCGCCACAGCCCCCAGTAACTGGCAGGATTGAAACTGAAACTCAGCAGATACCCGCCAGGTCGGAGTACCCGGGCCGCCTCACGCAATACCTGATGCGGGTTGTCAGCATAATCCAGCGCGTGATGCAGAATCACCACATCGATCTCATTGGTTAGAATCGGCAATTCCGTCGGCTGGGCAATCAGCGTACGAGCATCGGCCCCCAGCTGCATCTGAGGAATCAGCATGAACTTGCGTGACACGGGACTGGCCGAGAACAACCCTTGACGATGATCCCATCCAACCTGCAACAGGTGATAACCAAAAAGTGTCGGCAACACTTCTTCGGCAAATGCCTGCTCCTGCTGCAGCAACTCCCGCCCCAGGGGGCTGTCGAACCAATGACTGAGCAGGGGTATCAGCTGCGGGTATGGCAATTGCTCGGTAAACTTCATGATGCAAAGCCTCCGTGCCGGTCTGAATGTAAACTTGTTTCAGTATACAGTACCCTCAATGGGCTCTGAATCAGGAATCGTCCTGTCCAACGCTGCAACCAACAGGAAACCATCATGTTTATCGTCACCCCTATTCCAGCCTTTAACGATAACTATATCTGGGCGCTGACTACGGCCACCGACCCCGACGCCGCCGTCGTGGTCGATCCCGGCGACGCAGTCGCGGTACAGCAATGGCTGACGCAGGAGCATAAAACCCTGAAGGCGATTCTGATCACGCACCACCATAACGATCACACCGGCGGGGTCAAGGCGCTGCGCGAACAGTATAATGTGCCGGCTTATGGACCGGCCACCTCCCCTTTTGATGGCATCACGCATCCACTGAAGAGTGGGGACAGCATCAGCGTGCTCGGCCAGACACTGCTTGTGCATGAAGTGCCCGCCCATACGCGCGACCATATCAGTTACCTGCACTCCGACAGCACACCACAGCTTTTCTGTGGTGACACTCTGTTTCTGGCCGGCTGTGGCCGCCTGTTCGAAGGGACTGCCAAGCAGATGCTGACTGCCATGCAGTACTTTGCCTCACTGGCCGACAACACCGAAGTATACTGCACCCACGAGTACTCACTCGCCAACCTGGCATTTGCCGCCAGCGTCGAACCCGAAAACGGCAATATTCAACAGGTGCGGCAACACTGCCATCAGCTGCGCCAGGCGAACACCCCCACACTGCCATCCACGATCGGACAGGAGAAACGGATCAATCCGTTCATGCGCACGGGAGAGGCCAGCGTTGCACGCGCAGCCGAGCACTTCTGCGGCACCCCCCTGCAGTCTGATGTGGAAGTTTTGGCCGCCCTGCGTGAATGGAAAAACCAGTTCTGATTGACCCTCCTGTCCGCGGTCCATAGAATCATGTTTTTTAAGGTTATTTCAGGACTGAAATTCGATGCGACTTGTGCCTGCCGCTGTCATGGCCGCGACATTGGGAATGTTACTCGCCGGCTGTCAAACCAATTCCGTACAACCACAATCCGCGGCATTACCCCAGCCCTCGTCGCACACCCCGGACAACACTCAGGTACGCACCCTTGCGTCCACGCCCAACCCGGCTGATACCGATCTATGGTCCCTCACGCGGCAGCACATGCAGCTGCCGCTGGACCTGGAGCAACCGCGCATCCAGACCCAGCTGAACTGGTACAACCGCCACCCATCCTATCTGCTGCGGGTTACCGAACGCGCTCAGCCCTACTACTATTTTATTCTCAATGAGGTGCTCAAGCGTGACATGCCCGCCGAGATCGCCTTGCTGCCGGTCGTTGAAAGTGCCTATGACCCCTTTGCCTATTCCCACGGTCGCGCCGCGGGTCCCTGGCAGTTTATCCCGGGCACAGCACGTCATTTCGGCCTGAAATCCAACTGGTGGTATGACGGCCGCCGCGACATTTTGGCATCTACCGATGCTGCGTTAACCTACCTGCAACAGCTGCACAAGCGTTTTGACGGCGACTGGCTGCTGGCACTGGCGGCGTATAATGCCGGTGGCGGCAACGTCAACCGCGCGATCCGCCGCAATCGCGAACAGGGCAAACCGACGGACTTCTGGTCCCTCGACCTGCCCCGCGAAACCCAGGCCTATGTACCCAAACTGCTGGCGGTTGCCAAGCTGGTGCGCGATGCTGATGAACTGGGCCTGACGCTGACGCCAATCGACAACAAACCTCATTTCCAGATTGTTGAAACCGGCGGCCAGATTGATCTGGCACAGGTAGCCGACATGGCCGGCATGGAACTCAAATCGCTGTACCGGCTCAATCCGGGCTTCAATCGCTGGGCCACTGATCCGCAAGGCCCTCACCAGCTACTGATCCCGGTCGACAAGGCCGCACAGCTGCGCAGCCAGCTTGCCGAGCTGCCAGCTGAACAACGCGTCAGTTGGCGCCGATATAAGGTTCAAGCCGGCGATACCCTGAGCACCATCGCCCGACGCTTTAACAGCTCCGTGGCGGTCATTCGCCAGGGCAATAACCTCAAGGGCAACACCATCCGCGTCGGCCAGGGCCTGGTGGTGCCGAAACCGGCACGAGACGCAGGCCAGTATGCGCTCAGCGAGTCTCAGCGAAAACGCTCTCGCATGCAGCAACTGGAGCAAAGCCACAGTCGCAAGCTGTACCATGAAGTCGGTGCTGGCGAGAGCTTCTGGAGCATCGCACGCCGATATGGCGTTGGTGTCCGCGATCTGGCCCGCTGGAATCAGATGGCACCTGGCGATACCTTGCGCGCGGGTCAGCAACTGCTGGTGCTGAATGTCAGCGCGGATCAGGCCAAAACCCTGCTGCCGACCATACCCACTTTGCAAGCCCGCGACATGACGCGCAAAGTGGGTTACCGTATCCGTAAGGGGGATTCGCTGTCACTGATTGCCAGCCGTTTCGGCATCAGCGTCAGTGACATCATCCACTGGAACCAGCTCAACGGCGATGATCTGTTGCGCCCCGGCCAGCCCCTGACCCTGTATGTCAACATTGCCGATGCGGGCTAAACCATGGACAGCTTGAGTATCTTCATCATTGTTGTTTCCGTCGTGCTAGCGCTAGCCTTCAAATGGGTTCTGTTCCGCAAGATCCAGCGCTGGATGGATCAGGACCTGATCAAGCAGCTGGCCGGCGACAACCTGGAGCTGCTGGCACAACTACACCAGCATCACCAACAGCTGATGGCAGCAGGCATCAAACGCGCAGAACGCCATGATCGCCTGCACCAATTTGCCCGCAACAGCGAACCTGAACAGGATCAAACTGTCACAGGCAATTGATTGCATTATAAAAACTATACGCATGGCCTAAAGGGGAATACTGTGTCCGACGCTGTCAACATCCACCGCTACCTCCTTGCGGTTAGTGCATTTTTCGCTTTCAGCCTGCTTTCCGGTCTTGCCGCCGCAACCGAGTCGCGGCACGGGATCGCCATGCACGGAGAGCTCAAGTACCCTGCCGACTTTCAGCATTTCGACTACGTCAACCCCGCCGCCCCCAAGGGCGGCAGCCTGCGTGAAGCCTCCATCGGCACCTTTGACAGCCTCAATCCCTTCATCATCAAGGGTACCGTTGCCGACGGCACGGGCCTGCTCTATGACACCCTGTTAAGCCGCGCACTAGATGAGCCTTTTTCCCTGTACGGCCTGCTTGCCGAACAACTGCGTGTCGCTGATGATCGCAGCTGGATCGAGTTCGACCTGCGCCCGGAAGCGCACTTCAGTGATGGGCAGCCTGTCACGGCCACAGATGTGGTGTTCACCTTCAACACCCTGCTGGAAAAAGGCAGTCCCTTTTTCAAGAGCTATTACGCAGGCATCAGCGAAGTCAAGGCGCTGTCCGAGCGCAGCGTGCGCTTTGAATTCAGCAACACCCTCAACCGGGAGCTCCCCCTGATCGTGGGTGAAGTGCCTATCCTCCCGGCACACTACTGGGCAGAACGTGATTTTACCGTCCCCTCCCTGGATATTCCGGTTGGCTCAGGCCCATACAAAATCAGCCAGATCGATCCCGGCCGCAGCCTCACCTATGAACGCCGCAGCGACTACTGGGGCGCCAACCTAGCAGTCAATCGTGGGCGGTACAATTTCGACCAGCGCCAGTTTGACTACTACCGGGACAGCACCGTTGCACTGGAGGCCTTCAAGGCGGGTGAATACGATTTCCGCAGCGAATACGCCTCCAAGGCCTGGGCAACCGGCTATACAGGCGCCCCTTTCGATGACGGCCGCATTCGCAAAGAGGAGATCGCCCACAGCAACCCTCGCGGCATGCAGGGGTTCATTATGAACACCCGCCGCCCGCAATTCAGTGACAAGCGGGTACGCGAGGCGCTGAGCAACGCCTTCGATTTCGAATGGACCAACCGCAACCTGTTCTACGGCGCCTATACCCGCAGCAACAGTTATTTTTCCAACTCCGACATGGCAGCCGCCGAGCTGCCAACCCCTGAGGAACTGGCGATTCTGGAACCAATCCGGGACCAGGTATCCCCGGAAGTATTCTCGCAGGTATACCGGGCTCCCAGCACTGATGGCAGTGGACGCAACCGCCAGCAATTGCGCAAGGCCCTGCGCTTGCTGCAGCAGGCTGGCTGGATCTTGAACAACGGCAAGCTGGTGAATGCCGAAGGCAAACCCTTCCATTTCGAAATTCTGCTGGTGCAGAAAGAGTTCGAACGCGTGGTCTCCCCGTTCATTCGCAACCTTGAGCGCCTGGGTATCAGCGCTGACATCCGCATCGTCGACGTTTCTCAATATATCAACCGACTACGTCAGTTTGACTTCGACATGGTGGTTTACGGCTTCGGCCAGTCCAGCTCCCCAGGCAATGAACAGCGCGATTACTGGAGCTCCGAAGCCGCCAAAACCCCGGGCAGCCGTAACCTGATCGGCATTCAGGACCCCGCCGTAGACTATCTGGTCGAGCAACTGATCACGGCTCCGGACCGTGAGCAACTGGTACTGCGCGCCCGTGCACTTGATCGCGTACTGCAGTGGAATCACTACGTAATCCCGCACTACCATATCAGCGCCTGGCGGATCGCCTACTGGAACAAGTTTGAGCACCCCAAAATCAGCCCGACCTATGACCTCGGCCTGGACACCTGGTGGATGAAACCCTGATGGCTGCCTATATTATTCGTCGCCTGCTGCTGATCATCCCGACTCTGTTCGGCATCCTGCTACTCAACTTCGTGCTGGTACAGTTCGCCCCCGGCGGTCCGGTCGAACAGACATTGGCCCAACTGCAGGGACTGGGTGTAACAGCAGGCAACCGTATTGGCAGCGGTCCCCAATCCGATATTGCCGCCGGCAGCCAGAACGAATCCGGCTACCGTGGCGCCCAGGGCCTTGATCCGGCGCTGGTAGCCGAAATCGAGCGCCTGTATGGCTTCGACAAGCCCGCGCACGAACGCTTCTACCAGATGCTGACCAACTATCTCAAGTTCGATTTCGGCAAGAGTTTCTACAGCGACAAGACCGTCACCGAACTGATCGTTGAAAAGCTGCCGGTCTCGATCTCGCTGGGGCTCTGGACGACCCTGTTGACCTACCTGATTTCAGTACCTCTGGGAATTCGCAAGGCGGTTCGAGACGGTTCATCCTTCGATGTCTGGACCAGCAGCGCCATCATCCTGGGTTATGCCATCCCCAACTTCCTTTTTGCCATCCTGCTGATCGTTCTTTTTGCCGGCGGCACCTACCTGGAATGGTTCCCGCTACGCGGCCTGACCTCGCAGAATTTTCACGAGCTGGCCTGGTGGCAACAGATCGGGGATTACTTCTGGCACATCACCCTGCCGGTACTCGCTTCGGTCATTTCCAGTTTTGCCACCCTGACCATGCTCACCAAGAACTCCTTCCTGGACGAAATCAACAAACAGTACGTTCTGACCGCCAGATCCAAGGGGCTGAACGAAAACGCCGTGCTCTACCGTCATGTATTCCGCAACGCCATGCTGCTGATCATCGCCGGGATGCCTGCTGCGCTCATCGGTATTTTCTTCACCGGCTCCATGCTGATCGAGGTGATATTCTCACTGGATGGCCTCGGCCTGCTCGGCTACGAGGCCGTGATCAATCGTGATTATCCGGTGATCTTTGGCACCCTGTACATCTTCACCCTGGTCGGCCTGCTGATGAAGCTGGTCAGCGATATCACCTATACGCTGGTAGACCCGCGTATCGACTTTGCAAGCCGGGAGGTCTGAAGCATGACGTTGACACCCATTCAGCGCCGCCGCCTACACACCTTCAAACGCAATCGTCGTGGTTACTGGTCACTGTGGATTTTTCTGCTGCTGTTTGTCACCAGCCTGTTTGCCGAGCTGGTCGCCAATGACCGCCCACTGATCATCAGCCACCAGCAACAGCTTTACTGGCCCCTGCTGAGCGACTACACCGAGGCTGATTTCGGCGGTGAATTCGCCCTGCCGGCCGACTATCGGGACCCTTACCTGCAGGAGATCATCCAGTCCAATGGAGGCTGGATGGTCTGGCCCCTGATTCGCTTCGGCTACAACACCATCAACTACGACCTGGACCAGCCCGCCCCCTCCCCCCCGACCACGACCAACTGGCTGGGCACGGATGACCAGGGGCGCGACGTACTGGCACGTGTTATCTACGGCTTCCGTATTTCCGTACTCTTTGCTCTTGCTCTCACCTTCGCCAGCTCCATTATTGGCGTCTTCGCCGGTGCTATTCAGGGTTATTATGGCGGTCGCATTGACCTCCTGTTCCAGCGCTTTATCGAGATCTGGTCAGGCCTGCCCGTACTCTTTCTGTTGATCATCCTCGCCAGTCTGGTGCAGCCAAACTTCTGGTGGCTACTTGGGATCATGCTGCTGTTTTCCTGGATGAATCTGGTCGACGTGGTTCGTGCCGAGTTTCTGCGCGGCCGCAATCTGGAATATGTTCGTGCCGCCAAGGCTCTGGGCCTCAGTGATGCACGCATCATGTACAGGCATGTCCTGCCCAACGCAATGATCGCCACGCTGACTTTCATGCCTTTTGTCTTCAACGGTGCCATCGTCACCCTGACCGCTCTCGACTTCCTCGGTTTCGGGTTGCCACCCGGCTCACCATCTCTCGGCGAACTTGTGGCTCAGGGCAAGGAGAACCTGCACGCCCCCTGGCTTGGCATTACCGCCTTCTGTTCACTGGCCATCATGCTGACCCTGTTGATCTTCATCGGTGAGGCGGTACGCGATGCCTTCGATCCAAGGAAAGTCTGATATGAACACTGCGCTCATTTCGGTCAAGAACCTCTCCATTCAGTTCAGCAGTGCAGACGCACCTGCCGTTCAGGACGTCAGTTTCGATATCGAGCCCGGCAAAACCCTGGCCCTGGTTGGCGAATCGGGTTCAGGCAAGTCCGTGACCGCCCTGTCACTGATGCGGCTGCTGTCAGATCGGCAGGCACACTACCCCAGCGGCAGCATCATCTACGATGGCGAGGATCTGCTGCAAGCTGATGAATCCCGTATGCAGCGCATCAGAGGGAACCGGGTCGGCATTATCTTCCAGGAGCCGATGACATCACTCAATCCGCTGCACACATTGGAAAAACAGATCAGTGAAACCCTTCGCCTGCATAAGGGCATGAGCCTCACGACCTGTCGCGAAAGAGTGATCGAACTACTCTCCCTGGTGGGCATCGACAAACCCGAGCAGCGTCTTGGCCAGTACCCTCATCAGCTCTCAGGTGGCCAGCGCCAGCGTGTCATGATCGCCATGGCCCTGGCCAACGAGCCTGAATTGCTGATTGCCGATGAACCGACGACCGCACTGGATGTCACCATACAACAGCAGATTCTGGAGCTGCTGCAATCACTGCAACAACGCTTCAACATGGCGATCCTGCTGATCTCTCATGACCTCAATGTGGTGCGCCGAGTGGCTGATCGTATCTGCGTCATGCATCAGGGCAAACTGCTCGAGAATAGACCCTGTGAGGCACTGTTCGACGCCCCCGAACATGACTACACTCGCAAGCTGCTGGCCGCCGAGCCTGAAGGAATACCCTTCCCGCTCGATCCTACCGCCGAGGACCTGCTGCGCACACACAAGCTGGCAGTCTGCTTCGAGCAGCGCAAGGGCCTGTTCAAACGAATTCAGGATGTACACCACGCCGTAGACGGTATTGATCTACAATTGCGTACAGGTGAGACACTGGGAATCGTGGGTGAATCGGGTTCAGGCAAAACCACATTGGCACTGGCGATCTTGCGCCTGATTCGCAGTCAGGGAGATATCCACTTCAAGCAACAACTGATTTCGTCCTGGAAACAGAAACAGATCACACCGCTGCGCCAGCAGCTACAGATCGTGTTTCAAGACCCTTTCGGCAGTCTTAGCCCACGCATGAGCGTGCTCGACATTATCGCCGAAGGGTTGGGTGTACAGGGCTGCAAAGACCCTGAAGAGCAAGCTACCAGGGTGTCCCAGGCACTGACTGATGTCGGACTGGACCCCGAGGTCCGTCACCGTTATCCCCACGAATTTTCCGGCGGCCAACGACAGCGCATCGCCATTGCACGTGCACTGGTACTCAAACCTGAACTGATCATACTCGATGAGCCTACTTCAGCGCTGGACCGTACAGTACAGAAGCAGATCATCGAATTGCTGCGCAACCTGCAACAGCGCTATCGCCTCAGCTATCTGTTCATCAGCCATGACCTGGCCGTTGTCCGAGCCATGAGCCACAGGGTGATGGTGATGCAACAGGGACAGGTGGTCGAATCAGCAGCGACCGACGAATTGTTCAGTAATCCCAGACAGGCCTACACTCGACGCCTGCTGGCCGCCGCTTCCCTCAAGGCCTGAGTCCCCCTCCCCTGACCCGACGTTCAGCTGTTATCGCACAAAAAAAGAGCCACCTGACGGTGGCTCTTTTTTGCATCCAGGTCAGAGCTGATCAGTTACGCTCAACCTCGGCACTGGCATTCAGCCCCTGCACATGAGCGCGGAAGTACGAGTCGCCCTGGCGAGCACCCAGCGACCGCTTCAACTGCTGCGCCAGCAGTTCATCCACCTGCTCCGGCTCATGAACGGCGCGCACACGCACGATGGCATAGTCACCACCAGTCAGCTCGATCGCTTCCAGGCTGGCCTGATTCTCGCTGGGGCGCGGCAACTCAAAGGCCGCACGGTTCACGTCCAGCGGCATACTGCCGGCATCACGAGCAACCTCATCGGCCGAGCTCCAGGCCAGGTCCGGGGCCAGCTGCTCCAGCGTCTGACCTGAGGACAACTGCTTGGCCAACGCTTCACTGCGACTCTTCAGACCGGCCACTGCCTGCTCCTGACGCAGTTCAACGGTCAACTGCTCCTTGACCTCATCCAGGCTTTGCTGACGGGCAGGAATTTCCTGCGCGACACGCACCACGACGGCCTGTTCGCGATTCAACTCAATCGGAGCACTGTTCAGCTGCTCATTGATCAGCTCACTGCTGAAGGCAGCACGCAGCACCTTAGCATTCGAGGTCAACTCTGTTTCACCACCGCTTTTGCCAAACGGCTGGGTCTGCTGGATCTTAAGGCCCAGCTCATCGGATGGCACCTGCAGATCAGCTGCGGAAAAGCTCAGATCAGCCAGACGATCCAGCGCCTCAACATAACGTGCTTCGGCAGCCGCATTTGCCAACTCAGCCTTGAGCTCCGATTTGCGCTCGGCAAATGTCGGCGGCACAGTGGCGCGAATGTCATTCAGTTTAATCAGGTGATAGCCGAATTCCGTACGTACCGGCTCGGACAGTTCACCCTGTGTCAGTGCAAAAAGCGCATCCTCGAAGGGAGCCACAAACACGCCTCGGCCATTAAAACCGAGATCGCCGCCGGCCACCGCAGAACCCGGGTCTGCAGAGTATTCCGCAGCGGCATCTGCAAAGCTCAGCTCACCCGACATAATGCGTTCGCGCACCGCTTCCGCCTGGGCACGCACATCCGCGTCCGTGCCTTCGCCGATTTCGAACAGAATATGGGAGGCCTGACGCTCTTCATCTGCCTGGAAGCGGGCCAGTTCCTGCTCATAGGCGCTGCGCAGGTCAGCCTCGCTAACACTGGCCGGGTCGGCAAAATCAGACTGATTCAACTCGATATAGGACAGTACGACCTGAGCCTCAGTCATGAAACGCTGTGGATCTTCGTCATAACGAGCCTGCAGCTGCTCCTGAGTTACCTCTACCTGGGCCAGCGCATCTTCAAGCTTGAAGCGAATCCAGTCAACGTCTCGTGTCTGTGCGGCCAGTTTCGCCAACTGCTCAGCCTGAACAGGTGTTGCAAAAGCGGACAGGGTGTAAGCATTACGTTCCTGAGCGGTCAACAGCGCCTTGCGCAACTGATCGCGGTACATCAGCGGGGTCAGGCCAACGCTGCGCAGCACTGCCTCAAACTGGTTACGATCGAAAGAACCGTTTTCGCCAAAAAAGCTTGAATCGGCAACGATCATCTGGTCAATCATCTGCTCGGAGATATAAAGCCCCTGGCTTTCAGCGGACTGCAGCAGGATTTCACGGTCCACCAGGCGGTCCAGCACCGAGCGGCGCAGCGCCACCTCATCAATCGCGGCCGGGTCCGCGTTTTCACCCATCTGGGACAGAATCTGCCGGCGCTGAAGCTCAACCTCGCGCTGCAGGTCGATGTTGCTGATCTCTTCGCCATTGACTTCGGCCGGCGCCTTTTCACTATTGGCCAAGCCGATCAGTGATTCGACACCAAAGAGTGCAAAGGTGACGATGATCAGACCAACGATCACCTTGGCAATGATCCCCTGTGAATTTTCCCTGATGGTTTGAAGCATTGTTTGCGTACACTCTGATTTATAAAAAAAGCGCATTCTGACGAATGCGCTTTTTCGGATCACTTTAAATATTCGATTCTGTATCGAACATGATCGAAAGTTGGCGGAACGGACGGGACTCGAACCCGCGACCCCCTGCGTGACAGGCAGGTATTCTAACCAACTGAACTACCGCTCCGTCGCAATCAGGACTTCAGATCCTGCTTACTTGTTGACCGCGTCTTTCAGCGCTTTACCCGGCTTGAAAGTCGGCAGGGTAGCAGCAGCGATTTCGATCGGGTTACCAGTCTGCGGGTTGCGACCAGTACGTGCAGCGCGTTCTTTGGTAGAGAAGGTACCAAAACCAACCAGAGCAACAGACTCACCACTCTGCAGCGCTTCGGTAACTGCATCCAGAGTCGCATCCAGAGCACGACCAGCGGCTGCTTTAGGAATGTCAGCTGATGCTGCAATAGCGTCAATCAGTTCAGATTTATTCACAATGTTCCCCTTGTAAAAATCGTTGTCTATTTCTATCCGTTGTCGTTGCCCAGCGCATAGTCTGCAACTTTATACCAACTGCCCGAAACCGGTGTCAACTGGCTGCAGCCCTTTTCTGCCGGGGCTTTGCGTTAATGCGTACTTAGCTGACTTGAGCCATTACGAGCATTGTTTGCTTCGGATGAGGCATTATCCTCCTCCGGTTCGGGAAGCGGTTTCGGCTGATAGGCCAGTGCAATATCCAGCACCTCATCGATCCACTTCACCGGGCGAATATCGAGATCCGCCTTGATATTGTCGGGAATTTCCTTCAGATCGCGGGTATTTTCCTCCGGAATGATCACCGTCTGAATACCCCCTCGATGCGCTGCCAACAGCTTTTCCTTCAACCCGCCGATCGCCAAAACCTGGCCACGCAGGGTTATTTCACCGGTCATCGCCACATCAGAACGCACCGGAATCCCGGTCAACGCGGACACTACAGCCGTACACATGCCAATACCCGCACTGGGGCCATCTTTAGGCGTAGCGCCTTCAGGCACATGAATATGGATATCCCGCTTCTCATGGAAATCCGGTGAAATGCCCAGTGAGCGAGCGCGGTTACGCACCACAGTCATCGCAGCCTGAATTGACTCCTTCATCACATCGCCAAGAGAGCCGGTATGAATCTGCCGCCCCTTACCCGGCACCACGGCAGACTCGATGGTGAGGATATCGCCGCCAACCGACGTCCAGGCGAGACCGGTCACCTGTCCCACCTGATCCTGCTCCTCAGCCATGCCGAACTTGAATTTTTTGACGCCGTTATAGTGCTCCAGCTCATCCGCCGTGACACGTACTGAGCCGCCCTTGTCTTCCAGCGCCAGCTCACGCACCACCTTACGGGCGATTTTGGCAATCTCGCGCTCCAGGCCACGGACGCCCGCTTCACGAGTGTAGTAGCGGATCAGGCCCACCACGGCATCATCAGTAATTTCCAGCTCTTTCGCCTTGATACCGTTATTCTTGAGCTGCTTGGTGATCAAGTATTTGCGTGCGATGTTGAGCTTTTCGTCCTCGGTATATCCGGGGATGCGGATGATCTCCATGCGATCGAGCAGTGGACCCGGAATGTTCATCGAGTTGGAAGTGCACACGAACATCACGTCAGACAGATCGTAATCAACTTCCAGATAATGGTCGTTGAAACTGCTGTTCTGCTCGGGATCAAGCACTTCCAACAGCGCCGAAGCCGGGTCGCCACGGTGGTCCATGCCCATCTTGTCGATCTCGTCGAGCAAAAATAACGGGTTTTTCACGCCGACACGGGACATCTTCTGGATCAGCTTACCCGGCATGGAACCGATGTAGGTGCGACGGTGACCACGAATCTCGGCTTCGTCACGCACCCCACCCAGCGCCATGCGTACGTACTTGCGATTGGTCGCGCGCGCGATGGAACGGCCCAGTGAGGTCTTGCCCACACCCGGAGGGCCAACCAGACACAGGATCGGCCCTTTCAGTTTCTTGACGCGCTTCTGTACCGCCAGATATTCAAGAATACGGTCCTTGACCTCTTCCAGGCCATGGTGGTCTTCATTGAGAATCTTTTCGGCATACTTCATGTCGAGACGGACGCGTGAACGCTTGACCCAGGGGATCTGCAGCATCCAGTCGATGTAGCCGCGAACGACGGTGGCTTCGGCACTCATCGGTGACATCATCTTGAGCTTGTTGTACTCGCTCAAGGTTTTGTCCAGCGGCTCCTGCGGCATGCCGGCTGCTTCGATACGGGCCTTCAGCTCTTCCATATCGGACGCGCCGGTTTCATCCATATCGCCCAGTTCTTTCTGAATCGCCTTCATCTGCTCATTCAGATAGTACTCGCGCTGGCTTTTTTCCATCTGCTTTTTGACACGACCACGAATACGCTTCTCCACCTCGACCAGGTCGATCTCGGCTTCCATCAGCGACATCAGATGCTCCAGGCGCTGACGTGCACCCAGGATCTCCAGAATATTCTGCTTTTCATCCAACTTCAGTGACATGTGTGCGGCAATGGTATCTGCCAGGCGACCGATTTCGTCAATGTTCTGCAACGAGCTCAACACTTCGGACGGAATCTTCTTGTTGACCTGAGAGAAACGCTCAAACTGATCCAGTGCCGTCTTCTTGTAAACTTCCGCCTCGGTCACACCGACGGTTTCAATCGGCAGCACGCTGACAGCCGCACTGAAATATTCCGGCTCCTCATGCAGAGATTCGATCCGGGCACGATAGTCACCTTCAACCAGCACTTTCACCGTGCCATCCGGCAGCTTAAGCATCTGCAGCACGTTGGCCACACAACCTACCGCAAATAGATCATCCGCATCAGGTTCGTCTTCGGAAGCACTCTTCTGCGCCACCAGCAGGATCTGCTTGTCACTTGCCATCGCCAGCTCCAGCGCATGGATGGACTTTTCGCGGCCGACAAACAGTGGAATCACCATGTTGGGATAAACCACCACATCGCGCAGCGGCAGAACCGGAAGCTCGACGGTCACAGCGTCATCTTTTGCTTCAAATTGATCCATGATGGAGTGCCTCTCTACAGGGCGCCATTCGGGTGATGACGCGTCTAGGTAATGTCAGGTTAGTCTTTCAATGGGGGTGGATCCAGCAATTACAACCGCTTAAAAAGGTTTTTTCACTGAATAAGGCAACAAGGAAGGTGTAGAGACGGGGAACGCCGCCTCTACAGGACTGAAGCAGGCGACGTTTACTTGAAGTAGGCGTTCTCACGAACGCTATGGTCGGTCACGTCACGCACACCGGCAAGACCGGGAACACGCTCGACCAGCGTCTTCTCGACACCGTCCTTCAACGTCATGTCAACGGCACTGCAGCCCTGACAGCCGCCACCGAAGCGCAGGATCGCGATCGTACCCGCCTCCTCTTCCACCAGCTCAACCAGTTTCACCTCGCCGCCATGAGACGCCAGCCCCGGGTTGATATCGGAGTAGAGAATGTAGTTGATCTGCTCATCCATCGGGCTATCCGGAGACACCTTGGGCACCTTGGCATTCGGTGCCTTGATGGTCAGCTGACCACCCATGCGGTCTTCGGCAAAATCGATGTAGGCTTCTTCGAGGTAAGGCATGCTGTTACGTTCCATGTAGAAACGCAGCAGCTCCATGTCCATGATCTCATCTTCCGGGTTGACCTCGTCTGGGCGACAGTAGGCCAGACAGGTTTCGGCGTACGCCGTACCCGGCTGCGTCACGAACAGGCGCACGGCAATACCTTCTACATTCTGTTTCTCGAGCAGTTCTGCCAGATAACGCTCGGCAGATTTTGTAACCGTAATTGTCATAACCAAACCTTGTGAAGATTCTGCATATCAGATGAGTTCAGGATACACCCAAAGCAAACCCGAGTAAATTGATCGGATATTGATCAGAACGCCTGTTTATCGCGCCCCTGCCAAAGCTTCAACGCCTGCTGCACCCAGTCCTGCATCGGCCTTTGCTCTCCTTTTGACAACAGCCGCAGCACTCCAGCCAACGTACTGATCACAGCCCCCTCACCGTATTCATGACTGATCTCGCCACGCCATAAACGCAACAGATCCCTAGGATCCAACTCATCTTCCCGAACCAGTCGCCGCTCATACAAGCGGGGCCAGTATTCTTCTGACAGCTCACCGTCACACACCCAATGCAGTTCCGAATCGGAATCCGGTTTCATTTCAGCCTCACCTCCGTCCCCTCGGATGGTGAGACTGTAACGAGTGCCCAGCAATTGCGCTGTCTGCTGGTGCATGGGGGCATAGGGCGGATGAAACACGCCATCGACGCAACAGGAAGCAGCCAGCGGATTGAGCAGGCGGCACAGGGTATGGACCGGCGACCTCAGGCCCAGGATCGGCCTTAACGCAATCAATTCCCCCAGTTTTGGCACCATAGTATCAATCGACATGAAGGCAATGCTGTGCCGATCAAGATGTTGCTCGACCTGTTGCCAATCGTCAGCAACGTCAAGACCAAACAGCTGGAACATATCCTCGGTATAGATCCGCCCCGGCGTATGACCACGTGCGCCGTGCATGAATATCCTGTTCCCCCGCCCGGCCAACACCAGCGCCGCCAGCAAGAACCAGGGCAAACGGCGTTTTTTGCCCGCATAGGTGGACCAGTCCAGATCCACAGCCATATCTGGCGGTGTCAACCTGGCCCGGACTGCCTGCGCGAACCCCATCAATTCCTCCGGCGCCTCTTCTTTCATCCTAATCAGCATCAGGAAGGCACCCAGCTGCTCCGGCAGCACCTGCTGATCCAGAATCATCCCCATGGCCGTTTCAGCCTCTTCAGTGGTCAGCGAACGGCTGCCCTTCTTGCCCTTGCCAAGAATGCGTACATAAGGGGCAAACGGATGCTCCTGGTTCATCGGTGTTCCTCATATCAGGGGGACGATGGATTAACGTGAGTGACCGCGCTTTGCTACAATGGCCGGCTGATCCCGCGGAAATTATGACATGAGCCGTAAAAGAATTCAGTTCGGTGCACCTGCACCTGCACGTGCGCGCAAAGCCAATACCCAACCACAGACTCCGCTCACACTGGAAGTCGAGCGCCTCAGCCATGAAGGTCGTGGCATTGCCAAAGTTGATGGCAAAACCACCTTCGTTGCCGGCGCATTGCCAGGCGAAACACTGAGCGCACGCATCACCACCCAGCATAAGCGCTATAACGAAGCTGAACTGATTGAGGTGCTGACCGAAAGCCCTCACCGGGTTACGCCGCCCTGCCCGCATTACGACCAGTGTGGCGGCTGTGACCTCCAGCACCTGAGCATTGAGCAGCAACGTGAGCACAAACAGCAGCAAGTACTCGACCAGCTGGCACGCTTTGCTGATGTGGTGCCGGCACGAATCGAGCCTCCGCTGACCAGTTCCGCGACCGGCTACCGTCGTGCGGCGCGCATCGGTATCAACCAGCGTCAGCGTGACGGTGAAATCCTGGTGGGTTTTCGCCGCCGCGGCAGCAACAAGCTGCTCAATATCGACTCCTGCCCGGTACTGATTCCACGCCTGCAGCCGGTCTTTGCCCTGCTGCGCGAAGCATTGGATGATCTGGGAGAGATCCGTACCCTGACCCATGTGGATCTCAGCTGCGGCGACACTGACGGCTTCATTCGCTTCCGCTGTACCCGCAAACCCAAGGACGCATTGCTGGAACGACTCAAGCGCGTCAGTACACAACTGAAACTGAAACTGATCATCGGGCTGAATAACGAAGAGATCAGCATCGATGAAGGACTGGCTCACTACGCACTGCCCGACAGCGACCTTGCACTGGGGTTTGGCCCGACCGACTTTATCCAGGTCAATGCCAAGATCAACCAGGCAATGATCACCCAGACACTTAACTGGCTTGATCCCCAGCCCGACCAGCGGGTACTTGACCTGTTCTGTGGCCTGGGCAACTTCACCCTGCCGCTGGCACGCAAGGCTGCTCAGGTGGTCGGTGTAGAAGGTTCAGCAGACATGGTTACGCGCGCGCAGGACAACGCCAGTCATGCCGGTATAGACAATGCCCAATTCTATCGCGCCGATCTGAGCGCCAGCTTCCGTCACGCAGCCTGGTTCCGTGAAGGCTTCGACCTGATCCTGCTGGACCCGCCGCGCACAGGGGCTCGTGAAGCGGTCAAACAGCTGTCCGGCTATGGCGCCGCCAAGGTGCTCTACATTTCCTGCAACCCGTCTGCACTGGTGGCTGATCTGCCTCTGCTGACGGCGGCTGGTTACCGGGTCACCCGTTTTGGCATCATGGACATGTTCCCACACACCGCCCATGTCGAGTCCATGCTCCTGCTTGAGCGTGATCATGCCTGAATACCTCTACAGCGATGAGACCATCGTCGTAGTTAACAAGCCGGCGGGACTGCTTAGCGTCCCCGGCCGCGGTGAAGACAAGCAGGACTGCCTGTGGCGCCGCGTCCAGCAGCGCTTTCCCACCGCGCGTATCGTGCACCGTCTGGACCAGGCGACCTCCGGACTGCTGATTCTGGCACTCAATGCCGAAGCCCATCGCAACCTGAGCATCCAGTTTCAGCAGCGAATTCCAACCAAGCGCTACCAGGCGATCATCGCCGGTATTCCTGAGCAGGGCTCGGGCCGTGTCGAACTTCCGCTGCGCTGCGACTGGGACAATCGCCCACGACAGATGGTGGATCCCATTGACGGCAAACCTGCCACCACAGACTGGGAGCGGGTGCAAACCTACGCTGACCGCTGCAGGGTGTTGCTGCACCCGATCACCGGCCGTTCGCATCAGTTGCGCGTACATATGCAGGCACTTGGTCATCCGATCATCGGTGATCGCTTCTATGCCAGCGAGCCATTCATCAGCGCCAGCGAACGACTCCTGCTGCATGCCGAGCAACTGGGCCTCAAGCACCCGTTAAGCGGGGACTGGATGGAATTCGAAGCACCCTGCCCGTTCTAAGGCCTGGTTCACATGTTGAACAATAAAAAACGGGAGCCGAAGCTCCCGTTGTCTACCTGCCCTAGAATCAGTTGCCCTGGGGCAGCTCATCCTTAACCGCCCAGAGAATTTCCTCTGCCACGATCGCGGGAGCTTCCAGTCCATCGGCATTGTGTACCGAGAGGAAAACACCCGAACGGGTACGATTCAGTTTCAACTGGTAACGACCGGTATGCTCGTAATTACCCGTCTCGGCATTGTAGTTGCCGCTTTCTCCGTTACCGAAGACATACACCACCTTACCACCAAACCAGATCTTGTATCCCTTCTGGTTTGCCGGGTTGGTCGGATCAGACAGCTCGGTCGCCAACTCGCCATCTTCTTCCACACGCTCGGAAGAAGGCAAAGCACCGACAGCACTGTAACGCACACCGGTTTCATCTTCTTCCTCGCCACCCAGCGCCGCACTGATCATGCTGGTATCCAGCTTGATTTCGCCACGGTCAGAGTGAAGCCATTCGAAGAAGCCCATCTTCTCAGTATCATCAAATGGCGTTGTCGTGGTGTAAGTCAGATAGAAGATACCGGCCGCCTGATCTCGGGTACCCACATCAACCTGCGCTTTATCAAGCGCTTGATCGACCTGAGCCCAAGCCGTATCGATGGGGGCACTGATCTTCAACACCGGGTTGCCGCGGGAGTCACGCCCCAGCAATGGGCGGTCAGCCCTTTGCTGCTGCAGCGCAACCAGAGTATTCGCTGTGTTCTGAGAGCTGGCCTTGCTCAGATAGCGCAACAACTCGAACATCATGTCCGACTTATAGCCTACATCACGCGCCTGATTGTCCCAATCGATGCTGGCAACATCCGCATCTTCCGGGAACTGCACATGCTTGAGGCGCACAGCCGTGCGACCGTAATTATCGGGATCAGGACGCAGTGTCATGCGCAGCTTGTTGCGGGTCGGACCTTCAACATCCTGTAGCGTCAGACGCTTGACCCAGAGGTCGACAAAACCGTAATCACGGCCATCGAGAACGATCCAGTCGGTTTCCATCACCCCCTGACGCGGGTCGGAACGGACAATATCGAGATCATTGAAGGCCCAGAAATCCTGCGCCTTCAACCAGACATCAGCGATCGGTTCATCCACCAGAATCACCTTCTCACCCTCAACACGGCGGAAGTTGACACTGTCACTGCCCGACTCGGCATAGAAGAACTCAGGCCGTGGCACTTCGAACTCGGCATCACTGCGGGTTGCGGTTGCGCCCACGTCCGGCACGACCAGTTGCTCCTGCATCGCCTTTGCGCGCAGGTGTGGCGGCAACTGCAGACGCTCACTCTTGCGCGCCAGCTCATAGTCCTGACTGCGGTCGCGGATGACGCCGTTATCACCATAGAGCGGGTTGTTCTCGACCATGCTGCAGCCACTCAAGGCTACAGATACCGCCAATGCCAGCGGAAGATAGGTGGTCCGAAGTGTAGTCATGCCAAATCCTGTTAGATGATGCCAGCTTCGCGCAGTGAGTTCCGTACCAGCTCCTGATACTGTTCAGAAAGGACTGTCAACGGCAGGCGGATGCCTTCGCCGATCAGCTTCATCTCTGCCATCGCCCATTTAACCGGGATCGGGTTGGCTTCCACGAACAGATTGGTGTGCAGCGGCATCAGCTTCTGCTGCAACGCACGAGCAGCTTCGGTTTCACCCGCCAGGCCCAGACGACAGAGTTCAGCCATTTCGGCCGGCGCCACGTTGGCGGTGACAGAAATATTGCCCTGTCCACCCATCAGGATCAGCTCGATAGCGGTCGCATCATCTCCTGAGTAGATGGCGAAATCGGCCGGAACATTGGCAATCATCTCGCGTGCACGCTCCAGATCACCGGTGGCTTCCTTGATACCAACGATGTTGTCGATTTGAGCCAGGCGATAAACGGTTTCAGGCAGCATATCGCAGGAAGTGCGGCCCGGTACGTTGTACAGGATCTGCGGAATGGACACCGCTTCAGCGATCGCCTTGAAGTGCTGGTACAGACCTTCCTGTGTCGGCTTGTTGTAGTACGGCACAACCAGCAGACAGGCATCCGCACCCGCCTTGGCTGCACGATCGGTCATTTCGATCGCTTCCTTGGTCGAGTTGGCACCAGTACCGGCAATAACGGGAATGCGGCCATCAACGCGCTTGATGATCGCCTTGATCACATCCAGGTGCTCGTCATAGTCCAGCGTCGGCGACTCCCCTGTCGTCCCCACGGCAACAATTGAGTCGGTACCCTTTTCGATATGGAGATCCACTATCTTATCCAGAGCAGCCCAATCGATCTCTCCATTGGCTGTCATCGGGGTCACGAGCGCTACAATACTGCCGCGAATCATCTCTGTCTCCATTTGTCTGAGAACTCTCAACTTGTTGCATCATGCTACCGGCGCAAGCTCTCGGCCTCAACCAGCAGACACTTTTTTGATATCGTAAAGGCCGCATTCTAAACGAATTATGTGCACTGAGCGTAGTAGTGCGCAGCACTTTTTAGTCACCGAGGACATTTCAACATGACTGCACCCGCCATCGGCCAGCCCGTCGCCGACTTTACCGCCCCGGCCACCAGCGACACCCAGGTCACACTCAGCTCCCTTAAAGGCAGCAACATCGTGATCTATTTCTACCCCAAGGACAGTACGCCCGGCTGTACCACAGAAGGCCAGGACTTCCGCGACCTGTATGCCGAATTCCAGGCACTGAACACCGAAATCTTCGGTGTTTCCCGTGACGGCCTGCGCAGCCACGAAAACTTCAAGGGCAAGCAATCATTCCCGTTTGAGCTGATCAGCGACAAGGATGAAGCCGTGTGCCAGCTGTTCGATGTCATCAAGCTGAAGAAACTGTACGGCCGCGAATACATGGGCGTCGAGCGCAGCACCTTCCTGATCGACAAGGAAGGCGTGTTACGCCAAGAGTGGCGCAAGGTGAAAGTCAAAGGCCATGCCGCTGAAGTGCTGGAAGCCGTCAAGGCACTCTGACTTCGCCTGAACTTTCCTGCCTCCGCCTAGCTGGCGGAGGCTTCCACCTCTTCGGTCACTCGGGGCCAGGCACTGAGAATGGCCTTGACCAGCGTCGCCAGCGGAATGGCGAAAAACACGCCCCAGAATCCCCAGAAACTGCCAAATACCAACACGGCAACGATGATCGACACCGGATGCAGGTTAACCGCTTCGGAGAACAGCAACGGCACCAGCACATTGCCATCCAGCGCCTGGATGATGCCATAGGCGATCATCAAGTACATGAAATCGCCCCCCCATCCCCATTGAAACAATGCAATGAGCATCACCGGCAGCGTTACAACCGTGGCGCCTATATAGGGAATCACCACCGACAGCCCCACCATAATACCCAGCAACGCCGCATAGTTGATGCCGAAACACACAAAGGTGATGTAGCTGACCACACCCACAATCAGAATTTCGATCGCTTTGCCACGTACGTAATTGGCGATCTGCTGATCCATTTCATGCCACACCCGGGTCATCATCTGGCGTTTTTCCGGCAAAAATGCGGTCCATCCATTGACCAGCTTGCGGCCGTCCTTAAGGAAGAAAAACACCAGAATCGGTACCAGCACCACATAGATCAACAACGTCACTATGCCGGTGATGGAATTAAGCGAAAAAGTCAGCACCCACTGCCCGAGGCGACTTAGCTCACTACCGGCAGCAGTGAAAAGCTCACGAATCTGAGCTTCCGAAATAAGTTCGGGGTACCGCTGCGGCAACACCAGCAACTGCGCCTGCACTTCAGACACCATTCGTGGCGCCTCAGTGAACAGATTCACCAACTGCTGCCAGACGATAGGCAGTACAAACAGCAAAAAGGCCGACACAAAGCCGATGAACACCAAAAACACCGAGATGACCGCCACAAGGTGCCCGGCCCCACGTCGTTGCAGCCAATCGACAGCCCCTTGCATCAGGAAAGCAAGGATAACACTGGCAATAACAGGAGCCAGCGGCTGCCCCAGCACCCAGATTGCCACCAGGGCACCACCCAGCAGCAGGAACAGGAACAGTGCCTCCTCGTCGGAGAAATAACGATCGATCCATTTACTGAAGATTTTGCGCATAGAGCACCTCAGACGTCCTTGCCACGACGAATCCAATAGATGAAATGCTGATCGTCAGTGAACGTATACAGCAATTCATGGTCTGACACTTCGGTGTACGCCGGAAAATCTCGCACCGAGCCGGCATCGGTCGCAATCACCTTGAGCACCTGCCCCGGCGATAACTGATGCAGTGCCAACTTGGCCTTGAGCAGCGGCATGGGACAGCTCAGCCCACTGGCATCCAGTTCCTGATCATGTTCTGGAGGTCTCATCGAATCGACTCCTGCGATACACTGGCCACATATTTGAATGGCAGGCACTATATCATTAAACCCATGCCAGAATAATTCGGAAGCCACTCAGCAATGTTCAAGCGTACCCCCCACATGATTGGCAGCATGCTGTTTGCATTGCTGCTCATTGCACCGCCCGGCCGTGCCGAGGAGCCGTTCAACCTGCCATTATTGAATGACGGCACCTCATCTGTGGTCAGCCTCGAAACCGAATATCGCCTGGGCCGCAACTGGGCCCGCATTCTGCGCGGCCAGGCCCCCTTGCTTGATGACCCTATCACCTATCAATATCTGGAAGACATGCTTTGGCGCCTGCTGCCACACAGCCAGGTTCAGGATCGCCGCCTTGAACTCTTTTTACTGGCCAACCCCACCTTCAATGCTTTTGCTGTTCCCGGCGGCGTCATCGGTGTACACGGCGGCCTGATTCTGGCTGCAGAAAGCGAAGCCGAACTGGCATCGGTAATCGCTCACGAGCTGGCCCACCTCAGTCAGCGGCACTACGCACAACGTCTGGAGGAAGAGCGCCGCAACCGCCCCTTGATGCTGGCCGGTGTACTGGCCGGCATTCTGGTGGCTGCGGCAGATACCGAAGGCGGCCTGGCCGTCATGTCTTCAACCATGGGTGCCTCAGCACAAAACCAGTTGGCATTCAGCCGCCGCAACGAACAGGAAGCCGATCGCGTTGGTATGCAAACACTGGCCTCGGCCCATTTTGACCCCCATGCCATGCCACAAATGTTCGGACGCCTGCAACGCAACCACCAGTTCTACGGCCAGCGGCCACCGGAATTTCTGCTCACCCACCCGGTTACCGAATCACGTATCGCCGACTCGCTGAACCGGGCCAGCCAATTACCCAGCCCAAAACCCCAGCCTGCCGGCATTGAGTTTTCGCTGATCAAGGCAAGGATGGATATCCAGTTTGCCGAATCTCCGCCAGTGGCACTAGAGCACTTCCGCAGCGCTCTCAAACGCAACGCCAGCGCTTACAGCCGCTACGGACTGATGCTGGCCGCCATTGCCAACGCGGACTTTGCACTCGCCGAAACCACGCGCAAACAGATGCCTGCAGAGCTGCGTCAGCATCCCTATGTCGAATTCAGCCGCATTGTAGGCCTGCTGCAGGCAGAGCAATACACAGAAGCACTGACACTGACACGCCAACTGCTCGCTCTCTATCCCGACAGCAGACCCCTGCGCACTCTGCACGCCCGTGTGCTGCGCAGTAACAACCAGTTACAGGCTTCACTACGAGAATACAAATCCCTGACCCGGGAATACCCCAACGATACGCAGCTTTGGTTCCAGCTTGCCGAAACAGAAGGCTTGGCAGGCAACACCCTCGGTGTACACGAAGCCCGCATTGAGTATTTCATGCTGACAGCACAACTGGATCTGGCCCTCAAACAGATCACCTATGCACGCCGCGGCAAGGGCCTGACCCCTTCTGATATCTCCCGACTCGACCAGCGCGAGCAGGAAGCACGCACCCTTCGCCAAGAGATGAAAGAGCAGTTCTAGCCTTCGAACGGAAACAAAAAAGCCCGCTCGATCAAATTGATCCGCGGGCTTTTTTACCTTCATCAGCAACTAGTCAGCAGAGAAATCCAGCATTCGCTGCAACGGCTTGAGGGCACGCTCCCTCAAGTCGTCATCGACCAGAATCTCATCGGTACCATTCTCTAGCGCCGAGAGAATATTATCCAGGCCATTCATCGCCATCCACGGACAGTGGGCACAGCTGCGACAGGTAGCGCCAGAGCCACCCGTCGGCGCTTCCAGGAAACGCTTGCCCGGTGCAGCCTGCTGCATCTTGTAAAAGATACCGCGGTCAGTCGCGACGATGAACGTATCGTTGGGCAGATCATGTGCAGCCTTGATCAGCTGACTGGTGGAGCCTACTGCATCAGCGATTTGCACCACCGCATCCGGCGATTCCGGGTGAACCAGCACCGCCGCATCGGGGTAAACCTGCTTCAGATCCAGGATACCCTTGGCCTTGAACTCCTCATGGACGATACAGCTGCCGTCCCAGAGAATCATGTCGGCACCGGTTTCCTTGCGCACATACTCACCCAGATGCTTATCCGGAGCCCAGATGATTTTCTTGCCCTGGTCCACCAGGTGCTCAACCACCTTCAACGCGATACTGGAGGTCACCACCCAGTCTGCCCGCGCCTTTACGGCTGCTGAAGTGTTGGCATATACCACCACTTCGTGATCGGGGTGCTGATCACAGAAAGCGGCAAACTCATCTGCTGGACAGCCTATATCCAGCGAGCAGGTGGCTTCCAGCGTCGGCATGAGTATGCGCTTTTCCGGATTCAGAATCTTGGCCGTTTCACCCATGAAGCGAACGCCAGCCACAATCAGCGTTGAAGCGGGATGACGTGAGCCGAAACGCGCCATCTCGAGCGAGTCTGCCACGCAGCCACCGGTTTCATCCGCCAACTGCTGAATCAGATCATCGGTGTAATAGTGTGCGACAAGGCAGGCATCCTTCTCGACCAGCAGTCGACGGATCTTTTCCTTGTACTCTTCGATCTCAGCAGACCCCATCTGGGAAGGCAGGTGCTCTTGCGCAAAGTGCTCCTGTACCAGGATGCGATCATCGATATCTTGCTTACTCAACATAATTCTGGTTCTTATCATCCCGCGGGTTGATGCCAATGAGGGCATTGAGGGCAAAAATAATGGGGCGGGGATTATACCATAGTTGCACCACAGTTAATGCACGAATTGGCCTTTTCACTCTTTTCGAGTACGCCCATATCATCAACTGTAACAGAAAAAAGGAAAGATGGTGGGTCGTATAGGACTTGAACCTATGACCAATTGGTTAAAAGCCAACTGCTCTACCAACTGAGCTAACGACCCATAAACAACCAGACAGACAGTCTGATTCATCGAAGGGTAAATGGTGGGTCGTATAGGACTTGAACCTATGACCAATTGGTTAAAAGCCAACTGCTCTACCAACTGAGCTAACGACCCGGATAACAAACAGGCAGACAGCCTGATGTATCGAAGTACAAATGGTGGGTCGTATAGGACTTGAACCTATGACCAATTGGTTAAAAGCCAACTGCTCTACCAACTGAGCTAACGACCCGATGGGCTGCGCATTTTACGCGAACTCAGGTAAATGGCAACCCTTTCTTCGATTTTTTTACACGTAACGCGTGGGATCAGCCACACCGGCATCTGCAAAGCCCTTGGCACGCAGTCGACAGCTGTCACAGCGACCACAGGCCCGCCCTTCATCATCGGCCTGATAGCAGGAGACAGTGAGCGCATAATCGATACCAAGCCTGGTTCCAGCAGCGATGATATCAGCCTTGGTCAAGTCCATCAGCGGCGTCTTGATATGAATGGGGTCACCGTTGATTCCGCGCCGGGTTGCCAGATTGGCCATGGTCTCGAACGCGTCAATGAACTCAGGACGGCAATCGGGATAACCCGAATAATCCACCGCATTGACTCCGATGAAAATGGCATCGGCATCCAGCACTTCAGCCCAGCCCAAGGCCAGCGACAGAAAGACCGTATTGCGCGCCGGCACATACGTCACCGGGACACCTTCGGTCTCGCCTTCAGGCACATCGATACTGGTATCGGTCAGTGCAGAACCGCCAAAGTCTTCCAGGTGCAGACGCAGCACACGATGATCAGCAACCCCTATCTGGGCAGCGATCGCCCTGGCAGCATTCAGTTCGGTCAGAGAGCGCTGTCCATAATCAAAGCTGAGCACATAACATTCGTAGCCCTGATCCTTCGCCATGGCCAGTGCCGTAGCAGAATCCAGGCCACCTGAGAGCAGTACAACCGCTCGTTTTACATCTTGTTTCATCAATCCCATTTCTTTGTTACGGCTTCAGATAACCACGCGCAAGATCCGCCGCAGGTGCCTGCGGGTATTCCTGCACCACTCTTTGCATCAACTGCCGCGCCTTTGGTGTATTACCAGAGCGTCCGGAGAGCACACCCAACTTGTACAGCGCATCAGCCGCCTTGTTATGCTGGCTGAAATTATCAACCACACGGGTGAACGCCGCCTCGGAATCTGCCGTTTTCTGCTGTGCCAGATAGACCTCTCCCAGCCAGTACCAGGCATTGGGCTGAAGCGTGCTATTGGGGAACTGCGCGATAAACGCCTTAAGCTCGGCTTCGGCAGTAGCGAAGTCCCGCGCTCGAACTTTGGCGAAGGCAGCTTCATAGACCTGCTGCTCTCCAGCCTGCACCGCAGCAGCCGGCACAGCGGCCCGATCAGTAGACTCAGCCGAAGACGGTACTCCCACAGTATTCGGAGCCGTTTCAGCAGCCTCACCCTCAGACGTTGGCTGTACCGCCGCCTGGGGCAGTTGCTGGAACAGCAGACTGATGCGTTTATCCATGTCACGGTAGCGGTCGCGCTGCTGACGCTCCAGCTGGTCGAGACGATATTGCTGCTGCTCGACAATACCACGCAAACTGCGCACCTCATCCTGCAACTGCTGCAGCATGAAGAACATCTCGTTTTGCGCTGAAAGCACTCGCGGCTTGGGGGCTGTTACACCCCCCACACCCGCCTCGGAGACCTCTACCACCGTCACAGGCGCAGCCTGCACCGAAAGTGCAGACAGCGCCAGCGCCGTAACCAACAGCCGGCGAGAACCTTTCATCATGACGATTACTTGCTCAGGTATTTCAGCTCGACACGACGGTTCTGCGACCATGAAGCGGCATCATGCCCCAGCACTGCGGGTTTTTCTTCACCATAACTGACAGTTTCGATCTGATTGGCTGACGCGCCATTGACCACCATGAGACGCTCAACGGACTGAGCACGACGCTCGCCCAACGCGATGTTGTACTCGCGAGTACCACGCTCATCGGCATGACCTTCAAGGCGCACGGACGCAGATGGATTCTGCGCCAGATAGCGGGCATGCGCTTCCAGGTCCGCAAAACCCTCCTGACGGACGACTGACTGGTCGAAGTCGAAGTAGAACACGGTGCGCAGTTGCTTCAGCTCTTCCGGTGTAACAACAGCACCGCTGCTCAGGCTACCACCGGCAGAACCGTAGCTGCTGGCACCGCCAGCCTGGGCGCCGGCGCCCGCTCCAGCAGAACCTGCATCCGTGGTAGTGCTTGTTGTGCTACAGCCTGCAGCCCAGATCATGGCCGCAGAAACGATTACGGATTTGGTCAGGTTGCCTACCTGCATGATGTTTCCCCTGTATTGAGTCTTCGAATCAAGTTTAAATTATAGTGCTAAAATCAGAACGCAGCAGTTTAGCCTTGCTTTACCAAACTCCCGTTACCTGCATCAATGCAGATAGGGTGACCACGCAGGCTCTCGTACATCACCACTGACAGACGGCATACGGAACTGCACTTTCCCATCAAGCGACACTGCGGACAATACGCCACGCGTCCCCTCCTGAGTGGCATAGATCACCACGCTACCGTTCGGCGCGATGCTTGGGGACTCCGCCATGCCCGAACGAGTCAGGACATCCAGGCGATCGGTTTTAAGGTCTTGCACTGCAATATTGAAGCCGTTACCACCACCACTGCCGCGATGAACCATTGCCAGGAAGCGACCGTCCTGGGTCAGGCGACCACGCCCGTTGTAGTTGCCTTCAAAGGTCAGCCGCGCCAGCTTGCGGGTAGCCAGGTCAAGCCGGTAGATCTGCGGTTGCCCGCCACGATCAGAAGTAAAGATCAGCGACTGGCCATCCGGCGCCCAGCTCGGCTCGGTGTCGATACCATAATGGCGCGTAATCCGTTGCAACTTACGGCTCTGCAGATCCAGCACGTAGATTTCCGGATTGCCGTCTCGCGACAATACCAGCGCCAGACGCGTACCGTCCGGCGACCAGGCCGGCGCACCATTAAGCCCGGGGAACGATTGGATGCGTTCACGTCGACCGGTCGCCAGATACTGAACGTAGATGGCAGGCTTGCCAGTCTCGAAAGAAACATAAGCCAACTTGGAGCCATCCATGGACCACACGGGTGACAGGATCGGCTCGGCAGACTCCAGAATGGTACGCGCCCGTGCACCATCCCAGTCAGCCAGTTGCAGCCGGAAACGCTGCTTCTGCCCCGCCAGCTGCTCCGCCGTCACGTAGACGATACGGGTCGAGAAAGCCCCCTTGAGCCCGGTCAGGCGCTCAAACAGGCGATCCGCGATGAAATGCGCGCCATCGCGAAGGTTGTCACGATTGGTGGTGACCTGCTCACTCAGCAGAGACTGTTCACGCAGCACATCATAAAGCTCGAAACGAACACTGATCTCATCAGCACCTACCGGCACGGCCCGACCGATCACCACATAATCCATTTTGGCTATGCGCCAATCACGGAAGTAAAGCTCCGACTTCTGCACCGGAAAACCGAGCATATTGTCTCGCGACATCGGCTGAAAGAACCCGCTGCGCTGCAAGTCCTGTTGCACAATTGCCGCCACATCTTCCGACAACGCCCGACCGGTTTCGTTACCAAAAGGCACAACTGCAATAGCCGAGGGCGCCTCAACGCCCTGGGTCACTTCGACCACAAGCTCCGCTCTGACCACAACAGACACCAGCAGCAACGCCAGCATCATGGATATCCGCTTCATTATCACCACCTAAGTCCCTCCGGCCTGAATTTAACCAACAACTTGCGCAAACGACGCTCGAACAGGATAGGATCGATTTCGGCCACACGCGGAAAACGTTGCACACGATACACCGCCTGGATAGCTGAATTATCGAAGGCCGCGTTGCCACTACTGGTGTCGATATAGGCCTGATCGACTTCGCCGCTGGGCAAAAAATGGATCGCCACAACCGCTTCCATCCCGTTACGCGCCGTACTTGGAATCCGCCAGCTGCTCTGCAGCATCGCCTGGATGTACGACTGAATATCACCTATCACGGCCTGAGAAGCCTGCCTGGCCGCCGCTGCTTCACGCGCCTGCTGCTCACGCTGCAATGCCTGCTGCAATTCAGCTTCGGCCTGTTGCTGCAGGCGTTTGCGCTCAGCTTCAGCTTTGGCGGCAGCATCTGCCTTGCGCTTGGCTTCCGCAGCCTCACGGCGCGCGACCTCTTCCGCCTTGCGTTTGCGCTCCGCCGCTTCGGCTTTGCGCTTGGCCGCCTGCTCAGCCTGTCGCTTCTGCTCAGCAGCCCGCTGCTGCGCCAGCTCCTGTTTACGCTTACGCTCTACTTCCTGCTGCGCCTTGCGCTTGGCATCCGCCTCAGCCTGACGCTGGACCAGCTCCTGACGACGCTTCTCGGCCGCAGCCTGCTCCTGACGCTTGCGCTCAGCCTGTTGCGCCTGCTCAGCCTTGCGTGCCGTTTCTTCAGCGATGCGAGCCTGCTCGGCCTCCCGCTTGGCCAGGGCAGACAGATCAATCATCTGCGCTTCGATATGCCGTGGCACCTGACGCCGAGGTTCCGCATGATCGATCCAGTGAGTCCCCAGCAGAACCAGCACCCCGGCATGCACACCCAAGGCCAACAGAAACGGAACAATATAGCTTCTGATCTCCACAAGCGACCCTATTCCGTTACCAAACCGACACTACTGGCTCCCACCTGCTGCAGCAATACCATCAGCTGCACCACCTGATCATAATTGGTAGCCTTGTCACCCCGTACCAACAGCAGCTTCTCCGGTGCCGAGGCCAGTATTTTGCCGACCCGCTCGGCGACTTCATCACGACTGATGGCGTTTTTTTCGTCACCGCCCACATTGATGTAGTACAAACCGTCGGCATCCACGGTCAGAATGACCGGCTCTTCATTCTGATCCTCAACCGGTTCGGCCGCCGCCTGGGGCAACTCGACATTGACCCCCTGCGTCAGCATCGGCGCCGTTACCATGAAAATCACCAGCAGCACCAGAGTGACGTCAATGTAGGGCACCACGTTGATATCGGAATTCAGTTTGCGTTTCTTGCGCTCTTTACGAATCATTGCTCAGCCTCAGGCAGCGCGATGTACGCGACGGTAGAGAATGCTGGAGAATTCATCGGCAAAGGTATCATAGGCATTCAGCAGGCCCTCGGACTGCGCGGAAAAGCGGTTAAACGCTATCACGGCCGGAATGGCGGCAAAAAGTCCGATGGCCGTTGCTACCAGCGCCTCGGAAATACCCGGCGCCACTGACGCCAGGGTTGCCTGGTGAACATTAGCCAGCCCCCGAAAGGCGTTCATGATCCCCCAGACAGTACCGAAAAGACCAACATAGGGACTGGTTGATCCCACTGTCGCCAAAAATGGAAGATGCCGTTCCAGACGCTCCTCTTCACGCGCCATGGCAACACGCATGGTTCGCTGAACACCGTTCATCACCATTTCAGGATCACTGCCGGCCTTCTGGGTTAGGCGGGTATATTCCTGCAGACCGGCGCGAAAAATGTTTTCGGCACCACTGTTGGCATTGGGAGCCTGACTGACTTCGCGAAACAGCTCTCCGAGATCTACCCCTGACCAGAAACGGTCCTCAAATTGACGCAGTGATCGGCGCGCCTTGCGCATCACCTGGTTGCGCTGAAAAATCATCACCCATGACAGAAAGGAAGCCAGCAGCAACAGCAGCATTACCAGTTGCACGACCAGGCTCGCATTCAGCACGAGACTCCAGATTGACAGCTTGTCTTCCATTATTTCTCCTCAAGGGTAAGCGGTTGCACGGAACTTGACGTCAATTGCTCCAACATGCCTGCCGGCCAGCGTCGTGGCTTGAGTCGCGATGCGGACACACAGGCGACATCTACTTTAGCCTGACAAAGCAGAACAGAATCTGAAGCACGGGTAATTTTTTGCAGAAAGGTCACACGCGCGCCGGACGCACGTTCGACGGCAACACTGACCAGAAGTTCATCATCGAGTTGTGCTGGCCGCAGGTAGCGACCATCCACATGAGTGACCACGAAGAGCACATCATCCCGAGTCAGTTGCTGCTGAGAATAGCCGGAGTGGCGCAACAGCTCGGTACGCGCCCGTTCCATGAACTTGAGGTAATTGACGTAGTACACGATACCGCCCAGGTCGGTATCTTCAATGTAGACGCGTATCGGCCACTGAAACGGCATGCCGGCAACCCGATCAGGTTTAAAATTGGCACAAACAATAACAGCAGCCGGTTTTAAAACAAAGCCTCAGCTGTGGCAACTCAAACAAGTATCAACCAAGGGGTCCGCTCGCAGCCGATTCAACTCAATTGCCTCACCACACTGACGACAGCGCCCAAAGCGGCCGCGGTTAATTCGTTCCAGCGCCTGATTACAGGCGGCTATTGACTCCAGATGGTGGCGCATATGCTCCAGGTTCAGCCTACGCGCCACTTCCAGCGCAGCCTGCCGGTCACATTGACCATGCGACTGGCGCCTGAGCAGATAGCGAACATGCTCGATATCGTTCAGCTCTTCGGCAAGCTCCTCATGCAGCGTAGCCAGCAATTCATGCAGGTTTTCCGCCATCTGTTCCAGCTCGTCGCGACTCAGTACTGCTGCCATTGCTCTGGCCTCCGTTCAGTGGATGCCTCCATGGTACTGCGTCGGCGACGGTTACAAGTTGATCTCCATCAGCCGTATTCGGCCGGCCTGGACCTGATGACACATCGATTGATATCAATCATCTCTTTCGATACCAAAGTGAATATAGGCATGGTCTGTCACAATTCGGCCACGAGGCGTACGCATAATAAAGCCCTGCTGAATCAGGTAAGGCTCCAGCACGTCTTCTATGGTGTCGCGCTCCTCGCTGATCGCCGCCGCCAGACTGTCAATTCCCACCGGGCCACCGCCAAATTTCTCGATCATCGCCAGCAGCAAACGCCTGTCCATGTGATCGAAACCGCGCTCATCCACATTGAGCATATTCAGCGCCAGATCGGCCATCGACTTGGTGATGCAGCCGTTACCCTTTACCTCGGCAAAGTCACGGGCACGACGCAGCAGGCGGTTGGCAATACGCGGTGTTCCCCGGGAGCGCTGAGCAATTTCCCGCGCACCATCCTCATCCACTGCCGTACCGGACAATTGCCCCGAACGCATGACGATACCGGTCAGGTCCTGCACCGAGTAATACTCCAGCCGCTGCACGATACCGAAGCGATCCCTCAGCGGTGAGGTCAACAAGCCGGCTCGGGTTGTCGCCCCTACCAGGGTGAACGGCGGCAGATCAAGCTTGATTGAACGTGCGGCCGGCCCTTCACCGATCATGATATCGAGCTGGTAATCCTCCATCGCCGGATAAAGCACTTCTTCCACATTAGGGCTTAATCGATGAATCTCATCGATGAACAGCACATCACCCGGCTCCAGGTTGGTCAACAGCGCGGCCAGATCACCCGCCTTTTCCAGCACCGGTCCCGACGTAGTTTTGATCTGGGAGCCCATTTCATGGGCAATGATGTTGGCCAAGGTGGTCTTGCCCAACCCGGGCGGGCCGAAGATAAGCGTGTGATCCAGCGCTTCTTCACGACGACGCGCAGCATCGATGAAAATCTCCATCTGCTCGCGCACGGCCGGCTGACCTTCGTAGTCGGCCAGCAACTTGGGCCGGATCGCCCGGTCATTAACCTCTTCCACTGGCGTTGCCAAGGGTGTAATGAAACGGTCCGCTTCGATTCTCATCATCTGCCCCTCAACCGGTTACCATTGCTTTCAGCGCCTGACGTATCAGATCTTCGGTAACAGCTGCCTCACCCACTACCTGGGTCGCCTGCTCAATGGCACGAGTCGCCTGCTGCGGCTTGTAACCGAGTGCAATCAGAGCACTCTCTGCCTCGGCACGATGATCTGTGGCGACAGTCTCGACCGCGGGCAGGTTACCCGAACTCAACTCAAGCTCCATCAGGGTTGGCAACTGCAACTGATTGAGGCGATCCTTCATTTCCACGATCAGGCGCTCAGCGGTTTTCTTGCCCACTCCCGGTACACGTACCAGCGCGGTGGTATCTTCATTGTGAACGGTACGGATAAACTCCTCGGCACTGATGCCCGACAAAATGGCCAGCGCCAGCTTGGGCCCGACCCCATTCGCCTTGATCAGCGCACGGAACAGCAGCTTTTCCTGCTGGTCGGCAAAGCCGTACAGTAGCTGAGCATCCTCACGTACCACGAAATGGGTGTGCAGCCCAACCTCAGCTCCCAGCTCCGGTAGCTTGTAGAAAGTATTCATCGAGGCCTCGACCTCATAACCCACGCCGTTCACATCCAGCAGCAACCAGGGTGGTTGCTTTTCCAGAATACGACCTCTGAGGTGTCCAATCACGACTCTCTGCTCTCCAAAAAAATCATAGGCGCCAGCGGCCACTGCTGCGACTGCGGCTGCGCGCTTGCGGTACCTGGCCGGCATTGGTATGGGCATGGCAAAGCGCAATCGCTAACGCATCAGCGGCATCGGCTTGCGGTAAGCCCGGCAGCTTGAGCAGATGCGCGACCATATGCTGCACCTGGCTCTTGTCAGCACCGCCGTTACCCACCACCGACTGCTTAACTCGGCGGGCAGCATATTCCGCTACCGGCAGCGACTGGTTGGCACCGGCCACGATCGCCACGCCCCTCGCCTGCCCCAGCTTGAGTGCCGAATCGGCATTTTTCGACATAAACACCTGCTCGATCGCCATTTCCTGCGGCTGGTAGTGCTCGATCACTTCGGTGACACCGGCGTACACCTGCCGCAGACGCTCGGCCAGAAGATCACCGCTGATGCGAATACAGCCACTGGCCACATATTCGATGCGCGCCCCGACAGCGTTGATCACACCGTAGCCGGTGATTCTTGAACCGGGGTCAATCCCCAGGATCAACATACTTTCATCTCAACACTCCAGCGAGCCACTCTGTCCTCAACGCATAAAGCTGTACATTTATACACTAAACCAGCAGACATTGCGCCAAAAAAAACCGGGGTTTCCCCCGGCCTCTGTGATCCGCAATCTGGCAGACTTATTCCATTGCTTCTTCAGGGATATCCGCGTTGTGATAGACGTTCTGGGTATCATCCAGATCCTCCAGCGCATCGATCAGCCGGTAGGCCTTGGCACCGGTGTCCACATCCAGCTCAACGGTTGTAGCCGGAATCATGCCGACTTCGGCATACACCGGCTCCAGACCGGCGTCGACCAGAGACTGTTTAACATCCATGAAATCCTGCCAGGGCGCAAACACATCAATGGAACCGTCGTCATTGGTCACGACGTCATCAGCACCGGCTTCCAGCGCCGCTTCCATGATCGCATCTTCATCGGCGCCTTCACCGAAGGTGATCTGGCCTTTCTTTTCGAACAGGTAGGCCACGGAGCCGTTGGTACCCAGGTTGCCACCCGCCTTGTTGAAGGCGGCACGCACCTGAGACACGGTACGGTTGACGTTATCGGTCATCACCTCGACCAGAATCGCTACGCCGTTCGGACCATAACCCTCGTAGGTCAGCTCATCGTAGTTATCACCCTCACCACCACCGGCACCGCGAGCGATCGCCTTCTCGATGGTATCCTTCTTCATGTTGGCACCCAGCGCCTTGTCAACAGCCGCACGCAGACGCGGGTTGTCTTCAATGCTGCCACCGCCTTCTTTGGCGGCAACCGTCAATTCACGAATCAGTTTGGTGAAGATCTTGCCGCGCTTGGCGTCCTGTGCCGCCTTGCGGTGCTTGATGTTAGCCCACTTGGAATGACCTGCCATAAAACATCCTCGATTGATTGCAGGGCCCATCAGGCCCTGTGATCCTATACGTGTCTTGCAATAAAAGAGGGCGACCTTTTTGGTCGCCCCAGGTGCGCAATCAGGGAGTCTTGCGCAGCTTGATGTTCAGTTCGCGCAGCTGAGCAGCGCTGACTTCACCCGGTGCGTCTGTCAGCAGACAGGCGGCACTCTGGGTTTTCGGGAAGGCGATGACTTCACGAATGGAAGAAGAACCGGTCATCAGCATCACCAGACGGTCGAGACCAAACGCCAGACCACCGTGCGGCGGTGCACCGAACTTCAGCGCATTGAGCAGGAAGCCGAACTTTTCTTCTGCCTCCTCGTCACTGATGCCCAGCACCTTGAATACGGCACGTTGCATTTCCTGATCGTGGATACGGACTGAACCGCCACCCAGCTCGGTACCGTTCAGTACCATATCGTAGGCGCGGGACAGCTTGCCTTCCGGCTGCTCCAGCAGCTCGGCCGGGCTGCAGCTCGGCGCGGTGAACGGGTGATGCAGCGCGGTCAGGCCACCATCACTGGTCTCTTCGAACATCGGGAAGTCAACCACCCACAGCGGCGCCCATTCGCGCTCGATCAGGTTCATGTCTTCACCGACCTTGATGCGCAGCGCACCCAGAGCCTCGTTGACGACAGTTTCCTTATCGGCACCGAAGAAGATGATATCGCCGTTCTTGGCTTGCAGACGCTCCATCACCTTCATGGCAACATCTTCGCCCAGGAACTTGACGATCGGAGACTGCAGGCCTTCAGCCCCCTTCTCCAGCTCGTTGACCTTGATCCAGGCCAGACCCTTGGCACCGTAGATACCGACGAACTTGGTGTAGTCGTCGATGATCTTGCGGGTCAGTTCGGCACCGCCCGGCACTTTCAGTGCAGCCACGCGACCTTTCGGATCTTTCGCCGGTCCGGCGAAGACCTTGAATTCGATATCCTGCAGCAGATCAGCCACATCAATCAGTTCCAGCGGGATACGCAGATCCGGCTTATCGGAACCGAAACGCTGCATCGCCTCGGAGTATGGCATGCGCGGGAAGTCACCCAGGTCCACATCCAGCAGCTCGTTGAACAGCTTGCGGATCATGCCTTCGGTCAGGCCCATGATGCCCTCCTCGTCCATGAACGAGGTTTCGATGTCGATCTGGGTGAATTCCGGCTGACGGTCGGCACGCAGGTCCTCGTCACGGAAACACTTGGCGATCTGGTAGTAACGATCGAAGCCGGACACCATCAGCAGCTGCTTGAACAGCTGCGGCGACTGCGGCAGTGCGAAGAAGCTGCCTTCGTGAGTACGGCTGGGTACCAGGTAGTCACGCGCCCCTTCCGGAGTCGCACGGGTCAGAATCGGCGTCTCGATATCGAGGAAACCGTTATCTTCCAGGAAGTTGCGGATGTTGTGCGTGATCTTGGAACGGAAACGCAGCTTGCGCTGGATTTCCGGACGACGCAGGTCGATAAAGCGGTTGCGCAGGCGAACATCTTCACCTACCTGCTGGTGTTCATCCAGTTGGAACGGAGGCGTTTCGGCCTTGTTCAGGATCACCAGCTCTTTACCCAGCACCTCGATCTCGCCGGTGCCCATTTCCTTGTTGATGGTGCCTTCCGGGCGTGCGCGAACAGTACCACGCACCTCAACCACGTATTCACTGCGTACGCTGTCGGCCAGATTGAAGCTCTCTTCACGGTCCGGGTCGAATACAACCTGGGCGATCCCTTCACGGTCACGGAGGTCAAGGAAGATTACGCCACCGTGATCTCGACGGCGGTGAACCCAGCCGGTCAGGGTGATGTCTTCTCCGATATGGTCTGCTCTGAGGTCGCCGCAATAATGGCTGCGCATAGTGTCCTGTTCCTGTTATCCGAATGCAACGTGGAAATCAAAGGCGGGAATTATAACCGATTTGGCCGGACCTGACAGCAGCCACAACAGCCTGAACCGTGCATTCGGTAAACGGAAAGCGACTGAGCCTCTGTGTGTGAAGGGCCCTTCAGCCAGGGGACTGGCCTCCCACAGGGAAGAACCAGTCAATCACCATGGATCAGTCGTGGGGTTCGAACGCGAGCTCGCCGTTGAGCAAACGTTCCAGCTTGGAGCGAACAGACTCCAGCTCCTGAGGGGTATAAGGTACCGCCGGCACCTTGCCCCAGACAGGACCGGGCCAGGCCGGGTCAGACTCCTGCCGAACGATGACATGAACATGAAGCTGGGGCACCATGTTACCCAGGGTTGCAACGTTCATCTTGCGCGCCTGAAAAAGGTCCGCCAGGGTCTCGGACAGTTCACTGACCTCGTGCATCAATTGCTGCTGCTCACCGGCTGGCAGATGATAGAGTTCAGTAACGCCTGCTCGTCGCGGCACCAGAATCAGCCAGGGGTACTGACGATCGTTCATCAGCAGCAGACGGCACAGAGGAAAGTCTCCCAACGCGATGGTGTCGGTCACCAGGCGGGGATCGAGTTCAAATTCCAGTTCCAGTTCGTCCATCACCCTGCTCCTTAAAAATATGCTTGTTAATCCGAGTGTTACAAATAAGTGTTAGCAGAATTAGTATAGGTCAGCATGTATAAAGTCAATCTTCACTCCAGCATTGAAGGAATCAATGCCTCATGCTGGGATGCCCTTTGCGACCCAGGATATCCCTTCATGCGTCACGCCTTTCTGCAGGCACTGGAGGCGTCCGGCTCCGTCAGCGCCGAAGCCGGCTGGCAGCCCCTGCATCTTGAAGTCATCCAGGGTGATACCTGCGTACTGGTGATGCCGCTCTACCTGAAATCGCACTCCTGGGGCGAGTACGTGTTCGACTGGGCCTGGGCCGATGCCTATGAACGCAACGGACTTGCCTACTACCCCAAACTGCTCAATGCCATCCCCTTCACCCCGGCCAGCGGACCTCGCTATGGCACTTCGCTCCCCGAGACTCAGGCGCTTGCTCTCGTCCCCGAGTTGCTGGAACAGGTGATGCAACAGACCCAGGCCTCCTCCTGGCACTGCCTCTTCCCGCCCCCGGACATGATCAAGCACGCCAACAGCCCCGTACTCGCGCGACTGGGATGCCAGTACCACTGGTTCAATCGGGACTATCGCGATTTCGATGATTTTCTCAGCCGCTTTAACGCCCGCAAGCGCAAGGCCGTCAAGCGAGAAAGGCGCAAGGTTGAGCAACAGGGCATACAGCTGCAACGACTGAGCGGTGCGCAGATCCAACCCAGCCAGCTGGACCAGTTTTACCACTTTTATCAGTCCACCTACCTTAAGCGCGGCCGCCGGGGCTACCTGTCTGCCGACTTTTTCCATCGCCTGCACCAATCCATGCCGGAACAGATGCTGCTGATTCAGGCCGAGCGGGACGGTCTTGCCATTGCGGGAGCACTCTATTTCATCAGTGAGGACAGCCTGTATGGCCGCTACTGGGGCTGCAACGCTGACTATGACAGCCTGCACTTCGAAGCCTGCTACTACCAGGGCATCGAGTACTGCATCGAACACGGCCTTAAACGCTTCGATCCCGGCGCCCAGGGCGAACACAAGATTCAGCGCGGATTTGAACCCACTCAGACCTGGTCACTGCACCGGATTGCAGATCCCCGGTTTGAACGGGCGATTGAGGAGTTCCTTGAGGAAGAGAGCGACCTGATGGAACAACAGATCGCGGAATTAACCACCTGGCTGCCGTTCAGACAGCCAGACAGTTGAGTCAATGATCAGAGAATCATCGCTGCCGCCCAGCCTGCCGCCAGCAGTGGCAGGTTGTAGTGCAGGAAAGTCGGCACCACCGTATCCCAGATGTGGTGATGCTGGCCATCAACATTCAAACCCGCGGTTGGGCCCAGGGTAGAGTCGGACGCCGGAGAGCCCGCATCGCCAAGCGCACCGGCAGTACCTACCAGCGCGACGATCGCCAGCGGGCTGAAGCCCAGCGAAAGCGCCAGGGGCACATAGATTGCCGCGATAATGGGAATGGTGGAGAACGAGGAACCGATACCCAGCGTCACCAGCAGCCCCACCAGCAGCATCAGCAGTGCTGCCAACGCCTTGTTGTCACCGATCAGATCAGCGGTACTGTTTACCAGTGTCGAAATTTCACCGGTTTGGCGCATCACTTCGGCAAAACCCGCCGCCGTGATCATGATGAAGCCGATCATCGCCATCATCTTCATGCCATCAATCAGCACCCCATCAGCCTGTTTCCAGCGGATGATGCCGGTCAGAGTACAAATCATGTAGCCTGACAGCGCGCCCAGCACCATGGAACCGGTCCACAACTGAACACCAAAGGCTGTCAGCATGGCGATGATCACCGCCACCAAACGCGCCGTACTGTAGTTGACCTCGACCCGTTCAGCCGCCTGCAATCGCTCCATGTCATACCGGCGCGGCTTGCGGTAATTGAACAGCGCAAGCATCAAACCAACCAGCATACCGGCAGCCGGGATCCACATCGCCGACATCACATTGATACCATCGATCGCCAGGCCATTGTCTGCCACGTTTTTCAGCAGAATGTTGTTCAAGAATATTCCGCCAAAGCCCACCGGCAGGAACATGTACGGCGTAACAAGACCAAAAGTCAGCACACAGGCGATCAGACGGCGATCCAGTTGCATCTTGCTCATCACCATCAACAGCGGCGGCACCAGCAGAGGGATGAAGGCGATATGAATCGGAATCAGGTTTTGCGAAGAGATCGCCACGGCGATCAACACCAGAATCAGCGAATACTTCACGACCCGTCCAGCCTGCCCCTGGCCCGTGCCCAGCTTGCGCTGCACAAGATCGGCCATCGCGTGCGGCAGCCCCGATTGCGCAATGGCTACAGCAAAACCACCCAGCATGGCATAGCTCAGCGCCACCTCGGCACCACCACCAATACCACTGGAGAACGCATCCATGGTCTGTTCAAGTCCCATACCGGCCAGTAAGCCGGCACTCAGCGCACCCAAAACCAGTGCAACCACAACCGGCGTACGCAGCAGACTCAGCGCCAGCATCACGACTACCGCTGCGAGTACAGCATTCATCAATATGTCTCCCGAATTCTCAGGGGGTTGGTAAAAAAGCGCTGCACTCTGCAGCAGCACTGCCCCGTTGTCAAACTCTGCTTATCGTCGCTCCACCCTGAACACTTCGCCAAGACTGGCATATTCCGACCCACCCAGACGCGCAAGTGGCCGCACCTTGTCGGCATCCACCCGACTTCTCCCCTTGGCATCCTGGTAGCAAACCGCATCATCGACCCAGAACTGCTCAACCTCAACCAGCAGCATATGCTGCGGTTTGTTGCCAACCTCGATATGCTGATGAAGACGACAGGCCATGGCGACTGGGGCGCCCTGCAGCCGCTTCAACCCCGTACCTTCGAATTCAACCAGCTCTTCCCCGGCCAGTGCCAATTCAGAATCGCCAAATGCCAGCTCCCGAGCCGTATCGGAGATAGCCTGTGCCTGGTCTTCAGAACCGATATGGATGACACAGCGCTTGCGCTCCAGCAGGTTGCGACAGCTGTCCTTGAGCGTCCCATCGGTTTTGGTCCCGATAGCAAGCATCAATATCGGCGGGTCACTGCAAACCGCATTGAAGAATGAAAAGGGTGCCAAGTTAAGACTATTGCCGGCCTCGTCATTGAGACTTAACACCCAAGCCACCGGACGTGGAATGATGACCTGGGTCAAGGTGTGATAGATATCGGCCGGGGCCATTTCTTGCGCCGAAAAAATCATTGCTGCTCCGCACTCATGCTGCTTGGCCACAAAGGATAACACTCCTGCTACCCAGAAGACCCCTCATGTGCGCACCTGCAACATGAGGCTGGCTTTAAGCCACCAGTACCTTGATGAAAAAAACACAGCCGACTTCTCTCGTATTCCCTGCAAAGCGGCCTACACTGAGAGTCCAACAGCAGCAACCCGTGTTTTCGCTTCACGCCAGGTAGAGGAACCGAGGAGGATTAGCGGTATGTTGACCTATGAAGAGTGTCTGGAGATGAGCGACCTGACCCCTGACGAGATCTCCGCCATCGCCGAACATGAGCACATGGACCCAATGATTGCAGTTGCACTTGGGCACTATCTGATCACCCATGATGGTGAGCAGAGGATTCAACGCTTCATTCTGGATGATATTGAGCGTGCCAAGCGCTGCGGCGATCGTCACAAGCAGGCTTTGCTATATGGTGCCCTGCGACATTTCATCGAGAACCACCCCGAACACAGTGGTCACCCCGGCTTATAGTCTTCCGATGCCTGAAAAAAAAAGACCGCACCAGAGGGCGCGGTCTTGCACGATCAGCCACAGCAACGCTGTGGCTTTTCTTTTACCTTAGAGCGCAGCATCAAGCTCCGGCAGGGCCGTAAACAGATCGGCCACCAGCCCGTAATCGGCAACCTGGAAGATCGGTGCTTCTTCATCCTTGTTGATCGCCACGATCACCTTGGAATCCTTCATGCCCGCCAAGTGCTGAATGGCACCGGAAATACCGACCGCAATATAGAGTTCAGGCGCTACGATCTTGCCGGTCTGTCCCACCTGCATGTCGTTGGGCGCGAAGCCGGCATCAACCGCCGCACGAGACGCGCCCACGGCCGCACCCAACTTATCAGCAACCTTTTCCAGCAGGTGGAAATGTTCACTGTCGGCCATGCCACGACCACCTGAGATCACCACGCGAGCAGACGTCAGCTCGGGACGATCGGACTTTGCCACTTCCTCACCGACAAAGCGGCTCAGGCCGGTATCTTCAACCTGCGTCAGCGTCTCAACGGACGCACTGCCACCTTCAGCGGCAACTGCATCAAATGCTGTGCCACGCACAGTGATCACCTTGACCGCATCCAGCGACTGTACGGTCGCGATGGCATTACCGGCATAGATCGGGCGCGCAAAGGTATCAGCGGACTCAACCTTGACGATGTCGGAGATCTGGCCCACATCCAGCAATGCTGCCACACGCGGCATGAAGTTTTTACCATTGGCCGTGGCCGGGGCCAAAATGTGTGTATAGCCAGCCGCCATTGAAACGATCAGCGCTGCCATATTTTCGGCAATCTCATGGTCATAGGCGGCATTATCGGCCAGCAGCACTTTGGACACGCCTGCAGCCTTGGCCGCTGCTTCAGCAGCCGCACCACAGCCGTTACCGGCAACCAGCAGGGTCAGCTCACCACCGATCTGGGCCGCGGCAGCCAGGGTACTCAGAGTAGACGGTTTCAGCGCCTGATTGTCATGTTCAGCAATTACCAGAATACTCATCAGATCACCTTCGCCTCGTTTTTCAGTTTTTCGACCAGTTCAGCCACATCAGCCACTTTGATACCAGCAGAACGCTCTGCCGGCGGCTCGACCTTCAGCAATTTGGTGTTTGCCTTGATTTCAACACCCAGGTCAGCCGGAGTCAGGGTTTCCAGCGGCTTGCGCTTGGCCTTCATGATGTTCGGCAGTGACGCATAACGCGGCTCATTCAGGCGCAGGTCAGTGGTCACAATAGCGGGCTTATTCAGCGCTACCGTCTGCAGGCCGCCGTCGACTTCACGGGTCACCTGAATCTGATCACCCTCAATCTTCACTTCAGACGCAAAAGTACCCTGCCCCATGCCAGTCAGCGCTGCCAGCATCTGGCCGGTCTGGTTGTTGTCTGAGTCGATCGCCTGCTTGCCCATCAGCACCAGATCAGGCTGTTCTTTTTCGACAATCTTGGCCAGCAGTTTGGCAACGGAGAGGGATTCCAGATTTTCGTCGCTCTGTACCAGGATGGCGCGATCAGCACCCAGCGCCAGTGCAGTGCGCAGCTGCTCCTGTGCCGCCTGAGGTCCCAGGGACACGACTACCACTTCACTGGCCTGACCGGATTCCTTCAGGCGCACCGCCTCCTCGACTGCAATTTCACAGAAGGGGTTGATCGCCATTTTTACATTGTTCAGATCAACGTCGGTGTTGTCAGACTTGACCCGCACCTTGACGTTGTAATCGATGACGCGTTTTACCGTTACCAGGACCTTCATTGGCATACCCTTTGATTGTGTTATGGACCGCTCTCGACGGCCTCACCTCTTATGGGTGGTGTTATGGGTGTCGTTCTGAATCATAACCACAGATTCCAAATAAGCAATATCCCTAATACAAAAGCCTAACCATCAATTATCAGACCATACGCTTTACAAATAGGGGTTTTTACTTATTATGTCGACATACAATAATGTCATACGCTGTGGCACACAATAACTAGAAGAATCAACCATCCACACCGATGGAGGAACAATCGTGAATCGCGAATCGATGGAATTTGATGTAGTAATCGTCGGCGCCGGTCCGGCAGGACTTTCTGCCGCTTGCCGCCTGATGCAGCAGGCTCAGGCCGCCGAGCAGGAACTGACTGTCTGTGTGGTGGAAAAGGGATCTGAAGTCGGTGCCCACATTCTGTCGGGTGCCGTAATGGAGACCCGTGCACTGGATGAACTCTTCCCGAACTGGAAGGAGCTCGGCGCACCACTGAACACACCGGTCACCGAAGACCAGCTGTTCATGCTCAAAAACGAAACCAGCGCCACCAAGCTGCCTAACGCCTTCGTACCCAAGACCATGCACAACGATGGCAATTATATTGTCAGCCTGGGCAACGTTACCCGCTGGCTGGGCGAGCAGGCAGAGCAGCTTGGCGTTGAAGTCTTTCCAGGATTTGCCGCTGCTGAAGTTCTGTACAACGATGACGGTAGCGTCAAGGGTATCGCTACCGGCGACATGGGCGTAACCGCCAGCGGTGAACAGGGCCCCAACTACATGCCGGGCATGGAATTGCACGCCAAGTACACCATCTTCTCCGAAGGCTGCCGCGGCCACCTCGGCAAGCAACTGATCGAAAAGTTTGCCCTGGATAAGGATGCCGACCCCCAGCACTACGGTATCGGCATCAAGGAACTCTGGGATATCGACCCGGCAAAACACAAGCCCGGCCTGGTCGTCCACGGTTCCGGCTGGCCTTTGAGCGACGGCGCCAGCGGCGGCTTTTTCCTCTACCACGCTGAAGATAATCAGGTCGTTGTCGGTCTGATCATCGACCTGAACTACTCCAACCCTTACCTGAGTCCGTTCGACGAATTCCAGCGCATGAAGCACCACCCCGAGATCAAGCAGTATCTCGAAGGTGGCAAGCGCGTGGCCTACGGTGCTCGCGCCATCACTAAGGGCGGCTTCAACACCCTGCCGAAAATGACCATGCCGGGTGCTCTGCTGATCGGCTGTGATGCCGGCACCCTGAACTTCTCCAAGATCAAGGGCATCCACACCGCCATGAAGTCCGGCATGCTGGCGGCAGAATCGATTGCAGCTGCGCTGGCAAACGGCGATGAAGGCGGCAAGGACCTGAGCGGCTTTACCGATGCCTACCAGGCTTCCTGGTTGTATGACGAGCTCTATCGTGCCCGCAACTTCGGCCCGGCCATGCACAAGTTCGGTCCTTACCTGGGCGGCGCGTTCAACTACATCGACCAGAACTGGTTCGGCGGCAAGATCCCGGTCACCCTGCATGACCTGCACAAGGACCATGAGCAGCTCAAGCCGGCCAGCGAATGCCAGGAAATTCAGTACCCGAAACCGGATGGTGTACTCTCCTTCGACAAGCTGTCTTCGGTATTCCTGTCCAACACCAACCATGAAGAAGACCAGCCCTGCCACCTGCAGCTGAAGGACGCCAGTATTCCGATCAGCCAGAACCTGCCGAAGTTTGCCGAACCGGCGCAGCGTTACTGTCCGGCCGGGGTGTATGAAGTGGTCGAAGGTGACAGCGGCCCGCAGTTCCAGATCAACTCACAGAACTGCGTCCACTGCAAAACCTGCGACATCAAGGACCCGGCCCAGAACATCACCTGGGTGGTGCCTGAAGGCGCTGGCGGGCCTAATTACCCGAACATGTAAGGTCTGCGCGAAGCCGGTGTCTGCACCGGCTTTTTTGTGCACTTTCTTCTGCATTTCGGGCCAACCATGACCCGGATCAGCAGAGCAACCAGACTCCCACATATTGGGAGTCGACCCGGGATGCTATGCTGACGACTACACTGCCAGGACAGCCAGAGTGGACTGATGACAAGGACGTATGGAAACGACCAGTGCACAAGCCGTTTGCGCAACCTGCTTGCCAAGGCCCTCGGCATTATTCTGTTGCTGACATGCCTTCTCACCTCCCTGCCGAGCACTCAGGCGGCTGACTTGCACCCCATGAGTCTGATGACCCGCTGGACGCCGCAGGCACAGTTCGCAGGGTATTATGTTGCCAAAGCCAAGGGTTTCTACGCACGCCGCGGCATTGATCTGACCATTCTCTCGGCCTCTCCCGCGCTGACATCAGTCGACGCCCTGCAGAGCGGCCAGGCGGATTTTTCGGTCATCTGGCTATCGACAGCACTGCGCCACCGCTCTGCCGGGGCCGACCTGGTCAACCTGACACAAACCATTCCGCGCTCCTCGCTGCTGTTTATCAGCCGTCGCTCATCGGGCATCAACACGCTGAACGATCTCCACAGCCGTTCTCTGGGGCTTTGGTCAGGTGATCTATCCCTGCCCGCACGGGTACTGCTGGAGCTGCACCACATCCAGTTCCGTGAAGTGCGCCAGTCAGGCACGGTCAATCTGTTCTTGCGTGGCGGCGTCGATGCCATCTCCGCCATGCGCTACAACGAATACTTTCAACTGCTCAGTGCCGGGATTGAACCTGAGGAGCTGAACGTTATTTCTGTTGCAGACGAGGGCGCCGACTTCCCTGAAGACGGACTCTATACCCGCGGGTCTCTGCTTGAGACACACCCGGCGCTGGTGGCCGCTTTCGTAACAGCCAGCCGAGAAGGCTGGCGCTATGCCTTCCAGCACCCGTCTGAAGCCGTCGATATTGTGCTGGAACAGATGCGCCAAGCTCAACTGCCCGCCAGCGCAGCACATCAGCACTGGATGCTGGAGCAATTGCGCGCTCTCATGCTGACCCCTGCCGGCCAGCTGGATGACCAACTTGACCCGGTTGCCTTCGAGCGTGTTCACCAGACCCTGCTGGATCGCCGCCTGATGCCCCGAGCCGTCGAACTGACGCAGTTCCTGTGGAGGCCAGATGCTCAATAGGAGAAGCATAGCCGCCAGACTGGCGCTACTGATACTGGTCAGTTGCAGTCTCATTTTCAGCCTGATTCTGGGATACAACTACTGGGAATCAAGGCGTTTCCTGGAGCAGGAGCTGGAGAGTACTGCCCACAACCTGACCCAAGCGCTGGTGTATCGTGTTGAAAGCCACCTGATCGCCATCGCACGCACCACTGAAGGCCTGGCCCGCAGTGTTGAGCTCTCCAGCCCGGATGAACCCCGCCTGCTGCAACTGGTAAAGTCCACCCTGGCCGATAACCCCGCCATTTACGGTATGGCCGTAGCATTTGAGCCCTACGCTTTCAGTGCCCGGCAATACCTGTACGCCCCCTATTTTCATCGCACCGCCGACCAGATACAGCTGAGCCGCCTGGAGCACACCTACCAGCATGACACCCCTTACCTGTACTGGGACTGGTATCAGATTGCGCGTGAGCTGAGACAGATCCAGTGGAGTGAACCCTATTTCGATACCGGTGCCGGCAATGCTCTGATGTCGACCTGCTCCGTACCCTTTTACCATTCCGCAGCAAAAACACAGGATATCAAGGGCATCACAACCGCTGATGTTTCCCTGCTGGCGTTGACTGATCTGGTTAATCGTACCCGCGTCCTCGAAACCGGCTACGCCATGCTGCTGTCACAGAACGGCACTTTCCTGGCCCACCCGGATACGCAACGGGTCATGAACGAGTCGTTTTTCAGCCTGGCAGAAACGCCCGATCTGCGTGCCAAGGGACGCCAGATGCTGCATGAAACGTCCGGCTTTTTTCGCTACCGGAATTTCAGGGACGAACAGAGCTGGCTCTATCACGCGCGCATTCCGTCCACCGGCTGGACCCTGGCCGTCGTCTTCCCGGAAGCTGAATTGTCGGCCAGTGTCGATACCCTGAGCCGCAACATGGCCCTGCTGGGCGCGATCGGCAGCCTGCTGCTGGCAATCGTCATCATCGTCATTACCCGCGTGTTGCTGCACCCGTTGCGTCAATTGGCATCAGCGAGCAACGCCATCGCCCAGGGCGAGTTCGACACCCCCCTGCCCGACGCCCGCAGGCAGGACGAAGTCGGCATTCTCACCGATGATTTCAACCACATGGTCAGCTCGCTCAAGACCTACATGCATGACCTGGCCGAGACCACCGCCGCCAAGGAGCGCATTCAAAGTGAACTTCAGGTGGCCAGCCGTATTCAGTCAGGACTTTTACCCAGGATTTTTCCGGCCTTCCCGGAACATTCCGAGCTGGATCTTTACGCCTCCATGGTGCCGGCCAAGGAGGTCGGAGGAGACTTTTACGACTTCTTTTTCATTGACGCCCGGCGCCTCTGCTTCCTGATCGCCGATGTGTCGGACAAGGGCGTACCCGCCGCGCTGTACATGATGGTATGCAAGACCCTGCTCAAGTCGGAGGGCCAGCGCCTGCAGGATCCGGGAGAAGTTCTGACCAGTGTCAATGGCATTCTGGCAGCCGATAACGAGAATTGCATGTTTGCCACTGTGTTCTGCGGCCTGCTGGATATCGACAGCGGCGAGCTCAAGTACGCCAGTGCCGGACACAATCCGCCGGTCCTGATTGACGCTCAAGACGCCCGCTTTCTAGGCGTCACCCCGGCACTGATGCTGGGTCCCATGGAACAGACACAATACCGCTCCGCATCGATGCAGCTCGATCACAATGAAGTGCTGTTTCTGTATACGGACGGCGTTACCGAAGCACGCAGCGCAACAGGCGCACTCTATGGCGAGCAGCACCTGCTGCAGAGCCTGCAACAGGCACCTCATGACGACGCCAGGTTACTGATTGAGCATGTCAGTCATGCGTTGACCCTTCACGCCCATGGCATCGACCGCTCGGATGACATCACCATGCTGGCACTCAGACTAAGACCCAATCTTCCCCGGATACCGGCCACGGATTCACCAGACAAGGAGCCCAGCACCCAATGAGCCTATCGTTACGCACCTGCCTGCTGGCACTCCTGCTTAGCCTCCCCCTGCTGACGCCGATCTGCACCCATGCACAGGAGCCAGGTTCACCAGAGGACCTCCTGCATGGCCGCATCGCGGTACTGACCGGCTCTGCCGGGGATCTGGCAGCCAGAACATTTTTTCCTGATGCCGAGATCCAACAGATGACACTGGCCAGCGATGCTGCCCTGGCACTGCAGGCACGGAAAATCGATGCCTTTGTCTATGACAAGAGCGTGCTGATCAACCTGCAACACAACAACCCCGATCTCCATATTCTGACGCAACCGATTGCTCAACTGGATATTGCCGCCGTCACCCGCAAGAACAACCAGCAGCTGATGGCCGAGGTCAATCACATCCTCGGCCAGCTTAACGCCGAGGGCGTGCTGGCCCACCTGCGACACAAGTGGGTCGATACCCAGTACTCCAGTCCACCACTCATCGAGAGCAGCCTTGCATCATCAACCACAACCGAGATACTCACCCTGGGTACCGCAGCGACCATGGAGCCATTTGCCTTTCATGCCAACGGCAGCCTCACCGGGCTCGACATTGAGCTGGCCCGCATGATCGCCGCGCGGTTGGGCAGATCCCTGCAGATCGTGGATATGAACTTTGAAGCACTGATTCCGGCGCTGCAATCAGGCAAGATCGACCTGGCGCTGGCTAATTTCAACGTTACAGAAGAACGCAAGCAGCTAGTGCTGTTTTCGCAGCCGTATATCAGCAATGACATTTCCATCCTGGTCCGCAAACCCTCACCTACTGCGGCAGACCCGATTCCTGACGTAACGGCCGATCTGCACTGGTCCGCTGCCATTCCCTACCTCCCCGGCATCATCGACAGCTTTCGCAGCAACATTCTTGAAGAGCGGCGTTACCTGCTGATCTGGGAAGGGCTCAAGGTCACCGTTATCATCTCGATATTTTCGACCCTGTTCGGTACCTTGCTCGGTGCCTTGATCTGTTACATGCGCATGTCCACCAGCCGACTGCTGCGCGCGCCTGCGGCCATCTACATCAGCATCATGCGCGGAACCCCCGTCCTGATTCTGCTGATGCTGATTTTCTATGTCGTTTTCGCGTCGGTGAACATCAGCCCGATCATTGTGGCCATTATCGCCTTTGGCATGAACTTCGGCGCCTACAGCTCCGAAATGTTTCGCACCGGCATCAAGGCGGTCGACCCCGGCCAAACGGAAGCCGGTGTCGCCATGGGGTTCTCGCGACTGCAAACCTTCATCCATATTGTACTTCCGCAAACCGTACACCGCATTCTGCCCGTCTACAAAGGCGAGTTTCTCTCCCTGGTCAAGATGACCTCCATTGTTGGCTACATAGCCGTGCAGGATTTGACCAAGGCCAGCGACATTATCCGCAGCCGCACCTTTGATGCTTTCTTCCCCCTGATAATGGTTGCCGTACTTTACTTTCTGATCTCCTGGCTCCTGCTGCTGTCACTGAACCATCTGGAGCGCGTAACCGACCCGCATTACAAACGCCAGCTGAAAGGAGGCCGAAAGCCATGATCAGGATTGAACAACTGGCCAAGCATTACGGCAACACTCAGGTGCTGCGCAATATCAATGCCGAGATCCAGAAAGGCGAGGTCGTCTCGATCATCGGCCCCTCAGGCACCGGCAAGAGCACCCTGCTGCGCTGCCTGAATCTGCTGGAAATCCCGACCAGCGGTCGAGTCCTTATCGACAATGAGAACATCCTGGATCCGCGGATCGATATCACCTGCATTCGTCAAAAAATGAACATGGTATTCCAGTCGTTCAATCTGTTTGCACACCTGAATGTACTCGACAATCTAACCCTGGGTCCTGTCCGTCTGCGCGGTATCAGCCGCAGAGAAGCCGAGAGCAAGGCGATGGAGCTGCTGCGCCTGGTTGGGCTGGCCGAAAAGGCGGACCATTTCCCCGATGAGCTCTCGGGTGGCCAAAAACAGCGTGTTGCCATTGCCCGCTGCCTGGCGATGGAACCCGAGATCATCCTGTTCGACGAACCCACCTCGGCCCTCGACCCGACCATGATCAGTGAAGTCCTGTCCGTGATCAGACGCCTGGTGCGCGAGGGGATCACTCTGCTGATCGTCACCCACGAGTTGGACTTTGCACGCGACGTATCCAGCCGGGTATTTTTCATGGACGAAGGCATCATCTATGAAGAAGGCACGCCGGAGCAGATTTTCACCAGTCCACAACGCGAAAAAACCCGCGCCTTCATCAACCGCATCCGCAGTTGCCACTGTGACGTAACCTCGACGGACTATGACCTCTACCGCATCAACGCCGAAATCGAGCAATTCTGCGACAAGCAGATCATCCCACGTCAAACCCGCAACCAGTTGTTGCTGCTGGTCGAGGAGTTGCTGCAGCTGTACACGCCTGCACTGACCACCTCTACCTTGACCCTGACCACCGCCTACTCGGAAAAAACCGGCAGCCTCCAGATCATCGTTGACACGCCGCCGCTGGAGCCTAATCCTATCAATGGTGACGGCCTTGACGATGAGCTGGGACTGATGCTGATCCGCAATTTGACCAGCGAAATCGAGCTCAATACCGATGATCCGTCACGCCATCAGCTATGCCTGACACTGAACAAACTTGAGCATTCCTGAGCAAATACAAAGGACAGAATCAGATGGACGTAACCTGCACGAGCCAAGGCGATACCACCTCTATAGAACTGAGCGGACGCCTTGATGCCATCACCGCCCCCGAACTCGAACAACAGATTCGGGCACTAATCGAAGCCGGCGCGCGACAATTGATCATCGATTTCGAACAACTCGATTACATCAGCAGCGCAGGTCTGCGCGTGCTGCTAATGACCGCCAAGCTGCTCCAGGCACAACAGGGAGAAGCACGGTTGACCGGCGTCAAAGGGGATGTGGCATCGGTTTTCGAAATGTCGGGATTCAACAGCCTGTTCAAAATTACCGAGCAGGCCATCTGAGCTAGCACCGTCTGTCGCCAAACCGGCCTTCGCCTGGCGGATCAGTCATCCAACGGCAGATTGAGCTGCAGTCGAATTCTGTTGCCGCCCTGCGCTGGCCGCCCTTCCCAGGCCACCCGGTCCATCAACTGCCGCACCAGGTGGACGCCCAGCCCCCCGACAGGGCGCTGATCGATATCCAGCGCAGTATCCGGCTCGGGTGCCTGTTCGAATGGATTGAACGGGGGAGCCTCGTCGCTATACAGGATCTCAAGACAACGGTCCGATCGCTGTATCCGTACCCGTATCCGGTGTCCGTGAGCGCCATTCACCCCATGCTTGACGGTATTGGTGACCAGCTCTTCAAGGCACAAGTTGACGGCAAACGCCTGCCGAGGGAGCGGCGCCAACGCTACCTCAACCTGCTCAGACAGAGTCAAAATACTGGCCAACTCAGCCGGCAGAGAAGAGTCGAGCAGAGTATCCATTGGCTATGGCCATCCATGTTATTCGCGCACCAGAGCTGCAATACCGCCGGTATAGTAGGGCTCGGAAAAGAGCACTTTTTTCGCCCGTTCATCCGTGATTGTGATACAAGCTCCGATCATGTCGACCTTGCCGGCCGACAAGGCCGGAATCATGGCTCCGAAGTCCATGTTCACCACCTCAAGGCGCTTGTTCAAGCGCTTGGCCACCCTGGAGGCCAGCTCGATATCGATTCCCACCACCTGCTGGGAGCCATCAATGAACGAAAAAGGCTCGGTCACGGCTGAAGTGCCGAAACGCAGCACCCCGTCACGACCGGTCTCCAATTGTGGCATGGCAGCCGGCGCTCCCTGCTCCGGCAGCCAACGCCCCATCATCCGGGAATAGTCACCAGAGGCTTTCATATCTGCGATAACGGCATCGACGGCCTGTTTAAGTCCCGCATCCTCGAGGCGCACGGCAAAGCCATAATGATCCTGGGTAATCATTTCAGGCAGGACCTTCAGTCCCGGATTTTTCGCCGCGATATTGCGCAGAATCGGCTCATCATAGGCGGCCAGCGCCACCTTACCGGTTTTTACCGCCAGAGCACTGTCGAGCACACTGTTGAAATACTGGAAACGCGCATCAGGAAAGCGGGACAGGACGAGCTGGTCGGCCACTGTACCCGTCGGCACACCAAACAAGGGCGCCTCTAGCTGGTTTAGCGTGGTAATTTTCGTCTGTTCCGACTCGCTGCAAGCGGAAACAACCAACGTAACACCTACCAGCACAACCGCCTGCAAGAACCTGGAAAACATCGATTTTTTCATCTGAACAACCTTCCCTGTAGCCTGATGTGAACGCCCCCTACCCTGCACGGCTAAACAGCAGCGCAAAACACAAGGGCGTGCGAAGAACCCTGATTGGCTCCCCTATTGTAGCCTTCGTATCCTTCGCTGCGATAGACGCACAGCAAGGGTTGGTTCAGCAGCGGTACTCAGAACGAGGCGACCTCATTTACCCTCAGATTTGACCGCCGTGGTATGATCACATCTGAAAGCAATGATTTTTCGCGCCCACTCCTGCAGCCATCTGTTTCAGACGGGCCGATATAACACATGACAACAGGCCATTGATGAGCGTACACCAGCCCGCAAATACAGCAGTCACCTCCGATCAGTGCTCCGGCATCAACCTCGCCCCCATCAACCGCCGCTTTAGCGTTGCGCCGATGATGGATTGGACGACCAGCGACTGCCGAGTATTTCATCGGCTGATGTCACGCCATACCCTGCTGTACACGGAGATGGTGACCACTGGCGCCCTGATTCACGGTGACGCGGCACGCCATCTGCACTATCACGCCAGCGAGCATCCCGTTGCCCTGCAGCTGGGCGGCAGTGATCCCAAAGCACTCGCTCAATGTGCGCACATGGCGCAGGAATGGGGCTATGACGAGGTCAACCTGAATGTGGGTTGCCCCAGTGACCGGGTGCAAAACAACATGATCGGTGCCTGCCTGATGGCGCACCCCAAGCTGGTCGCCGAATGTCTGGCAGAGATGCAGGCGGCAGTACGCATTCCGATTACCGTCAAACACCGTCTGGGCATCGATGACCTCGACAGCTTCGAACACCTGCACCGGTTTGTCGATACGGTTAAGGCGAGCGGCTGCCGCAGCTTCACCATCCATGCCCGCAAGGCGATTCTTGATGGCCTGAGTCCAAAGGAAAACCGTGATATTCCGCCATTGATCTATGATCACGTATACCGCATCAAGGCGCTGTATCCCGAGCTTGAGGTGATCATCAATGGCGGCATCAAGACGCTCGACGAATGTGACACACACCTGCAACATGTTGATGGTGTGATGATAGGACGAGAAGCCTATCAGAATCCCTGGCCGCTACTGAGCCAGGTCGATGCACGCTACTTTGACGACCACCATGATATTCCCGGCCGCATGGAAACCGCTTTGGCCTTCATCCCCTATCTCGAGCAGCGCCTCGCCGAGGGAGCCCCTCTCTATGCCGTAACCAAGCACCTGCTGGGGCTGTTTCATGGCCAGCGGGGCGGCAAGCAGTTCCGCCGCTACCTGAGCGAAAACGGACACAAGCGCGGCGCGGCGGTCGACACCTTCAAGGCCGCTCTCGACTGCGTCGCCGAACGCCAGAATTGACGTACATTTCAGGAAAATGGGTACAGGACACCAAACGATGGACCAGTTACAACAACTCAAACAGATGACCACCGTGGTTGCCGATACCGGCGACATCGACGCCATTCGCCAGTTTCAACCCGTAGATGCCACCACTAACCCCTCCCTGCTGCTGAAGGCGGCCCAGGACCCCAAGTATGCCGACCTGCTGCAGGAAGCACGCAACTGGGCAGCCGATCGGAACACCAGTGATGCAGCAAGCCGCGTGGCACAGATGACTGACCGCTTCGGCGTTCTGATCGGCCGTGAGATCACCCAGCTGATCCCCGGGCGCATTTCGACGGAAGTGGATGCCCGCCTGTCGTTCGACACCCAGGCAACCATCAGCAAGGCACACCAACTGATTGAACAGTACGAGGCGCTAGGCATCGGCCGGGAGCGGGTACTGATCAAGATCGCTTCCACTTGGGAAGGTATACAAGCGGGCCGCCAACTGGAGCGTGAAGGGATCAACTGCAACCTGACCCTGCTATTCAGCTTTGCCCAAGCGCAGGCCTGCGCAGACGCCGGTATTTACCTGATCTCCCCTTTCGTGGGCCGTATTCTGGATTGGCACAAGCAACAACAGCCAGACGCTGATTTCAGCTTCGATAAGGATCCAGGCGTGCAGTCGGTCAGCCGTATCTACCGTTACTACAAAGCACATGGATACGATACGGTGGTCATGGGCGCCAGCTTCCGCAATACCGGCGAGATTCAGGCATTGGCCGGCTGTGATCGTCTGACCATCAGCCCCGCCCTGATGCAGGCACTGGCCGACGATCAGGAGCCGCTTGCACAACGGCTTACAGCCAAGACCAGCAGCGATGATGACAAGACATCACTAACCGAAAGCCGCTTCCGTTGGGCCATGAATGAAGATGTAATGGCGCAGGAGAAACTGGCCGAAGGGATCCGCAATTTTGCGGCCGACCAGGTCAAGCTGGAACAGTTGCTGTCTCAGGTTTGATCAGCAAGCCACTCTGGAATCGAAGGCTCAGCGGCAATTTTCCAGGGTGGCAACCAGATCCTTGAATGCTTCGCGGTTATTGTCATTCAAGCCGATCAATACCCTGTGTGCATCCAGAATACGCAGACGCACCTCTTCTTCGGACTCCTGCACGAAAGGCACCTGCTGCAGATCACAGCGGCTGGCAGGCAGCTCCTGCAACAGCACGAAGACCCGGTCAAATCCCATGCTCAACAGGATGCGGGTAATATCCTCATGCGTCGATACCAGGGTGGGTTGAGGCATCCCTCTTGCCGTGGCCTTGATTGCCAGCTTGGCGATCAGCCCCAGCGAGGTGCTATCGATATTCTCGGTTTCAGTCAGATCGACCAGGGTATCGGTTACATCCTCGCGCTGAAGCACAGCCTCCAGATGTCGCTCAATCGTCGAGCACAAGGTAAGACGCACATCACCGACAAACTTCAGGACATAGTGCCCGTCACAGCACGCGTAATAAATCGCGCCATCACTCATAAAGACTCTCTGCGTACAGTCATGATCGCCACATCATCGGGATGTACCCGCTCGGCAGGCATCATACTCTGCAATAACGCTGCTGGCGACCCCATATTGTCTCGACAAAGCTGCAGTAACTGCTGCTCCTTGTCTGCCAGCGAATTGCCGGCCAACACCTCCAGAATGCCATCAGAAAACAGGTTCAGGGTGAAAGCATCTGCCAGTGGCAATTCTCGCTCATCAAATACAGGACTCTCAAATAAACCAAGCGGCATCCCTCTGCCTTCAAGATAGCGCACCTCACCAGCTTGCTGTAGTACAGGAAGCGGATGATGACCACCGACGGCATACCTGAGTGTATTCTTTTGATGATCAATAAGCCCCACAAACATGGTCAAATGCTTGCCTAGCGAGGTCAGCAACAGTTCCTTGTTGATGCGATGCAGGGTATCCGAAGGCGAAAGAATGTCGAAACTGGAGTTGCGGCGGTAGTTGCGCAGCAGGCGATGCGTCATGTTTTTCAGCAGCACCGTCACCAGCGCTGAAGAGGTGCCGTGGCCTGACACATCCGCCAGATAAAACAGACTCAAGTCATCGTTGATGGCCAGCGCATCAACAAAATCACCACTCAGCAGCAACGAAGGCTTGAGACAATAATCGAAATCGATGCCGTTGATATGCTGATGCTCCGGCGGCAACAGATTCTGTTGCACCTGCTGCGCCGCATGCTGGTCTTCACGCAGCTCATCCAGGCTGCGCTCCAGGCTGTCTCTCAGGCTATGCACTTCCTCGATATAATGCGCACGGCGCAGCTGACGCTCAACAGAACGCACAAACAGCTCAGGATGCAGATCCAGCTCCCCAGCAACATATACGTCATCTGCACCGCTGCGCAAGGCGGCGACCAGTTGCTCAGCGGTGCCTTCGCGAATCAATGCCAATAGCGGTTTGGGGCTGACACGCTGTGCAAGCCGATCCATCAGCAAACTGCTGCCGATCGTGGCCAGGTCAAAGATAACCAGGGAAATTTCGAAGTGTTCGAGCTGGCGATCAACCTCATCAGCATCCGAACACACAACCAGGCGCAGGTGCTGATGATCACAGAGTTCGCAAAGCTCGAAGATTCGATCAATTGTATGGGTGCAGGCTGACAGCAACAACACCCTTTGCGCATTAGGATCCATTGATCAGCCGTTCAGGTGATACTGGTGAGGAAGTTCAACAGTATCCCCAAGCCTCCGATGATGCAAGTCGATCAGAAATCGCTGTCATACTGCACTTCGACAGCACCATCATTGATCTGATAGGCACGACGCTGCAGATAGGCATCACGCACGAAGCTGTACTTGTCACCAGTGATGATCTGTTCCGCTTTCAACAGGCGACTGCGCGCGTCCAGAAGGTACAAACCATACAGGCTGTTGCGAGTGGGTACATGATCCACATAGGTAGACGGGTCAGCCATCCAGTCAACCGGCAGGGCAGCACCGTCACGGACCGTACTCGGCCCCCAGAACGGCAGCACCAGGTAAGGTCCAGCGTTCACCCCCCAGTAACCCAGCGTCTGACCGAAGTCTTCCTCCTGCTCTGCAATCCCCATCGGGGTTGCCACATCGATCAGACCCGCCAGGCCGAAGGTAGAGTTGAACGTAAGCCGAGCAAAAGTTCTGCCGGCCGCTTCAAACTTGCACTGCAGCAGGTTGTTGAACAGATTGCCAACATCGCTCAGGTTATCGAAGAAGTTGCTGACGCCCTTCTCGGCAATATCCGGGGTGACGTAACGATACCCCTGGGCCAATGGTTTTGCCGCATAGCGATCAACGGTTTCATTAAAGCTGAAAATGGAGCGGTTAAACCCCTCCCAGGGATCCTGCTCAGTCTCAGCCATTACCGGGGCAGCCATCAAAGCCACCCCCAGAGCTGTCACCTGAAAACCGGAACGCAGCGTAGAAGTCAGCATACTTTATCCTTAACAAGCCGATTCATATGATGAGGCTATTTTAACGAGGCTATTACAGGGAAGAAAGCATCCGGTGCTCATATTTAAACTAATTCATGATGGATGCATTAACGCAAAAAGGCTCCCGAAGGAGCCTTTTCGTAGACAATTCCAATATCAAGCGATATTAGAAGTCCAGACGGTAGCCGATAGCCAGACGGTCTTTGAATTTCGCGTCCAGAGCTTCCGCATCGCTATCGAAGTCGAAGTAGTTAACCCATACGCGACCTTTTTTGCCCAGCTTGTGCTGAACACCAACAGCCCACTGAGAACCGTCTTCGTCAGCGATGTCTTCGTTGAAGTCAGAGTAACGAGCCTGCAGCTGGGTAGCGCCGATGTCGTAGGTAGCAGCCAGTTCCCAAGCAGTTTCGTCGTAGTCGTCTTTAACTTCCTGAGTTTCGTACTTGGCAGCCAGACCCAGGTCAGCGATCTGGTAGGAAGCCGCAACACCCCAAGTTTCGATGTCGTTAGTGCCGCCCAGAACGTCTTCCTGAACGTCACCGTAGGAAGCTGCAACGTACAGGTCGCCAGCAGTGTACTTGGCAGCTACGTTGTAACCGTCCATGTCGCTGTCTGCAACATCATCGCTATCAGAACCGGAAGCCGCTACAACAGCGCCACCGATGAACTGGAAGCCGCCCATTACCGGAGAAGCGTAGGAGATAGTGTTATCAACACGCTTGTGGACGTTGTTGCCCAGCTGGTTCCACTCGCCTGCATCAGAAGTAGCAGAGTCGAAGATATCAGTCGGCAGGTTCACCAGCAGGTAGTGCGGGTGGTACTGACGACCAACCAGTGCGGTACCCCAAGAACCGGTAGCACCCATGTAAGCCAGACGCGCAGCGAACATGTCGCCAGCGTTATCAGCGGTGTCTACGTTAGCTTCCCAGTGGAACAGACCCTTGGTGTCTTCCAGACCCAGATCTACGTCGCCTTTGATACCGATGCGAGTAGATTCGTCACGCAGGTCCAGATCAGTGTCTTCAGCAGAGTGCAGACCGATACGGAAAGAACCGTACAGAGTAGCGTCAGCCTGAGCGACGATCGGAGCAGTCATGGCGCCAGCAACAGCCAGAGCGATCAGTGACTTTTTCATCAACATTTCCCCTTCATTCAACATACTAGTAGTGAATTCTAGTTTTTCTTGAGCACGCAAGGTGCTCCCAGAAAAATACTATAAATCCAGATTATTGCAAACCAATGAACACAAAAAGATTTTTCATTTTGTGTCACTTTGACTGCGATGTTGCCTGGTAATTGCTTTCCTTAGCGAGGCGCTCCTTAAGGGAATGAGCTCACTACAGTTGAGCAACTACCTAAATTGGCCGCATTACACCACAGCCCCGCCACCGGCGCAAGCTCTACAGACCCTCACCCACAAGGGCTGTGGCAATTATTTGACACTTATCAACGCGCAAAAGACAAACTGTCGCTTTCTGGCACATCACAGTATTTGCAGCGCCTGCTTGAGACGCTTTTCCGATACGCTTTCTTTAGTGCCCAGCTGCTGAGCAAACAGTGACACTCGATACTCTTCCAGCAACCAGCGAAAACGCACCAGCGCCTCAGGCCGCTCGTTTCGTGCCATATAGTTCTGCTGCTTTTTCATATACTGCTGCTGCAACCCGGCCAACTGCTCGGACCAAAGCGACTGCTGACGCAGATCGCGCTGGTACTTTTCCAAGCGCAGCTCAATTGCTTTCAAATAACGAGGATACTCCGGCAGCCATTCGGCTTCGGCTTCAATCAGATAATGCTTTTTCATCAGCTCGGCCAGCTGCTGCTTGATATCATTCAATACCGATACCGCCTGCAAATTAATGCGTCCGTTGAGCTGCTTATTAATCCGATGTACCGACTGGTGGCACAGATGAATAAAGCTGCCCAGTTTTTCAAGTTCAGCAGCCATACCGGCACGCATCCGCTCTCGCAACTGATCAAACATCTGCTGGTCGCGCGGCAGATTTTGAACGCTCATCCCCGCGGCTCTCTGTGCCGCCAGCACCAGCGCATCATCTTCAAGTGTTTTACGGTCGAACAGTTTGCCCGCAAGTATCAGGCTTTCATTTAACCTGGGGATGTCACGACGCAAATACTTGAGCTGCTGCGCCGGCAGAGACAGCAACAGCAAACGCGCCACGCCTCTGAGGCTTTCGTGCCTGGCAAGATCAGCTGACGGCAGAACCTTGAGTTCAACGCTGTCCTTGCAGTCGATCAGCGCTGGCCAGGCCTCAACCTCAATTCCTCCAGCCTGACGCAGATGCACGGATTCCGGCAGCTCACCGAAACTCCAGGCCGTCAGCCCCGACTGCCCCCACTGTTCTGACGGACCGGATTGCAATGCCTCTTCGGCGCGCTCGCCAAAGCGCTTGTTGAGCCCCTCCCAGTCGCGCCCGGACCCTATCACGCTGTTACGATCATCCCTCAGGCGCAGATTGAACTGCAGGTGCTTCTCCAGCGACACCTGTCGCAGCACTTCCGGCTGCACGCGGGTTCCCGTCATGCGCAGTAGTTGCAACGACAATGCCTCATACAGATCACCCTCGGCAAACACCACCGCACTGCAGAAAGCCTCAGCATAGTTGGGTACGGGCACGAAATGTTTCCGCAACTGCTTGGGCAGTCCTTTCAGGATAGCGACCACTTTTTCTTCCAGCATTCCCGGCACCAGCCACTCCAGGCGCTGCAACGGAGCCACTCGCAGCAATGCCAACGGCAGCTCCAGGGTGACACCATCATCCTCGGCGCCGGGCTCGAACTGGTAACTGAGCGGCAGCTCGATGCCATCCAGTGCCAGTGTATCGGGATAACGCGCACCGCTAACATGCTGAGTATCGCGCTGCAGGATGTCCGCTTCGCGCATGAACAGCGCCTCGGGATCAGCCTGCTCGACCTGCTTGCGCCAGTGTTCGAATCCCTTGCCATTGACCACATGACTGCCTTTCAGCATCTCCAGTCGTTCGGCGTAAAACTGGTACAGCTGCTCCTCATCGACCAGCAGGTCGCGACGACGTGACTTGTCCTCCAGCGCCGCAACACCTTCCAGCAGCTCGCGGTTATGACTGAAAAACGGTGCCCGAGTCTGATACTCGCCCTCAACCAGGGCGCTGCGAATGAAGATCTCGTGAGAGACCACCGGATCGATACTGCCGTAATTAACTCGACGGCGCGGCACGATGATGACACCAAACAGACTGACCTGCTCGCTGGCGACGACCTGGGCGCGCTTTTTCTCCCAATGCGGCTCCATCCAGCTGCGCTTGACCAGATGCTTGGCCAGGGGTTCTATCCACTCCGGCTCGATCCGTGCCACCTGATGGGCAAACAGCTGACTGGTTTCCAGCAGCTCCGCCGCCATCACCCACTTGGGCGCTTTCTTGAATACACCTGAAGCAGGAAATATCTTGAAGCGGCGATTGCGCGCACCCAGATACTCGCCCTTCTCCTGCTTGAAGCCGATATGGCTGAGCAACCCGGCCAGCAGGGATTGGTGAATCACCGGATATTCGGCCGGTTCAGTGTTTTCTTTCAGCCCCAGATCCTTGACGCTAAGCAGCAACTGGCGATGCACATCGCGCCACTCGCGCAAACGCATGAACGACAGGAACTGTTTCTGGCACCAGCGGCGCAGCTGGCTCTGGCTCATTTCTTCACGCTGTTCTTGCCAGAGCTGCCAGAGGTTGAGCAGGGTCATGAAGTCCGATTCTTCGTCGGCATATTCCTTGTGTTTCTGATCTGCAGCCTGGCGCTTGTCGTGGGGGCGCTCACGCGGGTCCTGCACACTGAGCGCACTGGCGATCACCAGCACCTCACGCAGCGCGCCCTGCTTTGCAGCCTCAATCACCATACGTGCGATACGCGGATCCACCGGCAACCGTGCCAGCTGACGCCCCACTGAGGTAATACCGCGCCGTTCATCGACCGCCCCCAACTCCTCGAGCAGCTTGTAGCCGTCATTGATCAGTCGCGTATCAGGTGGATCGACAAATGGGAATTCGCGGATATCGCCCAGTTTGAGCTGCAGCATCTGCAGGATGACCGCCGCCAGATTGGTACGGCGAATTTCGGCATCGGTAAACTCCGGGCGTGCCAGGAAATCCTCTTCAGAGTACAGGCGAACACAGACACCCGGTGCCACACGGCCACAGCGACCGGCACGCTGGTTGGCGCTGGCCTGGGAAACCGCCTCAATGGGCAGACGCTGCACCTTGGAACGGTAGCTGTAGCGGGAGATACGTGCCAACCCCGGATCAATAACGTAACGAATTCCCGGCACGGTCAGCGATGTTTCCGCCACGTTGGTCGACAGCACGATTCGCCGCCCCGCCTTGCGGTTTTCATGGAACACCCGATTCTGTTCTGCCAAAGACAGGCGTGCATAAAGCGGTATCACTTCGGTATCACGCAACTGCGCCTTGCGCAGGGTTTCCGCTGTTTCGCGAATTTCACGCTCACCGGGCAGGAACACCAGAATGTCGCCCGGACCACCACTGCGCTTGTCCCGATCGATGGCAACCAACTCATCCACGGCCGCGAGAATGCCCTGCTGCAGATCGACCGCCTTTTCATCCTCTGCTTCCATTTCGTGCAGCGGACGATAAAGCGTTTCAACCGGATAGGTACGACCGGAAACCTCGATGACCGGCGCATTATCGAAGTGCTGTGAAAAACGCTCCAGATCGATAGTAGCGGACGTAATGATCACCTTGAGATCAGGACGGCGCGGCAGGATGCGTTTGATGTAGCCCAGCAGGAAATCGATATTGAGGCTGCGCTCATGAGCTTCGTCGATGATCAGTACTTCGTACTTTTCAAGGAAGCGATCATGCTGGGTTTCCGCCAGCAGGATACCGTCGGTCATCAGCTTGACCTGAGTCGTTTCCGAGACCTGGTCGTGAAAACGCACCTGATAACCCACCCGTTCACCCAACGGGGTTTTCAGTTCTTCAGCAATACGTGATGCCACGGTTCTCGCAGCCAGTCGCCGGGGCTGAGTATGGCCAATCATGCCCACACACCCAAGCCCCAACTCAATACAGAGTTTGGGGATCTGAGTGGTCTTACCCGAGCCGGTTTCACCGGCAATCACCACAACCTGATGTTCAGCGATCACCTTGAGCAGCTCATCACGCCGTTCGGCTACCGGCAGGTCCGGATACTCCGGCACCGAAGGCAGACCTTTCAGCCGTTCGACCTGCGTACAGGATGCCTGGATACGCTCGGCCAGGCGGGCCAGTTTATCGCTATCGGGAGGTGACTGACGCTTGATCCGGTCCAGCTCACGACGAAGCGGGAAACGATCAGCAATGCGACAATGCATCAGCTGCTGTTGGAGTGTCTTGATGGTGGTGGACAAACTGCTGCGACCTTGTTGCGAGTGAATGGTTGCGGGCGAATAAAACGGCCGCACATTATCCATCAAGCCCTGAGTAATTACTAATGTACTCGCCGCCCCTGCAACGCCATTTCGCGCAGATCCCGGCGCGACACCTTGCCGATGGGTGTCCGCGGCAGCCATTGGCAGAACTCCACTGAACGCGGCACCTTGTAGGCGGTCAGACGCTCACGGCAGTATTCACGCACCTGGCGAATGGATAACTGCTGATTGGCGGGCACCACATAGAGCTTGATCTGCTCACCGCCGCAGCTGTCGGGCAGGCCAACTACCGCACACTCAAGGATATCGGGGTGACAGGCGATGATGTCTTCCAGTTCGCTGGGATAGACCTTGAACCCGGACACGTTGATCACTTCCTTGCGCCGATCGATGATTTTCAGATAGCCCTCGCTATCGAGCAGCCCAATATCGCCGGTATCAAGCCAACCATCCTGAATCACCCCTTGTGTTTCTTCCCGCTGATGCCAATAGCCGGACATCAACTGCGGCCCTCGCACCCAGATGTTGCCACTTTCTCCCGGCGGCATGGCCTTCCCCGCCTCACTCAGTATACGCACCTCAGTGCCCGCCAGCGGCTTGCCTACCGTCCCCTGACGTATGGCATCGGGACGATTTACGCTGACCACTGGCGAACATTCGGTCAGCCCGTAGCCCTCGCAAACATCCCCGCCGGTGACTTCCTGCCAGCGAGCGGCTACCGAGCGGGTCAGGGCCATGCCGCCGGAAATGGTCAATTTCAACGACGAAAAATCCAGCCGCTGAAATTCGGGCTGCTGGCACAGATGAATAAACAGGGGATTGATACCGGCCAGAATGGTCGGATCAAGGCGATCCCAGCAACGCACCAGCGACCGGGTCCGGCGGGGATCGGGGATGAGTTCGATATAGCTACCGATACTCAGCATCAGCAAGGTCAAGGTAAATGAGTAAATATGGTAGAGCGGCAGCGGCTGCAGCAGCCGCTCCTGACCGGGTATCGCGTACTGCGTCAGCATGCCGTCGAGCTGAACCAGATTGCTCAGCAACGCCTTTTCGCTCAGCATCGCCCCCTTGGCCGGCCCGGTCGTGCCACCGGTATATTGCAGCAGCGCCAGCTCCGAACGCTGCTCCGGCGGTTGCCAGATTCGCCCCGCCCCCTTTTGCATGATCGTGGCCAGGGGCACCTGCTCGATACCTTGGGGAACACGCCCGCCGCGTGCACTCACGCCAGCTCGGACCGCGCTGAAGCGGGCGTATAGATTAAGTAGCCAGCGTTTCGGCACAGGGTGCAGATCCCCCAGCTCGGTGGTGATCAGGTATTCGACCGGGGAAACGCTCAGAACCTGCAGCCGCTCAAGCGACATCGGGGCACAGATTACCAGCGCACGCGCCCCGGAATCCCGCAGCAAACGGCCGGTTTCCTCGGCACAAAAAAGCGGATTGGCGTTGACCACCACCAGCCCGGCACGACGCGCACCGAACAGCAGAACCGGATACTGCATCAGGTTTGGCAGCTGCAAGACTATTCGATCACCGGGCCGGAGATCGGTTTCATGCTGCACCCAGGCAGCAAAGCGACGCGACAACCGATCCAGATCGGCAAAACTGATTCTGGCACCCAAATGCCCGAAAGCCGGTCGCTCGTCGAAACGCCGCGCCAACTGAAACAAGAGATCAGACAAACTGGCAACGTCCGGACCGAGCGCCTGCATATGCCTACTCCTTCAGCTGAGCTGCAACCTCGCCATCCACGAAGACAACCATCTCCCCGGCATCGAGCTTCTGCCAACGTTCGTTGTCGGTCAAGGGCTCAGTTGCAATCACCGTAACCACATCATGCGGCGTAGTCTCGGCACCGAAGTCGACACTAACCTCACAATCCTTGAGCCGCGCCTCACCAAAGGGCGAGCGACGTGTAATCCAGGCCAGCTTGGTGGTGCAGTAGCAGAACAGATGACTGGATTCGCTGAGCAACATGTTGAAGACCCCCAGTGCGCGCAGCTGATCACAGCATTCACGAACAAATGCCTGCAATTCACTGAAATCGGCTGGTCGCTGGGGATAGCGTGTACGAATCTGATCCAGCAGCCAGCAGAAGGCATACTCGCTGTCGGTGGTTCCCACTGGTCGGTAAAACTGCAGCGGCCAGTCAAAGAGCGCCGGGTCCAACTGACCGTTATGGGCATAGGTCCAGGTATACCCCCAGAGCTCGCGGCTGAAGGGATGCGTATTTTCCAGGCAAACCGACCCCACATTGGCCTGACGTATATGACTGATCACCACCCGGCTTTTGATCGAATAATCAGCCACCAGCCTGGCGATACGGGAGTCTGCACTGGGCTCGGGGTCATGAAAGCTGCGCAACCCCTTGCCTTCGTAAAAAGCGATGCCCCAACCGTCACGGTGCGGCCCCGTGCGCCCGCCACGCTGCATCAGGCCGGTAAAACTGAAACAGATATCGGTGGGTACATTGGCACTCATGCCAAGCAGTTCACACATCGATCAATCCTCCTGACGGCTCAGGGTAATACGGTCCGGTAAAGTCTCGAACAGAGCATAATCCAACACATCACCGCCAGCGGCATCCTGACCGACATCACCAGGCTGATATTCGAGCCGCGGCGTGGTTTGCTGCATGCGACGCTCCCCCAGGAAGCACCCCTGAGGGTCGATACTCAGTTTGTCACTACACACATTGGCCCGCACCTTGCCACCCTTTTCTATATGCAGCGAGGTACAGATCAAGTCGCCTTCCAGCAGACCACTGACATTGACATGCTCCGCACGAAGACATCCACGCAGGATACCATTGCGACCAATCGTCACATCATCTGTTGCTTCCAGTCGCCCCTCGACGACACCGTCTACATGAACCTTTCCGCTGACCCGCATATCGCCCGACAGATGATTGCCTTGCGCGATGATGGTTACTGCGCTCCGGACTGATTTAGCGGATACATTGCGCTTAAGGATTCCCACGGCACCTCCTCGACTTCGGTAAACAGGGCATCGAAATTATCCAATCCCCACTGCAAGAAAGGCCCTGGATTCAGGGGCCTGTACATGAAACGCACTTCGTAGTGCAGATGTGCGCCCGTAGAGCGCCCGCTGTTGCCACTGAGTGCAATCTGCTGACCCTTGTGTACGAAGGTGCCACTCTTGACCAGCACTTTCTGCAGATGAGCATAATAGGTCTTGAAACCGAAATTATGCTGCAAAACCACCAGGTTGCCAAAACCGCTCCCCTTTCGGTAGCCGGCATACTCGACCACGCCGTCGGCTGTTGCATACACCGGCGTGCCTCGCTCAGCCTTGAAGTCCATGCCGTTGTGCATCTTGCGTACTTTCTGCACCGGATGCATGCGCATGCCGTAGCTGTCATTGATCCTTTCCGCCGTGATCGGCACCCCGTTGGGAATGCTATGCAGCAGGAACAGCCGCTGACGAGCCGCCGTGCGCGTCAGCTCGACACGCTCTTCCAGACTCATGCCTTCAGGTTCCTGCAACAGTCCCAGGCGGGTTTCAAGCGTACTCAGGTTTGCGCCGATCTCCTGATTTTCTTCCATCAGCCGCGCCCGTTCTGCGCTGAGATCGGTCAGGGAACTGCCCAGTTCATCCAACTCGGAGATATACAGCTGCTGCGTCCCCAACAGCATCTGATACTGCTCATTCAGATCCTGATGATCACGTTCCAGATCGGTCAGGTCATCGTGTGTCTTGACCAGCAGCCAATTGGATACGAAAAAGCTCAGACCTGACAGCAGGACAAATGTCAGAAGCAGATAGGCCAATAACTGGTGCAGAAAAATTTGCCGCGACCCATGACGGGTCGTCAACGTCAGAACTAGCTTGCGTCGCAAAAGGGATACCCTGTAAGCCCAAATCAGCCACTAACTATAAGCGATTAGAGCCGACACCTCCATGTGTAAGGTACTCCAAATAAAGGAGTTTTACTGACAAACACCAGACCGGGCGCTGGCTTTACACCGCCCGGCCCTGTCTGTCCGCGGGCACGTCCCACCCGCAGACAGGCATTCAGGATGCCTTGCAGGCCGCCGCCAGGCGGAAGCAGGGTTCATACTCTTCGTGGTTGAGCTTCATGCGTCGCTGCTCGACAAATGCCTGCAGCAATTGATCCAGCGCCTCGATCACTTCCGGTTCACCATGAAGTTCAAAGGGACCGTGCTCCTCAATGGCACGAATACCCGGTTCCTTGACGTTACCAGCCACAATACCGGACAGGGCACGGCGCAACTGCGCCGCCAGCTCATGGTCCGGCTGTTGACGTGACAGGCTGAGGTCGCGCATGGCCCCATGGGTTGGCTCGAAGGTCTGCTGCAAAGCCAGAGGAATATGCAGCTGCCAGTTGAAGTGATAGGCCTCGCCGGTCGCCTTGCGGTGTGTCGTCACCTCGGCGAGTCCATCCCGCATCCGCGTTGCCACCTCATGGGCATCATCGATGATGATCTCGTAGCACTTGGCCGCTCGATCTCCCAGGGTTGCACGGATGAAACGATCCACCGTCTCGAAATACTCTTCACTGCCGGTAGGGCCGGTAAAGATCAGCGGGAACGGCTGACTGCTGTTGCGCTCCTGCAGCAGGATCCCCAGTATGTAAAGAATCTCTTCGGCAGTCCCCACGCCCCCCGGGAAGACGACAAACCCGTGTCCCAGACGCACGAACGCCTCCAGCCGGCGCTCGATATCCGGCATGATGATCAGCTCGTTGACGATCGGGTTCGGCGATTCCGCCGCAATAATGCCCGGCTCTGAGATACCAACATAACGCCCCTCGAAGAGACGCTGTTTGGCATGTGCAATGGTGGCCCCTTTCATTGGGCCTTTCATCGCCCCCGGTCCACAACCGGTACAGATATCCATCCCCCTCAGGCCAAGCTCATAGCCGACACGCTTGGTATATTCATATTCATCGTGGCCGATGGAATGGCCACCCCAGCACACCACCATGCTCGGTTTCACATGCGGACGCAGAGCATCGGCATGCCGAAGCATATTGAACACCTGGTTGGTAATGGTCGCAGACTGATCAAGCCCTTCGCAGCAGGACTCGACCTTGTCAGCCACATACAGTAGATCCCTGAGCACAGAGAACAGATGCTCATTGATCCCCTGGATCAACTCACCATCGACAAAGGCGGTTGCCGGTGCATTGATCAGATCCAGCTGGACGCCTCGATGCTTCTTGCTGATCTGGATATCAAAGGCGCGAAAGCGATTCAACACCGTACGGGTGCTGTCCAGCTCACTGCCACAGTTGAGTACCGCCAGCGCGCACTGACGGAACAGGTTGTACAACCCGCCCTGACTTTTATCCTGCAGCCGCGCCACTTCATAAGGAGACAGGACATCGAGATGGTCCAACGGGGTAACACTGGAAGTAATGTAATGCTCGGTCATCATGCTGACCTCCTTGTTCCTTGCGGAGCCAGACACACGAAGCATGTGCCTGTTTTAACTATGAACCCTGTTTTCCAGATTTACTACTGGTGAATGACAACGGGATGACAGCCTGCCGAGCTCAAAACAGCGGCCGAATCCCCGCCTCGGCGTTGTAATTACCGCAGCCTTGGATTAGCTTGAAGGCACTATACCGCTGTACAAGGAAGCCCTTCGATGTCTGCATCAAAACTGTATATCCTCGACACCAACGTACTGCTGCACGATCCCAAGTGTCTGTTTCAGTTCAAGGAACAGGACATCACCATCCCGATGACGGTACTGGAGGAGCTGGACTCGATCAAGGACCGCAAACAGAGTGTCGCCGCCGAAGCACGTCACGCCATCAGGGTGATCGACAACATCCTCTCCACCGCCAGCAATGCCAGTCAGATCACCAAGGGCGTCCGCATTCTGGTCGAGGGCAAGGAGCGCGAACAGAAACTGGGCAAACTGTCCATTTTCCCCGACCACGAGCTGACTATGCGCCAGGGCTTCCTGCCCGACGACAGCAACAAGGACAACCGCATCATCAACTGCGCCCTGCACCTGCAGGCCACCTTCCCGCATCGCCAGATCATCCTGGTCACCAAGGATATCAACATGCGTCTCAAGGCGCTGGGGGCCGGGCTACAGCGGGTGGAAGACTACCGCACCGACCAGCTGGTGTCAGATATCGAAATGTTGCCGGCTGGCCACCAGCATCTGGAGAGCCCCTTCTGGGAAGGTGTGGAAAACGTTGACAGCTTCCAGCAGGACGGACGGACTTACCATAAGGTTGATCGCAACCTGCTGCCGAATACCTATCTCAATGAATATATCTACGACGACAGCAAGGACTTTTCCGCCCGCACGGTCGCCATGGACGAAACCAGTGTCACCCTGCTTGACCTGGGCTACGAGCACCTGATGAACCAGGTCTGTTGGGGCATCCAGCCGATCAACCTGCAGCAGGCGTTCGCCATGCAGTCATTGATGGACCCGGAAATCGACCTGAGCATCCTGCTGGGTGCCGCCGGCTCGGGCAAGACCCTGATCGCCCTCGCCTGCGCGCTGGAGATGGTGATTGAAGAGCAGCGCTTCAACAAGATCATCGTCACCCGCTCCACGCCGCCGGTGGCCGAGGATATCGGCTTCCTGCCCGGTACCGAAGAGGAAAAAATGACGCCCTGGATGAGTTCTATCAATGACAACCTGGAGGCGATGCATGAACAGGACGAGCGCCCACAGAGCAGTGTCAAGTATGCGCTGGAGAAAGCCAACATCCAGTTCAAGTCGCTCAACTTCATCCGCGGCCGCAGCATTCAGAATGCCATCGTGCTGATCGACGAGGCACAGAACCTTACGCCACAGCAGTTGAAAACCATCATCACCCGCTGCGGCAAGGGCACCAAGATGGTCTGCCTGGGCAACCTGGCCCAGATCGATTCCAACTACCTGACCCCGCTGACCTCAGGCTTGACCTACATTGTCGAGCGTTTCCGCAACTTCGAAGGCTCCGCCAGTGTTCACTTCGAGGGCATCTTCCGCTCCCGCCTGGCCGAATATGCCGAAGAACACCTGTAAACGCCCTCCATGCAGTGGGCTCCCGCCCACTGCAACACTGCTTTTCTTTTCTGCAGACCAAAGTCTAAAAATTCGAATAAACCCTTATACCACGCGGGTTACAGCCTGATTACACCCCATCACGGGGTGACGCTGTCGACAATTCGAGTTTTAATCCAGTGCCAGTTGAATATAATGCACCGCACCAAAGTATTAAGCGTAAATAATCATTCAATCTGCCCATGTCATCACCCAATCGGGGGATGCCCACGGCAGTGAAACGCGGAAGTCCTGCCGGACAGATCAATCACTCTGCCCAGGGTGCGCCAAAAGCCACCTTCCGCCGTTTCCAACCCCATTGTTTACGACCAAATGGCGAACTCATATGACCACTAAAACTGTAGATGTGCTGCTAGTCGGTGCCGGCGCGATGAGTACCACCCTAGGGATGATACTCAAGCAGCTGGACCCGAGCCTTAAGATTTGTATGGTCGAACGGCTCGACCATGTCGCCCGCGAAAGTACCGACGGCTGGAACAACGCCGGTACCGGCCACGCTGCCTACTGTGAGCTGAACTATACACCGGAACAGGCGGATGGCAGTATCAATACCAGCAAGGCCTTCGCAATCAACACCTCTTTTGAAGTCAGCCTGCAGTTCTGGTCATATCTCGTCGAACAGGGCAATCTGCCCTCCCCCAAGGAATTCATCAACCCGACACCGCATTCCAGCTTCGTCTGGGGCGAGAAAAACGTCGAGTTCCTGCGCAAGCGCTATCAGGCTCTGAGTCAGCACCACTGTTTCAAGGACATGGAGTACAGCGAAGATCACGACACCCTGCGTGAATGGATGCCGCTGGTAATGAAGGACCGCACCCCGTCCGACAAGGTCGCGGGTACGCGCGTTCGCTACGGTTCCGATGTCAACTTCGGCGCACTGGCCCGCTTCATGGTGTTGAACCTGGAGCAGCAGGACAATTTTGATCTGCTGCTGAGCCGCATCGTTGACGATCTGGACCAGCAGGCCGACGGCAGCTGGAACGTCAAGCTGAAAAACACCGAGAAAGGTGGCAGCGAAGTCATCAACAGCCGCTTCGTATTCCTGGGTGCCGGCGGTGGTGCCCTGCCGCTGCTGCAAAAATCCGACATTCCGGAAGGCAAGGGTTACGGCGGCTTCCCGGTCAGCGGCATGTGGCTGGTGTGCAAGCGCCCCGAAATCATCGAACAGCACCAGGCAAAGGTTTATGGCATGGCGCCGATCGGTGCGCCTCCCATGTCGGTCCCGCACCTGGATACGCGCATCATTGACGGCAAGAAAGCACTGCTGTTTGGCCCCTTCGCCGGCTTCACCACCAAGTTCCTCAAGCAGGGCTCCTTCATGGATCTGCCATGCAGCATCCGCCTGGGCAACCTGAAGCCGATGCTGTCCGTAGCCAAAAACAACATGGACCTCACCCGCTACCTGATCAGTGAAGTGATGCAGTCGCACTCTTCTCGCGTCGATTCCCTGCGTAACTTCTTCCCCGAAGCCAAGGACGAAGACTGGGAGCTGTCCTACGCTGGCCAGCGCGTCCAGATCATCAAGCCGGGTACCGAAACCGCCGGTAAACTTGAGTTCGGTACTGAAGTAATCACGGCACAGGACGGTACTCTGGCCGCACTGCTGGGCGCCTCTCCGGGCGCGTCTACCGCCGTCAGCGCCATGTTGAGCATCGTCGAGCGCTGCTTCGACGAGCGCCTGAAGCAAGACAGCTGGCAGCAGAAGCTCCGTGAGCTGGTACCTTCCTACGGTCAGAACATGACTGAAGACGCCGAACTGCTCAACCGCGTCCGTGCACGCACCCTCTCCGTTCTGGAACTGGACCGCCAGGCCTGATCGACCACCGGGAGCCCCAGGGCTCCCGGCTTGTTTTCCATCACTGGTCAGCCGTCGCACCAGGGGCTATCATCTGCAACAGATGGTTTTGGGAATCCCACATATGATCAACCGCCTGGTAACACGGTTACTGATTTTTCTGGTACGCACGTACCAGATCGCCATCAGCCCCTTTCTCGGCAACAATTGCCGCTTCTACCCCAGCTGCTCCAGCTACATGATTGAAGCGATACAGGTGCACGGTGCCATCAAGGGCCTCTATTTGGGCACACGCCGCATTCTTCGCTGCCACCCCTATTCCGACGGTGGTCTGGACCCCGTTCCTCCGTGCAGCTGTCAGCATGAGCAGCAGCATAAACCCAACACGACCGACTAGACTGAATAGATCAGTGAAATCCGCCAGTTAGAGGTATACAGATGTTCTCTCCCCTGAGTGTACTCCTGGTCATTACCCTTTATATCGGCCTGCTGTTCGGGTTAGCTCAGTGGGGCGAACACCGTACCCGCCGAGGTCGCCCCATCAATTCGGCCACCATCTATGCGCTCTCGCTCTGTGTCTACTTCACCACCTGGACCTTTTACGGCAGCGTTGGTTTTGCAAACCAGTCCGGGCTGCTCTACCTGGGCGTCTATGTCGGGTCCCTGCTGTCGCTGTTTTTCTGGCAGTTCACCATCCGTCGAATGATCGCGGTAAAAGAAACCTTTCATATCACCAGCATCGCCGATCTGATTTCGACCCGCTATCGTCGCTCCCAGCGCATCGCCGCCCTGGTGACCTTGATCGCCCTGTTTGGCTTGCTGCCCTACATCAGCCTGCAGCTGGAAGCCGTCATCCGTTCACTGCGACTGATCACGCATGAGGGTGCCGGCCACATTCACTGGAGCTCATCCGGCCTGGTAATCACGCTCCTGATGACCCTGTTCACCATCGTCTTCGGCGTCCGTCGCCTGGACCCGACCGAGCGCCATCAGGGCATGATTCTGGCCCTGGTCGCCGAGTGCGTGATTAAACTGGCTGCCTACCTGATCATCGGCCTGTTCATCAGCTACCAGTTCTTTGACGGCCCCATCGATATCTACCAGCAGATCCAAACACATAATCTCGAGCGCCTGATCAGCTTCGGCGGAGAGGACAGCGGCATCCAGTGGCTCACCCTGATCGTATTGAGCTTTGCCGGTGTTCAGCTGCTGCCACGCCAGTTCCATGTCGGCGTGGTAGAAAACGTGTCTCCCAGCCACCTGGGACGGGCGCTCTGGGTGTTCCCCCTGTACACGGTACTGATCGTGATGTTTGTCGTCCCCGTAGCGGCCGCCGGCATTATCCTGGGCCTGCCGGAGCAATCCGCGGACTTTTTCATGCTGCTCGTACCCCAGGCGCTCGACCAACCCTATCTGGCACTGCTCTCTTTCCTGGGCGGGTTTGCCGCTGCCAGCGGTATGGTGATCATCACCACCATGACACTGGCCACCATGGTGTCCAACCACCTGCTGCTGCCGGTCTGTGAAAAGTTCCAACAGCTGAGCTGGATGCGGACCTGGCTGCTTCAGGTCCGTTGGGTGCTGGTGGCCATTATTCTGTTCGGCAGCCTGCTGCTCGCACGCCTGCTGACCGACACCTACATGCTGGTGGCCGTGGGCATGATTTCGTTCGTGGCCGCTCTGCAGTTTGCCCCGGCAACCTTCATCGGTCTGTTCTGGAGCCGCGGCAACAGCATGGGTGCCATGCTCGGATTGCTGATCGGATTTGGCCTCTGGACCTGGACCCTGATCGTTCCCGCCTGGGTCGAGGAAGGCTGGCTACCGCTGAGCCTGCTGGAGCAGGGGCCCTTCGGTATTCAGTGGCTAGTCCCTGAAGCCCTGTTCGGCAGTGAGCTGGCCAAGATCCCTCATGCAGTATTCTGGTCATTGTCGCTGAACCTGCTGGCCTACTTGCTGGGCTCCTGGTTCTATAACCCGCACAAGCAGGAACGCACGCTGACCACCGAATTCCTGTACACCACTCGCGCCCTGCGAACCCAGGAAAAAGCCCGTCCCACCGGACTAAACGCCTATATCGAGCTGGCCCCCAAACTGGTCGAAGCCGAGCAGTTACTGCGTCGCTACCTGGGGGATGAAAAAGCACAACAGAGTGTCAACCGTATCGCCGATGATCTGCAGGTCTACGACAAGAGCCACATATCGGTCGTGGAATTGATGGAATTTCACCGCATGCTGGAACAGATGCTGGCAGGCGCCATTGGTGCCGCCAGTGCGCACACTGCAATCGAGGAAAACATCCGCTATACCGATCGAGAGCGGTCAGACCTCACCGCCATTTACAGTCATATCGTCAACGAACTTCAGGGCTCATACCGGTTCCACCCGGACAAGGCGAATGAGCCTCAAAGCCGTGGCTTTGAGATGCTGGACGATCTCCAGGACCAGCTGGAGCACTTGCAGCTGAAGATTGATCAGCAAAGCAATGAATTGGAGCAACTGGAAGCCAAGCTGGAGCGTCAGTATCAGGAGATTTTCGATTATCGGGTAGAGGCGCAGCGCCTGCGACATGAAAACGAAGCGCTACGCCAGAAGGTACTGGCCGAGGATCAGGGCGACACCTCGGCGCTGCCAAGGTCGCAGACTTAGTCTGCGGCCTTCTCGGTCTCGGTGTGCAAATGAACATCCATCTGCGGGAAGGGAATGCTGATACCCTGGCGATCGAACTCCAGTTTGACCTTTTCAGTCGTGTCCCAGAGCACCGCCCAATAATCGGCAGTTTTTACCCAGGGACGAACATTGAAGTTGACGCTGCTGTCACCCAGAGCCGCAACACTGACCACCGGTGCCGGATCCTTCAGCACGCGCTCGTCCTGTTCCAGAATCTCCATCAGCACACGCTTGGCCTTGAGCAGATCATCGCCATAGCCGATACCGAACACCATGTCGACACGACGGGTATCGCGCTTGGAGTAGTTGATGATGCTGTCACTGTAGATCTTGCCGTTGGGCAGGATGATCTCGCGGTTGTCGCCGGTACGGAATACAGAGTTGAAGATGGTGATATGCTCCACGATACCGCTGACGCCACCGGCTTCAACAAAGTCGCCCTCACGGAAGGGGCGGAACACGATCAACATTACACCTGCGGCGAAGTTTTTCAGCGAGTCCTGCAGCGACAGGCCGATCGCCAGGCCGGCGGCACCGATCAGTGCGATCAGCGAAGTGGTATCGACACCCAGCTGCCCCAAGGCCGCAACAACCACGAACAACAGCAGCAAGGCATGTGCGATTGAGCTGACAAAGTTGATCAGCATGGTGTCCATTTTGGTTTTGCGCAGGACACGCCCCAGTATATTGATCAACAGCTTGACCACCCAACGGCCCACCACGAAGATGGCGATCGCCAGAGCGATGTTAATCACCCAGGGCAAAATATATTCTTGAGAAAAGGACTCCATGTAAATTCCCCTTTGAATTCAAATATGGAAGCATCGGTTAGGCTGCCGTTAAGATTCAGGACAGCTCCTAAACGATAAAGTGTTTGTAGTGTAAAATCATGTAATTGTTGCTTCAGTTGTTGGAATCAGTATGAAAAAAATTCTGTTGTTTGGCGCCCTGCTCTGCGCTTCCGTCCCTGCTCTGGCCGAACGGGGTCATATTGCCGATGATGCCCATGTTTTCTATCACAGTGGTCCCGGCAATCAGTACCGCATCAGTGGGCGGGTCAACAGCGGCGAGTCGGTCGAAATTCTCGCGCGGAACAACGATACCGAGTATGTCCAGATTCGCACCTCAAACGGTCGTACAGGCTGGCTTCAGGCCACTCTCGTCGGGGAAGGGGACAGTAAGCTGATCGAACTTCCCAAGCTGGAAGCTTCGCTGGAAGAGAGCCGCACGACCATCAGCGAGCAGGCCGACACCATTGAGAAGCTGAACAGTACTCTGGAACAGCTGCAACGCGACAGCAGCACCTATACTGACCAGATCCGCTCGCTCAATACCGAGATTCGTGATCTTGAGTCCCAGATCAGCAACATGGACCAGAGCAACCTGATGCGCTGGCTCACCTATGGCGGCCTGATCGCCTTTGGTGGTGTCATCCTGGGCCTGATCGTGCCTCACCTGCCGCGCAAGCGAAAACGCAGCGACGACTGGTTCTGAGCACAGGCATAGCCTGAACCTATCAACGCTATTGGCAAACGCCATTGGTTTCATGACGTGTTTCCCGGTTCAATGCCTGGACAACACGCATGAAGCCGAGACCTGGTAGCCTGGAGAGGTACACTGGGCATACCTGGGACAGGCAAAAGAAATTTGCGAATTGAAGAATTTGGCATACCGTTATAGTGGTATCTTTCATACAGATACCTTTGCCGAAGGCATCTCCAGATGCCAAACTGGAACCTGACTTCGGCAATTCGGTCATGACGGTAAGTAACGCAACAGGAGATAACGCCATGCTGACAACTACGCTGACTATATCGCTGCTACTGGCCGTAACTGCCGTGACAGGATTAATGCTGGCGCGGCAGGTCCGCGCCCAAAGCAACAAAATGCGCCTTCAGCCGATTAGGGTAGAACAACAGCCGGCTCGCCGCCGTCCGCGCTAACCACAGCACTACCCGCATCGCCGTTCAGCTCAGCCGCTGCGACCTGCATCAGGCGCAAGCGGTTCGAGTTCGGCATATCCTTCCCCCTGCGCCCAGTAGCGCCGTCCCTGCTCTACCCTGATCACGCCCTTGAAGCGTTGCTGCAGGTAATCGACCGCTTCCTCGAGGGTCTCGATGTCACACAGGATAACGCCGCCACGATCGTTATCAGTGGCAAAAATATAACTCTTCAAGCCTGACTCCGCTTGTCACTTGGGTATACCGATCAGGCGCTTTGTCTGCTCGGCCTCATAGCTTAACGCCCAGCCTTGCAGATCAGCCGCTGGCATGGGACGGGCAATATGGTATCCCTGTGCCTGGTCACAGCCAAGCCGCTTGAGCACATTGAGGTCTTGCTCGGACTCAACCCCTTCCGCCACAACCTCCAACTGCATCGCGTGACTCATATCGATCATGGCCTGCACCAGCCGCCCTCCGGTGCCCGCCGCATCGATCTGGCTGATAAAACTGCGATCGATCTTGAGCATGTCCAGCGACATGTTGCGAATATAGCCGAGACTGGAATAGCCGGTACCGAAGTCGTCGATCGCAATGCGTACCCCTGCCTCGCGCAGTCGAACCAGCTCATGTTCAGTTGCCTCGGCACTGTGCATGAAACAGGTTTCCGTCAACTCAACCACAAACAGCTCTGCCGGCAACTCATACTGATGCAGCAGCGCCTGCAAACGACAGGCCACGCCACCACGCTGAAACTGTCGCGCGGAAAAATTGACTGAAAGCTTCAGACGCAGCCCCGTGCGTGCCCAACGAGCTGCCTCCTCGATGGAGCGTTCCAGAGCCCAATAGCCGATCGCTTCGATCAGCCCCGCATCTTCGGCGACCGGTATAAACACCTCCGGCGACACCTGCCCCAGTTGTGGACTGTACCAGCGAATCAGAGCCTCGGCCCCTGTCAACTTGCCTGTGGCGACCTCTATTTGCGGCTGGTACACCATGCTGAATTCATTATTGTCCAGCGCCTGATGCAGCAAACCCGCAATGCGATAGCGACTCAGCGTAGCCTCATGCCGAGCTGGCGAGAAAAAGCAGATATGATTGCGCCCCTGCTCCTTGGAATGCTGTAACGCGATTTCGGAGCAACGAATCAGGGCCTCTCCGGAGTCGGCGTCATCGGGTGCCACCGCCACCCCGATACTGACCATCACCCGAACCTCGTCTCGCTCCAGCCAAAACGGCATGGACAGCGCCCGTGTCAGCTCATCCAGGAAAGCGGTCAGCTCGCGCGTATCGGCCAGCTCGGTCAGGATGACATAGAACTCGTCGCCGGCCGGCCGTGCCGCTGTCCCACGGTCGCCAAGGGTCGCCTCGATGCGTTCGGCGACCTGCTTCAACAAGAGGTCACCGCCCTTGTGGCCAAAGCGGTCATTGATCTGCTTGAACAGATCCAGGTCCAGCGCCAGCAGTGCCATCATCTGGTTCTGTTCACGGCAGTAGTTGTAGGCCAGCTGCAACCGATCCTCGAATAGCCGCCGATTGGCCAGCCCGGTAACCGCATCAAACCAGGACAGTTTTTGCATCTGAGCCTGAGAACGCTTCAGTTCGGTCAGATCATGAAAGATCGCCGCATACTGAGAGACCTTGCCCTGGTCATTTTCAATCGCTGTAATACTGAGCCATTCCGGATAGACGCTACCATCCTTGCGCCGATTCCAGATTTCGCCCTGCCAGGCGCCATCCCGCTCCAGCGCTTCCCAGAGTTCGCGGTAAAAGTGACTATCATGACGCCCTGAGCTGAGCATGCTCGGATTGTTACCCAGCGCTTCCCAAGGCTCATAGCCGGTGATGGCGGTAAATGCAGGGTTGACGCTCTGGATGTATCCCTGCACATCGGTGATGACAATGCCTTCCCGGGATGCGTTGATCACACTTTCGATCAGTCGCAGGTGATGTTGCGATTGCTTGAGCGCACGACTTTGATCATTGAGCAGTTCGCGCAGACGATAGATGTAGTCCATCTCCACACTGCGCAAAATATCGGCATAGGAAGCCAGGCCCACAACCTTGCCGGCACCATCCCTGACCCCAATATGGCGAAATTCATGCCGCTTGAAATAGTTGCGAACATTGAACAGGCTCATATCAGCATCGACAGCGATCAGGTGCGGCAGCGTCAAGGAGGCCAGGGGTATATCGGGATCAATGCCCGCTGTCAGCAGACGGATGACATCCGTTTCCGTCATGATCTGCCAGCCGACCGACTCACCCCCGACCAGAACTGCCGAATAATTGACCCCATGCATCCGCTCTACCGCTTGGCGAAAGCTACAGCAGCCATTTAGCCTGAGCACATCAAAGTGGGTAATTTCCTTCAGAGGCTTGAGGAAAAGATCATGCTCCAGCCCCTGATGGTTGACGACATCACTCTGGCTGACAATTCCCAGTCGCTCGCCGGCAGCCGAAAACACCAAGGCGTGGGTCACATTCTGACTGATCAGTTCCAGCCCCAGCTCATCGAGCTCCATATCGGCACTCACCCGTGGAATCGTCTGCACCTCCTCCCGGGTGACCTCCCCCTTGCTGCCGTCGACCAGCGCCATGCGCATCGCCTGGCGGCGCGTGATGACCCCCAGCGTCCGCCCCTGCTCCTCAACCAGGACAGAACCCACGTGGTGACGGGCCATCAGCGCAATGGCCGTGGACAGCGCGGCCCCCAATTCAAGGCAGATCACGTCCGGTTGATAAACCGACGCGACTCTAAGCGTCTTTTTGTGTCGGGAATTGTCATTCATGAGCCGCAGGTTACCATAGCTGCCTCAAATTGCAGACAGACCAGGATCAGCTCAACTTCATTTACTGCAGTTAGGCATTGCCCTGCTGGCGCCACTGTGCCAGCATCAAATTTCGTACCCCGCAACACTCGGAACCACGGTAATGCAACAACCCTCTCTCAGCGCCCTGACTTCAATTGTTGAACAGATTGCCCGCACCGGTGACCCCAGAGCCGTAATGAGCAACATCGTCCAGCGCCTGCGAGAGCTGATGCAGGTTGACGTGTGCAGCCTCTACCTCTGCACTCCCGACTTTCAACACCTGATTCTGGCCGCCACCGAGGGCTTGTCGCCACAATCGGTCGGCAAGGCCAAGCTTAAACTGGATGAAGGCCTGGTAGGCCATATTGCCGCCTCCCTCAGCACGCTGAACCTGGGCGATGCGCCTGCCGATGACCGTTTCGTATTCATCCCCGAAACTCACGAAATGCCCTACCACCGTTTTCTGGGTGTTCCGCTGCTGCACCTGCGCAAGCTGATCGGCGTACTGGTCATTCAGGGGCGCGAACGTGAGCCCTTCTCCCAGGAAGCCGAGGCTTTCCTGATTACGGTCGCCTCGCAGCTGGCCGGCACCCTGTCGCACCTGCAAAGCAAGGGCGACTGGTATGAAAAGCGCGGTGCCCGCGGGGGTTATCGCCGCTTTCCAGGCCTCAAGGGAGCACCGGGGCTCGGTCTGGGCAAGCTCTGGCTGGTACGCCCTCACTTGTCGCTGGAACAGGTGCGGGCCGCCTGCTCATCCAACCCCGACACTGACAAGAACGCCATTTCCGAGGCCATTGCGGCCGTCAGTGAGGAGCTGGAGTCCGGTTCGGGTCATCTGGGCCAGCACCTGCCCGGAGACCTCCACGCTCTGTTCAGCGTTTACCAGATGATGCTGCAAAGCCCCGAGCTGAGTCAGCAGATCCTGGCCCGCATTGATGCCGGCGACAACGCGCCCTGGGCGCTAAAACAGACCATCACGGCCATGGCGGAGCAGTTTCGCCAGGCCGATGACCCCTATCTCAAGGCGCGTGCTGAAGATATCTGCAACATCGGTCAGCGTATTTTGAACCAGTTGCTGTCGCGTGAACGCCCCTCGATGGAGACCCCGGACGAAGCGCTGATCCTGGCCGGTGAGTTAATCAGCATCGCCGACCTGGCGGAATACCCGCTGCATCAGATCCACGGCATCATCTGCACCCAGGGATCCACCCTGTCACATACGGCGATCCTGGCCAACGCCCTGGGTATTCCGGCGGTCATGGGGGTCGAACAGTTCGAGCCGGAACAGCACAAGGGCGCAACCCTGATCGCCGACGGCCATCGTGCCGAGTGCGTACTTAACCCACCGGTGGCCCTGCTGGCTGAATATCGTCGCATGATCGACGATGAACAACGCTTCATGCAGGGACTGGAGCGACTGCGTGATCAGCCCGCCGTAACTACCGACGGCTTTACGGTCAGCCTGCTGACCAACACCGGCCTGCTGGCCGATGCGACTCCTGGCCTGCAACGCGGTGCCGAAGGGGTCGGGCTGTACCGTTCCGAAATCCCGTTCATGATCCATGACAACTTCCCCACCGAGCAGGAGCAGTACATGCTATACCGCAAGGTATTGCAGGCTTACGCCCCTCGGCCAGTGAATATGCGCACGCTGGATATCGGTGGCGACAAGCAACTGCCTTATTTCGACATCACGGAAACCAACCCTTACCTGGGCTGGCGCGGCATCCGTTTCAGCCTGGACAATGCCCCGCTACTGATCAGCCAGATCCGAGCCATGCTCAGAGCAGACATCGATAACGGCAACCTCCGTCTGCTGGTTCCCATGATCAGTCGAGTGGACGAGATCCAGAGTTTCAGGCGCTATGTGGAGAAAGCGGTTGAAGCGCTGAATCGCGATGGCCAGGCGGTACGCATGCCGGAGATCGGCATGATGATCGAGGTGCCCTCGGCAATGCTGCTGCTGCCGCGGCTGGCTCCCTACATCGATTTCGTTTCCATCGGTTCCAATGACCTGACCCAGTATCTACTCGCGGTCGACCGCAACAACCCGCGGGTATCCGGCCTGTTCGATCATCTCCACCCGGCCGTACTGGTGGCGCTGGAACAGATCCAGCAACAGTGTGACGCACTGGGACTGCCGGTTTCACTCTGTGGCGAGATGGCTTCGGACCCGGCGGCGGTGCTGCTGCTGGTCGCCATGGGCTATAACTGCCTCAGCCTCAGCGCCTACAACATCCCGCGGGTGAAACTGCTGATCCGCTCGATCAGCCGGACGTCCCTCGCCTGTCTGCTGGAGCAAACGCGCCAGTGCAACAGCGAAGTCGAAGTCAGGGCCCTGCTGGCACCGGTACTGGAACAGGCAGGCTGGGGACAGGACAAGCGCCCCAGCCTGCCGGAAGAAGACGCGGACGGCGCTCATTGAGCGCCGTCGTGACAAGATAGGCCAGGACCCTTACTGAAAGTTACCCAGCCGGATACGTAGGAAGTGATAGATCTCGTTGACCACATCCACGTCGCAGCAGCTCTCAACACCTTCGAATCCCGGTGAGGAATTGGCTTCGCAGACCTTGTAATGGTCGCCGGCAAACAGCAGATCCACCCCGGCGATCTCCAGCCCCAGCACCCGAGCCGTCTCGATCGCCAGCCACTCGACCTCCGGCGTCATCGGGAATTCGTGCACCGAAGCGCCACGTGAGAAATTGGCCTTGAAACTGCCCTCCTCCGCTACCCGCTCCATGCAGGCCACGGCACGCCCACCGATAACGATGACCCTCAGGTCGCGCCCCCGGCTGTCGGCGATAAACTCCTGCAGAATGATGTTGGCCTTGGGATTGGTCACCTCCACCATCTGCATCAGATCTTCGAAGTGGCTCAAAGTCTCACACAGAAAAACACCGCTGCCCTGAGAACCGGACAATGTCTTGACCACCACCGGGAAACCGATCTGTTTCTTGACCAGTTCCGGGTTCACCGGGAATTTGACCAGCATCGTTTTGGGGACCGGCAGTCCGTTTTGCGCCAGAATCTGGTGACTGTACAGCTTGTCCTTGACCGTATCGATACTCTCGGCCGAGTTGAAGCTGTGCACGCCCAACCGCTCAAGATGCCGTATCACTGCCAGCGCAAAATAGTTGGTGCCGGCCCCCATGCGCGGCAGGAAAAAGTCCGGCAGCGGCGTTGGCTGACCATCGAGCATCACGCTGGTTCGGTCGTCACGGGTCACCGTCAGATCGAAGGCTTCCGGGGTATACACCTTGATATCGATACCATGCGCTCCGGCTTGACTGACCAGTCGCTCTATCTCGTAGGTTTCCTGTTTGACCAGGGTATGATCGGACTTGTAAAGGATCCAGCCCAGCATCGGTTTTGCAACTCCTGAATGAAAGATGGCGCGATATTAAGCGCGACGGCGCCCCGGCACCAGCCCCAATGGCGATACTTTGAATATTGCCCACCATTGTCATGAAATGCCCGCACTATACTGCTCGATATAGATGAAAAAAAATAACCTATAACCGACCAAAAAATGCTTGCCCAACACGGGGTTATGACGTCCAATGCGCGCACTTGCCACAGGCCGCTCTGTCCTGAGCCCTGGCACTTTCCCTAGTTGTTTACCGAACGCCGACAGCCATTGCCAGGGGCCATTTTGCTGCCCCAAAACTCATCTGTCTGCAGGAGAACCAAGATGAAAATCTGCTTTCTGATGTACCCCTGGGAACAGGTCAAACCGGATACCGACACCACGCTGCGTATGGTGCATGAAGCAGCCCTGCGCGGCCATACCGTGGCAATCACCTCTCCGGCCAACCTGACCATCCGTGACAACATCAGTAGCGCCTTCTGCAACGTATTGCGCAAGGGCAAGGTCTCGGAAAACATCCCGGCATTTTACCGTCATGCGGAATTCCGCCGCAGCCGCTTGCCGCTGGCCGGTTTCGACGCCATCATCGTGCGTCTGAACCCGCCGCTGGACACCATCGTGTTGAACTTCCTCGATTCAATCCATGGCGACGTATTCATCATGAACGGCCTCGACGGGCTGCGTATCGGTAACAACAAACTGTACACCGCGGCCTTCAACGGCCCGGCGTCCAAATACATGCCGGTAACCCATGTATCCAAGAACAAGGACTACCTGGAAAAGGCATTGGAGGAAAACCCGGGCGAGCGCATGATCCTCAAACCTCTGAACGGCTTCGGCGGCAAGGGTGTCATCGTGATCGAGAAAAGCGCGCGCCAGAGCTTCCGCTCCCTGCTCGACTTCTATATCGGCAGCGGCAGCAACAGCAACTACGTTATTCTGCAGGAGTACATCGATGGTGCCGAGAACGGTGACGTCCGTATCCTGATGCTCAATGGCGAGCCGATCGGTGCCATGCGTCGCATCCCGGCCGAAAATGATGTCCGTTCCAACGTTCATGCCGGTGGTCGTGTCGTCAAGCACACCCTGACCAAGGCCGAACGTGAACTCTGCCGAAGTATCGGCCCCAAGCTGGTGCGTGACGGCCTCTACTTTACCGGTCTGGACGTGATCAACGACAAGCTGATTGAAGTCAATGTGATGGCACCTGGCGGCATTGTGCGTATCAACAAGTTGAACCGCGTACGCCTGCAGCGCCAGGTGATCGACTTTGTCGAAAATGTGATCGAGGCCCGTAACCTGGTTGAGCAGCGAAAGAGCGCATTCCGCAAGGTAATCGAAGATGCAGACGCTGTCTGAAGTCGCCATTCTGGCGCTGATCGAAAACCGTCAGCCGGTTCATGCCCGGCTACGCAGTGGTGGACTGTGTATCCGCATTGATGAATACGTGCCGCTGGTCTGTACCGTGCTGCATTCGGGCACTGAACTGAAAGCCGATGTGGAACAGCGCCTGCTGCTCAGTACCGAACAACGGCGCCAGGTTGAATCGGCCGGCACTGCCGAGCTGGCCGACCTGCTGCCGATCACGCTGATCGCGGAAGAATCACGTCTGGCTTGCGACCTGAACTTTTCCCTGGCCCAGTGCATGCGTAAACGGCTGGACGGCAGAACCCTTTGGCAGCGACCACCTACCAAGGCGATGCAGCAGTATGCTCATCGCCGCCACCAGCGCTTCTATCACTTGCTTGACGCCCTGCTCGATGTGCTGGAAGAGGATCACGGCCAGTGCCTGCTGATCGACCTGCACAGCCAGCCACGCAGCACCGCCAGTGACAGCGGCGTGTTCCATGTCATCGACAGCCAGGTGCGCATGCCTGAGGGCGAGGCGGTCATCGACTGTCTGAAGCAGCAACTGCAAGCGATCGAACTGCCACACCAGGAGGTCAGCACCTCCAGTGGCGAGTCGGATTACCAGGGCGACTACCTCAGTGCTCACGTCAATACGCGGCATGAGCAAACCCTGACCGTGCCGCTGCAGATCGACCCCATTTTCAGAGACACTAACGGCAATCTCTATCCATTGGTGGTCGATGCCCTGCGCAACGGCCTGCACAGCAGCCTCTACGAAGCAGCCGCAACCTTGGCCCGTCAGGGCTCCAATCGCAAGCTCAGCGGCCATGACCTCATGCCCAGCGAGCTGCCGGCCGAGGTGCTGCGTGTTGACCGAGCCCTGAAAAAGCTGGCCAAGGGGCTGGAGACACTGCTGTACATCAACCCGATCAACATCGCCCGAGAAGAGCGCCAGTTCATGCGCAGCAAGGGACGTTACCAGCCACAATTTCGCTACCGTCAGCTGCGTATCGACCCCTATGTACACCGGGAGAAGCTTTACCGCCTGCCGGTGGATCGCATCCGTGACCCCGCCTTGCGCCAGCTCTATCGCGAGGTGATTGATGCCCTGGCCGAGCGTATCGATCTTCTGGTCAGCATCGGCAGCGACCGCTTCCTGTACAACTCATTGCGCTATTACGGCGAACCAACCAGTGAAGACCTGGCCAATGCCCGCTTCCTGCTGCATGCGATGGACCGCCCCGAAGAGAGCAATGGCCAGCGCTACTCGGCCGAAGAGATGATCCCCTTCTTCGAGCAGAAGGCGCAGGAATGGGGACTGGAGTGCAAGGTTGAACTGTCCGACCGGTTGCTGGCCCAGGCGATGGTGAACAACGGCCGCAAGGCGCTGATGGTGAGACGCAGTACCAGTGCCAGCGAATCCGAGCTGCACGCCTTGGCACATCACGAACTTGGCGTACACATGGTAACGTCATTGAATGCTGCGGCACAGCCACTGAAGGTCTTCACCCTGGGGCTGCCCGGCAATACCCACGCCCAGGAAGGATTGGCCATTCTGAGCGAGTATCTCTGCGGTCACCTGACCCTGAAGCGACTCAAAACTTTGGCGCTCAGGGTGATTGCAGTTGACCAGATGTTACGCTACAACGATTTCTGTCGTACCTGGCGCACCCTGGTCGAGGACTATCAGTCTCAGCCGGAGGAAGCGTTCAAAATTACAGCGCGGGTACACCGCGGTGGCGGCTTCACCAAGGATCACCTCTACCTCAGCGGCTTCAGCCAGGCGCTGAAACTCTGGCGCGAAGGTGATATCAACGGGTTGTACGTGGGCAAGACCGGTTTTGCCTACCTGCCATTGATCAACGAGCTGCTGGCCAGGGGCCTGGTGGAAGCTCCAGCCTACCTGCCACACAGCCTGCTGAATCCGCAAAGCTGCAACCCGGAGATCGCCTATCTGGTGAACTGCATTCGATAAATCAAGACAGGAGTCCAAGCATGTGGGAGACACAACTGACCTTGACGGCGATCGCCATCGGCGCGCTCTTCGCGGCCCGCTGGGTCAGCAGCCGAGTGCTGGACCGCATAGGCCTGCAGAAGCAGGTGGCCAATCGCCGCCTGCTGATGGTGAAACGTTTTTTCGGCCTGCTGCAGCTGGTCGTCACGGTGATGCTGATCTGCATCATCTGGGGCGTGGACTATGCCGAGCTGATGATTCTGTTCTCCTCCGCTTTCGCGGTCATCGGTGTGGCACTGTTCGCCCAATGGTCGATCCTGAGCAACATTACCGGCAGCATCATCATCTTCTTCGCCTTTCCCTACCGGATCGGCGACCGTATCAAAGTGCTGGACAAGGATGACGATATTACCGGCATGATCACCGAGATCAGCCTGTTCCACCTGCATATTCGATGCGACAACGGCGACACCATCCACTATCCCAACAACCTGATCCTGCAAAAGGCGGTACGCCGACTCCCTGCCGACCAGGTTACCGCTGCCGTAACGGAGAAAACCGACTAGTCTTCCAGAGCCTCCAGCGCTTCGTGCCACAAGGTCAGGCGGGGACAGCGCTCCAGCAGCACCCCGTTCCTGAACATCAACACCTCACCTTCCGGCACCGGCTGCCAGGGCCGCTCATCCAGCGGTGCACTGGCCAGCACGGCGGTCATCACCTCCTGCCGCTGCTCCAGTTCCAACCCTGCCATCGGGTCACTGCCGCTGGCTTCAGACTGCAGCAGGTAGAGACCAGGCGCCGAAATTTCGCCATCGGCCTGACGTCGCCGGTCGCTGTGGGCAAACAACAGTTCACCATCGGAATAGAGAAAGTTGGCTGGCCCCAGTTGACGCAGCCGAGCCGCGAAGTCGGCCACCACGGCCAGGCGCACGTCCGCATCAGGACGCCCCTCCTGCCATACGGCAGCCATCCGCGCCATCAACACACAGAAGGCACGCTCGGAATCGGTTTCACCCACCGGCTGAAAATGGCTACTCGGGAAACGTTTCGGGTTGTGAATGAAGCGATTCAAGTCACCGTTATGAGCAAACAGGTGCGTTGCACCACCGGTTTCACGCTGAAAAGGCTGGGTGTTGCGCAACGCAACCTCCCCTTGGGTGGCATGACGGATATGCCCCATAAACAGTTGCGCGGGACGATGACGCTGAGTCAGCCAGCGGGCAGTTTCACTGTCGGCACAGGCCGTTGCCTCACGGATCAACTGCACATCCCCCTGTTCATACCAGGCGAAGCCCCAGCCGTCGCCATGCCAGCCATCCGCCCCCCCATGACAGGCAAACCGCTGTAATGACAGCGACAGGTGAAGTGGCTCAGCCGTGGTGATCGCCAGAAGTTCACACATGAATCAGCTCACCTTCAATGACTGAAGAGCACCTTCCGCCTCACGCCTGACCGGCTCAAGCAGAAACAGTGCCAGCAGAGTGAAACCCACCACCGGGATCATCAAGACGTTCATCGCCGCCCATCCCAGGCTGGATTCCAGCCAGCCCGCTGCAAGAGCAGAAAAGGTTACCGTACCGAACACCAGAAACTCGTTGGCGGCCTGGGTCTTGGCCTTTTCTGCCGGCTCGTAGGCTTTGGTCAAAAAGGCGGTGGCACAGATGAACATCCAGTTCCAGCCCACTCCCAGCAGGAGAAGCGCGGCCCAGAAATGCCATTCGCTCTGACCATGCAGGTTGATGGCGATACAAACAAGCATCATCAGCGCGCCCGCCTTCATCAGAGGGACCTCACCAAAGCGGCGGATCAGATGCGCAGTAAAGAAGGACGGCAGGTACATGCCCAGCACATGCCACTCGATCACGTTGGCTGCACTGGAAAAGGCATAACCGCACCGGTTCATCGCCAGCGGCGTCGCCGTCATCAGCAGATTCATCACCGCATAGCTGACCATACCGACCAGCACCGCCATCAGAAAACGTGGTTGTAACATGATCGCCCGCAACGGCCGGGTATCACCTTCAGTCTCATGCGGCATCGGTGGAATCCGGATACGCAGCAGCAATACCAGTGCCAGCAGGTAGACGCCCGCAAGCGCGGCAAAAGCGCCGCTGAAATCGGCCCCCCACTGGAGACCCCGGCTGTAAACCGCCAGGTTGGGGCCTATCACCGCCGCAATGATACCCCCGAGCATCACCATCGAGATGGCGCGACTTTCATGCCCCGCCTGACACACCTCCACGGCAGCAAAGCGATAGAGCATGCCAAAACCTATACCCACGCCAAGCAGTGCCGTGCCGAGACAGAACAGCCCGAAGGTGGCAACCTGCAACGCCCAGAGGCAGGTTAAGGCCCCCGCCAGTCCGATCATATTGCCGAGCAGGAAGCCGTTACGTCGACCTACTCGCTGCATGATCAAGGAAGCCGGAATCGTCGCCAGCATCAGACCGACAAACTGGCACGCCACCGGCAGGGTAATCAGCGCCTCGGCCGGCGCCAACTGCAGGCCGATGAGCGCATTGACCGATACCAGCAACACATTGCCGGTATTGAGCAACGCCTGACACAACGCCAACAACCAGACATCTCTATTCATATAACCATCTCATATAAAGCGAATATCAATTTAAGGTGTTAGGCGACGGGGATGCAAGCCAATAGCGGTGGATTGATTAGAAACCAATGAGATAGAACCCAACAGGGGGAGATTTAGCGTAGATAATTTGAGACACTGATGCCCTGTTTTTGTATAGTGCATGATACAGGGCATTCCCGAACTGGATGACACAGATTATGACTCTCGATGAACTGCTGGTACTGGTGATTGAGCCGTCCAAACTGCAACGCACGATCATTATCGACTATCTGCGCGAGGTCGGCCTAAGCGATATCGAGGCGTTCGAAGAAGCCGCACCGGCACTTGAACGCATGCAGCAGGTGGTACCCGACATTGTCGTTTCATCGATGCACCTGCCCGACATGACCGGTACCGATCTGGTTACCCGGATGCGTCAGAGCCCCGAGCTGATGGACGTCACTTTCCTGCTGATCTCATCCGAAACACATTACCGCTATTTGGAACCGATTCGTCAGGCGGGCGCCATTGCCATTCTGCCCAAGCCCTTCCGCAAGGAAGAACTGGCCACGGCACTACGCAACACCATGCACTATATTCGGGACCTGCAGGACCCGGACGCCGATGACCACTCCGAGCTCGAATACATGCAGGTACTGATCGTCGATGACAGCTCCATGTCCCGCAAGTATGTCCGCAAGGGCCTGAATGCGATCGGTATCGAGCAGGTCATTGAGGCCAAGGATGGTGCCGAGGCACTGCAGATCATGAAACAGCGCCGTTTCGATCTGGTGATCTCGGATTACAACATGCCGAATATCGATGGACTGGAACTGGTCGAGCATATCCGCCACTACAGCGACCAGCCCACCGTGCCGGTGATGATGATCACGTCCGAGCAGAACCGGAGCCGCCTGGCAGCCATCCAGAGCGCCGAAGTTTCCGCCATCTGCAACAAGCCGCTCAACTATGACACCCTGAAACAGATGGTACGTCAATTCACCACGGGCACCGACCATTAAGTCGGTGCCCGGCACCTTTCGCTCAATTCACGTCCTTGAGCAGATGCTCGGGATCGAAGCCCATGATCAGGGCACCCCAGTGCTGGCCATTAAGATAGATCGGTATCGACAGATCGTTCAGCACCTCACCGGTATCGCGGATAAAGGTCTGCAACAGGAAGGGTGATGTATGGGACGCCCGCCGCTTCTCCGCCCGGTTGCCGGCGAAGATGCGGCGATTGCGACTCTGTAGATTGTCCACCTGAGGGTCGCCGGTGAGCGGCTTGGACACCTTGGCATGATGTGCCGGCGCATAACCGTTACGATCCACCGCAATGGCATAAATGAATTCAGGGCGCTCGGCAATGAAACGATCGAACATCGGCTGCAGCAGTCGTTCGAAGCGGTCAGTATAACTGCAATCAAACTTCTCAGGCTGCTGACCTTCATTGCTGCGTCGATAGTTCTGGTCAAACAGGTTAACCCCTTCTGCCTGCAGCTGTTCCATGGCGGCTACCGTCTGCTGGTTCCACTGCTTGCCGGTTTGAATCATGCGTTCGAAACCGCCATAACCGATCACGAAACGGGACAGCAGCTCCTGCGTCTCCTCGGTAGAGATCTCCAGCTCCTCGGAGTAGCTCTGTGACTGGGCCATCTCGTCACGTATTTCAGTCGACAACTCGGTAATCGCCTGCACATGCCCGTGAGACTCGCGATTGGTGTGAGACAGCTCATCAATGGCTGCACTGATACCGGTCAGCTGGGCGTTGACCTCCTCGAAGTCCGACACCATGCGGGCAAACTGCTCATTGGTGCTGGTGATGAAACGATCAGTATTTTCCACGTATTCGAGAATATTGTGGGCACTGGAGCGGGTGTCATCCACCAACGCGGCCATCTCACCAATGTTTTTGTCGATCTCCTGGGTAGCACTGCTGACTTTCTGCGACAGGCCACGCACTTCGTCAGCCACCACGGCAAAACCGCGCCCTGCCTCGCCTGCCCGCGCCGCCTCTATTGAAGCGTTCAGGGCCAGCAAGTTGGTCTGATCGGAAAAGTCTTTCACCATCGACAGAATTTTGGTGATGTTGCCGGAGTTTTCACTGAGCTTGTCCACGGTTTGCTGGAATCCCAATGCCAGCTGGCAAACCGCACTGACCTGCTCATGCACCCGCTGTAGCTCGTCTCGGGAGGCATGGACCTCCTGCATATTGCCATTGTTCTGCTCGCTGATGGTCAGAGTGCTGCCGGCGATTTCATCGATCGCCTGGGTGGACTCCTGACTGGACTGGAACACCAGCTGTGCCTGCTCCTCCTGGGTGTGGGCCGAACCATGTGACTGCATCACCACCTTCTGCAGTCGCGTTGCGCAGAGTGCAACGCTGACCGAGCGACGCTGACTCTCGGCAATCATCTTCTTCAGGCTGCCGGAAAATTCGTTGTAGGCCGCTGCCATATCGGAGATTTCGTCATGGGTGTATTCCGGCAGGGTACCGGAGATATCACCATCCTTGTCCTTGATCGCTCTGAGCACCTGAGTGATCTCACGAATCGGGCGCAGAAACAGATGACGCATGAAGAAAATAGTGAAAATACCGGCCACCAGCGCCACGCTGATCGTGCTGCCGGTGGTCCACAACAGCGCCGACAGGCTGCGCTCGATCGCATGCTGCTGCTCCGGGCTTAACGCCAGATCAATGATCACCTGGCGGATATCTGCCGCGAAATAACTGCCCAGCAGAATCAGGACAAAATGGGGTAACAACAGGAAAAGTACGTTACCGACTATTTTTTTGGTGAGGGTGTTGAATGCCGCTTTTTCGATCGCTGTGTAAAGACTCATCGTCATCCCGCTTATTATCGTTATGCCGGTTTCTGACCATTGCAATTGGCCCATAAAACAGGTGTCTTATTTCTGCCACAGCGCTTGAGGAATCACCATCCTCCTAAGGTATCGTTCACCACTTCAGCCAGGAGGTATACCGCTGTATCTCAGCATGCAAACGCGGGTGTGCCGCACAGTGTCGCTGCAACAAGGCATGGAACTGGCGGCCGTGATTCATGTGACGCAGATGACAGAGTTCATGCAGAATCACATAATCCTGCAGCTCCGGCGGCAGCTGTAGCAAACGCCAGTTCAGGCTCACCTCCCCGCGGCTGGAACACTGTCCCCAGCGCCCCCGCCAACTGCCGATAGCAACCACTTCGGGCAGCAACCCCGTGTGTTCCGCCAGCACGCGAGCACGGGACCCAAGTAGCACTTCACCCTGCTGGAGGTACCAGCGCTTGAGCTGATCTGCCACCGCATCCACTTCCGCACGCCTGATCCGATGCGACAGGGTCACCAGAAACTGCCCCGGTTCATGCTCAACCCGGCTCACGGCCCCCCGTTGCCAGTTGAGGCTCTGCATCTCGCCCTGCCAGGGCAACATTCCACCCTGCGCCAGGCGGACGCCAAGGGTATTGATCTCATGCCGTTGGCGTTGCTGGTGGCGTCGTATCCAGTCAGCCCGGCTACGAACAAACGCTTCAATCGACGCCTGAGAGGCACGCACAGGGGCACGCACCCTAACCTCACCGTCGCGCACCTGGATCGCCAGTGTCTTGCGCCGCGCACTGCGCAGCAGTTGATAGCTCGGTATCATCACCCTCTCCGGCGCGGCAACTGACGTATCAGTTGCCGACATAGCTGCAGCATCTCGGTCCGTTGCCGCTGTTCTGCGTGGGCAGAATAGCGCTGTCGATCATCGAGGAATGCCAGCCTGAGCATCAAGGCGCGCTGTTCAGGCCAGTGTTCAGCGATGCGCTGCAACCACATCGCCACTGACTCGGCCGGCAGACGCTCCATTTGCAGCGTTTCCAGACGCTGCTGCAAATGCTTGAGAGCACGCTCCAGCGGATCTTTCAGCCTGACACGCCGCGGCCGCAACAACCACCATGCGGACAGGCCAAACACCAGCGCCGTAGGCAACAGCCAGGCCAGAATCTTGCGCCAGCGCTCACCGCCCCCCAGCCAGTCACGCAACAGACTGGCCTGCTGCCCCTGATAGTTCAGTACCCAGCGATGCCAGGCGTAGTTGAAGGCATCATAGCGTTGCCGCAGATCGCGCAGCCAACCGACTTTCATCCCCAACCCGGCACCAGAGAAACGGCGCTCGTTGGCTCTGAAATATTCCTGCGCCGAGGAGCGCACCCGCTCCGGGGCCACTGCCGCGGTTGGATCCAGCCGCTGCCAGCCTTGCTCCGGCAACCAGTACTCGACCCAGGCATGAGCATCGTACTGGCGAACCTGAAGATAACGCTCATAGGGGTTCCACTCGCCGCCCTGGTAGCCCGCCACCACACGTGAGGGTATGCCGGCACTGCGCAGCAGGAAGGTGGTCGCACTGGCAAAATGCTCGCAATATCCCTGTTTGCTTTCAAACAGGAACTGATCGATGCTGTCATGCCCCAGACGTCCCGGTTCAAGCGTGTAGATAAACTCACGGTTGAATCGGGCCAGCAGCAACCGAACTACCTCGCCTGCCTCGCCTCCACTTTCAGCCACCAGCTGACGCGCCAGGGCGCGACTTTGCGGATTCCCTTGCGACGGCAACTGTAGATAACGCCGTCCTTCCTGCGCGGTCAGCAGGGGCTGCAGCTGATATTGCGCCACGGAGTCCACCCCATATTGACGTCGACGCTCCAGCGGCTGATCCAGCATGAGCGTTCTCACTGGCGTCATCCGTACCCCCGCCGAAGCGGCCAGCGGCTGGTCCAGCGCCACCAGCCAGGGACGCCCGCTGGCCTCCATGATCACCTCATAACGCTGCCCGGATGTCAGCGACGTCAATTTCTCTGGCCGCAGCTGTGCACGCAGATGTGGCTCTGCCCGGCTCCAGCGCCGTCCATCGAACTCGCTCAACACCAGTGAGCGCCAATAGCGCTGTTCCGGCGGCGGTACGGCTCCATTGAACGTTGCCCGAAACGCCAGCTCGTCCGATTGCGCCAGCTTGCCGACATCACCGGGCGACAGCTGATCGGAAAGACCCGTAGTACCCTGCCCACTGTCAATCGTGACCGACCAGAAGGGCTCCAGGCGTGGAAACAGAAAAAACAGCACCAACATAAAGGGAATCGCCGGCAATTGCAGACGCAAGGCCGTTTTCAGGTTGTCGGCATAGCGGCCGGACTGGTTCGACTGCTGGATACTGTTCAGTGCCGCCAGGACAAGTGTCACGGTCAGTAGAATGTAAGCCGCCATCCAGACCGATTCATTGAACAGGAAAGCCGTAGCAGCCACGAACAGAGTCACAAAGAGCACCACCAGGGCGTCACGCCGGTGGTAAACCTCGAGCAGCTTCAGTGCCAGCCCCACTACCAGCAGGGCCACCATCGTTTCAGGACCCGCCTGGTGGTTGAAGCTCAGGATCAGACCGGCGCAGGCCGCCAGCACCAGCACGGCCTTGACCGACCAGTGCGGAAAAGACCAGCGGCCACTATGGATCATCAATCGCGCCCCTATGGTGATGACCACCAGCGCCGGTACCCACAGGGGTAACCATGACAGGTGCGGCAGCACGACGAGCAGCACCGCCAGCAGTTGCCAGACCACCGCCGTACGGCTGATCATCCCGCCTTTCATCGGCGATCCTCCAGACCATAGAGCGCCAGTGCAGACAGCGCTCGCATCCGCTGAGCTTCACCGCTGGCCGGTGTCAGCACAAAACTGCCCAGACGCAGGCCAAAACAGGTCTCGTTGGCCGACAGTGTCTGTACCCAGGCCGTTAGCCGTGACAGCCGCCGCTCCAGCGCCTCTCCCCCCAGCGCATCGAGATCAAGCCATAGCTCTGGATCCTGATGGCCGGCAAAGTGTTTGGCATGAAGCCCCCGCCCACGGGCATAGCTCTTCCAGTCCACCTGGCGCGGCGACATGCCGGGCTGAAAGCGCTCCAGTCCGGCAAAGTCATCATCCCCGCGACGGGCACTCATGCGATCACACCCCAGCCCAGACAGGTCTTCCAGCGAGGCCGGCAGAGGCGTGTCCAGAGGCTCGGGGTAGATCAGGTTTTTCATCTCCAGGTTGAGCCAGGACCAGGCACGGAAAAGCCCGAACGGATAGCAGGTTTCCAGCTTCAACCCTCCCGGAAAAAGCCAGCCGCGCTCCCTGGCTGGACAGTACAGACGCAGCGTTTGACGCTCATGCAGCAGATCCGTCATCTGTATTTGGTCCGAATGCTCAAGCCGGAAACCCAACTGCTGAAACGCGCGTGAAGCGTGGCGCTGCACTTCCAGCTCGAACCCCGCCTGGCTGCCGGCAAAACAGGGCTCGGACGGCATCACTTTAACCTCGATACCGGCCAGGTTGGCATAGGTATGAAACATCGCCGACAGAAAAACCCCCAACAGCAGGAATGTCAGCGCATAGATCAGGTTGTTTTCGTAATTGATCGCCATGACCAGCATCAGCAACAGGACCAGCAGCCAGGCACTACCGGCCCGGGTCGGCAGGATGAAGATGCGTTTCTGTGTCAGTACTCGGGAACGTGCCGGCTGCTGCCGTGACAATGTCCAGTGCCTGACCCTGGCTTTCAGACTCCGACGTAGCTCAGTGACCAATGACATCCACCTCGGCCAATAACTGCGCCACCAGGCGATCACTCTCATGGCCGGCCAGATCACTGGCGGAGCGGATACGGTGTCCCACCACCGCGCCCAGCACGGCCTGTACATCCTCGGGTACCACATGGTCTCGCCCCGCCAGCCAGGCCCAGCACCGGGCACAGCGCAGCAGCGCCAGACCGCCACGCGGTGACACGCCATAACTGAAACCCTCGGCTTCACGGCTATATTGCAGCAACCGCTGTACATAGCCGATCAGGCTGCCCGAAGCATGTACCTGGCGACAGGCTTCCTGCACTTGAGTCAGTTGTTCAGGTGACAAGCAGCGCTCGAGCTGCTGCGCCTTTTGCCGCGTGCCGCCACCTGTCAGCAACTGGCGCTCGACCTCGGGTGCCGGATAGCCCAGCGTGACACGCATCAGGAAGCGGTCCAGCTGGGATTCCGGCAGCGGAAAGGTGCCGAACTGGCTGGACGGGTTCTGGGTGGCAATCACAAAGAAGGGATCCGGCAGTGGATAGCGCTCCCCCTCGACACTGACCTGGCCTTCTTCCATCGCTTCCAGCAGCGCCGACTGGGTTTTCGGCGTGGCGCGGTTGATCTCATCCGCCAGCAACAGCTGGGTAAAAACCGGCCCCGGGTGGAACCGGAAACGGCTTTCCTGAGGCTCAAAGATCGACACCCCGATAATATCGGCCGGCAACATATCACTGGTAAACTGGATCCGCTTGTCGTCCAGCCCAAGCACCCGCGCCAGTGCGTGGGCCAGGGTGGTCTTGCCCATCCCGGGCAGATCTTCGATCAACAGGTGCCCTTCGGCCAGCAGGCAGGTCATCGCCAGTCGAACCTGCTGCTGCTTGCCCAGCAGCACCCCCGCAAGAGACGCCAAGGCCTGCTCCACATGCATCCTGAGTTTATCCGTCACAACCACGCTCCCTTAAAAAGTGGCCGTCAGTCTACCAGCGCTCAGACACCGGCCTCCAGTGCCCGGATCAATTGTTCTGCGCTCTGCACAGCAGCAACCACCCCCTGACCACAAACCCAGTCACCACAGACAGCAATTTGTCGGCAGCTCGATACAGGTGTCACGATTGGCGACGAAACCACATCGGCATAGAGCCAGCGATGCACTCGTTCATCTCTTGTTTTGAGCGCCTCGCCTGCCAGTCCAGAAAATGCATCCAGCATTTGTGCTGCAATCCAACCGGGATCCGCATCTACATGACGACTGGACCATTCCGTGCTGGCCGTTAACTGCCACACCTCGCCCTCTCTACAGGGCTTGCTGCTGTCACGACAGAGCCTCGCCAGGACCGGGTGTACACCTTGCACCAGGTCAATGTCCGCCATGCTTTTCGGACGCTGCTCCAGATCAACCAACAGCACCCAGGACGGAGACATCACGACTTGATCAGCGCTGCGCTGCAGTTCCGGGCATGCGGCCAGCAGAGCAACCGCCTGAGGTGCCGGCACGGCAATGACCACACGTGAGTATGGCCCAAACAGATCTCCCTGATCGGTTTTCAACCACCAACCCTCTCGCAGCATCACATCAGTAATGCGTGTTCCAGTATGCAGCGAAATGTCATCAAGAAGGCTGCGTGTCAGTGCACTGGCACGTGGCACCGAAACCCAGAGACATGACTCGGCAATCGACTCCTGTATCATCCCCGATCTTCTGTGGTGCCATGGCTGAACTGGTAGCGGCCTGTCTCCCTGCATCTGTTTCAGCTGCCTGACAACTCCCTCCTCAAGGACCGGAGCACCAAGATCGGCCGAAAGCTCACCCAGCCGTGCCGCCGCCAGCCGTCCACCTGTCCCCCGACTCTTGTCAAACACCTCAAGGGTCGCACCTTTTTCCACCAGCCCTCTTGCGACCAGACAACCCGCTATCCCGGCACCAATGACCGCAATTCGCTCCCCTGACAGCATCTACTTCTCCCGTCTAAAGAATAACTGCTACGTGTTTTTTGCAAGCCGGGATCACTCAGCTGCCGGATTCGGGTTGCGCCGGCCGAACACGACCGTTAGCATGTGCCTCAAACCAACCGGGAGCCCTGCCAAGCTGCCCTGTTACCGGCTCAAGGAGCCCTGTGTCATCACTGGCAGGGACCGGCCAGCGGTAGCCTGAGCATCGACGCATCTCCAAGCAACCAGGAGACCCCTGATGCAGATCGCCGATAAATCCGTCGTATCCATTCACTACACCCTGACCAATGCCGAAGGCAACGTGCTGGACAGCTCCAACGGTCAGGAGCCCCTGGCTTACCTGCACGGCGCCAGCAACATCATCCCCGGTCTGGAAAATGCACTGGTCGGCAAAACTGTTGGCGACAGCCTGCAAGTGACCGTTGAACCTGAAGAAGGTTACGGCCCGGTACGTGATGAGCTGGTGCAGGACGTCGAACGCAGCGCTTTCAGCGGCATCGATGACATTCAGATCGGTATGCAGTTCATGGCCCAGACTCCTTGGGGCGAGCAGCCGGTTACCGTGGTCAAGGTAGAAGGCGACAACATCACTCTGGATGGCAACCACCCGCTGGCCGGCCAGACCCTGACCTTTGATGTAGAAGTCGTTGAAGTTCGTGAAGCGACTGAAGACGAGGTCGAGCACGGCCACGCACACGGCGCCGGTGGTCATCACCACTAAGCCCTGAGCGCTCGGCGGACATAGCCCCGCCGCGGCAGTAATGAAAATCCGGCCCTGTTTCAGGAGCCGGATTTTTTTCGTCCGCGACCTGCCATTTCACCCCGGCGTGAACCGGGGCCAGCCTACACTCAACGGTCGTCTGAGGTGGATTCGATGCGGTGGATGCTCAGATCAGCACCGTTGTATTCCTGTTCTGCATCCAGGCGCAGGCCGAGCGTGATCTTGATCAGACCATAAACAATCAGGCCGCCAGCCAACGCAATGATCACACCCAGCAGCGTACCCAGCAGCTGTGACATCAGGCTGACACCACCAAGCCCGCCCATGGCTTCGCTGCCGAAGATACCGGCGGCGATACCGCCCCAGACACCGCAGAGTCCATGCAACGGCCATACACCCAACACATCATCGATCTTCCATCGATTCTGCACCAGGGTAAAGGTCCAGACAAAAAGCACACCGGCCACGGCGCCGACCAGCAATGAGCCAAAAGGATGCATCACATCGGAACCGGCACAAACCGCCACCAGCCCGGCCAGCGGGCCGTTATGGATGAAGCCGGGGTCATTACGACCGGCAATTAATGCACTGATGATACCGCCAACCATTGCCATCAGGCTGTTGACCGCCACCAGACCGGAGATACCGTCCAGGGTTTGTGCCGACATTACGTTGAAGCCAAACCAGCCGATACAGAGAATCCAGGCACCCAGACCGAGAAAGGGAATATTCGAGGGAGGAAAAGCCACCAGTCGGCCGCCCTTGTAGCGGCCGTTACGGATACCGAGCAACAGGACCGCCACCAGCGCCAGCCAGCCGCCGACACCATGCACCACAACAGAGCCGGCGAAATCATGGAAAGGCGCACCAAACTGGTTCTCCAGCCAGGTCTGTATACCGTAGTTGCCGTTCCAGGCAATGCCTTCAAACAGCGGGTAGACCAGACCAACCACCAGCGCTGACCCCGTCAGAAATGGCCAGAAGCGGCCGCGCTCGGCGATACCACCGGAGATGATCGCCGGAATCGCCGCTGCGAAGGTCATCAGGAAAAAGAACTTGACCAGCTCATAGCCATTACCCTCAGACAGCACCTCGGCACTGTCGTAAAAGGTAATACCATAGGCCAGCCAGTAGCCGACCAGCATATAGGCCAGCGCCGAAAAACCGAAATCACTCATGATCTTGGCCAGAGCGTTGACCTGGTTCTTGCGGCGCACCGTACCGACTTCAAGAAAGGCAAAACCTGCATGCATGGCGAACACCATAATCGCCCCTAGCAGGATAAACATCGTATTCGCACTTTGCGACAGTTCACTGATCGCGCTGCTAATCGATTCCACTCCACTCCCTCCGTAAAGGTTTCAGGTGCTCCAAAAAAGGGCGACTGCACCAAAATACAGCACTTCGACCTTGACACCTACTACTCAAAATGACGCAGCCCGCTTTGGTGCAGCCTGTTCAGGGGCTGCACCAGGATCGGGCATCACTTGGGCAGTACAGGAAGCAGATTTCGTGCCAAAGCCAAAACAGACTTATGCACGATTGGCAACAATCTGTTTCAGTTGTGGTGGCGGATCTCAAAGCAGCAGTGGATCTTCGGGTTGCGCTTGAAGTCCGGGTCCAGCGTCTGCGCGGTGATCTCCTTGATGTCGAACGCGGCCAAGGTGTCGCGGTCAATGGTGAAACGGCGGTAATTGTTGGAGAAAATCAGCAGACCATCATCCTTGAGCAGGCGCATAGCCCCCTCAATCAAGCGCACGTGGTCGCGTTGAACATCCAGCACATCCTGCATCCGCTTGGAGTTGGAGAAAGTCGGCGGATCCATGAAGATCAGGTCATAACACTCGGCATGGGGCTGCTCCAGCCACTTGAAGCAGTCCGACTGCACCAGCTTGTGCCGCGCCTTGGGCAGACCATTCAGTTCCAGGTTGCGACGCGCCCATTCCAGGTAGGTGGCCGACATGTCAACACTGGTCGTGGTTGCTGCGCCCCCCACACCGGCATGCACACTGGCGGTCGCGGTATAGCAGAACAGGTTGAGTACATCCTTGTCTTTGGCCAGCTGCTGCAGCCGGTGACGTACCGGACGGTGATCGAGGAACAGGCCGGTATCCAGGTAGTCACGCAGGTTGACCTGCAGGCGGCAGCCATGTTCGACCACCTCCATGAAATTGCCGGTCTGGTCCTGGCGCTCATACTGCTGCTGCCCTTGCTGACGTTTGCGTTGCTTGAGAATCACCCGTTCCGCCGGCAACTCCAGTACCACCGGTACCGCCTGCATCACATCCTGCAACCGGGAGAACGCCTTGACCGGATCGACTTTCGCCGGCGGCGCATATTCCTGCACCACGGCATGACCGGGGTAAATATCAACCGCCACCGCATATTCCGGCATATCTGCATCATAGACGCGGTAACAACTGATCTCTTCTCGCTTGACCCAGCGCGCCAGCTGCTTGAGGTTCTTCTTCAGTCGGTTGGCAAACATCTGCGCCTGCTCCGACAAACCTGCTGGTGCAGCGGTCTCATCCCTCGGCTGTTCATCCTCGGCACGCTCGTGAACCTTGAACAGCAGCAATTTACTGTCCAGTGCGCCATTGAACATGCGGTACTGCTTGTCGGCACGCAACTTCATTACCTTGCACAGCTCCGGGTTGGCCGTGAATACCCCCGCCTCCCAGCCGGCGAAGTGGCCTCGCAGCTTGTCGCCAAGGGTACGGTAGAGAAACATCAATGACGACGTTTCGCCGAGTCGCTCACCATAGGGCGGGTTGGTGATCAGCAGGCCGGGCTCACTGCCGGGCAGCGCCGTCAGCTGCTCCAGCGGACGCCGCTCCAGGTGGATGTAGTCGGTTACCCCTGCCCGCTTGGCATTATCGCGCGCACGCGCCAGCACACTGTCGTCGGCATCAAAACCATAATAGGATGCCGTCAGGTTCTGCAGCCCCTGTTCACGGCGCTGTTTGGCCTCCTCCTGCAGTGATGCCCAAAGACGTCCGTCATGGCCCAGCCAGCGGCTGAAACCGAAACGCTGCCGGAACAGTCCCGGGGCGATATCCGCGGCCATCAACGCGGCCTCAATCAACAAAGTGCCCGAACCACACATGGGGTCGACCAGGGGCGCCGTACGGTCGGCGAAGGGCCAGCCGGCCCTTGCCAGCACCGCTGCGGCCAGGTTTTCCTTCATAGGGGCCGCACCGGCCTTAAGACGATAACCGCGCCGATGCAGACTTTCCCCGGACATGTCCAGAGCAACCACCGCCTTGCCTCGGTTCAGGTGTACGTTGATACGCAGGTCCGGTTGATTGCGGTCGACCGTAGGACGCTGGCCCGTAGCAGTGCGAATCTGGTCCACCACCGCATCCTTGACCTTGAGCGCACCGAAATGGGTGTTGTTGATCGCCCGCGAACGACCATTAAAGTCCACCGTCAAGGTCCCTGAAGGTCTCAGGTGCGCCAGCCAGTCCACCTGCTGCACCAACGTATACAGCGCCTCTGCCTCCTCGGCTTCCCCCTCAGCCAGGGGCATCAGCACGCGGTTGCCCAAGCGTGACCAGAGACAGATCCGATACGCCAGCTCCAGCTCACCCTCGGTGTAGACACCGGCAACGGTCTGACGCGTATTCTGACCGCCCAGGCTTTCGATCTCGTCCTGAAGCAGGTTCTCCAGTCCCTTGGGGCAGGTAATAAACAATTTCATGAGGCAGGAAGACTCCGATACTGATGCACCACGCAAGGCAGCTTAATCCTTACTGACGGCAAGGTGAAAAAAATTCAATGCTTGATCGCCCTTGGCGAAAAATACGTAACTTTTTGATTTACATAGAAATGCTGCAAGTGCGCTCGGTAAAACTTTATGACACTTCTGTAACAATATAGTTTTTTTAAATCGCCACGGCCTGCGTTTTCAGATATCAATAGGGGGTGACGTCACAGAGAATCGATCGAACCGCGCATCTCCGGCGAGCACAGCTCAACCGCCGGGGAGAGTATAATCAGAATATGTGAGGCGCAATATGAAGAAACAGAAACGGGATCGTACCTCTACTCTGTTTAATCGAGGATTCATGGCTGGCATCAACGGGCGCTCCCGTGAGGAATGTCCAGTCCAGTCAATTGAAATGCGCAGCCACTGGATGAGCGGCTGGCGCGAGGGACGTGAGGCGCACTGGGGTGGGATGTCCGGCGTTTCTGCAATTCAAGCCAACCCGTCGTTACATTAAGAGCACATCACTTTGACCAATCGACAGGCTCCTCAGGGGAGCCTGTCCCGGTTTTCACCGTCCCTCAGCCCTTCAGCTCGGCAATGGCCGCAACTGAATCGCGTACCAGCGACGGCCCGCGGTAGATAAATCCGGTATAGATCTGTACCAGGCTGGCACCGGCCTCGATCTTTTCGGCCGCATCGAAACCTTCAGTGATACCACCAACACCGATGATCGGCAAAGCGCCGTCCAGATGTTCGGCCAGCGCCCGAATGGTCGCGGTTGACCGGTTACGCACCGGAGCACCACTGAGCCCACCGGCCTCTTCGGCAACAGGGCTGTCTTCAACCCCATCCCGTGACAGCGTGGTATTGGTGGCGATGACCCCGTCCATCTCGTAGGTTTTCAGCGAGGACGCCACCAGACCCAGCTCCTCGGAGGTCATGTCCGGTGCAATTTTCACCGCGATCGGTACATAACGACCATGCACGCTCGCCAGCTTGGCCTGCTCGGTCTTCAATGCATCCAACAGGCTGTTCAGTGAATCACCGAACTGCAGGGTACGTAGACCTGGCGTATTCGGTGAAGAAACGTTGACCGTGATATAACTGGCACGGGCATAGACCTTGCGCAGGCAAAGCAGGTAGTCCAGATTTGCCTGCTCGTTGGGCGTATCCTTGTTCTTGCCGATATTGATGCCGAGCACACCCTGGTAGGCACTGCGATCCAGGTTTTTCAGCAGCTGATCAACACCATCATTGTTGAACCCCATGCGGTTGATAATCGCCTGGTGTTCAGGGATACGGAACAGGCGCGGCTTGGGGTTGCCCGGCTGCGGCCGGGGTGTGACCGTGCCCACTTCAACAAAACCGAACCCCATGGCAGCCAGGCCGTCGACTGCTGTGCCATTCTTGTCCAGACCCGCCGCGAGGCCAACCGGGTTGGGGAAGCGAATACCCATCACCTTGGTCGGCAACGACTGAGTGCCGGCCCCCATAAGCTTGTGCAACCCCAGGGAGGCGGCGAGGTTCATGCTGCCCAGTGCCAGCTCATGCGAGGTTTCGGCATCCAGCCTGAACATTAGTGCGCGTGCGAGATCGTATAGCATGGTGTTCACTGATGGTTAAGTTACAGATGCGCGCATTATAGGCGAGCCGGCCTATTATGAACACCGCTCAACTCAAACGCTGAATGTCCTGAAACTTGCCATCGGCGCTGAAACGGATACGGAAACATCCCCGAATGCCGTCGTGCAGTACCCAGGGACGCAGGATATTCGCCGGAAACTGCACCCGGCGCCCGTCTCGGGCGCGGGTTGATACGACCCGGGTCTGGCCACGATAAAGTTTGAGGTATTCGTCGCTGCTGATCCTGAGATCGACAATAATTTCATTCATGCAACACAGTTATTCCGCTTGCGCACTACAACGAGCCATGTCGGCCAGCTCTCGAACGGCAACAGTATACATCGCATAATCCTGCGCACTGGCACTTTTCAGCTCCGCCAGTACATTCAACCAGCGCTCAATATGAGGCTGGTTCTGCTCCAGCCAGTGAGCCAGCTGCTCCGGAACCGGCTTTTGATCATGCTGAGCGGCCTTCAGCACCGACGCCGTCAGTGCCCGCTGCTGAGCATCCAGGTCGTCACGGAATGTATCCCGTGCCAGGGCCTGCCAATAGCTGCTGATGCTCAGCTCATTCAACTGAGCACTGAACCACTGAAGTTCAAGCCGCTCGCCCAGGCCGAAGAATGCCTGTGCAGCCGACTCCACGGTGACGCCCAGCATACTGGCCACTTCAATGATACTCAACGCCGAATACAGTGAACGCGAGCCGGCGACCACCTGTGCCAGCCGCGCCGGCACCCCTGCATCGGTGTAGCGGCTGTAGGCGGCATGCCAGATTTCATAGGGCTCTCCGCACAGCAGTTCGCCCAGGTTGCGGGTGATCGCCTCAAGATGCGGCGCAAAGTGCTCCCGTTCGTCTTCACAGCTCAGCGATGCCGGACGATTGCGCACGAACCAGCGAGTCGCCCGTCGAATCAGATGCTGAAGGTCATGCATCATGTCCAGCTGCACATCGGCAGCTACACGATAGTCCAGCGCTTCGACCCCTTGCCAGATCGGCTTGAGCGAGAATACATCCCGCGCCAGTGCATAGGCTCTGACCACATGTACAATTTCAGCACCGGTCGAAGTCAGCAGACGTTCGGCAAAGTTGAGCCCCATCAGATTGACCATCTGGTTGGCGATCTGGGTCGCAATGATTTCGCGCCGCAGGCGGTGCTGCTCCAGATCCGCGCCATGCGACTTTTGCAGACGCTCGGGAAAAGCGGTCATCAACTCGCGCGACAGGTAGGGATCCTCGGGTACTGCCGACGCGCGTAACTGCTCCTTGAGATCGGCCTTGCTGTACGAAACCAGTACGGACAGCTCCGGCCGGCTGAAACCTTCTCGCGCGTTCTGGCGCTCAGCCAGCTGCTCTTCGCTGGGCAGGAATTCCAATGCACGGTTAAGCTTGCCCTGCGCTTCCAGGGCGTTGATGAAACGTCGATACTCGGCCATTGAAACCGCCGAGCGCACCTCGGCCAGAGAGATCGCCTGCACCTGTCGATAGTTGTTCTGCAGCACCAGCTCCGCCACCTCGTCAGTCATCCTGCTCAGCAGCTGGTTACGCTGTTTAGCCGTCATGTCTCCGTTGCCAACCACCGCATTGAGCAGGATCTTGATATTCACCTCATGGTCAGAACAGTCCACACCACCGGCATTGTCAATGAAGTCGGTATTCAGGCGGCACCCCCGGGTTGCCAGCTCCATACGCCCCCGCTGGGTGACACCCAGATTGCCCCCCTCGCCCAGAACCCGCGCACACACATCTGCTGCGTTAACCCTGAGGCTATCGTTGGACTTGTCCCCCACCTCGGCATGACTCTCGTCACTGGCCTTGATGTAGGTCCCGATGCCACCGTTCCAGATCAAATCAACCGGAGCACGCAGCAAGGCCGATATCAACTCGGTCGGTGTTACTCGACTACCACTGAGGCCAGTCAATTGCTTGATTTCCGGCGTCAGAGTGATCGACTTGGCACTGCGGTTGAATACCCCTCCCCCCTGGGAGATCAATTCGCTGTTGTAATCGGTCCAGCCTGAGCGAGGCAAGGCAAACAGACGCTCGCGTTCACCAAACGAGGCGGCCGGGTCAGGGTCAGGATCAATGAAAATGTGCTGATGGTTGAAGGCTGCGACCATCCGGATTTTGTCGGACCTCAACATGCCGTTGCCGAACACATCACCGGACATGTCACCGATACCCAGCACGGTGAAAGGGTCGGTGGCCGTATTGAGACCCAGCTCACGGAAATGACGCTCCACCGATACCCAGGCGCCTCGTGCCGTGATCCCCATTTTCTTGTGGTCGTAACCCTGGCTGCCGCCGGAAGCAAAGGCGTCACCCAGCCAGAAACCGTATTGCGCTGCAATCTCGTTAGCGATATCGGAGAACGTCGCCGTTCCCTTGTCAGCCGCTACCACCAGATAAGTATCGTCTTCATCATGGCGCACCAGCTGCTTCGGTGGCACCACCTCGCCATCCACCAGGTTGTCGGTTACATCCAGCAGGGCACGGATAAAGGTGCGATAGCAACTGACCCCTTCAGCCACCCACTCTTCCCGATTCATGCTGGTGTGCAACTGACGGGCAACAAAGCCGCCCTTGGCGCCCACGGGAACGATTACCGCGTTTTTAACCTGTTGCGCCTTGACCAGCCCCAGCACCTCGGTACGGAAATCTTCCAGGCGGTCGGACCAGCGCAGCCCGCCGCGCGCCACCTTGCCACCGCGCAGGTGTACCCCTTCCACGCGAGGAGAGTGCACGAATATCTCGTACAGGGGTTTTGGCTCGGGCATCTGCGGTATATCACGGGGTGACAGCTTGAACGAGAAGTAGCCCTTGGGCTGCCCCTGATCGGTCTGGTAAAAGTTGGTTCTCAGGGTTGCATCGATCAGCGCCAGATACTGACGGATCGCCTGATCCTCATTGAGGCTGGCGACCTGTTCAAGCCCTTCCAGGATCTGTTCCCTGACCTTTTCCTCCTGTTTGGGCGATGCCTTGCCCGGTTTGAACCGAGCCGCAAAGAGGTCAATCAACAGGCGCGCCAACGCCACATGGTGTTTCAGCGCAATACTGATCGCCTCCTGACTGATCGGAAAGCGTATCTGCTTCATGTAACCGGCATAGGCCCGCAGCAACGCCACCTCGCGCCAAGGTAACTGAGCCCCCAACACCAGCTTGTTAAACTCGTCATTGCCGGCATGGCCATACCAGACGTTAAGGAAGGCGTCTTCGAACACACTCTGCATGGTCGTGGTCGTAACCTGCTGGTGGCCGGTATAGCGCAGGTTGAAATCATGAATCCAGATGCACTCACTGTTCACTTCCACCTGATATGGGTGTTCATCGATCACCCTAAGGCCAAGATTTTCCAGTATCGGCAGGACATCCGATAGTGGCAGAGCCTCGCCATGATGATAGAGCTTGAAGTTCAGCTCCTCGGGCTCTCGCTCCAGCGCCTCATAGAAGCTCAGCGCCATTCGACGCTCCGCATCCAGCGTTTCCATATGCAGGATATCAACCACAGCAGCCCGCGGTGCAAAATCCGAGCGATAGCCAGCCGAGAAGCTGGCGTGATAGTGGTTGTAGGCCCGGATTCCCTGCTCCTCTCCCAGCGTATCGATCAGCGCCTCGTACAATTCTTCGTGCCAACTGCTCGCCGCATGGCTCACCCGCTGCTCCAGCTCGGCCATATCAAACTTGGCGGTCACCTTTTTATGGTCACTGCGCCGTAACAGAAACTGAGTGCGTGCAAGCACCGATTCGGAGAAATAGGTGGTGAACTCCGCCTGATCACACCCCAGCGCCTGTTGCAGGATCTGCTGCACCCTCAGGCGGAAATCCGTGCTGTAGATCTCCCTCGGCACATAGACCAGTGCCGAGAAGAACTGGCCGTAATAGTCCCGACGCAGAAATAAGCGGATCTGGCGCCGCTCATGGATCTGCAAAATCCCCGTGGCCAATTCAAACAGCTCTTCCACGCTGGACTGGAACAGATCATCCCGCGGATAGATCTCGAGAATCTGCTGCAGCTCCTTCCAGTCATGTCCGTTTCGGTGCAAGCCCGAGCGGGTCATCACCTCCTCGATCTTGCGCCGCACAATCGGAATTTCGGTCGCCCCGTGCAGATAAACCGCTGAAGTATAAAGTCCCAGGAAGCGAGCCTCGCCAACCAGCTTGCCTTTGCCATCGAAGCGCTGAATGCTGATGTAATCGGGGTAGGTCGGACGATGGACGCGTGACTTGCGAGCGGATTTGGTAAAGGACAGCAGATCGGGAATCAGGGTAAAGGCACCAACATTCCGGGCATCGGCAGAGAGGCGAGCCTGCGCACTGCGCGCACCATCATGACGCAACAGCCCCAGCCCACTGCCACTGACCAGCTCGAGCCTCTGCTGCTTGTCGGCAGCCTTGAGGACATATTCGTCGTAGCCCAGAAAGGTGAAATGCAGCTTCAGCCAGCGAATGAAATCACGGGTCTCCTCCACATCTGCTTCAGCAAAACCCTGCGGGGCCTGAGCGTAACCGGCCAGCAGTTCGTCAGCCTTGGCCAGCATAGCATCAAAATCGGTCACCGCTGCCTTGACCTCATCCAGCACATCCAGCAGAGCCTGTTTAAGTTCTTCCAGCTGGTGCGGGTCCGTATGCCGATCAACCTCGATGGCAACCAGTGACTCCTGTTGCACACCAGTGCCACGAGCGTCGCGCTCAAGCAAGTCGACCAGCTTGCCCTGCTCATCACGTCGCGTACTGAACACCGTATTCAAAATTGCGTGAATCGTCAGATTGCGCCGGTTCAGCTCCATCCTCAGCGAGTCGACGATAAACGGCATGTCACTTTGCAACACCTCGATGACCGTATGGGTGGACTGCCAGCCATGACGCTCATAATCCGGGTTGAACACCCGAATCAGGGCTCCCTCCCGGGGCCGGTCCTGCATAAATTGCCACACCGCCAGCGTTGCACCATAAAGATCATCCAGCCGCCACTGCAGCAAATCGCTTGCTGCCGCATGGGCAAAATAACCCTCGATAAAACGAATCAATGGCTCCGAACGCTTTTTCGGCAACCGCTCGGTCACCATCGTTTTCAATTGCTGAAGCAACTCGGACTTGTTTTCAACGGCTCGACGGGACATGAGCACCCTCTGTCAGGAAGTGGCAGATTACTTTCCAGCAGTATAGTTAAACTCGCTTTCAAGTCACCCGCTGCCCCCTTTTCGGACCAAAACCCCTGTTCCAGAACGGTTTTCAAATTGATCTGATCACGTTCATGGCTGATAATGAGCTGATATATTCTGTTTTTATATATACGGAACGGACTCGCTGATGCGTGCATTTCTGGCACTGCTGCTGTTTATAATTTCACCGGTTTTGTCTGCGGAAGTCAGAACCACGCTGGATCGTTATGCACTGACTGCTGCCGATACGCTGACGCTGACGCTGGAAGTCTCCGATCAGGTTGAACAACGCCCCGACTTGAGCGCCCTGGAGACCGACTTTCGCCTGCAAAGCAGCCAAAAAGTCATCGTCTCGAGCCACACTTCCGCCAACCGAGACGTCTGGACCCGCTGGCACCTGCAATTGAAACCACGCAATACCGGCACCTTGCGCATTCCGCCAATTCGTCTGGGCAATGAGCTCAGTGCACCATTGGAAGTTCAGGTCAGCGGTCGCTCCCCAAAACTGGAGCAAGCCGGTCGACGCTTCATGGACAGTCTGATCAGCCAGGACCAGCTATATTCGCACGCTCAGTTACTGCTGACTGCTCGCCTGTTCCAACGCGATCCCCTGCCGGACGCTATGACATTCAGTGCGCCTGTTCTACCCGGCGCGATGGTCTTGACTCTCAATGAACCTCGCCGCTATAGCACTGAACGTGACGGCGAGGAATGGCAAGTTCTGGAGCAGACCTTTGCGCTCTACCCCTCCAGCGAAGGCTTGCATACCCTTACCGGCGCGGCTGTTCTGGTCGAGGGCGAAACCGTCGTGGCCAACGACAAGCGCGAGACCTTCGAGATTGAGGTGCTCCCGGCTGCCCACCAGAACAGCCGTGGATACTGGCTGCCTTCGGAGCGCCTGAGTCTGGAAGAAAACTGGCAACCACCCAGCAACCTCCAACCCGGGGACAGTTTTGTACGGGAAATCAAGTTAACCGCTATGGGTCTGCCGTCCGACGCCCTGCCCAGCCTATTCAGCACGGACAGCGACAGTTTTTTTGCCCAGCTGGAGGATGTCAGTCTGACCGAAAAACTCACGCCACAAGGCCTGATCAGTACCCGGATCGAACGGGTTCGCGTCGAACCCCTGGGACCGGGCCTGCTGACACTGCCCTCCATCGACCTGCACTGGTGGAACACCCTGGCCGATCGCGCTGCGACAGCAACCTTGCCGTCGCGCACACTGGATGTGCAACTGCCAGCCCTGACGACCGCTCCCGATGCTGCGACGCCCGCTACTGCGGCCGTGTCCCGAAATGGCCAGAGCGCCTCGCCTCAAAGTCTGTATATCATCATTGCCCTGCTGGGCCTGTTGAGCCTGGCCAGTAGTGGCGGCTGGTTCTACAGCTGGCAGCAACTTCGCCGGTTGAAAGCGCAAAGCCAGCAAGAGGGAGAGGAGGAGCAGCAACGCCGGGCCCAGAAGCTGCTTCTGTCGCACCAGCGTGCCGAGCGCAATACCTTTCAGGCCCTGGCCATTGCCTGCCAACAGAACGACGCAGAAAATGCGCGCCTGCGCCTGGTGGAATGGGGGCAGAACTTCTGGCCCGAACACAGCATCAACAGTCTGGAAGCCCTGTGCGAAGCAGGCCGCAGTCAGACTCTCGATTTTCTGGTACTCGACCTGGATCATCACCTGCATCAGGATCCTTATGCCTGGCAGGGCGACCTGCTGCTGGAAGCGATCGAAAAACTGCGCAGCCGTCGCCTGCGAGACGATAGTGACCTCAATGACGACAGCGAGACGATAGCACTCAGAATGGCCTCATGACCGTCCTGGTTTCAGAATCGATTTAAAGGCCGGCCCCAGCCGCGGGTACTTGAAGTCGTAACCAGCCGTGTTCAGCCTGGCGGGCACAACTCGCTGGCCCTCGACCAGCAGCTCACTGGCTTCACCCAACATCAGGCGCATCATAAAGGCAGGCACTCGCATGAACGCCGGACGCCCCAGCACTTGTGCCAGGGTCTTGCTGAACACTTCATTGGTTACCGGTTCGGGTGCTGTCAGGTTGAACGCCCCCTGTAACGCCGGATTGTCCAGCAGGTAGAGAATCCCGCCGACCTCGTCATCCAGATGTACCCAGGACATCCACTGCTGCCCGCTGCCAATGGGCCCACCCAGGCCCAGCCGGAAAGCCGGCAGCATCTTGGCCAGCGCCCCACCCTGCCCCAGCACCACACCGGTTCGGATCAGGCAGACCCGGACCCCGGCTGCAACGGCTTCCATAGCTTCCCGCTCCCAGTCACGACACAACTGATGCGGAAATCCCGATGACACTGCAGCCGTTTCATCCAACACCTCATCCTGGTGAGAGCCGTAATAGCCGATTGCGGAACCACTAACCAGCACCGCAGGTGGCATCTCCTGATTAGAAATCCAGTGCACCAGCTCACGGGTGGTTCGAATGCGGCTATCGAGCAACAGCCGCTTGCGACTGTCAGTCCAGCGCCGGTCCACAATGGGTGCTCCTGCCAAATTAACGACGGCACCGATTCGTCCCTTGATCTGCTGCAGACTGGACAGACACTCCAGCCCGGAACGAGCCACGACACGCTCGGGGCTGCGACTGAGTATGACGACCTGGTCACCCCGCGCCAGCAGCGCTCGAGTCAGCGCCTGGCCAATAAAACCACTGCCACCGGTAATCAACACGCGCATGCTGCCTTCTCCTTTGCCGTTTGCGGTAAGATTACGCCTTCATTCAGGATTCGGATCGCGCAACTAGAGGTTAGCACAGTATGTTTACGGGTATTGTTCAGGGCATGGCAGACGTAACGGGCTGCGAGCAACACGGCGGTATTATGCAGCTGGAGCTGGGGCTCCCGGCCGCGCAGGCAGAAAACCTGATGCTGGGTGCCAGCATTGCCGTTAACGGTACCTGCCTGACCATCACCGCATTCAACGGTAACCGTGTCTGCTTTGATGTCATCGATACCAGCCTGCAACTCACCAACCTGGGCCAACTGACAGTAGGCGACAAGGTCAACTTCGAACGTGCCGCAAGGGTCGGGGACGAAATTGGTGGGCATCTGATGTCAGGACATATCCTGTGTCGCGCAGAGATCATTGAGGTCAGCTGTCAGGGCAACAACCGCAAAATTCGCTTTGCGACCCCGACGCCGGCGGCACCCTACCTGCTACCCAAGGGGTTTGTCGGTTTGAACGGGTGCAGCCTGACCCTGGTCGATGTCGACCAGGACAGCTTCAGCATCTCCCTTATCCCCGAAACACTCAGGCAAACCACATTTGGAGTGCTTGAGGCCGGTGACTGGGTCAATCTGGAAGTGGACCCTCAAACCCAGGCAGTAGTGGATACCGTGCAGCGTTACATGGCACTGCAAACAGGGTCAACCGGCTGATTCAGCGCGATTCATATCCTCCATCAGCGCCTTGTAGAGTGACCGATATTCATCCGCTTGCCGCTCGCCGAACAGGGGGTCTTCAGACTGCGGCAGCTGCTCCGCCAGTTGCTGCCAATCCGTATCACTGGCGATGTTGCGCAGCGCCGGAAATATCGACTGCTCCTCGAAGTCCAGATGCCGTTTCTCAGTCTGTACGAACTCATCAAGCTGGTCGGTAAACTTGTCCATCGGCATCACTACATCGTTAAGGATACCGTCAATCGACTCCTCCAGATGGGTCGACAGACGCTTGAGTTCCTTGTGATCCTCTTCACAACGCTCAAGCGCCCGATCAAGTACGCTATCTCGCCCCTGGAAGAAGGCATACATCTTGTCTTCACGGGGGTGGTGATGCTGATCCGCATAACTGCCGACGTAGCCGACCACGTCTGCCATCAAGGAAAAATCGGGATGGTTACCGCCTCTCAGCTGCTCGACCTTACGCTCCAGCATCTCAAGCAAGCGACTCAGATTGATATGATCCTGATGCAGTTCTGACAGAATATTCATAACGCTTTTCTCCGGATCAGGTAGTTTCACTTCACTATAGACGACTCTGTTTACCTCTTCTTGATGCGTATCAAGGTGAAGTCAATGAGCCTCTCAGTGACTTTGACCACCATTACCGCCATCGCTATCCAGAAGATCGAGCAACATGCCAAGTTTGTGTTCGATATCCTGCAACAGGTGCTGTCCCTGATCGTTGATCACCGGCGCAATGCTGTTCTCAAGCTGCACGATACCAGCCTGACTCTGGCGCAGGGCCTGCATCAGGTTACGAGAGCGTTTTTTGTTGCTGTCCGTGAGTTGTTCGATTCTGCCCAGCGTACGCTGTAACTGGTGATCCAGCTCATAGAGACGTTCGCTGACCCCCAGCATGCCCTCACTGAGCGCATGGCTGACGGTTCCCAGCTGGTTTTCCAGCTGATACACGGCATCACGGAAGCGGGACAGAAACTGTTCGCCTTCACGTTCCATGAAGATCGCCAGCAGCTCTTCAGGCAGAAGTGCGCGGTTACGACCATCGGTACGCACGGCATATTCGCCGCGCTGGGTGCAATAGGGCTTGTGCAGCCCGGAAGGAATCTCGACCCTGAGGATCGGCGTGGACGCCGCCAGGTTTTCGGTGAAAATCTGGACTTCTACGTTTGGAATACACCCGGTGGACTTGTTGACCAGCGTCAGCCGCGCCTTGTCATCGACATCGCAGCCCACCACCCGGCCACGCTGCACACCGTTGTCCGATGTATATTCATCGATTCCAATCAGCAGAGTGCCCCCCTGGGGGGTGTTGGCGAAGGCGACCAGGTCCGAACTCTTGACCGCCTGCACCTCGCGTTTGAAATCGACGTTCAAGCCCTCCGGCAGCGACAGCAGGTACTTGGTGCGCCGGCTCAAACGTCGATATTCACGCTGCATGGCTTACGCCCGAATCAGCTGTACAGCGCTTCGTTGAACGGATCCAGCGGGCGTTCGAGCTGGTCATCGTTACGCGGATACAAAATACGCCCTTCAAACTTGAGCCCCTTGCCGGCAAACCAGCGCGCGGTCTCCTCCAGGCCTTCTTCTGCCTGACTGACACGGTACCAGGCTGCCAGAATTCGATAGAAGTAGAGACCGAACAGGCCTGCCGCCACACCAAGGAAAAACTCGGACGCGAGAGCAAACACCATCAGCACTATCCCGGCCACCCAGACTCGACTGGCGCGCGCATCCTTGAGCACCTCATTAGCCGACTGGCTCTGGTCATGAAACTTCAGGTAACGACGGTAGTTCTGCTGAAGATCGAACTTATCACTCGCATTAAAATAGGGTTCCATCTGCGTATCCTTCACAGCTAGTAGTTATAGGGCTGCCATCGCAGCCCGGTGATCATTAACAGTCGGGTCGACGACGACCCTTACACGAGGCTCTTACTCACTACCTCATATACATCAGCCGAGAGCTCGGCGGTATCCATCATTCGTTGAAGCTGGGCCCGCATCAGCGCCGCACGGTCCGGATCGTAACGTTTCCAGCGGGTCAGTGGTGCCAGCAAACGAGCTGCAACCTGCGGATTTTGACCATCCAGCATCAGAATCCAGTCCGCCAGCCAGACATAACCCGAGCCATCCTCGGCATGAAAAGCGGACAGGTTCTGGCCGCAGAAAGCCCCGATCAAGGCCCGCAACTTGTTTGGGTTACGGGCATCGAAAATCGGATGCTGAGCCAGCGTTTTGACACGCTCCAGAGCCCCCTCGGTCGGATCGGAGGCCTGTACCGACAACCACTGATTCATCACCAGTGATTCATGCTGCCACTGCTGGTAGAACGCTTGCAGCAGCTCTGCAGCTGTTTCACGAAACTCGGAGTGCGCCACCAGTGACAATGCCGCCAACTGGTCGGTCATGTTATCACTCTGCTCATACTGCTGGCGGGCCAGTGCAAGCCAGGGCTCATGCCCGATCATCATCAGGTAGGACAGGGCCAGATTCTTCAGGCTACGCAGACCCACCGCATCGGCATCCGGGCTGTAAGCGTCACCAGTATCGCATCGCTGGTACACTTGCAGCCATTCCGACTCAAGAGCCTGCGCCAATGCCTTGCGCATGAATTCACGGGCTTCATGAATCGCTGTGACATCGATACATTCAGCCAGTTCACCCAGCTGAGCTTCAGATGGCAAACGCAGACACTGTGCGACCATCGCCGGATCCAGCGACTCATCGGCAAGCAGTTGGCGCCAGGCATGAATCAGCGCCTCCGAGCAGTTCATCGGCAGCCCTGCACGGTAACGCTGCATCTGTTCCTGCAGCAGACGGATACACAGGCGCTGCCCAGCATCCCAACGGTTGAAGCCGTCGCTGTCGTGGCGCAGCAACATCAACAGCTGATCATCGCTGTAGTCATATTCCAGTTTGACCGGCGCTGAGAAGCCACGCAGCAGCGAGGGCACCGGGCGACGTGTAATATTCTCGAAGCGGAACTGCTGTTCTTCTCCGGTCAATTCCAGCATACCGGCATAGAGCTCGGTACCGTCGTCAGCCAGCAGGCCTACGGACAATGGCAGTTGATAAGGCTGCTTATGCTCCTGCCCCGGCGACGGCGGGCAGCTCTGGCGTACTGTCAGACAGTATTCCCCACTCTGCTGATCATATTCATCCGTAACCTGCAGACGCGGCGTACCCGCCTGGGAGTACCAGCGCTTGAACTGGCTCAGGTCTCGCCCTGATACCACCTCCATCGCTGCCACAAAGTCATCGGTGGTAACCGCCTGGCCATCGTGACGCTCGAAATAGAGATCACTGCCCTTGCGGAACAGCTCCGTGCCCAGCAGGGTGTGCAGCATGCGCACCACTTCTGCACCCTTCTCGTAAACGGTCAGGGTATAGAAATTGGAGATCTCCATATAGGACTCCGGCCGTACCGGGTGTGCCATGGGACCGGCATCCTCGGCGAACTGAGCCGTACGCAACAGAGCGACATCCTCGATTCTCTTCACGGTACGCGAGTTCATGTCGGCAGAAAATTCTGCATCGCGGAAAACGGTGAACCCTTCCTTCAGACTGAGTTGGAACCAGTCACGACAGGTGACGCGGTTACCGGACCAATTGTGGAAATATTCATGCGCCACCACACCTTCCACACGCTGAAAGCCCTGATCGGTCGTGGTTCTGGGATGCGCCAGTACACAAGAGGTATTGAAAATATTGAGCCCCTTGTTTTCCATCGCCCCCATATTGAAGAAATCCACGGCAACGATCATATAGATATCGAGGTCGTATTCTCGGCCGTAAACATCTTCATCCCAGCGCATGGCGTTCTTCAGCGACTGCATGGCGTAATCGAGCTTGTCGAGATCCTTGCGTTCAGCGTAGATCCGCAGTACCACTTCACGGCCCGAAGTTGTTGTGTAGCGATCTTCCAGCAGTGCCAGGTCGCCCGCAACCAGCGCAAACAGGTAACTGGGTTTGGGCCAGGGATCTTCCCAGGTAACCCAGTGACGCCCTTCGCCATCCTCACCGGTATCGACCGGGTTACCGTTGGACAACAACACCGGGTAGCGCGCCTTGTCAGCCACCAGCGTCGTGGTGAAGATCGACATCACATCAGGGCGGTCCGGGAAAAAGGTGATACGACGGAAACCCTCCGCCTCGCACTGGGTGCAGAACATGCCGTCGGATTTATACAGTCCTTCCAGCGCCGTGTTTTCATGTGGCAGCAGACGCGTCACACACTCCAGGGTAAAACTTTCCGGCACATTGTCGATGTACAGGCTGCCAGCTTCGCGCTGATAATCGCAGGCCTCCAGAATCTGGCCGTCGATACTCAATCGGCACAGTTCCATCGCTTCATCACCAAACAGCTCCAGCGGTTTGCGTTTGTCTGCAACCGCCGGATTGGCCTGAATGCTAAGCTGTGCACGCACCAGGGTCTGCTCTTCTTCCAGTTCAAACCGCAGCTCGGTATGACTGATCAGCCAGGCAGGCGGCTGATAGTCTTCCAGATAGATGGTTTCATGCTGCTTTGATGACATTACAACTCCAGGTTAGAAACTTAGCTGCACGTTATAGGCCGCAAACTTGCGAATATTAATCACACCGGTATCAAGGATCAGATACTGCCCCTTGATTCCCAGCAATACGCCGGCCACTTCAGGATTCTTGTCAAAGTTGTGCGTGGCAACCTTGGTAGGATATTCCAGCACCGGATATTCGATATTGACCACCTCGGCATCCAGCGCACGAATAGCATCCTGACCATACTGCTCACGCAGGGCATCCAGTTGCAACGCACATAGGGCCAGCAGACGATCCCGCTCAGCGACGAGGTCGATGGGCTCAATCTGCCCCTTCAGCATGGTACGCCAATTGGTCTTGTCACTGACATGGGCCGCAATGATCTGTTCAATCAGCCCTGAGTGCAGCCGATTGTCCACTTCCAGTATCGGCAGTGCCTGAACAGCTCCTTGGTCGATCCAGCGTGTTGGCACCTGCTCGCCGCGGGTGATACCGACCTTCACGCCGGACGAATTCGCCAGATAAACCACATGCGGCTGGAAGCAGTGGCGCTCGCCCCAGGCCGGATCACGGCAGGTGCCTTCATGGAAGTGGCATTTCTCCGGCTTGACGATACAGCTGTCGCACTGCGGCAGACGAGTAAAGCACGGGTAGCAATAGCCCTGACTAAAGCTCTTTTTGGTCTTGCGACCGCAGTGAAGGCAGTTGATCTCCCCGGTGAAGGTCAGCTTGATCGGCTGCCCAAGATGGGCATTCAGCTCAACGAGGCGATCCCCCAGGGGTAACTGATAGGCAACGGGGGATACCAGACGGGTGTGCATTTTGCGAAGCTGGCCGCACAGGCCGGTATTCGACTCAACCATCGGCCAGGATCTTCAACACCTGAGGCTGCAGCGGATCACTGCCGTGCTGAGTACCATCGGGGCGGGTTCGGTCGATAAAGCCAACACGCTGCTCTTCAGACACACCCTGCTTGTGTTCATAGGCGATGACCGCCCGCAGGCTGGTTTCACGCTGTTCCTGAGTCAAGCGTTGTCCGTTTGGCCATTTACCCAGCTCAACTGCACGACGCAGTGACTGATAGACCTCAGGACTCATCGTCTCAATCATCTTGTCAAATGTCATTACCAAAACTCTCTCGATCTACTGGTCTCGATTCTAGCACAGAGCCTAGCCTGAATGCCTGTTCAGCACCCGCCCCACAGGCAGCCAGCATAGCCCTGCCAGCAGGCCGACCAGGTGCGCAGTATTGGCAATAGCGCCCAGCCCGGCTCCTTCGAGTATCCCGGTATAACCCAGCACCAGCCATAGCACCATCATACCCATCAGGGCGGGAGGCAAACCGATGCGGGGCTGACCACCCTGACGATCCCACAGCCAGCTGTACGCCAGCAAGGCAAAAACCACACCGGACATACCACCAAACATGGGGCCACTGATCAAGTACTGGGCCAGATTCGATGCAACCGCACTGAACAGCACCAGCCCCAACAGGGAACGACTCCCCTGAGTGGGCTCCATACGTGTCCCCACAATCCAGACCCAGAGCAGGTTAAACAGAATGTGCAGCAAGCTGAAATGCATGAAAATGGGCGTAACCAGTCGCCAGAGCTCTCCTGACATCAAAGTATGCCCCAGCAGGGCATGTAGCATGGTATCGCCCTTCACTTCAAATGGCGTAAAACTGAACCAGGCCATACGTGTGAGATCGGTGCCGAAGCCGATGAGAAGACTGAACAGGAAACTGAGCACGATCAACCCCAGGGTCACGGGCAGCTCGGCCCAGACAACCGGTCGAATCAGGCCGCGCCGACGTGACTGACGCACCTCTACCTGCATCAGATCACCTCCGTTGCGCCAATATCGATACAGTTCCTGCAGACGGCTTGGATCATGAGTTTCAGCGACCCAAAGCACCTGACGCTCGTCCTCCTCAACCACCCGATGCGGAATCGAGTGTCGCCAGAGAAAGGCCGTGAATTCAGCCAAATCTTCTTGCAGCGGCACTTCCAGTATCGGAATCATGAGGCCCCAACCTCGGCGTTCGCCAAGTGCACTTCCCGCGCCACATCCACCCAGACAAATTTCTCAGGCAGTATCCGGGTCTCGTCATCCAGACGGTATGCCACCAGCTTGCCGAATTTAACTGCGCTGTAATCAAGACAAGCGATATTGGATGTTACCGGCTCGGGAACCCCCTGACGCCAGTAGTGGCCGATAAACAGAAGCTTTTCGTCAGACCCGTAACAAAGCAGGTCCTTTCGCTGAGCAGCACTGATCGGCAAGCGCGCCAGGTGTGCCGGCAAAGGATCGGGTTGGAACACCACGTCAACCAGATACTGAGGATCGGGCATCCAGAACTTGGTACGGAAGAAATGGCGTCGGAAGCCATCCTTACTGACCATCACCTCATTATTGGGCAAACGCAGATGCGTCCCCCGCAACAGACGATCCATTACCTCCCACTCGAAGCTGTCCTCGATCGCCGAACGATACAGAAACTCGCGATCAATTTGGTTGCCGCCATACTGTTGACGGAAACGATCGATCAACCCCTGGTGCCAGCAGGCATGAACGACCCGAAAGCGCTCGAACTCGATAAACAACGGCAGCTGCTGGAACCATTCGAGGTAATCCTGCTGTTCACCGGCATAGGGTAACAGCTGCTCCAGTGTCTGCTGCAAAATACGCTGATGTCGCGCAGTATGCGCTCGAAGGTACTCGTCCGGCTTGTCCGGGTGCGGCGTCATATAGCAGAGATAGTTGTACTCATGGTTACCCATGACGATATGCGCCTGCCCCGCATCCACCATGTCACGCACCAGCTGCAGCGCCTCGCGAATATGCGGCCCCCGGTCAATGATGTCCCCAATGAAAATCACTTTCCGCTGCGGATGGCGATAAACTCCATTGACCTGACGGTAGCCCAAGCGGGCCAGCAGCATGCGCAGGCTAAGCGCGCAGCCGTGTATATCTCCGATCAGGTCATATCCTTGGCAGTTCACATCTCACTCCTGTTCGCCCAGTTTGGTACCCCACCCCAGTTTTTCACGACAGGTACGATAGAAGTCATAATCCAGCGGGTGCAGCAGCTTCAACTTGTGCGATTTTTTGCGAATAGTCACACAATCCCCTGGCGCCAGGCTCTGGTTGATCTGACCATCACAGGAGATTGACGGATAGGTTTTGTTGTCCTCGCTGATTACCAGCTTCAGCTCGCTGTTGCCATCAACAACAATGGGGCGGCTGGACAGCGTATGCGGGAACATCGGCACCAGCACCAGCGCATCGAGTTTAGGATGCATGATCGGGCCACCGCCTGACAGCGCGTAGGCCGTTGAACCCGTCGGCGTGGACACAATCAGGCCGTCGGACTTCTGGGTATAGACAAACTGGCCTTCGATATAGAGCTCGAACTGGATCATTCGTGTGGCCTTGCCCGGATGCAGCACACAATCATTGAGCGCGGTCATCTCGCCGATCGGCTCCCCGTTGCGCTTGATCTCTACATCAAGCAGGAAGCGGGTATCCACGGTATAACGCCCGGACAACACCTGGCTCAGCTGCTGTTCAAAATCATGCGGCGGCAGATCAGTCAGGAAGCCAAGATTGCCACGGTTGATACCCAACACCGGGATCTTGCTTTGGGCCAGCGATCGCGCCGCCCCCAACAGGCTACCATCACCACCTACAACGATAGCAAGATCACAGATCTCACCCATCATTTTCTGTTTGCAAACCTGCTGTCCGTGGCCTGGCATCACTTCAGCAATGGTCTGATCCAGAATCACGTTCAACCCGCGGTCATCCAGAAAACGGATCAGCTCTTTCAGGGTGTCGATCACGGCTTTACTGCCAAGTCGTCCGATCAAACCAATATTTCGAAAGTTATCCATGCCTAGCCACACACTCCAGTCTGAGTATTATTTGGTTATCAACATTATAGAGCCAGTGGCCCGACAAAATCAGGTGCCAGCGACACCAATCTTGACGCCATGCCCCGACGGCCTTGAAGGCCACCGGTATGCAACAGAATGACATGACTGCCCGGGACAATGCCACCTTGCAGCACGTACCGATGCAGCGCCATGAACGCCTTCACCGTATACACAGGATCCAAAGGCAAGCCAAACCGGCTTTCAACCTCAACCAGCGTGCGGGCAAGTTCGGGTGTCAGGCGCGCATAGCCCCCCAGGTGAGCATCAGGCAACAACGACCAGTTTTCTGCTGTAGCCGCACCTGCCGACTGCAAAAGGGAATCAATATCCTGAACTATTCTCTGGTCATACTTGAGCACTGGCACACCCAGCACCTGCACCCCTGGAGGCCGCCCTGACATCAAGCCTGCGAACGTCCCCCCGGTACCAACGGCGGTTACCAGATAATTGCAGCCGGACTGCGCCAGCGCCGGCAAATGCCAGATACTACCCACACTTTTTACAGCCTCTGCATTGCTACCACCCTCCGGAATCACCCGAACCGGGCCAAAGCTCTCATAGAGATACTGGTGGTACTCGGGATCATGCCGGCGACGGTACTCATTGCGCGTCACGAAATGGAGCTGCATCCCCCAGTCGGCAACATCGCGGAGCATGGCGTTTGCCGCATATTCCTGCTCGCCGCGCACGACCCCGATCGTTTTGATGCCCAGCCGGTGACCGGCATACGCAAGTGCATGAAGATGGTTTGACCAGGCACCGCCAAAACTCAGCAGCACCTCCCCATTCTTCTGAGCCCACTCCAGCGCCGGCATCAGCTTGAACCACTTATTACCGCTGACTAAAGGATGGATTTGATCGAGGCGCAACACTGACAAGCGAAGACCATAGCGCTCAAAAAGCCGACTCGGGATCGCCTCAAGAGCAATATCGGGTACAGCGGATGAATGGGTAAAGCAAGACATGAACAAAGCCTGGCAAATAAGCGCGATTTTACATTATCAATCAGTAAACGCACCGATCGGCAGGCACTTTATACGCAGGGATCCTGAAGGATAAGACCAAGATCAACATTGAGATATTCAGGTAAATTCCTACTTGCCGTTACAGCAAAGACTTCCTGGCAGAGCAGCTTTCCAAGCATCAGGCAGTGGAAAGAAGAAAAAGCTCAGGACATATAACCAGGAGAAACTACGTGAAAGTAATAGATCGAGGGATATTAATTCTGCGAGAAGACTGCAAGGACTTTTTGCCTTTCTTCTCATGAGAAATGGCGGAACGGACGGGACTAGCGACCCTGAACATCCCTTGAGAGCTGACAGGCAGGCATTTTACCTTTCATCTCTCAGTAGTGGCGGAACGGACGGGACTCGAACCCGCGACCCCCTGCGTGACAGGCAGGTATTCTAACCAACTGAACTACCGCTCCGCGTCTTGGTGGGCGAAGAGGGGTTCGAACCCCCGACCCTCTGCTTGTAAGGCAGATGCTCTCCCAACTGAGCTATTCGCCCAAAACGCTGGCTTGTTTACAACTTCATCAGCACTTCGATGAAGAGGTGCGGAATTTTCGGGACTCAGCGACCCTTGAACTCCATGAGAGCTGACAGGCAGGCATTCTAACCTTTCATCTCTCAGTAGTGGCGGAATGGACGGGACTCGAACCCGCGACCCCCTGCGTGACAGGCAGGTATTCTAACCAACTGAACTACCACTCCGTTTTGGTGGGCGAAGAGGGGTTCGAACCCCCGACCCTCTGCTTGTAAGGCAGATGCTCTCCCAACTGAGCTATTCGCCCAAAACGCTGGCTTTTTTTACAATCTTGTCAGCACTTCGACAAGAAGGTGGCGGAATTTTCGGGACTTTGCGGCCCTTGAACTCCATGAGAGCTGACAGGCAGGCATTCTAACCTTTCATCTCTCAGTAGTGGCGGAATGGACGGGACTCGAACCCGCGACCCCCTGCGTGACAGGCAGGTATTCTAACCAACTGAACTACCACTCCGTTTTGGTGGGCGAAGAGGGGTTCGAACCCCCGACCCTCTGCTTGTAAGGCAGATGCTCTCCCAACTGAGCTATTCGCCCAAAACGCTGGCCTTTTTACAATCTTGTCAGCACTTCGACAAGAAGGTGGCGGAATTTTCGGGACTTTGCGGCCCTAGATCCCAATGAGAGCTGACAGGCAGGTATTCTAACCTTTCATCTCCCAAAATTGGCGGAATGGACGGGACTCGAACCCGCGACCCCCTGCGTGACAGGCAGGTATTCTAACCAACTGAACTACCACTCCGCTTTGGTGGGCGAAGAGGGGTTCGAACCCCCGACCCTCTGCTTGTAAGGCAGATGCTCTCCCAACTGAGCTATTCGCCCAAAACGCTGGCTTGTTTACAACTTCATCAGCACTTCGATGAAGAGGTGGCGGAATTTTCGGGACTCAGCGACCCTTGAACTCCATAAGAGCTGACAGGCAGGTATTCTAACCTTTCATCTCTCGGTAGTGGCGGAATGGACGGGACTCGAACCCGCGACCCCCTGCGTGACAGGCAGGTATTCTAACCAACTGAACTACCACTCCGTTTTGGTGGGCGAAGAGGGGTTCGAACCCCCGACCCTCTGCTTGTAAGGCAGATGCTCTCCCAACTGAGCTATTCGCCCAAAACACTGGCTTGTTTACAACTTCATCAACACTTCGATGAAGAGGTGGCGGAATTTTCGGGACTCAGCGACCCTTGAACTCCATAAGAGCTGACAGGCAGGTATTCTAACCTTTCATCTCTCGGTAGTGGCGGAATGGACGGGACTCGAACCCGCGACCCCCTGCGTGACAGGCAGGTATTCTAACCAACTGAACTACCACTCCGTTTTGGTGGGCGAAGAGGGGTTCGAACCCCCGACCCTCTGCTTGTAAGGCAGATGCTCTCCCAACTGAGCTATTCGCCCAAAACGCTGGCTTGTTTACAACTTCATCAGCACTTCGATGAAGAGGTGGTGGAATTTTCGGGATTCTGCAACCCCTGAACTCCATGAGAGCTGACAAGCAGGTATTCTAACCCTTCATCTCTCAATAGTGGCGGAACGGACGGGACTCGAACCCGCGACCCCCTGCGTGACAGGCAGGTATTCTAACCAACTGAACTACCGCTCCACTTACTTCAAATCACTGGGCTTTGCGCTTAAGCATCTGCCCCGTGAATGAGGTGCGCATTTTAAGGACTTCCAGAAAGTTGTCAATGAATAAATTCAAAAAAATTCGTTTCATTACAGGGCAGTACAAAGATTAATCAATCTTTAACAAGCACTTGCGGTCCAGCCCCCGTTACGCCAGAGTCAAAATCAGTCACACAAAAAGCGATATAGATATGATAGATGCCAATACCACAAAAGCACTGGACGATTTCATGGCACGGCTGGAAGCGCTGCACACCTCATCCGACTGGCCCCGCCTTCCCTATGACCCTGACTGGCCTGGTCCCTGCTATCTGCACAGAGCAGAAGCCGGTGTGGCCGTAGGCTGGCGCCCTGTGCGCAACATCGAGGGCACCGACATGTTCCAGCGCCTGGCCGAAGCACTGGAACAGAAACTTCACCCGAACATCATCGAATTCTTCAGCCGCTACTGGTCAGACCCCCTGCCCGCCCAGCTGCCTGATGGCCGTCATATCTGCCTGTTACAAGCCTGGAACCCTGACGATCTGGAGCGATTGCGCAGCAACCTGATTGGCCACGCACTGAGCAAGCAGAAACAGAAACGCCCGCTTACCCTGTTTTTCGGCACACTTGAGCCTGACAGCGACCTAATTCTCAGTCTGAACAACCAGGATGGCAGCATTTGGCTGGAACGCCCCGGCAAGGCACCGCAGGAGAAACTGGCCAACAGCCTGGCGGAACTTCTTCACAGCCTGACACCATTGCCGATCCAGGATCAGGACTAGCCTATGCTATGGGCCAACAATCGGCTGATCTGACATAAAGACTTGCCGGACTGCTCACGTAATTCATTGAATGCCGACAGCACCAGTTTGAGATCACGCTGGGCCGTCGGTTTCTTGTCGATCACACCCTGCGCCTTCAGGGCCACCACCACATCGTCTGTCAGCATGAAGGTATCCTTGCCCAACATGCGTAGAAAATAGGCGCCGGAGTTACCACCCAGCTGCTTACCCCGTTTTTTCAGTAACGCCCACAGACCGATAATATCCTCTTCCGGCCACTCTGCGATCATTGTCGCCACACTGCCATATTCCTGCGCCAGCGCCACCATCAGCATGGCATTCTCACGGGTTGCCTTGATCTTGCCGAAATGACGAATGATCTGGTCATTCTGCATCAGATCCTCCAGCATCTCGTCACTCATCTCCTGCACCGCCTCAGGATTGAAATAATAGAAGGCCTGCTCGAAGGCCGGCCACTTGGCATCCACCAGCGCATGTTTGAGTCCTGCGCGAAAAACACGTCGTGTCAGCACGGAGAAGACTCGGTCATCGGGCAGAGCCAACAACGCTTCACGTCCCAACGGCGACGCACCCAGCATTTCGTCCAGGTTCATTCCGGGATGCAGGTTCAACGCCTGCGTACAGAGATCTGACCAGCTTTTCATTTCGTCCCCTATTCTGGGCATTTCAGTTGACCGACCCTGTCAAAACTCACACCGGAGAGTTGCCTGCCGGAGCCGGGGCCGCCATTGTCACGGCCACTGCCGAACGCGTATGATTGGGCACTTTAATTTTGCTGTCCAGTCAGAGCCACGCCCGGTTAATTTCACTACCTCCGTCCGTCGCTCCTGGAGCTCTCAGGAACGAGAAGATGTCTGTCATTCGCAAGTCAAACAAACTGATCAACGTCTGCTACGATATTCGTGGGCCCGTCCTGCAGGAGGCCAAGCGCCTCGAAGAGGAAGGCCACCGCATCCTCAAGCTGAATATCGGCAACCCGGCCCCCTGGGGCTTTGAAGCACCGGAAGAGATTGTCCAGGATGTCATCCTCAACCTGCCTGCTTCTCAGGGCTACTGTGACTCCAAGGGACTGTTTTCGGCACGAAAGGCGGTAATGCAGGAGTGCCAGCGCAAGAACATCCGCAATGTCGGCATCGAAGACATCTACATCGGCAACGGCGTATCTGAACTGATCGTAATGGCGATGCAAGGCCTGCTCAACGACAACGACGAGATGCTGATTCCGGCACCGGATTACCCACTCTGGACCGCCGCCGTCAGCCTGGCCGGCGGTAACCCGGTGCATTACGTGTGCGACGAGCAACAGGACTGGTTCCCGGATATCAACGACATTCGCAGCAAGATCACGCCCAACACTCGCGGCATCGTGGTAATCAACCCGAACAACCCGACTGGCGCTCTCTATCCGGAATCCCTGCTGCTGGAAATCCTGGAGCTGGCTCGCGAGCACAAGCTGATCGTGTTTGCCGACGAGATCTACGACAAGATCCTGTACGATGGCAGTGAACACACCTCACTGGCCTCACTGGCCGATGACGTGCTTTGCATCACCTTCAACGGCCTGTCCAAAACCTATCGCGCCGCCGGCTTCCGTTCCGGCTGGATGATCATGAGCGGCCCCAAACACAAGGCGCGTGATCTGATTGAAGGCTACGAGATGCTGTCCAACATGCGCCTCTGCTCCAACGTGCCTTCTCAACACGCCATCCAGACGGCGCTGGGCGGCTACCAGAGCATCAATGAACTGATCGTACCTGGCGGTCGCCTGTACGAGCAGCGTACTCTGGCCTGGGAAATGCTGAATAACATTCCGGGGGTGTCCTGCGTCAAGCCGAAAGGGGCCATGTACCTGTTCCCGAAGCTGGACCCGGCACGCTACCCGATCCGTAACGATGAAAAGTTCGCACTGGACCTGCTCCAGCAGCAAAAAGTCCTGATTGTTCAGGGCAGCGGCTTCAACCATCCGGATACGCAGCACTTCCGCCTGGTATTCCTGCCCTCCAAGGAATTGCTCAGTGACGCCATCGAGCGCCTCGACACCTTCCTGCGCACCTACGAGCAGTAACCTCACACCGAGACAGCCCCGCCAGCACAAGGGGCTGTCAGCAAAACGTCACCAGAGTGACATATACTCTCTATCAGTAGCTAACCACCGACAGCATTGATAGAGAGCCTCTTCATGTTTATCAAAATCAAGAAGAACTGCGGCATCCAGATGGAACACAACGGCCTGGAGAAGCGCCGACTGGTACCCGTCACTTCCAACTTCCTGCTCAACCTGAGCCAGGTAGCCGAAATTTCCTTCTACACCATCAAGGAACGCAAGACACGCTTCGACCTGGAAGGACACGAGTTCGAGCTGCCATTGCAGACCCGAGTGATTCACCTGCAGATGACCTACTTGTATGCAACCTACAAGGAAACCATCAACGGCAACAAGGGGCGACTGGTCGAGCGCCAGTACTACAAGCTCTACTTCGCTCCTGAAAATGTGGATACCTATGAAGAACTGCGCAACCTGATCGAGGCACAGGTCGGCAATCTCTGATTAGCTGACCTGCCCGCTTCGGGCGACTGCAATGGCGGAAATCAGATCCTCTACGTCCTGCAGTGCCCGATGGCGGCGAAACTGGGAGCGAGCGATGAACTGATACTGGATCCGCTCCTCGGCACTCAGGACAGCTTCCAGCCCCACCAGATGAAAGCTCGGTTGCATATCGCCGGCCTCGAACAGGCGGCGCAGCCAGAAACCGTCATATTCGAAGGCATCGCTGATCACCTCGCGTCCCTTCAGCGCCCGGTTCAAACGCAAACAGGCCTGATCGGCGCTGATGCCCTCCTGCTGCAGCAGTTCAGGCTCGATACCATGCAATTCCTCGGCAAACTCATCCCAGTAGTGCCACTCAGGCACAGTGTCAGGATTGATCAGGAAACAGTCATTCTCACCGGTTTCGGTGCATTTCCAAGCAACCTCGATCGGGTAGGATTCACGTGCCAGACCACTGGCTTCCAGGTCGATACAGATCAAGCGGGCTACTCCTCTCGCTGATAGACCGTTACCTTCAGCCCCTGAAGCTCGCCCAGCTCGGGGAAATCCTCACCGGCACCGAAACACTCCAGGCGCTCAAAGCCCGGTAGATTTTCCTGCATCAGCGATTCCAGAAACTGACGTGTCTCTTTGGGATCATTATGGCACAGAAGCACCCGGGCTCCGGGCTGGGTCAGCTCCGGTAACCGGCGCAGCACCTTGATATAGTCTTTCACGGCAATAAAGCTGCCTGGCTGAAAGCTGGGCGGGTCGATCACCACCAGGTCATAGGGACCTGGCTTGCGCACCCGACTCCAGGATTTGAGCAGGTTGACCGCCAGGTAGCGCACATCGGCTTTTTCCTGGCCATTGAGTCGGTGGTTCTGACGCCCGATAGAGAGCGAACGGGAACTCATATCCACATTGACGACGCGTTCAGCGCCACCGGCAATGGCCGCCACCGAGAAGGCGCAGGTATAGGCAAACAGATTCAGTACCTTGGCATCCCGAGCATGCTCCTTCACCCACTGGCGGCCGGGACGCATATCGAGAAACAGACCGGAGTTCTGCGGCGCCAGCGTATCAACCTGGTAACTCTGCCCCGCCTCCCTGACCGTATGAATACCAGCCACGCTGCCATGAAGCACCCGCACATCACCTTCCGGCCCCTGACCGCGGGACTGCCAAACCACCGCCTCTATCTCCGGCTGCTGTTCCAGCCAGTGGATCAGTGGAGCGATTTCTTCCGGCTCGGCCGGCTTATAGGCACGGACAACTGCCACCGGTGGCAGCCAATCGATCACCAGCCACTCATATCCGGGCCTGGCACCACCACGGCCATGAAACAGTCGACGCGTCTCGCCATCGGCCAATCGCAATTGCTGCCCCATCCATTCGATGATTGCCTGCATCCATCTGTCCTTCACAAAAGTCGCGCAGTATACCCATTGCTGCAAAGAGCAGCCAACGCACATTGAAACTTTACCCAAGTGCCCATATCTAAGCAGCAAACCCAACGTAAGGAACGATGACCCCCATGATGCGAATCATCCTTTTTCTCGCCACCAACCTGGCGGTGATTCTGGTTGCCAGCCTGACGCTGAGTCTGCTGGGCGTGGACCACTACCTCAGCGGCAGCGGGCTTAACCTGACTTCGCTGTTGATTTTCTGTGCGGTATTCGGCTTTGCCGGCTCCATCATTTCGCTGCTGATGTCCAAAATGATGGCCAAGATGTCCACCGGTACCCAGCTGATCGAACAGCCGCGCAGCGAAGAAGAGCGCTGGCTGCTGGATACCGTCGCCGAGCTGTCCCAACAGGCCGGTATCAAAATGCCGCAGGTGGGTATCTTCCCGGCCCAGCAGGCTAACGCCTTTGCCACCGGCTGGAACAAGAACGATGCACTGGTAGCAGTCAGCGCCGGCCTGCTGCAGCGCTTCCGTCCCGAAGAGATCCGCGCCGTCCTGGCCCACGAGATCGGCCACGTAGCCAACGGCGACATGGTGACACTGGCCCTGATTCAAGGCGTGGTGAACACCTTTGTAATGTTTTTTGCCCGCATCGTCGGCTATGCCGTGGACTCGTTCCTGCGTCGCGACGAAGAAGGCGAAGGGGGGGTTGGCATCGGCTTCTACATCACCACCTTCATTTTCGAGATAATTTTCGGCGTCATCGCCTCCATGATCGTGGCCTGGTTCTCGCGCCGTCGCGAATACCGGGCTGACGAAGCCGGTGCCCACCTGGCCAGCCCGCACGCCATGATCGGCGCTCTGGCGCGCCTGAAGGCGGAGTATGGCATCCCGGACCAGATGCCGGCGCAGATGACCGCTTTCGGTATCAACAGCCACCTGAAACAGGGCTTCATGGAACTTTTCTCCAGCCACCCGCCGCTGGATGACCGTATCGCCGCACTGAAACAACAGCGCTAAGCTGCCTCCAAACAGAACAGGCACCCTCGGGTGCCTGTTCTGTTTCTGCGCCCCATATCAAGGGACAGCAATACGATAGAGCACCGCATCCCGGTAGCCGGTATGCACCTGAATCAAACCACTCCAGTCACGATCCAACTCAGGGTCGCCGGAATCGACGATCAGTGGCCGCCCTTCCAGTGCGTTCAGCTTGGTCCGCGTCGCCACCAGATGAATATTGTCACGCCCAACACGCCTGAGCAGCGCGGCACTGAGCTGCTGATTGCCGCGACCGATGATATGCCCCTGACCGCCAATCAGCGTGATCACGATACGCACTTCGCGCCCCTGTACCAGCTCCAGCAGTTGCCGGGCCGTACAGTCGGCCGCAATCACCTTACCATCCAGCACCGCATCGACCCCCAGCAGGGTATTGTCCAACCCCAGCTCACCCATGATCGCCGCCACGGTTGAACCCGAGCCCATCAAATAGAGAATATCGGGCTCCATCTGCTCTACGAAGTCGGCCGCAATCTCGTCCAGCACCAGCGCCTCATCCTCTCGGTTGCCAGCATTTTTCACATGCTGCAGATAGCGATGCTCCGACGGCACCCGCATCTCACCATAGAAGCGAGCGCGCACCTGACCGGCCCTGAAAGCCTCTTCATCCAGGTCACGCACTTCCTGCTCATCGATGGAGACCAGTTCGCCCCGCACCAGCATCGCCACCAGCTGCCCCGCCGCCTGGGGCGTCAGCGCATAGACGCCGGAGTGAATCTTGACCCCGGCCGGCACACCCAGCACCGGAATACGCTCACCCAGTGTCTCGCAGATGTTACGCGCCGTACCGTCTCCACCGGCAAAAAGCACCAGGTCAACCCTGGCTTCAAGCAGCGCCCTGGCGGCATTACAGGTATCCTCGGCGGTTGTCGGAGCGGCCTTGGCCTCGCCCAGCACTCTGGTTTCGAACCCCATCTCACGCGCCAGGTCAGCCCCCATGCCACCCGCCCAGGTCAGTATTTGCAGATCCAGCCCCTGGAGCACTTCCAGTGCGACCCGAGTACGCTCCTGCGCCCGCGGCACCGCTCCCAGGGACAGCGCCTGACGGGCCACCTCAATGCCGTCGCTGCCCTTCAACGCAACGCTGCCGCCCAGCCCGGCCAGCGGATTGATGATCAATCCCAAGCGAAACCTCATGACTTGATCTCCTCCATCTCACCCAGCCCTATCAGCTGCTGTTCATAGACGAAAGCGGCCAGTACCAACCGCGTTTCTTCCTCCAGATCGATAAACTCTACACCCTGTGTAAAGGCGTTGATCAAGCCACTTTCACTTTGCTGCAGGTTTCGCACTACTGCCGGTAACAACAGCAGGTGATCGATACCGGCCACACTGACCCGAGCAGTAACAAACAGCCCCTCCCCCGGTTGCGCCAAGGGTCGGGTACTTTCCAGCTGGGCGCCCCGCAAGCTGATATCTCTGCAGATCGCCGATTGCGACTCCTCCGGCATCAGCATTCCCGGCTCGTCAGGCTCTACCCGAACGCTGAGCACGATGGGCACACGTGTGTGAGCCCGAATGAGCTGCATCTCGACCTGGTCCGGATATTCCAGGTGCCAGTATGCAAAGGGGCGCGACTGCACCTGCAACAGGCGGCTCTCAAAAGTACACAGATAGTTACCACTCATCAGTCGAGCCGTGAAACGAGTGCCTTCATGCAGTACCACTCCCTGCTGTCGCGGTGCACTCACCATAACGCTCTGGTATTCCTTGTAGCCCAGCAGCTGCGCCATCAGGCGCTGATTCGGCGAGCGCACTTCCAGGCGGATCTTCTCGCCGCTGGCCGGCGCGATTTCTGCCAGGGTCGCACTACGGCGCCCCTTGAGCAATGTAGCCATATCAGTCACAGGCCAGCCTCATACAAGGCAAAGCCCATCGCCTGCAAGTGAGCAACCGACGCACCGCCCTCGACCGCCAACTGCAAGGTGCAGTACTCGCGCCGTTCCGGATACTCGCGCCGCAGACGATCGAAGGCTAGCCACTGCTCGGCATCAGGAAGATGCAAAATCTTGCGAAAAGCTCGGTCGTCCCGATAGGGATCATAGACCAGGCGCGCCGGCGTCAGCAGATCCTCGGCATCAGCCAAGGTCAGCGAGCGCACGGCAGATGCAGGTAGCACGTCTTTCAATGCGGTTTCGACCGGCACTCCCAGGTGCTCACAAAGTGCCCGATAGAGCATCCAGGTGCCGCGAATTTTGCCATCCAGCGAATAGCCGGCAATATGCGGAGTTGCGATGGCGCAACATTCAGCCAGCTCTGCACTGACCGCCGGTTCATGCTCCCAGACATCCATCACCAGCGTCAGGTCCGGGCGCATATGACTGACCGCAAGCAGGGCGGCATTATCGATGACCGCACCTCGCCCGGCGTTGAGCAGAATGGCGTTTTGCTTCAGCCGCGGCAGGTTATCCGCGTTGAGCAGGTGGTGCGTCGGCCAGTCGCCGGAACGGATCAGCGGCGTATGCACGGCCAGAATATCGACCTCGGCCAGCATTTGATCCAGCGAGATGAAATCACCGCCTTCAACCGCCTGCCTGGGCGGGTCGCACAGACGTACACGGACTCCCATCGCCCGCAGGCGCTGCTGCAAGCGCCCCCCCACATTACCGACACCGACGATACCGACCACCTTGTCCAGCAGGTTAAAGCGCTGCTCAAACGCCAGCTGCAACAGGCTGCTCAAGACATATTCCACCACCGAATCCGCGTTACAACCCGGCGCACTGCTGAAGCCTATCCCCTGCTGCTCCAGCCATGTCTGGTCGACATGGTCGGTACCAATGGTGGCGGTACCCACAAAACGGACCGACGTGCCCGCCAGCAACGCCTGATTTACTTTGGTGACGGAACGCACCAACAACACATCAGCATCCTGCAGGTCCTCGGCCCGCATGCTGCGCCCTGCACAGGTACGCAAGGTCCCGAAACGCTGAAAAAGGGGGGCCAGAGCCGGTATATTCTCATCAGCCACAATGGTCAAATGGGGTACTGCTGTCACAGGGGGAGTCCTTTATTCATGCTCAGGGCTTTACAAATGCCGGGGATTCAGGCTCAATCACGCGCCACATTATAGAGACATCCTCCCTCGGGGTCATTGAACGGTAACGCTTCCTTGGTTGTGCGCTGGCAAAAACAAAACGATTACTTGGTCGTCCGAATCTATCGCGACCTGGTAGGCGACTGGGTGGTGACTCAGTGCTGGGGCAACAATCAGGGTTCCAGTGCCTACACCCACACCCTGGTAGCCTCCTACAGTGATGCCCTGGAGCTGCTGCGCGAGATCGGTCGCGAGCAACGCCAGCGTGGTTTCCGCCGCAAACAGGGCCGCGAAGAGCAGCTGGGCTTTGATTTCAGCTGAGTTTTTGCCTTCTGCCGCTTGGCACTCCCCCAACAGCGCTTTATAGTCACTTACCCTGAATGTTGCTATTTCATGGCACTGTCAGCTTGATGCACGCTGATACCTGCCAGCGACCCGCACACTGTGGAGTGAGTATGAGCAAATTTGATTTTTCCCCGATGCCTGACGCCAACGGCTATTTCGGTGAGTATGGCGGCCAGCTGATTCCGCCCGAACTGAAAGTCGTCATGGACGAGATCAACACCGCCTACGAAGAGATCCGCCAGAAGCCGGAGTTCCAGCAGGAACTGGCCGACCTGTTCGCTGACTATGTGGGTCGCCCCAGCCCGATTTTCTATGCCCGCCGGCTGAGCGAACAGCTGGGAGGCGCACGCATCTTCCTCAAGCGAGAAGACCTCAACCACACCGGTGCACACAAGATCAACCACTGTCTCGGTGAAGCCCTGCTGGCGAAGTACATGGGCAAAACCAAGGTAATTGCCGAGACCGGTGCAGGCCAGCATGGCGTTGCTCTGGCCACCGCCTGCGCCCTGGTCGGCATCCCCTGCGAGATCCATATGGGTCAGGTGGATATCGAGAAGGAACACCCGAACGTCGTCAAGATGAAGATCCTGGGCTGCACACTGGTTCCGGTGACCCGCGGCACGGCCACATTGAAAGACGCCGTCGACAGCGCCTTCGAAGAATACCTGAAAGACCCGAAAAACTTCATTTACGCCATCGGCTCTGTGGTTGGCCCGCACCCCTTCCCGAAAATGGTGCGCGATTTCCAGAGCATCATCGGCACCGAAGCACGCCAGCAGTTCCAGCAACGCGAAGGCAAGCTGCCCGAGTACGTCACCGCCTGTGTCGGCGGCGGCTCCAACGCCATCGGCATGTTCACCGCTTTCCTGAATGATGAAGACGTGAACCTGGTCGGTGTGGAACCGGCCGGCTTCGGACTGGATACCGATAAGCACTCCGCCACCATGTCACTGGGCAAACCGGGCGAAATTCACGGCATGAAGTGCTACGTACTGGAACAGGAAGACGGCACCCCGATGCCGGTACACTCCATCGCTTCCGGCCTGGATTACCCGGGCGTCGGTCCGCAGCACAGCTACCTGAAGGACCTGGGCCGAGTACAGTATGACACCGCCACCGACGACGAGTGTCTGAATGCCTTTATGACCCTGTCCCGCATTGAAGGTATCATCCCGGCACTGGAAAGCTCCCACGCCGTTGCCTGGGCGATCCGTACCGCCCCGACCCTGGACAAGGATCAGTGCATCCTGGTCAACGTATCGGGTCGTGGCGACAAGGACGCCGATTACGTTGCGCAGAAGCTCGGGCTGTAATTTAGAAAGCTATAGAAAGGAATAGATAAGCTAAAACAACAAGTCAGGGATTTCTTGTTTTCTATTCCTTTCTGCATCCCGTCCAAATCCTTCGCACTTTTCACACGTGCATCGCACGGCATCAAGCGAAGTCAGGTCGCTACCCGCAACGGACTTGGCGTCAGCTCATCAGCGCAGATCGCAAAACATCTCAGTCTCCTTGCCGGCGTGCCAGTTGCCCGAAAAACAGTGCATCACTTCGTGAGCCAGGCAATCCGGATACACATCCCGCCGCACTTCGATTTCACAAACGCCCGTTCCATTGAAGCGCGTGATCGCAAGGGCATCGGGATAACCGTCAATACGTTCGACAATTTTTACCGATGTGAAAATGGTGTCTCGTTCTGGCTCTGGGGGCAAAGCCTTACACCCGTTCATGATGGAGGCACAACAAATAATGAAGAGCACCCCGGCACCAGATAGACTCCTCATGGCAAGTCTCCAGTATCTGGTTAAAAGATGCTTCCTTTCGATCGTCGACTACCAGACCCATCGATTGGTCCGCTAATCCAAAGCATAGTGCAGCCGCCGCACAACAGCCTCCCTCCCCGAAAACGGAAATACCCGCCGAGAGTCAAAGGCGAAACTGACTGCCACTTACATGAATGAAACCATCATGAGGGGAGAAAGACCGCGAAGAGCAGAACGGACTGGAGCAACTTGACAGGGCCGGCAGCCAACTGGAAGGGAAAGTCCGGTTGCAGGTCCTTTCAGGGCCACAACCGGAAAACAATCATCGTAGTGTCAGACAGCGGCCTGACGAAAATCACATTAAAAGTAGCAGATTTTATTGTCAGTCATGATCGCACGCTGCATCGCCTGCTGGGCGCGATCCACCAGCGCCAGCGGCTCGGAGCCGTCGTCAGGACTGATCGCCACACCGATATTGATCGCCAGCGCGGGCAGATCTACCGGCTGATTTTCACTCAGCGCGGCCGAGAGCTTGTCAATCACGACGGCGATTGCCTCAGGGCAATCCACCTGTTCCAACGCAAGCAGATAGGCACCGGAATCCAGATGTGCCAGCGTGTCCCCCTGACGGATCTTCTGCTGCAAGGCCAGGGCCATTCGCTCAAGTGACGCACTGTAGCCGTTTTCATCTACCACAGGGCCGGCACCACTGATCTGCAGCGCCAGAAAGACCACATACTCCTCGGCACGCTGGGCGCGCTGCAGGGCATGTTCAATACGGGCTGATACTTGCGGCGCCGTCACTGGCAGCAGGTCACTATTGCCGCGGACATACAGCGGATGCTGCAACCGGTACAACGGTGTCATGTCACGACCCGTAATCAACAAAGATTCGACACAGCCCTCTGCATCCAGACCCGAAACGGCACTCAGACGGATCAGGCGCGCCCCCTTTTCAGCGGACTCCACCCAAGCCTCGACTGCATGCTGAGGCTCCGCCACCATCAACTCACGCAACTCTGGCAACGGGTAGGCCTTGCCCAGAAGATCTTCACGGGTTTTGCCCAACAGCTCGGCAAAGGCGCGATTGCACCAGGCACAGGTTCCATCCAAACGCAGCATCATGACCAACTCATCCAAGCCATCCATCAGCTGCATCAGTTGTTGGTTGAATACCGCACTATCCCACTCAGCCTGCATCGTGCTGTTCTCACTCATCGGTTTCAATCTCTGCTGTATACCGTTTACCGAGGCCTCACGATAACGAATCCGGCCCCCACACGCCAGACAAACTCGACTCTGGACGGATTCAGATGCGACAATCTGTCACTTTCTCTCCTTGACCGAGCCATCTAGACTGAGACGATATGACATCAGCCTGTGACCAGAACCAAGCACCAGAACAATCGGGCTCCCCGGTCAAGCTTGTAATGCTTGGCCTGCTGCTGCTGACCGTGTTGGCCAGTGCCACCTGGTACCAGCAAACCCTGGCACCCCAGGCGGGCGTCTTACGCCATGACTGCAACCTGCAACAGGGCGCCTGCCGAATAGAGCTTAGCAACGGCAGGTTACAGCTTGAAGCAGGTCCTTTGCCCATGCGCTCGCTCAGCCCGTTGAATCTGGCATTGAGCGTGGACGGTCTGGATGCCAAACGCATTCTCGCCGACCTTCAGGGCGCCGACATGTACATGGGCATCAACCAGTTTGAACTTCAGCGCAGCTCGGCGGCGCACTGGCAAGGACAAACGGAGCTGGCGGTTTGCACCACGGGTAGCATGCGCTGGCAACTGACCCTGGCTATTGAAACCCCCGAGGGGACGCAACAGCACCTGTTCGAGTTTGAGGCACGATGAATACGCAATTGAAAACACTCAAAATTTTACTCCTGCTGACCGCCTGCTTGCTGGCCGGCCTGGCACTGGCGTTCGTGCTTCGCCCGCAGCCAGTGGAGACAAGGCTCGCCCTGGGTGATACCAACCTGGGCGGCGACTTCTCGCTGACCTCTGCGCGGGGCCCCGTCTCCCTGTCCGATTTCCGCGGCAAGGTCAGCGTCATCTATATCGGGTATGCCTCCTGCCCCGACGTCTGCCCAACGGCACTGGCCGTGTTGACCCAGTCACTGAAGCAGCTGCCGGACAACCAGCGCGAGCAGATTCAGGGGATCTTTATCAGCGTCGACCCCGAGCGCGATACACCCGAGAAACTGGCCGATTATACCGCTTTCTTCTCACCGCAGATTATCGGCATTACCGGCACTCGGGAGCAGATTGACCAGGTGGTCCGTCAGTATGGCGCTTTCTATCGCAAGGTCGAGCTGAAGGATTCCGCCATCGGCTATGCCGTTGATCACTCCTCCAGACTTTACCTGGTCAACCGTGATGGCCAGCTGGTCAAGACACTGCTGCACAACAGCTCACCGCAGGAGCTGACTGCCAGCCTGCAAGCAATTCTTAACAATCAGGGATAGCATCATGAAAAAACTGGTTACACTGCTCACCACCAGCCTGCTCCTCAGTGGTACAGCACTGGCTGCCGACGTCACCGTAGAAGGCGCCTATGCCCGCGCCACTGCGCCCGGCCAGCCTAACAGTGCCGTCTTCATGCAGCTCAACAACCAGGGTGAAGCCACCAGCCTGGTCAATGCCAGCAGCAACGCCGCCAAAGTGGTGGAACTGCATACGCATATCCACGACCAGGGCGTGATGCGCATGCGTAAAATCGATGCCATTGAACTGCCGGCCGATAACGAAGTTGAACTGGCTCCGGGCGGCCTGCACATCATGCTGATCGGCCTGGAAGCGCCGCTTCAGGAGGGCAGCCAGATCGAGATGACACTGGAATTCGCCGATGGAACCTCCGAACAGCTGGAGGTTCCGGTAGAGATGGTAATGCCGGCAGGCATGGGCCATGGCGAACCGATGTCACACGGCAAGCACCGTTAACCCCCCGTTTCAGGCTTTACCCCTTCAACACATTTTGCAGCCACGCAGACGCCCGTCGAAGTGGCTGTATATTTTTAGACAGGCCTCCTTTTCCGGCAGTACACCCAACCCCTGACTGTTGTAACGGTCTACGTAGATCAGCGATCTCATATTCGGATCTTCACCTTCCTGGTCAACCTGATAGGACTTGAAGCCTACACGGTACAAGCCCTCGTAGTGCGGATAGCACAACACCCCCTGCTCAACTCTAACGGCATCACCTTCAAGGCCAACCTGCAACAGCGCTGGCACCTGCAGTGGGTTGTCGTTGTGCAAGGCCAGGAAAAAATCCGCCTGCGCCGGAGTATCAAACACCCCCAGCACCCAGACACCTTCGGATGAGGACGCATAGAGGTAGTGAAAGACCTCACCGGAGCGCCACAGCGCGAGCCGTTGATAGCACCAGTCTTCAAACCGGCAACACTCCAGCGCCAACAGTTGCTCGCCTTCCGGCAGTCTGTACGGCTCAGCCGGCAGACAGGTCTGCCAATCGCTGGCCAGCACTTTCAAGTTACGCATGACAACTCCCCCATTCGGGTTCCAGAAGAAAATGCTTGGGCTGCAATTCCGGGGTACCGTATTCTGCTCTAAGCGCATCAACCAGCATCTGCACCCGTGGCGGCAACCCCTCTGCCAGCAGCTGATGCACAAGATCCACCACATTCTGCTTAAACTGCTCACTGGCACCCAGACCTGCCGACAGGTTATCGGCACTGAAATGGAAGCGGCGCCCGGCCGCCTGATTGAAAATCCATTCGTATGCCTGGGGCCTTACCTCCACACGCTCGAACTCGGCCTGCTCTGTGGCAGTGCGCCCGTCCGGCTTGTACCAGTAGCCGAAGTCTTCCAGCAGTCGCCGCTCGGGACCGGCGACACACCAATGCGAGATCTCATGCAGGGCACTGGCGTAGAAGCCATGGGCGAAAATCACCCGATGATGGGCATGTTCGGTATCAGCCGGCAGGTAGATCGGCTCGTCATCACCGGCCACCAGCACGGTATTGTAGCTGGGCAGAAACAGCCGGTTGAATATCTGGATCAGTGCTTGGTAATCCGGCGTACTCACTGCTCATACCCCTGCCAGCGATCACCATTAAGCCACCAGCTCATGCCACTGCGCTCATCGATACGCACTGCCACATAGCCCTTGGCATCCTGATCGGCACGATGCACCAGCACCCGGTAAGCGGACACATTGAGGTAGTCCACATCAGCCAGCGCCTGCCAATGACCCGCATTGGCCAACCAGGTTTCCCCCGTATGACGGTCATAACGCAGCAAAATCCAGGCGCCCTGTCGGGTATAGGTCGTTGCCAACGCAAATTGGCCACTCTCAGCCTCCGGCATCTCCATCTGGTTCAGCAGCTGCATCAACTGACCGATGGCCGCATCAAGCTGTTCGCCAGCCCCGCCAGCAGCAGTGTTCTCAACGCTGTCTTCACCTTCAGCACCAGAGGGCGTACTCAGCAGCTGCAGGCGATTGAGCAACATATGGTTCTGTTCCATCAGTTGCTGGCTGCTGGTACGCAGCTGCAACACCTGCTCCTGTAACAGCGTCAAGCGACCGCTGAGCTGATCAAAGCCGGTCTGAATGGCGTTGGCCGGGGATTGTGAACCCCGTTGCGCGGATGAAGCATTGGCGGCAGGCTGTACTGCATCAGTCGCATTGCGCTGACCAGCAGAAGACGCAGTCTCATCCTGAGCCGTGGGCGTTCCGGTTGATGCCGAAGAAGTCGGCTGGGTTGGTACCGAGGCATTACAGCCTGCCAGCACCAGCGCCAGCACGGCGACACTAGGTCGTAAAGCGTGCATGCACAGGCCTCTATTGATCGGTAAAAAACCGTATTCTATCGGAACCTGTGCAGTACGGCAGCTACCCCACCTCCCCGACAGGGTAATCAGCCAACCCCGGGTTGCCTTTCACGCCCTTGAGTACGGGCGTATTCAGCTTGCCGACATGGACCTCCTTGCGGTCACGCAGATACTCGGCCACCACATCCCAGATTGCTGGCCCTTCGGATTGAGCCCCAACGGTTGCCCAGCCGGTGACCTTGTAGGTCCTGTCGGCTTCGATCCTGTCACCGTTATCCAGGGTCATTTCACTGATCCGTTCACCGATCGTGCGCCCCGGTTCACAGACATAGTCGAAGCCGCCCACACGCACCATGTCACCACCGGACTGCAGATAGGGTTCGGGGTTGAACAGGTTATCGGCCACGTCTTCCATGATCAGTTTCAGCTCCGACCCTTTCATTTCGCGGACGTAGGTTTCCGGGTAGGTCAGGCAGGTCTGGTCCAGCACCCGCTCCATGTTGATCATCTGCCCTTTCAGTACGGTAGTCCCCCAACGGAAACCCGGCGACAGAGAGATCTGCGCATCGCCCACTTCACGCAGCGCATCACAGATCACCTGATCGAAGGTACCGTTGAAGTTACCGCGACGGAACATGAGGTCGCCGGCCAGGGCCAGCTCTTCGTTTAGCCAGTCCAGGTGAGGTGCACGAATTTCGTCGATCAGCGCCTGCATGCCCGCATCAGCAGGAATCAACTCGGAGAACACCGGAATCAGTCGATAACGGTAGTCCTGAATTTTGCCGTTGCTAATATCCAGGTCCAGGCTGCCCAGGAACTTGCCGTTGGAACCGGCATTGAACACCAGAGTCTGTCCGCCGCTGTTCTGCACTACCGTCGGCGCCGGCATGCCATCATGGGTATGACCGCCGAGTATCAGGTCTACCCCGGAGACACGGCTGGCCATGGCCAGATCCACATCCATACCGTTGTGTGACAGCACCACCACCGCATCAACCTTCTCCTCAGAGCGCACCTGATCGACAATCTCCTGCAATCGACTGTCGTAGATATCGAAGGTCCAGTCGGGAATGAAACGTGCGGGGTTGGCGATCTTGGTACGCGGGAACGCCTGCCCGATCACCGCGATGCGGGCACCGCCCAGTTCACGAATAGCGTATGGCTTGAACACCCGACCGGAGAAATCGTCAAACAGATATTCGGTATCGCTGGCGAACATCGCATCTTCAGTGATGAACACGTTCTGCGCCAGAAATTCACCGTTGAAGGTCTTGATATTGCTCAGAATCTCGGCCTGATTATAGGTAAACTCCCAGTGACCGGTCATGATATCGACCCCCAGAGCATTACAGGCCTTTACCATGTCCATGCCACGGGTCTTGTAGGAGGTGCCCGACCCCTGCCAGGTATCCCCTCCATCCAGCAACAGGGTCTTTTCGCGCCCGAAGCTGTCGCGCAGACGGTCTGCCAGGGTCTTCAGATGTGCAAAGCCGCCCACCTTGCCATACTGTTGCGCGGCATCAGCGTAATGCAGATAGGTAAAGGCATGAGCTTCAATGCTGCCGGAGGCTAGACCAAAGTGCTGCAGCAGCTTGTCCCCGACCAGATGCGGCGCCTTGCCAGCCGCACCGGCCACGCCCAGGTTGACATTGGGCTCGCGGAAATAGATCGGCAACAGCTGCGCATGGCAGTCGGTCATGTGCAGCAGGCGCACATTGCCAAAACTGGGTACTTCGTACAGGTCAGCAGGCTGCTTGCTGGCTGCAAGCCCCCTGAGCGGCAGCATCCCGGCCACACCGGCGATGCCGAGCATCTGAGCAAATTCGCGTCTTGTCATTGACATGGCATTCACCTTCCACAGACAAAAAAGCCCGCACCCGGTCAGGGTAAGCGGGCATTGGCACTCAAGCGGAGCACAACTTACTCCGGTACGGCACGTTGCCAGTTGGCCTCGGCATCCTCGTACTGCGCAATGGAGATCCGGGCCTGGTATTTGGCCCGAGCGGCCATATCCATTGCCTGCTGACATTTCCCTTCCACCAGCAGCGCCCTGGCCTGCTGCAGGTAGAGGCTTGGGTCTCGCCATTCATAACCAAGTTCAGCCGACTTCAAGCGCAGAGCTTCAGCACTGTCGATCAACGCCTGAGCATTCACCGAGTTAGCCTCGGCCATCGCTTCCAGTTCTTCAGGGTGGTAGGTCTGGTAGGTTTTACCCTCGAAAGTGAATTCATGCCCCTTGCCATACAGGGCACGCTGCTGGTTGAACACCTGCTCCAGGGACTGCGCCTGAACCACCCCGACCGGAAGCGCCAGCACGGCGGCCAGCATCATTGTCGCTTGTTTCATCACTTGCCTCCGTTACTTGCGTGCACCCGGCCCGTTCACGACCAGCCCGTTGCTCATGTAGGTCTGGAAGTACTCCAGCTTGCGAAACTCATCCGACTGCGGCGGCAGCGGCACCGAACGCGAGTCACGATGACAGCCCTCATAGCGACGGTGCAAGGTCCCTATATCACCCCACTTGGAGCGCACAACCGGGAAGTGGGTTGGATGACCCAAAGTCGGTCCGGGCAAATCGGCACGGATATAAATCCGGGAACCCTGTAGATGGCAGTTGGCGCATGACAGGTTCAACTGGCCACGCTTGGCATAAAAGAATTTCTTGCCATCCAGATAGGCCTGAAGTGCACGCGAGTCATCAGCCGGAATGTCGATCTCGAACGGTTTACCCCTGGAGGTAAAGGCCATATAGGCGGAAATCTTGGCAATATCACCTTTTTTCCACGGCAGCGGTTTTTCACCGTTCTTCACGCGGCACTCGTTGATCTCCTGTTCCAGTGTTTTGACGGTGCCCTCTGCCTTGTTCCAGTAAGGGTAGTTCTGGCGAATGCCTATACCGCCATTGTCGAAACAGTCCGCATAGCCCTTGCCGTTGGCAAAGGGCGTTTTGAACAGCTCTTCGCCCTCTTCGAGATCAAACTCGTAGGGTGGAAATTCCATCAGCGCATCCCACTGCTTACGGGAATCCGGATCCACAGCGTAGATACCGTTGACGTAGTCTTCCAAAGGCACACCGGGAAATCGCTTCTGATAGTATTGCTGCAATGCCTGACGGTCCGCTTCGGGATCAACCGTTTCCAGGGTAAAACCACTCTCAGCAGCCAAACCTGTTTGCGACAGCGCCACCAGGCCGGCCCCGAGCAGGAATTTTTTTATTGTCTTCATACTCACTCCGGTGGTTGTCTTCAGCGGATGTCGGCTGTTTCCGTACCGGACTTGCCCGTGTTTTCCTTCCAGTTCACTTCCAGAGTGTCGCCTGCCGCGCCACCGGCAAAACTGAAAGAGAAATAGGGGTTCTTGGACACGGCAGGCCCCAGGTTGGCCGCAAAAACCACCTTGTCGCCATGCTTAACCTCAATTTCCGACAGGAAGAGTGCCGGAATGATATTGCCGGCCTTATCCTTGCGCTGGCCGGTTTCCATGATGTGCTTGGCCATCATTTTTACATCGGTGTTACCGCCGCGCGCCTTGGCTTTGACTTTCATGATACTCATAGTGTGTCTCCTCAGATCCTGTCGCTTTTAGCCGCCGCAGCCACCGATGGTGACCTTGACCTCCTTGGTCGCGCTGTAGAGTTTTCCGTCCGCCTTAACCACGGCCGTAACATTGGTGGTCTTGCCCATGCGCACACGGGTAGACACATCCGCCGCTGTCCCTTCGGGGATGATGAACTGGGCCGCCAATGGCGACGGGTTGTTTTCGATGAAAAGGCTCATCGACTCCACATTGGCCATCTCGGTACTGACCGTTACCGGCACCACAGCGCCGTTTTCAGCGATATCGGGAGCATCCAGCACGACTTCAGCACTTTCGGCAGGCGCATCACTGCCATACAACGCTTTGATGGCCGCGGCCTGCTCCTTGGCTTCGAAGGCCTCTTTGGCCCAGGCCGCCATGGCTGCCCGGGGCATCAGCACGCCCAAGCCCATCAGCGCACCACCTGCAGCAACGGCCTTGACCAGGGTTCGACGATTCATACTCATGGATTCATCCTCTTGTTGTACCCGTCAGGGCCTTAGTACTGATAGATATACTCGACCACGGCATCGATCTCGTCTTCCGACAGGATCCAGTGCTTGCCGATCGGCGGCATGATGCTCAATGGGTTGGCAACGGTGGCGTCCCAGACCTGGGCACGCAGTTTGCGTTTGTCAGGGAAGCGCTGCTTCATGGCGATGATCATCGGCCCCTGACTTCCGGGCAGGTTGGCAATGGGGTCGTTGATGTTGTGACAGGATATGCAGTTGCCACGGGTTTTATCGTGATAGACCGCTCTGCCGAGCTCGATCAACTCCTCTTGCGTAGCGGCTGTCACCGGGCCACTCAGGATCAGAGCAGCTGTAGCCGCACAGAGTGCGGTGGTCAGTCTGCGCATATCTTACCTCCGGTCGGTCCCAGAAGGACTTCTTATTATTTCTTTATAGAATAAATATATTATTTATAAATTACTAATGGATATATTAGAGCCGGCTATCCTACTGACTTTTTTCTGTCATGAAAGAGACGGCATCAGAAACTTGCTTGTCTGACAGATCAACCCGTCCACCCTTGGGTGGCATCACCCCGTGCTTGCCGGCGAACCCTTCAACAGCGTGCCTGACCAGCACCGCCATCCCTTGCTCGATTCTGGGCGCCCAGGCCCGGTAATCACCAACCTTGGGTGCTCCAGCCAGCCCTGTGCCATGACAGGCAACACAGGCTGCCTCATAGACCTGCTGCCCGGCCAGAGCAGCCGCCGACAACATCACCTCGGCATGCGGCGTTTCGTCCACCTCGACCCCAAGCTCCTTGAGGCGCGCCTGCTCTTTCTGCTCCTCAAGCGCCTTCTGTGCCTCATGGGACGCGGCCGGGGCATCAGCACCGGCGCGGAAATGACCGACAGGGGTAATACCGCCGATGGTACCCACCATCTGCAACTGCTGCAGATCGGCACAGTTGTCCATGCATCGGGTATTGGTTGAGTCCGGGCGATCATCGAGGAAGAAGCCATCCCGATTGGGCATCTTGACCTCGGCCAGGTTGCTCTGCGTCAACACGAACTCGTCGTCAACAATCTCATTCAGGTAAAGCACATAAGCCGCAATGGCATAGGTTTCATCAGCCGAGAGCGAGCGCGGTGCCGTAAATGGCATGGCTCTATGAATGTAGTCCCAAAGCGTACTGGCATAGGGCCAGTAGGAGCCAACGGTCTTGGTCGGCCGCTCCAGCGTCAAGGTGTCATAGCCACCGGCAAGCACTGGCCAGCGGTCAATGCCCTCGCCAAAGGAGCCATGGCAACTGGCACAGCGGGACTCGTACAACATCTCGCCATCTGCCACACTCCCCTGTCCCGGCGGCAGCCCCTTGCCATCGGGCCGCACGTCGATATCCCAGCCGGCAATCTCTTCAACACTGGCAGCTCGGCCTATGCCCAACGGCTCGGCAACGGCCAGACCACTGGTTGCCAGCAACAGCCCAACACAAAGGGGACGCCAGTGGCGATCAGGTAATCTGAACATTGGTCACCTCCCCGCTGGTTGCCACCTTCCAGGTGTGAATCGAATTCTTGTGATAGATGGAGTTGGTACCGCGCACCTCGCGCAGCTGCTTCAATGTCGGCTGGACATAGCCGGTTTCATCGATCGCCCGTGACTGCAGCAGCCAGGGCTGGCCGTCCCAGCGAGTCACCAGACTGAAGCGGGTCAACGCCTTGGGCAGCACCAGCCCCTTGAGTTGCGCCGGCAGCCAACTGACACCACCATCAAAGGAAATATCGACCTGTTTGATGGTGCCACGCCCGGACCAGGCCAGCCCCTCGATCTCAATGAAGCCACTCTGGCGAATCGGCTTCTCCGGACAGGGATGGGTAATGACTGAATTGGTTTCCTGCACAAAGCTGAATTTGCGCGCCTTGCCGCTGGCAAGCAGATCGGTGTACTTGGATGTTTCTTCTCGGTGATACCAGGGCTGATCACCCACTTCGAGCCGACGCAACCATTTGATAGAGGTATTGCCCTCCCAGCCGGGATTGATCAGGCGCAACGGATAACCCTGCTCGGGACGCAGCCGCTCGCCGTTCTGAGCATAGACCACCAGAGTGTCATCCAGCGCCTTCTCGATCGGAATCGAACGGCTCATATGTGCACCATCGGCGCCTTCCGCCAGGATCCATTTGCCCTCGGGTTTCACGCCCGCCTCTTCCAGCAGCACCCGGAGCGGAACGCCAGTCCACTCGCAGCAGCTAAGCATGCCATGGGTGAACTGAAGCGCTTCCATCTGTGCACCTTTCCACTCCATGCCGCCATTGGCCGGACATTCCAGGAACTTGATTTCAGACACCGAAGGAAAGCGCATCAGATCGTCCATGGTGAAAATAAGCGGACGCTCCACCAGCCCGTGCAGAATCAGCCGGTGCTCATCCGGGTTGATGACAGGCACCCCAGCATGGTAGCGCTCGAACACCAGACCACTCGGGGTGATGATCCCCTTTAGCTCGGCCAGAGGGGTCATGGAAATGGAAGAGATTGACTCGGCGGTCAGCCAGGGCACGGTGCGGCGCACAACGTCCTTCTCGAACGCCGAAGGCATGCCGTAGGGATTTTCCACCACCCCGTGCCCTAGACGCCGACTCCAGCCAGGCTCGTTGGGAGGCAGGTTGTCAGAGTTGATACTGTCGGCCAGTGCGGCCGGCACTGCAGCGCTGGCAGCCGCGGCACTGAGTGCCGTAATCCCCCGACGCAGGAACTCACGCCTGTCCCTTTGCGACAGACCTTCAGACTCGCGCGCCAGCTGCGCCAACATTTCGCGCGTACTGGTATTGCGGATGATTCTGGGCATGCCAGCCTCCGATCGCTATGAACCCGTACAGGCTCTTTATTATTTTTATGTAATAACAATAGACGAGGCAGGCATAACAACTCTAATACTTTGGTCTAACCCATCAGGATTTCAGTTTGCGATATAGAGTGCGCTCACTGACCCCCAGATCATGTGCCAGCGCCTGGCGGTCGCCCCGATAACGCCGCGAAACTGACGCCAGATAACCGGCTTCCAGCTCCTCCAGAGGCATAACCGGCAGCCGGTCGAACAGAGTTTCAGCCGCTGGTCCTACCGCAGCCTGATCCGCTCTCTGGAATTCCGGCGGCAGGTGATGTGGCAAAATAACACCATCATCAGCCAGCAAGATTCCACGCTCCAGCAGGTTACGCAACTCACGGATATTTCCAGGGAAAGGGTAACGGGAGAGCCGCTTGAGCGTTTCTCCAGCCAAGCGGACCGAGGCACCGCCCGGCAGGCGCTGCAGCAAGACCGAGACCAGCAGCGGCAGGTCTTCATTGCGCTCTCTCAAGGGTGGCAGCGGCACCGGAAAGGCCGAGATTCGGTAGTAAAGATCCTGCCTGAAGCGGCCATCCACCACCATCTGACGCAGATCGCGGTGCGTAGCACACACCAGACGAAAATCGGCATGCTGTGGCTCCACACTGCCCACCGGCCGAAAGGTGCCGGTTTCGATCAACCGCAGCAGCTTAACCTGCAGGCTAAGCGGAATCTCACCGATTTCGTCCAGGAACAAAGTCCCACCTCGCGCCGCTTCCACCAGTCCCTTCTTGCGGCTGACCGCTCCAGTAAAGGCTCCCCGCTCGTGCCCAAACAGTTCGCTTTCGAACAACCCCTCACTGAGTCCCGAGCATTCCACTGTTACGAACGGTGCTCGCGCACGCGGGCTGCTGTCATGCAACGCTCGTGCGACCAGCTCCTTGCCGGTACCGGACTCACCCAACAACAGCACCGTAATTTCACTCGGTGCCGCACGGTGCACCAGGGACAGCATATGTGTAAAACTGGCAGCCCGCCCAACCAGTCCTCCGGATCCAGACACCTGTGCCCGCGCTTCCCGCACCTGGTGCATCACTTCCAGATAGCCGACCAGCGTCCCCTGACGGTCCTCCAAAGGCACCATTTCGACATCCACATGCTCTTCACCCTGAGGGGTATTGTGTAGATGCAACACCCGTTGTCGCTGACCGGTTTCCCGACAACTTTTGAGTGGACAGGCCTCTCCCGCCTCGTCACAGGGAACTGAATAACCGTGGGACACGGCATAACAGGTTTTGCCGACCACAGAACCTTGCGGTGCATAGCAGGCCCGATAAGCCGAGTTGGTCGCAATAATTTCATACTGCGTTGACAGGATAGCAGCAGGCTCGGGGATAGCTTCCAGAATGACGGACGGATTGAAAGTTTCGTTGCTCATTCGCTCTCTCTGCTTCTAAATCAGCGGGTGCCAATCTGACATTTTTGCCAATGATACTGACATATTTGTCACCCATGCGACACTATGTCACTTCCCGCAATACCGTGTTGCCCCTATTAATATGCGCTGACAATGCGCTAAGCTTCGTATTTCGTGGCTTATATCAAAGAGTTATTCATACAAAACCTAAAGAAATATATGGCACGAAAAATGCTAAGTCAGTGACATAACTTACGCTTAAGTGCTCAACCCTGACAGGAGACTGGTAATGATCACTGAGGACATCGTTGATCTTTCCCGGCTACAGTTCGCTATCACGGCGATGTACCACTTCCTCTTCGTCCCGCTTACGCTGGGACTGTCATTCATGCTGGCCATCATGGAGTCCGTCTATGTGATGACCGGCAAGCAGATCTACAAGGACATGACCCAATTCTGGGGCAAGCTCTTTGGTATCAACTTTGCCCTCGGCGTCACCACCGGCTTGACCATGGAGTTCGAGTTCGGCACCAACTGGGCTTACTACTCCCATTATGTAGGTGACATTTTCGGTGCGCCGCTGGCGATCGAAGGCTTGATGGCCTTCTTCCTTGAGTCCACCTTCGTCGGCCTGTTCTTCTTCGGCTGGGATCGACTGAGCAAGGTTAAGCACCTGATGGTCACCTGGCTGGTGGCACTGGGTTCTAACCTGTCTGCATTGTGGATACTGGTCGCCAACGGCTGGATGCAGAACCCGGTCGGTTCCGAGTTCAGCTACGAAACCATGCGCATGGAAATGACCAGCTTCGCCGAGGTGTTTTTCAACCCGGTTGCCCAGGTCAAGTTCGTACACACCGTCTCTGCAGGTTACACCACCGCCGCCATGTTCGTACTGGGCATCAGCGCCTACTACCTGCTTAAAGGCCGCGATCTGGCGTTCGCCCGCCGCTCCTTCGCTATCGCCTCCGGCTTCGGTCTGGCAGCCTCTCTGTCGGTCATTCTGCTGGGTGACGAGTCCGGCTACGAGATTGGCGACGTACAGAAAACCAAACTGGCCGTGATCGAAGCGGAATGGGAAACCGAGGAAGCACCTGCTGCCTTCACCCTGTTTGGCATGCCTAACGATGAAACCATGGAAACCGACTACGCGATCAAGATCCCCTATGTCATGGGTATTATCGCCACGCGCTCCATCGACGAAGAAGTCATCGGCATCAAGGACTTGATCACTGAACACGAAGGTCGTATCCGCAACGGCATGGTTGCTTATGAACTGCTGCAGCGCCTGCGTAACGGCGAGGACAGTGAAACCCTCCGCGCCGAGTTCGATCAGGTTAAAGTCGATCTTGGTTTCGGCTTGCTGCTGAAGAAATACACCGACAAGGTGGTCGATGCCACCGATGAACAGATCAAAATGGCGGCACGCGACACCATTCCAAGCGTAGCGCCGATGTTCTGGGCCTTCCGCATCATGGTCGCTTGTGGCTTCTGGATGTTCCTTGTCTTCGCACTGTCGTTCTATTTCACCGCACGCCGTACCTCGTTCAACAAGCCCTGGCTGCTGCGCATGGCTCTGTTCTCGATCCCGGCCCCCTGGATCGCCTCGGAGATGGGCTGGTTCGTCGCCGAGTTCGGCCGTCAGCCCTGGGCAATCGGTGAGATCCTGCCGACCTATGTAGCGCCTTCGGTCCTGACCAAGGCCGACCTGCTGGGCAGCCTGTTCGCGTTCATTGCGCTCTACACACTGCTCGCCATTGTCGAGATCTACCTGATGGTGAAATTTGCCCGCCTGGGGCCCAGCAGCCTGCATACCGGCCGTTACCACCACGAACAACAGGACGGCGCGGCAACATCTGCCGTCAAAGTCTGAACGCGAAGGAGACTTGATATGCTGTTCGATTATGAAACTCTGAAACTGCTCTGGTGGGTACTGGTCGGCGTGCTGCTGATCGGTTTCGCTATCACCGACGGCTTCGACATGGGTGCCTGCGCCCTGCTGCCGCTGATCGGCAAGACTGACGATGAACGCCGCGTAGTGATCAACACCGTAGGCCCGCACTGGGAAGGCAACCAGGTCTGGTTTATCACTGCCGGTGGTGCGCTCTTCGCGGCCTGGCCGGCGGTCTATGCCGCAGCTTTCTCGGGCTTCTACTGGGCCATGCTGCTGGTGCTGTTTGCCCTGTTCTTCCGCCCAGTCGGGTTCGACTACCGCTCCAAGCTGGCCAACACCAAATGGCGTCGCGCCTGGGACTGGGGCCTGATCGCTGGCGGCGTGGTACCCTCCCTGGTATTCGGCGTGGCCTTCGGCAACCTGTTGCTGGGCGTACCCTTCCAGCACGACGAGTTCATGCGCCCCAGCTACGATGGCAACCTGTTTGGCCTGCTCAATCCCTTCGGTCTCCTGTGCGGTATCGTCAGCCTGGCCATGCTGTCCATGCATGGCGCCGTCTGGATCAACCTGCGCAGCCACGGCGATGTCGAACGCCGCGCCCGGGGGTACGCCCAGCTGCTGGCCGCGGTCACCCTTGCGGCATTCGCACTGGCCGGCATCTGGCTGAGCCTGGGTATTGATGGCTACAAGATTGTCAGTCAGCCTGAACTTGGCGCACTGCCCAACCCACTGGCCAAAGAAGTCGTGATCGCCGAAGGCGCCTGGCTGGCCAACTACAGCGCCTACCCGCTGACCATGCTGGCCCCGATCACCGGCTTTGTCGGCCTGATAGGTGTTTTCCTGCTGTCAGGTATTAAGCGCCCGGGCTGGGCGTTCCTGTTCAGCTCCCTGGCACTGGCCGGCATTATCGCCACGGCGGGCGTATCCATGTTCCCGTTCGTGATGCCATCCAGCCTGAGCCCGAACTCCAGCCTGACGCTCTGGGATGCGGCCTCCAGCCATTTGACCCTGAACGTAATGGCCATTGCAGCCTTCATCTTCGTGCCGATCATTCTCGGCTACACCCTGTGGTGCTACCGCTCCCTGTGGGCCAAGATCTCGGTGGATTACATTCAGGAAAACGATTACTCGTCCTACTAAGAAGGAGATACAACCATGTGGTACTTCGCCTGGATTCTCGGTGTGCTCCTGGCCTGCTCATTCGGCATCATCAACGCGATGTGGCTTGAGCATGAGGACATCGACAAGCCCTGACGGGCCCCAGCTCTCTCCCCCAAAGGCGCTTCAGGCGCCTTTTTTTCATTTCTTTCTCTGGCTTACGCCTTAGTCAGAAGTTAAATCAGCAACTACATACCTTAGCGCCCCCGCTATCCGTTATACTGTCACTGCTTAACATTTATCCTTTCCACCTGGACATTCGCCCCTACATCATCATGACACGACTTCTGCTGCTGACTACGCTGTTACTGACCTCGCCATTTACGTACGCCAGCCTGCTGGCCCCGTTCCGCAATGAGGATGGCACGACCCGCTGGCAATACGTTGCCAACTTTTCCAGCGGCGTACTGATTATTCTGCTGACAGTTGTCGCCATTGTGCTGCTCATCACCTGGCTGCGTGCGCGACGCTACAACATCGAACTGGAAGAGATCCGCGGCCACCTGGAAGAGCGGGTACAAGACCGTACCGCCAAACTTGAGAAAGAGGTAGCCGAGCACGTTGTGACTACCCAGCGCCTGCAGGCCTCCGAGTCCTATATCCAGAACATTCTCAATTCCATGCCGCTGCTGCTGGTCGGCCTGAACAAGGATGGCGTCATTACGCACTGGAACCGCAAGGCCGAACAGCTATCCGGCACCCGGGCGGAAGACGCCATTGGCCGTAACCTCTGGTCTATTTATTCGGATATCACGGTAACACCCAAGCATATCGAGCAGGCGTTGGATAAGCAGCAACCCCTGACGCTGAGATACAGCCAGCCGGGCAGTTACCATATGGACATCACGGTTTACCCGCTGGAAAACTACGCTGAACCCGGTGTAGTGCTTCTGGTGGATGATGTCACCCGTCGAGTGATCACCGAAAACATGCTGATTCAGCATGACAAGCTGTCATCCATGGGTGAACTGGCCACAGCGATGGCCAACGACATTCATAAGCCGCTGCAGGCCATCCTGTTTGACCTGCGCAGCTTCCAGAATATTCTCGAGGCTGGACATCTGCTGCCGGCAGACAGCAAACAAGGCAGTGAATTCGCGCGCCTGCAGGGCCTGCTGGAGCACGCAGCCGATAATGGCGAACAGGTAGAGTCGGTCATTCGCAACCTGTTGCAGTTTGCCCGTGGTCGTAACGCACTGGCGGAACCTGCCAATGTGGTCGACATCCTTGAGCATTCACTGACCCAGGCCAGCGAAGCCCTGTCTCTGCCAGATGCCATTCCATTCGGCAAGATCAAGGTCGAGCGTCACTTTGAAAGCGACATTCCCCAGGCGCCCTGCCATATCACCGAGCTGCAGCAGGTATTCCTGAGCCTGTTCCGTCACGCCTACCAGTCACTGGTCGAAAAGGCGGAATCCAAGGGCCTGGACTTCATTCCGACGATCAAGCTTTATGTCGGCAAGTCCTATGACTCCCTGTCGATCCGCATCCAGCACAACGGTACAGGCCTGAGCAATGAAGAACAGATGCACCTGTTCGAACCCTATGTGCACAGCGCCAACATGGAACAGCCTTCAGCGGCGGCCGACAAGCGACTGTCCTTCGCCTACTTCGTGATCACCGAACAGCACCGTGGTCACATGGCAGTAACTTCGGATCTGGAGGTGGGTACCACCTTCCATATCCAGCTCGAACTGCACTAAAAAAGGCGGCAACCGCCGCCTGAAAGAAAGAGGCCTCTTGCCATCACGGCAAGGGGCTTTTTTATGCTTACGACGGCACCGCCGCGTAAGCCACGATCTCACACAGCATCTCTTCTCGAGCCAGACCGGCCACGATCATGGCCGCCCGGTTCGGGTACGGCGCTTCGAAATACTCCGCGTAGACCTGATTGAACACCGGCAGTTGGGAGCGATCAGTCACATAGATCAACACCTGGGTCACATCTGCCATGGTCAGGTTGGCGGCTTCAATGGTGTGCTTGAAGTTGTCCATGGTCTGGCGCGCCTGAGCTTCGATACCGCCTTCGACTACCTGGCCGTTGGCATCAATCGGGATCTGAGCCGTGGACAGGGTACCGTTGGCGATGACAGCCCATTCCAGCGGAGCCTTGGACGCAAAGAGGTCAGTTTTAACAGCTGTTTTCATAGCATTCTCAGTCGTTGAATTAAGAGGAAAAGGAAGGTCATTGGCCGGACAGGCCCCTCTTTGGGAGCTGCCCGGCCTTACTGAATTAGAGCCCCTGCTCTTTCGCCATCTGGCGGGCGATTTTGGGTGCGACCCAGAGCGACGGCAGCAGTACCAGGGATACCGGTACGGCAGTAACCACGATGAAGGATTGCAGCGCCGAGATACCACCCGAGCCGATGGAGATCAGCAGCGCTGCCATGACACCCATCATGATGCCCCAGAACACGCGCACACTGCTCTGCGGATGATCGGTACCGGTCATCACCATGGAGACCGCATAGGTCATGGAGTCACCAGTGGTGGCCACAAAAATGGTGGTCAGGATCAGGAACAGCACAGAGATCAGGAAGCCCATCGGCAACTGCTCGGTGATTGCCATCAAGGCAGCCGGCAGGTTGAAGCCGGTGAACGGCTCGGAGATGACCCCCGGGTTGTTCAATTCGAACGACAGCCCAGCCCCGCCGACGATGGTGAACCAGAAGCAGGTAATAACCGGGGCCACCACCGAAATCAGCATGATCATTTCGCGGATAGTGCGGCCACGGGAGATACGCGCAACAAACATCGCCATCAGCGGACCATAACCCAGGAACCAGCCCCAGAAGAACACGGTCCACCAGTCCAGCCACCCGGTGTCGGCGCGGAACGTCGCCATCGGGATGAATTCACTGACATAGATGCCAAATGACTGCAGGTAGCCATCTACGATAAAGCCGGTCGGGCCCAGCACCAGGATGAACAGCATCAGGCCGACGGCAAGGATCACGTTGGCACGGCTCAGAATCTGGATACCACGATTCACACCGCTCACCGCCGACAGGGTATAGAGGCAGATCAAACCTACCAGGATGACGACTTGGGTAGCATAGGTGTTGGGAATACCAAACAGCTTCTCCAAACCGAAACTCACCTGCAGCCCCAGGAAGCCGATCGGCCCTACGGTACCCGCCACGACAGCCAGCACACAGCAGGAATCCACGATGGCACCCAGCGGACCTTTCATCACCCGGTCACCCAGCACCGGGTACAGCAGGGTACGCGGCTTCAGGGGCAGGCCCTTTTCATAATGGAGGTACATGAAGATGATGCCGGTCAAGCTGCCCAGAATGGCCCAGGCCAGAAAGCCCCAGTGCATGAAGCTCTGCGCCAGCGCATTGTAGGCCGCCTGCACAGTGCCGGCTTCTGCCCCCTCAGCGGCGAACAACGGCGGTGGCGAGGTAAAGTGCGCCATCGGCTCGGCCGCGGCCCAGAACACGCCGCCTCCGGCCAGCAAAGTGCACATGATGATCGAGATCCACTGAAAGGTGGTGATATCGGGTGTTTTGACACCTCCCATCACCACACTGCCAGTGCGTCCGAAGCTCAACACCAGACCGATGATAAAGGTCAGCAGCAAAAGCACCTGCCAATAGGCACCAAAGTACTTGGTTGAGGCAGAAAAGGCCGTATTAACCCAGCCAGACACCAAATCGATGTCATAGAGGGCAAAGGCGGCAAAAAGGACGAGAATCCCACCGCTGATCAGGAACACGGGGAGGTCCACGCCTGAAAGCCATGACTTGCCTGGCATATCAAGCTCCCGGCTGGCAGTCGCAGCCTGTGTAGTTGTATTCATTTTAGTCTCCTGGTGAGCTGTTATATTTATGATTATTCGGAGATTGGGCGGGGCCCCGCAGCCTCAGCCTTGAGGCTGCGGGGTCATTTCATGCGGGCATGGGCGTAATGCTCATGCCGAAATATCAGTTGCGAGGCTCAAGTGCATCATCAAGGAAGTTGAGCCAGTTGCGGCCCATGATCCGCGCCACGTCCTCATCACTGAAGCCACGCGCCTGCAGGCCTGCGGTCAGGTTGGGAAAGTCACGGCTGTCACGAAACCAGGACAACGGACGCGGCCAGTCAGCATTGGACTTGGAGCCTTCGCCGTAGTCCATCTCTTTCGACCAGCGACCGTTACGCATCCATTCCAGCACCGACAGCGGCTGCTCCTGACATAGATCCGTGCCGATACCGATATGCTCAACACCCATCAGGTCAGCGGTGCGTGCCACCATGTCGCAGAACTCTTCCAGCGTGCAGTCAGAGCCGTTCTTGAGATGAAACGGATAGAGACTGAAACCCAGTAACCCGCCGGACTCACCCAGCGCCTTCAGCACGGTGTCTGACTTGTTGCGCTTGGCTGCATGGAAGCTGGTCGGATTGGCATGCGAGATCACAATGGGACGCTCTGACAGCTCGATCGCATCCAGCGTACTGCGTTCGCCGCTGTGGCTCATGTCCACCACCATACCAACACGGTTCATCTCGCGAATCACCTGCTGGCCGAAACGGGTCACACCACTGTCTTCAGCTTCATAGCAACCGCAGGCCAGCAGGCTCTGATTGTTGTAGGTCAGCTGCATGATCATCAGATTCAGCTCACGCATCACCTCGACCATGCCGATATCATCCTCGATCGGCGAACAGTTCTGGGCACCGAACATGATGCCCACCTTGCCCAGCGCCTTGGCGCGACGGATATCTTCCGCGCTTTTGACCGGCATGATCAGGTCGGCGTTGTGTTCGAAGTGACGGTTCCACTCGGCGATGCGCAGCAGGGTTTCACGGATCTGTTCGTGGTAAACGATGGTGACATGCACCATGGTTACACCACCTTCGCGCAGCTGTTCGAAGATCTGGCGGTTCCAGTTGGAGTACTGGAGGCCGTCGATCACGATCAGGTCTTTGTGCAGGTTCTGGTTCATGGCCGGCTCCGCTTACGCACGCATGTAGGTGGTTTTGACAACTGTGTAGAACTCCTTGGCATAGCTGCCCTGCTCACGCGGGCCAAAGCTGGAGTCCTTGCGTCCACCAAACGGCACGTGATAGTCGGTACCGGCCGTCGGCAGGTTGATCATCACGCAGCCAGTCTTGGCGCGACGCTTGAAGTCGGTGGCATATTTCAGCGACTGGGTGCAGATGCCGCCGGTCAGACCGAAGTTGGTATCGTTCAGCGTCGCCAGCGCTTCCTCGTAGTCCTTCACCTTGATCACGCAGGCGATCGGAGCAAAGGCTTCTTCACGGTTGATGCGCATGTCGTTGGTGGTACCGGTGAACAGGGCCGGCTGCATGAAGTAACCTTCGGTCTCTTCTTTCAGTACTTCGCCACCGCAGGCCAGCTCTCCGCCTTCGCTCTTGGCCAGTTCCAGGTACTCCAGGTTCTGTTCCATCTGACGGGCATCCGCCACGGCACCGATATGCACGCCATCTTTCAGCGGGTGGCCCACCACCAGTTTCTGCATGCGGGTTTTAACGGCTTCAACAAAACGGTCGTGGATACCTTCGGTCACGATCAGGCGGGAAGACGCAGTGCATTTCTGGCCGGTACCACCGAAGGCACCGTTGACAGCGCACTCAACCGCGTTGTCCAGATCCGCATCATCCAGCACCACCAGGGCGTTCTTGCTGCCCATCTCCAACTGGCACTTGACCAGGTTAACGGCGGTCGCGGCCGCCACCTTGCGACCGGTCTCCAGTGAGCCGGTGAAGGTCAGTGCATTGATGTCACGAGAATGGATCAGTACATCACCGACTTCCGCACCCGGTCCCATCACCAGGTTGAAGGTACCGGCCGGCAAGCCCTGACGGGAGATGATTTCGGTCAGCGCCCAGGCGGATGCCGGCACCTGATTGGCGGGCTTCCATACCACGGCGTTACCGAAGGCCAGCGCCGGTGCAATCTTCCAGGCTCCGGTGGCGGTCGGGAAGTTCCAGGGTGTGATGATGCCGACCACGCCTACCGGCTCACGGCGGGTTTCCACCTCGATGCCCGGACGTACTGAATCGGCGGTTTCGCCCATCTGACGCAGTACTTCAGCGGCGTAGTAATGGAAGAACTGGCCGGAGCGATAGACTTCGCCCGCACCTTCTGCCAGCGTCTTGCCCTCTTCGCGCGCCAGCAATTCCCCCAATTCATCCTTGCGGGCAATCAGCTCGTCACCGATCGACATGAGAACAGAGTAACGCTGTTCCAGGCCACTCTTCTGCCACTCTTCCTGGCCCCTGACGGCCGCTGCGATCGCGGCTTCGGTCTGCGCCTTGTCGGCCTGAGCATACTGGCCGATCACATCACTGATGTCGGCCGGGCTGATATTGGCGATGACAGCCGCGCCTTCGACCCATTCACCGGCGATATAGTTACGAAAGATTGATTCAGACATGATTACCTCCACCAAGTTGATGAGCTCATCTTAGGCAGGACGATTTAATAATAAAAATTAATAAATAATATTTAATGATTAGTCTTTCTTATCAGAAGCAGGTTTAACGACAGGACGACCCAGACACGCCTTCCGGCCCAGCGAGATCCAGCCGGCAGGCTGGCTGGAGTAGACTCAAAACAGGGATGGATGGTCACAGGCCTGGCGAAAGTCTGGGAAGACATGCCGTAATCACATCAGGACGGGGTTAAACCGATTGAGACCCATGCGCAACAGAAGGGGACACCATTACGCACGGGCAAAGTGGAGCGAGGCAGGTCAGAAATCGTAATTCATACCAATGTTGACCGTGTGGGAGTCCTCATTGCCATAAAGAACACCATCCCAGGCCATCGCCTCGACCCAGAGCTTCACCTTGGGGTGAAAATCATACTGGTACCCAAGGGTCACGGCATCAAAGTCGCTGCCAGCCCCTGACTCATCCTCGAGCGTAGACAAGGCAAGCGTGTACAGGCTTTTATCCGCCCTGATACCGCCAATCAGGTCGGCACCCTTGCCGGCATTGTCCTTGTCGATATAGGCACCGTTGATGTAGAAGCCTTCACCCGTGTAATAGGCTGCAACTCCGACAGAGTCATTGTCATCATTGATATACCCCACTGCCAGTTTGAGACTGTCGCTGGCCTGATAGGTGGCGGTGTACTGTGATTGCTCAACCTCATCATCATTGGAGTCATCATCGAACTGGGCCAATACCGATAACTGAAGCCCACTGATATCCGGGCTGGTGTACATGATCGAATCACCTATGCGGAAATCACCATCCAGTGTGTAATAGGCCGGGGCCGAATCCCACCACAACTGGTCACCGGCATAGCCCACCGCATTGTAAAAGGCGGACCAGAAGCGTCCGGCCATCAAGGTACCAAAATCGCCTGTCAGGCCAACATAGCCCTGACGCTCATCCCCGACCTCGCGCTCGTCCAGATCAAGCGCGACTTCATACTTGGCAAAAGCGGTCATAGATTCATCCAGCTGATGGCGACCATCAACACCAATACGGCTGGCCGCATCCTTGAAATCAGTACTTTCGGTATGACCGGTTTTTTCCAGCTGGACACGCAGGCTGCCATAAAAGTTGATCTCCGGCTCAGTGGCGGTTGCCACCAGCGGTATCAGGGAAGCACAAGCGAGTGAAAGGCATGTCATTCTTATTTTCATTATGGGCACTCCAGGCACCTGGGACTGTTCTTGGTTGTTTGACTTGAATACAGAAGCTGAGAGCCCGCCTCTGCACATCACCAGCCCTTCGGAGTCTGGCCCGAAATCGAACCGAGCCCCTCTGGTCTGGTGTCCACCGTGTGGATGAAGGTATGCTAGATCCCGTTTTTTAATAACAAAAATTAATAAAAAATATCTGATGATAAGACTATCTTATCGATAGTAGCCCGATGCCTCTGGAGGTCTTGCCATGCTGCCAGAATTGAAAATCGCCCAGCTCAGACACTTCGTCTGGGTTGCCGAGTTGAAAGGCTTTCATGCGGCCGCTGAAAAAGCCCACAGGACTCAACCGGCCATCTCGTTATCGATCAAGGATCTGGAGAACAAGCTCGGCGAGTCTCTGTTCGAGAAACGCAATGCCAAATCGGCCAACGCTGAGCTGACCCCTTTCGGTCGCCATTTCCTGCCCCAGGCCAAGGAGTTGATCGCACATCACGACCGCATCGCCGAGGACATGACACTGATGGCCGAACACAAGACCGGCCATTTGCGGCTGGCCTCGGTCCCCTCTATCGCCAGCCGCATGTTGCCCGATATCCTGTCCCGCTTCGTAGCCAATGCCCCTGACCTGCATATCAGCTTCTATGACGACAACGCTGCCGCTGTGCTCAGCATGGTGGAAAATCAGCAGGTGGACTTTGGCATCGCCAGCTTGTGGCATGCCGAGGAGCATGGTGACAAGAGCTTTACCCCGATCTGGGAAGATCATGTCGGCGTCGTTTGCCGCCGCGACCATCCGCTGGCTGGACAGGAAGAACTGCACTGGGAAACCCTGCGCGAGCATCGTCTGATCAGCAACGGCACCTCGCGACTGCTGGAAGGTACAGAAGCGGAACCGATGCTGCACGATTCCCAGTTCTACATCTCCAACATGATCTCGCTGGTGGCGATGCTTGAGGCGGGCCTTGGGGTTACCACCCTGCCCCGGTTTGCCTTTCCGCAGGAAAGCAGTACGCTTGCGTTTATTCCACTCACTTCCCCCCAGGTCGTGCGCAGCATTGGCATCGTTCGCCTGAGCAACAAGTCGCTCTCACCCGCTGCTGAAGCGCTGGTCACGTTCATTCTGGAGGAAAATCGGCAGCCCGAGACTGGATGACAACCGGCCCGGCACTCTGGTCATCAAACCGGGTCATCAAAGATGTCGGGCCAAGTTTCAAAATACAAAAAAAGTAATAGGCTTGCCAATTTTGATAAGCCCCGCTTATCAAGCGATAGATCCTTTTCATTTGTCCCCCTGCCCCGCTTTGAACCAAGATAAGTGCGTCACCTGCGGGTGTCCCTCTCTCTGCGGACTATAACTAAACAGGAAGCCAGCAGAGACCCAGAGCGCAAGGTTTCCATCACATCTATGCTGAGCTGACCTTGATGGCAGCGACTACCTGAAAGAGATGTGGAGCAAATTAGAGGATCATAATAATGACAACGTCTGCTGCTATCCAAACCTCACTGCGGGGCGGCAATGCGCTCCCCCTGCGCCCCGCCGAGCAGGTCATGAACCTGGAGCGACTCGGGGCACTGCACCAGAGCCGCCTGAGCTTCATGCGTACGCTTGTGCGTCGCATCATGCGCGAGCGCTGGCAGATTGAGCCGGCTCGATTCGAGCTTGACCAGGACGGGTACGGAACAGTCGTCTATGAAGTGCGTGCGCCCCAGGGCCTGTATAGCTTCGTGCTGTTCTCCAACTACCTGTCACCGGAGGAACGCAACGACCGTGTCATCGCCACCCAGTGGGACCTGACCATGGCGCTGGTAGAAGGTCAGGTCGATGACATCTACCTGGAAAAACTGCGCCAGAATGTGCCCAAACAGGAAGCCGGCCGCGTCGATGCACGCGTTTTTGTGCTCTCCCGCGCCAACCGCAGCGCTCGCAACTTCGACTATGTGGTCGAGCAGCTTGCCAAGGGTGAACAGCCTGACATCCAGCGCATCGCCAAGGTGGGCTACCTGTACCGCACCACCGCCGTCTACGGCAGTGGTAAGCTGGGCATGGCCGACTGGGAAAAGGTTCGAACCCATTACAAGGACTTTGCGCGTCCCTTCGCCGCCGAGATGTTTGTCTGCCTGATGCTGCGCAACTTCAGCCTGCTGCAGGCTGAGCATATCGCACGTCACCGCGCGCCGGAGAGTTTCCAGCCGATGCAGCCCGAGATCAAGCGCTACTTCGGCATCGGCAACTCAACCGGCCTGGGTATGGCGCCCTACCTGGTCAACCACCCGTTACTGATCAACCAGTGGATTGAGATGCGTGAACTGGCCCTTGCCCGTGTACGGGTACTGGGTGACATCACCCCACGCATTCGCGTACAGCTCAACGAATTGATTGACCGCTGCACCCGGCATACCCGTGAGATCTGGACCGAGGATGAGTGGCAGACCCGCAACAACCAGCAGGTACTGGTGGATCTTGAAGCACTCGCGGTTCAGGCAGCACAGCCCTTTGAAGACTGGGGCACATTGCTGGATTGGAGCGAGCAACACTGCTCGCTGCAGGGTCAGGAGATGCTGGTTTCCATCCTCCTTGAGCTTTACCCGGAACTGGTGGACGAGCTGGAGGATTACCACTGCGCCGAGGAATTCCTTGATCTGGACCCGCTGATGCCGTTGCAGACCCTCAAAAGCGTGATCGAAAGTCGCTATGCCTGGGCGCTGGCCATCGATTTCAGCGTAGACGGCGCTCGTGAAACCTGCTGGTATCGGTCGGAGGAGAAGATGGAACCGCGCCTTGGCAGCGTTGCCGATGCCGAAGCCAAGAAGAAGCAGATGGCGCTGGGCGTGGGCTATGCCGTGCGCAAGTGCTACGACCAGCTGTGCGCATACATCGAACAGCACCCTGATCACACCACGGCACGCTTCATGGTCGCCCGTCCGAAGATGCGTGGCATCGTACGCCGCATCCAGAGCATGAACCGCTGCATCTATGGCGACATCCAGGCCAACCTGCTGGATCGCAATGTGCTGCCGATGCACCTGCTGCGCTGCAAACTCGCATTCTTCGGCGTCAGCAAGTTCGATCCGCGCTCCCGCCTCTGGGTACGCAACACCATGTTCCAGGGCGCTCCGCTGCTGGAAGATATCGGCAACCGCTTTGGCGATGACTGGTTCATGCCTCTGGCACCACAGCAGTAAGGAGTAGCCCCATGCATATTTCCATGAACGAACTGAAAGCGGCATTGCGCCGCTGCTTCGAAGCCAGCGGCTACTTTGTCGGTAACTATGAAGACGCTGCCAACATGATCCTCTGGCTGGAGAAACACGGCCTCAATGGCCTCGGCGAACTGAAACGCGCGCTGCCCTACATCCGCAATGACAGCGACAAGCCATTGAGCAGCGTAGTGTACGAAGACAGCACCTCGGCGATCATCGACAGCCATGACCGCAGTGCCCTGAACTGCATCGCCGCCGCTGTCGACCTGGCCCACGCCAAGGCACTGGAGGTTGGTATCGCCACGGTCACCGTGCACAACTGCCACAACCGCATGTTCATTCTCAAGGCGCTGACCGACTGCGGCCGACGCGGCATCAGCGTGGCGGCCTACTGGCAGAACGGTGAACATAACATCAGCGAGCACACTGCTGCCATCAGGGCCGGTGAGCGCTACCCAAGCTACAGCGAAGCCAAGACCTGCCTGAACGCCAGCCCGGACGACAAGCAGGCATTGACCATCATCTGCAGTTCCCGGGTAGATCTTTCAACCAGGCTCAAGCATCGCAAAACCCGCCTGCTGACAGAGTCACAGGTTGAGCTGAACAAGGAGCAAAGTGTCGATACCGGGATCGATATCGATCCTGCGCTCTGGCAGGAGATTAACCGTATCGGTGCCGAAGTGTTGGTCGAGAACAGCGACCGATCACGCGCGGATGCCGGCGGCCGCTGAAGCCGGTATCATCCTGTTCAACAAAGCCCCCGGGAGGTCCCGCACTAACCTCTCCGGGGGCTTTTTCCACTTTCAGGACCTGATCGATGCTCTATACAGCCCCCGAACTTCTGGCCGTGCTCGTGGTGGCCGCTGGTGTCTTCGTCCAGTCTCGCATCGGCATCGGCTACGGCCTGCTGGCCGCCCCCATTCTCTACCAGATCAATCCTGCCTATGTTCCCGGCCCTATTCTGATGATCGGTTTCAGCCTGGCGGTGGTTATGGTGCTTCAGGGCTCTCAGCAACTGCGGTGGCGCCGCATTCTCCCGGCCATTCTGGCCCGGGTCCCCGGTGCCTGGGCTGGGGCATTGCTGGTGCAGGCGATGAGCCAGGCCCTGCTTGGCCTGTTTCTGGGCGCGACCCTGCTGCTGGCGACACTTCTGAGCTGGCACTCCATCAAGCTGAGCACCACCGGCCGTAACCTGACCCTGGGCGGATTTTTTTCCGGCCTGGTCGGCACCGCAACCGGCATCGGTGGTCCGCCGATGGCACTGGTGTATCAGGAGCAAAACCCGGCTATCGCCCGAGCCGAACTGGCGGGTTTCTTTCTGGTGGGTACCGTCATTTCGCTGGCGATGCTGTTCAGCGCCGCACAGTTAAGCGAAACACATCTCTGGCTATCGTTGAAACTGCTGCCCGGCATGGCACTGGGCAGCTTTCTGGGCTACAGGTCTGAGCGTATCTGGCAGATCAACACGCTCAAACCCTGGATTCTGACCATCTCGCTGCTCGCGGCACTACTGCCGATCACCAAAGGAGTACTGGCGCTCTGACCTCGCGATGAAACTGGCGAGGGGCGAGCGCCACCCAGCGATTCAGCGGTGGCTCCACTCCGGCTTGCGCTTGTTGATGAAGGCGTCTATCCCTTCCTGGGCATCATCGGTCAGCATGTTGCCCACCATGACCTCACTGCAGTATTCATAAGCATCCGCCAGCGGCATTTCACGTTGACGATAGAACGCCTGCTTGCCGATCTGTAGTGTCTTACGGGACTTGGATGCAATCTTGGCCGCTAAAGTCACCACCGCCTCATCCAGCTCGGCTTCAGGGACCTGCTGGTTGATTAACCCCATATCAAAGGCACGCTGGGCATCGACAAGCCCGCCGGTCAGCAACAGCTCCATGGCATGTTTGGGCTGCACCGCTCGACTCAACGCCACCATCGGTGTGGAGCAGAACAGACCGATGTTGACACCGGGAGTGGCGAAGCGGGCATTGTCGGCCGCCACAGCCAGATCGGCGCTGGCAACCAGCTGACAACCCGCCGCCGTCGCGACACCATGTACCTGGGCGATCACGGGCACCGGCAGACTGACAATCCGCTGCATCAGTTTGGAGCAGGTTTCGAAGGTGCAACGGTAATAGGCTTCCTCGCCCTCTCCCAGCATCTGCTTGAGGTCGTGCCCGGCACAAAACCCCTTGCCGGCACCGCGAATCACGACGCAGCGCACAGCCAAGTCATCGGCAATCTTATCCAATTCGGCGTGCAATGCCTGCATCAGCTCCAGGGAAAGGCTGTTATAGGCATCGGGGCGGGACAGCGTCAGAGTGGCCACACCCTCGTGATCCTGACGCGTCAGAAGTGACTGAGACATACTAACTCCCTTTTGTTGTTATTCGGCTCGTTTACCAGGGTAAACCCGAATATCCGCAAAAGGGAGTCAGAGGTCAAGCGTTGCGGTTTAAGCGGCCGGTTAAACCGAGAGGATGTCGATCTTTTCCATTACCTGAACACCAGAGCCGTTAGCCCCGGTCTCTTCATCATCCCCCAGAGGGCCTAGCGCACTGCCGGTGTCCGGCGCGATGCCATGCGGGAAGCCCAGCTGCAGGCCCTTGAAGTCAAACAACTGATGGTCGGCCAGATGTGAAGGCACCACATTGCACAGGGCGCGGAACATGGTTTCGATGCGGCCCGGATGGCTCTTGTCCCAGCCCTGCAGCATTTCCTTGATCACCTGACGCTGCAGGTTTTCCTGAGAACCGCACAGATTGCACGGGATGATCGGGAATTCACGTAGCTCGGCATACTCGGCAATATCCTTCTCGCGGGCGTAGGCCAACGGACGAATCACCATGTTCTTGCCATCGTCGGACACCAGCTTCGGCGGCATGGACTTCAGTTTGCCGCCGTAGAACATGTTGAGGAAGAAGGTTTCCAGAATATCATCACGGTGATGACCCAGCGCGATCTTGTTGGCACCGATCTCGTCGGCAAAGCCGTACAGGGTGCCACGGCGCAGGCGTGAGCAGAGCGCACAGGTCGTTTTACCCTCGGGCACCACTTCCTTGACGATGGAATAGGTATCACGCTCAACGATGTGGAAAGGCACACCGATCGATTCCAGGTAGGTCGGCAGCACCTCTTCCGGGAAGCCCGGCTGTTTCTGATCCAGATTCACCGCCACCAGCTCAAAGCGAATCGGCGCACTCTTCTGCAGGTTCAGCAGAATATCGAGCATGGCGTAGGAGTCCTTGCCACCTGACAGGCACACCATCACCTTGTCGCCTTCTTCGATCATGTTGAAGGCTTCAATGGCCTGGCCCACCTCGCGGCGCAGACGCTTCTGCAGCTTGTTCAGGCGGGTTTTGGTCTGTTTGTCGAGGCTGTCGGTGTGCATAGGGCGCTGAGAAATCCACGGGTTAAAAACTGAGCGCGAATTATACATGATTCGGGCTCATCACTACTATCAACACTACAGACAGGCTGACAGGTGTTTGAGCCCCTGCTTCAAGCTGCTCAACGAAACGGAAGTGAATGCCCACGCCCTTCCGCCTTTCACACTTCCCGACTACTGCTTGAACCGGTTTACCAACTCATGCAGCTCTGCGGAGACCTTTTGCGAACGTCTAATACTGTCCGCACTTTCTTCGGTACGGGCCAGGCTGCTTTCAGACAGCAGAGAAATCTCCTTAACCTGTCGATTCACTTCTTCTGATACCAGAGCCTGCTCTTCAACGGCTGCTGCCATCTGTTCAGACATGGTGGTAATACGGTTTACGGCGTCTGCGATCCCTTGCAACATGGTTTCCGATTCAATTACACGCTGCAGACCTGTTTCAGCATCTCTGGCGCCTTCCTGCGCCACGGTAACCGATGTGCTGGCCTGCCCGGTAAGTCCCTCGACAATCTGGCGAATATTTTGTGCCGACTCACGGGTATTGGAGGCCAGCGCGCGCACCTCATCCGCAACGACCGAAAAGCCTCGCCCATGATCACCGGCACGGGCCGCCTCGATCGCCGCATTGAGTGCCAACAAATTGGTCTGTTCCGAGATCACCTCGATCGATTCAGCAGCCTGCGCGATCGCACCGGTTTGCTCCGCCAATTGCTGCACAGCCGCCCCTATCGCCGAAACGCTATTGCGCAGTTCTTCGATCGAGCCACGTGTTATCTGGGCGATTTCTCCACCCTGACTCGCCAGATCACGTGAATGATCGGCCTGACCGGCCGTTTTCTGCACATTGCTCGAGATCTCGTGTATCGCCTGGGACATTTCATGCATCGCCGTCGCCACCAGCTCAGTCTGATGGCGCTGCGTCAACATCTCTTCTCGTGCCACTTCCGACAGTTTCAAGCCCAGGTCAGACTGGTGCGCAACTTGACAAGAGGCATCTTCAATCCGGGTCAGCACGGCATCCAGATGGGCCCTCAGGCTCATTACACCAACCATGATATTGCCGATCACACCCTGCTGATTGGTATAAGTATCCGCCGCCAGGGAGTGCATGAACACCCCGTGCAATTCGTTTCTGACCAGATTCAGGTCGCGGCGGTGCTGCAGGTACTGCTGACCACCAAAGGCCAGCAAAGCGACGATCAGCCAGAGGGTACTGGCCAACGCTGAGACTGACGTCGCCAACAGCAGTGCCGGTGCGATAAAGATGAAGGCAAGCAACAACTGCTGCAGATAGCGCGGCACATGGAGCTGGCGTCGCTTTTGGTTGATTCGCTGATACAGTTTCTCGGCCCGCTGCACATCCTCGCGCGAGGGGCAGGAGCGAACAGACTCGTAACCCACTACTTCGCCATTTTCCGTTACCGGCGTAACATAGGCACTGACCCAGTAATGATCACCGTTCTTACAACGGTTTTTCACCATTCCCATCCAGGGACGCCCCGTCTTGAGGTGATGCCACATTACCTCGAACGCCTCAGCCGGCATGTCCGGGTGGCGCACGATGTTGTGTGGCTTGCCGATCAATTCATCCCGGCTGAAGCCGCTGATGTTCTGAAATGCCTCATTGCAGTGGGTGATCATCCCCTGCAAATTCGTGGCAGAGATCAGCTTCACGCCAGGGTCAAACCGCTGCTCACGGCTGGACACAGAGCCATTGTTTTTCATCACACATCCTATGCTGTAGAGGTTGCAGGAATCTGTTCACGTGTCGAAGAGCATCCGCTCTATCCCTTTCGCTTGAGTATTACCCAAAAAGCCCTCCTATACACCAGGCATATAATAAACCATATGACATTTGCGACAAATAGGTTTTTTGATCATTTTGCGAAGGGTGCGACAGCATCACCTGATCGGTCCATCAAGGCTGGCGCTCTGCTGCTCATCGCCCAGCCCTGCTCTGCGGCGTACGCAGCCACAACAATCATAGTTCAGGAACAAGCAGATGGGACTGGCGAATGACAACCCGCCAGCCGGTTTACGGCCCAGGAAGGAGCATGACCAGGGAGCCGAGTCAAATGTCGACGAGGGATCAGGGCAGGCCAATACCTGCCCCTGGGCCGCCAACGATTGGCGAGAGAAGAAAAACTGCTAGTGGACCCTCTTGTCCTTGTGCGCACTACAGGCTGCGCACGACATCCATCAACAGACCATCGATCCCTTTCACCACCCTGATACTGGCTGTTTCCATCTTTTGCAGATGGTTGAGCATGGCCTTGAAATCACCTCGCTGCCCACATGCCAGCGCTTCTCGGCCGGCATCATGCACCTGGCGGTGTGGCTCTTCCAATGACTTGAAGCTACCCAGTTCGGAGTATTTATGTTTGCCATACCCCTCGTAGTACCACTGCCCCAGGCGGCATTCAGTATGCCTGTTGGCTCCGACCGAAAAGTCGTGCCGTTCGATCAGGCCATAGACCTGGTTTTTCCAGACCGCATGATCAAGTTTGACCGTATTCAGGAACGAAGCCGTGGTGGCAATACGGATCACCCGCTGCATATGATCAGAACGCACAATCACATCACCGACCACACCGTCAATCTGTGTTGAAGAGGCGGACACATCCGCGGCGCTGTTCTGATTGTCATGCACGATGGATTTGATCGAGACAGTCTGTTCAAGCACCTGGCCCACGAGCTTTTCGATCTGCTGGCTGGCAGAATGCGCCTTGCCGGCAAGGTTACGCACCTCGTCGGCGACTACGGCAAAACCACGCCCGGCCTCACCGGCTCGGGCCGCCTCGATCGCCGCATTCAGGGCCAGCAGGTTGGTCTGATCGGAGATCTCCTGAATGCTGGCGACCAGCTGACTGATGGAGTTGGCGGTGGTATCCAGCACCGTGGCCGCTTCCATGCTGACATTGGCGTGCTCATTAATAAGATCAGCTCTCTGGCTGAGCTTCTGCAACGCATGGCGGGTATGATCAAAGATTTCGTCAAGCTGTTTCAGCGACTTGCGCTCATCGATTAGTTGCTCTGCCGAACTGGCCAGCCCTTCCCGAATTGAGGTGAGCATCTCGCCGCCCTGAAGCTGGTACTTCATGATCTCGGCTTCGCTGTCTCCCTGTTGCTGAATCTGTACCAGCTGGCGCTCCTTTTCAGCGACCAGATCCTTCAACTCACGAAGCTGCTGCTCGTAGTGCTCATGCGTGCTCGCCAATTCGTGCTTGAGTTCGCTGATCTCTCTCTGCTTTGCAGCCTTTCCAAAGAACATCATAAGCTTGTCTCGTGAATTATTGTTCTGCTTTCATTATGTGTGTATTGCGCAATGACCGCCGGGATTTCACTGGCGGGCATGGGGCGTCCGATCAGATACCCCTGTATTTCGTCGCAACCAAAGGCGCTCAGCAGCTGCAGCTCCGCCTCCGTTTCAACCCCCTCGGCGATTACCCGGGACCCAAGGCTCTCCGCAATACCCAAGACAGCTCTGACAATACCCTGGTCCGCCGGGTTCGTGACCAGGTTACTGACAAAAGCCCGGTCGATCTTGATGTAGTCGACCGCGAATTTCTGCAGATATTCAAGCGACGAGTAGCCCGTACCAAAATCATCAAGTGCCAGGGACACTCCCAGATCCTGCAGCTTGCGCAGCATAAACAACGCCTGCTCAGGGTTATCCATGGCAACACTTTCGGTAATCTCCACATCCAGTAACGCCGGTGGCAATGCCGAGTCCTTGAGCATTCTCGACAGTTTGTCTGCCAACATCTCATCGCTGAACTGGCGGGCAGAAAGGTTGATACCAACACGCAACGACATCCCCTGGTCATGCCAGGACTTGGCCTGCCGGATCCCTTCTTCAGCGACCCAGTAACCTATGCCATGGATCAGTTCCATCTGCTCCGCAATTGGAATGAACTCGACCGGTGACACCAGGCCCATTTCCGGATGCTGCCAGCGAATCAGAGCCTCGACACCCACCACAGTTCCTGTTTTTACATCGAGTTGTGGCTGATAGAACAGTTTCAGCTCGCGCCGTTCCAGCACATGCCGCAGCTCCGACTGGATATAGAGCTGCCGCGCGTAGTCCTGCTGACAGCTTTCGTCGAAAACCTTGAAGCGACTTCCCCCGGCCTTTTTGGCGACCAGTCGCGCCTGCACCGCCGCACTGATCAGATGACTGGCTTCAGTTGAGTGCTCCGGCCCTAGTGCGATACCGATGCTGGTCTCAATAAATACCGGTTGATCCGCAATGTCATACGCCTCTCCCAATCGCAACTGCAATTGCTCCACCCATGCTACCAAGCCTTCAACATCATCGAGATCGGCAATCAGAAGTGCAAATTCATCTCCGTTGAGGCGGGCAAGCGAGTAGAAGCCCTGAGTCGCCGCCTGCAGGCGCAGTGAAAACAGCTGCAATACCTTATCGCCTTCACCCTGACCAAAGGTTTCATTGATCATGTGGAAGCGATCGATGTCGATGCTCAGCACTGCACAGCTGCCGTTTCCGGCCAAGGCCTCATCGACGCGCGAATAGAAGCTGGAGCGGTTGTATAGTTGGGTGAGGCTGTCATGGCGGCGCTGGAAATCAACGGTCTGGCGTGCCTGGTAGAAATCCGTGATGTCCTGCAGCACACACAGGATGCTATCGGTCGCCGTTCTGCGCGCAATGACGCGCACATGGCGCTCATTGTCTCCCGCACTGAAACCATGTGCGTAGGTTGCCTTGTCCAGATGTCCGGCGGCCACCCGCTCCAGCTGCTGGTGCACTTGTTCACGATCACTCAGATTGACCCGTTCGAGATAGCCGTTCACCCCCTGAGCCACGATATCGGCGGGCAGGCTGAACAGCTTGAGCAAGCCGGCCGACCAGTCCAGCCGACCGGTAGAGGGGTGCCACTCGAAGAAGCCGAGCTGGGCTACTTCCTGAGCTTCCTTTTGCATGACACGGACCTGATCCAGTGCAAAAGTCATTCTGTAGGTACGCAGAGAATAGCGAACGCGGCGAATCAGCAACGGCCAGTTGATCGGCTTGGTAATGAAGTCCGTCGAGCCACAGCCAAACGCCTGGTCAATCGCCCCCACATCGTCCAGCCCCGTCAACATGACGATCGGCATGCTCAACTTCTGCTGACGGATATGCTTGCACACGGCGAAACCATCCATCTCGGGCATCACCACATCCAGCAGCACCAGATCGGGCATCCTGTCCTGCTGCAACAGCTCCACGGCCGCAGCACCATTCTGTGCCTGCAGTACCTCATAGCCCTCTTTCTGCAGGATCTTCACCAACATCAGCCGCGTACTCAGGTCATCATCGACCACCAGAACCCGGCTATCCGAAAGTGGGGAAGTATTCAGCTCAACCAACATTCACTCCTGAAGTCACTGTTTCAACGTACGGCCATAAAGCCGGTCAGTGCCTGGCTTAATTCATCCGCAGCATCGGCCAACTGCTGATACTGCTGTTTCAGCAACGCCGATTCCTGCTGGTACATGCTTTGCTCCAGGGTCTTGGCCAACTCAGACACCCGCATTCCGCCGACATTGGCCGCACTGCTCTTCAGCGTATGGGCCGCGCGGTGGGACAGGTCGAGATCATCCGTTTCAAGACCCGTGCGCACCTGCTCCAGCAACTCGGGCATCTGTTCAATGAACGGCTGCAGAATCACATCCAGCTCGCCATCCAGCAATTGCTCCAGTTCATCCAGTACCTGCTGCTTCACCACAGGGACATCTTCCTCTGCCACCTCAGCCTGAACGCAGTAGGCATTATCAGTGCTTTCTGAAGCTGTCGGGGCGCCCCCATATTCCAGCAACAAGGTCCGCAATGCTTCGGGATCAAAAGGCTTGCCAATATGCGCATCCATACCGGCCTCCAAACAGCGCTGGATGTCGTCCCCTGAAACAAAAGCCGTCATGGCGATGACCGGTATCGCCACTCGCCCTTCATGCCGTTCAAATTCTCTGAATTTCCGGGTTGCCGTTAAGCCATCCATCACCGGCATCTGGCAATCCATCAAGACCAGGTCAAAGCGCTCTTGTTTGAGCCGCTGCAAGGCCTCTTCGCCATTTTCCGCAACAACAAAGGTGCAGCCCAAGCGATCCAGACTGGCGGTCGCCACTAGACGGTTGACCTCATTATCCTCGGCCAGCAGCACGCGCAGGTTGAGCGGTCGAGTCGACGTATCTTCAGCTATGGGCGCCGTGAGCAGCAGCGCTTGGGGTGCCGCCGCAATGGCTCGCTCGATCGCATCATGGAGTTCATCGCGCCCGATCGGTTTGGCCAGCATGCAGATGAAACCGGCCGCATCCGCCTGTCGATGCAGCGCACGTCCTGTGTAGGAAGTAATCAGCATCAGACGGGCCGAGTCAAAACGATTATCCGCCCTGATACGCTTGGCCAGCGCGATACCGTCCATTTCCGGCATCATCATATCGGTCAGCACCAGATCGAAAGGCTTCCCTTTCATCCAGGCTCCTTCCATCAGACGCAATGCATCTTCACCCTCCGCCGCACTCTGATGGAAAATATTCCAGCTGTCACAGTAACGCTCCACGATCAAACGGTTAGTCGCGTTATCATCGACAATCAGTGCTCTCAACCCTCTCAATTCCGCATTGGGCACAAACAGCGCGGCAGGTTCGATGGCTTCCCGCAACTGAATCGTGAAATGGAAGGCACTCCCCCGGCCCAACTCGGACTCCAGCCACAGCTGCCCACCAAGATGACTCACGATCTCCCGACTCAAGGTCAAGCCAAGCCCGGTCCCACCATACTTGCGCGTAGTCGAACCATCAGCCTGGCTGAAACTCTCGAAGATTTTGGCCTGTGCTTCAGCGGCAATACCAATACCCGTGTCCTTGACCGCCACATGCAGGCGCGTCCCGGTATCCTCTGTACCCACCATCGTTGCCGTGAGCAGCACTTCGCCCCGCTCCGTGAACTTGATGGCGTTGCCCAACAGATTCGTGATGACCTGACGCAACCTCGTCGGGTCACCGTTGGCAAACTCGGGAATGCTGTCATCGATCAGCGCCGCAATCTCCAGCCCCTTGCCCTGCGCCTGGGGAGCAAACAGTTTAACGGTTTCCTCCAGCAGTCGACGCAGAGTGAAGTCGATCTGTTCCATCTCGACCTTGCCCGCTTCGTATTTGGACAGGTCCAGCAGGCTGTTCAGCAACGACATCAACGTCCGCCCTGAACTCTGTGCAATGCCCAGGAAGTCTTTCTGCTCAAGCGACAACTCCGTTTCCTGCACCAGTTCCAGCATCCCCAGGATACCGTTCATCGGCGTCCTGATCTCATGACTCATGTTGGCCAGAAACTCGGATTTGGCGTGGGCACTTTCCAGAGCCTCATGCCGAGCCCGCTTCAGCTCTTCCTCATAACGCTTTCGCTCCGTGATATCGGACATCACCGATACATAGTGCGTAACCCGGCCTTCGCAGTTGCACACGGCATTGATCGTTTGTGCCTGGGGATAGAGAGAGCCATCCTTGCGCCGGTTCCAGACTTCGCCCTCCCAATGACAGTACTCCTGAATTTGCGCCCACATCGCCTCGTAAAAGGACTGATCATGAACTGCCGAGCGCAGCTTGCGGATATGCTGCCCCAGCCATTCTTCACGCGTGTAACCGGTAATGTTTAGAAACGCATCATTACAGGCCAGCACTTGCAGATCCGGGCCGGTTACGACCACACCTTCCTGGGTATTGCTGAACACGATATCCGACAGCCTGAGCCGCTCTTCATCCAGCTTGCGCTGGGTGATATCACGGAAGATGGTGATCGACCCCATGGGCTCCCCAGCGACGATGAACTGGGCACTTGTCACCTGAACCGGAACCAGCTGCTGATCAGATGCACGCCGGAAGTATTCATCTTCACTTTCATAAACATCCCCTTGGTGCGTCACCGTGCGAATCGGGCAATCCTCAATGACAACAGGGCAACCATTGGCATCGTAGTGCACATGAAAGAGGTCATGAGCGATCTTTCCGATGGCTTCTTTTGCCGTCACGCCCAGTATCTTTTCGGCCGCCTCGTTGAGGAAGGTAATGCGCCCCTCTGTATCCTGTACAAAGAGGCCTTCAGCCATACGCTCCGTGATCGACTGCAGCTTCTCGCGTTCACGCGCAATGACAAGGCTGCTGGTCTGACGCCGATAATAGCCCATAGCCAGGCTCGCCATCAGAGCCAGAAAAGACAGTTGGATCCAGAGGCCGTTACTATAGGTATTTTCAATCTCCGGCACCTGAGTAAAGGTCAGGATATACGCGCCCATCTCCTGCGCCACATCGACAATCGGCACAAAAAGCGCGGCGTAACGTTGCCCCTTGAACTTGACGGTCAACCCGAAGGACTTCCCGGTGGCCATCCGGGAACGGATCTGCGCCTGGTCTGCAACCAGCATCGCTTCCAACTGCCGCTGCAGCTCCGGCACGACACGCGGCGTTCCAAGCTTGGCGCCTATATCCTCGATAACATACTCATCATTCAGACCAAATGGCTGATAGATGGAGCGCTCACTGGGATACAGCATGGAAAACACCCGTGAGCGGTTCAACACGAACTCAAACAGTTCATTGGGCACCAGCGCCTGCAGACTGTCTTCGATGGTTTTAAAGGAAACGCTGCTTTCCACACTGCCGATATGTTCCCCCTCGTAAAACAGCGGAAACACAAAGCGGAAGCCGTGAAACAGCCGACCAACTTCAAAGCCTTCAACGGGGTTGAGCTGGGTATTGGCCAGCCGGACCGATTCACGCAACTCGAACAGGGAGTCACCGTACTTGAGCGGACTGTGAAAGCGCAGCAGGCTCAAACCATCAGGGCTGTGAAAATGCAGCTGTCTGATGCCCTGCTGTTGCAGCCGCTTGTAGGAGGGGTAGAGCTCCCGCAACAACTTACCCCGGGCGATATCCTGCTCGTCACCATGAGTGTGCAGGATATCGTGTACCAGAGCCGTCACTGCCGGGGTATTGATGGTTTCATCGTAGAGGGTGCGGGAGACCTTGCTGAGGCCTTGAATAACCGCCCGATAGGCAACGGACTCCTGCTCGAGCCGTGCATCGATCTGGTTGCGAACCTCGAAGTTCACCAACAGCTGAATGCTGGCGACACCCAGTGACGCCGACACTAAAAAGCTCGCCAGGGCGATGGCGAAGATGCGCAGGTTCACTCGGCGCTCCTCAGCAGATCAATCTTCAACTCCCGCCATTGTTTGCGGATACTTTCGTAGGCCTGCTCATCTACCGTGCGGGCACCATAACGCAGGTTGGCGCTCCAGGTCCTGACCACATCGCGATCAGACTCATTCTCGCGCGGATGCAGGCTCAGCATGGATTCCCGAATAAGGTCGATCAGGTCGGCATCCAGGGTTGCCCGATTGGCCACGAGCACAAAACCGGGCACGGGGTCCGTTTCATCGACGATCCGGAGTCCCAGATGCTGATAACGACGGGCAATCTGGGTTTTGATACCCCCCAAGCCAAAGTCATCCAGAATAACCCCCATGGCCACATTTTCGTGACTGCCGGTGTAGGTATATTCGTAAAGATCACTTTCAAGACTACTCTGGTGCTGGTTCAGATAACGTTCGACCGAGAGATAGCCACAAGTCGAAAGAGGTTGCGTCAGAGCCACGCGATGGGGCCTGCCGCTATGCACCAGTTGAGCAGGATGATCGGCAAAATGAACGATGGCACAGGTGTAATCCGAAGCACCTTTGCTGTCCAGCAACTGCACGATAGGAATGATGCTATCGGTCTGTTCGGTCAGTGCGACATAGGGCAGAGGCCCCAGGTAAGCCAGATCTACCTCACCAGCGACCAGGGCCTTGAGCAGCTCATCGTAGGAAGCATGGTAAGCCAGTTCAAAACGACGCCCTGAGCGATGCTCCAGATAATCGAGAAACGGCAAATACTCCCGCGTCATCTGCTCCAGGCTAGCCATCGGCAAGGGCGCGAAGCGGACAACCGGCTCCGACGATTCAGCCTGAACCATCTGATGCGTGGATATGAACAAAGAGAGGAAAAGCGCCAGATGAACGCCCCAGAGCCTTATTCCAGACACATCTATAGTCCAATCAAAAGTGTTGGATTCATCATCCCTCAGGCATCCGCCAATAGCAATAAACTGTTGTTTAAATTAGACGTTTATTGACGCCATGGGTGAAATGTCTGTCGCTGATGGCCCAGAAAGAGTCAGGCGCCTTCAACCTCAACCCGCTTATCGTCAGCGGACGTACTGCTTTTCTGTTTGATCGGCAGAATGACATTGAAGCAGCTGCCCTCACCCGGCGTACTGTCCACTTCGATGCGCCCATGATGGGCGCTGACGATACCGTAGGTCACGGCCAGCCCCAAACCAGTTCCCTGCCCTACATCCTTGGTGGTGTAAAAGGGTTCAAAGATATGGTCGATATCCTCGGTCGCAATGCCCGAGCCATTATCCTCAACTCGGATCTGGATTTCGCTGTCGGTATGGGAAGTAGCGACCCGAATCAAGCCATTCACCCGGATCGCCTGGGCCGCATTCACAACCAGCGCCATGATCACCTGATTGATCTGGGCCGGAACCGCCTGTGCCATCGGCAACAAGGGGTCCAGCTCGGTCAAAACCTTGGCCTTGTTCTTGTACTCATGGCGGCAGATCACCAGGGTGGTCTCGACACAATGGTTGATATCACAAGACTGCCAGGCCGTATCGCCGGCATGGGAGAACTCAAGCAGGCTCTCGGTAATATGACGAATTCGGCGTATACCCTCGAGAGAGTCGGCCAGCAGATCCGGCAGATCTTCTTCGATATAGGAGAACTGCTCCTGTTCCTCCAGCTTTTTCATTGCCGTACGTTCGGCCTCGGCCATCAGCTCCACTGCCCCCTGATGCAACCGCAGCAAGGCAGGCACATAGTCGTTGAGAATCGACACGTTGGCGCTGACGAAGGCCAGGGGATTATTAATTTCATGCGCGACTCCCGTCGCCAGCACACCGACAGACGCCATTTTTTCCGACTGCACCAGTTGCGCCTGAGTGTCCTTCAACTTCTGGATCAGGCGGGCCTGCTCCTCTCGTTCGTGACGCAACACCTCATTCGTGTGCTTGAGCTTCTGGGTGCGCTCTTCTACCCGCTGCTCCAGCGCCTGGTTCATGCTTTCCAGACGCCGATTGGCTTCATCCAGCTGATTGCGACTCTGCTCCAGTGTCAACGCCATATCCGTCAACCCGGATGATACGGCGGACAGCTCCACAATATCGGTGGCTGCCGGCTGTGGTCGATATTGGCCTTCGCCAATTTGATAGATCATCGCCCTTAATGCACGCATCGGCTCCGACAAGCGGCGACCGACCTTGACCGACTTGCGGTAGAGATAAATCATGAACAGCAGATAAAAGGCCAGCAATGCCAGAATCATGCCCACGGCAATCTGGTCCACGCGTTCCTTCAGCGCATTGGCATCGGCATATAGACTCGACTGGTCTGCTACCACCAGCAGATGCCAGTCAGCCCCGGGAATTCGTGACCAGGCTGCCAGCTTGGGCAGCCCGTCCAGCTCCAGGGAGACCACGCCTGAATCGGATTGATTGAGCCCCTGTGCCAGCGGCTGGCTGTCATCACGTCGGAACAGGTTGAATTCTTCCGGCTTGAATGTATCCTGCATGATCGCGGTGGCATAGTCGTGATCCGTCAATTCCCGCAGCTGCCAGTCCCGTTCAGCGGCCTTCGGCATGGCCATGATGGTCCCGGTACTGTCTACCAGCAGGGCATAGCTGTCCCAGGGCAGCTTTAACGAGAGCACCTGGCGAATGATTTCGGATACCCGGATATCCAGACCCACAACCCCCTCCAAGAAGTCTGTACCGGTGCGATAAACCGGCGCGATCGCCGATGCCATCCAGCCCTGCCCGGCCGGATCGATGTAGACATCGGTCCATACGACCTGGCGCTCCGGGTTGTGCTCGGCGTCCGCCTCGTAATAGAAGTTATACTCCGGGATATTCATGTCGAAGGGGTACTGGGCCAGCACGTCGAAGCCCGGATAGATCCGGTTCATCGAGTCGTGGGTGTTCAGATAGGCCTGAGTGACCAGCAAACTGCTGTCCACAATCTGCTTCATCAGCGGATCGATTTGCGCCAACTGCCAGGCTTTGTTTTCTTCTGCCTCACCAACTTTGGTAAAGGCTGAGTAGAACACGGCCGCACCCGGCGTATCCGGTCGGGTATACCAGACACCGTTATCACTAAGGCTGTAACGCGCCAACTCCTGTTCATCGGGCTTGAAGGGCTGGTCATAGGCATGACGCATCATTGCTGCAAAGAGGTCGGTCATTTCGGTGACTCCCTGCAGCTGGGTGGTAATGACATCCGATTCGATCCGTGCCGTTTCCAGCAGCGATTCCTGCGCACTGCGCTGCATGGTGGCGATATTCTGGTCACGAACCAGGTAATTGGTAGCCAGATAAGCGACAATCAGGGCAAGTTCAATGAAAACGATCGGAATCAGCGCATTCCGTATATAGGTACCCCAGAGTACCCGAAAAACACTTTTGTCCTGTCCACCGCGATGCTTGGCCATAGGTGCGCTCTCGAACTGAATGATTAATCCCCGGCCCCAACTGGCAACAGGATTTTGAAACAGGCGCCACCCCCTTCACGGTTGCTGGCGCTGATCGCTCCCTGATGGCTACTGATGATTTGCTGTGAAACCGACAACCCCAGCCCCGTTCCCTTGCCGGGCGGTTTGGAGGTCACGAAGGCATTGAACAACACCGGCATGATCTCGGGATCGATTCCCTCTCCCTGGTCACAGATGTCGATCTCAACCCGCCCCTCCGCTTTCAGAAAACGCGTCCTGAGCTCAATTTCCCCTCCCCTGGACATCGCTTGTGCCGCATTGACCAGCAAGTTGACCATCACCTGTGTCAACTGCGACGGACGACACCAGACTGAAGGTAAAGTGTCGTAATGCCGCCGCACTGACGTCACCACGAACTTGAGTTCATGATGAACCAGCTTGAGCGCCGCCTCGAGCAGTTCGTTCAGATCAACCCATTCCCCCTCACTGGCATCGTTGCGCGCGTAATCACGCAAGGTCGAGATGATCTCCTCGACACGCTGCACCCCTTCAGTCGTTTCAGCCAACAACAGCGGCAACTCTTCATGGATGAAGTCATAGTCAAATTTTTGCTTCAGCTGACCCAGTCCTTGCGACAGACGGGTGTTGCCGCTGGCTTCAGCCAACGTAAGACTTTCACTTAACAGGCGGTCCAGGTGACCCACATACTGCTGCAGCGTCTGCAAATTGGTTTTGACATAACAAACCGGGTTATTGATCTCGTGGGCCACGCCGGCGACCAACTGCCCCAATGTCACCAGCTTTTCGGAGTGCTGCAGCCGTTGCTCAGCCTGATCCAGTTGCGCCTGACAAAAATCCGTACAGGTTTCATTCTGCCCCGCCGTTTCAGGAACAGGGCCATCCAGGGTGAGGCAGAACAGAGGCTCGGCCTGACCTTGCAGCAGAAACAGTTCGCACTGGTAATACATCCGGCCACCCACCAGCTCAGTGTGTAGCTCAACCAATGGCTGGAACAGGTTAGTGCGCACCCGCCAGCGAATCGTTTCGGTTCCGGCTTCACCCAGCTGCTCCAACTGAGCAAACTGCTCTTCCATCCAGGCCCGTGGCAAACCGGGACAGAGGTCATAAAGCGAGGTGTGCAGCATCAGATCGGAGGGTTCGCCCAGTTGACGCGCCAGGGAGCGACTGACAAAACGCACCCATCGACTGCCGTCGACCACGATGACGCTGTGCCCCATCTGGTCAACGATGCGGGCATACAATTCCGGATCAGGCCGGATATTCGGTTCAATGCTCATCCAGGACCATCTTCAATATCTGTGCGTCATCAACGTTGCACGACTTCAGTTGCAACGCCATATTCAGGATTTTGGCAACGGGCTCGCAGCCCTCAGGCAAGACCTCATCCCGCTGGTGCTGCACCGCCTCCACCACACTCGAATCAAAGCCCCAAAGTTCAAGCAGATAGGCACCCACCAGCTGCATCTCATGTTCGTCGCCCGACACTTTCTCCACGGAAGACTCGGCATGCAGCGCCAGCACCAGTTCACCAATGTTGTGCAACAGCGCACTGATAACTGCCAGATGCCTGACCGGCTTGCTGACATTGCACAGGTCACAGACGCTGCCGACCTGCTCAGCCAACATCAGGGCCTCGCGCATCAGGTGTTCACCAACCTTGAGCAGGCGCGAAGGCCCCTGCTGATAGAGCTCGGTGATCAACACCAGATTGTGAATCGTCTGCAAACCCAGGCGCATCACGGCAACCTCGACCTCCTGGGTACGCGCACTGAAACCGAAGAACGGCGAGTTGACCAACTGCAGCACCCGACTCAACAATCCCTGATCCTCCCGGATCAGGCGCGCAACCACGGCCACATCCGGCTCTTCCTGATCCAGTTCCAGGGTGATCTGCTGATAGACTCGGGGTAGCACCGGCAGGCCGTTCATCTGCCCCAACTGGCGGCGACGTGACGAACTCAGGGGTAACTGGTGCAATACGCGGCTACGCGTCAGCAGGTGATCGATGGTTTCACGCTCGAACGGCTTGCGCAGCACGAAATGAGCGGCCATCGCACCTTCCATGGCACTGTCAAGACGGGCATCACCACTCAGCAAGACCCGGATTGTTTCCGGCATGCGCTCTGCAACCTGCTGCAGCAACACCACACCATCCATTTCGGCCATGCGCTTGTCCGCTACGACGACCCAGGGGGTGATATCTGCCAGCGCCTCCAGGGCCTGCACGGGTGAACTGAAAAAGTGCATTTTCCAGTCCCGATGACTAAGCCTGAGCAGCCTGCGCAGAGCATTCAGCACACTCGGCTCATCATCGATAAATACAATTGCCGGATACTCCGTCACAACGCCCTCCTTATGCCCTTCCTTGTTCCCTTTGCCGCTATTCTGTCGGCGTCGAGCGGCGCTCAGCCGGCAGCGGCAACAGGTCCTTGACCAGATCGGTCAACTGCTGATTATCAAAGGGCTTCGACAGCACGGCATCGGCACCTTCCTCCAGCGCCCGCTGCAGGGAGGGCTGATCCAGTGCCGAAATCACGATCACCTTGGTCGTCGCGGTTTCAGGCGTCGTACGAATAAACTTGAGGACGTCATACCCGCTGATACCCGGCATGCGCAAGTCAAGGGTCACCAGGGCCGGCTGCTGCTTCATCAGCAGGCTGCCGCCTTGAAAACCATCACTCGCAATCGCCGTGTCATAGCCGGCACTGCGCAGGACTCGGCCAATGGAGCGCGCTACGGCCGCCTCGTCATCGATAATCAGTATGCGGGAGTTCTCCTCGCCACTGAGTTCTGGCGGTATCGGCATGCCATGCTGTTGCAGAAAGTGAAGAAAATCTTCCAGCTGGACCCGATTATTCCCTCGACCCGGCAGCTTGAAGCCTTTCAAGTCACCGCGATCAATCCAGCGGATTACCGTCCGCAGATTGACGTCACACATTTTGGCGATTTCACCAGCGGTGAGTGTTTTCATCTTCATCCTCGCTACAACCCCAGACGATAGTAGCAGCCACCTACACTTAAGGCTAACATGACATTTGAGACATCTCGCTAAAGTGACCAAGGCTTGCGCCGCGTCAACTTATACATTTCTCCCCTCTGAAGATCGCCAACGCTTCCCCGTACTCGAAGCTGTCAACCGCCGAACACAGAGGCTCATAGCGAGACCCCAGCACCTGCCGGAACACCGCGGATTCATCATGCAGCAGCTGCCGGGCAGCAAAATCATCCCCTCGCAGTAACTGTTCCAGCCGAGCACAGAGCGCTGCACTTTGTTCCGCCGCAGGCTCCACGACGGCCGCCGACACCCATTCCTTATCGCTTAGCTCCTCGTGAAGCGACTGCAGCAGCTGCCCCAGACAAGCGAACAGCGCTGCTGGCGGCTGCGGCAAAGCCTCGGCAGGCTGCGCAACTGCTTCCTTCAACTGCTGCTCATAGGCAGCAGCCTGTTCCGCCAGCCCGATTGCCCCGATCTGTCCGGCGCTGCCCTTCAGCGTATGCACCAGGCGCAACGCGGTTTCGCCATCCTGCTGACCCAGCGCCTCCCTGACCGCCATATCACACGCCTGCTGGCTGCTGACAAAGCGCTGCAGCAGCTGGCGATACAGTTCCGAATCGTGCAATGCCAGCCGCAGTCCAGTCGCCATATCCAAGCCGTCAATGTCGGGTAACCGGTACTCAGCCTCGGTCGAGGCACCAGTCACTTGCCCGGCGTCCGCAACAGGCGTATCCCCTGTGGCTCCGAGCCAGCGCCTCAAGGCAGCCCAGAGCTTTTCCGGATCGATCGGTTTGGCCAGGTAGTCATCCATACCAGCCGCGATGCAGGCATCGCGGTCATCGATCATCACATTGGCGGTCATCGCTATAATCGGCAGACGCTGATGTTCCTTTTGAGCGCGCAACCGTCGGGTGGCGGTCAGGCCATCCATGACCGGCATCTGCATATCCATCAGCACCAGGTCATACTGCTGGCGCGACACCCGCTCCAGAGCCTGGGCTCCGTTGTTCGCCACATCCACGGCCAGCCCACCCTGGCGCAGCAGCTCGACAGCCACCTCCTGGTTGAGCATATTGTCCTCAACCAGGAGGACACGACCGCCTTGCAGATCCGACGGCAGGTCAACGCGATGACTCTTTGCCGCCGGAGGGTACACCTCGCCAACGCAACTGGAGGCCTGATCCCGCTGTAACAGCTGGATCAGGGTGTCAAGCAACTGCGAGGGCTGAATCGGCTTGGCCAGCACGGCATCCGGTTTCACCCAAAGTCGATCCGGCGCTTCCAGGCCGAAGGGCGTCATTAATACCACCCGAGGCGGTACTTTCGGGTAAAGCCTGCGTATACGCCGGGCGGTTTCCTGCCCGTCCTGACCGGGCATCTGCCAATCCAGCAGCACGAGCGGGTAGGGTTTTCCTTCCGCCTGAGCAGCCGCAAGCCGCTCAAGCGCTTCCATACCACTGCCGACGGTTGTCGGCTGAAACTGCATCAACGCCAACATGTCAGCAATTGCATTGCGGGCACAGCGGTTATCATCCACCACCAGAACCCTCAGCCCCCTCAGGTCAGGCACCGGCTGCAAGCGGTTGCCGGGCTGTTCAGCGGCAACCTCCAGCAGGAGTGACAGCAGGAAGCGAGCCCCCTCGCCCAGGGCACTATCAACCTCAATCTGTCCCCCCATCAACTCTGCCAGACGCTTCGAAATCACCAGCCCCAGCCCACTGCCACCATACTTGCGCGTGGTTGAGCCGTCAGCCTGGGAAAAACTGCGAAACAGCCTGCCCTGCTGTTCTTGTGACATGCCGATCCCGGTATCCCTCACACTCAACAGAAGCTCGACCTGTCGACCTTGGCGTCTTGCGTACTCGGCTCGAATCTCAATCTCACCCCTGTCGGTGAATTTGACCGCATTATTGGCGAAATTGAGCAAGATCTGCTGCAACCTCAGAGGATCGCCAATCAACCGATCAGGCAGACGAGCATCGATGCCGACAATAAGCTCCAGACCTTTCTCCGCCACCCGCGCCGACAGCACATCAGTCACCTCGCTAACCAGGTCCTCCAGGCTGAACTCGACCTGTTCAAGCGGCATCTTGCCGGCCTCTATTTTGGAAAAATCCAGAATATCGTTGATGATGCTGAGCAGGTGTTTGCTGGAACGCTCGACCTTGATCAAGAAATTGCGCTGACGTTCGTTCAGCTCGGTGCTTTGTAGCAAGTGCGCCATACCGATGATGGCGTTCATCGGCGTGCGGATCTCATGGCTCATGTTGGCCAGGAAGTCTGCTTTGGTTCGCGCAGCCTCCTCGGCCAGCTGCTTGGCCCGTTCCATCTGGGCCATCGCCGTTCTTTCGGCGGTAATGTCGATCAGCATGCCGACCAGCCCCTTGCCCACATCCTCGGGATCGATGGCTCGCGCCTGCATCCGTCCCCAGAAACGAGAGCCATCCTTGCGCACCAGCTCATGCTCTTCACTAAAGTACCCCTGTCGTTGATGCGCACTGACCAGGTGCTCCCCAATCGCCACGAACGTTTCTTCATCGGGATACCAGTAACGGGTGGATTGCCCCAGCAGCTCACCGGAATCATAGCCAAGCATCTGCTCCAGACCGCGGTTGCAACGCAGCACCCGGCGGTCACGCACAAACAGAATGCCCGCCATCGTCGCATCGAACAGCGCCTGCTGCTGACTGTTGGCCTCCTGCAGATTTTCAGCCAGCTGGCTAAGCTCCTGAGTACGCTCTGCGACGAGTTCCTCCAGGTGCAAGCGATGCTGTTGCAACTCGGCTTCAGCCTGTTTGCGGATCGTAATGTCATTCCAGACAATGTGCAGGATATCCCTGTCATCACGGCGTATGGCGGTCAGCATGATTTCCGCCGGGAAATCGTCCCCGCTCGCTCTCAGACTCTGCCACTCGGTACGCACGCTGCCCTGAGCCGCGACAGCCCCCAGCACCTTGAGCAAAGCAACCGCTGAACGCTCTCCGTCCGGCTGATCTTCCGGCGAAATATCCAGCGGGGTTTTCCCTTGCAACTGGGAAAAATCCCGCATATTGAGCATATCCAGCGTTGCCTGATTGGCTGCAATGAAGCGTCCGTTTTCCATTAATGCAATCGCCTGGCGGGTATTTTCGAACAGCATGCGAAAGCGTTCTTCGCTTTCTGCCAACTCCGCCGTACGCTGCTCCACCGACCGTCGCAACAACCTGAGCCAGACCAGTGCCGCCAACAGGGCCAGCAACAAGAACATGGACTCGTAGAGTACCCAAGAGACCCATGCAGGTACGTCAGCAGGCTTGAACGGGATACCCAGCCACTTGTCCCACAGCCTATCCCGCTCTACTGCACTGATCCGGCCAAAGCCCTCTGCTACTTCATCCCTTAACTGCTCATCTCCCATCGGCACAGCCCAGCGTACGGTCGAGGTATACAGCGGCTCAGTATGACGGAATTGCGCTTCAATCCCCTTCTGTCCCAGGTAGAAATTGACCAGTGGGTCGTGACCACAAAATACCTTGATTCCGTCTCGGGCTGCCGCGGCCACCATATCCGGGTAATTGGCAAAACGGGCCTGGTTATCGACGCCCTTGCCATGCAGAAATCCCTCGCAGGCATCTCCCCCACGAACACCCACCAAAAATCCCTGTGCCGACTTGGCATCCGTGATACCCCGGATGCTCTGGTCATAAAACAACACCACATCGATCTCGATCCAGGGCTCTGAGAAGAGAAAGGTATGCAAACGCTCCGGCGTAATCGTCATGCCATCGATGACGTCCGCATCGCCCTTCAGAATGGCGGCTTTGGCATCGACCCAGGACATCCCCTTAATATCGACCAGGCGGCCGGTTTTATCCTGCCATATTGACCAGCGGTCAACGATCAGCCCCTGCAGCACGCCAGTTTCGTCCCGGTAGGCAAAGGGAGGCTTAGCATCGGCTACGACCACGCGCAAAGGCGAGACGCTTCTTTCCTGCTCTGGCGCCAGGCCGGCCCTGAGAATAAACAGTGCAATCACAAGGATCGCAGCCAACAGAAACAGGCCTGCTTTCAGCCGCAATAACTTCATCAACATTAGCCCTTTGGCACAACCACATGCAGGAGCATTCAGGCATCACGCAACGCGCAGGAAATATCAAAAAAGCGCTCCCGGCAGGCCAGGAAACCGTCGACGACATCCGGATCAAAGTGTGTTCCCTTGCCGGCTCTGATGATTTCAACGGTGGCATCGAATGCCATGGCGTCCTTATAGACCCGGTGACTGGTGAGCGCATCGAAGACGTCCGCCAGCGCCATCAGGCGGGCCGCGACTGGAATCTCCTCGCCAACCAACCCTTTCGGGTAGCCACTGCCATCCCATTTTTCATGATGGTAGCGCGCTATTTCACTGGCCACATGCAAGAAATGCGCGGCATCTTCCACCTGCAGCGCCTTGCTATCGCCCATCGCCGAGAGGGCCTGTTGAATCGCACTTTCGATCGCCTGAGCGCCGACCTCCGAGTGCGTTTTCATAACCTCGAACTCTGCCGCTGTCAGCTTGCCGGGCTTGAGCAGAATGGAGTCCGGAATGCCGATTTTGCCGATATCGTGCAACGGTGCAGCCCGCACAATCTCCTCCAGCTTGCTGCCTTCCAGCGCTGCACGGAAACGGGGATGACTGGCCAGCTGCCGCGCCAGAATTTCAACATACGTTTGAGTGCGGGCAATATGCAGCCCGGTCTCCTGGTCTCGCACCTCGGCCAAACACGCCAGGGCTCTCACGCTGAGATCACGAATCAGCACATTCTCCTGCATGCGTCGGTTCACTTCGCATTCCAGCCACTGATTCTGCCCGGACAGTCGATCTCGAGCCGCCTTCAATTCCAGCTGAGTTTTGACGCGTGCCTGCACGATCGGTGGACTGAACGGCTTGGTAATGTAATCCACCGCTCCGAGCCTGAGCCCCTTTTCCTCATCTTCGGATCCATTCATCGCGGTTATGAAAATGACCGGGATGGAGCGGGTTTTCTCCTGCTCGCGCAACCGACTGAGCACCTCATAACCGTCCAACCCCGGCATCATGACATCAAGCAGAATCAGATCCGGGCGCGGTTCACTGTTGGCCACCTGCAAAGCGCGCTGACCGGAATTGGCAGCCCGTACACGATAGTGGGCCTGCAACAGTTCCCCGAGCAGCAGCAGGTTTTCGGCCGCATCGTCAACAATCAGGATAGTGTGTCGTTGATTGGTCGTATCGGTTACTGCCAAGAGTTGCTTCCCTCTGATCGTCATTTCTCATGGAATCGAGAAAAAGTGCCGGGTCTCGATTCATTAAAACAGGTTCGGAACAATTTTATCATATGACTCTTAAACAAAATACGACATTTGCGACACACAATGACGCACGGCGTCCTGCCATGACAAGTGGCCAGTTTGAATACGAACAGGAAAACGGGAACAACAAGGAACGGAAAACAGGAAGTGATCGGGCCGGCATGCAGCCGGCCCGATGTAATGCAGCTTTAGTGCAGCGTGCGGAAGGATTCCAGCAGCGGCGGCAGGCCCGGGAACATGCCGATGCCGGCCATCAGGCTACATAGGATGATAAACACGATGCCGGGTACCACCCAGCGGCCCACGTGCCCCAGTGCCTTGCCACGCTCCTTGCAGCCGATCAGGCCCAAGTTATCAAGCAGCACAGTCAGCGACCAGCCGAATACTGGGTTCACCAGCGCCGAGGAGAAGATCACTACAGCAGCAGACTGAGTGGTCTTGCCTTCACGGGTCATCTGCATGCCAGCTTCCAGCAACGGCAGATAAACACCTACGATCAACGCCACACTCAATACCGGCTGCCAAATCGCCAGATCCATCGGATAACCCCAGATCGCCGCAACGATACAGAGCAGACCCGTCAGGATGGCACCCGCCGCGATAGGACGACGCGCAATCGCCGCCGGTACGATGTAGGTACCCCAGGAGGACGCGATGTTACCGCCACCGAGCAGGCTGCCAGTAACCTGACGTGCAGATGCCGACACCATGGTATCGTCGATGTCCATCAGCACCTTTTCCGTTTTCGGCGGATAGTTGATCTGCTGGAACACGCGATGGCCCAGGAAATCCGGTGACCACATGGCAACCGCCAGAATGGCAAAAGGCGCCACGGCGATAAAGTGGTGCAGTTCAGGCAAGCCCAACTGCCAACCGGTATCTTCACCCCACCAGTACATGGGATTCAGGTTTGGCATGCCCGGTTCGGTAGTGAATTCAAAAGGTGCACCCAATGCAAAAGCAATCCCTGCTGCCAGCACAGAACCGAGTGGCACCGCCAGCCAACGCTTCTGGATGTGCTCCAGGTAGGCATACATGATGATGGTAGCGAGAATGACGATGAAGGCCAGATAGGCCATATCGAAACCTTCCGCCCAGGCAAACAGCTTCTTGATCTGACCGGTTACACCGATAAAGCCAAGATAGAGCAACAAACCACCGCAGACCCCGTTACTGGTCAATTTGGCCAGCAGACTGCCGCCCTTGGTAATGCCAAGAATGAAACCGAATACACCGATCAGCAGACCCAGCGCCATCGGATGGCCACCGGAGGCTACAATCAGCGGGATCAAGGGAATCAGCGGTCCGTGGGTGCCTGCCAGGTTGGCCGTCGGGTTAAGAAAGCCCGACACCAGAATTACGAAGAGTACAGCTGCGATCAGCAGCTCGTAACGCACGTTTTCGATCACAAACTCGTTGGACAGGCCCAACTGAGTTGCAAATGCAGCGACAATCGCCGCCACCATCACGATTTTACCGATGGTGGCGGCCATGGCCGGTACCCAATCCTCGACTTCAAAGCGGTAATCGCGAAACGGCAGGTTAGGACGCCAGCGCTTGGGTTCCATGATCTGCAGTTCGTGATCCAAATAGTCGGCACGCGTGGCAAATTCCGCACGTGGCTTTCGCCGTCCCTGGTAACTAGAAGAGTGTGCCTTAGACATAAACGCTCTTGTTGGTGGATGTAAAGAGCGCGCGATTCTAGGGATCTAACCCTCAGATAACAATGAACATTTAGGCTAATATGGCTACATTCTGTTGCATTTAACAGGACATTTTATTCAGTGCACGTCCCAGGCCGGAAAAATACTCTTCAAAGGTCCTATTGACCCTGTCTCGCTGCTCGCCATCGGGGTATAAACCCGCCTTGGCCTCCTCGGACTGACGTGTCCCCTTGACCAGAAAGTTATTCTTGATTCGACTGTCCTGCACAAAAGCCTCGAATGAACGGGCACAAAGCTCCTCGGGACGACTGTAATAGCTGACGCCAAGGCGCCGATCCATCTCGGCCGAGCGACGAAAGAGGTTACTGGGTTCCTGCCCCCCAGGTGCTAGCAGAATCGCCTGCAGACAGCGGATAAAGCGATCGTTCAGGGGATGGACCACCGGCGTCGCCTCTTCCAGCCAGGCCGTAGACGCAAACATCCCTGAAGGGGCGTCGCTGAACACTTTGTCGGCCAGATAGTGGTCCAGCGCGTGAAACCACTCATGGGCAATACTGCCCGGGCCGGCATTCTTGGCCAGGGAAAAGGTACGCTGCGCCGGGTCATAATGCGCGGACACCCCCGGCCGGCCGCCGGTGCCATACTGCAGCCCCAGGGTACCGCGCAGCGAGATCAGCACCTCCGGCCCCTGCAGAATCTGCATCAGATCACAGAGCGCATCGTAGAACAGCCCCGCCGCCCGCTCCCGCTCGGCGGCCGTGACCCAGCGCCCCAGCTGAATAGAGCGAAAATCGAAACGGCGCCGGATATCGACGAAGTCTACCGCCTGCCCGGCACGATAATCCGGTCCCTGGCGATAGAATGCCTTTTTCTGTATGGTCATCTCACACTCCCGACCCTGAACAGCTGTACAGCAGCCGTCGATACCGACCGACACACAGTGGACAACAAGCCTCTTTCTGCCATCCGCCCGGCCGACCTTTCAGACCCGTTTTACTATCTGCACAATGCCCGTACGCTGCTCAACTGGGTGATGCAGGTTCATCCAGACCTGCTGCTGACCGATGAGCACCAGCAACTCAAGCAGCTGCTCAGTCTACCAGAGGAAACCCAGGCGTTGCTGTTCCGCATGGTGATGCGCAAAGGAGAGTGGTTTCGCAATGATCAGCTCAACTATGCCGAAATACCGCAGCCGACAGAGTCCCTTGAACAGCTTGCACAGGCCCGACTGATTGACCCAGCCGCTTGTTGCAACGCCGCCACCCTGTCCAGCCTGTGCCGCAAGGATGAACTGCTGCAAGTGTGCCAATCGCTTTGGCCGGAGCAGTCGCTGGACAGTAAGCTGCCCAAGCGCGACCTGCAAGGCCTGTTAGTGTCTTACGACCTGCCGGAACAACCGCTGGCAGACTGGTGGCCCCAGGCGCCTTTTACACTGATTCGACTGAGTTGCATGCCGCTGATGGACCGCATGCGTCTGATGTTTTTCGGTAACCTGCATCAGGACTGGTCAGAATTCGTTGTGACCGAGCTTGGTCACCAGCGCTACGAGTCCCTGCCAATGGACAGTAACCACAGAGCCTTCAGCCAACGCAGCGAAGTGGATCTCTATCTGCTTCTGCACCGGGTGCAACAACAGCTGGACGAAGGCATAGGTGCCCACGAGCTATACCCCCTGCTCCCGGAAGCCTGCCAAACCGACTGGCTGGAGCAGCGCCGTCAAAAGCTGGCATTTGCACTGGGACAGGCAGTCGAACGCAGCGGCGACCTGGCACTGGCTCTTGAACTCTACCAGGCGAATCCACACCGGGAAGCCCGTATTCGCCACTTGCGTGTGCTTGAAAAGACCGCTTCAGCCGAGCGGACCCGTCTGGCGGCAGAGGAAGCGATGGACCAGGTCGCTCAGCCGGAAGCCCGTGTCCGTATCCAGCGCATCCTGCAACGCAGTGCCAAAAAGTCGGGGTGTCCCATCAACCCCCAACCCAAAACCGCCATTCCGCAGTTCGATCTGAGGCTGACACCATCCGATTCTCTCAGGGTCGAGGCACTGGTCATCGAGCAGCTACGGTCAGAAGGTCTGCAGGCCTGGCATGTCGAGAATCGGTTGTTCACCGGGCTCTTTGCCCTGCTGTTCTGGCCCGCACTCTACGCACCGGTCAAGGGCGCCTTCTTTCACCCCTTCCAGTCCGGGCCGGCGGATCTGTATCAGCCCGACTTCGTTCTGAAACGCCAGCCTTTGATTGATGCAGGGTTTCGTCAGCTCGCGGATGGAGACTATCGCGCCTCGATACTGCGCACCATGCAACAGAAACGCGGTATCCGTTGCGACCTGGTCCACTGGCCCTCGCTGGATACCATGCTGGTTAGCCAGGCACTGGAATACATACCCGCCGAGCACCTGAATGCCATCTTCAGACACCTGCTGCTCGACCTGCGTCATCATCGCCGCGGGCTACCGGATTTGATCTGCTTGAATCCGCAACAGAACAGCTACCAACTGATTGAAGTCAAAGGGCCCAATGACCGGCTGCAGGATCATCAGCGACTCTGGCTGGAGTTCTTTATCGAACAGGGGATAACTGCTAACCTCTGCCAGGTTCGTTTTCCGGCCTGAGCAGTGTCGAAGTCGCTCACCCAGCGCAAAACAGGCCCCCGATTGCCACCAGCTTTCGCTGTAAAGTAGCCCCCCACGTAGTTCAGGGAAAGTATGCCGTGTTTATCAAGAATTTTTTCCGCCTCGATCTGAGGCGGTTGATCCTGCTTCTCGCCTTTGCCACCGCCGCTATCACCCTGATCAATGGGCTCAATGCCAGCTATCAGGTTCAGCGCCAACTGCTGATCGACCAAACCCTGGAAAACAACCAGGTCTATGCCAGCAAGCTGGCCACCTCGACCGAGAACTTTCTACGCGCGGCCCAGCAGCAGTTTGCCTTCAGCGCCGCCGAACTATCGGCCCAACTCGATAACCCCGAGCTTCTGCAACAGACCGCCGACCGCCTGCGCAATCAGACCGACAGTTTCAACTCGATCGTGATCGTCGCCCATACCGGGCAAGTACTGGCGACTTCCCCCGAAACCCTGAAAATCCTGGGTGAGCAGCTGGCATCCCCCGGCGCAATTCAGGCGTTGCGGGAACAAAAACCGCTGATCAGCGCGCCTTATATCTCGGCCGCCAATAACCTGCTGGTGTTCATCTCACACCCTATTTTTTCACCCTCAGGGCAATACCAGGGCTATGTCGGCGGTTCCTTGTATCTGAAAGAGCGCAGCATTCTCAACGACCTGCTGGGAACCCATTATTACGAGGATGGCTCCTATCTTTACGTCGTGGACCAGAACCGGCGCCTGCTCTACCATCCTGAGGCGGATCGCATCGGCTCCCGGGTAAACGGCAACTCTGTGATCGAGGCTGTTATTAGCGGCGAAAATGGCACTCAGCAACTACCCAACAGCCAAGGCACCGAGATGCTGGCCGGCTATGCCCCGATCAGGATCGCCAATTGGGGTGTCGTCGCTCAACGCCCCCTGGAAGCAACCTTGGCGCCGCTGAACAGCCAGATGCGGGTCGTGATCAATCACACCCTGCCGCTGGCACTGATCACGCTGCTGTTGATCTGGTGGCTGGCCCGGTTGATTTCACGCCCCCTGTGGCAACTGGCCGACAACGCTCAGGCCCTGGACCACCCTTGCACGGCGAAACGCATTCAAAGGGTACACTCCTGGTACTTTGAAAGTGCCGAGCTCAAGCGTGCCATGCTGCTGGGCGTCAACCTGCTGCATACCCGAATCGGCAAACTCAAGAGTGATGCCCAGACCGACCCGCTGACTGGCCTGAATAACCGACGCGGCAGTGAAATAACGCTGGATCTGCTGCAACATGACGGTATTCCTTTCAGCGTGCTGGCGATCGATATCGACCACTTCAAACGCGTCAACGATACCTACGGCCATGATTCGGGCGACCTTGTGCTTCAGGCTCTGGCTCAATTGATGCGCTCTTGTACCCGCAAGGAAGATCTGCCCTGCCGCATGGGCGGTGAAGAGTTCATCATTCTGCTACCCAATGCCAACTTGCACACCGCCAATGAGCTGGCCGAGCGTTTGCGTCGGCAGGTTGCCGATACCGAGATGCCTGAAGTTGGACGCATCACCATCTCCATCGGTATTGCCGAATGGCCCCTGCAGGCACATGAACCGGCGCAGGTTCTTAAATATGCCGACAAGGCGTTGTACAAGGCCAAGGAAAATGGCCGCAACCGGTGCGAAATCTATCCATCCCCTAGCCAGCAGGCAGAAAAAAAGATACCGGCGTAAGCCGGTATCTGAAGCGGATAAACCCGAGACGTCTGGCCCTCCTGGCCTGCCTCGGCTATCCGTGCACGCTCACAGGGTAACGCTTAACCTTCGCCTTCGTTGACCGCCAGATCCGCGCCACGGTTACGCACCTTGCCCAGCAAAGCGGACAACAGCGGGAACAGCAATACAGCCACCGCTATCAGGGTGATGGTCAACGTCAGCGGTCGATCCCAAAGGAAAGAAAAACTGCCATCGGTCATGGTCAGGGCACGACCCAGGTTCTTCTCCATGATGCCACCGAGGATAAAGCCCAGCAGCATCGGCGCCATCGGAAAGGCCAGCAGCTTGAGGAAGATGGCGATCACCGTGATCAGCACCATCATCTGGATATCGAAAGTGTTGAAGCTGACCAGATAGACACCGGTGATCGAGAAGAACAGGATCAATGGAATCAGGATCGGCCGCGGAATTGCCAGCAGGCGCGAGATGTATGGAATCAGCGGCAGGTTCAGGATCAGCAGCACCAGATTGCCGAAATACATGGAGATGATTACCGACCAGAACACATCGGGGTTATCCATGAACAGACGTGGACCCGGCTGAATGCCATAGGCGATCAACGCACCCAGCATGATAGCCGTGGTGCCCGAACCCGGAATGCCCAGCGTCAACAGCGGCACGAAGGAACCGGTAGACGCCGCATTGTTGGCGGATTCCGGTGCCGCCAGGCCACGCAGTGCACCCTTGCCGAACTTGAGTTTTTCCTTGGCGGACGCCAGGTTACGCTCCAGACCATAGGCCAGGAAGGATGCGATGGTGGCGCCTGCACCGGGCAGAACGCCGACGATGAAGCCGAACACGGAAGAACGGCCGATGGTCGGCGCCACCTCTTTGATCTCTTCCTTGCTCAGCTTCATGCTGCCCAGCGCCGCCATATCCATCTCCGGCTCCTCCTCATTGTGCTGGCCGCGCATCACGGTCATCACAACTTCGGTCAGCGCAAAGGTGGCCATCGCCAGTAACAGGAAGCTGACACCGTCGATCAAATCGACACTGCCGAAGGTGAAACGGGTGGTACCCGACGTGATATCCGTGCCCACAGTCGCAATCATCAGACCGAACACGGTCATCAACAGCGCCTTGATCACCTGGCCCTTGCCGGAAAACGCCGCCACGGCGGTCAGCCCCAGCAGCATCAGCGCGAAATAATCACCGGACTGGAAACTCAGCGAAACCGAAGCCAGCGCCGGGGCGGCAAACAGCAAAATGATGGCACCGATGGTACCGCCGGTAAACGAGGAGTACGCCGCCAGTGCCAGCGCCTTGCCGGCCTGTTTCTGCTGCGCCAGCGGATAACCGTCGAATGCGGTGACCACGGTACTGGCGCAACCGGGCGCATTGATCAGGATCGAAGAGGTAGAACCACCAAAAACGGCGCCATAGTAGACACCCGCCATCAGGATGATGCCGGAGGCAGGATCAAGGCCGTAGGTGATCGGAATCATCAGCGCTACGGCAGAGATGGGGCCCAGCCCCGGCAGCATGCCGATGAAGGTACCAGCAAAACAGCCCACCACGACCATCAACAGATTGAAGGGCATGACCGCAGTGGTCAGGCCGGTCAGAATTCCATCCCACATGAGATCAACCTCCCATCACGACGGTAAACAGACGCCCCGGCGCCAGATAGATCTCCAGCAGCTGAGACAACAGGAACCAGAGCACGACCGCAAAGGGTATGGAAGCCAGCAGCAGAGTTTTAATGCTGCGCACACCCAGCAGCCAATAGCCCCCAATCAGGAAAGCGATGGTAGACAGGGTGAAGCCCACCCAGGGCAAGGCGATCGCAAACAGGGACACCAGCACCAGCAGCTTGGCCACCAGCCAGAAGTCATACCCCGCCAGGTTCAGCCGCCCCTCGACTGAACGATCTGCCGTCACCAGCAGCGCGATCGACAAGACACCACCGATGATCGCCAGCGCATTGGGCAGGGACTGGGCATTAAAGGGTTCATATTCGTCGCCCGGCAGCAGGGGAATCTGACCGGCGTAGTAGCCGTAGGCTACCGACAGGCAGAGAAACACCAGGCCACCGATATGGTCTTTGGTAATAAACATAGGGAAACTCCTCGAACAGGACCGGAAGAGCAGACACCTCTGCCCTTCCCAATCAGGCCCGGGGAGTATCCCCGGGCAGGCAGCGCGGATTACTTCAGGAAGCCAAGCTCACGCATCAGCGTGCCGATCTCCTGCTCCTGCTGCTCCAGGAAGGTGACGAATTCATCACCGGGACGGAAATCCTCGGCCCAGCCATTGCGGTCGCGTACCGCTTTCCACTCGGGGGTGGCGTACATCTTTTCCAGTACGGCGATAAACTCGTCACGCTTGCTTTGCGGCAGGCCCGGTGCGGCGAAGAAGCCGCGCCAGTTGACGAAGCGGGTGTCATACCCCAGCTCCTTAAGCGTGGGCACTTCCGGCGCGGCTGACGAGCGCTCGTAGCCGGTCATCGCCAGAATGCGCACCTCACCGGCGTCAGCCAGCACCAGCGCTTCGCTGAACCCGGTGGAAAGCACATCGGCTTCACCGGAGAGCAGACCGGCCATCGCCTTGCCACCGGCATCATAGGCCAGGTATTTCACCCGGCGCGGGTCACCGCCTGCGGCCTTGAATGCCATCGCCGCCACCAGATGATCCATGCTGCCTCGCGCCGAACCACCTACCACTGTCACCGAGCGCGGATTCTCGAGATAATCGTCAGCCAGCTGATTGAAGCTGGTGTACTTGGAATCCGTCTTGACGACGAAGGCACCAAAATCCCCAACGGTCGCGGCTACCGGAGTCAGGTCACGGAAGGACTGTGGAAACATTTTGGACAGGGAACGGATCACGATCGGGGTGGAGTTGACCATCAGGGTATCCTGAGACTGGTCAGCGATCTCGATCAGATGGGCAATCGCCTTGCCACCGCCGCCACCGGAGAGATTTTCATAAGAGACGGTCTCGACCAGACCGGACTTTGACAGCGCTTCGCCAGTACCGCGGGCCGTACCATCCCAGCCACCTCCGGCGCCGCCGGGAATCAGGAAATGAACGCTGTCCACTGCAGCTTGGGCCATACCTGAACCCAGACAGGCCACCAGTGCGGTTGCCATAACGGCGGAGCGACGACGAGAAATCAGTTTGGAGAGCATAGCGTTTTCCTCTTTATTGTTGTGTAGGCCTAAGCCTTGAGGAAAGGTTATGCAGCCTTGTATCAAGCCGAAAGCTTATGAAACTAAAGAGTTTTTAGTGTTTAAAGGGCATTTTATTCATACTGTTCACGGGGTTTTGACATAAGCTTCAGGTAACATCCGGCGAACGACAACGATAATAACGCCTATGCATTTTTCCATCCGCCACCTGCGGCTCAAGACACGCATGGTCCTGATTCTGGGCCTGATAGCGCTGCTACAGACCAGTCTTTTGGGCCTCTTTGCCCTGCACCACCTGAGTTCATCCCTGCAGGAGCAGATGGGTGAGCGTGCCCTGCATGTCGCCAAGACCGTCGCGGCCATTCCACAAATCATCGATGCCGTTGCCGCGGCTGATTCGGCCACGCTTCAGCCCATCGCACGCTCTTTGGCCGAGAGAACTCAGGCCCGCTTCGTGGTGATCGGCGATGCCAGCGGTCGACGCCTCGCACACCCGGATTCCGGGCGTCTGGGCCTGTCGATGTCGGAAGATGATGATGACGACCTGTCCCCGACCCTGGTGCATGGCCTGGCTCAGGTCACACGCGCCGAAGGCAGCCTAGGGCGTTCCATGCGTGCCCGCGCGCCCATTTTCGATACCACTGGTACCCGGATCATCGGCATCGTTTCTGTGGGCTACCTGCTGGACCGAGTCGAAACCCTGATCGACCGCTACCGACTGACCCTGGCGCTGGTCATACTGGCCGCCTTCGCCTTCAGCGTGCTCACTGCCATCTGGTTTGCCGGTCATTTCAAGAAAGCGATCTTTGGTCTGGAACCTGAGCAGATTGGTCGCCTGTTCCAGGAACGTGACGCAACCCTGCAATCGGTCCGTGAAGGGATCATCGCCATAAATGCCGAAGGCCTGATCACTACGGTCAATCACGCCGCCTATCGCATGCTGGGACTGCCCAAAGAGCACCCCTTGACCGGCACTCCGATCCAGCAGCTGTTTCCCGATACCCGCATGCTGGAAGTGCTGACCAGTGACACCCCGCAGTTTGACCAGGAAGTGTGTGTCGGCGATCTGCAGCTGATCGTCAACCGCCTGCCGCTGCATGAGGGCGACAGGGTTACCGGGGTAGTTTCCAGCTTCCGGCGCAAGGATGAACTGGACCTGCTCAGCCGCAAATTAACCCGCATCCGCCAGTATGCCGACAGCCTGCGCAGCCAGGCCCATGAATATTCCAACAAGCTGCACACCATCGCCGGCCTGATCCAGATCGGCGCCACCGACGAGGCACTCAACCTGATCGGCCAGGAAACCCGAGACCATCAGGCGCTGATCCACCTGCTGGTGGAAGCGGTGCCCGACCCCATCCTGGCCGGCTGCCTGCTGGGCAAGTACAACCGCGCCCGCGAACTGGGACTCATGCTGACCATCGACCCGGACAGCCGGATGGTCGACCTGCCGGCGGAGCTGCCGCGTGAAAAGCTGGTCAGCATTCTCGGCAACCTGCTTGATAACGCTTTCGAAGCAACTCTCAATCATGGCGGCCCACAGCAAGCGGTTACCTTAAGCATGACCGACCTGGGTGACGACCTGATCTTTGAGATCGAGGACCGAGGCCCAGGCATCTCCCTGGACGATCAGCAACGCATTTTCGACAAGGGAATCACCAGCAAAACCGAGCCTGGCCATGGTCTGGGTCTACACCTCGTCAGCACCCAGCTGCAGCAGTTGAATGGCACCCTCACCATTGACCCCGGAACGCCCTGCGGCAGCCGGATTACGGTCTATATCCCCAAACACCCAGGAGGCATGCATGGCTAACAACATTCGCGTCGTAATTGCCGAAGATGACCCGCAGATCGCCGAAATTCAACAACGTTTTCTTGATCGTATCGAAGGGTTCGAGCTCATTGGCATCGCCCACAGTCTGGAGTCGGCACGAGACCTGGTTGAAGTGATGCAACCGGAATTGTTGCTGCTCGATATACAGTTTCCCACCGGTACCGGGCTGGAATTGTTACGTGAACTGCGCACCGGAAACTGCATGACCGACGTCATCCTGATTACCGCAGCACGGGAAGTAGAGACGCTTAAAGAAGCCCTGCGTGGAGGTGTGTTCGACTACATTCTCAAACCCTTGGTGTTCGAGCGCCTGCAGGAAGCACTGCAGCATTACCGGGAACACCTTGATCGCCTGCATGCGCTGGAATCGCTGGCACAGTCTGACGTAGACAGCATGTTGCCCCGGCGTACAAATGCACCCACTGAAACCGCCGCACCCCTGCCACCGGGGCAGAGTGAACGTTTGCCCAAAGGCGTTGATGGTCTGACACTGGACAAGGTCAGGTCCGTTTTCACGGGGGCAAAAGGCCCCTTAAGTGCCGAAGAGGTAGGCAGCCTTATCGGTGCCAGCCGCACCACCGCCAGACGCTATCTGGAATATCTGGTCAGTACCCGGGAACTGGAGGCCGGGGTCAATTACGGCAGCGTCGGACGCCCGGAACGGCGCTATCGACCCGCCAACTGAATACTTGCCAGGGAACATTCTCATCGCCTGATGCTAAGCTTGCGGGGAAGCCTCTTCACTTTCCAAACAGGCCTGATCACCGCCCCGTCAATTGCCTCCGCTTAATCCCCCTAACAGCCCCCTGCCCGTTCTTTTTCACAACCTGAGAAACCGACTCAACGCTTTACCCGCCCCGATTCATGACGTCGAGGCCAGTCGCCAAAACACGTCAGCATTCACAATATGTCAAACGTTGTGCGCAATATATCAAGCGGTGATTCCGCATCAATTTTAGAGTGACCAGCAAGTCGCAAGAGATTCGCCCGAGCAGATACAGGCGAACAGGGCCGGAAACGAGTGAACAGCGGTGCAATCGCCTGATAACAGGCGCGCTGGCTCGTCAGGATCCAGACACAATAATAAGACGTGACCAAACATGACCGAAGCACTGCCGAATTATACTGAAGCCCGCGCTTCTACCCTATCCCCATTAGAGGGGGTCCCATCCCTTTCCCCTGAGGATGGCACCGCCTCCACGCTAGTAGTGAACCTTCAGGCTTTCCCCATCAGGCCTGTTCTCGCACACCTTCCTTTATAAAAACAACACCTGAGGAAATAACAATGAGAACCCCTCACGCTGTACAACCGAGAACCCGATTCAAGCGCACACCGCTGAGCATGATCATTGCTCAGACTACCCTGGCTGCCGCGATGACTGCCGCCGCCGGCCAGGCACAGGCACTCAGCTTTGAGATGGACAACGGTGTGACCGTCGATGTGGATACTACCGTTGGCTACAACGCCCAGTGGCGTCGTGAAAGCCAGGATCCGAATATTCAGGACTTCGGCGGCCTTGGCAGCCTGGTCAATGATGGCAACAACAATTTCGACAAGGGCGATATGACCCAGAACCAGGTCAACTTCAGCACCGACCTGGATATCAACTACGGCGCCGGTGGTGTTTTCGCCCGAGCTCGTGGCTGGTATGACGAAGTCTACGATGACAACGGTCTGGCCAAGGCTGAATTCCAGCAGGATGGTATTGACGAGCACAAGTCCAAGATCGAGTTGCAGGACCTGTTCTGGTATCACGGTTTCGATCTGGGCGACCAGTACCTGAGCCTGAGGGTCGGTGAACAGGTGGTCAACTGGGGTGAAAGCCTGTTCATCCAGGGCGGTATTTCCACCGCTATGGGTCCGCTGGATGCCACCAAGGCCAACGCGCCGGGCACCGCGCTGAAAGACATTTTCATGCCAATTGGTCAGGTGTACGGTGAACTAGCCATCAGCGACACCCTGTCCCTGGGGGCCTATTACCAGTATGACTGGCAAGAAACCCGCATCGATGCCCCGGGAACCTACTTCAACATTCTCAACGGGCTGGGTCAGGAATCGGTTGGAGACACCTTCGCTGTCGGTTTTGGTCCGGGAGAAGGCCCTGTAACTGAAAGTGATCCGGATAAAGGCCAATACGGTATCGCCCTGCGCTACTTGGCTGAAAACCTGAACAGCACCGAGTTCGGTCTGTACTACATCAACTACACCGATTTCACGCCAGCGCTGGAATTCTTGTCAAACGATTCATTACACCTGAATCAGAACTACTACGAAGATATCGACCTGTACGGCCTGAGCTTCGGTACCGTGTTCGGCGATATGAACGTGAGTGGTGAAATTTCCTACCGTGACGGCATTCCGGTCAGTGTAAACTACGGCCCTGGTGGTACTCCGGGTCCAGGTTTCCAATATGCGCGCGGTGAAGCCATTCAGGCACAGGTGTCCGGCATCTACATCTTCCCGCAGAACCCGCTGGCTGACACCCTGACCTTCACCGGTGAGATCGCTCACAATCGCATTCTTGATGTTGACTATGCCGGTGGCGTCGACAGCCTGAAAAAGGATCGCAGTGCCTCCAGCGCCGTACTCAGCCTGAAAGCGACCTACCTGAACCTGGTCGGTGGCCTCGACATGGATGTGACCGGTACCTACCGCAATGACTTCAATGGCCGCTCCTCGGTCGAATTCAGCTTTAACGAAGGTACTGAGCAGTTCGCACTCAAGACTGACTTCACCTACCTGGGCGCACACAAGTTCGGCGCCAGCTATGTCTGGTTCCTGACCGACACCGACGACATTCTTAAAGACAATGACGCACTGGCCTTCGGCCACCTGAACGCCGACCGCGATTACGCTGCCCTCTACTACAAATACACGTTCTAAATCATAAACCTATAATAAAAATCTGGCTTCGGCCCGAGGAGATGAAAGATGAATTTGAAACGTACCCTTCTTGCCGCCAGCATTGCGGCCTTCGCCCTCAACGCAGGCTCCGCACTGGCCGCCGTCAGTGCCGAGGAAGCCGCCAAACTGGGCAAGGAACTGACCCCTTTTGGTGCTGAACGTGCCGGTAACGGCAGTGATATTCCCGAGTGGACCGGTGGCCTGACTGCGGCGCCGGCCGGCTATACCAAAGGTGGCGAACTGGTCGATCCCTTCGCCGATGAAAAGCCGCTGTATACCATCACGGCGCAGAACTACATGGAATATGCCGATCTGCTGTCCGATGGTCAGAAAGCGCTGTTTGAGAAAAAGCCGACCTACAAAATGAATGTTTACCCGACCCACCGTACCGCACCGGTTCCGGACTGGGTCGCCAAGAACACCTACAACAATGCACTGAACGCTGAACTGACTCCGGACGGTAACGGCGTTACCAAGGCCTACGGCGGCATCCCCTTCCCGATTCCGCAGAACGGCAACGAAGCGATCTGGAACCACACCCTGCGCTGGTATGGCGAAGGCAAGGACTCTACTTACGAAAGCGCCACTGTATACGCTAACGGGTCTCGCTCCATTACCGCAGGTCAGCTGATCGAGAGCTATCCGTACTACTACAAGGACGGCAGCCTTGAAACATTCAACGGCAACATTATCCACCTGATGCTGCAGTATGCACTGCCGACACGTCGCAAGGGTGAAGTCACCCTGGTTCGCGACCCGGTCAACGCCAACATCGAGCCACGTCAGGCATGGCAGTACATTCCGGGACAGCGTCGTGTTCGTCGTGCACCGACCATCGCGTTTGATACGCCGGATCCGGGTGCCAACGGGCTGACTACCTATGACCAGGCATTCATGTTCAACGGTTCTCCAGAGCGCTTTAACTGGGAACTGGTCGGCAAGAAGGAAATGCTGGTGCCGTACAACGCGTACAAGTTCCTGAGCGCCCACAGCAATGGCACTCCGATGGAGGAAATTGCCCAAGCCAATCACACCAACCCGGATCTGGAGCGTTGGGAGAAGCATCGTGTCTGGGTTGTGGAAGCGACCCTGCGTGAAGACAGTCGCCATATCTACGGCAAACGTCGCTTCTACCTTGATGAGGACTCCTGGTTCGCACTAATGGCCGACATGTACGATGGCCGCGGCGAACTCTGGCGCTTCGGTTACTCGCACCCTGTCGCGCTGTACGGTGAGAACATCATCGCCCGAGCCATCACCAACTACGACCTGCAGTCCGGTGATTACGCCATGCAGGAATATGATGTCGTTCCCTACTCAACAACCGCGACCAAGGAAGACAGCTTCTATACCCCGCAGAACGTGCGCCAGATGTCGCGTCGTTAACCCCTGATCATGAGGCTGGCGTATAGCGTCAGCCTCATCTCTCCACTATTCCGATAACAGGTTCCAGCAGAGCCTGTTATCGGAATAGCGCGAAAACCAAATGTTTGCGTGCCCAAATGGTCCCGGAGACGGCTGGGCCTGCATCACAACACTTACAAAAAGAATAAGCCTATGAAAATGCTCAACAAGACCCAACCCGTGATACAACCGCCCCGCGTGCGGTCCAGCCTGTGCATGCTGATAGGCCTGGCGCTTTCAGGCAGCGCAATCGCCGGCGATGCACTGGAAGAGCCCGCCCTGACATCCCCGCTGGCTGCCCAAAGCATGCTGCTGGACCTTGAACGTGTCGGTAACAACCTGGTCGCCGTCGGCGAACGCGGTCATATCCTGATCTCCACTGACGAGGGCGATAGCTGGCAGCAGGCCTCTGTTCCCGTGCGCGTGACTCTGACCAATACCTTCTTCATTGACGATCATTTCGGCTGGACCGTGGGTCACGACGGTGTCATCCTCAAAACCGAGGATGGCGGCACCAGCTGGCGCAAGGTGATGGATGGCAAGCGTGCCAATGCCCTGATCCTGGAACACGCCCAGGCGCGCCTCGCTGAACTGGAGGCCGCGATCGACGCCGCCCCGGAGGAGCAACTCGAAGCCTTGGAGGATGACCTCGAGGGGCGTACCTACATGCTCCAGGATGCCGAGACCTTTTCTGACGAAGGCCCCAGCCGTCCCTTCCTGGATGTCTGGTTCAAGGACCGTCACGAGGGCATCGTGGTCGGCGGTTTTGGCCTGGTTCTGCACACCACTGACGGTGGCGAGACTTGGTCGGCCTGGTTCGACCACATGGACAACCCCAGCCTGTTCCATCTCAATGCCATCAAACAGATCGGCGATCAGCTGTTTATTGCCGCGGAAGCGGGCACCCTGTACCACTCATCCGACTGGGGGCAAAGCTGGGAGATGCTGGACAGTCCCTACGACGGCTCCTTCTTTGGCATCACCGGCAACGACCAGGGTCGCATCATCGCCTACGGCCTGCGCGGCAACGCCTTCCAGTCCAACGACTGGGGCGATTCCTGGCACCCGATCGAAACCGGCGTCGACTCGACCTTTTTCAGCGGCACCCTGTTGGACGACGGTTCCGCCGTCCTGGTAGGGGCCGCCGGGATGTCGCTGCATCTCGATGCTGAAGGGCAGGTGATCGGCACCGATCGACACCCGGCTCGCCTGCCGCAGAGCAAGGTACTGGTCAGTGAACACAAGGGACTGCTGGTCGCGGGCGCACACGGTGTGCATGGCGCGACTGTCAGCGGAGGTACAGAATAATGAGCAAGACCAACCAACCGATGGCCTCGGGCACCGAGTCCATTATCGAACGTATTTTCTTCCACCACCGTCCGCTGATCATTCTGCTGATGCTGGCGGCGACGGTGTTTTTCGGCTACCAGGCCAGCACTATCAAGCCGGAAGCCAGTTTCGAAAAGATGATCCCCACGGGACATCCCTACATCGCCAACTATCTGGAACACAAGGATGATATGGCAGGCCTGGGCAATGCCATCCGTATCTCGGTCGAGCATACGAAGGGCGACATCTTCGACAAGGCGTTCCAGGAAACCCTGCAGAAGATCCATGATGAGGTGTTCTACGTCCCGGGCGTGGCCCGTGCCAACCTGCTGTCAATCTGGGCCTCAGGCGTGCGCTGGTCGGAAGTGACCGAGGAAGGTTTGACCGGCGGGCCGGTGATCGCGGACACCTATGATGGTTCACCGCAGGAACTGGAGAAGCTCAAGTCCAACATCCTCAAGTCCGGCCGTATCGGTTCGCTGGTGGCCAACGATTTCAAGTCGGCGATCATCTATGCCCCGCTGATGGATTTCAACCCGGATACCGGTGAGCCGATCAATTACCAGCAGTTCTCCAAGCAACTCGAAGAGCTGATCCGTGACAAGTACCAGAGCGATAGCGTCAAGATCCATATCACCGGCTTCGCCAAGGTCGTGGGTGACCTGATCGACGGCGCCAGCCAGGTAGCGATCTTCTTTGCCATGGCGCTGGCCATCACCTTCGTCCTGCTGTACCTCTACTCGCGTTGCCTGCGCAGTGCCATCGTACCGCTGCTGTGTTCGGTGATCGCCGTGGTCTGGCAGCTGGGTCTGCTCAAGACCCTCGGTTACGGCCTCGACCCCTACTCCATGCTGGTACCCTTTCTGGTGTTTGCCATCGGTGTCAGTCACGGCGTGCAGATCATCAACGCCATCGGTCACGAGAGCGCCAACGGCGCCGGCAAGGAGCTGGCCGCACGCCTGGCCTTCCGTGCCCTGTACATCCCCGGCATCATCGCCCTGATCAGTGATGGCGTCGGTTTTGCCACCCTGATGGTGATCGATATCGCCGTCATCCAGGACCTGGCCGTGGCGGCCAGTATCGGCGTGGCCGTGATCATCCTGACCAACCTGATCCTGCTGCCGATCCTGATGTCCTACGCCGGCGTCAGCAAAACCTCCGTCAAAAAGCAGCAGCATGTCGAAGAACACGGCAAGCATCCGATCTGGAACCTGCTGTCCAGCCTTACCCAGCGACCTCAGGCTGCACTGATGATCCTGATCGCCCTGGGCCTGGCCGGTCTGGGCGTGTATCAGAGCCAGGATCTGAAGGTGGGCGACCTGGATGCCGGCGCACCCGAGCTGCGCCCGGACTCGCGCTACAATCTGGACAACGCCTTCATCAACGACAACTACTCCACCAGCACCGATATCTTCGTGGTCATGGTGCAGACCGCCAAGGACCAGTGCTCCAACTACCACACGCTGGATGTGGTGGATCAGTTGCAGTGGCGCCTGCAGCAGCTGCCGGGCGTCCAGTCGGCCAGCTCCATGGTGAACGTGGCCAAACGTGCCATGACCGGCTACAACGAAGGCAACATCAAGTGGATGGCACTGAACCGTAACCAGGCCCTGCTCAACCAGGCCTCCATTACCGCGCCGCGCGGCAGCTTCAACGCCGACTGCAGCCTGATGCCGGTGTTCGTCTACCTGAACGACCACAAGGCGGAGACCCTGGCCGCCGTGGTGCAGGAAACCGAAGCCTTCGCGGCGAAATACAACAGCGATGCGCTGACCATCAAGCTGGCTGCCGGTAATGCCGGTATCGAAGCGGCCACCAACATCGTGATCCAGAAAGCCCAGTATGAAATGCTGATCTGGGTGTATTCGGTGGTGGGCTTCCTCTGCCTGATCACCTTCCGCTCTGTCCGTACCGTGGCCTGCATCCTGCTGCCGCTGGCGCTGACCTCGCTGCTGTGTCAGGCGCTGATGGCGCGCCTGGGTATCGGCGTCAAGGTGGCGACCCTGCCGGTCATCGCGCTGGGTGTGGGCATCGGTGTCGACTACGGCATCTATATCTACAGCAAGCTGGAAACCTACCTGAAAGCCGGCATGAACCTGCGTGACGCCTATTTCAACACCCTGAAAACCACCGGCAAGGCGGTCGCCTTCACCGGTCTGACCCTGGGTATCGGCGTGGGCACCTGGTTCTGGTCGCCGATCAAGTTCCAGGCCGATATGGGCATCCTGCTGACCTTCATGTTCGTCTGGAACATGGTCGGTGCCCTGGTATTCCTGCCGGCACTGGCCAGCTTCCTGATCAAGCGCCAGCCGGCAATTGCTGGTAATAAAACCCTGAAGACCCATAAGGCGGCACAGACAGAAGGAAAGGTGTCTCATGCGTGAATTCAAGAAACTGCTGGTGGTGCTGAATCCCACCAAGGCCGAGCAGCTCGCCTTGAACAAGGCGGTTCGCATCGCACGCCACCAGGATGTGGAGATCACGGCATTCTTGCTGGGGAAAACCTACGGCGGTGAATTCCGCTCCCATCTGGACCAGCAGCTGCAGCAACTGGAACAACAGGGCCTGAGTATCCGCCTTGAAATCAGCTCCGAAACCGATCTTCTGCGTGCCTTGCTGCTTTGCCAGCACGCGCAGGGTTTCGATCTGACGTTGAAAGAGCCGCACAAGACCAGTCTCAGCGATTCGCTGTTTACCCCTCTGGACTGGAAACTTCTGCGTGCTCAGAACACACCAGTGCTGATGGTTCGTCCGTCAGAACTGGAACCGGATGCACCGATCCTGGCTGCTGTTGAAGCCACACCAGCTGACCCTGAACACCAGCAGCTAAGTGGCCAGATTCTGGAGCTGGCCAGCCTGCTGGCAGACAAGCTGCAACGCCCTCTGCATATGTTCAGTGCCTGCCCTGCTCCCATGCAGAATCCGGCTCATTCGGACCAGCAATCGGCACAGCAGGAACAGGCTTACCGAGACACCTGTGTCAGCCTTGGCCAGCAGTATGGCATCTCGGCAGACCGGATACATGTCGCGGCAGGACCGGCCGAGCTGCTCATTGCCGATCAGGCCAGGAAGCTGGGGGCACGCTTACTGGTTCTGGGTACCGTTGCCCGCACCGGGCTAAGAGGTGTGCTGCTCGGCAATACCGCAGAGCAGTTGCTGGAACGGGTCGATATCGACGTTCTGGTGATTCCGCCAATCCGGGTCGCCTGACAGCTGCTCCAGGCCGCCGGCAGAACATGCCATGGATTGCATCGATGAATACAGATGCAGATGCCGGCGGCCCCACTCCATCAGCCCTGAACAATGGCTACAGCGGAAAAATTCGTCCCAATTGTAATCTGCTTGACAGTGCCCGACGGCTATCAGCGCCAATATTGCTTCCAGCAATAGCATAAATGCTCCGCATGATCTCGATATCGATGTGCCGGTCGTCAGCCGGCACGCTCAGCCTGATAGGCCTACAAGGCCTGCAGGATTACAAGAAATAGAATATGTGAGTACAGACCATGACGCTGAAACAGGTTTCTCTGGACGACAAGTACACCAAGGAATCCGGCACTGTCTACATGACCGGCAACCAGGCCCTGGTTAGACTGCCACTGCTGCAAAAGCAGCGTGACTTGGCCGCAGGCCTCAATACCGCCGGTTACATTACCGGCTATCGCGGCTCACCGATCGGCACCTACGATATGGAGCTGAGTCGCAACAAGAAGCTGCTCGATGCGCATGACATTATATTCCAGCCGGGTGTCAATGAAGACCTGGCCGTCACCTCGGTCTGGGGCACTCAGCAGATCGAATCCGAAGAAGCGAAAAAATTCGATGGCGTGTTTTCCATCTGGTACGGCAAGGGACCGGGCGTCTTCCGCTCCGGAGACGCCATCAAACACGGCAGTTTCTTCGGTGCCTCGCATCATGGCGGCGTACTGCTGATCGCCGGTGATGACCATGTGGCCAAGTCTTCCACCATCGCCCACTACTCCGAACCGGAGATGCTGGCCCACGGCTCGCCGATTCTCTACCCGGCCAACATTCAGGAAGTAATCGACTACGGTCTGATCGGCTGGGCCCTGTCCCGATACTCGGGTGCCTGGGTCACGCTGAAAGTGGTCAACGAGACTATCGAAGGCACCGCTACCGTCGAGCTGAACCCGACCACTTCAATCACGCAGAACCCGGAAGGACTGGAGATTCCGCCCGAAGCCCATTTTGTACCGCCCAGTGGTGGCCTGGGCCCTGCGGCCACGGCTGAGCGCATGGCCTACAGCGGGCGTATCCCGCTGATCAAGGCCTTTGCCCGCCTGAATAAACTGGACCGTATCACCCTGGCAGCCCCACAGCGCAAGCTGGGTATTGTCTGCGCCGGCAAGGTGTATCAGGACATCATGCGTGCCTTCCAGCTGATGGGCATCGATGACGACAAGGCCAAATCGCTCGGCATCAGCGTCTACAAGGTGGCCATGACCTGGCCGCTGGAAGATCAGGGCATGGCCGAGTTCGCCGAAGGCCATGACGAGCTGCTGGTGATCGAGGAAAAGATGCCGATCATGGAGCCGCAAATTGCCGACCAGTTGTTTAACTGGCCTGACAGCAAGCGCCCGCGCCTGATCGGCAAGAAAGACGAACACGGCCTGTCGATTCAGAAAACCTACGGCGGCCTCTACCCGCACGAAGTGGTCGCTCTGCTGCGTGATCGCCTGGCCGCTAACAGCCTGCTGGATGACAGTATCAGTGCCGCCTGTGACGACTACCTCAGCTCCATTACCGGTGCCTGTGGTGCCATCATCCCGCAGCTGGTGCGTATTCCCTATTTCTGTTCCGGTTGTCCGCACAACACCTCCACCAAGGTGCCGGAAGGCTCCAAGGCGATGGGCGGCATCGGCTGCCATGCCATGGCCGGATTCATGAACCGGAACACCTCCTTCCCCACGCAGATGGGTGGTGAAGGTCACAACTGGGTCGGCCTGTCCCACTTCGTGGATACCCCGCACAAATTCCAGAACCTGGGTGACGGTACCTACACCCACTCCGGCCTGCTGGCTATTCATGCCGCCGTGGTGCAGAGAGCGAACATCACCTACAAGATTTTGTACAACGACGCCGTGGCAATGACCGGTGGCCAGCCCGCCGAAGGTCAGCTGACACCACAGCAGATCAGTGAGCAGGCTACCGCCCTGGGCGCCAGGCGTGTGGTGGTCACCACCGACGACCCGAGCAAGTACCGTAACCAGCCCAGCTTCGCCAAGGGCGTGACTATCCACCACCGTGAAGAACTGGACCGCCTGCAGTGCGAACTGCGCGAGATCAAGGGCGTCACCGTACTGATCCATGACCAAACCTGCGCCGCCGAGAAGCGCCGCCGCCGCAAGCGTGGCCAGTTCCCGGATCCGGACAAGCGCATGTTCATCAATGATCAGGTGTGCGAAGCCTGTGGCGACTGTTCGGTACAGGCCAACTGTGTCAGCCTGCAGACCCGCAAGACCGAGTTCGGCAACAAGCGTGTCATCGACCAGTCCACCTGTAACAAGGACTACCGTTGTGTCGACGGCTTCTGCCCCTCCTTCGTCACCGTACTGGGTGGCAAGCTGCGCAAGGCGGAAACCGCCGATCTGGGCGACAGCCTGTTCAAAGACCTGCCACAGCCGACTCTGCCCCAGTTCGACAACTGCTACGCCGTAATGATCAACGGTATCGGTGGCACCGGCGTCGTCACCATCGGCGCGGTACTGGGCATGGCCGCGCACCTGGAGGACAAGTCGATCTCCATCTACGACATGACCGGTTTCGCCCAGAAGGGCGGCGCGGTACAGAGCCACCTGCGCATTGGCCACAAGCAGAGCGACATCACTAGCCTGCCAATCGGCCCGGCGGACTCCGACCTGATCATCGGCTGCGACCTGGTGGTGACCGCCAGCGAAAGCTCGATGAAATCGATTCGCGCTAATCACACCAAGTGCGTGGTCAACAGTGACCCGGTTGCCACCTCTGTACTGCAGCTGATGCGCGACTTCGAACTGCCAACTCAGCCCCTGCTGGGCGGTTTGAAGAAAGTGCTGGGCGACAATCTTGCCAGCATTGATGCCAGCAAGATCGCCAACGCCCTCACAGGCAACAGCATCGCGTCCAACATGTTCCTGGTCGGCTACGCCTTCCAGAAAGGCTGGCTGCCGCTGAGTGAAGAAGCGATTCTGAAAGCGATCGAGATCAACAAGGTTTCCATCGAGTTCAACCAGAACGCCTTCCGTCTGGGGCGAGTCGCCGCACACGACATGAGCCGCCTTCTGCCGCTGATCGAAGATCAGTTGCAGGCCAGCAAGCCGGATCTGGCCGAGTCAGCGGAAGACGCACTCCAGCGTCGCATCAAGCACCTGACCGCGTATCAGAATGCGGCCTATGCCGACCGTTACATGGAACTGGTCAAACGGGTTCAGCAGGTGGAACAGCAGAAGACGCCGGGCCAAACCGCGCTGAGCGAGGCCGTCATGCGCAACTACTTCAAGCTGATGGCATACAAGGACGAGTACGAGGTGGCACGTCTATACACCGATGGCAAGTTCCTCAAGCGCCTGAACCAGCAGTTCGAAGGTGACTTCAAACTGCGCTTCAACCTGGCACCGCCAATCCTGAACAAGCGGGACCCTCAGACCGGTCACCTGCGCAAGCAGGAGTTCGGCCCCTGGGTGTTCAAGGCGTTCGGACTGATGGCAAAACTGAAGGGGCTGCGCGGCACCGCCTTCGATGTGTTTGGCTACACCGCCGAACGCAAGCAGGAACGCCAGATGATCATCGACTACCGCAGCACCCTCGAGACCCTGCTCGAACAGCTGGATAGCGCCAATTACGACATCGCGGTCAAGATCGCTGAGCTGCCCTCCGAGATCCGTGGCTATGGTCACGTCAAGGAAGCCGCGATCAAGAAGGCCGAAATCCAGCAGAAACAGCTGCTCGAAGCTTTCGCACAGGCGCATAACCGTATCGCCAGCGACAAGCAGCCGCTGTTTTACGAAGCAAGCTGAACGGGCTGCTAGACTGGGCGATAGAACAACAAAAGGCCGGCTGGCAGATTGTCAGCAGGCCTTTTGCTTTTCAGTGCGCAAGACCAGCCTCGTGGTCAGTCTTCGCCCTCAGCTATCGCCTTCAATCGTGCACGATCAAGTATGCAGATACGGCCATAGCTATACGCTACGATCTCTGCATCGGCCCACTCCTTGAGAATCTTGCTGATCGCCTGACGTGAGGCACTCACCGCCGAAGCCAGCAATTCCTGGGTCAACTCCAGCTCATTACTCCCCGCGCCGGTCGCGGCATGATCGGCAACCTCAAGCAGAAAGCTGATCTGATGGGCCAGGCGACGCTCCAGGGCAAAGAACTTGCCGACTTCATAGGACTTGAACAGCTCACGCAGGCGACGTGACAGGTGCAAGGTCATGGCCCGATCAATTTCGCGATGACGCTCCCTCAGTTGATAAAAATCGCTGATCGCGAGGCTATCCAGTTCTACATCACCCATGGCCACGGCGTCCTGGGGCCGCACATCGCCATCAACAGCCGAGAGGTAACCGATACACTCACCCGCCCCATAAATGACATAGGTAACCTCTTTTCCGTTATCGGACATGGAGCGTACCCGGACCGTCCCCTTTACGACCTGGTACTGGGTGGTCGTGCTCTCACCGAAACGATAAATGGACTCACCATCTTTATAGCGACGCCGCACCATGTGTGCCCGCACATCCTGCAGCACTGATTCAGGCAATAGTTGTAGCCAATTACTGGAACCACGTGTCTCGAGCATTGATATTCCTGAGGGCCGGGGGGGTTCAACAATTGTAATGGATTTAAGCCATGCAGACTGTTCGATTCTTAAGTGCCTACCAGAATATCGGCGCCCTTAGTCGTAAAAGGTCAAGCCTCATTCGCAAACTATCAAACCCTGGTGCCCGGGATTTCTTACTCTGTATGAAAATAAGAACGGGTGTGCCCAGAGCCCCCATAAGAGGTCGAACTCGATGAAGAAGAAGCTTCTTGTCAGCATGCTGGCTCTCGCCGGCTGTTCCGCTTTCCAGGCCAGCGCCGCGCCCACTCAGCTTTACTGGGGCGATACTCATCTGCATACATCTTACTCCGGCGATGCTTTCGCCATGGGCAATGAAAGCACCGACCCAGACACCGCCTATCGTTTCGCCAAGGGCCAACCGGTCATCCACCCCTACAATCGTGTACGCGTGCAGCTTAAACGTCCGCTCGACTTTCTGGTAGTTGCCGACCACGCCGAGTACATGGGACTGATGCAGCTGGTACGTGACAAAAGCCCACTGCTGGACAATGCTGAAAACGGTCAGAAGCTGATCCGGATGTGGGACGATAAAGGCTCAAAAGCGGTCTACTACGATGCTGCCGGTGCACTGGTAAAGGGAGTGCCCTATCAGGATCTGTTGACCACGGCGATCCGTCAGCCGATCTGGGACAAGATTATCGAGGCCGCCGAAACCAACAACGAGCCGGGCAAGTTCACTACCTTCATCGGATGGGAATGGTCCTCCATGCCCGGGGGTGCCAACCTGCATCGCATCGTCTTCACTGAAAAAGGCGGCGAAGCAGCCAGGCAGTTCCTGCCGTACTCTTCTGCAGACAGCGACCGACCGGAAGATTTCTGGAACTGGCTGGATAAAACCTCCAGCGAAACCGGCGCCGACTTTGTCGCCATTCCGCACAACTCCAATATCAGTAACGGCCTGATGTTCAATGATGTAGACAGTGAAGGCCATCCGATCAGCGCCAGCTACGCCCGCACCCGCATGCGCTGGGAACCGGTCGCCGAGGTCACCCAGATCAAGGGCGACTCCGAAACCCGCCCAAGCCTGTCACCGGATGACCCCTTTGCCGACTTCGAAACCTTTGACCATGTCATGACCTTCGGTGCCAACGCGGAAACCAAAGTAGACCAGGTCAGCAACTACGCCCGCAGTGCACTGAAGCGCGGCCTGGAGATTGAGCAGAAAACCGGCGCCAACCCGTTCAAGTTCGGCATGATCGGCTCCACCGATTCCCACACTGGCCTGACGACAGCGAGCGAGCCCAATTTCTGGGGCAAATTCGGTCGTGATTCCATTCCCGAAAATATGGATATGGAAACCAGTCCACACGCTGATGGCTGGAGCATGTCTGCCGCTGGCATGGTAGCCGTCTGGGCCGAAGAAAACACCCGAGAGTCGTTGTTTGCCGCCTTCAAGCGCAAGGAAGTCTATGCCACAACAGGCCCGCGCATGCAGGTCCGCCTGTTCGGTGGCTTCGGCTTTACCACCGATGACCTGAATACCAATGACCTGGGCTCTGTCGGCTATCGCAAGGGCGTTCCCATGGGCGGCGACCTTAACCACTCGTCAGAAGCACCCAGCTTCCTGATTCAAGCCGTCAAGGATCCCCAGGATGCGAATCTCGACCGCGTTCAGATGGTCAAGGGCTGGCTGGACGCCGACGGCAAGAGTCACGAAAAAATCTACAACGTTGCGCTTTCAGATGGCCGCGAAGACAAGGGCAAGGATACGCGCCCGGTCGGCAATACCGTCGATCTTAAAACTGGCCATTACAGCAACAGTATCGGTGCGGAAGAACTGGTCACCGTCTGGCAGGACCCGAATTTCGATGCCCGCCAGCGGGCCTTCTACTATCTGCGCGTCCTGCAGATCCCGACACCGCGTCACACCATGCTGGATGCCGTGGCATTGGGGCGGGCTCATGAGGACGTGAACTTCCCGGCTACCATCCAGGAACGTGGGTACTCATCGCCAATCTGGTACACCCCCTGATCCTTCCCAGCCCTCATTAACGACGAGCCAATCATGAAAAAAACAACACTTTCGCTGCTCATTTCATCGGCCTTGCTATCCTCCACGGCCATGGCAGAGGGTAGCTCCTACTCTCCAATGGCCGGTAAGGATTACCCACAACAGGTGTACTGGGGCGATACCCACCTGCACACCTCATATTCCTTTGATGCTGCCATGATGGGCAATAAGGGCTTGTCTCCAGAAGACGCCTATCGTTTTGCCCGTGGCGATGAAATCAAGGCACACAACGGCATGACCGCCCGGCTAAATCGGCCTCTGGACTTCCTGATGGTATCGGACCATGCCGAATACCTGGGCTTGCTCCCGATGATCTTTAACGGCGATCCACTGTTGCTCAGCGACCCGGTAGGCAAACGCTGGTCTGATATGCTGAACGCCGGTGGTCAGGAGTCACTCAAGGCCCTGTTCCAGATGCACCACGATATCAATAGCAATCACAAGAGCCTGGCCAACGCTGAAGTAGAACGCACCGCCTGGGACGATATCATTGAGGCGGCGGATAAATACAACGAGCCGGGCAAGTTCACCGCCTTTATCGGCTATGAGTGGACGACCATGCCCGGCGGCAACAACCTGCATCGAGTGGTGCTGTTTGCCGATGATGCAAGCAAGGCCGGACAGGTTCTCCCCTTCTCTTCCTTTGACAGCGAAGACCCCGAGGACCTCTGGGATTTCCTGCAGGGCTATGAAGACAAAACCGGGGGGAGAGTTCTGGCCATTCCCCATAACGGCAACGTCAGTAACGGCCTGATGTTCGCGCTGACCGACCGCAAGGGCAATCCGCTGACCCGCGAATATGCACAAACCCGCAGCCGTTGGGAACCGGTAATGGAAGTCACCCAAATTAAGGGCGATGGCGAAACGCATCTCAAGCTGTCACCCAATGACGAGTTCGCTGACTTTGAAACCTGGGACAAGGGAAACCTTATCGGCGTAGCAGGCAAGTCAGACGATATGCTGACTTACGAGTATTCTCGCTCCGCACTCAAACTGGGTTTGCAGCAGGAGGCCGAGCTGGGAGTCAACCCGTTCAAGCTCGGTATGATCGGCAGTACCGATGCCCACACCAGTTTGTCCACCGCCGAAGAAAGCAATTTCTGGGGCAAGTTTTCCGTCTATGAACCCAATCCCAAGCGTGCCGAAGAGGTACCCTATGTCGAAGGTAAAAATGACAAGGTGTACTCCCTTGGTGTGGATGAGACATCGGCTTCCGGCTATGCCGCCGTCTGGGCCACTGAAAACACCCGGGAAGCCCTGTTTGATGCGATCAAGCGCCGTGAAACCTACGCCACCACCGGGCCCCGCATGACGGTACGCTTTTTCGGCGGCTGGGACTTCGCCGACAATGAAGTCAGCTATCCCGATTACGTCGATCACGGCTATCGCAAGGGCGTACCCATGGGCGGCGACCTGACCCAGGCGCCTGCCAACATCTCTCCCCGTTTCATGGTCACCGCCTCTCGTGATCCGGAAGGCGCAAACCTGGATCGTGTACAGATCGTCAAGGGCTGGCATGAAGCCGACGGCAGCCTGCACGAGAAGGTATATGACGTGGCATGGAGCGGAGAACGCCAGCCTGACACCAAGGGCAAGCTGCCCCCCGTCGGCAATACCGTCAATGTCGGGGAAGCCACCTGGTCCAATACCATCGGCGCAGCAGAGCTGGCAACCGTTTGGACAGATCCCGAGTTCGATCCATCCGAGCGTGCCTTCTACTATGTCCGCGTACTGCAAATCCCGACACCGCGCTGGACGACCTACGACGAGAAGTACTTCCGCAGCCGGCTCAAGACAGACATGCCGGATTCCATCCAGGAACGCGCTTACACCTCGCCCATTTGGTATACCCCCGCAGCGGAGGGCTGAGCATGATCGGCAAACTGTTAAAAGACCCCCTGCTGCACTTCACCCTGGTGGGTGCCGCCCTCTTTGGCGCCTTCGATATGATCGGCAGCCCGGATGCTGCAATAGCCGAAAATACCATTGTGGTTGACCGCAATGCCCTGCTGACGTTCATGCAATACCGCTCCAAGGCGTTCCAGCAAGACCAGGCTGGCCAGCGCCTTGACAGCATGGCGGAAGAGGAGCGCCGGCAACTGGTACGCGACTTCGTGCGCGAGGAAGCGCTCTATCGAGAAGCGCAGGCACTGGGCATGAGCGAAAACGATTACATCATTCGCCGCCGTTCGGTACAGAAACTGGAGTTTATCGCCCAGGGAATCTCCGAACAGGTCGTCAGCCTTGATGATGCCGAGCTGGATAGTTTCTTCGAGTCACATCGCCAGGATTACTACGAAGAACCCTCCTATACCTTTACCCATGTATTCCTCAAGGCTGATCCAGCCGATGCAGCAGGCCAGCGGCAGCGAGCGGCGAAACTGTTGCAAACCCTTAACGCCGATCAGATCGACTTCTCGGCGGCGATCCGTTTTGGTGATCGCTTCCTGTACCACCGCAACTACGTGGAACGGACACCGGATTTTGTCGCCAGTCATTTTGGTGACCTGTTCCAGAAACAGCTGGCTCAGCTGACGCCGGACAGCCATCACTGGCAGGGTCCAATCCAGTCAGAACATGGCCTGCACTTGGTGGTGTTGACTGAATCACGACCGGGTCGTATTCCTGAACTTGCCGAGATCCGCTCCCGAGTAGAGCAGGATTTCCGGCGTTGGCAGATCGCGCAGAAGCAGGAACTGGCCATTCAGCAAATCGTGGAGCAGTACAATGTTGAATATCGTCTCTAGATGGCTGCTGGTTCTGGGTCTGCTGGTACCAGGTGCCGTGGTGGCTCACGATGCGCGCCCCCTGTACCTGCAGATCAACGAACTGGAGTCTGCCGCAACCGGCAGCTTCCGTTATACCGTCAAGTTGAAGGTACCACCCAGCGTCGAAGCGGATAATCATCCCTTCGTGCTGATACCCGACCTCTGCCAGCAGGAGCGTCTGGGCCTGATCAGTCAACTCAACTGCAGCCAGTCCCTGAAAGGTCAACAGATCGGGATTGATTACCCAGAGTTCAATCCGGCGATCACCGCCCTGATAAGGGTCAACTTCAGCTCCGGCAGCCAGTACCAGACCCTGCTGGCGCCGAACGAGCGTCACTGGCAGATCCCCACCGAGGGGACCGCCTCGGAAGTCGCGGCTGAATATACTCGCATGGGCATCGAGCACATCCTGATCGGCTGGGACCACCTGCTGTTTCTGGTCTGCCTGCTGATTATTGCCGGCACTTTCAAACGCACGCTGATCACCATTTCCGGCTTTACCCTGTCGCACTCTCTAACTCTGGTCCTGACTACCCTGGGCGTGATTCAGATACCGATTGCACCGGTCGAAGCGGTGATCGCGCTCAGCATTGTTTTTCTGGCCGCAGAAATCCTGCGCGGGCGCCAGAATACGCTGGCCTGGCGCTACCCGGTGGCGGTATCGACCCTGTTCGGGCTGATTCATGGCTGCGGCTTTGCCGCCGTGCTGCAGGAGATAGGCCTGCCGCAGAACGAGCTGACCACCGCACTGCTATTCTTCAACATCGGCGTGGAGATCGGTCAGGTCATATTCGTTCTGACGGTAGCCACCCAGCTGACACTCTTGCGACAGTGGCGCAGCCTCCCGCTGGCACGACTGCAACAGGTTCTGCTCTACATGACCGGCTCCGTGGCCGCATTCTGGACACTGGAACGCATTGCCGGTTTTTAATCCTGCAGGGGCCCTGATTGCCCCCTTCCATTGAATTTTATGGGGCGCTTCTTCTTTATCACCGACCCTGACGGCTAACAGACCGAGGTGGTCGAGCGACTGGGTCGCTACGTAACTATGTAAGCAGCCGCCCGTTTGCGCAGGAATCAACAGTATGAGCAACCGTAACCTAATGCTTCAGGCCCGCAGCAGTGTCCTGATGGGCTTCACCGAACATTGCCGGCGGCATCAGATTAACCCGATTCACATTCTGGCCCGTGAAAACCTGGCTCCGGCCCTGCTTCGTTCGCAAGATCTGCGCTTTCCCTATGAAAGTTTTGTTCGGGTGCTGGATCATGCTGCCGGCGAATCCAAGGACCCTCTATTTTCGCTGACATTATCCCTGCGCAACGGTATCGAAACCCTGGGCCCACTGGGGGTGATGGCCAGCCAATGCAAAACGCTGGCAGACAGTCTGGCCGTGGCCGAAAAATACATCAACTTTCATACTCAAGGCGTGGTGCTGCAGCTCGAAACTCAAGGCAACGTTGCCAGGATGAACTACGCGGTTAACATGGAAAGTGATCTGGATACCACTCAGCTGATAGAAGTGGCTATCGGCCGGATTTACAGCGTGCTCAAAGCGCTGGCGCCTGTGGGGATGCCCATTACCGGCTTAAGCTTCACCCATGCCCCCCTGACATCCGTGGAAGAATACGCCAGGGTGCTCGGCACCACACCTCGATTTGAGGCTGAAACGAACTCCGTCAGTTTCCCGGCCTCTTATCTCAATCTTCCACCTGCGCCGGCCTCCGACCGTGTTCAACTCTATTTTGAATCGTTTCTGAATCACCTTGGCCAAAGCCACTCCAAGCCGTTGAAGCACCAGGTTCTCCGGCTTATTGATGATCTGATCCCGGCTGGTGAAGCCACTGCCGCCACCGTCGCCAGTTTGCTGGGCATGCATACGCGTAGCCTGCAGCGGCAGTTGAAATTGTTCAATACGGATTTCAGAACTTTGTTGGATGAGGTCCGCTTCGAACGCGCCAAGGAAATTCTGACAAGCACCGACACCCCCCTGACCGACCTGGCCCTGCAGCTGGGCTATTCAGAGCTGAGTGCATTCTCCCGGGCGTTCAAACGCTGGAGCGGCGACTCTCCGCAAAGATGGCGCGACAGCCAGGCAGATGCAGATGAAAACGCCTGATTCTGGCCTGAATAACCAGGTCTGTGGGGAACAGCACACGCCACTTGACCAAATAGGACAAATACTTGTCCTTTTGCTCCACGAAACGCAACCACTGGCGAAACAATAAAATATCCCTTTGTTTTATAAAGATTTTTTCAAAATTGCTGAATTTTCCGATAATTTGACAATTTATGGCACGCGTTTGATTATTAATGACACTGTCAAACAATAATAAACAGGCAAGCCATGACATATTTCAGAATGACCTCCAAGGTCAAAAGCAGCGCCCTTATGGGGTTTCAGCCTCTCTGTCAGCGTCTGAATATCAACCCGATCCGGATGCTTGCTGACGAAAACCTGTCCAGTACGGTGTTGCGCAACCCTGATTTGATGATCGCGTATGACAGTCTGGCTCACTTGCTGAACCATACAGCCGATGTTGCCGACTACCCGCTGCTCGGGGTTGAAATGGCCAGCTATCAAGGACTCAAAATCTTCGGTCCTCTGGGCCTGTTGGCTGCTCAGAGCAGCTGTGTAAGTGACAGCCTGGAAATGATTCAGAAATACTTTCACTTTCATGCACAGGGCGCCAACCTCATCACGCTGCCACATGGCAAGGATATACACCTGTCACTGGAGATCCTGCTCGACCCCTCGATCAGCCAGGAGCAGCTGCTCGAAATGAGTTTGGTATTGGGTTACAACGTTTTGTGTGAACTGTCTCCGGGCTTCATCAATAATACCCAGATTCACTTTCGCCACGAGCCACTGGCCCCTCTTGAACACTACCAGGCACTGACCAAGGCCACCCTCTGTTTTGGCCAGGAAAAGGATGCGCTGGTATTTCCTGCCAAAATGCTCCAGCAGCCCCCCAGCCCCGCGTCTGAGGAGGTCAAAAACTACCTCGAAAACTTTCTGGAACATGAATCCCAGGGCCATGATCAGCCACTTCAGTTCAAGGTGTCCAAGCTGATCTATGAACTGATTCCGACCGGTGAAGCAACACTGACAACCATCGCCCCCATGGTCGGCATGAATGTGCGTACCCTGCAACGCGAACTGCGCCTGGCTGGTACCGAGTTCCGTGCTCTGCTTGACGAGGTACGCTTCGAAATCGCCCGCACGGCACTGGAGCAGAACTACTCCATCACCGATGTAGCTTTGAATCTGGGTTATTCCGAGTTGAGCGCTTTCTCCCGCGCCTTCAAACGCTGGTCAGGCATACCGCCGCAGCAATGGCGTCATAACGCTCCTCAGCCCATGATGTAATGACCGGCTGCCGGAACCCGGTTCCGGCAGCTATTCCTCACGGACTTGTTTGCTCTTTCCAACCGAGCCCTGCGCTCAGGCCAGCTCATCCCGACTGTCACAAAATCACCAACCACTGTCGCGTTTTATCAAGCGCCCTGCCAGGCATCCAACTAACGTAAATGTCAAAGCCATGGCAATCGGGCAGCGTTGACGCTCCCACCTGCCTGCAGCAAGCCAATAATAAAAAGCGGATCCAATTCCATGAATCTAGACTTGATTGAAGCGCTGGCAACGATCGTCGGTGACAAGGGCATACTGACCGGTAACGACGTTAGGCAACGCCTCGATGGCTGGATGGGCGCGCCGGCCTGCAAGGCCAAGGCGATTGTGCGCCCGGCCAACACCGAGGAGCTTTCTTCGGTCATGAAGTTCTGCCATCAAAACAATCAAACCGTTACCACCCATGGCGGTATGACCGGCCTGGTCGGTGGCGGCCTTACCTCAACTGACGACATTGTCATCTCGCTGGAGCGGATGCGAAACATTGTCGAAATCGATACCCAAAATCGCACCCTGACGGCTGAAGCAGGGGTAACCCTGCAGGCCCTTCAGGAAGCCGCAGAGTCCAACGATCTCTCCTACCCGGTTGACCTGGGCGCACGCGGCAGCGCCACTATTGGCGGCAATATCGCAACCAATGCCGGCGGCAATCGGGTGCTGCGCTATGGCATGACTCGCGAATCCGTGTTGGGTGTGGAGGCAGTACTGGCCGATGGCACCGTCATCTCGTCACTGTCAAAAGTGATCAAGAACAATACCGGCTACGACCTGCGCCAGCTGTTTATCGGCAGTGAGGGTACGCTGGGGATCGTGACCAAAGCCGTTGTCCGATTGCGCCCCAAGCCTCGCGGCGAAGCCACCGCACTGGTCGCCGTGGAAGATTTCAGCCACCTGAGTCAGCTGCTCAGCTTGGCTGAAGGTGGTCTGGGCGGTGGCCTGAGTTCCTTCGAGGTGATGTGGAACGACTTTTATTCACTGGTGACCAGCTTTGAACGCCACAAGGCACCACTGCCTGCCCGTTCGCCCTTCTATGTCATTCTGGAAACCCAGGGTAATAGTAATGAGTCTGAACAGGCCCGCCTGGAAGAGCTGTTGGGCGAAGCACTGGAAAAAGAGCTGATTAGTGATGCGATACTGACTCAATCTGTCAGTGAACGTGAAAAGGTTTGGGCGATCCGTGATGATATTGAGGCGCTGTTCAGCCTGGCTCCGATCCATGGTTTTGATATCAGCCTGCCAATCCCCGCCATGCAGGACTATCTGGCCAATCTGAAACCGCAACTTGCCGAGCATTTCCCTGAGGCGCGTCAGGTTGTCTTCGGTCACCTGGGTGATGGCAACCTGCACCTGATCATTGGCCAGGTCCCGTTGGAGGACAAAAAGGCACTGGACGAGATCATTTACTCGGGTCTGGCTCCTCTGGGGGGCTCCATTTCGGCCGAGCATGGTATCGGCCACGAGAAAAAGCCTTATCTACGCCATAGCCGTTCTGAGGACGAAATCAATTTAATGAAGACCATCAAACAGGCCCTGGACCCCAAAGGCTTGTTGAATCCGGGCAAGATTTTCGATTAGCCCCAACTTCTTGCACCGCCAAAAAATCACCTCAAACGGGCAGCTCAGGCTGCTCGTTTGTCGTTTTTACCCTAGCAGACAATCCTGCCCATTTTATTTGATCCGCTGACAGTTCACCGATGCCCCAACGGCAAAAGACTGTCATTTTGTGTCAACCCCAAGACACCAATTGTCAAGATGAGCTGGCGCCACCCTCCTAGCATGTAAACCAGAGAATTGCTTAACCCATGAATCACTGCCCGCAGGCCTTTTCTCCTCGGGTAAGCGGGAAGCCCTCGTAAAAAATCGCTCGTCCAGACAGGCAGATTCGTCCTGTAAAAGCGACGCTGCCCTTAGACCATAATTAAAACAAGGCTAAGAAAATGGGTAACAAGAATAACCTTCCGTCGGCCACCCGCCGGCTGTTTCTGCACCGCTCTCTGCTGGCGTTTGGAGCTCTGGCTGCAGCCCCGGCCATGACGGCCAAGGCCGTTGCCAAGACTGCAGATACCCTAATCAATACCCCGGCACTGATCGTGCTGAGCGAAGAAAACTACCGCATCCTGTCTGCAGTGGCTGATACCGTGATTCCACACGGTGGCGCCTTCCCCCTGGGCGCTCTGGACGTGGACCTGGTGGCGCGTATCGACGCCTACCTTGATCCTGACGATGCCGAACTGATGCAGGGCGTCCGTGGTGCCCTGATGTTCATTGAGCACAAGGCACCGGCCCTGGTCAGCATGGCAGGCACCTTCTCCTCGCTGCCAGCCGAAAAGCGCGAAAACGTATTTCTGGCACTGCGCGATACCGGTGGCGACGCCACGGCGGTCTACGCCGCTTTGCGTGGACTCTGCGTGTTCTATTTCTACACCCACGAGCATGCTTGGCCGAGCATCGGCTATGACGGCCCGCTGGTAAAACGTGGTCGACCGGTTTATCCGCAGGTGGAGGCATAACATGATTATTCAGGGTCACGAAATCTTTTCGCCATTGAAACTGACAACCCACTCCGTGGTCGTTGGCTCTGGCGCAGGCGGCGGCGTTGCGGCCTACCATATGGCGTCAGCCGGCTTCGACACTGTGGTGCTTGAAGAAGGTGGCTACTTCCAGGCCAAGGATTTTAACCAGCGCGAGGAAGACATGATGCCGGCGCTTTACCGCGGGGCGGGTCGACAGACCACCACCGACGGTATGATCTATGTCTGGCAGGGTTCCACCTTTGGGGGTTCGACCGTTATCAACACGGCAGATGCGACGCCCATTGAGGCCGAAGTACTGCACCACTGGCAGCAAAAGTTCGGTCTTGGCGAATTGACCGAGGAAAACCTGGCCGACTCCTATGATCGCGTTCGTACCATGTTGAACGTGCATCGCCTGGAAGATCAGATCCTCAACCGAAACAACAAGCTGCTGCTGGAAACCGCCAACCGCCTCGGCTACAAGGCCGGTGTATTCGACTCCAACCGCAAGAACTGTGTCGGCAGCGGTTACTGTTTCCAGGGCTGTGCCTATGACGCCAAGCAGGGTACCAACCTGACCTACCTGCCCAAGGCGTCCGAACGGGGTGCCCGTATCTACACCGACGTGCGCGTGGATCGAATCGAGCGCCTGTCCGGCGGCAAGTATCGCGTCCATGGCAGCGTCGTGGCGCGCGGTTCGCGCAAGCCCCGCCATCCGGTTGAGATCGATTGCGAGCGTATCATCATGGCCGCCGGTACCGTACACACGCCGGCGATCCTCAAGCGCTCCGGCTTCGACAAGGGCTTGCCGCAGCTGGGCAAGAACATCTCCCTGCAGCCGCAGATCGGCGTGTCTGCCGTCATGCCGGAAAGCGACACCATGACCTCCTGGCGTGGCGCTCCTCAGGCCATCTATATGAGTGAGTTCGATGACAACCGCGCCGAGCATGGTCTGGGCGGCTTCCGCATGGAAGGTGTCGGCGGCATGGCAGGCGTGTTTGCGCAGTTCTCCAACAGCATCGGCCTGGACCACAAGCGGATGATGGCGCAGTACCCCCACACCCATTTTTCTGCCCTGCTGGTACCCGATCAGCCCACCGGCACCATGGACTGGGAGTGGGGACAAGATGGCAAGGTCAAACCCAAGATCCAGTACACACCCACCGTGGAGTGGAAGCAGCGCTTCAAGCGCGGTTTTAAAACCGCCGCCGAGTTCCTGTTTGAAGCAGGTGCCAAAGAGATCAACTGCAACAGCCCCGTGTTTGGTCCCATTACCAGTCCCGATCAGCTGTCTCGCATCGATGACTTCCCCATCGAGCCGGGCCTGGTCGCCCTGACTTCGGCTCATGTGCAGGGAAGCTGCCGTATTGGCCTGAATGCCGATGTGGGTGTCGTCGACCAGAACCTGAAGCTGCACAATCTGGACAACATCTATGTCGTGGATGGCTCGGTCATGCCGACCACCGCCTCGACCCACACCATGCTGCCGATCATGGTGATGGCAGACCGCGCCATGCACAACCTGGTTCACGGCGCATAACCCAATCAACCGCGTCCATTCCGGGAGCCCTGATGCGGCTCCCCATGACAACAAAAAAGGACAGATCCATGCTCAACGACAGCACCCGAGAAGCCATTGCGGAGCAGATTTTCTCCTGCTTTAAAACAAAAGAGCAGCTGCCACTGCTGACCAAGTCCTACCCTGATCTGGAGATGGAAGATTCCTACCGTATTCAGGAGAAGGTGGTACAAAAATTTATTGCCGAAGGTCGCAAGGTCAAGGGTTACAAGATCGGCCTGACCTCCAAGGCGATGCAGGACATGATCGGTGCCACCGAACCGGACTACAGCTCCGTGCTGGATGACATGTTCGTCGATGAAAGCGCTGAGTTGAAACGTGACGATTTTGCCATGCCTATGGTCGAAATCGAGATCGCCTTCGTCATCAAAAAGCGCCTGCAGGGGCCCTATGTCAACGCGGCTGAAGTGATCCAGGCCACCGACTTTATCCTGCCGTCAATCGAAGTGGTGGATTTCCGCGTGGCACCGGCACCGGGCATTAATGTGCGTGACACCATTCCGGACCTGGCGGCTATTGGCAAGGTTGCCCTGGGCGGCAACCCGATACGCCTTGAGGACATCGATATCCGCGATATCAATGCCGAACTGCTGATCAACGGCGAGACCCGCGAGTCCGGCAGTTCCTCAGCCGTACTGGGCAACCCGGTGACGGCTGTCGTCTGGCTGGTGAACAAGCTGTCCGAGTTCGGTGTTGCCTTCGAGCCGGGCGATGTCATTTTTTCCGGTTCCTGTGTCCGCGCCCTGCCCGTCCAGGCAGGCGATAGCGTTACCGCCCGTTTCGACAAGGGTCTTGGCGACGTTAACCTGACCTTTGCCTGAGGATCCAGACATGTCCAACTATCGTTCCAAAATCACCACCGAAGGTCGTCAGGCATCCGGTGCCCGCGCGCTCTGGCGCGCTACCGGTGTGTGCGACGAAGACTTCGGCAAGCCGATCATCGCCGTGGCCAACTCCTTCACCCAGTTCGTACCGGGTCATGTGCATCTGAAGGATATCGGCCAGATGGTCTGCCGCGAGATTGAGAAAGCCGGTGGCATCGCCAAGGAATTCAACACCATCGCCATCGATGACGGTATCGCTCAGGGCCACGACGGCATGCTCTACTCGCTGCCCAGCCGAGACATCATTGCCGATTCCGTTGAGTACATGGTCAATGGCCACTGCGCCGATGCCCTGATCTGTATCTCCAACTGTGACAAGATCACACCGGGAATGCTGATGGCTGCCATGCGCCTCAACATCCCCACCATCTTCGTCTCCGGCGGCCCGATGGAGGCCGGACGCGTGCAACTAAAAGAGCAGGTGCTGCGGATCGATCCGGTGGATGCCTATGTAGCCGGGGTGAACCCGGCCACCGCCCCGGCCGAAGCCCTGAAGGTGGAACAGAGCGCCTGCCCGACTTGCGGCTCCTGCTCCGGCATGTTTACCGCCAACTCGATGAACTGCCTCAACGAGGCCCTGGGTCTGGCCCTGCCCGGTAACGGCAGCATGCTGGCCACCCATGCCGACCGCCGCGAGCTGTTCCTGGAGGCCAGTCGCCGTATCGTCGAGATCACCAAACGCCATTACGAGCAGAGCGATAACAGCGTATTGCCGCGCAACATCGCCAACCGCGACGCTTTCCATAACGCCATGACGATGGATATCGCCATGGGCGGTTCTACCAACACCATCCTGCACCTGCTGGCTGCCGCGCAGGAGGGCGAGATCAACTTCACCATGGCCGATATCGACCGCCTGTCCCGTGAAGTGCCGCACCTGTGCAAGGTGTCTCCAGCCACCAACCAGTACTACATGGAAGATGTGCACCGTGCCGGTGGCGTGTTCAGCATTCTGGGCGAACTGGACCGTGCCAAACTGCTCAATACCCAGGTCAGCACCGTGCACAGCAGTACCCTGGCTGAAGCACTGGATCAGTGGGATATCTGCCGCACCAATGATGCCGCAGTGGAGCAGTTCTTCCGCGCAGGCCCGGCCGGAATTCGCACCACCGAAGCCTTCAGCCAGGATTGCCGCTGGGATAGCCTGGATCGTGACCGCGAGAACGGCTGCATCCGCCGCCTCGACAATGCCTACAGCACCGAGGGCGGTCTCGCAGTCCTGTTCGGCAATCTTGCCGAGGATGGCTGCATCGTGAAGACCGCCAGCGTACCGGCCCATATGTTGCAATACGAAGGCGTCGCGCGGGTGTTCGACGATCAGGACAAGGCACTGGCCGCGCTCAATGCGGACGAAATCCAGCCCGGCACCTGCGTCATCATCCGTTACGAAGGGCCCAAGGGCGGCCCCGGCATGCAGGAGATGCTGCTGCCCACCAGCCTGATCAAGGCCAAGGGGCTGGCGGATTCCTGCGCCCTGCTCACCGACGGTCGCTTCTCCGGTGCCACCTCGGGTCTGTCGATCGGCCACACCTCACCGGAAGCCGCCAACGGTGGTGCCATCGGCCTGGTCGAAGATGGTGACATCATCAAGCTGGATATTCCTGCCCGCAGTATCCGTGTAGATGTTCCGGATGAATTACTGGCTGAGCGCCGTCAGCAGATGGAAGCCCGAGGCCGTAAAGCCTGGAAGCCGTCTGCACCGCGCGCACGTAAAGTCAGCCTGTCGCTCAAAGCCTTTGGCATGCTGGCCACCAGCGCCGACAAGGGCGGTGTGCGTAACCGGGAAATGCTCGAAGACTGAAATATGCCGTGCTGGCCGGCCCAGAATAACGGGCCGGCCGCATCTCCACGGGTATCGAAAGTAACCTCATATACCGCACAGCCATTATTCGTGCGATGAGAAATACAGGCTGAAAGACACCAGCCATCGCGTCACCTTTCGATATCCATTTGCTCGAAATAATAAGAGGTTAATATGACTACCCCCGATCAGAACGCCATTGTTCGACTTGAAGAGCTGTTCCAGCTGCAGAAATCCGCTTATTTCAAAGCCCCGCACCCGACCATTGATGAACGCCGCGAGCTGCTGCAGGCGATTCCAGGTATGGTTCTGGGTAATGCCAAACGCCTGGCCGAAGCACTCAACAGCGATTACGGTTACCATCCCAAGTTGATGACCTACGCCCATGATGTTGCCAGCGTCGCGGGACGAGCCCAGTATGCTGAAAAAATGCTGGAGGCATGGACTGCACGCGACTACCGCGAAATGGAAGCGCATATTTACGGCAGTTCCAAGGCCTATATCGAATATCAGCCCAAGGGCGTGATCGGCAATATGCCGGCCTGGAACTTCCCGGTCGAGCTGACCGTTGGCCCGCTGTGCGAAATGCTGGCCGCCGGTAACCGGGCAATCATCAAACCTTCCGAACAGACCCCGGCGGTCGGTGAGGTTCTGGAAGAAATTATCGGCGCAACCTTCGATGCTGACCGTGTTGCGGTTGTGAATGGCGGTATCGATCTGGCCAAGCACTTCGCTACTCTGCAGTGGGATCACCTGCTCTACACCGGCAGTACCGCAATCGGCCGCGAAGTGATGATGAATGCAGCGAAAAACCTGGTGCCGGTCACGCTGGAACTGGGTGGCAAGAACCCGACCGTGTTCACTGAAGAAGCACTGACTCCCGCCAACATCCGCGCCATGGTCGGCATTAAAATGACCAAGAACGGCCAGCTCTGCATCAACGTTGACCATTGCTACGTACCGGCCAATGCCCTGGATCGGTTCATCAACCTGGTCAAGTCATACGTTGAAGAGTCGGTCGGTGACTATACGCACGCCCCGCAAATCTGCTCGGTGATCAATACGCGCCAGTTCGACCGCCTGGACAGCTACCTTAACGAAGCACGTCAGCGTGACACCCAAATTATTGAACTGGGCTCTCAGGCCGAGCGCGGAGATGAACAAGCGCCCTCCCGCATGCCGTTGACCCTGGTGGTTAACCCGGAAAAAGGCACAATGCTGGACCAGAACGAGGTGTTCGGCCCCATTTTGCCGATCTACACCTACACTGACTTCGATCAGGTGATCAACTCAATTCAGGCCGGTGATCGCCCGCTGGGGATCTATATCTTCTCTGAGCAGCAGGAGCTGGTCGACAAGCTGCGCCTGAACACCTCTTCTGGCGGTTTTTGTGTGAACGGTGCTGCATTGCAGGGCGCACAGGAAAGCCTCGGCTTTGGTGGTATCGGCAAGAGCGGCATGGGACGCCATCACGGTATCGAAGGGTTCCGAGAGTTTTCCAACCCTCGCGGTTGTGTAGAAATGGCCAATGACAGCAATCTGGATCTGATCCTGTCACCTCATGGTGAAGTCGCTGGCGAGTTCCTCAAGCAGGCAACCGGTGGTCTGCTCGACTAAGCGTCTTATGCCCCTCGTCCCGAGGGGCATATCGAGTTTGTGATAACAAGAGATCGAGAATCAACCCATGATTAACCTTGCATTACAAAAATGGCGCGCCAGGGAGGCCAGTCTCGGCATCTGGTCCAACCTGCCTGATATTCACATGGCTGAGATGCTGTGCCGGATGGATGTCGACTGGATCTGTTTCGATCTGCAGCACGGCCTGATGGACTACAGTGACCTGACCCGGCTGCTGCCGGCGATTACCGGCGTAGCCACCACACCGCTGGTACGTGTGGCGGCCAATCAGCCGGATCAGATCGGCAAGGCTCTGGATGCCGGTGCTCAGGGTGTCATCGTCCCCATGGTCAACACGGCTGAAGATGCCAGACGGGCTGTCTCTGCCTGCCGCTACCCGCCGCAGGGCAGTCGTTCCTGTGGCCCCATGCGCGATGCCATGCTGGAAGGACCCGGCTACCTGGCGACGGCCAATGAACAGGTTGCCTGCCTGCTGATGATCGAAACCGAAGAAGGCATGCGCAACCTGGAAGAGATTGCCGCGATCGAAGGGGTCGACGGTCTCTTCGTAGGCCCCATGGATCTTTGCTATGGACTGGGTCTGGCACCCGGTGACTTCACCAACCCTGCCTTCGCTGCCGCTATTGGCGATATCCTCAAGGCTTGTGAAACCCATGGTCTGGCCAGCGGCATTTTCGGCTACAACGCCGAGATGGCAGCCGACTCCATGCAGAAAGGCTTCACCTTTGCTTCCATCGGCACCGATATCAGTTTCATTCGCGCAGGGGCTCTGCAGGCTCTGACCACCGCACGCGGTGAGGATGCAGCCAATGCACCCAAGGCACGTGGCGGTTACTGACCTCCACCATCATTCTTGTTAACCCCCTTGGCTGCCGGTGCCGAGCCCCGGTAGCCTTGCTCCAAAAGGTCTGCACCCATGACAAAAAAAACAGTTGAGCAACTGCGCAGCCGACGCTGGTTTGGCGGCACACCTCAGTCCACAGAACACACCGGCCATGCACTGCAGGCGGGTTACAGCCGAGAAGAGTTCGAGGGTAAGCCGGTTATCGGCATCATCAATACCTGGAGCGACATGAACCCCTGCCACGCCCATTTGAAGGAACGTGCCGAGGCGGTCAAGCGCGGCGTCTGGCAGGCCGGTGGCTTTCCTGTCGAGCTGCCAGCCATGTCGCTGGGTGAGGGTTACGTCAAACCCTCTTCAATGCTCTACCGCAACTTCCTCGCAATGGAAACCGAAGAGCTATTGCGCTGTCATCCGATTGATGGCGCCATCCTGCTCGGCGGTTGTGATAAAACCACACCGGGGCTGTTGCTGGGTGCGATCAGCATGAATCTGCCGACCATCTACTGTCCGGCCGGTTTCACCATGGGAGCAACGTTCCGTGGGGAACGCTTCGGCAGTGGCACCGGTGCCTTCCGTTGGGCGCCTGAACTGATTGCGGGCAAAATGTCTGCACAGGAATGGCAGACCGTTGAGCAGAAAATCTGGAGCTCACCCGGAACCTGCAACGTGATGGGCACAGCCTCAACCATGACCGCGCTGGCGGAAGTGCTGGGCATGTCCCTGCCGGGGGCCTCCTCGGTTCCAGCCATGGATTCCCGCGGTCACCAGCTTGCCGCAGCAGCCGGACGACGCATCGTCGATATGGTCTGGGATGACCTCAAGCCGAGCGATATTCTGACCGACCAGTCGTTCACCAACGCCGCCAAGACCTGTGTCGCGTTGGGCGGTTCCACCAATGCCACCATTCACTTGATCGCCCTAGCCCGCCGAGCCGGTGCCAGCTTCACGCTGGAAGACTTTGACGCCATCGGTAAAGAGGTTCCGGTGCTGGCCAACGTACAGCCGTCCGGTGAGTACATCATGCCCGAATTTGCCAACGCGGGCGGGCTTCCGGCCATGCTTACCGGCATGACCGAGCTGCTGGACCTGGACTGCCAGACCGTCAACGGCCAAACGCTGGGCGAAAACATCAGTGGCGCACGAGTGGAAAACGATGACATCATCCGCTCGCTGGACAACCCGGTGGCCACGGAAGCGCTGGCCGTGCTGAAAGGCAACCTGGCACCCAATGGATGTGTCATCAAACCCAGCGCCGCCGATCCAGCGCTGCAGCGCCATAAAGGCCCTGCACTGGTGTTCGAAAATGCCGATGACCTTGCTGCTCGCATCCATTCTTCCGATCTGGATGTGACGCCTTCCAGCGTGCTGGTCCTGCGCAATGTCGGCCCAAAAGGTGGACCGGGCATGGCCGAAAACGGCATGATTCCCATCCCCAAAAAGATGGTGGAGCAAGGAGTCCGCGACATGGTTCGCATCAGCGATGCGCGTATGAGCGGCACCAGCTTCGGCACCTGCGTCCTGCATGTGAGCCCGGAATCCTGGATTGGTGGTACGTTGGCACTGGTGCAGGATGGTGACGAGATCGAAATAGATATTCCTGCCCGCAGCATCAATTTGTGCGTCGACGATGCGGAACTGGATAAGCGACGCCAGGCCTGGACACCGCCGGCACCTCACTTCAAGCGTGGCTGGGGGCTGCTGTTCAACGACAATGTCAGCCAGGCCCATGAGGGCTGTGACTTCGAGATACTGTCAAGTCGCGAACCCACGCCCGAGCCCGCCATACACGGCAAACTTTGAATCTACATTAGCGGTCATAAGGCCCGGGAATATTCCCGGGCCTTGATACATTGCCCTCTTTTATCCTTTTCCCATCGACCGGACACTTCTCGCCCCGCCACTCCGTCAGCCTGCATTTTCAAGGCCGGCTTGCACTGGAAGTCATGGAGTCCCAGCCTTTTGATGCTGTCAAAGGTAAAATGTTACATAAGCTTGACCGAAACAACCTGCAGCAACTCAAGGACTACTGTCGAGAGTGGGCTGATACTGAGTATCACCCGGTAGGCACCTGCAAGATGAGACCGGACCCCGACCCCATGGCTGTTGTTTATTAACACACTAGGTGCTTAGTCCTCCACACGGAAAATATAGCAGACTGAATCGCCACTTGTTTGCTAGACGCCTCCTAGCCATAGAGAATGGCTTACAGAGAGGTGCCCATGAGCAGCAAGCGATACCCCGAAGAGTTCAAGATTGAAGCGGTCAAGCAAGTCACTGATCGCGGCTACAGCGTTGCCGATGTCGCAAAGCGGCTCGGCATCACCACCCACAGCCTTTACGCCTGGATAAAGAAGTTCGGCCCCGATTCAGCGGAATATCAAGCCAAGTCCGATGAGCAGGCTGAGATTCGTCGTCTCAAGAAAGAGCTAAAGCGCGTCACTGAAGAGCGCGACATCTTAAAAAAAGCCGCGGTGTACTTCGCCAGCCAGTCAGACTGAGGTACACCTACATCCGTGATAATCACAAGGACTGGCCCGTGCGCAGGCTATGCGCGCTGCTGGATGTGCATCCCAGTGGTTATTACGCCTGGAGAAAGCAACCGAGATCGGATCGCAGTAAGCAAGACGATAGGCTAACAGGGCTGATCAAGCAGTTTTGGTTGGAGTCTGGTGGTGTTTATGGATATCGCAAAATCCACAGTGATTTGCGAGATCATGGAGAACAATGCGGCCCCAATCGGGTGCATCGCTTAATGCAACAAGCAGGCTTACGCGCTCAGGTTGGTTACCGCAAGCCCCGCCAGAAGGGTGGCACAAGCCATATCGTTGTACCGAATAGGTTGCAGCGGCAGTTTAGTACCGAGGCTCCAAACGAGGCCTGGGTTACTGATATCACGTTTATCAAAACCCACGAGGGTTGGCTGTACCTGGCGGTCGTGGTCGACCTGTTCTCGCGGCGAGTGATCGGCTGGTCCATGCAGTCACGCATCACCAAGGAGCTGGTGTTGAATGCACTGCTGATGGCTGTCTGGAGAAGGAGTCCGAAAAACCAAGTCGTTGTGCATTCAGACCAAGGTAGTCAGTACACCAGCCATGACTGGCAAGCCTTCTTAAAACAGCATGGTCTAGAGGGAAGCATGAGCCGTCGAGGCAACTGCCACGATAATGCGGTGGCTGAGAGCTTTTTCCAGCTGCTCAAACGCGAACGCATCAAGCGAAAGGTCTATGCCACGAGGGGTGATGCACGCCGTGATATCTTCGATTACATCGAGCTGTTCTATAACAGCAAACGACGTCACGGTTTTAATGATCAGCTGTCACCGCTAGAGTATGAGCAGCAGTACGAGAAACGGCTAGAGTGTGTCTAACGTACTGGTGGCGATTCAGACTCTCCGTTACATTTAAGCACTTAAACCGGCAAAAACCAGTCATTATTAACACTCCTTCAGACAGCTGTTGCTGAAGCTACCGACAACGCCAGCACCATAAATGAACTGGCAGCAACCCAGGAACCCACCACTCGGATACCGATTTTTTGCCACTCGCTCTTGCTCAGGATGTGAACCAGCGCAGTGAAATAGAGCATCAGCAAGCTGATACCTACCCCGGTGCCCAGCATAGAGGTCAGTTTTTCTCTCCCCTGCAGATCCGTTTGAGCGGAATCCAGTCCCACCAAAATGCCTGCAACCAGCGCCAGCAGGGTGCCTAGCCAGAGCGGCCAGACCTTACTGATCGCGACCAATACACCCAGCAGTGCCGCCAGGACCAAAAGGTACGACTGAAGTATTTGCGTGGGTGAAAAGAAAGTTATCGCCAATCCAGAAAGGGCTGAACCAACGGCCACCGCCAGGCTTCGCAGGCTGGTCTCCGGCCCTTGCTGAGCCATAAACAGGCCAAGTGCCAAGATGAGCAACAGATGAGCCGGAACCACCATCGGATGGAGGATACCGTTGTAGAAAGTGCCGATGCCTTTTATGGCGCGGTGCGCATGGGCAGCGCCGGGCATAGCCCAGAGCACTGCAAGTGCCAGCAAGGAACTGCGTAAAGGCATTAGATTACGCCGGTCAGAAAGCCCACACCCGAAAGCGCAATCAGGCCTCCACTGGTACGAATCGCCAGCGCCCCTGCCGGGAGGCGAATCAGCAGCCCGAACAGGATACCCAACATATGCAGCATGCCTGTCGATAGTACAAAGCCCAGACTATAGGTCAGCGCATTGGCGGAATGCGGCAGCTCTGTTCCATGAGCATGGCCGTGGAAAATGGCAAAAGCACCGACGATCACGGCAGCAACAGCCAGTGGGGGGCGAACAGCGAAGGCGATCATCAAACCCAGCACCAACGCGGAACCGGCAATACCGGTCTCAACTGCCGGAACAGGGATGCCTATCACACCCAAAGCACCACCAACGGCCATCACGAGGGGAAAGACGACCGGCAACAGCCAGATTGAGGGGCTGCCGAGAAACGCCCCCCATAGACCAACGGCCACCATTGCAGCGACATGATCCAGGCCGAAAATGGGGTGCAGCAGGCCACTGATAAAGCCCCCTGCCAGCCCTGTTTCAGTATGTGCAAATGCTGGTCCGGCCAGTGCCAGCAGCAGACCGGCCAATAACAGGCTCTTCGTCGATTTCATTACAATTTCCTTATTTTGTTATTTTGTTATTTTGTTATTTTGTTATTTTATTTCAATGCATTACTCTTTTTGGAGCAGAGGCAACACGGCCATACGCCTGCCAACCGGTCAGGCATGCAGCGCTCGATAGGGAGCGTCGCCCCTTTCATTCAAGAGCGCCTGCCCCAATCGGTTTACGGCCGTAAAGGCCATACGCAGGCTGGCGTCAGACACCTCTTCTTGCATGTTGACGATAAACGGGAATGCCAACGTGCCTTCGACCAAGGTCGCCACGGCCGCTTCGTTCTGCAGCGATACGCCAATTTGATCAAAAACCACCGGCAGCCCCACCTCGACAAAGAAGCCTGCGCAGCGCTCCGCTTCAAACGTATCCCCTTCCAGCAGCAGCTGCGTCAGAATACCCATGGCCACCATCTCACCGTGCAGGTAGTTGTGATCCACTTCCGGCAACAGGGTCAGTGCCTGGGCCAGCGCATGCGCCCCGGCCACACCGGTACTTTCAAAACCGGCACCGCTCAACAGCGTATTGGCTTCGACCACCTGCTCAACCGCCTCGGTCACCTGCTGATCATGCACCGCTTGCAGCGCGGGAATCCCCTGCTCGTAGAGGACACGAGCACAGGTCTCGGCCAGGGCCATGCCAGCCAGTGTCGGGCGCGCACCATAGGGAGTCACGCCTGTCGGATTAGTGTGGCAAGCACGTGCCTCGTACCAGGTCGCCATGGCATCAGCCATGCCCGCTACCAGATAACGCGGCGGTGCCTTGGCAACGATCTCGGTATCCACCATGACCAGAGCCGGGTTGTCAGCCATCACCTCGAAGGTTTCGGTCGCTCCTTCCGGAGTATAGATAACTGAAATGGCAGCGCAGGGCGCATCATTTGAAGCCAGGGTTGGCATGATCACCACCGGCACGTTCAGACGAGTGGAGATGCTCTTGCCGGCATCCAGTGGCTTGCCACCGCCCAGTGCGATCAGTGCATCAAAGGGCGCCTGTTCACGCAGTTCTGCCACGCGTGCGTCGATCTCTTGAAATGAGCACTCGCCTCCAAAGGTAGTGACGTAACTTTCAATACCGGCGCGCTCCAGTGAGGCGATCAAGCGCCGGGCCTCACCACGCTGGCTGCGCTGAGTGCAGAGAATGGCGCAGCGTTTCACCTTGAGTGGCGCCAGCGGCTCGGCCGCATTGTCGATCAGGCCTGGAGCCTGCAGATAGCGTGGCGTGGTCCGGAAAAGACGCGGAGTAACTGCTGGGATTTGTTGTTCCGACATGGGATAGCTCCTGCCGGTCCGGCCATCGTTCAGAGGCAGATTGGCGTGACAGCCTGGACCGGTTTATCTGGATATGGGTGATCGCCACCGGGGCAACCTACCGGATCAGGGCCGCAGACCTGGGCTGCAGCCATCATGAACCGCCGCTCAGAGGCGGAATTTGAGCATCAGCTTCATCATTTTTTCGAAGCGATCGCCATAGGGCGGTGCCAACATCAGAATGCCGGACTTTTTCGCCTGCTTGAAGACCGGCCGGATCTTGGAGAACTCCAGGAAACCTTCCTTGCCGTGGTAATGCCCCATGCCGCTGTTACCCACGCCACCAAAAGGCATGTCGTGCTGCGCCACGTGCAGCAGGGTATCGTTGATGGACACACCACCGGACAGGGTGTTGTAGATCACCTTGTCTTCGGTCTGCTTGTCTTTGGTAAACAGGTAGAGAGCCAGCGGTCGTTCACCGGCATTGATGTAGTCAATCACTTCATCCAGGCTGTCATACAGCTTGATCGGCAGCAGCGGACCGAAGATCTCGTCACGCATGATCAGCATGTCGTCTTTGACATCCAGTACCGCCATCGGCGGGAACTTGCGACTTGCAGCATTGGGCTGTCCCTTGGCCACCAGCTGCACCGATTTGGCGCCTTTCTGCGTTGCGTCTTCAACCGTCTGCGCGATGCGCTGGAAAGCTGAATCGTCGATCAGTGATGTGAAGTCCGGAGAGTCGGCACTGCCATAGCGCTCGTTCAGCACATCCTGGGCATGCTTGATGAACTCATCGGCGGATCCGCGTGGCAGGAACAGGTAATCTGGCGCCGTACAGGTCTGGCCACAGTTGACGAACTTGCCAAACAGCAATCGCTCGGCAGCGATACGCAGATCAAAATCCTTGGCAACAATGGTGGGCGACTTGCCCCCCAGTTCCAGCGTAACCGGGGTCAGGTACTTGGATGCTGTTTCCATCACCACTTTGCCCGTGGCCGGAGAACCGGTAAATACGAAGTGGTCCCAGGGACGGTCGGTAAAGTCACTGGCACGCACGCCCGGAATCACCGCAAACTGGTCATCACTGAATTCGGCTGACACCAGCTTGTCCAGCAGGCGGCACAGGTTCTGCGAGTTGGCCGCCATTTTCACGATAACACGGTTACCGGCTGCCAACGCCGCAATGGCCGGCCCGATCGCCAGGCCCAGCGGATAGTTCCAAGGGCTGACCACACCGACCACCCCTTTGGGCTGAGGAATCACACGGTTTTTGGCACCCAGAAAACTGATACCTACATGACGCTTTTCAGGCTTCATCCACGCCTTGAGATGTTTTTTGTGGTAGGCCACGGAACTGACCATCTGCGCCACTTCCAGCAGCTTCGTTTCCTGGTGACTGCGATTACCGTAGTCGGCATTGACGGCTGCACAGATGGCATCCTGATTATCCATCAGAATCCTGTCGATCTTGTTAAGCGCTTCGATGCGTTCCTGATAGCTCGGATATGGCTTTTCGCGAGACGCACGGCGCTGCTTGTCAAAAACCTGGTCGATCCGGCTCAGCTCTGGTGCAACCTTTAATGCGGCATTTGTCATGATGACCTCAATCTTATTTTTTATTTATCTGTGTAAACACCGGCCAATGCCTACTGCAATGGTTCGCTGTTCATAAAGGGCACCACAAACCATTGGTTTGCCTTAAGCATGCGTACCACAATTTTCCAACAGCGCTCTTTGGCCACTATCACTGCAAACAAGCGTAAAAGCCCCCCTGCCGCGCAGCTTGACACTATGCGATGCCAATTTGACAAAAGGTGCCAACGCTGTACGGGCAGACCCCCTTGCAGATGATGAATGCCTATTAAGCCAGTCAGGATGATGGGAAGAAGGATGGGTGGCGCAAAAGGTCAAACTGGTCTCGCCTTATGTCAAGCGACAGCTGAAAGCTGTTTGCATTATTGAGAAAGGTAAAAGCAACAGCTGTCGCGATGAGCCCTGCCACGCCGACAGGGGCCAGGTGAGAGCCATTGCCCCAGCTCATCATATGCGCCTGTTTTTAAAACAATTAAAAAAGAGATATGGAAATGGCGACCAAAATACTCAAGCCCTGCGACTCGGCCTACCAGTTTCCCCTGCTGATCAAGCAGTTGCTGAACTCGAACCAGCGTTTCGAAGACCGAAATCAGATCATCTGCGGCCAGCACCGCTTCAGCTATACCCAGTTTAACGAACGTGTACAACGACTGGCCAACGTTCTCAAATCGGCCGGCGTTGGTCCGGGTGACACCGTTGCCGTGCTGGACTGGGACAGCCATCGCTACCTGGAGTGTTTTTTCGCCGTACCGATGATTGGTGCGGTACTGCATACCGTCAATATTCGACTCTCTGCGGGGCAGATCCTTTACACCATGAACCATGCCCAGGATGACCTGGTACTGGTTCACGACGATTTCGTGCCGATCATCGACGGCATCAAGGACGAGCTGCAAACGGTCAAGGGCTATATTCAACTGACCGAAGAGTCCCGCGCCGTTACCTCTGAATTCCCATCACTGGGAGAGTATGAGTCCCTGTTGGCCCAGGCAGATACCCACTACGACTTCCCTGATTTCGACGAAAACTCAGTCGCGACTGCCTTCTACACTACCGGCACCACCGGTAACCCCAAGGGCGTGTACTTTTCACATCGCCAGTTGGTGCTGCACACCCTGAACATGGTCAACATGCTGCAGTCCCGAAACAGCGAAGGCCCACTGCTCAACCATGATGGCGTCTACATGCCGATCACGCCGATGTTCCATGTACATGCCTGGGGTATCCCCTACGCCGCCACCATGATGGGCGTTAAGCAGGTCTACCCGGGGCGCTACGTGCCCGATGAACTCACCCGCCTGATTCGCGAAGAGGGTGTCACCTTCTCGCATTGCGTGCCCACGATCCTGCAGATGGTCCTCCAGTCCAGCGAAGCGCCGGATACTGACTTCAACGGCTGGACCGTCATCATTGGCGGCAGCGCTTTGACTCCCGGCCTGGCAAAGGCCTCCGCAGACCGCGGCATCGCCTGCTACAGCGCCTATGGCATGTCTGAAACCTGTCCGCTGCTGACCATGACCCGCATGGGTGAAGACGAGTATGCACTGCCGGAAAGCGAACAGATCCAGTGGCGAACCAGGGCCGGCTTGCCCAGCGATCTGGTCGACATCCAGATCTGGAGCCCCGACGGCACATCCCTGCCGCACGACGGCCAGAGTACCGGTGAACTGGTTACCCGCTCACCCTGGCTGACACAGAGCTACCTCTATGAACCGGAAAAAGGGGACGAACTTTGGACCGGCGGCTGGTTGCACACCGGTGACATCGCCTGCATCCACCCGAATGGCAGTATCGAAATCAAGGATCGCATCAAGGACGTCATCAAGACCGGTGGCGAGTGGATCTCTTCGCTGGAGCTTGAACGCCTCATCAGCCAGCATCCCGAAGTCGAAGCCGTGACCGTCGTGGGTGTCCCCGATGATCGCTGGGGCGAGCGCCCCTGCGCTCTGGTAATTCCAAAGGTTGAAGATCTGGACGCCAACAGTATTACCGAACACCTGCAGCAGTATGTCGATGATGGCACCATCAACAAGTGGGCCATCCCCAAAGAGGTCAAGCTGGTCAGCGACATTCCCAAGACCAGCGTTGGCAAGATCGACAAGAAACGGATCCGAGCCGAGCTGGCCTGATCCGGCCTTCAGGGGTGCCGGATCCTGCCGGCACCCGCTTTGTCATCCGGAAACCTGCCAACAGCAGCAATTCCACAACGATAAGAAACTCCTCTGGCCAGCACTTCAGCCCACACGCGAGTGCCTGCTCGGACAAGCCTCACCCAAATAAAACCATGCTCTACGGAGAATAATAAGACATGGAATATGCCGGACTCATCGGCGGCGTCGTGCTGCTGATCTGGTTGGCGCTGCGCGGGGTGAATATCATCCTGTCTTCGCTGATCTGCTCTCTACTGGTCGTGCTGACCAACGGTCTGCCACTGGCTCCCAGCCTGTCGGAGTACTATGCCTTCGGCCCTCTGGGTGCTTTCACTTTTGCCGGCAAATTCTTTCTGCTGTTTGCCGCGGGTTCCATCTTTGGCCGACTCATGGGCGAAAGCCATGCGGCTGCCAGTATCGCCATGGCCCTGATAAGACGTCTGGGGGCTCACCGGGCGCTCTGGATCACGACCCTGGCCTGTGCCCTGCTGACCTATGGCGGTGTTGTGGTCTTCGTGGTGGTGTTCGCCATCTACCCCCTGGGGTTGAAACTGCTGCAGGAAGCAGACATTCCCAAACGGCTTTTCTGTGGTGCCCTTGCACTGGGTGCCGGTACCTTCACGCTTACAGCACTTCCGGGTACGCCCTCAATACACAATGTCATTGCATCCGTCACTCTGGGCACCGACCTGTTCGCCGGTTTCTGGATCGGCATTGCCTGTGGCCTTGCCATGCTTCTGCTGGGCATGTGGTACCTGGAACGTCAACGCAAGCAGGCAATTATCAACCGCGAAGGCTTTGTTCCTGGACCTGCGGACCGCATTTCGACACTGGAGGAAAGCGAATACCCCCACTGGTTGATCTCCATACTGCCACTGGTGGTTGTCATTGGATGCATCCTGCTACCTCGCGTGATCAATATGACTATGGATATCAGTACCCTGGATGAAGGCTCTGCATTTCGTTCGGTACTGGAGTTTGCCAATGCCCAGCCCATTATCTGGCCCAGCATCGCCTTGATGGGCGGGTCCCTTCTTGCGGTGGTGCTTTTTTCTCATGTGCGCCGCTCTCCCCTGCATATCATGGGGCATGGCACCCAAGACTCGATCATGCCCTTGATCAATACCGCCGCAGTCATCGGGTTTGGCGGTATTGTCACGCACACCAGCGGTTTCATGCAGTTCACATCATTGATGCTGAACTCAGAGCTGCCACCGCTCATTTCAGCTTTTATGTCCGTCAGCCTGGTTTCGGCGATTACCGGTTCCGCATCAGGGGGGCTGCAGATCTTCATGCAAACCATGGCACCGGCGTACGTCAACATGGGGCTGGATGCTGAGACCCTGCACCGTATCACAACGATGGCCAGCGGCGGCCTCGACTCCCTGCCCCACAGCGGCACTGTCGTCGCAACGCTAACGATCACCGGCCTCACCCATAAACAGGCGTACAAGGATATCGGCATCATCACTGTCGTGATTCCTGTGCTTGTGACCCTTGCTCTGATCGCGCTCCTGTCACTCCAGGCATAGGCACGGGACAAATCTTTACAGGCTTTCGAAAATTAATACGAAACAGGATGAGAACAATGAGTAAACCCGTCATTTTAGTTACGCGTCCCCTTCCCCAGGCGATGCTGGATGCATTGGGCCAGTTTGGCGAGGTGCAGATCATCGACCTCAACGCAACGTCATTCCCGGCAGGCGATATTATCGTGTCCACGCCGCTGGACCCGATCCGGGGCGAGGCCCTGGCACGTCTGCCCGAGTCGGTCGGCCTGATCGCCAACATCGGTATTGGTCTTGATCACGTCGACCTGCCCGCTGCACGTGAACGAGGCATCGCGGTCAGCAACACCCCGGTCGTTACCGAAGATACCGCCGACCTGACCATGGCACTGCTGATGGCGACCTGCCGCAAGCTAAGTGCCAGTGAGCGTTACCTGCGCAACGACGACTGGGCGTCCGGAATGGGCCAGCTGGGCATCCGCGTGCATGGCAAAACCTTGGGTATCATCGGCATGGGCGCCATTGGCGAGGCGGTTGCGCGTCGCGCCAAGGGGTTCGGTATGGAGATCCTCTACTCCAATCGCGGGCGTAAGCCGGAAGTGGAAGAAACACTGGGCGCTCGCTTCTGTGACAGCCGTGACGAACTGCTGGCTGAGGCGGATATTATCTCGCTTAACTGCGACCTCAACCCCAACACCCATCACATCATCGATGCCGACGCCTTCAGCAAAATGAAGCCAGGAGCCGTACTGATCAACGCGGGCCGAGGCCCTCTGGTGGATGAAGCTGCACTGATCGATGCGCTCAAGGCAGGTAAGCTCGGCGCAGCGGGCCTGGATGTCTATGAGTTCGAGCCCAACGTCAACCCGGAGCTGATGGATTTCGATAACGTCACGCTGCTGGCGCATATTGGCAGTGCCACCCAGGAATGCCGTGCCGACATGGCCAAACGGGTATGCATGAACATCGCCAACTTCATCCAGCAGGGCGCCCCCCTGGATTGCTGTAACTAGGCCAAAGTCAGGACGAACAACATGAGTATTTTCAACGTCAATCCGGTCACCGTAGATGATTATCGACACCTGGCCAGACGCAAACTGCCCCGCTTCCTGTTCGACTACCTGGATGGAGGTGCCAACGCCGAAACCACACTGGCGGCCAACGTCAACGATTTCGACCGTTATCGCCTGAAGCAGCGGGTGATGCGCAACGTCGATAGTATCGATACCTCAACCACGCTGGCCGGCTTCGATGCGGCCATGCCACTGGCACTGGCGCCGGTGGGTATGGCCGGCATGTATGCCCGCCGGGGTGAAACCCAGGGTGCTCGTGCCGCCCAGGCCCAGGGCGTCCCCTTTACCTGCTCCACACTCGGGATCTGCTCGATAGAGGAGATCACGGCCGCGACCGGGCAACCGATCTGGTTCCAGCTTTATATGCTGCGTGACCGTGAGGTCGTCAAGTCGCTGCTCAAACGCGCCGAAGCCGCCGGTGTCACCACGCTGGTCTTCACCGTCGATCTGGCCGTCCCCGGCATGCGCCTGCGCGACTACCGCAACGGCATGATCGGCACCAACCTGTGCAGCAAGCTGTCCAAGGCTACCCAGCTGGCCTGCAGCCCGAGCTGGATTCTGGATGTAGGCATCAAGGGCAAGCCGCATACCATCGGTAACCTGAGTGATGTGGTCCCCGACCCGGACGATTTGAACGTGTACAAGGCATTTATCGAAAGCCAGTTCGATGCCAGCGTCACTTGGGAGGATATCGCCTGGCTCAGATCGATCTGGCCCGGCAAGCTGCTGATCAAGGGTGTCATGGAGGTTGAAGATGCCCAAGCGGCGGTCAGGGCCGGTGCCGACGGTATCGTAGTATCCAACCATGGCGCCCGTCAGCTCGACTCGGTGGCGTCCAGTATCGTCAAGCTGCCGACCATCGCTCAGGCAGTGGGTGGGGAGTGTGAGATCTACCTCGACAGCGGCATCCGCAACGGTATCGATGTGGTCAAGGCCGTTGCGCTGGGTGCCGATGGCGTGCTGATTGGTCGACCCTGGATCTATGCGCTGGCCGCTGCCAGTGAGCAGGGCGTGAATGATCTGTTGGGCACGTTCCAGAAGGAGATCAAAACCGCCATGGCCCTGATGGGCGTAACCCGCCTGGAAGAGCTGACCTCCGACCTGATTGAAAGGGTCTGAAACCTGTTATGCATCAAAATGGAATCGTGCCGGCACAGACCTCTGTGTACGGCCCGGTTTCTGTGGTGGAGCGGTTTTCGTGTAATGGCCAACTCCCTACACTCGGCGTATTTCAGGACAGGAGCAAGGCGCTTCGGCGTGATAATATTTTCTCCAAAAACTAGATAATCGAGATGCCGCTTTTTTCCGTAACCGATGCAGCCCCTGATCGTTCAATTATCTTAATCAACACCGACTGAATCCTTTCATCTTCAAGCACACCGGTTTCACTAACAAATCGCTGCTCTTGTGGCTCACTACCTTCCGCTTCGATGTACGTGACAACAACTTCTGTCGCCAAATCTGGCGATTTCCCAAAGTATGAAAGCGATACTTCCGGATAACCTTTAAACCCCTTCTTTACGTGCTTTGCGATACGCTTTTTTGCTTTATCCAGATTCATAATTGAATCCCTGCGGTTGATGGAGCTTGTAGGTATATGAAGCCTTGCCCCCTGTCAGGGTCAGCTTTGCGGTGTATTAAGCATTGTTACCAATACACTTATGCCATATAGCTCATGGCTAAAGGAAGATATTGAAGGTTTTTACATGCAATCAGTCACCACGCTCAATAAAGGCTTCCAGTCCGGCAGGGTTCTTCAGATAGACCTGGCCATAGCGATATTCCAGCAGCCCTTCTTCCACCAGCGGCTGCATGGCGCGGTTGGCCGCCTGGCGGGTAATGCCCAGCATATTGCCCAGCTGTTCCTGCGTCAGACGCAGGGAGACCGGCTGATCCGTGCGCCCATACTGGAAGGCCGCAATAAACAGCAAGCGTCGGGCCAGACGGGCCGGAATCCCCCGTAGCGCATCATCTTCGATCACCGTAAAAGCCGCTCTCAGGCGCTGTCCCAACTCCCTGACGATGCAGGCATAGCCCTGTGGATAGGCCTCAAACAGCGCGTTGATCTCTTCCGAAGAAAACTCAAGCAGCCGTGTCGGCTCGTGCGCAACAGCACCATAGGCACGTGTTGTGTCAGCACAGAACACCGCATCACCGAACCAGTTGCCCGGTCCGCAAATGGTCAGTGTGAGTTCCTTGCCGGCTGGGTTAATAGCGTTGATTCTGACCGCACCCGATGCAATCACGGCCAGCGTTTTAGCCGAACTGCCCTTGATGTAGATGGTTTGCCCTTCGGCAAAGGTCAGTACTCTGGCCATGCGCGCCGCCTGCTCCAGCCCTTCCTGCGGCAGACCTGACAACAGGCGACACCCCGCCAGGATTTCAAGTACATCGTTCATCCTGAATTGTTACTCTGGTTACAGTGTTGCGCTCAACTCCTGACGTAGACTGCCATGCAAAGCGTTGTACATAAATCCAAATAACAGCGACGTTTGTCTGCGACAGGAGCACAAAATGATTACCGGAAACCTGTTCGGGCGTGCCAAGCGCATGCTCCTGGGGTTAACCCTGATCTGTCTTCCCCTTGGCGTCTCGGCTGCAGAGCGCCCCAACATCCTCGTCATCATGGGTGATGATATCGGTATTACCAATATCAGCAAATACAGCCACGGCATGATGGGGTATCAAACACCCAATATCGACCGCATTGCCAATGAAGGCATGATGTTCACCGACTACTACGGCGAACAGAGCTGCACCGCCGGTCGTTCCGCCTTTATCACCGGCCAGCACCCGATCCGTACAGGCCTGACCAAGGTCGGCATTCCCGGCGCCCCGCTGGGCATCCAGCCGGAAGATCCCACCCTGGCAGAACTACTCAAGCCGCTGGGCTATGCCACCGGCCAGTTCGGCAAGAATCACCTGGGCGACCGCGACGAATTCCTGCCCACCAACCACGGCTTTGACGAGTTCTTCGGTAACCTGTACCACCTCAACGCCGAGGAAGCCCCGGAAGATGACGCCTGGCCTCAAGACCCCAAACTTCAGGCCCTGATTACACCGCGCGGGGTGATTCACTCTACCGCCGATGGCAAGGTTGAAGACCTGGGACCGCTGAACACCAAACGCATGGAAACCATCGACGAAGAGTTCCTGCAGGCATCGCTGAACTTCATGGAAAAGGCTCACAACAAGGAACAGCCGTTCTTTGTCTGGTTCAACTCCACCCGCATGCACTATTACACCCATATCAAGGATGAAACCCGCGGCCTGTCAGGCCAGGGCTTCTACAACGACGGTATGGTCGAACATGACGGTCAGGTGGGCCAGCTGCTGGCCAAGCTGGATGATCTGGGTGTCGCCGACAACACCATCGTGATCTACACCACGGACAACGGCGTGCACTACAACCACTGGCCAGACGCCGGTATTACCCCGTTCCGTGGCGAAAAGAACACCAACTGGGAAGGCAGCTTCCGCGTACCGGCTGCCGTGCGCTGGCCCGGCAAAATCCAAGCCAACAGCATCTCCAACGACATCATGTCACATCAGGACTGGGTGCCGACACTGATGGCCGCCGCCGGCGTACCGGATATCAAGCAGAAGCTGCTAGACGGCCACGAAGCCAACGGCAAGTCGTTCAACGTGCATCTGGATGGCTATAATTTCCTGCCCTACCTTACCGGTGCAACCGAGCAAAGCCCGCGCAAGGACTTTGTCTATGCCAGCGACGGCGGTGAGATTCTGGCGCTGCGTGATGGCGACTGGAAAATCGTCTTTGCCGAGCAACGTGCACACCGATTTGATGTCTGGGCCGAACCCTTCGTGAAACTGCGCGTGCCCAAGGTGTTCAACCTGCGCCAGGACCCGTTCGAGCGCGCCGACACCGACTCCAACTCCTATCAGGTGTGGTGGGATCGCAAGATCCAGGCCCGTGGCATGGCAACGCTGATCAAGATGAAGGGCTTCCTCAGTACCTTCAAGGACTACCCGCCGCGTCAGCGACCGGCTACGTTCACCATTGACCAGATGATGGAGCAGTTCATCAAGGCCGGTCAGTAAACGGCGGGAAAACTAACCCGGCTTCAGTCACTTGGGGCCGGTTTCCCCTTCCCGGCTTTTCCTTAGTGAGGACGCTTATGACGACCCACAGCGCCTTTCTCTCGCTGATCAAGCAGCTGGAGTCCGAAATCCTCGGCCAGCAACAGCTGATAGAACAACTGGTACTGACACTGCTGGCAAACGGCCATGTACTGATCGAAAGCCTGCCGGGGCTGGCCAAGACCCGCACCGTCAAACGCCTGGCCCGGCACCTCAACGCTGATATGACCCGTATTCAATTCACGCCAGACCTGCTGCCGTCCGACCTGACCGGTTCGGAAGTACTGCATTACGCTGATGGCGTACAGTCACTGCAGTTTGAACCCGGCCCCCTGTTCGGCAACCTGATTCTGGCCGACGAGATCAACCGCGCGCCCGCCAAGGTTCAGTCAGCGCTGCTTGAGGTGATGGAGGAGCGGCAGATAACCGTGTCCGGTCACACCCACCTCATGTCCGACCCCTTTATGGTGCTGGCGACCCAGAACCCGATCGAGCAGGAAGGCACCTATCCGCTGCCGGAAGCGCAGATGGATCGTTTCCTGATGAAACTGGTGCTGGACTACCCCAGCCATGAAGACGAGTGCGCAATGTTGCGCCTGGTCCGTTCGGAACAGAACCCCGTTCCCGCAACGGACATCGCTGCCGACGGCCTGGAGCCGGCCTCGCTGCTGGGCGCGCGCCAAGAGATCCATCGGCTGTTCGTGTCCCCCAAGGTAGACGAATATATCGTCAGCCTGGTGCAGGCAACTCGACCGGAACGTATCACGGATAGCGAACTGGGCAACTGGATCGCCACAGGCGCCAGTCCGCGCGGCTGTATCGCGCTGGACCGCGCCGCGCGTGCCCATGCCTGGCTATACCAGCAAAGCCATGTCACACCCGATAACGTACGTGCCGTTGCGCTGCCGGTACTGCGTCATCGTCTGATGCTCAGTTACGATGCCATCGCCGACGGCATAACAGAGGAGGCTGTCATTACCCGCCTGCTGGACCGGGTTGCGATACCCGCCTGAGGCCAGTTCCATGAGCCGAGCAGAAAACGACCAAAGCCCCGAGGTTTTCGCCACCACCGAGCGCCTGCTGCGCCTGGAGGCCGATGGCCGCCTGCCGGACTTTCACGGCCACCAGCGCAGCCGCAGTCTGCTGGCGGGTCGACAGGGCTCGCGCATGCGCGGACGCGGTCTCGACTTCGATGAATTGCGCCGCTATGCCCGCGGCGACGATATCCGTCACCTTGACTGGCGCGCGACGCAGCGTACCGGTACACCTCTGGTGCGCAGCTTTACCGAGGAGCGCGACCGCCCCACGTTGATTCTCTGTGACCAGCGCATGGATATGCTGTTTGGCTCGCGCCTGCTGCTGAAGGCCACCGCCGCAGCGGAAGTGGCCGCCCTAACTGCCTGGATCGCCTTCCATGCCGGCGATCGGGTCGGCGGTATCATTTTCAACGACCAGGACCTCGACATTGTCATGCCTCATCGCAGTCGGCGGCGTGTGGCAGACCTGCTCAGCCGCATCGCCCGTCACAACCAGGCACTGCACATCGACAATCAGTCTTCGCGCGATCCCGGTCAGCTCGACAGGGTACTGTCACGCACCCTGGCCAATGCCCGCCATGATCAAACCGTTTGTATCGTCAGTGATTTTGCCGGACTGACCGAGCGAACCCTCGGCCTGCTGCAACAGCTGTCCCGTCACAACGATGTACTGGCCGTTCAGATCTATGATCCGCTGGCCATCAACCTGCCTGAACAGGGAGTGGTGACCGTCGTCGAGGACCAGGCAGAAATCACCCTGGATCTGGCTCATCGAGGTACCCGACAGCGTCTCAGCGCGTTTCTTCAGGATCGTTTCCGCAGCGTTGACGACCATCTCAGGCGTAGCCGGCTGCCCCACCTGAAAATCAGTACGGGCATGCCCGTCGTGCCTCAGTTGCGTCAGGCGCTGGGGCTGCCTGGGAGCACCCGACGATGAACCTGAGCCTTGAGCTGAACCAGTTGCAGGAGCTGCCGACTCCACCCCTGCCGCCTCTCTGGCCGCAGACCTGGGGCTGGTGGCTGTTGCTGGCTGCCCTGCTGGCACTGGCCGGCATCGCACTGGTCACCTGGCAACACCGTCGGCAGGCCAATGCCTACCGCCGGACGGCACTGGCCCAGCTCGATCGGGTATCGATGCTCTGGCAGCAGACACCAGATGATCCCGGCCCGCTGCGAGAAATTCCCGGCATATTGAAACAGGCCGTTCAGGCCCGTCTCGGCCCGGATACGCCGGGCATTGCCGGTATGAGCGGGGACGCCTGGCAGCACCAGTTGGCCAGCATGGCCCTCACGCCGCTGCCATCCGGCTTCGCACAGGCGCTGGCTCGGCTGGCCTATGCCGATGACCGAAGCGTGCAAGGGATGGATCTGGCCGGCCTGATTGCCGCATGCCGCCACTGGCTGGAGACCCATCATGATCCAGTTTGACTACGTTTGGGTCTGGCTGCTGTTGCCGCTGCCCCTGCTGACCTACCACTGGCGGCCTGCCTTCCGGGAACAGCGGCGCAGGCTCCGGGTCCCCTTCACCACAGCCTTTCGCGACCGGGTGCAGGACGCACCCGGCCAAGGCACCGTTGGGCTTGGCATGCTGACACTGGCCGGACGCTGGCTGCTGTGGCTGATACTGCTGGCCGCAGCGGCACGCCCTGTCCTGCTCGAACCGCCGCTGACGCGGGTGCAGCCGAAACGGGACATCGTGCTGGCGATCGACCTGTCTCAGTCCATGGCCGAACAGGACGTACGTCTAGCCAATGGCCCACAGATTGAACGCCTCCGGGCGGTGAAACAGGCGGCCAGCCAGTTCATCACACAACGCCCTGATGACCGTATCGGTCTGGTCGGTTTCGGCGACCAGGCGTTTCCGCTGGCGCCTCCGAGTGCCGAAGATGACACCCTGCAGCAGATACTGGCCATGACGGAAAGCGGCATGGCGGGTGCCAACACGGCTCTGGGCGATGCCATCGGTGTGACCCTGAAACTGTTGGCCAGCAGCGAGCAAGCCGACAAGGTGCTGATCCTGCTGACCGATGGCAAGGATAACCGCAGCCGACTCGACCCACTTCAGGCGGCTCGCATTGCCCGGGACAAGAAGCTGAAGATCCACACCATCGCCTTCGGTCGCTCGGACACCACCGACCGCAATGCCGTCGATACCGGCGTACTGGAGCAGATTGCGCACCGGACCGGTGGCAACGCCTTCCTTGCGGCCAATCAGCAGGCACTTGAGCAGGTCTACAGCACCATTGACGCCATGACACCTCAAAACGCATCGGTGCTGCAAGTGCGTCCACGGCGCGAGCTGTTCTGGGTACCGGTATCGCTGGCACTGGGCATGGTGCTGGTTCAACTGCTCATAACAGCCCTGCTGCCCCGGCCTGCTGTCACCTGCCACGCAACGGAACATGCGGAGGCAGAATCATGAGCGAGGTGTTCATGCAGTTCCATTTCCTCCGTCCCTCGGGTTTGCTGTTCTCACTGGCAGGACTGGTACTTGTATTCATCTGGCACAGGCGGCGCCGGCGACAGGATGCTCTCAGGCAGATCATTGCACCGCACCTGCTGGCACATTTGTCACTGGACTCAAAGCGCCACCATCGATTTCTCCCGATCCATGGCTTCGGCCTGTTGTTGGTACTGGGTGGAATAGCCGTTGCAGGGCCCACCTGGGACAGGGTGCTGCCGCCTTTCGTCGACGAACAGACGCGCGTCACCCTCGTCATCGATCTTTCCGGCTCCATGGCTGGCAACCATACTCTGGCGCTCGCCCAGGACAGAATTTCAGACCTGGCTCAACGCCGCCCTGGCTGGCATATTGGCCTGATCGGCTATGGCAAGAGCGCCCACCTCATCCTGCCCAATAGCCGTGACCGGTCGCTGCTTTCGCTCTATTTGAACTCGTTGCAGGCCGGCATGATTCCTGGCAAGGGGCGCAATCTCGGCGAGGCGCTGACCCTGGCGATGCACACTCGTCCCGACGCCACATCGCCACAGAGCCTGATACTGGTCACGGACAACCTGGCCGCCTCTCAGCTGGATCAGGGCCAGGCACTGCCCGCAGCACAACTGGGGCTGTTGGTTCTGGCACCCGCCGACAGCCTTGTGGAGCAGGCCTCGGCAGCGATACTGCACAGGCTTTCGGCCGACGCCCGGGCAATAACAGGCCGTGAACAGGATGTGCGCTGGCTGGAAGAGCGGATTCAGGCCCATTTCACCCGTCATCAGAACATGGATGAAACGCTTAAACGGCGTGATCTCGGCTATTGGCTGGTCTGGCCTGCGCTTTTGCTGGGCCTGTTTTCTATCCGCAAGGGATGGCGCGTGCAATGGTGCCTGCTTCCCCTGACAATGCTGGTATTGGCACCGCCCCCCGCTCAGGCTGGCCCTCTGGCAGACGCCTTCCTGACTCCGGACCAGCAGGGACGGCTCGCGTTCGAGTCAGGCCAGTATGCCAAGGCGGCCAGACAGTTCCAGGATCCCTATCTGCGTGGTTTGGCCGCATATCGCGCCGCTGATTTCGACCAGGCGATCGAGAGCTTCCGCCAGCTCGACACGGCAGAGGCCTGGTTTTATCTGGGCAACAGCTACGCCCGGCAACTGGAACTGCACAAGGCCACAACTGCCTATCAGAGCGCGCTTGAGAAACGCCCCCAATGGCCAGCAGCAACGGCCAACCTGGCACTGGTGACACGACTGTCACGGGATCTTGATCAGGATCGACAACAGGCACCCGACATGGAGGCCGATGACGTGCGTTTCGACCCTCAGGCCAACAAGGGTAAGGCGATCGAAATTCAGGCTCAGGGTTTACTGTCGGACGAAATCTGGCTGCAAAACCTGAGTACCTCGGCCACTGAATTCCTGCGGCGAAAGTTTGCACTCGAACAGAGCTCGGCTCAGAGGCTGCGCGATGAGGATTGAAAGCGCCATTCTACTGCTCACGCTGACGATCACCCCAGCGGTTGCCCAGGAGGTTCGAATTGACACCCGCCTGCAGCCGGAAACCGGCATTCGGGCCGGACAGACGCTGCATTACGAGATCGATGTGCTCACCGATACCTGGCTGACCGGTACACCCGATTTCGCTACCTACGAGGTTCCGGGAACTCTGGTCACCTTCGAGGGCAGCCAGGGTCGACCGATCCAGCGCGATATCGACGGCAAACGCTACTTCGGTGTCACCTATCGGTATCGCCTGACACCTCTCGAGTCGGGCGTCACAACCCTCCCCTCGTTCTTGCTCAAGGTGCCGGTGGGACAATCGGACGAGCCCGTGGCCACCCGCGTACCTGCGCGTTCCTTTGCAGTAAAGCCGTTGCCCGCCGCCGCAGACGCTAATGTCCGGCTGCTGGCAGGAGATGTTCGGCTGAGCCAGCGGCTATTGCCTGACACAGCGTCCGTGCAGGCCGGCCACCCCTTGATCAGAGAAATCCGTGTAACAGCCCAGGATGCGCTGGCGTTATCCATTCCCGGCCCTGAGGAGGTGTCAACGTCGTCGCTGGCAGGCACTCGGCTGCCCGCCGAAGTCCATACGCTGAACGATTCGCAGGGGCTTAGTTTTGGGGGCGAACGCATCCAACGCATCCGATACCTGCCGGAAACAGCCGGCACCCTCAGCCTGCCCGCCCTTGAATTGGTCTGGTGGGATATCGATGAGAACAAGGTAAAGCGTGCCCTCTTGCCGGGGCGGGAGATCCCTGTGCGGGTGACGAAGATGCCATTGGGCAAGCAGCTTGTTATGACGGGGCAACGACTGATTGACCAGGTTGATCGAAAGTCCCCCGGCGGCTGGCCGGGGCTGGTCCTGGTGCTGGTCCTGCTGCCCTGGCCACTCTGGCACTACTCTGGTGCTCTCAAGGCCGGGATCAAGTCCTGCAGCAACGGCCTGCGCCGGCGCTGGCACGACTCCCGCATCGGAACACGTAATCGCGCCATTCGAGCACTTGATCGAAAGCCGCCGGATCTGACGGCTACCTACGGGCTCATCCGTGCCCGCTACGACAGCACGTCGATCCGTCATGCGCCATTGTCCCCCTCGGATCGACAGGAGCTGCTGGAAGGCATGTCGCATTATTACAGTCCTTCGCCGAATCCGACGCGAGCCCGGCACAGGTTGATCAGGGCCTTGCGCCGCCTTGCCTTGCCAAGGCGCCGCCCGCGAGGTTAAGGCCTTCCGTTGTTAAGACGCCGCTCCAGTTCACGCACCAGATTTTCGGCCCGCGCATCCTCGGGGTGCGCTGACTGCAGGGTTCTGGCAAATCCGAGGGCCTCGTCCAGGCGTCCTTGCTCAAACAATACGAACACCTGAGCATTCAGCAGATCGAAGTCGTCAGGCGCTCGTGACAGGGCCTGTTGCAGCACCTCGCCAGCACGCTCCCACTGTTTCATGCGAGCCAACACCAGACCCTGGTTGTAGGCCGCACGGGTGTTTTCAGGGTTGAGCCGGGTCGCCTGCTCAAAACGGGACAGGGCCTGTTCGTTTTGGCCGGACTCCACCAATACCAATGCCAGCAGGTAGGCCAGGTAGGCACGATCTGAATTCGGGATCCGGTCCATATCGGCCCCGGTTGTCAGCGTGGCAACCGCCAATTCTGCACTGCCCCGCTCGCTGGCCAGCTTGGCAAGGTTGATCCTGGCCGGGCTAAACACAGGATCAAGCTCAAGTGCCGCCTGATATTGCTCAATGGCCCTGTCATGCTGGCCGTCTCGATGCAGGTAGGCGGCAAGGTTGAATCGGCTGCCTGGAAGGGTTGCCAGCTCGGCGAGACGCTTTTCATAATCCGCCCGTAGCTGGGCAACGCGGTCTCTCACAGGCTCCGGAAACTGATTCAGGGGGACTCCAGCCAGCGACTTCAATGCCTGATCCCTTACAGCACGGGGGTGATCGGGCGATAGCAGATCGATGAGCAACGCAAGATTATCGCCAGACGCCTGTTGCGCAAAGGCACCGGCGGCATAGGCCTGCACCAGTGGTTCATCTGACAGCAGGCCCGCACGCAGTACAGGGAAGGCCTGGTAACCAAAGGACCCCAGGTTCTCCGCAGCCGTTGCCCGGGCGATAGCAGGGGCCGTGCTGTCTCTGATCAGACGCGCAAGCCGGACAATGGCATCATCTTCTCCGTTGCGAAAGGCATTGAGTGCAGATGCAAAATGTGGCGACCGCTCGGCAGACGGATACCACTGTTCAATGGCGGTGCTGGCCCATTCGGCCGAACGATCATCGTGGCAAGCATTGCACGCATTGGGGCTGCCGGTCGTCAGGGTCAAGTCAGGACGGGGAATACGCAGGCTGTGATCGCGCCGCGGATCCACCACCATGAAGGTTGTCTCGGGCATGTGGCAATTCACACACTGCGCGCCGGAAGAGCCCTGTGGGTGCTTGTGATGCTCGGGCGAATCGTAGTTCATCGCCAGAATCTGCGGGAATCTCGGCGGAGGGGCCTCATTGTGGCAGCGAGTGCAGAGCGTATTATCCTGGGCCAGCACCTCAGTTGTGTGCGGGTCATGGCAATCAAGACAGGCAACACCAGCCTTGTACATGGCGCTCTGGACAAAGGAGCCGTACACATAGACCTCACCCTCGATCTGGCCATCGGGGTGATAGAGTCCAGCTCCCAGCGTCGAGGGCAAGGCCTTGTCGAGATAGGCCTCATGCGCATGCTGGCCGTCTTTCAGGCTCTGTCGGCGGCTATGGCAGTAGGCACAGGTTTCCACCACCTTGTTCGAATCCATCCCCTTGAAGTCGACGGTGAGTCCCATGCCCTTGGCATCAGGTTTATCTGCTGACGCAGACAAATCACCCTGGGCCCACTCAACATGTTTGCGCCCGGGTCCGTGGCAGCCCTGGCAGCCAACATTCTGCTCCTGCCAGGTGGTGGCGAAACTGTCTGTTTTGGCATCGTAATTCATGCTCAGGAAAGTGGAGTGGCAATCAGCACACATGGCATTCCAGTTCTGGTATCGGCCAGTCCAGTGTAAGGCGTCATCAGGGGCAAACTTTTCACCGGGATAGAGCGAGAACCAGCGCTGACCGCCCTCCTCTTGCGGTCGACTGTCCCAGGCAACGGTGAGCGATTGCAGCCGACCACGAGACAGCCTGACCAGATATTGCTGCAGCGGAAAATAGCCAAAGGTGTAGGCGATGGGAAACTCTTCCATCTCTCCCGTTTCACCCTCGATTGACACCCAAAAGCCCTCATCCCGCCTGAAGAACCTCGCTTGTACGGCCCCGTCATCAAACTGCGCATCGTCGAAATTGCCCAATACCGCTGACTCATCAGCAGGCTTCATGGCCCAGGCGTGGTCAGAGTTGGACCAGTGCCGGGCCTGATCCTCATGACATTGGCTGCAGGTGTCGGCCGGCACATAGCCCAGATCCTCAACCTGAGATATCTGGGCACTGGCGGTACGGCCAAGCACGAGGATGCACAAGCTGAACAGGACACTTATAACAATGCGAAAAATTTCCATACGGCGGGTCACGGGCACGACTCTCGGCTCTCTGTGTTGCGATCTGTTTCTTATTAAGGTGTCAAACTTACCCCCTTTGCCCGGTAATGTCGCCTGCCACGGCATGAGGGGCTCTGGAGCGCGGGTCAAGGAAGAGTTGAGGGCGTGCCGGCAAGACTGGGGATGGCGTACCAGCTCGACCGAAAAAGTGCACTGTGGGTGAGACAGATGGGTGAGATGCGGTCGGCTGGTACCTAACGGGAGAGTGGCAGTGGTTGCCACTCTCCCTGAGGAATTACATGTTCGGCTTGTTACATATTTGGATAGTTGGGTCCGCCCATGCCTTCCGGGGTAACCCAGGTAATATTCTGGGCAGGGTCCTTGATGTCGCAGGTTTTGCAGTGCAGGCAGTTCTGACCGTTGATCTGGAACCGCTTGCCGCCCTCGTCCTCAACGATCTCGTACACGCCCGCCGGACAGAAGCGCTGCGCAGGTTCGGCAAACAGCTGCAGGTTCTGCTTCAGTGGGATACTGGAATCCGCCAGCTTCAGGTGACAGGGCTGGTCTTCCTCGTGATTGGTGTTGGACAGGAACACCGAGGACAGCTTGTCGAAACTGAGCACACCATCCGGCTTGGGATATTTGATCGGCTCATAATGATCCGCTGGTGCCATCTGAGCATGATCCGGGTGGTTGTCGTGCAACGTCACCGGGATGCGGCCACCGAACCAGTTCTGGTCGATGTAGTTGAACGCACCGCCCGCCAGCTGGCCGAACTTGTGCATCGCCGGACCGAAGTTGCGTGAGCGGTAGAGTTCATCGTACAGCCAGGAGTTCTGGTACAGCTCGTTGAAACGCTCCAGATCCTGGCCGCCTTCGTCACCGTTGCTGATTGCTTCAAAGATCGCTTCGGCCGCCAGCATGCCCGACTTCATCGCCGTGTGGGTACCCTTGATCTTGCTAAAGTTCAGCGTACCGGCATCACAGCCGATCAGCAGGCCACCCGGGAAGGTCATCTTCGGCAACGAGTTGTAGCCGCCCTTGGCGATGGCACGGGCACCGTAGGACACACGTTTACCGCCTTCCAGATGACGCTTGAGTACCGGATGGTGCTTGAGGCGCTGGAACTCATCGAACGGGCTCAGGTACGGATTGGAATAGTTCAGGTCGACGATCAACCCGACCACCACCTGGTTGTTGTCGGTGTGGTAGAGGAAGAAGCCACCACTGGTGTCCTTGTCCAGTGGCCAACCTGAGCCGTGTACCACCAGGCCCGGCTGGTGCTGCTCGGCCGGGATATCCCAGAGTTCCTTGATGCCCAGTCCGTAATGCTGGGTATCAGCGTTCTTGTACAGGCTGTACTTGCTGATCAGCTGCTTGCCCAGATGGCCGCGGCAGCCTTCGGAGAAAATGGTGTACTTGGCATGCAACTCCATGCCCGGCATGTAGTTGGGGCCCTGCTCGCCTTCGGCGGTCACGCCCATATCGCCGGTGGCAATACCCTTGACGCTGCCATCGTCATTGAACAGCACTTCCGCCGCGGCAAAGCCCGGGAAGACTTCCACGCCCAGGGCTTCGGCCTGCTCCGCCAGCCAGCGGCACAGATTGCCCAGGCTGATGATGTAGTTGCCCTGGTTGTGCATGGTTTTGGGCACGAAGGCGTTGGGGATTTTGGTGCCCTTCTTGTCATCCTTGAGCAGGTAAACCTCGTCTTCGGTCACCGGCGTGTTCAGCGGCGCCCCCTGCTCTTTCCAGTCGGGGAAGAGTTCATCCAACGCACGGGTTTCCAGCACCGCACCAGAGAGGATATGAGCCCCGACTTCGGAACCCTTTTCCACCACACAGACCGTCAGTTCCTGTTCGTTTTCCTGTGCCTGCTGCATCAGACGGCAGGCGGTGGACAGACCGGCGGGGCCTGCCCCGACGATGACCACATCGAATTCCATCGATTCACGCATAACTTGACCCTCCAAGCGACCGTCTGGGGTGCTCGGTTATCGCAAAGGTTGCTGAAAAAAATGCCCTGAACTCTGGACAAGAACAGGGCATACAGGGGATCTATCGAACGCCAGGCCTTAGAGCTTGGATTCGAGCTCCGGCACCGCCTCGAACAGGTCGGCAACCAGGCTGTAATCGGCCACCTGGAAGATCGGCGCTTCCTCGTCCTTGTTGATCGCTACGATGATCTTCGACTCCTTCATGCCCGCCAGGTGCTGGATGGCACCGGAGATGCCCACGGCGATATACAGTTCAGGCGCCACGATCTTGCCGGTCTGACCGACCTGCATGTCGTTGGGTACGAAACCGGCATCAACCGCGGCACGGGATGCGCCCACGGCCGCACCCAGCTTGTCAGCCAGTTTTTCCAGAAGGACGAAGTTTTCGCCATTGCCCATACCACGACCACCGGACACCACCACCTTGGCAGCGGTCAGCTCAGGACGGTCGGACTGGGCCATCTCTTCACCGACAAAAGCAGACGTACCCGCATCATGAACCGCAGCCAGGCTTTCTACGCTGGCAGAACCACCGGTCTCGGCGGCGGCATCGAAGGCGGTACCGCGCACGGTGATCACCTTGATCGGATCCAGCGACTCGACGGTAGCGATGGCGTTACCGGCGTAGATCGGGCGCTGGAAAGTGTTCTCCGATTCAACGGCGGTGATGTCGGAGAGCTGCGCCACGTCCAGCAGGGCTGCCACACGCGGCATCACGTTCTTGCCGGTGGTGGTCGCCGGTGCGATCACGTGGCTGTAGTCCTGCCCGCTCTCTTTTACAGTGGCGGCGACAAGCTTGGACAGGTTCTCGGCCAGCTGATGTCCATAAGCGGCGTTATCCGCCACCAGTACCTTGCTGACACCCGCCACCTGAGCGGCGGCGTCGGCCACGGCGCCGCAGCCTTCGCCGGCCACCAGCAGGTGCAGTTCACCGCCGATCCGGGCAGCCGCCGTGACGGCGTTCAGTGTGGCACCCTTCAGGGTGCTGTTGTCATGTTCTGCAATTACCAGAATAGCCATCAGATCACCCCTTAAATTACTTTGGCTTCGTTTTTCAGTTTATCGACCAGCTCGTCCACGCTGCTGACGCGGATGCCCGCCTGGCGATCGGCCGGCGGGGTCACTTTCAGCACGCGGGTGTGAGCCTTCAGCTCGACGCCCAGATCAGCCGGGGTCTTCACATCCAGCGGCTTTTTCTTGGCTTTCATGATGTTCGGCAGCGACGCATAGCGCGGCTCGTTCAGACGCAGGTCGGTGGTGACGATCGCCGGCAGCTTCAGGGCAACCGTCTGCAGGCCGCCGTCCACTTCACGGGTCACGTTGACCTTGTCGCCTTCAACCTTCACTTCAGAGGCGAAGGTACCCTGCGGCATGTCCAGCAGTGCGCCCAGCATCTGGCCGGTCTGGTTGTTGTCGGCATCGATCGACTGCTTGCCCAGAATAATCAGGCCCGGCTGTTCTTCTGCCACGACCTTGGCCAGCAGCTTGGCCACACCCAGAGATTCGGGCATGGCGTCGGTCTCGATCTGGATGCCGCGGTCGGCACCCAGCGCCAGTGCGGTACGGATCTGCTCCTGGCAGGCCTTGGGACCGATGGAGACGACCACCACTTCAGACGCAGTGCCCGCTTCCTTCAGGCGTACCGCCTCTTCCACGGCGATTTCACAGAAGGGGTTCAGGGCCATTTTGACATTGGCCAGATCCACGTCGGTATTGTCCGACTTGACGCGCACCTTGACGTTGTAGTCGATGACGCGCTTAACGGCGACAAGTACTTTCATGCTCTACCTCACTCAGATCTCGGGCTATCAAACACGCCCGGGATTCTCTTTCTTGTTATTGAGCCTGCCGGGCACAGATGTCGGCAGACTCGGATTAGGCGATTGTGCAGGTACTCAGCCCCACCCCGCCAGGTTCTCATAGATCAGAACTGATCTTCGCTCAGTGCCATGATGCTGGCACTACCCTTACGGATGGTTGCCAGGCTGGCCTTGGTACGCGGCAGCAGGTGTTCGGAGAAGAACTGCGCTGTTATCAGCTTGCCCTTCAGGTACTCGGGATCGCCGTTACCGGCCTCCAGCAGTGCCTGAGCACGCAGGGCTGCTTTACCCATCAGCCAGCCACCGCAGAGGAAACCGAACAGCATCATGAAGTGAACGCTGACACTGCCGGCAGCAGCCGGATCAGATGCGGCATTTTCCAGCAGCCAGCTACGGGCTTCCTGACCCGCTTCCAGCGCTTCACGCAGCGCCTTGCCCTGCTCGGCAAACGTGGCTTCATTTTCCAGCGCAATAACCGTCTCTTCGATTTCGGCCAGCAGGCCGGCCAAGGCTTCACCCTTGTTCATCAGAGTCTTGCGGCCCACCAGATCCAGCGCCTGAATACCCGTGGTGCCTTCGTAGATGGTCAGGATACGGGCGTCACGATAGTGCTGGGCAGAACCGGTTTCTTCGATAAAGCCCATGCCACCGTTGACCTGAGTGCCCAGATAGGTGAGTTCCTGCGCCAGTTCAGTACACCAGCCCTTGACGATCGGCGTCAGCAGATCAAGACGTGCCTGCTCCTTGCGCTGAGTCGCCTCATCGCTGGCTCGACCGGCACGATCCACGGCAGCAGCGCCCACGAATGCCAGTGCACGCATGGCTTCGGTACCGGACTTCATCTGCATCAGCATGCGACGTACGTCGGGGAATTTGATGATGGAGAAACGGCTGCCATCCTTGTTGGTGCCCTGCAGACGATCCTTGGCATATTCCAGCGCCTGCTGGTAGGAACGCTCGGCAATGGCCACACCCTGCAGACCAACCGCCTGACGGGCACAGTTCATCATGGTGAACATGTAAACCAGGCCCTTGTTGGCTTCACCCACCAAATAACCGACCGCACCTTCGTTATCGCCGTAGCTCATCACGCAGGTCGGGCTGGCATGGATACCCAGCTTGTGCTCAACGGACACACAGTGTGCATCATTACGCGCAGCCGGGTTGCCGTTTTCGTCCAGCAGGAACTTGGGCACCACGAACAGGGAGATACCTTTGACACCAGCCGGTGCATCCGGCAGACGCGCCAGCACCAGATGGATGGTGTTGTCAGTCATCTGGTGATCACCCCAGGTGATAAAGATCTTCTGGCCAGTGATCAGGTAATGGTCGCCATTCGGCACGGCGCGAGTCTTGATTGCCGCCAGATCGGTACCGGCATCCGGCTCAGTCAGGTTCATGGTACCGGTCCATTCGCCGGACACCATTTTCGGCAGGTAGGTCTGCTTCAGCTCATCACTGCCATGGTGAGCAATCGCTTCTACCGCGCCCTGAGTCAGCAGCGGACAGAGCGCAAACGCCATATTGGCCGACTGCCAGATCTCGCCCACGGCGGTACCCAACACATTGGGCAGACCCTGACCGTCAAAGGCTTCGTCAGCGATCAGTGAGTTCCAGCCACCTTCGGCAAACTGCTGATAGGCATCCTTGAAGCCAGCGGTTTCTTCAACGCCCTTTTCGGTCAGCTTAACGCCTTGGGTATCGCCTACCACATTCAGCGGTGACAGCACGCCAGTACCGAACTTGCCAGCTTCGGTCAGGATGACGGAGGCCAGTTCAGAATTGATTTCATCGAAACCGTTTTCGGCACAAAGCTCATCAAAGCCGACCACTTCATTGAGGGCAAATTCGGCATCATTGAGAGGGTGTTTGTATTCGCTCATTTGTTCTGCTCCTCGATTCCAGACCGGGTCTGAAACCTCTTGTTGTTATGGTCGCTCCGGGCCGGCCCTGCCAGCCGGAGCCAGGCGTCCTCAATAGTAGGTGCGACCGTCCGACAGACGCGCCTTGAAGCCTTCTGTCAGCTGGTAGAGTGAGCCGTGAGACTGATTGGCCTCTGCACGGCCGGCAAACTCGTTCAGACCCAGCGTATCGATGTAGCGCAGTGCACCGCCGCGGAAGCGCGGGAAACCCAGACCCAGAATCAGGCCCATATCGACTTCAGCCGGTGTCTCCACGATGCCATCCTCCAGGCAACGAACCGCTTCCAGGCACATCGGGATCATCATGCGATCGATAATCTCCTGATCCGTCAGCTCAACCGGTGATGTCACACTCTCGGCGATCAGTTTTTGCGCTGCTTCGGTCGGCTTCTTGAAGCGACGACCATTTTCGTCCTTGCCGTACTCGTAGAAACCCTTGCCGTTTTTCTGCCCCAGGTGCTGAGCATCCAGCAGCGCCTCGGCAATCACATCACCGTCGTGCCCCATACGCCCCGGGAAACCTGCCTGCATCACATGATCTGCGTGCACCAGAGTGTCGATACCGACCACATCAGCCAAATAGGCCGGACCCATCGGCCAGCCAAAGCCTTCCATCACGCGATCGATGCGCTCGAAGTCGACGCCATCCAGCAGCAGTCGGTTGAAGGCATTGAAGTACGGGAACAGGATACGGTTGACCAGGAAGCCCGGGCAGTCGTTGACCAAGATCGGTGTCTTGCCCATGGCGGCGGCATAGGCAACTGTCCGCGCAATGGTTTCATCGCTGGTCTGGCTGCCACGAATGACCTCCACCAGCGGCATCAGGTGTACCGGGTTGAAGAAGTGCATGCCGCAGAACTGCTCCGGGCGAGACACGCTTTTGGCCAGCTGATCGATGGAGATGGTGGAGGTGTTGGAGGTCAGTACGGTATTGGCCGGAACCGCTTTCTCCACATCCGCCAGTACTGCCGCTTTCACGTTCGGGTTCTCGACCACGGCCTCAACCACAATGTCGACATCGTAGAAAGCATCGTAGTCCAGCGTCGGTGTGATCGCGCCCAGCACGGCCTGCTTGCCGGCCTCGTCCAAACGTCCCTTTTCGATCTGCTTGTCGAGCAGCCCGGTGGCAGTGTTGATGCCCAGCTCCAGTGCTTCGTCGCGGATATCCTTCATCAGAATAGGTGTACCGGTGGACGCGGACTGATAGGCAACGCCGCCGCCCATGATACCGGCGCCCAGCACTGCGCTCTTGTTGACCGGTGCAGCCTGTTTGCTCCAGCTGCGAGCTTTTTTCTTCAGCAGCTGATCGTTCATGAACAGACCGATCAAACTCTTGGCCGCATCGGATTTGGCCAGGGTGACGAAACCGTCCACTTCCGCCCTCAGGGCGTCGTCAAACGGCAGGGTCACGTGGGTGCTGACCAGTTTCAGAATCTGCAGCGGCGCCGGATAATTCGGATCCAGCTTTTTGGCCATCTGTTCCGCCATGGCGTTCAGCTCAGCACCGTTCTCCACTGCCTTCTGCTTGCGCTGACGATTGGCATGATAATCCACCTCACCGCTCACCGCGGCCTGCAGCAGAGCCAGACCTTCGCTACGCAGATCATCGGTATCCGCCACACGATCCACAGCACCCAGCTGCAGTGCGGCCTGGGCCTTCTGCGGCTTACCGGTCAGCATCCACTGAGTGGCCGCTGCGGCATCGATCAAACGGCTCAAGCGTACCGTGCCGCCCCACCCCGGGCAGATACCCAGATTCACTTCCGGCAGACCAATGCGCGCATCGCTGCCCAGCACACGGAAATCGGCGCTCAGCGCCAGTTCGCAACCGCCGCCCAAGGCCATGCCATTGACTACGGCGACGGTCGGGAACGGCAGTGTCTCCAGCTGCGAGAAAAGCGCATGGGTCTTGCTGATCTGCTGATGCAGTTCTGCTTCAGGCAACGAGAAAATGCCGACAAATTCAGTGATATCGGCACCCACGACAAAGGCGGGTTTGGCACTGGTGATCAGTAGACCTTTGACATCTTCGGCGTCGGCCAGCAGCTTGACCGCTTCGCCCAGCTCAGCCAGCGTCAGGGCATTCAACTTGTTGACGGATTCGCCCTGAAGGTCCAAAACCAGTTCGACAAGACCATCATTGATTGGTTTAAGGCTAACTGCCTGACCGTTATACATCATTCTTTTCCTCGCTCATGTCTGCCGAAACTTGATCGTGTCGATGAAAAAAGTGGGCCATTTCTGGCCCCCAAGGGACAACACGTCCTAGCCACGTGCAGACAATCCAAAATCGTTATGCAAACCGGGAAAAAGAGACCGTCCCTGGTCAAATAGAGCAGACATCACGTATTACTCCCCGGTGTTCAACCTCGAACCTCTCCAGTTCGGATTAAACGCGCTCAAACAGTGCCGCAATACCCTGGCCGCCACCGATACACAGGCTGACCATGGCATAGCGGCCATTAACTCGCTCCAGTTCATACATCGCCTTGACTGTGATCACCGCACCGGTCGCACCGATCGGGTGACCCAGAGAGATACCGCTGCCGTTCGGGTTAACCCGATCCATCGGCAGGTCAAGCTGCTGGCAGACGGCCAGCGCCTGGGCGGCAAAGGCTTCGTTGACTTCGTAAACATCGATATCATTGACGCTCAGGCCGTTGCGCCCCAGCACTTCGCTGATCGCCGGCACCGGACCGATGCCCATGATTTTCGGATCGACACCGACCACGGAGTAGTCGACCAGTTTCGCCATCGCCTTGATGCCCTGAGCTTCAGCCTCTTCACGGTCCATCATCACGATAGCCGCGGCCGCATCGTTCATGCCGGAAGCGTTACCCGCTGTCACGGTGCCATCCTTCTTGAACACCGGCTTCAGGCCTGCCATATCGGCAGCACTGCAATTGAAGCGCACATGCTCATCGGTATCGAAGGCAACCGCGCCCTTGCGCCCTTTCACTTCGATCGGCAGGATCTGGTCCTTGAAACGGCCCTCTTCAATCGCACTCTGGGCACGGTTATGGCTCAGTGCTGCCAACTCGTCCTGCTGCTCGCGAGTGATGCCGTATTTCTCGGCTACGTTCTCAGCGGTCACACCCATATGAATGCGGTTGAACGGGCAATGCAGGGCGCCAACAACCGGGTCAACCATCACGCCATCACCCATGCGCTGACCGAAACGGCCCGCCGGCAACTGGTAAGGTGCGCGGCTCATGGACTCAGCACCACCGGCAATGACCGCCTTGGTGATACCCAGTTCGATCTGCTGAGCGGCAGACAGAATCGCCTGCAGGCCACTGCCGCAGAGACGGTTAACGCCCATGGCCGGAGTGGACTCAGGCACCCCTGCTTCCACAGCAGCGACACGCGCCAGGTAAGCATCACGCGGCTCGGTCGGCAGCACATTGCCAAAAACGCTGTGGCCGATCGCTTCCGGCGCAACCCCGGCACGCTTGATCGCCTCATCGGCTACCAGAGTAGCCAGGGTGTGTGGCGCGTGACCCTTCAGGCTGCCACCGTAACCACCGATCGCTGTACGAACACCACTGACGACAACCACTTCACGTTTCTGCATGGGACCCTTCCTTTCAACTGCATCTGTGTATTTAATCTACGGCAGCAGTTGAGCTTTGTTATTGGCTTCTCCGAGGTCGAGTACCCCGGCTGATGTCAGCTAGTTTCCGTTCCCGGCGGGATTTCAACAATAACGAAAGCAGCCCGATACTTAACATTTCCGGACACATCACCTACACTATCCCGATCGTTACTTAACTTTTTGTTCCAGCCACCTACCCGAAACGGACATGAGAAACGACCATCATTCAGTTTCAACCCACTTTGCCCGCACCATGGTTGCGGCCGCAAAACGGCACGGGTTAAACCATGAGCAACTACTGCAAGACGCAGGGCTTAATGAACAGCTGATCAATACGCCAGGCTTGCGGATCACGCCGGAGCAGTTGAGTCGCCTGACCCAAGGGGTTTGGCATATGGCGGATGATGAGTTTCTCTGCATGGGCAGCAGCCCTTCCCGGTATGGCGTGTTTGCGCTGATGACCAAGCAGGTACTGCGCTGTAATAGCCTCAGATCGGTCTATCACAACCTGTGCCGTTTTTATGATCTGGTAGGCGAGGCGATCAGCCTTGAGTTCAAGGTGGAAGGGGATCTTGCGACGCTAACGCTGCAATTGACCGACCCGGACAAGGATCTGGACTACACGCTGCGTGAGTTTTTACTGCTGCTGCTGCACCGTTTTCCCAGCTGGCTGATCGGTCAGCAGATTCCGCTGCACTATGTCACGCTGGACTTCCCGGCACCGGCACACCAGAACGAACACCGCCTGATGTACCCCTGCCGTACCGAATATGACCAGCCAACCAACAGCCTGGTGTTTGGTACCGAGCTGCTCAATGAGCCCGTCGTGCAAACCCCACGCACGCTCAGTACCTATCTGCGCAGCCTGCCGCTGGACTGGTTCAAGCGGCAGGCCTACTACTCCGTCTATACCCGCCGGGTGATGGATTATCTCGAACAGAGCGCAGACCTGGCCGCCACCAATATGGAGTCGGTCGCGGAAGAGCTGCACATGACCTCACGCACCCTGCGGCGGAAGCTGACCGATGAAGGCACGAGTTTTCAGGAATTGAAGGATGATGTGCGTCGCGACGCCGCCATCCACATGCTCAGCCAGCCGTCACTGCCGATCTCGCAGATATCGCGCCAGCTCGGTTTCTCCGAGCCGGCCGCCTTTACGCGGGCATTCAAGCAGTGGACCGGCGTGTCACCGGGGATCTACCGCCGCTCCTGAGCGGGGGGCCTTGAGCAGCAGTTTCTCACAGGCGTCGGCAGGCAAAGGCCGGGAGAACAGATACCCCTGATACTGATCGCAGTTGCGCGTTTGCAAAAAGGCCAACTGCTCTGCATTCTCCACGCCTTCAGCGATCACATACAGGCCCAGAATATGAGCCAGAGAGATGACCGCATGGGCGATGGCGGCATCATCGGCATCGACCGTAACATCCTTGACGAAAGAGCGGTCGATCTTGAGCTTATCGACCGGAAGCTGCTTGAGATAGGACAGGCTGGAGTAACCCGTACCAAAATCATCGATCGACATTTTCACCCCAAGCTCACGCAGGCGACGCATCACTTCCAGCGCCTGCTCGGCCTCCTTGAGCAGCACTGATTCGGTCAGCTCCAGCTCAAGCATCGACGGCGGAATGCCGGACTCTCGCAACGCGTCGACCACCGCTTCTTCCAGGTTGCCGCGAGTAAACTGCAGCACCGAAATGTTGACCGCCATGATCATGTCGTTAAGGCCCAGGGTATCCCGCCACACCCTCAACTGTCGGCAGGCCTCACGCAGCACCCAGCTCCCCATTTCAACGATCAGGCCGCTGCTTTCAGCCACCGGGATGAATCGGTCAGGTGGGACCAGCCCGATGTCGGGGTGTTGCCAGCGAATCAGTGCTTCCACGCCAACAACCTGGCCGGTATTGAGATCGACCTGCGGCTGATAATGCAGTACGAACTCATTGTGTTCCAATGCTCTGAGCAGGCCATTACGCACCAGAATACGGTCCATGACATCGGCATTCATCTGCTCAGCGAAGAAACGGTAGGTATTACGGCCGGCATCCTTGGCACTGTACATCGCCATATCGGCTTTCTTCATCAGTGTATCGAAGTCTTCACCATCATCAGGATACATTGACACACCGATGGAGGCGGAAACGGACAGCACATGACCATCGACATTGAACGGTCGCGACATCGCATCCAGCAGCTTGGAGCAGACACTGGAAACGGTATGCATTTCCACTTCACCGGTCAGCATGATGATGAACTCATCGCCGCCCTGACGACTCACGGTATCGGTCTCGCGCACACTCTCCTGCAGACGCTGGGCTGCAGCGCGAATCAGGTTGTCACCGACCGTATGGCCCAAGGCATCGTTGATCCCCTTGAACTGATCAAGATCGACAAACAGGAGCGCAAAGTGGCCATCCTCTTCACGCCGCGTACGCGCCATCGCCTGCTCCAGACGGTCGCGCGCCAACTGACGGTTGGGCAACTCGGTCAGCGGGTCATGGTAAGCCAGGAATTCGATACGGGCCGTCGCCGCCTTGTTGTCGGTAATATCGTCGGAGATGCCAATGTATTGAGTAATGTTCCCCAGTTCATCGCGTACCGCACTGGCGGTCAGCCACTGGGCAAAATAACTGCCATCCTTGCGACGATTCCACAGTTCGCCACGCCAATAGCCGTCACGCTTCAATGTCTTCCAGAAACTGCGATAGAACGACTCTGACTGACGTCCCGACTGCAGAAAGTTGGGATTACGGCCAATGGCTTCCTCTTCCGAATACCCGGTTACCTCGGTAAACGCCGGGTTAACTGCCAGAATCAGTCCCTTGGCATCGGTGACGATAATGGCACTGTGGCTGTGCTCGATTACACGAGAGGCCAGGCGCAGCGCCTCCTGCGCGCGCATTCGCTCGATCACCTGGCGCGCCAGTGCTCCCACCTGCTCGATTAAGGTCTGATCTTCCGGCGAAGGTAGTTGAGGTTCGCGGTAATACACAACGAAAGCGCCCAGACTTCTGCTATCACTACTGCGCACAGGCAGGGACCAGCATGCCTTCAGCCCCTGCTCCAGCGCCAGTGACGCCAGACCGTTCCATCGCGGATCCTGCTCGATATTTTCCACGAAAACAGCCTGCCCCGAACAAGCTAGTGTCTGGAAAACGGCACTGTTCGTCCCCACAGCCCCCTTGAGGGCTTCGGCGTAAGCTTGAGGCAAGCTCGGCCCCGAACCGAGAAATACACGTGTATTGTTGTGTTCACGCAACATGAAGCTGGCGATCATGTCCGGATTGATCGACTCCACACCCCGGATAATGCTGTCCAGCGCGTCCGTCAGACTACCCCCTTCCGCCAGCAGGCGCAGGGTTTCCGTACTGGTTGCCAGCAGCGCGTGTTCACGCCACGACTGGGTAATGTCCTGCACGGTACCCACAGCGTGCTTCAACATCCCGTCAAAGTCGGTTTCCAGTTCAGCCCGTTCCTGCACCCATCGGGTCCGCCCCTGCACAATGATGCGATGACTGACTTCATAGGGGGCGCCTTCCAGCGCCCGCTTCCACGCCTGATCCACCTTGGCCGCATCGTCAGGATGGATATGCTTCAAAAAGGCGTCATAGTTCAGAGGCTCACCGGGCTCCATGCCGAAAATACGGTAGGTTTCATCAGACCAGGTCAGCTGTCCGCTGGCCACATCGATCGACCAGCTGCCGATCATCGCCACCTGCTGCGCGCGAGCCAGCTGGGCCTCACTATCCCGCAGCGCCTGCTCGGCTTGCCGTTGAGAGGTTATATCCCGGATATAACCGGTCAGACCTGTGATGCGTCCGGCACTGTCGAACTCGCATTCGCCGTGTGCAACGCAGATGCGCATCTCGCCATTGGAGAGGATGGCACGCAATTCGATTTCATAGGGCTGGCCGGTCGCTTGTGTCTGGCTAACCGCCGCCTTAAGGCGCTGAAAATCTTCGGCATGATAGAGCCCCATGCGCTCCTGCTCCGCAAAAGTCGGAGCACCTTCGGTCGGGTCGAGCTGAAAAATATGGAACAACTCATCCGACCAGTTGACGACACCGGTCTCGAAATCCCATTCCCAACTGCCCAGGTGCGCCAGATGCTCGGTACGCACCAGCATCGTTTCGCGTCGGCGCAACTCCCGCTCAGCCTGTTTGACCGCCGTAATATCGGTCCAGAGAGACTCAATGTAGCTCTGTCCCTGCAGTTCGACAATACTGGTATTGACCATTACATCGAGCAGATGTCCGTCACGATGACGGTGGGCGGTATCGAAACGCAGGGCGCCCTGATCAAGCATCAACCTGAAGTTGTCGCGAATTTTTTCCGGCGTGTGCGTCCCTTCAATATCAGCGACGGTCAGCTCGGCAAACTCTTCACGGGAGTAGCCCAGATTGCGGTGCGCGGCCTCATTGAACTCGACAAAGCGTCCGGTATTGGGATCGATCAGCGCGATTGCGCTGCTGGCGAGACTGACAATGGTTTCCAGCAGCAACTGACGCTCGCGCAGTTTTGTCTGGACATCATGGAGTTTGGTAATGTCACGTGCGATACCCAGTACGCCGATGTAGGCGCCCTGCTGATCGAAAACCGGCGTTTTGATGGTTTCGAACAGGCCGCGGTATCCATCCTCGGCAAAGGTGAGCCACTCCTCATTGATGCTGGGGCTACCCTTGGCAACCGACTTGAGGTCATTTTCACGGAAGAAGTTGGCAAGTTCCCGATCAACGAAGTCATAGTCGGTCTTGCCCAGGATGTCATCCTGCAGGGCGCCAAAGAAGCGTTCGAATGAGCGATTGCAGAACAGGTACACCCCTTCAGGATCCTTGAGCCAGATCAGGTCGGGAATGGCACTCAGCAACACCTGCAGCGCTTCATCGGCCGTGCTGGTCACCAGGTGGCCAAGGGATTGCGCCAGGCGTTTCCCGATCGTAGCTGTATTTTGGCTGCCCGGAGCCAATTGCCCTGTTTCGTCAGAAGTCGTCATAAACCCTTTACCACCAAGTGACTGTGCTGGTCTGACAGATCACACGTCATACCTCCGCTCCTGCATGACCGACCGGGAACACTCTGCACCCCGTTGAGCCTGCTCGCCTTATACCAGAAGCTGCTGAGGGCCACGCACCGCGTAATATACCGCCATTACCTTTGTCTTCGAAAGCAGACAGCATTTCCCCCTGAATCCAGTCAGGCAGAATAACAGAAACAGCGCCTAATCTCCGCCGGCGATTTTGACAGTTTTCCGTTCTTCACTAGGCTTTGAATATGCGTCGGCAACCTGACACCTCTCTCACACCCCGGGCTGCCGCGCCTGAACCACACGGCAAGCCTGGAGCAGCCCATGCCCACCTCACCAATCAAGATCGCCATCGTGCAAAAACCTCCCGTGTGGCTGGATCTGCAGGCCACACTGGCCAGCGCCGTTGCCTGCCTGAATGAAGCGGTAAGCCAGGGGGCACAACTGGTCATGTTCCCCGAAGCCTACCTGCCCGGTTATCCCACCTGGATCTGGCGCCTCAAGCCCGGCGGCGATATGGCGTTGGGCAACCGACTCCATGCCCAGCTAAGACGGAATGCCGTAGATCTGCACCGTGGCAACCTGGACGCCTTCCGCGAAGCAGTCAAGGCCGCCGGTGCCGTGGTGGTAATCGGCATGCATGAGCTGGACTCCCGTTTCAGCGGCACCACACTGTTCAACTCGGTGGCGGTTATCGACAGCGACGGCCGGCTGCTTAATGTCCATCGAAAACTGATGCCAACCAATCCGGAACGCATGGTCTGGGGCATGGGGGATGCATCGGGATTGAAAGTGGTTGATACCGCAGTAGGGCGGATCGGCTGCATGATCTGCTGGGAAAGTTACATGCCGCTTGCCCGTTTTGCTCTCTACGCCCAGAACATTGAACTCTATCTGGCACCTACCTGGGATTGCGGCGATACCTGGCTGGCCTCGATGAACCATATCGCCCGTGAAGGCGGCTGCTATGTGCTGAGCACGGCAACCGCAGCACAAGGCTGCGATATTCCCGACAGTTTCCCCGAACGGGATAGTCTGTTCACGCCGGATGAGTGGATCAACCCCGGCGATGCGGTGGTGATCAAGCCTTTCGGCGGTATAGTGGCAGGTCCTCTGCACCGCGAGAAGGCGATCCTGTATGCCGAAATCGATCTGGAAGAGGCGCGTTCAGCGCGTAAGGCACTGGATGTGAGCGGCCACTACAACCGACCCGACCTGTTCAAACTGGAGGTGGATCGCCGGGCCACCCCGCCGGTGCATTTCAACGACGATCCCGGGTGACATCCGCACGGCCCTCCATGACTGATAGGCTCAGTCAGGGAGTTTCGCCATGAATAAAGCAAACGCTCTCAGGGCAGCGGCTTGTGTGGCGTCGTGCAGCTGGAGATCGTTGGTGAATCAGGCGTTATGCCCTGCCGCCCTTGGCCGGCCTCTCCGGTCAGTGCCTTATCCCTGTGAAAACCTGAACCGGGCAGCATTACCCAAGGCTAAGAGCACTGAAGCGGGACATTATTAATAATTGCACTCATGAGCGGGAACCTGGGCTCCCGCATGGTCTTCAGGCTTCTACCAGCTCTTCCAGAACCGGATAGTCCGTGTAGCCTTCAGCTCCCTGAGAATAGAAAGTGGAAGGATCTGCTTTAGTCAGTTCGGCACCGCTTTCAAGGCGCTCCGGCAAATCCGGGTTGGCAATAAAGGGCACGCCAAAAGCCACGGCCTCCGCCTGACCAGACGTGATTGCTTCATTGGCTTCATCACCCGAATAGCCCATATTCAGGATCAGGTTGCCGCGGTAAAGCTCGCGGGCCGGAGTGACAACATCAGCGTTCTGCTCACCGAGGAAATCGCTGCGCATCAGGTGCAGGTAGGCAAGGTTGTAATCACTCAAACGCTTCGAAAGCCAAGTGATCAGCCCCACAGGATCGCTGTCCTGCATGCTGTTGAAGCTGTTCAACGGCGAAAGGCGCACGCCAACGCGATCAGCACCCCACACCTCAGCGACGGCCTCAATCACTTCGAGCAGCAAGCGGGCACGATTTTCAACCGGGCCACCATAAGGCCCTTCACGGCGGTTGGCGCCATCACGCAGGAATTCATCCAGCAGATAGCCGTTGGCGCCATGCACCTCAACGCCGTCAAAACCGGCCAGCCTGGCGTTTTCGGCAGCTGCCCTGAAACCTTCGATAATGGCCGGAATCTCGTCGTCCCTGAGTTCACGCGGAACGGTGTAAGCCTTTTTACCTTCCGGGGTATGGACCTCGTCATTGGTAATCGCAATCGCGCTTGGCGCAACCGGCTCACGCCCTTCGTTCAGCAGTGGATGACAAGCACGGCCACCATGCCAGATTTGCAGGAAGATTTTACCGCCCCGGGCATGCACGGCTTCCGTAACCTTCTTCCAGCCTGCAACCTGGGCCTGAGAATAGATCCCCGGCTCGCGCCAGAAAGCCGAGCAACCTTCCATCGCCATTGTCGCCTCGGCGATGATCAGGCCTGCCGAAGCGCGCTGGGCGTACTGCTCTGCCATCAGCGCTGTCGGCACATGGTCGGCATCCGCACGGCACCGCGTCAGAGGCGCCATCAAGACACGGTTGCTCAGTGAAACGGCACCCAGTTGAACTGGGGTGAAGAGGTCTGTCATATCAATCCTCGCTATAAGATAAGACGGCCGAAGCAGGCTGTTCAGGAACAAGGGGAATTGTCAGGCTCATTTCACCAAAGCATCATCTCTCTGAGTACCCACGAAAACCTTGGAACCATTTCAACCATTAATTTCAACCAAGCTTGCCTGGATTGACCAGTCATTCAATACTGCAACTGTTTCCACCCCCCGGTTGAATCTGTTTTAAACATCAGGTTGCTACCAACATTACAGGCCTTTGCCTTAAGGTATCAACAGACCGGCCATTCAGCTGGCCTTTCCACCCTTTAAGTACTGGAGTGATGCCATGAGTACAACCTACGTGCCTCCCAAGGTATGGAGCTGGGATAAAGCCAATGGTGGCGAGTTTTCCAAGATCAACCGCCCCATAGCAGGTGCCACACACGACAAGACACTTCCCATCGGCAAACACCCGTTGCAGCTTTACTCGCTTGGAACACCGAACGGGGTCAAGGTCACCATCATGCTGGAAGAACTTCTGGCCATGGGCCATAAGGAAGCCGAATATGACGCCTGGCTCATTCGCATCAGCGAAGGGGATCAGTTCTCATCCGGCTTTGTGGAGATCAACCCGAACTCCAAAATTCCGGCACTGGTGGATTACAGTTCTGATAAGCCCATACGCGTTTTTGAGTCTGGCTCGATTCTGCTTTATCTTGCAGAGAAGTTCGGCGCTCTGCTGCCCAGCGATATCCAATCAAGAACAGAGGTGATGAACTGGCTGTTCTGGCAGGTCGGATCTGCGCCCTATCTGGGTGGCGGCTTTGGCCATTTTTATGCCTATGCTCCGGAGCCGCTTGAATACCCGATCAACCGCTTTACCATGGAAACCAAACGGCAGCTGGATCTGCTGGAGCGTGAGCTGGCCGAAAAAGCATTCATTACCGGTGATGAGTACAGTATCGCCGATATCGCCATCTGGCCCTGGTATGGCGCCCTGGTTCGAGGAAGTTTATACAATGCCGCAGAGTTCCTCTCGGTGTCTGACTACCCCAACCTGCTGCGCTGGGCCAACAGCATCGCTGAGCGCCCTGCCGTCAAGCGCGGGCGCCGGGTCAATCGTACCTGGGGCGAAGAGTCCATGCAGTTGGCCGAACGTCACAGCGCTGACGATTTTGCTACAGCCTAGTTCTTCAATACGCCCTGTCCTGACGTCAGGGTGTTAACCCGCCATCTCGGGATATTAGTCGACCTGCCATGATCCCCAACCAGCTCAATGTCTTCATTGCCGTTATCAAGAACGGCAACTTTTCAGCCGCCGCCCGGCAACTGGGAGTCTCATCGGCTGCCGTCAGCAAGGCGATTGCGCAGCTTGAGAAAACTCTGGAGTTACGCCTGTTCCACAGAACGACTCACTCCCTGACCCTGACCGAAGACGGGGATGAGCTGTACAGAAGAACTGGCCACCTGGTGGAACAGCTCGAGGATCAGATACGGCTCAGTACCGACAAGCAAAAGGCACCTCACGGACGATTGCGAGTCAATTTGCCGGACAGTTTCGGGCGCACGGTGGTACTGCCGCTGTTGCCTTCATTCCTGGAGAAATACCCGGATATTGAGCTGGATCTTACCTTTGATGACCGTACTGGCGACCTGGTCAAGGAAGGCGCGGATGTCGGTATCGGCGTCATGCTCAACCCGGACAGCGGGCTGATCGCTCGAGAATTCTACAAACTCCAGCCTGTTCTTGTGGCCAGCCGCCGCTACATTGAGCGACATGGCGAGCCGAGAACTCCTGAAGACCTCTCAGAACACAACTGTATCGCCTACCGCTCATCAACAACGGGACGCAAACGCACCTGGAATTTCAGATTTGATGGCGAACTGATTCAGATCGAGCCCCGGGGAAACCTGATCGTCAACAACCTTTCAGCTGCCATTAAAATCGTGGAGATGGACATGGGCATTGCTGCCGTGGGGATCGGGCATGCCAAATCATGTATTGAGCAAGGGTGCTTCCGCCGGGTGCTGAGGAACTATGAAGTCGACCCCATTCAAGTGATGATCTACTATTCTTCCCGCCACTACCTGCCTGCCAAAACAAGGCTCTTCATAGATCACATGCTGGAGCACGTTCAAGATGAACGTGCTATCGACCTGGATGAGATGATTCACGAGCTTTAATCATCCCCTGTTCTAGAGGGTTCCAACAGTCATACAGACCTTGTATCCACATGACTGACAGATCAACCGTAAGAGCTACAGCATCACATTCCAGGTAAGTCGTTCATCTCACTTTTCGCCCTTCATCAGACTCTGATCCAATTGAAACCTGGCGACAGAGGCGCGTGCCTGATCACTTAGCCGGTCAGATCGGCGAGTTGTATTGCTGACCTGTACTATCACCGTCTCAGCAGTCGCTACACACTGACCCTCCTGGAACACACCCTGGAACAGCCGAATCGAGCTGTTACCTATATCGAGCACCCCCGTTCCTATATCAACTTTTCCGGGCCAATTAATTTCCGCGAGTAGCTGCAGGTTGAGACTGGCAATCACAAAAGAATTGCTCTCGGACATCAGCGGCAATTCGGCAGCAAAAAGCAGCTCAACCCGTCCGGTTTCCAGGAAAGTCGAGAATACAGCGTTATTGACGTGCCCTTGTCTATCCGTGTCCCCATACCTGATCTTGTCAAAGGCCTGGGACGGGAATGCTTCCAGGTGGAGCTGGGAGGCCATATTCATTTTGTTATTACACCTCAGTGACCAGCTCGGCGTACAGCCGAGTCGTGTGATATTTGCAGGTTACCTGCAGGCTCATTGATACATGCTTGTACAGCCTACCCAAAAAATAAGCATCAAGTCCAAGTGCTTATATCTGATTTACGAGAGCCGACAAGCCTTCGTTCATGCTGACAGGGGGGGTTGGATACTGAAAAGTCACTTGCGGTCCTGCCCGATGAGCACCAAACACCGAGATAGATACCTGAGAGAACATCAAGATGGGTTGTGAGGGTAGTGAGCCAGGCAAATTCCAGGCACAAAAAAGCCCGCACTAGGCGGGCTCTTTCGTATAAATAATGGCGGTCAGGGAGGGATTCGAACCCTCGATGCCTTTCGACATACACACTTTCCAGGCGTGCTCCTTCGGCCACTCGGACACCTGACCATACCTCGATTGATGCGACCCTTTCCGTTTCGGTCTGTGTCGTCTCAAACGATGGCGCGTATTATAGATCGTTGTTTTCAAAGCACAACCCCCTAATCCATATTTTTTTCACTTTCTTCATAACGCAGACGTCAGGGGTGTGGCAGAGTATGATGCGCAACTGCACAGACGACGAGAACAATGAGGAGTTCCGATTCAAATGTTGATGGCAATTTTGGCCGTAGTGGGTGGACTGGCGGTGCTGGTCTGGAGTGCCGACCGTTTTATTGATGGAGCCGCCGCAACGGCTCGACATGCAGGGATGCCGCCTTTACTCATCGGCATGGTGATTATCGGCTTCGGCACCTCGGCACCTGAGATGGTGGTGTCAGCCTTTGCCTCTATTCAGGGCAACCCCAATCTTGCACTGGGTAATGGCTACGGTTCCAACATCACCAACATTGCTCTCATTCTGGGTATCACGGCCCTGCTCAGCCCCATTGCCGTTCACTCGCAAATCCTGCGCAAGGAACTGCCCTTACTGGCTTTGGTCACGCTGCTGGCCGGTTATCAGCTGATGGATGGTCAGATCAGCGCCACCGAAGCCTGGACCCTGCTCGGTGTTTTTTTCCTGCTGATGGGCTGGTCGATCGTCCAGGGTATGCGCCAGCGCGGTGATGCACTGGGGAATGACGTTGAGCATGAGCTGGACAGCGATGGCGCCATGCCGCTGGGCACAGCCGTGTTCTGGCTCCTGCTGGGGCTGGTACTGCTGGTCGTCAGCTCACGTGTGCTGGTCTGGGGTGCCGTCGACATCGCCTCGGCCATGGGGGTCAGTGACCTGGTGATCGGTCTGACCGTCGTGGCCATCGGCACCTCTCTGCCGGAGCTTGCGGCATCGATTATTGCCGTACGCAAGAACGAGCACGATCTGGCCCTGGGCAACGTGATCGGCTCCAACATGTTCAACACCCTGGCCGTGGTCGGGATTGCCGGCACCATCCACCCGATGAGCGTGAGCCCTGAAGTGTTGACCCGTGACTGGATGGTCATGGCGGGCCTGACCCTGTCCCTGTTCATTCTCAGTTACGGCTTCCGTGGTCCGGGCCGGATCAACCGCGCCGAGGGCGGCCTGCTGGTTGCCATCTTTGTCGCCTATACCAGTTACCTGGTATACGGTGTACTGAGCGCCTGAGCCACATAAGGAGACACGCCTTTGATTCGCACCTTCACACTGGAAGCCGGCAAGCTGCGTGAGCAGGAAGCTGCAGAGCCCACTCCCTCCGACCTTGAGGCTGCCAGTTGGATCGATCTGCAGGATGCCGACCATCAGGAACGTCATGCCATTGAGCGGCTGTTCCCGCAAAGTCTGCCCGATGCCGACGAGGTTGAAGAGATCGAATCCAGTGCGCGCTACTTTGTCGAAGGCGATGACCTGCACGTGCACTCGCTGTTTCTGTACCAGACCGAGGGCCGCTTTCGCACCGCGACCGTGGCCTTCACGCTCAGCCCGCAGCGCCTGATCAGCAGCCGTGACGTGGAGCTGCCCGATTTCCGCCTGACCCGCCTGCGAGCGCGTCGCGGCTGGATCGAGGCCAGCTCGCCGCTGCAGGTGATGACCGCACTGTTCGAGCAAAAGGTGGATAACCTGGCGGACCAGCTGGAGGACCTGCACCGCAGTCTGGAACAGATCAGTAACGAGGTGCTGGAAAACCGGGAAGCCGATCTGGGCGAGCAGTTGGACCGCCTGGCCAAGCTGGAAGACAGCAATGGCCAGATCAGACTATGTCTGATGGATACCCAACGCTCCACCTCCTTCCTGTTGCGGCACATCCGTCAGGAACCTGGCAGCATGGAGACCTGCCGCGAGATTCTGCGCGACCTGGACACGCTGATGGCGCATGCCACCTTCGTGTTCGAAAAGATCAACTTCCTGCTGAACGCGGCGCAGGGCTTCATCAACATTCGCCAGAACCAGATCATCAAGATCTTTTCCATCGCCGCCGTAGTCTTCCTGCCACCGACACTGGTCGGTACCGTTTACGGCATGAACTTCCACACCATGCCGGAGCTGGACTGGGTGTTCGGCTATCCGATGGCGCTGGGGTTGATGGTGGTATCGGCGATCTCGCCCTATCTGTTCTTCAAGCACAAGGGCTGGCTCTAAGCCAGCCCTTGTCTTCCAGGGGTAAGTCATTGCAGGCGATTACTGAACTCGTCTGCTGGCAGGGGTTTGTCGAAATAGTAGCCTTGAGCCAGGTTACAGCCTGCTTCACGCAGGAATTCGCAGTGCGCTTCGGTCTCAACCCCTTCTGCCACGGTGATGATGTTGAGGTGACGGGCGATATCAATAATTGATGAGGTGATGGCCACATCGTCCTTGTCTTCCGGAATTCCCATGATGAAGGCCCGGTCGATCTTCAGTTTGTCCAGCACGAAGCGCTTCAGATAGGCCAGACTGGCATAGCCGGTACCGAAATCATCCAGGGCGATGCGGATACCCAGCTCACGCAACTGCAGCAGCAGACGCACTGAGCTGTCGACATCGCTCATCAACACACTCTCGGTCACCTCCAGCACCAGCTGTCTGGGATCAAACCCGGTCGTTTCCAGTGCAGTACGCACCTCTGCAACCAGCTCGGGACGGAACTGGACGGCGGAGACGTTCACCGCCACCGACAGAGGCTCGGTCGTAGCACGGTTCCATATTTCACCCTGACGACAGGCCTCTTCCAACACCCAGGCGCCGATTGGAATAATCAATCCGGTCTCTTCCGCCAGAGGAATGAACCGGTCCGGCATCACCAGACCGTTCGGGCTATTCCATCGTATCAGCGCCTCGCATCCGGACAGGCGATTGCAACCAAAATCATACTGCGGCTGGTAGTAAAGCTCGAACTCACCCCGCTTGAGTGCATCACGCAGGCCATTTTCCAGCAACAACCGCTCGGACACTTTTTCGTTCATGGACGCGGTAAAGCACTGGAAGTTGTTGCGCCCCTGCCCCTTGGCATAATAAAGCGCCGTGTCCGCATTTTTCAGCAGCGTATCGAAGCTCTCTCCATCGTTCGGGTAGACCGCCACGCCGGCACTGGCAGTAATCACCAGCTCATGTCCATCCAGATTCAACGGCCGCGAAACCTGAGCCAGACAATGAGCCACCAGACTGCCCAGGTCGCCTGTTGCTTCGACATTCGGCAATAGCGCTACGAACTCGTCACCCCCAATACGGCTCAGAGTCGCACCCCCACGCATTTCGTGTGACAAACGTTGTGCGATCCGTTGCAGCAGGCTGTCCCCGGCACCGTGCCCCAGGGTGTCATTGACGTTCTTGAAGCGATCCAGATCAATGATCACCAGCGCCACCTGTTCACTGCGGCGCAGTGCCCGACTGAGTGCCTGTTTGGTTCGTTCACGCAGCAAGCGGCGGTTGGGTAGATCGGTGAGCGCATCGAAGTCGGACAGGTAACGTACCTGATCCTCGGCGGCCTTACGCTCGGAAATATCATTCAGCATCGCCACATAGTTGCTTGGCTCGCCCTGCTCATCGGTTACCAGGGTGATCGACAGCCACTGCGGATAGACTTCGCCATTGCGACGACGGTTCCAGACTTCACCCTGCCAGCGTTGCTCTTCATGCAGAGTTCGCCACATCTGTTTGAAAAAGGCGTGACTATGACGGCCAGAAGCCAGCAGTGACGGCGTCTTGCCGACCACTTCCTCGGCACTGTAACCGGTAATGCGAGAGAATGCGGGGTTGACCGCCATGATGCGATTATTGGCGTCACTGATCATCGCGCCTTCACCAGCCGACTCGAACACCTGTCCGGCCAGCTGCAGTTCACGCGAGCTCGCTTCCAGCTCTTCACGCTGGTGATCAATCTCGCGTTGATAGCGCTGCATCAATACTCGTAGCCAACGGGTGATCAGCAGAGCCCCACCCATGGCAACCACCAGTGCTACCACCAGAAACATCAACAATGCACTGAGATCCTTCTGCAGCCCGGCTTCCAGGCGTTCGCGCTGCTCATTGAGGCTACCGAGCAGCTGGTCCTGGTAAACCCCGGCTACCAGCACCCAGTCCCATTCAGGCACCAACTGCACCAGCGCCAGCTTTTCCTGCTTGTCACGGCTGCCGGGGCGATACCAGTCATAATTGACAAAGCGCCCTTCGGACGTAGCCTGCTCGATCAGCCAGCTCGCCATATCTCGCTGCTCTGCATCCAGTTCATGCAGCGACCGACCTTCAAGCTCGGGGCGTGACGGCCAAAGCAGCAGCTGTCCATCCTGCCGCACTACGGCGATATAACCATGGTTGTCCAGACGCAACGTTTGCAACCGCTTAAGCGTCTGCTGCTTGAGGTCATTTTCCACCTGATAGAGGTAGTCGCCACTACCGATGATCCAGTTCAGTGGTTCAAAGGCTTCCACATAGGCGATTTTTTCCCGCATCTGCTCGGGGTAATCAGGCGCATACCAGCGATAGCTGGAATAGCCGGTGCCTCTCGGCTGACGGGCTGCATCGATCAGCCCACGCATGATGTAGTGACCGGTATCGTCCTGGTTGTCGTACAGTGAACTGCCTTCGGCTTCGGGCAAGGTTGGCAGGAGGACGCACTCCCCGTCCATGGTATCGATAAAGATGTAGCCTCGCCCGTCAAAGAAACGCAGGTCGCGCAAGGCCTCACGAATCAATCGCGCTGCCGACTCGTTATCGTCGGGATTGCGCGCCTGTTCCTCGGCATAGATGGAACGTGCCACGCTGACCGCCTGATGCACCTCGTCTCGTATATGTTCTTTCAGCACCGACTCGGTCTGCTGCCGGATGAAGCTGATATAACTCAGCGTTGCATCCACATGGTCACGCAGCTTCTGATGACTGCGCTCGAGCTGGGTTTGCCACTGCTGTCGAATGTATTCGCTACCGGCGCTGTAGGCGTTAAAAATGAAAAAGGCGGACACGGCCAGCATCAGTACAGCGACCATCCCGAGGATCACCCGAGTCTGGTAGCGCGGCAAGGTGTCTGCATTGATGATCAGTGACATCTTAGGGTCTCTGCAGAGTTGCAACAGCTTTCGCTCGGCCCCTTCCATGACGTTCCGGCGAAGATACAAGCTTTTGTTTTATAACACCATGTCGAGGATAGTCGCAAACGATAACCGCTCTCAAAGCGGCAGATGTTGAGTATTCTTGATCTCACGCAGGGAAAAATTCGAGTGCACCTGGGCAATGCCCTGCAAGGTAAAGATCTTTTCGTTCAGAAAACGGTCATAGGAGCGCATGTCCGGCACTACCACACGCAGCACGAAGTCCGCGTTACCGGTCACCGCGAAGCACTGCAGCACTTCGGGATAGGTCATGACCTGCTGTTCGAACTCCTCGGTACTGTCGATGTTATGGCGCTGCAGTGAAACCAGCACGAACACACTCATCGCCTGCCCCAACATTTCGGGGTTCAATAAAGCACTATAGCCGGCAATGGCACCCTGTTCTTCCAGTGCGCGGACACGCCGCCAACAGGCCGCAGGTGATAGCCCAACCTCTTCAGCCAATTGCTGGTTACTGATGCGACCGTCCTGTTGCAGGTGATGCAGGATCTTGCGGTCATATCCATCCAGATCTAACTGTTTCATTTTGTAACACTCCGATATTCTCGAATTATATTTCATAATAATAGACTTATAAGAAACATTCTTGCAAAAAATCTTACATCCAACCGTCAAATAGCAAGCACCTTCAGCGGTCTTCTCCCTACAATTTCCTTCTATGAATACGGGGTTTTCCGCTCTGCCATCCGGCGCAACTCCCCGATAACAAAAAGATCCAACACAGAGAGGTATCCGGGTATGTCTGCCAATAAACCCGCGCTCGACGACTATCGTCTCGAGGATCGCTATCTGCGCGACACAGGTCGCGTCTTCCTCACCGGTACTCAGGCACTGGTACGCATCCCCCTGATGCAGGCTCGTCTCGACAAGCAGAACGGCCTCAATACCGCCGGCATGATCAGCGGTTACCGTGGTTCCCCACTCGGTGCCTATGACCAGGCGCTGTGGCAGACCAAGAAGCTGCTGGACGAGAACAAGATCGACTTTGTCCCGGCGATCAACGAGGACCTGGGTGCCACCATTATCCTGGGCAGCCAGCAGGTCGAGACCGATGAAGACAAACAGGTCGACGGTGTTTTTGGCCTCTGGTACGGCAAGGGCCCGGGTGTAGACCGCGCAGGTGACGCCCTCAAGCACGGCACTACCTACGGCAGCTCCCCGAATGGCGGCGTACTGGTCGTGGCCGGTGACGACCATGGCTGTGTTTCCTCCTCCATGCCGCACCAGTCCGACGTAGCGTTCATGTCCTGGTTCATGCCGACCATCAATCCGGCCAACATCTCCGAGTACCTTGAGTTCGGCCTCTGGGGCTATGCACTGTCCCGTTTCAGTGGCTGCTGGGTCGGCTTCAAGGCGATATCCGAGACCGTGGAAAGCGCGGCCTCCGTCGAGCTCAAGCCGCTGCCGACCTTTGTAACACCCACCGATTTCACCCCGCCGGCTGACGGTCTGCACTACCGTTGGCCGGATCTGCCCGGTCCTCAGCTGGAAACCCGTATCGAGCACAAACTCGCTGCGGTCCAGGCCTTTGCCCGTGCCAACCCTATCGACCGTCGCATCTTCAATCACCCGGATGCACGTTTCGGTATCGTAACCACCGGCAAGGGTTATCTGGACCTGATGGAAGCGCTTCAGCTGCTGGGTATCGATGAAGCTCGCGCCAAAGAGCTGGGCATCGATATCTACAAGATCGGCCTGGTATGGCCGCTGGAGCGCAAAGGCATTCTCGATTTCGTTCACGGCAAGGAAGAAGTGCTGGTGGTCGAAGAGAAGCGCGGCATCATCGAAAGCCAGATCAAGGAATACATGTCCGAGCCTGACCGCCCCGGTCAGGTGTTGATCACCGGCAAGCAGGACCAGAACGGCGAACCGCTGATCCCTTATGTCGGCGAGCTGAGCCCGAAACTGCTGGCTGGCTTCCTGTCCGCGCGCCTGGAGCGCGTCTTCGGGGTGAATTTCACCAACAGCATGGAGCAGATCAACTGCTCTCTGGGCATCACCGACCCGGGCGGCGTGCGCCGTATGCCCTACTTCTGCTCCGGTTGTCCGCACAACTCCTCCACCAAGGTACCCGAGGGCAGCAAGGCCCTGGCCGGCATCGGCTGCCACTTCATGGCATCCTGGATGGACCGTGACACCGAGTCCCTGATCCAGATGGGTGGCGAAGGCGTCAACTGGATCGGCAAGAGCCGTTACACCGGCAACCCGCACGTATTCCAGAATCTGGGGGAAGGCACCTACTTCCACTCAGGCTCAATGGCGATCCGTCAGGCGATTGCGGCCGGCATCAACATCACCTACAAGATCCTGTTCAACGATGCCGTCGCCATGACCGGCGGTCAGCCGGTGGACGGTCAGATCACTGTCGATGCCATCGCCAAGCAGGTTTCGGCCGAAGGTGCCAAGCGTGTGGTTGTGCTCAGCGACGAGCCGGAGAAGTACAAGGGCAACGAATCCCTGTTCCCGCAGGGCGTGACCTTCCATGACCGCTCCGAGCTGGACAAGGTGCAGCGTGAACTGCGTGACATCGAAGGCTGTACCGTCCTGATCTACGATCAGACCTGTGCCGCCGAGAAGCGTCGCCGCCGCAAGCGCGGCCAGTTCCCGGACCCGGCCAAGCGAGCATTTATCAACCACCACGTGTGTGAAGGCTGTGGCGACTGTTCAACCCAGTCCAACTGTCTGTCCGTCATCCCGCGTGAGACCGAACTGGGCCGCAAGCGCAAGATCGACCAGTCCTCCTGCAACAAGGACTTCTCTTGTGTCACCGGCTTCTGCCCGAGCTTCGTTACCATCGAAGGCGGCCAGCTGCGCAAGTCCAAGGGCCTGGATCTGGGCTCTGAGCTGGACAAGCGCCTGGCACAGGTCAGCGCGCCGGCGATCCCGGCGCTGGCTGGCAGCTATGACCTGCTGGTTGGCGGTGTCGGTGGCACCGGCGTCGTCACCGTAGGCCAGCTGATCACCATGGCGGCGCACCTGGAATCCAAGGGCGCCTCCGTGCTGGACTTCATGGGCTTCGCTCAGAAAGGCGGCACCGTACTGAGCTACGTGCGCCTGGCGCCGTCGCCGGACAGCCTGCATCAGGTCCGTATCGAAAACGGCCAGGCTGATGCCATGGTTGCCTGTGACATGGTCGTGGCCACTTCGCAGAAAGCACTGAACGTACTGCGCCCGAACCACACCCGCATCGTCGCCAACGAAGCCGAGCTGGCTACCGCCGACTACGTACTGTTCCGCGATGCTGACATGAAGGCCGAAAAACGCCTCAAGCTGCTGCAGGATGCCGTTGGCACTGACGCCTTTGACCAGCTCAACGCCAACCTGATCGCCGAAAAACTGCTCGGTGACACCGTATTCTCCAACGTCATGATGCTTGGTTTCGCCTGGCAGAAGGGCCTGGTACCGGTATCTCTGGACGCGCTGATGCGTGCCATCGAACTCAACGGCGTGGCCATCGATCGCAACAAGCAGGCGTTCGGCTGGGGCCGCCTGGCCGCGACAGACCGTGACTACGTGATGTCCATGCTGAGCGACGAAGCACGTGAAAAGCCGGTCACCCCGGCCAAGGAAACTCTCGAGCAGCTGATCGAACGCCGCATGAAGCACCTGACCGAGTATCAGGATGCCAACTGGGCCGATCAGTACAAGCAGTTGGTTGAGCAGATCCGCACCGCCGAACTGTCGTTGGGCAAAGAGGATATGACACTGACCCGCGCCGTGGCGCAGCAGCTGTTCCGCCTGATGTCCTATAAAGATGAGTATGAGGTTGCACGTCTGTTCACTCAGACCGACTTCCTGAAAGAGGTCGAGCAGACCTTCGAAGGTGACTACCGCATCAACTTCAACCTGGCCCCGCCGATCATGGGCGGCAAGAAGGATGCAAAAGGTCGCCCGGTGAAGCGTCAGTTCGGCCCCTGGATGCTGAAGGCATTGAAAGTTCTGGCACCTTTGAAGGGGCTCCGTAACACTGCGTTCGACCCCTTCCGTTTTTCCGCCGACCGCAAGCTGGATCGTGCCCTGATGGCGGAATACAAGGAACTGCTGAACCGCATTGCCCATGAGCTGAACGAAGGCAACTACGAGTTCGCCGTCGACCTGGCAGAACTGCCGTCCGAAATCCGCGGCTATGGCCCGGTTCGCGAACAGGCCGCTGAAGGCGTTGCCGAGAAGCGCAAGCACCTGATCAAGGCGTTTGAAACCGGACAAGCCACGTTGATCAAGGTTGCCCAGGCAGAGGAGAAAGCGCATGTTTGAACAACTCAAAACCCTGCCCCAGGATCCGATCCTGGGGCTGATGAAGACCTTCCGTGAAGATCCGCGCAGCAACAAGGTAGACCTGGGCGTAGGTGTCTACCGTGATGAAGCGGGCGCAACCCCGATCATGGCCGCCGTGCAGACCGCACAGCAGCGCCTGCTGGAAACGGAAACCACCAAGGCCTACATCGGCCCGGCCGGTGCCGAAGGTTTCAACCACCTGATCGGACAACTGCTGCTGGGTGGTGAACACCCAGCGCTGAAGGACGGTCGCGTCAACGTAGTCCAGACCCCGGGGGGCTGCGGCGCCCTGCGCATGGCGGCCGAGTTCCTCAAGCTGTGCAAGCCGGATACCACCGTTTGGGTCAGCACTCCGACCTGGGCCAACCATATCCCCCTGCTGGGCGGTGCCGGCCTGAGCATTCGTGAGTACCCATACCTGGATAAGGCCACCCTGAGCGTCGACTTCGACGCTATGATGGCCTGCCTGGAGCAGGCAGACGCCGGTGATGTGGTACTCCTGCACGGCTGCTGTCATAATCCGTCCGGCGCAGATCTGGACGCCGACCAGTGGTCTGCTATCACGGACCTGGTCGAGCGCAAGGGATTGCTGCCGTTTATCGATATTGCCTATCAAGGCCTGGGCGAAGGCCTGGACCGGGATGCGCTGGGCGTTCGCCTGATGGCGGAACGCCTGCCGGAAGTGATCGTCGCTTCCTCCTGCTCCAAGAACTTCAGCCTCTACCGGGAACGTACCGGTGCCCTGATGCTGATCGCAGCCAACGCCCAGCAGGGCCTGGCCGCCACCAGCCAGCTGTTGAGTGCGATCCGGTCGCACTACTCCATGCCTCCCTCGCATGGCGCAGCGGTGGTCGAGATGATCCTCGACACACCCGAGCTGATGCAACAGTGGCAACACGAACTCGGGGCGATGTGTTCACGCATCCTTGAGCTTCGAGCAGCCTTGAGCCAGGCGCTGGCACCTGCCGGCGACTTCAGCTTTATCGAACGGCAGCGTGGGATGTTCTCCTTCCTGGGGATCTCCCCGCAGCAGGTACAGACCCTGCGCGAAGAGTTCAGCATCTACATGCTGGACTCCAGTCGGATCAACATTGCCGGTTTGTCCGCCACTACCCTGCCACAGGTCGCCACCGCCCTGCAGGAAGTACTCGGACGTACTGAGTAGCCAGAAACAGAACAAAGCCTCCACCGTTCCCCAGCGGTGGAGGCTTTTCAGTACCGGCACTGACCGATAACAATAACGATACCGGAGAACTCTTTATAATGAGTCAAGCAACACCCAAAGCACACCAGCAGGCTGGTAACCTCTGGTCCTCACGCATGGCCTTCATCCTGGCAGCTGTCGGCTCCGCGGTAGGCCTGGGCAACATCTGGAAGTTCCCCTATATCACCGGCGAGAACGGCGGCGGAGCCTTCGTTCTGGTTTATCTCGCCTGTATTGCTATCGTTGGCATCCCCGTGCTGATCGCCGAGGTCATGATCGGTCGTCGCGGCGGCCAAAGCCCCGTTGCCAGCATGCGCGAACTCACGACCACCGAAGGGACTGCCAAGGGCTGGCGCCTGATCGGCTGGAACGGCATCATCGCCTCCTTCCTGGTACTGTCTTTCTATTCCGTTATTGGCGGCTGGTCACTGTCCTACGTGGGCAAGGCCGCTTCCGGCATGTTCACCGGTGCCGATGCCGATACCATCGGCGGCGCCTTTGGCGGCATGCTGGCCAGCCCGGGCGACCTGATGCTCTGGCACAGTGTATTCATGGCGATTGTCATCCTGATTGTAGGTCGTGGTATCCGTTCCGGTATGGAAAAGGCAATCAACACCCTGATGCCGCTGCTGTTCATTCTACTGTTCATCATGGTCGGCTACGCAACGACTACCGGCAAGTTCGGTGAAGCGGTCAGCTTCATGTTCTCCCCGGACTTCAGCAAGCTCACCACCGAAGGTGTACTGACAGCGCTGGGTCATGCGGCCTTCACACTGAGCATCGGTATCGGCGTAATGATGGCCTACGGCTCCTACCTGCCGCAGAAGGTCAACATCGCCCGTACCGCCATGACCATCGCTTTCATGGACACAGGTGTGGCACTGCTGGCTGGTCTGGCAATCTTCCCTCTGGTATTCGCCAACGGCCTTGAGCCAGGCGCAGGTCCGGGTCTGATCTTCGTCACCCTGCCGCTGGCGTTCGGCCAGATGACCGGTGGCGTGATCTTCGGCACCCTGTTCTTCGCTCTGCTGCTGGTCGCAGCACTGACCTCTGCCATCTCCATGCTGGAGCCGGTGGTCGAGTGGCTGGAAGAACACAAGGGCATCAGCCGTGCCAAGAGCGCCTTCTTCGGCGGCCTGGCGATCTGGCTGGTCGGTATCGGCACCGTGCTGTCGTTCAACGCCTGGGCCGAATTCCACCCGTTGGCATTCATTCCGTTCTTCGAAGGCAAGACCGTATTCGACCTGCTCGACTTCCTGGTCTCCAACCTGATGATGCCGCTGGGCGGCCTGGCGATCGCACTCTTTGCCGGCTGGGCGATGAAGCGTCAGGGTCTGGATCAGGAGATCGGCCTGAAAGGCGCGGTATACAGCGCGTTCATGTTCGTACTGCGCTTCCTGACTCCGGCCGGTATTGCGGTAGTGTTCCTGTATAACCTGCTGTAATCCGTCTCAGCAATCAGTGTTTGCTGATGACCAAGCCCCCGGATGGCATCCGCCTCCGGGGGCTTTTTGTATTCCTTGCATCCCTCTTTACGGGCTACTAACGCTATAGCGGCCCGACTACCTGCCCTGCTACTCCCTGTTTTCGACCAGGATCCAGCGCTTGATATGGTGACTCCCCCTCTGTGCAGGACCCGCCTGACCAATAGGCAGAGCCCCCATCGACATGCAACAGCGTCACGAGAAAGATATTGAGATAACGAAGCTGTACTGCTCACAACAGCGGACAAGGCACTACTGGGCAGACATGAAAAACCCGCTGCCGGAAAATCCGGCAGCGGGTTCTAGCTAATGCTGATACAGCATTGCGGGCTATACCAACACAGCTCAGCACATACGGAAAGAACTTAGCCTGAAACCTTATCCGTTGAACTCTGGTAGGTGCATACCTTTACGTTCTCGCCTTTCACCTGGCAACGCGCAATGGCATGAGGGGCCAGATCAGCACCGAAGTCCTGGTACACCCAGCGCAACAGGGACGCCGCCATAATGAACAGAACCGGAATCATCGGCAGGGCCACCAATACAGTCGAAGACTGCACGGCCTTCAGACCACCGACTGACAGCAGGCCCACGCCAACCATGGCCAGCACCAGGGTCCAAAGAATGCGATTCCAACGCGCCGGCTCTTCGTAGCCTGTAATTTCCTTGGTGCAGATGGCAGACAGCATATACGCCGAGGAGTCTACAGTGGTGGCCAGGAAGACGAAGCACAGCAGCGTAAAGACCGGAATAACCAGCTCCGCCATGGGCAGTTGCTGCAACACTGCCACTACAGTGGCCGGAATACCTTCTGCGCTCAGGATACCCTGGAGGTCTACACCGTTGTTAACACTCAGATCGATGGCATAGCCACCCCAGATGGCAAAGAAGGCCCAGCAACCGATACTGCCCCATACCACCCCATTCACGATCAGCTCCTTGATGGTACGGCCACGCGACACACGGGCCACGAACAGCCCCATCATGGGAGCATAAGCGATCCACCAGGCCCAATAGAACATGGTCCAGCCTTCCGGGAAACCACCCTTGTCGATGGGATCAGTCCAGAAGTTGATACGGAAGAAGTTATCCATGAACAGACCAAAGCTGTTGGACCACAGATTCAGCAGGAAAACAGTCGATCCGGTAACCAATACGAACGCCAACAGTACAAATGCCAACACCGCATTGATGTTGGACAGGGTCTGAATTCCCTTATTGAGGCCGTTGTAGACACTCCAGGCAATCATCGCAATCCACGCTGCAAGGATCATCATCTGCAGGCCAAAAGAGTCTTCCAGGCCAAACATCTCCTGGAACAGTTCAGACACCAGCGGCACAGACAAGCCCAGGGAAGTACCTACACCACCAACGATGGAGAAAATCACCACAATATCGATGATCTTGCCCAGAGGACCATCCACCAGATCACCCAACACACCTCGGCAAGCCTCACTCAGGCGCAATACATGAACCTTGCGTACGTACAAGGCATAGCCAATCGGCAGCGCAGGCATCAGATACAGCGCCCAGGGCACAACACCCCAGTGGAACATCGGGTACATGGCCGCCCATTCAGCTGCGGCATGCGTATTGGGCGCAACCCCGAGCGGCGGTGAGGACAAGAAGTAAAGGGGCTCAACGAAAGCCCAATTACAGATGGAAATACCGATACCGGCACAGAACAGCATCGCAATCCAGGATGCCTTGTTGAACTCGGGCTTATCGTCAGGCGCACCCAGCTTGATCTTGCCAACCGGACCGTAGGCCAACCAGCACATGAAAAAGAAACTGCCAATACCGGTCAGCAGGTACAGCCATCCGAACTGACCCGTGGCCCAGCCCAGCAACTCTCCCACAATCGCTTTTCCCGCCTCGGGGTAGATTGCCAGCGGGATACTGGTAGCAAGAATCATCATGACGGCAGGCCAGAGGATAGCGGGGTCAATCGCCATCTTATTATTGTTGTGATTCGTACTCATTGAGATACCTATCATTTAATTATTATTAGATCGTCAGCAACTGGTCGGGGGCGGCCAGTGCTGTACAACCTTCTTCTCCGTCCTGAGCAGCCGTTACCGACCGGGCGGGACCCGCACCCGAACAGCTCACATCAGTCCTGGCAAGCATATTTACTTCAATCCGAACAACCCCTTCCCGGAGCCCAACCGATTGCTCGGCTCTCAGCCAAACAGCGTCAAGCGAGAAAAGACCTAACGGACCGACACAAATAAACTTGTGGTTTACAATCTAAAGACTGACAAACAGCCATGTCAATAGTGACACAACAATTAAATCAAGCCCAAAAAACTTGATTCAATTGACCTATCACTGATGTTTGCTAGGTTTTATTAAGATTTACTTGTCATGAATTGAGTTTTTCTAATTTTTTTTGTTACTCCGTAGTTGACTCAGCGCAGCTGCACCGATAGCATCCATCCAAAGTGTTAACTTGTAGTTTACAAAAACAAGAACGGAGCCTGCCATGAACGCCAAGCACCCTCTCTCACTGGATGACTTCACCGATATCGAAAACGCGTGGACCATCCCCGCTCAGTACTACACCTCTGACGAGATCTTCGAGACCGAGAAAGAGAAATTTTTTGCCAACTCCTGGGTGTGCGTGGCGCACAGCAGCGAAGTGGCCGACAAGAATGCGTACATCACCCGTGAAATCATTGGTGAAAGCCTGGTGATCGTGCGCGGTCGTGATGGCGTGCTGCGTGGCTTCTATAATGTTTGCCCGCACCGCGGACATCAGCTGATGAGTGAGTCCGCCGGCAAGGCCAAAAACGTCATCACCTGCCCCTATCATGCCTGGGCCTTCAAGCTCGATGGCAAACTGGCACACGCCACCAACTGCGAGAACGTTAACAACTTCGAGTCTGAGGCCCTGGGCCTGACCTCTTTCCACGTGACCGAGCATGCTGGTTTCATCTACGTCAACCTGAGCGAAGGCGAGCCGCAACCGATCGAAGAGCAGCTGCCCGGTCTGGCCGAAAAGATGAATGAAGCCTGTGGCGTGATCAAGGACCTGAAGCTGGCTGCACGCTTCGTCAGCCATACACCGGCGAACTGGAAAACCATCGTCGACAACTATATCGAGTGCTATCACTGCCCGACCAACCATGTCAGCTTTGCCAGCTCGGTAAACGTGGATGTGTACGACCATCAGTTGAACGAAAACTGGACCGTACAGATCGGAGAAGCCCGCTCTTCTGAGGCATCATTCCAGGTCGATGACTCCGTGACCGATCCCAAGTTCTTCGGTTTCTGGATTTGGCCCTGCACCATGTTCAACATGCCGCCGGGAGGCGACTTCATGACCGTGATCTATGAGTTCCCGGTCAGTGCCAACGAAACCCTGCAGTACTACGACATCTACTTCCTCAATGAAGAGTTGACCGAGTACCAGAAAAACCTGGTCGAGTGGTATCGCGACGTCTTCCGGCCGGAAGACCTGCGCCTGGTCGAAAGCGTACAGAAAGGCCTGAAATCCCGTGGCTACCGCGGTCAGGGCCGCATTATGGTAGACCGTCAGCGCAGTGGCATCAGTGAGCACGGTGTTGCTCATTTCCACCAGCTGATTGCCAAGTCTCACCTGAGCTAATCCCATTCACCCGGGGCACTCAGGTGCCTCGTCGCGAGGATGCACGCCATGCACACCCTGACATCCCCTTCCCTGTTCCGCCAGAGCTGCTATGTAAACGGCCAATGGGTGGACGCCGCAAACAGTATCGACGTCACCAACCCAGCCAACGGCGAACAGCTGGGTAGCGTACCCAGCCTGAGCATTGAACAGGTCGAAGCCGCTATCGTCCAGGCCCACACGGCCATGCCTGCCTGGTCCGCACGCACCGCCAAGGAACGTGCTCAAGTCTTGCGCCGCTGGTTCGACCTGATCGAAGCCAACATTGATGACCTGGGCCGCATCATGACCCTGGAACAGGGTAAACCGCTGCACGAAGCGAAAGGCGAAATCCGTTACGCCGCCTCTTTCATCGAATGGTTCGCCGAGGAAGGCAAGCGTGTCTATGGCGAGACCATTCCGCAAACCGTGAGCAGCAACCGTCTCACAACAATCAAGCAGCCGGTCGGCGTCTGTAGCGCCATCACCCCGTGGAATTTCCCGGCCGCCATGATCACTCGCAAGGCCGCACCGGCTCTGGCAGCCGGATGCAGCATCATCATCAAACCGGCCTCGGAAACACCGTTCACGGCACTGGCCCTGGCAGAACTCGCCGACCAGGCAGGCATTCCTGCGGGCATTTTCAATATCGTGACCGGTGCGTCCCGCGTACTGGGTGAGCAGCTGACTCAGCACCCGCTGATCAGCAAGTTCTCCTTCACCGGTTCCACTCCTGTCGGCCGCACCCTGTATCAACAGTGCGCTCCCACGATCAAAAAGACCTCGCTGGAACTGGGCGGCAATGCTCCCTTCATCGTGTTTGAAGATGCCGATATCGACAAGGCCGTCGCCAGCGGTGTCATGGCCAAGTATCGCAACGGTGGCCAGACCTGTGTCTGTGTTAACCGCTTCTATGTACACAACGCTGTTTACGATGAGTTCCTGGAAAAATTCACCGCAGCCGTCGCCAAATTGAAGGTCGGTAACGGTCTGGACGCCGAGACCGACATCGGCCCGATGATTACCAGTCGCGCCATTGAAGGCATGCAGGCACTGCTCGACGATGCTCTGACCAAGGGAGCCAAACTGGTCACTCTGGGCAATGAGATCGAGGAGCACGGTCAGTACTTCAACCCGAAGGTGCTGACTGAAGTCGATCATTCGATGGATATCGCCCACGAAGAGATCTTTGGCCCGATCGCCACATTGATCCGTTTCGACAGTGAAGAAGAGGTACTGCACCACGCCAACAACAGCATCTACGGTTTGGCGGCCTACTTCTTCAGCAACGATGTGCGCCGCGTCTATCGTGTCGCCGAAAAGCTGGAAAGCGGCATGGTGGGCATCAACACCGGAATCATCTCCAACGAGGTTGCGCCCTTTGGTGGCGTCAAGCAATCCGGCCTCGGCAAGGAAGGTTCCCGTTACGGCATCGAAGACTACCTGAAGGTGAAATACCTCTGCGTCGACATCGCCTGAGCTACAACGAGTGAGAAAGCGTCATGAATCAGAATAAAATTACCGTCACCGTCAGCCGGGTCGAACAACTGACACCGACTATCAAACAGTTCGAGTTTTCCGCCCCGAACGCTGAACTGGGCACTTTCAGTGCCGGCAGTCATGTCAGCGTCCATATGGATGAGGCCGGAATCCGTCGTGCCTACTCTCTGACCAGTGACCCGCAGAAGGCAGACTGCTACAGCATCGCCGTACTGCTGGATGAAAATTCTCGCGGTGGTTCGGCCTACATGCACCAGCATGTGGCTGAGGGCGATACCCTGCAGCTGTCAGCTGCCGAGAACTTTTTCCCTCTGGTTCATGATCGCACCAGCAAGCATATCCTGATTGCCGGCGGTATCGGCATCACCCCCTTTCTCTCCTACCTTTACGAGCTGGAGCGTGATGGGCTGGATTTCGAGCTGCACTACACCTTCCGTGATGGCGCTAATGCCGCTTTCATTGACGAACTGCGTACACGCCTGGGCAACCGCCTGCATACCTATGACAACACTCAGGGGCAGCGCCTGGAAGTTGCATCACTGATCGAGCAACTACCTGCCGAAAGTCATGTCTATGTCTGCGGCCCACAACCGCTGATCGACGCGGTCATTGCCAATGGCAATCGTGTTCTGGGCGAAGCACGCACGCATTTCGAGAACTTTGGTGAAGTCGCCAGTGAAGGAGATGCGTTCGAAGTGCACTTCCAGCGCTCAGGTTTCAGCCTTAATGTGGAGGAAGGTGAGTCGATCCTGCAAGCCATTGAAGCAGACCGGCGCATCAATATCGAATGCCTGTGCCGCAACGGTGTATGCGGCACCTGCGAAACCACGATCCTGGAAGGTGAAGCGGACCATCGTGACCACTATCTGGACGAGGATGAGCAAGCCGCGCAGGAAACAATGATGATCTGCGTATCCCGCGCCAAGGGCAAGCGTCTGGTACTTGACCTCTGATCAGGAGAATTCGAACATCAAAAATGGCTGTGCGTTCTCATCTTCATGATGATGCACAGTCATTTTTTTGCCTTGAAAACGAGCTTTAACACTGCCCTCTTCTTTCACCTGGGCCAACAGTTCCCCATTCTTCAGGACAAACTGGTATAACAAGGCCTGAAGTTCCAGATAGCCAGTTTTTTCCGGCCGACTCTCATGGTTGGTCGCCAGTATCTCGCCGGCCACATCCGTAAATACCACCAGATGGTCCATATGACTCAGCAGCGCTCGAAACAGGCGACTGATGCTCCTCAGCTGCAGCTCTGTCGTTTTGCGCTCGGTGTTGTCCATACTGATTCCCACCAGTTTGGTCACCTTGCCATTCGGCCCCTTGACTCCGGTCGCCCGTGACGTGATCCAGCGAGACTGACCATCATGCCCAACACGAAAATCCATTTCATGGGCACCGCCTTCCCGCATGATCCTTTCGTAGCCTTTAACCAGCTTGCCTCTGGACTCCTCGCTCATCAAGGCCCAGAAATCATCGTTACTGGCTATTTTGACGCCGTACACCGCTTCCACATTGTCAGAATAGGTAACCTCTCCGGTCAGCAGATCCCACTCCCAGGTGACGATTTCGACATTATCATGCATGTGAACTTCGTTGATGTTTCGACCTTCACGCGCCTGCTCACTGGCACTGCCGACATACTCACCATACTTGAGCCAGATCTTGTCAACGCTCAGGAAAGCCGCCAGATTCTCCAGGTTGCTGTCGTCAATCATGCCCCCTTTGGTCCACTTGTTGACCGCAGTCCTTGAGACTCCCAACGCCTTGGCCACCTTGATCTGGCTGAGTTTCCGCTCTTTCAACAGGCTGAGCAAACGCTTGCCGAACTCTTCTCCACTCATATCCTTTTGTCTTTCTCCCGTTCGTTCAAGCCATATTCTGCTTCAGGTACAGTTCCAGCTGCTCAATAAACACTCTCAGGTTTGCACTCGTTCCCGTCTGCCGCGAGTAAACTGCATAGACATCGGCGGGCTGCTGCCATTCCGGCAGTACCTGAATCAATCGCCCCTCAGCCAGCTCGTTGCGGATACTCCAGATTGACCGCAGCAGTATGCCCTCACCGTTCAGACACCATTGCTTGGCCACATTGCCGTTGTTGACGCTAAGTTGGCTGTTGGGGGTAACCGTCAGCGTTTCTCCCTCTCGCTCGATCTTCCAGGAAGCGGGTTTATGATTGCGTTCACGAATGGAGATACAGGCGTGAGCATGCTCCAGATCACGGGGGTGGTCAGGCCAGCCATGCTGTTCAAGGTAGCCGGGTGAAGCACAGAAGACCCGGTAATTGGGGGCCAGCTTGCGTGCAATATATTGCTCCGGAATGCTACCGCCCAGACAGATATCCAGATCTACATTTTCCGTGACGATATCCACACTGCGGTCGACCAGCTGAAGGTCGATCCCCAGCAAGGGATAAAGGTCCCGAAGCGACAGGATGAACGGATTGAGGAATTCGGTGCCGAAACCGGTACTGCAGCTGATTCTCAGCATCCCCCGCGTTTCCTGACGACAGGCCAGCAGCTCATCCTTCATTGAATCCAGCTCCTGCAGCATCTGCACCCCAGTGCGCAGCACAATCTCACCTTCCGGCGTCAGGCTAATGGAGCGGGCGGAGCGGTAAAAAAGTGTAAACCCCAGGTTTTCTTCAAGCAATTTTATACGCTTTGAAATATAGGCCGGCGAAACCATAAGCTGTTCAGACGTCCTTGCAAAGCTCATGAAACGGGCTGCTGTTACGAAAACCTTGATATCTTCAAGTGCAGGAAGCTTGTCCACGTTTTGTAAACCCAAAGATTACACTTCGTGCCTACATCTTATCAGACTAATCCCTAAACTGGTTTACCAAGTTGCCAATTAAGACCATAAAAGGTGTAGCCAATGTCACAATTCAACATCGCCGTTATTCCCGGAGACGGTATCGGCACAGAAGTCATTCCGGAAGGCATCAAGGCACTGGAAGCCGCAGCGTCAAAACACGGCGTTGAACTCAACTTTACCCATTTCGACTGGTCCTGCGAAACCTACCATCGTACCGGCCGCATGATGCCGGAAGACGGTCTGGAGCAGCTCAAGCAGTTCGACGCCATCTTCCTCGGCGCAGTCGGCTTCCCGGGCGTGCCTGATCATATCTCCCTGTGGGGGTTGCTGCTGCCGATTCGCCGCGCCTTCAACCAGTACGTCAACCTGCGTCCTGTACGACTGTTCGAAGGCCTGCAATCTCCACTGGCCAACAAGCAGCCGGGTGACATCGATTTCTATGTCGTTCGTGAAAATGTGGAAGGCGAGTACTCCAATATTGGCGGCATCCAGTACGAAGATACTGAGGACGAAGTAGTCTCACAGCAGAGCATCTTCACACGCAAGGGCACTGACCGCATCCTGAAGTACGCTTTCGATCTGGCACAGTCCCGTGACAAGAAACACCTGAGTTCCGCCACCAAATCCAACGGCCTGTTCCACTCCATGCCTTACTGGGACAGCCGTGTCGAAGCCATGGCCGAGCGCTATCCTGACGTCAGGGTCGATCAGTTCCACATCGATATCTTCACCGCCAATTTGGTGCGTATGCCGGAATTCTATGACGTAATCGTCGGCTCCAACCTGTTCGGTGACATCCTGTCCGATCTGGGCCCGGCCTGCACTGGCACCATTGCCATTGCGCCGTCGGCGAACATCAACCCGGAAAAAGACTTGCCCTCCATGTTCGAGCCTGTACACGGCTCGGCACCGGACATTGCAGGCCAGAACATTGCCAACCCGATCGGTACCGTCTGGGCCGCGGCCATGATGATGCAGCACCTCGGCCGCCAGGACATGCATGACACCATCATGAGCGCCATCGAGGCCGTCATTCGTGAGCAGACCGCCCTGACCCGTGACATGGGCGGCACCGCCAGCACCCAGGAGTTGGGCCAGGCGATTACCGATATCATCTCGGCCTGACCGGCCTAGGGGAAATAGCCACCGGTTATTTCCCGAGTTCTGCTGGCCTCCCCTTCACCAGACGGACTCATCCACTGGGTGCACCCCCACTGCATCCAACCATAACAACAACAATTGGATACATGACCCAATGAAGAAAACCTTCGCTGTATGCACCCTGATGGCCACTGCCGCCCCCGCTTATGCGGTACAGATTGCCGATACCGGTATCGAGGTTTACGGCAGCCTGCGTATCATGCTGGAACAAACAAAAAACAGTGACGATACCGAGTACAAGGACGCGTCCTCACGTATTGGCATCAAGGGCGCTTACGATCTTGACGAGCACCTGAGCGCCTTTGCCAAATATGAAGTCGCATTGGATCTGGGCAACGACGGAGATACCGTCGGCGACATGCGCTACGGCCATGTCGGCCTCACGGACGATCGCTATGGCATCCTGGCCCTGGGCAAGGTCGATTCCCCCTTCTACGAAGCGGTTGGCGTGGCCGCCGACTATATGTGGTGGAACTCGGCCCCCGTCTACTACACCCTTGATGGTGTCCTCAGGGTGAGCGAGTCCGTCTATTACAGCAGTCCGGATCTGCATGGCCTGAAACTGAAGGCGCTGTATCAGGTGGATGACGAGGACAATGCGGATCAGGAGCAGAGCCAGCTGGGGGCCACCTACAGCATTGGCAACCTGACCTTGGGTGCAGCCTTCACCGGCACAGAAGGCAGCGAAGACCTGTTCGGCCTCTCGGCCTACTACTCGGGAGAAGGCTTTTATATCAACGGCGCCTACCTGGATCGTGAAAACGCCGGTGCAGGCCTGGATGCCATTCTGGGCATCCCGTCCGGCAAGAACCTCTATACCCTCGGTCTGTCAGAGTTCTCGGCAGACAATGAGGGCGAGGATTTTACCGCTGCAATTCTGGCTTACCAGCGCACGCTGCACGAGAACGTACTGGTGTGGGCTGAATTCATGGCCTGGGATGGCAGCCTCTATGGCGTTAAAGACTCCAACCAGCTCAACGTTGGCATCAACTTTAACTTCTGAAGCCACGTTGCCTGAAGGCAGCCCTGCTTAAGGTTTATGTCCATTCCAGCCGATAAAGGCAGGATCAACTTCAGTGTTTCATGACCGCCCAAGCCTTAAGGCCGGGCGGTCATCGCTCTAATGACATCAACCCTCACCGGCCCACAGTTATCGTTTCAACGCTCCATCAACTCGCACGAACCTTGCCTCTTGACCAGGAACGCCAGGCCGCGACCAGCGCATAACCGCTACAAAGCACAAAGGCGATTTCCAGCAGCCGGATCAGCGCCGGGAACTGTTCAGGCGTCAGCTGAGCATTGCCTATCAGCAGATTGAACAGGAACACCACCACCGCCATGCCCAGCATATTGCCGAGGGTACGGGAGATGTTAAGCAGTGACGAAGCGATGCTCAGCTTGTCATGCGGCACGACGCTCAATGCGCCGTTGTTGTTCGGAGACGAGAACAAGCCAAAGCCGGTGCCCATCACCAGCAGCGCGATCACTACCTGGGTCAGCCCACTATCCTGATCGAGCAGCGCCAGAATCAGGAAACCGGCGGCAAAGAGCACACAGCCCAACGTCGCCGGTATTCTCGGTTCCAGACGATCCGACAGACGGCCGGCAATGGGTGCCAGTATCGCCATCATCATCGCCTGCAGCAGCATCAACTGCCCCGCTTCCGCCGGTGACAGGCCGCGGATGTACTGCAGGTAGAGGCTGAGCAGGAACTGCAGCGGGTAGTTGGCTGCATACATCAGGAAACTGGCCTGTATCGAGCGGAAAAAGGTCAGGTTCTGGACCATCCGCCGCGGCCGAATCAACGGATAGGGGCTGTGTTCCTGCTGATAGACAAAGCCGGCCAGCAACAGCACTCCTGACAGTGCCAGCAAACCACCCAGCAGGTCAGGCAGTTCGGACAGACCGACAAAAAACAGGCTGGACGCCACAATGAACAGCAGGCTGCCGATCCAGTCCAGCTGCTGATCGTGCTGCCGCTCGGTTTCACGTACATGGACCGCAACCAGTACCGCACACAGCACCGTCAGGGGCAACGGCGCCACAAACACGGCCTGCCAGTTCCACCACTCCGTGAGCCAGCCGCCGATGGGCGGACCACAGGTCAGGCCCAAATATACGGATGTGGACGTAAGCCCCAGCGCCATGCCTCGGCCATGTTGGGCAAATACCTGAGACACGATCGCCATACCGGTACCGAACACCATGGCGCCACCGATCCCCTGCAACAGCCGCATCAGCAGCAGCCAACCGATATGGCTGGTCCACACCACCGCCAGCGAACTCAATGCGAACAGCAAGAGCCCTGCCAGAAACACCTTTTTGCGCCCGATCATGTCAGCAATGCGACCAGCAGGCAGCTGCAACGCAATGGCACCGAGCAGGTTCATGGTGGGTATCCAGCTGACCAAAACGGCGTCGGCCTTAAGCTCGGCTGCAATAGCAGGCAATGCCACGTTGACCGCCGACATACTCATCGGCATCAGGAAGGTGGCCACGCAGATACTGATCAGTGCAAACCAGCGGGTTGAAGCCGATGAGTAAACATCGCCTGGAGCCGTGGCGGTCATCAAGAACCCCCTGTTATTGTTGGTGTGTTAGGGACATTCTAATGAGAGAGAAGGCAAAGTGTAATAGTTGTTACGCTAAAACAAAAAAGCCGGGGCAAAAGCCCCGGCAAGCACTTCCGTAGCAGAGACGGGAAAGTGAGATGATGCAGTGATCAGCCTCGACTGATGCTGAGCAACTGTGGCTGGGTATACTCGAGCAGACCTTCTTCGCCGAACTCGACACCGAAGCCGGACATCTTGCAGCCACCGAAGGGGCAGTGGGGCAAGACTTCGGCATGGTTGTTAATCCAGGCAGTACCGCTCTCCAGACGCATCGCCACGGAACGCGCCTTTTCAATATCAGATCCCCAGACAGAACCACCCAGGCCGTTGACGTTGTCATTGGCCATGGCGATCGCGTCTTCGAGATCGCTGTAAGGAATCACCGGCAACACCGGGCCGAACTGCTCTTCGTCTACCAGGCGAACACCATTGCTCACGCCAGCCACGATGGTCGGCGGATAGAAGTAGCCATTGCCCGGCTGCGCTTCGCCACCGCAAAGCACTTTGGCGCCCTGGGCCTTGGCATCCTCGACCAGTTCAACGACAAGATCCAGCTGAGCCTTGTTCTGAACCGGACCAAAAGTAACGTCCGCTTCCAGGCCATTGCCGACGACCTGCTGCTGAGCAATCGCCGCCAAACGCTGACACACCTCGTCATACTGGGACTCATGTACGTACAGACGCTTCAGCGCTGCACAGGTCTGGCCCATATTAATGAACGCGGTCTGGAAAATACCCGGCAGAGCCTTATCCAGATCGGCATCCTGAAGCAGGATACCTGCATCGTTGCCACCCAACTCCAGGGTCAGGCGCTTCAGGTTATCAGCAGCCTTACGCATGATGTCCTGGCCGGTCGGAGTAGAGCCGGTAAAGACGATCTTGTTGATGTCCTGGTGCGAAGTCATGGCACGGCCGATACCACCCTCACCCGTCACGATGTTGATCACACCCGCCGGCACGACCTCATTGATCAGTTCGATCAGCTTCAGCGTGCTGAACGGCGTGAAGGAAGATGGCTTGGACACCACGGTGTTACCGGTGCGAATCGCGGGCATGATGTGCCATACCGCAATCATCAGCGGCCAGTTCCACGGCGTAATGGAACCTACCACACCCAGCGGTTTGTGGTGCAGCTCGGCCAGGCGTGCTTCGCTATCTTCAACCACCTTGACCGGAATATTCAGGTCCGCGGCATAGCGAGTCCAGGCAACCGCCCCGCCCACTTCCATCTGCGCCAGTGCCAGCGGCTTGCCCTGCTCCAGCGTCACCAGCTGCGCCAGCTCGTCAGCATTCGCCTCGATCAGATCCGCAATGCGATGCAGCATCGCCTTGAGTTCAGCATCAGGGGTGTGCTGGAAGGTTTTGAATGCAACCTTGGCTGCTGCCACGGCGGCATCCACCTGCTCCGGTGAAGCGCCCGGGCACTGTGCGAAGGCTTCACCTGTCGCCGGGTTTATCACCGGGAAAGCTTCACGCTCGCCGGCAACTGCCTGACCATTGATAAAAAGAGTCGATACCGTCTGCATTTCGGGATCCTTAATTTCATTTGGACGCTGCCGGCAGCAGGTGCCGGCAGGCCCGAGTTAAATCAGAACGGGACGATCGCGATCATCTGGGCATAGACGTTGGTGTCGTCGCTGCCGATTTGCGAACCACCCGTCGCGTCGCTGTTATCTGGAGTATAGAAACCGATCAGCGGGCTGACGATCAGGTTGGGCGTTACCACCCACTCGGCGTAGAGATCAATCTCCTGACCATTCAGTGCATCGCTGCCACCGGCTGTATCGTTGAAGTCAAAGAACAGCGCACCAATGCTGAGCATTTCGCTCGGCGCTGCCTTTACACCGATATGATGCACATCGGCATCGGAGTTGAACGGACCCGCATAGTTGGCCGCCACTTCACCCTGGAACCAGGTGCCGTAACCGCGGTTGAAACCGAAGAACAGCGGGTCGAAGCCTTCGTCGAAGGTCGAGTAGCGGTAGTTCACGCTCGGTGACCAGGGCAGATCGGCGAAGGTCCAGCCTGCTTCCACATACCAGGCATCACCGTCTTTACGGCTATTATCACCCTGATCCTGAGTCACGAACTCACCAGACAGGAACAGGTTTTCGACGCCCGCATTACCCTGGTAGCGCAGGCTCAGGGTCTGCTGGCCATCACGATGGGTATAACCCAGTGCCTGCGCGTACTTGTCATCCACACCCAGGCCTTCGATGTAGGCCAGACCAACAGTGCCTTCCGGCATCACATACTCGGCATTGATACCCGCCAGTTCGGTCATCGCCTGCGCCGGGTTGTCAGATTCGATCCAGAACAGGTCGGCTCGCAGGCCTTCAGCCCCGCCGATACGGGCAATGGCAGTACGATCAAACGCCTTGCGCGCCGCCAGCCAGTAGGCACCACCACGGTCAAAGTCGTAACCGCCACCGTTGAGCGCATCACCCAGGTTCAACGCATCGCCATTGATCAGGAAGCCATCGCCGATGGAGAAATTCTGACGACCGAAAGAGATATCCAGACCGTTTTCACCCAGCGCCGGAATCATGTTGCCGGAGCGCCAGCCCAGGTAGGCATCCTCAAGGTCGGTATCGGACTCATCACCGGAGGTAAAACCACCGGCATCACCATCACCCCAGGTCGCGGAACTGATCAGGTTCAGGCCACCGTAAACGGACGCGCCCCCCTGACCATAGACGTGGCTGCCCGACAGACCGTATTTGATGTAGCCTTCCTGCCAATCAGAACCACCCGCGGTGCTCTTGGCACCCAGGTTATAGTTCTCATCACTGGAGAACACGCCGAAAACGGCCTCGATATCCAGATTCAGCTCGGAGCCGTCCTGAGAGTAGAGGTTGTACGCGGAGGCCGGCGCCGCCATGACAGCGGCAACCGCCGCGCTCAGCAGATATCCGGAAGTACGGCGAACGATCTGTTTTTTCATGGGCAATATCCCTCGACAAAGGCGACGACCACGAGCCTGGGCTCGTGGCATGCCTGACTGCTGTTTTTGTAATTCCTTACAGCGTAGAACGTCGCTGTAAACCAGATACGCGGTTAATGTGCGAACTTGTGGTGCTTTGTAACAAAATGTAACAAGCAAGCTGTACCTCCTTGTCCTGACGGAGGCACAGCTCAACAGCCTCAGAGGAAGGACTTGGTGTATTCGGCAATCAGGCGGATATCTTCCAGATCACCCACACCACCGATCTCCACATCAGCATAGCGAAGCTGGAAGCTGAGATCCTTGAGTGGACCGGTCTGGAGTACGTACTTGGTTTCAAAGTCGAACTCGCTGTCTTCATAGCTGACACCCCCCTGAGTATAGTCACCCTCGGTGTAACGCCCCATCATGCTCAGCCCGGGCACCGCAGAAGAACTGTAGTCCACACGTGCTTGCCAGGAGTCCTGATTGGGGTTGTAGAAATCCAGGATCTGCACCGAGTTCCACGACCAGAGCACCGAGCGGTCATTGTCGAAACCATCCCAGCTCGGTTCGTAGAGATCATCACCCACGGTCTGCCAGGACAGGGTGTACTTCAGGTTGCCCTGCTTGTACGCAACGGCCAGGTTGCTCAGGTAGGTATCCAGCTCACCATCGAGCCCCGGGTTATCCGCCAGATTGGAGCCATCACCGATCTCCTTGGCCATATAGTGGTAGGCATCGAACAGCAGCTTGCCATCACCCAGCGGCATGCCATAGCTGGCATTGATGAATGTCTGCCGCTTGGCATCATCCAGCTGTCCGTGCTCCAGCATCAGACCAAGGCCATTTTCAAAGGTGTATGAGCCACCCAGGATCATGACGCCATCGCCGTCCTCGGTGTATTCCTTGAAGGTGTTCTCGCCGGTCGTTGAAACTTCATCAGAGTAGATACCATACACATTGACACCTGCAATGGAGCCGTCCAGCTTGACGGCACGACGAGTGCTTGGCTCTGAACGCCCATCAGTATCGGTCATCAGCGGCGTTACAATACGCATACGACCTGCACGCAGGTGCCAGTCGTCACCCAGCTTCAGCTTGACATTCGCCTGCCCCAGCTTGGAGAAACCATCACCCTCCTCATCCAGCAGCGGAATGCCGGCCGTATTTTTGGCAGCGTACACTTTGAGCACAGCGTACAGAGAGCCATCAAAACCGATCACATCGTTGAAGTAGGGAGAACGGTAGTCCAGACGGATAGCTTGGCTCATTTCCTCACTGTCTTCCGGGCCAAAGTGACGATCAACCTGGCCATAATGGGTGCGCAGCGTGACAGAAAGTTCATGATCCTGCGCGAAAGCAATGGGCGCTGTCAGAAGAGAAGCCATGACCGGCACCAAGCCGGCGGTTTTCATTATTGTCTTATTCATTATGCAGTACTCGAGATGATTCAGTTTGCAGGGGCCGGTTGACGGGAGGCAGCGTAAAACCTGCCTCCCGGGTAGAACATGATCAGTAGCCGCTTACCCAGCTCGGCAGGATCACGTTGTTATCCTTGGCATAGGTTTCCCAGGCCTGCTTCAGCTCGGCGAGCTGCTCGGGATTTTTGGCGCTCATATCATGGCGTTCGGCCGCGTCCTGCTTCAGGTTATACAGCTCCCAGCCATCGCTCCCCCAAGGCTTGGGCATATGCACCAGCTTCCAATCACCTTTACGAATAAAGCGCTTACCAAAGAGTTCACCACCCAGAACCCGGTCACTGCCATCAGTCTCGCCTTTCAGCGACGGAATCAGCGAAACACCGGAGATCGGTTCAATAACTCGATCCTTGTACTTGTCACCCGGCTGCTCGACACCGGCAAGCTCCAGCAGTGTCGGCGTAACATCCTCAACTGCAGCAAGGTTGTTGTTAATGTCGTTCGCTTCGACACCCGGTGCCTTGATGATAGCGATCGAGCGAGTACCACCATCGGTCGGGAAGCCCTTATGGAGCTTGTATGCAGGCGCGCCCGCCCAGGCCCAGTTGGGTCCATAGAGGGTATAGGAGCCGGGACGCCCCATCTGCTCATAGCTGAAGTCGTTGGTCTCATCGATCGTCTTGCGGATTTTCGGGAACTGGTCGGCCGGCCAGGTCTCATCCAGGTCATGACCTTCGGCGCCGTTATCCGACAGGAACACGACGACCGTGTTGTCGTACAAGCCATTCTGTTTCAGGTAATCAAAGACACGACCGGTATGAACGTCCATCTCATCAACCATCGCCGCGTAGACTTCCATGGCACGCTTTTCGACTTTCTGCTCCTCGGCACTCAGGCTCTCCCAGGTACGTCCCTTGGGCGGGCGCGGCGCGCCTTCAGCATTGGCCGGCACCAGACCCAGCGTCTTTTGCTTCTCCAGGCGATCGGCAAACAGCTTGTCGAAACCGGCGTCATAACGTCCCTTGTATTTTGCGATGGCCGCGTCCGGTGCCTGCAGAGGCCAGTGCGGAGCGGTGAAGCTGAGCATACCGAAGAAAGGTGTGCCGTTATCCTTGTCCGCGCCAATATATTCGATCAGCTTGTCGGCGTAGAACTGAGATGAATACTTGAAGCTGTCAGGCAGCTTTGTCAGCAGTACACCATCCTCGGTGTAGGGCGCCTTGGCGTCCGGGGTAGGCGCGTAAGCAGGACGCATATCGGGCCAATGGCTAGCGCCCCCCACCAGCAAAGAGAAGGAGCGCTCAAAACCGCGTGCATCTGGCGTCTTCCCCTTGCCTCGGCCCAGATGCCACTTGCCGCTCAGGTAAGTGTTATAGCCGGCGTCCTGCAACAGCGTCGCCAGGGACACGACACGATCATTCAAGTACCCCTCATAACCGGGTTTACCTTCCTGATTGGGCGCCAGCTCTTCTGCCATATTGCCTAGCCCGGCCTTGTGCGGATCGACGCCGGTCAACAGCGCCGCACGGGTCGGCGAACAGGCTGGCGCGGTATGGAAGTTCGTCATGCGCACACCGGCTTGCGCCAGGGCATCCAGGTTCGGCGTTTCGATCTCGCCACCAAAACTGCCAAGGTCGGCAAAGCCGAGATCATCAGCAACGATTACCAGAATGTTTGGTTTTTCAGGGTCCGTGGAAGCGGCCTGCAGCGGTTGGCTGAAGGAAAAGGTGGCTGCCGATGTTGCTGCCACAATGGCAAGGGGGAGAAGCTTGCGTTTGATCATGATGTTACCACTGCTATCCGGGCCAAACCTGGTGCTAAGCAGCAACCGGGGCCAGCCGTTTGTTATTGTTGCGGGGGCTTCGTTCGGGGCACAGCCGTAGTGCCCTGCCCAACAGCCATAACTCTAGCTCAAGGTAACCATGAAAGTTTTGTTAATATGTTAATTATTGTAACGAGTTGAAACAGGGTCAAAATATTTATTTACATATTAAGTATCTATCGATATAGATCAGACACCTGCCAGCATGTAATTAGAGGTATTGATCAACCGGCCGTAACAGCTTCACGAGCAGATACACACCCGCTGTGGCCGCATAAGCCCCGCAAGAAGGAATGTCTGTTAGAGATGCACCGGAGTCCTCATGCGATTCCAAGGGACTTCATCCTGCGGTAAAGCGTCGCCCGGCTGATGCCCAAAGCCTTGGCCGCAGCGGTTACCTTGCCGTCGTGCTGGTCCAGTGTCTGCCGGATCATCGCCTCTTGAGTTTCCTGCAAAGTGCCTCCGGCGGCCGGGACAGCCTCCAGGTCTTCCAGAAAATCGTCGCTCAGATGATCCTCAGTCAGCATGGACTCTTCCGGTTCCATGAAGGCCAATGCCACCTTCAACACCATTTCAAGCTGGCGGAAGTTACCCGGCCAACTGTAATCGGCCAGTCGTTGATGCAGCTTTGGGTCGATCGATACCTGCGCTGTTCCCAGCTGCAGCAGCAACCGTTGGCACAGGCCTGAGAAATCGTTGCGGTCACGCACGGCAGGCAGGCGCACACAGACACCGCTAAGGCGGTAATACAGATCTTCGCGGAAGCTGCCATCCGCCACCATCTGTTTGAGGTTGCGATGGGTCGCCCCGATCAGCGCGATATCCAGCACCACTTCTTCGCCTCCGCCCAGGGGGGCGACCCGGCGCTCCTGCAACACCCTCAGTAAGCGGGCCTGCAGCGACACCGGCATATCACCAATCTCGTCCAGGAACAGGGTGCCACCGTTGGCCTGCTGAAAACGTCCCACCATGCCGCCCTTGCGCGATCCGGTAAACGCCCCCTCCCGGTAACCGAAGAGTTCGGACTCAATCAAGCCTTCCGGGATGGCGGCACAGTTCACCGCGACGAAAGGCTTGTCACAACGCTCACCGGCATCATGCAGCGCTCTGGCGGCCACTTCCTTGCCGCTGCCGGTTTCACCACTGAGCAGAACCGGGATCTCCTGCCCCATGGCACGAGCGGCCATCTTCATGGCCCGCTGCAAGCGAGGTTCACCCGCGGCAAAGCGCTCCAGGGAATCCGCTGGCTGAGCAGACGGGGAAGCCGAACGTTCGAAGGACCGTGCAACCGGAGTTACCGGCAGCAGGCGGTCAGGAAACTGCAGCAGCTCGCAGTACAGCTCGCCGGCACGGGTCTGCACCGATGCGATGCGCTGGCGCAGGCAGGTCGTAAGCAGCACACTCACGTTCTCTCCTACCAGCTCGTCAATGGTTTTACCCACGATCATCTCACGTGTGCGTCCCAGCAGCTGACACCCCTGCTCGTTGATCGCCAACAGCCTCCCCTCTTCATCCAGTGCCACCAGCCCCTGCCAGGCAGAGCGCAGGTACTGCTGACGGGTGTGGAAGGCAAGTACGATCCGGTTCTGATACTGACTGGCGAACAACCGGCCTTCAATACTGCGCGCAGCCAGCTGGATGACACCGAGCGTGTCCTTTGGCTGGCTGTTGCGGCCTAAACGGGTCAGGTCCAGCACGCCCATCAGTTTGCCGGCCGCATCGAACAGGGGGGAAGCGGTACAGGAAAGGTGGGAAACAGTATCGAGGAAATGCTCCTCTTCGTTGATCAATATCGGACGGTGTTCAATGATCGCCGTACCGACCGCATTGGTACCCCGGTTGGTTTCACTCCAGGATACCCCCTGTCGCAGGGCCAGCTGCCGAGACGGGGTCAGGATGGCATCGCTGCCCTCCAGCGCCAGAATACGGGCATCGGCACTGGCCAGCATGATCAGGCCCTGATCACCAAACTGGTGCGTCAGCTGTTCGATTTCGGGCATGGCGACCTGCATCAGCAGTTCGTGCTGATCGCGGAAGCTTTTCAGGTCGGAGACTTCATCGATGATTTCGCCGTGCTCGCCAGAGCATGCCAAACCCGCCTCCAGGCTGCGGCGCCAGGAGGCTTCAATCTCATCACGCAGGTAACCGGACGGCAGTTTGCCTTCAGATTGAAGACGTTCGCGTGCAATACGCGCAGCAACTACAGGATCACTGATCAGATCCTGACGTAAACGGGGCGCCATAACCTCGGCCTCTTTATTGTTATTTTCCCGATAATGTAAGGACATTGCGATCACTCCTGTATACGCCAAACCCCGGCAAGGTGCAAATGCTCCGGGGCCGGCCTAAACTTTCACAGTGGATTGCAATATCCAGACCAGACGTTACCGAACCTTGGGCGGATATCGGTTGTCAGACATATATTCTGAGTTGTTTCCTGACGGAAGGATTTGCCATGTTGAGTCGTCACTGTCTCCTGTTCTGCTTGCTGCTACTGGGCGGATGCGCAGCCGTACCGGATGAGCTGAAGCCGGTAAATGAGCTGGCTATGCTCCCCTTTGCTGATGCGCCCCTGACCCAGCCCCCTGCCGAAGCACGCTGGGGCGGAGAAGTCGCCCAAGTCAGGAATCTCACCGAGGGCAGCGAGATTGAAGTGGTCCAGTTTGCGCTCGGCAGCAGTGGCCGTCCCTTGAAAAGCGATAACAGTGCAGGTCGCTTCCGCATTCGTGTACCGGGGTTCATCGACCCGGCGATCTATGCGCCTGGCCGCCAGGTCACCGCGCTGGGAAACTTTTCGGGCATCGAACACGGCAAGGTCGGCGAACAGTCTTATGCCTTCCCGATTCTGGAAGCACAGTCGGTCCATCTGTGGCCAGTAATCGAGGAAACACCCGAGCGTTGTGACTGCGACCCGTTTTTCTATAGCCCCTTCATGATGCGCCCGATCATTGTGGTACCGGCCAGAGACTGAAAAAAGGGGCAGCCTCTGCTGCCCCAAATATAGAAGGGAGATTTGTTGCCCTGCCCGCCTTAGAAAGGCACGATCGCAATCACCTGGCCGTAGACATTGGTATCGTCATTGCCAATCTGGGAGCCGCCATCCGCCAGGCTGTTATCCGGCGAATAGAAGCCGATCAGCGGGCTGATGATCAGGTTGGGCGTTACCACCCACTCGGCGTAGAGGTCGATCTCTTGACCGTCCAGCGCGCCGCTGCCGCCCACACTATCGTTAAAGTCAAAGAACAGCGCACCAATGCTGAGCATCTCGCTCGGCGCCGCTTTCACACCGAAGTGATGCACATCAGTATCCGAGTTGAACGGACCCGCGTAGTTGGCCGCCACTTCCCCCTGGAACCAGGTGCCATAACCGCGGTTGAAACCGAAGAACAGCGGGTCGAAGCCTTCATCAAAGGTGGCGTAGCGGTAGTTCACGCTCGGTGACCAGGGCAGATCGGCGAAAGTCCAGCCCGCTTCCACATACCAGGCATCACCATCGTCACGGGTATTGTCGCCCTGATCCTGATTCACGAACTCACCAGACAGGAACAGGTTTTCGACGCCCGCATTGCCCTGGTAGCGCAGGCTCAGGGTCTGCTGGCCATCACGATGGGTATAACCCAGTGCCTGAGCGTACTTGTCATCCACACCCAGGCCTTCGATGTAGGCCAGACCAACAGTGCCTTCCGGCATCACATACTCGGCATTGATACCCGCCAGTTCGGTCATCGCCTGCGCCGGGTTGTCAGATTCGATCCAGAACAGGTCGGCTCGCAGGCCTTCAGCCCCGCCGATACGGGCAATGGCAGTACGATCAAACGCCTTGCGCGCCGCCAGCCAGTAGGCACCACCACGGTCAAAGTCGTAACCGCCACCGTTGAGCGCATCACCCAGGTTCAACGCATCGCCATTGATCAGGAAGCCATCGCCGATGGAGAAATTCTGACGACCGAAAGAGATATCCAGACCGTTTTCAGCCAGCGCCGGAATCATGTTGCCTGAGCGCCAGCCCAGGTAGGCATCCTCAAGGTCGGTATCGGACTCATCACCGGAGGTAAAACCACCGGCATCTCCATCACCCCAGGTGGCAGAGCTGATCAGGTTCAGGCCGGCATAGACACTGGCGCCCGAGTCATAAGAGTGGCTGCCCGAGAAGCCATATTTGATGTAACCTTCCTGCCAGTCGGATCCACCCGCTTCGGTTTTGGCACCCAGTCCATAGTTTTCTTCGCTGGTAAAGACGCCGAATACCGCTTCGATATCCAGATTGAGTTCAGTGCCCTGCTCGTTGTACAGGTTGTACGCTGACGCCTGCGCCGACATCAGGGTCGCAATAGCCGCAGCCAAGATCGTTTTCTGCATCTGTTACTCTCCATATTTCCTGTCAAAAGGGCCCGGACACTATGTCCGGGCAAGCCTGCCAGGCTATGAGTGCAGACAGGAATGATGAAACTTTCAAGTTATTCGCTCGGCAAGTTATTCGCTCAGCGAATGAACACCTGAGACGTTGCGATCGCCATATCACCGCCCGGCAACTGGATATTGCCCAGCTTTTCCATGCTGTCGGCATCGTAGACGGCAACATCATTGAAGGTTCCAGCCAGGTAGATCTTGCTGCCTGCATTGTTGATCGCCACACAGTAGTAGGAGTGATCCAGCTCGGCCGCTGCTACCAGCTCCTTTTTCTCGATGTCATACTTGGCGAGGCGGTTCAGCACGCCGTAAATGATGTTCGGATCCTTGGGAGACAGAATCCCGGAGAAGTAGATCTCGGTGATCGGACCGAAGTCGGTCGTCTGCGTCTCACCGGTCTCGAGGTCCACGTTCATGAAGCCATAAATCCAGTCAGCAGTGTCCAGGTTGTAGCGTTCATCCTGAAATTTCGCCGTGGTATAAAGGATGGTGAAATCCTTAGTCGGTGACTGGATCGGCCAGGCGTTCAGCACATCGGGCGGCGCATACAGCGGACGCTGCCAGTTGCGGCTTGGAATCGCCACATCCACATCGCCGGTGTTGACGTCCACCTTGTAGATATCGGCGCCCGCCATATAGAGGGTGCCGTCATCGCCGGTCTGCATCACCGTCACCTGTCGCGGTGACGGGAAGGTTCGTACCGGTTTGGCGTTCATACCTGAACTGGTGTCATAGACGGCCAGACGGGATGGCTGTACCCGGTAGTAGTCGCGATACAGTATTGTCGGGTTCTGCACCGCATAGAGTTCCTTACCGTCGGCACTGATGGCAAAGGAGAAGATTGCCTTGGTGCGCTCGTTCCGCTCCAGTGACATGGACGCATGGAAGGTGACTTCACAGTTATCGAGGTTAACGCCATAGATATCCTCGTAGTGGTTATTGAGGATGTAAGCGGTTTTGCCGTCCGGCGCCATCTGGGTTACTCCCGGCCCGAAGGCGTCCGGCAGCTCACAGCTTTTATAGAGCTTGTCAGTCTGCAGGTCGATCACATGCATGTTGTTGGGGTAGTTGGACACAACCATGTATTCGTGCCCTTTTTCCAATGCCGGCCCCTTGGCCATTACGCTACCGGATAAAGCCGTTCCGAATGCCAGAGCGGCCAGCGGCATCAGTGATGTGAGTCGTTTCTTATTCATTATCAGGTCACCCCTCGGCTCAATTCTTGTCTTTCGGGAACACGGTACCCAGGTTGCGCCAGTCATCTTTCGAGTTCATCGCATCCTTGTTCCAGTCCGGATAGGTATTCATCATGTCCGGCACCTGAGCCGGCCACCAGCAGGGATCAGCGCAGCCATAGAGGTCCGCTTCCATCGGCTGACATAAAGAGGTCACGCCGCCAAAGGCATCGATTTCCCAACCCGGATCGGTTGTGGCGGTACAGCCGGCCAGCGCACTCATGGTGACGACCTCTTCCACGTTGTCGTCGGCCACAGCCTGGCTCAGCAGTTGAGCCTTGTTGTTGATCGCTTTGAGATGTTTCATGTCAGTGCGCCCTCCGAGGCGAGATGTACTGGTCGATGAAGGCGGGATTGACCGCCATGATGCGGCTGTAGACTTCGATGCCGAAGTCGACCCAGTCACGCATCAGGTCGCAATAGTGGTAAGTCGGATGGGTCGGGTCTCCATAGCGGGCATAACTCTCGTGATAGCAACCGCCGGAGCAGAGGTTGCGGATACGGCAGCTGGCACAGCCGGTGTCGGTGCGATCCAGACGCTTGGACAGGAAGTCACCCAGTTCCACCTGCTGCACGCCGCTCTTCACATTGCCGAAGGTCGGCATCTCCGAGCCGGTGAAACGGTGACAGAGGTTGAGTTCGCCTTCGTGGTCCACCGCCAGCATTTTCAGGCCGGCGCCACAGGGCAGTGCCTTCTTGTGCCCTTCATGCAGATCGGTGATCAGCTGGTGCATGTTGGAAAAACCGATGTTGCGGTGTTCCAGCGCTTCTTCGAGATAACGCTGCCCCAGTCGCTTCATGCCGGCAAAGACCTCCACCAGCTCCTCAGACGTGAGGTTGTAGCTGCTGATATCGCCGGAAGTGACCGGCGCAAAGCCGACTTCCGAGAACCCCATCTCGTTGAACAGGTGGTCCCAGATCTGCTCGACCTCGGTGGTGCCGCGTGTCAGCGTGACTCGCGCACCAATGGGGCGAGAATCATAACGCTCCAACAGTCTCAGCGCCTTGCGACGTACCACGCCGTAGGTGCCCTGACCGCCAACGGTGATGCGGTTTTTGTCATGGATCGCCTTGGGCCCATCCATACTGACCGACAGGCCAAAGCGGTGCGCGTTGAGCCAGTCGATGATCTCGTCATTGAGCAGCGTGGCGTTGGTCGTCATCACGAAGTCCACGGCTTTGCCCAGTCCGGCAAAACGTTTTTCGCAATAATCCACCATCGCTTCGATCAGCGGGCGATTACTGAGCGGCTCACCGCCAAAGAACACCACCGTGTAGCGCTCCTCGTCCGGTGATTCGCGCAGCAGCATCTCTACCGAATCGATCGCGGTATGCAGCTCCATCTTGCGCCCGGCGGAAGGTATATCCAGATCTTCCTTGTAGCAGTAGGTACAGCTGAGGTTACAGCCGGTGTTGACGTTCAGTACCACGGTGGTCAACGGGAACTGATCCACCCGACGCGTCCCTATCTCGTCGGTCAGTGGCCGGCCATCATTGACCAGCTCCAGCGCCAGCAGCTCACGCACCGTTTCGGTGATCTCCTGCTCCGAGAAACGGCTGCTTAAGCCTGTGACCAGTGACTCGGCGCTTTCAGCGCCGCTGCGCAGCCGATCGAGGATGCCTGAGGTCAGGCTGTCCAGTGCAAACAGCGAGCTGGACGGAATATGGAACAACATTCGGGTGTCCCCGACCTGCACTTCATGCAGGTTGTGTTCCACCAGATTGAGTACAGCACCCATATCCGGTCTCCCCTGTCAGATTTTATGTCGAGTGCCTGACGGCACTCCCCTGAGTTACATCACACCCTCTCATCAGGGGATCGGGGGGTTATTCCAGCGCTGTATAGTCACGATCATCTGACCTTCGGCGCTGTGCTTTTCACTACCATCCTGTATAGTTGCCTGCACTTTCAGGTTGCCGGCATTGTTGGTCATCATGCGGCGCTCCGGGTTGGGGCCGGCAGCGGCCGGGGTGAACACGCCAGTGACACTGTTCATGCGGCCGGAGAAATGCACATCACGATCCGCTTCTGCCACCTCATTGAATGGGGCCACTGACCAGGTCGCCGGCACCATGCCGATACGGTAATCGTCCGCCGTGCCGGCCTTGCCATCGGCACCGACCGCCCAGGCTTCGGCTTCAAAACGGGCTTCCACCTTAGGTGTGGAACTACCGTTGCCACCGACTCGGGCCACGGCAAATTCCGGCACCACTTTCACATTGGCGATGCGGTCATAGATGGCAAAGCGGCCACCTTCGGTTGTCCCTACGCTCGCTGTCGTCACACCCGATGTATTACTGGCGGCACGGGCACGCACACGGATCAGATCTGGGCTTTCGCTGATCACCTCAACCACATCCACCCCGGTGCCCAGCACCGGCACGCCACTCAGGCCCGTACCTACGATGCTGATTTCGGCTTCCGTACCCGCCTTGATATAGGCCGGCTGCAGCACCAGAATCCGGCTCACCCCCTTGGCATCTCGGGCAGCCACCACATCAGCCCCGACTTCATCCTTTTCACGCAGGAACATGCGACCGCTCAGCTGGCCGTCCTTGAGCGCGAACACCTGGCGCATTACCTGACCATCGATGTTGATGTTGGCGCGCCATTCATAATCGGTGTACACAATCGCCTGACCTTCGCCCTTGAGCTCGCTGCCATCGGCATACTGGCCACTCAGAGTCAGGGAGTACTGGTCTTCACCCTCGACGGGCACCACATTCATGCGCGCATGGAAATCCCCCTTGCCCGGCATGTGGCCCACCAGCGTCCAGTCACCCTCTATCGGTGCTTCAGCCTGCTGTTGCCACTCATTCCAGGCTTTTGAATCCATTGGCAGGGTTTCAGCCAGCTCAGGCACCATCTTGTTCAGTGCCAGATCGAGCCAGTCACGGTCACGCGCCAGAGACTGGAATTCAGTGGTGGGGAACTGGCCAAGATGGAAATGTACAAGGTCTTCCCACTCGGATGCCGGACGCCGCTGCAGCATTACACGCGCACCGGAGTGACAGCGGGCACACATTTCGGTGAAATTCTGGGAATCAAATGCTTCCATGGTGTTCAGGCGGCGTTCCAAGGCGTAGCGTGCACCTTCCGTTTCGGAGGGAGCCAGCCCTTGTCGATCGGCCAGGTATTTGACCAGCGTACGCCGGTCTTCGTCGCTGATCTTGAGACCGTGCATCACCTGCATGCGGGCGATGGTCATCAACCAGCCTTCCGGCGTCTTGCGCTGGTGGCTGATACGGCTCCATTGCTGATCACCTTCCTGTGTATGACAGGCCAGGCAGCTGCTCTGAATGATTTGCTCTGCTTCGGATGCAGCCTGTACGGTCTGGGTCGCCAGGGCAACCGCCAACGCCAGCAGGCCGCCCCCCAGGGGTTTTAGAGTTGTTGTTTTCAAGGTCTGACCTCCTTCAGTGGTCATGTGCGGGTTTCTCAATATCGAGACACCCTCGAGATCCGGGGCATGTTGACTCACATGGAAGGAAGCACAGCCTGTGCCAAATTAATTTTTTATTTATAAAACAGTCACTTGTTTTTAATATTGCGACTTTCGACCCCTATGAGGCGCAGGGGTTTTCTGTCTTATAACGAGACAGGCGTGTCAGTATGAGACGAGCGCGCGCAACACCCTGTACCGCCAGGCTCCTGTTACCTTTTCCATCCAGGACACGCCTCGGCTCAAAAGCGGACACCTGTCTCAATCTGCGACAAGCCCGGTTCAGACAAAAATCCCGGAAAATAAAATAAATCTAATATTTTTCAATTGGTTATATAATAAAACACAAACTGGCACAGGCCTTGCCATCTCAGTCATACCGCTATCACGATAACCATAAGAGGTATGCCATGACTGAGTTTTCCCTCCACCCCGATACTCAGGCCTTTATTAGCCGCACTCACGCCCTGCTGATCGGCGATCAGCGGCCATCAGCCAGTGATGGCGGCAGCATCGAGGTGATTAATCCGGCGAACGGGGAACACCTCACCCAAGTTGCACGTGGCACGGCCGAGGATATCAACCGGGCGGTTGCCACCGCCCGCCAGGCATTTGAAGACTCTGCATGGAGCCGGATGAAACCGGTTGAACGCGAACGGCTGTTGTGGCGTTTTGCCGACCTGCTGGAAACCAATGCCCAGTCTCTGGCCGAAATCGAGTGCCTCGACAACGGCAAGAGCGTGGCCATTGCCAAGGCGGTAGATATTCAGCTGGCGATCAATTTCCTGAGATACATGGCCGGCTGGGCCACCAAGATCGAGGGCAGCCACGTGCAGCCCTCCGTTCCCTTCATGCCGGACGCCCAGTTCCACGGCTATACCACCCGCGAGCCGATCGGCGTTGTCGGCGCCATCGTGGCCTGGAACTTCCCGCTGCTGCTGGCCTGCTGGAAACTGGGCCCGGCGCTGGCCACCGGCTGTACCGTCGTGCTCAAGCCGGCCGAAGATACCCCGCTAACGGCGTTGCGCCTGGGCGAACTGGCACTGGAGGCGGGCTATCCGCCAGGCGTACTCAACGTGGTGCCGGGCCTGGGCCAGGACGCCGGTGCGGCGTTGTCCTCCCACCCGGACGTGGACAAGCTGACCTTCACCGGCTCGACCGGCGTCGGCAAGCTGATCGGCAAGGCGGCGATGGATCAGATGACGCGAGTGACGCTGGAACTGGGCGGCAAGTCGCCCACTATCGTGCTCGACGATGCCGACCCTCAGGCAGCGGCGGCCGGTGCCGCCAACGCCATCTTCTTCAACCAGGGCCAGGTCTGCTGTGCCGGATCCCGCCTCTACGTGCAGCGCAAACTGTTTGATAACCTGATCGCCGATATTACCGATATTGCCGGCAATATCCGCCTCGGCAACGGACTGGACCCGGACACCGAGATGGGTCCCCTGGTATCGGCGGTGCAGCAACAGCGTGTGCACAGTTATATCGAAAAGGGGGTGGCTGAAGGAGCCCGAATCACTACCGGCGGCAACACCCAGGGCCCTGGGTTCTTTGTGCAGCCCACCGTGGTGGTTGATGTGGATCAGCGCTCGACACTGGTACAGGAGGAGATCTTCGGGCCGGTACTGGTGGCCATGCCGTTCGATACTATCGAGGAGGCGGTACGCATCGCCAACGACAGCCAATACGGGCTTGGCGCCAGCATCTGGTCCAACAACCTGTCAGCCGTGCATCGCATGGTACCGCGCATCAAGTCCGGCAGTGTCTGGGTCAACTGCCATACCGCTCTGGACCCGGCGCTGCCGTTCGGGGGCTTCAAGCAGTCTGGCCTGGGCCGCGAGATGGGCGCCGCCTGCATCGAGCACTATACCGAAGTCAAATCAGTGCTGATGAAGATCTGATCGACTCACCGGCAGTGGATCCATCGCTGCCGGTGATTCTCAGCCCCGGCGGTAGCTGCGAATGGTGAACTGTGGCTGGAATCCCATGCTGAGATACAGGGGCTCTCCCGCCGCCGACGCCTGCAGACATAGATACCTTGCCCCCATTGCCCGTGCACGTGCCACCAACTGCTGCATCAGTTCACGGGCGATACCCCTGCCCTGCTGCTCCGGCGGTACGCCGACCTGATGCACACCCACCACCGACCCTGTTCGATACAGGATTGCCGTCGCCACCGGAACACCATCACATTTGGCCCAGAGCACCTCCACATCCGGCTGTTGCAGCAACCGCTCAATCACGCTGGTATCGATCGAATAGCCAAAGGCACGACCACAAAGACAGGCCCAGGTCTCAGCATCACCGGCATGTTCCAGGAGGCTCAGCTCGAGTCGGCCGCTCTTACTGCCTGGCCCCTGTTCATCCAGCGGCAAGAACATGGCCAGTTGCTGCAGCCCCATGTCAAAACCGCTGGCGGCCAGCTGCTGCTCCCTCGCAACCGTCTGCTCGCCCGCATCCCAGATCGGGTATAGATAGCCCGGTGGAATTCTGGCCGGGACATGCAGCGCCTCGTACTCCCCTCTGTGCTCCCACTCCAGCCAGCAACGGCGGGGCCAACTGAGCGAGCGGTTCAAGCCATCGCCTTCTGTCTGCGCCCCCATCAGCTGCCAGAGCCCGGTCAGGTTATCGATATTGGCCTTATCGAGTGATAGATCCATAAGTTTTACTCCCAGTAAATCAGGCTGACACCGGCGATCAGCACCAGCAGGCCGGCCAGTCGAGTGGCGTTCATGGGCCTCACCGGCTGATCAAACCAGCCAAAGTGGCTGCAGATCACGGCCAGCAGGATCTGGCCGGTCAGAGCAAAGGCCATCATCGGCCCAACACCCATGCGCGGAATCAGAAAATAGAACATGCCCACGCCGAAGGCGCTGAGAACCCCTCCCAGCCAGAGATAGGCCGGTACGCCTTCCAACCGGTCCAGACCTGGCAAGCCATCCCACTGCAACAGGAGCACCAGCAGCGAAGCCAGACAGGCCACCGCAAAGGCGACGCTGGTACCCAGCATGGAACTACCCAGTTCCACGCCCAAGCGGGCATTCATCCCGGCCTGAATCGCGATAGCGGCACCGGCAGACACCGCCAGCCAGGGAAACAGCTGTGTCATGGCCATCTCCGGATCAACTCCTCCGCCGGCAGGCGCACCTTGGACTGTGCAGCGGCGGCATCTTCGGGGTGGCGTTGACCCAGAGCACAGACGGCAACCGTTCTAAGCCCCCTGGGCTCCAGCTGAAGTATGCGATCATAGCCTTCGGGATCGATGCCGGTCATCGGACAGCAGTCGATCTCCAGCACAGCGGCGCTGGTCAGGCAATTACCCAACGCCAGGTACAGTTGCTGCTCGGCCCAGACCGCCCTTTCCGCTGTATTCATGTCGTTCAGGTAGCTTTTGACATGCTGGGCAAGGCCAGCATACACCTCGTTGTGTTCACCACGCTGAGCGGCCAATTGCTCAACCAGCTCATCCACCATCGCAGCATCCACCGAACGACAGGCCACAAACACCAGCAGGTGTGACGAGTAGAGCACCTTGTCCTGGCCCATTGAATGATGCACCAGTGCGGCCCGCACCACCGGATTGCTGATCAGCAGCAGTCGATAGGGCTGAACGCCGAAGGCGGAGGGGCTCAGACGAATCGCTTCCAGCAATGTGTCAAGCCGGTCGGCTTCAAGTGGTTGATCGGAAAATCGTTTGACGGCATAGCGTCGGTTCAGGGCATCAAGAAGGGTCATCATCAACTCCGGTCATCTGGTTTCAGGCAGGCAGTATCACTGCCAACTGCAACCAGATTACGTACCGGCAGCGTCGGACTCATTTACATAGGTTGATGAATCAGATTTTTTGCGAATGCGGCTCAACTGGGTCGGCGTGATGCCCAGATGGGAGGCTATGTGATACTGCGGCAGGCGCGCGGCCAGCTCCGGCTTCTCCGTCAGGAAACGTTGATATCGCTCGGCGGCATCCTGCTGTACCAGCTGGGTTTCCCTGGCATCCTTGGCCAGCAGCCAGTTGGTTTCCAGGTAATGAATCTGGAACAGTTTCAAATCCTCGGAGCGGTACAGCAATTCGCGGAAGCTCTTGAAATCGATCTCGATAATCGACGAATCCTCAAGTGCCTGGATCGAATGCTGCGATGGTTCCTGACGCAGCAGTGCTGCCATGGAACCGGGGAACTGCCCTTCGCTGAAAAAGTTCTTGTTGTACTCATGTCCCTTGGCATCCAGAGCAAACACCCTGAACAGCCCCTCACAGACGAAGGCGAAGCTCCTCGGCCGTTCACCGGCCTGGCATAGCATCTGCTGGCGCGACAACCGACGATAGCGGCAGCAAGCGGTCAGCGCCTGCCAGGTTGGGTCCGTCAGTGGATAATAGGCATCCATCGCCTGTTTGAGCAGTGCAAACCCTTGATGCTCAAGCACAAGTGGTCACCTTACTCCTCCGCACGTCCTTCGGCCCCCAAACAGACACGATCCCGCCCCTGGGCCTTGGCCCTGTAGAGAGCATCATCGGCATCATGGATCAGCATCTCCACGCGCATATTGGGATGCGGCACTCTCGCCACGACCCCCAGGCTTATGCTGACCTGCCCGCCAGGCGCGTGCTTGTGCGGGATATCCAGCAAGGCCACGGCCGCGCGCAGGTGCTCGGCCATTTTCCCCGCCTGTTGCAGATCCAGCCCCGGTAACAGCAGAATGAATTCCTCACCGCCGTAACGGGCGATCATGTCACCACTGCGGTGCAGCTGTCCGGCCATCGCCTGCGCTACTTGCCGCAGACATTCATCGCCACGCTGATGACCATAGGTGTCGTTGAAGCTTTTGAACAGGTCCACGTCCACCATGATGACCGCCAACATACGGCTGTCACGCCGGGCCCGGCGCCACTCCTGCTCCAGCTGCTGATCAAAGCTGCGCCGGTTGGCGATACCGGTCAGCGCATCGGTCACACTCAGCCGTTCCAGTTCCTCGTTGACCTGGTGCAGATGCTGGTTGGTTTCTTCCAACTGCCGCTCCGCCTGGCGACGGGCATCCACAAACACCGCGAAACTGCTTCCCATGCCACTGATTTCATCCTCGCCCCCTTGGGGAATGGGCACGGTTTCTCCAGCCAGATGCGACTGCATGGCATGGTTGAGACGGTTGATACGATGCACGATATTACGGCGGATATGGATGACCGCACCAATGGTCACGGCCGCCAGCGTCAACGTGGCCAACAGCAGGCCCAGAAGCGACCGGCGAATCAACTGCTGGTGGTCGTCGATCGCCTGCTGGGCCGAAGCTTTCAATTGCAGGTGGTAATTGAAGGTCGCACTGGTCATCTTCTGCGCCAGTACACGGGTATGCCGTGCCGTCGCCAGCGTCGCCCGGGCGTTTTTCAGCAGCGGCGCACGATTGTCAAAGGTTGCCGGCAGCACTATGCCCAGCTTGGTGCGTAACCTGAGCCAGCGGGCATCGGTCAACGGCAGCGCAGCCAAACGCTGCAGGGATTGTCGGCAGCTGTTTTCCAGTTGTGCAATATGCCCCGGACGCTCGGCACTCAGGGCGGCCGCTGCCGTGGTCAAGGCCGCCAGGGCGTGACTGACGAAACGCTGCTCATCCGGGAGCAGGCTAGTAGTGTTGTTCAGTGGCAACTGCTGCAGTAACAGGAACAGTTCATCAAAGCGCTGCAGATGAGCCGTCCTCAGCGTTTCCTCCTTGTCCAGCTGCTCGCCCAGCTGGCTGAGGCTGTTGAAAAAGGGCTCCTGCCAGCGATCCAGTTCGATACGCACCGGTGAACCGATTTCGCCCGAAGCACCCAGCTGTTCCAGACGCTCGCGCGCCATCTGATAGAGGCTGGCCAGATTTTCCGTTCTCTGGTTGCCAGCACTGATGGAGCGGCGGCTGCCAACCATGATTTCGAACACCTCGGCCGCGATGATCTCTGCATCCCGGGTCAACTCGGCCGCCGCCATTGCACGCCCGAACTGACTGCTGGCCAGTTCACTAAAGCCATGATACTGCTGGTAGATCACATAGCCCACGGCTGATACAACCATCAGATAGAGGCTGAAGATCACCCCGATAATCAGGCTGAGCCGCGTGCCTATACTATGGCGAAGCGAGCGCATTCAGTCCCCTCGCTCAACGAAACAATGGCGCATAGAGCAGGCCACCGCGCGACCAGGGCTGGTTCAGCCCGGGCTCCACGTTGATCGGAGTACCCGGCCCATAGTGACGCTGATAGATCTCGGCGTAGTTGCCCACGCTGGACAACATCCAGTAGGCCCAGTCATCACTCAACCCCAGCTGGGCGCCGAAATTGCCACTCAGCCCCAGCAGATTGACCACCTCGGGGTCCTTGCTGTGCTCGCGCATGGTATCGATGTTGGCCCGAGTGATCCGTTTTTCATCCGCCAGGATCAGCCCCTGTACGACGGCCCGAACCACTCGCGCCCAACGCGGGTCATCATTGCGCACCATGGGACCTATGGGCTCTCGCGACAGGTTTTCAGGCAGGATGAGGTACTCCTCCGGGTTATCGGCCCGATTGGCCCGATTGGTGGCCAGATTCATCCGGTCGGCACTATAGGCATCACAATGGCCTCGAAAGAAGCTGTCGCCATTGCTGAACTGGATCTTGGCATCGATTTTGTGGCGTGTCAGCACCTCCACCAGGTTTTGATGGGTGGAGGTGTTCTCGGTCACACAAAGGGTTTTACCCTGCAGGTCTGCCAGCTGAAGGATATCAGAACCGGCCCGAACCATGATGCCCTGGCCATCAAACAGATAGATCGCCGGAAAAGCGACCTGGTAACGGTTTTCGCGCCCCAGGGTCCAAGTTGTACTGTACATAACCACATCGGTCTGCCGCTGCTGCAACGTAGTGAAGCGAGTAGTGGCATCGACCTCGACATATTGCACCCGGTCGGGGTTGCCGAAGATCGCCGCCGCCGTAGCACGGCAAAAATCCACGTAAAAGCCTTGCCAGTCGCCATTCTGGTCGATGGCACTGCGCCCGGGATCATCCGGAAAAACACCGCAGCGGATATCTCCGTGACGCTTTACCTCATCAAGCGTATCGGCGTGCACTGCCGGAAGACTCAGCAGCATAAGTGACACCCAGGCTAACAACGCGGTATGTAAACGTAGATTGAACATAAATCCTTTTTCCTTGGGTGCGACTTTTGCGGCGACAGCTTTCGGTATTGTACTGATGAATACGTACAACACCATGACAAACAGCGCCCACAAACCTGTCAAAACCGGCCTGGCCCTTTCTCTGCTTTCGGTGGGCAGAGTATTGTAAAGCGTTAGCGAGGCGGCCTAAAAACAACAGGGGAAAAGCGGCGTTTGGTGAACCCTATGAGCCTTGTGAGCCTGTTTTTCACGCCGCATTCGGCAACGCAGACCGATTTTCAATAGCCTTTACTGCTTGCTGTCGGAACACAGCAGGCCCACACCAAAGGCCAGCATGACCGAGCCCAATGCCCGGTCGATCCAGTGAGCGACCCGCTGGACCTTCTGCCGAACCTGAGGCCGCGATAGCAGGAATGCCACCAGGCTGAACCAGCCGAACTGCAACACCATCATCCAGGCACCGAGCAATGCGATCTGCCACAAGGGCGAATCCGGCGAGATCACCAGGGTAAACAGCGACAAGAAATAGAGCGGTGCCTTGGGATTCAAGGCGTTACAGACAAACCCCATGACGACCAGCCTGGAAGTGGCTTGAGGTGCAACGGCGGACTGAGCTTCAGCCCCACTGACCGCAGCCCGGCTGCGCAACCCTTTGATGCCCAGCCAGATCAGGTAAGCCCCTGCCAGGTACTTCAGCAGCGCCAGAATTTCCACCGAGTGACTGACCATCGCCGCCATGCCCAGTGAAGAGTAAAGGATGTGTACCGACAGCCCCAGCGCTATGCCCAGACTGCAGAGCACACCCGCCCGTCGCCCCTGGGTCAACGATTGCTGGCTCACCATAACAAAATCCGGCCCCGGCGATGCGGCGGCCAGCAGGTGAACCAGAGTTACTGTCATTAGTGCAGATAGCAGATCCATACTCTTTTCTCACGTTTTCTCGCTAATCAATTCCAGTTGCCGGTCATGCCAACGGCCAAGCGACAGCAGAGCCAGTGATGCCCCGAACAGCGCCCAGGCCATGTCGGACTGAGTATCCCAGACATAGCCCTGAGTGCCCAGAAAAGACTCGGCGGCCTCTTCCGACAGCAGCGCCACCCACCATTCGATCAGCTCATAGAAGGCGCTGACCGCGAGGCAGAAACACAGGATGAAGAAGTTGCGCCAGGCCACTCCGTTGATCAGTTGCAAACGGATGATCAGCTCCCGTGCCACCAGCGCGGGCACGAAGCCCTGGGCGAAATGCCCCAGCTTGTCGAAGTTGTTGCGCGTCCCGCCGGTCAGGTCACGCAGATAATCGAACAGCGGCACCTCGGCATAGGTATAGTGCCCTCCCACCAGCAGGATGACGCAGTGGACCAGTAACAGCAGATAGACCATCGGGGTCAGCGGGAAACGCTGCCGGGTCAGCGCCAGAACCAGCAACGCCACCACGGCGGGCAGTACTTCCAGTATCCAGGTCACAGGGTCAGCCGGCCGCCAGGCCGACCAGACAAACACCAGCAGGTATATGATCAGCCACAACGCCGTCCGCATTGACGACTCCTTCTGTCAGTCATGGTCATCGCTTCATCATAGCCTGCCCCCATGCTGGAAACAGTCCCCTTTAGTGCCGATTTCAGCCGGTAACGAGGCGCACCGACGGTCACCGGGTAGCCGAACGACTGCGGGCGAAACGCTCGCGATACTGGCTCGGCGTCAGCCCCGTCTGCTTCTGAAACATGCGCCGAAACGCGCTGACATCCTCATACCCTACCAGCCAGGCGACCCGTTCGACCGTGGTCACCGTGTTTTCCAGCAGCTCTCGCGCCTTGTGTACCCGCTGCTGCTGCAGGTATTCCGCCGGCCTTAAGCCGGTTGCCTTGTGAAAGCGGCGAATGAAGGTACGCTCGGTGAGACTGGCCAGACACGCCATCTGCGCGACGCTCAAGGATTGCCGGTATTCACGGTGAATATGGTGCTGCACCGCCAGTATCGCCCGGTCACTGTGGTCCAGCACCGGTATGAAGCTGCGGTAGTAGCTCTGCTGGCGCGCGCCGGTATCCACCAGCAGAAAGCGGCCCAGCGCCTGAACGACCGTCGGCGGCACATAGCGCCCGATCAAGTGCAGCCCCAGATCCATCCAGGACATCACGCCACCGGCCGTCACCAGATCCGAATCCGCCAGCAGCAGGGCATCGGTATCCAGCTCCACCTCGGGGTATGCGTATCGGAAAGCCCCCTCCAATTGCCAATGGGTGGTCGCCTTGCGTCCCGATAACAAGCCCGCTTGCGCCAACAGAAAGGAACCGGCACAGGCCGAGCTGACCACCGCCCCTCGCTGATGCCAGCTCTGCAACCGGGCACAAACCTCAGGCTGCGACTCCAGATAGGCCTGCCCTTCCAGTACCGGCGGTACAATCACAATAGCGGGAGAAACATCCCCGGTCTCTGCTGCGAACACTTGCCCCTGATCCAGCTGACAACGCATCACTTGAAAACGCAGGTCAGGTGCCTGTCGCAGCTCCCCCAGAATACGATTGGCCGTCTGGAACAGATCGATCAAGCCGTAGACAGCGGACAACGCGGTACCGGGAATCACCAGGATGGCGACGTGAATGCTCTGGGACATGTCAGTTTAAGCCTTGTTATTGTCAGTTCTGCCACCCGCGCAGCCTAGCAGGGATCGCTAGTATGGGCGACAACAACCATGCAACAGGAGAGAACCATGAGCAAAACCGCCTTGATCATCGTCGACATGCAGAACGACTACTTCCCCGGTGGCAAATGGACACTGGCGGGCGTTGAAGATGCCGCCGCCAATGCAGAACGGGTTCTGGCCGATTTCCGTGAACGCGGCCAGCCGATCATTCATATTCGTCATGAATTTGCCTCCACCGAAGCCCCCTTCTTCGTGCCCGGCAGCGAAGGTGCCCGGATCCGTGCAAGTCTGCGGCCCGCTGATGGCGAGTTCGAGATCCTGAAGCATGAGGTCAACAGCTTCAAGGGCACCGAACTGCATGCGCTCCTGCAGCGCGAAGACATCAGCAACCTGGTGATCGTCGGCGCCATGAGCCACATGTGCATTGACGCCATTACCCGTGCCGCTGCCGACCTGGGCTACAGCAACACGCTGCTGCACGATGCCTGCTCCACCCTGGATGCCGAATTCAATGGCATTCATGTCCCGGCCGCCCAGGTACATGCGGCCTTCATGGCCGCTCTGGCCTTCGCCTATGCCGAGGTGATCAGCACTGACGAACTGCTGGCTCGCACTTAATGTCGTCAGCATCCGAAGTTCTCTTCAGGACTTCGGATGTGTCCACCTATTTGCGACTCAGCCAGCGTCGGAACGGATAATACACCTGCGCCAGATAGCCACGCGGCAACCGCACCGTAGTGCCATATTCCACCGGCCAGTGGTCGGCCGGCATGTGGTAACTGCCAAACAGGCGGTCAAAGAGCACGGTATGCGCACCAAAATTGGTATCGATCGCCGGCTTCTCTGAACCGTGGTGCCAGTGATGGAACTGAGGCGTCACCAGGACATATTTCAGCGGCCCGAACGGCAAGCGGGTATTGCAGTGGATCAATACCGCCTGCAACGCGGCAAAGGTCACGTAGATATTCAGTGCAGCCGGATCAGCACCCAGCAGGTAGAGCGGAATCATCACCAGCGCCCGCTCCGAGAACACCTGAACGAAATGCCCGCGCGAACCGGCCAGCCAATCCAGCTCTTCCACTGAATGGTGAACCGCATGGATCGCCCACAATGGTCGTACTTCGTGGTACAGCCGATGCTCCCAGTAGAGCACGAAGTCGGCACAGAGGATGATCAGCACCACCTGCAGCCAAACCGGTGCCGACTGCACCGCCGCCTGCACTGATGTGCTCACTGCCCAGTCAAAATGGCTGGCATGGTAGTTGGCGTAGATCAGAATCGCCGAGATCATCAGGTGATTGAAGCAGAAGTAGATCAGGTCCACGCTCCATTCGGGCCGCAGAATCACCTGTTCCCGGTATTTGGGCAGCAGCTTTTCCAGGGTCATGAACACCAGTACCGAGCCGAGAAAGGCCAGGATCAGCCAGTCCACGCCCAGCGACAGGCGTACCGGTTCTACCGGGCCGACGGGAATACTGTAGCCGCCCAAGGCAAAAGCGGTCAGGGTCAGACCGATACCGACGGCCCCCAGTCGCTTGTAGCGATTGAAATAGAAGGTCAGCACGCCAAACAGCAGCGAGAAATACATGCCGTACTTGAGCACCTGCTGCAGCTGGGTGGCATCATAGGCCTGACGCAGTTCGATGGTGGTCAGATAGGCAGGATAGAGATAGGCAAACACCGCCAGCAGGCTCAAGGCTCCAAGAAACAGCGAGCAGTAGCCGCTGATCTTGCCTTCACCCAGCCGAAACTCCCGTTGAGGGTCCAGTTCTACCCGGCGTTCACGATATTGATGGTCAGGTTGCATTGAGGGGCCTCATCATTCCATGATTGATAATGGCCGCCATGATAGTCGCTGCACCGCATGAAACGAAGCCCGGTGCTGTCAGGCCACCTGGTCCGTACGGCCGGTCTGATCGGCGGTGGCCACTTCCACCCGATTGCGCCCCTTGCGTTTGGCTTCATAGCAGGCGGCGTCCGCGGCTGCCACAACCTGCTCCAGCGAGCCCCAGTCAGGAATCAGCGGCGCGACGCCGACACTGGCACCGATCTGAAAACTGCGACGGTCATAGTGAAAGCGATAATGCTGGACCACATTGCAGATATCGTTGGCGATACGCACACCCACCTTGAGCGCACAGTCTTTCAGCAGAATGGCAAACTCATCACCGCCCACACGGGCCAGTACATCCTGTTCGCGGATGCGTCCGCGCATCACCTGGGTAATCTCGCACAGCAGCCGGTCCCCGGCCTGATGGCCACAATTGTCATTCACCGCCTTGAAATGATCCAAGTCGATAAACAGCAGGACGTGCTGTTTCCACTGATGTGCCTGCACCTGATCCAGGGCGATGGCGATTTGACGTTCAAGTTCGCGGCGATTAAGCAGTCCCGTCAGCGCATCATGGATAGCATCGAATTCCGCCTGCTGCTTTTCCTGCTGCAACTGAGAAGCACGCAACCGCTGGTCTGCCAGCTCGGCCGCCAGGTCGATATGGTTCCTTTCCATCGACGCGCGCATATCAACGAATGTCCGCGCCAGCTCACCCAACTCGCCCTTCATATGTACCGGGACTGGATGGGCAAAATCGCCCTTGATCAACTGACGCGCCGCCAGCACCATTTTCCCCAGCGGTCGACGAACCCGCAATTCCACTTCCAGCCAGATCGCCACCAGCAGCAGGAACAGAAAGGGCACCAGTGCTACCCGCAAGGAATGTTCAAACTGGTCTGCGGCCTCAACACTGGCGGTCATGTCGATCGCTACCTGCAGACGTCCGATGGCCGGCTGCAGAAAGCCGACATTCTCTTCCAGGTGCAGCAAGGGATAGATCCCTTCGAACCCAACCGGCACGGTCAACGGATAAAGTCGCCGCCCTGCCGGGGAATACAGCTGCACCTGTAGCCAGCTTGGGTTGTCGTATCGAATGGCATCCAGCAGCTCGTACACCTTGGCCAGGTCGTTTTCCAGCAATGGCGGCACTATCGCTTCAGCGGTCAACCGCAGTTGAGCCCGGTGCGCCTTCTCTTCAATCTCCAGCGCACGCTGGCTCATTTGCGGCTCGACCAGAAAGTGGACATAAGCCAGAAACAGGCTGGCAAGAATGAGCAGCAATAGAGTAAATCTGGCACGCAGTCCCATGATCGTTATCGTCCTGCCACGTCACTCGAGAATGTAGTAACTGTCCAGGCCCCAGGCGCGCATGGGCAGATATTCATCCAGCGTGGCGGCAATCGGCTGGTACATGGGGATGCGTGCCATCAGGTTGCGGCCGGTCTCGGTCCTGGCCAGCTTCAGCCAGGCCCGCCGTAGTGCCTCACGGTCTTCATCCGGTACTCGTCGATGAGCCGACAGAGGGTGCGGCGGCATGCCCCGGGTTTCATAGATCACCCGCAAGCGCTCACGCACTTCCGGTGGCTGCTGCTGAAAGGTACTCAGCACACCGCCACCGGCAGAAGTCTGCCCCAAGGCAACATTGAGATATACCGAGCTATGGGTTTGCACATAACGAGGAAAAAACTCCAGATCAAACAGCCCGGCAAGATCTGCCCGCATCAACAGCGAGGCCCCCAGTGCATTGGGCGACGGGAAGGCGATGATCGTTTTCTGCAACTCGGCAACATTCTGATATGGGCTCTTGCTGTTGACCACCAGAATACCCTTGAGTTGGCGCGAACCGTCCCGCACCAGCGGCACATAGCCCTGAGACTCGTGGGCCTTGAGCAGATGGTAGGGATTCATGTAGGCAAAGTCGTATTCGCCGGCCAGAAACTTCTTTTCAAATACAGGGATTTTGGAACTGCCCACCAGCTGCAGGTCGAAATCCAGTTCAGGCTCAAGCGCCTGGATGATCGGCTGCCAGATATCAAACAACTGGCGCTGAGCAAACTGGGGCACAACCCCGATGGTATAGACGGGGCGATGCGCATCGTCTTGAGCGCTGGCCGGAAGAGCAAACAAGCTCAGGCAGAGAATCAGAATGTACTTCATGTACTGTTTCTCGACTGGAAAGGATACAACAGCCCAGAGCCCTTCAGGGGCATCCTCGATATGCGCAGCTGTTACCGGTTAATTGTGGCAGAGTCTGATATTGGAGACGATCATCTCACAATTGGCGCTGCGGCACCTTGATCTGTATACAAAAAACGGCATTAATGGACCACAATTGTATCATTTTTCAGCCGTTACCAGATAGAAGCCCAAAAACGAGCCGATTCAAGGCGCTCGAATTTACAGCCGTACCGGCAAGGGCCGCTGCACTGCAAAACAGCCTGGCTGCAGGGTTGTCCGCCAGGCCAGCACTTTAACGCCACATTGAACCGCTTCACGCAGCAATTCACCATAGCGGGCATCGATCTCATCCGCCGGCCGCGCTGACTGGGCACCACTGTGCTGAACGCAAAAAAACAACACCGCCGTTTTGCCTTCTGCCGCCACCTGCATCAACGTCCGCAGGTGCTTCTGGCCACGTTCGGTCACTGAATCGGGAAAGGCGATCACACCGTCGTCCTCATCCTCCGGCCCAGGCCCCAGCGTGACATTCTTCACTTCGATATAGGTATGCGGCTCGGCACGTGGCCCCAGCGCCAGATCAAAGCGGCTGTCGCCGTATTTCACTTCGCGCTCCACGCCACTGCCCGGCGAAAGTTCGGGGATCTGTCCGGCCCGCACCGCCTCTTCGACCAGGGCATTGGTTCGGCTGGTATTGACCCCGGCCCAATGGCCATGCGCCACCTGCAGCGCCTCCAGCGTGTGGCGGTACTTGCGCTTGGGGTTGCCGCTGTCAGAGATCAGCGCCTGCTGAAGCACGCTGGGTAACACGCAGTTCCTCATCGAGCCGGTATTGGGGCAATGCACCGTCATTTCCGTGCCATCCGCACGGCGCACATCGGCAAGAAAGCGCTTGTAACGGCGCAGCAGAATAACGGGTTCAAGTGCAGGGGAAAAATTCACCATAACTCCTATATCAATATCGGGACTGACCTGACTGCAGAACGGCCTCCCAGTTGCTCAATCCTGAGACTGACCGTATTCAGGAGCGGCACTTTATCACAAAGAAATATTAGTATATTCTAATTGAGAATATGCTTATTCCATATGGAGATTCCTGATGAAAACTCGCATTACTGCTTCATTGCTTCTGGCCAGCGCCCTGCTCGCCGGCACGACTCAGGCCACCGAAACTGAAGCCAGCTCCGTCGATGACGCCCTGGTGATCGTGAATAGCGGTTCCTTGCAGACTCAGGGCATGGCAATGGTATTGGCCAACGCCATGCAGGCCCGCGGCACTCAGGTTGAAGTCCTGCTCTGTGACCAGGCCGGTGATCTCGCATTAAGTCAGACTCAGAACCCGACATTGAAGCCCCGCGATGTTACGCCTGAACAGATGCTGCAAAAGCTGCAGAAGGGCGGAGCAAGCGTCAACGTTTGTGCTCTTTACCTGCCCAACAGCGAATACGACAAAAGCGATCTGCGTGAAGGCGTAGGTGTAGCAGCTCCGCCCGCCATCGCCACCAAAATGACTGCGGCCAATACACGCGTCTACAGTTTCTGAATACTCAGCCAGGAGATTTGACGATGAAAAAACTGCTCACATCCGTTTTGCTGTCAGCGGCACTGACCACTGGCGCGGGTACTGCACTGGCACAGGAAGTAGGTCTCACTCCTCAGGCGACCTATGACATGGTGCAGAACAACCGTGAAAACCTGCTCTTTATCGATGTCCGCGACCCAGTCGAGATCATGTTCGTCGGCTTTACCGACAGCGTGGATCTGAACATCCCCTATCTGATGGTTGACCGTACCCAGTGGGATGCCGAAAAAAACCGCTTCCGCCTGTACCGCAACCCGGACTTCGTTGCTCAGGTTGAAAAGGCACTGCAGGAACGTGGCCTCGACAAGAATGCTACCATCATCACCATGTGCCGCTCAGGCAGTGAACGCGGTCTACCCAGCGCCCAGTTCTTGATCGATAACGGCTTCAAGAATGCCCGTTACGTCATTAACGGCTTCCAGGGCAGCAGCCTCAAGGAAGGTGAAAAGGCGGGCTTCCGCATCCAGAACGGCTGGCAGAACTCGGGGCTTCCCTGGGGTGCCAAACCCAATGCGGACAAGATTTACCGTGTAGACCAGTAAGCACCTGGTTACAGTGCCCGCTGGTATCAGAGCGGGCACTGCCTGACCCGAACCGTGCAGCTCCGGAGATGGCATCTACCGACAAATATCGTCCTGCCACCGTACTTGTGATGCCCTCTGGTAACCGTCTAAAGGTACTGGGGAAGCTGGCCGATGGAATCCAGCACCACATCAGGCAGTATCTCGGACGCCGCCAGTTGTTCCTGACGAAACTTGCCGGTTCGCACCAGGGCTCCTTTCATACCGCAGCGTTGTGCCCCTGCCACATCCGACTCTATATCATCGCCGATCATCAGGATGCTTTCGGCCGGGCACTGCAACGCCTCGATTCCGGCCTGAAAGAATGCCGCCGAAGGCTTGCCGATCACCCGGGCTTCAACCCCGGTCACGTACTCGATGCCGGCCACAAAAGCGCCGATATCGACCCTCAATCCTTCAGCGGTTTGCCAGAACTTGCCCTTGTGCAGCGCCACCAGCTGGGCACCGGCCATCACCATCCGGACAATCCCGTTTATCAGGTCATAATCCCAGGCTCGGCCAACATCACCAATCACGACCGCATCCGGTGCCACATCGGTACAGGTAAACGCCTCAAATTCGTCGCGGATAGCATCGGCAACGACCAGGAAGCACGAACGTACGCCGCGCAGTTGCAGGTAAGCCGCTGCGGCCGCGGGAGTACTCAGGATCTCATCCCGCGCGATGGAAAATCCCAGGTCATCAAGCTTTCGAGACAATCCCTCCCTGGATTCGGTCGTCGTATTGGTAACAAACCGATAGGGAATATGACGAGCCTTGAGGGAGCCTATGGCATCGACGGCACCCTCCGTCACTCGTTCACCCACGTAGAGCACACCCTCAAGGTCGATCAATACACCGCGAACGCCTTCAAATGCCTTCATCCTGGCCACTCCCCCCGGTTCACTCATGGCTTCCAGTATAGAATGGCCAAGCGTTCGCGCTTACGGGCGTTTAGCGGACTGACTGCGTCAATAAAAGACCTCTATTTTACTGTCCCGATCCTCTTCGCTGGCCATGGCCGGAGGATGGGTCGATCGCAGAAAATCCAACAGAGCCTTCTTATCCTGGTCGGAGAGACTCTCATCGGCACGACGCTGCGGCAGTCCGGCTGCCATCAGATCTTGTAACAGCACTTCTGCGGATACCCCAACTGCCTCCGCACAGGCCTGTACACTGGAATCACGCATACACAGCTCTCCCTGGTTACTCCGAGTTATTCCGGGTTCTAATGATCCCGCCTTATCGACTTACTCATCATAGCTTCCGGAACCACGCTAGACGACAAAGGTGGCTCAGGTTGCCACCTCGTTGAGCCAGCCTTGATGAACCATCCACTGCGCCAACAGCCTGCCCTTTTCCTCGCCCAACCTCTCCGCCAGCACCAGATCTGGACGACGCTCAGGCTCGGCCCGCACCGCTTCCAGCAAGGGCGCCAGCGGCAGGCCGTTCAGGTGCCAGATGCCCAGCGGCTGATCAGGCGTCACCACCACCCGGGCTTCGACGATCAAACCATCCTGCACCACCGGGCGCCTGGCAGTGCTGACCTGATCCGGCGTCACTTCAAGATGCAGTGGCTGACTGTCCGGCCACTGGCCACGCGCCTGCCAGAAAGGGCGGTCGGGCCATTGCGATTCCTGGGCGTAGAAATCACGACCGATACGAGCGAAACGGTAGAACAGGCCTTCGATCCGGGCTTCATGGAACGCCTTGGCGAGTTCGGCCCGTTCCGGATGGCGGATCAGGGTGTTGACCACCGCCGGGGCCTGCAGCGCCGATGAAAGCGCCTGAAAGATGCCGTTGCCGGACAGCGGATCCACCGCCATGGCCGCATCGCCAACCCGAATCCAGTTGTCACCGGCACTGTGCTCACAAAGCACCGGGGTGCTGATACGGGCATAAACCTCTCCACTCGGTTCAGCACCTTCTATAAATGGCTGTGCCTGTTCCAGCTGCTCCAGCCGTGTCCGGCACCAGTCGCCCAGTTCACTCTTGGGCGGCAGGTTGACACTGGCCACGTCCAGTGTCAGCTGCAGATAACGACGGCCATCACCGCGCAGCGCCATCCAGGCCCAGCCATCCTCGAAACTCTGTACCGCCGAACGGGGGGCCACCTCCGGCCCCTGCCAGTACTGCAACAGGGACACCGTCTGTGCACCCTTGACCCTGGGTACGCCGGCCGCCGGTGCGGCGCGACCTCGTGCCTCCACCAGAAAACCGGCGCTGAGTTGCTGCTCGCCGCCCTCGGACAAAGCCACCTCGGCAAGAAAACCACCCCGTTCAGCCTGGCAGCGCTTGACCCGCCCCTGCACCACCTGCACGCCCTGCTGCGCCAGGTCGAGCAGCAGCGCCCGGTCGAAGCGCTGGCGCGGCACCAGCCGCTCGGTGTTGGCGGCACTGGTCAGGCCGTTCCAGGTCACCTGCCGTGGCGAGGGTTCGGCCATCTCGTTCAGCGCACTATTGAATCCGGCCCCTTTCATGCCCTGAATGACGCGATCGGAAATGCCCTCAACCGCATCAAAGGGGCGTGGCTCACTCACCAGGGTAACGCTGTAGCCCATACGACGCAGCCCGATTGCCACGGCACCCCCGGCCGGACCGCCGCCCAGCACCAGAATATCCGACTCAAGCATCTTGGGCTCCTTTGTGTTCAGGACTTCTGAGATCTGCGCTTCTGCGTTCCGGCCCCTGATAGCGGGAGGCTGCAATCAGCCACTGGCGGGCATCGCTCAGGCCGGGCGGGTGAGCCTGCTGCAGATAACGCGCCAGATGGCCGCTGAGATGCGCGCACCCCAGGCTGGCACCGGACTGGCCCGGACTGTCGTCCAGCGGACGCACACAGGCACCGAAATCGGCAAACTCGGTTTCAAGGTAAGAGATCTGGTCACGTTCACAACGCGCATCGCCGGTCATGCGAAAGACACCGGGATAGGCCGAAGGGTATACCGGTTCACCCCTTGCCGGACTGGAGGCACAGAGAATGACCCCATGCTGCAATGCACGCGCACAGGCCTCACGCAATGAATCCCGGTCCTGCCGCAACCCCAGGCTCAGGTTGATCACCTGCGCCCCCTGCTCCACCAGCCAGTCGATCGCCGCTGCCACCTGAGCGGCCGTGGTGGTAAAACGATCATGAAACACCTGGGCCGAGAGTATTTCAGCCTCTGGCGCCAGATGCTGGATGATATCGATAATGCGAGCGCCATGACCGAGCTGGTCCGGCTCGGCCTCGGCCAGCCAGAGCTGGTTATCCGCCAGCACAAAGGCGGCGCTGTCCTTCACCGACTGCGCAGGTGAAAACCCCGAATCCACCACCCCGACAAGAATGGGTTCAGCCGACATCCGCCACCTCCTTCACGTCGCTCAGCTGGCCGTTCTGCAGCACCAGGCGCTGATCAGCTCCGGCCAGCGTCGACGGCCGATGGCTGATTAAAATACGAGTGCGGTTGGCAAAGAGCCGGTCCACTGCCGCGATCACCTGCTGTTCGGTGGCTTCGTCCACCGCCGAGGTCGCTTCGTCCAGCACCAGCACGGCCGGTTGCTGCAACAAGGCACGTGCGATGGCGATACGCTGCTTCTGGCCGCCGGAAAGCTGCTGACCACGCTCGCCCAGCGGCGTATCCAGCCCCTGAGGCAGCCGCTGAATCAGCTCGTCCAGCTGGGCTTCATGCGCCGCTTCGCGGACCTGCTCATCACTGGCCGTTGGACAGGCGTAACGCAGGTTGTCGGCCAGGGAACCGCGGAACAGGGTGATCTCCTGGGATACCACCGCAATACTGCGCCGCAGATCGGCCAGGCCCAGTTCACGGATATCCACACCGTCCAGCAGCACCCGCCCTGCGGTGGGGTCATAATGGCGCTGCAACAGATCGATCAGGGTCGACTTGCCGGCCCCCGAGGCACCGGCCAGCGCGATTTTCTTGCCTGCCATCAGTTCAGCACTGACCCTGTTCAGCACAGGATCACGATCGGCATAGGCAAAGCGGACGCCTTCCAGACGGATCTCGCCCTTCAGAGGTGCCGGCAGTGCCCGGGGTTCAGTCGGTGAGTCGATGTCGGCATCCGTCAGGCGCAGTTCGCTGACCCGGTTCAGGCTGACGCTCATACGCTGGATCGCCACATAAAGTCCCAGCAGGCTGTTCACCGGCCCGGTCGCCATGCCGAGATAGGTGGAAAAAGCGATCAGTGAGCCCAGCTGCCACTCACCCTGAATCACCCACCAGCCACCAATCAGGAAGGCGGCGGCGCGCGTGATGGAAGTAAGAGTGCCGGGAATGGCATGGGTAAAGAACTCGGTCACCTGCAGTTGCAGCAGCTTGTCCAGGTAGCTGTCATTGAGGCCACCGAGTCGGGTGCGTTCACGATTCTCCTGACCACTGGACTGGATGAACTTCATCGCCGGCAGGGTTTCCACCAGGAAGCTGGACAGATCCGCCGACCGTTCGCGCATCTCACGGGTGCGCACCTCCACCTTGCGCCGCATCCAGCGCAGCCAGATCACCTCCAGTGGAATCAGCACCAGCACCAGCAGCGACAACTGCCAGGACAGCGCCACCAGCAGCACCAGTGCGCCGACCAATCCGATAATACTGCTCACTGCTGAAAACAGGCTGTCCACGGCGAAGCGCTGGATCGCGGCCACATCACCATCGATGCGCGACAGCAGGTCACCGATACGGCGCTGGCCAAAAAAGCCCGGTGACAGCCGCTGCAGGTGAGCATACAGATCGGTGCGCAGGGCAAAGAGGATACGGCCGGACAGGCGGGTATGCAGGTAACGGTTCACCCCGGACAGGGCCGTGCTGAAGATGCCGACCAGAATCATGGCGATCGCCAGCTGCACTAGAACACTGTAGTCCCTGGCAATCAGGCCGTCATCGATCAGCATTTTGGTCAGCCAGGGCTGCAGCAGCACAAATGCCGAGCCGATGAATGACAGTCCCAGCAAGCCGGCAATGGCCCGGCGCTGAGGCTTGACGAAGCTGTACAACCAGCGAAATCCCTGTTCCAGACGGCTTCGGTCCGGGGCATGAATCGCGCGTACCAGCCAGTTCAGCATATTCTGTTCCTTCTTGTTATTCGGTATCGCACCCGGGTGTTCGCATAAGCCTGCCATCAAACAAAAACGGGAGGGCCGTTGCCGGCACCTCCCGTTGACTATACCTGATTTGAAGGTCGCGTCAGGTATCAGTCCTTGATGGTGGCCACACGCAGGTCAGAGGTCGACATGTCGCCCGTCAGCTGGATGGAACCGATCTTCTCCAGCGTATCGCTGTCATGGACAGAGATATCACTGCTGGTACCGCCGACATAGAGGGTCTTGCCGTCACCCGAGATGTTCAGATCATAGTAGGTATGCGGCATCTCATGAACGATCAACGTCTTGTTCTGACTGATATCGTGCTTGGACAGAGTGTTGAAGCTGCCGTACAGGATATTGGAGTCACGCGGATCGGTAATGAAGTTGAAGATGATGAACTCGAACGGAATCGTCTCCATGCGTTCGGCCTTACCGGTCTTCAGGTCCACGCGGCTCATGCCCCACCACCACTCGGCGGTGTCGAAATTCCATTCTTCGGAATCGAACTTGGCGGTCACGTACGGCATGATGTATTCATCTGCCTGCTCACCCTGAGAGTGCATGGCAAAGGCATCAGGCGGCAACCAGAGCGGACCTTTTTCCCAGTTGGCCAGCTTGCTGACGATACGGGTTTCGCCGGTTTTCGGGTTGATCGCCTTCAGATCCGCACCACCGAGAATGACCTCATTCTGGGCAGTCGTCGCAATCTTGGTGATACGACGGTCCACAGGATAGCTGCGCACCCGCTTGGCATTCATGCCGTCAGCGATGTTGAACACCGCCAGGCGCGGCTGTTCCACCTCATAGCGATCACGCAGTTTCTTGACCGGGTTCTGTACCGTGTACAGCTCGGTACCGTCAGCACTGACCGTGATCGACTGCATGGTGATCACCTGCTCGGTCGGCGAGGACTGCTCCGCCTTGAAGGTGATATCGCAGTTACGAATGTCGAAGCCGTACACGTCCTTGGTGCCGTTGCTAAGCACGTAGGCATGGGTGTTATCCGGCGACAGCGCGATCGAGCCGGTACCGAAAGGTCCCGGAATATCACAGGTACGCACGATCTTGTTGGTGCTCATGTCGATCACGTGCAGCTGATTGGGACGGGTCACGGTCAGCAGGTATTCCTGATCGGCCATGGCCGCAGGCGCAACCGCTGACAGAGCGCTACCCAGCGCCAGGGAGCCGACGAGTCCGGCTGGTTTAAACAGCTTGTTCAGTTTCATTACCAGACTCCTGTTACTCTGCATCCTCGAAAATACCGTCCAGCTTGCGCCAGTCCTTGTCGGCCTTCGCCACATCCTTACCCCAGTCCGGGTAGGTATGCATGGTGTCCGGCACCTGAGCCGGCCACCAGCAGGCATCGGCACAGCCGTAGAGGTCGGATTCCATCGGCTGGCACAGCGATCCCAGACCACCGAAGGGGTCCAGCTCCCAGCCCGGGTCGGTCGTGGCAGTACAGCCGACCACGGTCTGCATGGCGACCACGTCTTCAACTTCTTCCGGGCTGATCGCTTTGTTGATCAGCTGTGCTTTCTTGTTCAGAGACTTCAGATGTTTCATATCAGGCACTCCTCCTGGGAGAGACGTATGCTTCGAAGAACCCCGGGTTCTCGAGCATGATCCGCGAATACACTTCCACACCGAAATCGACCCAGTCTCGCATCAGGTCACAGTAGTGGTAGGAAGGATGCGTCGGATCTCCATATTTGGCGTAACTTTCGTGGTAGCAACCACCCGAACAGAGGTTACGGATACGGCAGGTTTCACAGCCGGTATTGCTGCGGTCCAGACGCTTTTCGACAAACTGGCCCAGGCTGGCCTTGTCGATGCCGTTTTCCACATCACCGAAGGTGGGCAGGTCCGAGCCGGTGAAACGGTGGCAGAGGTTAAGTCCGCCATCCTTGTCCACCGCCAGCAGACCGATCCCGGCACCGCAGGGCACCAGTTTCTTGTTGCCCTCGTACATATCGGTGATCAGCTGGTGCATGTTGCCGTAGCCGAAGTTTTCATTGCGCAGTGCGGCTTCCAGATAACGTTTGCCAAGACGCTTCATCCCCGCGAACACTTCGACCAGCTCTTCGCCAGTCAAATTGAACTCGGCAATGTCACCGGACGTCACCGGACCGAAGCCGACCTCGAAGAAGCCCAGTTCGCCGTAGAGGTGATCGAAGATCGTCTCCACATCGGTGACACCGCGGGTCAGGGTGACGCGACAGCCTACCGGGCGGGCCGTGTAGCGCTTGAGCAGCATGTCCACCTTGCGCTTGACCACATCGTAGGTGCCCTGACCGCCAACGGTGATACGGTTCTTGTCGTGCATCGCCTTGGGTCCATCCATGGAGATAGTCAGACCGAAACGGTGCTCATTGAACCAGTCCACCAGCTCTTCATTGAGCAGGGTGGCGTTGGTGGTCATGGTGAAGTCCACCGTGGCATCCAGGTCGGCAAAACGCTGCTCGCAATAGGCCACCACTTCACGGATCAGCGGCATGTTGGAGAGCGGCTCACCGCCGAAAAACACCACGTTGTAGGCTGGCTGTCCCGGAGACTCCTTCAACAGCATCTCGACCGACTTGATCGCCGTGTCATAGGCCATCTTCTCGCCCTTGGACGGGGTGGTCAGATCTTCCTTGTAGCAGTAGGTGCAGCTGAGGTTACAGCCGGTATTCACGTTCAACACCACGGTATTGAGCGGAAACTTGTCCACCTTCTGCGGATCGGGATTGATCCGGGCCACGGCTCCAGCCTCGGAGATCACCTCCAGAGTGCGCAGCTCGTCCAGCACTTCGTTGACCGCATCCTGCGAATAGCGCGCCCGGAGTTCGGCCAGATGATCAGGCTCTACCTGTTCGTGGCGATCGAACACCTGCAGCAGCTCACGACCCAGTTCATCAAGCTCGAAAATACTGCTGCTGGGGATGTGAAACAGCATCTGTCGGGCATCGACATCGACCCGGTGCAGATTCGGTTTCACTAGCGTCATGGCGCCCATATTCACCTCTTTGTTGTTCTGTTGGGTGGCTACTTGTTCAGGTTGTACAGGGCTTAATCCAGTACGCGGCGGACGAAGTCCTGCACCGATACCAGCATGCTGCCCTCGCCCTCGACCTTGTCGCTGCCATCAGCAACACTGGCCACCACGGTCAGACGGCCAACGTTGTTGGCGCTCATCTTGCGTTCGGCGTTGGGGCCGGCATCACCCGGAGTAAAGATGCCCGCGGCATTGAGGCTGCCCGCGTACTGCTCGTCCTTGTCATGGGCCGCCACTTCGTCAGCCGGCTTGATGCTCCAGCTGGCCGGCATGTAGCCCAGGCGCAGGTCGTCGTCAGTACCCGGCTTGCCATCGGCGCCGGCGCTGTAACCCACAGCACGGTAGTTGGCGCGCACTTTGGCCATGGCGCTGTCGGCACCTCCGATACGCGTTACAGCGTTGGCAGGCATCACATCAACTCGGGCCAGTTCGCTGTAAACCGCCAGGCTTGCCTTGGCAGCCTTGCCCACTGTCACTGCACGCACACCTTCGGCACCGGTCGCCTTGGCCATAACGGTGATACGGTCGGCACCACGGGACAGGACCTTCTCAACCACAACACCCTCACCCAGGTCGATGTCGCCATCCAGGTTCTGGCCGATCAGGGTCAGCTCGGCACTTTCACCGGCACGCAGATAGGACGGCTGGATCGCCACCAATTGCGCCTTGCCCTGGTCACGCACGGCACTCAGCTCACCACCGATCTCACGTTCGGCGGCCAGGAACATGCGACCTTCCAGCGTGTTGCCCTGCTTGTCGGCTGCCATCACCTGACGCATTTTCACGCCATCGATGGTCAGGCTGGCACGCCATTCGTAGCCGGTATAGACCGTCGCCTTGCCCTCGCCCTTCAGGGCAGAGCCATCGGCATACTGGCCTTCCAGGCTAACAGCGTAATGACCTTCAGATGTTTTGGCGGCACTCATCCAGGCATCGAACTCGCCCTTGCCCGGCACAAAGCCGGTGACGCGCCACTGCCCCATCAGGTCGGTCTTGACAGCCTTCTGCCAGTTGCTCCACTCCTGAGTAATCAGCGGGAAGCGCTTGCCGAGTTCGGCCGCGGTATCGTCATGAGCGATCTGGTACCACTGACGATCACGTGCCAGAGAATGGAACTCTGCGGTCGGGAACTGGCCCATATGGAAGTTGACCAGGTATTTCCACTCTTCCTCGGTGCGGCGCTGCAGGGCAAAACGCGCTTCGGAGTGACAACGACCACAGGTTTCCGTCAGTCCCTGATTGATACTGGTTTCAACCCTATTGGTATCCTGCTCCAGGAGGTAGCGGTAACCGGCGACTTCTTCAGGCGCCAGGCCCTGAGTGTCCGCCAGATACTTGACCAGCGCACGCTTCTCCTCGACCGGCAGCTGGAGACCCCGCAGGTGAGTCATGCGGTTGATGGTCATCAGCCAGCCTTCGGGGGTTTTGCGCTGTTCGCTGATGCGCGAGAAACTCGGTGCCTGAGCCGTACCGCTTTCGGTATGACAGGCCAGGCAGCGATCCCGGATAATCTGTTGTGCGTCCTGAGCCAACGCGGGGGTCCCGGCCAGTCCGGCCAGAACCAGCACGCCGGTGCCAAGAGCTGCACGCTTGGAATTATTATTACTCAATGCCATCACTCCCTCACTGATGAGATGGATCTTGTTGTTCGCCAGAGCGGAAAAGGCGGCGCAGTGCCTCGGCCCGCTTCAGTGCTCATGGCTAACCTAAACCTAGCATGTAAATTAAATTTCCACCTTTTGTGCTAAGTTGTGCCCAGATGTAACAGAATGTAAAAATGACTTTCACTTTTATGTCACTCGGTTGATATTGCCCATCTTGCATCGCCCCCTGCGTTTGCCGCCGTTATTGCAGTCAAGAGGCCGTTCCAATGAAAACCACCCCTGCCGACATTCATATCCTCATCGTTGAAGACGACCTGGCCTCAAGGTCCCTGCTGGTGAGCTATTTCGAGAATGCCGGCTACCGGGTCTCGGAAACCGATAATGCCGACCATCTGGGCGAGCGCATCGACCAGGACGCCGTGGACCTGGTGCTGCTCGATATCAGCCTGCCCGGCAAGGACGGCCTTACGGTGACGCGCGAGCTGAGAGCCAACTCCGCCGTGGGCATCATTCTGGTCACCAGCAAGGGCGACGAAATCGACCGCATCGTCGGCCTGGAGCTGGGGGCCGACGACTATGTCACCAAACCGTTCAACCCCCGCGAGCTGCTGGTACGCGCCAAGAACCTGCTCTGGCGCATGTTCAGCGCCGACACGGCCAACCGGGGCAACGGCAACAACAACGGTAACCGCGGCCCAACCTGCTACAGCTTTGAGGGCTGGCAGCTGGACCCGCACAAGCGCCAGCTGACCAGCCCTGAAGGCCAGCAGGAACGCCTGCCGGAAGGCGAATTCAAGCTGCTGCAAACGCTGGTCAACCACCCCGGCCAGGTGCTGTCACGCGATCAGTTGATGGATGCCATCCATGATCGCGAGTGGACACCCAATGACCGCTCGGTAGATGTGTTGATCGGCCGACTCAGACGCAAGCTGGGTGATAACCCGTCCAATCCCCAGTTGATCCTCACCGCGCACGGCGCCGGTTACATGTTCGCCGGCAATACGGGCACATGAAGGCACCCGAAGGCTACCGCATCTACCGCCAGCTGCATCGGTCCAGTGACTGCCGCATCAGTCGGGCCGTGCGCCTGCAGGACAGCCGTGACGTGGTCATCAAGCAGCTTGACCGAAATCACTGCAACCGTGACCGGCTGAGCCGCTTCCAGCACGAATACGACATCCTGTCGCGGTTGCGCATCAGCGGCATCATCGAGCCGCTGGAGCTGCTGCAGCTGGAGACAGGACCCGCCATCATCTATGCCGACTCGGGCTCGCGACCACTGCGGCAACTGATCGCCGAGCAGCAGCTGGCCTGGCCCCAGTGGCTGGCCATTGCCATTCGCATCAGTGAGCTATTGGGTCGCCTGCACGAGGCGGGCATCACTCACAAGCAGATCAACCCGGACCACCTGCTGCTCAACCCCGACACCGGCATGGTGGAACTGATCGGTTTCTCGCGCAGCACCGGCCTGAGCCGCGAGCAGGCCAACTGGCACACCCCGGATCTAGGCCGTGAGGGGCTGGCCTATATCGCCCCGGAACAGACCGGTCGCATCAACCGCAGCATCGACTACCGCAGCGACTATTACAGCCTGGGTGCCACCCTGTACGAACTGATGACCGGCCGCCCGCCGTTCGTCAGTGACGATGGCATGACCCTGGTGCATGACCAGATCGCCAAGCAACCCGGCGCGCCGCACCAGATCAATCCGCAGCTGCCGGAGATGCTGTCGCAGGTGATCCTCAAGCTGCTGTCCAAGGATGCCGCCCAGCGCTACCAATCCAGTGTTGGCCTGATCCATGACCTGCAACTTTGCCTGCAGGCACACCAGCGCCAGGAATACGACCTGCGCTTCCAGCCCGGGCGCCACGATCTCTCCGCCCGCTTCCAGATTCCACAGCGCCTGTATGGCCGCCAGCCACTGCTGGCCCAGCTGCGCGAACAGTACGACAGCTGCAGCCGAGGCGCCCACCCGCTGATCCTGATCACCGGCTATGCCGGCGTGGGCAAGACCAGCCTGGTCAACGAACTGCGCCAGTACGTCAATGAACAGGGCGGCAGCTTCAACGCCGGCAAGTTCGACCAGTTCCGCCGCAGTCGGCCCTATTACGCCATCGTTCAGGCCCTGCAGGGGCTGGTACGCCAGCTGCTCACCGAGCCGGAAGAACGCATCGCCCGCTGGCGCAAGCGTCTGCTCGACAGCATCGGCAACCATGCCCAGGTACTGATCAAGCTGATTCCCGAACTGGAGCTGATCATCGGCAACCAGCCGGTGCTGCCACCGCTGCCGCCGATGGAAGAACAGAACCGCTTTTCGCGCATCTTCATCCAGATGCTGCGCGTGCTGGCCACCCCTCAGCGCCCGCTGGTGCTGTTCCTGGATGACCTGCACTGGGCCGACCTGGCCTCGCTGCACCTGATCGAAATACTGATCAATGTCAGTCCCCCGCCTGGACTGATGCTGATCGGCAGCTACCGTGACCACGAGCTGAGCGCTACTCACCCATTGCGTACTCTGCTGGAGCGCCTGCAGCACAGTGACCAGCCGCCGCTGGAGATGACGCTGCACCCGCTGCAACTGAACGAGGTCAACCAGCTGGTCGCCGATACCCTGCGCGTGGAGCTACAAACCTGCCGTGCACTGGCCCAGGCCTGCATGGCAAAGACCCAGGGCAACCCCTTTTTCCTCAGCCAGTTCCTGCACGCGCTGCATCAGGATGGTCTGATCAGCTTTCGCGAACAGCACTGGCAATGGGACGAGGACGCAATTCGCGCCCAGGAGATAACCGATAACGTCATCGAACTGATGGTCAGCAAGATCCAGCGCCTGCCCGAAGCCACCCAGCAGGTGCTGCCACTGGCCGCCTGCATCGGCAGCAGCTTCAACCTGCGCACCCTGTCCGTGGTCAGTGGTCTCGTTCCGCAAGCGGCCAGCCGCTGCCTCTGGCCGGCACTGACCGAGGGCCTGATCGTGCCCCAGGACGACAGCTATCGTCTGTTCCAGAACCTGGAACCGGAGCGCACCCGCTTCCGTTTCGTTCACGATCGAGTACAGCAGGCTGCCTATTCTTTGATCGAAGACAGTGCGCTGGAACAGCTGCACCTGCAGATCGGGCGCCAGCTGCAGCAAAGCCTGCAGCCGGAAGAGATCGACAGCCGCATCTTCGAGATAAGCAACCACCTGAACCAGGCACAGAAGCTGTTGACCTCCGATGACGAACGCCTGCAGCTGGCCCGGCTCAACCTGCAGGCCGGCCTCAAGGCGAAAGAATCCGCCGCCTTTGACTCCGCCATGGAATACCTCAATACCGGCCTGAGCCTGCTGCCGATCAATGGCTGGCAGCGCGACTACCCGCTGGCACTGGAACTGCACACGACCGCGGCGGATATTGCCAACATCAAGGGCCAGCAGGAGCACATGCAGAGCCTGATTCAAAGTGTCGAGGCCCATGCCGTCCGTCTGCTCGACCGCATTCGGGTGTTTGAGATCCAGATCCAGTCGCAAGTTGCCAATAACGAATTCAGCCAGGCATTGCAGACCGCCCAGCTGGCCCTGCAACAGCTGGGCATCAACATCCCCGCCAAACCACGCGACGGCCAGCTGGCCTATGTGGTGGCCCGTACCCAATGGCTGTTGCGCCGCATACCGGCGGACAAGGTCCTTCAGCTGCCCAGCATGGAAGAGCCCGAACTGCTGGCGGCGATGCCGATCCTGGCAAGCATGTTCGGCGCCATCAAATTCTCCAGTTCCGAGCTGCGCCCTCTGGTGATGGCAAAACAGGTCGAGCTGACCCTGAGACACGGTCTCAACCCGTCAGCCGCGCTGGCCTTCGCCGGTTACGGCGGCGTCCTCTGCGGCCAGTTCAACGCTATCGAGCAGGGCTATCGACTGGGCAAACTGGCCCTGCAGCTGGATCAGCAACAGCCGTCGGTACTGACCCACCACCGCACCCTGTCGCTGTTTAACAGCTATATCCGCCACTACCGCGAACCACTGCGCAACTGCATGGAGTCCCTGCTCAAGGCTCACCAGCTGGCTCTGGATGCCGGCGACATGGAGTGGAGCGCCTATGCCTTGGCGGCCTACATCCAGTATGCCTTTCCTCTGTGTCGCAACCTGGATGAGCTGCAGCCCCGGCTGGAGCAGTATGCAGCCCTGCTGTCAGAGTCCGGACAGCAGCAATCGCTGCAGTATTCACAGTTCGTATTGCAAAGCATGGAAAATCTGCGTGGCCAATGCAGCGACCCGACCCGGTTCGATGGCCGCTTCTACCATGAAGAACGCAATCTGGCAGAGCTGAAGCGGGAAAATCATCGCACCGCCATCAGCCTGCACCATTTTTACAAAAGCCTGCTCTGTTACCTGTTCGGCGACTATGCCGGCGCCTACCGGCACAGCGAAGCCGGCATGGAACTACGCGCCTCGATCAACGGCACGCTGACCGTCCCCTGGCTACAGCAGTTGAATGCCTTGAGCATCCTCGCCCAGCTGCCGCAGACCAGCATCCTGCAGCAGCCTGCCAGACTGCAGAAGGTGCGCCAGACTCTGCGCCACCTGCGCAAGCTGGCCCGCTTCTCGCCAGAGAACCATCGCCACCACGCCGACCTGCTGGAAGCCGAGCTGTATCGCAGCCAGCACAAGTACACCAAGGCGATGGACCTGTATGAGCAGGCGATCGAGCAGGCTCGCCAACAGGGCTTCATCCTGGACGAAGCGATGGCCACCGAACTGGCCGGGCAGTTTTACCTGGCCTGGGACAAGCCCGGCATCGCCCGCACCTACCTGCAGGATGCCTACGAGCGCTATGCCGACTGGGGTGGCCGCGCCAAGCTTGAACAGATGCAGGAGCAGTATCCGTTCACCCTGGAACGCCCCTTGCGCCACCTGGAGGACAGTCAGCCGAAGGATTCTCCGGCGCTTAACCAGACACTGGACAACCAGGCGTTCGACATCAACTCGGTGATTCACGCCTCCCAGGCGATCTCCGACGAAATCGTGCTGGAACGCCTGCTGGAACGGCTGATGCAGCTGGCACTGCAAAACGCCGGCGCCCAGCGCGCCATCCTTATCCTGCGTCGCCAAAAGGGGCTGTTCCTGGAAGCGGAGATCTGTCTCAACCAGGCCCCACGTCTGTTCAATGCCCAGGTACTGGAACAGAGCGAAGGCCTGCTGCCGCTGAGCATCATCAACTATGTGGCGCGGACCAAGGAAGATGTGGTGCTGGGCAACGCCACCGAGCACCAGATGTTTCAGCAGGACCGCTACATCCGCCAGCACCAGCCACGTTCGCTGCTGGCGATCCCGATCCTGTACCACGGCGAGCTGACCGCGATCCTCTATCTGGAACACACCGAAAGCCGCGACATTTTCAACCGCGATCGGCTGAAAACGCTGCAGATTCTCGCTTCACAGGCCGCCATTTCAATCGAGAACGCCAAGCTGTACCAGAGCCTGGAACAGTCGGAACGCGAGTATCGCTCGCTGTTCGAAAATTCCAGCGAAGGGATCTTCCGCATTGACCGGCGCGGCCGCTTCATCTCCGCCAACCCGGCACTGGTAAAACTGCTGGGCTATCCCAGTGCCGATGCCTTTCTCGGCACGGTCACTGATGTGTTGCGTGATTGCTTCGTCGATCGCGAGGAGTGCCGCCAGTTTCTTGCCCGCCTGAACCGCGAAGAACGCGTGCTGGGCTTCGAGACCCGCTGGCGACGCAGTAACGGCAGCGAGGCCAGCATCTCCATCTCGGCACATCGCATTACCGATGAGCAGCACAGCCTGAGATACTACGAGGGTTCATTGACCGACATCAGCGAACGCAAGGCCAAGGAGCAGGCCGAACTGGCACGGGAGAAGGCGGAAGCCGCCAGTGAAGCCAAGAGCCAGTTCCTGGCCACCATGAGCCACGAGATCCGCACGCCGATGAACGGCATTCTCGGCATGGCCCAGCTGTTGATGCGTTCGAAACTGAGTCCCGAGCAACACCAGCGGGTGGATTCCATCTACCGCTCCGGCCAGTCCCTGCTGAGCATCCTCAACGACGTGCTCGACTTCACCAAGATCGAGGCCGGGCAGATGGAGCTGGAACAGGTGGAGTTCAGCCTGCATGAACAGCTCGAACAGCTGCGCCAGTTACTGACACCGATGGCGCAGGAGAAGCATCTGGACCTGATCCTGCGCCTCGAACCCGAGCTGCCGCAACGTGTAGTGGGTGACCCCAGGGCACTGAATCAGGTGCTGCTCAACCTGTGCACCAACGCGCTCAAGTTCACCCACGAAGGTTATGTGCTGATCAAGGCCCGTGCCGTTAAAGCCAGTGCCGACAGCTGCCGCATCCATTTCGAGGTAGAAGACAGCGGCATCGGTATCCCCGAGGCCGCCCATGCCCGTATCTTCATGCACTTCAGCCAGGCCGACAGCTCCATCACCCGCCGTTTCGGCGGCACCGGCCTGGGGCTGTCGATCTGCAAACGACTGGTGGAACTTCAGGGTGGCGAGATCGGTTTCGACAGTCAGCCCGGTGTCGGCAGCCGCTTCTGGATCGAGCAGGACTATCCGCTCGCGGCACCATCAGGGCCGGCCCCGGCCCCCGTCCTTGCCGGCGAGGAGAAAAGAAAGCCGCAGCTGGATATCCTGCTGGTGGAAGACACTCCGATCAACCAGCAGGTGACGGTGGGGTTGCTGGAATCGGAGGGCCACAGCGTGAGCGTCGCCGATGATGGCTACACCGCCCTGTCGATGCACAACGACCACGGCTACGACCTGGTGCTGATGGATATTCATCTGCCCGACATGGACGGTATCGAGACCGCGCGCCGCATGCGCCAGCACCCGGATCCATCCAGGGCCGGAGTACGCATCATCGCCCTGACTGCCTCGGTCACCCCGGCGGAGATCCGCCGCTACCAGCAGGCCGGCATGGATGCGGTGGTCAGCAAGCCGCTGCAGTTCGACGAACTCAACCGCCTGCTGCATCAGCCGGCCACAACCGAGCCCGGCGGCCAGGTCGGACCACTCCCCCGGCCCAAACGACTGAACCACGCCCTGCTTGAGCAACACCTCAGCATGCTGGGGCGCGAACGCTTCTGCAGCCTGTGTCAGCAGATGCAGGCCCAGTGTTTCGAACTACTGCAACAGCTGACCGAAGCACAGCCGGGCGAACAGGCTCCCTTGCTGCACAAGCTGGCCGGAACCCTGAGCAACTTCGGCATACAGCAGGCCGCTGAGCTTAGCCGCACGCTGGAGCAGCAAACGCCCTGCCCCACGGCAGAACTGGCACAACTGAACCAGCTGTGCCGACAAAGCCTGACCGAACTGCAGCAGGGCTATGACCTGCCCGTTACTTCAGCTGACGCACCAGCTGCCCCAGCCAGCGGTAGTCCTCATCACTGACACCCTGCATGCCTACGGCCCCCTTGGTCTCCAGCAGTAGCTGACGAGCTGGCGAGGGGGTCAGCAGCACCTGCCGAATACGCGCCTGAATATCGGGACAGAGATGGCTGCTTACCGTAAACGGGTCATAGTGGATCGGCCGCGAGCGCCAGAGTTCGTGCAGGGCATCGCTGGTCGACTCGCCGCGACCGATATAGTCATCGGCCCGGCGGCTGGACACGAAGGCCGCATCGACCGTCCCGGCAAGCAGCGCCTGGATAGCACGATCATGAGACCCGGCATAGACCAGGCGTCCGACATAATCGGCCAGCACCACACCGCTCTCGCGTTTGAATTCGGTCATGGGGATCAAGGCCCCGGAAGTGCTGCCAGGGTCGGTCAGGGCCACCGAGCGCCCCTTGAGGTCATGAATGGACTCAAGCCCCGACTCCGCCCTCACCAGCAGCAACGAGTTGTAATAGCTCCCCTGGGGCGTGAACGGACCACCCTCGAAACTGTAGGCCGCCAACACCTGAACTTCAGGGTCACGCGCCTTGGCCTGGATATACGCGGCCGGCCCCAGCTCGGCCAGGTCCACGGCACCGGACAGCAGCCCCTCGATTACCGCCTGGTAGGAGTGCACGGAAACGGTACGGACCGGAATTCCCAGCGCCCGCTGCAGCTCCTGGCGCAGGGGCTCGAACTCCTCATACTGTTGAGCCAGACTTTTTTTGGGGATGGCTGCGAAATGCAACACTCGGGGTTGCTTGCAGGCCGCGTCGGCCCAGGCCACCCCCACGGCCATCATCAGCAGTAACGTCAAACCACGCAAGATCAGTATCATACGGCTAGTTCCTGTTCAGGTTGGTGGCGATACTGGTGCGCCTCTTCAGCATTCATGGCACGACTGAACAGATGCCCCTGCACTTCATCACAACCGGCCAGCTTCAGGTAAACCAGCTGATCCGGTGTTTCCACCCCCTTGGCGGCGACCTTTACCCCCAACCGCTGGGCCAGGGAAATGGTCGCCGACAAAAGGATATTGTCGTCATAACTGTTGCGGATATCACGGATGAATGACCGGTCCAGTTTGATCCGGCTGAACGGCAACCGGCGAATCCGCTCCGGATCGAGCCCGCTGCTGCCGAAATCATCGATGGTCAGCCCTACGCCAACCTGATGCAGCTGGCGCAGCACCTTGAACTGCTCGGCGCCCAACTGCGGCAAGTCACGCTCATTGATTTCCAGCTCGATCCAGGACGGATCGATATGGTAACGCTGCAGGATGATCTCAAGTCGCTCGCCCAGCTCGGCCGCCTGCAGCTGGGACAGACTGAAATTGACCGCTACCGGCACGACCGGCAGACCATCGACCCGCCACTGCTGCAGCTGTTCGCAGACCTGACACAGCACCTGTCGCGCCAGGGCCGGCATCAACTTCTGCGACTCGGCCAACGGCAACAGTTGCGAAGGCGGTAGCAGGCCAAATTCGGGATGATCCCAGCGCACCAGGGCTTCAAAGCCGGTGACCCGGTAATCAGGCAGCGACAGACGCGGCTGCAGATGGATACACAGCTGTTGCTCCAACCCCTCGGGCAACTGTTGCGCCAGGCTGGCGGCATCCAGATCCTGACTGTTGAGCGCGGTATCGAAAAAGGCATAACGCCCTCGCCCCGCCCGCTTGGCCGTGTACATCGCCATATCGGCATGCTTGACCAGCGTTTCGATCTCCATGCCATCCTGGGGCGACAGGGCGATACCGATACTGGGGCTGGTACTGAGCCCTGAGTCCTGTAACTGGGCATAGGGCGCAGCCAGAGCCTCCACCAGCTCTCCGGCCTTGAGTTCAATATCCTCGCGTCGCTTTACTCCGGTGAGCATCAACACAAACTCATCGCCCCCGAACCGGCTGATGATGTCACTTTCGCGCAAGCTGAGGGTCAGCCGCTCAGCGACCGCCTGTAACAGTTGATCACCCACCTTGTGGCCCAGGGTGTCGTTGATCGCCTTGAAACGATCAAGATCAATGAAGAACACAGCCGCGAAACGCCCTTGGCGCTTGGCACCCAGCAGGTGAGAATGCGCCAGTTCCAGAAACAGCCGGCGATTGTACAGCCCGGTCAGCGCATCCCGCGATGCTGCTTCCAGCGTCTGCCGATGCTCCTGTTGCAGTCGGTCCAGCAGCGTCTGATTACGCTGCTCGGAGTGCTCCAGTGCACGCAGGTGGGCCTCCCGTCCATGCATCATCCAAAGCAGCCAGGCAAGTCCAATCAGCACCACCAGGCTGAGTAGCAGCACGGTAAAAATATACTCGGACCGCTGTTCCCGGTAGGGCCCGAGGATTTCGCTTTCCGCCTGGCGCACCACCACCACAAAGGAGAAGGACTCCAGGCGGTGAAAGAAACTGAAAAAGGTTTGTCCGGTTTTGAGGTCCTGGGCATTGAAGCGGCCATGGTGCAAACGTGAATCCAGCACCACGCCGTTATCGAAACGGCCATTTGCGATGACCAGGCCACTCTGATCGACCTGGGCCAGCTCTTCACCGGAGGTGGTCAGGATATGAATGCTGGCCTGAGCGCCCAGGTCCAGGCTCTGATACAGCCTGAGCAGATAGCCCAGATCCAACTCAAGCAACAGGAAACGGCTGCCGCCCCCTCTAACCGGTACATCCGGCAGCAGCAGGGGCATCGACCAGGGATGCTGCCAGGCGTTGCGGGGCAACACCCAGAGATCAGCCGCCCCCTGGGCGGGGGCAAGCTGCCACTCAGGCTCCAGATGCAGCAAGCTGCTTGGCGAAGTGTTATAGCTCAGCAAACCCCGGCTATCGTAGAGGCTGAGCCGGTTGAACACCGGGTCGGACAGAATCAGGGACGCCATCTCGGTCCCGATCTCGGGCTGCTCTCTTTGCTGGATATCGTCCACCAGTACGCGCAAGGTTTTCGCCCGGTCCAGCACCTGCTCCAGGTTTTCCGCCACAATGAACGACAGATTGGCCAGCGCCGTGCCCTGCCGGGCAAGGGCCTGCTCCCGGCTGTCACGTAGCTGGAAAGCGGTAAACAGCCAGACGGCACCGATCATCAGCAGTGCAAACAGTGCAACGCCCAGTTGGGGCGTGGTGAGTGAAACCGGGTTTCGTTCCAGAGGCGGACTCAAGCAAACATCCTGTTCAACTTCGTGACTGACTTTTCGCCCTGTATACATAAGGCGACATTAACGCGAAGCTAGCAGAGCAAGATGACGTTTGCATGACAACAAAAACGCGGCATCAAAGCCGCGTTTTCATGGCAGGGATCAGGTACGCTTATTGCGTGCTTTCGGTCTCGGCATCCTGCTTCATGCCGTCAATCTGTGCACGCGCTTCCTGCTCCAGCTCTGCTGCTGTTTCAGCTGCCTTTTCACCCATTTCACGCACCCCGTTTTCGGCCTTTTCATAGGCATCCGAGGCATCCTTTTTGATCTGCTCCCCCATTTCGGCAGCCTTGTCCGTCATGTCACCGGCTGTCTCACGGACATCCTCTCCAGCTTCATTCATGACATCACCGGCCGCATCCATGGTTTCACCCGCCTCCTTCTTCATCGTATCCATTGCGGATGGTTCGGATGAAGACTCCTCAACCAGCGGAGCGGCCTCTTTTTCTTCAACAGCCTTCTGGTCATCACCACAGCCGACCAGCAGTATCGTTGATGCCAAGACGGCAGACCCCAGCATTTTATACAGGCTCATTTTATCGCTCCTTTTGTCTTCACAAATGATTGGTGCTCTGCAGTATAGGCGCTGGAACTGAGCCCTGTCTGAACAGCTCGGCGTTCAAACAGCAACAGCCGACAATATTCCCAGCCCCACGAACAGACCACAGGCAGACCAGCGTGCCAGGTTGAGCGGAACTCTCTGCATCAGCCAGTTGCCGGCATAGGCGACCGGCACATTGGCCAGCATCATGCCGATGGTGGTGCCGGCAATGACCCAGAACAGGCTGTCATAGCGAGCCGCCAGAATCACGGTGGCGATCTGAGTCTTGTCACCGATCTCGGCGATAAAGAAGAGTACGCAGGTGGCAATGAACGCACCGTACTTGAGAATCGCGCCCTCCTCTTCATCCTCCTTGTCCGGAATCAGCACCCACAGCCCCACTGCAATGAAACTGACAGCAATGATCCAGGGGACCCAATGCTCCGGAATCCACTGCACCAGCCAGGCACCAAGCCATGCAGACAGGGCATGATTGATGAGTGTCGCAACGAGGATGCCAAGAATGATCGCATTGCGCTGGGCAAAGCGGGCAGTCAAAAACAGGGTAAGAAGCTGAGTCTTGTCGCCGATTTCGGCAATGGCGACCGCGAGGGTCGAAGGTATGAATGCGTCCATTAAAAAACAGGTCCGGCGGGCTTGTTGATTCCATAAGACATCACACACAGGCCCGCCAGGACAGTGCGTCATGTCTCAGGTCTCATCAATCCCGGGAACGGGACGCGACTGCCATGAGCTTGAGGCTCAATTATGTTGACAGCCACTCCGCCGACTGGGTCGGACAGAAGATTACTCCCCCAAGAGCGCGAGCAATACTATCAGCGACGATGCCGGCGGGCAAATTGCGTCAGGCACTGGCCTGTGGCTCTGGCTCGGGTAGAATGACGGGCTTGTCACTTGTTTTGTCACTGATTAAAGGGTTACCGATGACTGCACGACTGGGATCTGCCGCTGCCTGCCTGATGTTCAGCCTCACTCTGGCCGGATGCCAGACACTTCCGATGCCCTTTACCAACAAGCCCCAGGCAAAAGCCGAACCGGTGGTACCGCCGGCGGCGGCAGAGGCTCAGCCGACAGCAGCCCCGGCGGCTGACTCCCTGCCGGCCAGTGCCGACCTGAAGTGGGCACCCAAGCTGGACCAGCCTATCGCCCAACTGGAAGCGCAGATGGCACTGGAAGAAACCCAGCTGGCCAAGAACCATACCCTGTCCAGCATCGCCTATCTTTGGGATGCCCGACTCTACCTGCTGTTCCAGGACACCCTCGACTACCTGCCGGAACAGGCTCAGCGTCATGAGGTGGAGCTGCAGAATCGTTGGCTCGACCAGCGCGCCGAGGCGATGACCCGCGCCTTCCTCAACGACAAGGATGGCGAGGTCGCTCGCTTCGCGGCTGGCCAGGCCTTTATCGCTGAGACCCAAAAGCGGATCGAAGAACTGGAACGGCTGCGCGAACTGGTCGTCATTAAATAACCGCCAAAAATCACCGCTTCAGGTATCGGCAGAAACTCGCATAATCGTTCTGCACACAGTCGGCGTAGGCTTGCGCCATGCTCATCAGCAGCTCGGTAAAAGCCTCACGCCGCGGCAGCGTCAGCTGCAATACCGCATCGGCAAAGACAGACCCTCCTGACTCGCCCAGCGCAGCCGCTCCGCGCAGATGCGAGGCTGCCAGAATGCGTCCCCAGGCCGTCACCAGATGATGCCAGTGTTTGGGCTTGTGCAGCTTGTCGGTCGGATAGTCGGCCTTGAACGGCGAACGTTCGCGTACCGAAAACACCTGATCTCCCAGCGCCAGCCAGCCCACATAAGGGTCGGGGTGACGTGCCATCGCCTGAAACGCCAACGCATGGCGCTCCCCTTCATGGCTAAACATGCGACGATATTCGGCCCGCTCACTTTCATTCATCACCCGCCAGGCCGCAGGCGGCTGCTGCGCCTTGATATCCAGAATGACATCGTCATGGTCGGCTTCTCCCTGGCCTTCCACCAGGGCATAAAAGCGATCCATACCCAGTGAGCCCGTGCCGGCACTGAGACGCCGTGCCAGATCCTTGACCCTGAAGTGCTGATGACTATGCCCTGGCACCTGGTCATCCAGCGTCGCCTGATAGTCGACCAGTGCCTGCTCCAGCGCCGCCCGATCGTCTGCTGACAGGGGTTCCAGCTTGGGATGGTCGACAATAAAACGACGTTCATTGCCCTGTTCACAGCAGGTCCATTTCTGCAACATGCGCGCCCGCCCCTTCTTCTCGGACACCTTGATCAGAAAGGACTGCAATTTCCCGTCGGTGGTCTGCGCCGTAGCGGCCCAGTTGGCTGTCTCGGCCACATCCTGCTGTAACGTGTGCAGATAAGTGTCGATTAGCGTGCGCAGAATCTCGGGCAGGGCATCAGGCTTGAGCGAATCGTTTTCGCGCACCGCCAGCACGACACTGACCAGCAGACGCCAAAGATCATACTGGTAGTCGCCGATAATACCGTCATCAAAATCGTCCAGACCGAAGCGAACCAGGTCATCATGACTGCCGTAAGCGCCGAAGTTGTGCAGATGCGCATCACCCTGCAGCCAGGTCTGAGTCTCGGTTGTGCCGCCAAACAGAGAGAAGTGCCAGTCCCGGTACAGATCCTGCCAATACAGATGGTTGCTACCGCGAAAGAAGCTGAACGCCGAAGCGGACATGCGCTCATACTTCTGCTGCCTGAAAGTTTCGCTCAAGTTTGCATCGAATCCCTCCAGTGCCTCGATCACCTGCTGTTCACGATTATGTGCGGTTGCAACACGCATTAACGGCCTCCTGCTGTGCGTTTTGGAAGGGCACACCTTACCCCAGCCTTGCCCTGGATCAAACAGCCACCGAGATGATCGCTGCACATGACCAGACAACGTGTTAAGATCGCCTTACTAATGAGAATGATTCTGATAATCAGGTTATATCCTTATGAAGGCTAAATCGCTGCTGCCCCTGTTTCTTTCACTTGGCCTACTGCCGCTGTCCGCGCTTGCCGAGACGCCTCCGAATACAGGTCCAGCAGGCAGGGCGCAGCTGGGCCAGCAGCTGTTTTTCGACGTCAACCTGTCCAAAAACCGCAGCCAGTCATGCGCCAGTTGCCACTCACCGGCTCAGGGTCTTGCCGACAATCGCCCGGGGACTGAGCTCGGCGGCTCAATCGGTGACGACGGCCACTCAATCGGTGATCGCAACGCCCCTTCTGCAGGCTATGCCAGCTTCAGCCCGGAATTTCATCGCAACACTGACGGCGAATGGGTTGGCGGCCAGTTCTGGGATGGCCGTGCCGCCACGCTGGCCGAACAGGCCGGTGGCCCGCCGCTGAACCCGATCGAGATGGGCATGCCGGACAAGGCCAGCGTCGTCGCCCGACTGAAGGAAAGCCCAGAGTATGTTCGCCAGTTCGATGCCCTCTACGGTGCCGGCATTCTCGACCAGACCGAACAGGGCTATGCCGCCATGACCGACAGCCTGGAAGCCTTCGAGCAAACCGAGTTCTTTGCCCCCTTCGACGCCAAGTACGACCGTTTTCTGCGCGGCGAAGCCAAGCTGACCGACCAGGAAGAGCTGGGCCGTTTACTGTTCTTTTCTCAGCAGTTCACCAACTGCAACCAGTGCCACCAGCTGCGCAAAAGCGCCCGTGCTCGGGATGAGTCCTTCAGTAACTACGAGTACCGCAATATCGGCACACCGGTGAATGCCCAGTTACGTGCGGTAAACGGTGTTGCGCCGGAGTTCGTTGACCAGGGCCTGCTGGACAATCCGGCCGTTGACGATCCGGCACAGGCCGGCAAGTTCAAGGTGCCGACCCTGCGCAACGTGGCGGTCACCGGCCCCTACATGCACAACGGCGTGTTCAAGGACCTGCGCACCGTGGTGCTGTTCTACGACAAGTACAACAACCCCACCCGCACCACCAACCCGGAAACCGGCGAGCCCTGGGGTGAACCGGAAGTGGCCGACAACCTGGCGCGGAAAGAGCTCGAGCATGGCCCCGCACTGGAGGACGAGCGCGTAGATGCCATCGTTGCCTTCCTGAAGACTCTGACGGACAAACGCTACGAACATCTTCTCAAGTAACCAAAGCCATTTTATCGCCTGCAGGCAGGCTCCTACAGCCAGAAACCACCTGTAGGAGCTTGCTTGCAAGCGATGACCTCACCCGGGGTTTATCGCCTGCGGGCAGGCTCCTGCAAGCGATTGCTCTGCGCGCGACATGGCCCAACCTTGTGCTAGAATCGCGCCATTCATTTCTGCCCTTGATGGCTGACCAATCCAAGCAACAGGACCTGTGACACCATGAGCCTTGCGCAATCCGTTCTGGCCGTAAACAACGACCTGCCGATCCGTACCGACCGCCCCGTTCACAGCGGCAAGGTACGCTCCGTCTACTGGCTGACCGAAGCAGACAGCCGCCGTCTGATCGAAGAAAAAGGCTATGATGTAGCGCCTGACGCGCCTCTGGCGATCATGGTGATCAGCGACCGCATCTCCGCGTTCGACTGCATCTGGCACGGTGAAGGCGGCCTTAACGGCGTACCGGGCAAAGGTGCGGCGCTGAATGCGATCTCCAATCACTGGTTCGGCCTGTTCCGCGAAAAGGGTCTTGCCGACAGCCATATCGTCGACATCCCGCATCCGTTCGTCTGGATCGTACAGAAGGCACGCCCGGTGATGATCGAGGCGATCTGCCGTCAGTACATCACCGGCTCCATGTGGCGTGCCTACAGCAAGGGCGAGCGCGAGTTCTGCGGTATCACCCTGCCGGAAGGCCTGCAGAAGGACCAGAAGCTGCCTGAGCTTCTGATGACCCCGTCCACCAAGGGTATCCTGCGCGGTATTCCGGGCGTGCCGGAAGCGGATGACGTCAACATCACTCGCGCCAACATCGCCGACAACTTCGAGGCCTTTGGCTTCCGTTCTGCCGACGACATTGCCCAGTATGAAAAGCTGCTCAAGGAAGGCTTCGGCGTAATCAGCGATGCACTGGCCGAGCTGGATCAGGTGTTCGTCGATACCAAATTCGAATTCGGTTACGTAACCGACGCATCCGGCAACGAAAAGCTGATCTACATGGATGAAGTGGGTACACCGGACTCCTCCCGCATCTGGGACGGCCCGGCCTACCGCGATGGCAAGGTGATCGAAAAGTCGAAGGAAGGCTTCCGTCAGCTGCTGCTGAACCACTTCCCGGATCCGGATATCCTGCTCAACAAGGAGCGCATGCCGGAACGTGAAGCCCTGGCCCGCGACAACGCCCTGCCGACCGAAGTGCTGATGGACGTGTCCCGCACCTATCTGGATATCGCCGAGAAGGTCGTCGGCCACAAGATCGAGCTGTCGGAAAACCCGAAAGCCGAGATCATCGAGATCCTGCGCGACCAGTATGGCTTGATCGACTGATCTGACGCCTGCCGTAGCGATTAAAAAACCTCCCCTGCCCCAAAAGCAGCGGGAGGTTTTTTATGTACAGGATGTACGGTAGGCAGCGGTTACAGGGATGTAAAGGAGCTGCCAAGCACGGGACCTAAAGCCACAGAGCCCCCTGCTGTTTCGTCCGAGCCCCGATTAACGCGGCTTCAACCGATCACAATCCGGGCGACGGCCGGCAGCACGCGCCTGCTGGTACAGCGGCATGTATTGCTGCACCTGAGCATCCAGTTGATGGATACGGGTACTCGGCGCCGGGTGAGTCGACAGCAGCTCCGGCGGAGTTGCGCCGCCCTTCTGAGCCATCTTCTGCCACAGCACGACGGCTTCACGCGGATCGAAACCGGCCTGCGCCATCAGCTCCTGGCCCAGCATGTCGGCTTCGGATTCATGCTTGCGGCTGTAGGGCAGCAAAATGCCGTACTGTGCTCCCAAGCCCAAGGCAAGAATCGCCGCCTGCTGGGTCTTGGAATCCACTCGGTCAGCCAGCGCGATAGTCGCGGCGGCCATGCCCAACTGGGTCAACTGCTGCTGGCTCATGCGGGCATTGCCATGCTGTGCCAGTACGTGGGATACCTCATGCCCGATCACGGACGCCAGCTGGTGCTGGTTATCGGCGACCTTGAGCATGCCGGTATAGACACCGATCTTGCCACCCGGCAGCGCGAAGGCGTTGACCGCATCATCCTTGAACACCACCAGCTCCCAGTCCTGGGGCGCATAGCCGTATTCACGCGGCACCTGCATGACGATGGCGTCGGCGACACACTGCACATAGCGGTTGGTACGCGCATCATCCTCGGCCGGAAGCTTTTCTTTCATCTGTTCGAAGGACTGGGTGCCCATCGCTTTCATCTGCGCCGGTGAATTGAGCAGCAGGGTCTTCTCGCCGGTAGGCGACACCGCACAGCCGGCGGTGAGAATACTCAGGCCCGCGACCAGGGCCAGGCGCTTGATACATGCGTGCAACATTCAACATTCTCCTGTTTGCTCGTTTGATCCTGACGGCTTCCGTGCGGCAGCCAATGCATCGGCATGTTCCACCACCCAGTCATGTAGAGACTGCAAAGGCGGAATCAGGCTGCGCCCCAGGGGACTTAGCGAGTATTCGACGCGCGGTGGCACTTCGGGAAACACTTCCCGGCAGATGATACCGTCCTGCTCCAACTCGCGCAGCTGTTGCGTCAGCACCTTTTGGCTGACTTCCGGCATCTGCTGGCGTAATTGACCAAAGCGTAGTGTTTCATTCTTTAACCAGAACAGAATCAGAGGCTTCCACTTGCCGCCAATCAATTCAAGGACCTGGTAGAGTTCACAATCTCGGCTCATGGGTTTCCTGCAGGTAACCGAGGCACCTGAAAGTGCCTTCTTGTCGTTCCGGCCCAGCCTGCCTAAGCTGGCGGCCAGTTCATCCGGAATAGGGTTCATATCATGGCTGTTATCTTGCAGATCGATTTTACCATGCCTGGCGAAATGCTCGGCGATAACCTGACCGAGGCGGCACGCGGACTGGCCGAGTCGATCAACCAGGAACCGGGGTTCATCTCCAAGATCTGGACCGAGAATGTCGAAACCGGTGAAGCGGGCGGGGTCTATCACTTTGCCGACAGGGCATCGGCGCAGGCGTATCTGGAGATGCACTCGAAACGAGTGGAAGCGATGGGCGCAAAAAACATTCGCGGCCGCATCTTCGATATCAACGAGACGCTGACCGCGATCAATCATGGCCAGACCGAGCACTAACATCCGGCCAGGCCATACAGCAGGTTTACAGGGTGTTGAAAAGCGTTATCGAGGCAGCCGAGGCAAGCGGGACGCCGCCCGGGCAAAAACAGGCGAAAAAGCGCAGTTTAGTGGACTAAATGAGCATTTTGAGCCTGTTTTTAACGATGCATCGGCAACACAGATAGATTTTCAGCAGCCTGTTAGAGGCGGCTTTCCAATTCGGGAACCGCCTCGAACAAGTCCCCTACCAGACCATAGTCGGCGACCTGGAAGATCGGCGCTTCCTCGTCCTTGTTGATCGCCACGATCACCTTGGAATCCTTCATGCCGGCCAGATGCTGGATGGCACCGGAGATACCCACGGCGATGTAGAGTTCCGGCGCGACCATCTTGCCGGTCTGACCCACTTGCATGTCGTTGGGTACGAAGCCGGCATCGACGGCGGCACGGGATGCACCCACGGCCGCACCCAGCTTGTCGGCGACCTTGTTGAGCAGCTCGAAGTTGTCGCCGTTGCCCATGCCACGGCCACCGGAGATCACCACAGAAGCGGCGGTCAGTTCCGGGCGGTCGGACTTGGCCAGCTCTTCACCGACGAAGCTGATGTCGGCGTGCTGATGCACGGAGCCGCAGGCTTCGATAGCCGCGCTACCACCAGCGGCTTCAGCGGCATCGAAGGCGGTGCCGCGCACGGTGATCACTTTGACTGCATCGGCAGACTTGACGGTTGCGATGGCGTTACCCGCGTAGATCGGGCGCTTGAAGGTATCCGGCGCTTCCACACCGCTGATGTCGGACAGCTGATTGACACCCAGCAGCGCAGCCACTCGCGGCGCAACGTTTTTACCGGTTGTAGTGCCCGGCGCCAGGATGTGGCTGTAGCCTTCGGCCAGCTCAACCACCAGCTTGCTCAGGTTTTCAGCCAGCTGGTGCGCGTAAGCCGCATTGTCAGCCAGAATCACCTTGCGTACACCGGCGATGGCGGCGGCCGCGTCGGCAGCAGCCTGGGCGTTCTCACCCGCCACCAGCAGGTCGATGTCGCCGCCGATCTGCTGCGCTGCAGTCACCAGGTTCAGGGTGACCGGTTTCAGGGACTGGTTGTCGTGTTCGGTAATAATCAGAATGCTCATGCGACCACCTTCGCTTCGTTACGCAGTTTGTCCACCAGCTCCTCAACAGAGCTGACCTTGATACCGGCCTGACGCTCAGCCGGCGGTTCCACACCCAACAACTCAACACCGGCGGCCAGCTGGGCACCCAGCTCTTCCGGAGTTTTAACATCCAGCGGCTTCTTCTTCGCCTTCATGATGTTGGGCAGGGACGCGTAACGGGGTTCGTTCAGACGCAGGTCGGTGGTCACCACCGCCGGCAGTTTCAGGCTCAGGGTCTGCAGACCACCATCGATCTCGCGGGTCACTTTCAGCGACTCGCCTTCCACAACCACTTCAGAAGCGAAGGTCGCCTGCGGACGGTCCATCAGCGCCGCCAGCATCTGGCCGGTCTGGTTGTTGTCGGAGTCGATCGCCTGCTTTCCCAGCAGGATCAGGTCGGCCGATTCTTCCTCGGCGACCTTCTGCAGGATGCGGGCAACGGACAGGGAATCCAGCTGTTCAGCGGCTTCGACCTGGATGGCACGGTCGGCGCCCAGCGCCAGTGCCGTGCGCAGCTGTTCCTGGCAGGACTTGCTGCCGATGGAAACCACCACCACTTCAGTCGCGGTGCCCGCCTCTTTCAGGCGCACGGCTTCTTCAACGGCGATTTCACAGAAAGGATTCAGGGCCATTTTGACATTGGCCAGATCGACATCGGAACGGTCGGACTTGACGCGTACCTTGACGTTGTAGTCGATCACTCGCTTGACGGCTACCAGTACTTTCATTGTTATTACCTTTTGTCTGTTCGGCTGGAAAAAGAAGGCCCTTGCGGGCCTCAAGGCTCACTCAGAGTTACTTTCCCCAATCACTCAATTCGAGGTCACTTCCTCAGCCGCCTGCTTGCGCAGGAGGAAACGCTGGATCTTGCCACTGGACGTCTTGGGCAGATCGGTCACAAATTCGATTTCACGCGGGAAGGCATGGGTCGACAGGCGATTACGCACGTGCTGCTGCAGCTCCTCGGCCAGCTTGTCGTCGGCATCGAACTGCGGATGAGTCACCACATACGCCTTGACGATGGCGCCACGCTTGTCGTCGGGCTTGCCCACCACGGCACTCTCGACCACGGCTTCATGCTCCAGCAGGGTGCTTTCCACGTCCGCCGGACCGATGCGGTAACCGGCCGAAGCGATGATGTCGTCATCACGACCGGTGTAGGAGTGGGAACCGTCACCGTTGCTGATCACCACGTCGCCGGTCAGGTAGTACTTGCCGTGATACGGGCTCTTCTCGCCCCAGGTGTAGCCCTGGAAGAAGTACAGCGGCGAGTTTTCCATATCGATCGCCAGTTCACCGCTCTCGCCCGGCCCCACTTCGTTGAAGTTGGCATCCAGCGCCACCAGGCGGTAACCCGGCAGCTGGTAACCCATGCTGGCTTCGCGGAACTGGTGATCCAGTTCATGGAAGTTGGCCGAAGTCATGCCGGTTTCGGTCTGACCATACTGGTCGCACACCAGACAATCGAAGGCACGTTTTACCCAGGTCACGATCTCGGGGTTCAGCGGCTCGCCGGCACTGTTGGCCACGCGCAGATCGATCTCCGGGTAGTCCTTGAGCAGTGCATCATTGGCCTTCAGCATACGATAGGCCGTCGGCGCCGCCGCCAGGTTGGTGATCTTGTACTTGCGCAGAAATTCGAAGGTGTTTTCAGCGGTAAAGCCGGCTTCATTGAAGTGGGTGGTGCAACCCAGCAGCAGCGGCCCGGTTACCGCGTAGTACAGGCCGTAAGCCCAGCCCGGGTCGGCCACGTTCCAGAAATTGTCGGTTTCACGCAGACCGATGGCGTAACGCATGTAGACATAGAACGCCGACAGCGCCTTGGCCGGCACGGTGACGCCCTTGGACTTGCCGGTGGTGCCGGAGGTGAACATCTGCAGGAAGGGGTCTTCCGGACCGATCTTCACCGGCTCGAACTGGTCGGACTGCTGATCCAGCGTCTGGTGATAGAGGAAGTCCGCCTTGCCGGCCAGCGCGTGGCTGTCATCGGCCACCAGCATGGTGGTCGGCAGGCCCTTGACGCCTTCCAGCTTGGACCATTGGTCGGCATTGGTGATGATCAGCTTGGTCTGCGCCTTCTCCAGGCGGTACTCGATGGCGCCGGAACCGAAGGCAGTGAACAGCGGCTGATAGACAGCACCGGCACGCATGGCACCCAGCACGGCGATCAACAGCTCAGGGGTACGCGTCAGCAGCGCAGCGATACGGTCGCCCTTGCCGATGCCCTGGGATGTAAGGAAGTTGGCGAACTGTGCCGAACGCAACATCAGTTCACGGAAGGTCATCTCGCCGCTGGTACCATCGGCCAGTTCGTAACGCAGGCCAACCTTGGCGGGATCTTCCGCCCAACGGTCGCAGATCTCCTCGCAGACGTTGATACCTTCGTTAAAATCACCCACGAAGTTCTGTATGATGGACTCCGGCGTGAAGTCTTTGATGAAGTCGTTGTAGCTGATTTTGTCCATACTGAAACCTGTTTTTGTTCTAATGGGGCCCGCCACCTTCCTGAAATGTGGCACGCGCAGCAGCTGGTCAACGAACAAGGGAATTCCCTTATTCATCGCGTATGAATGCAGGTTAATGCAATCGTTGGTGGCAACAGAATGACAACTTCCAACAGATAAATTGACATTTTTTGCAACGCTGAATTGTCGACAAAATCGCCCAAAACCCACATCTGGATTCTCTGGCCCGGCAGTCGTAACCATGAAAAACCTGACCTTCTCCTCCCACTACGCCCGTGCCGTCCTGCACGGCCCCCGGACACAAGGTCTTGATACCGGCGCCCTGCTCGACCAGTGCCAGATCGACCCGGACCTGATCAGCCAGCCCAAGGCCCGTATCCGCACCGGCCAGTTCATCCAACTGTTCCGCCTGGTCTGGCGCGCACTGAACGACGAATTCATGGGCCGCACCTCGGCGCCCTGCCGCATCGGCCACTTTCACCTGATGGGCTCGCTGGTGGTACACAGCGCCAACCTCGAAGAGGTGATCCGGCAAAGCATCCGCTGCTACCAGCTGTTCTCGGAAGACATCGAGATCCGTTTGAACCTGGACGGTGACGAAGCGGAACTGAGCCTGATCCACCACCACCCGGAACTGGACCCGGACAGTTTTCTGGCGGAATGGCTGCTGATGGTCTGGCACCGACTGATCGGCTGGCTGATCGGGCGCAAGATCGTGCTCAGCCGGGCGCATTTCAGTCACCCACTGCCGGTCCATTTCGACGAATATCGCTTTATCTACCCCTGCAAGTGCCATTTCGAACAGCCACGCACCAGCATCTTCTTCAGCAAGAACTACCTGAGCATGCCGGTCACCCGCACCTCTCAGGAAGTGGATGAGTTCATTCTCAGCTCGCCGCGCGACCTGCTGATCTGGACCGACGAGGATGACAGCCTGACCACCCGTGTACGCGGCCTGCTGGAAAATTTCGACGAAGGCGGCCTGCCCAACCTGGACTGGGTCTCCGAGCAGCTGCACACCACCTCCTACACCCTGTCACGCAAGCTGAAAGCGGAAGGCACCTCCTACCAGGCAATCAAGGACAATCTGCGCCGCGACCAGGCGATCATCATGCTGACGCGACAGAACCTGAGCATCGGCGATATCTCCAGCCAGCTGGGCTTTGCCGAACCTGGCGCCTTCTCCCGCGCCTTCAAGCACTGGACCGGCGTCAGCCCTCTGGCCTACCGCAAGCAGGAAGCCTGAGACGCGCCCCCCTGTCTTCAGATACGCCTGCAGTGATGGCATCTTTCCGCATGCAACCGATCCAGGCCAGCAGACCCGGCTGTCTGTCGCTTCAACTGATCAAGGTCATGCTCGTGGCCAGGCCATTCAGGCATAATCAAACACCCATTTAAATACTGTAGCCGTATGGCTGCAGGCAGGCAGGAGGCCGGCTCGCTTGACCACCCTGAAGTGTAAATACCTGGATTTCATCTCCAAGAGCAGTATTGCGATGAACATCCTGCTGTTGGCTCTACTCTCCTGGGCATCATTCTGGATCTACACCCAAATCACGGTAGACACTACAGAGCAGGCGGTTGCGGCCCAGTTTCAGCAGCGAGTACTGGACCATTTTGATAACGCCCTGAAGAGCATGGACCGCCGTACGGTCGAATTCGAACACCAGATGGGCAAGCTGGCACGCCAGTCCGGCGCAATCACGGCATCCGCTACCCGAGACAAGCTGAAAAGCAGCCTCACGCAGATACTGGACTGGTCTCCCGATCTGGCCGGGGCTGCGTTTTTTCCGGGCTGGCCGGCAGAACAGGCCGCCCTGATTCTGCAGTCGGATGGCCAACAAACCCGCGTTTTGGCCAACGCCAGCGTCTCACCGGCCTGGCAGCAGCAACTGCCCGAGTCCGTAGACGATCTGATCACGGCCGGGACCGCCTGGTGGACACCGGTCCACCAGCATCCGATCAGCAATGCTCCTGTCATCACCCTGGTTCAGCCGATCCTCTCAACCCAAGGGCAGTTGCGCGGGCTGGCCACCTTGGACTGGAAAGTTGAGGCCATTCTGCAGCAGGCGGCTGAAGCCGAAACCACAGCGGGAACCCTGGTCTGGCTGACCGACAGCCGTGACCATCAGCTGGCGCCGAGCTATTCGGATCAGCGCCGCCACCTGGCCCAGGAGATCATGCGCCAGGCGCGGACTCAAACCCCTCAAGCCGTTTTTCTGACCGACTTCGAACATCAGACGCTGGGCCTGCCGTCACACCCGGCCAGACTGTATTACGCCCGCTCGCAAAACGGGCTGCGCTTCTCGATGGTTATTCCCCAGTCAGATATGGACGCCCCCCTTTTATCACTGCAAGGCAGCAGCAACATCTACCTGTATACACTGGGCGCGGTCATCCTGGTGCTGACCCTACTCGGCCTGCTTCGCCTGGCTCCAGCCCTGCGCAACATGCGCATATCCGACCGCGACAAGCTAACGGGGCTGCCCAACCGCCTCAGCTTGCTGCATGATCTGGAACAGGAAAGTTCCGTCAGCCTGGTCCTGATCAACCTGGACCGTTTCCGTGAGGTCAACAGTCTGTTCGGTGACGACTGCGGCGACCTGATTCTCAGGGAGGTCGCGTTGCGTCTTGAATCCTTCATGTCCAGCGCCGAGAACAACGGTGGCAAGCTTTACCGAGTCAGCGGTGATGAATTCGCGCTCTCACTGCCGCGACGCCGTCCGGAGCTGGTCCAGGCACAGATGGAACAGATCCTGAGCTGTGTACGCCAGACACCGATCTTCTGGCAAAACCATGAGATCGGCCTGAGCGCAACCGTAGGAGCCGCGGTTCCCTGGATCGAAGCGCCAAAAGAACACAGCCTTTATATCCACGCCCGTGAAGCACTGCGGGAAGCGCGCCAGAAAGGACTGCACTGCCGTGTCTACGATGGCTCCGAGGCGCTGGAGCAGGAATTCGAACATAACCAGAAATGGGCCGGCAAACTGCGCGACGCGCTGAATGACGAAGGGCTTGTCGCCTGGTTTCAGCCGATCCTGAACAACACTACTGGCCGCATCGACAAGTATGAATGCCTGGTGCGCATGCTGGATAACAACGGCGAGGTGGTCAGCCCGGGCAAGTTTCTCGGCGTGGCCGGAAAACTGCGTCTGGAGGGTCATATCACCCGGGTCATGGTGGAGAAATGCTTTGCCCGTTTTGCTGACTCACCGATGCAGTTTTCCATCAACCTGTCGTACAGCGACCTGCAGCAGCAGGAACTGACCGACTTCATTCTGCAGCGCCTGGACGAAACCGGTGTCGGCCCGAGGGTGATCTTTGAGTTGCTGGAATCAGCCAATATCGAAAACTACGCACAGGTACGCGCGTTCGTCGATGCGGTCAAGTTGCGCGGTTGCCGCATCGCCATCGATGACTTCGGCACCGGCTACTCCAACTTCGAGCACCTGCTGCAGCTCAAGGTCGATTTCATCAAGATTGATGGCAGCCTGATTCGTAACCTGGACAAGGACCCGAATTCACGCCGTGTCGCACGCGGTATCGTGGGGCTGGCCCGCAGCATGAAGATCGAAACCGTAGCAGAATATGTACACTCCCCGGCGGTTCAGATGGAGGTCCTGCGCCTGGGCATCAGTTTCTCCCAGGGTGAACTGATCGGCATGCCCGCGCCCGAATTGCTGGTGCGGGTGCCCAAGGAACTGACTCAGCTGTCTTACTCGGGCCGCAACCAGGCACGGACTGCGGTGCGGGTTTGAACCAAGCGGCAGCGCTTGAACTGGCAAGCGCCGCCGTAAACTACGAGATGGCTCACGCTATCCCGTGAATCTCCTTCCAGTTACCCGGATAGACGGCATAGAAGATACGGGCCTGGTCGCCTTCATATTTCAGCTCGGTGCCTTCGGGCACCCAGATGATGTCGCCGGCTTCACCTTCCAGCACCCCGTCATTGGTGACCAGACGAAAAACGCCGTCGATCACGTAGATCACTTCATCGTACAGCACTGTCCAGCTGATGGAGCAGGCATCAAAATGGGCGACGCCGGCACCCATGGTAGCGCTCAGGTCGGTGCTTACGGCACGGGCCACGCCGGCATCGCCGGGGGGACCACCACGGTGTATATAGTTGAGGCTGCTGCCCTTGATCAGTTTTGCGGACATGGGGTTCTCCATTTAACGGGTCGATAGAAATTCAGACTTCAGAGCGGCTTCTGAAACGTTCAAAGGCCAATCGCATGGGCACGCCAATGCGCAACAGAGGCTTGGGCGGCAGACGCGACGGGCTTCCGGATACAGACCACATGTCATCCAGCAGGTCGGTCTTGAGACCACAGGCCAGATCGGCCAGCATCATGCCGGAATAGGTCCCGCGGGCGGCACCCACGCTTTGGTCACAGCAGGAAGCAAAGATGTTGGTTTCCAGTTCACCGAAATAGGTTTCAAAATTGCCGGACAGGCCGCTGGCCCCACCCCAGGTGTACTCGAATTGCACATCTGACAACTGCGGATAACGTTCGTCAAAGGCATTACGATGCCGGTCAGCGATTTGCGGGATCAGTTCCTGCGGCGTGTTGTAATCATGGGCGTAGCGATAGGAGTTGCGCACAATCAGGCGACGGTCCTGGGTCATGCGCAAGGTGGTACCGCCGTGGTCCGCCGGGGTGATACCCCAGTCCAGCTGACCGCCGAACCGGCGCACCTGCTCATCCGTCAATGGCGCTGTCATACTGGCAAAGGTCATGATCGGCAGAATGCGATCCGCCATGTAGCCCAGCTCAGCCGTGAAGATGTTGGTACCCAGAATGAGCTGCCTGCACTGGATGCGCACCTTATCGGTCTTCAGCTCGAAGCCCAGATGAGTACGCTTGATCGACATGACAGGTGTGCGTTCAGCAATGCGAACATTTTGCGGCATGCTGTCCGCCAGGCCACGCATCAGAGCCGCCGGTTGCATCAGCGCTCCACCCGGCGTGTGAATCGCGGCGGAGTAGAAGTCAGTGCCAAATACCGACAGCATCTCTTCCTTACTCAGACGACGGTATTCTTCCCCACCCTTCTGCAATAGTTGCTCATAATGGTCCAGGTGTTTGCGACCACGAGGGCCTATCGCTGCCTGGTATTTACCGGCATGAGACCACTGACAGTCGATATTGAAGCGCTCAATCTGGGTTTCCAGATAGTCAACCGCCACCCGGTTGAGACGGATGATTTTCTGCTTCAGCAGTTCATCGCCACTTTCAAGGTCACGCTTGTGCGGCTGATCGATGACGAACCCCGAGTTACGCCCGGAAGCACCCTGGCCAATTTTCAGCGCCTCGATCAGCAGCACTTCGGCATCAGGGCGATTCTCGGCCATTCGTCGAGCCGCGGCACAGCCGACAAAGCCACCACCGATGACCACCACATCAACCTGCATATCGTCCCTCAGTGCAGGATAATCGGTTACCTGTTCAAGCTGCTCATACCAACCGCAACGGCGGTCATACCGGGGAAGAATCATTATTGTAATACTCGGTTCAAGGGGTTCGGATACAGGCGCTGCATCAGCACACTTCATGAATCCGATTATTGCACCAAGCATTAATTTATCTACAATAAATAGCGATATTGAGCCAATCTAACAACAATCATAAGTACAGCTAATGATGAATACCTCTCCGCTGATCGATACCCATGCCCTGGCCTGCTTTGTCTGCATCGCCGAAGCTGACTCACTCACCGACGCCGCACAACGGCTCAATGTCACCCAGTCCGCGGTGTCGCAAACGCTCAAGCAGCTGGAAAACCAGCTGGGCACTTCCCTGGTGATTCGACGCACCCGACCACTTCGACTGACCGCTGCCGGACAGATGCTGAAACAGCAGGCCGATACCCTGCTTGGCGACCTGCGCCGACTGACCAGCCGCGTGCGAGGCGCAGCTCATCAGGGTCTGATCCAGTGCCGACTGGGGCTGGTGACCTCCTGCTCGGAAGTATTTGGCAGCCGCCTGATCGCACAGATGGATGATCGCATCGAGCAACTGACCCTGAGAAGTGGTCTGACGCCACCGCTGCTGCAATCCTTTCTCAACCGGGAAGTGGATATTCTGGTGTCCAACGACCAGCTGGAGGAGATAGACGGGCTGGAACGTTACCCCCTGTTCAGGGACCCGCTGCTGCTGGCGGTACCGGAAAGCTTCAACTTTGACGAGCGCCTGCCATCACGGGAGGCCCTGACGGCTCTGGCGCTGCAGCACCCCTTGATCCGCTACGGACGCAACACCCATATTGGCGCCATGACCGAAGTTGCACTGAGGCGCATGGGGCTGTTGGCGCAAGTCCGATACGAAACCGACGACACTCATACACTGATGCGCTTTGTGCAGGATGGGCACAGCTGGGGCATCATCAGCGCTCTCTGCCTGGCCCAGGTGGCACCGCATACCGAGGGCATCCGCCTGCTGCCGCTGGACAACAACCGCCACGCCCGTCACTTGCACCTGCTGGCACGCCAGGCAGAGCTGGGTGATATTCCCGCAGAGATCGCCGCGCTAATCCATCAGCAGATGGTCGGACCGGTACTCCAGGATCTGCAGCAGAGCGCCCCCTGGCTGCAGGCCAGGGTGCTGGAGCCCGAGAGCTAATTTCCCTGTTCGGCTGCGCCGTTGGCCACCTGTTCAGCGGCGACCAGTTCCAGGAGCCAGGCACGGAACTCATCCACCCCCGGCTTACGCCGGTAGACCATGTCCGGTTCCAGCATATAGAAGCAGGCTTCGGTATTGAGTTCGGTCGCCACCGGCCTGACCAGCAGGCCACTGTCCAGGTAGTTGCAGATCAGCTGCTCCCAGCCCAGGGCGACGCCCTGGCCATTCAGTGCCGCCTGGATCAGCATCGGGTAGTTGTTCAGGTTAAGCCGGCGCTTGGGCGGCGCCGGCTTAAGTTCAACCTGCTGGAACCATTCTGTCCAGCCAAGCCAGTCCTTGCCCGAATCCAGCCAGAGCAGCGTACTCGAGAAGATATCTTCAGGCTGCTCCAGCTCCTGTCGCTCCAGGAATTGGGGACTGCACACCGGGAACACCCGCTCCCGAAACAGCGGTGTGGCAACCATGTCCGCCGGTGGTTTGCGGTAGTAGAACAGTGCCACATCAAACTCGGAGGGCCTCACACCCTTCAGGGTATCGCTGGCGAAGATACGCACATCGATATCCGGGTGGCGCTCCTGAAAGTCAGCCAGACGTGGCAACAGCCAGAGCGAGGCCATGGCATTGGACGTCACCACCGTGATCTGCTTGTTGTCCTGCCACTGCAACACCTCCCCGGTGGCGTTGGCCAACAGCTGCAACGATTGCTGCACACTGAAAAAGTAATCCTCACCGGTCTGGGTCAACGACAGACTTCGCTTATCACGCAGAAACAGCGAACGTCCAAGGTAATCTTCCAGATGACGGATCTGGCGGCTGATCGCCCCTTGGGTCACGCTCAATTCGATAGCGGCTTGGGTAAAACTAAGGTGTCGGGCGGCAGACTCGAACGCCACCAGACTGTTCAAGGGCGGAAGAGGCTTGATCTTCAACGGCAGACCTCGGTGTACTTTGTAATCGTTATAATGGCAAGAGGCCCGACTAGCGGGCCTCTGAGGCTTTGGCATTATAGTTTGCTCAGCGAGCAGGATGCCACTTCCCGTTATCGATCACCACTGGCTCTGAGCAACACAGGTGCCGGCTCTGCCTGCAGCTGCACCGGCTGGTACTCACCGGCTGCGTCCGACTCAGGCTTGGGTACCGGCTGACGAATCGGTGCCAACGGCAAACCCAGCTCTTCCTGGCGCAGCGCCTTCATCAGGCTGATCGCCATGATCAGGGTCAGCACGGCGATCGGCAGGCCGGCAACGATGGAGGCCGTCTGTACCGCCTTGAGACCACCGGCATAGAGCAGACCGCCGGCAATGAACGCCTGCATCACGCCCCAGATCACCCGCAAGACCATCGGTGGTTCAAGACTGCCACGCGAGTTCAGGGTACAGAGCACCAGCGTGCCCGAATCCGCCGAAGTGATGAAGTAGGTCGCCAGCAGAGCCACCACCATCAGGCTGAGCATCTGGCCCAGAAAACCGTCATCAATCTTCTCGAACAGGGTGAACACCGCCGAAGTGGTCTCAGCCTTGGTCGCCAGCAGTACATCACCGCCCTTGAACTCGGCCGCGTCACCCACCAGCACACCGGACTCCACCTGCGCCTGATGCGCCAGCCGGTCCTGCTGCTCCATTTTCAACGCCGAACCACCGAACACGGACATCCAGATAAAGGTCACCACGGTCGGTACGATCAGTGCGCCCATGATCAGTTCACGGATAGTGCGGCCACGGGAGATGCGGGCGATGAACATGCCTACGAACGGTGACCAGGTCATCCACCAGGGCCAGTAAAAGGCAGTCCACCAGTTCTGCCAACCGCTATCGTCCTGGGCGTCGCTCCAGGTGCTCAGCGATACGATGTTGCCCAGGTAGTCGCCGGTGCCTTCGATCAGGGTATGCAGGATATAGCGCGTCGGGCCCACCGCCAGCACTACCAGTACCAGCAGAATCGACAGCAGCATGTTCCACTCGGACAGCAGACGGATGCCACGGCCAACGCCAGACAGTACGGAAAGAATCGCCAGGAAGCTGATCAGGCCGATCATGATCAGCTGGTTACCCACGCTGATATCGATGCCGAGCACGTTGTTCAGACCGGAGTTCATCTGGATCACGCCCAGCCCCAGTGACTGGGAGACACCAAACGCCGTGATCGCTACCGTGAGGATGTCGACGGTATGACCGATGGGGCCATAGATGCGATCCCCGATCAGCGGGTAAAGCACTGAACGCATGGTCAGCGGCAGCCCCTTACGGTAGGCAAAGTACGCCATCACCAGTGCCACGATGATGAAGATTGCCCAGGGATGCAGGCCCCAGTGGAAGAAGGTGATACGCATCGCCGTCTGGGCCGCTTCGTTACTCAGTCCTGCTTCGGCAAAGGGGTTACCGGCGTAGTGCCACATCGGCTCAGCCACGGACCAGAAGATCAGGCCAATACCCATGCCGCCGCTGAACAGCATCGCGAGCCAGGAGCGATAACTGAATTCAGGGGTTTCATCGTCCCGCCCAAGGCGGATATGGCCAAAACGGCTCAACATCAGCCAGACCAACAGGCAGAGAACCCCGCTGACCACGGTCAGATAGAACCATTTGAAGTTGTTGAGGATGCTGTCAGACACCTGCTGGAAGAAAGCGCCCGCCTCCTTCGCCATCAGGCCACAGAAGATCACGAAGCCGATCACCAGGATCTTGGAAATGATCGTGACCGTGGGATCGATGCCCCGCACAAGGCCGGAGTCGTTTTTCATTGGGTCGTCTCCATCTAATTATTATTGTCAGCACCACGGCGACCCACCCTGAGCAACCCGCCGAGATACAGACTCTCCGGTGTCGTCGGGGGCCACCAGGAGTCTCTGCCAGAGGACAGTGGAGGCAATCCTGCTGAAAATATTGACCTGCATCAAACTAATTTTGCGAATGGGTAGATGAGTTTTGGTAATAGGTTGAGTTTCCGGCCATATCCTTCCGCAATTGCACAACATAGCTACCGAAGAGGTCATGAGTTTTTGTAATAACCCAGGGGCGCAAAAATCGTTTGTGACAAATCCGTGTCTATCCCAATATCCGCTCCACAGACAGGGGCACTTTCTTGAGCCCCGTCAATGAAACCAGCTTTTTACAAACACCTATGCCTCAGTGGCGGAATGTGGAGAGACACCATGACAATAAAATCTCACATCATCCCAATGGAAACCCTGGACGACGTACGCAAGCCTCTGGCTGAAGCCAAGGGTATGCCGAATGCGGTCTATACCGAAGATGCCATGTTCGAGCTGGAGCGCGACGAAGTACTGGGCAAAACCTGGGCTGCTCTGGGCTACGCCACTGACCTGCCGACCAACGGCTTTGCCAAGCCGGTCAACTTCATGGGCCTGCCGCTGGCGATCATGCGCAACCGTGACGGTGAGTACAAGGTTTTCCATAACGTCTGCAGCCACCGCGGCATGATCATGCTGACCGAAGAGACCGAAGTGGAAGGCATGGTACGTTGCCCGTACCACTCCTGGACCTACGACCTGAACGGCAACCTGAAAGGCACCCCGCACATCGGCGGCGTGGGCGTTCACAAGGCTGAAGGCTTCGCCTGCGAAAAACACGGTCTGCGTGAAGTTCGCTCCCACGTATGGGCCGGCATGGTGTTCATTAACCTGTCTGGCGACGCCAAGCCGTTCGAAGAGCACATCGAACCGCTGGTACAGCGCTGGAGCGAGTTCTGCGGCAAAGATGGCTGGGACAAGCTGACCATCGCGCCGACCGGCAGCCAGATGCAGCTGGAAGTAAAGTGCAACTGGAAACTGGCGATCGAGAACTATTGCGAAGCCTACCACCTGCCCTGGGTACATCCGAGTCTGAACACTTACTCGCCGCTGGATCAGCACTATAACCTGATCGTCAACGACGACATGTCTGGACAGGGCAGCTACAACTACAACCTGTCCGACGTCGCCGGCACCCGTCTGCCACGTTTCCCGAGCTGGCCGCAGGATCGTCTGCGTCATGCCGAGTACGTATCTCTGTACCCCAACGTCATGCTGGGCATGCAGGCAGACCACTTCTTCGCCATCATCCTCGAGCCGAAGAAGAAGGACGTCACCAACGAGAACCTGCGCCTGTTCTACGTCGGTGAAGAAGCCTCTGGTGACGAATACGCCGCCTGCCGCCACTCCCAGCTGGAAGCCTGGAAGGTGGTCTTCGGTGAAGATGTCTTCGCTGTTGAAGGCATGCAGGCCGGCCGCCAGTCGCCGGGCTTCACCGGTGGTGTGTTCTCGCCGGTACTGGATGGTCCGACTCACCACTTCCACGGTTGGGTTGCCAACAAGTACGCCGCCATCAATAACGACTGATCCATGACGGGACCGGTCCGGCTGCGTGCCGGGTCGGCCACTGACGGACGAAGGACAGAATTATGCTGAACAACGAAAACCACTGGCTCAACTTCATCGGCGGTGAATGGCGCGACAGCGCAACCCGCATCGAAGTTCGCGACCCCTCTACCGACACCGTTTTCGCCACCATCGCCAGCGCCACGCTGGACGATGCCGAAGATGCCATTCACGCCGCTCGCAAGTGCGTCAAAGCGGGTGCACTCACCCGCCAGCGCCCGGCCCGTCGTGCTGAACTGATGTACCGCATCGGCCAGGAGATCCGCAAGCTGGTCGAGGAAGGCGCTGTACTGGCGTCTCGCGAAAACGGCAAATCCGTCAACGATGCCCGTGACGAGTTTGAAGAAGCCGCGCGCTACTTCGAGTACTACGCCGGCATGACCGACAAGATCGAAGGCAAGTCAATCCCGCTGGGTGAAGACTATGTCGATTTCACTACTTACGAGCCTCAGGGCATCTCCGTTCAGATCGTGCCCTGGAACTTCCCGGTCTCCATCTGTGCCCGCTCACTGGCTCCAGCCCTGGCCGCCGGAAACGCGGTAATCGTCAAGTCACCGGAGATTTCACCGCTGGCGATCACCCTGCTGGCCACTGCCTGCGAACGTGCAGGACTGCCCAAGGGTGCGCTGAGCGTGCTGGCTGGCCCTGGTCGCAAGATTGGTGCAGCGCTGGTATCCCACAAGGAAACCAACCAGATCGTGTTCACCGGCTCCGTGCCGACCGGTCGCTCCATCATGCGTGATGCTGCCGAAAACTCCGTTCCCTGCATTATGGAACTGGGTGGCAAGTCTGCCGCTGTGGCGTTCCCGGATGCCGATCTGGATCAGCTGATCAGCAGTGTACGTTGGGGTATCTTCTTCAACGCCGGTCAGGTTTGCTCCGCCATGTCTCGCCTGCTGGTTCACCGCGACATCTATGACGAAGTCGTCGGTCGCGTCGCGGAACTGGCCACCGGCCTGAGCATCGGTGCCGGCAAGGACAACCCTGATTTGACGCCTGTCGTGTCCATGCAGCAGCGTGACGGCATCCTCAAGATCTGTGATGAGGCCATCGAAGATGGTGCCCGTCTGGTCTGTGGCGGCGGTGCCGTGCAAGGCCTGCCCGGCGCGTTCGTACAGCCGACTGTATTCGCGGACGTGACCACCGAGATGCGCCTGTTCACCGAAGAGGTGTTCGGCCCGGTGATCGCCATCACGCCGTTCGATTCCGAAGAAGAAGCCTTCGAACTGGCCAACGCCACCGACTACGGTCTGGTTGCCGGTGTGTTCACCCAGGACATCAGCCGTGCCATGCGTGCCTCCCAGGCACTGGATGCCGGTCAGGTCTTCGTCAACGAATGGTTTGCCGGCGGCATCGAAACACCCTTCGGTGGCAACCGCCTCTCCGGCTACGGCCGCGAGAAGGGTCAGGAAGCCCTGTACAGCTATGTACGTACCAAGAACGTAGCCATCCGCGTCGCTCGCTAAGAGTAGACAACAGCAATTGTAAAAAGGGTGCCGCCACGACGGCACCCCTCCCTAATAAGAAAAGGTGGGCCCAAGCATGAAAAAGTGGTTATGTGTCGTTTGCGGACTTATTTATGACGAAGCCAAGGGTTGGCCAGCCGATGGAATCGCCCCCGGCACCCGTTGGGAAGATGTACCTGAAGACTGGAAATGTCCCGACTGCCTGGTCGGCAAGTCTGACTTTGAAATGATGGAGATCCGCCAGGACCTGAAAGTAGAGGTTCCGGTCATCGACATCGCCGCTCAGCAACCGCCGATCGTCATCATCGGCACCGGTTATGCAGGCTACGGCCTGGCCGAAGCCCTGCGCCAGCGCGATGCCCAGACTCCGATCGTAATCTTTACCACAGACGACGGTCACAACTATTCCAAGCCGGGCCTGTCCACCGCGCTTACCCGCGACAAGGCCGCCGCCGAACTGGTGACGGAAACCCCGCTGGCCATTGAATCCCGACTTAATATCCGCATCCATACCCGTTGCCCGGTGTATGCCATTGATGCCAAGAACAAGACCCTGTCCACCGCCTCCGGTGAACAGAGCTACAGCAAACTGGTACTGGCCCAGGGCGCAGCCCCGATCCGCCTGCCACTCAATGGTGATGGCGCCGAAGACGTGATCAGCGTGAATGATCTGCAGGACTACCGCCTCTTCCGCGAACGTCTGCAGGGCCGCAAGCGTGTCAGCCTGATCGGCAACGGCCTGATCGGTTGCGAATTCGCCAACGACCTGGCCAATGCCGGAATCGAAGTGGACGTGATCGGCCTGTCCGCCTGGTCGATGGATCGCCTGATCCCGCAGGCCGTGGGCGAACAGCTGCAAAACCGCCTGCAGGACAAGGGCGTGCGCTGGCACCTGAGCACCACCGTAGCATCGGTTCAGCGCCAGGACGAAGGCTACCGTCTGATACTGGAAAACGGCGAGCAGATCGACACCGATCTGGTACTGTCCGCGGTTGGCCTACGGGCCCGTACCGAGCTGGCCGCCGCCGCCGGTGCCGAAGTGAACCGTGGCATCAAGATCAACGGTGGCCTGAGAACCAGCCTGCCGGATGTTTTCGCCATCGGCGACTGCGCCGAAATCAACGGCCAGCTGTTGCCCTACCTGGCGCCGATCAATGCTGCCCTGCCGGCACTGGCCGATTGCCTGCTGGGCCGCCCGACCATGGCGCATTACCCGCTGATGCCGGTAATCGTCAAAACCCCTGCCTGCCCGCTGACGCTGCAGGCACCCGCCGCTGATCTGGATGGTGATTGGCAGATCGAACAGACCGATCGCGGCAGCCGTGCCCTGTTTATCGATGCCCAGCAGCAGCTGCAGGGCTTTGTGCTCACCGATGAACTGGGCAGTGAACGTCAGTACTGGCTGGACCGCATCGGCGGTCCGCTGGAACAGGTGGCGTAACCGTTATACCTGTCTCTTCCCCGACGCAGGAAGCGTTGTTCTTTGCCAGTCAGCCGCAAGGCTGACTGGTTTTTTTGTTTATGGGACTATTAAGATTTTTACCCCTACCCTGCTTTAAAATATAACGGGACAAACCCCAGCCCCAATATACCCACCAAAAACCATTCTTATCAAAACCATAAGAAACCCTAATAAAGACTTAAAAGCGTTTATCCGCCGGAACCAATTATTAATAATTGATGACGCCCCCAGGGTTAATAACCCGATGCATAACAATAAATATTTCCTGTACTGGAGTTTCCTCAATGAAATTGAAATCCGCTTGCCTTGCGCTGTCCACACTGGCACTGGTCCCCTTCTCGGCTCAGGCAGCCGACTCCGAATACGATTACAACTTTTACGGCAGCCTGAGGGTGATGGTCGAAGAAGCCAAGCATGATAACGGCGACAACTTCAAGGATGCGGTCAGCCGCATCGGCGTCGATGGCTCGCACAACCTGGGCAACGGCATGCAGGCCTTCGCCAAGTACGAACTGAGTGTGGATGTGGCCGAGGGCGAGCTGGGTTCCGATACCGGCAAGGATGCGCGTCAGGCCTATATCGGCCTGTCCAGTGACTACGGCACCCTGCTGCTGGGCCGCTACTGGTCCAGCTTCTACAATGCGGTCGGCTATGCCGGCGACCAGCTCTGGGTGCACTCGGCACCGGTGTACTACACCCTGGACTGGGATTACCGCATCGGCAAATCGGTTATGTACACCACGCCAGAGATGAACGGCGTGCAAGTGTCTGCGCTGTACAGCGACGAGCGTGAACAGGGCCAGATCGCCGCCACCTGGCAGGCTACCGACAGCCTGAAGCTGGCTGCCGGTTATATCGATGATGCCGACAACAACGACTCTGTTGGCTTGGCCGCCTACTACTCCGGCAACAGCTACTACCTGAACGCCATGCTGATGGACAAGGATAACCAGGGCCGCGGTATCGACCTGATCGGTGGCATTCCCGCCGACAAGCACCTGTTTACCGCCGGCTTCTCCAGCTTCGAAGACCGCGCCGGTACCGATAACGATTTCGACGCCCTGATTCTGGGCTACCAGTACAACCTGCACCCGAAGGTTAAGCTCTGGGCTGAAGCCAAGGCCTGGGATGGTGTGCTCTACGGCGTTGAAGACTCCAACCTGATCGCGCTGGGCATGAATTACGATTTCTGATCCTGCCGATTAAATAGCTCAATACTCCAGTCCTGTTTTACCCCTTTCACAGGGCTGGGTATTGAGTGGTGTTATCTCGATTTCCCCACTGCAGCATATACATAACATCCCGCCAAAAGCTGGTTTTTACGGGTACCTTTCCCCTCACGCAGCAGCAGCCTGGGCCATTGTGCGTTCACAATGAACGTATCTATCCGTATTGCCACTCTGAAAAGCCAATAAATACACTCGCACTCATTTTATTTAAATATATTTAAGACACTCAAATCTGGATAATGAGCGAAATTGCCTCCAGCCCCGCCTTGATCAATAATGATCCGAATAAATCCTCAATTATCGAAATGGATCATATGAAAACCGTCGTGATCGGCCTGCTCGGCTCAGTTATGGACAACAAGGGAAAGGGCACCAAGCGCTGGGAAACCTGGCGACCCTCGGTGGGTATCTGCATGCAGAACGATCTGATGGTGGACAGGTTCGAGCTGATCCACGATCGGCGCGATACACGCCTGGCCAACAATGTCGGTGCCGATATCGAGACCGTCTCACCGAGCACCGAGGTCCGACTGACCGAGCTGAACTTCGACGACGCCTGGGACTTCGAGCACGTCTACAGCACCCTGCTCGACTTCGCCGAGCACTACCCGTTCAAGCCGGAAGAGGAACGCTACCTGCTCCATATCACCACCGGCTCGCACGTGGCGCAGATCTGCTGGTTCCTGCTGTGCGAGGCCAACTACATTCCCGCGCAGATCCTGCAAACCTCACCGACCAAGGGTGAAGACAAGGCCGCCGGACGCTGCCAGATAATCGACCTGGATCTGTCCAAGTACGATGTCATCAGTTCTCGTTTTCGCAATCAGCATCTGGAAGGCACCGAGTTCCTGAAATCCGGCATCGCCACCCGCAACCCGGCGTTCAACCGGATGATCCAGCAGATCGAGAAGGTCGCCATCCGCTCCACCGCACCGTTGTTGATCACAGGCCCCACCGGCGCGGGCAAGTCCCAGCTGGCCAAACGTATCTACCAGCTGAAACAGAAACGCGGGCTGATAAATGGCGAGTTCGTCGCCGTGAACTGCGCCACCCTGCGCGGCGATGGCGCCATGTCGGCGCTCTTCGGTCACACTCGCGGCGCCTTCACCGGTGCGCAGCAGGCACGCCTGGGCCTGCTGTCACGGGCAGACGGCGGCCTGCTGTTTCTGGACGAGATCGGCGAACTGGGGCTGGATGAACAAGCGATGCTGCTGCACGCCATCGAGGAAAAACGCTACTATCCGGTCGGCTCCGACAGCCCACAGGAAAGCGATTTTCAGCTGATCGCCGGCACCAACCGCGATCTGTACCAGCAGGTCGAGAACGGCAGCTTCCGCGAGGACCTGCTGGCCCGCATCAACCTGTGGAGCTACCAGCTCCCCGGCCTCAGGGACCGACGCGAAGATATCGAGCCCAACCTGGATTACGAACTGCGCCAGGCCGAAATTCAGCACGGCCACAAGGTCAGCTTCAACAAGGCGGCCCGGCAACGCTTTCTGGACTTCGCCTTCCGCCCGGATGCCAGCTGGCGTGGCAACTTCCGTGACCTCAACGCCGCCATCCAGCGCATGACCACCCTGGCCGACGGCGGTCGCATCACCGAAGGAATCGTTGAAGCCGAGATCGAGCGACTGGCGCAACGCTGGCAGGCGATGGCCGCTCCGGCTGCGCAACAGCCGAGCATCAGGCTGTCCGACTATCTGACCCCGGAACAGCTGGCAGAGATCGACCTGCTGGACCAGTGGCAACTGCAGAAAGTGATCGAGATCTGCCGCGAAAGCCGCACCCTGTCGGACGCCGGTCGCCAGCTGTTCGACCGCTCTCGACTGAAGAAAAGCTCCAGCAACGACTCGCATCGACTGCGCCAGATGCTGACCAAGTTTGATCTCAGCTTCGATGACATTGCCAATCGGTAGCGATTACTCTTGATCCTGACTGATCAAAACTGACAGAGCGCCTTTTTTGCCCATTCAATAATGCCCATAAACATCAATAACTTATACGTTTATGAAAAGTTGGCACCCTATTTGAATTATTGGTAAGCGTCACGAAGACGCTAATCAATAAGGATGACTATCATGGCTTACGAAGTTACCCAGGTCGCCAAGGGCGTACCCATCAAGAGCTGGACCCTCGGCGTGCCCTTTGAAGACGAGGCGCGCCAGCAGCTGAAAAACATCGCCTCCCTGCCCTTTATCCATAAATGGGTGGCGGCCATGCCGGACGTACATCTGGGTAAGGGTGCCACCATCGGCTCGGTTATTCCGACGCGGGGCGCCGTCATCCCGGCCGCCGTGGGCGTGGATATCGGTTGCGGCATGATGGCGGTGAAGACCGACCTGACCGCCAGCGACCTGCCGGATAACCTGGCCGCCATGCGCTCCGCCATCGAGGCCGCAGTGCCACACGGCCGGGCGCCGAACCGCAGCAAGCGAGACAAGGGAGCCTGGGGTGAGCTGCCCGATGCGGTGGCACAGGCCTGGAACCATCAGCTGGCCGACCGCTTCAAGGTGCTGACCGATAAGCATGCCGTGCTGGAGAAAACCAACAACGTCCATCACTTGGGAACGCTGGGAACCGGTAACCACTTCATCGAGGTCTGCCTGGACGAGCATCAGGCGGTCTGGATCATGCTGCACTCCGGCTCGCGTGGTGTTGGCAACCGCATCGGTACCCATTTCATCGAGATGGCCAAGAAGGACATGCAGCGCATGTTCATCAACCTGCCCGATAAGGAGCTGGCCTATCTGGCGGAAGGCACCGAGAGTTTCAACGACTACATCGAGGCGGTCGGCTGGGCACAGGATTACGCCCGCATCAACCGCCAGATCATGATGCAGAACACCCTGCATGCGGTGGCGAGCGTACTGGGTCGTCCGGTTCTGGGCGAGCTGCAGGCGGTCAACTGTCACCATAACTACGTCAGCCGCGAGCACCACTACGGCGAAGATGTGCTGCTGACCCGCAAAGGGGCGGTCTCGGCAAAGGCCGGTGAACTGGGGATCATCCCCGGCAGCATGGGTGCCCGCTCCTACATCGTGCGCGGACTGGGCAATGCGGAAAGCTTCTGTACCTGCAGCCACGGTGCCGGTCGCGTGATGTCACGTACTCAGGCGAAGAAGCAGGTCTCGCTGGAAGAACATGCCCAGGCCACCCAGGGCGTGGAGTGTCGCAAGGATGCCGATGTGGTAGATGAGACCCCGTCAGCCTACAAAAATATCGAAGCGGTGATGGCAGCCCAGGATGACCTGGTTGAGATCGTCCATACACTGAAACAGGTGGTCTGCGTTAAGGGATGAACATGACAGCTGAAACAATCGAGATCGACGGCCGCATGGGCGAAGGCGGTGGCCAGATCCTGCGCACCGGGCTGACGCTGGCACTGCTGCAGAGCCGTCCGCTCAGCATCCGCAATATCCGCCGCAAGCGCCCCAAACCCGGCCTGCTTCGCCAGCACCTCACCTGCGTGCAGGCGGCTCAGGCGATCAGCCAGGGCACCACCCGTGGCGCGGAGCTGCGCTCGGAGGCACTGGCCTTCGAGCCCGGCCCCGTTCAGGGCGGCGAGTACCATTTCGATGTGGGCAGCTCCGGCAGCACCACACTGGTGTTCCAGACCATCCTGCTGCCGCTGCTGCAGGCGCAGGAGGCCTCGACCCTGCATTTCACCGGTGGCACCCACAACCCCTGGGCACCACCACTGACCTTTCTGGAGGAGGCATTCCTGCCGCTGCTGCGTCAAATGGGCGCGAATGTCAGTGTCGAGACGGGCCGCTGGGGCTACCACCCGGCTGGCGGCGGTCAGTGGACCGCCCACATCCAGCCGTCCAACCTGAGCCCCGTCACACTGCTGGACCGCCCTGCGCTCACCGCCAGCCGAGTGACGGCCTATATCAGCAATATTCGTCTGGACGTGGCCAAGCGCGAGCTTGCCCGCTATAAGGCGCTGGACCCGACACCCGGCAGCCATACGGGCATCAAACACCCGGATGCACTCTGCCCCGGCAACCTGCTCAGTCACACGCTGGATTTCGGTGACTTCAAGGCCCAATTCTCGCAGCTGGGCCAGCACCGGGTACGCGCCGAAACCATTGCCGAACGGCTGGCACAGCAGGTGGCCGACTACCTGCAGCATCCGGTCACCCTGTGCGAGCACCTGACCGACCAGATCATGCTGCCGATGCTGGTTGCCGGTGGCGGCCGCTTTTCTACCCGCGAGCTGTCACTGCATGCCAGCACCAACCGTGATCTGATCGAACAGGTTACGGGGCAAGCGATTCAGCTGAAGGAGGAGGCAGACAGAGTGGTACTTTCTCTGCAGTAAGAGGGATAGCACCAGTTAATAAGGGAGGTACTGAGTGTGGCCACTCCCTTCACAGAACGGGATCAGTATTCAGACCTAAACAGCCTTCTCAACCAGGCGGCCACACAGGGTGAAACCACCGTAACCAGCAAAACAATAGGCCAGAGGTTACCGTCCTTGAAGGTGTAAGCCTCAAGCATAACGGACAGTGACTTGCCCTGGCCCCAGCCCAGCGCGAATTCAAAGATCAGCGTCAGCACAAGCCAGAACAGGCCAACCCCAGCCAACTGCAAGCAGCGTAGCGCTCCCAGCCAGGGCAATGCGAGGAAGGTGATCACCAGAATCAGCACTGACAGCAGCACTCCGCTCAGCATCAGGCCCGCTGTAAGGCCAAACACAGGTGTGAACAAGGATTCTCGCAGTACGCCATTGGCTACTGCCACGACAAGAATAAGCAGCCAGATCGCCAAGGCTTTCAAGATAGTCACTATGGATGCTCCCTGGTGTTTTGCATACAGGCTACCTCTTTAACGACCCTCGATGACTGTAGACTGACGGGTTCAGTGGAGCGTCGGAGCTTATTTCATCTCCAGGCCCTGCATCCAGAACCGGCTTAACTGTTCAGCGGAAATACCGCAAGCAGACGACTGAGGTTCAGCATGGCGGCCGAAAATGTTCTGCGCCAGCTGCCTGCCAGACGGATATCAACAGCGGGAGGCTTGTCGAAATTGACCTCAACAGTGAACCGGAAGACCTGGTGTTATACGCCTTCTATTCGGGCAGAAAATACCCGCTGGAGAAAGTGAAAGTGTTCTTGCAGCACCTGCAATCGGGACTTATTGGGCTTCAACCCTAATCGTCCCCTGCAGATAATCCACCGCGCTGCCAGTCAGAATCACGCGATCGCCCACAACCTCGCAGCCCACATCGCCCGTACGCTTGGACACCTGCCGCGCCTTCAGAGACGACTTGCCCAGTTGCTCACACCAGTAAGGCGCCAGCTCACAGTGCGCGGAACCGGTAACCGGATCCTCATTGACGCGAAGCTTGGGGAAGAAGCAGCGGCTGACGAAATCGACATCATCACCCGGCGCCGTGACCACCACACCACGGTTGTCCAGCTCCGACAGCTTGGCAAAGTCAGGCGTGAGAGCACGCACCTGGGCTTCGCTTTCAAACACCACGATGTAATCGAATGCCGCAAGTACCGCTTTGGGCTCAGTACCCAGTCCTTCCAGCAGCGCAGCCGGCGCCTCGATCAGCTGAGGCAGGCTGGCGGGGAATGACATGCTGTAACCCGTGCCGGTTTTCTCGACCACCAGCGTACCGCTGCGGGTAGCAAAATTGATCGCGGCTTCCGCATACGACAGATGCTCGAACAGCACATGCGCCGCCGCCAGTGTCGCATGGCCACAGAGGTCGACCTCGGCCTCCGGGGTAAACCAGCGCAGGGCAAAGCCACCATTTTCAGCCACAAAGAAAGCGGTTTCAGACAGGTTATTCTCTTCCGCAATCTGCTGCAGGGTTTCGTCCGGAAGCCAGGACTCCAGCGGACAGACCGCCGCCGGATTACCTTCGAATACGTTGGATGCGAAGGCATCCACCTGATAGATATCCAATTTCATGACTACATCCTTATCTACGGCTTGCACCATCATGATGAAAGCACCTGCAGGCGATTAGGTTTGCAATTGCTTCTTCTGAAACTCAAGTGCGCAGGACCTGCACACACAGGCCTTGCGCCTTAACTCATCGGGAATCTGTGACAGCAGCGCTTCGGGAAACGCGATGGTCGGATCGTTGCACCAGCAGGTCTTTGCCACGTCCCGCGATGACAGGTTCACACATGAATTTTCCTGACGGCACAACGGACAGACCAGAGGATCAATATTCTGTTGATTCAACATGTTACTCCAGCAAAACTTCACACAGCATAGTGCTTTCGAACGACTTGCTCTGAGCTTATTCTCCCAGACCTGCAGTTCCGGGCAAAGTATCTGCTGAAATCGAGTATTCAACCTGCGTGCTACCGATCCGGATGTTAAGACGTCCTTCTGCCATGGCAGGCGTTGGTGACGGGTGTTGTCATGGATCCTGGCAGCTCGTCATGAGCCCGTTGGCTGCAGGTGGCTGTCACCCAGACGTGCCACTATGCGCTGAATTTTGCTTTGCAGCGCTTCAGCGGTGAAGGGTTTGACCAAATACCCGTTAACCCCGGCATAAGCGGCTCGCGTCATCTGCTCTCGTTTCGATTCGGCCGTGACCATCAGCACCGGGACGCTGGCCGTTTCGGGGTGAGTTCTCATATTGACCACCAGCTCCAGACCATCCATCACCGGCATATGCCAGTCGGTTACGACAAGATCAATATCCCCGCGGCCGAGTCGCTCCAGGGCCTCCTGTCCATTACGTGCCTGGTGGATATATGAGAAGCCCAACTCTTCAAGCAGGCTGCTGATGATCCTGCGTGTAGTGGAGAAATCATCAACTACCAAAACCGTCATGTGTGATTTCATGATTGCGCCTGACTGAGAACCGGAAAACCGCATTCTAACCAAAGGCCCTACATGTCACAAATGTCATTTATTGATATTTATCATTTTGCCTCATGGTATTTATAAGCAATCCCTTCATGACAGGGCCGGTGCTCAGACATAAGACACAGACATTGGCATACCCTGAGATCATCAGCGTTTGGCCAGTGAGATGGCGTCACTCCCCCGCCAGCACCTCCGCCAGCTGCTTCACAGACTGCGTAATCTCCGTTTTACTCAGCGCCCCGAAACCGAACCTCAAATGCGTCGGTGCCACCTGATCATCGGTATACACACTGCTCAGCGTCGAGTCCTTGCCCGGCAGACTCTCCAGTTTCCGGCCCTGCACCAGCTTTGAGATATCGACCCAGATCGCCATGCCGCCCGTGGGCAGCGTGAAAGACACCTGATCGCCGAACACCCGCACAAATTCCTCTGCCGCGAAGTTTCGCCGGGCTTCGTACTCCTTGCGCGTCTTGCGGATATGACGCCGCACTTCGCCGGATTCCATCAGGCTGGACAGCACCAGCTCGGTGACCGCATTGCCCTGCCGATCGATCAGGACGATCTCCTGTGCGGCGCGCTCGATAAAGCGGGTATCCGCTGCGATGTAGCCAAGCCTCAACCCCGGCGCGAACACCTTGGACATCGAGCCGATATGCACCACATTCTCGGAATTGGGCAGGCTGGCCAGCGGCGGGATCGGATTGGTTTCATAGTGAAACTCGTGGTCATAATCGTCCTCCAGCACGGCAAACCTGTGCGCCTTGGACAGCTCCAGCAGCGCCAGCCGCCGGTCCATGGGCAGGCAGACGGTGGTGGGATACTGGTGATGGGGCGTGACGTAAATGGCGGCAACGGTATGCTCGGCCAGCAACTCGCGCAGGTGGTCGATATCCAGCCCCTGGTCATCGAGCCGGCACTTGAGCACCTTGAACCCGTTCGACTCGAAGGCCGCTCGGGCCGGAAGGTAACAGAGCTCTTCCATCACGATGGCGCCCTTGCGCGGGTCCAGAATGCGGGAGGCAAGATAGATCCCCATCTGGCTGCCCCTGACAATGCACACCTGCTCCGCCGAGCAGTTCATAAAGCGGTCGCCGGACAGCATCTTCGCCACCGACTGGCGCAACTCGACACTGCCCTTGGGATCGCCATAGCCCAGTCGGGAATTCCGGCTCAGGTCGATACAAACTCGTCGATAGGTGCGCGCCAGAAGTTCATAGGGGATCAGCCGGGAATCCGGCGTGCCGTCGTTGGTGACCGGTATGGCGTTGTAGGAGCACAGTGCATCTTGATAGAGGATCTCCACCAGTTCCGAGGCGGACCGGGTCCTGTCGCTGCTGTTGACCAGCTGCCGATCCGATGTCGACAGCCCCTGCTCGGGCAGCGTCTCGGACACAAAGGTGCCCGACCGCTGACGCGTCACCAGCCACCCCTGGGCCTCCAGCTCTTCATACACCTGCTGCACGGTCTTGCGGTTCACGCCCAGCTGCTCCGCCAGGGAGCGCGAACCGGGCAGCATGCTCCCCGGCGGCAACCGCCCTTCAGTGATATCCGCCGTGAGCGTATTGAGCAATTTCGAATGCAGCGTCTTGCCGGGGCTGTCCTCCAGCCACAGCTGCGTTTCCCAGGGTCTTAACATGCCAGCCTCCAGTCTGGACCATAAAACTTATTAAAACTGGTCCTTATGACCGGTCCAGACTAGCGATATCGTGCCTCCCATGTCAAAGCGGATACCAAGGAGAACACGCATGAAGACCGCGACCACCAGCAAGCAGGCGCTGATGCAGAGCGCCGAACGCGATATGCAACGACTGATTGAAGACATGGAGCTGACCGACCGCGAGAAGCTCGCGCTGACCTGTCGCATCCTGTTCGACAAGGGCCACGACTCGGGCCTGGCGGGCCAGATCACCTGCCGTACCGACCAGCCCGACACCTTCCTGACCCAGCGACTGGGGCTGGGGTTTGACGAGATCACCGCCGACAACCTGATCGCCGTCGACCATGACCTCAAGCCGCTGGCGGGCGAAGGCATGCCCAACCCGGCCAACCGCTTTCATACCTGGATCTATAAAGAGCACCCGGAAGTGAACTGCATCATCCACACCCACCCGACCCACGTGGCGGCGCTGTCCATGCTGGAAGTGCCACTGGTGATCTCGCAGATGGATACCTCCGCCCTGTACGACGACTGCTCGTTCGTCGCCGACTGGCCCGGCGTGCCGGTGGGCAATGAGGAAGGCGTACTGATCTCCAACGCCCTGGGTAACAACCGCGCCGTGTTCCTCGCCCACCATGGCCAGCTGGTCACCGGCAAGACCATCGAAGAGGCCTGCAACCTGGCCGTGCTGATCGAGCGCGCCGCTCAGCTGCAGCTGCTGGCGATGGCCGCCGGTGAGATCAAGCCGCTGCCGCACGCGCTGGCCAGCGAAGCGCACGACTGGGTATCCACCGACAAGCGCAACAAAGTGAATTTCGCCTACTACGCACGCCAGGCACTGAAACACCACACCGACTGCATTTAACCCCCCATTGGAGGAGAAGAACATGAACCTGACAGGCATTATTGGCTACCCGGTCACCCCCTTTAGCCAGGACAACACACAGGTAGATCTCGACAAGCTCGGCCGCGTCATCGATGTGCTGCTGGAAGCCAAGGTGGATGCCATCGCCGCCCTGGGCAGCGCCGGTGAAGCCGCCTATTTGAGCGAAGCGGAATGGAAGCAGGTCGCCGAGTACACGGTGCAGCATGTGGCCGGCAAGGTACCCGTGATCATCGGCATTGCCGAACTGACCACCGCGCAGGCCGTCAACTACGCCCAGCATGCCCACCAGATCGGCGCGGACATGATCATGCTCTCGCCGTTCTCCTACTACAAACTGAGCGAAGCCGAGATCTTCCAGCACTACGACACCGTCGCCAGCGCCAGCCCGTTGCCGATCATGATCTACAACAACCCCGCCACCTGCGGCGTGGACATGTCGCCCGCGTTCATGCTCAGCATGGTCGAACGCATCCCGACGGCGAGCATGATCAAGGAAAGCACCGGCGACATTCAGCGCATGCACAAGATCCACACCCTGTCGAACGGCAAGGTGCCCTTCTTCAACGGCTGCAACCACATGGCGCTGGAAGCCCTCAACGCCGGTGCCAGCGGCTGGTGTACGGCCGCCCCCTGCCTGATCGGCGACAAGCCGAAGCAGCTGTTCGATGCCATCAAGCAAGGTGAAAACGAGAAGGCCCAAGCGCTGTTCTATCAGCAGTATGAGTTTCTGGAGTTCATCGTGTCGTCGGGCCTGGCGGCAGCAGTCAAGTCGGGGCTGACAGTGCAAGGCATGGATGTGGGTGGACCGCGTAAACCGTTGCTGCCGTTGAATGAGCAGGCACAGCAGCGGCTTCAGGAAATGCTGGAGAAGCTTGCCTGAGCGCAGGCAGGGAAAAGGTTTGCCGCCTTAACCTGTCATGGGCGATTCGCACTGTGACAGGTTCAAAGCGATGACCGGCCTCCATATCGGGTCATAAACAAAAAAGGAGGTGGCATTCCTGGCACCTCCTCTTGCGATCCCCACTATGGGGCAGCCTTCCGATCAGTCCTATCAGATCTCGACGTTGTGGTACACCTGCTGTACATCGTCCAGATCGTTCAGTATCGCCAGAAACTTATCGAACAGTGCCACATCGTCGCCACCGAGGGTGGTGTAGCTCTGCGGGATGAACTGGATCTCATCCACGTCGAAATCGATTTCGCCGAAGCGTTCGGTCAGGGCCGTCTTGGCCTTGAAGTATTCAGTGTTAGGCGCGAACACGGTAATTTTACCGTCTTCAAGTTCGATATCGGTGACGTCAACGTCCCCTTCCATCAGCGCTTCAAGCACGGCTTCTTCATCATCGCCGGCAAAGACGAAGATGGCGCAGTGATCGAACATGTGGCTGACGCTGCCCTGAGTACCGATCTTGCACTTGGTCTTGGTGAACGCCTGGCGGACGTCACCAAAGGTGCGGTTGGGGTTATCGGTCAGGCATTCGATGATCGCCATGCTGCCGCCGGGGCCATAACCCTCGTAACGCGCCGGAGAGTAGTCTTCGCCGCCACCACCCTTGGCCTTGTCGAGCGCCTTGTCGATTACGTGCCCAGGCACCTGATCCTTTTTCGCACGATCGATCAGGCCGCGCAGCGCCAGGTTGCCATCGGGGTCAACCCCGCCCGACTTGGCCGTGACATAGATTTCGCGCCCGTAACGGCTGTAGAGCTTGGCCTTCATGTCCGAGGTCTTGGCCATTGACTCTTTGCGGTTCTGATACGCTCTGCCCATGGGGTGATTACTCCGATAGTGATCTTAAAGGTGGCGATTTTACTGCGATACGCGCGAACTGGGTACTGTGCATTTCGGCTGTTTCTTGTGCCCTCTCGTCAAGCGGTAAGCATAAGCAGCTGTTCGATACTATCAAGCCAAATGAAAGCACGAAGGTTCATATACTGTTATACGGTAACTGTCAAGGTATCTGTCGCCCTGTCTGTTTTTTATGCAGCCATTCGCACTGCCTCAGTGACCACTTTCCGCTCTGGATTCAACGACACTAATGTCCCCGGTTCCCAGTTACGGGGGTCACCGCTCCAGCGCTCAGGGTGTGCCGCTCTGGCTGCGAGGTTGAGTGCATGTCGCTTCGCCAGTATGGCCTTGTCCTCTCCGGTATGGCGCTGCATCGGCGTCACGAAGCAGATAGCACTGTGACGATGCTCATAGTTGTACCACTGCACGAAGCCGTGCACCCACTGCTGTGCTTCTGTTAGATCAGCAAAGCCATTGGCAGGATAGTTCGGCACATACTTGCAGGTGCGGAACAGGGCTTCGGAGAAGGCGTTATCGTTGCTCACACGTGGCCGACTGAACGATGGCTGGATCTGTAGATCCCGAAGCTTCTCCAGCAAGGTCGCGCCTTTGAAGGGGCTACCGTTATCGGCGTGTAACACCAGCGGTTGGCTCACGATATTTTCGGCCAGCACCGCCCGCTCAATGGCGGTACGGGAGTTGGCGGCAGACTCTCCCAGGAAAGCCTCCCAGCCCACCACCTTGCGGCTGAAGATATCGAGGATCATCACCAGATAGTAGTAGGTTCCCTTGGCTGGGCCGGGGAGCCAGGTACAGTCCCACGACCAGACCTGGTTAGGTGCTGTTGCCGTATGTGTGGTCGGTGCTGGCTGTGATTTACGGGCTTTGGCACGACCACGGTGAGCCAGTTGACCATGCTTGCGCAGCACACGATAAAAACTGGAAACTGATGCGATGTAACGCTGTTCTTCGTCCATCAAACGCACAACGATCTGATCCGGTGGCAGGTCAGCAAACTCATCCCGGTGACACTGCTTCAGGATCTCGGACTCTTCCTCTGCGGTCAGTGCATTGGCAGGCACCGGTCGCTCGGCCAAGGGACGCCGGTCAGCTGTAATCTCACCTGCCTGCACCCAGCGTTGATGCGTTCGGATCGAGATCCCTATAACGTCACACGCAGCGGTCAGGGTTGAGCCGTCTTCGCACGCATCGGCGATCAGCTGTACGGCATGTTGGCGATCCTCGATGCTGATCATGACTCCTCGCCCCCCAGATCGCCCGTGCTTTTTTTGACAGCGTCAGCAGTGCAGCCGTCTCCGCCAGTGCAGCGTTTTTGCGTTGCAGCTCTCGCTCCAGCTCTTTAATACGCTTGCGCTGCTGTTTGGCTTCATCGGCTTCTCGACGACGCTCGTCATAGGACAGGCTGGCCGCTTGTTCACAATCATGTCGCCAGCGTTGCAGTTGCTCAGGGTAGAGACCCCGCTGACGGCAATAGGCGGCTACCTCTTCGGTGTTCATTGCTGCGGTCTCAATCACCGCCGCAAACTTGTCACGTGAGGACCAGCCCTCTGTGCCTTGATCACTGGCATCGGGCAGGCAGCGCCCTTCAGCGCGCGCTTCTTTGCGCCACTTGTAAATGGTGGCTGAAGAAATGCCTTCCTGGCGGGCAACGTCTTCGACGCTCTGGTTGTAGGGCGGTAACAGCTTGGCCACAACGGCCTGACCTCGCTCATCGGAGTAACGAGGCATACAGATCTCCAAACGCCCCTGAGTGAGTAAGAGAGTTTAACAAAGGGCGCGACAACTATCCTGACAGAGGGGGTATATCAGCAGTATGAGCTTCTGGAGCTTCTGGAGCTTCTGGAGCTTCTGGAGCTTCTGGAGCTTCTGGAGCTTCTGGAGCTTCTGGAGCTTCTGGAGCTTCTGGAGCTTCTGGAGCTTCTGGAGCTTCTGGAGTTTATCGAGTAATAGAGACTGTCGGCGGCGATGAAGGCGGGCAGGCATTGCAGGGCATGGATGTGGGTGCACCGAGGAAGCGTTTACTGCGTTTGAATGAGCAGGCAAAACAGTAGTTTCAGGGAATTATGGAAAAGTTTTATTAAAAGAAGGTAGAGATAAAGGTTTGCAACTTTTAAATATCGTGAATTACAAACCTTTATTATTATAAGTTACGATCCTAGTTATTAAATTATAGATCTAATTCGTTTTTACAGATCCTATGTGTAAATAGTCACGAATGACTGTACTATGCTACTTCCTTTTTCCTTTCTATAACTCGTAAACTTACCCCCCTTACACCATTTATATCTAATAGCCGAGTGACTAAGGGTTGAAGCTTGTCCTGATTACGATCAGCACCGAGAATGAGACTCAGGGTCTGAAGGTTAGGCATAACAGGAGTCTCACCAAATATCCCCATCTCTCCGTGATGAAAGCTCGAAAACTCTGATCGCTCATTGTCCGTGTAAAGGATGGTGAGCGAAGTGACAGTTGGTACTTCTTGCTCGCGCCGGTGGATGCCGTGTACATACTTCATTGTCAGTTCCGGCAAATAAAATGCAAATGCCTTTCCTCGACGAGTATATTTAGCGTCAAGAACGAGAAGTTGGATTTCATTCGACTCAGGTCGGTGTATCTCTATAACTATATCCGGAACCCTTTTCGCGTATGGTCCTGACTGTCCTCTAGATTTATAGTTATATTGACCTCTAGACGAAAAAGCCTCACTATTAACTATTTCCCTGTTCTTGCTTAAAGTATGTTCAGGTGTCCAGTAGTCTGGTTCTCGTAGTATACGTAAATTAATACCAGAACCGTCTTTAAATTTCGTTTCCAAAACAGGACAAGCTTCACTGTCCGGGATGGTGGAGTTGAAATACCGGTTCACTGCTTGAACAACACGGAAGTAGCTATAAGCCTCAAAAAGATCAGGGATGCTCTGAATCGCAAAGAGGTTCTCGTAAGCGGACCAGTCAACGGCGCCATTCTGATGCCATTTTATAACATCTACAAACAAGTCCAAATATACGTAATTAATCCGAACCCTTGGAGTAATAATTGGCCTCTCATTTAGTGCTCTAGTAACTGGCATTCTCATGTCCAGATGAGCTTTTATCTGCTTAAGCATATCAGTCATGCTATCAATTTTATTGAACTGAGAGCCAACTAGGTGTGACTTAAAGCGCGATATTTTATCAAAGAATGATACATATCCTCGCGGGAGGGATTGATTTTTATTAGCCGATTTGAATACCGCCAAATACTTTTGAGCCAGACTCTGAGCTTCTCTTATTAACAAATCGACAAAACCATGTAAAATCCAGTTTTCATAAACATCCGTATTTTCATTTAGAACTGGCATACGTAATGCTGACGCACGATAATGCTGGTCCTCGTACATCAAATGCGCTTGATCTGGATTTTCATCAGGCTCCAGTACAGATAAATTTTCTAACAACCATCCAATAGAAGAGTCATCCATCTCTTCAGAGCCGCTTGGAGAAATCAACTTATGCTCTGGAATTAATCGGGTGATTGGCCTGTGTATTAGTATTGGTAATGATTCCCGAATGAGTTCAATGGAGTTTTCTATACGCTCCAGTGCCTGTGATGGAGATGCTTCTCCCTCATTAAATCCAGCACTATGCCTAGTTGCACTAAATACTGAATGGAGTGCTTCACTAGATAGCCCAGCAAGATAATCAAACATGCGCTCAACATTCTCTGCCGTCGTGGCTTTAGCTGCAACCTGCACTGGCTGAAATGATACGAGATCAACTATCGTACCGTCAGCGTCCTTTAAAAGGACTGTGAGCTCCGAGATACCAAAGTAATTATGGAACAGCTTTTCAGTACCATAGCCAGATATTTTAGGCACCCAAAAAAATTCTGTCGTTTCTGATGCATCACAGTATTCAATACGGGTAGCATCGATTTCGTGCTGGTAAAGCTCCAGTGTCGCATTTGCAAAGTGCCTTGGCACTCTGAAACGAAGCTCAATCGCTTCATCTTCAAGCACCCATGGCAGAGTCTGTTGCAGCGGTTGCTGCACATCTGGTAGAGATATTTTTTCTCCCACCCTACAACCGCTGATAATATATAATTCGAGTTCCATCTATTCGCTCCCTAGAAGAATGAATAGGTTCCAGTTATATCATTCCCGCTTGCCAAGATTCTCTCGATATGTTTGTTTGATCGTGGATAGGTAGAGCCTATCTCACCTTGTAGTTTCAAGATACGCGATCTGAATTTTGATCCATAGCCTTCTATGTGTGGAAGAATATGTTGACTGATTGCGTAATCAAAAGCAGAACTAGAATCCATCAAATCATGTTGAACGGCCGTTCCATAGAAGTGCTCGATTGCTGCGAACTTGCGGTGAGAAATAGAAATCGGTGTCCCATATGCGGGGTCGCGATCACTCAAAACGTTAATAAGATCCTTAAGTTTTTTGTCAAGCACCGATGACAACTCAGCATCTTCGTTAGTAAAAAACTTCTCGAATAATTGATAGTTCAAGGCTCCATCTAATTGAACACCAGATGAATAGCCTGTTTCAGAGTCATCATCTTGCTCCAACGAAATTACGGGGACACGATCGATTAATCTAGGAGACAATCGCTCAGTTGTTGAATCATGATTGATCGTCGCTATGAACCTCACGTTTCTAGGTACCTCAAGAAGGCTTAAGCCGTCCTCAGGACGCCCCGTTTCAATAGGACGCACTCGCCCTTCCCGGTCGCACATACCAATAAAGTCCGACCAATAATGCTCCATTGGACTCAAATTAGCTTCATCTAGAAGAACTATTCGTAGACTATCGTTTTCATCAGTCACAGGGTTACTAAGAAAGTCATAAAGACCAGTTCGAGCTCTCTGATAGGAATTATTCAGACTATTGTAAAACCCTAATATATCCCGACCTGATACCCAGCCCCGCGCTACCGGCATATATAGAAAGTTCTGGTTATTATTAGAATCCCCAAGACGTAGGGCCTGTGCTAACCGGACAACTGAGGATGTTTTACCAACACCTGGCGGGCCAGCTAGAACGGTCAAGAATGACTGTGTGGTGCTTAACAATAGGTTAGCCATTTCTGTATCGGTAAAGGATTTACCAAGCTCATCATCCAAGCAGCTTCTAACAGCATCAACCACTTCTCCAGCGGTAGAGGGCTGCGTAGAGTTAAAAGCAAGTGGCTTGAAACGGCTGGCTTGGGTATCTGTATTAGCACTCCCCCCTTTCAGAACACGGCTAACAACCGATAGTTCACTTACACGAGCAGCTAAGTCGTTATTATTTAGTGCGTCTTCTACAGCCTTACACGCTTTTTCTAAGTTTGCTTTCTCTTCCGTCTTACGTTCAATGTCCCTACGTATAACCATTACTTCTGTATTAAGTTGCTCTATATTATCGGTAAGATTCAGCCTACCCAAAACATCTTCTAAATCAGACTTGATACGATCACGCTTCTCTTCAAGCTTTTCAATATCGGACTGAAGATCAGCATCCAATTCCTTGAGGCGCTCTCTACGAGTATCTTCTGCTTCAGCCTCAATCAGCTGAATTGTATGCTCAGCTTCTACGCGCGCAGCTGTTACTTGTTCGTTGATACTTTTAAGTTCATTCTGTTTCTTATTGACTTGAGATTCGAGTTGTTCGTACTTGCGTGTCAGCTCTAACTTCTGTTTTTCTGCATCACTTTCTATTTTCTTTATCTGATCGGAAAGAAGAGCGGACTCATTAACCCTAACATAATCTTCAAGAAACGTTTTACCCTTTGATGATGAAAAAAACTCTTTAATTATTTGGTGACCGACATCAGTTGCATTTAAATATTCTTCAAGAACACTCCTCAATCGCCCCAAGTGCGGGTTGTTTCGAAGTGCAATATGAGTACGTTCAAACTGTGCTATCCCCTGTTTTAACTTCTCTGCTTCCCGCTTGCTTAGAAATGTATTTTTCTTTCCTGCTTGCAACTGGTTAAAGTATGAAATTAGCCGGCTATTACTCATGTAGTCGTGGCTATTATATGAGTGAACAGCAAGTTTTTTTACGGAAGAGATAAAAGTTTTATAAATACCATTTATTTCTATCTTTAAGATAGAATCAGAAACATCTTCAATATTAAATTCCGCAACTGAATGCGATGCATTGTATGAAAGAGCCTGTGATGTTCTAGGTTCGATAGTCTGGCCAGCATCGTCTTCATCCATTGCCATAAAAGCACCATAGAGCTTTTTCTGTGCTTCATCCAAGATAAAAAACAAGTTCTTTGGTGCCTTTACTCCGCGAGGTAAACGACTAGCACTCTGCTCTGGCAGCGGTGTTCGAAGTACTGGAACTAATGTTCCTGTTGAAAACTGCTTGGCGTGTTTCCCGTCTGTCCAATACCGATTTATTCCATCAGCCAATGTTTTTTCTTCATCGCGAAAATGCACATCTAGCAGGAACAACTCACCTTCATCATAAGTATTGTCAATAATATTATACCCATTAGATACGAATATATCTGATGGATATTCAGATCTTCTTATATTAACCATATCTCCGTCCCCGCTTATTGCGAGAACTGGAGTAACAAATCCTTTGTCTTCATTTTCAAAGATCGGTCTTTTTTTATAAACAACCACATTCTCAAACTTTTCGTTCATAATAAAAAATCCTTAATAAAATAAATATTCATATATTATTGACTATATAAAATAGAACTATTTATAAATAAAATTATATTTTATAAACTTCAGATAATATTCACCATTCATAGCCTATCTGAAAAAGTTAAAAATTATTATTTCAAATTCTATAAATTATGAACGATTTTGTAAGTATCACATCCGATATTGGTTTTTATTCTAAATTCATTAGGACTAAAATTCTTACTTTCGCCTAATGTCAGGTCTGAACGAGCCAAACAAAAGAATATTTTGAGGAAAAATCGATAAACTACAGAGCTACTAATCAGCACCCCTGCCATCGACCCATCCCCTTTTCCCTGTCATTGCGGCCACCGACTTCCTGCTGGCGGATTATTAGACTTTACCAATATGTACCCATAAGGCAACGCCCAAAAAGACTAATACTGCACTATTACAGTGCGCCTTCAGTTTTCCTGCTTGTGCATTCCTCACCTTCTACACGAAAAAAAGGCCACCCACCGGTGGCCTCAAAGGCAGAGATGTGCAAGTTAAGGCGTATCAGAGCAGCTCGACTGCGACGGCTGTCGCTTCGCCACCACCGATACAGAGGGATGCAACCCCTTTCTTCAGGCCGCGCTGCTTAAGGGCGTTGAGCAGCGTGACGAGAATGCGTGAGCCGGAGGAACCGATCGGGTGTCCCAGGGCGCAGGCGCCGCCGTAGACGTTGACCTTGTCAGCATCCAGGCCCATTTCGTTGATCGCCAGCAGAGAGACCACGGCGAAGGCTTCGTTGATCTCGTACAGATCCACGTCGTCCTTGCTCCAGCCCGCCTTGTCCAGCACCTTCTGGATGGCGCCGATCGGGGCGATGGTGAACTCAGCCGGCAGCTGGGCGTGGGTGGAGTGCGCCACGATACGCGCCAGCGGCTTGACGCCGCGCTTGTCGGCTTCGGCTTGGGTGGCCAGTACCAGCGCAGAACCACCGTCGCTGATGGAGCTGGAGTTGGCGGCGGTAACAGTACCGTCTTTCTTGAACGCCGGCTTCAGCTGCGGAATCTTGTCCGGACGGGCGTTGCCCGGCTGTTCGTCAGTATCGACCACGGTGTCGCCCTTGCGGCCCTGGATGGTGACAGGTGCGATCTCGTCCTTGAACAGGCCGTTCTCGATGGCAGCCAGTGACTTGTTCAGGGAGCCGATGGCGAACTCGTCCATCGCTTCACGGGTGATGTTATATTCGTCAGCGGAGCGCTGTGCGAATACGCCCATCAGGCCGCCTTCGTAGGCGTCTTCCAGGCCGTCGAAGAACATGGAGTCGATCACCTGACCGTGGCCCATGCGCATGCCGGCACGGGCTTTCGGCAGCATGTAAGGAGCCTGGCTCATGTTTTCCATGCCGCCGGCGATCATGATGTCAGCGCTGCCCGCCTTGATCTGGTCGTGGGCCAGCATTACGGCCTTCATGCCGGAACCGCACATCTTGTTGATGGTGGTCGCGCCAGCCGCATCGGGGATGCCGGCCTTGCGAGACGCCTGACGGGCCGGGGCCTGGCCCAGTGCGCCGGGCAGTACGCAGCCCATGATCACTTCGTCGATATCGCTCGGCTGCAGGCCGGCACGCTCGATGGCCGCTTCGATCGCGACTGCACCCAGGTCCGGTGAGCGGACGTCGCTCAGGGAACCCATCATGCCGCCCATGGGAGTACGGGCCGCGCCCAGAATCACAATGCTGTTGTCTGACATCTTGTTGCTCCTGTTAAGTCGCTATTATTCTGATCAGTAATTCGGTTGGCGGTTCAACGTCGTTCAGTTAACGACCCAGCACCGAGCGAGCGATCACTTCCTTCATCACCTCAGAGGTGCCGCCGTAGATGCGCTGTACACGGGCGTCGATGAAGGCGCGGGAGATCGGGTATTCAGTGGTGTAACCGTAGCCGCCGAACAGCTGCAGGCAGCCATCGGCCACGCGGCACTGCATCTCGGTCGCCGTGTACTTGGCCATGGAGGCGGTGGCCGCATCCAGCTCGCCACGGGAGTACTCAGCGATGCACTGGTCCACGAACGCCTTGTTGACGCGGTAGTCGGTCTCCATCTCGGCGATGCGGAAGCGGGTGTTCTGCAACTCCTTCAGTTTCTGACCGAACAGGGTGCGTTCGTCGGCATACTGGATGGTCATATCCAGCGAGCCGCGGGCCGCGCCGACACCGATGGCGCCGATCACCAGACGTTCACGGGGCAGTTCCTTCATCAGGTACACGAAGCCCTTGCCCTCTTCGCCCAGCAGTGCCGACTTGGGCACGCGCATGTTCTCGAAGAACAGCTCAGAGGTATCGCCGGAGTGCTGGCCGATCTTCTCCAGGTTGCGACCCTTGGCATAACCCGGCAGCCTGGTGTCGACCAGGAACAGGCTGACGCCCTTGGCGCCGGCCGCCGGATCGGTCTTGGCCGCGACGATCACCATGTCGGCGTGCTGGCCGTTGGTGATGAAGGTCTTGGAGCCGTTGATCACGTACTCGTCGCCATCCAGCACCGCGGTGGTGCGCAGCGCCGCCAGGTCACTGCCGGCACCCGGCTCAGTCATGGCGATAGCGCCGACCACGTCACCGGACACCATGCCCGGCAGCCAGCGGTTTTTCTGTTCGTCGTTGCCGATATGGGCGATATAGGGCGCCACGATATCGGAGTGCACCATCACGTTGGTGGCCAGGGCACCGTAGCCCAGACGCGCCATCTCGGTGACCAGCATCACGGAGTATTCAAAGGGCACACCGCAGCCGCCGTGGGCTTCGGGGGCGTCGACGCAGAGCAGGCCTGCTTCACCCAGAGTGCGCCAGAGTTCACGCGGGGTGATCTCGTCCTTCTCCCACTGTTCGTAGTGCGGTGCCACTTCGCGTTCCAGTGCGCGCAGCACCATCTCGCGAAAGAGTTCCAGTTCTTCCTGGTCGATTACAGATGCGTTCATCAGGTTTACCTTTGTTGACTCTTTCGTGGGCTTATTTCGGTGCCATGCGCAGCGCGCAGTCCAGACGGATGGTTTCGCCGTTCAACAGCGGGTTACGCACGATCTGGTCAACCAGCATGCCGAACTCGTCCGGGTTACCCAGTCGCTGCGGGAACGGCAGGGTGGCCGCCAGGCTGTCCTGCACTTCCTGCGGGAAGCCGGCCATCATCGGGGTCAGGAACAGGCCCGGTGCGATGGTGTTAACACGTACGCCCTGCTTCGCCAGTTCACGCGCCGCCTGCAGGGTCATGGCCACAACGCCGCCCTTGGACGCGCTGTAAGCCACCTGACCGATCTGGCCTTCGTAAGCCGCGATGGAGGCGGTAGAGATGATCACACCGCGCTCGCCATCGGCGTTCGCTTCGCGGGTCGCCATCTCAGCAGCGGCCAGGCGCATGATGTTGAAGCTGCCTACCAGGTTGACCTGGATAACCTTGTTAAAGTTCTCCAGCGGCATGGGGCCTTCCTTGCCGACGATCTTGCCGGCCGGGGCGATACCGGCGCAGTTGACAGCGATACCGCAGGGGCCATGGACTTCACGTGCCGCAGCAAAGGCCGCTTCGGCGCTCTCGGCGGAGGAAACGTCACAGCTTACGAAGATGCCACCCAGTTCTTCGGCGATCTGGCGACCGCGCTCTTCATTCAGATCGAAGATGGCGACCTTGGCACCAGCGGCAGCCAGTGCACGGGCAGCGCCCTCACCCAGACCTGAGGCACCACCGGTTACGATTGCGGGTACGTTTTTGAAATCCATAACACTCTCACCTTTGTTATTCGTTTGGCTGCCGCCAGTGCGTCAGCGCCATATAGGGGAATGACCTTAGTGTGTATCAGGATCGGGGTGGCCACCATGACAATATTCGGCAGCAAATTTGGCAAAAATCAGCAATTGATGCGGGTGATCCCGATGGATCGGTGCTAAAGGTTGTATGTGGCCCGGATGACCTTCGGGCATTTACAGGAAGCCCCACAAGGGAGTCACTGCATGTCTCAACCTGTTCAGTTTAACTGGGAAGACCCCCTGCTGCTGGAACAGCAACTGACCTCGGAAGAACGCCAGATCCGTGACGCAGCCCGCGCCTATTGCCAGAACTCACTGCAGCCCAGAATCCTCAGTGCCTTTCGTGAAGAACGCTTTGATCGCGACATCTATTACGAGATGGGCAAGCTGGGACTGCTTGGCCCGACGGTTTCGACCAAGTACGGTGGCGCCGGTGTCAGCCATGTCGCCTATGGCTTGATCGCCCGTGAGGTAGAAAGGGTCGATTCCGGCTACCGTTCAGCGCTGAGTGTGCAATCGTCACTGGTGATGCATGCCATTGAAGCCTATGGCACCGAAGAACAGAAACAGCGCTACCTGCCACGGCTGGCTCGCGGTGAATGGGTCGGCTGCTTCGGCCTGACTGAACCAAATCACGGCTCCGATCCCGGCGCCATGAACACCCGCGCCAAAAAGATCGATGGCGGCTACCTGCTGTGCGGCCAGAAAACCTGGATCACCAATAGCCCCATTGCCGATGTGCTCATTGTCTGGGCCAAGTCCGACGCCCACGGCGGCAAGATCCGTGGTTTTGTCATCAAGCGCGGTGCCAAGGGCCTGACGACCCCGAAGATCGAAGGCAAATTAAGCCTCAGAGCCTCGGTCACCGGCGAAATCGTGCTGGATGAGGTGCTGGTCACCGAGGCCAACATTCTGCCTTACGCGACCGGCCTTGCCGGTCCCTTCGGCTGCCTCAACAAGGCCCGTTACGGTATCGCCTGGGGCAGCATGGGCGCGGCCGAGTTCTGCTGGCATGCCGCCCGCCAGTACACGCTGGATCGCAAGCAGTTCAACCGGCCCTTGGCGGCCAACCAGCTGATCCAGCTGAAACTGGCCAACATGCAGACTGAAATCACACTGGGACTGCAGGCGGCACTTCAGGTGGGCCGACTGATGGACAACCACAACTGGGCGCCGGAGATGATCTCGCTGATCAAGCGCAACAACTGCGGCAAGGCGCTGGAGATCGCCCGCATGGCGCGGGACATGCACGGCGCCAACGGTATCAGCGAGGAGTTCGGCGTGATGCGCCACCTGATGAACCTGGAAACGGTGAACACCTACGAAGGCACACAGGATATCCATGCGCTGATTCTGGGACGAGCACAGACCGGGATTCAGGCGTTTTTCTGAAGGGCATGGCCCTCAGGCAAGAAAGTGCTTTTGCAGCTGCCCTTCCAGTTCACGGTTGAAATGCTCGGCTGACTGCATGTGCTGCCGCATCAGTTGTCGTGCCTGCTCGGCATCTCGGGCACGCAGGGCTGCCAGTAACTGTTTGTGGTAGTTGAGATTGGCGCAGGAAAACTCCTGCTGCTCCGGCAGCTGCGCCTTCTTGAAGATCACCAGGTCACGAATCATGTCGTTCAGGAAACGGCCGATAAACGCCAGCATGGCATTGTCACAGCATTCCGCCAGCACCACATGAAACTCCAGCTCGGCAATACGCTGCTGCATCCGCTCTTCAAAGTTGCGCGCCGGGGTTTCGCAACAGGCCACCAGCGCCTCCAGCCGGGCAAAATCCTCATCCTGCAGCCGTGGCGTCGCCAGTGCGGCGATTTCCGGTTCCACCAGGGTACGCAGGGCATAGATCTCGGGGCCGGTGGGCTGCTCGAAATGCAGAAAATTGCGCAGCAGCTGACTGGCCTTCTCATAGGGCACACGTTCCAGTACCGCACCACCGTTGGGACCGGTCTTGATGCTGACCAGCCCCTGCACTTCCAGTGACTTGAGTGCTTCCCTGACCGTCCCCTTGGAACATTCGAACTGCTCCATCAGTTCACGCTCGTTGGGCAGGCGGTCGCCCGGCTGCTTGCCGTTGACGACGACCCAGCGCTTAACGGATTCCACGATCTGGTCGGCGCGCTTGATGCGTTTGGGGGCTTCAAAGTCTTGTTGTTGCATGTTCTTGGGTGCCTGGGAGGGGATCGTCATCCTGCCACAAAAGTGAAGATTTTTCGATCCGGGTTGTTTAATTCTATTTATTAGTATAAATATTATAGACAAGACTTGGCTGACCGCCGAGCTGCATGCGGTATCTGAAATAAAAACAAACCAGCAGAGACGACTGATATGCAAACCAAACGATGGATCCGTACAATCGGCGCCGCCGCCCTGGCCGGTGCTCTCTCCATGTCTGCCCAGGCATCCGACTACATCAACATCCTCACCGGCGGCACATCCGGGGTGTATTACCCGATGGGCGTGGCACTCTCGAAGATCTACAACGATCAGATCGATGGTGCCAAGGCGTCGGTACAGTCCACCAAGGCCAGTGTGGAAAACCTTAACCTGATCCAGATTGGTCGTGGCGAGCTGGGCTTTGCACTGGGTGACTCGGTCAACTCCGCCTGGCAAGGCGACAAGGATGCCGGCTTCCCGCAGAAGCTGGATAAACTGCGCGGCCTGACCGCGATCTACCCCAACTACATCCAGATCGTGGCCAGCAGGGATTCCGGCATTCGTACGCTGGCAGACCTGAAAGGCAAACGCGTCTCCGTGGGTGCGCCCCGCTCGGGCACCGAGCTGAACGCCCGCCGCGTCTTTGGTGCTGCCGGCTTGAGCTACGACGATTTCGGCCGCGTGGAGTACCTGCCTTTTGGTCAGTCAGTGGAATTGATCAAGAACCGCCAGATCGATGCAACACTGCAGTCGGCCGGTCTCGGTGTGGCATCCATTCGTGACCTGAGCACCGCTCTCGATATCACCATCGTGCCGGTCAGTGCCGAGGTCGCCAAGGCACTGAACAACCCTGCCTATATCTCCACCACGATTCCGGCCGGTACCTATGAGGGCCAGGACACCGACGTTTCCACCGTTGCGGTGGTGAACTTCCTGGTCACCTCCACCAATGTATCGGATGAATCTGCCTACAAGATGGCGCGCCAGTTGTTCGAGAACCGTGACCGCCTGGAAGCAGCGCACGCCGCCGGTCGTCAGATCAAACTGGAAAACGCGCTGAACGGTATGCCGGTGCCCCTGCACCCCGGTGCCGAGCGCTATTACCGCGAAGTGGGTCTGATCAAGTAACGACACCCGGGGCACCTGCGGGTGCCCTCCTGATCTGCGGATAACACTATGACGGATGCAAGCACTCATCCGACGCCCGAAACGGCGCCGGAGGTCGAGACACGCGCAGCCACGCTGACCCGACCGCTTTACTGTATCGCCATCGCCTTTTCCCTGTTCCAGCTGTACACGGCGGTGTTCACCCCGCTGTCGAGCCTGGTGGTACGCTCGGTCCACGTGGGTTTTCTGATCCTGCTGGCCCTGACGCTCTATCGCGCCAACGGCTCCGGCGAGCGCAAGGTGCCCTGGTATGACTGGCTGCTGGGCCTGACCGGCTTCGCGCTTGGCTTCTATCACTGGATTTTTGAAGCCGACATCATGTTGCGCTTCCTGCCGGAAACCCAGGACCTGATCGTTGGCACCCTGATGGTTGCCCTGGTGTTCGAGGGTGCGCGTCGCTGCATGGGCATTGGCCTGGCGGTGGTCTGCGGCCTGTTCCTGATTTGGGGTCTGTTCGGCCAGTACCTGCCGGACCCTCTGGGCCATCGCGGCTACGCGCCTGATCAGGTGCTGCAGCAATTGTTTCTCGGCACCGAGGGCATTTTCGGCATCCCGACCTTTGTGTCATCCACCTATCTGTTCCTGTTTATTCTGTTCGGCAGTTTTCTGCAGCAGGCCGGCATGGTCAGTCTGTTCAACGACCTGTCGCTGGGTACGGTCGGCCACACCAAGGGCGGGCCAGCCAAGGTGGCGGTGGTGTCATCCGGCATCATGGGCACCATCTCCGGCTCCGGCATCGCCAACGTAGTCACCACCGGCCTGTTCACCATTCCGCTGATGAAGCGCTTCGGCTACCGCCCCACCTTTGCCGGTGCGGTTGAGGCAACCGCGTCCATGGGCGGGCAGATCATGCCGCCGGTGATGGGCGCTGTGGCGTTCATCATGGCGGAAACCATCGGCGCCCCCTATGTGGACGTGGTCAAGGCCGCGGCCATTCCGGCCGTGCTCTATTTCGCCACGGTGCTCTGGATGGTGCACCTGGAAGCGGGCCGCTGTGACCTCAAGGGCTTGCCGAAAGCGGAGTGCCCGCGCCCGTTGCTGGCATTGAAGGAGCGCTGGTATCTGCTGCTGCCGCTGATGACACTGGTGTGGCTGCTGTTCGGCGGCTACACCCCGCTGTTTGCCGGTACCATCGGCCTGCTGCTGACCGTGGTGCTGATTCTGGGCAGCGCCCTGTCCGGCCCGTTGCGCCAGACCTATATGAAAGTCGCCTTCTGGATTATGGTCGGGCTGGCCTGCTCGGCTTTCTTCAGGTTCGGTGCCGGTGCCATCTTCGCCCTGATCGGGGTACTGATCCTGCCGCAGCTGGTGCTCAAGGGCGGCCGTAACACGCTCAAGCTCTGCCTCGACAGCCTGGCACAGGGTGCCGTCAGCGCCACCGGTGTCGGTATCGCCTGCGCGGTGGTCGGCGTGATTATTGCCATCCTGACCCTGACCGGCCTGCCGATCACCATCGGTTCGGCCATCGTCGATATTGGCCAGTCCAGCCTCTTCCTCAGCCTGGTGCTGACCATGCTGACCTGCATCGTGCTGGGCATGGGCATCCCGTCGATCCCCAACTACATCATCACCAGTTCCATCGCCGGCCCGGTGCTGGTCCAGCTGGGTGTACCGGTGATCGTGGCGCACATGTTCGTGTTCTATTTCGGCATCATGGCCAACCTGACCCCGCCGGTGGCGCTGGCGGCCTTCGCGGCCTCCCCCATCGCCAACGCTCCCGCCATGCGGATCTCGATGATCTGCCTGCGCATCGCCATCGCCGGTTTCCTGCTGCCGTTCATGGCGGTGTACGCCCCGGCGCTGATGCTGCAGGGAGATAGCCTCTGGATGAGTGTCTGGGTCACCTTCAAGGCGATATTTGCCATCGCGCTTTGGGGCGCAGCCGCCATCGGCTACCTGCAGACACCATTGAACTGGCCTGAGCGGCTCTGGGCCACTGCCGCTGCAGGTTGCATGGTCGTCGCCATGCCGATTACGGACGAGATCGGGCTGGCACTGGGCGCCGCCTTCCTGGCCTGGCACTGGTTCCGGGTGCGTCGCAGCAACAGCTTTACTACGGAGCCCGTCTGATATGAGCCTGCTGTGTATCGGACTACTGGCAGCCGCGGTGGAGGTCCAGTGTGTTGAGACCGAGGACTTCACCCTGCGCTGGCAACATTCGGTGGAACACAGCGGCTGGTATGAAGCGTACCAACTGAACGGCCAGCAGCTGCTACTGGTGGAATCGGCGGTGCAGCAAAGCGGTGCGGGCATGGAACCGGCCCCGGATGCCCGCCTGATCGATGGCTGGTGGGTCAGCCGCCCCGCTACGCCGCTGAGCGTGCCAGAGCTGATCCTGCCGGACTCGGCCTTCACCGGCCCCATGCAGCTCTGCCTGCGGGAAACTTGCCAGTCGCTGCGCAGCTGGCTGACTGGACACGAGAATTCAACCGCTCCGGTGCGACTGTTCGCCGGAGAACAACCGCTATCACAAGACGATCACTAGACCTGTCGGGAGTACACAGATGTCAAACTTTGCAAGCTTCAACTGGGATGATCCCTTGCTGCTGGAACAGCAACTGACCGAAGAGGAACGTCAGATCCGCGATGCGGCCCGTGCCTACTGTCAGCAGTCACTGCAGCCCCGCGTGCTCAGCGCCTTTCGCGAAGAGCGTTTCGACCGGGAGATCATGAAGGAGATGGGCGAGATGGGCCTGCTCGGCCCTACCGTTGCCGAAGAGTACGGCGGTGCGGGCGTCGGGAATGTCGCCTATGGTCTGATCGCCCGCGAAGTGGAGCGGGTCGATTCCGGTTACCGCTCGGCCATGAGCGTGCAGTCCTCGCTGGTGATGCATCCCATTGAGGCCTACGGTTCCGAAGAGCAGAAGCGCAAGTACCTGCCCAAACTCGCCAGTGGTGAATGGGTTGGCTGCTTCGGCCTCACCGAGCCGGACCACGGCTCCGATCCCGGTTCCATGATCACCCGCGCGGTGAAGGTGGACGGCGGCTATAGGCTGACCGGCCAGAAAATGTGGATTACCAACAGCCCCATCGCCGATCTGGCCGTTGTCTGGGCCAAGTCTGAAGCCCATGACGGCAAGATCCGCGGCTTTATCGTCGATCGTGGAACCGAAGGATTTTCGACCCCCAAGATCGAAGGCAAGCTGAGCCTGCGTGCCAGCATCACCGGGGAGATTGTGCTGGATGAAGCCTTTGTACCGGAAGAAAACCTGTTGCCCAATGCCAGTGGTCTGGCCGGTCCCTTCGGCTGCCTGAACAAGGCCCGTTTCGGCATCGCCTGGGGCGCCATGGGGGCCGCCGAATTCTGCTGGCATGCGGCACGTCAGTACACCCTGGATCGCAAGCAGTTCAACCGGCCTTTGGCCGCGAATCAGCTGATCCAGCTGAAACTGGCCAACATGCAGACCGAAATCGCGCTGGGCCTGCAGGGCGCATTGCAGATCGGCCGCCTGATGGACAGCGGCAACTGGGCCCCGGAGATGGTTTCGCTGATCAAGCGCAACAACTGCGGCAAGGCGCTGGATGTGGCGCGCATGTCCCGTGACATGCACGGTGGTAACGGCATCTCCGACGAATTTGGCGTAATGCGCCACATGGTCAATCTGGAGACCGTCAACACCTACGAAGGCACCCACGATGTGCATGCGCTGATTCTGGGCCGTGCCCAGACCGGTATTCAGGCTTTCTTCTAACGCCTGCAGGCGGCCTGCGGGCCGCCTGCTCTGGAGGTGCAAAATGGACAAACCCCTTGCAGGCATTCGGGTACTCGACCTGTCCCGTATTCTGGCAGGCCCCTGGTGCAGCCAGCATCTGGCCGACCTGGGTGCCGAAGTGATCAAGGTGGAACACCCGACCCGAGGTGACGATACCCGTAGTTGGGGACCACCCTATCTGGAAGGCACAAGGGAGGCCGCCTATTTTCTCAGCGCCAACCGAGGCAAGGAGTCGGTTGCCATCGACATTTCACACCCGGAAGGTCAACAACTGATCCGGGAGCTTGCCGCTCAGGTTGATGTGGTACTGGAGAACTTCAAGGTGGGCGGCCTGGCTCGCTACGGTCTGGACTATGCCAGTCTGAAGGCGCTAAAACCGGATCTGATTTATTGTTCCATCACGGGTTTCGGCCAGGATGGCCCCTACGCCGAGCGCGCCGGATATGATTTCCTGTTGCAAGGCATGGGCGGTTTGATGAGCCTGACAGGGCAGCCGGAGACTATTCCCGGCAGTGAGCCGGTCAAGGTCGGCGTGGCGATTACCGACCTGTTTACCGGCATGTATGCCGCTACAGCCATACTGTCCGCACTGTTGCAACGGGACCGCACCGGCAAAGGCACCTGGATAGACCTGTCACTGCTGGACGTACAGGTCGGTGTACTGGCCAACCAGGCGATGAACTACCTGACCACCGGGGTGCCACCCCAACGACTGGGCAATGCCCATCCCAACATCGTGCCGTACCAGGTGTTCCCCAGCGCCGATGGCCACATTATCCTGGCGGTGGGCAACGATACCCAGTTCCAGCGTTTCTGTTCCGTGGCGGGCCTACCGGAACTGGCCGAAGACCCGGCTTACGCCACCAATCGCAGTCGAGTCGAGCACCGCGAGCAGCTGATTCCGCAACTGAGCGCTCGGATTGCTGAGCAACCTTCCGGTTTCTGGCTGGGTGCACTTGAAGAGGTTGGCGTGCCCTGTGGCCCGATCAACGACCTGGAGCAGGTGTTCGCCGACCCACAGATTCGCCATCGAGGCATGCGCATCGAACGTCCGCATCCTGAAGCCGGTACAGTCCCGCTGATCAGCAATCCCATAAGGTTTAACGGTAGTGCCCTGAACGCCGACAGCGCGCCACCCGCATTGGGCGAACATACACTGGAAGTACTGCAGCGCCTGCTGCCGGATCAGTACTCTAAGCTGGATCAGCTCAAGGCCGAAGGCATCATCCGCTGACCGGTTTTACGAAGCAGACCACATCCCCGTGCGGATACTCGGGCACGCAGCCCCAGCGCTGCCCTAGCCAGTTGAAACTGGCTTCGGCAAAGAAGGTGATATGGGTGGGATCGTTGCGGTAGTGCCAGCTGCGAAAACGCTCGTCATCGAGCACCCGCTTGGTCTGCAGCACCAGCAAACCACCGGGCGCCAGCATCGACCAGAGACGGTCCAGAATCGGCAGCGGGTCAGCCAGATGTTCGACCACCTCGGTGCTGGTGATGAAGTCATAAGACTGATGCAGCACCACCTCGTCCGGGTGGAAGTACTTGTCGTACTGCGACATTTCATAACCGGCCTCACGGGCCATCGCCACCAGCGCTGGCCCCGGGCCGCAGCCGAAGTCCAGCCCTTTTGCCGGTGCCGGCTTGCGCTTGAGCACCTCATCGAAGGCGCGGGACAGGAAGCGGCGATAGCCGGGATCATCTAGTTCGTTCTGGTGATCGTCGTAGATCGCCTTTTCGTCTGTTTCAGACAGGCGTTGTTCGGGTTCCAGATGCACCAGACCACAGTGTTCACAGCGGTGGTATAGACGCTGCTTGCACGGGATCGGGTACAGGGCTTCAGCCCCGCACAGCGGGCAGTTCATCTGGCTCATTGCAGCTGGAACTCCACCGGCTGCAGCAGTTCCGGTGCCGGATCACCCAGCGCCTCGGCCACGCTGATCTCGTGGATACGGCAGATCGCATCCAGCGGCAGGTCGTTGGTGTGGCGACCAAAGGGGAACTCCAGCTGCTCTGACAGGCGATCCAGACCGAAGAAGGTATAGGCCACGATGGCGGTAAACACCGGCGTGAACCAGCCCGCCGCGGCGAACAGACCGAACGGCAGCAGGTAACAATAGATGTAGGCGGTACGGTGCGCCAGCAGTGTATAGGCAAAAGGTAAGGGCGTATGGGCGATGCGTTCGGAAGCCGCCTGAACCCCGGACAGGGCATGCAGATGTCTGTCCAGCGCCGCAGCGGCGATGGTATCCAGCCGTCCGGCCTGCAGCTCGTCGGCGATCAGCTGACCGGCCTGCTGAAGCATGAACTCGGCCGGGTTGCGCTTGCTCAGCGTGTCGTCCACCAGCTCCGGCGGCAACGCTGACGGCAGGTCCTGACGCACATCCTCTCGCCTTAGCTGACCACGCAACAGATGGGCGTGGGCCAGTACACGCAGCATCAGCTGACGGCGCTGATCAGGCTGCAGATAGATGCCGCCGGCACGGGCCAGGCTGCGCACCTCATAGACCATCTGCCCCCACTGCTTGCGGGCTTCCCACCAGCGGTCATAGGTGGCTGTGTTGCGTACACTGAGCAGGATCGACAGAGCAATGCCCAGCAGGGTGAACGGCAGCAGGGTATATTCGACGATGCCATCCAGATAATGGTGGCGCGCCACCCAGGTCACGGCACAGGCAAATAAACCGGCAAGGATAATGTGAGGCAGAACATGGGGGACAACCGAGCCTTTCCAGGCCAGCATCAACCCCAGGGCACCGGGGCGCTTGCGAACGATCATGAAACAGGAACTCCCGAGCAGCTGGAGGGCACAAATAGTGTCACAGCTGCCCGAGATAGGAAAGGAATCAGGCGCGGGACATCAGTCGACGACGGGTGTTTACACCCTTCTTCAACTTGTTCAAGCGTGTAATCCGAACCATCACCAGCAGTTCCACGACACCCGCGCCAATCAGAATATCGAACACGTTCGATTGATCCGCAAGGATGGAATGGATAGAAGCTCCCTCTCCTGTTGCCAGTGCATAGATGCAAACGGCGATAACCAGCGTAGCCACCATTGAGATCAGGTTGTACTTGAACAGGTGACGCTTGATCTCGGCGACTGACTCGCGCTTGCTCGGTTTCATTTCTCACTCCTTCACAGTTCACAAATTGAACAATTAAAGCGGGAGTGATTTTGGCTCCAGGAGTCCTTTTCAACCAGCGTTCTGAAAAGCGACACTAATCCTGCATCTCCGAAAACACGCGTTCGAAATCTCCTTTCAGCGGCCATTTCGGTGCGCCAGGTTCACAATTTTTGGCATGAATGTGCAGCCCGTTAAGCTTCGCACCTTCTACACAGCCTTGGGAGTCAGCACCGGCAGCGCACGTAAAAACCCTACAAATACCTTGGATTTCAATTGGTTGAACTCATAACAGCCTGAACTGCCAGCGCCAGGCATAAACAGACGGCAGCTTCCCCAACCTGAACAGCTTTCGCCAAATGCGTTGAAAAATGGCGACAAGCCAAATGTTCCATTTTTCAAATTTTTTGTGTCATTTTTTCAACCGCTGTCATGTCATCCATCCGTACCCCGTTGGCGAGCTTTATCCAGACAGACAAAAAAGGGCCGCCCCCTCGGGCAGCCCTCTTGTACAGCCTTGCAGCCTTGCGGCTTACAGCTGCCCCAGCTTCAGCCAGAGCGTTTCGCCCGAGCTATCGTCCACGCCATCATTGTCCGTTACCAGATAGCCGTTACCCTTGGCATCGACGGCAAAGCCTTCCACCTTGTCGGTGACATAGCCGTTCAGGGATTTCAGTTCCGGTATCAGATCGCGCACCAGGGTCTTGGTGACCACCGGCAGCGTATGTCCCAAGGCTTTGGGTTCAAGATCGGACAGTGCCACTTTATACAGCCGCTTGATTGCCGCCTTGTCACCGATCTGGTTGTCCCGCTCGATCACGAAAAGGTGGTCATTGTGCAACTCAAGCTCGGACAAACCGACCCAACCCTCGGCAGCCTGCTCCAGCGGGTAGTGCACGGCCCCCCAGGTTTCTGTTTTCAGGTTGTAGGCCAGCAGCTTGGCATGATGTTCGGCATCATCGACCCAGGGACGCTGCATCGCCACCCATAGGGTATCTCCCACCAGGGCAATACCTTCAGCGCCAAAGCGGGTCTGATAGGGCATCAGAGCCTCAGGCAGTGCGACGGTGCGGGTGATCTCCCCCTCGGCATTCACATGATAGAGGGCATGCGGCACTTCCTTCTTGGCGTTGCCCTCGGAAGCCAGCCAGAAGCCGCCCTTGCCATCGGCCACGATGCCTTCAAGATCCAGTTTCCTGGCAGGCTTACCATCACGCGTGATCTCGGTCACCGCGGTGATTTTCGCCGGTTGCTGATTGGCATCGATGGTGAAAATGCGCGGCTGCGACTTATAGAAGCTGTCGTTTACAGCATAGAGAATGCCCGGCTGCTGCGGGTCGGCGGTCAGACCTGACAGAGCCCCCCAGCCGATCAGAGCGCCAGCCGTATCATTGTCGGATACCAGCTGCGGATACTGCGCTTCACCGTCAGACAGACTGAACAACATCACATGTGCACGTGCGCCGCCATCTTCGATCAAGTCCTTCTCGTTGGCACTGATCAGCAGGCCCCGCTCTGGGATGGCCACGGCAGATTCCGGCGCAATGCCGGACGGCAGCAGCTGAACGAATTCCGGATCGGCACCGGTGTCGCGGTAAACACCGATCACCGAGCCGCGCTCGGACAGCACGAAGATGAAGGTATCATCACCAAAACGGGCGACTTCCAGCCCTTCTGGCTCGCCGCCCTTCTTGCCTGAACGCTTGTCGGGATAATGACCGGCACGAATGATTTCATGCTCAAAGGTCGCACCCGCTTCAAACAGCAGGCGACCATCCTTGTGGAAGATGCTGAAGCCACGGGCGCCGCCCTGGTAATCACCTTCGTTGGCGATGACGAAGCGTTCGTCATCCAGCCATTTGACCGCATCCGGCTCGCGCTTCACGCCCTGCTGGCTTTCGGTGAACGTCAGCGCCCCATCCTTTTGGGTATCGATTTGCTGCAGGTCCACGCTGCCGGCGGAGAAGTGGTTGACCACCTTGCCACTGGCCGCATCGACGATCACCAGATGGTTGTTCTCCTGCAGGGTGACCACCACCTCGCCCAGGCTGTTGAAGTCGACGAACTCCGGCTCCGGGTCGGTCGGTGCGATCTCGGCCAGGCCAGTCAGGTCAACGCGCTTGAGGTTGGCGCAATCCAACTGATCGCCCTTGATCGGCACGATGACCAGATCACCGGCCGGCAACTGTGGGATCTGCCCGTCGTTCAGGTCTTCATCTCGCTCATTCTCGATGGCAACAGCGATCAGTTTCTGGTCTTTGGAGACGGCAACCGAATCCGGCTGACCACCCAGATCACAGCGGCTCTCGATCGCCTTGCGCTGCGGAGAGACCAGCGCCAGGAAGCCGGCAGGCTCCACATAGCTGCCGGATGTATTCACGGCCGTCACTACCCGGTTACCCAGTGCAGCGACCGATGTCGGCTCACCGGACAAAGACAGGAAACCCGCCGACTTCGGCTGATCCGCCTGATGAATATCGACAAACCCCAATCCTCCGCGTGGACTGTCCGAGTACACCAGCATCTGGCCATCGGCCGTTGCGGTGATGATCTCGGCCGAGGTTTCCTGCTGCAGGTTGGCAGCCGAAAGATTATGACTGACCGGGAAACTGGCAATGCGGTTGAACTGGTCGGCATGAGCACCGGTCGCGGCAATCGCCAGGGCCAGTACAGATAGACGAGAGGCAAAAGACGGCATGGTGAAAACATCCTGTTTTGAATGAAAGGGGGCACCCTAAAGCAGGGAAATGACAGAATGATTATTCTTTAATCGGAAATCTTTTATTACGATAAAATTACAGAAATAATAAAACCAACCTTAATAAAACATCAACAGACATGTAACATTTGAAAAATAAGATGCACCCCAATTTAAAAACACGCTTCATTTTTGGTGCATCCAATGAATAAAACTCTGACATCACTGCTGGCAACCTGCGCAATTTATCCGGCACTCTCTTTCGCAGAGGTCGAAATAAACCCTGCACATGGCGTGGATATTCTCGCAATCAATGGCAAGCCCGTCGAGTCAGAAACCTTTTTTTCCGGTACACCCGAGCTCAAGTTCGCAAACGGCAAGGCTCAGATCGTGGCTGAGTACAGCGCTGAGATAGCCGAGTCTGCTGACGACTATATCATTGAAAAAACAGACACTTTTGTTCTCACTTTTGAAGCATCTGACACCAGCATCAGCGTTCAGACACCTGAAATAACCAGCCAGTACGACTTGAAATCATTCAACAAACAGGGTAATTGGCGCCTGCTTGATGCTCAGGGAAATACCATTTCCTACACGCTGGGAAAACTTGAAAAAACAGGTTTTCAGCTGGACCGAGATTATGAAAAAGAACTGAAAGAATTCAACCGATCAAATGCCAAAGCGGCATTGGGATCTCTTACTGTAGAAACTCATAGTTTCCAAAATAGTGCCCCTGTATACCAGCCAGAAGGAAATGCACATCCTGATCAAAAAATGGTCGGAAAGATGCTGCAATTTTGGTATGAGCAGGCCAACACAGAAACCAAGAATAAGTTCAAGAGCTGGATAAAAACCAGCCACTAAATCACACCTTAAATTGTTATATGACTGGAGTCTCGCACATGAAAAAGCTTCTTTTGGCTGTTGCAGTATCTGTTGCTGCCGGCTCTGCCAGCGCCGCTACCATCTACGAAGGCAAGGGCCTGACCTACAAACTGAACGGTGACCTGCAGGTTCAGTTCCGTAAAGAAGTGGGCAACGACGAACATGCCGACATCGAATTCGACGACCTGGAGCTGAAAAACTACATCAGCTACGACCTGGGTGACGACATGAAAGCCTTCGGGCGCGTTGACTTCGGTTTCAAGGATGCCGCTGAAGACAAGCAGGACGGCAGCGACCTGGAAGAAGCCTATGTCGGTCTGGCGTTCGGCAACACTTCAGTCTCTTTCGGTAAGCAGAACTTCGCTTCTGACGAATTCGGTATCGAAGAAGCCTACGAACTGGAATCTGACGAAGACCGCTTCGACGGCGTTGAAACCGCTGGCGATGACACTATCCGTCTGGATGTAGAACTGGAAAACGCCTACATCGTTGCATCCTACGAAATGGACGCTGAAGGTGAATCCAGCGAGAACGGCGAATACTTCGACCTGTTCGCTTCTACCGAATTTGCTGGCCTGACTCTGGCGGCTGCCTACCAGAATGCAACTCCGGCCATCGGCGCTGACGACTTCGACACTTGGGGTGTGAGCGCTTCATACGACGCCGATTTCGCCACCTTCGCTGTTGACTACAGCACCACCGACGATATCGCTGACCAGTACAACATTGCGACTGTGTTCTCAGTAGCCGAGACTACCAAAATGGCTATCGGCGTCGTCGACACTGACTTCGATGACGAAGCTGAAGAAGACTTCACCGAGTGGTACGCGAACATCACTTACAAATTCCCGACTCAGAAGAATGTCAGCCTGTTCGCCGAAATCGCTGACACTGACCAGGACGACGCAGACATGGGCTACCTGGCCGGTATGCGCGTGAAGTTCTAAGGACCGGAACGACGCTTAAGGCCTACCCCCTTCGGGCCTGCAGCGTTAAAGTTACCGCCGGCCCCATTGGGGCCGGTTTTTTTGTCTGCTTTCACAGACCACCACCCTGCAGCACGGGCTCTCGACTGATGTAATCCTGCATGAAATCCCTCAGGCAGCGCGCCCGCGCATTGAGCAACTTGCCATCGGGCCAAACGGCAAAGATATCGCGGCGCGGTCCCGACCACTTGGACAAGACCAGCTGCAACTGTCCGGCCTGCAGCGGTTGCTGAATTTCGCTACCAGGCAACAGTGCAACACCCAGGCCATCACAGGCGAACTGACGCACCAGCGCCAGATCATCCACCCAGGCAGCCGGGGTCAGATGCAAATCCACCTGTCGTCCACCATTAACATGCTGCAGGCGCCAGGGAGAGAGATGCTTGAACGCCAATGTCTGGTGATGCTGCAACTGTTCCAGAGTTTCAGGTATGCCGGCACGGCGCAGATACTCGGGAGCGGCCACCAGGTGAGTGCCCACCCAGCCAAGCTTTTTCTGATACAGCCCCGAGTCCACCTGCGGGCCAATTCGCAGTGCGATATCGATCCGCTTGTCGAGCATGTCTTCAGTGCGGTTGCTCACCATAAGCTCCAGCCGTACCTGTGGATACTGACGCATGAAAGCGGTCCACATGGGCCTCAGCACACCGGTGGCAAGGTTGGTCGGTGCCGATACCCGCAGCAGTCCACTCATCTCCTGATTATCTCGGCTCAGCCGGGCACTGGCCTGTTCAAGCTCATCAATCAGTCCCGCGTACTGCTGATAACAGACCTCCCCTTCGCTGGTGAGACTAAAGTGACGTGCCGAACGACGCACCAGTTGATACCCCAACTCGCTCTCCAGCCGTTTCAGCCGCCGGGTGACGGTTGCCGGTGGCAGTTGCAGATACTCGGCAGCAGCGGCCAGGCTGCGCTTGCGGGCAACCTGAATGAACAGGGCCAGATCGTCAAATGATGGTTTCATATATGAAATTCAAGATTACAAATAATGCCATATTGAAAGTATTAGCAATTATATACACTCACGCCTCCTACCTAGCCACAGGAATTCGATATGAAACAGAGGCTCTGGTTTACTCTCCTGATGTCATTTGTGCTCAGCTTTTTCATGACCGGTTACGTGACCTGGCTTAACCTGGGCTTCACGGACCTGTACGTCACCCAATGGATGCGGGCTTTCAGCATGGCCTGGCCGGCGGCGGGGGTGATCTCCTTTATCTTTGGTCCAATCGTTCAGCAATGGTCCCACCGCTTGGCCGGACAACGCTGAGCATGCTTTACTGCTGGCTGGCACCCAATAACACCAAGAAGAGGCCTATATGAGACTCCACGAAAAGGCGGGCACCCCGAGTGCCGAACGCGTGAACATTTTCCTGCGCGAACTGGGCATTGAGCTTGAGCGCGTCGATGTCGATATCCGCTCTGCCGAAAACAGAACGGAAGCCTTTATGGACAAGGCGCCGAACGGGCTCATCCCGGTCCTCGAACTTGAGGATGGCACCCATATCTGTGAGAGCGTGGCGATCTGCCGCTACATCGATGCCCTCAATCCCAATGAGCTGGCCCTCTTTGGGCAAACGCCGCTAGAACAGGCAAAAGTGGAGATGTGGCAACGTATTATGGAGTTTCAGGGCGTAGTGCCCGCCTTTCAGGCGTTTCGCAATCTTTCAGGCTTCTTCAGTGATCGCGAAACCTGCATCCGGGAATGGGGCGAGGAATCGCGCCAGCGACTGATCGCCTTCCTGCCGACTCTGGACAAGCAACTGGGCAAGCAGCCCTGGGTAGCCGGTGAGCACTTCTCCATTGCCGATATTACGGCCTGGGTACTCTGTGGTTTCCTGGGTCGTCTTGATATCGAGCTGGACGAACACCTGCCCAACCTGCAGCGCTGGCACGGGCAGATGGCAGAGCGGCCGTCGGTACAAAAAGACTGAGCCCCGGATCGGCTCCATGCAGGGCATCGGGCCGATCTCTACAGTGCAACCAGCACCAGCCCAAGCAACATAACGGTCAGCCCCTGCAACCTTGGCAGGCTGACCGACTCGCGCAGCCAGAATACGCTGATCAACACCCCCAACGGAATACTGACCTGGCGCAGCGCTACCACGTAGCTGACCTCACTCACCATCGACATGCTGACCAGAATCAGCAGGTAGGTGGCGATGATGAAACTGCCCGCCAGCAGTGTCCAGCCGAAGTCCGGCACGGCCCTGAGCGACTCGCCAAAGCCCCAGCGGATCAGCGGCAGCATCCACAACAGGCAGGCCGCCGCCTGCAGCACGACGAAACTGCTGCCCGCGCTGAAGGCATCCATCCCCTGCTGCTTCATGATCTGAATCGCAGCGCTGTCGAGCACCGAATAACCCGCCGTGGCGCAGGCCGCCAGCAGTACCCAGCCGATGGCCGGCGTACAGTAATCACGCCAGTGCCAGTCCCGCCAGCGAACCAGCGGCAAGGCCAGCGAACCCAGCATGATCAGGCCCATACCCAGCAGATCCTGAGTATTCAGCTGACTCTGCCCATAGCTGATCAACACCACCAGCGGTACGATCACTACCGGCAACGCTCGCGCCAAGGGGTAGACGATATTCAGGTTGCCCTGACCATAGGCCTTGGCCAGGCCGCTCATATAGAGGGTCTGGCACAACCCTGACGCCAGCAGAAGCCACCAGAAATCGGTGGGCAAGGCGGCGACACTCGACCAGCCACGCATCAGCAGAGGACTGAACACCAGCATGCCCAGCCCCATGGCCCAGGCATAAAAACGCACCGTCTGAGCGGTGCGCTTGCCGATCAGGTTCCAGCCCGCATGCATCAGGGCTGAAACCAGGATCAAACCGATCGCCGTGAGTGTCACGGCTTCTCGCCGACGGCCAGGCGAGCCGAGATCTCTTCCAGGCAGGGAATCACATCGGCGATGCTGTCGATGACGTAATGGGCACCACTGCCGGTCATACGCTGATAGGCCGCAGCACGGCGGATGTCCTGATCCGCTTCGCTCAGCGCCTGCCAGTCTTCCAGGCTCATGCCCACTTCGTTGCCGCTGACGGCGACACCGATGGTCCACATGCCAGCGTTGAGACCTTCCTCGATACCGGTCAGGGTGTCATCGATCTTGACGCAGGCACAGAGGTGCTGCACGCCCAGATCCATGGCATTTTTCAGACTCATGTGCGGATAGGGACGGCCCTTGGGCACTTCGGTGGCGCAGACGTTGCTGTCCGGGGTATACCCCTGCTCGGCGGCACGCGCCAACAGCCCCTCGATCATCGTAGAGGCATAACCGGTGTTGCCACCGATGCGGATGTCGTTGGCACGCATCCACTCCAGCGCGTCGGTCAGGCCCGGGATCAGCTCGGCGGTCTGGGCGATGGCATCGATCTGCAAGGGCACGAAGTCGTCGTACATGCGATCGATATCAGCGTCGGTCGGATATGTGCCCTTCACCTCTTTCCAGGCATCACGAATACGCGGGTGCGCGCACAGCTGGCGGATATGTTCACGTTTCTCGGTGCCCATGGGGCCGCGGGCTTCGGCTTCGCTGATCGGCAGACCTTCTTCGGCGAAGAGGCGCTGGAAGGCGCGGATTGGAGCCATGGAACCGAAGTCCACGGTGGTGCCGGCCCAGTCCATGATTACGGCTTCAATGGGGCCGACATAACGGCGTTCAAACTGATAGTTCGGGGTCATGGGATTACTCCTGTCTTCAATTCAATCGGTCAATTCAATCAGCTGCGGATCAGGCAGTCGCCGCCGCTTCCAGTGCATGGGCCGGGGCGCCATCGGCAATGTTCATCTCATCCAATACCGCCGCGACGGCTGCCAGAACCGCATCGATCTGCTCATCGTAAAGCTGGCCGATACAGCCCAGACGGAAGCTTTCCGCTTCGGTCAGCTTACCCGGGTAGATGATGAAACCGCGTGCCTTCATGCGGTCGTAGAAGGTCTGGAAGTCGAAGCTGTCGTGTCCCGGCGAAAAGAAGGTGATGATGATCGGGGACAGCCACTCATCGCTGAGCAGGGTCTCGAAACCGAGCTGGCGCATGCCGGCGACCAGGCGCTGCTGGTTGCGCTGGTAACGGGCGTGACGGCCGGCGATACCGCCCTCTTCCGCGTGCTCCTTCAGCGCCTGCAGGAAAGCCGCCACCACATGGGTCGGCGGGGTGTAGCGCCACTGGCCGGTCTTGGCCAGGTACTGCCACTGATCGAGCAGGTCCATGCTCAGCGAATGGGCATTGCCCCTGGAGGCTTCCAGCGCACTCTGACGAATCAGCACGAAACCGAAGCCCGGCACACCCTCAAAGCACTTGTTGGCCGAGGAGATCAGCGCATCGAAAGGGACTTCCCTGGCGCTGATCGCCACGGCGCCGAAGGCGCTCATGGAGTCGATAATCAAGCGTCGGCCCTGACGCGCCACCACTTCGGCGATCTCTTCCACCGGGTTGAGGATGCCGGAGCTGGTTTCACAGTGGACCAGGGCCACATGGGTGATCGCCGGGTCAGCCGCCAGCATCGCCTCCACCTCTTCAGCGCGCGGCGGCTCGTAGTCACCCTTGTCCAGCGCCACATAGTCACGGCCCAGGTAATCCATGATCTTGCCCATACGCTGACCGTAGGCGCCGTTCATCAGGATCAACAGTTTGCCCTCTTTCGGCACCAGCGTGGCCAGCGTGGCTTCCACGGCAAAGGTGCCTGAGCCCTGCATCGGCACGCAGACGTGGCTGCCTTCACCGTCGATCAGCTCGACCAGACGCTGGCACAGCCGGGCGGTCATGGCGCGGAAGTCGCCGTCCCAGGAGCCCCAGTCCTGCAACATAGCCTGTTTGACGCTCAGGGTGGTGGTGATCGGTCCGGGAGTCAGCAGATAGGGCTGTTCAGTTTTCATCTCGCTCTCTCTTTCTGGTCTATACCAGTATTTTCGGGCAAATTTTTTTCATGTGTGGGGACACCCGCAGATGCCCCCCTATCCTTTAGCGCTGACGCCAGCGCTGGGTGCGTTGCAGAATCTGGTGGCTGATCAGCCAGTGCAGGCCCTTGGCGACCAGTGAGGTCAGCATCAACAGCACTGCCATGGCGGCTGCCGGGGCGATATCCCCCGCCTCGTCCATGTGCATTACCGCTACCGAGGCCAGGGTGGTGTCGGACGAATAGAGGAACACCACTGCCGATACCGTGGTCATGGCGTTGACGAACAGGTACACCGAGATATCCAGTACCGACGGCAGTGCCAGCGGCAGGGTCACGCGACGCAGTGTGGTGTAGAACGGCACCTTCAGTGACGCCGATACCGCCTCGAACTCGCCGTCGATCTGCTTCAGGCTGGTCACGGCAGTCAGGTGGCACACGGTGTAGAAGTGCACCAGGGTGTTGAGCACCAGGATCGTCATGGTGCCGTAGATCCCATTAAGCGGGTTCTGCGGATGGTTGAAGAAGAAGATGTAGGCCAGACCCAGCACGATGCCCGGCACCGCCATCGGCAGCATCGCCAGCAGCTGGAGCAGCTTGCGTGCGGTCGGCATCGGCTTGATCTTCTCGTTCATGTAGGCCACCAGGAACACCACGGCGGTACCGATCACGGCGGTCCAGATCGACATCTGCAGCGAGTTGAAATAGGACGCCCAGCCGCCGCCGTCCATCATGTCGAAGCGGTAGTTGTTGAATGACAGCTCCATGTTGTACGGCCAGAAGGTGATGAAAGAGGCATACACCGCCATGCCGATCACCAGCAGCAGGAAGCCGCACACCAGGGTACAGAACAGCGCCAGCAGGCCATCACGCAGCGGTGACTTCTGCGGCTGCATCGGTACGGCACGGGAGGACAGCTGCGCCGACTGGTGGCGCTGAACGCGGCGTTCAACGACAAAGGAGATCAGTGCCGGCAGCAGCAGGATCACGCTGACCACGGCGCCCATCTGGAAGTTCTGCTGCCCCACCACCTGCTTGTAGATGTCGGTGGCCAGCACGTTGTACTGCCCGCCGATCACCTTGGCGACGCCGAAGTCGGTAATGGTCAGGGTAAAGATCACAAAGATGGTGTTGATCAGGCCGTAGCGCACCGACGGCAGGGTCACGGTCAGAAACACGCGCCAGGGCGGCGTTTTCATCGATTTGGCGGCTTCGTACAGGCGCGCATCGCTGTTGCTGAATGCAGTAATCAGGATCATCAGCGCATGGGGGAAGGCCCAGAAGCTCAGCCCCATGACGATCCCCACCGGGCCGTAGATGCTGTCCACCGGCAGCCAGTCCTTGAGAATGCCCTGGTTGCCGAACAGGTAAATCATGCTCAGTGCCGGCAGCAGTGAAGGCGCAAACAGCGGCAGCATGCTGAGCAGGCGGAAGCCCTTCTTGGCCACCATGCCGCTGCGGGTCAAGGCATAGGCAAAGACAAAGGCGGTCGAAACCACGATCAGCGTGGTCCAGACGGCAATATTCAGCGAGTTCAGAATCGACCGGGTCAGCGCCGGGTTGCCAAAGTAATCGACAAAGTTGCTGAAGCCGATAAATTCGCCGGCACCATTCTGCAGACTTTTGACCAGCATGGTCAGCAGTGGCGCCAGCAGCGCCAGCAACAGGAAGAGCACCCCGGCCGCAACGATCAGTCGCTGCAGCCAGGTTTCGCTATCAAAGCCGCGCTTGCCGGCGGCCAGGGTCAGTGTCGCGGGCATCATCAAGCTCCTGCCACCTGCATGGCCGCCACACCCATCTGCAGGCCGGAGTTGGCCGGGCGCGACTGCGCCTGCCCATACCCCTGCTGTTCGGCCGGATAGAATTTCAACGCCTCACGGGACACACTTAGCCACAGGAGCTCGCCAACCGCCGGCTTTTGGCTGTGCAGCTGCTCCAGCGGCAGGTCCGCGTGAATCGGCGGCAGCTCCTCGTCCAGCGTCATCTCCAGACGCACGAAAGCCCCCATGAAGTGCACCTGCTCCAGGCGCGCTTGCAGCACCAGGTTATCATCACGGTTCAGGCCAAAGGGCCCGGTATGCAGCTGAACACTCTCCGGGCGGAAGCCGAGCGTGCCCTGATCGCATACCGGCAGTACCATCGGCACCGGTACCTCCTTGCGCCCCAGCATCAGGGTGCGACGGTCCAGCACCTCGGCCGGCAGCAGGTTCATGCTGCCAACAAAACGGGCGACAAACTCGGTGGCCGGCTGTTGATAGATCTCTTCCGGCGTACCGACCTGGGCGATGCGGCCATGGTCCATCACCACGATACGGTCGGCCATGGTCAGGGCTTCATCCTGATCGTGCGTCACCATGATGGTGGTGATGCCCAGCTTGCGCTGCAGGGCACAGATTTCATTGCGCAGATGCAGGCGCACGCGTGCATCCAGGGCCGACAGCGGCTCGTCGAGCAGTAGCAGGCCCGGCTCGGTGGCCAGCGCACGGGCCAGCGCCACACGCTGCTGCTGGCCGCCGGACAGCTGACCGGGGAACTTGTCACCGATCTCCGGCAGGTGGATCTGCTCCAGCAGGGCTTCCACCCGCTGCTGACGCTCGCGACGCGGCATCTTCATATTGGCCAGACCGTAGGCGATGTTTTCGCTCACGGTCAGGTTGGGAAACAGGGCATAGGACTGAAACACGATACCGAAATCGCGCTGCTGCGGCGGCAGGGTCGAGATATCGCGACCGGCCTGCACGATGCGGCCCTCCTCCTGCTGTTCCAGACCGGCAATGGCTCTCAGCAGTGTGGTCTTGCCGCAACCGGACGGGCCCAGGAAGCAGATAAACTCGCCTTCCTTGATCTCCAGGGAGATATCATCCAGTGCGGTGAAGCTGCCAAAGGACTTGCGCAGATGCTGAATCTGCAGATAGGGGGTTGAAGTATTCATGTTCAGTCTCCGTAAAAATAGCGGGAGGGCTGCCGCGGCAACCCTCCCCGGGTAACGGCTGGCCGCTGCTTAGTTTTTCGGTTCGCTCTTGCCGTCGTAACGCTGCTGCCATTCCTTGAGGATGCGGGCACGGTTCACGGCCGCCCATTCAAAATCGTTGTCGATCATGCGATCGGCGATATCGCTCGGATAGTTCGGCACCGGCTTGGCCACGCCCGGCATGGCAACTACGGCATAGCTGTCGTTGTAGAGGGTGTTGGCATCACGGGTCACGGCCCAGTCCATCAGCTTTTGGGCCGCTGCCATTTTGTCGGTACCCTTGACGATGGCCGCCGCTTCCATGTCCCAGCCCAGACCTTCAGACGGGAAGGCCAGGTCGATCGGCGCGCCCTTGTTGATCAGCTTGGCGCCACGGTAAGCGAAGGAGATACCGATCGGGGTTTCACCGGCCGCCGCCATCTTGCAGGGCTTGGAGCCGGAGTGGGTGTAGCGGTCGATGTTCTGGTGCAGGTCATCCATGAACTTCCAGCCGTCTTCCTCGCCGAACGTCTGCAGCCAGCTGGCCACATCCAGGTAACCGGTACCGGAAGAGTTCGGATTCGGCATCACCACATGGCCCTGATAAACCGGCTTGGTCAAATCCTTCCAGCTGGTCGGCATCGGCAGATCATGTTTCTTGGCTTCGATGCGGTTGTAGCAAACGGAAGCGACCCAGGCATCCATACCGATCCAGGACGGTGTCTCATCCTTGTCGACGAACTGACTACTCAGTTCCTCAACGCCGGCCGGCTTGTACGGCTGCAGCATCTCCTGACCTTTCAGCACCAGCAGGCTGGTCGCGGCCAGACCCAGGACGGCATCGGCCTGAGGGTTGTCCTTCTCGGCCAGCAGGCGCGCGGTGATGATGCCGGTGGAGTCACGCACCCAGCGGATCTTCACATCCGGATTGGCCTGCTCGAACGCCTTGGAGTAGGACTTCAACTGATCCGCTTCCAGGGCGGTGTAAACGGTCAGTTCGGTAGCCGCCTGAGCACCCGTCGCAGTCAGGGCAACGGCAGCAGCCAGCAGGGTCTTTTTCAGGTTCAGTTTCATGGTGCGATCCTATTATCCGTTTAGCGTGCGTTGAGATGAGGTGAATGGTGTTTCAAACTGGTCTATACCAAACAATTCTCACAGCACTCTGTTGCAGAACGATGAACGAAAGGTTGCATGTTTTTTAACCGGAACGTTTTTGGCTGCGCGCCAGGGCACAGCGGATGCGGAAGGCTTCACTGAAAGGATCAATGGCGCCGAAACGGTCGAGGGCGAAAGGCGTGATATCAGAGTAAGGTGCCTGTTCCAGCGCCACCTCGCCCAGCACACGCCCTATGCCACCGGACAGCGCAATGCCGCCGCCGGAGCAGCCTGTCGCCACCAGCAGCCCCGGCCGCTCGGTCTTGCCCAGCAAGGGCTTGCCATCCGGGGTGTAGCTGGACACGCCGGTCAGATAATGGGCGATGCCCAGGTGTTCGATGGCGGGAAACACTTCGGCCAGATCGGTCCAGCCCGACTCGAGACACTCCCAGCCTTCCGGATCGCAATTGAACAGGTAACCGTGGATATTGTCAGGCAGACAGGCCGGGTCGCCGTACACCGCCTGCTGATCGCGCAGACCAAACAGCAGGCCACCCACTTCGGGACGTGCATAGGCGTTGGCATCGGGCAGAATCACCATCGGCGACTCGTTCGGAAACAGCCCGGCATTAGCTTCGGTGATCCAGTAATGGCTGCGCACCGGCGCCATGGCCAGTTGAACGCCCTGCTCCGCCAGCAGCTGCGTGGACCAGGGACCGGCACAACAGATCACACAGCCGGCTGCCATGGCACCCTCGGCGGTCTGAGCACCGACCACTCGATCCTGCTGCCGGATCAACGACTGGACACGGCAGTTCTGCACCACCTCCACGCCGAGGCGGCGGGCCGCCGTGATGTAGCCCTGCGCCAGCTGCACCGGATCCATATAGCCATCTTCAGCCACGTACAGGGCTTCGACGTCACTCGCCGCAGACAACCAGGGTGCGCGCTGGACCGCTTCATCCCGTGTCAGCCGCTCGGCGGTCAGACCAAGATCGGCCGCCGTCTGCGCAGTGGAATGCAGATACTGGCGCCCGGCATCACGGGTCGCCAGATGCAGACTGCCGACCTGACGCAGCGGCAGGGGTTCATCCAGTACCTCATTAAGCTGATCGATAGCGGCAAAGGTTTGCGCTACCAGCGCGGCCATGGCCGGATCGGGGCGCACCCGGGTCAACAGCGCCGCCGCCTGACTGGTCGTGGCCGTCGCCAGCATGCCGGCTTCGACCAGACGGATGCGAGTGCCCGCAGGCGCCCGCTGTGCCAGGGACCAGGCGGTGGCAGCACCGAGGATGCCGCCACCGATGATCAGGAAGTCTGTTGAGGGATACTGCATGTTAGGCTCTCCAATCTGGTATAGACCAGATTATGGAGCAGCAAAATGACAGGCCTGTGACAACAATATTGCGAAGGAATGTTCGGCCTTAGTGGCGATCACCAATACGCACGGAAATTTTCAGCGCATCATGCAACCAGTATTCCCGGTCCAACTCGAGGAAATCACCGCGCTGATCGAAACTCAGGCGCTGGATATAAAGCCCGGCCGCGCCCTGGTTGACGTTGAGGGCTTCAGCTTCCAGTCCCTTGAGCGCCAGCGGGTAGATCTCGATATCGCGATGCTCGGGGGTCAGGTCGTACTTTTCGCGCAGCATCTGCCAGATCGACAGGTCCGTGCTTTCACTGAGCAGTCCGGGGCAGTGCGCCGGATTGATATAGTTGTGCTCCACCAGCAGCCCGCGCTCATCGACATAGCGTCGACGAAACACGTGATAGATCGGTGTGCCCACTTCAAGGCCGCTGATCTCGCTCAGCCAGGGTGGTACTTCGGTCAGCTGCTTGAACAGGGTTTCAGTACGCGGACAAAAGCCCTGCTCGGTGACATAACGATTGAAGCCCACGTCACGACTGGGGTCATATCGCAAGCGCTCCGGGGTAACATACCAGCCACGGCGGTTGGACCTGAAGATCAGCCCTTCCGCTTCCAGCTGCGACAACGCCTGCCGGATGGTGACTCGGGTAGTATGAAAGCGCTCGGACAGTTCCCGCTCGGATGGCAGGCGCTGCTGGCTGGACAGCTGTTCGGTCTCGATCCAGTCCCAAAGGCGGTCGCGAAGTTGAAGGTATACGGGATAATCGGTACGGGACATCAGGCTAACTCGGGTCCTTGTAAAGCGATCACATGACATGAGGAGTCAGGCAAGGATAAACACAAACCCCTATGGCTGAATACCCTCAGGCCAAATCAGAATGGGGGTGGGTAGACGACTCAACGACAGTATTTCAGTGCCGACAGGGGGATCGACAACCAGACCCGCTGTCGCGGCCTCAGTTGCAGTGTGGCCGCAACGTTCTGCGGCAGGCTGACCTGAAGCACCAATTCTCCATCCAGTGTCAGGCTCAAGCGCTCGTCCTGCTGGCCGGCAAAACGTCCCGAGAGAATCAGGTGATGGTCGGGATCCGGTCCCCAGGGCCCAAGTAACAGGCCGGTTTCCTCCGCTGCGAACACCAGCTCACCACGGCTGGAGCAGGGAAAAATCGGTGGACATACCAGGGGCTTGCCCTCGATCCAGAGCGTTCCTGTCGCATCCACTTTCACCGGTACACGATTTACCACCTCAGGTGCCTCCAGGGCCACACACTCGGCGAATATACAGGTTGATACTGGTGCATTCATGATGCCGCTCATTGCTGTCGTCACGTCTTTGGATGAGGGGCATCCTAGTCCCCTTCAATGACGTTCCAATGACAGTCTGCCGCTTTACACGCCCCCCGCCACTGCTACAATTGCGGACTGTTCAGACCCTTGAAATCCGCACTCAACAGCAGGATGTGTGAATGAAATTTCGTTTTCCGGTCGTCGTCATCGACGAAGATTATCGTTCCGAAAACATCTCCGGCTCAGGCATCCGCGACCTGGCCGAAGCGATTAGCCGAGAAGGGATGGAAGTTGTAGGCTTTACCAGCTACGGCGACCTGACTTCATTCGCACAGCAGGCCAGCCGTGCCTCCTGCTTCATCCTGTCGATTGATGACGAGGAGTTCGGCACTGGCTCCGACGCAGACGTCAACAAGGCGCTGGAATCGATCCGCGATTTCATCGGCGAAGTGCGCAAGCGCAACGCTGACATTCCGGTGTTCCTCTACGGCGAAACCCGCACCTCGCGACATATCTCCAACGACATCCTGCGTGAGCTGCACGGCTTCATCCACATGTTCGAGGATACGCCGGAGTTCGTCGCGCGCCACATCATCCGTGAGGCCACCAAATACCTGGAAAGCCTGGCGCCGCCGTTCTTCAGCGCGCTGATGGATTACGCCAGTGACAGCTCCTACTCCTGGCACTGCCCGGGTCACTCCGGCGGCGTGGCCTTCCTGAAGAGCCCGGTGGGCCAGATGTTCCACCAGTTCTTCGGTGAAAACATGTTGCGTGCCGATGTGTGCAATGCGGTGGAAGAGCTGGGCCAGCTGCTGGACCACACCGGCCCGGTATCCGCCAGTGAGGCCAACGCCGCACGCATCTTCAATGCCGATCACCTGTTCTTTGTGACCAACGGCACCTCCACCTCCAACAAGGTGGTCTGGCATTCGACCGTGGCACCGGGCGACATCGTGGTGGTCGACCGTAACTGCCACAAGTCGATTCTGCACTCGATCATCATGACAGGTGCGATCCCGGTGTTCCTGATGCCGACCCGCAACAATTACGGCATCATTGGTCCGATTCCGAAGAGCGAGTTCGATCCGGAAACCATCCGCAGGAAGATCGAGGCCAACCCCTTCGCCCGCGAAGCGAAGAACAAGAAGCCGCGTATCCTCACCATCACCCAGAGCACCTACGACGGCATCGTCTACAACGTGGAGACGATCAAGGAGATGCTGGGCAACACCATTGATACGCTGCATTTCGATGAAGCCTGGCTGCCGCACGCCTCCTTCCACGACTTCTACCACAACATGCACGCCATCGGTGAGGGCCGTCCGCGCTCGGATGAAACCCTGGTGTTCGCCACTCAGTCCACGCACAAACTGCTGGCGGGCCTGTCACAGGCGTCACAGATCCTGGTACAGGACGGTACCAACCGCAAGCTGGATACCCACCGTTTCAACGAGTCATACCTGATGCACTCCTCCACCAGCCCGCAGTACGCGATTATCGCCTCCTGCGACGTGGCCGCGGCGATGATGGAGCCTCCGGGCGGCAAGGCGCTGGTGGAAGAATCCCTGCTGGAAGCGATCGATTTCCGTCGCGCCATGCACAAGGTTGACGAGGAGTTCGGCGAGCATGACTGGTGGTTCAAGGTCTGGGGACCGGACGTACAGGCCGAGGAAGGCCTGGGTGACCGCGACAACTGGATCATCCACGACAATGACGACTGGCACGGTTTCGGCAAAATCGACTCCGGCTTCAACATGCTGGACCCGATCAAGTCCACCATCATCACCCCGGGACTTAACCTGAAGGGCGAGTTTGACGACGTCGGCATTCCCGCCGCTATCGTCAGCAAGTACCTGGCCGAGCACGGCATCATCATCGAGAAGACCGGTCTTTATTCGTTCTTCATCATGTTCACCATCGGCATCACCAAGGGCCGCTGGAACTCCATGGTGACCGAGCTGCAGCAGTTCAAGGACGACTATGACCGTAACCTGCCCATGTGGCGCGTGATGCCGGAGTTTGCCAAGAAGCACCCACAGTATGAGCGCACTGGCCTGCGTGACCTCTGTACCGAGATCCACAACGTCTACAAGCAGTACGATGTTGCGCGCATCACCACCGAGATGTACCTGTCCAACATTGAGCCGGCCATGACCCCGGCCGATGCCTGGGCGAAGATGGCGCACCGCGAAGTGGAACGTGTCTCCATCGATGCACTGGAAGGCCGCGTCACCGCCATGCTGGTGACGCCTTACCCGCCGGGCATCCCGCTGCTGGTACCGGGTGAGCGCTTCAACAAGACCATCGTGCGCTACCTGCAGTTTGCCCGCGACTTCAACTCCCGCTTCCCGGGCTTCGAAACCGATGTTCACGGCCTGGTACGCGAGGATGTGAATGGCAAGGACGCCTACTTCGTGGATGTGGTCAAGGACTGAGCGTTTTCCTCCCAAAAAAGCGGCTTTCAAAGTCGCTTTTTTTATACAGTTAATAATTTCCACATTTTTTGTGGGTAGTCTATATTGGACGTCACGGATCAGATTTCCATGGCGACAATAAGGATAAAATGCCCATGAAGAAAAACCTGCCGGTCACCGGTCAAGCGGTCGACTTTGCCGACGATACCAATATTCTCTCCACTACCGACCTCAAGGGTCGCGTCACCTACGTCAACCAGGCCTTTATCAATATCTCGGGCTTCGAGGAAGCCGAACTCCTGGGTCAAAGCCATAACATCGTGCGCCACCCCGATATGCCGCCTGCCGCGTTCAAGACCCTGTGGGGCAGAATTCAGAGTGGGCACTCATGGATGGGGCTGGTCAAAAACCGCTGCAAGAATGGTGACCATTACTGGGTCAGCGCCTATGTGACACCGATCCAGACCCAGGGCGAGACCGTGGAATATCAGTCGGTTCGTACTCGCCCCAGCCATGACCAGGTGGCGCGTGCAGAAGCCCTGTACAGTCGACTGAACGCCGGCAGGACGATGCCGGGCACTCTGGCCGCCCGTACCAGTCTGCCCGGCAAATGTCTCGCCGCCGGTGTACTGACCAGCCTGATCATCGCTGCTGTACTGATGACCGGCACCCTGCCCTCACCGACATTATGGCCGGCGGTCCTCGCCGCCCTGTTCACCGGCCTGCTGTGCATGCTGGCCGTGTTGCCGGTACACCGAGTCATTGAAGGCACGCGTCAGCAGATTTCCGACGACCCCATTGCCCGCCATATCTTCACCGGGCGCCACGACGAGGCCGGGCAGCTGGAATATGCGCTGTTTCGTTTGCGCTCCGAAGCCAGTGCCATCGCCGGCCGCATCAATGACTCGGCGGAACAACTGAGCCAGAATGCCGAGCGCCTGGCCCAGGCGGCACAGCGCAGCAGCGAGGGACTGCACCATCAGCAGGCCGAAACCACCGCCATCGCCTCGGCCATGACCGAAATGGTTGCCAGCATCAGCGACGTCGCTCGCCATGCCCAGCTTAGTGCGGTCAGTGCCGATGGATCCACCCAAGTAATCCGGAATGGCAGTACCCTGATGGGTGAGGCCCGTGAAGCCCTGAACCTGCTCAGCAGCGAGATTGAACAGACCACCGGCGTGATCAACCAGCTGGCCGACAGCAGCAACAGCATTTACCGCATCCTGGATGTGATCACCGCCATTGCTGAACGCACCAATCTGCTGGCACTTAACGCCGCCATTGAGGCCGCCCGTGCGGGTGAGCAGGGGCGTGGCTTTGCCGTGGTGGCGGACGAGGTTCGCAACCTGGCGCTGCAAAGCCAGGCCTCTGTTGGCGAGATCCAGCAGCTGCTTGAAAACCTTCATCAGGGGTCGCAGGAAGCAACGGAGGCCATGCAGCAAAGTCGCCTCAAGGCCGAAACGACCGTGGCACGAGCGCTGGAAGCCGCCGATGCCCTGCAGCAGATTGCGACCGGTATTACACAGATCAGTGACATGAATACCCAGATCGCCTCGGCCGTAGAGCAACAGCTGGCGGTCAGCAGCGAAGTGGAACGCAATGTGGATCTGATCAAGGATGTAGCCGGCAACAACCTCGAACATGGGCATGAAACCCAGGTATCAGTGGCACAGATGAGCAAGATGTCACTGAATCTCAAACAGCTCTCCGACCACTTTTGGTCATTGCGCGCCTGATACGGCAAGGGGGCGCCATAGCGCCCCCTCGTTATCGCGGTTCAACCTTCCTTTTATCGACTGGCAGCCGCCTGCACCCGATCCTCCAGAGCAGTCAGCCTATCGACGATTTCACTGGAGATTTGCGCCACCTGGTCATAGCAGGCCTCGGCCTGACCATGCTCACCTGTCGACTGGTGATGAATCGCTTCCTTGACCAGCGCATGCAGCTGTTCATGCGGACGTTCGATACTGCTGAATTCCTGCATATGGCCATACTTCTGCTTGCCATCGGAGTAGTACCATTTGCCAAAGGCACAGTCGAAATGTGACACCGCTTCCTGCTCGGTCAATGAAGACTCGCCATCCAGGAAACTGCGCAGACGCGTTTTCCAGGACAGATGCGCCGCCTTGGCTGCGCTGAGGTCAATCCCCTGCACATTGGTTTCGAAGCGGTTCACTTCAGTCAGCAGATCGTTGACGAAGCCACTGATCCCCTGGGTAACACCCACGGACTGCCTGGAGTAGATCGCCGTGCGCTTGGCTTGGTCGGCGATGCCGTTGATATGCTGGTCCATATCCTGAGCCACCTGACTCTGCTCTTCCGACGCCGTGGCGATCTGAGTGTTCATATCGGAGATTACGCTGACCGCATCGACGATGCGCAAGATCACGCTGCGCGCCTCCTCTGCATTGGCCACGCTTTCTTCCGCCAGGCGCTGACTGGTTCCGATCGACTCCACCGCCGAGGAAGACTGCCGCTGCAGACGCTCGACAATACGGGCGATGCTTTCGGTCGACTGCTGGGTGCGCTGTGCCAGAGTACGCACCTCATCTGCAACGACCGCAAAGCCACGCCCCTGCTCACCCGCACGGGCAGCCTCAATGGCGGCATTGAGCGCCAGCAGGTTGGTCTGCTCGGCCACGGCCGTTATCACATCCAGAATCTGGCTGACCTCTTCGCTGCCTTTTGCCAGGTCGTGGATCACATCCACGGAGCTGCGCACCTGGTCGGCCACGGCGCCGATCTGATCACTCACCTCAGCGACCAGTTGCTGCCCGCCCTTGGCCGAATCGTTGGCGGACTCCGCGGCTGACGCCGCATTGGCGGCACTTTGCGCTACTTCCTGCACGGTGGCCGCCATTTCGGCAACGGCAGCCGCGACCATTTCGATCTGTGCCTGCTGGGATGAGACACCGCGGTCGGTATCCGACAGATCTGCATTGACTTGGCTGATCCCGGTGCTGATCCGGCTGGAGGTCTGCGCCACCTTGTGCAGCAACTCGCCAATCTCACGAATGATCTCGTTGTAGGCGGTATAGTTCTGACCGACTTCGTTGTTCGGGTTGTCGATTGCGATCGGAACGGAGAAATTCCCCTCGGACAGGACCCGCAGGTGGTCACGCAGGTTTTTGATCTGGCGGAACATCACGGTCAGACCAAAGGCACGTCCCATCACGATCAGCAGCAGGACTACCGCCGTCACGCCCAGGGCGATATTCTGCAACAGGGTCTGTTCGGCGATGGCCTTCTGCTCCATCATGCCGACCGCCTTGTTCATCTCGGTCAGTACCTGCAGTGAGCTGGCCTGCAGTTGCGCCAGCCCTTCAGGTGTCCCCTGCCCTTGCAACAACTGCTCAACGCTGCTGCGGTAGCTGCTCCACAACTGCCCCACGAGTTTCAGCTGGGTACGTATCTCGTCATCACGAGTGGCCTTGATACCCATCTCCGGGTTACCGTCCAGCAAGGCCCGGTGTGCCGCCTCAAAACTGCGAATGGTGGCACGGGGCAGCTCCGCCTGAACCACGCCCTGCTGCAGCAGGAGGGTTTCCTTGGCAAGCCGCTGACTCAGCATACGCTGCTTGCCGGCCACATTGATGGCGGTGGCATCGTCGCTGCCGGCCAGCCAAACGGCAACACCGATCATCGCGGTCAACACGAAGATCAGTACATAGGAGAACATGAACTGCCCGTCCAGCGAGCGCAGTCCAATGGTTTCCAGCACCTGCTCCAGCGCCTTGCCGATACGATAACGAATGGAATTCTTATCTGGTAAGTATTTGAACATCAATACATTCCTGATCCTGATGCAATAATAGTGACAGCATAATCGGACACTATGATGAAGGCTATAGTGATCAGCCATAAACGGCGGGAATTCGAGATTGTTTTGATCTCCCCCAGATCAGGACGCTGCGTGCAGTCAAACATCAGCTATTTACAGCCGAACGCTAAGCAAATACCCTGATCGAAAACCCTTTAATAACAATAACTGCAGGGTCTCGCATGAAACTCTACATTACTCAGCGAATCGCGCTGGGATTATCTGTGCTGGTACTTTTCATCATCCTGGTCGGAGCCAGCGGTCTCTATGCCAGCCGCACACTGGGACGGGATGTTTCCACGCTCACCGAAGCGGTTATACCGCTGATCGAACGCAGCTATGAGCAGACGCTGGCGGTCAGTACTGCAACAACGCAGCTTTACGGTGCCCTGGCGCAACGTGATGAGGCTTCATTCGAGCAGTATCGCAGCCTGTTTGACAGCAGCAAGCAGGACCTTGCCCAGCAACTGGACCAGCTGGCACAACAGACAGATCTGGCTGCCGACCAACAGGCTGCCGTTGCCAGAATGGTGCAACAGGCCAGCGAGCTGGAGCAGCTGTCCACCAGCCTGTTCACGCTTTACCACCTTTCACGCAAGCTTGAGGCCGAAGTTTCACAGAAGTCGGTTCTGTTCTTCACCCAAAACGATGCCCTCGCCAGCTGGGCTCGCAACTACCTGGCCGCTACAGAAAACTCCACAGGTATTCAGCAGATCCGTCCGGTCACCCGTATCGCCAACACCTACCGATTCATGCTGTTCAACTATCAGCGCAGCCAGAATCTTCAGGCACTCAATTCGGATGCCGCGGATAACCGTGACGGCCTGCGCACTGCCTTTGAGCACTTCAGCGCCAGCGAGCCCAAGGCCAAACAGATCGCCATGCTGGTCGAACAGCTGGAATCCGGTCTCTATGCCGACAACGGCATCATCCAGCTGTACAACCAGGTGCAGGAAACACGACACAATATGAATGCGACCCTGGCCGAGCTGTCCACTCAGGTCGGCCAGTTCACCGCCACGTCCTTACAGCTGGTCGAAAGCGCGCGCTCCAAAGCTCGCCAGGCTCGTGAGCAGGGGCAGAAAGCGATGACCCTGAGCAACACCATCATCCTCGCCGTCACCCTGACCGCGATCCTGCTGGCCAGTGGTATCGCCGTGTTGACCATTCAGGCATTGCGCAAGCCACTGTCGACGATCAGAACCCAGCTGACCATGCTCAGAGACGGTGACCTCAGGGTGAGTTTTGATCACACTCGCCGCGATGAATTCGGCGAGCTGGGTCAGACCCTGAATGATGTGGTCACCGGATTGCGCGAGATTGTCTCGACCATCACACGCGGCTCCGGCCAGCTGGCGGGCCTGGCCGGTGAAAGTTCGGCCATCAGCGAACAAACCACCAAGGCGATGTCTCAGCAGAGCGATCAGTTGCAGCAAACGGCATCTGCCGCGACCGAGATTTCCAGCAGTGTCTCCGAAGTGGCCGACCACAGCCAGACTACCCTCAGCGCCGTCCATCAGTGCGAGGAACTGAGCGTCAGCCTGACCGACAACGTACGTGAAACGCTGTCCAGCATCGAGACCCAGGCCGAAGGGATTCAGCAGGCGGTCAGCGTCAGTGATCAACTGGCCGGCTACAGCAGCGAGATCGACAGCATTCTGTCGACCATTCGCGATATTGCCGAACAGACCAATCTGCTGGCGCTGAACGCGGCCATCGAGGCGGCGCGTGCCGGAGAACATGGTCGCGGCTTTGCCGTGGTCGCTGATGAGGTACGGGAACTGGCCAGTCGGACGCAGAACTCCACCGGCCAGATTCAAAAAATGGTCGAGAACATGCAGGCCAATATCGCCCAGGTCGTGGACGTCATGCAGTCCAGCTATGGCCAGACACGCACCTGTGTCGACCATGCCCACGCGTCGCAACAGTCCCTGGATTCATTGAACGCCGCCATCGCGCATATCGGCAGTCTCAGCACTCAGATTACCGAAGCGGCACGTCAACAGACCGACGCTGTCGAAGAAGTCAGCCGTACCTTGAACGGACTCAACGATACCGCCCGGGAAACCACCCAGGGTGCCAACCAGGCCTCAACCAGCAGTCATCAGCTGCTTGAATACGCCCAGGAACAACAGCGGCTGCTCACGCGCTTCTCGCTGTAACGAAAAAGGGGGCCCATCGGCCCCCTTCTGCTTAACGTCTTGTCTTTAAACGTCTCGACTTACTTCTGCTTCTTGACGAACTTGGTCAGGATAACGATCTGCTGACCTTCGACGCGTCCTTCGATCTGTTCCGGGTTGTCCGGTACCAGCGAGATGTTACGCACGGCGGTGCCACGCTTGGCGGTCAGGCTGGACCCCTTGACGTTCAGGTCCTTGATCAGGGTAACGGTATCGCCCGCTTCCAGCACGGCACCATTGCTGTCCAGATGACGCACCACTTCGTCTTCCGACAGGTGGTCACCGGTCGCTTCGGCCCAGGCCAGAGTTTCCTCATCCAGGTACATCATGTCCAGCAGGTCCTGCGGCCAGCCTTCGCCACGCAGACGGTTCAGCATGCGCCAGGCCAGCACCTGCACCGCCGGCACCTGGCTCCACATGCTGTCATTCAGGCAGCGCCAGTGGTTCGGATCAATCTGTTCGGGGTTCTCGATCTGACTGCGGCAGCTGTCACACAGCAGAACGGACTGGTCGACGCTGTCATCGGAGGATGGCGGCACCGGGAAAACACTCAGCGCGTCGGTTGCGCCACAGAGTTCGCATTTGGATTCGCTACGGGTATGCAGTGCCTGTTCGATTGTCATGATCGACCCTCCAGTTAGTGAAGCGGCGCATTATGCCAGACCCACACGGCTTTTGGGGATTTAGCTATAAAAAAAAGGCTGCCCCTCGTGTAGGAGCTTGCCTGCAGGCGATGAGGTCCATGAACCCCATCGCCTGCACGCGTGCTTGCAGAGTGATGATCACTCTTCGAAGAAGAATTTCTCTTCACCGAAAGCCGGCTTGAGATGGTTCAGCCAGGTGGCCTTTTCATCGTAGGCGGCAAAGAACGGACGCTGTACCCAATCCGGGTTGCGCCCCTGGATGAAGCGCAGCACGAACACCTTCTCACCGTTGATCTCGGTGACACCCTGAATCTCAACCTTGCCCGGCATGGCGGACATGGACGGGCCTCGGGCAGTACGCGCGATACCGCTGACCTGCTTCATGGCATCACGGTAGGTGTTCCAGGCCTGCGCCAGGGGCACTTCGAAGTAGTGCTGGGCGCCGGTGTCACGCTCGACGAACATGTAGTACGGCTGGATGCCCAGCTCAACCTGGGTCTGCCACATTTTGGCCCAGTCGTTCGCTTCGGTGTTGATGTGGTTCAGCAGCGGTCCCTGGCTGCGGATATGGGCGCCGGTTTCACGGATACGCGCCACCGCCTGGCGATGGATATCGGTTTCCATCTCACGCCAGTGGTTGTAGTGCGCCATGAACGCCAGATGCTTGCCGGCGGCGATGATCTCGCTGAACAGCGCCATCAGGTCATCGCTGTCTTCGTCGGTGACGAAGCGGTATGGCCAGAAGGTCAGTGCCTTGGAGCCGATACGGATGGTGCGGATATGATCGAACTCCGGCTCCAGCAAGGGTTCCAGATAGGCGCGCAGGTTCTTGGTCTTCATCACCATGGGGTCGCCACCGGTGATCAGCACGTCGGTCACTTCCGGATGCTCGCGCAGGTAATCGCACAGCTGACCGGACTCCTTGGCCGCGATCTTCAGTGACTGGTCACCGACGAACTGGGCCCAGCGGAAGCAGAAGGTGCAGTAGCTGTGGCATACCTGACCGGAGCTGGGGAAGAACAGCACGGTTTCGTTGTACTTGTGCTGCAGACCGTTGACCGGCTCGCCGTTGACGCGCGGGATGTTGTGCTCCATCTGGCCCGCGGGGTGCGGGTTCAGGGCCTGGCGCACTTCGTTGACGACCCGCTTGATCTCGGCCTTGTCCTCAGTCGCCAGGGCCGCTTCAACCGCATCGAAGTGCTCCGGCTTGAGCATGCCCCGCTGCGGAAAGGTCAGCTGGAACATGGGGTCGTTGATGGCATCGTCCCAGTCGATCAGCTGCTCGATGACGTAGTTGTTGACGCGGAACGGCAGAACGGATGCAACCACTTCCATCTCATGCTTGAGTTGGGAGGGAAGTCGTTGCAACTGCTGAATCTGCTGCAGGTGACGGGCGGTGTAAACCTTGAACGCCGGAGCGTCGATTTCGGCGATTTGAACGGCATCAATGGGCGTATGTGAGTTCATGAGCTCCCTTGCAAGCTTGGGTTAATAAATAAACAGTCCACCTTGCCCTCAGCATGAGGCCAAAGTGTTCAATTCAGATGAAAGGGGACACTCAGATAAAGCTGGAGCGCAGTGGCGCCAGCCAAGAGGGAAGTCCAAGTGTAACGGGCGGTTGCACAATGGATCTGTACAGCAAAAAAAGCAGCAAACTGGCAGGATAAAACCTGCAAAAACCGCGATTACCCGCTAAAAACCTCCAACAAAACTGAGTGATAATGAGCTGTATTGTCCTACAGGGAAGCGCCGAGGGTCAAGGAAGCCCGGGTCAGGGTGACGGCGCAACGGCCAGCCAGTTGATCTCGATCGCGGTTGCAGAGCCGATGGCGACCTGCTCCAGGCTGGGTGGCAACAGTGCCCAGCCGGGGCTGACCTGCACCCGTCCTCCCATGATTTCGGCGCGGGTTTGAGGATAGAGAGGCGTCTGAGTCGGGTCGGCAAAACCGTCCGGCCAGACCGGCTGACGGGTGCCGGGATCATACTTGTCACTGGCCCCCAACGTGTGCAGGAACTCATGGACCGCAACCAGGTTGGTCTGCCCCTGATAATCGACACCCGCAAAAGCATTGACCAGGCCGATCATTCCTCGCTGCAACCCGAGCGAGTGCTGCGGCGGCGCGACCTGACTGCCGGGCAGATGGTAATTGATGAAAATGCGCGTATCCACGCCCTCTGTAGAGGGATCCTGACGCCACACCCAGAACCGCATTCGAATCGACCACAAAATTGCGTCGAAGATGCTGGGGTCTTCCGGCACTTGTGGTGGTGCGGCATGGATCTGGGAGCCAGCTTCACCTCTACCGGTTGCGTAAGCGGCAACCGATAGCGAGCCGCTTCACGCTGGAAAAACGATTCCATATCGGCGAAGTGTTCCGGCCGCAACTGATCAATGTAGGCCTGAGTCAGGGGGTGCTGATCCGCATTGATCGGGTAGATGGCCATGGTCACCGGTCGCTGCCACCAGACCTCGGAGGCACGCCCGAGCCATAGGTTGGCCAGCAGCAGGATCAGGATGATCAACAGGATAAGCTGGATGATTCTGAGCAGCAGTGTTCGGGTCATGTCTTATTCAGCCAAATATAGTGTCTAGCCAAATAGAGTCTAGCCATAGGGCTCAACCGAAGAGCCCGATAATCACAGCATAGCGCAGCGCCTTGCCCAGGGTAATCATCACCAGACTGGCAATAAAACCGATCCTGAGCCAACCGGCCACCAGGCACAGGGGATCTCCGATGATCGGCAGCCAGGCCAGCAGCAGCCCGAGAGGGCCATAGCGCTCCAGCCAGCGACGGGCACGCTGGTGTTGCGGCTTGTCCAGCGCCTTCAGTGGATAGCGCCCGGCGATCCAATAACCCATCCCCCAGGTCAGCAGGCTGCCGAGCACATTGCCTGCGGTGGCACTGCCCCAGAGCAACCAGATGGGATACTCTGCTTCTGACACCAGCCAGGCCAGCAACACCTCCGAGCCGCCCGGCAGCAGGGTGGATGAGATCAGCGCGCTGAAGAAGAGCCCAAGCGGCCCCTGCAGCGCTTCGCTCACACCTCCATGCCCTGGCGAATACAGCGCAGCAGGCCGTATTCGTAACGTCCCTCCAACGCCTCATGCGCCGACTTGAGCGAATCACCGAACTGCTGACGACAGAAACGGATGGTATTTTCGATCTCGGCACGTTCACTGGCGGGCAGTTCCACCACCTCATCCACGCTGATCATATTCTGACGAATACCCTGCGCCAGATGGCCGTAGATCACATTGGGCGACAGCTTCTGCTGCCGCGCGACCTGCTCCACCGTCATGCCACTGCGATAGAGCAGCAGTGATTGTTCCGCCTGGTCGCTGCCGCTGTCATCGCCATCGGCATGTTCGGCGATCAGGTCGAGGAACGGCTGACCATAGAGCGCCAGCTTGCGCTCGCCGACGCCACTGAGGCGACGCAGCTGCTCGGCACTGAGCGGCCGATAGAGCACCATCTCCATCAGGGTGGCATCGTGGAAAATGACATAGGGCGGTACATCCTGATCCTGAGCCAGTTGCTTGCGCAGGCCACGCAACGCATCCCAGAGGCGGCTTTCGTCCGCGTCCAGGCGCTGCTGGGCGACGCTGCTGCGCCCCTTGCCACTGCCGGCCGAAGAGGTCTTCTGGCGCAGGTCTCGGCGCAGCTCCAGGGTTTCCTCCCCTTTCAGCAATGGACGACACTTCTCGCTCAGGTGCAGCACACCGAATCCCTGGGGGTCCACGTTGAGATAGCCGCGCGCCACCAGCTGGCGAAACACCGAGCGCCACTGCTGCTGATCAAGATCCTGGCCGATGCCCCAGACCGACAGCTGTTCATGACCACGCTGGCGAGTCTTGTCGTTGGACTGCCCTTGCAGGATATCGATGATGTAATTGACGCCATACTGCTGGCCGCTGCGATACACCGCCGACAGCGCCTTGCGTGCTGCTTCGGTGCCATCCCAGACCGGGACAGGCTCAAGACAGGTATCACAGTTGCCACAAGGCTGGTGCTCGGTTTCACCGAAATACTCCAGCAACGCCTGGCGACGACAGCTGGTGATCTCGCACAGCCCCAGCATCGCCTCCAGCTTCTGCCGCTCAATCTGTTTCTGCGCATCCTCGGCGCCCGAGCCTTCCAGCATCTGGCGCAAGAAGATCACGTCCTGCAAGCCGTAGACCATCCAGGCATCCGCCGGCAGGCCATCACGCCCGGCACGCCCTGTCTCCTGATAGTAGGCCTCGATGGAGCGCGGCAGATCCAGATGCGCCACGAAACGCACGTTGGGCTTATCGATCCCCATGCCGAAGGCGATGGTCGCCACCATAATCACCTGTTCTTCGGTGAGGAAACGGTGCTGGTGATGCTGACGCAGCTGGGGGTCCAGCCCCGCATGATAGGGCAAGGCGTTGAAACCTCGCTCGCACAGCCAGGCGGCGGTCTCTTCCACCCGCTTGCGCGACAGGCAATACACCACGCCCACATCCTGCGGGTGCTCCTCGCGGATGAACCTGAGCAGCTGCTCGCGGGCCCGGTTTTTCTGGCCGATGCGGTAGCGGATATTGGGCCGGTCGAAACCACAGATGAAGGCCCGCGCATCCACCAGCTCCAGCCGATCCAGAATCTCCTGCTGGGTACGCGCATCGGCGGTAGCGGTCAGCGCAATACGCGGTACACCGGGAAACAGGTGGCGCAGCTGATTCAGCTGCATGTATTCGGGACGGAAATCGTGGCCCCACTGGGACACACAGTGCGCCTCGTCAATCGCGAACAGGGCCAGTTTGCACTGGCTCAGCAGCTGCTGGGTACGCGGCTGCTGCAGGCGCTCCGGTGCCACGTACAGCAGATCAAGCTCACCCATGCGCAGCTGGTGTTCGGTCTCCTGCAGAGCCTCCAGCGTCATCGACGAGTTCAGACACCCGGCTCTGATGCCCAACTGCGACAGGGCGCTGACCTGATCCTGCATTAAGGCGATCAGCGGCGAGACCACGATGCCGCAGCCTTCGCGCACCAGCGCGGGCAACTGGTAACACAGCGACTTGCCGCCACCGGTGGGCATGATGACCAGCGCATCCCGCCCTTCAATCAAGGTAGCCACCACCTCATCCTGGGGGTGACGGAAGGACTCGAAGCCGAACACATCGGCGAGTATTTGTCGGGCACGTTCAATCATGCGCGGCATTATCCGTGATCACCTGCCTGAAGTCATCCCGCAGCCATATCCCTGTGCCTCGCTTCGGGGTAGAATCAGCGCTGTTTCCTTCGCTGCGGATATGCTGCCATGACTGCCAATATTGCCCTCATCACTGAAGAAGAACTGGATCGCCTGGAAGAATTCCTGTTTTCGTCGGCGGTTTCCGACGAAGCCCTGGACCTGATCGGCGCTCACGGTTTTCTCTGCGCACTGAATATCAGCCCGGAGCCGATTACTGAAGCGGAATGGCTGGAGCAGCTGTTCGACGGCGAGCCTGAGTGGTCGTCCGAAGCGGAGAAAAACGAGATCATCGAGCTGCTGCGCAAGCTCTACCGCACCATCGGCAACGACCTCTACAACGACCAGGAGATCCTGCTGCCCTGCGAGCTGAGCCTGGAGCCGGAAGATGATGAGGAGATGACCGAACTGACCATCTGGGCTCAGTCGTTCATGGAAGGTGTATTCCTCAAAGAGGACGCCTGGTTCGGTCAGGACGAGGAAACCGTTGCCGGCCTGCTGCTGCCGATCATGGTCGCCTCCGACCTGTTCGAGGACGAAGAGGTCCGCGACATCAGCCAGGACCGCTCATTGCGCGAAGAGATGTGCGTACAGATTCCGGAAGTGCTGGTCGATCTTTACCTTAACTTCCACGCACCGGACAAGTAAGCCGTCCGCTTTCGGTGAGGCACCTTCAAGGCTGCCTCACCGCCGCTACTACCTTCTGAACTGCAACCAGCAAATCCAGATGCAGCCTGATGAAACCCGAGGCAACGGACGATCTGCGCCCGGCCTCAGCCTCACATCAGTAGGTCACCTTCAGTGACCGGCCCTGCCCCAGCACGCGAATGCGATCACCCGGACGGAAGAACTGCCCGTTCTCCACTTCCTGCACCACTGACAACACCTGCCCACTATCGAGGCGAATGGTAATTTCCTGTCCCTGCCGCTCGGTTGAGGCCTGCTCCACACGCTGACCGATCAAGCCACCGGCAACCGCACCGACAACAGTTGCCAGAGCTCGGCCGCTGCCACCACCAATCTGGTTGCCAGCGATACCCCCAACCACAGCACCGGTACCACTGCCGACGATGCCATCGGTCCGGCCCTCGATTTGGACCGGCGTAGACGATTCCACAGTGCCATACTGCACCGTCTGTGCTTGCCCTACCTGACTGCGGCTGTAGCTGGTGCCATATAATCCTTGCTGCGCACAACCACCCAAAACGGTGACTGCCGACAGGGCAACCACAGCAATTGCTTTATTCATATCCATATCTCTATTTGATTTTCAAAACCAGTTGACTGATCAAAGCCCAGATCAGTTCCTTCATTTTGCGGTGCCAGGGTCGTTTTGACCACTCGTCAGCGGTAATTTCCACACATTGCTCCAGATCCGCCAGCATCAGCCGCTCAACCTGCTCCGTCATTTCCGGCTCAATCACCTCCACATTGGCTTCCAGGTTCCAGCGCAGGTTCCAGTGATCCAGGTTGCAGGAGCCCAGCGAGACCCAATCATCCACCAGGCCTACCTTGGCGTGCAAGAAGCGTGGCTGATATTCGAAGATACGCACACCGGCGTTGAGTAACCGACGGTAATAACGCTTGGAGGCATGATAAACCCAGAACTGGTCGGTGTAGGGCCCCGCTACCAGCATACGCACATCGACCCCGCGCCGTGCTGCACGCCGTAAAGCCGAACGGATCGAAAAGGAGGGCATGAAGTAGGCAGTCGCCAGCCAGATACGGTCATTGGCGCCATTGACATGGTTCAGGAAGGCCACCTTGATGTCCTGCTGGTACAGCCCCTGCACCGTGGTCACTCGCATCAGCGCATTGCCCTTTTCCGGTTGCGCGGATGGCGGCGGCAGCTGCTGAGCGGTACAACGAAACCAGAGACGGTTGTACAGGCTGACCAGGTCCGCTACCACCGGCCCCTCGACCCGACACATCACCTCATGCCAAGGGCAACCCGGCCGCTCCGACAGCCAGTATTCGTCAGCCAGACCCGTGCCGCCGATAAAGGCGATGCGTTCATCCACCAGCAGCAGCTTGCGATGGTCGCGGGCGAAGTTGCGCGTCAGTTTACTCAGTTGCAGCGGGTTATACACCACCAGCTGCACCCCGGCCGCCTCCAGACGCTGGCGGTCCGCCCGACTCAAATGGCGACCACCAAAGCCATCGATGATCAGGCGTACGCTGACACCCCGCCGGGTCGCATCGGACACCGCCTGCGAGAAGCGATCCATGATTTTGCCGGAGATTACCAGATAAAACTCCAGCAACAGGCTCGACTCTGCCTGCTCGATCGCCTTCAACATCACCGGGAAGAAGTTTTCCCCGTCCACCATGAGCTCTACCCGGTTGCCACCGTGCCAATTGAAGTGCTGTCGCATACTTCGGCTGTTGTCCTCTTACATCTGCCGCTGGCCATAGAGCCGTGCATACAGGCCCTGCTGATCCAGCAGCTCATCATGGCTGCCCTGCTCGATGATCTGACCGTCTTCGAACACATATACCCGGTCGGCCTGTTTAACTGCGCTAAGCCGGTGAGCCACGATCACCGTGGTCCGCCCCTGCAGAAACTCGGACATCGCCCGGTGCAGGGCGTACTCGGTCTGGGTGTCCAGGGCCGAAGTCGCTTCATCGAGAATCACCACCGCCGGATCCGACAGCACCATCCGTGCGATCGCCAGGCGCTGGCGCTGGCCTCCCGACAGACGAACGCCCTGCCGCCCGACCATGGTATCCAGGCCCTGTTCCAACCCCATGACAAAGGACTTCAATTGAGCCACATCCAGTGCATCCCACAGCTGGCGGTCATCAAACAGTCGCCCCATGGTCAGATTGTCACGAACCGAGCCGTTAAACAGGGCCGGCTGCTGCAACACCGTGGCGACATGCTCGCGCACCCGCTCCAGCCCTATCCGTTGCACCGGTACGCCATCGAAACAGACCTCTCCCTGCTGCGGCGGATACAGGCCCAGCAGCACCTGCACCAGGGTCGACTTGCCTCCCCCGCTGGCCCCGACCAGCGCCACCTTCTGCCCGGCCGGAATCTCCAGCGCGATGCCACGCAGCACTTCCTGCCCCGGAAAATAGCTGAAATGCAGGTCACGCAAACTGATGCTGACTGTCTTTCTGCCGGCAAAAGGGTTTTGCAATTGCGGGTAACGCGGCTCGGGGTGCAACGCCAACAGGCGGTTGACCCTTTCCAGCGCCGCGCGAGCACCGAACCAGGCGTACTGCATGCCCAGCACCTCCTGTACCGGCCCCATCATGAACCAGAGATAGCCGAACACGGCCATCATTTGCCCAACCGACAGGTCGGAGAACACCACCATCAGCATGGACAGAGCCCGGAACAGATCCACCCCGATCATAAACAGCATGAAACTGAGGCGATTGGCCGCATCGGAGCGCCATTCATAGCTGGTGGAGTGATCACGCACCGCCCGCGCCCGTTCGGTCAACAGCGTCAGATAGTGCCTTTCCCGGTTGGACGCGCGGATCTGCTGGATCGCATCCAGAGTTTCGGTCAGCGCCGACTGGAACAGCTCATAGGCGGAGTTTTCACGCGCCTTGAGGTGCTTGACCTTCTTGCCGACCGCCATGGTCAGCCAGATTACGAAGGGATTCAGAAACAGAATGAACAGGGCCAGCTGCCAATGCATCCAGATCAGGATCAGCGCCGTGCCGAAGATCGACAACACCGCCACCAGAAAGCGGCTGACTGAGCTGCCGACAAAACGGTCTACGGTATCCAGATCGGTGACGAAATGCGATGCCACGCTGCCGCTGCCCAGTGTCTCGTATTCGGCCATGGAGATGCGCTGCAGTCGCTCCAGCAACCCGGCGCGAATGCGGTAAATGATATCCTTGGAAATGATGGTGAACTGACGTGCCTGAAGCACGTTAAGCCCCAGCGCCATCAGCCGCAGCACCACGGTCAGCACCAGTACCGAGCCAATGTAGAGCGGCGCACCCTGCCAGTCGGTCGGAAACAGCGCATTCACACTGGCCACGACCACGCCCGGCTGGTTCAGCAGCACTTCATCGACCAGTAACGGCATCAGCAGCGGCAAGGGTACGCTCAGCAGCGCGGCACCAATGGCGATCAGGTTGGCCAGTATCAGCTCACGCTTGTGTTCGAGCGCGATGTTGAAGATGTAGCGCCAGGTATAACTGGGCGGTATGGATAGGGACACCCGAGGCTCCTTGCAACCAAGAACATCACAGCCAGACACAGTTCTTCGTCTGCCTGATATTCAATGTACGCCAGCCCCGGATAGAAAAACACCCGCAGATGCGGGTGTCTTGAGGATTCAGTCAGCCGTGATCAGTTGCCGGCTTCCTTGAGCATGGCGTACAGCTGATCCTTGAGCTGCAATCGCTTGAGCTTGAACTCCTCTTCGGTCTTGGTCGCAACCGGTTCGATTTCCGCTTCCATGCGCTCAACTTCTTTGGTGACCTCGTGATACTCGTCGAACAGACGGGCGAAGTGGCTGTTCTCCATTTTCAGAGTATGGATCTGCTCACGGTATTCCGGCAGTTCGTGGACCAGGTCATGGTGTTCGATTGTCATGCGTTCTATCTTCCTGAAGTTGTTGTCGCTTTGCACATTCACTATCCTGCAAATAAGCACCTGCGTCATTGATGCGCATCAACACCTGTTGGGGGAGAAACAAATGATCCATACCCACGTCATGCAACACACGCCCGTGGGCCCGCTCACCCTGCAAGCAGATGCCCAGGGACTCTGTCGCGTTGACTTCGGCCAGCGCGCACCCGTCGGACCCAGTGACCCGGATCATCCAATCCTCAAGCAAGCGGTTGAGCAGCTCAAAGCCTATTTCCGCGGCGAGCGCACCCGTTTCGACCTGCCACTGGCCCCCGTCGGCACCGCCTTTCAGGGCCGTGTCTGGGACGCACTGCAGACGATTCCCTATGGCGAGGTCCGCAGCTACCTCGATATCGCCAGGGCGATCAACAGCCCTCAGGCCTGCCGCGCCGTGGGCATGGCCAACAACCGCAACCCGATCTCCATCATCATCCCCTGCCACCGCGTTGTCGGAGCCAACGGCTCGCTCACCGGCTATGGTGGCGGCCTGGAGACCAAGATACGTCTGCTGCAACTGGAACAGGTTCCGCTCAAGACAGCATCTGAACCCGAGCAATATCGGGTCATCCAATCGAGCAATACACCTTAGGAGACTCGACCTAAGCGCCGATAAACGGTAGCTTATGCAGCCCACGACCTGCGTAGAGTGAAGCTGCCACCCATGGATACCCTGACCCTGCAGCCGCTGGCCCACGCCGACGGCCAAGTTCAGATCCCGGGCTCGAAGAGCCTGTCCAACCGAATTCTGCTGCTCGCGGCCCTGGCCAAGGGCACGACCCGCATCACCAACCTGCTCGACAGCGATGACGTGCGTCATATGCTCAACGCACTGCAGGCACTGGGCGTTCGCTACACTCTGGCGGAAGACCGCCGCAGCTGTGAGCTGGAAGGACTGGGCCAGGCATTCAATGTCGACCAGGCACTGGAACTCTTTCTCGGCAACGCCGGCACCGCCATGCGCCCGCTCTGCGCCGCCCTGTGTGCCAGCCAGGGCGAATTCACCCTGACCGGCGAGCCGCGCATGTACGAGCGCCCCATCGCCGACCTGGTCGACGCCCTGCTCCCACTGGGTGCCAATATCGAATACCTGGGCGAACCCGGCTACCCGCCGCTGCGCATCCTGGCCAACGGGCTTAACGGTGGCGAAGTCGGCATCAAGGGCAACATCTCCAGCCAGTTCCTGACCGCCCTGCTGATGGCCGCCCCCCTGGCCAGCGGCGATCTGGTGATCAACGTCGAAGGCGAGCTGGTGTCCAAACCCTATATCGACATCACCCTGCACACCATGAAACTGTTCGGGGTTGAAGTCGATAACCAGAACTACCAGCGCTTCCTGGTCAAAGCCGGTCAGCAGTACCAGTCACCGGGTGAAGTGATGGTCGAGGGCGATGCCTCGTCTGCGTCCTACTTTCTCGCCGCTGCCGCCATCGCCGGCGGTACCGTACGTGTCTACGGCGTTGGCGCCGACAGCGTTCAGGGCGATAAGGCCTTTGCCGAGGTACTGGGCAAGATGGGCGCCCAGGTCAGCTACGGCCCGACCTGGATCGAGGTGAGCAAGAGTGAACTCAAGGGTGTGGACCTGGACCTGAACGCCATTCCGGATGCGGCGATGACCATCGCCACCACGGCGCTATTTGCCGAAGGGCCAACGGCCATTCGCAACGTGTACAACTGGCGCGTGAAGGAGACTGACCGCCTCAGCGCCATGGCCACCGAGCTGCGCAAGGTAGGTGCCGAGGTGGTTGAAGGCGAGGATTTCATCGAGATCACGCCGCCGGCGCAGCTGCAAAGCGCCGCCATCGATACCTACGACGACCACCGCATGGCGATGTGCTTCTCCCTGGCCGCCTTCGGTGATGCACCGATCACTATCAACGACCCGGGCTGTACCCGCAAGACCTTCCCGGAATACTTCGAACTGTTCGCGCAGATTACGCGCTAAGCAACCTCATTCGCTTGCGGGGCAAGCTCCTACAAGACATGTAAAACCGCTTGTAGGAGCCAGCCTATTCGCCAGCAGGCTGGCTCCCACACGGCACGATAGCCGCCTGCAGGAGCTGCTTCGCTTGCGAGGCAAGTTCCTACAAAGCACGAATGACCGCTGTAGGAGCCAGCCCGCTGGCGATCCCTGCCTTGATCCCGGCCTTATCCCTGATCCGCCTTGGAACCGCCCTTGCAGGTCGGTGACAGCGGCACCTCACCGTTGCGAGCAACCCATTCCTCCGGCGTATGCAGGTGCAACGCCAAAGCATGGATCGGATTCTGCATCAGCTCAGCCACCAGGCCATAGACCTGCTGGTGGCGCTGCACCAGACGCTTGCCGTCAAAATCGGGGCTGACCAGTACCAGTTTGAAATGGCTCTCGATGGCCGGGCCCGAGTGCATGTGACTCTCGTTCTCCAGCTGGATATGCTGGACGTTCAGGCCTGCCTGCAGCAGGCTCTCCAGTTGTTCTGCAACGCTCATGTAAACTCCGCTCACTTAACGCTCACGCCTGAGCCGGATCAGTCTCGAATCCGGTCCTTGCGTGCCATCTGAATGAAATGATGATGAATACGACGAGTTGCCAGCCAGACGCCAAAAGCGACCACGGGTACCGAGATACCGGTGGCCAGCGACTTGTCGATCGGTATACCGGCATCATACACCGCTTCGAACACATACTTCAGCAGGCCGATCAGGTAGTAACTGATCGCCACCACCGACAGACCTTCGACCGTATGCTGCATCATCAGCTGGATGCGGGAACGACGGTCCATGGAGCTGAGCAGCTGCTGGTTCTGCTGATGAATGCTCAGCTCCACCCGGGTGCGCATCATATCAGAGACACGGTCCACGCGCCGTGACAGGTCTTCCAGCCGTTCGCCACTGGCCTGACAGGTTCGTACCGCCGGTGTCAGTCGACGGGTCATGAACTCAGTCATGGTCAAGTGACCCGAAACCTCATCCTCTCGCAGCTCTTCCAGGCGCGTCAGTACCAGCGCATGGTAGGCCTTGGTCGCGCCAAAGCGGAAGGTCAGCCGGGCACGCCAGGACTCGATATTGGCCGCCATGTCGATCAGGTCCGCGAGCAAGGCCGGCTCATCAACCTCGCCATCACCGGCCAGCTGCTGGGTCAGCTGGGCCAGGCGATCATCCATGCGTACCAGCTCCGGTGAAACCGAACGCGCCAGGGGCAGTGCCAGCAGCGCCATCAGTCGATAGGTTTCAATCTCCATCAGGCGCTGGGTCAGACGACCGAGCTGGCTGTCACTCATCTGCTTGTTGACCACCATCAGGCGGCCAAAACCATCGGAATGCAGCTGGAAACTGGCCCAGACCCGAGCGTCGCCGTTTTGGGGGCTGCTGCCCACCAGTCGCATCTCCTCGAACGCCCGCTTCACATCCGGCAGATCCGGCTCCGGTGACTGACGAGCATCCTTGATACTGACGTGAAAGGCGGCCACCACCTCACCCGGCAGGGATTCAATCCATCCCTCCGGCAAGGGAGTCAGCCCGGTCACTTCAAAGGGATCACTGCCTTCGGGAATATCCAGATTAATGAAGGTATAGGCGGTGAACTCGGTATGCTTTTCACGGCGCAGACGAAAATGGCCGCAGTCATACTCGTAGCAGTTCTGGTCCTGATGATTGATCGGGCAACCAAAGACCGCATGCAGCTGCTGCAGATGGTCATACTGTGCCTGCTTCTCGCTTTCGGAACAGAGCACCGCGATATGAGTCACTCGTGCAGGGCTGGGAATGACCTGGAAAGGCCGGGAATGCAGTTCGTCGTAGAGATCTGAACGCAACGGATGGATATTCATCGAAGAATCCGGGCAAAAGAACTCAACCTTAAATAATTGTTCCGATGATGAACACCCCCTGCAGATCGTCAATCGGTCGGCGTTTGCCTTATACTTGCGGCCTATGCCAAAACGAGTTGCCTATGATTGTCCGTGTCCTGCCACAACTGGAAAGCCGTGACGAATGGATCGCCTTCTGTCGCCGCGAAGTCCCCTATTGTCTGGTGGATACGCCGGCCTGCCTGGTCGACTTCCAGAGCCATTTCCTGCAATTGACCCTGTTTGGCCCACAGGCACCACTGCGCTACACCCTGGGCTCACGCCGTTCCATGGACCCTGCATGGCAGCTGATCCGGCGCTGCAACTGGAGTCTGAGAACACTGGTCGATGGGCTGGATACGCTGGACTTTGGCACCAACGTCCGCGATAACGAACTCCTGGGCGTTCACAGCGACCTGAGCGCACGCCGTTCACGTCCCCGGGATTCCCACCTGCACGCGCCCGGCTGCAGCGAACGGCTGGCGCCGTTGACAGAACTGCCCGTGCAGTGGGACAGCTTGAGCGTCAAGCGCCTGCTGGCCAACCACCAGTACCGCGACTGGCGCCCGGAGCAGGATGAAGCCCTGCTGGGACCCACCGCGGTGCTGCTGGAACTGCTGGATCATGAAGAGGAGTGGCGGGCACGGCCCTACGGCCCCAGGCTAGAGCTCAGTTACCGTGGCAAGGCACTGGTCAGCCTGATTGCCGATCTTGGCGCTGCCCCGTCGACCACGCCCCGGGGACAGCCCTCCCTGCCACCCCCGGTGCGCCTGTAGATCAGACCGGTACGGATTCAGCTTCGGCTTCCGCCGCCATGATCTTGTAGGGGTGATCCGAAGCCAGCAGTTCCTTACCCAGCTCGGTAGGAAACTCCACGTCCAGATCCACCACCCGGCCATCGCGACAAACGTTGATGATGGTGTCCATGCAGGACGAGAGCAGCGAGTACTTCTCGTCCGGTGCCGCGATGATGGTCTGCAGGCCCAGATCGGACATGAAGCCCAGTGAGGTCACGGTGTTCTCGGAGTCGAGCTTGTTGAACGCCTCGTCGAATACCGACAGGCTCAGGCCGCCGACCGGTTGGCCGTCGCCTCCCTCTTTCAGGCGGTAGGTCGCCCCCAGTGCCGCAGCCATCGCCACATAGAAAGGCACCTGGTGCTCACCACCGGAACCGGTCTTGATACGCTGGGTCAGGGTCGTCTTGCGATTGCCCTCAAGGTCCTTCACCACCAACTCGAAGTTATAGAAGTTGCGGTAGTCCTGCAGCAGGCTGCTCTCACCCTCATCGCTTAGCACATCATGGATCTTGTTCAGCGCCTCGCGGTGGTCATTGTCGCCCTGATGCTGGATGTCGAACAGGGTACCGACGTTGGCCTGATCCAGGCGGGTGTAGGCCTCAACCAGCTCGAGGATATCCTTGAGCTCCGGGTTGGGCATCATCTCGAAGCTGTACATCTCCTGATGGAAGGGTCGATTCTTCAGGTGACTGTTCAGCTCTCGGATCAGGTCCTTGATCTTGTTGATCTGGTCGTTCAGATGCGCCACGAAGTCGGAACGGAAAGTGGTTTCCGCTTCCAGACGCGCACGTTCGGCCCGCTTGGTATATTCAGCCAGCTCGGAGTCACGCAGCGCCTTCACCGTCTGATTTACATAGAACTCCAGATCATCGTGACTGGACTCGGCACTGATGTTGTCCAGCTCCTGGTGGCTCATGCCACCCCCGTGATAGCGTGCCTTGTACTGCGCCACACCATCACGCACGGCGTTCTTTTTCTTATCGTGCAGCTGGATTTCGGACTGAGCCCGCTTGGCGGCCTCGAAGATGACACGCTCAAGTTCACCCGCACAGCTTTCGTCCAGATAGTCGCGTTTTTCCTGCGCCGACTGAGCATCGAAGTGCGGCTTCTCTTCACACTGGGTACGGGCCTGAGCGTGCTCGACCAGCTCCTGTTCCAGCACTTCCAGGCTGGCGTTATCCTTGATCATGCCGGTACGTACTTTCTGCAGCTTGTCCATCAGCGACTTCTGCTTGGCATCGATCTGTTTCTGCTGTTCGGCCAGTTCGGCGATGCGCAGCTGAATACCACTGTCATCGTGGTTGCGCAGATCGACCACCGCCTGTTCGTAGCCCGACACTTCCGAGAGCAGCTGCTCGCGCTGGTTGACCAGATCAAACACGCTTTCGGTCATCTGGGTCAGACCCGAAGTCATATTGATCAGCGCATCACGCAGTTTTTCCAGTGACTCGTGACGACGCCCCAGGGTGGTAAACTCGGCAATCAACTCATCCACCTGGCGGCCCTGCACTTCCAGCTGGTCCTGACGGCGGCGGATGCCCATGATCGGGCTCAGTTCGTTGATGGAGGTCGTCGAGCCCTCGGTCTGCAACATGCAGTCATAGGTCAGTGCCCGCTCCTGGCGCAGCAGCTCATGCTCGGTTTCCACCGCCATCACCCCGCCCAGGGCACGGTTCAGGTAAGCACGGGCATGGTCATTATCGGTGTCGATAAACTCGGCCAGGGAACCGCGCTTGCTGCGGTGCAGCCAGTCACCGGACTTGGTGGTGTTGATGATGCGGCAGCCCTTGAGGTGACGACCCTTGCGACGGTACAGGGTGATCGCTTCCTTGACCCGGTCCGGTGACACCACCAGCGCCTCACGACGGGCACCGAGGAAGGATTCGATGGCGATACGCCACTTGTCGTCATTGATGTCGGCCAGCTCACAGATTGGCGTCGATTCGATGCCATAGTCATTGAGCAACGCCATCAGCTCGCGGGTGTTATGGCGAATGGGCGCCCGGCCCTGCTGCAGCTGCTCGACGGCACTCTTCTGATTCTGGATCAGACTACGCAGGTCGTTGATGCGGATCACCGACTCCTCATAGCGGCGGGCGATCGCCTTGCGCACATCATCAACCTGAGCCTTGAGCTGCTCGATCACCTTGTCGACGCTGACCGGTTCCGCCGGCCACTGATCCGCCGGCAGATTTTCACCGGAACGCCAGAGCTCAACCGAACGCTCAACCACCGGCTTGAAGTCATCCGGCAGCAGGTCATTGTAGTTGGCAAAGCCCACCGTGGTCCGCAGCAGGTTGTACGCCTGCTGGATCTTGTCGCGTACCACGCTTTGCTCGTGCTGACGCGCCTTGATGGTGGATTCCAGCGCACTGATCTTGTGCGCGGAATCACTGGTGTTCAGCTCGGCGCGAGCGTCCGCCAGATCCTGCATCGCCTGATTCAGACGAGCGCTGTTGTCCTCCAGCTGCTGCTGCAGAGCCTCTTCCTGTTCGGCGGCTGCCTCCAGGCGTTCAGCGGTATCTTCCTTGCGCAGGTCGGCATTTTCGAAGCGGCTCTCGTGCACCACCCACTCGTATTCCACCGCATTCTTGATATTACGGCTGATACCGCCGCACAGCTCCTGGACCTTTTCCAGTTCGCCGATACGGTTGGCCACTTCCTGGGTCTTCTGCTCCATCGCCCGGTATTCGTCGAGCGATTTGCGAAACGCCCCGACGTGAACGATGTTTTCGTCCAGTACGAACTCGCGGATAAAGCGGGTCGGGCTATCGATCGGTACGAACTTGAGCGCGTTCTTGAAGTTCTTGATGAACTTGTCATCGTCGTTCGGCATTTGCGGATCGTGACTCAGGTGGGTCACCATATCGCGGATGAAACGGTTGGCGCGCTTCTCCATGATCATATCCGGGCACTGCTTGAGCAGGCTGTCACGCACCTCGTTCCAGGGGCGCGGCATGCGACCACTGCCCTCTTTTACCGAGAAGTCATCCAGCGAGACGGAAAACTCCGGCAGGATGAAGCGACCCAGCACATCTTCCTCGGCACTGGCCGTCGATGCGCTGATGGCGATACCGATGCAGCTCTCCTTGGCGGTTTCGGTATCGAAGAAACTCAGTGCCATATAGGTCAACGAATCTTCACGGGCACTCGCCTTCTTGCCCTGGTCATCCATAAAACCCAGACAGTAGGTGCGCAGGGAACGTTCGCTCTTCTCGCCGGCGGAGGCGTTAAAGCTCAGATGGCGCTTGTGGCCACCCATGAGCACGGTCTGGATCGCATCCAGCAGCGACGACTTGCCGGAGCCGTTGGGGCCCACGATGGCCACATTGCCCTTGATCGGAATCTCGACGGCACCCAGTACATACCAGTTGACCAGAACGATGCGATTAAGCTGTTTCATGACGGGGTGTCCTCCGCTTTGTCGGCGGCTTGTTCATCTTGCTCGGTGTCGGCTTCATCTGCTTCAGAGGCATCCTGATCGTAGGAGCCCGCCTCGCGGGCGATTGTCTCGGCCTCACCTTCTTCGCGCTCGGAGAGCTCTCCTACATCGGCATCAGCATCAGCATCAGCATCAGCATCAGCATCAGCATCAGCATCAGCATCATTCTCTGCCGTATTTTCAGCCCAGTCTGCGTCCGACTGAGACTCGTCTGGTTCCGCCGCTGCATCAGCTTCCCCGCCATCAAGGCTGTCGCGAATATCCATATCACACAGGGCTTCCAGCTGGCCGATATAGTCCTCGACCACTACCTGGCGGATGGTCGGGTTGATTCGCAACGGGATGTTCTTCGGATCGGTTTCTTCCACCTTGCCGCGCTCGACCAGCCCGTGTCGGGTGAACAGTGACAGGATCTCCTTCAGACGCGTCTCGTTGGGTATGTCCTTGCCGGTCAGGCTGGAGAAGAGGCGCAGCAGCTCATCAGTGGTGGTGTAGGCCTTGCCGCTTTCTACCTCGAAGTTCTCCAGTTTCTGCTCGTACTGCTGACGCAGGCAGAGCATCAGCAGAGACTCATCCAGCTTGAGTTTCAGCACCCGCTCTTCACCTTGAGGAATAATGCCCAAAAAGGCCTCATCGGGCTGATATGCCAGCGTCCAACCGATGGCAGCAAACAGGTTACGGAAATACTCCAGATTGCTCGCGATCAGGAAATAGCTGTCACGGTGTACCGGGCGGTCCGCATAAAGGAACTGGCTGCTCAGCAACAGACCGGCGGCACGAATGAAATCATCCGCGTCGTGCTGTTCATTGCGGGAGACGATTTTCTGCAGATCACCAAGCATTTAGGTATTCCTGTGGATGATAAAACCACGACACTCCACCATATCGGAGACATTGACGTAGTGGTCTTCAAATTGAATTCGGTAACGTTTGCGCATCTGCTGCGCTTTCTTGCCCAGCGAGTTCATGTGACGGATGTAGCTGAAGCAGATGTACTCCTCCACCGTGCTGATGCGGAAATCGGTGGCATTGAGCTGGTCTCGACCAGCCAACTGACTGTCCAGGTAGGTCTCGATTCGGTCCACATTGACCTCGCGGCGCTCCTTCCATTCCTTGAACAGGCGGCGCAGCTCCAGCACCTTGGGATCAATCTCCTGCTGGGTGATCACCCGCGGTTTGGTCTCAATACGGCGGCGCACCGGCGCACGTACGCTGGCCGGTGAGATAAAGCCGACTTCATCCAGGGTATCCAGCCGCGGCATCACGTGATCCGGCAACTTGCCCGCCGCCGCGATCAGGCGCGACAGACGTGCCGCCATGCCGGGCGTGGTCTTGTCCATGTAGCGGACGGTATCCGCTACACGCTTCTCCAGCTGATAACGGAAGTCATCGATCGCCGCCAGGCGCTGGTCGACAGAGTCGAAGATGCGAATGATGCGATTGATATGCTGATGCACCTGAGCTTCAGCCACATCGTAGGACACATCCAGCTGCTGCTGGTAATGTTCGGCCAGCTGCTTGAGCTTGAGCGGATCGAACTGCAAATCCCGTAACATCGACAGGATCTGGCGACGGAAGCGGAAGGGGTTGTTGCGTGTCTTCAGCGTCTTGTAGTCCGACACCAGCACCTGTTCGACGAAGCGGTCGAAGAAGCCGCGCACAATTTCCTGCGGGTTGTTGCTTTCAGACAGATTGATCTTCAGTTCACGCAAACTCAACATCATGTCGGTCAAGTGGGCACTGAAGTCCGCGGCGGTCTGCGCCGCCTCGGCGAGGGTAACACCTCGACCTGCGGGGTCGTTGACCGCCGACTCCAGCGAGCTGAGCACGTTGAGCACCGCGCCACCGTAGCTGCGTTTTTCAAGCTTGGCGATGCTGACCAGCGAGCGCAGCAGGTAACTGACCGAGGGTGACAGCAGCACATAGGTGCGATAGACCTTCTGCTCCTCTTCCAGCCAGCCGGTCTGAACCAGACGACGGTAGATGCGGTTGGTATATTCCGCCGTCGACCTGGGTAACTCGGCAGCGGCATCTTCCTCCGCCTCGTGCTCCCAGCGACGCACACCCAGGCGCACCACGGCGTTTTCAATGGTGGAACGCACCAGGTCACGTGGAATGAAAGGGTCGATCAGGTCTTCATCAAAGAAGAGGTCCGCCAGTTCAAGCAGGACCGACTGGTATACCTGCCGGTTCTGCCCCGAAAGCGGGAGAAAAATATCATCTGGAAGCTTGTTGAACAGCACTGGGTCGTCCGGTTGTGATCCGTTTGCACAAGCGGGCTATGTTAGCGAAAAACCGGGTGTGAGATAAGGGGAATGGCTGCCTGATGCCATATAAAGCAAGAGCCCGCCAGGCGGCGGGCTCGGTTTCCCCTTTTTCCCCTTTTTCCCCTTCAGCTCTGATCGACCGTAAGCGTGCCGTTATCCACCAGGGTATCGAGGATCTGCGTCTGGCTGGCATTGGAGTCTGCAACCCCCAGATCAGCCAGACTAACCCCCTGGAGTGTGATGGTCTGGTCAACACCCGCGGCCGCCCCTCCGTCATGACTGACCGAGATGACGGTATCGCCCCCAACCTCGGTAACACTGACGAAGTTCAGCAGTGCCGTAATGTCATTGCCATCTTCACCCTGCAGCAAATCGCTCAGGTCGATACTGTCGCCTTCGCCCTGCCGATCGAAGCCTTGAATCACATCCTGCGCAACAGCCCCCCCTTCGCCCTGGTCGCCATTCTGCCAGACGAAAGTATCACTGCCGGATCCACCGTTGAGCAGGTCATCTCCGGCACCACCATAGAGCTCATCGTCTCCTTCCTGACCGTACAGGATGTCGTTTCCTGCCCCACCAATCAGAATGTCGTTGCCGCCATCACGCCCCTGGTTGCTGCTATCCTGACCTTCCACTGCCAACTCGGCATGATGATCACGGATATAGTCCAGAGTCTCAGCGCGATTCCAGCCACTGTCCGTACCCTGACCATTCTCGAGTGCTTCGAATACCGCCCAGCCAGTGCCATCGAGGGTTGTCAGCCCCTGGTTGTCCGCCAGCACATCGGTATTGATGCTGTCACCGAAGAGAATGTCATCACCATCATTGCCGGTTATGAGGTCATCCCCCGTTGCCGTCAGATCCTGGTCAACACTGCCACTTTGCAGGGCAGCATTCAGTTCGTCTTCTGTTTGCACTACATCGACCTCACCCCCGGGGCCGGTAATGCTGGAAGTACCAATTGAAACACTGTGCGTGCCGGTCAGGTCCGTGTTATCGAAGAAAGTTAAGTACTCCTCGTTTATCCCTGTGCCGATACCGATACCATGCACCTCGCTGACATTACTCAGCCCGGCAAAGGCATCGACTGAGTTCTGCAGGGTCGCAGCACTGGTAGTGTTACCCGTACCACGCTGATCATCATTATCATCGAGATAGTAGGTCGGATTACCGTCGGTCAGGAAATAGGTCAGATTAGTGGCACCACTGTCGACGTCACTGCCGTTGAACCAGTCAACCGCCGTATTGAAGGCGGCCTCGTAGTTGGTGCCGCCATCAGCGGACAAGGCATTGATAGCATCGGTCAACTGGCTAAGATTACCGGCGTTCAGGTCCTGTATCGAAAGACTGACGCTCGTACTGCTGGCACCGGCGAACGGAATCAGCGCAATGTTGATTGTCCCGTCGTGATCTGCAAGCTGCGCAGCCATGTTGACGAGCGCCTTCTGCAGCAGCTCCAGCCGAGTCAGCTCATGACCATTCTCATAGGTGCCTGAACCGGCATCCATACTGCCTGAAACATCCACGATCAGGGCAATATTGTAGTTGGTACCAGGAACGACGATCGTATCAACGCCGCCGGTATCGCCGATCAGGATATCACCCGCACCCCCGCCCTCGATGGCGCCAAAACTACCACTATCGGGACTGACCGCAAAAGGTTCAGTGGACTGGTCATCGTCGCTGACGTTCGTACCAACTATTAAAACTGGGTTTGGAACCACTGTCAGGCTAAAGCTGGCATCACTGGTATAGGTATCGTTCGCGGTGCTCGGGTTGCCATCCGCGGTCGGGGTGTCGGTAAAGGTCACGCTGATGCTGCCTTCGAACGCCCCTCCGTTCAGGCCACTGGTGTCCGCCCCGGCATCAACCTGTACCGCCAGGCTGTCGACCCAGGCTGCAACCTGAGCCGCCGTACCACTGAAGGTCAGGCTACTCAACGCAGTGAAGGTGTTGCCGTCATAGGTCCCCAGGGTAAAGCCGGTCGGCACACTGACGTTCAGGGTCGCCATCCCCGACTCGGTGCTGTCCGCCGGGGCACCATCGGTCTGGCCGTACGGGCTGATCACGGTGCCATCCAGGCCCAGACTGTACACTTCGGTGCTGTCGCTCTCGTTCTCGCTGACATGACCATCGGTTACATCGACAGCCTCATCCAGCACGGTATCCACCACCACGGTGCCCGTCGCCGCTCCGCTGCTGGCGGTCAGGCTGGTATCGGTGCTGTCCTGCGCATGTGCCACGACGCTTATGCTGCCATCCACGTCGGTGTCTTCACCGCCCGGATAGACCGTCAGGGTCTCGCTGAAGCTCTGCCCACTGGCCGTGAGGTTGAACGTGCCGGTATAGGTGTTACTCCCGATCATCGCGCTCCAGCCGTCCGGCAGGGTCACTGTCACGCCGGTCAGCTCATCGGTCGCCGACGCCGTGGCAGCGCCGATGTCGACCTGGATGCTGCCATCCTCGGCCACAACATTACCGGCCGCGTCCGGGGAGACATCCACGCTGGCGGTCGGCGGGGTGACACTGCCGGTGACGGTCAGGCTGAAGTTCGCCGTGTCGGTCCAGCTGTTGTCACTGGTATCCGGTTCGACATCGCTGCCGCCGGTCGGGGTGTCGGTGGCAACGCTGGTCAGACGACCGCTGATCACGCCGTCCCAGCCCTGGGGTACCGTCGCCTGCAGGCCGGCGACGGCAGCACTCAGGCTGCTGCCGCTGTGCGCGGTCAGGGTGTAGTCGGTATCGCTGCCGCTGACCGGGGTCAGGGTGCCGGCGCTGCTGCTCAGGGTCACCCCCGCCGGCAGCGGGCTGTTCAGGCTCAGGGTGATGCTGATGTGCTCGGAGCCGTCGCTATCCCCGCCGTCGTTCTGCCAGCCGGTCGAGGCCAGGGTCATGCTGGCCCCCAGGTTCAGGGTCTGGGCGCCGCTGTTGGACTCGTTGACGCTCTGGGCGGTGGCGCTCAGGTCGGCGTACTGGTCCAGCACGGCGTCGGTGATGACGCTGACGCTGGTCCCGGTGCTGCTGGTCAGGCTGCTGTCGCTGCTGTCCTGGGCGGTGGCGGTGAAGCCGATGCTGCCCAGGTCAACGTCGGAGTCCGGCGTCGGGGTCAGGCCGGCAATAGTCAGGGTGACGCTGCTCGGGTTGCCACTGGTGGTGTAGATACCGGTGCCGGCGTCATAGCTGCCGCCATCACTGCCGCTGACGCTGGCACCGGTCGGCAGGTTGCTGATCGCGATCTGGCTGATGAAGTCGCTGGCCTCTCCGGCGGCGGCGGTGACGCTGAAGCTGCCGCTGCCGTCTTCGTCGATCACCAGCTGGTTGTCGGTCAGGCTGGTGCTGACCTCCGGTGCGGTGACACTGCCGGTGACGGTCAGGCTGAAGTTCGCCGTGTCGGTCCAGCTGTTGTCACTGGTATCCGGTTCGACATCGCTGCCGCCGGTCGGGGTGTCGGTGGCAACGCTGGTCAGACGACCGCTGATCACGCCGTCCCAGCCCTGGGGTACCGTCGCCTGCAGGCCGGCGACGGCAACACTCAGGCTGCTGCCGCTGTGCGCGGTCAGGGTGTAGTCGGTATCGCTGCCGCTGACCGGGGTCAGGGTGCCGGCGCTGCTGCTCAGGGTCACCCCCGCCGGCAGCGGGCTGTTCAGGCTCAGGGTGATGCTGATGTGCTCGGAGCCGTCGCTATCCCCGCCGTCGTTCTGCCAGCCGGTCGAGGCCAGGGTCATGCTGGCCCCCAGGTTCAGGGTCTGGGCGCCGCTGTTGGACTCGTTGGCGCTCTGGGCGGTGGCGCTCAGGTCGGCGTACTGGTCCAGCACGGCGTCGGTGATGACGCTGACGCTGGTCCCGGTGCTGCTGGTCAGGCTGCTGTCGCTGCTGTCCTGGGCGGTGGCGGTGAAGCCGATGCTGCCCAGGTCAACGTCGGAGTCCGGCGTCGGGGTCAGGCCGGCAATGGTCAGGGTGACGCTGCTCGGGTTGCCACTGGTGGTGTAGATACCGGTGCCGGCGTCATAGCTGCCGCCATCACTGCCGCTGACGCTGGCGCTGCCGTCTTCGTCGATCACCAGCTGGTTGTTCTCAAGGTCACTCGCCATGACAGGCACGGCGACGCTCTGTTTGATCAATATCGGTTCTTCGGCTATCGGTGTCATCAGGCTATAACCCTGCCCAATGGTGTCGTAGCCGGCTTCCGGTGTCGTTTCACCTGCTGTGCGCTCCAGCTGGATAAAATCGGCACCTTCATTCCCGGCATCAGGCGTACCAGCGGCTGTTTCACCGGCAGCCGTAGGTTCAAGGATCTCAGTCGGGTCCTGACCTGCCAGGATCGCCTGCTGCAGCGCGGCGACATCTGCGGTAGCTTCGCTGGTGTCGAACTGATCAGCAGGAGTGTAAGTATCTGCCGTGGCAAGCCAGCTTTGGCCGCCGGATAAGGTGACAGGATTGCCACTCCGCATGGTGATATCGACATGGCCATCGGGCGATGTACGGATCACTTCGTCGGCATAAATAACGTCACCGGCCATGAGCACCCGCTCACTACCATCCGCAGCAACAGCAACGACTTGGCCCGAGGTAAGGGACACCACCCCGACACCCGCCTCCTGCCCTGCAGTCGCCATACCGGCCTCAACAGCCAACCAGCTCTGTCCGGCTGCAAGCACTACCGGCTCACCACTCAACACCCTGATCTCGACATTTGCATCAGGCCCGGTACGAATGACCTCGTCCGCCATCACCTGATCACCAAGCGCCAGCACACGCTCCGTGCCGTCCGGTGCTACTGCAACAGCCAGCCCTTCTACGAATGAAACCGATCCGATCACCGTACTCATCGCTGCAACCCTGCGTTTTGTTTTAGTTAACACTAACTAAAGACGCTGACTCGGGTTTCAACAACTGTACTCTGGTACAGCCTGGCTTCGGCACCCTGATCCAGATCATTACGTCGACCACCTCCCATGGGTGTGGCAGCCTTAACATTCCAACCAGACCCGCCCAGTCGACCGGCGAGGTCCTCTGTTCACTTCATAACCAAAGCAGGGCCTCTCTCAAGAGTGGCCAATATATCCTTGATGCAGCAGGAAAATTTTTTTCATCTTTTGCTTGACGACATACCACCTCGTCACTAATATACGCCCCCACAGTTCAGGTGTTCCTCGATAGCTCAGTTGGTAGAGCAGTAGACTGTTAATCTATTGGTCGCTGGTTCGAGTCCAGCTCGAGGAGCCAACTGCCTGATCTGTAAAAATTCGGTTTTCCTCGATAGCTCAGTTGGTAGAGCAGTAGACTGTTAATCTATTGGTCCCTGGTTCGAGTCCAGGTCGAGGAGCCAACCGAAGTCGGAGTGTAGCGCAGCCTGGTAGCGCATCTGGTTTGGGACCAGAGGGTCGGGGGTTCGAATCCCTCCACTCCGACCATTCTACTTATCCCCTCTGAATCATCGATTTGACTTGGCATTATTCTCCGGGTCGATTTAATCAGTTTTAACATCTCCCTATCAGTTACATTCGGCCTTAATCCGCATTCAGTGCCGCCGATAATTTGATACTTGTTTGCCAGATACCTTTTACCGCCAGCACTGGCTGTTTACCTGTACCAGTCCCACCGCGAAGCGCAGCTATTGTAGCGACCTGCCAGCCCGAAGCATCCCCGAATTCAACACCACCCTCAACTGTTTCAGTTTCGATGATGTCATCCGCAAGCTGCAGCCCGACCTGCCAATTGATCGACCGCTTCATGATGAACGAGCAGTTTCTCTGCCTATTTTTCAAAGCTTTTTATAAATCCGACGTTGTACTGCTCAATCCCGGAAAGTGACACCGCACCGCTTCGCGGCTGGTACCAGCTATAGCGCTTGAAATAGCGGTTCAGGTCCTCGGATTTGAAAACGTAGCCATGGCGGGCAAAGATTTCATTTCTTGCCAGTCTGAGGGTGCTTTTATCCAGCCCGTCGATATCCGCATACGTCAGCTTGCGCCGATGCGAATCCGGCAGCAGGTAATCTTCACTCGTCATGGCCATCAGACTCTGGCCACTGTTCTCCAGCACCCGTTCCCGGCCGAGAAGAAACGCTACATTGGCCTGCTCAACGGCATTTAGTAAAACCTGTTTGTTGCCGGGTTCATACCAGGGCTGACGGGAAAAATGCCGGCGCAGATCGGCCGAGTTGAAGGTATAACCGTGGCGGGCAAAGATTTCATTGCGGGCCACACGCAATCCCTGGGCATCCAGACTCCGCACGTCGGCATCTGACAGCATCCGCCGATCGCTATCGGCAATCACATACTGTGACGACCGGGTGTTGCCTGCCGCAGGCTGAGATTCGCGAGGGGCCGGGACCGGAGCAGGACGACTGCTGGCCCGGATGGCCGCCACCTGCCGCTGCCAACGATTCCAGCCCTTTTCCACTGCAACCAGACGATCACGTCGCCCCGGATGGGTGGCTGAGGCACCGGCATTCAGCCCCTTCCAGAGTTGCTGGGCATCAGCCAGACTGGCACCCATGGCCGCCAGAACAAAACCGGCATACTCATCCGCCTCCAGCTCCTTGGCCGGCTGGCTGCCCAGCCCGTCCAGGGTATGGCCCTGCAGGTGGTGACCTACCTCGTGGGCGACAACACCATAGAGCTTCCAGGTTTCTTCATCACCGCGCAGGCCATCCATCCAGTTGCGGTTGTACAGCAGGTATCGCTGGCCATCCATCACGGTGGCCGCCGCATTACCGACGCGAGGGGTTTCCAGAATCTGAAAATTCGGTGTCAGGCCGGAAAGCTGAAGAATGTTTTCAACAATGGAAAAGATCGCATCCGGGGTAAAACCGTTTTGCGCGGGGTAAGCGTCCAACTCCTGCATGCCCACATCCTGGCAACGCTCCATGCTGCACACCACATCCGCATGCACCACGGAGCTCAGGCCGAAACTGAACAACAACCCAACAGCGACCAGAGAAATCTTCATAATGCCCCCAAAAAATCATTATCGCCGGTAATATAACGGGCAGTGTGACTATTCGCTAGCGTCCAGTCGGCAGGAGTCTTTGGCCATACTTGAGCGTCAACCCGTCTAACCCACCAGCAACAGCTACCAACACGGAGGTCGATTATATGGCTGATGTTTTGTCCATTACTTCACCAATATTCATCATCATTGGAATTGGCTACCTGGCCGTCAGAAGCGGCCTGATCGCCCAGGAAGCCATGCCCCTGCTGAGTCGGTTCGTACTCTATTTTGCTCTTCCCGCCCTGATCTTCGGCACCCTTTCCAGCATGCAGATCAGCGAAGTAATCCAGATCGACTTTCTGGCGATCTACGCCATCGGATCGGTGGCAGCCCTCTTCATTGGCATCGCCCTCAACCGTTGGGTGCTGCGCGCAAACCCGATGGAAGCGAGTCTCCGCGGCATGGGCATGTCCATATCCAACAGCGCCTTCATTGGTTACCCGGTCTTGCTACAGGTGTTCGGCGCGCCTCCTACCCAACCATTTACCATGACAATCATCGTGGAAACCGCGCTGATTCTGCCACTCGCACTGGTGCTTATCGAGTATGGCAAACGCGGCGAAAACCAGGATGAAGCCCTGCTGACGATCTGGCGCCGCATCCTGTCACGCATCATCCGCAACCCGCTGATCATCGCTATCACCGGGGGCCTTATCTGCGCCGGATTGAAACTGCCGATACCGGGCTCCCTGGAGCGCAGCCTTGAGATGCTGGCCATGACGTCTGCAGGCACGGCACTGTTCATCATTGGCGGCTCGCTGGTCGGCATTCGAGTCAATGACAACCTGGGCAGCACAGGTCTTGTAGCTGTCGGCAAACTGGTACTGCACCCGCTATTGATGCTGCTGCTGGTAACCCTGTGGCGTGACTTTGACCCCATGCTGGAGAAAGCCGTCGTGCTGGCCGCCGCAATGCCGATGTTCAGCATTTTCCCGGTCATCGCCAGCGGCTTCGGTTACGGTCGCCAGTGCGCCGGCATGCTCCTGGTCACCACCGCCCTGTCGTTTGTCACCCTGACGCTGCTGCTGGCCCTGCTGGGATAGGATCTCATTACCCAGATACGGCTCAACGTGAATTTCTTTCACAGACTCCGTTCCGTAACGTACTACCCTTAAGGTGGTTAAGTCGCCAGACACTGCAGCAGGCTGTGCTATACATACACCTGCGTTTCGCAGACTGGCAAACACCCGTGGTTTCGACGAGCGCCTCTTTCAAGGAGTGATAGTCATGCCCTCATTCAAGACACTACTGGTTGTCAGTGCTGCTGCCTATGCCGGATTCAGTGGCATCAGCCATATGCTCGACCAACTTGGCCCAGCCACCCCTGAGGCCCCCTTGAGCACAATATCCGATGACGCGCAAAACCTGGCCAAACTGCTGGCCGGGGCCGACCCGACTGACCTGTTTGAACCCAGTGCAGCCGGACAGCCGGCTTCATCAGCTCCCTGTTTCACCGGCAGGCTGGAAATTGATAGCACAGCTCATGCGCACCTGGCAGGTGCCAGTTTCATCAGTCAGTCGGTTGATAAAAAGGTTTTCATCACCGTACTGACACTGCCACCCGTGCATCTATATCAAAATGAACATCAGGCCGTAACCGCCACACATCTGGCCACATTGCCCGCATCCATACTGCCCCAGATGCAACAGACACTTGCCAGACGCTCTCACTGCCAGCAACGATCACTGTATCTGTCGCGTATCGAGTGAGTTTCGCGGTAGTATGCCGGTATATACCCATCTGATTCAGTACACCGGCCTTATCCCATGCAAAACATCCTGGTTATCGGCTACGTCTGGCCTGAACCCGCCTCAAGCGCTGCCGGCTACCGCATGCTCGCCCTTCTCGACACCTTCCGCCGCGAAGGTTGGCAGGTTACCTTCGCCAGCCCCGCCGAGATGAGCGTCCACCGCGCCGACCTTCCCGCTCGCGGTATCCGCGAGGTCAACATTGCCCTCAACTGTTCCAGTTTCGATGATTTCATTCGTGAACTGCAGCCGGATCTGGTGATGTTCGATCGTTTCATGATGGAGGAGCAGTTCGGCTGGCGAGTGGAAAAGTACTGCCCCCAGGCGCTCCGCCTGCTCGACACCGAGGATCTTTCCTGCCTGCGCCAGGCCCGCCACCAGGCCAGCAAGCACAGCGGGAATGTTTGCCTCAATGTACCGCCGGAGCTGTTGTTTTCGGAACATGCCAAGCGTGAAATCGCGGCCATTCTGCGCAGTGACCTGACCCTGATGATCTCCCCGGCAGAGATCGAGCTGCTCACCGAAAGGTTCAGGATTGACCCGGCCCTGCTCCTGGACGCCCCCTTCATGCAGCCTCCCGTGGGGCAAGCACAACAGGAACACCTCCCCGCTTTGGAGCGGCGCCAGCACTTCATCGTAATCGGCAACTTCCGCCACGCTCCCAACTGGGATGCCGTCCTCTGGTTGAAGCAGACCATCTGGCCGCTGATCCGCGCCCGACTGCCGGAAGCCGAACTGCATATCTACGGTGCCTACCCGCCGCCCAAAGCCACACAGCTGCACAACCCTGGGCAGGGTTTTTTGATCAAGGGGTGGGCGGATGATGTCAACCAGGTGATGCGGCAGGCTCGCGTCAACCTGGCTCCGCTGCGCTTTGGCGCCGGCCTCAAGGGCAAGCTGGTTGACGCTCTCGCCTGTGGCACACCCTCTGTCACCACCTCCGTCGGAGCGGAAGGCATGGGCGGAGAGTTGAGCTGGCCACAACCCGTTGAGGATGATCCCCAAGGGTTTGCCGACCAGGCCGTCGCACTGTATACCGAACCGCATCATTGGCTAGCATGCCAGCAACAAGGCTTTACTCTGCACAACCGGCGCTTTGACTTCGACCGGCATGCCCATACGCTGATTGAACGCCTGCTACAGCTACGGGACGAACTGGAACACCATCGGCTGACCAACTTCACGGGTGCCATGCTGCGCCACCACAGCATGAAGAGCACCCAATACATGGCGCAGTGGATAGAAGCCAAGAACCGCAAGTGAGCCCATTTCATGATCGACATTCAGGACGTTACGGTTTACCAGCAACAGACACCCGTGCTGCAAAATTTTTCACTCCAGATCAAAGAGGGCGAAAAGGTTGCCCTGCTGGGCCCCAACGGCGCCGGCAAGAGCACGCTACTGAAGCTGATCAGCCGGGAGCTTTACCCCGTCGTCAGGGACGGTAGCCATGTTCGCCTGTATGGCAGCGAGACCGTCAACCTCTGGGAGCTGCGCCGGCGCATCGGCTTTGTCTCCGGCGATCTGCAGGATGACTACACGCCCTACGCCAGCGCCCTGGACGTGATCCTGTCAGGCTTTTTCGGCAGTATCGGCCGCCATGATCATCTTCAGCCCACCGAGGCACAGCTACAACAGGCCGAACAATTGCTGCAGGAAATGGGAATGGCGGACTACGGCCAGCAGATGTATCAGCGCCTCTCCACCGGCCAGAAGCGACGCCTGCTGCTCGCACGCGCCCTGATTCACCAGCCGCAGGCACTGATTCTGGACGAGCCGGCCAGTGGTCTCGATATGGGCGCATCGATCAAGATGCTGCAGCTGATGCGTGACTTCTGCCGACAGGGCGGCTCCATGCTGATCGCGACCCATCATATCGACGAGATCATTCCCGAGATCGATCGCGTCATCCTGCTGCACCAAGGCCAGATATTGGCCGACGGCGCCAAGCAGGACGTATTGACCAACATCAACCTGTCACGACTGTACGGTGCACCGCTTGAGGTCAGCCAAAGGAATGACTGGTATCGCCTCTGGCACGACTAGGCTCCGATTTTTATAACCAAATTTACTATCGTTATATCTTGTTTGACTAATGTATCTGCTTCTAGAATAGGGCTGACAATCACACGCCACAGGAGACACCCATGAAAACAGCCCACGACCTGGTCGCCGCAGCCAAGGAACAGATCCATGAAATCCCGGTAAGCCTTGCTGATGACGCCATTCAGGCCGCCGATCTGCTGGTGGATGTACGCGAAGCTGACGAATACCACAACGGCCATATCGCCGGTGCCATCAACATTCCTCGCGGTTTGCTGGAGTTCAAGTTCAGCAACGACGAAGCGCTGACCTCCCGCGACCTGAACATCGTCATTTATTGCAAGAACAGCGGTCGTGCGGCCCTGAGTGCACAGAGTCTGGCCGCCATGGGGTACCTTCATGTGCAGTCGATCACCGGCGGTATCGAAGCCTGGGAAGCAGCTGACAAGCCGGTCGTCATGCCGTCCCTGCCGTCGTTTGACTGAACAGCTCTGACACTTCGTTACAGAGGTACTCGGCCGGCAGACACTGCTCCAGTGAGCCGGCCGCATATTCCAGAAACCCCCGCGCGGCATGCGGCAGGCGCCGGTCCCGCCGAATGATGAAATGCCAGTGGCTTTCGATCGGAAAGCCCTGTACTGGAAGGATCACGATCCCCGGATGCCTGTCCGGCAGCACATGACGGGACACCACCGCCAGCCCCATACCCGACGCCACCCCGACACGAATCGCCCCGTTACTGGCCATCTGCAGCCCATGAGACCACTGCGCGCCCTGCCCCTGCAACCAGCTCTCGAACAGCATCCTTGTGGCCGACCCCGGCTCACGCAACAACAGTCTTTCCTGCAGAATCTCCGCCAGACGGACCTCCTTCTGTTGTGCCAGCGGATGCTGCGCCGGCGCGATCATCACCAGCGGATTACGCAGAAAGCGCGCGGCGTGTACCTGCTCCAGTGACGGCGGATGGCTGAACACGTAGATGTCATCCAGTTGACGCTCGAAGCGCTCCAGCACCTCCTGACGGTTACCAATCTCGACCGTCATATCCACATCGGGAAACGCCTGTGAATAGGGTCCCAACAGTCTGGGCAGCACGTACTGAGCGGTATTGACCAGCGCGATGCTGAAGCGCCCCCGTTGGCCACCCTGCAGCTCGGTCAGATAGTCCTGAAAATCGGCAAAACGGCCGGTCACATCCAGTGCCGCGCGGTACAGCTCACGACCGGTATCGGTCAGATCGGTGGCACCGGAGTGCGCCACGAACAGGGGCTCGCCCACTGTTTCGGCCAGCCGCTTGAGCTGCTGAGACACTGTAGGTTGGGTCAGATGCAGCTGCCGAGCGGCAGCCGTCACCGAGCCGGTACGCACGACAGTGACATAGACCTCCAGCAGGCGAAAGGTGAGATGGCGCAGGTTCATGAAAACACCATATATAGATAATTATCTATATATGGTGACTAAATAATTAATTAGTAGCAATAAACCAACGCATGCACAATCCTCGCCACTGCTAACAAACAGATCACGAAGGGGAGTTTATGCCGGACATAGTTGTCATGTTTTTTCTGCTTGGGGTTGTCGCCGGGCTGGTCAAGTCAGACCTGACCATTCCCAAGGCGGCGTACGACACGCTGAGTCTGCTGTTGATGCTGACCATCGGCCTCAAGGGGGGCATGGGGCTGCATGGCAACCTTACCCTGGAGCTGGTGCCAGAACTGCTGCTGGTCATGGCCTTGGGCGCATTGATACCACTGATTCTGTTCCCGCTGCTGCGCAAGGTACTGCGCCTGTCACTGGCTGACAGCGCCAGTATCAGCGCCCATTACGGCTCGGTCAGTGCCGGTACCTTCGCCGTCGCCCTGGCCTACGTCGAAAGCCACAATCTGATTGCCGGCCCCGAAGTCACTCTCTACCTGGTACTGCTGGAGCTGCCGGCCATCATGGTCGGCATTGCGCTGTTTCGTCAATTTGACACCAGCGTCGGCATCAAACACTCGCGTCTCAGCCTGCTGCATGAAACCCTGACCAACCGCGGTGTAATTCTGCTCGCCGGTGGCGTATTGATCGGCTATCTGTATGGACCCATGAACGGTGCGCCGGTGACCGACCTGTTTACCGGCGCCTTCAAGGCCGTGCTGGCACTCTTCCTGCTGGAGATGGGCCTGACCGCCGCCGAAACCCTGCGTCCCCTGCCGCTGCAGCAGTGGCGACTGCTGGCCTTCGCCTGCCTGGCCCCCACTCTGCTGGCCTGTGCCGGCATCGCGACCGGCCTGATGCTGGAGCTGCCGCTGGGCAGCACCCTGATCCTGGCCAGCCTGACGGCCAGTGCATCCTATATCGCCGCACCGGCCGCCATTCGCGCCGCCATCCCACAGGCCAACATCGGCCTGGCGATGCTGGCGTCACTGGGCTTCACCTTCCCGTTCAACGTGATCATCGGCATTCCGCTGTACCACCAACTGTTGCTGACCCTGAGCTGACCCTGGTCCGATATACATCCTTGGGCGAGTGTGCAATTCTTGAAAAAAGGACCTGCCGCTCTCCCGAGGCTAACCATGGAACACATATCCGAACTGGCCGTACTGGTCGTTGACGACCAGCCAATCATCAACGAGTTTTATCGCAAGATTCTCGAACAGCTGGGCTGTAAGTGGATCTACTCGGCCCTCAGTGGCGAGGAAGCCAGCGAACTACTGGCCAGTCGCGGTGACGTCAACCTGGTTCTGACCGATATCGACATGCACCCCGGCAACGGGCTGGAGCTGCTGCAGGCGATCCGTTGTGGCGACATTGCCAACACCGCCCGCGATCTTTGCGTCCTGGTCGTCACTGACTACAACTACCGGCATAACGTGATGAAGGCGGTTGGCCTGGACTGCCAGGGCTTCCTGAGCAAACCTCTCAACGCCAGCATACTGGCGGACAAAATCAACGCGGCCCTGCACCGCCAGGTCAACCTCGCACCCATTGAGACCTACAGAGGCATCTCAACCGAGATTCGGCTGAACTCGGCCATCGCATCACCTGACAGTCTGGCGCCATTGGGCAATCCTGCGCCACGGGCCGCTCCTGCTGCCACAGTAAGCCAGGCCCAGGACTCTATCGCGGAAAGCACGCCGCCCCCACCGCCTCACCCAACCGCTTCGACCACCGATTCATGCGATGAAGCAGTCGCCCTGGAGGCGGCTCTCAATGAGCTGCTGCCCGCTGGCATCAAGGACAGTTTCCTGATCCAGAAACAGGCTGCCATTCGTGACATTCTCAACCTGTTGACCCAAATTGGCGAGGCACTCAATGTTGCCAGCGAAGCCGAACTGGTTGCAATGATCGACCAGCTGGAACAGATAAGCACCGACCTGTTCCAGCAGGAATATCTGCACCAGCGCGAGCACGGCTACCAGCCGCTGTCAGCCCATCAGGCCGAGCACGGACTGATCCTGCAGCGCACCCAGATGCTGAGCGGCAAACTGGGCCGTCGACCTGAACGTGCCATCAAGGCCCACCTGCAATTACGCGAAGCCTGGTACCGGCACATCAACAGCAAGGACCGCCTTTACGTTCATTTTCTGCAACACCAGGGCCACCAAGAATGATGCTTGACTGGGAACACTGGAACACCACCTATCTGCTTCTGACCAGCCTCCTGGCGGCTGGCGCAACGAGCTTTGTCTTACTGAAGACCCGCCAGCACCTGCGGGAAACCCAGCGGCAGCAACAGGTGCTCGCTGCCGTTTCGAAGGTGAATAACAATTTCCTGCTGCACAAGAACCCAAAACGCCGGTTTGGCGAACTGCTGGAAACCCTCAAGGAGCTGACCGGCTCCCCGATGGGGTTTATCGGCGAGCGGATGGAAGCGGATGGCAAACCCTTCATGCGCTGTTATGCCATCACCAACCTGGCCTGGGACAAAGACTCCCGAGCGCTCTATGACGACAATATCGAGCAGGGGATCGACTTTTTCAGCCTCGACAACCTGTTTGGCAAGACGCTCACATCCGGTGAAGTCGTCATTTCCAACCAGCAGAACGCAGCTCCCCGTGCCAGGCGTGTCCCTCAAGGACATCCTGAAATCCGCTCCTTCATCGGCATTCCGCTGAAATTTCAAGGCGAGGTTCTGGGCATGTTCGGACTGGCCAATGCCAGTTCCGGTTACTCGGACTCTCTGGCGGACTGGCTGGAGCCCCTGACAGATACCATCACTGGCCTGATGTATGCCTTTCGCATTGAGCGCGCACAACGGGAAGCCAGCCACCGGATGCTGCGGGCACTGAACGACGCAGAGGATGCCAACCAGGTCAAAAGCGATTTTCTCGCCACCATGAGCCATGAGATCCGTACCCCGCTTAATGCCGTGGTCGGTATGCTCGATTCCCTGGCCAGCACCCAGGCCCTGTCACCAGAACAACAGGATTACATACGTACCGCCGAAAATGCCGCTGACACACTGCTCAGCCTGATCAATGATGTGCTCGACTTCTCCAAAATCGAGGCCGGCAAACTCAACCTGAATGCCGTCCCGGTCAACATCTGCCAACAGGTGGAGGCGGTCATCAGCCTGGCGGCCGCCACACCCAAGGCACAGGAGATAGACCTTTTCTTCAGTCCCGCGCCGCAGACGCCTCTTGAGGTCATCGGCGACCCGGTGCGCCTGCGCCAGATTCTGCATAACCTGATCAATAATGCGGTCAAATTTACCCCCCAGGGCCACGTCAGTGTTTCGCTGCAGCCCGGCGGTTCTGAAGAGCAGCCAGGCAGTAGCATCAACATCAGCGTAGAGGACACGGGCATCGGCATTGCCCCGGAACACCAAGCCCTTATTTTCAACGCCTTTCGCCAGGCGGATCATTCGACCACCAGGGAATACCAGGGAACGGGCCTGGGCCTGGCCATAACCCGCCACCTAGTAGAAGCCATGGGGGGCACTATCAGTGTTACCAGCCGGGTGGGTGAAGGCTCCCGCTTTACCGTCAACCTGCCACTGCAACGGCACGGCACTTCGACGCTTGAAACGCGACTGATACAACTGCCACTGTCGCAGTGCCGAGTCCTCTGCGTGAGCAACTCGCACCATCTGTACGAATTTCTGTATACCCTGCTCTCACCCCATGTAGCCTGCATTGACTGCCATTACAAGCCGCTGAGCGATGACACCGAGGCCGGCGACTATGACCTGCTGCTGGTGGATGATCGACGCTACCCACTGGACAACGACAGCCTGCGCCACTGGATCCAGCAGCAGTCTGGCCAGGGTGAGCTGATTGTGTTCAGCAACCGAAATCTGGCCGAACTGTTTATTCCAGTCAGTGCGCAACTTCCGCTGCCCCTGGCTACTCAGGATCTGCTGCAGGCCCTGACGACCCTGTATCGCCCTGAACTTCTGCCACCGGCAACTCAGGGCCTCAGCAAGCCCGAGACACCCCACGACAGCCTGATACCCATCACCCAGGGTTTGAATATCCTCATCGCCGAAGATCACCCGGTCAATCAGAAGATGATGAAAGTACTGATGGAGAGAGCCGGTGCGGAATACACCCTTTGCGAGGATGGTCTGGACGTACTGGACGCACTGAGGGCGGATGAGGACTATGACCTCATTCTGATGGACCTGCACATGCCAAATCTGGACGGCTTTAATACCACACAAGCCATCCGAGCCATGCCGCCACCTCTGTCACGGATTCCGATCATCGCCGTCACGGCGGATGCGCTGTCCGGCGACCGGGAAAAATGCCTGGCAGCCGGCATGGATGATTACCTGGCCAAACCGGTACGACTGACCGATCTGCAACAGGTAATCAGCCGAACGCTGGCGGCTTCATTTATCCCGGCAGACGCAATCACCGAGCCCCAGGTACAGCCGGATGCGGTCGATTTTGATGCCGAGGGCCTGATGACCGAACTCGGCGGCGCCGAAAATGCAGTGCTGTTGATCCACGAATTTGCCAATAGCCTGCACGCAGAGCTCAGCCGTATCGATCAGGCATTGACCGAGGGAAACAGCGACAGCGCCAGCGCAGCCGCACACCGGGTCAAGGGCAGCGCCCGCACACTGCGCTGCGGGCTGCTGGCAAAGCAGCTGGAAACGGTAGAGCATTTCAGCCGTGCCGGTCAGGCCGACCAGGCCCGCACCGCCTATGCCTCACTGCAACAAGACCTGCCCGCTCTGGAGCTCAAGCTGTTGCACTTCTGCGCGCAGCACCTGAGAACCTGAAACAGGATCAGCCCGACCACCACTCCGACCACCTTGTCCGGCACCTGAATCATCACTTCCAGAGCCTGCACGATGACCAGCGCCTGATTGGCACTGACCTGAGCAAAATCATCCACCAGCTTGCGCCCCACGATACCGGCAAAGGGTGCCAACAGCCGGGTTTCCTCCAGCGCCAGCTGGACCTCTTTCAAGCGGTTAGCGGCCAGGCTGCGCTGAGTGGCCAGCTTTTCCAGGTCGCTCTTGGAGAGCGCTTGGCTGCGGTCATAAATCGCCTTGCCTCGCTTGTAGTCGGCATCGGCGCTGGCATATTCGGCTCGGGATGAGCCAAGCGTGGTCTGGAACTCACGATCATCCAGCTGCACGCTTATCAAGCATCACAGCCACCAATAAAAACACTCAGGGTCAACAACAGTCCCCCAGACAATGACTGGACGGGGCTGCATCTTGAATCTCAACATAACCTTCCTCTGGTTTCAGGGGCTGAAGTCAAACGGTACAGTGACCAGTATAGGAAGCTTTTAAGTATTAGCCGTAAAGCCGACCACCGCCGTCACGCAACATCAGCAGGCTCAACTCAAACAAAAAAGCCCACCTGACTGGTGGGCAAAAGGTCAAGGAACGCTACCTGAACCTTCACGAAAGGGATGGCGAAGATACCTCAAGGGGGAAAGGTGTCTTCACCTGTTGATGCAGGATTTCCCTCCAGAACTCGCCCAACGTCCTCACGTTGCTTGAGTTCTGGAGCGACCTCCTAGTGCTCAGGATGCTCCGTTCATGGGGCCTTACTCATGACCGCGGCGCTGACCGGACCTCCCAGTTCCAGGCCGTATCCTTCTTCCGCGTAGGTCTCCTCGGGCTTGCGTCCTCCAGAGCTTCCTGCAGAATCAGAGCGCTTGCTGGTCTGCTCGCTGAGAGCGGGCTCATTGATATTGTGCAGGAAATGCATATGCTTCTGGTACTGACCCAGCACATCACTGATCACGCTGTCGCGGTCCCAGCCCATGATGCTGTAGTCCTTGCCTCCTTCAGCCAGATGCACTTCCGCACGGTAGTAGTGCTTCTGTTCCGGGTTATTGGCGCTGACCGACATCTTGCGTTCGGTCAGGTGGACTGCATAACAGAAGTCATAGTCGCTGCCGTTCGTGATGGTGATTTGGGCAAACTCGTCACCACGTTCCACTTTGGCTTTCAGACCACGATGAGCAGAAAAGTCCTCGATCTCATCCGCCACCGCAACCAGTGCATTGACGACGGTATCGTTGAGGTAATCACGGGCCTCAGCCTCTCGCGGAAAGGTTGCCAGGTTGCGCAGACGTGAACGCCAGTTAGCCGTTACACCCTGTGGCAGATAGGCCGTGAAGGCAAAGGCTTCCTGCTTGTGGTGATCCACGACCAACACTTTGAACAGGCCGTACACAGCGAAGATCAGGATCACACTGATCGGCAGTGCCGACACGATGGTCATGGTTTGCAAGGCTCCCAAGCCACCGGCATACAGCAGCACGAAGGCCACCACACCGATAGTGCCGGTCCAGAAAATGCGCATCCAGTTCGGCGGCGTGTCAGAGCCGTTACAGCTCAGGATATTGATCACCAGAGAACCGGAGTCAGCTGAAGTGACAAAGAAGATCACGATCAGACAGATGGCGATGACCTGAGTCAGGCTGCTGAACGGCAGCTGCTCAAGGAACACAAAGAGTGCCACGGACACATTGTTGCTCACCTGCTCTCCCAGCGAGGTGATACCACTATCCAGAATCAGGCTGATCGCGTTGTTACCGAAGATCGACATCCACAGGGCAACAAAGGCGGTCGGCACAAAGAGTACACCCAGCACAAACTCACGGATGGTACGACCACGGGAGATACGCGCAATGAACATGCCGACAAACGGACACCAGGCAAACCACCAGGCCCAGTAGAACACGGTCCAGCCGCCGATCCAATCCGTCTCGTCATAGGCATAGAGGTTGAAGGTCTTGGCCATCAGGCTGCTCATGTATTCGCCCAGGTTCTGCACGAACATGTTCAGTACCGGGATGGTGTTACCGGCAAAAAGCACGAACAGCATCAGCACGACCGCAATGGTCATGTTGATGTTGGACAGGATCTTGATCCCCTTGTTGAGTCCAGACAGAACGGACAGGGTTGCAAACAAGGTAATGAAAATGATCAGGATCGATTGGGTTGTCAGCGAGGCCGGTATCGCTGGCACCAGGTGGTTAAGACCGGCGTTGATCTGGATTGCACCAAACCCCATGGAGGTCGCCACGCCAAAGAGTGTGCCACAGACCGCGAAGATGTCGGCAAAGTCTCCGATTCGGCCATAAATACGGTCACCAATCAGCGGATACAGCACAGAGCGCACCAGCAGCGGCAGACCATGGCGGTAACAGTAGACCGACAGAATCAGGGCCATGATGACGTAGATCGCCCAGGCATGAAGTCCCCAGTGGAAGATGGTGATATTCAGCGCTTCCTTGGCCGCTTCCCGTGTGCCGCCCTCCAGCGTGGGCGGATTCAGGAAATGCATCACCGGTTCAGCAACGCCATAAAAGACCAGAGCAATCCCCAGACCTGCCGAGAAAAGCATGGCAAACCAGGTTGGGCGGCTGTATTCAGGCTTGGAGTGATCCGGCCCCAATTTGATATCTCCATAGCGCGACAGCGCCAGGTAAATACAGATCAGGAAAATAAAGCCACCCATAAGGATGTAATACCAACTGCCATAGTCGGTAATAGTAGCCAGCACACTGTTAAACGTATTGGCGGCTGTTTCTGGCGAGACCAGGGAAAAAACCACGATCAATGTGGCAATCAAGGCCGATCCGTAAAAAACGAATGGATTTAACCCGTCTCGCAGCGTCTTTTTATTAGTCTGCATGGAAAGACTCTTTATATAATAGTTATTATTTCGTGGTCACTGCTTTGTATTTATCCACTAATATTTTTTGAAAGGGGCTTCATATAAAAGCCCCTTCCTCAGATTAACTAGCCCGCCTCCTTACTACGATTGAGCACAAAGCTTTCACCTTGGGAGTCTTTGAAAATGACAGGCTCTTCTCGAAGTCCTTTGATAACCGAATAACAGGCCACAAGCAGCACCAGCGCGAAAGGCAGACCGGTGGAAACCGTCATTGCCTGCAACGCACTCATTCCTCCGCCCAGAATCAAGGCTACGACCACCACACCTGAACTCAGACACCAGAATACTTTCTGAGGCGTTGGTGTTTCCATCTTGCCACCTGCGGCCATGGAATCGAGTACCAGCGCACCCGAGTCAGCTGATGTAATGAAGAAAATGACGATCAGCAGCATGGTTATAAAGGATGTCACTTCAGCGAGGGGCAACCGATCCAGCATGACAAAGAGCTTCAACGGCAAGGCGGCTTCTTTCAGAGCCACATAGCCTTCGTTGAAATACATATCCATACCCAGGCCACCAAAGACGCTGAACCAGAGGATACAGACCGATGACGGAATCAACATCACGGCAATCATGAACTCACGAACAGTACGACCTCGAGAGATGCGCGCAATGAACATGCCGACAAACGGGCTCCATGCCACCCACCAGGCCCAATAGAAGGCACTCCAGCCAGCAGCAAAGTTTTGATCTTCGCGACCAAACGGGTTGGACAGTTCAGGCAGATACGTCAGGTAAGCAGCAAAAGAATCACCGATACCGCTCAGAATCTGGACCGTAGGCCCAACGAGCACAACCAGTATGAGCAATGCCACAGCCAGAATCATATTCGCTTCTGACAGTTTCTTGATACCCGACTTGATTCCGAGCAGCACAGAGACAAGTGCACCGCCTGTAATCAACACGGCAACTATAATCTGGGCAACTTCCCCGTCGGGCAGCCCGAACAGGTAATTCAAGCCAGAAGCGGTCTGAGCCGATCCGAATGACAATGTCGGTGCGATACCGAAAATCGTTGCGACAATCGCCAGAATATCGATGATATGTCCTGGCCACCCCCAAATACGCTCCCCCAGAACAGGATAAAACATGGAGCGCATTGTGAGCGGCAAGCCTTTGTTGTACGCAAAGAGTGCGAGCGCCAACGCCATGAAGGCATAGATCCCCCAGGCATGCAGCGCCCAGTGGTATGCAGAGGCTGCCATCCCAACATGACCTGAGTTCAAGGCATCCCCTGGAGCACCTGCCAAAGGACTCCAGTCTGTTCTGATACCCTGAGCATCCACAGCGGCTCCGTTATAGGAGTCAATCGCATGCGTTAAAGGCTCAGAGACACCAAAGAAGATAAGGCTTGTTCCCATGCCCGCAGCAAACAGCATTGAGAACCAGCCGAGGTAGCTGTATTCAGGTTTGGCGTGCGTACCACCCAACCTCACATTACCCAGTCGAGTGACGGTTACAAAAATACAAACCAGCAGAAAGATGTTCGCGACCATAATAAAGAAGCTGCTTAACTCAACGGTTAACCAGTCTCGCATCGCTACAAATATACCTTCCGCTGTATCCTGAAAAACAATCGCAAATAAGGCGATCGCCAAGACAACCAGTCCCGCCACTATAAATACACGGTTATGAATATCGAAAGAAATAGGGCCGACCTTCGATTTTATATTGTCTTGTCCAAGTTCATAATCTGTATCTATGTTATTGACATAGCCGTCAGGCGCAATAACTTTCTCTTGATCAGTCATATCAAGGACTCCATCATATTTATTATTAATGTCCTGGATGGATAAGGGTGCGGCTTATGCAAGCATCAGACTCACATAAACCGCGGATCAGTTAACGAATCACGACCAGAGGCTCTCCCAGTACGGTCAAATCGGGGTTGACCCCCAGGCCCAGTGCATGACTGACCGAAGCTGTACCCTCGGAGACAAAGTAACTTTCACTGGATAGCTTGGGGCTCACATAGTCAGCCAAGTTGCAGACATTCATGATGGCACTTTGCTCCGTGGCGGTTGCAAGATGCATCAGGGCGCTGGTCGTGATGTCGCTGCCCCAGGTATCTTCGATAACCATTTTGGTACCGATCTCAAGGCAGAGGTCACGTGCTCTGCGCGTAGCACTGATACCGCCAAACTTGGATAGCTTCAGAGCCGCTGCATCCATGCAGCCCAGCTCATGGCCACGCAGCAGGCTATGGATATCGTGCACACTTTCATCCAGCTTCATCGGCAAACCTGATGCCTGTCGCACCACATTGCAGCTTTCGACGGTGGCACATGGCTGTTCCAGCATCACGTCAAGCGAAGACAGGGCGCGCGCCGCTCTGACGGCATCCAGCTGGCTGGCACCACAGTTCCAGTCACCGAACACCAGCGGCCCCTTGCCTACCGCATCGCGCACGGCCTCCATGCGTTCTACATCACGGCACCAGTCATTGTCGCTGCCGAGTTTGACCTGGAATTGCCGAATTCCCTCTTCGTAAGCCGATTTGGCAATTTCGGCCATGGTTTCCGGTGCAGAGCAGGTAATTGACTTGTACAGTGGCAGTTTCTCGGTCTGCAGGCCGCCCAACAGCCGGTACAGCGGCAGGCCAGCTGCTTTCGCCGTCAGATCCCAGAGTGCAATGTCGATGGCCGACTTGGCATAGACATGTCCCATCAAGTGCTTATCCAGCTGCTTCATCAGGGCTTCAGGGCCAATCGGGTCTGCCCCAATCAGCACCTCTGCCATTTCCTGAATTGCCGGGATCACGCCATCAGCATAGGCCGGTAGATAATGAGGAATTGGACAAACCTCACCCCAGCCGCAGATACCCTCATCTGTATCAATTTTCAGAATAATGGATGGAACTGTCAGGCATGTTTTACCACCAGCCATGTAATAGGGCACATGGCTTTTGAGATGGAGCTTCCAGATACTGATTTTTGTTATTTTGGCCATTTTCTTTATCCAGGTAATGTATGTTCAGATATCCAGCAACAAGGTTGCAGACTTGGCACGTGATACGCAGATGCACATGCAGTCGCCTTCAGCCTGTTCGTCTTCGTCGAGCACGTTGTCCCGGTGATCGATTTCACCGTCCAGCACATCGGTAATGCAGGACCCACAAAGACCTGAAGAGCAGCCGTAATGCACGGGGAAGCCGTTATCCTTCAGGACCGAAAGAATGGTTTTGTCGGCGGGTACTTCAATGCTTTCACCGGTTGAATTGATGACGACATTGAAAGCGGTGTTGTCCTCCTCTATTTCACTGACGGGGGCCGCAAAGCGTTCGAAATACACGGTGCCTCGCTGGTTGTCGGCACTGGCCGACTGCAGGCGCTCCAGCAGCGGCTCAGGGCCACAGATGTAATAATGCGTATCGTCAGAGTGCGCCTGGACAAACGCATCGAAATCCATGAAGCCGTCGCTGTCATCACAGTGCAGCTGATAGTGCTCAAGCCCCAGCGACTGGAAATGGGCATCGAAGGCCGCATGCTCACGACTTCTGACCAGGTAAAAGACCTCAAAGGATCGACCCGCTCGCTTCAGCTCGCTGGCCATGGAATAGATCGGAGTTACCCCGATACCACCTCCCACCAGCACAATCGGTTGATCATCGGTGGTGAGCGGAAAATTGTTGCGCGGACCGCCCAGCTCTATCTCAACACCCTCTTCCAGGTTGTGCATCGCAATAGAACCGCCCCGGCCACTGTCTTCACGCTTGACCGCGACCGACAATGAATGGCCATTTTCGTCCCACTCCCAAACGGAGTAGTTTCTGACCAACTCCGGGCCCAGGAAAACATCGACATGACAGCCTGCTTCCATTGCCCCAAACGTTCCTTCAACCGCCTCGAAGGCAAAGTTGCAGATATCACTGCTGAGATTTTCTTTTTTGACCAGACGGGCACGAACGGTGTCAATCATGGCTGCGATCCTCACATATCGGGTAATAACTTTAATTGTCGTCGCAACGTTTTCTGTTCTTGCGGAATTGGATTACAGGCACTGTTTCAGCCTTCAGCTCGCGATTCGATCAGGCGCGACCTGAGCAGCAGTTTCTCTGCCCGCAAGGCGACCGGCAGGTCTACCATTTTGCCGTCCACAGCAATGGCGCCCGTGCCCTCGCCCTGCGCTTTCGCAAAGGCTTCAACTACACGGCGGGCGTGTGCAACATCTTCCCGGCAAGGGGAAAACGCGCGGTTCAACACCTCAACCTGTGCCGGATGAATTGCAAAGCCACCGGTAAAGCCCAGCGAGGTTGAACGCATGACGCTGGTTTCAAAGGCTTCAATGTCGCGGAATTCGGCGATACTGCCGACATAGCCCAATAGTTCGATACCGGCCGCCTTGCAGGCAATGTTGACCTGCATGCTGGGCACCAGCAGGCTGTCCCAGCAGGGTGTCATCTGCATATCGAATGACAGGTCTTCGGTACCGATGCTCAGCGCCAGTAGACGGGGGTGAGCAGCCGCAATTTCGGTCACATTCAGCAAGCCCTTCGGGCTTTCGATCAGGCCGATGATGCCAACCTGGCTCCCTTCCAGGCGCTCGGCAACTGTTTGCACCTGCTGAGCCGATTCAACCTTGGGCAGGATCAGCAGCGTCGTCGCAGACGCCAGAACCGTCGGAATATCCAGTGCCAGGAGTTCCTGTTCGGCATTGACCCGTACCGCCACTTCCTTGCCTGATGCGGTGATCAGTTCACTGTGAGCAGCCAGCAACTCGCGCGCAACCGGTTTAACCTCTGCCGGCACAGCATCCTCGAAATCAATCACGATGACATCGGCGGAACCTGCTGCAGCCTTGGTTACCAACTTTTCATTCTGGCCCGGTACATAGAGCAACGAGCGCATGAGTCGGTCATTCATAGTCCTGATTACCTTATTCTGTTACCACATTAGGAATGTCGTGTTGTGCCGCCAGGAACAGTGCACTGGCATTCAACGCATCCTGTTCATCCAGCTTCAGGAAGGCTTGTGCCATTGCCGCGTCCAGGCCACAGTCCTGCACCTTCTGCAGCAGCTGCTGCTCTGTCATTGGCAGCTCTGCGCCGCCCGGGACTTCCTGAGACTCAACGACCAGTCGACGACCGCTGGCCAGCTGCACGATCAGCGTTTCAGGGCTGGTCGGGCCAATATCGCCGGAATGGCCGACCGGAAGCTCATAGAGTTCAAGTTCGACACGCGCTGTCAGCTGGTGGCGCTTGTCATCACGGAAAGCCGCCTCGTGGAAATCATCAGGCGTCAGGTGACCAGCGAGCAGACCCGCGGCAACACAGTAGGGGATGGAGAAACGAGCCTGCGCATCGTTCTCGGGCAGACCGAAGCGCGCCACCTGATGGAAAGGTCGCGGCATGCGGTAGATCACACTTTCGATCCGGTCTTCAGAATCAATCTGCTCGGCCAGTCGTTCGGCGCTCATGATCGCCCGCTGAGTGTAGGCACAGCTGGGCCAGAGTTTGCGAATGACCGGATACAGGCGCACGCCCTGCCCCAACTCGGCTCGCGCAATGGCGGCATTGAACCCCGGTGAGTCTTCAGTACCGTAGAGGCTGACAAACCCCGAGGCGATATCCCAGATTGCAGTATTCGCCGTAGCGCCGGCATGGGCCATCAGGGCAGCACGCAAGCCTGACTGAGCCGCCAGGCCTTCATGGATCGCCTTGGCATGGGAGCCGGTCTGGCGCAGACTGCCTGCCGAAGAGCTGGCGGCCAGCGCCATGGCATTTGCCATCTGATCAGCATTAAGACCCAATGCACGGCTCGCAGCAGCGGCCACACCGACAGGCCCCAGTGTCAAAGTGGAGTGCCAACCCTTGTCATAATGGCCATAGCCCAGCGCCTGGCCCATCTGGACAATCGCCTCGTGGCCGACCAGCCAGGCTTCACAGATGGACTTGATGGACAGGCCACGCGTAGCCGCAAGGCTGAACAGCGCACTGAACAGCGGGCCACTGGCATGGCTGGAACCGGACAGCTCGTAGTCATCAAAATCCAGCGCATGTACACGGGCGCCATTGAGCAGCGCCGCGCCCGTCAGGGTGTGACCACTGCCACCACCAATAGACACCACCGGCCCCGTGTCACCATCCGCTTCCAGCGCTGCCGCAACCGCACGCGGCTGAGGCATGTTGGTACCCAGATACATACAAGCCAGAGTATCAACGAGACTGAAACGGGCGACGTCATAAGCCCCCTTGCAGAGTTCCAGTTCAGGTGCGCAGGCCCAGCGACAGAACTGTTCAGAAAAAGCGGATTGGGACATGGGTTACTCCAGATGTTTTATTGTTGTTATCAATGGTCAGCGTGTTACGAAAATACCGCTTCGGCCTGCATGGCCAAGGCGCCATCATGACGGCGCGCCCAGAGTTTCATTACATTGCCTTCACGACGCCCCTCGATCTGGAAGTCGTGATTGGCCGTGATCGGAGCCAGTCCCTTGAAGCTGAACTGATCCGGCTGACGGCCATAGGTACGGGTCGCCAGATCAACCAGCAGCGTGGCGGTCAGCGGGCCGTGGAAAACCAGGTCCTCGTAGCCTTCAACGTCGCGGGCATAGTCCACATCGTAGTGAATGCGATGGCCATTAAAGGTCAGCGCTGAGTAGCGATACAGCATCACCTGAGTGGGAGAAATCGTTTCGACGATCTCGGCATCATCCGGGGCGCGCTTGGGTTCGGGCTTGGGCGCATCTGCCGCCGGATCTTCGCGGTAGACAATATCCTGCTCTTCAGTGAACGCCAGCTGATCGCCCGAGAAGATTTCGTGCAGGACGGTGACGAAGCAGAGTGCACCGGTACGCCCTTCTTTGTGGGCAATGTTGCTGATGGTAGAAACCTTGCGTACCGGCTCACCCAGACGCAAAGGCGCATGAAAGTTGAATCGGCCACCAGCCCACATGCGGCGCGGCAATTCTACTGGCGGCAGGAATCCACCCTTCATGGGGTGACCATCCCGCCCCAGCAGAGAAGCAGGCTTGGCTTCCAGGAAGTACAGCCAGTGCCACAGTGGCGGCAGCTGATCGCCATGGCGCAGTACCGCATCACGATCCAGAGTGGCTTCCATGAAGCTGGCCGGCTGCAGGCGCAGGGTATCGTCAAAGATTTCGCTGCGACCCAGCCAATCCATTACATTTACTTCAGACATCAGACCGCTTCCTCTTCCTGTACTGTGAATTCCTGGCGCACACGTTCGGTGTCTGCACCTGTGGCCGGCGCACGGCGCTCTGCCACCTGCTGTTTTGCATCCATCCAGCGAATCGGCGTCGCCGGAATGCTGACCGTTTCGCCGTTATCGGTGCCTACTTCACGACGACGCAGCGCCGGGTGCTCACCCAGGTCTGCCACGCTGTTGACGCCGCCAAAAGCGATACCGGCTTCCGCCAGGCCTGCCTTGAACTCATCCTGGGTCAACGTCAGGGTCACAGATGTGATCAGTTGCTCCAGTGCTTCACGACTGCGAACACGCTCGTTGTTGGACTGGAAACGAGGGTCTTCGGCCAGAGTGGGGTTTCCCAGCACGATCTCGCAGAAACGCGGCCATTCGCGGTCGTTCTGAATCGAGATCAGGGTCAGCGCACCTTCTTTGGTTTCGAAGGCACCGTAGGGCGCCATGCTCGGATGCTTGAGGCCGACACGCTTGGGTGCGCCCTTGCCATATTCCTGGTGCATCAGCGGGACGCTCATCCAGTCGGCCGCCACATCGAACAGCGAGATCGCCAGTGCAGCACCTTCACCGCTACGCTCACGCTTAATCAGCGCTTCCAGTACCGCAGCATGAGCAGTCATGCCGGCACCGATGTCACAGATGGAAACCCCGATACGGCCCATTTCATTGACGCCACCACTGATACCGGTCAGACCGGACTCGGCCTGGATCAGGAAGTCATAGGCCTTGAGGTGCTTGACCGCTTCGCTCTCGCCGTAGCCAGTGATATCCACGGTAATCAGGCTCGGGTACTTGCGACGCAGCTCGGCGGAACCGAAACCGGCACGCGCCATGGCACCGGGTGCCAGGTTCTGGATGAACACATCCGCCTGTGCAATCAGATTTTCCAGCAGTTGTGCATCCTCACCTTCACGGAAGTTGAGCACGACGGACTCTTTGTCCTGATTGGTCCAGGTAAAATAGGAACTGGCCCCCTTGGCCGCCTGATCATAGCCACGTGCAAAGTCACCTTCGGCACGCTCGACCTTGATTACCCTGGCACCTGCATCGGCCAACCGTGACGTACACAGCGGCGCGGCCAAGGCTTGCTCGATCGATACAACAAGCACTCCCTCTAACGGTCGCATATAATTCTCCAGACAACAGCAATAGTTAAAACCGGGCAGCTTACGCTGGCATTCACGGCTTGGTCTGAAATGATTCTCGGAAAAATCCGCTGAGAAATAAATTGACTTTTTCTGCCCAAAACGTAAAAAGAATTCTTACAGCAAATTCAAATGAGGGTGCTTTGGCCATGAGCCATATTTGTTAACGATCGAGGGCATTGAAGACAGAACGCTCAACCCAGCCAACGCCCGCCCTTCGCCATGAAGTCAATCGGTCAACATCCGTGCCTTGGACGTTGTGGAACCTCGTACCACCCGGGCATTACGCGCCCTGCGCCAGTTGAGCAGATCCCTGGCACTGACCAGAAAGATGCCCAACAACACCAGGGTGCTGCCACCGAGAAACTCCGCGGTCAACACCTCATCCAGAATCATCACGGCAAACACGACCCCCAGCAGCGGGGTGATAAAGATAAAGGCGGCCATGCGCGAAGCAAGGTAGTGCTTGAGCAACCAGATCCAGGCCAGGTAGCTGACCAGTGCAATCAGGACCGCCTGAAGCATCAGGTTGACGGTGGTTTCAGGCGTCCAATTCATCGCGCCATTACCCATCAGAAATGCGATACTTATCAGCAATATAGTCATCACCACCATCTGATAGAACAGCGTTTTAACGGCGGGCGCTTCGGCCAGTCTCGAGCCGCGAATCACTACTGTTGTAAAGCCCGCACAGGTGCCAGCCCCCAGTGCAAAGGCATCCCCCATCAAACTGCTGCCTGTACCACCAACAGAGCCCAGAAAAGCGATGCACACACCAATAAAGGCGAAGGCAATACCGCTCCACTGGATACGACTCAAATGCTCGTCCGGGTGGATGAGATGCATACCCAGCGCAGTGAATATTGGTGCCGTATAGAGAAACACCACCACATGTGATGCGCTGGTATGCACCAGCCCTTCACCGACGAGCAGAAACTCGACAGCACACATTAATCCAACCAGCAACCCTGCCTTCAAGGTACCGTCACTAAACAGTCCGAGACCTTCTTTCCGCAACAACAACAGCAGTAACACCGTAGCGGCAACTGCTGACCGCAAACCGATCTGCAATGTTGGTGCGATATCGTTGGCGGCCAGCTTGATAGCGACCTGTTGCCCTCCCCAGACCGTGCAGAGTATCAATAGAATGCTGACGGCAAAGAGGTCGAGAGGACGTCGGGATGAGCTCATGAAGACTCCTGCATGGTAGTTTAAAGAGGGGTTAGAAGGGGAAGGATGCTGAGCCATACGATCCCTGATCCGCTTCTCTGAACAGAGAGGCGGGGCAGGCTGTAAACCGATATATTCCAGGAGGGATTAGAGTTTAAACTTCTGGATCAGATGAGATAGCTGATCCGACAGCTGTTCCAGACTAACCGCATTTTCATTCAGTTGGCCTGCATTTTGGGCGGCATTTCCCGCTTCATCATGGATGCTGATAATGTTTCGATTGATCTCTTCCGAAACCTGCTGTTGTTCTTCCGTCGCAGTAGCAATCTGAACGGACATATCCCGGATCTGAGTCACCGACTGCTGGATGCGACTAAATACTTCCTGGGCTTGAACCGTAGACTCGGCACTGGTTTGAGAGAAGTGAAGGCTACTGGTGAGTTTATCAGCCACCTCTTGAGTACTGCCCAGTAATGACGAAATCAGCCCGTCAATTTCGCCTGTGGAGCTGGCAGTACGTGCCGCAAGAGTGCGTACTTCATCAGCCACCACGGCAAAGCCCTTACCCTGCTCTCCGGCACGCGCCGCTTCAATAGCAGCATTCAGAGCCAGCAGGTTGGTTTGTTCAGCAATTCCTTTAATCGTGTCCAAAATACCCGTGATATTTTTTGATTCTTCAGCCAGAGCCGCCATGGACACATTGGCATCCTGAACCGCATGGGTAAGCTGCTCTACTGCCTTAGCCGTATGTTCAAGATGCTGCTGCCCTTCTTCTACCAGCTGCTGGCTGTCATCTGCTGTGGCAGCCGTTTCATGACAATTGCGGGATACCTCTTCTGTCGTAGCCACCATCTCATGGAAAGCCGTAGAGGTCAGCTCCAGCGCACGGTGCTGTTTCTCAGAACTGTTTGCCAGTTGCCGGGATACCAGCAGGGTATTACCTGCGCGTTGCTTTACTTCATCCGCCCCGCTGCTAATATCACCAACCAGGGTGTGAATCATCCCGATAAAGCGGTTAAAAGCACCGGCCATTTTCCCGGTCTCGTCCTTGCTATCAATGGCCAGACGTTTGGTCAGGTCAGCTTCCCCGCTAGCAACGCCTTCAAGGCCTTCGGTGACCTGAAGAATCGGTTTAGAAATCAAGGCGCTGATCCAGTACGCCAACGCAGTAAAGATGACCAACACCACCACACTGATCATGACAATATTGGCAACCATTTGATTGGCAACAGCATACACTTCCTGTTTGGGTATCAGGCTGATAAATTTCCAGCCCAGCTCAGGGGACTGATAAACATTGGCAAACCAGCCGCGCCCCTGCTGAAACACTTCTTGCAAACCATTGGAATTAAATAGTGTCTGGTAGCTATTATCCAACTCGTGTACTGGCTTGAAGTTATTGCCCGGGTTGTGGCTATCAGCCAACACCACACCGGTATCCTCAATAAGCATCAGATACCCCTCCTGACCAAAGTGAACCTGCTTCACCATCTGAGTCAGTTTCTCCAGGCTAACATCTACCCCCATGACACCTTCCAGGCCATTTTGGGTAGTAAAGCTGTGCAGATAGTCGATAAGCGGCTCTTTGTTGGTGATATCTTCATAAGCCGGTGGGCGTACTGCATCTTCTTTTTGACTGATACCTGCCTGATACCAGGGACGCTTTCTGGGATCATAATGACCGTATCTGCCTTGGGGCCACTGGATATAACTGCCGTTTTCCAGCGCAAGAAACACATACTTCAAATCCGGCCTGGCCTCACCAAACGCACTCATTAAGGCAAAGGCTTCTGCTTCGATACTGCCTTCGAGTTCTGAAAAGGTTGGCTTTTCTGCCCCCATATAGTTTGTAGTGTCTGCGGTTAAACGCCTGATTGCCGGGCTTTTCGCCAGAAAACGAGCGTCTTCTGCCAAGCCGTTCAGATACAAACTAAAAGAATTATCTATATGTTTAATCTCAGCTTCTGCCTGCTGTTGATATTGCGCCAAAGTGTTTTCTTTAATCTGCCAGGTAATCAGCAGCGCAATAATACATAAAGGGACAACCACCGCGCAGACAAGCGAGGTGATAAAGCGAACCCGGATTGACATAAGCAGCCTCTATGTCAGGTTTCAGTTTATTGATTTTTTATATCTTGCCTAAGACGGGCTAAAAGAGAGGGACTATATATCGGTAGCGCTGGCGTCCGTGTCCAGCATTGCCTCCAGCCAATCGACAAAGGCGACAACACGCCCCCAGCGCTGCTTGTGAGGCGGCACACTGAGGTAGTATCGCGGCAACGGCGGCAGATCGGACTCATCAATTTCGAACGGGATACATAACTGACCGTCCGCCAGCATGCCCTCGGCATTGATCCGGTTACCCAGCGCTACTCCCAGCCCTTGCGCTGCTGCCTCAAAGGCATGCAGGGAATAGCCCACAGCCAGAAAGCGCTGATCACGTACCCAGCCATAGTCGGACAGGATCGATTTCCAGGAATTCAGACGTCGCTCGGTCTCAATCAGGGTAAGTCCCCGCAAGCCTTCGATGTCGTTCAGATTGTTTTCTTGCACATATTCGGGGCTCGCCAGAGCCACAATATCATCATCAAGCAGTTGTCGTGTGCTGAAGTGAGGATCGGCCTCAAAGCGATACTCGATGGCGACATCGATGCCACGCTCTTCCGGGTCCAACGTCATGCGATCCAGCAGACGTACATCGTATTCGGGATAGGAGGCAAAGAAATCCGACAACCTTGGCAATAGCCATTTGGTGGTCATGGTGGGCGGTGCCGCAACAGTGAGCGTCTCGCGATTTTTCTTTTGTGAAGCAACCGCGGTAGCCCGGCCGATCGCCTGCAGGCTAGGCCGTATTTCAGTCAGATAATCTCGGGCCGTTTCAGTCAGCAGCAGCGCCCTGCCCTTGCGTATAAACAGGGGAGAACCCAGGTACTCCTCCAGCTTGGCCAGCTGATGACTTACTGCCGGCGGAGTGACACAGAGCTCATTAGCTGCTTGCCGGACGCCCCCCAAGCGGGCAACGGCTTCAAATACCCGCAGGGAATGCAGGGGTGGCAGTTTGTACATCTGGATTCTCACTCCAACAATCGGGCCATACATGCATGTATCACACACTTGGCCCAAATAGCTACCGGCCCTTGAGCCTACTGTCACAGGCATTCAGTGCCCTGACCTGTCAATAAACGAGCCCGAGTATACGTGTATACCCAGGCCCAGACTTGCAATTATGCGACTGACTGTTGATGGATCAGAAAACGTTGAAGCCATAGTTGGCTATCAGGCGCACTTCGTCCACATCTCGGAATTGATCACTTTCGATATGGGCAACACGCAGGCGCAGTGACAATCCTTCCAGGTTACCGCCCTGGAAGGCATATTTGGCTTCCAAATCAGTTTCCTGTTCCTCCAGATCGTCTTCTACATCGGAATCGATATCCCAACCTTCGGTATGGCGTGCCATCAGGCTCAGGCCCGGAACACCAGCAACCATGTAATCAGCTCGCAGCTGCAACGACTGTTCATCTTTACTGTTGAAATCCAGATACTGAACAGAGTTCCATACCATCAGGATGTGATTGTCCTTGTTGAAGCCATCCCAGCTGTAATCGTACCCGTTGTCGCCGCCGATGCTTTGATAGGACAGGGTCAACGTCAGGTCACCGCTCGTGTAGCGCCCCGCCAGATTGAACAGGCTGGAATCATAATCACTGCCATACAGGTCGCCGTCGTCAGCGCCATCGTAATAGTGTGCATCCAGCAACATGCTGTCGCCATTCTCCAGCTTGATCGGGTAGGACGCATTCACATAAGTCTGACGCAGGTAGTCTTCCGCCACCCCATGGGCCACCTGAACACTCAGCCCGCTGTCGAATGCATAGCTGCCGCCGAGAACATAGAGGCCATAGTCCTCACCATCGGACTTATACTGATCAAACTTGGTATCCGCCATATTGGCGGCGCGATCACTGTAAATGGCGTACAGCTTGGCGCCACCCAGCTGAGTATCAAGCTTGATCGCCTGGGTGGAACTCGGAGTGGAGCGCGCATCATCGTCGTACAACAGCGGCGTTGCCAGCACCATGCGGCCGGCACGGAGTTCAGTATTGCTGCCCAACTTCAGTTTCAGATAGGCCTGCCCCAGTTTGGCATAGCTTTCGGTTTCACCGTCATGCGCGTGGAGCATGTTCAGAGTCTGGTCATCCCCGCGACCGTCAAGCTTCAGCGCGCCAAACACCGAGGCGTTGAAGCCGAACATATCGTTGTAATAGGGTGAAACATAATCAACACGCACCGCTTGAGACGCAGCAACACGGTTAGACCCACCTTCATGCAGGTCACGGTTGAAATACAGGGTACGCAAACCGATGCTCAAGCTGGCCTCTTCAGCCACGGCCAAAGGCGCAGCCATCAGACCGGCCGCAGCCATTGCCAGAAAAGAAAGAGGTGTTTTAAAAACTGACTTCATGATCAGTTGGCTCCATTATTATTGTTTTAGCGACTAAACCGCTTTATTGGATGAAGGTGCAGAGTCAATATAGAAGGGGAAAGGTATGTGGATACACCAAATCAAACTCTAAAATTCAAAGGTATACTGCTATTGAACCTGCACCTGAGGTTAAATCATTAAAACCAGCCCGAGCTGCCAGTTCAATATACCGACAACCGGGCTGAATTTGGCCATCAATCCTTGATCGCAATTCCCACGTTCTTGGTCTGAACGTAGTTCAGCAGGGCTTCACGCCCCTTTTCGCGCCCGTAGCCGGATTTGCCAAAGCCACCGAAGGGGGTCTCGACGCCGCCGGCATACCATTCATTAACGAACACCTGGCCTGCACGCAGGTCTCGCGCCACTCGCATGGCCCGATTCACATTGGCCGAGTAAACCCCCCCGACCAAGCCGTAGTCAGTGCCATTAGCCAGCGCAATCGCTTCTGCCTCGGTGCTGAATTTCAGCACCGCGATAACGGGACCAAAGACTTCGTCACAGGCAACCTCCATATCGGCAGTCACATCAGCCAGCACGGTCGGTGCCAGGAAATACCCGTCCTGTTCCAGACGCTTGCCACCGGCCACAAGGCGTGCACCCTGCTGCTCAGCTCGCTGGCACATGGCTTCAGCCTTGTTGCGCTGCTCGAGGGAGATCATGGCCGACATGTTGGCGCCAAACTCCGGGAAATTGCAGCCCGGACCTACAGTGATTGCATTGGCCATGGCGGCGACCTTTGCCACCACCTCATCATGAATCGATTCATGCACGATCATGCGAGACATCGCCGAGCAGACCTGCCCGGCATTGAAGTAGATCCCCCAGCGCACGTCATTGACCAGCGCATCGATATCGGCGTCTTCAAACGCCAGTGCGGCGGACTTGCCACCCAGCTCCAGCACACAAGGCACCACGTTCTTTGCTGCTGCGGTTGCGATCGCGATGCCGGTCGGTACGGAACCGGTGAACACCAGCTGGTTGATCTCGGGATGACCTGACAGCGCAGCACCGGCTTCGATACCGTAGCCGCACAGAATGTTAAGCGCCCCTTTCGGCAAGCCCACATGTTCAGCAGCTCGCGCGATATAGCCCACAGACAGCGGGTCCAACTCCGGTGTTTTCACCACGCAGGTATTACCGGTTGCCAGTGCTGCAGATACAGAGCGAGCCGTCATCTCCAGCGGATAGTTCCACGGAATGATATGCGCGGTTACGCCGTAGGGCTCATGTACGGTGAAGTCATAGTACTGACCACCCAAGGGAATAGAGCGCCCCTCCATGGTCTCGGCCTGATTACCGTAATATTCGAAATAGCGCGCGGCACTTTCAACCTCCAGGCGCGCCTCCCATAGTGGTTTGCCGGCATCCAAGCACAGCACCCGAGAAATCTCATCGAGATTATCAAGCAGATACTGCCCCATGCGCTGAACCAACCGACCACGCGCCACCGGCCGCAAATGCCTGAATTCACCAAGCTGGTGGCAACGCTTGGCTGCCTGCACCGCCTGATCAACATCGGCTGCAGATGCACAGGCCTGCTGCGCGATCGACTGCCCAGTACCGGGGTTATTCACCGGAATCGAGGCCGCACTGCCATCAACCCAGGCGCCATCGATGAAATTCAGCCAGTACTCCTGTGGCAATTGCAACTGTTCAGACATTTATAGCCTCCCGAACCCAGTTATGGATAGCGACCAATGAATGTTCGGACAGCACACCTTCTTCGGGATCAACCACCAGCGGGCCGCCCTGGTAGCCGCGACTCTTCATACCACGCTGGACGGACTCAACCAGAACCAGGTCTTCTTCCACGGTGGTGTTGCGATCCTGTTTGGCCAGCTGACGAATCACATCAGACTCTTCCCCGTTGATGGTGTACCAGCCACGATAAACCAGCACTTTGTCCACATCGACCGGACGCCAGTGGTAGGTATTGAGCACATTACCGGGGTAAACCTGGAAGGAGAAACCGGGCCAGAGGAACCAGGATTTGTAGTGCGTTGCACGCGGATTGGAATCCGGATCAATCGGATAGGTCATACGATCCAGGTTCTGGCATTCGGTGGTGTGCTGCAGCGTGTAACCTTCATGACTGATGTTGTAGGTTTCCGGCTTGATCACGCCGTCAACGAAGGTCTTGTGGTTCGGTGCACAGTGGTAGCACTCGGAGTAGTTTTCGACCGACACCTTCCAGTTACAGTTTTCGAAGATCTCGACATACTCCAGCGGCTTCAGCTCATCGATATGCGGCACGAACTCGCGCAACCCTTCACGAACACCCGGGAATACTTCATCCATCGACTTGGCATTCGGATCCAGGTTCACAAAGATGAAACCACAAAAGACTTCAGTGCTGACACGCGGCAGACAGATACTACCCTTGTCCAACCCCTTGACCGAGTCCAGGTTCGGGCCGTTACGCAGCTGACCAACAAGGTCATAACCCCAGCTATGGTAAGGACAGACAAGCATACGGGTATTGCCTGAGTCATTCTGCACGATCTCATGGCCACGGTGCTGGCAGACATTATAGAAAGTCCGCACGTCGCCTTTCTTGTCACGGACACAGAACAGACTTTCCCCGGCGATTTCCAGCTTGAAGTAATCTCCACTCTTGGGAATCTGCGACTCATGCCCTGCAAATTGCCAAGTCGTAGCCAGCAGCGTCTGCTTTTCTTTCTCGAAGATGGCCGAATCGGTGTAGTACTTGGGTTCGAGCGCTTGGATAGGACCGGTGTTGTTATTCATTTTTATTATCTCTTTTAAAAACCATTACAGGAACGCTTACATCAACTCGCCTGGCAGTTTTCTGATGTCACAGGAGTACGACTCAACGCATCCTGTACGAGGTGAAAGATACCCGCCCCATATCATTTAAAAAATTGAAATTTTACGAATAGAAAGGTTAATAAAACTTAACAGAGGCAAAAAGGCCCTACCCCAGTAACTACGGGCGCTACAGCAGAACCGGAAAAAGGTGAATTACCCTGCATTCGGGCAACGGGGAATCAGGAGAAGGGAATAGGGGGTTGTGACAAAGGTATGGGTCTGCAGGGCCCAGTGATATCAAACTGACTTCCCTGCAAAACGGCCGCCGCTGATCAAAACCGGAGGCCGCTGCTATTCATGCTACAGAGTGCGGATTCAGACCTGGTCAGTCTGCATGAAACGCTGCAACACCTTATACAGGCCGTGTGCATCCTGGCTGCCGGCCAGTTCGCGGATCGAGTGCATGGCAAACTGGGGCACGCCGATATCCAGCGTTTTCACGCCCAGCTCGGCCGCCGTGATCGGGCCGATGGTGCTGCCGCAGGCCATATCGGTGCGCACCACAAAGCTTTGTACCGGCACCTCGACCTGCTCGGCCAGATGGCGGAACAGCGCGCTGGTTTCGCTGTTGCTGGCGTAGCGCTGGTTGGCGTTGATCTTGATCACCGGGCCGCCGTTGAGCAGCGGGCCGTGGTTGCCGTCATGCTTGTCGCTGAAGTTGGGATGCACGCCATGGGCGTTGTCCGCCGAGATCAGCATGGACCGTGATAGCGAGCGGTTGCGTTGATCGGCATCGGGCAGCACCCGCTCCAGCCACTGGCTCAGCATGGGGCCCTGAGCACCGCAGGCACTCATGCTGCCCACTTCCTCATGGTCGTTGCACACCAGCACCTGGCCTGCCGCCGCTTCACCACCATCGATCAGTGCCTGCAGACCGATAAAGCAGCTGAGCAGGTTGTCCAGCCGCGCCGAAGCCAGAAACTCCTGGTTCAGCCCCACCAGTGCCGCACCCTGGGTGTCATAGAAGCAAAGCTCGTAATCCAGCACCGTTTCGACCTGCTCCACACCCTGTGCTGCCAGACGCTGTTTCAGCAGTGCACGGAAGTCCGGCTTTTCATCCGCCTGCCCCATCACCACCGGCAGATAGGTCTGGGCATTGATGTTGCGGCTGGAGTTGGCTTCACGGTCCAGATGGATCGCCAGGCTCGGCAGAACGGCCACCGGCTGCCCGAAGTCGATCAGCGCACTGGTGAGGCGGCCCGCTTCATTGCGGAAGCTCACGCGCCCGGCCAGTGACAGGTCACGGTCGAACCAGGGGTTAAGCAGCACGCCACCGTACACCTCGACACCGAGCTGGAAATAACCCTGACGGTGCAGTTCCGGGGTGGGTTTGACCTTCAGGCAGGGCGAATCCGTATGCGCACCGATCAGACGCCAACCCAGATTGACCGCTGCATCCACCGCCGGCTGGCGCCAGGCGATGATGGAGGAATCGTTGCGCGTGATGTAATAGCCCTTGCCCGGTTCCAGCGCCCAGTCTTCCGCTTCCTGCAGCGCATGAAAGCCGGCACCATCCAGTCGTTGTGCCATCGACTCGACGGCATGAAAAGGGGTTGGCGAGGCATCCAGGAACGTCCTCAGAGAAGCGTTGAAGTCCTCGAGCGGGAGAGTGTTGTTCATCATTATTTGGACTCCTCGGTCTTAACGACTTCAAGCAGTTCGACCTTGAAAATCAGAGTAGAGTTGGCCGGAATATCCGGTGACGGGCTGGTCGCACCATAAGCCTGCTCCGGCGGCAGGTACAGCATGGCCGTGCCGCCCTCCTGCATCCGGATCAGCCCATTGCGCCAACCCCGCACCACCTGCTTGAGCGGAAACTGTGTCGGCTTGCCACGGGCGTAAGAGCTGTCAAACACATGTCCATCCACCAGCTTGCCCTCGTACTGTACCACCACGGTATCCGCTGCTGTCGGGCTGCCCCCCGTACCCTTGACCAGATGCTCGATCTGCAAACCATTGTCCAGCACTTCCACCCCTTCCCGCTTGGCATTTTCGGCCATGAAGGCATCACCAGCCTTGCGGGTGTCATCATTCAGCGCACGCTCCAGACGTTCCTGGCGCAGGCGCTCCTGTTCAGGGTCTTCACCACAACCTCCCAGCAGCAGTGTGGCCGCCAGTGACAGTGCGGTTATTTTCCAGATCGGCATCGCTATTGGCTCCGTAGATTCCGAGGTAAGCTGATGATTTTACATTACCAGGCACGATGACTACACTCACTAAGCTCTAGCTGATGGAACTGATGCCCGTCACCGCCGTCCTATGAAGGAGCCGAGCGCAGGGACGGACCTCTATGCCCTCGGGAATCAGCTCCAGCCATTCGATCCGGAGATCCGCTGCTCATGACCAAGCGATTCGCCCAACCCCTTGTCGCCGCCCTGACTCTCACCCTGTCAATGGGGATCAGTGCCGCCAACGCCACACTTGCACCGGCACCCGTACACTCACAGACACTGCTTGATGTGGTTACGGCCCTGCAGCAGGGACACTACAATCAGGTCGCTTTCGATGACAGCCTGTCCAGCGCCGTGTTTGACCAGTATCTGGAAACCCTGGACCCGGAACGCAGCTATTTCTACGCCACTGACATCGCCGAATTCGAGGCCTACCGCAATCAGCTGGATGACGAGATTCTGGCGGGGCAAAGCAGTGCCGCTTTCGACATTTTCAACCGCTACCAGCAACGCCGCAGCGAACGTATCGACTACATTCTGACTCAGCTGGATCAGGCCGAATGGGACTTCTCCCGTGACGAAAGTCTGTCCACCGACCGTAGCGAAGCCCCCTGGCCTGCCGACCAGGCGGAGATCAACGAACTCTGGCGCAAGCGCCTGAAAAGCGCAGTTTTGAGCCTTAAACTGGCGGATAAAACCACCGAAGAGGCACGCGATATTCTGCGCAAGCGATACCAGAACCAGAAGCAGCGCATGGAGCAGGCCAAGAGCGACGATGTATTCGAAAGCTTCGTCAATGCGCTCACCCACGAATTCGATCCGCACACGCAATATTTCTCACCCCAGGGCTCCGAGAACTTCGAAATCAACATGAGCCTGTCCCTCGAAGGCATAGGTGCCGTGCTCCAGGCTGAAAATGACCAGACCAAGGTGGTGCGCCTGGTACCGGCCGGCCCTGCCGACAAGGGCGGTCAGCTGCAGCCGGCTGACATCATCGTTGGCGTGGGCCAGGGTGCTGACGGCGAGATTGAAGATGTGGTCGGCATGCGCCTGGATGACGTGGTCAGCAAAATCCGCGGTCCCAAGGGCACCATTGTCCGTCTCGAGATCATCCCGACCGATGCCGCCGACCGCCAGAAGCGCAAGGTCATCAGTATCGAACGCAACAAGGTCAAACTGGAAGAGCAGGCGGCTCGCAAGCGCGTACTCGAGCTGACTCGTGATGGTAAGCCCTACCGACTGGGCGTTATTGAGGTCCCGACCTTCTATATCGACTTTGCCGCCCTGCAAAGTGGCGATCCAAACTACAAAAGCACCACCCGCGATGTGGAAAAACTGATCAACGAACTGCGCAGCGAAAACGTCGACGGTCTGGTCATGGACCTGCGCAACAACGGCGGCGGCTCACTGCGCGAAGCCAATGAACTGATCGGTCTGTTTATTCAACGTGGTCCCACAGTCCAGATTCGCGATGCGGATGGCCGCGTCGATATTCTGGGTGACTTTGACCCCAAGGTGGTCTGGAACGGACCGCTGGCGGTCGTCGTCAACCGCCTGAGCGCCTCAGCATCGGAGATCTTCGCCGGCGCCATTCAGGATTACAATCGCGGCCTCATCGTCGGTAACCGCACCTTCGGCAAGGGAACTGTACAGACACTGCAGCCGATCGATCACGGCCAGGTCAAGCTGACCCACGCCAAGTTCTATCGCATCTCCGGTGACAGCACCCAGCACCGCGGCGTAGAGCCGGATATCCATTTCCCGTCCCTGTACACCGTCGACGAAATCGGTGAAAGTGCGCTGGACAAGGCCCTGCCCTGGGACCAGGTGCGCCCCGTGCGTCATGGCCGCTTCCCCAGCCTCAGCCCGTTCATGCAGCAGCTGATCGAGCGCCACGAACAACGCACCGCACAGGACCCCGACTTCGTCTTCATGCGCAAGCAGGTTGCTCATCTGGCTGAACAGAAAGACAGCCCAACTCTGACCCTCAACGAGGCCAAGCTGCGCGACGAGCAGGAGCGCAATGAAACCTGGATGCTGCAGGTCGAGAACGAGCGTCGCATCGGTCTGGGATTGCCCCCGATCAGCAAGCTCAGCGAAGCCGATGACGACCTGCCTGAAGATGATCAAGGTCGTCCGATCAACCCCGAAGCAGAAGCGATCCTAGCCGAAAGCGGCGAAATCCTGCTGGACCTGATCGACCTGTCGATCAGCCATACGGCAGCCGCTCAACAGCCACACAGCCCGGCCCGGTCCGCGGAGTAATCGGTGAAGCTCAACAAAGTCGGGGCTCTGCTGCTGGTCCTGGTCCCTCTGTTGCTGATTATCGGAGGGACTGTCAGCTTTTTTGCCTACAAGAAAATGCAGTCCCAGCACCAGCTCAATCTGGCCGAACTGGAAAAGTTCGGCTATGAGATGGTGCCCACGGACGTGTACACCGAAAGCGTAGGCACCCTGGGCGCCAACCAATTGCCGCCCACCTTTGGTGAAAAGAAGCTGACCCCGACCGAACGCGTAATACGTGGCCTGATGCAGGACAAGGAAAACCTGCTGGCCGAGCAGCAGGTACTGAAAGACCAGATCACTGCCCTGCAGCAGCAGATCGCCGAGCTGGAAGACTATAAGCGACTGAATAAACACTTTGCACCGGCAACCTTCGAAGAGGAACTGGCCGAGACCAAAGCGATCCTCAAAAGCATCCTGGCCCGCATGCCGGAATCGGAGCCGTTCGACAACACACGCCTGGACGTGATGGCCGCCGCCGGAACCCAGGAATATCGCCGCTTCGTCAGCGCCAATCGACTGATGCTGGATCGCCCGCAAAAAGCCATCATCATCGAGGAACTGCTGCCTGTTTTTGCCTTCTGCGTCGGTAACGCCGTCGACTTGGCCGCCAACAGCCGGGCCGAGGAGCGCCTGCTGACCGATTGGTTCAACGATCCCGACAATACCCGCCTTCCGGCCGCACTGGCCAGTGATCTGAACAAACTGCTGCCGGCCTGCCAGCGCCCGCTGCGTGAAACACTCCACGCCACCCTGGCCTCAGCAACAGCTGGTTAAAATCGATCCTGCATACTGGCGCTAACCGCCATACGCCTGTATAATTTTGCAACTTTATATTTCCCACGCCGCCTGCACATCGCCAGCCCAGTGCAGGCAGACGTGGTTATCGACAACCGACCCTGTATAGCTGGCATACAGGCTGGAAGCTGCTCATCTGATCTCGAAGGGCAGCGACAATATAGGATACTTTCATGAGCGAAAGCTTTGCTGAACTGTTTGAAGAATCCCTGCAAGACATCGCAATGACTCCGGGCACCCTGGTAATGGGTGAAGTTGTCGACATCGACAGCGACTGGGTTACTGTTAACGCAGGTCTGAAATCTGAAGCAGTTATTCCCCGTGCGCAGTTCCTGAACGACAACAACGAACTGGAAATCCAGGTCGGTGATTCTGTTAAGGTCGCACTGGAAGCGGTTGAAGACGGTTTCGGTGAAACTCGTCTGTCCCGCGAAAAAGCCAAGCGTGCTGAAGCCTGGGAAGTTCTGCAGAAGAAATTCGACGCAGAAGAAGTTGTCAAAGGCTACATCTCTGGCAAGGTCAAGGGCGGTTTCACTGTCAGCATCAACAACATTCAGGGCTTCCTGCCGGGCTCCCTGGTTGATGTTCGTCCGGTACGTGACGTTGACCACCTGGAAGGCAAAGAGCTGGAATTCAAACTGATCAAGCTGGACCCGAAACGCAACAACATCGTTGTGTCTCGTCGTGCCGTGCTGCAGGAAGCTAACAGCGCTCAGCGTGAAGAGCTGCTGGCTACCCTGGAAGAAGGTCAGGTTGTTAAGGGCTACGTCAAGAACCTCACCAACTACGGTGCGTTCATCGATCTGGGCGGTGTTGACGGCCTGCTGCACATCACCGATATGGCGTGGAAGCGTATCTCTCACCCGAGCGAAATGCTGAACCCGGGCGATGAGATCTCCGTCAAGATCATCAAGTTCGACAAAGAAACCAACCGTATCTCCCTCGGCCTGAAACAGCTGAGCGAAGATCCGTGGGACGACATCAAAGATCGTTACCCGGCCGGTTCCAAGGTTGCTGCTCGCGTCACCAACCTGACTGACTACGGCTGCTTCGCGTCCATCGAAGATGGCGTTGAAGGTCTGGTACACGTTTCTGAAATGTCCTGGACCAACAAGAACATCCACCCGTCCAAGATTGTAAACATCGGCGACGAAGTGGAAGTGATGATCCTGGACGTCGACGAAGAGCGTCGTCGTATCTCCCTGGGTATCAAGCAGTGCACTGCCAACCCGTGGGTATCCTTCTCCGAGCAGAATGCTGCCAACGACAAAGTCAGCGGTACTATCAAGACCATCACTGACTTCGGTATCTTCGTTGGTCTGGACAACGACCTGGATGGCCTGGTCCACATGTCCGACATCTCTTGGGAAGCCGATCCGGAAACCGCTCTGCGTCAGTTCAAGAAAGGCGACGAAGTTGAAGCCGTTATCCTGTCTATCGACGCCGAGAAAGAGCGCATCTCCCTGGGCATCAAGCAGCTGGAAAGCGACCCGTTCGCTGAATACCTGGCCGCTAACGACAAGGGCAGCATCGTAACCGGTACTGTTAAGAGCGTTGAACCGAAAGCCGCTATCGTTGAGCTGGCTGAAGGCATCGAAGCGACTCTGAAGGTTTCCGAAATCGCTGCTGAGCGCATCGAAGACGCTACTACTGCTCTGAAAGTGGGCGAAACCGTTGAAGCCAAGATCACTGGTGTTGACCGTCGCAACCGCGTCATCAACCTGTCTATCCGTGCGAAAGACCAGGCTGACGAAAAAGCGGCTCTGAACGCGGTTCGCAACCAGGAAGTCGACGTTCCGGGTCCGACCACTATCGGCGATCTGATCAAGCAGCAGATGGCCAACCAGAACAACTGATTTTCCTCTTCAGTTGCTTTACCAAGGGGCGCCTGATGGCGCCCCTTTTTTTGTTGTACTGACACCCAGCGCCCGCCGGCGCCCCCCTCCTCCCGCAGCACCTTCTATACTGATCTCTGCGCCAGACTTAAGGCGCCAGAGCAATCAGACCAAGCCTAACTCAGCGCTTCCAAAACAGGGCACCCTCATGGACCACCAGGCGCTCACTACACTACTGCGCCAGGACACCACGTCCGGCAGCACCGCTTTGGTTGTCAAACTGCTGCAGGCACTCGCCGCCCAGCTGAAAACCAGGCCAACCCTGAGCAGAGCAACGCTGGATCAACTGGTCTCGGAACTGTCCGCCACCCGTCCCAGCATGGTAGTACTGGCCAACGTGCTGCAGCGCTGGCAGCAAGGGCGGATCGACTGCCCTGCCTCCGACCTGCACACCTGCGCACTGGCAAGCCTGTACCAGCTTGAAAGTCGCCTGAAAAGCACCAGCATCGATTTGCAGACCCAGGCCCGCCAACTGATAGCCCCCGGCATGACCCTGCTATTGCACAGCCGCAGCTCGATCATCAGCCAACTGTTGATCGCACTGGCCAGCAACCAGCTCGCCTTCAACATCATCCTGACCCAGAGCCTCCCCGGCGGAGAAGGCACCCTGTTGGCACAGGAACTGGAAGCAGCAGGTATCTCCTGCCGCCTGATCCATGATGCACAACTGATGCTCTTCATGACACAGGCCGACCTTTGCCTGAGCGGCTGTGATGCCTGGCTGGCCGATGGATATTTCATCAACAAGTGCGGCACGGCTCTCCAGGCACTCGCCGCCCGCCAGCACGGAGTCCCGTTCTGGGTACTGGCCGACAGCTTCAAGGACAGCCCCGTGCCACACGATGACTTCCCGCTGGAAGCCCTGCCTGCAGCAGGCGACCTGGCCATCAGCCGGATCGCCTTCGAACCCATCGCCACGACATTGATCAGCGGCCGGATAACCGAGAACGGCCCGCAACCGACATAAAAAAAGCCGCTCACTTGCGTGAACGGCCAATCCGTCTAATTAAACACTGTGCAATCTGTCACTCGATCTCGATAAGCACCTCCCCAGGGGTTACCCTGTCGCCCTTGTCGACATAGACCCCGATAACACGCCCGGCGATCGGCGCCTGCACCTCGGTTTCCATCTTCATCGCCTCGGTGATCATCACCGACTGACCCGCCTTGACCTCGTCACCTTCGGCGATCAGCACCTCAACGATATTGCCCGGCATACTGGTGGTGACATGCCCCGGCGCACTGGCCTGACGGCGGCCGCTGGCTCCTGTGCCCACATAGGCGTTTAACGGCTCGAACAACACCTCTTCCGGCATGCCATCCAGCGTCAGGTAGACATGGCGCTTGCCGGTGTCCTGACCACCGACCCCGGTAATGGCCACCTGATAGGTTTCACCGTGCACATCAATCTTGAACTCGGTGGCCACCCCTTCATCTGTCGCCCGACCCGCTTTTTCAATCGGCAACAGCACTTCCGGCGTCAGCGTGCCGGCTTCGCGCTCCTCAAGGAACTGACGACCCACATCCTGGAACATGGCAAAGGTCAGTATATCCTCATCCGTTTTCGCCAGACCGCCAATCTCCTCGCGCAGACGCTTCATCTCAGGTGCCAGCTGATCGGCCGGACGCCCCTCAATCAGCGTTTCACTGCCGATCGCCTGGGTACGCAACTTGGCATCCACTTCAGCCGGTGGATGACCGTAGCCACCCTGCAGATAACGCTTAACCTCGTTGGTGATCGACTTGTAACGCTCACCGGTGAGCACATTCAGTACCGCCTGGGTACCGACGATCTGAGAGGTCGGCGTGACCAGCGGCGGGTAGCCCAGATCCTTGCGCACACGCGGGATCTCGGCGAACACCTCACGGATACGTCCCAGAGCGTTCTGCTCCTTGAGCTGGTTGGCCAGGTTGGACATCATGCCACCTGGCACCTGGTTGATCTGCACCGACACATCTTCGCGCGTGAACTCGGACTCGAACTGATGGTACTTCTTGCGCACCTCACGGAAATAATCCGAGATCTCGTTGAGCAGCTCCAGATCCAGCTCAGTATCCCACTCGGTCCCGCGCAATGCCGCGACCTGGGATTCAGTCGCAGGATGACTGGTGCCCCAGGCGAAGGCAGAAATGGCGGTATCGATATGTTCGGCACCGGCTTCGATCGCCTTGAGCTGACACTGGGCTGCAAGTCCGGCGGTAGCATGACTGTGAATGAACACCGGCAGCACTACCGCTTCCTTGATCGCCTTGACCAGATCATAGGTCGCATAGGGCGTCAGCAATCCGGCCATGTCCTTGATCGCGATGGAGTCTGCCCCCATCTGATGCAGTGCACGTGCCTGCTCCACGAACGACTCAACCGTGTGCACCGGACTGGTGGTGTAGCAGATGGTGCCCTGGGCGTGCTTGCCCGCCTTCTTCACCGCCTTGATGGCGGTTTCCAGGTTGCGCAGGTCGTTCAAGGCATCAAAGCAGCGGAATACATCGATGCCGTTCTCGGCCGCCTTGGCCACGAACGCCTCGACCACGTCATCGGCATAGTGACGGTAGCCAAGCAGGTTCTGGCCGCGCAGCAGCATCTGCAGGCGCGTGTTCGGCAACGCCTTGCGCAGGGCACGCAGACGCTCCCAGGGATCTTCCTTCAGGAAGCGAACGCAGGCATCAAAGGTCGCACCGCCCCAGCATTCCAGCGACCAGAAGCCGACACGGTCCAGCTTGTCACAGATCGGCAGCATATCTTCGGTACGCATGCGGGTGGCGATCAGCGACTGGTGGGCATCACGCAGAATGACATCGGTAACTTGGATCTTGCTCATTTAATCTCTCCTCGTTGCCGCCGCTCAAAGGCCGGCATAGGCTGCAATCGCGGTCGCAATCGCCAGTGCGACTTCACTGGGGTCCCGTTTATCCGAATAGTTCAGCAGCTCAGGATGGTTGGGCACGAAGCTGGTATTGAACTCTCCGCTGCGGAAATCCGGATTCTGCAGGATCTCCTGGTAGTAGCGCGCCGTGGTCTTGACGCCCTGTAGACGCATGTCGGACAGCGCACGCGCACCACGGTCCAGCGCGTCTTCCCAGTTCAGTGCCCAGACCACCAGCTTCAGACACATGGAATCGAAGTACGGCGGAATGGTGTAACCGGTATAGATCGCCGTATCAGTACGTACGCCCGGACCACCCGGCGCGTAGTAACGGGTGATGCGGCCAAAGCTTGGCAGAAAGTTGTTCTTCGGATCTTCTGCGTTGATACGGAACTGAAGGGCGTAGCCGCGGTAGCTGATATCCTCCTGGCGGTAACTCAGCGGCAAACCAGAAGCGATGCGGATCTGCTCGCGCACGATATCCACCCCGGTGATCTGCTCGGTGATGGTGTGCTCCACCTGCACGCGGGTGTTCATCTCCATGAAGTAGATCTCGTTGCCGGTGACCAGAAACTCTACCGTACCGGCATTCTCATAGCCCACGGCCTTGGCCGCACGCACCGCCAGTTCACCGACATAATTGCGCTGTTCCGGGGTCAATTGCGGGCTCGGTGCAATCTCGATCAGCTTCTGGTTACGGCGCTGGATGGAGCAGTCGCGTTCATACAGGTGGATCGCATTGCCCTGGCTGTCGGCCAGCACCTGGACCTCGATATGCTTGGGATCAACGATGCACTTCTCAAGGAAGACCTCGGCCGAACCGAACGCCTTGGTTGCCTCGGAGATAACACGTGGATACTGCGCCTTGAGCTCTTCGGCCGAGTCGCAACGACGAATACCACGACCACCACCACCGGAGGTCGCCTTGAGCATCACCGGATAACCGATTTCACCAGCGACTTTCAGCGCTTCATCCAGGTCTGCCAGGTTGCCGTCCGATCCCGGCGTCACCGGTACGCCGGCTGCGATCATGCTGGCGCGCGCCTCGGTCTTGTCGCCCATGCCGGCAATCACCTCGGCCTTGGGACCGATAAAGGTGATGCCGCGCTCGGCACAGATACGGGCAAATTCGCTGTTTTCGGACAGGAATCCATAGCCCGGATGGATGGCGTCACAGCCAGTCTGTACCGCCAGATTGACCAGACGTCGTGCATCCAGGTACCCGGCCAGCGGATCTTCACCCAGGCAGTGGGCCTCATCGGCTCGCTTGACGTGCAATGCATGTCGGTCAGGCTCGGTGTAGACAGCCACCGAACGGATATTCATCTCGGCGCAGGCCCGCACGATGCGGACTGCAATCTCGCCGCGGCTGGCTATCAGAATCTTGTTGAGCATGGATCGTCTCCCTGCTGAGTGCATCGATCAGTCACTGCAAACTATTACAGAGATGACGAAAGAAAAAATTGATATTTTTTCTATCTGTCATAAGCTATTGCTTATACTGACGACTATTTTTCATAATTTCATACACTTACGACACTCCCTCATGCCCTATTCGCTGACTCGATTACTCACTCGCCTGTCCTTCCGCCAGCTACAGGTGTTCCATACGGTATGCCATCACCTGAACTACAGCCGTGCAGCCGTGCACCTTGGTCTAACGCAACCGGCGGTCAGCTCTCAGATCAGACAGTTGGAACAGGCACTGGGTCAACCGGTGTTCGAATATGTCGGCAAGCAGCTTTACATTACGGCGGCGGGTGAACGGCTTGAACAGGCGGTAGGATCGATCTTTTCCGATCTGGAGCGGCTGCAGATGGAACTGGCGGAGATGGAGGGACAGGTGCGCGGGGAGCTGAGACTGGCGGCCGTCAGCACCGCCCAGTATGTGGTGCCCTACCTGCTACAGGGCTTTCTGCAGCAGTATCCTCAAGTGGACGTGCATTTGGAGATCGTCAACCGTGCCCGCGCTACCCAGCGGCTAACCGAGAATCGCGATGACCTGGTCATCATGGGCATGCCCCCCGAATCCGGCGCACTGCGCAGTACACCCTTTCTGGACAACGTGATGATCCCGGTGGTCAGGGTAGACAACCCATTACTGAGCAGCAAAAGAGTGGACCCACAAACTTTTCTGAATGCAAAACTGTTGATCAGGGAACCCGGATCGGGCACACGCAAGGCGCTGGAACAGTGGTGCCATCAGAAGCGACTCGCACTCAACCCGCATATGGAGCTGGGATCAAACGCGGCGATCAAACATGGCGTCCTGGCGGGACTGGGGGTGGCCGTACTGCCCAAACTCAGCGTACGGGCCGAGCTGAAACTGGGCGAACTGGCCTGCCTGGATCTGGCAGGTTTCCCGCTGCGGCGTTCCTGGTGCTCGGTGCACCCGGCAGCCAAGCACCCGACCCCGGTCATGCAGGCGTTTCTGGACTACATTCAACAAGCGATGGGCGGGCTCGAACAGCAGGTCTATGGCGAAGCCCTGTAACCAAAGCCCCGCCACTCAAAGCATTGGAGACGACTCAGTAGTCTTCGTCCAGCACGTAGTCGATCAGCTGATCTTCAGTGATCTCATTATCCTTGACCTCGTATACGCTGAGCACCGAGGCATTGGCTGCAATGACCGTCTTGCGATCACCGGTCAGCAACGGGTGCCAGTCCGGCAGATCCTGGCCTTCATGGATCAGGCGATAGCTGCAGGTCGGCGGCAGCCAGTCGAAATTTTCCACGTCTTCCGGCTGCAGGCGGATACAGGTCGGGACCAGCTCACAGCGCCGCTCGTACTCGGTGCACTGGCAGTTTTCCATATCCAGCAGATGACAAACCACCGTGGTGTAGAACACCTCTTCGGTGTCCTCGTCCTCTATCTTGTGCAGACAGCAGAGTGCGCAACCATCACACAGCGACTCCCATTCGCTTCGGGTCATTTCATGCAGCGTCTTGCGCCGCCAGAACACCTCCTGTGCCATGCTCAACGTACCCCGGTTTCGGGGCGATCCTTGAACAGGTCCAGCATGTATTCTTCCTTGGGTGGCGGCAGCTGCAGGTAGTATCCCTTGCTTTCCACCTCATCCATCAGCTTCTGCGTATCTTCGACCCGCGCCAGCTTGCGCTCCACCTTCAGCGGCATATCCATGACATGTACCGGCGCGCCGAACAGCTCCATCAGCTGCTCCGGCACACGCTCCAGTTGCTCACGCTTGTCGACATAGAGGTACATCTCGTCCTTGCGGGAGCTTTTGAAAACACTGATGATCTTCATCATTCAACTCTTATCAAACTGTTCAATTCGCGCCAGCAGCGCATCACCCACCAGCGGCTTGCGCCAGCCGGACAGACTGGGCGGCAAACGGTAGTGGCCAAACTCGTCATGGGACCGGATCAAGGCGTCCAGGTCGCGCTTGCGCAGCAATACTTCCGGCATCAAGCCATGCTGTTCCGCCGCCTGACGACCAATGGCACGCAGCTGCTTGAGCCGCTTGTTCCAGACATAATGCAGCGGCCGGTCGATCTCGGCCGGCGGATTTTCACGTGCCGACTCGCCCGCCTCCGCGATCACCTGCAGGATTTCGGCGCCGAATTCGCGGACCACTCGGCCACGCTGGATAATTCTGTCCAGCTGCTTCTCCGTGGTCGGCAGCTTCTCGGCAATCTCCAGCAACGCCTGGTTGCGCAGCAATCGGTTGCGCGACACATCACGCGTACGGCAGGTCCGCTCGCGCCAGGCTGCCAGATCTCGTAGCGCCGCCCGATGCAGACCATCGAAGTGCCAGGCCTGACTGAAGCGCTGAAAATAGGCTTCCGGGTCCTGCTCGTCCTGTGCCGCCACCGCATCACCCAGCGCCGCACACTCTTCTTCGGCCCAGGCCAGGCGCCCCTGCTCGGCAAGCTGCTCACGCTGCAACAGCGCCAGCGCTGGCAGATAGGCCACATCCAGCGCCGCATAGTGCTCCTGCTCGGGTGTCAGCGGACGCTGCAGCCAGTCGGACGTGGTCTCGCCCTTGCCCAGCTCGACCTCCAGCACCTCCGACACCATGCGCTGCAAGCCCATGCTGAAGCCCCAGCCGACAAAGGCGGCACCGATCTGGGTGTCATACAGCGGGCTTGGCAGGACGCCATAGCTATGGCGGAAGAGTTCCAGGTCTTCGCTGCCGGCGTGCACGACCTTGAGCACCTCGGGCGCCGCCAGCACGCGCGCCAGCGGCGCCATGTCCTTGACCTTCAGCGGATCGATCAGGTAGCAGCCCTGTTCGTCCGCCACCTGGATCAGGCCAGGGATCGGGTAGAAGGTCTCGGTGCGCATGAACTCGGTGTCCAGCGCCAGCAGCGGCTGTGCCAGCCAGCGCTCGGCATGCTCGGCCAGCGTCGCATCATCGTTGATGCGCACCGGGGTTGCGGCCTGGCGCTCCAGCGAGCGCCAGTCATATCGTTGGCTCAGATCAGTCATCGGCCCTCTCAATTGACATTCCCAATCGGCACCCTCAATCGGCATTCCGTTTCAATGAACGACGCCCGGCAAAGGCATGCGCCAGGGTGCCGCCATCGACAAATTCCAGCTCACCACCAACAGGCACCCCATGGGCGATGCGGGTGATGTTGACCGGACTCTGCTGCAATTGCTCGGCGATATAATGCGCTGTCGCCTCACCTTCAACCGTGGGGTTGGTCGCCAGGATCAACTCGCTGACCTCGCCCCGGTCGACCCGCTCGAACAACTGCTCCAGCCCAAGCTCGTCCGGACCTATACCATCGATCGGCGACAGGTGCCCCTTGAGTACGAAGTAGACACCGTTGAAACCACCGGTCTGTTCCACCGCCATCAGATCCACCGGCGACTCCAGCACGCAGATCACACCGGCATCACGGGTTTCGTCTTCACAGATGGCACAGACCTGGTGTTCCGACAGGTTACGGCAGACGCGGCATTCACCGATTCGCTCCACCGCCTGTTCCAGCGCCGCTGCCAGCGTCTGTGCACCACTGCGATCACGCTCCAGCAAGTGCAGCGCCATGCGCTGGGCCGACTTGGGTCCCACGCCTGGCAGCGCACGCAGCGCACTGATCAATTCCTGCAGTAAGGGACTCAGATTCATTCTCAGAACGGCATCTTGAAGCCCGGCGGCATACCCATGCCGCCGGTAACCTTGGACATGCGCTCCTGAGTGTTCTGTTCAACCTTGCGCACGGCATCATTGACTGCGGCCGCGATCAGGTCTTCGAGGATCTCCTTGTCCTCTTCCATCAGGCTTTCGTCGATCTGCACTGCCTTAACGTCATGACGACCGTTCATGGTGATCTTGATCAGGCCGGCACCGGACTCACCGGTCACCTCGGCGCGCTGAATCTCTTCCTGCGCTTTCTGCATCTCTTCTTGCATTTTTTGGGCCTGCTTCATCAGGTTCCCCATGCCACCTTTCATCATGGTGTCTTTCCTCTTATCTAATCAGTCAATCGATCGGCCGTACCGAGTCATAGTCGATACTGGCACCAAAATGTTCCATCAATGTATGTACGGTCGCATCGGTTTCAATGGCCACCACGGCCTCAACCAGACGCTCGCCACGCTTGCGCTCGGCACGTTGTGCCGGTGTCTCCAGAGTTTGCGCAGCCTGGATGAACTCCACCTGGCACTCGACCCCTCGCACCTGCTGGAGTGCTGCGATAATCCGCTCCCGGCGGTCACCGCTGAGCAAGGCTTCCTGCTCGGGCGTGTAGTGAAAACACAACCGGCCTTCCTCTTCGACCTCCAGTGACAGATTACGTGCCAGACTTTCCGCCATGCCGGTCAGACCCAGACTGGCCATCAACTCAGCCCAGCTCTCGTTCTCGGGCGCAACGGCAGCCGGGACTTGAGGCCGGAACGCCGTCTCCGCGGTTACCTGAGCGGGAGCCGGACGCGGTTGTTCACTGACGGCCGGTGCCTGCCGGGAAGGTTTCGCCACCGGCTGCACAGGTACTATGTCAGCCGGTCGGGACTTTTTTGGCTCGCTATCTCCCATGGCGGCCAGGTCCGGCGGCAGATCCTCCCAGGGGGGGACCGCCTCCGGCTGGACCGGCGCGGATGATGCAGGAGCCGGGCGCGGTTCAACCGCAGCAGGCCGGGGAGCCGGCTGAGCAACGGGCTCGGCTGTACTCTGCAGCACAGGGCGCTCGGGCGCAGGCGCTGCAGCGGCCGCCGAAGGTGCTGCCGTCGCTGGAGACCGGGTTTCGGGTGCTGCGGGAGTACGGGCCGGCAGCGGCTCACTGCCGGCCGGGCGGAACGCCAGCATACGCAGCAGGGTCATTTCCAGCCCTTCGCGCGGCTCTGGCACCAGCGGCAGGTCCTTGCGCCCCATCAACGCAACCTGATAGTACAACTGTACCTCTTCGGCCCGCATCTGCTGCGCCAGTGCCATCACCTGGTCACGATCCCCCAGGCTGTTGTCCACCGCGGCCGGTACTACCTGGGCCAGCGCGACGCGATGTAACAGACTGACGATATCGCCCAGCACACCGTGATAATCCGGCGAGAATTCGGCCAGGGACTGGACCGCTTCCAGCACGGCCTGGGGCTGCTGGGCCGCGATCTGCTCGACAATGCGATACACCAGGTGCTGGTCGATGGTGCCCAGCATGGCACGCACATCGTTTTCGTTGACGGCACCGGCGCCGAAGGCGATCGCCTGATCGGTCAGGCTGAGCGCATCGCGCATGGAACCATCCGCCGAGCGCGCCAACAGCCAGAGTGCTGCCGTTTCGAAGGGGATGGACTCAGCCTGGAGCACATGGTCCAGATGCTGTTGGATACGTTCCGCGGTCAGGTTCTTCAGGTTGAACTGCAGACAGCGCGACAGCACGGTCATCGGCAGTTTCTGCGGATCAGTGGTCGCCAGCAGGAACTTGACGTGGGGCGGTGGCTCTTCCAGCGTTTTCAGCAGCGCGTTGAACGAGCTGTTGGAGAGCATGTGGACCTCGTCGATGAGGTAAACCTTGAACCGCCCATGAGTCGGCGCGTATTGCACGTTTTCCAGCAGCTCGCGGGTATCCTCGACCTTGGTGCGCGAGGCCGCATCGACCTCGATCAGGTCAACGAAACGCCCCTCGGCGATCTCGACACAGGCACTGCACTGGCCACAAGGCTCGGACGATACGCCCTGCTCGCAGTTCAGGGATTTGGCGAACAGGCGCGCGATCGAGGTCTTGCCGACCCCTCGGGTACCGGTGAAGAGATAGGCATGGTGCAGACGGTCGTCATCCAGAGCATTGACCAATGCCTTGAGGACGTGCTCCTGCCCCACCATTTCCGCAAAGCGTTTGGGCCGCCATTTACGTGCCAGTACCTGATAGCTCATGCTGCCTCGTTGCCGAATTCGAACATATTCATGGGCGCGAATCTTAACATGCTTTCCCGGTCGGCGCCGCACCACCGGAACACGACTTTCAGGCCCCCTGGCCTGCCGACGGATTGCTTTATCGAATGTTTCGATCAACACTAGGGAACAGGCGCACTTTCAAGGCACAGTCATTCATGAAAGCGAATAAAGTCAAAAAGATAGATCGTATCGATCGCAATATCCTGACCATTCTGCAGCAGGAGGGGCGCATCTCCTATACCGAACTGGCCGACCGGGTCGGGCTATCAACGACCCCCTGCATGGAGAGGGTCAAGCGGCTGGAACGTGACGGCATCATCACCGGCTACCGCGCTACCGTCGACCCCGAGATGCTCAACTACAACTTGCTGGTCTTTGTCGAGATCGCCCTGTCCTATCAATCGCCGGACGCCTTCGAGCGCTTCAGTCGTGCAGTCCGTACCCTGCCCTACATTCTCGAATGCCACCTGGTCTCCGGCGACGCCGATTACCTGCTCAAGGCGCGTTTGCACGACATGTCACAATACCGCGAACTGCTGGGCGACATGCTGCTGACCCTGCCGGGCGTCAAAAACTCGAAATCCTACATCGTTATGGAAGAAGTAAAGGAAGAAAGCACACTGCCGGTCGAGATCAGCAAATGATTTTCCATCATTCCTCCACAATCAAAGAGAATATCTCTTTGACCTGAAAATCATATCCACTACGCTTAGGAAAGGTCTGGCTAACCCATAATAACAACACAAGGATAGAGCTGATGACGACCCCTTCTGACCCGGCACGCCCATCACTGCCCATTCCTGGTGCAAGTTCTGCCCAACGTCGCACCACCGAACCCATCTCACTAGCCCCACACCTCTGCAGGTAAGGTCGGCGGACTCGGCTCACTAATGCAAAACAGAAATTAACTCTGCACAACTTTATAAAAATAGATTTTCACTCTGTTTTTAACTAAAAATAAAAAGTGAATCCATAGTAAAACGCAAATTGGCATCTTTTCTGCTGGGACCAAAAGGACAATCCCGCTCATACAAGGATACGAAGATGACCAATACTGGAGTACCGCTCAACGGCTCACTCGAGTTTTCGCGTTCAGCTATTAAAGAACACCTGATGGAGGTACACACTGATGGAGGTACACACTGATGGAAGCCATTGAATCCGCCATTGGCGCGGTCAACGGAATCGTCTGGGGCCCAATGATGCTGGTCCTGATACTGGGCGTCGGGCTGTTCCTGTCGATCGGCCTTAAACTGATGCCGATCCTCAAGATCGGAACTGGCTTCAAGCTGCTCTGGAGCGGCCGCACCGCCGCTTCCGGCGATGAAAAAGAAGGGGAAATCCCACCCTTTCAGGCGTTGATGACCGCCATGTCCGCCACCGTGGGCACCGGCAATATCGCCGGCGTCGCCACGGCCATTTTCCTTGGCGGCCCCGGCGCCCTGTTCTGGATGTGGATCACGGCATTGATCGGCATGGCAACGAAATACTCGGAGGCCGTGCTGGCGGTGCGTTACCGTGAAACCGATGAGGAGGGCCAGCATGTCGGTGGCCCCATGTACTACATCAAGAACGGCCTGGGCAAGAACTGGGCCTGGATGGGTGTACTCTTTGCCATCTTCGGTGCCTGCGCCGGTTTCGGCATTGGCAACACCGTACAGTCCAACTCGGTTGCCGACGTCCTGCATGCCAACTTCGCCATTCCGACTTGGGTCAGCGGCCTGGTCATGGCGGTTCTGGTCGGCGCCGTGCTGATCGGCGGCATCAAGCGTATCGGCCATGTGGCCGGTGCTCTGGTTCCCTTCATGGCGATCTCCTACCTGGTTGCAGGTCTGGTGGTACTGGGCATCAACTCCCACCTGCTGCCACAGGCACTTGACCTGATCTTCACCCACGCCTTCTCACCGATCGCGGCACAGGGCGGCTTTGCCGGCGCAGCCGTCTGGGCCGCCATCCGCTTCGGCGTGGCACGCGGCGTATTTTCCAACGAGGCCGGCCTGGGTTCCGCACCTATTGCTCACGCGGCCGCGCAGACCCACGACCCCGTTCGTCAGGGTCTGGTCGCCATGCTGGGCACCTTCCTCGATACCCTGGTGATCTGCACCATCACCGGCCTGGTGATCGTCAGCTCCGGCGCCTGGACCGGTGGCGAATCCGGCGCCGCCCTGACCAGTCAGGCGTTCGCCACCGCCCTGCCCTCCCTCGGCAACTACCTGGTCGCCATCGCGCTGGCGATCTTCGCCTTCACCACCATCATCGGCTGGTCTTTCTACGGCGAGCGCTGCGTCGAGTTCCTGTTCGGTATCAGGGCAGTCATGCCCTACCGCATACTCTGGATCATCGCCATTCCGCTGGGCGCTACCCTCAGCCTGGACTTTGTCTGGCTGGTGGCCGACACCCTCAATGCGATGATGGCCATTCCCAACCTGATCGCCCTGGCGCTGCTGAGCCCTGTGGTGTTCAAGCTGACCCGGGAGTACTTCAACAAACAGTGATTCAGCAAACTCTGACACAAGCGCATAAAAAAACACCCCGACAGAGCGATCTGCCGGGGTGTTTTGTGTGCGTCGATGAATCAGGCCGCCTGGGCCGCCACCGGCTGAACCGAGCGGCTATCGTAGAAGGCTTCGATTGCCAGAATACGCTTGGTCATGCGCGGGTGCGATGACAGGATCTCCTGCAGGAAGCCGAACACGGCCGGAATCTTCTGCTCCTGACGCTTGAACGCTTCAACGCTGGTATGCGGAGTCAGCACCTGACTGCCGGAAGCCAGCGTAATCATCGCGGTCACGGCCGCTTCACGGTTGGCCGGGATGCACGCGGCGGCAATGCGGTCGGCGGTCAGTTCGCAGGAGCGATTATAGGCCGCGCCAAGGAAGGGGATCATCATCGCCGGCTTCATCAGCAGGCCGACCCAGAAATTGACATGACCGGCCGCGTGATGCGCCAGCTCATGAGCCACGATCATGCGCACACGATCGGTATCCTTTTCTTCCCAAAGCAGATCCACCAGGCTGGAGAACATCAGCACATACTGGGTCGACAGGAACTTCACCGCCAGTGCGTTGGTCAGACCACCAGCATTGACGACGAAGGTCTCCGGAATGCGGCTCAAACCAAGCTTGTGGCCCACATCCTTCACGATCGCATTCAGCTCGGCATACTGCTGCTCATCCACCAGGACACTGTTGCCAAACAGGGTGGCGCGGAAAAAGCGACCGGCAATCCACAGCACCAGCGCCAGGGGCAGCAGCATGGCCAGGATCGAAAACATGGTACCCAGCAGCAAACCGGCCCAGATCAGGCCTCCGAACACCATGCACAGCAGCCGATAGAGTTTTTCTTTCGGATGGCGCAGCTCATTTACTGAAATCATCACTATTCCTTTATCAAGATGGGTAAACGAAACCAGCACGGAAGAGAGGACCAGGGAACGGCGGGCACACACAGGGCCAGCAGGCACGGGGTGTCGAGCTGATATGGAAGTCCTTTTCCATTGCTGGGTGCGACTATATACAGCTTTTGTGACAAGTGGAATCCATCATCGGCCAACCGTGGAGCGACAACCAATTTTGGTCGTTCTCAGCTCCATTTCAGTTTAATCCTGTCACAATAAAGCAAAGCGCATATGGAGCGATGGATGAGCCTACCGAAACGACTGCAGACGCTGGCACGCAAAAGCGGCCTGAACACCCTTTCCGAGCAGATCAAAACCGGCGTCGAGCGCGGCTTGGAACAGCGGGTCAAACTTGCCATTACCGGCCTCAGCCGCAGCGGCAAGACCGTTTTCATCAGCACTCTGGCACGGCACCTGCTGCAAAGCGATCAGGGCATTTCCCTGCCGTTCTTCACCGCCTCCGCGGACGGGCGCATCATCGGTACGCGTGATCTTAGCGAGCAGTCAGAAGCCCCTTTTCCGCTGCAGCAAACGCTGACGGGGCTGCAAGCCTCCCCTCCGCACTGGCCAGCCTCCACCGAGCAACTGTCCGAAATCAAGCTGGCACTGCGCTACCGCCGCCCACCCGGCCTGAGCCGCGCTCTGGGAGAACACTCGACAGTCTATATCGACCTGATCGATTACCCCGGCGAATGGCTGCTGGACCTGCCGTTGCTGGACCTGAGCTTCGAGCAATGGTGCCGACAGCAGCAGGCGCTGTTCACCACCGAGCCACGCAACCAGGCAGCCTCCAAGTGGCTGATACGCCAGCGGGAGATCGACTGGCTGACTCCAGCCAGCGATGATCAGCTGACACAGCTCAACAAGGCGTTTCGCACCCTGCTGCAACAGCTACGAGAGGCACCACACAGCCTCAGCCTGCTGCAACCGGGCCGCCTGCTGATGCCTGGAGATCTCGCAGGCAGCCCACTGCTCAACCTTTTTCCGATCATTGCGCCCTTGCCGGAGATCACGGAGATGGCCGCCCCTGACAGCCTCTATTCACGGCTGCAGCGGGCCTATGAGCGCTATAAGGATCAGGTAATCCGTCCTTTTTACGATGATCATTTCCGCCACTTCGACCGCCAGATCGTGCTGGTTGACTGCCTCAAGACTCTGAATCAGGGCGAGGCCTGTTTCAACGACATGCAGCAGGCCCTCAACACCCTGCTGCACAGCTTTCACTATGGCCGCAACAGCCTGCTGCGACGGCTGTTTAGCCCCCGTATCAACCGGGTGCTGTTCGCCGCCACCAAGGCCGACCATGTGACTGCCAACCAGCACCACAACCTCGATCGCTTTCTGCAACTGATGGTGGAATCGGCACAACGGGAGATTCGTTTCGAGCAGGTCGACACCCGCTGCCTCGCCCTGGCCTCACTGCGCGCGACGACCGCCGCCGAAGCGCGGCTGGATGGCCAGCACCTGTCCTGCCTGCGTGGCCATCGCAAGGACAACGGCGAGGAGATCGCCCTGTTTCCGGGCGAAGTACCGGTGGAGCTGCCGCAAGTCGAAGACTGGAACAGCGACCGCTTCCGTTTTGTCGACTTTGCGCCCCGTCCACTGCCTGCCGGCCCCTTGCGCCCGGAGCACCATATCCGCCTGGATCAGGCGGTAGAATATTTGCTGGGAGACCTGTTTCGATGAACAAAACTGAGAACTGGCAACGCCCGGTCGAACTGTCGCCGGACGACCTGACCTCTGGTGATACCCCTGATGCGCCACAGCCTGATGCAACTCGCCCGCAGGCGGCCCGAGAGATACCTCTGGAGATGACCCAGGCCGTCGAGGACAGTGAAAATATCGAGCATCCGACAGAGCAGCCATCCGTACGCTCCTCTTCCCGGCGCCTGCTGTGGGGCTCCTTGACGGCACTGGTGATCGCAGCTTTTGGTGCTGAGCTCTACCGCCTGCTCAGCTGGAGCAGCAACCTGCACCCTTTCCTGGGCATCGCCTTCGGAGCGCTGGCCCTGGTCCTGCTCGGCTCTGTCGGACTGGAGCTCCGTCAGGGATTCAAAGGCAGCCGACAACTGAAGCAGGCTCGCGTGTTGCAGCACCAGGCACAGGCATTGCTGGCGCAAAACACCCACGGCAACAGCGCACAACTGACTCGTCAGCTAGAGCATCAGTACCGACACACGTCGCTGAATCGCCAACTGCAAAACGCCCTGCAGCAGCTCGACAGCAGCTATAACGACGGCGAAATCATTCACTACCTCAACCGGCACGCACTGAGTCAGGCCGACAAGGCAGCCCAGCGTTGCGTGCAACGTTACAGCATCGAATCCGGCGTTCTGGTCGCCTTCAGCCCTTGGGCCAGCTTCGATATGCTGTTGGTAGCCTGGCGCAACCTGCGCATGCTGCGGGAAATCTCGACAATCTACGGGGTAGCGCCTGGACTGCTGACTCAGGGACGCCTGTTGAAACAGGTACTTCAGAACCTCGCCTTCGCCGGTGCCAGCGAGATGGCTATGGAAGCTGGCTCTGCCCTGCTGAGCAGTTCGGTCACCACCAGCCTGTCTGCCCGGGCCGGCCAGGGACTGGGCGCCGGCCTGTTCACCGCCCGTACCGGACTGACGGCGATCAAACTCTGCCGCCCGCTGCCCGACTCACGACAAGACAGTGGCATGCTGAACAAGATCGCCAAGGGGATCGTGCAGCGCCTGGCCTCCAGAACCTAACCCCTGGAGGCCACTTCCCGCAATGCCGAAAAGCCAGCGCGGCCTCAAGCCCCCGACTTTTTTGATGACTTGGCTTGATGTTTGGCCAGCTCAGCCTTGAGCAACGCCACCTCATCAGCGTTCAGCCACTCTTCGATCCAGTCACGAATATGTCGCCGCTTGCGCGGGGTATTAGACCAGGTTTTGTAGGCGCGGATATGAGACCGGCAGACACAAGACTCACCCTGTTCAGGTGCCGAGCATTCACAGGGAAACAGGCGGTTAGTGTCAAACTGACGATCGATCCACTCCGCTACCCAGGCTTTTTGATCTTTGCTGAATTCCATCGTACTCACCCCATTGAACAATCTAAGCTCAATTATATGAGGCTTCGAGAACATTCTTGTTACAAGCGGCCGGTCAATGCGTTCAATGAATAGTAGACCATACCGTCACAGAAGGCCTGTGAGCGAACAAAGGCTGCGGTCAGGTGCAAAGCAGTCGGTATGATCAAGCCACACTGGGCTTACGGACCGATTACGCGCCAAGCTAGAACACATTCGCACTGCACTGATGCCAGGGTTGAGAAAAACCTTTCCGCCCACCTGACCACCATCGAAATGCCGGGGACAGACTCTTATGGCACAACACTGACTCATCACCCAAAATGAGTAGTGTCGCGACAAGCATTGCCGTTTAACTTCATTCAGTTGAGGCGTCTTCAATGAGCGAACAAAACGATTCTCACCCGCTGATTCATGAAGAACTCCCCAAAGAGCATTCCGATCCACTCATCGGTTTTCTGCACCGCGTCATCAGGCTGGCCATCAAGGTGCTGGCGGTTTTGATGGTTCTGGTAATCATATGGGGGATTGGAGATGTTATCTACGTGCTCTATCAACGACTAGGTACTGAGCCTTACTTTCTGCTTGATGTGAATGACATCTTTCAAACATTTGGCGCCTTCATGGCGGTGCTTATAGCGGTCGAAATATTTATTAACATCAGACTGTATCTAGGTACAGACGAACTCCCTGTGCGCCTGGTTACAGCGACGGCGCTCATGGCAATTGCCCGAAAGGTTATCGTACTGGATTTGGACAAGATCAGTGCCGACTACATACTGGCCATTGCAGCTGTCACTATTGCACTGGGCGTAACCCACTGGCTAATATCCAAAAAGGCTTGAGTGGCAAGTAGAGAGCTATCAATTGATGATAGTAAGAGCAGGATAAATATGGAGGTGGCCCCGCCAGCCACATCCCGGCACACAAACTACCCTGTTTCTACTCAGCTCCTGAAGAGCTAAAGACAAGCGGGTAACTCATTGCTCAAGGCCTGTAACTACGGGCTTTCTAGCGTTATTCGACTTGCATCTGTTCGGTTCAGATTAGCCTATATGGAACCATAAGCCGGAGCCGCTTAGCAAGGCTAATGTGTCCTACCTTAGTGTCCTACCTGATAACTGATCACTGCTTCAGTAATCTGTATACAGAGGCCCTGCCAATCCCCAGCTTCTTAGCTATCTCAGTGGCACCCAGACCACTGGCTTTCAGCTCTTTAACTTTGTCGGCATCTATAGCAGCTTGCCTACCTTTGTACCGGCCTTCAGCCTTGGCCTTCTCGATACCAGCCAGCTGCCGCTCTTTCCTCAGATTGGTCTCAAACTCAGCGAACACACCCAGCATCTGAAGGAATGCTTTCCCAGACGCTGTGCTGGTATCAATGCGCTGATCCAGTATCTCTAGGGCTGCGCCCTTGGCTTCCAAATCCTGCACCAGCTGCATCAGATCGGCCATGTTTCGCGCCAGCCTGTCCAGCTTCCATACCACCAACTTGTCACCACTGCTGATCATATCCATCAGCAGCTCTAGCACTGGACGGCCACTGGTGCTCGTACCTGAGGCTTTCTCAACTCGTATCACTGCATCTGGGTAGGCATTCAGGATCGCCTCTTCCTGCATGTGAGTGCTTTGATCCAGTGTTGAAACTCGGCAATAAGCAAATGTTGTCATAACGGCAATGTCTCATTAGGGTCTAGATACTAGACAACCTACTGTCTTATTTATCAAATATCAACCCTAATGAGACAACCTTGAGACGCCTTGCCACCGTATACCCAAACAAGGCACCGGACTCGGACAGTAGCTCGCACCTCACCTAAGCCCAGTAACAGCACGGGAAGCCCTGAGCGCCTTAGCACTGGCCGTTCCACATGAGCATGCACCGGAGCGGATCGGCGCTGAGACAGCCGCTCAGGACGTGCTGGCGCGGCTCTTGAATTGCTGGTGATACCCCATTGGGGGGAAAGGTGCAGGAGGCGAAGAGCGAAAGGCTGCTTCAATGCGCTAGCCAATTTTTTGATCTTACTGCATACTTTGGCTAATATGAGTTGACAGTATTGTTTTCAGAACGCTTAGGCACATAAAATTCTTATGAATGTGCTGCAAATAAAACCCATGCATAAACAAGGATGACTTAAGTCATAAAAGGAATATTATGCTGCAACACCTTCCCCTTCAATTAACAGCTTGTGTTTTATTGATACTCACAAAAATTGGCAATGTTGACGCTAAGGATGTCTGCACTATCGCAGCATATTGACCAAGCAAGCATAAATCAATGCGCTCAATCCGATAACAAAATAATTGAGTCAAAGTTAAATTCATTAGTTATCGAAATCATAAAAAAATATGAAGAAGATGATAGATTCATAAAAGCTTTCAAAGAGTCACAAAACAACTGGCATAAACAGTTGGAGCTAGATTTAAAGATGAAATTTCCAGAAGAGAATAAATCTAGTTACTATGGATCTATATTTCCTGTTTGCTATTATACATATCGTATGAATTTAGTTAAGGAGCGTATTAGATTCTTACAAGAATGGACCAATGGCCACGAACAAGGTGAAATGTGTGGTGGATCGGTAATGCATGAATATTTCATGACAGATTAAATTAAGTCAAGGACGTTAATAAAATGTTTAAAGCAACACGTTTTAACTGGTTTAGAGCAGGCGTTTCCACAAAGATCGAGACTATTCCCAGCGTCGACCCAAAAATACTTGAACTTTTAAAAAACATGATTCTAAAATGGCCTCAAGAACGCCCATTAACACAATTCCTATATCAACTATGGCAGAATAAAACACTTAGCAAAGAAGCAAGATATGTTATTGGTGCTGCTGCGAGCTGTGTTATTTCTTGCCATCAAGTAAGGGCCGCATATAATGCTAGAAACGAATCTAGCAATATGAAGATTGATTTTGTTCTAACTGTAGAAGAAGAAACTCACAGAATAACAGATGCTCTTTTCGAAATGTACCCAGAACATATGAAGCAGGCAGGAAGCTTTGAATTCATCAGCAATGCGTATAATCGCTGGAATGAAATCGTAAAAAGCGATCCAGATTACAAGGAAGCATCTGATTTATTAGAATTCAGCAACAAAGCATAATAAACCAGAGACAACCTAGCCCTAAGAAATTATAAATTTTCTTAGTCACTTAACTCCCCCGACAGATATTACTACCGGATTAATATTAATCGTTCAGGACACTCTGCGCGGGCTATTAAGTTGCATGGGCGGGCACCCTTTTATTGAGGGACGCTGAGCACTTGCCTGAGGCCCGTTCAGCTCGGACGGTAAATGCTTACGGAATGAGAAGAAAGCGCCCACAGGAGGCGCACAGAAAGCCTGAGCTACAGGCAGGCACTAACAGCTGTCTCTACTGCACCGGGCAGGTCATCAGCATTGACAGCATCAGCAAAGAACAGGGCAAACCGGTCATCATCATTCAACTGCTCAATCGTGACTTCATCCGGGCCGTAGACCAGAACCCTCAGGACATCAGCAACGAAAGTAGCGATACCCAGATCAGGGATGGTTCTAGACATGAAGCTCGTGCCATTTCTGGTGACACCTACACGGTAGCCCTTGCCTCTGCTGTATACGCCATAAAGCCCGGTCCCCTTGTTCGCTGATTGGTTGCGCTGATTCTGGGATGCAGTGGCTTCCCTCAGGTTATCCGGGTGGTTGTTTCTAGTGTCGCGGTCGATGTGGTCAACCTGCATACCTGAGCCGGGCCAGCGCCCATTGGCCAACGCCCAGACAACTCGATGCAGGAAATACTTCTTGCCGTTGATGCCAACCTGCTTGTACCGGCCTGAGCCAAGATGCAGGAAAGGGATTCTCATTCCAACCTCATTGGATCGCCCCTTCAGCCTGATTAGAGCTTCTGATTCGAGGCAGAGCCGGAAGGTTTCTTGCAACTCCCTGAAGCTCAGGCCGCGCTCAGTGCTGTCATGGCTGCTGTTGTTCGTGCTGGTATTGGTACTGGTGTCATTGGTGTGCATGCTGGTGCCTCCTTGCTGAATGCTGGTTGTTGGATACCTCGTATTTGATTAGATGCGGAACGAAGAAAGCCCAGAGGCTGAAACCGCTGGGCATGCTGCTTGGTGCATCTTGAGTGGCTGGATCAGCCTATAAGGTAATACCCTGTTCAGGAGAACAGGGAGGGAGGGAAGGTAGCTAGTAGCTCTAGACGCTCTAATCTCTCTTACCTCTCTTGTTCTCTCTTGCTCTCTCTCTTATTCTCTTGCTCTCTCTCTATAACCGGACTTAATTCTAAGTCGTTGAAATTAAACAAATTTAATCAACCCGAATTCATCCAGCTCAGCAGCCTGTTGCTGTACCCCGTCCTGCATCGACCCAGCAGCGCCAGCGCCTTTGCAGTAGCACCATCAGCAAGGTCCCTGAGCGGTCACAGGAGGGGCGTTCGTCCTTTGCAGCAACCATGATAAGGCAAGCCCATAGAAGCGCTCACAGGAGCAAATGGGAAGCCCAACCAGTTGATCACTTTATAACCAGAGGTGCAGCACGAACCGGCACGAACCCAGCACCCGGAACGGGCCTGCATTCACAGAAAGCCCTGAGCGCCCCTCTGAGCGATACCAAGAGCAAGCCAAGCAAAGGTAGTCATCAGCCCTAAAACCTTCTCAGAACGCCCCCTGCTGCGTGCCAGCGCTACCGGGAGCGAACCCGGCGAGCATCCCGGCTTCCTATACTATAATGGGACTTTATTCGGGACGGGTCTAACGTGTGAGACAAACGCAGACAGATACCAAAAATAGCTGATCATAATTCAACCAAATACTACCCGTGTGAGACACTTCTGGGGCAAGCTATCTCGATGCCGAAAGCAAGCTGCTCTATAACGGGCTGCAACACCTCAGGCTTGAAGTCCTTGCCATATCGACTGAAGGTAATCCCACCGGATTGATGCCCGAGCACACCTGCCACCAAGCTCTCGGTTACGCCCAGTTGTTTCAGATGATCGGCTACCGTATGCCTGAAGCTGTGGAAGTCCTTCTTGCTTTCTGCACCTTTGAAGCCCAGAGCCTCCCTGAGACGGCCAAACCACTTTGATGGGGTAGCCGAGTAGCCATGCCGCTGGTGCCTGATCAGGTCAAACAGAAGAGCATCTGCACCCTGCTGCTTGCGTCCTTGAACGTACTGCATGAACCCGACATCTCTCAGCTGGGAATGGATCGGGATCACCCTTTCAGAACTGGGCGTCTTCAGCCGCTGATCTGCTCTGCCTTCCCTTATATAGATGCAGTCAATACCGTTGATGGTCACGATGTCATCAGCGTAGAGCTGGCACAGCTCGCCCATTCTGGCACCTGTGTAAAGCGCCAGCAGAGGGAGCCAGTATTGATAGGGCTTGCCAGGGTCGTGCCGGGTGCAGATGCCTGAGAACAGACGTTGCAGGTCGCCTTCAGTGAACCGGCTACGGCCAGCACTGGCCCTGGCTCTCTGCTTGATCCTCAGCCCTTCAAAGGGGTTCTTATCACAATGACCTTCCAGCACCAGCCAAGCAAAGAAGGCTGATAGGTACTTCACATAGTTGTTGAAGGTGGTCATGCTGATCGTGCTTTCTGCATCTGCAATCAAACGCTCAAGAGGGACATGGTGCTTACGGTTCGAGCGTGGCGGGAGCTTCAAGGCAATCTCTCGGAACTGCTGGGCATGCTGGCGCTGGAAGCGATGCACGGGCATGTCACCCACAGCACGCACCAACAGTTCAACAATAGAGCGCTTGTCTCCTATCGTCTTTGCACCTACCCCCTCAAGGTGCTGAGCTTCAAGGTACTGGGCTAAGGCAACAGATATCTTAGGGCTTGTTCGTGCAGGGGCTGGCGCTTGATCAAGTGCAGATGTAGGGACGGCAGCCACAGGAGATGGCTCAGACTGGTCAGACCAAGACAGCTGACTCAGGTCTACCGGCTGACCCTTCACTGCTTCATGGAACAGCCCTTCTACCTGCTGCAACAACTTGGCGCTACGCACAATGGCCTGACGCTTGCACTTCGTTCTAAGGGAGCGTCGAATCTGGCTTTGTGGTACTAGCTTGCGGGCTGACTCAGGGACTCGTATTCGGAAGTAATAAACGGAATGCTGGGAGCGCTGAAGGTATGCGGATAGCTGGGCCATGTGTTCCACCTGTGTGTTCCAGTTGGGAACTCAGCAAGTCAAAACAGCGGAAAACCTAGCAATATCCAGAGGATATTAGATATTGGGAGGCGGCCCCGCCAGCCACATCCCGGCACACGAATCCACCGCTGTGGCTGCTCCCTTCCGGGCCTGACCAGGTTCACGGTTTATCGTTGCGAGAGGACCAACAGGGCCACCATAACGTGGCATTGCGCCCTGTCTCAACAAGACAGGCGCGCAGTATAAGCATAGTTTTGGCGAAATGCAAACAGGATCAAGGCATTGCAACGCGGACTGCCAGTCCGATCAGCACCACGCCGGTGAGCTGTTCTACCCGTTTCAGATGGCGACGCAGCCATTCCAGCAGCCTTGGCTGCGAAAACAGCAAAGCCACCAGGGTGTACCAGGCCCCATCTACCAGGCTGGCCGTCAGTACCAAAACCAGTTGGTCAGACAAGGCTTGCCCTGCCGTCACGAACTGGGAGAACAGCGCCGTGAAAAATACCGCCAGTTTCGGATTGAGCAGCGAGATCAACGCTCCGGAACGCGCTGCCTGCCAGTAGCTTTCCCTGCTCCCCTGCCCCGCCTGCAGATCTGGTGTCGCCGCCAGCCTCAGGGCATTGATACCCAGCCAGACCAGATAGCCAGCTCCCAACCAAGTGATCAACTGATACAGCGGCTGGTATTCGTTGACCAACACCCCCAGCCCCCAGACCGTCATTGCCGCCCACAGGCCCACGCCCAACGCATGGGCACAGCCGGCCAGGATACCGTGACCACGGCCATTGCTGACCGTCTGGCGCAGCACCACCGCCAGACTCGGCCCCGGCGACATCGCACCCAGCACACAGATCAACAGCAATGACAGCCATAACATCAACGACATAGCAATTCCTTATCAATATTACTCAACGGCCAGCCCCTGCCTGCCAGCAGGCAATATGCTATAGTCCTGCACCGAAACACCGCGCATCTGATTCGAGGAACCACGATGGCAGGCTCACTGCAGGACCAACTGCTCAAGGCAGGTCTGGCCAACAAAAAACAGGCCAAACAAGCTAACGAGCATAAACGTAAAAAGACGAAACAGAAACGCTCCGGTCAGGCGATTGATGAGCAGCAACAGCAGCAGGCCGCACTGGAAGCCGCGCGCAAGGAAAAAGCCGAGCGCGACCGAGAGCTGAATCTCAAGCGCCAGCAGGAGCAAGCCCAAAAGGCTGCTCAGGCGGAAGTACGTCAGCTGGTTGAAGCACATCGCATCGCACTGCCCCAGAATGCCGAGCTGCGTTACAACTTCGCCCACGGCAGCAAAATCCACCACCTCTATCTGGATCAGAAGCTGATCGATCAGCTGGCCCGTGGTCAGCTGCGCATCGCCTTCCTGGACGAGAAATACCATCTGGTGCCGGCCGAAATCGTCGAGCGTGTTGAGCAGCGCCAGGACGATGTAATCCTGCCACGTCCGGTGGATGACACCCCCGCCGAAGACGATCCCTACGCCGATTACGCCATTCCGGACGATCTTATGTGGTAATCCCGCAGGACCTGATCCCGATCAGGTCCTGGACTGTCCTCAATCCCTGACACCTGCTAGTCTCAGCTGTTACCGCTTGAAACCAGGACCGGCCCGATGAGCGCGCTCTGCATCAGTGAACTCAACATCCTGCTGGTGGAACCCTCCGCCCTGCAGCGCAAAATCATGATCCAGCAGCTGCAGGACGAGCAAGTCACCGCTATCGACACCGCTGCCTCCCTGCATGAAGCGCTGGAGAAGATGCTGAAGGTCATGCCAGATCTGGTGATCAGCGCGCTGCACTTCGATGACGGCAGTGCGGTGGAGCTGCTGGGGGCCATGCGCCGCCTGCGACAACTGGCCGATATTCCGTTCATGCTGGTATCCAGCGAAACCCGCAAGGACCATCTGGAGGTGTTCAAGCAGTCCGGCGTGGTTGCCATCCTGCCCAAGCCGTTCACCCGCCAGCATCTGGGCGCCGCGCTCAATGCCACACTGGATATCCTCGATCCGGACCATATCGAACTGGAGCATTACGACATCGAAAGCCTTCGGGTACTGGTGGTCGACGACAGCCGCATGGCGCGCAACCTGATACAGCGCGTACTGGGCAACCTGGGCATTTGCCACCTGCTGACAGCCAATGATGGACGTGAGGCAATGGAGGTCTTGGCCCGCGAGGCGGTAGACCTGGTGGTCACTGATTACAACATGCCCGAGGTGAACGGCCTGGAGCTGACCGAGTTCATTCGCCACTCAGAGCTGCACGCCCACCTGCCGGTATTGATGGTCACCTCGGAAGCCAACGAAGCCCACCTGAGCCAGGTGGCACATGCGGGCGTTAACGCCCTGACCGACAAGCCGTTCGAGCCGGAAACAGTCAAACGGCTGCTGGTGCAGATGCTCGATCAGTCGTAGCCGCTTAGCAGTCGTAGTAGCGCGGCACGCGCGGCGTCAGGCAGGTCAGCAGAGTATAGAGGATGGTATCGCACCAGCGGGCCACCTCGGAAACAGGCAACTGGCGAATACACCGCCGGCCAAAAGCCTTCACGGCGATAACCGGCAGCTCATTGGTATCGAAAAAGCCTTCGAGCAACACGATCGGCTGGGTCAGTCCCGCCTCACGCAACTCCAGGGCCTCCTAGATGCAGGCCACGCCAAAGGCGTCGGCTTCAGCCGCCCGAGCCCGCGCCAGACGATCGTTATGCATCATCGTATCCAGATGCGATATCTGGCGCGGACCTTGCGGCTCATAGTGGCCCAGTACCTCTCAGATCAGTCCTTGAGCACCATGACGGCGTCAACTTCGATATCGGCCGCTTTCGGCAGTTCCTTGACCGCGAAGGCCGCACGCGCCGGATAGGGCTCGTTGAAGTAGCGCGCCATCACTTCGTTCACCTGCGCGAAGTAGCCCATATCGGACAGCAGGATGGTCAGTTTGACGCACTCACCGAGAGAGCCACCCGCTTCTTCCGCGATCGCCTTGAGGTTTTCAAATACACGCACCGCCTGAGCTTCGAAGGACTCGGTCACCATCTCCATGGTCGCCGGGTCCAGCGGGATCTGGCCGGAGATGTAAACAGTGTTACCCGCCTTGACCGCCTGAGAGTAGGTACCGATCGCTGCCGGCGCCTGATCGGTTTTGATGATGCTTCGATTGGACATGCTGTTGTTCCTGATTCGTAATATTGAGAATGGTAGCAAACGATGGCCCAGCGCCACCGCCTTGCCAAGAAAACGTTCTGTTGCTCAACGATTATAACGGCTTATCGCCAAACCTTCGGTATCGATCGCCGGTGTCTGGCCACAGATGATATCGCTGATGTAACGGGCCGAGCCCATCGACATGGTCCAGCCCAGAGTGCCATGACCGGTATTCAGATAGAGCCCCTGGTAACGCGTACGCCCCAGAATCGGCGTGCCATCCGGCGTCATCGGCCGCAGACCCGTCCAGAGCTCCACCGAAGACGGATCACCACTGCCCGGGAAGAGGTCATTGACCACAAACTCGACGTTGGCACGACGGCTGTCCGGCGTCGACAGATCAAAGCCGGTCAACTCGGCCGTACCACCCACCCGAATGCGATCCCCCAGGCGACTGACGGCCACCTTGTAGGTCTCATCCATCACCGTAGACTCGGGTGCACGAGAGACATCGGTAATCGGGATGGTCAGCGAGAAGCCTTTTACCGGGTAGATCGGCGCCTTGATACCCAGCGGCGACAGCAACTCGGGGCTGTAGCTGCCCATCGCGACCAGGTAGGCATCGCCACGAATCAGACCGGCATCGGTTTCCACGCCGGTGATCCTGTCCTGTTCGACCTGCAGCTTGCGAATATGGGTATTGAAACGGAATTCCACGCCCAGTTCACGGCAGCGCTCGGCCAGCCGCTGCGTAAACATGAAACAATCACCAGTCTCGTCACCGGGCAAGCGCAAACCGCCAACCAGCTTGTCGCGCACCTGCTGCAACGCCGGCTCGTGCTGGACGATCTGATCCACATCCAGCGACTCGTAACGCACGCCGCAAGACTCCAGGATGCGGATATCATCCGCGGAGGCCGCCAGCTGTTTGTCCGAACGGAACAGCTGAATCAATCCCTTGGCACGGTTGTCATACTCGATCCCTGTTTCCTTGCGCAGCTCGATCAAGCAGTCACGACTGTATTCAGCGATGCGCAGCATGCGCGCCTTGTTACGGGCATAAGCCTTCTGGGTGCAGTTACCCAACATCTTGGCCAGCCAGCCCAGCATGACCGGGTCCAACCGTGGCGCAACCCGCAGCGGCGCCAAGTCCTGCATCATCCACTTAATCGCTTTCAGCGGCACGCCCGGCGCAGCCCAGGGAGCCGAATACCCCGGGGAGATCTGACCGGCATTGGCAAAACTGGTCTCCATCGCAAGCTCCGACTGACGGTCAACCACCACCACCTCATGCCCTTCCTGAGCCAGATACCAGGCTGAGGTTACCCCGATCACACCACTTCCAAGAACAACGACACGCATACCAGTACCTTCAAATTACAAATCAAAAGATACAGCTATATTTATACAAAAATATGAGAATATGTTTTTGTATTTTTTAACAAAACAGGATAAACAATCAGGCAAATATCATATATCAGAATAAATCGCTAAAAATAATCACCATTTCTCCCACTACCCCCCGAGGCCCGCCCCATAGCATCAACTGCCCCGCTTACCCAAAATGGAATAAAGACTTAGTCGCGAGGGCTTCTACGCTGGGGCATGAACAACCAGCCATCGTTGACTAATATGAAGCGCCCTTGGCTAACCTCACCCGTGCTCATTAAGTCTCCCAAGATGGTGTCTTTGATAAACGGAATGCCGGTTTCAAAACCGAGAATATAGTCACAAACAAAGCCGGGCTGTCCCTGACCGGGGGCGCAACCCAACTTTTCAAAACGGGTGATACGGGTATGCAACTGCTCCTCGCTGCCTACCACCATAATGCTGAGACAGCTAACGGCCAACAGAGGGTCGTTTTGAAAATCACCTTGCTGGCAGCGCCGGTAGAGATTCTTCAAGTTACTGTTGGTTTGATCTAACTGAACCCTGACGGCGAAATACATGTCCCGCAAACCAGGCTCGCCAGGTACCCGTCCGGTCGAGCCATCATGCAAAACAATCTCACGCAGCTCGATCTGCTCGATGACGCTTGCGACGCGGGCCGCCAGTGCTGGCAGCTGCGCCAGCTCCTGTTCACTTACATAGGCCGCCAGCGCGCCCTGCACGGCGTTGGAGGGGCTGGTGTTGCCAGGTTCCAGTGCCAGCAACGCCCGGCTCAATTCGGTCTTTATCTCAGGGAGTTCAAGCAGCACACGACGCCGGCTGGCCAGCTCGGAGACTACTGCAAAATCGATGCTATTCCTTAGCCTGAGTGGCAGGGTGTTGCTCAACTGATTGAGTCTGCGTTGGTGGTGGGTCAGCGTTGCCAGCGTACCCAATGATCGCGTTGAACCGGCAAGGACACTGCGCGCGCGGCCTAGCTCGGGTTGCAGAACCTGTTGAGCCTTCGCGCCGGCCAGTCGGGTCAACTCTTGCTGCAGTGACACCGACAGGGGCAGTCCATCACCTTCCTGAAGCAGCAGTGATAGCTGCACTAACGTCGCCTCTTCCTGCGCCATATGGGGAATGGCAGCAACACGCTGCTCAAATTCCGCCAGCGTGACCGCGTGTCGCTTATCGGTCAGTGCTCGGCTCAGCTGTTCAGCCTGGCCGGCAGACAACTCTTTTTCTCGTTGTGTAAGTTCACCTTCAAGCGCACGAAGACGTGTCCGGGAAGCAGGGACATCGTCAAGCGCACTGATCTCCGCCAGAGCGCTGTCAAACCAGCGCAGGCTTTCCGCACGGTTCATGACCTCGGCCTGCAGCTGATCATATTCATAGTCTTGATCGAATAAACCGGCCACTTTGAATGGGCGCTGATCGCCCGTTCTGTGGGAGCAGGCCCGCGCCAGCTGGTAAATGGTCTGACGCTCAGCCGCTGTTGTCAGCATCAACGAAAGCCCGAAAAGGGGTTCCAAGACCGCATCAGCCAGCAATGGCAAGGCGGCAACCCGAATATCACTCGTCGTCATTCTCTTTAGCTGATCCTTGTTCCCCAAAGGGGTTGCCCAGTCGACCAGTGCCTGGCACTGCTGATTCAGCGACGCCAGCTGCGCCAGACGACCGTTCAATTTCCCCAGGAGTACAGGCGGCGCTTCGCCACGCTGCACGGCAACCAGGGCCGCGCCCTCCAGTGGCAAAAGCTGAAAGCTTAACTCGCGACGATTACGGTCACGCCGGGTCACCTGCAACCGCTGCTGTTGATCCACTGCCAGCAAGATCACAAAAGGGTCTCGCTGGTAGCGCTCAGACAGGTCAGCATAGCGACCTTCGGCCCGCTCGATCCCCAGGGGAACATACAGCGTACGGCCATCGTCCAGGGCCGCCAGCGGTTGCAGCCGATAGGCATAGCGCTCTTGCTGTAACGGCGGCTTATCGACTGGACCAGCCGCAGCATAAAGCCCCACCTGCGTCTCGTTCACCTGATCCAGGGCCAAGGTGACCTGGGTCAGATAACTCAACTGACCTAACCACCGCTCAGGCGGTACGCTCTTCCAGCGGCGACCACGATCGATCATATAGCCACCCCAGGTGCCTGCTTGGACCGGCAGCCCGGTTACATTTGGCACCTGGGCCGTGCCAACCCGCTGCACACGAACGCTCTTACACTGCTGGTTAACCGGCAGCCCCTCAACACTCCCCTCCAACTGCCCCCTCTCACCAGTCAGGTTAACATTGGCACCAAAGCGCCATTTGGTCATTGATAGACGGTGCCCCAAGACAAGTTGCCCAGCATCATTTACCTTCCCTGAAGCTATGCCCTGATGTCGAACAATTTTTTTTCGCTGCGGCCAATCCAGCCAGTAACTGGCAATCAGTTCATTGCCATGCTGTACCAGGGTCAGCCGATAGGGCAACTGAAGTTCTCGTTTACAGCTGATGTGACCTTCCCAGGTGCCTTGCCATTCACCACCACTGGCGGGCGAGACCTGCAGATCCAGCGGCAGAGCCGCAGGGGTGTCACTGCGCTGCGCTGTAAAACCACCGCACCCGTTCCCAAAACGGCCTTCCATAAACTGGCCGTTGTCATGCACGCGCCCATCAAAGCCAAGCGCCGTATAGCCTCGGGGGCGTTTTATCCACTGCCGGGGATTAAAGCTAAATTCACCGGTTGCCTGATCGAATCGGCCCAGCAGCCGAAACACTCCCACTTGATCACCCGGTTGACCAGGCACTGCAAAGCGAAATTCGCCCTCCAACAGATCGCTCTCCGAGTCAACGGGCGTCTCCAGCGCCATGGAAAAGGGGTTATTCTGTATGACGCCACAGTTATACTGGCCCTGCCACTGCCCGGTCAGCTCGCTGGCGGTGAGCGGCCCTGTGAGCTGGAGCCCGGCCAATACCAGCAGCCCCGTGCGTGCGCAGTGCATAGACAGACACCTGACCCCCTTGAGCCGAGACGGGATAATCAACATAGTGTGCCCCCTATCTGTTATGGCTACAGGAACTTCAGACAGCCCTGATTAACGTTAGAAGACGATGTTTGACTTGCCCTCATCGCCTTCCTTGGGCGCATCGCTTAGCAGCTCATCCCGACGCCTGCGGCTTTCTACATAGAACTCTGCATATTGGCGCTGATCATACAGCCAGGTCAGGATTTCATCGTAGCTTTGGTGGGGCCTGGAGTAGCGCTCCTGGCTGGATGAATGGGTGGGAATTACAGGCTGTGTAACGCTGGCACCCAGCTGCAGCGGACACAGCCCTTGGTGGCGATCAAGTTCATGGAGTTCAGCATCATCGCTAACGTTGCGCAGTTGGTAGTTGGCAAAGGCGAGGTACTGATGCTGCCCAATGGCGCTGACCGGCATGGCAGGGGCACCCGACTCTTCCAGCCAGATATTTTCAGGCTGTATCGAAAGCCCCTGACACCCCTGCGAGGGTTCATAGGCCGCCCAGATAAATTCAAAGCCGTTGCGGCCGAATTGTTCGACCGGTCGGGAGAATTTGGCAGGACCGTAACGCTGTTCCAATGACGACTTGAGGCTAAGCAGGTTAATGCTTTGCGGCGGCAGGCGCAGCTGCCGACGTATGGCCAATACTGTGCTGGCTGCGGCAGGAGGTTCATCAAACAGGGTGATCACCTCCTGTTCATCCTCGGAAATAAACATGCGCCCAGAACTGTAGGGGTCAAGCTGCCCAGCCAAAGTGGTAGCCTGGCGTGCACGATCGGCCTGCAAGACCCTGCCTACGGCCATATGGCTGCGAATCAGTTTTTCAGCCTCGGCAAAAGACATGCCTAATTCGATACCCAGAATATCCAGCGACAGCTTCGGCTTCGGTGGCGATAGCAGCGCCAGGGGCAAAGGCTCGGGCACAGCCAGTTCAAGTTCAGCACGCACTTCGCCACTGTCAGAATCAACCAGGCGTGCGGCCAAGGTTTTAGCCTCAAATATGAAGGTATTGGCGGGCTTTTCGACCTGCTCGAGTGGGCGAGGTGTTAACTGTAAGCCAAAACGCTGATCAAAGGGTTGTGCCTTGCGTAAAGCCTGGCCCCAAGTCGTATCCGGCCAGGCCTCAGCGACCTTGGCCGAAGTCGGCTGAAGTTCTATTTCGAGCGCCAGACCGCTTCTAATTTTTCGATGTTCGGCTTTCAGCACGGGTAAACGATCGACCCGGACCAGGTCACGATAATGAATAGTCTCCCCGACATCCTGCTTAAGAACCTGTCTCATTGCACGGCAGTAAGCGTCTGCAGAGCAGGGATCAGCACGAGGGCCGGCACCTCTGTTTGCAGCAAACGCGGCGTTGAACTGATCATTGCGCAACCACAACACAGCGTCTGAACGCAACCAGGCCGCATCCAGAAAGTCGCAAAGTCTCAGCTTCATGTCCAAGTCTTCGGTTAAAGCCTCGCCACGCTCCCGACCTCTACGCGCCTGATCACAGGTAATACCGTGAAACTGGTTTTTCCCTCCATAAATCTCGTTTTGTGCCACACCATTTTCAAACCTGAGCCGCACAGTCAATCGGTCAGGCAAGTGTTGCGCCCGCTCAACACTCCAGGCCCTGAAGTCAGCCTGCCGCTGTGCCAACTGTGCCGGGCTGGGCGGTTGTGACAGGTCGCTGAAAAAGCGCCCACCCAATACCGGCTCATCGATTTTCTGCTCATAACCGAAACGGCTGAGCATCATACGATTGAGCATCGCCAGGTCCACACTGTTCGGCAGGTACTTCAGCTGCAGCAGATCAGCCACTTCGGCCGAAAAGGGCAGGGCCGAATCACCGGTCAATACCCTGGCGACTGGCTTGGCGGCATCCGGCGCCCTCTCCTCCAAGATCGGCGGCTGCCCAGTCGCCGTGGTATCCTCAGACTCGCTGTTGCTGACGGCCCCAGCACTGGCCTCACCATCAAATGACAGGGTTGCCGGTGCCACATCCAGGGTGGCGGCGCGCACCTGTATTCGCTGACGATTTGCATTATCGAAAGCCGTCGCCGTGGCGGCCACCGGGGTAGCCTCAATCACCACCAGAGACAATGCGCTGGCTACAGGGGACTGTTCCAGGCGCACATCGGAAACCTCCACCTCCAGAGAGATCATGAGGTTACCATTTCCGCCTTCGCTTGCAGGCAAGGCCGGAAAGGTATAGGCGCTTCTGGGGGCAGGCAATACCATTACCACGTTGACCGCCTTGCCTAGCCCCAACAACCGTTGTGCGCGCTTCCAGGCGTACGGCACGATCAGCTGCTGATCAGACACCTTCAAGTACTGCGCAAGACGCGTCAAATGCGACTGTTGGTTCGAGTCTGGTTTTAAAAAGAGCGGCTTGGTTCGATTATCTGAATCGACTAAGGCATCTCTGCCCACATACCTTAAATCGACCTGAATTCGTGGCGGCATGTTTGCGGCACGTGCACGTGTCCAGGCGATGAAATTACTCTTTAACTCGGCCGGTATTTCTGCCCGCGAAAATTGGAGCTTGCTTCTGTACTCAGCCGAAAAGAAGGGTTGCCAGGGGTCCGCGGGCAGCTGATCATGACGATTGCCCGCCTCTTTCCAGCTATCTTCCCGCATGCGAGCCTCTATCCACTGATGCACATTCGCGTCAGCCAGTTGCAGTTGCTCCTTAGCCAGTAGTAACAGGCTTAGCGTTTCGGCATGATCCAGATACACTTCCCCCTCGGGCTTGACCGATACATTGGCCAGGGAGGGCACCGCCAAGACCTCCAAACGCTTGAACGGCTCGGTCATAACCTGATCGGACCGAAACAGGTGGACACCCTCAATTGCAAGGTCATACACAAGTGATAAAGGTTGATACGCTTGAACGTTGTGTTGCTTGCGCTCCGCTCCAAACCCTGAAGCGTCATCATTGCTGTAATTTTGGGTCGTGTTTCTCAGGCCCGTTATCTGCGCTTCAACGGCATAAAGAGCGCCTATACGATGGCTGCGGTATTGACGCGCCCTGTCAGCATCCAGGTGGCGCGCCTTGTACTGGCGCGCTTCCGCCACAGGCACGCTGATCGCCTTGGGCAACAAGGTTGTTTCCAAGGGTGCAGACAAACTCATGCCAGCCATTTGGGCTGAGCCTTGCTGACCAAGGTTCATAGCCTCACAGGCGGGGTTCATTGGAAATATTTCACGGTTAAAATCGTATTCACCAAACGAAGTGGAACAGACGATCAAAACCGGCAACGGCAGCCGCGGTGTGCGGGCACTCAGCAGTGCCGGGACCTCACGGCGGATTTTCGCCAGCAATGCCCGACGCTCAAATTCGTCCAGATAGTTCTTAACCGAATACAGCGTAAAGGAATCGCCCGAGACCTTGTCTGCCGCCACCCCCGCTGCGGTTGCCAAGCGGGCCCGCTCTGTGCTGTTCAGCAGACCAAAATACCCCCAGGCGCGCCCTTCATTTTCAATCAGGGCCGGATCCTGCTTAAGTGCCAGCAGAAAGCCCGCCTCACCCAGCCATTCATGTGCGGTTAGAGGCACAAGGTCATCCGGTATGGCGCTGGAGCCTGTAACGATGAGTCGTCCTTTATAGGTGGGTAATACTTTTGCCAGGGCATCGGGCAGGGGTGTGGAAGCGGCCTGATCGGCCACCTGTACGGTTGATGATGACGGTTGACCAGGCCCCTGGCCATTCTCACCCGTTGCTTGCGCTTCATCCTTCAGGTCACAGCCTGCCCAGTTGCCACACTGGGCCATATTCAACTGAGCCAGCAACTTGTCATTCACCGCGTACACCACCGGCTGACCACGTGAGCGCAGAAAGCGGCCGATAGCATCACGGGTTTTATGCCCCATGAAACCATCCACCGGCCCGGGGTCAAACCCCAGATGCGCCAGGAGTGTCTGCGCCTTTTCGGTTTTTTCACGCTGGGTCAAGGGCCGTGCAGGCTCGGGGTCTGGCGACTGGCTGACGAGGGTAGCCGCCGGGGTTTCAGCGCTATACGCCAGGGCCTCGAAGCGCCCATCCGAATGATACAACCAGCGGCCGACTTCACGCCCCTGACTGACGCCGTTTAGCCTTAGGGTGCGTACTTCTGGACACTCGAGACTCAGGATGGTGCGAGAACCAGCCGATAGCAGTTGAAACTCACGCACTGAGGGGTCCAGCAGCTCTGAACGTTCGCTGCTGACCTGAACATCAACCCGGGTATCACACCAGCCCTCGGTGGGGATACTGGCATGCAGCTCTCCCATGCGAGCCAAGTTGCGCTCAGCCGCTGCCATACTGCTTGTCAAGAGAGCAACGAGCGTTAACCAACCATAAACCGCCAAACGATGCCATAACACTGGATGAATACTGTCCATGCCACTGCCCCCTTACGCAAGCGACCGGTTGAGTGCTATTCAAACATCCTCAATCACATAGCCGTCCGGCCCTTCGCAGATGCGGATACGGTCTTCCGCTACAGAGCCATCAGGTTGAGTCACTTTGGTGGTGTTAATGCTGCAAGTGCGATCAGCGCTGACCATCATCACCTCTCCCTGAGCCGAGGAGCTTGGCGCTACCGGCGGCTGTTCAACCTCGGCCGGGCGCAACAGGCGCGTGGCGACAAACCCATTGGCAGCACCACCCTCGGAGATCAGGTACCAGTTCTTGTCCTGGACCTTGCCGATAACATGCACTGCCTGCCCCGCACTCAGGCTGCCAACGCTTCTATAGTCGGTCCCGGGCCCGCCTCGGACATTGCTGCCAGACTTGGTCACATAAGTGGTTCCGATCAGGTCGATCGGTGGCATCTGATCAATACGGTCTTTCTGCACCCGCACCGGCACCTGTTCATGTTCGGTTGTGCGTCCACTGACGTCGGTCCGTCCAGTAACGCCGGTTTCCGGGTCGCGCCATATCTGAGACTGACCTGTTTCCAATGCCCGCGTGTTCGCCTCGGCCATCTGCTGCTGCCCTGCATGGCTGAGGTATCGTGCAATTTCACGCCCAACAAAGGCCCCAACCAATGCGCCAGCCCCAGTAGTCAGGACTCGCCCGCTGCCACTGCCTGCTTTCGAACCTATAAAGGCGCCCGCGGCACCACCGAGAAGAGCGCCAAAGGTATCTGAGTCACCAGGTTTGCTGCTGCCCAAGGTTTGACAGCCCAGCAAGCTGGTCAGGAGCAGCAGAATACTGACAAGCTTTAGCCTTGCTGTTGATGGAAAGCGTGGATTCGTGACGTTCATGATGACATGCCTTTTTGATCCATTATTGAATCAAAATAGACACTGATCAAAAAATAAACAAACAAGACTGGACGAGGAACGTCTGATTGAAGAAGGGAGTGGCCCTATTAAGCTACATCAGATGGCCCCCACCTTACTGATATAGCCGTTCAGGCCATAGAAGCGAAACCAGATCGGTTCCGCTTTTTCCGAATATAGGGGGTCAAAAAGCGAAAATCAAGAAAAACGTACCGTTCCGCGAGAATTCCTTCGATCCGCTCGCGAATGCGCAGGAAAGGTATCGGCTTGGGCAGCACCTCAATCCCGGGGCGAAGTGCATCCACCTTGCGCTGCACCTGGTCCCGATTCAAGGCTGTTACGACGACCAGCTGCATCTGCTCCAGCATCCCCTGCTGCTCCAGCGCCTGAATAATGCTGAAGCCATCGATATTAGGCAGGTTGAGATCCAACACCAGCAGCTCAGGATCAAACTGACCCAGCTCCAACAACCCCTGGTACCCATCGGTCGCCTGCTTCAGCTCGATCGGCAATCCCCAGTTACGAAAGGTGAGCGCGTAGAGACGCTGCAGACTGGCCTCATCTTCAATGACCTGAACCCGAACCTGGCCCCCGCTATCATTCTTCCGCCCGTCCTCGGATCGAGTCGCGCCGGGGCGGGCCGCGCCAGACTGGGCACTGCCAGTTTCCGGGTCTCTGTTTTTCAGCTCCCCCGGGCGCACCTCACCACTTCGAATCTCGTCCGCCAGGCGCTTGATGGCACTCAGGCTGAACCGACGATGCCCGCCTGGCGTCTTCCAGCTCTGCAAAATGCCTGAATCCGCCCACAGCTGCACGGTGCGGGGAGTAACCCCCAACAGTTCTGCGGCCTTACGACTGGTACAAAGATCTTGATTCGACACCTGGGACACTCTCCTTGATGGCAACCGCCTATGTTAATCCTTCGCCCCATATTTGCAAAAACCAAATCGACCTATTCGATGCCTCAAACCAATGAAATCAACAGGACAGCGTCACATTGGATATGTTATAAAATAACAAAACGGAGCCTATACCCAACATGAACATTGCGACACACTCACTACCCGACATCGCTCACCAGACACAGGCAGAACAGCAACAGGGGCTGAACTGGGTCGGCATGAGCGGCATCGACCTGCCCCTGCAGCTGAATGAATCCCAGGCTGCCAGCCTGCCCGCCAAAATCGACCTGCATGTCGATTTGTACGATCCCCGGCACAGAGGCATCCACATGTCGCGCCTGTATCTGGCACTGCAAGATACCCTGACGCAGGCACCGCTTAATCGCGCCAGCCTCGAGCAACTGCTCAGCCGTGCACTGGAAAGCCACACCGATACCAGCCGACAAGCCGCACTCCGCATACGCTTCGATCTACCCTTGTTGCGCCCGGCCCTCAAAAGCGAGTTCAGTGGCTGGAAAGCCTACCCGGTGACCCTGGACGCCCAGCTCGGCCCCCAGGGACTGACCACCGAAATAGCTGTCGAAATCCCCTATTCCTCGACCTGCCCCTGCTCAGCTGCGCTTTCGCGCCAACTGTTGCAACAAGCCTTCAGCCGAGACTTCGCTCCCGATGCACCGCTGTCGGTCGACCAGGTCAATGACTGGCTTCAGGCCCACGGCAGCCTGGCGACACCACACAGTCAGCGCAGTACCGCCCAGGTGAGAGCCGAGCTGCCCGCACACACCTGGTTCAATCTGCCCGTGGAAACTCTGATCGCTACCGCCGAAGCCGCCCTGCAAACCCCGGTACAGACAGCGGTCAAGCGCGAAGACGAGCAGGCCTTTGCCGCCCTCAACGGCAGCAACCAGATGTTCGTCGAGGATGCTGCCCGCCGCCTCAAGCAGGCCTTGCTGGCCACAGACGACTGGCAGGACTTCTGGATCCGGGTCGAACACCATGAAAGCCTGCACGCACACGACGCCGTGGCGGTCTGCACCAAGGGAATCCCCGGCGGCTACAGCCCCTTGCTGACGCGCTGATATCCGCCTGCGACCAGTGCTGTATAATGGCGCCGGTTTCAGTGGGGAAAAGCAGATGCAGCGTTTGGATATTCTTCTGGTCGAACGGGGTTTGGCCGATACACGTACACGGGCTCAGCGACTGATCAAGGACGGCCGGGTGCAGGCTGAGTTGGGTCAGTGGCAAACCCTGACCAAACCCGGTTTCAAGCTGGCCGAAGACACACCGCTGCAGGTGGAAGCCCGCGACGAGGACCGCTTCGTCTCTCGCGGCGCCCTCAAGCTGCAGCATATCCTCCAGGCTCTGGCGCTGGATCCCAAGGGCCTGACAGCCATCGACGTGGGCCAATCCACCGGCGGCTTCACCGACTGCCTGCTGCAGTCCGGCGTCGCCAGGGTGGTCGGCATCGAAGTTGGCCACGATCAGCTGCACTCCAGCCTGCGCGCCGATGAGCGTGTCACCTGTCTCGAAGGCCATAACGCCCGGGAGCTCAAGACCGAGTTGCGCGACTACACCCCCGACGCACGCGGCTTCGACCTGGCGGTGATGGATGTCTCCTTCATCTCTCAGCGCCTGATCCTGCCATCGCTGGCTCCGCTTATCCGCCCGGGTGGCTGGCTGCTGACGCTGGTCAAACCCCAGTTCGAGGTCGGTCCCCAGCATATCGGCAAGGGCGGCATCGTGCGCGACAGCGCGCTCTATCAGTCGGTGCGCGATTCGGTCGAAGCCTGCTGTCTTGAACAGGGGCTGCAGCCTCTGTACTGGGATGAAAGCCCGATCAAGGGCGGCGACGGCAACCGCGAATTCCTGCTCGGCGCCCGCCAGCCCTGACACTGCCGCTGTAATCTTCTTGCGCCAGACTCTTTGCTACCGCACACTGAGTGACGGTATCTGTTGAAGAGGATTGAGCATGCGCATCGAAGATATGCATCTGGTCACCCGCAACCTCGAGCATGATGACTACCCCAGGCTCCAGGCGCTGATGGACCAGGTCTACAAGGACATCGGGGGAGCCTGGCCCGAGCACACCATCAACAAACTGATCGACGCTTTTCCCGAAGGCCAGATCTGCGTCTTCGACGGCGAGGAGCTGGCCGGTATCGCCCTGACCGTGCAGGTGCGCTATGACCGCTTCAGCAATCCGCACTCCTACGATGATCTGATCGGCAAGCGCATGACCATCCTCAACGACCCCGAGGGTGACGCCATGTACGGTCTGGATGTGCTTATCCACCCGGATTACCGCGGTTTCCGCCTGGGGCGCCGCCTGTACGAAGCGCGCAAGGAACTGTGCCGCCAGTACAACCTGCGTGCCATTCTGGCCGGCGGGCGCATCCCCAATTACTACAAACACGCCGCCGAGATGACCGCCAGCGAATATATCGGCAAGGTGCGCCAGCGGGAGATCTACGACCCCATTCTGACCTTCCAGCTGTCCAACAACTTCCAGGTCAAGCGCCTGCTCGGCAGCTACCTGCCGGAGGACGCCAAGTCCAAGGGGTACGCCACCCTGCTGGAGTGGAACAACATCCTGTTCGAGCCCGAGGAAAGTGTTATCAGCAGCCGTCCCACCCGGGTGCGTATCGGCGCCATTCAGTGGCAGATGCGCGAGGTGGAATCGGTGGAAGAGCTGCTCAAGCAGGTGGAGTACTTCGTCGACACCCTGTCGGAGTACCAGAGCGATTTCGCCCTCTTTCCCGAGTTTTTCAACGCGCCGCTGATGGGCCTGACCGACCAGACCAACCAGACCAGCGCCATCCGTTTCCTGGCCGGATTCACCGAGCGTTTTCGCAGCGAAATGTCACACCTGGCAGTCAGCTATAACATCAACATCGTTACCGGCTCCATGCCGCTGCTGGAGGGTGAAACCCTCTACAACGTCAGCTACATGTGCCATCGCAACGGCACCGTCGAAGAGCAGCGCAAGCTGCATATCACCCCGCACGAACGCCGTGACTGGGTGATCAAGGGCGGCAACCAGCTCAAGGTGTTCGAAACCGATGCCGGTCGGGTAGGAATCCTGATCTGCTATGACGTTGAGTTTCCCGAGCTGGCGCGCCTGCTGTCCGAGCAGGACATGGATATCCTGTTCGTGCCCTTCTGGACCGACACCAAGAACGGCTACCTGCGGGTGCGCCACTGCGCCCAGGCGCGGGCCATCGAGAACGAGTGCTACACGGTGATCTGCGGCAGCGTTGGCAACCTGCCCTCCGTCGAGAGCCTTGATGTCCAGTACGCCCAGTCCGCCGTGTTTTCGCCCTCCGATTTCGCCTTTCCGCACGATGCGGTGATGTCGGAAACCACCCCCAACACCGAGATGATCATGTTCTCCGATCTGGACCTGGACCAGATCCGGGTGATCCGCAACGAAGGCTCGGTGACCAACCTCAAGGACCGCCGCAAGGACCTCTACCGGCTCAAGTGGCGACACGAACTCTGACACCAGCCGATATGCTGCTCTGGCCCATGCCGGAGCGGCGGAGTAGACTGGGCGGATAAGGAACCTGGCAACAAGGAGTTACCGTGCGTCGCCTGCTCACTTCCGTCGTTATACTTGCCCTGCTGGCCATCGCCGGCATCTACCTGTTCAACCCGCTCAATGGCGAACGCGCCTTGCCACCGGGGCTGACCGCCGCCAACGGCCGTATCGAAGCGGCCGAGATCGATATTGCGACCAAGGTAGCGGGCCGGGTCATCGAGGTGCTGGTGCATGAAGGCGACCTGGTCCGACAGGGGCAGCCGCTGGCACGACTCGACAGCCGTCAGCTCGAAGCCCAGCTGGCCGCGGCCGAGTCCGCCGTGCGCCAGGCCGAGCAGCAGCACCTGTACACCCTTGCCGTTGTCCAGCAGCGCGACAGCGACCGGGTGCTGGCCCAGAAGGACCTGGCCCGGGTACGCAGCATGATCGACAAGAAGCTGGTCTCCCAGGACAGGCTCGACCAGGCGCTCAATACCAGCCAAAGTGCCGCCGCCGCACTGCTGGCCGCTCAGCGACAGGTACAGCTGGCACTGAACCAGATCAGTGCCGCCCAGGCGAACGTGGAGCAGATTAACAGCCTGCTGGAGGACACCCTGCTGACGGCACCGGTCGCCGGGCGGGTACTCTACCGCCTGACCGAGCCGGGCGAAGTGCTCGCCGCCGGCGGCAAGGTGATCACCCTGCTCGATATCGGCCAGGTCTACATGCCGGTCTACCTGCCCACCGCCGAGATCGGCCGCCTCAACCTGGGTGACGAGGCGCGCATTCTGGTCGACGCCCTGCCGGAGGTTGCCATTCCGGCCAGCATTACCTTCATCTCGCCGCAATCCCAGTTCACCCCCAAAGAGGTGGAGACCCGCAGTGAACGCGACAAGTTGATGTTCCGCGTCAAGGTCAGCATCGACCCTGCCGTACTGGAGCAACACCGCGACAAGGTCAAGACCGGCCTGCCCGGCATCAGCTATCTGCGCCTGGACCCCCAGACCCGCTGGCCCGAATGGCTGACACCACCGGCCAGCCTGGCCACCGCCGGCGCTCGCTGAGGAGGTGATCATGTCGGACACTGTGGCCCAGCTGGACAGTGTCGGCCACCGCTATGGCGATGTGACCGCACTGGAGCCCACCACCCTGACACTGCCGGCCGGCCGCATGATCGGCCTGATCGGCCCGGACGGTGTCGGCAAGTCGACCCTGCTCAGCCTGCTCGCCGGCGTGCGCAAGATCCAGTCGGGCAGCATCCGGCTGTTCGAGGGTAACCTGGGTCAGCCCCGCTTCCGTCAACAGGTCTGCCCCCGTATCGCCTACATGCCCCAGGGGCTGGGCCGCAACCTGTACATGACCCTGACGGTGGCCGAGAACATCGATTTCTTTGCCCGTCTGTTCGACCAGGCTCAGGACATTCGTCAGGCACGCATTGCCGACCTGCTGCACAGCACCGGGCTGGCCCCGTTTCGGGATCGGCCCGCCGGCAAGCTGTCCGGCGGCATGAAGCAGAAACTGGGCCTTTGCTGCGCCCTGATCCACGACCCCGACCTGCTGATTCTGGATGAACCAACCACCGGGGTCGACCCGCTCTCCCGCCGCCAGTTCTGGCAACTGATCCAGCGTATCCGCCGTCAACGCCCCGGCATGAGCGTACTGGTCGCCACCGCCTACATGGACGAAGCCATGGGGTTTGACTGGCTGGTGGCGATGAACGCCGGTCAGGTGCTGGCGACCGGCAGCCCGCAGCAGTTGCTCGCACGCACGGGGGCAGCTGAGCTGGATACCGCCTTCATCCGTCTGCTGCCCGACGCCGAAGGGAAAGCGCACCAGCCACTGCAGATCCCGCCACTGGAGCTGGACAACCAGAGCGTCGCCATCGAGGCCGAAGGCCTGACCCGCCGCTTCGGCAACTTCACCGCCGTCGACAACGTCAGCTTCAAAATCCGGCGGGGCGAAATCTTCGGCTTCCTCGGCTCCAACGGCTGTGGCAAAACCACCACCATGAAGATGCTCACCGGCCTGCTGGAACCCAGTGAAGGCGGGGCACGACTGTTCGGGCAGCCCTTGGACGCGCGCGACCTGGCGACCCGCGCCCGTGTCGGCTTCATGTCCCAGGCATTTTCGCTGTATGAAGAGCTGAGCGTGATCCAGAACCTGCTCCTGCATGCCCGCCTGTTCCACCTGCCGCCGGGGCAGATGGAAACCCGCATCGAGCACCTGTTGGAGCAGTTCAGCCTGATCGAGCATCGCGACCAGCTTGCCGCCAGCCTGCCGCTGGGTATCCGCCAACGCCTTTCGCTGGCCGTAGCGATCATTCACGAACCCGACATCCTGATCCTGGACGAGCCCACCTCCGGCGTCGATCCCCGCGCCCGTGACGACTTCTGGCGCGAACTGGTACGCCTGTCCCGCGAGCAGGGCGTCACCATCTTTATCTCGACCCACTTCATGAGCGAGGGCTCTCGCTGTGATCGCATTTCATTGATGCATGCCGGCCGGGTACTCGCCTGCGATACGCCCGAAGCACTGACCCTCAACCGTGGCCGGGATAGCTTGGAAGAGGCGTTCATCGACTATCTGCAGGATGCGACCCAGGACGCGGACGAACCCACGGACAGGGCTGCGCAAACCAGCGCCCAGCCAAAGCCGGATGCCACAGCCCCAAACCGTCTGTTCAGTTCCCGTCGCCTGCTGGCCTATTCCCGCCGTGAAACACTGGAAATTCTGCGCGACCCCATACGCACGGCCTTTGCACTGCTTGGCTCGGTGATCCTGATGCTGGTGCTCGGCTATGGTCTGTCATTCGATGTGGAAGACCTGGCATTTGCCGTACTGGACCAGGACCGCACTCCGGAGAGCCGGGCTTACATCGACAACATTGCCGGTTCGCGTTACTTTCACCAACAGGCGGATGCGGCTTCGGAAGCCGAGCTGGAACAACGCATGCGCAGCGGCGAACTGGCCGTAGCACTGATCCTCCCGGCCGGATACGGACGCGCTCTCAAACTGGGGCAAGCACCGGAGGTTGGCGTCTGGGTCGATGGCGCCATGCCCTTTCGCGGCGAAACCATTCACGGCTATCTGCAAGGGATGCACCTGCAATACCTGAAACAGCTGGCCACCCAGCTGCGCCTGGATAGCTCGGCACTGCAACCCGCCGAGCTCCAGACCCGCTACCGCTACAACCAGGATTTCCGCAGCCTCAACGCCATGGTCCCGGCCATGATCCCGATCCTGTTGATTTTCATCCCATCGATTCTGATGGCACTCGGCGTAGTGCGCGAAAAGGAGCTGGGCTCGATCACCAACCTCTACGCAGCCCCCGTTACACGACTGGAGTTTCTGCTCGGCAAGCAGCTGCCCTACATCCTGCTCAGCATGATCAGCTTCATCGGCCTGGTGCTGCTGTCGGTCGCCTTCTTCAAGGTGCCGCTGAAAGGCAGTTTCCTGCTGCTGACACTGGCGACCCTGCTGTATGTGACGGCCACCACGGGCCTTGGCCTCTGTATCTCGGCCTTCACCAAAACCCAGGTGGCCGCCCTCGCCGGCACCGCCATCCTGACGCTCCTGCCCGCGATCAATTTTGCAGGCCTGACCCAGCCGGTTTCATCGCTGGAAGGAGTGGCAGCGCTGATCGGCAACATCTATCCAACCACCTGGTTCCTGACCATCAGCCGCGGCATTTTCACCAAATCACTGGGGCTGGCCGAGCTCTGGCCACATCTGCTGATACTGGCTGCCTTCATCCCGGCACTGACATTGCTGAGCCTGGCTCTGCTCAAGCAGCAGGAGCGCTGACATGAAAGCATCCAACATCGCCCAGCTGGGCATCAAGGAATTGCGCAGCCTGTGGCACGATCGCGTGCTGCTGTTGCTGATCATCTGGGCGTTTACCGGCGGCATCTATGCCATGGCCAAAAGCAGCTCGGTTGCGGTCCACAACGCCCCCATTGCCATCGTTGACCAGGACCGATCCCCCCTGTCGACACGGCTGCAGACTCTGTTTACCCCGCCCTGGTTCAGAGCGCCAGACCTGTTGCACGAACAACAGGTAGACCTGGCCCTGGACCGGGGCAACTACACCTTTGTACTGCTCATTCCCCACCGCTTCGAAGCGGATCTGCGTGCCGGCCACCAGCCCGAGCTGCAGCTGATCATTGATGCCACCCGGATGACCCAGGCCTTCCTCGGCAGCCGTTATATCCAGCAGGTCCTTCAGCAGGAACTGTTGCAAACGCTGAGTAGGCGCCCCGACGGCAGTACCTTGCCGATTCAACTGAAAACCCGCATCTGGTTCAACCCCAACCTGGAAAGCAGCTGGTTTGGCAGCGTCATGGAGATCATCAATAACATTACTCTGCTGTCGATCATTCTGACCGGGGCCGCCCTGATCCGCGAACGCGAACACGGCACACTCGAACACCTGCTGGTGATGCCACTCACCCCCGCCGAAATCATGCTGGCCAAGTTGACCGCCAACGCCTGCGTGGTCCTGCTGGCGGCCAGCCTGTCGTTGTATCTGGTGGTGCAGTGGGCACTGGCGGTACCGATCAGCGGATCGGTGCCACTGTTTCTGGCAGGCGCCACCATCCACCTGTTTGCGGCGGGCAGCATCGGAATCTTTCTGGGCACTCTGGCGCGCTCCATGCCTCAGTTCGGCCTGCTGCTGATCCTGACCATTCTGCCACTGCAGCTGCTCAGTGGCGGCATTACGCCTCGCGAAAGCATGCCGGAAATGGTGCAGCAGTTGATGCTGCTGGCTCCCACCACTCATTTCGTCAGCTTTGCCCAGGCGATTCTCTACCGGGGCGCCGGCTTTGCCGTGGTCTGGCCGTCATTTCTGGCCACCGCGGGCATAGGGCTGGTGTTTTTCCTGTTAACGCTGAGTCTGTTCCGACGCAGCCTGGCACGGGAACACTGAACGGGGTTTGGGCTCGACAACGCGGCCAGCAAAAAACCCGCCGGGCCTGAGGCCGGGCGGGTAAAAGCAGGAGGTTGGTCCCGAGGTTACCGGGACCTGAAATCAGTCAGCCTGGCGACGCAGGAATGCCGGGATATCCAGGAAATCCATGTCATCGGTGCCGGTTTTCTTCACCGCAGCTGCTTCCGCTGTGGGCTCTGACTTGCCTTCGACCGCAACGGCACGCGGCTTGTCCTCCGACTGACGGTTGCGCAGTACGGTCGGCAGTTCCAACTGACTGAAGTCGGTGGTGGAGGCCGTCTTGCGCGGTGCCGTTGATGCCGTAGTGCCGCCATTGACCACACGGGACTCGGCCGCCTGAGCACGCGCCAGGCCAGTGGCCACAACAGTCACCTTGAGCTCATCGGTCAGCTCGGGATCGATAACGGTACCCACCACCACGGTCGCATCTTCATGGGCGTAGTCTTCGACCAGATCGCCCACTTCAGAGAATTCACCCAGGCTCAGATCCAGGCCGGCGGTGATGTTGACCAGCACACCGCTGGCGCCCTTGAGGTCGATATCTTCCAGCAGCGGGCTATTGATCGCCGCCTCGGCCGCTTCACGGGCACGATTTTCGCCACGGGCGATACCGGTACCCATCATCGCCATGCCCATCTCGGACATCACGGTGCGCACGTCAGCAAAGTCCACGTTGATCATGCCCGGACGGATGATCAGATCGGCAATCCCCTGAACGGCACCCTTGAGCACGTCGTTGGCGGTGCCGAAGGCGCTGACCAGACTGCAGTTCTTGCCCAGTACCGGCAGCAGTTTCTCGTTGGGGATGATGATCAGCGAGTCCACATGCTCCTGCAGCTCACGGATACCCTCTTCCGCTACCTTCTTGCGGCGACGGCCTTCGAACGGGAACGGCTTGGTGACTACCGCCACGGTCAGGATACCCAATTCACGTGCCACTTCCGCCACGATCGGCGCAGCACCGGTACCGGTACCGCCGCCCATCCCGGCGGTGATGAACACCATGTCGGCGCCGGACAGTGCCGTCGCGATGCGCTCACGATCCTCGATCGCCGCCTGACGACCGATTTCCGGGTTGGCCCCGGCGCCCAGTCCCTTGGTCAGCTCACCACCGATATGCAATGCGGTTTTGGCGACCATGTTGTGCAATGCCTGGGCATCGGTATTGGCACAGATGAACTCGACCCCTTCCAGATCAGTGCTCACCATGTGGTTTACGGCATTGCCGCCACCGCCGCCCACACCCACGACCTTGATAACAGCGCTCTGCGGTACACTATCGACGAGTTCAAACATATTCTATTCCCTCTCCTGCAAAGGCCCCGCTCTTGTCCGGCAGGTACCCTGTTAATACTCAATAATTGCCCTGCAGCCAGTTTTTGAACCTGAGCAGCAGATTGTCTCGACCCGCCTTTGCGGGGGCCACTTCGACAAAATCGTTCTTTTCCGTAATCGGCCCGACCGGCTCCTGATCCTGCCGGGCATAATGCAGCAAGCCGATACTGGTGGCATAAATCGGGTTGCTCAACTGCTCCTCCATGCCACGCACGCCCTGGGGTCTGGCCAGACGTACCGGCATATGGAAGATCTCTTCGGCCAGCTCCACCGCGCCCTCCATCTTGGAGGTGCCGCCGGTCAAGACGATGCCGGCCGCCACCAGGTCCTCGAAACCGCTGCGGCGCAGCTCTGCCTGGATCAGCGAGAACAGCTCCTCGTAACGCGGCTCCACCACCTCGGCCAATGCCTGTCGTGACAGGTTGCGCGCCGGACGGTCACCCACGCTGGGCACCTTGATCATCTCGTCCGCCTGCGCCAGCTGGGCAAGTGCACAGGCGTATTTAACCTTGATCTGTTCGGCATGCTGGGTCGGCGTACGCAACGCCATGGCGATATCGCTGGTCACCTGATCGCCGGCGATCGGAATCACGGCGGTATGGCGGATGGAGCCCGCGGTAAAGACCGCGATATCGGTCGTGCCGCCACCAATATCGACGATACAGACCCCCAGGTCCTTCTCGTCATCGGTCAGCACCGAGTAGCTGGAAGCCAGCTGCTCCAGCACCACCGCATCAACCTCCAGTCCACAGCGACGGACACACTTCTCGAGATTCTGAATCGCGTTGGTTGCGCCGGTCACCAGGTGCGCACGCGCTTCCAGGCGGACACAGGACATGCCCAGGGGCTCCTTGATGCCCTCCTGGTTATCGATCAGGTACTCCTGAGGCAGGATGTGCAGGATCTTCTGATCCGCCGGGATCGCCACGGCCCGGGCCGCATCGATCACCCGCTCCAGGTCGTAGTCGGACACTTCACGGTCCCGCACGGCAACGATGCCGTGGGAATTGTGGCCGCTGATATGGCTGCCGGCGATACCGACGGTGACACCATGAATCTTGCACCCGGCCATCAGCTCGGCTTCTTCCACCGCGCGCTGAATCGAGTTCACAGTGGACTCGATATTGACCACCACCCCACGCTTGAGACCGCGTGACGGATGGGAGCCGACCCCGACGATCTCGATCGTACCCTGCGGCGTCTGCTCGCCGACCAGGCACACTACTTTCGACGTGCCAATATCGAGTGCGACAATCATGTTATGCGCTGTCACCAGTTGTCCCTGTCAAAGCCTGCGAATGGGCGGATACTATCCAGAATATGCCAGAATATACGCAAATTTCAGGCCAGATTATTTCATAGCCGGATGGCATATTGATTAATACTAAGTATCGCCGCTATATGGTCAAAAAATCAACAATGAATTACCGATCTATATCGGCAAATTCTTGCCGCTATTTAGCGTTTTTCTTTATTTTTCAGCCAGATATTTTGCCAGACTGGGCATGATTTTGCCGCAGGAAACACCAAAAGAATCCACCATGACAATTTTCCGGGTGCAAGACCTGATCCTGAATAGCGATGATGAATCATTTTTTTATTTTGATGATACAGCAATAAATCAAAATTAAATCTTGATTTTAGCACGGCCGTTTTCCATTCGAGCTTTCACCCGCCAGGCTTTCACATTGATCTCACGCAGGCTGACCGATACTGCACCATCCATCAGTTTCAGGACGGCCCCATGACCACCCCAACTACGACAACCGCCCGTTATTTCTGGCAACGACCGCTGCACCCCGTGGTGCTGAGTGCCATCGTCACCCTGCTGCTGTGCCTGTTCTATAACGGCCCACTCTGGCGGCTGATCGGAGAACAATCCTACCCGTCCACACTGGATCGCTGGCTGTTCACGGCCGCCTTCTTCAGCTTCATCGCGGCCATCATGCAGCTGTTCCTGGGGGCTTTGGCCTGGCCGCGACTGGTCAAACCGATCGCGATCTTTCTGCTGATCAGTGCCGCCTGCATCAACTATTTCATGGAAAGCTACGGCATCCTGGTCGACAAGACCATGGTGCAGAACCTGTTCGAAACCGACACCGCCGAAGCAACCGACCTGCTGAGTATTCAGCTGCTGCTGCATCTGTTGATCAGGGGCCTTCTGCCGGCCGCTGTGGTGTTTTTCATTCCGCTGAAACGGACGACACTGAAATCCCAATTGACCGCCCAGACCCTCAGTCTATTCTGTTGCTTCACTCTGATCGGGCTCAACGCGGCCGTGCTGTACAAGGACTACTCCTCACTGTTCCGCAACCATCGCGAGATTCGCAACCTGGTGGTCCCGTCCAACTACCTCTATTACACCTCCCGCTACCTGGCCGGCGCCTACGACCCGGTGGATCGCTCCTTCCAGCCACTGGGAACTGATGCAGTGCAGAAGCAACGGGTCAGTGCCGGCAACCACAAGCACGATCTGTTGGTCGTGGTACTGGGTGAAACGGCTCGCAGCATGAACTTTTCCCTGAACGGCTATCCCCGTGACACCAACCCCGAGCTGGCCAAACGCTCGGTGGTCAGCTTCCGCCAAGTGGAGTCCTGCGGCACCAGCACCGCAGTGTCGGTGCCCTGCATGTTCTCACTGATGACACGCGACAACTACAACGAAGATCAGGCCAACTACCAAAGCAATGTGCTGGACGTACTCCAGCAGGCCGGTATCAGCGTGCTCTGGCGTGACAACAACTCGGGCTGCAAGGGCGTGTGTGAGCGAGTTCCGCATCAAGATGCCGACCAGTTCAATAACAGCCGTGACTGCCGTAGCGAAGAGTGCTTTGATGAGCAGATGCTGACAGAGCTGGAGCAATGGCTGACCCAACAGACAGGGTCAGCGGTGATCGTGCTGCATCAGAAAGGCAGTCATGGCCCGGCCTATTACAAGCGCGTCCCTGAATCCTTTAACCACTTCACACCGGTCTGCGACAGCAATCAGCTGCAGAGCTGCTCCCGGGAAACGATTACCAACGCCTATGACAACAGCATCCGCTACACCGACCAGCTGCTGAGCCGGGTGATCGACTTCCTGCAGCAACAGGATGACCAGTTCAACACGGCGATGTTCTATGTCTCCGACCATGGCGAGTCGCTGGGGGAAAACAATATCTACCTGCACGGCATGCCCTGGATGATCGCCCCCGAGGAGCAGAAGCGGGTTCCGCTGATCACCTGGCTGTCGGACGACTTCCAGCAGTCACACCAGCTGCCGACCAGCTGCCTGCAGTCCCGGCGGGATACTCCCCTGAGCCATGACTACCTGACCCATTCGCTGCTGGGGCTGATGCAGGTCAGCACCCGGGTGTATGCGCCGGAGCTGGACCTGTTCGCGCCTTGCCAGCACACCGGTTCGACACTGGCGCAGCAGGGCCATACATCCGCCACTACGGGCGGCTGAACAGCACTTCGGCTTCGAACTGCCCGCTGTCGACTCCAGAGCGAAAGCGGGCACCGGCCTTGCCACACAGCAGTTCGACGATGGGCAGGCCATAGCCGAAATGATCGCTTTTCCCGTCCCCTGCTGCCGACCGCTCCCGCCCCCTGGCCAGCCGGTTGCGCACCAGCAAGTGCTCCTGGGATGCCTGTACTTCGATCGCCCCGCCACCGTGTTCCAGCGCATTGCGCAACAGATTATCCAGTACCACCGACAGCACAAAGGGATGGACCGACCACTCCCAGTCCTCCTGCAGCTCCAGCACCAGTACCTCGGACAGCGCCGGTGTCAGCTGCTGCAGTTGCTCCAGCAGGGTTGCCAGTGCCTGGCGATCGACCTGAACCCCCTCGCTATTGTCTTCCCGCGACAACCACAGGAAAGAGTCCGTCAGTTTCTCCATGCGCTCCAGCGCCTGAGCGATACGCTCCAGTGCCCGCTGCTGCAACGGGCTGGCCTCGACTTCCGCCATCTCCTGCAACAACGCCAGGGAACTGTGCATGGCCATCAGCGGCGTGCGCAGCTCATGACTGGCAAAGCGGGTAAAATTCTGTTCCCGCTGGATAAATGCCTGGGTCCGTTCGAGCAGACCGGCAAATTGACGGCTCAGCTCACCCAGCTCATCGGTACGCGCCAATGGCTGCAGGCGGGGCGACTCGGGACTGACATTAGCCACCGCCTGCATCAGCTGTCGCACCGGCACGGTCTGTTTCCAGATCAGCAGCAGCGTCAGCCCCATGGCTCCCAGCGTAAACAGCAGTATCCCCCCTGCAACGACAAGACTTTCAACCACCTCGGACTCTTCGCGTTCCACCAGCCGCTCAAGCAGCGGCAGATAGAGCGCATATCGCTCTCCCGTCACAGGCTGTACGCGCACCAGCAGCGTGCCGCCATCATCCAACGGATGACTACCCGGCTGATCCAGCCCCTGCCACTCCTCGGGGAGCGGCTGCCCCGCACGGTACAGCTGAGCGTCGGGGATCAGTTGCAGCACCTCGGGCGCCAGTCGCCCGGCTACCACCTGGTCCATTCGCTGACCGATGAACTCCTGCAGCACCTCACTTTGCTGGGACTCCAGTTGCTCAACATAATGCCACCCCGCCAGCCAATACAGACTGGTCAGCAGCAGCGTGGAAAAGCCGACGGTCAGAATAATACGGGTGGAAAACCTCATTGCAGCTCCTCGGGCAGCGCCAGGCACACGCCCTGGCCGCGACGGGTATGCAATATCGGGTAGGAAAACGGCTTGTCGAGCTGACTGCGCAGCTGATATAGCAGGGAACGCAAGGCGTCGCTGTCCGGCGGAGCGGCTCCCCAGATCGCCTGTTCCAGCTCGCCCCGACTGATCACCCGGGGTGCCCGGGCGAGCAGATAGCGCAGCAGCTGGAACGCCTGGGGCGTGAGATTCAACAGCCGATCATCCCGACGCGCCTGCTGCTGCTCCACATCCAGCTCAACCGGACCATGGCGCAGCCGCCGAACCTGCTGACGAGACACTCGCTGACTCAACGCCTGCACCCGGCACACCAGCTCATCCATGGCGAACGGCTTGACCAGGTAGTCATCGGTACCGGCCTGAAAACCACGAACCTTGTCGTCCAGCGTATCCAGTGCCGTCAACATCAGGATCGGCGTGGTCACACCCTCCCCGCGCAGCTGCTCGCAGAGACCGAGGCCGCTCAGGCGCGGCATCATGATATCGAGGATAAGCACGTCGTAGCGGTTTTGGCGCGCCAGGCTCAGCGCCTGCTCACCGTCCCGGGCACAGTCTACCTCAATGCCCCGCCACTGCAGGAAATCGGCAATACCCTCCTGAATCCCCGGATCATCCTCCGCCAGCAGTACCGTCAACGCCGTCATCGTTTTTCTCCCAAGCCATCAATGCCCTGATCATATCGCGGGCTGCAGACTTGGCCCAGGAGAACGGGACAGCATCAAGGGTGCCAGCAAGGCACAGACCGACCAGCACAGCGTCAGACTCCAGAGATCGTGAGACAAAAAGTGAGCCCCCCTCAGCTGCTGGGCAAAGCCGAACACCAGGCCAACCAACAGCACCCCGAACAGCGCCGGAATGCGCGCTCGCGGCCAGACAGCCGCAGCCGCGAAGTAGAGCGCAAACCAGGCATAGCCGGCACTGGCATGCCCGGCCGGGAAGCAAGCGCCTTCCCCCGGAGACAGCAGCTGCTGCAGCAACGGCCGATAAGGCAGATCCCCCCCGAACGGCTGCAGACTCCAGGGACATTCGACACCGGAAAGTCGCTTGCCCAGTAATACCGCCGTACTGGCCAGCAGTGGCGCGACAGCCAGATAGGCCAGCACACGTCGGCTGGCATAGAGCCGCTGCACCCGAAAGCTGGCGGCATAGAGTGCGATGCTGAGCAGAGCCAGCAGCACACTCAGACGCCGCCCGCCACTGTGAATCAGGTCAGAGAACAGCCAATGGTTCTTTAACAGCCATTGCCCACCCTCCTGCTCATACAGCCAATGTGTCCAGGCGTAGTCCAGTTGAAAGGCACTGATCAAGGCTTGCAGCAGCAGCGCCACAGCCAGTAAAGGAAGGATTGAGCGAACCCCGCCAACAGGCGGGGCATAGACAGTCTCGGACATCGGACTTCCTCGGGCACAAAGCCCGACTCTGGCACGCACCCTGTGAGTTCAGCGTGAAAGCTGCTCAGTCCTTGGTCGCTTTCATCAGGTGGTCCGGGGTAAAGGCAACACAGAAGCTGCCCCAGCGACGTCCACCGACAAACAGCGGCACCGACAGCGAGTTGAGAATCTCGCCGGTATCACGGATGAAGGTCTGCAGCAGGAAAGGCGCATCATGGTTGGCCCGCCGTTTCTCGGCACGGGTACCCGCGTAGATACGACGATGACGACTGAGTGCATTGTCAGTCTCGAAGTCACCGGTCATCGGCCGGGACAGCTGGCTGACATGGGTGGGGCAGTAACTGTTCAGATCAAACGCAGAGGCGAACAGGAAGGCCTCGTTTTCCCGCGCACAGCGATCGAACAGTGACTGCAGACGCTTTTCAAAGCGATCCACATAACGGGTATCGTACTTCTCCGGCAGCTGACCGGGGTTGGTCCGGACGTACTGGGTATCGAACAGATCGACACCTTCGCCGGCCAGGGCCTCCAGCTCGGTCTCGGTATACTTGGCCCACTCCTGAGTTGCCTTGATCAGCTGTTCGAAACCGCCATAGCCGATGGTGAACCGGGACAGCAGCGCCTGCATCTCTTCGGTGGCGCCGTCCAGCTGCTGCGAATAACCGGTCGACAGCACCATCTCCTCTCGAATTTCGTCCGCCAGCCGGGTGATGTCGGACACCTGCTCATGGCTGCTCTGGTTGGTACAGGACAGCTCCTCGATCGCCGCGCTGATCTCGTTCAGCTGCCCGTTGAGGGCCTCGAAATCGGTGACCAGCGTATTGAAGCGCCCGCTGGTGTCCCCGATAAAACGGTCGGTATCACTGACATTCTGCAGGATCACGTCCGCCCCGGTGCGCGTACTGTCCACCAGCGACACCATCTCGTTGACGCGGCTGTCGATCTCCACCGTGGCCGTGTTCACCTTTTGTGACAGGGTGCGCACTTCATCGGCCACCACGGCAAAACCGCGTCCCGCTTCACCGGCCCGGGCTGCCTCGATCGAAGCGTTCAGCGCCAGCAGGTTGGTCTGTTCGGAAAAGCCCTGTACCAGCGACAGGATACTGATGATGCTGGCCGAGTTGTCGGCCAGCTGTTCCACCACCTGCTGAAACTCGCGCACGCGCGACTCTACGGTGGCCACCTGTTCACTGACCCGTTGCAGCTCGGCGGTGGACTCCCGAATCTCCTCCAGGTTGTGGCTGTTACGCTCGGCAATGGTCTGGGTATGCCCTGCGATATCATCGATAGCGGACGTGGACTCCTGGCTGGCCTGAAACACGGCCTGCGCCTTGGCCACCTGCTCTTCAGCCGAGTGCTGCGCCTTGAGTACCACCTGCTGCAGCTGGCTGGCGTTGAGCGACACCTGCACACTGCGCTGACGGGTATCGGCGATCATCTGCTTGAGACTGCCGGAGAAGTGGTTGTAGCTGTTCGCCATCTGCGCGATTTCGTCATGGGTCGGCGCCGGCAGCGTGGCCGAGATATCACCGTCCTTGTTCTGCACGGCACTGAGTACCTGGGTCATGCTGTCGATCGGCGTGAGGAACAGATGACGCATGAAAAACAGCGCAAACAGCGCGGCCGCCAGGGTGATCACCAGCATCACCGCCGACAGCCAGCCAGTCGTCGCCGCCAGCTCGGTCACGCGCAGCTCCGCTTCCGGGATGGACCCCAGCAGCTGATTGAGTTCGCGCATGGAGCTGAACAGCCAGTAGTTCAACCCGATCAGCACCAGACTGGGGAAGATCAGGAAAAGTACGTTCCCGAGGATCTTGCGGGTCAGGGTATGGAAAAAGGTTTTCTCGATACGCCGGTAAAGACTCATAAGGGCAGCACTCTTTTATTGTTATCTCGCAACTGGCATGCAGTCGCTTCTTGCGGACAAAAAGAGTAATGCTGATTACGGCTACTGACAACCCAAAAGTGTTACACCTTTTCCATAAAGGTGTAACACTTTGTAACAACCTGTATCAGCGATAGGAGTAATCCACCTGAGCGGCCGGCATCAACTCGGGCCGCTGGCGAAGATAATCGCGCAACGGGCGCCCATCGGCCGTGAAACTGCTGTCGAGGAAATTGTCCAGCACCGCCACGCCCTGGCTGGCTGCGGCCTGCAGACAGAACCCCAGATAGCGGGGGTTGGGCAGGATATCCTGACGCCAGAGTACCCCCTGATAATACTGCCCGACCCGGTGATGGTATTCCACATCGGTGACGCACTTGTTCAGGCGGTAATCCAGATCGGAATACCCGGTGCACATGCGGCCGCGTGCGCGCTCACCGGTCTGGCAGTGATGCGTTTCCACTTCAACCCAGCGATAGCGGTGCTCACGCTCATAGAGCTGCAGAAAATCCTGCTCGGAGCACTCGAACTGGGCGGCGATGATCTCGCAGTTTGCATCCGCTTCGGTGGAGCAAGAGGCCAGCTCCAGACTGTCCGGCGACTCGCCATGGCGACTGATGAACACGATGCCTACCTTGTCGAACACCCGGCGATAGCCGGGCACTCGAACCAGACGGTAGTTTGCCAGCGCCGGCACCGTTTCCCGGGCCGACGCTTCCGACAACAGCGAACCGAAACCGACTACGGAAATCATGCCATCACCAGTAATAGTAAAGTGCTGCGATGGCGGCGATCACCAGCGGCATCATCAGTACCAGTGTCTTGAAATCGCCCAGCAGACGCTGGAACAGCACCACATGCACCAGCGGGAAGGTGATGAACAGGCAGCTGACCGGAATCCACCAGTCCAGATGGCGCACGCCGTAGGCCAGCGCACCGATCAGGGTCAGCGCGCCCAGATTGCCCGCCATAATCACCGCCACCAGGCCGTTGCGGCTATTCATGAAAGCGGGACGCTTTTCTTCCGGCAATTTATTCAGTGCCCCGGCACTCAGCGCCGCTGACATCGACACCAGGCCCGTGGCCAGAAACAGATACAAGGCTTCGTACATGCTTTCCCTCCGTTGACAGAACCGCGATTGTACAAGATCCGCCAGCGTTTCGTTATCCACAAATCTGTGCCTTGGTCGTCATCCCTGATACTCTTCGCCACCGGTTCAAGGAGGGATACATGTACCTGTTAACACGCCTCAAGGTCGAGCTCTATCGACACCTGAAATCGCTCAGCTGGCAGGGTCTGCTGATCATTCTGGCCATCTACCTGCTGCTCAGCTGGCTGCTGCTGTGGCTGGCCGATGAACAGGCCCTGACCGGTCAGGACTTCCTTTACTGGATGGTGGTCACCGCCTCCACCGTCGGTTACGGCGACCTGTCACCCTCGACCCAAACCGGGCGCTGGCTCACCGCCCTGTTCATCATACCGGCCGGACTCAGCCTGTTCGCCGTCACCATCGGCCGCGTGGCCGCCTTCAGCGCACATCAATGGAGAAAAGGGATCATGGGACTCAAACAACTGGAACTGGACCAGCACATTCTGGTGATCGGCTGGGACGGCAAGCGCACACCGCAACTGCTCAAGCTGTTGCTGCTGGAGGCCGCCCAGCACCGCAGGCGCCGGGTCTGCCTCTGCGTGACCAATGAACTGGAAAACCCGCTGCCCGGCGAGATCGACTTCGTCCGCGCAGAAGCCTACAACCACGACGCCGAGATGGACCGCGCCTGTATCAGCCGCGCTTCCAGCATCGTGATTGATACTCCCAGTGACGACCAGACCCTGGTCTGCGCGCTCTACGCCTGGCAGCGCAACCCCGATGCCCAGATCATCGCCTACTTCCGCGACGAATCGATCGGCGAACTGCTGCAGCACCACTGCCCGTCGATCGAATGTACCCCCTCCGTCTCGGTGGAGATGATGGCCAAGGCCACCATGGACCCGGGCTCGACTCGCCTGCACCAGCAATTGCTGAACGCCTCCGACGGCATGACCCAGTTCTCCATTCTGTACCCGGAGCAGGAACCGGCGATGAACCTGGGTCAACTGTACGCGCCACTGAAGCAGCACTACCAGGCGACCCTGCTGGGCATCCAGCACCCCGGGGATGCCCACCCTATACTGAACCCGACACTGGATGAAACGATCGAACCCGGTACGCTGGTCTACTACATGGCCGAGCGGCGTATCGCCGGTATCGACTGGTCGCGGCTGCGCGAGCAACAGACGCCCGCTTAAGTGTTAGAATAACGTTTTTCGATTATTGCTGTTTCAGGTCCTACCAAGATGCCCGATTTTCTCGTTGACGAGACCATTGAAGACTACGCCTTTGTAAACACCAGTGCCGAGCCGCCGCTGCTGCAGGAGCTGATCGACCAAACCAACCAGAACATGGGCTGGCCGCAGAAGCTGTCCGGCCGCCTGGTCGGACGCACCCTGAAGATGCTGTCGGCGCTGACGCAGCCCAAACACGCCCTGGAGATCGGCATGTTCACCGGCTATTCGGCGCTTTCCATTGCCGAAGGGATGCCGGATGACGGCAAGCTGATCTGCTGCGAAACCAACCCCCGCGCCATCGACTTCGCCAAGGGATTTTTCGATCGCAGTGAACACGGTCACAAGATCGAGGTGATCTTCGGCCGCGCACTGGACACCCTCGAAACGCTGGATATCGAGCTGGACTTCACCTTCATCGACGCCGACAAGCGCAACTACCTGAACTACTATGAACGCGTAAAAGAGATGACCCGCCCCGGTGGCCTGATCGTGCTCGACAACGTGCTCTGGTCCGGCAAGGTGGTGCAACCGGAATCGGAGATCGACGATATTCTGGTGGAAACCAACCGCCGTATCGCTGCCGACCCCGACGTGGAAAACGTCTTCCTGACCGTGCGCGACGGCCTCAACGTGGTGCGCAAGCTCGGCTAAATCGCCTCGCCGGCACAGCATGCAAGGCTGAGTCGAGGGACCGAGTTCAAGGAGGGAGCTTGAGGAGGGCTGAATGCGAAAGGGACTGATCGGACTGCTGTTGTGCCTGCTTCTGCTGCCGCTGCTACTCTGGTTCACCCTGCCCTGGACCGCCCAGTACCTGCTGCAGCAATGGCTGCAGCAGCAGGGCTTCGAACAGCCTCGACTGGTTATCCAGCGCCCCTCCTGGCATCGGCTGCAGATCGATCACCTCAGTGTCGGCCAGCGCCGCGAAGGTCGCCTCCTGCAGCTGGAGGCGGGCAATATCGACATCCGCTTCAGCCCTCAGGCCCTGCTGCGGGGCCAGATCCAGGAACTGCGCATCGAGCAGGCACGCCTTGCCATCCAGGCGGACGCCGCCATTCATGGCCGCCTGAATCCGCCTGAACCGCAGACGACCCGCCTCTCGCTGACCAACCTGCATCCCGCCCAGCTGTTTCGCTACGCCCCCTCGCGGCGTCTGGTAGTCGCTCAGCTGGAGCTGAACTACAGCACTCCCGAACAGCCGCTCTGGCAGGCCAGGGGCAATATCGACCTGGAGCCCCAACTGCTGCAGGGGCGAATGCAGCTGCGGCGCAATGAAACCGCACTGGGCTATCTCGACCTGGGCCTGGACCCGGCGCTCAACCTCTCCCTCAGTCTGAGCCGAGACAACCGCTTTCTGCTGCGCAGCTCGCACCAGCTGACCTTCCCCGAACAGAGCTGGCTGCTGCGCTCTGACCTGCTGCTGGAAACCACATACCTGCCGGACTGGCTGGCACAACTGCAGCCCAATTTCAGGTTACCGGTAGCAGACCCGGCCGGCCAGCTGCGCCTGAACGCGCGTCTTCGCCTGCCCACCAGCCTGCCAACGCAACTGCCGGAACTGCTGCCACTCATCGACCTGCAACTGGACAGCCAGGCCAGCCTGACCACGGCAGCCGGACCCGGCTTTGGCGGCAGCCGGCTGGAACTCCAGGCCGCGGCACAACTGAGTGCCGGCCAGTTTTCATTGACCGTCGAACCGGGCAGCCAACTGGCCGTCACCGCCCTTCAGCAACCGGCGCTCAGCCTGGACCACCTCGACGCCGAACTGACTCAAGCCCTGCGGCTTGAAGGCCATTGGCAACATCCTGCGGCGTGGCAACATTCCGACCTCAGTCTGGCGCTCAGACCACAGGGGATAAAGCTGCCGCAACCCATCGAACTGACGCTGGGCCCGGTGCTGATCAACGCGGCTGCCGGCAAGCTCGTGCGCCCGCAATACCCGGTCAGCATCAATCTGGCGGATATCCGCCTGCAGCCCGTCCATCAGCCCGCACTGAACCTGTCGCTGCACGCCGACCTGCTGCTGGACCGGACGCAGCAGCTCATGTCCGCACAGGCACAGGTCAGCAGCCAACAGCTGCCGCTGCAGCTGATCCTGAACGGAGAACTGGCGCAGGACCTCAACGGCCATCTCGATTTTCAGCTGCCGTCCACCTCGGTGGCAGCCCTGTACAGCGCCCTGCATCCCTGGCTACCGACGCAGCTGAAACCGCTGAGCGTGCAGCATGGCACGCTGAGCAGCCAGGGCAGCCTCCAGCTAACGGCCGACCGCTGGTCTCTGGAGGCCAGGCCCGTCATCCGCCAGGTCAACCTGACCTGGGATGAGCACACCCGGGTTAGCAACCTCAATCTGAGCCAGCGAGTGCACCTGAACTCGACCGGGCAGCTGCGCAGCAGCGGCCAGCTGGAGATAGACCACACCGACAGCGGTATTCGGGTCTTCGGCCCCCAGCTGGACTTCGACCTCAGCCTGCCCGCCCACGGTGCCCCCCGTCTCAGCCTATCCTCGTTCAGCCTGTCGGCGCTGGACGGCATCATCGCGGTGCCGCCGCTGAGCTTCAATCCGCGCCACCCGGTGATCGACACCCGTATCGCCGTGGCGGCGCTGGAGCTGGAGCGGATACTGGAACTCTACCCCCAGGAGGGACTGTACGGCAGCGGCGTTCTCGGCGGCGCCCTGCCACTGAAGCTCGATGGCAATCAGCTCAGCATCAGTCAGGGCCAGCTGATCAGCCAGGGGCAAGGCGGCGTGATTCGTTACCAGCCCACACCGGAAGTCTCGCTGATGGGCCAGCAGAACCCGGGTATCCAGTTGGCACTGGACGCGCTCACCGACTTCCGCTTCGACCTGCTGGACCTGACCCTGGACTATAGCCCCAGTGGCGACGCCGTCATGCGGGCGCGCCTCAAGGGGCGCAACCCCGGCTGGCAGCAGGGGCGGCCGGTCGACCTGAACCTCAATATCGAGGAAAACCTGCTCGACCTGCTGCGTACCCTGCGTCTGACCGACAGCGTCACCGACGCCATCGACCGTCGCTTTCGCCGGTAATCACGATCATCTCCCCCTGAAATCAGCCAGGAGAGATCGTCAGGGAGAGGTCAGCCAGGACTGTTGGTTCGTCTGGTATTCAGCTAAGCTGCGATTGAATGGAACCCTGAACATCAACCGACGTCCTAATAACAAAGGCTGATTGATTATTTCCCCAAAGAGAAGGAAAACCGATGCACGCTCGCCATCTTTCCCCGCTGCTCTGTGCCCTGGCACTGCTGGCGGCCGGCTGCACACCGACTGTTCAGGTGGCTGCGCCCTCTGAGCCGATCACCATCAACCTCAATGTCAAAATCAAGCATGAGATCCTGGTCAAAGTCGACAAGGAAATCGACGATATGCTGGACGAAAACAGCGAACTTTTCTGAGGCCTTTAAATGATTTACAAGACCTATCGCGCCCTGGCTGCGACCCTGGTTGCGCTGCTGCTCAGCCTGCCTGCTCACGCACTGTCTCTGGATGACGCCAAGGCCCAAGGCCTGGTCGGTGAGCGCGGCACCGGTTATCTCGGGATTGTCTCCGCATCGCCCTCCGCCGACGTTACGCAACTGGTACAACAGATTAACGCCAAACGCCGTGCGCTCTACCAGCAGAAGGCCAGCAAGGCCGGCGTGTCTCTGGAGATCATGGAATTGCGCACCGGCGAGCGGTTGCAGCAGATGACTCCGTCCGGCGAGTACGTTCAGGATGCCAACGGCCGCTGGGTTCGCAAGTGAAACCAGCCCCCCTGCTCACCACCGCCCTGCTGCTGGCGGCGCTACCGCCCGCCTGGGCCGAAGAGGTCGACGACAGCTGGACGGCCAATCTCTACTTCGAGAACGACCTGTTCAGCGAAACCGATCAACAGTACACCAACGGCCTCCGCCTGTCCTGGGTGTCTCCCGAGATCGACAGCTTCATCGATGACCCTGTCCTGCCGGACTGGCTGCGCGCCGCCAACCGGCTGCTGGCGCCGCTGGACCCAGGGCCCGTGAGCCTGGGAGACGATATCAGTCGGCGGCTGATCGTCACCCTCGGCCAGCAGATCCTGACACCGGACGATCGCGACCGCACCAGCCTGGACCCGGATGACCGCCCCTACGCCGGCTGGCTCTATGCCGGTTTCGGCTACCATACCCAGACCCGTACCCGAATGAACTCATTCGAGGCAAACCTGGGGGTGGTGGGGCCTGCATCCCTGGCACAGGAAGCGCAGGACTTTATCCATGAGCTGCGCGGCTTCGAGAAGTTCCAGGGCTGGGATAACCAGCTGGAAAACGAATTCGGCCTGCAACTGGTCTACGAACACAAGTACCGCTGGCTGCGCCAGCCGCTGCTCCACCATTGGGCACATGAGGCGATCCTGCACGGTGGCGGCAGCCTGGGCAACGTGAAAACCTACCTCAATGCCGGGCTCGAATACCGCATCGGCAAACACCTGCCCTATGACTTCGGCACTTCGGCCCTGAGACCCGGTGGCGACAACAGCGTGCCCGGCCGCGGCGATCCGCGTTTCAGTCACCAGTGGGGTTTCCATGGTTTCGTGTCACTGGACGGGCGCTATGTGCTGCGTGACATCTTTCTGGACGGCAACACCTTCAGAGACAGTCACAGTGTCGACCGCCGCCCCTGGGTAGCTGACGCCGCTTTTGGCGTAGCGGCTACCTGGGAGCGCTGGAAACTGTCCTATGCCCGCATCTACCGCACCCGGCAGTTTGAACGGCAAAACGGCAGCCACAACTTCGGCTCCATGGCAATTTCCTACACATTTTAAGCTTTTACCGAAAACCGGCTGACGCCGAAGGCACAGCTTGTTAAAATTTTGTTTTAATTTGGCGACTTCACCTGGACCCCATGACCACGACTTCTCTCAGTCTGCTGCTGGTTGATGACAGCCGCATCGCCCGCCTAACCCTCAAGCGCCAACTTCAGTCCCTGGGTCTGGAACTGGCACTGCAGGAAGCGGACTCCGCCGACGCGGCGGAAGCGCTGCTGGCATCCAGCACACCGGATATCGCATTAATCGACTTCAACATGCCGGGCCGGGACGGCCTGCAACTGGCGGAAAGCATCAAGCAGAACCACCCCCAGGTGCGTATGGCGCTGGTCACGGCCAATATTCAAGACGCCCTGGCGCAACGCGCCACCGAACTGGGCCTGGCCTTTCTACCCAAACCCACAACCGCCGAGCAACTGGGCGCCTTCATTCAGCAGGAACTCTGATGGACCTTTTCAGCGCTGACGAACACGACCTGATCGTCGAACTGATGAACCTGGGCGTCGGCCGCGCCGCCCATGCCCTGTCCCAGTTGGTCAGTGACGAGGTGCTCCTGTCGGTCCCCCGGCTGGAGTTCATCTCGGTGCCCGAAGCTCAAAAAGCCTTCCGTAACGACCTGCCCCCCTTTCTGGCGGGTGTGATGCAGAACTTCGAAGGCTTCATCAACGGCCGTGCCGCCCTGCTGTTCCCGGAGGCCCGCAGCCTGGAGCTGGTCAACGCGATGATCGGCGAGGAACTGTCCGCCGACGAGATCACCGAGCTTGAGCATGAGACTCTGGCCGAACTTGGCAACATCCTGCTCAACCACTGTCTCGCCACCCTGGCCAATCAGTTGCAGCAACAGATCAAGACCGACATCCCGCTGGCCTTCAGCATCAGTGCCGACGAGCTGCCCGGCACCCTGAACCTGCACCAGGGCGAAGCCCAAAACACCCTGGTGATGCTGGTACAGATCGACTTCAGCCTGCGCAACAGCGCCCTGCGCGGCTACCTGGCCTTCATCATCGACCTGCATTCCGCTGACTCCTTTGTGACTGCCCTGAGATCCTACCTTGCTGAGCTCACCTGAATCGTCCGGCTTCTGCCTGACCGAGATCCTTGACAACCTGGACTGTACCGACCTGCTGCATAGCCTGGATGGCGGTGTACTGCTGCTGGACGCCCAGTGTCGCATCATCTTCTGCAACCGCTGGTTCTGCCGCCATACCGGCTTCGCGGAAAGCGCCATGCTGGAACAGACGCTGAACCAGCTGTTCCCCGGCCAGTTACCGCTGCCGTTACAGGATGCGATCGAAACGGCCTGCCACCAGCGCATGGGGCGCATCCTGTCCTATCAGCTGCACAAGCGCCTGCTGCCACTGCAAAGGCGCACCCCCAGCGGCGAACTGCAACCGTTGCACCAGTCGATCCTGATCAAGCCCCTCAGCCAGAGCGAGCTGACCCTGGTGCAGTGCCTGGATATCACCAATGCCGTCAAGCGCGAACAACACCTGCGGGCCAGCGAGCGCATCCTCAAGCTGGAGCGCCGCGTACTGGAACTGATCGCCACCGGCGACTCCTTCGATGCGGTACTCGACGAGATCTGCAGCACGGTCGAGCAGCTAATCCCCAACGCCGCGACCGCCATCATGCTGCTGGACGAGTCGGGCAACCAGCTACGCATCAAAAGCGCCCCCGGTCTTCCATCCAGCTTCAACCGTCGCGAAGACAGCCTGCAGCTCGGCTCCTCGGTCACCACCTGTACCCGCGCAGTACAGATGCGCACTCTGGCCGTGACGCCCGATATTCAGCAGGATGAAAGCTGGCGTCCCTGGGCCGAGTCCGCCGCGCGCCTGCAGATTGCCGCCTGCTGGGCGCAACCGATCGTCGCCGCCTATGATGAAGTGGTTGGTGTCTTTGCTTGCTACCCGCAGACCAGTGGCGCCCCCGGCGAATCCGAACGCCAGCTGCTGCAGCGTATGGCCCACCTGGCCGCGATCGCACTGGAGCGCCACCGCCGCATGGAGCGTATCCGCTTCCTGGCCCTGCATGACCCGCTGACCGGCCTGCCCAACCGCAGCCTGCTCAACGAGCACCTGGGTCGCAACCTGCGCCGCGCCCGACGTGAAAACAAACAGTTTGCGCTGATGTTCATCGACCTGGATGGCTTCAAGCAGATCAACGACCAGCACGGTCACGATGCCGGGGACGACCTGCTGTCGGTGCTGGCCGGACGCATGACCGAACAACTGCGCGGCACCGATACCTGTGCCCGCATCGGGGGCGACGAGTTCGTGGTGATGCTGGAAACCGTGCAGTCGCCCGAGAGTGCGGCCCTGGTTGCCAACAAGATCCTGCGCTGCCTGAGCACACCGGTCCAGCGCGGCCAGCTGTCGCTACAGGTCTCCGCGTCCATCGGCATCGCGCTCTATCCCCATGACGGCATCAGCGCCGATGCCCTGCTGACCCGCGCCGATGATGCCATGTACCAGGCCAAGGCCCGGGGCAAGAACTGCTGGTTTCGGCTCGGCTAAACCTGAATCTGAGCGTCCGGCACCTGGGTACCGGACGCCGCGCTGAACTCAGACCTTGAACTTGTCGACCGCGTGTTTCAGCTGCTCGGACAGGAGCGCTATATCCTGACTGGTCGCAGCCACGTCGTCCGCCGCCTGGGCGGTTTCATCCGCCGCCATGTTGATCCGGTTCAGGTTCTGGTTCATCTCCTCGGCAACAGAGCTTTGCTCCTCGGCCGCACTGGCGATCTGGGTATTCATGTCGTTCATGCTCATGATCTGGGCAATGATTTCGGCCAGGGCATCGTTGGCCTTCGCCGACTTTTCGACCCCCTGCACCGCCTGCTGCTGCCCCTGCTTCATCACCTGCGCAGCGCGCGCCGCCGCTTCCTGCAGATGACTGATCATGGCGTGGATTTCAGCGGTCGAGCTTTGCGTCCGGCCCGCCAGGGTGCGCACCTCGTCTGCCACAACCGAGAAACCACGCCCCTGTTCACCGGCACGGGCCGCCTCGATCGCCGCGTTCAATGCCAGCAGGTTGGTCTGATCGGCGATTTCACGAATCACATCCACCACCCGGCCGATATCGTGAGCATCGGCCGCCAGATCGCTGATCACCTGTGCCGCCGACTGCACTTCTGACGCCAGATGATTCATGCCGTTGACGCTCTCTGTTACCACCTGCTGGCCGCTATGTGCCGAGCTATCGGCGGAAGAGGCACTCTCTGCCGCCATCGCGGCACTCTTGGCCACATCATGCACGGTCGCATTCATCTCGTACATGGCGGTCGCCACCATATCGGTTTCCGCCTTTTGCGCCTGAATGCCCTTGCGCGACTGCTCGGCCAGCACAGCCCCGCGTCGAGCCTGGTCACCCAGTGACTGGCCGACTTCGCCAATTTCACGCGCCAGCTCCGCCAGACTGTTACGGGTCTGAATGAAACGCCGGGTGATCAGGCCAATTTCGTCGGCGACAGTGGCATGAGGCAGCTGCTGCTGTCTGAAATCACCGGCCGCCATGGCATCAGCCAGAGCCCCCATATTCTGCAAGCCATGACTCAGGCGTCGAATGACATACAGAGCAAAGCCTCCCGCCAGCAACAGCCCGACAAGCGCTACCAGTACAAAACGGAACACCAGTGTCGTCGACATCTCGTCCATATCGGCACGGGCTTCACGGGCCCCGCGCAGCTTGCGATCGCTGAGCGCGGCCCTGGCCGTATCAGTCGCCCGATAGATCGGATTGACCTTGCCCAGAATGTGCCAGTTTGCCTGCACATAACGCCCCTGTTCGATCAGTTTCACGGCCGGACCCACCCCTTCGCTGAAAAACTGCTCGAACCGGGCTTCAAACGCGGCTGCCAGCTGACTGGCCTCGGCACCATGGCGCACCGATTCGAAATCATGCCACAGCTGGCGGATCTGCGTTTCTCGCTGCTGAATCAGATCGATATGCTGACGGGTAGGATGGTCATGCGCACTGGCAAACTGACTGCCGGGATCATGCTGGATGCTGAGCAGCAGCTGGGCACGGACCTCTTCCAGCATGCCACCGATACGCTCCACCTGATACAGCGGCACCATGCGTCGATCAAAGTTGTCATCGAACTGGAAGGCTTCATAGCGGAAGCCGTAAACGGCAAAACTGCCCAGAATGACTACGACGATCAGGAACAGCAGTACCAGTAGTCTGAGCAGGTTATTGAGAGAACGGAACAGGCTGACGTGCATCGGGAGCATCCTGGTATTCGAGCGAGGTTGAGAGGCTGATGGCCAACATATAACGGTTTATTATAAGTTATGCCAATTAAAACTGACAGCTACTCGAGACAGTAATACCGCCTCTCGACCCACCTTTACTCGGTACAGGGCAACAGCGTTTCCCGTCATCTCCCGGGCTGCAATGACAAGGGGTTGCTGCTAGCGCTTGCCGGATTCAACGACCAGATGCGGTATGTCGAGCAGCTCCACTTCCCGCTCGACCGCTCCCAGCTTGAACGCCTCCCTGGGCATGCCGTAAACCACGCAGCTGGACTCGTTCTGCCCCAGGGTGGCTGCCCCCGCCTGACGCATCTCCAGCAGCCCACGCGCGCCGTCATCGCCCATGCCGGTCATGATGATACCCAGCGCATTGGGGCCGGCGGCCCCGGCCACCGAGCGGAAGAGCACGTCCACCGACGGCTTGTGCCGGCTCACCACCGGGCCGTCACGAACCTCGACGCGGTACTGGGCACCGCTGCGTCTGAGCATCATGTGCAACCCGCCCGGTGCGATCAGCGCCTGGCCGGGCATCACCCGGTCATTGTTCTGCGCTTCCTTGACCTTGATCTGGCAGACTGAATTGAGGCGCTCGGCAAAGGCATGGGTAAACTGCGCCGGCATGTGTTGCACCACGATGATGCCGGGGGCATCCACCGGCAGCCGCTTCAACACCTGCTCCAACGCCTGGGTGCCACCGGTCGAGGTGCCGATCGCCACCACCCGGTCGGTGGTCGCGAACAGCTTGCCGGCCTGACTTTTGGGCAGCACGGAATCGGCATTGAGCTTGGGTTGCGGCTGTAGCGGCGAAGCTTTCGCCGTAGTCTTGCCACGCGATACCCTGGCTGATGCGGCCGCCTTGATCGCTTCGATCATCTGGCTGCGCGACTCCTGCAGAAACTGCTTCAACCCGGCCTTGGGCTTGGTGATGATCTCAACGGCCCCCGCTGCCATCGCCTGCATGGTGGTCTCGGCGCCACGCTCGGTCAGGGTGGAACAGATCACCACCGGTGTCGGCCGCTCGGCCATCAGCTGCTTGAGAAAGGTGATCCCGTCCATGCGCGGCATTTCGATATCCAGCACGATCACATCCGGCCACTGCTGCTCCATCTTGCGGCGGGCAAAGATGGGGTCTGACGCCGTCCCCATAACGCGGATCCCGGCCACCCCTTCCAGCTGAGAAACCAGTACCTGGCGCACCACTGCCGAGTCATCAACAATCAATACATTAATCGGCATAACGCCCTGCTCTCCTGTTGCCACACCACATCAGTCATCAAAAAAAGTGATACTGCCTTCGCTCGCACGCTCCTGCTCGACCAGCCTGCGATCCAGGTAGCGCGCTTCGTCCGCCACCAGCTCTCGCCCCTCGTGGCCATCCAGCAACTTCACATAAACCGCGAAGCTGCAACCATGGAAGTGCACCTGACGGCCACTACAACCACCAAGATCCGAAGCCACCAGCGGGATCTTCTCATTCTGCAGGAACTCCAGCACAAAGCGCGCATTGTTGTCCCCCACGGCGAAGTGCCCGCTGGCGCGGCAGTTCAACATCCGAGCACCGCCAAATACCTTGGCTTTCAACCTGCGCCGCTCGGCTCCCTGCTTGAGCAATCCATTGATCAACAGCTCCATCGCATGCACGCCATAGCGCCCGCCTTCACTCAACAGAGGCCGCGACTGGCGACGCACCTTGCGACTGGCCAGCAGAAAGTGATTCATGCCGAACACACCCGCCACAGGATCATACAGACAGGCCGCCACACAGGAGCCCAGCAGGGTCGATATTACAACCTCGGAATCCCGGCTGACCTGGACGCCACCGGGCAAAAGGTTAATTCTTTTCATCTCAGAATTCCCGGCCGGCGCGCTTGCGATAGATGGAAGGCTGGACCATCTCCAGTTCCGGGGTAATGCCGTGCAGGGTTTCCGAATGGCTGGTCAGGATATAGCCGCCAGGCTTCAGGTGGCCGATGACCCGTTTGACCACCTGTTGCTTGGTTGGCTGATCAAAATAGATCATCACATTACGGATGAAAATCAGATCAAACTGCCCGATCGAGGGCAGCTGCGTCGTCAGGTTGATCTGGCGCAGCTCGACATTACGCTTCAGACGCCGGTCAATGGCAAAGTTACCGGCCTGAGCCCCTACGCCCTGCAGACAATAACGCTTCAGCAAGGGCTCGGGGATGGCAACATTATCGACTTCGGGATAGATCCCGCGACGTGCCTGTACCAACATGCGGCTGCTGATATCCGACCCCAGCACCGACCAGCCCTGGCTGCCAAGCACATCATCGAGCACCATCGCCAGGGTATAGACCTCCTCTCCCGAGGAAGAAGCGGCACACCAGACCCGACAGTGCTCGTACCGCTGGCGGCGCACCAGATCGGCCAGAAAGCGGAAATGCGCCGGCTCACGGAAAAACTGGGTTTCGTTGGTGGTCAGGTGATCGATCATCACCTGCAGCTCTTCGGGATGCTCGCTGCCGGTCACCAGCTTGAAGTATTGCCCGTAACTGCGCAGCCCGAAATGCTGTAGACGTCGATTCAATCGAGTGGCCAGCATCACCTTCTTGCGTTCGCTCAGGTGGATGCCGGCCTGTTGGTAGAGCAGTCGAGCAAAGCGCTGAAACTCGACATCGGAGATGGATGCCATTCAGTCGGCGCCCACCGTTTCCGTCATCAAGTTCGATTCAGCCTCCGCCTGATGGACCGACAGCTCCGCAATGCTCAGCACCCGCGCCAGATCGAGCAGCACGATGAACTGGCCGTCCACCTGTGCCATGCTGCGAATGAATGACTGGCGAATACCGGCCCCGAACTCAGGCGCCGGCTGGAAGCGGTCAGGCTCGATCTCGACGATCTCGTTGACCTCTTCCGCCAGCATGCCCATCACCTGCTGCTCGCCTTCGACCTCCAGCTGCACCACCAAAATCACCGAACGTCGATCCAGCTCAGTACGGGTGGTGTGAAAACGCTCGGCCAGATCGATCACCGGGGCCACATTGCCGCGCAGGTTCATCACACCGCGCACCGCCGCGAGTGCCATCGGCACCCGCGTCATCTGAGTGACCTCGATGATCTCCTTGATATCGAGGATATTCACGGCGTACTGCTCGCCCAGCACCCGGAAGGTCAGGTACTGGTCGTTGCCGACGGCTACCGCCGCCTGTTCCGCGTTGTCCATCGCTATCACCATCAGTAACGCTTGAACTCGCTGTCGTTGTAGTCTTCGTCATCGCCCGCAGCGGCCGCGCTGTCCGGCTGGCGGTAGCTGGCTTTCTGGGGTTTATGCCCTGCCGCCGCAGGGCGCTTGCGTCCCTGAGCGTCGAGCTGGAAGAAGGCCACCGCATCCAGCAACGCTTCCGCCTGGCTGCTCAGCTCCTCGGCAGTCGCGGCCAGCTCCTCGGAGGAGGAAGCGTTCTGCTGCGTCACGCTGTCCAGCTGAGACATGGCGCTGTTGATCTGATCGATACCCGCGGCCTGCTCTTCAGACGATGCCGTGATCTCCTGCACCAGGTCGGCGGTTTTCTGGATACTGGGCACGATCTGCTCCAGCAACTTGCCGGCATCTTCAGCAATGGAGACGCTGTTGGTCGCCAGTTCGTTGATCTCCTGTGCGGTGACACGGCTGTTCTCCGCCAGCTTGCGCACTTCCGCCGCCACCACGGTAAAGCCCTTGCCATGCTCGCCGGCACGGGCCGCTTCGATCGCCGCGTTCAGCGACAGCAGGTTGGTCTTGTAGGCAATATCTTCGATCAGACCGATTTTGTTGGCGATCTGTTTCATCGCCACCACAGTCCGCTGTACCGCTTCACCGCCGCGCTCGGCTTCACCGGACGCCTGGGTCGCCATCTGGTCGGTGACACGGGCATTCTCGGTATTCTGCTGTACCGACGCATGCAGCTGTTCGACCGAGGAAGTGGTTTCCTCCACGCTGGCCGCCTGCTCGGTGGCCGCCTGACTGATCGACTGCGCCGAGGCATTCAGCTCGTTGGACGCACTGGCCAGGCTATCGGCACCGCCGCGTACCTGCTCGATGGTATTGGTCAGGTTTTCCACCATGTGGATCATGGCACGATAGACACCGGTGGCCTGCTCCGGATTGTGGAACTTGATCTGCAGGTCACCCTCGGCAATGCGCTGAGCGATCACTTCCATCTCGGCCGGTTCGCCACCCAGCGGACGCTTGACCACACGGACCAGCAGCCAGGACAGGAAGATGCCGGCCAGTACCGCTGCCAGCGAAATCCAGATCACCATCTGCACGGTACGCTCGTTTTCCGCCTGCAGGCGCGGCCCCAGCGCATCCTGATCGGCAATCACCGACAGCTTGACCTCTTCGGTGGCCTCGGCGATCACCGGACCGATGCGATGCATCTCTTCCAGGGCGCGATTTCGCTCAGTGGTCACCGCGTCGACCTGATCCAGCGCCTGGATATACGCCTCCATTGCGGTGCGGAACTCACGCAGGGCTGCGCGTTGATTCGGGTTGGTGGTCGAACGTTCAAGGCGTGCCAGCGCCGACGTCACGTTATCGTCCAACTCCTTGTGCGCACGTGCCATATCCTGACGATTGTCGGCATTGAGGAACTTCACGGCCGACAGACGAGCCAGCAGCAGGGCTTCCTGCGCACGACCGGCCAGATAGACCGCCTGGGTATCCCCCTGACTCTGCGCCGCTTCGGTGAACTCGGTCATCAGCTGGCGCATTTTCAGCCCCTGAACGTTCATCACCTCGTTCAGGATCTCATTGCGCTTGTTGACGGTGCGTTCAACCGTTTCGAACGCTTTCTCGTAGTTGCCGATCTCATCGACAATCACTTCAACCTTGCGTGCACGCTCAGGTTTCTGAATCTCATGCTGGGCATCTGCCGACAGCTGCTTGAGCAGCTCGAAACGCTCGTTGAACAGATCAACGGCTTCCTCGGTCTGTTCAGACATGAAGCGGTTCGCCTCCAGCTCGACCATCAGCATATTGGCCTGTACACGGCCGGCCAGGTTGGCATCCCGCGCCAGTCCACGGTACTCGCTGAACCCTCCCACGGCACTGTTCAGCCCCAGATAGGCAGTGATGGAGACGATCAGCAACAGCGCCAGCACGGCGGCATAGCCGATGCTGATCTGCATGCTCAGTTTCAGTTTATTGAACATAGTCTTGCCCTGTTTCCCTGAGGTTGTATCGGTTATTGAAGTTGTTCAGCTTCCGGCAGCTGGCCGGAGAGCTGCTCGGTAACGGCACCCGCCTGCTGGATCTCGTGATGGCTCAACACCTCAGACACCTCCAGCAGAATGATGAACAGCTGCCCCACCTGTGCCATCGCCTGGATGAAGCCGGTATCGGCCTGATCACCCAGCGCGGGAGGCGGCTTGATATCGGCCGGCCCTATATCGATGATCTCGCGCACCTCGTCCACCAGCAGCCCAAGCGTTTGCATGCCATCCGGCTGATCGACGCTGACCAGCACCACGCAGCTGCGCCTGGTCAGATCACTCAGGCCATTGCCCAGCTTGGCGGTGAGATCAATCACCGGTACCACGCCACCGCGCAGGTTGATCACCCCGCGGATGAATTCGGGGGTTTTGGGCACCCGGGTCAAGGCGCTGATTTCGATAATCTCGCTCACCCGCATGATATCGACGGCATAGAGCTCCTGGCCTGACATGAAAGTCAGATACTGGCCGCCCGCGTTACCGCCCAGACTATCCTGTTGAGTCAATGCTTACCCTCCCTTTCAGTGCAGCTGCATCTGCGCAGTGGCCGCATGGATCAGCCCCTGCACATCCAGGATCAGCGCGACTTCGCCACTGCCCAGCACGGTGGAACCACTGATGCCGCGGAAGCCACTGAAGATGCGTCCCAGAGGCTTGATCACGGTCTGCAGCTCACCATGAAGGGTATCGACGACGAAACCCGCCTTGTGCTGACCGATGCGCACGATCACCAGGCTCTCACGCCGTCCCAGCCCCTCGTCGTCCGGAATCTGCAGAAACTCCGCCAGGCGCAGATAGGGCATCACCTCGCCGCGCAGGTTGACGTAGCGGCGCTCCTCATCCAGCTCCCAGTCGGAGCTGTCCATCTCGACACACTCTTCCACCATCGACAGCGGAATCACGTAGCGCTCGCCCGAGGCGCCGACCATGAAGCCGTCGATGATCGCCAGGGTCAGCGGCAGGTGGATGGTCACGGTGGTGCCCACCCCCGGCTCGCTGTCGATATCGATGATGCCGCGCAGGGCATCGATATTGCGCCGCACCACATCCATGCCGACACCCCGGCCGGACAGGTTGCTGGCCTTCTCCTTGGTACTGAGACCCGGGGCAAAGATCAGCTGATAGATCTCCTTGTCGGTCAATACCTGGTCTGGCTTGATCAGACCGATCGCCTCGGCCTTGGCCCGAATCTTGTTCGCATCCAGGCCGGCACCGTCATCACGGATCTGAATCACGATATGGCCGGAGTCATGGCAGGCATTCAGGCTCAACGTGCCCTTCGCCGGCTTGCCGGCACGCAAGCGATCCTGCGGCAGCTCAATGCCGTGATCCAGGGAGTTGCGCACCAGATGGGTGAGCGGATCGGTCATCTTCTCGACCACGGTCTTGTCCAGCTCGGTTTCACCGCCGGTGATGACCAGCTCGATCTCCTTGTCCAGCTCCCGGCTGACATCCCGTACCACACGGCGGAAACGGGAGAAGGTGTCGCCGATCTGGACCATGCGCAGCTGCAGGGCGTTATCCCGAATCTCCTCGACCAGATGCTCGCTGGCCGCTACCAGCTCACTCAGTTCACCCAGCCCCTGCTCCTCAACGCGGAGCTTGACCGCCGCGTTGGAGATCACCAGCTCACCGACCAGGTTGATCAGGCGTCCCAGCTTGGTCGAATCCACCCGGATCAGGCTGGCTTCATGGCTGGCCTTCTGTTTGGCTCGCTGCTGTTTGTCCAGCGCCTTGTCCACCAGGCCGCGGCTGACCGCCTTCTGCTCGACCAGGATCTCGCCCACCGGCGGCACGGCGGCAGCGTCACCGGTCGTGGCCGCCTGCTCCACCTGATGCTGCAGCGAACCGGACAGTTCATGCTCGGTGATCGCCCCGACCGCCATGAGCATCTCGCCCAGGCGCTGGGTATGATCCTCCGGCAACTCTTCCATCATCGCTTCGAACGTCGTTTCGATCTCGGCCGGCGGCAGAATACGGATGGCGCAGTCGTCCTCGGCAAACTCGAACACCGCCTGGATCTCCTGCTTGCTGGCATCACTGCGCAACAGGATGTCGAATCCCAGGTAGCAGGATTCGGGATCAAAGCCATCGGCCTTGGGCAGATGATCATGATGGGTGATCAGGTCGACGATCTCCCCCAGGTTACCCAGGTAGCGAATAAAGGAAGCCGGATCGATCCCGTTGCGCAGGGCATCACTGCCGAACTGCAGCGTGATCAGCCAGAACGGAGAACCCGGCTCGGCCGCCACGTCTTCGACCGCCGCCTCAACAGGCTCTTTGGCAAAGGATTGCCCGGTCATGCGCTCCAGCAGCTGATGCCCGGCGGCAATCAGCTCGGCATCGACGCTCTCCTCGCCGGTCACCTGCTCCACCAGTTGGGCAGTGTGGTCCTTGCATTCCAGCAGCAGCCCGGCCAGCGCTTCGTCGAGTTCACGACCACCGCTGCGTACCTGGTCGAGCACCGTTTCCACGGGATGGGTAAATTCGACCACCGGATCAAAACCGAAGATGCCGGCCGCCCCCTTGATGGTGTGCATGGCCCGGAACAGGCTGTTGATCTGCTCGCTGTCACCGGGTTCGCTTTCCAGCGCCAGCAGCGCATCTTCCATCTGAGTCAGCAGCTCTTCCGACTCCTGAATGAACGTCTGCGTCATATCATCCATGCTGCTCACCCTCCTGAGTGGTGCCCGGGTTCGCTGGCAGCAGTTGCCGATCCAGGTGCAGCAGTTTCAGCAATTCCTGAACCTCAGCGGCAGGTTGATTCAACCGGAACTGGTTGTGCAGACGTTCGGATTCCTGCTGCAGCGCCAGCAGCAGCTGCACGCCCGCACTGTCGATCTCGGACACGGCGGACAGGTTCATCTCGATCGACTTGACCTGGGCCAGCAGCGGCTGGAGCTGTTCCCAGTGCAGCGCGGCGGTATAGATGGTCATTTCATCCTGCACATCGACCAGCGCCCTGGCCTTGTCCTGCGTTATCTCTAGCCCCATAACACCCTCATCCCCGGCGGAAGATCGCGTTTACATGATCAGTTTGGCGACCGCGTCCAACATCTGCGGCGGCTGGAAGGGTTTCACCACCCAGGCCTTGGCGCCGGCCGCCTTGCCTTCAGCCATCTTGTCCCGGCCCGCCTCGGTGGTCAGCATGATCACCGGGGTGAACTTGTAGCGCGGGTTCTGCTTCAGCTCCTTGACGAAAGTGATGCCATCCATGTTCGGCATGTTGACATCACTGATCACCAGATGGATCTTGTCCCCGGTCAGCTTGGCCAGGGCATCGCGCCCGTCACACGCCTCGATCACCTTGTATCCGGCGCCCTTCAGGGCAATACCGACGACCTGGCGAATCGATGCCGAGTCGTCCACTACCATGATTGTTTTTTCCATCTCTGCTTACTTATCCGGTCAGTCGATGTGATCAAAAGAAACTGATGGAGCCGGCGGCCGCCGTATCGGCTTGGTCATTGTCCTGACGAGCCGTGTCATGCTGCCGGTGCTGCTCCACCGTGGTGTAGGTTGTTTTCATGTCCTGCAGCAACTGGTCGATATCCAGTGACAGCGCCCGCTCGCCGCTGCGATAGGCGCTCTCATCGGCCTCCAGCACAGAGGTCATCTGGGCCATGCTGCCGGACACCTGTTCCAGGATCTGGCTGACCCGGTCCTGGAACTGCAGTTCGATCAGGACCTGTTCGATCTGAGTGCTCACTTCGGCACTGGTCGCCAGCAGCTGCTCACCGTCATCGATCAATTGCATGGCTCGCGCTTCCAGGTGCTGAACCACTTCGCCAATGAACTGCTCCCCCTCGTCCAGGGTATGGTCTTCCTGCTCGCGGGTCTCGCCGGCTGAGCGGCTGATCGCCTCCATCGCGTCCTTGACCATGGCGATCTTCTCGGCGATATGGCGGCCCGTTTCACCGGACTGGGTCGACAGCTCGCGCACTTCCTGGGCCACCACGGCAAAGCCGCGGCCTGCCTCGCCGGCACGGGCCGCCTCAATGGCCGCATTCAGCGCCAGCATGTTGGTCTGTTCAGCGATGGACGCTACCGCCCCGGCCATGTGATCCAGGTCATTGGCGAAGCCGTCCAGGCGATTGATCTGATCGAACAGCAGATCCGTCGTGACATCGAAGTTCTTCATCTTGCCGAACAGCTGCTGCAATCGGGCCTTGTCTTCCGACATGGCATCAAGATCATTGGATTCGTAATTGGTGCGGGAAGAGGCGCGGGTAACGGCAATCAACTGCACCAGCTCGGCAAAGCGGCTGGACAGGGCATTGACGGCGTCATTGCCAATCTCGCGACAAGAACTGAGATGACGGTTCCACACCGGCACCAGGCGCAGCCAGATCGACAGCATTCCCTCGATATTGCTTTGGTGGTGCTCGGCTTGCTGATGCTGTTGCTCCAGCTGAGCCCTAAGCCTGTCCTGCTCCACCTGCAGGCGCTGCAGCTGACGCCAGCTGAACCAGGACAAAAGCGCACCGGCCAGCAAGGCCAAACCGACAACCCCATAGATCGTCAGCACGGATTCCAGTTGAAACAGTACCAGCATCAGAACAGACGCCAGAAAAGGCAGGATGGCGGTCCATGTGAACGCGCGGGGCATCGAATCTCTCCCTGAATTAAATAGCCACAACCGAGTTTAAGTGTAGTCCCCTCTTGATGTCGAATAAAAGCAAATAAACGTAGCAAATTAATGACATGGATTAGACTGACCCGATCAAAATGCGGCCCGCAAGCCTGATCGAAAGGCCCCGTTTCGCGCCGCACTTTCCACTAATCGCTGATCACGCCCGGACCACATCTCTGCTAACATAGCGCCCATTACATGAACAACCGGGACCATCCGCCATGAGTGAACAGACCCTGCCCCCACTGCATGATCTGGAACAGCAAGATGCGTTTATCGGCCGACACATCGGCCCTTCTGCCGATGAAGCCAGCGCCATGCTGGCCGCACTGGACGTCGACAGCCTCGATGCCCTGATCGACGAAACCGTTCCAGGCAGCATCCGTGTGGAGCAGCCGATCCCGCTGGCCGCACCTAAAACCGAAACCCAGGTGCTGGCCGAGCTGAAAGCGATCGCGCAGCAGAATCAGCTCAAGCGCTCGCTGATCGGCATGGGCTACAGCGACACCCTGACGCCGAACGTGATTTTGCGCAACGTGCTGGAAAACCCGGGCTGGTACACCGCCTATACGCCCTACCAGCCGGAAGTGTCCCAGGGCCGCCTGGAAGCGATCCTGAACTACCAGCAGATGATTCTGGACCTGACCGGCCTCGACCTGGCCAACGCCTCTCTGCTCGATGAAGCAACAGCCGCCGCCGAAGCGATGACGCTGTGCAAGCGCATGAGCAAGGCGAAGAAGGCCAACGCCTTCCTGGTGGACGAGCAGCTGCACCCGCAGACCATCAACGTGATCCAGACCCGCGCCGAACCGCTGGGCTATGACGTCATCGTCGGCGATGTGGAAGCCCTGCTGGATCAGCATGAAGCCTTCGGTGTGGTGGTACAGTACCCGGGCACCAGTGGTGAGCTGCGCGACTTTGGTCCTCTGATCGAAAAGGCTCACGGCAACAAGGCACTGGTCTGCGCCGCCGCCGACCTGCTCAGCCTGGTACTGCTGAAATCTCCAGGCGAGATGGGTGCCGACGTAGTATTCGGTTCTGCCCAGCGCTTCGGTGTGCCCATGGGTTACGGTGGTCCGCACGCCGCCTTCTTTGCCACCCGTGACGCCTACAAGCGCTCGGTACCGGGCCGCATCATCGGTGTGTCCGTCGACAGCCGCGGCAATCCGGCGCTGCGCATGGCGATGCAGACCCGCGAGCAGCACATCCGCCGCGAGAAGGCGACCTCCAACATCTGTACCGCTCAGGTGCTGCTGGCCAACATGGCCGCCTTCTACGCCATCTACCACGGCCCTGAAGGTCTGAAGACCATCGCCGGTCGTATTCACCGCCTGACCGACCTGCTGGCCGCCGGCCTGCAGCAGAAAGGCCTGAAGCTGGCGCACGACACCTGGTTCGACACCATCACAATCGAAGCCGGTGCCGACCGTGACAGCCTCTACCAGAGCGCTCAGGAAGCCGGTTTCAACCTGCGCAAGCTGGGTGATGACCAGCTGGGCATCAGCCTGGACGAGCGCAGTGACCGCGCCGAGATCGAAACCCTGTGGACCACCCTGCTGGGTGCCGATCACGGCCTCGACATCGCGGCACTGGACGCCGAGTTGATCGCTTGCGAGGCAAGCTCCCACACTCAATCCTCTGTAGGAGCGAGCCTCGCTCGCGATAGTATCCCTGCCAACCTGAAACGCACTTCAGATTTCCTGACCCACCCGGTGTTCAACGAATACCACAGCGAAACCGAGATGCTGCGCTACCTCAAGCGACTGGAAAACAAGGACCTGTCGCTGGCCCACAGCATGATCGCGCTGGGCTCGTGCACCATGAAGCTCAATGCCACCGCCGAGATGATCCCGGTGACCTGGCCTGAGTTCGGCGCCCTGCACCCCTTCGCACCGCTGGAGCAGGCCCAGGGCTACAAGGTGATGATCGATTCCCTGGAAGAGATGCTGAAAGCGGTCACCGGCTTCGATGCCATCTGCATGCAGCCCAACTCCGGTGCTCAGGGCGAGTACGCCGGTCTGCTGGCGATTCGTCACTACCACCAGTCGCAGGGCGACGACCACCGCAACATCTGCCTGATCCCGACCTCGGCACACGGCACCAACCCGGCGTCAGCGGCGCTGGCCGGCATGAAGGTTGTGCTGGTGGCCTGTGATGACCAGGGCAACGTGGATATCGACGACCTGCGCAGCAAGGCGGAAACCCACGCCGACGACCTGTCCTGCCTGATGATCACCTACCCGTCTACCCACGGCGTCTACGAGGAAGGCATTCGCGAGATCTGCGACATCGTGCACGCCAACGGCGGCCAGGTATACATGGACGGCGCCAACCTGAACGCCCAGGTAGCGCTGACCCGCCCGGCCGACATCGGTGCCGACGTGTCACACATGAACCTGCACAAGACCTTCTGCATCCCGCACGGTGGCGGCGGCCCGGGCATGGGCCCGATCGGCGTCAAGGCGCACCTGGCACCCTTCGTCGCCAACCACCCGGTGGTCGGCATCGACGGACCCAAGGCCGGTAACGGTGCCGTATCCGCCGCCCCCTGGGGCAGCGCCAGCATCCTGCCGATCAGCTGGGTCTACATCGCTTTGATGGGCGGAGAAGGCTTGCGTCAGGCAACCCGCCACGCGATCCTCAACGCCAACTACCTGGCGAAGAAGCTGGGCGCGCACTACCCGGTACTCTACTCCGGCCGTAACGGCCGCGTGGCCCACGAGTGCATCATCGACCTGCGCCCGCTGAAGGAAGCCTCCGGCATCTCCGAGGAAGATGTGGCCAAGCGCTTGATGGACTTCGGCTTCCACGCCCCGACCATGTCCTTCCCGGTACCGGGCACGCTGATGATCGAACCGACAGAATCCGAATCCAAGGCCGAGCTGGATCGTTTCATCGAAGCGATGGTACGGATTCGTGAAGAGATCGCACTGGTGGAAGCGGGTGAGCTGGATGCGGACAACAACCCGCTGAAGAACGCGCCCCACACCCAGGCCGACATCATCGACCCGGAGTGGAACCGCCCTTACAGCCGCGAACAGGCCGCTTTCCCGGCCAGCTGGCTGAAGCAGTCCAAACTATGGCCGACGGTAAACCGTATCGACAACGTCTACGGCGACCGCAACCTGATGTGCAGCTGCCTGCCGGTAGAAGCTTACGCGGAGGATTAAATTCGCCAGCAGGCTGGCTCCTACAACCCAACCGAAGATACTCCCGGGTTGAGGTAATTGTGTAGGAGCTTGCCCCGCAAGCGATTGATCGAGCACAGACCCGATCGCCTGCAAGCAGGCTCCTACAACCAAACCGAAGATACTCTCGGGTTGAGATAATTGTGTAGGAGCTTGCCCCGCAAGCGATTGAATCAGGCACACACCCTAATCGCCAGCAGGCTGGCTCCTACAACGCTCCTGACTTATAGCCAGATAGCATCCCAAAACGGATATTCCCTCACCGAACGCACCAAACCTGCCCGTACAGGGTTAGCTACCACATACCGCGCCATATCTACCAGATCATCCTCTTTACGCAACTGACGATCATGGAACCCTTTTTGCCAGACCTCAATCGACTTACCCGTCTGACGACGTATTCGTGAGGTTGTCCGGCTTTTAACCGCCTGAACGGTTGCGGAAAGATCCAGCCGATTACCCAGCCGCATCAGCCAATGAAAATGATCCGGCATAACAACATAGGCAAGTGTATCCGCAGAATTCTGCAGCTCTTGCAAAGAATGCACGACCGAACGAGCCGCTACCATCTCATGAAAAATCGGCCGACGATGCCAACATACAGTCGTTACCAGATAGATTTGACCTGGCACTGAGCATCGCCCAATCCTTAAGCGATTAGCATGATTCATAAAGCGTCCCTGCTTTCTGATTAGATTGAGGTTTTATGTATCGAAGCCGGCTCGCGCCGGGTAGTCAACCACCCTCAAGCGATTAAATTAACACCCCTAATCGCCTGCAGGCAGGCTCCTACGACCAAACCGAAGATACTCTCGGGTTGAGATAATTGTGTAGGAGCTTGTCCCGCAAGCGAATTAAATCGGGCACATCCTTAATCGCCAGCAGGCTGGCTCCTACAACCCAACCGAAGATATTCCCGGGTTGAGATAATTGTGTAGGAGCTTGTCCCGCAAGCGAATTAAATCGGGCACATCCTTAATCGCCAGCAGGCTGGCTCCTACAACCCAACCGAAGATATTCCCGGGTTGAGATAATTGTGTAGGAGCTTGCCCCGCAAGCGATTGAATCGGGCACATCCTTAATCGCCTGCAGGCAGGCTCCTACAACCATAGCGGAAACACCTCCTCGGCCGATAGTTGTGTGTAGGAGCTTGCCACAAGGTGAATTGATGCGCAGCATCAAGAGAGGGTGGCCTGGGCCACGCAAGCGATTGGCTAATGAAGAAAATCCAGGAAGGAGCCCACTCCACGGTCGACGGCCCCTGTGCAGGATTCATCGCGCATGGAATGCAGCCCCTTAAGAGGCCAGGCTAAGACTTAGCGACACCAGCGGCGTTTCTGCAGCAACTCGGGATCAAGAGCTGCACACAGCTGGGGGTAGAGATTGGCCTCTTTGGCCAGTTGGTGCAGGTATTTTGCACGGCGGGGGTCATAGCGCAGTACCAGCTCAAGAGACCGCCAGGTAGCCGCGCGTTGCTCGGCGTCCAGGGATGGCCAGGCGATCATGCCGATTTCGGCCAGTGGCGCATGCACGCGCACGCGTTCACGGCCCAATTCGGCGGCCTTCTTCAGCGCCAGATCAAACTCGTCGTCGAACTCCAGCAGTCTCAGCTTGGCAAACGCCAGCTGGGTCCAGGTGTAGGGCCAGAGCGGTCGGCTGGCGATGGAGTCACGGTAGGCCTCCACCGCCTGTCGACGGGCGGCTTCAGCTTCCGGATGACCAAACGGCAGTTTCACCTTGTACCACTCATAGGCTCGCCCCAGGGAATCCGCGTAGGCCGCATTTGTCCCCGGATACCAGACCCGCGCCCGCTCGGCCGCATTGGTCGTCAGCTGCCAGGCACGTTCGGACGGTTCCTGACCGGATTTGCCCCAGTCATCCAGGAACAGCTGCGCCTGACTATGCGACAAACCCGCCACCAGCGAGGTAAAACCCAGCCACCCCAGCGGCACGGCCAGTAGCGCCACCAGAATGGCAACCACTTTCAAACCCTGCGGAGACAAGGCCTGTACAGAACCGCGCGAAGCCATCAGAAATGCACCTGAGCCAGTTGCCAGGGATTATGGGTCACAAGCGCGGCGGCCTGCTGATCACCGATCAGCTCGGCCGCGGCCTGTACACCGGGACGCAGCAAAGGTGGCCGATGAGTACTGTTGTGAGCATCCGTGGCCAGAATCGTGACCTGGCCGTCACGCAGCAACTCGGCTGCTACCGTCTGAGCGGTTTCGCCAAAGCTCCCGGCCACCGATGCGGCCGTCACCTGCAACAGGCAACCCTGCTGCAGGAAAGGCTTGAGTTTACTGCGCGACTTCATGATCCCCTTGTTGCGTTCGGGATGAGCAATCATCGGCAGGATGCCACGCTGGATCATCCACTGAGTCAGCTTTTCAGCACCAAAAGGCACCTCGCTGTGCGGAAATTCCAGCAGCAACACCTTGCGCCCTTCCCACTCACCCAGGAAAGGAATCACGCCACGGGTAACGCCTTCCATCAACTCCAGCCCGAAACGCACCTCCGCGGCAGAGGATACCTTCAGCGGTATCTCGGCCGCGGTCAGTGCGGCACGAAAACTCTCCAGCGCCGCACCGATGGTTTCGGGTGTGTTGTCGTAACGCCCTGGGTGGATGTGCGGCGTGCAGACCAGATGACTGATCCCGTCCGCCACCGCCATCCGTGCCAGCTCAACGGATTTGCCCACATCCTCGGCACCATCATCGATACCGGGCAGCAAATGGTTGTGCAGGTCGATCATACCCATGGACGTCAGGCCTCCTTGGTACCGCTATAGCCGTAGTAGTCGTAGTAACCGCCATAGCTGTAGCCCTGCTTCTGTGCCTTCTTGATATCGACCTGGTTCAGCACCACGCCGGTCACCGGCGCATTGTTCTGCAGCAGCTGGCCGACACCACGCTTGGCCAGCGGAATCGCCGTGGACTCGGACTTGATCACATAGATCACCGCGTTGGCGTGGGTCGACAGTACCAGCGCATCACTGACCGCCTGGGTCGGCGGCGAGTCGATGACGATACGGTCAAAGCGCTGCTCCAGCACTTCCAGTGCCTTGGCAAAACGCTGGGACGACAGCAGCTCCAGCGGGTTCGGCGGCACGGTACCGGCCGGAATCACGCTCAGGTTGCCATCCAGCTCCTTGATGCAGTCTTCCAGACGCGCAGTACCGGCCACCAGGTTCGCCAGACCCGGCGTACCCACCGGGAAGTCGAAGCTTTTGGCCACCGTCGGGCGACGCATATCCGCATCGATCAACAGTACTTTCTCCATCTGCCCCATGGCAAAGGCCAGGTTGGCCGCAACGGAGCTCTTGCCCTCGCCCGGAACGGAGGAAGTAACGACCAGCACCTTGTGCGGGTTGTCCAGGCCGGACAGCACCACACCGGTACGAATGGTCCGTATCGACTCGGTAAAGGAGCGATCCTCATCCTTATTGAACATGGAGGCGATATCGCGTCGCTCCTTGCCCTTGAGCAGCGGCAGAATACCCAGCACCGGCAGGTTCAGACGGTTTTCGACATCTTCGGTGCTCTTGAAGGTGTTGTTGAGGAACTCGAGCAGCAGCACCATGCCGACACCGGCCATCATCGCCAGCAGACCGGCAATGGCAACCACCAGCTTCTTCTTCGGCTTCACCGGCTCGTCCGGTACCACCGCCGGGTCGACGATACGGGCGTTGACCGCCTCAAAGTCGGACGTGGCCGAGGTTTCCTTCAGGCGCGTCATAAAGGTGTCGTAAAGGGAACGGTTACCATCCACCTCACGCTGCAGTTCACGCAGCTTGAACTCCTTGCGCTTGATATCCTGAATCTCCTCCTTGTTCTGGTTGAAGGAGCTCTGCAGGGAGCGCTCGTTGGCGGTCGCCAGCTGATATTCACGCTCGATGGAGGCCACCACCTGCTCTACCTGAGAACGCAGGTTGGCAGTCGCCGCATTGAGCTCGGAGCGGGCGGCAATCATCTTCGGATGCTTGGTACCGTAACGACGGGACAGCTCCTGCACTCGGGAGCTGGCCTTACCCTGCTCCGCCTTGAACTGCTGCACCAACTGGTTGCTCAGCACCGCCGGCACACTGGACAGACGCTGCCAACCGGCGCTGCGCATGGACGACACCTGACGGTACTGGCTTTCCGCCTCGGCACGGCTGCGACGGGCATCGATCAGGCGATCACCGGTCTGGGACAGCTCGCCACCGGCAACGGTGGTCACCCCTTCCAGGTCGACCAGGTTCTCGGATTCACGGAACTCCTGCAGCCGGCGCTCGGATTCCTGCAGCTTGCTCTTCAAGCCGCTCAGGCGTTCGTTCATCCAGTCGGTGGCGGTCTGGGTCATCGCCAGTTTGGCTTCCAGCTGGCTCTCGATATAGGCATTGGCCAGCGCATTGGCTGCCTGTGCCGCCAGACGGGCATCCGCCATCTCGACCTCAACCTTGACCAACTGGGTCTTCATCACCGGTGAAATGGTGGTGCGCTCCATGAACGCCTTGACCACTTCGTCCTGGATCTGAGCTTCAGTCAGCTCTTCGGGTTCAGCCAGGTCGCCCGGCGTGGTCATCGGCAACCAGCTGCGTACATCCAGGGTCGCGAACAGGCCGGAAAGATCGATCAACGGCTCGGGCTGCTGACGCGGGTCGAACTCGGGATGCGTCGCCAGGCTCAGCTGACGCACGACACGCTCGGCCAGCTCGCGGGACTTGAGCAGCTCGAACTGCGTCTGCAGGTATTCACTGCTGCCGCCATCCAGACCATAGATGTCCTCGATGGAGACCGCCTTGGCGGCTTTCTGTTCGATCAACAGGGTCGAACTGGCACGATAGATCGGCGTCATGCTCAATACGACCAGCGCCGCCAGCATCATCACCACCAACGTCAGGGTCAGAATGCTCCATTTGCGACGCCAGATCGTCTGCCACAGCTGCAGCAGATCGATCTCGTCATCCAGCTGCTGTGTCATAGACGCGCGTTCCGGCTGGGTTTGTCTGTTATCCATAATCAGAAGAAACTCTGTTCAATAGTAATGATGTCACCCGGCAGGACAGAGGTATCCATGCTGGCCTTGATCGTTTGCTTGCTTCCGCCCTGCTCTCGAATGATCGAGATCTTGCTCTCAGAAGCACGCTCGGTCAGACCACCAGCCAACGCTACCGCCTTGCGCAGTGTCAGGCCGGGTTTGAACGGATAACCGCCGGGATCCTTGACCTCACCGTTGACGAAGAAGTCACGGTATTCAAGGATACTCACCGACACCTTGGGGTCGATCAAATAATCCCCTTTCAGTCCCTGGACCAGCGCCTGCTCGATCTGAGCAGCGGTACGGCCATTGGCGCGCACTTCACCGAGGAAGGGGTAGGAGAAAGTACCGGCGTCATTCAGGCGGATCTGATCAAAGGTGAGATCCTCCTCGCCAAATACGTTGATACTGATGACGTCGCCCGAACCCAGCTTGTACTGGCTGTTCCCGGCAGACCAGGCGGTCAGGGAGCACAACAGAAGGGAGAGCATCAGCAACGTGCGTGAAAAGACGGACTTGAGCATCTTTATCTTGAGCCTCATGACAGCTTTACAGCAAAAAGGGGAGTCATGCTCCCCCTTGAATCAGACAGGTAAAGGACGGATCAGAGACCCATGGTCAGTTTTACCTGATAGATGTTGCGATCCAGTGTTTCGGTCGGATCGGTAGAGTCGATGTCCTTGTACTTGTAACCGACACCCACGCTGACCCAGCGACGCAGCTCATAGTTCAGGCCCAGAGCAAACTCATCGGTTTCGTCTTCACGACCGTTTTCGTACTCTTCATCAGTAAAGGCATAGCTTGCCTCGGTGGAGACGTAAGAGCTCCAGTCGTGGTTCCAGCCCAGGCTGGTACGCGTGGTTTCGATGTAGTCCTCGGCACCCTGAGAACCCTCGTCAGTACCGCGACGGGTGTTCAGGGTAAAACTGGAGTAGCTGCGCGGCTGCCAGGTCACACCCACTTCCCACATGGTGTTGTCCACGTCTTCGCGTGCGGCGCTGTCGAAGTCCTTATCCTCGTAACCGATCTTGGCGCTACCGCTGGTCTTGGCAGTTGCATCCCAGGTCACACCCACCAGGTAGGCCATGGAGTCGCTGTCCAGCGTGGAGGTAGCCAGCTTGTAGTCGTAGTCGTTGTAGCGCACTTCAACCAGGGCACGGGTCTTGGCGCCGATACGGTAGAAGGCGGTACCGCTCAGGCTGGTGGTGTCGCGCTCCAGATCCTTGTTGATGGTGCCGTCGTTGTCGTAACGCTTCCACTCGTGGTTAGCGCCCAGTTCGAAGTTCATGGTCGCTGACTTGGCGCCAAAACCGTACACACCACCGATGTTGTAGGTGTGGTACTTGTCATTGATACCGCTGGTTTCGGTACCGGCAACCTCTTCCACGCGGTCATAGCCGGCGTTCAGGTCGAGACGGTTGCGGGCGTTGAACTCCATGTGCGCATCCGCATCCAGGTGATGATCGGTGTTGTTGTCATCATGGCTGGAGTGGAAGATATCGCTGCTGAAGTTGTAGGTCAGCTTGTACACGTTCAGGCGATCCTGAGCCGCCAGCACGAAGGTCGGGCTGATGGTGGTGATCCAGGAAGAGTCTTCGTTGCTGGTTTCACGGAAGTTGTCGTCGTAGGATTCCGACAGTTCCAGCGTCGGGGTCAGCGACATGGCACCCAGCTGCATGGAAGCCGCCTCGATCGCCATTACGCTGCTGCTGCCGGCCAGCATGACAGCGGCAGCCAGAGAATTCATTACAAATGTCTTACGCATTCCAGAGGGCCTTTTTTATCCGGAAAAAACTATTCACCTGCAGCCCTGACAGCCACAGGTGCGCTGGGCACGGGCTCAGTTGTCGCTGGCGTCAGAACCGCTGCTGCCGCTACCGCTACCAGACGGGGTGCTGCCGGTATTGACCGTAGAGGTTTCACCACCGGCATCAGCACCAGCGTCGGCATTGCTGTCAGAGTTGCTATCGGCACCGCTATCAGCCGGTGCAGCCGCCTTGACAGAGCTCTCAATGGCAGCCGCCTGTTCCGGAGCAGCCGCAGAAGCCGCCGCCGCAACCTTGGACGCTTCAGCCGGGGCCGCCTTGGCAGCCGCTGCGGCGATGGTCGCCGCCTGAGCCGGGGCCGCAGCAACAGCAGCAGAGGTGATGGCCGCTGCCTGAGCCGGTGCCGCAGCAACGGAGGCAGTCGTGATGTTGGCCGCCTGAGCCGGAGCTGCAGCAACAGATGCAGAAGTGATGCTGGCAGCCTGGGCCGGCGCAGCCGCTACAGCTGCGGCTACCACTTTCTGAACGGCGGCAGCATCGCCGGCGAGGGATTTAACAACGGCAGCCACGGCAGCGGCGATCTGGTTCTGATCAGCTGCAGCAATGGCGTCAGCCTGTTCCTGGGTCAACTCAACGCCGGCATCCTGCATCGCCTTCAGAGTTGCGTCATCTGCCATTACATGGCCGGATGCCAGGGCGGCGGCCAGAGAAAGAGCTGTCAGTGTCTTGCGCATGATTACGTCCTCATTAAATTGTATGTCGAAGCGCGCGGAGCGTTGCCCCGATGTATACCTTAGATCTCCACCACCACAGGTGCGCCTTTGTCAAAAACAGTCGCCGCCCATGATGTAACTTTCACCCGGTGATTCTAGGGATTTGGCGACGGCTTTACCAGACCTGAACCGGCAAAAACTGTTAACTTGCCGTTACAATCTCCGGAGTCGGGCTGGTCAGCCATCCAGCGAGTCACTACCATAGGCCACCACCGAACAACCACCGCTCGTACAAGGACCGACACACCATGAGCCAGCCCCGCTCGCGCCTGGAATCCAGCCTTATTATTGCCACCCTGGCCCTGCTGTTCTGGCTGCCATTGCCGCTGGGCAGCAACCGTGACTGGTCGGCCGCACTGTTCTGCCTGCTCACGGCCCTGCTCTGCGGTGGCTGGAGCTGGCTGCAGCTGCGCAAGGGCGCGTCGGCCAATCAGGCCCTGCGCCCGGCCCTGCCACTGTTCTTACTGCTGCTGGGCGTGCAGGCATGGACGCTGGTGCAACTGGTCAGCGGCCTCAGCACCGACAGCGGCCGCAGCCTGCATTACCTGATGCTGGGCGTCGGCTATAGCCTGCTGTTCCTGCTGATCGTGGGGCTGTTCCACACCCGCCGGCGCCTGACCCTGCTGATCAGCACCCTGATCGTCAGTGCTACCTTGCAGGCGTTCTATGGCACCCTGATGACGCTGTCGGGCATCGAGTGGCTGTTTTTCGTACCCAAGGAGAGCTACTTCGGAGTCGCCACCGGCACCTACGTCAACCGCAACCATCTGGCCGGCTATCTGGTGATGACACTGGGATTGGGCATCGGCCTGCTGCTCGCCCTGCGTGACGGCGCCGCCTTCAAATGGACCAGCCTGCTGGAACTGCTGATGGGCCCCAAGGCCCGCCTGCGCCTGGGCCTGGTGATCATGGTGATCGCTCTGGTGATGACCCGCTCACGCATGGGCAATACCGCCTTCTTCGCTTCATTGATGATTCTCGGCGCACTATTCATCCTGCTCAACAAGGAGCATCGCCTGCGCAACAGCCTAATCCTGGCCAGTCTGGTGGTGATTGACGTACTGGTGATCAGCCAGTTCTTCGGCCTGGACAAGCTCAAGGACCGCCTGGTCAACACCCGGGTGGAAAACGTAGTGGAAGGGGAGCAGGTGATCGCCCGCAAGAGGGAGTTACGCCTGGATGTATTCGATTACGCCTGGGAACAGTTCAAGGAACGGCCGATCGGCGGCTTTGGTGCCGGCAGTTTCGAGTCCAGCTTTCAGCAGTATCCGGGCGCTGACGTCCCGCTGCACTACGACCACAGCCATAACGACTATCTGCAGTTCGCCATCGAGTACGGCCTGATCGGGTTCGCGCTGCTGGCCGCTTTTGTCCTGCTCGCGCTCTACCACGCCCTCAAGGCGCTATGGCGCCGTGAATCCTGGTACCGCAGCGGCATCGGCTTTGGGGCTGCCATGGGGATACTGGGCATCCTGATCCACTCGTCGACAGACTTCAATCTGCAGATCCCGGCCAATGCGGCAACCTTTGTCACCTTGGCTGCGATAGCGGTGCTGGCCGGCCATCACCGCAAAACCCGTACACGTTAGCGCAAGCGGCTGGGGAAGCAGCCCTGGCCGCCGTCTTGCAACACCTTGCACAGCAGGCCGGCTTTGGCACGAGTCGCAAAGGCCCCCGCCTGTACGCGGTAAATATCCTTGCCTTGAAGCCGGGCGGCCAAAACTCGAACCGGGTGATCAGCCAGTACCGCCGCATGGCGCTGCACCAGCTGCTGCATCATCGCCTGCGCCGAAGCCTCATCCGTCAGGGACGCCAGCTGCACCGTGTACAGGGCATCAGCCCAGGCAATTGCCGATTCTGCTTCAGGCTCCGACCCGGCCGGTTCGGATTGAACTTCCGGCACGACAGTGGGTGAAGCAGCCACATCGGCGGCGTCCTCAATCGCGCCTTCCGCTTCTTTTGCTTCGGGCTGAGGAGTGGTGGGCGCCGTGCGAGCTTCAGGTGCAGATGCCTGTGCATCGACAGGCGAAGGTGCTTGGGTCTCCGAACGCAGCTCAGCCAGACGCGGTGCCAGGCCCGCCTGAATTGCGGCCGGCACGCTGGATGTCAGCTGCTGCAGCGCCTTTTCAGCCTGGGGGTGGCCGTTGTCCCGCGCCAGGGTCATCCAGGCCAGGGCATCGAGTAGCTGCGGCTGAGGCAACTTGAGTGACAACACTGCCAACTGATACTGGGCCTGAGGCTCTCCCTGGTGTGCCGCCTTGCCCCACCAGTAGAGCACCTGCTCCAGGTTGGGCTTATCCGGCGCAAAGTAATAGAGCGTCCCAAGATTCAACTGGGCACCGGCATGCCCCAGCTCCGCCGCTTGCTGATAATAGCCCCGCGCCCTCTGCGGATCCGGCTTTATACCGATGCCACGCCGAAAATACTGGCCCAGATTGAACAGGGCATTCGCATCACCGGTCTCCGCCTGCGCATGCCAGTGCTCAACCTGCTCCAGCAGCTGAGCACTGACCGCCTTCTGCCCCTCCGGCATGGCCGCCACTGCTGTACCGGCGGTCAACAACGACAGCAACACCCACCTGTTCCAACCCGCTCGCGCCAAACCGGCCTCCTCAACTTCTGTTACTCGACAGCACACGCTGCATCAACGCCCAGGCCAGCGCCGCCAGCAGAACGCCCAACAGATTGGCACCCGCATCGGCCAGGCTGAAAGTACGCACAGGCTGCAGCAGGTGCTGAAGATACTCCAGCAGCGGCGCGCTGCACAACAACAGCGGCCAGAACAGATAAGCGGAAACAGACGGAAAGGCCAGGCGAGCACATCCGGCAAAGGCCATGAACGCGAGCAGATGCAGCCCTTTGTCGGACTGGGTAAACAGATCCGGCGGCGACTGGGGACGGAACAAGCCATAGGCCAGCAAGGCAGAGCAGCAACCAAACAGCAGCAAATGCACACCACGATGTGCAACGATTTTCAAAGGCGCCACCCGTTTCTCCCAACGCAACGTAGAAAGCCGCCATCTTACCCGAGATCAGGGCAGGCCGAACCCCTTAATCGTGATGGCTGTAGGAGCCTGCCTGCAGGCGATTCATGCCCTCGGGGGGGCGTGTTTGAGACAGCAATTGCCCGATCATTTTTGTAGGAGCCTGCCATGCAGGCGATTATTGTGGGAGCCCGCGCCACGGGCGATGAACCTCAAACCAAACCCATCGCTTGCAAAGCAAGCTCCTACAAAATCATCTACAGCACGAACCATGTAGGAGCCTGCCTGCAGACGATTATTCTAGCCCCAGATTACGAGCAATTGTTGTGGGAGCCCTCACCGCGGGCGATAAACCTCAAACCAAACCCATCGCTTGCAAGGCAAGCTCCTACAAAATCATCTACAGCACGAACCATGTAGGAGCCTGCCTCGCAGGCGATGAACCCTGCACCAACAATCCCCTACCGCCCCACAAACTCCAACCGCAACCGTGCCTTGAACCCCTTGGCCGTGCTCAAAGGCACATACCAGCCCTGCTCATCCCGCTCGACCAAACGTCCACGCGACTCGCCCCACTGGCTATCGGCCAACACATACCGTAGCAGCCAATCATCGTCCTTGCGTATGGCACGAATCACCAGCTTGTCACGAAAGAGATACTCATCCGGAATACGCTGCCGGCTGAACCAGCGCCCATCAATGGCAAAATCGGTACTCAACACCGCCAGATCAATGGCAAACACCAGCGTGCGCCCCGCTTCAACTCGTTGCGTATCCAGAAACACCGAAAACAGGCACGGATAACGCGGCGCCGCCAGCCCTAATCGCTCGGGATGAAACAACTATCATAGCGACGCAGAATGGCAGATCCGGTAGCCACGCGGCGATCCGTCAAGGGAACCGACGGACTCTGGCGCGGCGTAACACTGGCCTCAAAGTAGTAGCTACCTTCCACCTGCTGCCCCTCATCAAGGGCACGAGCCACACTGGGCGGCAACGGCAAATGCTCGGTGACCAGCGTCCCCTTGACCAGCAGATCGCCAAACAGAAACCGCGACAGGTTCTGATACCCGGCTTCGGAATTGACCATACCAAAGTGGCCGCTGTGGCTTTGATGTACAAATACCCGCGGCGCACCGGCCACACTGGCGTTATCCAGCTTGACCAAGCCATCACTCATCGCGCCTACCGCAAGGCGTGCCAGGGAATAATCCTGATGATTGGTGCCCACCAGGCTACAAACCCGCTCCGGCGGCAGTGCGGCATCCAGCTCATCCACCCGTTTACTGTCTTCCGACAACCCAAGATAGCGCGCCATCTCTTCACGATGGAAATTGCCGATATTCCAGATGCCCAGTCGCGTGGGCCAGTTCATACCCCCAATCTCGATACCGTTATGCGGCGTACCATAGGTAAACAACCGATCTACAGCGGCGCGGGCTCCCTCATCTGCCACGGCGGAGTTCTGTAGCAAACAACGGCAGATAAGCCCGCCCATGGAGTGCGCCACCAGATGAACCCGGAAATGCGCTTTTGCCTGCTCATGGTCACCACACACTTGATCACGCAACTTCAGAATAGCCCGTCCCAGATCGGCAGCAGCCTCTTCGATACTGGGCCGCTGCTGCTCGCCAGTGGCTGATTCATAGTAACGGTGGATCAGAATGGAGCGCTGCGGCACAGCCCCATTATGGGGCTGGCCATCGGCGTAGAGATCACGGTAGCCGTAATCCTTCATCAACCGGATCAGCGGAGACTCAAACAGATGCGGCACCAGCTCGCCACCCGGCCCCTGTCGCACACGGGTAGAACCGGTGTTAAACCCCATATAGGGCGTATGCACCGTCTGCTCGATATCGGAATCGCGCATGGCAAAGCCACGCACGTAGATGATGGGATGAAAACGCGGGTGCAGTTCCATTGCACACCTCCTTGAATCGCCACCAGTACGTTAGACACACTCTAGCCGTTTCTCGTACTGCTGCTCATACTCTAGCGGTGACAGCTGATCATTAAAACCGTGACGTCGTTTGCTGTTATAGAACAGCTCGATGTAATCGAAGATATCACGGCGTGCATCACCCCTCGTGGCATAGACCTTTCGCTTGATGCGTTCGCGTTTGAGCAGCTGGAAAAAGCTCTCAGCCACCGCATTATCGTGGCAGTTGCCTCGACGGCTCATGCTTCCCTCTAGACCATGCTGTTTTAAGAAGGCTTGCCAGTCATGGCTGGTGTACTGACTACCTTGGTCTGAATGCACAACGACTTGGTTTTTCGGACTCCTTCTCCAGACAGCCATCAGCAGTGCATTCAACACCAGCTCCTTGGTGATGCGTGACTGCATGGACCAGCCGATCACTCGCCGCGAGAACAGGTCGACCACGACCGCCAGGTACAGCCAACCCTCGTGGGTTTTGATAAACGTGATATCAGTAACCCAGGCCTCGTTTGGAGCCTCGGTACTAAACTGCCGCTGCAACCTATTCGGTACAACGATATGGCTTGTGCCACCCTTCTGGCGGGGCTTGCGGTAACCAACCTGAGCGCGTAAGCCTGCTTGTTGCATTAAGCGATGCACCCGATTGGGGCCGCATTGTTCTCCATGATCTCGCAAATCACTGTGGATTTTGCGATATCCATAAACACCACCAGACTCCAACCAAAACTGCTTGATCAGCCCTGTTAGCCTATCGTCTTGCTTACTGCGATCCGATCTCGGTTGCTTTCTCCAGGCGTAATAACCACTGGGATGCACATCCAGCAGCGCGCATAGCCTGCGCACGGGCCAGTCCTTGTGATTATCACGGATGTAGGTGTACCTCAGTCTGACTGGCTGGCGAAGTACACCGCGGCTTTTTTTAAGATGTCGCGCTCTTCAGTGACGCGCTTTAGCTCTTTCTTGAGACGACGAATCTCAGCCTGCTCATCGGACTTGGCTTGATATTCCGCTGAATCGGGGCCGAACTTCTTTATCCAGGCGTAAAGGCTGTGGGTGGTGATGCCGAGCCGCTTTGCGACATCGGCAACGCTGTAGCCGCGATCAGTGACTTGCTTGACCGCTTCAATCTTGAACTCTTCGGGGTATCGCTTGCTGCTCATGGGCACCTCTCTGTAAGCCATTCTCTATGGCTAGGAGGCGTCTAGCAAACAAGTGGCGATTCACCTTGTGTAGTTAGACTGTTGCCAGCCTCGTCCTCAATCAGGTTTCATCGCGGGATAAATCGAGCCGCCGTTCACACCGTCAAACTCGAATCAGTACAACCTCAGTCGCTTGTATCAAGTAGACAATTCGAAAAGGTGAATGGATCAACTCGCGTATATGATCAAGATTAAATTCAGGAACAATCCGACCAGCATCAGGATGGCATTTCAACATGCCTGCATGCTCTAATACGGCCGCTACATACTCATCACCGATATGAGGTACACCCTGCTCAGCGTAGTACGCCTGAATTGCCTGCAAATCTGCAAGCGCAGACCGTGCAATACGTAATTCCATTTACTTGATTCCCAGCGCCTTTCTAGCATCCTCCAAAGACAGAGTATTGCCTTCACGGACATCCATCAGCCCCTCTGCAACCGCCTTTACGAACCGCAACTCCTCTGCCATTCTTTCATAATCCTTAAGCCCCTGGACCACCGCCACACCGCGGCCACGGCTGGTCAGCAGGAGCGGACGATGGGTATCCTGAACGCGACCAATGATCTTCCCCAGGTTGACCTTAAGATCTGACAGGGGAATAACATCCTCAGAAAATTCCACCTTCATAGCTCACACCTGCAAAGCCAAGAACAGTCCTATAACTAGCCCCCATTAACAGGTGCGGTCAAGTTACCAACCAGATCAAAGGCCTTGTATTGAACGCGCCCTGCCAACCTCAGCAGCTAACTGCAACACCCGCGTTTTAGCATCTTCATGCGCAATACCCTCACCGGACGCAATCTGCTCTTCAGCCAGATAGATCTCTTCCGCCATTTCCAGCTCCAGGCGTGGTGTCATCTTGTCCTGCTCCTGAGCAAACTTTTGACTCACCATATCTAAAACATCCACACCAGCGGTATTAACACCACAGCCGCCACCCCTACCAATACACTCATGGGAATACCGATACGCAGGTAATCGGTAAAACTGTAGCGGCCAGGCCCATAGACCATCAGGTTGGTCTGGTAACCCAAGGGGGTAATAAAACTGGCGGAGGCCGCAAACATGATCGCGATCACAAAGGGCATATGACTGACACCCAATTGTTCGGCGACCGCCAGGGCGATAGGAAACATCAACACCGCTGCTGCATTGTTGGTGATCACCTCTGTGAACAAGGTTGTCAGCAGATATACCAGTGCTAGCGCCAGCCAGGGCGACATGCTATCCGACAACACCAACAGATTGGCGATGGCGGCAGCTGCGCCGGTTTCGGTCATGGCCGCTCCCAGGGCAAAGGAGGCCGCGATTACGATCAGCACCGGCAAATCGATATAACGGCGTGCCTTACTGGTGGTAATACAGCGGGTGCCAATCATGGCACCAGCAGCAAGAAAGGCGGCTTCCATAATCGGCAGCAAACCGGTAGCACTGAGCAACACCATACCCAGCAAAATACCCAACGCCAGCGGCGCCTTGGCAAAATCCGGTGGGGTGGAATCATTCAATGCACTCACCAGCAGAAAGTCACGGCGGGAGCGGTACTGCTCCACAAACTGCTGACTGGCTTCCAGCAATAGGGTATCCCCCATGCGCAGCTCGATATCGCCCAGCTTGCCGGGAATACGGTTGCCCTCGCGTGACACCGACAGAATCACCGCATTGAAACGGCTACGAAAGCGGGAGTCACGCACCGTTTTGTTCAGGCCCGAAAACTCAGGCCCCAGCACCACCTCCACAATGCAGCGCTGGTGGTTGGCAATATCCAGCTTGTGGATGCTGCCGTTGGCCGGCTTCAGCCCCTGAATACGACGCAGCTCGCTGGCACACTCGGGCGCACCGACAAAATAGAGCAAGTCGCCGGCTTGGAGGGTACGGTCTGGGTCCACCGCCGTGATCAGCCTGCCCTGGCGGTCGATCTCCGTCAGGTAGCCGTAGCTCAGGCTGCGTAACCCAGCCTGGGCGATCGTTTTTCCCACCAAGGGCCCGCTGGTCTCAACCTCTACTTCTACCCCGTATTCCCGCACCTGCTCCAGCTGCTCGGCAATGCCACCCCGGTCCGGCAGCAACCGGTTGGCAAACAGCAGCATAAAGCCAACCCCAACCACCAGCAGCGGCAACCCCACCCAAGCCAGTTCAAACAGCCCCAACTGCTCGCCAGTTTCGCTCTGCAGCAAGCCATACACCACCAGGTTGGTGCTGGTACCAATCAGCGTACAGGTGCCGCCCAGAATGGTGGCATAGCTGAGCGGCAGCAACAGCTTGGATGCCGGAATGCGCAGCCGCTGAGACCAATCCTGAATGGCAGGAATGAACATAGCCACTACCGTGGTGTTGTTCATAAAGGCACTGAGTGTTCCTGTGGGCAGGAGCATTCGCCCCAGGGCGCCGCGCACCGAGCGGGGCTGGCCAAGCAAACGAGTGGCCACCCACTGCACGGCACCGGTTTCTTTAAGGCCTGCCGCCACAACATACAACGTGGCGATGGTGATTACACCGGGGTTCGCAAAACCCACTAGAGCTTGAGAGGGCTCAAGAATCTTACTGACCACCATAAAGGCCATCGCTGCCATAAGCACCAAGTCTGCAGGAAGACGGGTAAAGGCAAGCGACATCAGAACTACGCTAACAGCCAATAACGTCAACAGCGCTTCAAATTCCAATAATCAACATCCAAAAATGATCAAATTAACTCTGTGCTATTGTTTCAATTACTTCCTACCCACTAGCAACCTAAGTCTTTCTTTCAACAGCAACCAAGCAAACTTACTGTTAGTGTGTAAATAACGTTTCCACATTCGCTGCGGCTCCTGAATGACACGGTATAGCCACTCAAATCCCCATTTTTGCATCCATACAGGAGCGCGCTTAACCTTACCAGCGACCACATCAAAGGTACCCCCTACCCCCATTACAAAGGTAGCACCTAACTGATCACGCCAGCGGTTAATAAAGTTTTCTTTTTTGGGCGAAGTAATTGCCACAAAGAGCAGCTGTGCACCAGATTCATATACTCTTTTAACCATAGCTTCTTCATCATCCCAAAAGTAACCATGGTGATAGCCTGCCAGCTTAAGACCCGGATACAAATGCTGAACCCGCTTTGCAGCTTCACTTACCACTTCGTCCGTAGCACCCAACAGATAGACCGAGTAACCCCTGCGCGCACTCATGGCCAGCAGTTCATTGAATAGATCTACTCCTGCTACACGCTCCGGCACATGATGACCCAAGAAACGGGCACCCAGTACCACTCCCATACCATCGATATTGATGATATCGCACCCACGTACCGAAGCATCTAGCTGCGAGTCACTTTGCATATTTACGATTTTAGCAACATTAACCACTACATGTTGGGTAAGACGCTTCTTAGCAACAGCCTCATCGATGTAATTGACTGTTTCTTTCATGGTTGCAACATCCATAGGGCAACCCATAAAATCCACTCTATGCATTTAAAATCTCAGCACAAAAAATTCAAAAAATTTTATTTTCGATCACATAGTTAGCGAGCGTTGGAATTGAAACGAAATTATCACCCCCTATTTTTTTCACAAAAGACTCAACTTGACCCAATGAATAATTTGTAAAAGCTTTAGGATGCCCGATAATAACCATCGGTGCCCTTTCACCATACTTAGCAGCCCAACGTCTTGCAGAATAATCTAGCAAAGAAGACTTATAACCATCAATAGAAACCACACTATAACTGTAGCTTGTGAGCAAGCGAACAGTATCTTTTTTGGATAAAGATATTGCCCTCCCATTTCCATAAGGAATATGACGCGCCCCTCCAAGCTTCTTAGCAAGAAACATCTTTAAGAAAAAAAAAGGACTAACTTTAACATCTGCAATTGGAAGCTCCATGAAGCTCCCACTATCTACCTCAATACAAGGATCATCTTCAAAGAAGTACGAAGCTTTAGAAGGGGAAGAGGAAAAGTTGAAATAATGTGTTTTTGAATTATTCACGCCCCCATTGAAAATGGTAGTATCATAGATAATTCCACACTGAACTAGCGCATTCTTTATGTGATCAAATGGTTGTATACACCAACCCCCAGCACGAAATGCACATACTGTTATCTTCAGCTCATTATTCAAAACTTCAGCATACTTATTTATAATTTCAGATGATTGGGATTGACGAAAATCGATTAGTTTAAAACGGGTAGTATCCATGCACCACTCGCCATTACGGTAAGAACAGTCTTCCCAGTGTGGATGCACATGCAACTGAACATCATGGCCATCTGAAATAATTAATCGGAGCTGATCAATCACCTTCTTTCTATTTTCCAAGTCCACACCCAACTCTGCTGAACGACTTAAGTAGCCAGCATCGACAAAAAAGGTAACCTTAGCACCCATCGGATCCAATTTTTTCAAAAGTGCTTCAGTTGGCAATAAAAGGCAAGCCTCTACAGTGCCCGTGGAGCACCCGAAAAAAAGTTCATAATCAAGAGTGATAGATATTTTCATATCAAAGCTTATATCGATTGATCATGCAGAAAGGAAGAAGAATAAGATAAGCTGAAAATGAGCGTAGAGTAGACATTTTGTCTCTCCATTTATCTTTAGGATTAAATTTCACTTTACCACTATCTCTTATCCGGTTTCCCCCAATTATATGGCCCATATCAAGTTCATCCCCAGCATTCAGCTTAGAGATCAAATCATCAACGGGGGCCCCAATAAAAGCACTTATTGTTCTTAACGTATCTTCAGGGCTACCGATGACATCTTCATACCTGACTTTAAGAACTTTTCCTTTCAGTAGGGTATTAGAAACAAGTGAAGCTAAAAAATTCACAGCCGCATAGTAGAAAATTGAGGAGAAAAATGACTTTTTTGTTTGTACATTTTTCGAAAAAGAGTCTATGACTCCACGAGGATCCCTAACGACATAAATATATTTAATATTAAAATCCGTGTTATATTTTAAAGCAAGAGCCCTCCCTATATACTTTGCACTATCCACTACAAATTGATCATTATTCAGAACTTTATCTAGAAGCTCCTGATTGGCCCTAGAATAAATTTCATTTTTCTTATTCTTAAAAAAATAGCCTAAAATCTTCGAATGATTTTCCAAATCTGATGCAGCTTTACCATACTCAGAAAACTTGAATAGTTCCAGCTCAGAGGCATTTTCGCTCCAGAACGGACACATATAGAGCTCTTTGCCACAACTGCAATTCTTTTCCCCTAAGACATGCTCCGGCAATTGATGCAATTCTCCAAGATTTCGAACCCCATCTATGTTACCTAGCAGTGTAGCCAATATAGTTGTTCCGCTTCGCCCAGCACCCATAAGATAAATAAGAGTAGAATCAGACATTCCTAACCTTAATCAATTTAGCAGGATTACCACCCACAACAGCATATTCAGGCACACTTTTTGTTACTACTGATCCAGCCGCAATGACTGAATGACTTCCTATAGTTATACCAGGTAGAATAATCACATTAGCACCTATCCAAATATCATCCATAATTATCGTCTTTTGTTGTTTCTTCCCTTGCTGCTGAATAGGGATTTCTAAACTATCAAAAACATGGTTCCTTGTGTAAATCTTTACATCAGGCCCCATGATGACATTGGAGCCGATTTCAACACCTGCATGAATTAGGCACCGCTGACCTAACTCAGAACTGTGACCAACTTTAATATTTGGTGAAATATCACAGTTAAACTTTACCCGCAAGCTCTTACCACAAGAATCGATAAAGTTACTGACTAAAAACCTCCTAAACGCGGGAAAGAAAAGACTATATGGTCGGTAGTCTTCCGGAGTAAACCTAAAGATAGCTATATATAAAAAATATAATAACTTTCTCTTTAATTTCATGCTTATTCCTTATACATTTTCGATATCACTCGACAAACTTCAGCCAAAGAGAAATTTTTATTTGAAACCTTAGCTGATTCGCACATTAATTTGTATTCATCATCACTTAAATCAAGAGCTAACTCTATAGTATTCAAAATACCATATACCGAGATGTCATCTATAAAAAAACCATTGCAGCCATTGACAACCTGATCTTTTATACCCCCAACGTTTGAGGCAATAACTGGAGTGCCGCAATACATAGCTTCACTAATAACCAAACCAAAAGCTTCAGACTTAGATGGTAGTACTAAGAATCTAGACTTCGAATAAAGCTCTGCTATCTCAGGTTGAGAAAGTGAATTAAACTGTTTTATATTGTGGAAACGACTTATCCTTTCCCACTCAGATATCAAAGGCCCGTTTCCTACAACAGCAATTGATATCCTCCGCCCAAGCAAGCTAAGCGCGTCTACAAGTTCATGAATCCCTTTCCCATCCAATTGAGAACCAACAAAGATAAGATCATAAATTTTTACAGAATCAATTGGTTTAAATATTTCTTGATTAATACCAGCAGGCAACACTACAACTTTTTTAAAACCAAGTTCACTTCTTATTTTATACGCAAGCTCATTGCCAACAGAAATCAAAACATCCACACAAGAGACTGTATACCTTGAAAGCGCCTTTTTGAAAGTGTTTGAAACGCCCTGTTTAACATCAGTCCCATGACATGTTACAAATATTTTTGTCTTAGGATGAAATGCTTTATAAAGCCATACCCAATATATAAGCGGATAAAAAAAATGAATATGAACAACTGAATATTTTCTAAATAGTAGTGGGACCAACCTTAAAAAAAACATAAAATACTTTAATATACTACCAACTCGATTGGTTTTTTTACGCTGCAAACCTGATATATCTATGGAAAAGTCATTATTTTTTTTAAGCTCTACATATTGATTTAAAACAAAAACTCCCGCATATGGCTTATCTTCAGACGGAAGTGCATTTGAAATAATAAGAATTTTTTTCATATTTCAGATCTTTGACCGAAAAAATAAAAGGGTTTTGTTTAAAGCTGCCACATATCTCAGACCAAAAACCTCCCCATATAAAACAAAAGATCATATAGATTTCAAAAAAGAACAATAAAATTCCGAAAAATTATTATTAAAAATATAATCATTGGATTATTGCCAACCTCTGAAAATAAGCTAGTAAAGACAACTCCAGTCTGGAATAAATTTCAGATTAAACTATCACCCTATGAGTAGTAAAAATGAAGTCACACGTATTCATTGCTAACACCAACTCCAGAGTGCTTTTTTAGCGACTTTCATTCTTTCCGATATATACAAGAAAAAGAGGAACCATAACTGCCATGTAAGAGCTCATCAATATAGGAGAAGTCATAACCAATAGTGAAAATTGTATAAACCAAAATACCCCATGGCCTGCGCTAATCTTTCCTGAATAACACTTTTTAATCAAAAGGTATATAAATACAACATTTAAAACTAATCCAGCAAAACCAAATTCACCTAAAATAGATGCGAAATTACTATCAAAAACCCCCACGAAATCATTATAAAACCGTGTTCCGCTTATTCCAGCCATCGAGTATGCTACACTCCCTTGTGATAAAGCTGTACCAAATGAAGCTGCACCACTTCCAAAAGGGAAATAAGCCATAGAAAGCGAAAATGCACCAGCAATCATCATCCCTCGAATATAACCGCTCCCATTTTCTACAGAGTATATATTTATTAATATTCCATCAAGTATGCCAAAAGCCCCTGCGAGTAGAGTTATAGGCATGGACATTATGACCGCCAACCAGAAAAAACTAATTCTCTTGTTGATAAGCGCGAAGCTCTTCCAAACAAACAACAAATAACCAACCACACTCAAAAATAATGAAGTTCTACTCCCCGTTAGAATAATAAGCGCAATAGCCAATAGTGCGATAAGCGAAGCTACTAAGAATGACCCTTTATATTCAACAAGCAAGTATGCTGCCAACATGAATGACAAAGTATAACCTAATAGGTTTGGGCTGTATTGAAGCCCACCAACCCGGCTAAAGCCTGATATAAATCGCTCTTTGGACGAAGCCTGCATTAAGTCAGGAAGTAATATAGACAGCATAAAACCCACCATAGTAAAAACAAAAAGAATATAAATCATTCTTTTCGTCATATCCTCTATATTAACAAGAGTCAACAACACAAGAGTGACGATATAGAATTTGTTTGATATTAAAGTTTGAGAAATAACGCTAAATATACTTTTGTTAACCCCTAGTAGTAATGTATAAACAACGGATCCCAACATATAGATCAAAATGTAATAAGTTAGCCTATCTAATTTTATGCTCGATGTTACTAATACATATAGTAGCATTAACGATAGCAGTAGACTTACGGTATCGATCCCCTCGAGGACTGGAAATAAATTCCCTATGGCATTCCCGAATAATGATAGAGACAGATAAAATATTATTAAATATTTTGATATAAATGTATTTTTTAATTTCAAATTAAGCCCCAAGCAATGCAGGATTTATTTATTAAAATCCATCATTTTTATTAGCTGTTTCAATGAAGCCATGGTTGATATTTTTGAGCTTTTTTTCACCTGCCAATGATAACTCATTTGCAATATAAACAGCCCTATGGAAAAACAAATAGCAACCCCTAATACATTCCATTTATTCACTACCGTAATAGCTGCAGCGAATGTGATTAAAGCAGCGTATATAACGGCTTTCAATGCGAACTTTTGTTGACCAGTCATAAATAGAACATAACCACATGAACCAGTAATTGCATTGGCGAATCTCCCAATGCAAAGAATCATTAAAATCAACCAAGCATTTTCGTAGTATTCTCCAAAAAATAAATTCAGCATTTCCTTTCCAAAGAAAAAGAATAGCACAACAAATAGAAACGCTATCAATGCAACCGGAAATGCACTCCCCCTAAGCAAGGTTTGCAGCTTTTCTTTTTCACCTATTTTCATTAATGCAGATATGTGTGGAGATACGACTATATTAACGACTTGAAGTGCAAAACCTAGCAAGAATACTAATCTTGATGCTGCACCATAAAGAGCAACATCTTCTGGTTTAAGAAAGTAGGATACGATCCAGATATCACCATTATTAAGAGGAAAACCAGCCACCCCACTCATACCGATTGTAAAAGCTGTTTTTTTTATAACTATCTTTTCATCTGTATCTAATTTTACTTGATTAAATTTTCCTCTTATAGAAATAAAAAGCCATGCAACATTTATGAAACCTGCAATAGAAAAGATATTAAAAACATTAATTATGCTAACATTAAAATCGCCGGTAAAATATATTAACAATAAACTTATAAATGACAAACTCGACCACAGCACTCCACCAAAAAAAACCGATTGTAAGATATATCCCACGCCCCTTAAAGACTCATAAAAGTAAAACTGAAATGTATAAATTATCGCAAACAAGGTTACGCTTATTATTGCTCCCGTTTCAATCTCAAAATTCGAAAAATATATTATTACAGCTATTAATGGAGATGAAATTATTGCCTGATATACAACAATCTTAAAACTAAAGAAAAATATTGACCACGCTTTTTCATAATCACCATCTATTCTTGCTTCTGAAATGAATCGCAAGGATGATTTTTCATGCCCCATCCTTCCTATAAAAGTAAAGAATGTCACGACACTCATAATAAAAAAATATGCCCCGACTTCACTTGCCGGGAACATTTTAGAAATTAAAATCGCGTTTAGGAAGTTGAAGGCTACTGTTAAAAACCTTCCAGAGAATGCAATACTGCTATCACCTATAATCTTTTTAAACATAATAAGATTCAGTTATGTCTTTCAATAGAGCATTCATCTTCTCTAGATCTTCCTCACTTACCTTTTCTTTCCATTTATCTTTAAACTCACTCGTAATCTTCTTACCTGCATTCTGATGATGGGCATGCACTAGTGTATCTCCCAAACGTTCAAACTTACTGTAGTGCTCTATCATCTGCATTGAGAAGCGGATATTACATCCCTTACAAATTCGGCGCAAACTAATTTCCGGCTGAACAACCAATTCTTCATAAGAAATATTGATCATGTTAACTTTATTTCTATATTTGAATATATTCTTATTTGCAGCCATCCAAAATCTAATCCCCGATTCTAAATCCGGATATAGTTTCGACTCACGGTACGAAACAGCTACAGCTCTTGGATCTCTAATCAAATGAATATATTTAGCCTCAGGAAAAACCTTTAAAATACGACCTGAATAAATAGAGTTAATAGGTGTTTTATCTCCCCATATATCACCTTTGAACCCTGCCTGAATTGAATATTCCCGATATATTAAGTCAATCAAATTTGCCAATGTCCTTTTTGATGCAGGCAAATTTCTTACCTTGATTGCAGCCTTACTAAGGTCAGTACTCCATGTATAAAACTCTTTATAAGATTGAAATTCTCCAATTATTAGCGAACACAGTTGCTCCCAAGGAAGAAAATTATAAGCTTGGAATATCCTTATAACTTTCGGTATTACGTACGACTCGGGCGGGATTGCCAATTCATCTCCAGCCGTGAGCATGGAGCGTAACAAGGTATTTCCAGAGCGTCCACATCCAAATATGAATACAGGCTGTGTGTCAAGACAGCCTCCTCGATATAGGGGGTAGCGCTGAATGGGGAGCCTAGCCAAGCATCCTATTCGGTATATTAGCGAAATAACCCATTGTGGTACTTTGGCTACTAATAGCTTTTTTGTTACTGCCTTCATCCCCAGATACCTTTGGTATCAATCAGCTGCTGCCCCTCTCGAAAGGAGGGTTTTTGTTGTTTGAATTCTGTATGATCAACCAACAACACAATGATGTTCGCCTTATGCATTGCGATGTCCAGACTAACTAGCTCGCAGCTACCCTTCAGCTGTTTTGGCAAAACATCGACATTGGGCTCTACTGCCAATATGCTCCCTATATGACTTTGAGCTATAACTTCCGTAATATGCAGTGCAGGACTCTCTCTCAAATCATCAATATCTGCCTTAAATGCCAACCCGTAACACGCAATAGTTACATCTCTAGCTGTTTTATCCGGATTCTCCTGCAAATACTCTGCTACAGCCAGTTTCACCTTATTGATTACCCATTCTGGCTTACTGTCATTGACCTCACGAGCAGTACGGATCAAGCGAGCTTCTTCCGGCGTTTTGCTGACGATAAACCAGGGATCTACAGCAATACAGTGGCCACCTACACCAGGACCCGGCTGCAAAATATTGACGCGGGGGTGGCGGTTAGCAAGGCTGATCAGTTCCCAAACATTGATATCCAACTTGTCACAGATAATCGACAGCTCGTTTGCAAAGGCAATGTTGACATCACGGAAACTGTTTTCAGTCAGTTTAGCCATTTCCGCAGTTCGAGCATTAGTCACTACACACTCAGCTTCTACAAAGGTTTTATACAGAGCGCAAGCCTGTGTAGAACACCTGGGCGTCATGCCACCGACAACGCGGTCGTTCTGTACCAGTTCACGCAGTACATGACCAGGCAGGACACGTTCGGGGCAATGGGCAATTCGGATATCAGAAGATTCACCGTGGGTATGCGGAAAGGTGAGGTCAGGTCGAGCTTTGGCCAGCCATTCAGCCATCTGCTCAGTGGCACCCACCGGAGAAGTGGATTCGAGGATCACCAGGTTACCGGGCCTTAGTACCGGTGCAATCGCTTTGCTGGCGGCTTCAATATAGGAGAGGTCGGGTTCCGGGGTATGCTCGCCGGCGGGGCCAGCTCCTACAGAATCGGCGCCAACAGGGGACTCTTTGAAAGGCGTCGGAACCGCGATCAGAAAAGCATCTGCGGGTTCGGGTGTTGTGGTGGCCCGGAGATAGCCTTCGGTGACAGCAGCATGTACGACCATATCCAGCTCGGGCTCAACAATGTGAATTTCGCCACGATTAATGGTGTCTACGGCCTGCTGGTTAACATCGACACCGATCACGTTAATTTTGCGTGATGCGAATACAGCGGCGGTCGGCAGGCCGATGTAACCCAGGCCTATAACGGATATGGTGTTGAATTGCATTGGGTGTCCTTGATGTGTCATCGCGCCCATGGCACGGAAAAAATATTCATCGCGCGCAAGGCGCGCCTCTACAATAATGCTCAGGTCAAACTAGCGCCGCGAGGATACGCTGACATGCCTGACCATCACCATAGGGGTTATGTGCCTGGCTCATCCGCTGGTATGCAGCGCTGTCGGTTAACAGGCGAGAAACTTCGGTAACAATTGTATTCACATCGGTGCCTACGAGCTTAACGGTTCCGGCTTCAACCGCCTCCGGCCTCTCGGTCGTTTCCCGCATAACGAGCACCGGCTTACCCAGTGAAGGGGCTTCTTCCTGGATGCCGCCAGAGTCGGTGAGAATCAAAGTGGCCTGCGTCATCAGATAGACGAAGGGCAAATAGTCCTGGGGGGCAATCAGGTGGATATTATCAACACCTTGGAGTAGGCGGTTCACCGGTTCCTGTACATTGGGGTTCAGGTGTACCGGATAGACGACCTGGCAATCAGGGTGTTGCTCAGCAATTTTGCGTAGGGATTCGCAGATGCGCTCAAACCCACCACCGAAGCTTTCTCGACGGTGTCCCGTGACTAGAACCAGTTTTTTGTCTGGATCTATCATGGGGTACTGGGCGGTCAGTTCTTCTTTTAGAGCCACATTCTGTTCGATTTTGTCACGCACCCAGAACAAGGCATCAATAACAGTATTACCCGTTACGGTGACATCTGACTCGGCGATATTCTCTGCCAGCAGGTTCGCTTTTGAGGTGGCCGTCGGTGCCAAGTGATAACGAGTGATCGTACCCGTCAGCTTGCGGTTCGCCTCTTCCGGCCAGGGCGAGTAAATATTGCCCGTGCGCAGGCCCGCTTCAACATGTCCAACCGGTATCTGTTGGTAGTATGCCGCTAGTGCGGTTGCGAAGGTTGTGGCCGTATCACCATGCACCAGTACGACATCTGGCTGGAACTCTTCCAGTACCGGCTTCATGCCTGTGAGTATTGCAGTGGTCACATCGTTAAGGCTTTGCCCCGGTTTCATGATGTTGAGGTCAAAATCCGGAGTAATTTCAAACAGGTCAAGTACCTGGTCCAGCATTTCGCGGTGCTGTGCAGTCACACAGACCTTGGCATCAAAACGTTTGTCTGCAGCTAATGAGTGGACCAGCGGTGCCATTTTAATCGCTTCAGGGCGAGTGCCGAATACTGTTAGTATTTTTTTAGTCATTGAATATTTTCAAGCGCTGTGCGCGTTCCTTGTGGCTGACGTTATACGAGCTCGAGACTAGTAATACTTTACGCGGCTATGTTTCTCTGACATTACCTCATAGAATTCATAGAAAGTTATTTGTCTGCAATCGCTTTACGATGTAATCAACCGCAGATTCAACCGTCACATCCACAGTTTCAATTTGTACTTCCGCTTGCTCTGGAGACTCATAAGCAGAATCGATACCAGTAAAGTTTTTCAATTCTCCATTACGGGCTTTTTTGTAAAGTCCCTTAGGATCACGCTCTTCAGCCACATGCAACGGCGTATCGATAAAGACCTCGATAAATTCACCTTCTTCAAATAGATCGCGTGCCATCTGTCGTTCGGATCGGAAGGGTGAAATAAAGGCCGTAATCACGATCAGCCCCGCATCGACCATTAGCTTGGCCACTTCTGCCACACGGCGGATGTTTTCTACCCGGTCAGCATCGGTAAAGCCCAGATCCTTATTCAGGCCATGGCGTACGTTGTCGCCGTCCAGCAGATACGTGTGGTGCCCCATGGCATGGAGTTTCTTTTCCACCAAGTTGGCAATGGTCGATTTGCCCGCACCGGATATGCCGGTAAACCAGAGCACGCAGGGCTTCTGGCGCTTGGCAGCAGCACGAGCAGCCTTGTCCACATCCAGATGCTGCATATGGATGTTTTGACTGCGACGCAGGGCGAAGTTGAGCATGCCGGCGCCCACCGTGTTGTTGGTGAGGCGGTCGATCAGGATAAAGCCGCCGGTATCCTGGTTGTTCTGGTAGGCATCGAATGCGATGGCGCGATCCAGGCTCAGGTTACACTCACCAATGGCGTTCAGCTCCAGCTGCTTGGCCGGCTGCTTTTCCAGCGTGTTGATATTGAGCTGGTGCTTGATGGCGCTGACCTGCACCGTCACCGTACGGGTACCGATCTTCATCAGGTAGGGGCGGCCTGGCAACATGGGCTCTTCATGCATCCAGACGATATTGGCATCGAACTGGTCGGCGGTTTCAGCGGGTGCGTCCACACCCGAGATCACATCACCACGGGAGATATCGATTTCATCTGCCAGCGTCAGGGTGATCGACTGGCCGGCTACGGCCTGCTCCAGATCACCGCTATGGGTAACGATGCGGGCCACAGTGCTGGTTTTACCGGAGGGTTGTACACGGATAGCATCACCCGACTTGATCACGCCGCTGGCGATAGTACCGGCAAAGCCGCGAAAATCCAGGTTGGGACGGTTGACCCACTGTACGGGCATACGGAAGGGGCCACGCTGCAGACGCTCGTCGTCCACTTCCACGCTTTCCAGGTAGGCCATCAGCGTGGTGGCCTTATATTCAGGTGCGCGGTACCAGGGCATGTTGTCGCCGTGGCTGACGATGTTGTCGCCCTTGAAGGCTGACATGGGGATGTAGGTGACATCCTCCAGCCCCAGCTCACGGGCGAAGGCGCTGTACTCGTCCACGATTGCGTTGAAGGTGTCCTGGGCGTAGTCCACCAGGTCCATCTTGTTGATGGCCACGACAATGTGGCGGATGCCGATCAGCGACATCAGGTAGCTGTGGCGGCGGGTCTGGGTCAGGATGCCCTTACGCGCATCCACCATCAGGATGGCGGCATCGGCAGTAGAGGCACCGGTCACCATGTTACGGGTGTACTGCTCGTGCCCCGGGGTGTCGGCCACGATGAATTTACGACGATCGGTGGAGAAGAAACGGTAGGCCACATCGATGGTGATGCCCTGCTCTCGCTCGGCAGCCAGGCCATCGACCAACAGTGCAAAGTCGATTTCATCGCCCTGGGTGCCGTATTTTTTCGAATCGGCTTCGATGGCGCTGAGCTGGTCTTCGAACAGCATCTTGGATTCGTACAGCAGGCGCCCGATCAGGGTGCTCTTGCCGTCGTCTACGCTGCCACAGGTGATGAAGCGCAGCAGGCCCTTGTTCTCGTGGGCCTTGAGGTACTCTTCAATATCGGTACTGATCAGTTCGGATACATGTGCCATCAGAAATAGCCCTCCTGCTTTTTTTTCTCCATGGATGCGGCGGAGTCGTGGTCGATGACACGGCCCTGGCGTTCGGATGTTTTTGTCAACAACATTTCCTGAATGATGGCCGGCAGGGTATCCGCCTCGGACTCAACAGCCCCCGTGAGCGGGTAACAACCCAGCGTGCGGAAACGCACCTTGCGCTTCTCGGGCTTTTCACCCGGCTGCAGCGGCATGCGGTCGTCATCCACCATGATCAGGGTGCCGTCTCGCTCGACCACAGGACGCTCGGCAGCGTAGTACAGCGGCACAATGGGAATATTTTCCAGGAAGATGTATTGCCAGATATCCAGTTCGGTCCAGTTTGACAGCGGGAACACACGAATGCTTTCGCCCTTCTGCTTGCGCGCGTTGTAGAGCTTCCAGAGTTCAGGACGCTGGCTTTTCGGGTCCCAGCGGTGTTGTTCGGTACGGAAGGAGAAGATACGCTCCTTGGCGCGGGACTTCTCTTCATCACGGCGGGCACCGCCAAAGGCGGCATCAAAGCCGTATTTGTCCAGCGCCTGCTTCAGCCCTTCGGTTTTGGTGATATCGGTATGAATGGCCGAGCCGTGGGTGAACGGGTTGATATCCTTCTCAACGGCTTCCGGGTTGATATGCACCAGCAGGTCCATGCCCACTTCCTTGGCCATGCGGTCGCGAAACTCGTACATCTCGCGGAATTTCCAGCGGGTGTCCACATGCAGCAGCGGGAACGGCGGTACCGACGGCGCAAAGGCCTTCATCGCTAGGTGCAGCATGACGGCGCTGTCCTTACCGATGGAGTACAGCATGACAGGGTTTTCCGCTTCGGCGACAACCTCGCGCATGATATGGATACTTTCGGCTTCCAGCCGTTGCAGGTGCGTCAGTGACATCGTTGTTTCCTGATCCTAAAACGAGCGTAAATGCGCGGAGTAAGCGCGCATCAATTAAAATTTATTACTGAGCTGCCGGGCTAGCTTCAGCCTTAATCGGCTCGGCCCAAAGCTCTGCCGGTTCCGGGCAGACGATGAACCAGGGGTTCAGCAGGGTATCAGCACGAGTGTTGTAGCGCAGAGGCTGCAGTGACGGGTATTCCAGTACCTGGCCACCGGCTGCTTCCACCACTGCCTGGGCGGCGGCCGTGTCCCACTCGCTGGTCGGCCCAAGGCGCGGGTACAGATCCGCGGCACCTTCAGCCACCAGGCATAACTTGAGCGAGCTGCCCATGGCTACGATCTCGGTATTGGGCAAGGCGGCTGCGAATGCCTTGAACGCATCAGACTGGTGCGAGCGACTGCCGACCACACGCCAGGTGTCGTTGTCAGCCGCTACGGCGGCCGGTTTGATTGGGCTGGTTTCGGTGTTTGTCTGCTTGAACGCGCCCTGACCGGCTTCACCGTAGTAAGTGATCGCTTTGGCTGGAACATAGACCACACCCAATACAGGACGGTGATTGTCGATCAGCGCGATATTGACGGTAAATTCACCGTTCTTCTTGATGAATTCCTTGGTGCCATCCAGCGGATCGATCAGCCAGTAACGTGACCAATTCAGCCGTTCGGTGTTTTCATTGCCGGAAGATTCTTCCGACAGAATCGGGATCTCCGGTGTCAGCGCGCTCAAGCCATCAACGATACAGTGGTGCGAGGCCAGGTCCGCTTCGGTCAGCGGGCTGTTGTCGGACTTGTCCTGGATTTCGAAGTCGCGCTGGTAGATTTCCATGATGGCATCACCGGCACGGCGAGCGATTTCGATGATGGATTGGATATTGGGCATGAGCGTTCCGGTTGAGGTTTTCAAAACAAACATATTCGTAAATTTGTCAAATTTGGGCTTGCGGGCGATCGCTTGCCAGGCAAGCTCCTACACACAAATTTATTTCGTGCCATTTCAATCGCCTGCGGAGCGGGCTCCTACATGACGACCAAGTGTTAGTCCGGTGCCGGGTTCGGATCGCTTGCAGGGCAAGCTCCTACGTCTCTCGATTGCAGCTTACAGGATGAACGTTGTATTCGGGTTGCAGACTGTTTGCAGCTTTTGCTGCAACGTCTGCTTCGCCCTGCTCTCCCCGTGCACCAGCCTGATTTCGCTTGGCTTGTGCTTCATCCCTTTGACGAAACTGACCAGCCCCTGCTGATCAGCATGGGCGGAGTAACCGCCGATGGTTTCGACGCGAGCGCGGATGGTGTAGCGCTCGCCATCCAGGTCGACGTAGCCACCTTGAGAGCCGTATTGCTGTATATCTCGCCCCGGCGTACCTTCTGCCTGGTAGCCGACGAAGAGGACATCGTGGCGTTCGTCGCCCAGCATAGCCTTGAGGTAGTTGACGATGCGGCCAGCGTTACACATGCCGCTGCCGGCGATGACGATGGCCGGGCGGCCGGAGTTTGCAAGATGATGCACCATTTTCAGGTGTTCATCGTGGCTATCGACGGTGAGCAGGGTGTCGAATGCCAAGGGCTTGCGGCCCTGTTTCAGCCGGGCGTGGGCTTCTTCGTCCCAGTAGGGTTTCAGCTCGCGGTAGGCCTGGGTGAATTTTGAAGCCAGGGGCGAGTCGAGGATTACGGGGATTGGGGGTTCGGTGCCGGGTTCGGGTCGCTTGCGGGGCAAGCTCCTACAGGGTTCGGTGCCCGAGTCTGATCGCCTGCAAGGCAGGCTCCTACAATTTTTGTGTTGCCCTATCAGTTCTTCCAGCTCGTAGAGCAGTTCCTGGGTGCGGCCGATACTGAAAGCCGGGATCAGGACGGTGCCGCCGTTGGCCAGGGCGCGATCGATGGCGGCCTTGAGCCTGTGTTTGCGTGTGGCGCGGTTTTCGTGGTTGCGATCGCCGTAGGTGCTTTCCAGTACCAGGATGTCGGCCCGGTGTGGCGGTTTGGGTGCCGGCAGCAGCGGTGTGTGGTGTGCGCCCAGGTCGCCGGAGAATACAATTCGGGTGTTGGTGGTTGATCGCTTGCGAGGCAAGCTCCTACAGGGTTCTGGCGTTAGTTCGGTGCCGGGTTCGGATCGCTTGCGTGGCAAGCTCCTACAGGGTTCTAGCGTTAGTTCGGTGCAGGGTTCGGATCGCTTGCGTGGCAAGCTCCTACAAAGTTCCTGCGTTAGTTCGGTGTAGGGTTCGGATCGCTTGCGGGGCAAGCTCCTACATTCGACATCCACTTCCACGTAGGCGGAGCCTAGGATGTGGCCGGCGCGTTGCAGTCTGATCTGAGCCTTGTGTTCGGGCGTGTCGATCAGGGTGAACCATTCCTTGTAGGGCAGCGCAACGGTACGGGCTTCGATCTGTTTCAGGTAGCGCTCGACCAGGGTGCGATCGCGGCTGATGCCCAGTTTGAAGGCGTCTTCCAGCACCAGCGGCAGCAGTTTGGCCGAGGGGCGCGAGCAGATGATCGGGCCATCGAAGCCGGCGGCCAGCAGCCAGGGGATGCGGCCCACGTGATCGATATGGACGTGGGTCAGGACCAGTGCACGGACGCTGGCGATGTCAAAGTCGATTGTGTGGCGTTCGGCATTGTTGCCGTTGCCGGTTTCGGCACCTTGAAACAGGCCGCAGTCGATCAGCAGACTGTTGTCAGCGTTTATATGTAGCTGATGACAGGAGCCGGTGACGCCGTCGCGGGCGCCGTGGTGTTCGATTTTCATGGCAGATCCTTTGCCTTGAGTGGTGCGCCTGATCGCCTGCGGGGCAGGCTCCTACAATATGTTGCCTTGAGCCGAGGGAAACATCGATCGCTTGCGAGGCAAGCTCCTACATCTTGTGCTAATAGATATCCTTGGAGATCAGGCTCAATGGGGTTTTGAGCAGGATTTTGATATCCAGCCAGACCGACCAGTGGTTGATGTATTGCAGGTCCAGCTCGACGCGCTTCTGCATCTTGTCCAGCGTTTCGGTTTCACCGCGGCAGCCGCTGATCTGGGCCAGGCCGGTGATACCGGGCTTGATGCGGTGGCGGGCCATGTAGGCGGTGATTTTGTCGGAGTAGTAGTCATTGTGCGCCACGGCGTGGGGACGCGGGCCGACCAGTGACATTTCGCCCATCAGCACGTTGAACAGCTGCGGTAGTTCGTCAATGGAGGTGCGACGGATGAAGCGGCCCACGGCGGTGATGCGGTTGTCGTTGCGGGTCGCCTGCTTCACGTCCTTGTCGTCATGCAACTTCATTGAGCGGAATTTGAGTACCTGGAAGATTTCGCCGTTCATGCCATGGCGCGGCTGGCGGAAGAGCACGGGACCGGGAGACGAGAGCTTGACGGCAATGGCGGTGCCGATCAGCAGCGGGCTGATGGCGAGGATACCCAGGGCCGCGGCCAGGCGGTCCAGCGCGGACTTGAGCAGGGCGCTGGTGGGGTAGCGGGTCAGCGGGCTTTCATTGAGGTGGATTGCTGGCAGCCCTTCAATATCGGTCACCGAGTGGCTGAGCATGACCAGGCTGGCCAGATCGGGAATCCAGACCACGTCTACACTGGCATCCAGCAGGTCGATGTAAAGACCTTCGATCTGCTCCATCTCGCTGGCGGGCAGTGCGATATAGAGGCGGCGTATGTCATGATCGGCGATCAGGTCACGCAGCTGGCTCACCTCGCCCAGCAGCGGATAAAGTGCGCGGTCTTCAACGGGGATGTCACTGGATCGGATCAGCCCCAGCAGCGGCTCGTTGCGCTTGCGGCTGATCTTGTCTGCCAGCTCAAGCGCCAGCTCGTTGGTGCCCAGAATGGCGGCACGACGATCTTCACGCAGGCGGCGGTGATAGCGGCGCGACAGGTTGTGCAGGGGCAGAAAGGCCGCCAGCTGCGCGGCATAGCCCAACAGCATCCACTGCAGCAGGACCTCACGGGAATAGAGTTCGCTGGTTTTGGTCACGAAGGCCAGTGTCGCCAGCAGCGCCAGCAGCAGCAGCCAGGCGCAGAGCAGGCGCGTGGCGCCGGTCAGGTAGCCGGTATGGCGATCATATACGTGCAGCAGCTGGTAGATCGGCAGGGAGCCCAGCACCGAGAGCACACCAAGGATACGGTAAGACGATGACAGATCACCGGTTTTAAGCAGCGCCAGCACGGCTAGCAGAGCCAAGATCAGTACATTGGCAACTGCCCACTGGCCCCAGAAAGTCAAACCACGGTAGCGAGGAGAGTTGGTTGTACGTGTCAGTGTCATAACGTCCTTGAGACCATTTGTTGCAGAGGCCGGTTGCCCAGGTGCTTCACACCTGCGCTCGGAGCAGCGCCAGCAATCGCATGCTGACACGACTTTCGGCCGCGTTATTGTTGGTCAGGCGCACAGGTATAAACGGTTCAGGTACGCTACCGCCCGGAGGTTATCTGTTGGGCAATCCTCAAGACCCGGTATCCCTTTCCTGGTGCACGCCCTTACTTCACAACTACAACGAACCCCAGCAGCAATCCTTGTCGCGCTTTGAACAATAACGGGCCAGCCGTGCCAGCCATATTCATCCGGGGTTCAGTATTAGGCCCGCGGTATGTTACTGAACTATGCACAATATGCAAACACTAGTTTGCAGCTACCCGATATCGGTCACGACAAGCGATAGCTGATATACTGCCCGGCAAGTGTTACGTGAATTTTATAGTTATGTCCGATTACAGATGGTATGTGGTGCAGTCCAAGCCGGGCCAGGCGGAAAAGGCTGCTCAGGAGTTGAGAAACCAGGGTTTTGAGGTATTTCTGCCGCTGGTCAAGGTGGAAAAGCTGAAGCGCGGCAAGCGTGTCGAGCAGGAGGAGCCGCTGTTTCCGGGCTACCTGTTTATCGAGCTGTCGGAGGTGGCCAGCAACTGGCGGCCGATCCGCTCCACCCGCGGCGTGGCCCGAGTGATCACCTTCGGCAACCAGCCGGCGGTGGTGCCGGACGATGTGGTCGAGCAGCTGCGTGACAGCCTCAAGCTGCAGGCCGAGATGCGCACACTGGAGCCGAATCAGCCGGTGCGCATCACCGAAGGCCCCTTTGCCAACCTCAATGCGGTGTTTACCGAGTACGACGGCGAGAAGCGTGCTTTTCTGCTGCTCGAACTGCTGGGGCAGTGGCAGCGACTTTCGATTCCCCTGGACGCGCTGAAAAAACTCGACTGATTCAGGCTTCAGGCCAGAGGCTCAGCGGCTCGACCATCAGGGTACGCTCGCTGTCGGTGATCCACAGCTGGCCGTCTTCGATGGTGCACTGCAGGTGCATGCCACGCTGTACCCATTCGGCCAGCTGCTGACTCTGCTCCATCGGCACACGCAACACCTGCAGATTATCAAACCGGTGCAGCTGTCCCTTGATGCCATCCCACCAGGGCGTGACTGCCTGGTCAGAGCCATAGGCCAGCACCAGTACCTGCCGAGACCGGTTGCATGCCTTGCGGATGCGCTTGTCACTGGGCAAGCCCACATCGATCCAGGCTTCGATCTCACCGGCATAGTTCTTCAGCCAGAGGTCCGGTTCATCATCGGCACAAAGCCCGCGGGTAAACTCCAGCTGCTCTTCGGCCCTGAGCATGAACGCCAGCAGGCGCATCATCAACCGCTCTTCGGTTTCAGAGGGGTGCTGCGCCAGGGTGTGACTGTAATCGGCATAGTGGTGCCGGTCCATATCAGCCAATTGCAGGTGAACTTTGTGGACGGTTGCGTTTCGGGCCATCAGATTGATCCACTCAGGTATCCAGGACAGGGGGCAGGCATAATCGCACCATTGCGCCCGCACCGCCAGCGAATCATTCCGCCAGCTCGACCGGTTCACTGAAGATATAGCCCCGTCCGCGGACGGCCTTGATCGGGCTGGCATCACAGCGCTCACGTATCTTCTTGCGCAAACGGCTCATGATCTGCTCCAGACGGCGCTCATCATACAGCAGGTAGTCTTCACCCAGCCCGGAGACCAGTTCGGCTCTGGGCGCATGCTCCGGGTAATGCCTGGCCAGCTGCTTCATGATGCAGGCCTCGGTCGGCGTCAACTCCAGCGCTGAGACCGCATTCGGCGCCAACAACTGATAGCTGGCCAGCTCGACTCGCCAGCGCATACCACCCGTGTAGTAGTTCTTGCGGCGCAACAGCGCATTGATATGGGCCAGCAGCTCGGTCAGCTCGAATGGCTTGGTCAGATAGGTATCGGCACCGGCCATCAAGCCCTTAACACGCTCACCCAGCCCCTCACGGGCGGTCAGCATAATGATGCCGATATCGTCCTGCCGCTTCAGCAGCGCTTGTGCCACATCAATGCCATCACGATCCGGCAGTCCCAGATCCAGTAACAACAACTCGAAGGGGTTTTCACCATGAGCCAGGAAAAAATCGGCTGCCGTGCCGAAGGCCTCAACCGCAAAGCCCTCTTCCTGCAACAGGAAAGCCACTTCTTCACGCAATGCGACGTTATCTTCCAGTACTGCAACACGGTGTTTACTACTCATCTACACCTCTCCGCAAAGTAACAAGTCATGCAGGTTCCCTCTTCGCCGGTTTCGACCTCAATACGCCCATGGTATCGATCAACCACTTCTTTGACGACAAACAGCCCTAGCCCCAGCCCAGGGACATCCTCGCGCTCACTGGCCCGGAAATAGCGCTCGAACATGCGTTGTTGCGCATAGCCGGTCATGCCCTGGCCATGATCACGTACCGACAGGACCAGCTGCTGCTCAACGATGTTAGCACTTACCTCCACCTGAGTATCAACCGGGCTGTACTTGAGTGCATTATCGATCAGGTTGCGCACAACCACGACCAGCAAGGCGGGCGGCACATTCAGGCGCACCTCGAGGCAGGCCGCCACACCTTGCAGGTCCAGGCGCTTACGACTCTGTTCGGAAAACTCCTGCACCACGCTGGAGATCAGTTTGGCGACGTCATATGCCACCGCCACCTCCCTGCCCTCGGGCTGCTCCAGGCGACCACGGACGAGGCTCATCTGTAACAGTTCGTTGATACGCGCCACCGCGTCCCGGATACGCTGGTAGCGCTGCTGGCGCTGCTCGGCGCCTCCCTGCTTGCGCTCCAGGACCGTCAGCGACTGAGCCGCGGTATCGATAACCGCCAGCGGTGTTCTGACCTCATGGGAGAACATGGCCATGAACATCTCATGCGCCAGCCGCTGCGATCGCTCCAGTTCGACCTCATTGCCCGAAACCTCCGCCTTGCGCCTCGCTTCGGACAGAATTTTTTCCGACTTGCGCACCGACAGCATGATGATGAAGTGCAGCGACAGCTGGAACGACAGGATCATGACGGGGGCGACATAGCTGGTCAGCGAGGTGACACCCAAAAAGCCGCTGACATAGAGCGAATTGATCGAGCAGAAAATGCCGAACGCCAAAAATCCACTGACACGGTAGCGCTGCTCCTCATCGAAGTCTCGCCAGCAGCAGGGCAGCAACAGCAGGGAAACCACCCAGGGAAACACCACAACATAGTTGTTGATGTAGAACAGGGCGCCGATATAGTTGCCTTGCGAGGTTTCGAATACCCCGATGACACTGGTCACGAAACCGATGGCAAAAAGGATTTCGACCCAGCGGCGCGTCCGGTAGGGAAAATCCAGCAAACGGTAAAAGAACACATAGGCCAAAATCCCGGCAATGAGGACGCCGTATTTCATCCACTGGTTCTGATCCTCCGCCGAAATGTCCGGAAAAAATGCGCGCAGCGTACTGGTTGACAGTAGTACGGTGAACACCAGCGCCAGTTCATAGGCGACAAAATAGAGAAACAGCGCTCTTTTGAGCCAGAGCCCGTTGATCAGGTTGATAATCAACACGGTCAGCAGAATGCCGATCAACACGCCTTCCATGAACACTCGACCATCAACATGGGCCACCAGCTTGTCGAGCGGTACCAGCTTCAGCAGCAGTGCCGAGGTACTGGTGGTTTTCAGATGGATATAGAGATCGAACGTCCCTTCCGGGAGTTGCGCCTTGACGATATGCAGGCGGTTGTGGGCCGCCTCGCTGCCGGCATGCGATACCTGATCACCGGTGTGGTAAACACTCAGCAGGCGCCCGTCCTGCACCACATAGAGATCAACCCGGTCCAGATAGGAGGGGCTCACTGAAAACGCTCTTTCGGCCGCCACGTCAGCCGGACGCACCAGCTCGGCATGGGCCCAGAAAGACGAGTGACTATAGCCTTCGCCGATGCCGTGGGGGATGGGACGAAACTCCCCTGCAGCATGACGTTTCATGGCTTCATCCAGCTCTATGCTGCCTTCCTGATCTTCCAGCAAGCTCAGCTGGCCGGCGTCCAGGGTAAGGATCGTCTGCCCCAACACCTGCGGGCCAGCCGCTCTGGCCGGCAGGGACAGGGTCAGGGCCAACAACATAAGGCCCCACAACAGCCAGGCCCCGATTCCGTTGATCCGCTGCATCAGAACCCCGACTCACGAATGAACAGGGCCGCCATCCGCTGCAGCTGATGCAACAAGGCACTGCGCGGCTTGCCCTCGAGTACCAGCATCCCGGCCTGGCGCATCGGCTGCAGTGACGACTGTACCGCCCCCTCCGAACGCAGTTGAATGCGATAATGCGCCGCTTCAGGGATCAACCGATCGTCCTGACGGCGCACCGCCACCGGCCCACCGGCTTCGGACCCCAGCTCCGGGTACGGCAGCGCCGCTATCGCGCTGATATCGATGCGCTCTAACCGAACCGGCACCGCCGGATGTTCGCCACCGGCCGCGATGAACACACCGCCCTGCCCCGCCTGGAGCAGGTTCAGGTCACGCTCATGCACCAGACCATCGAGCATCACCTGCTCGCTGTCGACCAGGGTCATCAACGGCTGGTCGCGCCCCACCCACTGCCCGGACGCCAAGGTTTCCATGGTACTGACCACGCCCCCGAACGGCGCACGGATAACCAGTTTCTGTTCACGCTGCTCCAGCCCTGACAACCGCTCTGCGAGCTGCCGCAGGCGCTCCCGGTTAACAGCCTGATCCGCCTGTGCCTCTCGCGAAGCGGACTGGCGCGACAGCTTCAGCTGCACCAGCTGCAGCTGTTCTCGGGTCTGCGCCAGCTGCTGGCTCAGTTCCGGCGCCGTCAGCCGCAACAGAGGCTGACCCTCGACAACCCGCAGCCCGGCTCGCACCAGCACCTGTTCCACCTGTGCCGATTCCGGCGCAAACAGCGGCTGCACCTGTTCGGCACGCAGTACCGCCGGCACCCTGACATCCACCGACAGCGGCAGCAGTGCCCAGATCAGCAGCAGACCGGGAAACAGCCAGGCGATCAGCCGCAGGGGAGTCCAGTGAAAATCGGCCCGACGTTCCCGCCAGACCTGCAGTTCCTTGAAAATCGGCATGACAATGAACCAGAGTACCTCGACGACAAACAGAATAATGCCCAGGGCCTTGAAGAAGAAGTGATAGACCAGCAACGCAATACCCAGAAACAGGAAGAACCGGTATACCCAGGTGCCCCAGGCATATAGGGTCAGCAGCCGTGCGCGACGGCGCGGCATGGGTTCCGGCAGGGGATCATCCAACCCCCAGAGCCAGCGCCGCAGGCGCCAGCGGCCCAGTGCGAATGCCCGCTGCTGCAAATTCTCCACGCCCAGCAGGTCCGAGAAGGCATAATAGCCGTCAAACCGCAGAAAGGGGCTGATGTTGACCAGTACCGAGGTGATCCAGCTGGTGGTGGCGACGAAAAATGCGGCGCTGCGCAAGGCACCGTCCGGCAAAATCCCCCAGAGGAAGCTGGCAATCAGGGCCAGGTATAGCTCAGTGCGCACACCGGCGGTGACGATGCGCAGCCGGTCGCGCCGCGAGCGCAGCTTCCAGGCGTCCGTCGTATCGGTATAGAGCACCGGGAACATCACCAGAAAGGCGACGCCCATGGAAGCCACCCTGCAGCCCAGCCGTTGCGATACCAGCGCATGTCCCAGCTCGTGGGCACTTTTAACCAGCACCAGCGTCAGGCCGTAAAGCACCGCGCCTTCAAGGCTGAAAAAGTACAGGAAGGTGGCGCTGAAGCTGTCCCACTGACGCAGTACCAGCACCGCCCCCAAGAGTCCCAGCAGCAGCACCAGTCGATGTGCTGTCGTGCTGAGCAGCCACGCCAGTTTCGGGCCAATACGGTTGAGCCAAGGGTCGGGCCTGCACAGGGGAATACGGATGAACAGGTAGTTGTGCAGCAGCCAGCGCCAGGGACTCAACCGCCCTTCGCGGCGCTGCCGGACAAAGTGGTCACAAGCCCCTGCAGAGCGGGCCAGTACCAGATTGTTGGCGATCAGGAAGTCGATGAAGGCACGGATCTCCTCAGGCTCATGATCAAGCCCACGATCCGCCAGATAGGCCCGCATCTCTTCCAGCGTGCGCCCCGGTTGCCAATGCCGAATCAGGCTCAGGGCATCGGCAGCCAGGGTGAAATAGCGGTTGCGCACCCGATCATGCAGCAGCCAGCGCGGCGCGCCATCTTCATCGTGCGCACCGGGCAGCAATTTCAGGTCCTGACGCAAGGCAGGCAGGCGAACCTCTACCATCCCAGCCACTGCCGCAGCGAGGTGATCGGACGGCGGAACAGATAGAAGAACAGACTGACCCGCTCACCATACACCTTGGCCGTGCCGCGCAAGCCAATGCGAGGCGGCACTCCCGCCATCTCAGCCGCGTCAAGCTGTGCGATCAGGCGGTAGGCAAACTGCTGATCGGGCGTCGTCTGCGGCTCGTAGCCGGCCTGACTCAACAGCGCCGACCAGGCATGCAGGGGATCATTGTCCAGGAACACCTGCACTTCGGCCCCCAGTGCCAGCGCGATGGAGTCCTTCACCGGTAACATGACCTCGAACTCTACCCGCTGCGGGTCTGCCACCAGCATGATCCGCTCGCCCACCCGAACCGGGCGCCCCTTCCATGCGTCGGGGTCGTCCAGCACCGCTACGCCGTGTCGGTCCGCCTTGATGGACGAACGGGCCAGACGTTCACGGGCATACTGCCACTCGGCCTCTTTCAGCCGAACCTGGGCCTCCAGTTCGGCCAGCCGGGCCTTCTGCTTCGGGTCCATGAAACCGCTTTGCTGTACCGTTTTCAGCTCTGCCTGGGCGACCGACAGCGCCTGACGCGCAACCGCCTCATTGCTGGCCAGCTCGGTATCTTCCAGACGGGCCAGAAGCTCCCCGGACTTGACCCGCTGATTGGGTATCGCCAGCACCTGCTTGACGACACCATCCAGAGGGGCCGCGATGACATGCGGATCTTTCGCGACCACCTCGACCGGCGCCAGCGTACTCAGGCGGACCGGCAGTGCCAGCAGCAGAGGGAGTGCCAGCGCAGCGGCCAGCCACAGCTTGCGCCGGCGCATGCCGGCCCTGAAGCCCTTGAACAGCTGATGTCGGCGCAGTGCAAACAGCGCATGGCCCGCACTGCCGGCCAGATGCTGTGCAATACCGCGCTCCGCTTCGCTCCATTCCGTGTCGCGCAGCAGCAGCAAGGCACCGACGACCTCGTTGTCACGTGCCTCTACCCATAAAGGTTGCCAAAGCAGATAGCCGGGCAGTTCCAGTTCGCGCCACTCGGCCGCCAGGGCTTCGGGCAGATCAGACGGGCGCACCAGTTGAGGCTGCTCCGCCTTCCCCTGGGCGATCACCGCCTTGCTCAGCCGTTCGGCCCAGTTGATATAGGGAGACGTGTAATCCACCGTGGGCTGATCAGAGACCGCAACGACCTGTGGATGTTGCAGCGCCTCCCCTGTCAGCAGCAACGCTTGGGTATAGGGCACGCAGCGATGGGTCTGGTTGACCAGGGTATAAAACAACTGCGCAAGGTCGGATGCCTTGCGCAGTTGTTGTTCCAGCCCCAGCAGGGCAGCAACAGTTTCGCTCACATATGCTCCTTATACGGACTGAAGCATCGCCATCAAACGATCGCCATATTGATCCCGGGCGGCCAGCTCTGCTTCCAGCTGGTCGTTCAAGGGCACAAAACCGGCGGTGTCGGCGTCGATCTCCGTGCCCTCACCCGCTACCGGGCGCTTGAGCAGCTCTTCCAGGTCCAGCTTGAGTTCCAGCACACGGACCTGGCCATCAATCCCCACCGCCTGAATGCGGATACTGACCTCTTTCTGGCCCGCCGGCGGATTGGCGATAGTGACGGAGCCGGTGATCGGATCCAGCTGAATCCAGCCCGGCAACTGCTCGCCATTGGACAAGCCGCCGCTATACAGCTGGGAGCTGGCCGTGGTACTGGTATCCTCGATGGCAATGACCAGCTGGCCCTCGGCGCTGTTATTGATACTGGCGACCGCCAGCGACACCGTCTCGAAGGCATTCTGCTGATCCTGCGAGAACTCCACCTGGCCGGAGGCATTGACGTTAACGTCGACAGAGGCCCGCACGCTGGTGCTGCCGTCCGAGCTTTTGCTCTCCACGACCAGCGCACCCGGTTCAGACAGAATCACCTGCTCGGTCGCCCCGTCGCCGTCACCACCGCCATCCTGAGGCTCGCTCACAGGCTGATCAGGCTCCTGATCGACATCATCGTTACCGCTCTCAGGCTCCACCAGAGACGGCTGCATGAAGCCGCTGCTGTCAGCCGGATCATTCGAGGCGTCCTGATTGCCGACCAGGCCATCGGGCATGCCCGACAGGTCGTTCTTGACCGGCTGGCTATCGGTGTCTGGCGCCGGCGGAGGTGTCATCTCACCACTGCCGGTAGCGCCATCCTCCGCCACCACCGCGGTCACGGTCATGCCATAGCTGCGGCTCAGACTCGCACCTTCAGCATCGCTTGCGGTCACGATGATGGTGAAGGCACCGGACTCGGTCGGCTTGCCACTGATGACACCCGTCAGCGGGTCATAGCTCACCCCTGCCGGCAAACCGGTGATGGTGAAATCCAGGTCTTCACGGCTGAGGGTACTGTCTTTATCACTGAACAGGCTGGCAACTTCAACGGTGTAATCGGCCCCCTGCTGCACGATGGTTTCACCATCGGTCATCTGACGCGCCGTCATTTCCGGTGCATCGTTGGAGCCCACCAGCGTAACGGTCACAACCGTATCGGCACTGGCCCCCTGGCTGTCTTGCGCCGTTACCGTATAGCTGAAGGTGATCTGGTCGCCTTCATTGAGGAAGTCCAGATCCAGGCTGCCGGCGTCATAGGTCCAGTTTATCTGACCATTATGAGGCTGGTTGTCCGCACCGACGGTAAAGCCATCCAGCAGCGCTGAAACCAGCCCGGCAGGCAACTCGGCCACTTCGGAGCCGTCCTGGCGAGACCAGCGAATATCCTCATTGCTGACAAAGCTGATATCGATGTCGTCGGTCAGATCCTTGTCGGTGAAGTTGACGCTACCGGAGCCATACAGGTCCTGTGCAGAAGCAGCTTCAGATTCGACAAACGGCCCAGCATTGTCCGCGGTCACCTCTGGTGCATCGTTGGTACCGGTGAGGGTGAAGCTGACCACATCCGTGGCGGTGCCGCCGTTGCCGTCATCGGCCGTGATCGTGTAGCTGAAGGTGAGGGTCTCGCCCACCGCCAGGAAATCCAGGTCGGCATTGTCGACGCTGTAGGTCCAGTTCACCTTACCCGGGGCTTCGGCATCTGTTGCAGATACACTGAAGCCCGCCACCAGTGCGGCGACCAGGTCGGCATCCAGCGGCTGGTCGAGCGTGGCGCCACTCCAGGCGATATCGCCATTGGCCGCGAAACGGATGTCGATCAGGTCGGTGCTGTCCAGGTCGGCAAAGCTCACTTCACCGCTGTCGCTCAGGTCCTGAGCGCCGGCATCGACCGCTTCGGTGATACCACTGGCCGCCGCGGCGCTGACCGTCGGGGCATCGTTGGTCCCGGTGAGGGTAAAGCTGACCACATCGGTGGCGCTGCCGCCGTTGCCGTCATCGGCCGTCACCGTGTAGCTGAAGCTGAGGGTCTCGCCCACCGCCAGGAAGTCCAGGTCGGCATTATCGACGCTGTAGGTCCAGTTGACGGAGCCCGGGGCCTCGGCATCTGTTGCGGACACACTGAAGCCCGCCACCAGAGCCGCGGCCAGATCGGCATCCAGCGGCTGGTCGAGCGTGGCGCCACTCCAAACGATGTCGCCATTGGCCGCGAAGCGGATGTCGATCAGGTCGTTGCTGTCCAGGTCGGCAAAGCTGACTTCACCGCTGTCGCTCAGGTCCTGAGCGCCGGCATCGACCGCTTCGGTGATACCACTGGCCGCCGCGGCACTGACCGTCGGCGCATCATTGGTGCCGGTGAGGGTAAAGCTGACCACATCGGTGGCGGTGCCACCGTTGCCATCATCGGCCGTGACCGTGTAGCTGAAGGTGAGGGTCTCGCCTACCGCCAGGAAGTCCAGGTCGGCATTATCGACGCTGTAGGTCCAGTTGACGGAGCCCGGGGCCTCGGCATCTGTTGCGGACACACTGAAGCCCGCCACCAGAGCCGCGGCCAGATCGGCATCCAGCGGCTGGTCGAGCGTGGCGCCACTCCAAACGATGTCGCCATTGGCCGCGAAGCGGATGTCGATCAGGTCGTTGCTGTCCAGGTCGGCAAAGCTGACTTCACCGCTGTCGCTCAGGTCCTGAGCGCCGGCATCGACCGCTTCGGTGATACCACTGGCCGCCGCGGCACTGACCGTCGGCGCATCATTGGTGCCGGTGAGGGTAAAGCTGACCACATCGGTGGCGGTGCCACCGTTGCCATCATCGGCCGTGACCGTGTAGCTGAAGGTGAGGGTCTCGCCTACCGCCAGGAAATCCAGGTCGGCGTTATCGACGCTGTAGGTCCAGTTCACACTGCCCGGTGCGGCCGCATCGCTGGCCGCTACGCTGAAGCCCGCCACCAGGGCCGCTGCCAGATCGGCATCCAGCGGCTGGTCGAGCGAGGCGCCACTCCAGGCGATATCGCCATTGGCCGCGAAGCGGATGTCGATCAGGTCGTTGCTGTCCAGATCGGCGAAGCTGACTTCACCGCTGTCGCTCAAGTCCTGAGCGCCGGCATCGACCGCTTCGGTGATACCACTGGCCGCCGCGGCGCTGACCGTCGGGGCATCGTTGGTCCCGGTGAGGGTGAAGCTGACCACATCGGTGGCGGTGCCACCGTTGCCATCATCCGCCGTGATCGTGTAGCTGAAGCTGAGGGTCTCGCCTACCGCCAGGAAGTCCAGGTCGGCGTTGTCGACGCTGTAGGTCCAGTTGACGGAGCCTGGGGCTTCGGCATCTGTTGCGGACACACTGAAGCCCGCCACCAGGGCCGCTGCCAGATCGGCATCCAGCGGCTGGTCGAGCGTTGCGCCACTCCAGGCGATATCACCATTGGATGCGAAGCGGATGTCGATCAGGTCGTTGCTGTCCAGGTCGGCGAAGCTGACTTCACCGCTGTCGCTCAGATCCTGAGCGCCGGCATCGACCGCTTCGGTGATAGCGCTGGCCGCCGCGGCGCTGACCGTCGGCGCATCGTTGGTACCGGTGAGAGTGAAGCTGACCACATCGGTGGCGGTGCCACCGTTGCCGTCATCCGCCGTGATCGTGTAGCTGAAGGTGAGGGTCTCGCCCACCGCCAGGAAGTCCAGGTCGGCGTTGTCGACGCTGTAGGTCCAGTTGACGGCGCCTGGGGCTTCGGCATCTGTTGCGGACACACTGAAGCCCGCCACCAGGGCCGCTGCCAGATCGGCATCCAGCGGCTGGTCGATCGTGGCGCCACTCCAGGCGATGTCGCCATTGGCCGCGAAGCGGATGTCGATCAGGTCGTTGCTGTCCAGATCGGCGAAGCTGACTTCACCGCTGTCGCTCAGATCCTGAGCGCCGGCATCGACCGCTTCGGTGATAGCGCTGGCCGCGGCAGCGCTGACCGTCGGCGCATCGTTGGTACCGGTGAGGGTGAAGCTGACCACATCGGTGGCGGTGCCACCGTTGCCATCATCCGCCGTGACCGTGTAGCTGAAGGTGAGGGTCTCGCCCACCGCCAGGAAGTCCAGGTCGGCGTTATCGACGCTGTAGGTCCAGTTCACCTTACCCGGGGCCTCGGCATCTGTTGCGGATACACTGAAGCCCGCCACCAGGGCGGCCGCCAGATCGGCATCCAGCGGCTGGTCGAGCGTGGCGCCACTCCAGGCGATGTCGCCATTGGATGCGAAGCGGATGTCGATCAGGTCGGTGCTGTCCAGGTCGGCGAAGCTGACTTCTCCGCTGTCGCTCAGGTCCTGAGCACTGGCATCGACCGCTTCGGTGATCGGGGCTGCGGCCGCCGCGGTAATGGTCGGTGCATCATTGGTACCGGTGAGGGTGAAGCTGACCACATCGGTGGCGGTGCCACCGTTGCCATCATCCGCCGTGACCGTGTAGCTGAAGGTGAGGGTCTCGCCCACCGCCAGGAAGTCCAGGTCGGCGTTATCGACGCTGTAGGTCCAGTTCACCTTACCCGGGGCCTCGGCATCTGTTGCGGATACACTGAAGCCCGCCACCAGGGCGGCCGCCAGATCGGCATCCAGCGGCTGGTCGAGCGTGGCGCCACTCCAGGCGATGTCGCCATTGGATGCGAAGCGGATGTCGATCAGGTCGGTGCTGTCCAGGTCGGCGAAGCTGACTTCTCCGCTGTCGCTCAGGTCCTGAGCACTGGCATCGACCGCTTCGGTGATCGGGGCTGCGGCCGCCGCGGTAATGGTCGGTGCATCATTGGTACCGGTGAGGGTGAAGCTGACCACATCGGTGGCGGTGCCACCGTTGCCATCATCCGCCGTGACCGTGTAGCTGAAGCTGATGGTCTCGCCCACCGCCAGGAAGTCCAGGTCGGCGTTATCGACGCTGTAGGTCCAGTTCACCTTACCCGGGGCCTCGGCATCTGTTGCGGATACACTGAAGCCCGCCACCAGGGCGGCCGCCAGATCGGCATCCAGCGGCTGGTCGAGCGTTGCGCCACTCCAGGCGATATCACCATTGGCCGCGAAACGGATGTCGATCAGGTCGTTGCTGTCCAGGTCGGCGAAGCTGACTTCACCGCTGTCGCTCAGGTCCTGAGCGCCGGCATCGACCGCTTCGGTGATACCACTGGCCGCCGCGGCGCTGACCGTCGGGGCATCGTTGGTCCCGGTGAGGGTAAAGCTGACCACATCGGTGGCGCTGCCGCCGTTGCCGTCATCGGCCGTCACCGTGTAGCTGAAGCTGATGGTCTCGCCCACCGCCAGGAAGTCCAGGTCGGCATTATCGACGCTGTAGGTCCAGTTGACGGAGCCCGGGGCCTCGGCATCTGTTGCGGACACACTGAAGCCCGCCACCAGAGCCGCGGCCAGATCGGCATCCAGCGGCTGGTCGAGCGTGGCGCCACTCCAAACGATGTCGCCATTGGCCGCGAAGCGGATGTCGATCAGGTCGTTGCTGTCCAGGTCGGCAAAGCTGACTTCACCGCTGTCGCTCAGGTCCTGAGCGCCGGCATCGACCGCTTCGGTGATACCACTGGCCGCCGCGGCACTGACCGTCGGCGCATCATTGGTGCCGGTGAGGGTAAAGCTGACCACATCGGTGGCGGTGCCACCGTTGCCATCATCGGCCGTGACCGTGTAGCTGAAGGTGAGGGTCTCGCCTACCGCCAGGAAATCCAGGTCGGCGTTATCGACGCTGTAGGTCCAGTTCACACTGCCCGGTGCGGCCGCATCGCTGGCCGCTACGCTGAAGCCCGCCACCAGTGCGGCCGCCAGATCGGCATCCAGCGGCTGGTCGAGCGAGGCGCCACTCCAGGCGATATCGCCATTGGCCGCGAAGCGGATGTCGATCAGGTCGTTGCTGTCCAGATCGGCGAAGCTGACTTCACCGCTGTCGCTCAAGTCCTGAGCGCCGGCATCGACCGCTTCGGTGATACCACTGGCCGCCGCGGCGCTGACCGTCGGGGCATCGTTGGTCCCGGTGAGGGTGAAGCTGACCACATCGGTGGCGGTGCCACCGTTGCCATCATCCGCCGTGATCGTGTAGCTGAAGCTGAGGGTCTCGCCTACCGCCAGGAAGTCCAGGTCGGCGTTGTCGACGCTGTAGGTCCAGTTGACGGAGCCTGGGGCTTCGGCATCTGTTGCGGACACACTGAAGCCCGCCACCAGGGCCGCGGCCAGATCGGCATCCAGCGGCTGGTCGAGCGTTGCGCCACTCCAGGCGATATCACCATTGGATGCGAAGCGGATGTCGATCAGGTCGTTGCTGTCCAGGTCGGCGAAGCTGACTTCACCGCTGTCGCTCAGATCCTGAGCGCCGGCATCGACCGCTTCGGTGATACCACTGGCCGCCGCGGCGCTGACCGTCGGCGCATCGTTGGTACCGGTGAGAGTGAAGCTGACCACATCGGTGGCGGTGCCACCGTTGCCGTCATCCGCCGTGATCGTGTAGCTGAAGGTGAGGGTCTCGCCCACCGCCAGGAAGTCCAGGTCGGCGTTGTCGACGCTGTAGGTCCAGTTGACGGCGCCTGGGGCTTCGGCATCTGTTGCGGACACACTGAAGCCCGCCACCAGGGCCGCTGCCAGATCGGCATCCAGCGGCTGGTCGATCGTGGCGCCACTCCAGGCGATGTCGCCATTGGCCGCGAAGCGGATGTCGATCAGGTCGTTGCTGTCCAGATCGGCGAAGCTGACTTCACCGCTGTCGCTCAGATCCTGAGCGCCGGCATCGACCGCTTCGGTGATAGCGCTGGCCGCGGCAGCGCTGACCGTCGGCGCATCGTTGGTACCGGTGAGGGTGAAGCTGACCACATCGGTGGCGGTGCCACCGTTGCCATCATCCGCCGTGACCGTGTAGCTGAAGGTGAGGGTCTCGCCCACCGCCAGGAAGTCCAGGTCGGCGTTATCGACGCTGTAGGTCCAGTTCACCTTACCCGGGGCCTCGGCATCTGTTGCGGATACACTGAAGCCCGCCACCAGGGCGGCCGCCAGATCGGCATCCAGCGGCTGGTCGAGCGTGGCGCCACTCCAGGCGATGTCGCCATTGGATGCGAAGCGGATGTCGATCAGGTCGGTGCTGTCCAGGTCGGCGAAGCTGACTTCTCCGCTGTCGCTCAGGTCCTGAGCACTGGCATCGACCGCTTCGGTGATCGGGGCTGCGGCCGCCGCGGTAATGGTCGGTGCATCATTGGTACCGGTGAGGGTGAAGCTGACCACATCGGTGGCGGTGCCACCGTTGCCATCATCCGCCGTGACCGTGTAGCTGAAGGTGAGGGTCTCGCCCACCGCCAGGAAGTCCAGGTCGGCGTTATCGACGCTGTAGGTCCAGTTCACCTTACCCGGGGCCTCGGCATCTGTTGCGGATACACTGAAGCCCGCCACCAGGGCGGCCGCCAGATCGGCATCCAGCGGCTGGTCGAGCGTGGCGCCACTCCAGGCGATGTCGCCATTGGATGCGAAGCGGATGTCGATCAGGTCGGTGCTGTCCAGGTCGGCGAAGCTGACTTCTCCGCTGTCGCTCAGGTCCTGAGCACTGGCATCGACCGCTTCGGTGATCGGGGCTGCGGCCGCCGCGGTAATGGTCGGTGCATCATTGGTACCGGTGAGGGTGAAGCTGACCACATCGGTGGCGGTGCCACCGTTGCCATCATCCGCCGTGACCGTGTAGCTGAAGCTGATGGTCTCGCCCACCGCCAGGAAGTCCAGGTCGGCGTTATCGACGCTGTAGGTCCAGTTCACCTTACCCGGGGCCTCGGCATCTGTTGCGGATACACTGAAGCCCGCCACCAGGGCGGCCGCCAGATCGGCATCCAGCGGCTGGTCGAGCGTTGCGCCACTCCAGGCGATATCACCATTGGCCGCGAAACGGATGTCGATCAGGTCGTTGCTGTCCAGGTCGGCGAAGCTGACTTCACCGCTGTCGCTCAGATCCTGAGCGCCGGCATCGACCGCTTCAGTGATCGGGGCTGCGGCCGCCGCGGTAATGGTCGGTGCATCATTGGTACCGGTGAGGGTGAAGCTGACCACATCCGTGGCGGTGCCGCCGTTGCCGTCATCCGCCGTGATCGTGTAGCTGAAGCTGATGGTCTCGCCTACCGCCAGGAAGTCCAGGTCGGCATTGTCGACGCTGTAGGTCCAGTTCACACTGCCCGGTGCGGCCGCATCGCTGGCCGCTACGCTGAAGCCCGCCACCAGGGCGGCGGCCAGATCGGCATCCAGCGGCTGGTCGAGCGTGGCGCCACTCCAAACGATGTCGCCATTGGATGCGAAGCGGATGTCGATCAGGTCGGTGCTGTCGAGGTCGGCAAAGCTCACTGCCCCGCTGTCGTTCAGGTCCTGGGCGCTGGCATCGCCCGCTTCGGTGATGCCACTGGCCGCCACGACGCTGAGGGTCGGCGCATCATTGCTGCCGGTGAGGGTGAAGCTCACCGTATCGGTGGCCGTTGCCCCCTGGCTGTCCGTTGCGCTCAGGGTGTAACTGAAGCTTAGCGTCTCTCCGGTGGCCAGAAAATCCAAGTCCACGTCATTGAGCGCATAGTTCCAACTGACACTGCCCGGTACCGACGCATCGGTGGTGACCGGAAGGCTGAAGCCGCCGACCAGCGCGGTTGCCAGCGTGCTGTCCAGAGTGCCGCCGCTCCAGCTGATGTCGTTGTTGCTGGCAAAGGTGATATCCACCACATCGCTGGCGTCTACGTCATTGAAAGCAACATTGCCTGAGGCACTCAAGTCCTGAGCACTGGAGTCCCCTCCAACTTCCGTGACCACATCAGCAGCACCAACCGTGATGCTGGGGGCATCATTAACCGAGGTTACCTGAACCAGGGTCCCGTTGTCGGAGGCAGAATCAGTGCCGTCATTGGCCACAATTGTGAAGACCACATTTTCAGTGGTACCGGAGCTGAGTCGGTTCTCAACCGGCTGAAATACCAACTGCCTCAACGCAGCCTGAGCATTGGCGGCACTCGTACTGGCCAGGGAGTAGCTGCCATTACCATTGTCGGTAAAACCCGAAGCAGACAGTGAGGCAGACGTGAACGAACCTTTGCTTGCACTATCAAGCGTGACCGTCAGCGTGAGGTTATCGCCGTCGTTATCATTCAGTGTTACTGATGAAAACGGCGAAAGGGTTGAATTATCTCCCACGGTCAGGTTAGAAGCGGAGCCGGATATCTCGGGGCTGCTGTTTCCCGGGGGAGGCGGTGCATCCGGGTCCTTGCCGATGGGCTCATAGGTTTGGCCATTCAGTGTGGTTGTACCCGGCTGGTCATCAACAAACAGGAATGGGCTGCCATAATCATCCGAAAGGTCAAACACACTGAAAGCTATTCGGTAGGTGCCCGCTGCGTTGGCCTTAAACTCAATGGTCTGCCAGCCCGTACTCTTGTAATCACCCGTTGAATAATTACCGGTTCCCGCAACCGTGGCACCCAGAATGGCGACCTCAGATGTCAGCCCGTCAATACTCCCCACACTGGCAGACTGGGTCAGGTTGACAAAGGAGGCAATGGAACCGTCATTATAGGGAGCATAATCATTGGCCAGGTAATTCCAGGCAAAGTTGACCACCTCACCTTCGCCAAGGGTTACATCAGTGTAGATATAACTGATTTGATAAATATCAGAAAACTGGCCATCAATATATGTCTTACCGTCAGCACCAAGCGATAGCGCCCCCTGGGACACCGTCGACCACTGCCCCCCCCCGGCGGCACTCAAGTACGCCATGCTTGAGTCAGCCGGGCCAAAACTCCAATTACCCTCATTATTAGTATGGGTAACAGACCCACTGGCTTGTACCGTTCCCCCCGTCGACCAGTTATCCAGCCCCGATTCAAAATCAGCGTTTGCAGCCCCAAGCAGATAGTCATACTCGCCCGGCACCAACTCATCCGTTTCCACGCTTGCCGCTGTATCCGATGAGGTATATTCGAGACTCCAGTCCCCACCTTTCAGCCCAGACCCAGTCGCATCGTTCGAAGCGGCCACATCCGCCTGCGTCAGCTCAGCCACGGAATCGATGAAACCCTGCCCTTCACTGTCGGCGCCCACATAGCAGCCGTACAGCATCAGGTCACCCGCTTCGCTCAATGAGGCACCCAGTGTGGACAGCAGCTCGGCATTGGCTGCCAGGGTTTCACCATTCAACGTCAGCGTGCCCAGCTTCAGCTCGCCCACATCACCGTGTGAAAACAGGTGAATGGCATCAATGCCGCTCTGCCCCTGCAGCGCAGCGACCATCTGCTCCAGCCCGTTTTCACTGCCATCAATCAGCACCACTTCGACATTGTCACCCAAACCGTCGACCAGGCTCTGGTGGTCTTCCACCGAGGTGTCCACGAAGGCGACTTCACGGCGGCTGCCCGGCTCGCTGCCGGTTGGCGCCGGGGCCGCAAAGTGAGCGCTCTGGTCAGCGGATTCGGTGTGTACCGCTTCATCCTGAAAGGCCACATCGGTGGTCATTTCTGCCGTGGTGGCAACAGCGGCACCATCGAGCAGTATGCGCGGTTCCAGAGCGGTAATCAGCGGCTTGCGACGAAAACGGATCGGGTTAGCGGGGGTCTGCTTTTTCATGGTCTCTATCCCTTTAGGGCACCGGCCTCATGGCCACTATGGGTGCAGTTTTACTGGGCACTATCTACTGGCTTCATGGGCGCGTTAAAAACGGCTGTTGCGCTCATGCCGGGTATTAGTTGGGTATTTTGTGGCAGCTTGGCTCTTAGCAAAACGGTTTGGCTGACAGCATCGATTGCCGGAATGATGGCGCTCACTTCGGCAGCAGCCGGCTCAGTACGATCATCCACCAACAGGCTGACCTGTTGCCCCACGGCCAGCCAGTTCAGCCAGGCAGCCGGCACCACGATTTCAGCTTCCAGCTGGCGGTCGCCGACGATCTCTATCAACTCTTGCTGCTGACGAATATTCTCGTGTGCATTGACCTGTACACTGACCACCCGCCCGTCCCAGGGCGCCTTGATGGTGCAGCGTTCAGTATTGAGGCGCGCGATACGCAGCTCGGCCAGCGACTGGGCATACTCCGACTGTGCCAGGGCCACATCCAACTCGCCGATGGAGTTGAGTGCCTTGAGTTCACGGGCGTTATCACGCTTGATTTTGGCGGCACGCACCTCGGCCGAGACCTTGTCGGCCTGGGCCTGGTAGAGTGCACAATCCAGTTCAACCAGCGCATCACCTGCGGTAAAGGCATCGCCCGGCCGCAACGGCAGCCGCGCCACTTTGGCCGCCAGCTCACCGGACAGCACGGCCCGGTCCAACGCCTTGATGACGGCCCGAGCCTCGAATTCAGCCTGTGCGGCTATCGGCGCCAGCAGCAACACCGCTGCCAGTGCCGATTTGATCGCTGTTCGCACCATCAGCTGACTTTATCCTCGGCCTCGGCTTCGGTAGCCGCCTGCGCAGCTTCAGTTTTGGGTGTTTCCTGGCTGATCTGTTCCAGCTCACCGTTCTGCCACTGGGCAAAACGCTCACCGATCCGCTCGCTCAGCTCATCCAGCGCCACCTCGTTGTAGTCTTCCGGCAGCAGATCCATCCCCATGGTCACATAGACGCGGCCATAGCTGTTCTGCAGATCGGCATAGGCCACATCACGACGCAGCTCCGCCAGTACGGTGTTCAGGGATTCACGGATCAGCTCCAGTTTGGAGGTACGCTTCAGTCGGGCGGCGTTCCGGGTCTGTTCGCTGATGCGCTCGGCCACGCTCAGGTACTGGCCGGCCAGGTCAAAGCTCTTGCGAGCCTGCTCATACCGGATACGGGACAGGTGCACCTGCGTCAGCACGGCCATGGAGGCCGCCAGACGCTGCTCTTCCGCCAGCGCTTCGCGGGTCTTGGCCATGCGGCGCTCGGCACCGATCTTGAACACGTCGAACAGGTTCCAGCTGATCTGGGCACCCATGCTGGTCCAGTCCTGGTTCAGCAGGTAATCGTTGCTGTCTTCATAGCTACCGGCGGTCAGGTTGATACCCGGCAGCAGGCTAAGCATGGCAGCTCGGGTTTCAGCGGCAGAGATACGCTGCTGATAATGGGTTTCTACCAGCTCGGGGCGCTGCTGCAACGCCAGCTCCTCCATCTGCGCCAGCTCAACTGAAAATTCGGGCACGGTGAACGCCGGGCTGTCGACATCATTGAGCGTAAAAGTGGTGCCGGGCTTCAGCCCCATCAGGCCGGCCAGCTCTGTTTTGGCTCCCATCAGGTCCTGACGCAGTGATTGCAGCGCGCGCAGAATATCCAGCAGTTCACGCTGATAATACAGCGCCTCCAGCGGCGACTGCAGACGCTTGCTTTCAACCTGGCGGGAATCTTTCAGGGCTTCGCTGGCCTGTTCGATCAGCGGGCTGATCTTGGTCAGCAGGCGCTCGGCGGAAACGGCACGCCAGTAAGCCGCACGCACATCCTGAGTGATGTTGTGCACCACCTTGCGCTCACGCTCCTTGCTGATCAGATAACGATCGGCATGCTGCTTGGCACGCACATAGGACAGGCCGAAATCGAGCACATTCCAGGTAAAGGCGATATCACGCGTGTCACGCTCCTTGTCCTGGGAAACGGAATAGGAAGGATTGGGACCCAGTGCATCCGGTTCGCCATCGGTGAAATTCACACTGGCAGATGCGGCATATTCACTGCGTTTGGAGTAACCGGCCGAGGCCGTCAGATCCGGCAGCATTTCATGCTGTACCAGCTCAATCTGCCCCTGTGCCAGAGCGGCTTCAAGCGCTTTCAGCTTCTTGTCACGATTGTTCAGCACCGCACGTGCAATCGCTTCATCCAGCGAGATGGCCGATTCGATCGCCTGATCCTGGGCTAACAGCTGGATATCGGCCTGAGCCGTCGCTTCGATATTCTGGGGCGTAATGGCTTCGGGCGTAACCGAGCAGCCGCTGATGATGGCAGCAATAGCGGTCGCAAGCAGGGGCTTTTTGAACATGTGCAGTTCCCTTGACTGAAGGCTGAAAAATCAGAAATTTACAATAACCTCCTTTATAACAAATGTTTGTTCCTGAAAGCTGACATTCCCTGACATTGCCCAAACCAACACCAAACAATTGTTTCAGATCAATCCACGAGAAGAGCGGAGGATTTGACCCTTTAGAGGCTCATTCACGTGTAGACTTGCCCCTATACACATCTCAACCAGCACACAGGCCCCGACACACCCATGAGCGAAGAGATCAGCCAGCATATTGACCAGATGATTCGGCATGACGAAGCCCCTGAGGGGGAACAGGTACCGGAGTCGTTCGAGGCCCTGGAGCCCGAGCAGATCGCCCTGCTGCTGGAATCTCTGCCTCTTGATGCGCGTCAGCACGCCTGGGAACACGTCCCGACCGAGTTCTACCCCGATGTGCTGGTGGCGATGCGTACCGAAGCACGTGAAAGCCTGCTGCGCCAGTTCGACAGCCAGACGCTGGACCAGCTGACCTCCGACCTGGATGCCGAGACCCTGATCGAGCTGGCCGACTCGCTGCCGGATGAAGTGGTCGACATCGCACTGGCACGCATGGACGACCGCCAGCGCACGCACTACGAGCAGAGCGCCGGCTATGCCGAGGACCTGCTCGGGCGTTATATTGATCACGAGCTGCTGGTGCTGCCCCACAACAGCCGGGTGCGCGATGCCGAGCGGCTGCTGCGCCGCCGGGTGCCTGAATACAGCGAACATCTCTGGCTGGTGGACCGTACCGGCCGCTACACCGGTGCGGTGGCGATCAACCGCCTGTTCGGGGCCGCTTCGCACCAGCCGCTGGCGGAGTTTTATGACGAGGAGCTGGAAGCGCTCAGTGCCGAGCTGACCCTGAAGGAAGCCTGCGACCAGTTCGAGATGGCATCCGTTGCCGCTCTGCCGGTGGTCAGCAGCGAGGGGCGCCTGCTGGGCCGCATGAGCCAGCGACTGGCGTTTGAGTTGGTGCATGAGCAGCACGAAGCCCAGCTGATGGCCAGTGCTGGTCTGGACGAGGATGAAGACCTCTTTGCACCGGTAATGCGCAGCTCCCAGCGCCGCGCCACCTGGCTCGGCATCAACCTGCTCACCGCCTTTCTCGCGTCCTGGGCGATCGGCCTGTTCGAAGGCACGCTGCAGCAGGTAGTTGCGCTGGCGGTATTGATGCCGGTGGTCGCCTCCATGGGCGGTATCGCCGGCAGCCAGACACTGACGCTGATCATCCGTGGGCTGGCACTGGGCCAGATCACCACCGCCAACATCATGCCGCTGCTGAAGAAGGAGTTGAGCGTCGGCGGCCTCAACGGCGTGCTCTGGGCACTGGTGATCGGTGTGGTCGCCTCACTCTGGTTCGACAGCGCTGCCATCGGTCTGGTGATCGGGCTGGCGATCGTGATCAATATTGCCGCCGCGGCCCTGTCCGGCGTGCTGATCCCGGTGCTGCTGGAGAAGCTGAAGATCGACCCGGCGCTGTCCGGGTCGGTGATTCTGACCACAGTCACCGACGTGGTCGGCTTCGTGGCCTTTCTGGGCCTGGGGACCTTGTTGCTGGTGTAGCGAGCCGTTAAAGCTCACCCAGGCTGAACGTCTCGCCGGCACTGTCCACCACCAGTTCGGTGGCACCCGGCTGCTCGACCATCCGCGCCAGCTCCACCAGCTGATAGAACAGATTGCGGCCGATCCGCCCTTCCATACCGAAGCGGATCATCAGATAGGGCGAAGGTTCTTGGGTTGCAGGGTCAACCACAACCCTGATCGGGTGCTCGGCATCGGCCCGCACCCGGTCTCCGGTTGAGGTGGTAAACACCAGCTCGGCCCCCTTCTCGCCCTGTTCATGCTCAACGCCGACCACCTGAAAGGGCACATCGTCCACCTGAATACCGACCTTTTCCACCGGCGTTTTCAGGAAATACTTGTCGCCTTCTTTCCATAGCACGCGGGAAAACATTTTCACCATCGCCTCACGACCAATGGGCGAGCCCTGGTAAAACCAGCGTCCGTCGCGGGCGATGCGCATCTCGATATCGCCACAAAACTCCGGATTCCACTTCTCCAGCGGCGGGATGCCTTCCTGGCCTTTCAACTGCTGTCCCAGCGCTGCCGGATCGAAACTACCGCTCATCACAGGCTCCTTGAATCCTGTTTAACTACCATGAGTAGCCCTCACAATGGCTACAGAAGATTTCATCATGCTGCTGCAATAAATGAATATAATTCACTCATAACAAAACACCAATGAGACAAGATGGATATCATCATGAGCGAATCCCTGCAGCAAAAATTTGCCGATCCTCACCGCAGCGTCTGCTTTGTCGGAACCACTCCGCCCAAGGCCAGCACCGAGGATATGCAGATGCAGGAGATCGCCGACCGCCTGCTGGCACGCCTGGACACGCTGGAATACGACGGCCTGATCGTCTACGACATCCAGGACGAAAGCAGCCGTATCGATGCGCCGCGCCCCTTCCCCTACATGGAAACCCGGGACCCGCGCGAGTACTCCAAACTGCTGAGCGAGCGCAGCCAGCGCCCGATCATCACCTACAAAAGTGTAGCCCAGCGTGATCGCGCCGACTTCGAGCAGTGGCTGGAAGAGGCCTGGAACGACTACGACGTGCGCAACCTGGTCCTGGTCGGCAGCCCTTCCTCCGAAGGGGATATCAAGCTGTCACTGAACGATGCCTATACCGCCTTGACAGAGCACCACAAACCCTTCCACCTCGGCGGCGTCACCATTGCCGAACGCCACGCGGTCAAGGGCAACGAGCACCAGCGTCTGATCAGCAAGGTGGAAAACGGCTGCGAGTTTTTCGTGTCTCAGGCGGTCTACAACGCCCAGGCCACCATCGACCTGCTGACCTCCTACGCCCGCAGCTGCCGTGAACTGGGAGTCACGCCCAAGCGCGTCATCCTCACCTTCACGCCTTGCGGCAGTGCCAAGACTCTGGAATTCATGCAGTGGCTGGGGATCTCGGTGCCACAGGCTACACAATATCGCATTCTGGACGCGGACAAGCCGCTGGCTGAATCCATCCGCATCTGCCAGAACAACCTGGAACAGATTCTGGATGCCTGCCTGCCGCTGGGACTGCCGATCGGCCTGAATATCGAAAGCCTGACCAACCGCAAGGCCGAGATCGACGCCTCCATCCAGCTGTACCAGCTGCTGAAGGCCACCCTCGACCTGCGCCTGGCCGAGCGTCACCTGAACCAGGACGTGTAAGCTGTCGCCTGGCTCTGAATTAATCGCCTGCAGGCAGGCTCCTACAAAAGCATCAGACAACACCGCCTTTGTAGGCGCTTGCCTCGCAAGCGATTGCTTTGGCATTGGATTATTCGCCTGCAGGCAGGCTCCTACAACAGCATCAGATAAGACCACCTGTGTAGGAGCTTGCCCCGCAAGCGATGGGCTTGGCATTGGATTAATCGCGCGCAAGCAGGCTCCTACAACAGCATCAGACGACACCGCCTTTGTAGGGGCTTGCCCCGCAAGCGATTGATTTGGCATTGGATTAATCGCCTGCAGGCAGGCTCCTACAACAGCATCAGACAACACCAGCCTTTGTAGGAGCTTGCCCCGCAAGCGATTGCTTTGGCATTGGATTATTCGCCAGGCGGCCTACTCGGCCGGCTCCGGTTGCTCCGCGCGCTGATCCAGCTGGTCTAATTCGTCCCGTGCCTTACGATACTGATCACGTGCCCAGATGATGACGCTGCGCTCAAAGTCGACCTCGTAATTCACCTGACGCAAAAAGTCCATGCCAAGAAGCCCATCATGGCGGCTAAAGCCTTGATGATCCATAACACTGACCCCCGCCGATTCCAGCGAGTAAGGCCCTACCTGCAGGCTGCTGAAGGTTACCTGATGGGTATCCAAAACACCGCCATCGGCAACCTGCACACGACCCGCCGGGCGCTTGATTTGCCTTAATGCAGCGATTGCATGGCTATAGACCATTGTGCGCGATGCACCCGTATCCAGAATCAGCTTGAGCGACAGGGTGCGGCTTCCGTACTGCGCCTGAACCGGCACCATTACGCTGTTATTATGGATCTCGACCGGTGTTTCAAGACTCGCAAGGTATTCACGCAAATGCTCACGCTGCCGATCAATTGGCTCATCCTGCTCCGTATCCGGCATGTCCACCGCCGCCTGTGCTTTCCGGGGTGGACCTGATTGGCCTCGCACCTCGAGATGCTCACGATATTGGGTCGGTATCTGGCTTTTTCGGTCCACAAAAATCTTGCGGCCGCTTTCGTCTACGTAGTGGTATACCGCAGCAGAAGCTGCGGACTGAACAGCAACCAACGCACCTGCAAGCATCCATCTATATACGTGCCGATTCATAGGTACACATCCCTGAATGTAATGACTATTCAACCGCCAGCCAGCTTCACCTGATAGCCTTCAGCCTCCAGCGCGGTTTTCAATGTTTCGCGGTGATCACCCTGTATCTCGATGATGCCATCTTTCACCGCACCACCGGTACCGCAACGCTGTTTCAGCTTTTTAGCCAGCTGCTTCAACTCCTTCTCCACCAGCGGCACGCCACTGATAGTCGTCACACCCTTGCCCTTGCGACCGCTGGTTTCCCGACGGATACGCACAACGCCATCCAGCGCCGCAACCCGTTCCGCTTCTGCCTGCTCACCACAGCGACAGGCATCCAGCACCTCACCACAATCCGGGCAGTGACGCCCGCTTTCTGTCGAATATACCAGCCCGCCGAGCTGGTCACGTAAACTTGCCATACTACTAATACTCTTTATCGGGCATAAATCACTATTCTACGACAATATCTGTTCGCTGTAGGAGCCTGCCTGCAGGCGATTAGTCCAGCGCCAAATCAATCGCTTGCGGGGCAAGCTCCTACACAAAGCCTCAGACGGCACCACCTGTAGAAGGGCGAATTAAGCCAAATCCACCACCCGTCCCTCCGTAGGAACTTGCCTTGCAAGCGATGAACCGGGCGCATAATCAATCGCTTGCAGGGCAAACTCCTACAACGAATGGTCACAACCCTACGCCACCAATCTGACGCGCCAGGTAGGAGGCGTAGTTGTCGGTCATGCCGGAAATGAAATCCAGCACACGCCGGTAGCCGTGATACAGCGACTCATCGGCTTTTGGGGCGTGGATGCCCATCAGGCACAGCACCTTATCGGCACGATAACCCACGCCATCCGGACCCTGTACATGCTGCTCATACACGGCGCTGGTGAATGCCTCCAGCAGCACCCCGATGGTGGTGTACGCACCCACTTCAAGCTCAGCCTTGCGGGTATTCGGAAACACGCGCTCACGCGCTACACGCTTGGCAGTCAGAATGCCCTCGCGCACCATTGCATCACCATCGAGCAAGAGCTCCCCGGCATAGCTGCCGGCCATGATTTCGTCATAATGGCGCATGAACACGCTCACCGCCGAGTCGACCATGTTTTCCATCGCCTTGCCGCGCAGCGCCGATATCTTTCGCCGTGCCGAGGCTTCAGTAGCAAAGATCGCATCATCGAACTCCAGGTCACCACACAGCTGCAGCAGAATCGCCTTCACATCCTCGAAACTCAGAATATGCAGTTCGATCGCATCCTCAAGATCCAGAATGGCATAGCAGATATCATCCGCCGCTTCCAAAAGATAGGTCAGCGGGTGACGGCACCAGTGATTGTGCCCCTTAGCCACCAAACCAAGGTCTCGCCCCAGGGCGTTGAGAATCTCCACTTCCGACTGGAAGGCGCTGAATTTGCCCTTGGAACCTGCCAGCTCGACGCTCCAGGGGTATTTGAGCAGTACGCCCAAGGTTGGAAAGGTGAGCCGCAAACCGCCGTCAAACAGATGATTCTCGATTCGCGTAACGACACGAAACCCCTGCGCATTGCCCTCGAAGGTTTGCAGATCCAGACGCTCCAGCGGGGTCAGTGGCGCCAGCCGGTCAGCACCCTGCTGACGTGAGAACCAGTCGCGGATCGCATACTCCCCGGCATGGCCGAACGGCGGGTTACCGATATCATGCGCCAAACAGGCCGACTGCACGATGGTGCCCAGGTCATGTGGCGTTACCCAGGGCGGCAGCTCAGCCGCGATCAGCTCCCCGACACGAATGCCGAGGCTGCGACCCACGCTGCCCACCTCCATGGAGTGGGTCAGCCGGGTGTGGATATGGTCGTTCAGGGAAAAAGGATGCACCTGAGTCTTGCGCCCTAGGCGACGGAAGGCGCTGGAAAAGACAATACGATCATGATCCTTGTGGAAGTGACTGCGCCCGACCTCGTCGGGCGTCAGCGACTCATGTCCGTAGCGGTGGGTGGTAAGGAGTTGGTGCCAGTGCATCATGTGCTGACCTCAATAAACAGTCCTCCTCCGCATACACCGGCACTCAAAGGCACCGGCGCAGCAAACGGCTACCAGCAATTAGCGCCCCCCGTGGCGGTTTGCTCACCGTTTTGACGCAAACGCAAAGTGCCACAGTTATCTGCGGTTTGAGCACCCTGAGGCACTGCCTGCAACTGGTAGGCTCTAGCGGCCGGACCAGCAGCGAAGCTAAAGGTGTAACGCGCGGCAAGGTCATTGGCACAGGCCAACGCGCGAATGCTGGCATTATTGATCGCACCACCGCCACTATTCTGATCATAGCGCATGGCAGACGAGCGGTTCCGCTCAAGCAGCTGGGACATTTCCATCAGACATGATTGCGCCGCATTGCGGTGGCTGCGCAATACATACTCAATATAAGAAGGGTAAGCGATGGAGGCGAGGATACCAATCACCACCACCACGATCATCACTTCAATCAGGGTAAAGCCTCGTTGATCCTTCATCATCACTCCACAATCTCACGCCAGGATATACGTTCGGCACCACCCCCACCTGAACCCGGGTTGGTCGATACTTTTTCTGAAACAGCACTGTCAGTATTGAAGTGGAGGTCATCATCCACGAACACACCGGAGCTGGGTATCCTGCCCACGGAGAAACCGCTGGGGCTGGCGCCGTTGAGCTGGTCCGCACTATTGAATTCGCCATCACCATTGAAGTCGAAGAAAATGCGGTCGAGGCGCGCGCCGGTAAATGGATCCACCGCCATCACAAAGCCATCCCCCCCCGGGTTACAGGCATCAGCAACCGGTATCACGGTATAACCGATCAGGGCGTCACCTCGGATCTGCCCCGGCAGCACCATTCTCTCACCCGGTGCATCGCTGGTATCGTAGTCGATGAACCAGCCTTCCTTGCCAACCATATCGCCACTGGTGGCAGCCGAAACCGTCCGAGCCGTATAGTCACCAAGAGAGCTGCCGTTACTGAGGTTTCGCTCCATCAAGTCTGAACGGGATGAAGAGGCGCTCACATCCTCGGCCTTCAACCCGTACCAGGTTTGCGTATCACGGTTGCTCATATCCGCGATAGAAAGATATTTGCCGGTCCCGAAATGGATCCAGGTATTGCCCGTATGATCTTCGGTACCAGTCATACCGGCCGTGATCGGCTGGCGATTATTAGCGGAATCCTTGGCAACATAAATCACCTCTGCCGTGGCGGCAAGCAGGTCGAATTTGTAGACATTGCCATCCAGATCACCGGCGTAGGCCGTATCGGCCGAACCATCTTCATCCAGATCCCATACCAGAGGGCCTGCCAGGCCATTGGGCGAAGCCGTACTCGAACCTTGAATCACGGTGACCGAGCCATCCTCCAGTTTCACCCGGATCAAGGCTGCACGATCATTGACACTGTTATAGCCGTTGCCGAAAATCGCGTACCACTCACCATCATCCAGACGTGCAATTACTGGTGGCGAGGTAATCTGCCCGATAGCATCATGTGAAATTTCCCACATCAGGCTGCTGCCCCCCAGACTCGAAGGGTCGGTCACATCCAGCGCGAAAATGGCCTTACCCTGCTGATCATTGGCCTGATTGCCCGCACGGCCCGTGGTACCGACAAGCACCGTACGCCAGCTATTATTGATGTAAACATCCTGGGCCACCAGTGGCCCATCATTGAAATAGCGATGCACATAATCCGGATCGGCCAGACTGCCCAGCCCATTGAGCACGGCTGCACGCGGCATATATGCATACATCTCGCGCCCCTTGTTGGCGGCACTGTTGTCCGCCAGAAAGCCGTGCATCATGCCGTCGTTGGCACTGACGTAAACCATTTCAGAACGGTTTTGGTGGCTTGCAGCAAAGGCGGCATGGCTATCGGCCTCGGGCCATTTCGTATATTTGTAGCGACTGGCATCAGGCGCACCGACAAACACGGGCGTGGTGTGCACAATATCGCCCAGCACCCCATTGGCCCGGTTTCGAAAAGCGCCTGAAGACAGCTGCTCTTTGGACTGGTCACCGCGCAGATATTCCACCAGATCCTGAGCACTGGCAGTGCCTGGATAGGCATTCACCAGTGCGCTCTGCATGCTGGCATCAAGGTCCGTAGCCTGGGCAAAGAGAACTCCAGACAGTGAACCATCACTCTGTATGGCAGCCGTGTATACGGCACGATTGCTATAGCCTGGTACAGTGGCACTCCACCGGCGCGAGGTAATATTGCCGGTAACAGGGTCCAGTGCCCAGGCAGACAGATTGCCGCTCCAGTCACCGGAGCGATAGCTGGCATTGTAGAGTGTGGTACCGGACTGCAGCTGAGAACTGCTGGCCGCAAGCGCACTGCCTGAACCGATGCGGGAGGAGATTTCAGCCAGCGACGCCTCAAGTCCCGCCGTAAACGCTGCCGGGTTCTGGGCCGAGAAATAGTTGCCCCGTCCGTTGACTGACGCATGCAACAAGTCATCGATCTTGTCCTCGTTGCTGTTACCCTCCACCCAGTTGATAACAGTTTGCGTATCGATGGCATCGAAGGCTGCAGTTTTGTCGACACGCCCACTGACCCCCAGACCGATACCAATGGTCACCATATGTTGCCAGAAGGCCGGATCCTTGGACGTTGTGGGTACGTCATTTTTGGCACTGTCATGAGTTCCGGTCCGAAGGTCGGTTTTCCAGTAATACATCGCCACATCGGCCAGGTTTGTGCCATCGTGCTCAAAAGGCGCCACCGGCGTATAACGGTAAGTCAACCCTCCAGGCCCTGTGATTGTGCTGCCGTTTTTATCATCATGATCATCATTGGCGCTGCCGGAAACTTCCCATTTGTTCCAATATCCGTCGGTCATCAGGATGGAAAAGTTCTGGCGACAGGACAGATGCCCCTCGGACGAATCTTCGGTATTGATGCGATAAGGGTGCTCCGTAGCGAAATAGTTGCCTGCACGGTAGAGCGCCCGTGGCAAGGGAGTGCTGCCACTGGCATTTTCACCATGCAGCCATGAATAAAACCCACTGCGCGAGTCTTCAAATTTTCTCACATCAGCGATGATCATGCTGTTGCTGTTTATACGCCCGTAACCCAAGCGATAAGTCGGGTTCAAGTTATCAAAGGCGAGACTGATGCCCGATTTGGCCGTCATCAGGCGAGAGCGGTAATAGGAATACCAGTTGGCCACATTTTGCATGTGCCGAACATTATAGGGGTCAGAAAGGTGTGCCAGCTTACTGGCCGGCTCCGATGGGTTGGCAGGATCGGCAGGAACGTAACGAACTTCATAGCAGGATGTTCTCTCATAATCACTGCTGGAACGATCGCCACATCCACTGGCGGAATCATTGTAGACGAAATATCGGAAAGGCTTCCAACCTTCCTGCAACACCGGGTTTGTCGATGCGTCTCGCTCTCCGATTACCAACCACCAGCGTGTATCACTGCCAGAATTATCATTGTTGTCTTCATCAAGGTCATAATAGGCGCACTGCCCATTGGAAGGTGTCGATGTGCAATACAGCCCACGATCGTCCCGCTTGGAAAACCGTTCAAAATGATAATCAGATTCTAACCAGGATCTCCAATCTCCGCTTCCCTGGTTGGCATCATCAATTGACAGATTGGTACAGACATCACCGCTAAAGTCTGAGCAATAGATACCGACTTCTTTGCGCTTGTGATATTCAAACTCCCATTCCGACGGCGGCAAACCCGAAGCCTCGGGACTCTCTGATGCGCTTGATATCCAGGTATACAGATTCAGCGTACTGTTGTCCCGGTTATTACTGAAACCGTTCAACCAGGCGTCATCGAACGATGCCTGCCCCGAACTGTCTCCCACACCATTGACCGGCGCCTCATATTCAGCGTCCGGGTTGTAATAGAGCTGGTTGTATTCGGCAGACTCACACCAATATCGATCGGTACGGGACAGGCGCCCATTGCTGTCATAGAGACTATTGGAACAGTTAATACCTTCAGGGATGTGCTCGTAATCCATCGACCCCGAGTCATCAAGGATAAACATGATATTCGGCGGCAAGGGGTCGTTAACCAACAGGGGCTTTTGCTCAATACTAACGGTTGCCGCCGTCACAGGAAGGCTGAAGAGCAAACTACACAATACCACCGGCAGCCTCAGCCCTGAGATAAAACCCATAAACGTCATCTTCATGATAATCCCCTTGGTACTCCCTTCATCAAGGCGCGGAAGCACCCACTTCACGTCTAACCAGTGACTGCAATACAACCAGTGCCCGCCCAGCGCCGTCTGCATCATCAGGGTCATGACTCCTGGCCGTTACCCTGTATATGATATTGGCCACCGTCCTGCCCGATTTACCGTACTGATAACTGGAGGCATCGCGGCTAGAACCGGTTGCATCCGTATCCAGATAGACCGTCAGGCGGTCGATATAGTATTGCGGCGGCAGGTCTTCATTAAGGCTGGTCAGTGCCGCCCCTGCATCAATTGCCAGCCAGCCGATATTATCTCCCCGTCCATCACCATAAGGGTCGGGAGAACTAGTGCAGTCGTTGCCCCCGGTTTCTTCCGAGTTGCAGTTATAGACCAGATTAACCGCCGTACCGGTTTCACTGCCATCCGCGTTGTAGTCAAAGGTCAAAATACGCTCTTCGCCTTCGCGCAACGCGGTTTCAGCCGCCTGAAACGCCAGCGAACGGTCATAGAAGTTGCCGCTCATGGCTTCTTCTGTCTGCACCAGTCGACCACCGGCCAAACCGATCACCAGAAGTATCAGCAGCACGATCATCGCCACGACCAATACAGCACCCGATTGCCGTGCCGAGACTGTATATTCAGGGTTTCGCTTCATCATGGCAGCCTGTTCCTCAATGCTACGGTATGTGAAAACGTCCTGCTGATCGGGTCAGTGCCCGTATCCAGGCTACGCCCTACATCCAACGTCAGACGAATGGCTGTCACCTCGGACCAATCGGCCACCCCTCCCGCAGCGGTGTAGGCATTCTCGCCGTCTTCCAGATATTCGATCTGCAGATCATCAACCAGATCCACGACTTCATTATTCACGCCATTAACCGAACGAAACAGCGAGCGCCCTTCAGGAATGCCACAGTCAGCCCTGCCATTGCAGCCCACAAACCAGGCTACCGAGCGGAAGCGGGCAAGAATACTGTTTGCCCCATATTCTTTGGCAGTTCCATTGGTGGTACAAACCGTCGGAAACCCCAGCCCCTTGGAACAGTTTCCCGGCGTCCCCGCACCAGTGTTATGTACGATTGTACGGTTGGCCTGGTTTGTGTTGGTTGCCTGAAAGATACTGGCTTGCTCAAAATCACATACCAGCAGGATATCCCCATCCGCAATACCATGCGCCGCCTCATTAACCTTGAACTGAGCCGACGTGGCATTGTGCGACTCCACGCTCAGCTGGCGTCCGAAAGGACCGCTGACCAGAACCGCATCAGTACCGTTGACACGGCTGCCCGTTCCGACCCCCACACCACTCGCAGCCAGGGCCCCACCCTGATCATAACCTTCCAGCCCACCACCGTACGATGCCCACCAGTCAGCTGGAGAAGCCGGATCACCGTTGCTGTCCACATTGCTCAATACATTAGCCACATCCAGTTCAGGGCCACAGGGCAACCCACCTGCCTCACGCAAGTCTCGCGCCATCAGCTCGAATGCAAAGCGGGCACTTTCCTGAATCCGCGCCACGGCCTCGTTACTGCGGAAAGTATTACTGTTGGACAGAAAAACGGTCATCACCGCCCCCAGGATCACCAGCCCCAGCAGCATGGCGATCATTACCTCCACCAAAGTCAGACCTGATTGATATCGTGATGCCTTCATATTTTGCCCTCCGTGACAACACGCTGGGCCGCATTCCCGCCAGTAGCCACCGAATCATCCCACTGGATCGTGACCGTACAGTTGAAGTTGTTGTCACAATTGACAGCACCGCAAGCCACCCCAGCGCCAAAGGCAGCGTTGATATCAGCGACCCAACGGGTGAGATCCCCCCCGGCCAGCCCCCCGCCCCCGGGTGCCGCACAGGCGGCCAGATCGTACCCGCCGCCGGCAGCTACTTCCCGGTTGGCACGCATGCGATCCAGGATTGAATAGGTCAGCACAACTGCTTCACTGCGCTCCATGGCGCTCTGGTTGTTCTTGAGCGATGCCAGCTGTATACCGGCAACGCCCAACAGACCCACCGACACGACCAGAGTTGCAATAAGCACCTCGATGAGACTGCTGCCGCGCTCACGATAATTAAACGTCTCTTCAGTCATCAGCAGCCTCCCTCGTCTGCAAAGGACTGACCCGAGATACGCAAACGCACACAGCGCCGCTCGGTATCAACCGCTACCTGTATGCTCTGCGCAGTGCTCAGGCTGCCAGTGGAGTCGAATGACAAGCGTGCAACGCTGGACGTTACCGCTGCATTGGCAACCCCGTCCCAGCGGCGCACGACCTCGTTGCTGGCATCCACCACCACCAGCAGCCCTGCATTCCACCCTGTGCCGCCAGAGCACGCCCCACCGCCATCACCGCACACACTCACCGACTGGCGCAGACGCACGGCCTCGGAACGCGCAAGTGCAAGCGCAGCGCGCACATCCTGAGTGGCACCTTGTAGTCGTGAATTACGAATGAAATTGTCGAACCCGGGAATGGCAACGGTCAGCAAAATCGCCAGAACGACGACGGTGACCATCACTTCTACGAGCGTAAAACCCTGCTCCCTGGCATCGGTATGTGAAATGCGAATGGCTTTCACCTGCTCTCTCCAACAGCCTGATGAGACGATTATGGCATTCCTGAAAGGAGTGTACAGAAGTTAGATCAATAGAATTGTTAAAACCGAATCCCGGCCGGGCATTCATGCAAAACGCAAACAACCCATCCGGCAAAGTGTCTGAAAAGCGACACAATAACTGCAGACACATCATTCCGAAATTACCCCCTCGCAGGCTGTCCAACAATCAGCGACACACCCCATCAAACCCGCCGAGAACAGAAAAAAGGGGCTGCCTCCTTTTTCGCCTGCATCCCGATATCCCCGTCCCCATATCACGATTGACTCTCCCCCCTGATGAGTACAATAATACGTACAATCATGAAACCTGTGAGAGAAACACAATGGACACCATCAGCTACTCCGCATTCCGCACCCACTTGGCTGGTACGCTGGACAAGGTAAACGATGACCACAAACCGATCCTGATCACTCGCCAAAACGGCAAGCCCGCTGTTGTTATGAGTCTGGAAGACTTTCATGCCTATGAGGAAACCGCCTACTTGATGGCCAGCCCGAAAAATGCCGAGCGCTTGAGTCAAGCCATCGCCGATGCCGAAGCCGGCAAGATAGTAGCAAGAGCGTTGATCGAGGAATGATACTCTCCTGGGCGGAACAGGCGTGGGAAGACTATTTGTATTGGCAGCAAACCGATAAAAAAGTCTTAAAGCGAATCAACAACCTGATCAAGGACATTACACGACAACCTTTTGAAGGACTGGGCGATCCTGAGCCACTCAAGCATCACTGGTCCGGTTATTGGTCGCGCAGGATTGATCGGGAGCACCGCCTAGTTTACAAGGTGACCGATCAAACCACCATTGTCGTGCAATGCCGCTATCATTATTGAGAAATTACGCCCAGCCTTTTACTCCTTACGTGGCCGTCCCCGCTGTCCGCTACCAAAGCGAACACCCGCAGCTTGCTCCACCTCTGCCCGGAAACGATTATTACCGAATGGATGGCCGCTGCTCATGGCTGTTCGCATTTGATCCACAAGCCCCTCATCCAGCTGATGACGAAACAAATCCCGATATGCCGCCTGCCTCGCCGACACATCAGTGCCCAACGCCTGATAACTCTCATGGGGTGTAATCCAGGGACCGAGCGCCTGTTGCGCATTGAACCGATAGCTCGACCAGTGATACTCCGCAGGATGCACCACTATTCCAGCCCTGACAGGGTTCAGTTCAATGTAGCGATAGCAACTCAGGATATACCCTTCACTGGCAACCAGAGACGATTTGAAACGCCCCTCCCAAAGCGTGCCTGAGCGCTGATACAGCCGGTTGATACGCTGCACATAACACTGGCCAAGACGCTTCATCAGATGGGATATCGTACTACCGATAACCGGCGTGAGCAGCAGGTGGACATGATTGGTCATCAAACAATAGGCATGCAGACGAACCTCATGCTCCACACAAAGCTCACGCAACTGCTCCAGGTAGAAAACGTAATCATCATCTGCAAAGAAAGTAACACTGCGATTATTACCACGCTGGATAATATGCAGTGGCACACCGTCCAGCACAACACGCGCACGGCGAGGCATAGAAGTCACCCATCAAATCCGTTTAATGGAAGCTCAAGACAACAGGCGTAAAGGGGTCGCGTAAAGGGGTCCGTCCCGAATGGCACTAACTTAAGCCCTTCTGGCATGATATTTTCAGCGCGTAAAGGGGTTCGTCCCCTTTTTCTTGATGAGACGATTATGGCATTCTTGAAAGGAGTGTACAGAAGTCAGATCAATAGAATTGTTAAAACCGATTTCAGGCCGTGCATTCAGGCAGAACGCAATCAACTCATCCGGCAAAGTGTCTAAAAAGCGAAACAATAGCTGCGCTACACATCATTCTGACATTGAACACGCCCCTTGCAGGCTGTCCAACAATCAGCGGCACAACCATCAAAGCCGCCAAACGGAAGTCTCAGGGTTTCAGTAGAGCCCGGGACAAAAGCTGCCTGCCCACTCTTAGGCCTCCACCCTGGAATCAAGGATCAATCACTGCTGCTTCAAGGGTGCAGGATGTGCTGGCATTCATATTACAGCGCGACCCAATGGCACCCGGCTCAACGGGGTAGGCCTCTATCAGCGTATTGATGGTCAAATTCGCCACGGCAGAGGCGTCAGTGATCCACTTGCAGGCGGAGGCATTTGGGGCCGGGATATTATTACCACCATCCGCGAGCTCGGCAAACACACTCATAGTGTAGCCCTTGGCCTCAGCAAGACAGGCCGTATTGGCGGCATTGCGGACGTATTGCAGGTAGGACGGCAAGGCAATAGCCGCCAGAATTCCGATGATGGCCACCACAATCATCAACTCAATCAGGGTAAATCCGTTTTGTTTATCCATAAGCCAACTCCCGAGCCTTACTGAAACACAGGCTAAAATGGCCTCCATTTTCTCAAAACAAAAAGCCCCGCATAAGCGGGGCTCCATGAAAATGGGTCTGTCCCCTTTTTCACTTCCTTTCCCTTTAAGGGCCAGGGGCAGGTGCAGCGCCCAGTGTGCAGTTAGCACCATTGGTCATTGAACAAGTAACGACCTGCACACCCGGGTTGTTTGGTGTACCAGTGATATCGGCCAAATCTGCAAGCGCCCAGCCACTAGCATCAGTAATATCTGAGCAAGCACTTTCGTTGGGAGCGACAACGTTAGGAGTACGCTGGTTCACTTCAACCAGTACGGTGATGGCGTAGGCTTTGGTTTCAGCCAAGCAGGCATTCTCGGCACTTTCGATGGTATAGCTCTGATAAGCTGGCAGCCCGATGGCAGCCAGAATACCGATGATCGCAACCACGATCATCAATTCGATCAGGGTGAAACCCTGCTGATTGTGCTTCATCATTTCGTGTTTCATTGAGTTATCTCTCCAGCGAGTTAACATTCTGTTTTAGGTCGCCAGCGGACCATCATCCTGCGGCCGCTGACTGATTCACATAGTAGTCACCAGCCAACCGCCCTGTCCAGCCTGAACACAAACTGAACGTTGGATTAGCTTGAGCTTAATCAACAAAGCAGCGTTTTACCACAGCCCGTTTACACTTTGGCTGCGCCTGTGCTTTGATTGCAGTACCATAAACGTCGTTTATTTCCTTTCTGTGTACTCTGTATAAAGTCGGCGACAGGAGCTCCGGTGTCTCAAGGAATGCAACCTTTAACAGGGCTGGCCAGACGGCTGGTCAATGATGGTGTCTTTTCAGCTGAAGTCGCCCAGGATGCCGTCACTCAGGCCCGAGAGGCCAACCAGCCGTTCATTCGCTATATCATTGGCCACCGCCTGGTCAGCGCCCACCGTGCCGCTACCGCTGCAGCCGAAGAGTTTGGCCTGGCGCTGTTTGACCTGGATGCGATGAGCGATGATGCACTACCCAAAGAGGTGATCGCCGACTCACTGCTGCACAAGCACCAGGCCTTGCCGCTGATGCAGCGAGAGAACCGCCTGTTTATCGCCCTGTCGGACCCGACCAACATCCAGGCTCTGGACGAGATCAAGTTCAGCACCGGTATCACCACCGAAGCAGTTATCGTTGAAGAGGATAAATTGCAGCGCCGGCTGGAGCACTACCTCGACAGCAATGACAGTGCACTGGATGAGCTTAATGATACCGACCTTGACAACATCGAACTGGGTGAAGACAAGCCCACCGAAGACAAAAACGATGCCGAAGATGCGGCCAACGAGACACCGATAGTCCGCTTCATCAACAAGGTGCTGCTGGATGCGATCAAGAAAGGCGCGTCGGATATCCACTTCGAACCCTACGAGAAAAGCTATCGCGTCCGCTGCCGTATCGACGGCATGCTACAGGAACTGCACCGCCCGCCGATCAATCTGGCCAGCCGGCTGTCGGCGCGCCTGAAAGTGATGTCGCGGATGGATATCTCGGAAAAGCGCGTGCCCCAGGATGGACGCATCAAGCTTAAGATGTCGGCCAAGCGGGCCATCGACTTCCGTGTTAACACTCTGCCTACACTCTGGGGCGAGAAAATCGTACTGCGTATTCTGGACCCCAGCAGCGCCAAAATGGGCGTTGAGGCCCTGGGTTTCGAGCAGGACCAGAAGCAAGCCTATTTAACCACACTGCAACAGCCACAAGGCATGATTCTGGTGACCGGTCCTACCGGCTCAGGTAAAACCGTCTCTCTGTATACTGGCCTGAACATCCTCAATACCGAAGAGCGCAACATCTCCACCGCAGAAGACCCGGTGGAGATCAACCTGGATGGGATCAACCAGGTGCAGGTAAATGCCAAGATCGGGCTGACCTTTGCCGAGTCCCTGCGCGCCTTCCTGCGCCAGGACCCGGACGTGGTGATGGTGGGCGAGATTCGAGACCTGGAAACGGCCGAAATCGCCATCAAGGCAGCCCAGACCGGTCATATGGTGCTGTCGACCCTGCACACCAACAGCGCACCCGAAACCCTGACTCGCCTGCGCAACATGGGGGTGCCGGCGTTCAACATCGCCACCTCGGTCAGCCTGATCATCGCCCAGCGCCTGGGGCGGCGCCTGTGCGAAAGCTGCAAACAGCCGGTCAATCTGCCGGAGGCAACGCTACTGGAGGAAGGCTTTACCCCGGATCAGATTCCGGGACTGCAACTCTACGAAGCCAATCACGAGGGCTGCAGCCATTGCAACCGCGGTTACAAGGGACGTGTGGGCGTCTACGAGATGCTCCAAATGACTGGCGAAATCGCCGAATGCATCATGGATAACGGCAACTCCATTGACATTTTGCGGGTGGCGCAACAGCAGGGCTTTCGTACCCTGCGCCAATCCGGCCTGCTCAAGGTGGCACAGGGTGTTACCAGTCTTGAAGAGTTGAACCGGGTGATCAAAACCTGACGGACAAGCGAATGGACTACAAGACGATCAAGCAACAGAAGGCGGCTGAAGCCAAGACCTACACCTTTGACTGGCAGGGCAAGGACAAGAGCGGCAATACCAGCAAGGGCAAGATCGACGCTACCAATATTGCCAGCGCCAAGGCGGCACTGCGCAAACAGGGCATCAACCCCCAGCGGCTGGCCAAGGAAAGGACATCCCTGCTCAGCTCCAAGAACAAGGCGATCAAACCCGCCGATATCGCCTTTTTCATCCGCCAGCTGGCCACCATGATGAAGGCCGGCGTGCCCCTGCTGCAGGCGCTGGACTTGGTCGCCAACGGTACCGAAAAGGTCAAGATGAAGAAAGTGATCTATGAGATCCGCTACGACGTCAACAGCGGCAGCGAATTCGCCACGGCTCTGTCGCGCCATCACGAGTATTTCGATGACCTGGTCTGCTCCCTGGTCCACGCCGGCGAACAGTCCGGTGCATTGGAAACCATGCTGGACCGTATCGCCACCTACAAGGAAAAGGTGGAGTCACTGAAGAAAAAGATCAAGAAAGCGATGACCTATCCGCTGGCGGTTATCGCCGTCGGGATTATCGTATCCGCCATTCTGCTGGTCAAAGTCGTTCCCCAGTTTGAAGCCATCTTTATCGGCTTCGGTGCCGACCTGCCGGTGTTTACCAAAATGGTTGTCAACCTGTCTGAACTCGCCCAGAAATGGTGGTTTGTGGCACTCCTGGTCTTTGCCGCCCTGGTGTTTGGCCTGGGTAAGCTGAAAACCCACTCCAAAACCTTTTCCGATGCACTGGATCGCCTGGTACTGCGCATCCCGGTCTTCGGCGATATTCTGCAAAAAGCCACGGTAGCGCGTTTTGCCCGGACCCTGGCTACCACCTTCGCGGCAGGCGTTCCACTCGTGGAAGCACTGGGTTCAGCCGCGGATGCCACCGGCAACTCGGTGTATCGCGAGGCGATCTACCAGGTGCGCAACGGTGTCTCTACTGGTCAGTCGCTGCAGCACGCCATCGTGTATACCGGCGTGTTCCCGGTGATGGCCACCCAGATGATCGCCATCGGCGAAGAGGCGGGCTCCCTGGACCATATGCTGGACAAGGTCGCCACCTTCTATGAAGAGGACGTGGACAACGCCGTGGACAACCTGTCCAGCCTGCTGGAGCCGATGATCATGGTGATTCTTGGGGTACTGGTCGGCGGCCTGGTCATCGCCATGTACCTGCCGATATTCCAGCTGGGTAATGTGGTTGGCGGATGATTGAATTGATGAATGCCGAGCCGCTGCTGGCGGCTGTTTTTGCTTTACTGCTGTCGCTGCTGGTCGGCAGCTTCCTCAATGTGGTAATCCTGCGCCTGCCGGTGATGATGCAGCGCGAGTGGGATGCGATGCTGAAAACAGAGGCGGGCGAAACCCTTGAGGCGCAATCGACGTTCAATCTGATGACGCCTCGCTCCCGTTGCGGCGAGTGTGGCCATCAGATTCGCTGGTACGAGAACATCCCGGTGGTCAGCTGGCTGCTGCTGCGCGGTCGCTGCAGTGGTTGCGGCACGGCCATTTCGGCGCGCTACCCCTTCGTTGAACTGCTCACCGGTCTGAGCTCCGCCTGGATCATCTGGCAGTATGGCCTGACAGCGGAGGGCTGTGCGCTGGTCCTGCTGACCTGGGCGCTGATTACGCTGACCTATATCGACCTGGACCACCATCTACTGCCGGACTCCATCACCCTGCCGCTGCTGTGGCTGGGGCTGCTGATCAATACTCAGGGCGTGTTCACCTCGCTGGAGAGTGCGGTGTACGGGGCGGCAGGCGGTTACCTGATTCTCTGGGGCGTGTACTGGGCGTTCAAGCTGCTGACCGGCAAGGAGGGCATGGGCTACGGCGACTTCAAGCTGCTCGCGGCAATTGGTGCCTGGGGCGGGGTGAAGATCCTGCCGCTGGTGATACTGCTGTCGTCCGTGGTCGGCGTAATACTGGCGATGCTGTTGATTGCATTTCGCCGCCATCAGGCGCAGAATCCTTTGCCGTTCGGCCCCTACCTGGCGATTGCCGGATGGATCGCTCTGCTCTGGGGTGAACCGATTATCTCTGCATATCTTGGGAGTTTCTGATGCTGGTTGCAGGTCTTACGGGTGGTATCGGCAGCGGTAAAAGTGCTGCTTCGGCATGTTTTTCAGCGCTGGGTATACCGGTGATCGACGCGGACCGGGTTGCTCGCCAGGTAGTTGAACCGGGCAGCGAAGCGCTGCTGAAAATTGCCGCTCACTTCGGCCAGGACGTTATCCAACCGGATGGCTCTTTGGACCGCGCAGCCCTGCGTCGTATCGTGTTCGACAAGGAGCGCGAGCGCAACTGGCTGGAAGCTCTGCTGCACCCGCTGATTCGTGAATCGATCCTCGATACGCTGGAACAATTCGATGCCGACGGCCACCCCTATGCCGTGCTGGCTTCCCCCCTGCTGCTGGAAACCGATCAGCACCTGCTGGTCAACAAGGTGATTCTGGTGGATGTGCCCGAATCGGTCCAGATCGAGCGCACCATGCAGCGCGATGGCGTCGAGGAAGCGCAGGTACGCCAGATTCTGGCGGCCCAGATGACCCGTGACGAACGCTTGAGCCATGCCGACTTTGTGCTCGACAACAGCGGTTCCGAGGCCGAGCTGGCTGCCGCAGTCCAGTCACTCCACCCCCAACTGCTGGCACTGGCCGCCGAGGAAGGTGAGCAGGATGACTGACTCTGTTGCGAACAAGCCTGATGTCAAAATGGTGCCCTGCCCTCAGTGCGGCACCCCCGCGCCCTACAGCGAGAGCAACAAATGGCGTCCCTTCTGCTCCGAGCGCTGCCGCCTGATCGATCTGGGCGAATGGGCCAGCGAAGGCTACCAGATCGCGGCCGAACCCTCCCTGGATGACTTCAGCTCCGGCATGACACCGGAGGAGATGGGATTTACGCCGACACGGCATTGAGTGCCATCGCCAGAAATACTCGCCCGCGCGCGAACTCCCGCCCCCCCCCGACCTCGCAAGCTCAAGGCACTCAAGCCTTTGAAATTGCGAGGGTCTGACCGCTCACAAAACAAATTCCCACATGCCTCTTTAATCCTTGCTATCGCCTGCGAGGCGGGCTCTTGCATCCAGAGCAATATGCTCTAACCACCTTACCTTCCTCTCCCCTTGCCGTGAATAAAAGACCAACCCTACAGCCAACCCCATATCCCTGTTGCCAATTTCACGTCCCATAAGCTGTAACAAAACAGACGTTTAATTAACATTGACAATACCTGACGACTTGAAGATCATACACCTGTTTTAAATCAGCATTCCAATGACAGCTTGTCGGTCTGGATCTGCTGGGCAGGGAAAGCAGAGCTGTCAACTTTTGTCAGTCACCAGGGATTGTGTACCAATGCATATCAGTATTTTCGGTCTAGGTTATGTTGGTGCGGTCTGTGCCGCATGTATGTCTTCTCGCGGGCACCAGGTAATCGGTGTAGATGTTTCCTCCACCAAAGTCGACATGATCAACAAGGGCCTGTCCCCCATTGTGGAGCCCGGCCTGGGCGAGCTTCTTGCAAGCGGCGTTAAAAACGGCATGCTGCGTGGCAGCATGGATGTGCAGGATGCCATCGTTAATTCCGACATCTCCTTTGTCTGCGTCGGTACCCCCAGCAAGGATAATGGCGATCTGAATCTGGCTTATATGGAAACCGTTTGTCGTCAGATTGGTGAAGCCCTGCAACATAAAACCACGCGTCATACGGTCGTCATCCGCAGCACCGTATTGCCGGGCACCGTTCACAATGTGGTCATTCCCGCTCTTGAGCAGTCTTCCGGCAAACGTGCAGGCGAAGACTTTGGCGTTGCGGTCAACCCAGAATTTCTCCGTGAAAGTACCGCTATCCAGGACTACGACTACCCTGCCATGACCGTTGTTGGCGAGTATGACAAGGCATCGGGAGAGTTGTTGGCACAGCTCTATCAGGACTTGGACGCGCCACTGTTCCGCAAAAGCGTAGCGGTTGCGGAAATGATCAAATACACCTGTAACGTGTGGCACGCAGCCAAAGTCTCCTTTGCCAACGAAATCGGCAATATCGCCAAGGCGTGCGGTGTCGATGGCCGCGAAGTCATGGATATTGTGTGTCAGGATAAAAAGCTCAACATTTCCTCCTACTACCTGCGCCCCGGTTTCGCCTTTGGCGGCTCCTGCCTGCCCAAGGACGTCAGAGCACTGACCTATCGCGCCGGTCAGCTGGATGTAAAACATCCGATGCTGGCATCCATCATGCCCAGCAACCGACAGCAGGTTCGTCAGGCATTTGACCTGATTCAAAAATCCGGCCATCGCCGTGTAGGCCTGCTGGGCCTGAGCTTCAAGGCCGGTACGGACGATTTGCGTGAAAGTCCGCTGGTCGAACTGGCTGAACAGCTCATCGGCAAGGGCTACGACCTTCAGGTATACGACCAGAACGTGGAATACGCGCGTGTGTTTGGAGCCAACAAGGAGTATATCGAGGCTCACATTCCGCATATCGCATCTTTGCTGCACAACGACTTGAATCAGGTCATCCAACACTCGGATGTGCTGATCCTGGGCAACAGTGACCCGGTGTTCGACGAGGTGATCAAGCGCCCGCCGGCAGGAAAAAAAGTGATCGATCTGGTCGGCTTCATGACCTCTACCAGCACCGAAAATCTGGAAGGTATCTGCTGGTAAGACCTTCTTTCATGGGGGCCGGCAATTGTCGGCGCCTCGACATGCACGATCCGTGTTGACAAGGAGTTGCAGGATGATTCCCCTGATCTTATCCGGTGGCAGCGGCACCCGTTTGTGGCCGTTATCCCGAGCACAGTTTCCAAAACAGTTTCATGCACTTACTGGCAGGCACAGCCTGCTGCAGCAAACACTACTGCGTCTTGAGGGCCTTGAGTGTGACTCGCCCATCGTAGTCTGTAACGGTGAACATAACTTTATCGTACAGGATCAGCTGTCTCGCATTAATGTAAGGGCCCAGCAAATCATACTGGAGCCTTTCGGGCGCAATACCGCACCGGCCGTAGCCCTGGCAGCGCTGGAGCTGCTGGAACAAGGCCGTGACGAGCTCTTGCTGGTGCTGCCGTCTGACCATGAAATTCGTGACCCTGATGCTTTCCAGCACAGCCTGATGCAAGCACGTGAAGCCGCCGAACAGGGAGCCATGGTGCTCTTTGGCGTACCGGCCGAACGGCCCGAAACGGGGTTTGGCTATATTCGCGCCGGCAAGCCTGTCGCCGCATCCGAACATGCCTTGCAGGTTGAACGCTTCGTCGAGAAACCCGACAGTGACACGGCCCTGAAATACGTACAGGACGGGCACTATTACTGGAACAGCGGCATGTTCCTGTTCCGTTGCAGCCGTTTTCTGTACGCACTGGAACAGCACGCTCCAATGATGCATGCGGCCTGTATCCGTGCCCGCAATGCCAGCCGACGTGACGGCTCCTGCATGCACCTCAATGCGGAAACCTTTGGCAGTTGCCCGGATGATTCCATTGATTATGCCGTCATGGAAAAGACCAACTCGGCTGTCGTCATCCCCATGCAGGCCGGGTGGAGCGATGTCGGCTCCTGGTCCGCCCTACACGAGATACAGGAAGGTGATGCCCAGGGGAATGTCTGCCACGGCGACGCCATCCTGCATGATAGTCGGAACAATTATGTCCATGCCTCCAACAAGCTGGTCACTCTGGTTGGCGTGCAGGATATGGTCGTTGTCGAGACGCGCGATGCACTGATGGTCGCACACCGGGACAAGGCACAGGACATCAAGCAGCTGGTGACCAAGCTGAAGGAGCGGGGACGGCAAGAAGTCAACAAGCATGTCCAGGTTTTCCGCCCCTGGGGAATGTTCGATGCCATCGACAGCGGCGACCGTTTCCAGGTCAAGCGGATCACCGTGCAACCCAAAGCGAGTCTGTCGCTGCAAAAGCATCACCATCGCGCCGAGCACTGGATCGTTGTATCCGGTACAGCGGAAGTCACCTGTGACGACCAGACCTTTTTGCTGACCGAGAACCAATCAACCTACATCCCGATCGCATCGGTTCATCGCCTGTCCAACCCTGGCAAGATCCCGTTGGAGCTGATTGAAGTCCAGTCCGGCAGCTATCTGGGCGAGGATGATATTGAGCGGTTCGACGATGTCTATGGCCGCACTGAAGCTATGCAGGCATAAGGATCTTTCATGCACAGCAATAGTTCTGATCCGTTCTCGGCTACCTTTGCAGAACCCGGCGTGCACCGTCCGAGCTTGCGCAGCCTGTGCGGGTGGGCCTGCCTGTTTGCACTGATTGCTCTGGCTTCGAACCTGGTCGATCCCTCTTACCTGGACCCGGCCAGCCACAAGTTTATTTTTATTATCGGGTTGCTCGGTGTGTGGCGGTACACCAACGCGGTAACCCACTATTTGCGGGGCATGTACTTCCTGCATTGGCGCTTTCCGCGCATTCGCCGCGCCGTAGACAAAATGGGAGATGCTGCTCTTCCCTCGCATATGTACATGGTTGTGACCAGCTTTCGCATCCCGACAGAAACCACCTACAAGGTGTATCGCTCGGTATTCGAAGAACTCAAGACCCTGTCGGTGCCCAGTACCGTGATCGCCTCGATCGTCGAGAAAGCCGATGAAAACTTCATCAAGCAGATCATGCGTGAGGTGGTGAGTGCGCAGGACGATATTCAGTTGATCATCGTCCGAGCACGCGGAACCGGCAAGCGTGACGGTCTGGCCCATGCGTTTCGTACCCTTTCGCGACGTATGCCGGTTGAAGACTCGGTCGTCGGCGTCGTGGACGGTGACACGATCATGCTGCCCGGCTGTATTGACCGAGCAGCGCGGCTGTTTGCCTATTTGCCGAATGTCGGTGGTCTCACGACTAACGAGTTCTGCGTGGTGGAGGGCAGCAAGGCGATAAAAGAGTGGCACACCATGCGTTTCGTCCAGCGTCACATCAACATGTGTTCAATGGCGTTGTCACACCGCGTATTGACATTGACAGGGCGCTTATCGTTCTTCCGTGCCAGCATCATGACCGACGCAGACTTCATTCAGGATGTAGAAGCCGACTTCCTGGAGCACTGGCGCCTGGGCCGCTTCCAGTTTCTGACCGGTGACGACAAGTCTTCATGGTTCAGTTTGATGCGCGCGGGCTGGGATACCTTCTATGTCCCCGACAGTCATACGCTCACGGTCGAGCATCCACCGGACGGCAACTTCTTCCGCGCCACGCGCCAGCTGATGTATCGCTGGTATGGCAACTCTCTGCGGCAGAATTTCAGGGCCACTCGAGAGCTTGGCCTGCGACGTCTGGGCGCCTTTGCCAGTTATGTGCTCTATGACCAGCGCGTTTCCATGTGGACCTGCCTGGCAGGCCTGAGTGGTTCCATAGCGGCCGGTCTGGTCTTCGGCATCCAGTATCTGCTGGTCTACCTGTTCTGGGTTCTGCTGTCGCGCAGTCTGGTAACTGTGCTGTTCTTCTTCAGCAAGCACCCGGTCGACCCGTTGTACCCCTTTGTCCTGTATTACAACCAGATCGTCGGGTCGTTGATGAAGGTGTATTCCATGTTTCACATGGACCAGCAGAGCTGGACTCGGCAAAAAACCACTCTGGGCAAGGGTGCCAATGCAGATGTCGTGCTGAACCGCTGGACTTCCAAGGCGATGCTGTTTTCCTCGATCGCCATTTTTCTCGGTGTGATTTCAGTTCTGCTGGATCTATCGCAAGTTTAACAAGGACTACAGGAAATGAATTCTAAGGCACCTTCCAACTCTGTTGTACATGAGGCCATTGATGAGCGCCAACATGTACGGACGCGCATTCCCGCCAAGGCGGTACTGCAAGGCCCAACCGGAACCCAGCTGAAATGTGACGTGCAGGACATATCTCTGGGCGGCATAGGTCTCGAATGCAGCGAACCTTTGAACGTCGGCAGCCTGTACAGTATTACCATCGAGTTGGGCCTGAACCACATCGAGATGAGCCTGAAGGCTCAAGTCAAGGTCGTCAACCAGACGGATGACCAGGTCGGTGCCCAGTTCATCGACCTGGATCCGCAAAAGGCCGACATCCTGCGTTATGTGATCTCGGCCTATATGACGGGCGATATTGCCGATATCAACGGCCTGTTCAACGTCATGCAGCGGGAAAACTACATCAAGGAAAGAAAGCAAAAGTACTCGCCCCGCCGTTCGCCCTTGCAACGCATTCAGGCGGCAGCCGGTACATTGGTATTCATGCTGGTCGGCATACTGGCGCTGGGTTATGTGGCCAACAAAGCCTATCAGCTGTTCTTCCGCATCCCGGCAGCTCAGGCCACTGTTCAGACGCAAACCCACATTATCAGCATGCCGGAGAACGGAAATGTCAGCCTGCTGCTGCCGGAAGGCACACAAAGTGTCACCAAAGGTCAGCCTGTCGCCAGCATTTCTACTCAGCTGAGCACCCAGCTGACATCACCGGCCGATATCGCGGCAGCCATGGAGCTTGCGCCGGCCGGTCTGGCAGGCCTGCTGGAGCGCACAACCGTTGAAACGGTCATTGCCAGCCCCTGTGACTGCACCCTGTTTTACCCTGACGGACAGGTTGAGGGCTTCAATTACAAGGGCGCTCCATTGGTCCACCTGCTGCCTGTCGACACCCCCATGTTTATCAGCGCCAGCGTGCCCTATGAGCGGCTCGAAAAGCTGATGCGGACACGTGAAGTCCAGATACGGGTCTACGGCGACAGCAACAGCATGACAGGACACATCCAGTCAGCCTCACTAGATAGGGACGCCGGCATGGTGACGCTGAAAATCAAACCGGATAGTCCGATTGCCAGAGAGGCTTATCTCCGTCCGGTCTGGGTTGAGTTTTATCTCGGTCTGCCGGGTATTACGACCAATCCCGCGCTGGCCCGGTTATTCTAGGAGATCTCGATGCGTCTGTTTGTTTCGCTGCTGGCAGCTTTTGCCATGACCAGCAGCCTGACGGCCAAGGCAGCCAGTGCGGCACAGAGCCTCGACCAGATCCGCTATGCCCTGTTCAAAAACCCGCAGGCGGATGTGGAAGAGGATCTGCGCATCCATGCCAGCTTTGGCGAACACCAGGCAATGCGCCTGCTGGGAGACCTGTTGGTCGAGAAGGGACTTGCCGCAGAACGTGAAGCCATAGAGCTGTTTCAGCGTGCCTTTGCTGACGGCACCGGGGAAATTGATGCACTCGCATCGCTGGCCCGACTGGTTCAACGGGCACCCTATCACCATCGGCGATATAAGGCCTACTTTCAGCAAGCCCTGACGCGCTACCCTCATGACCGTGACCTGACAAGCCTGGCAACCACGCTGGAAGTGTTCTTGGCCTACCCTGACCTGCTGCCTGCCGCTCATGTGCAGCATCTGCTGCAGCTGCATCAGCGTTCATGCCTGGAGAACTGTGACCGGGCACTGCATCAGGCGACCCTGGCGCAATACAGCGGGCAGCTTGCGGCGGCAGAGGACTGGTACCGTCTCGCCATGCAAACGGATGAGCGGGCTCCGGAGCGATATTACGCCTTTTTGGGGGAGCAACAGAACCAACGCTTTCCAGCCGTTGCACAGGAGCTGGAGCCGAACATCGCGAGCATCACGCCGGCAGCCGCCCACAGGATTGGTGTCGTGCTTGATCGCATCAGCGACCAAATAAGCGTCGAGGAACAGTTGCGTCTGGAAGAGTGGCGCCGTCAGTCGGCAGACGGGTTGGCGGTTCCCCCCCTACCCACCGGAGAGCCGGCTTCGACACGGATGCGCTACCAGGCACTGCGCTGGATTGAGTATGCCTCCTTAGAGGATTGGCTACCAGCAATGGCGACTCACTTCCACTTCATGACTTCGGCAACGGAGCAGTACAACGGCCTTCAGGCAATGATGCTGATCGAGCGTATCGAGCAGCTTGACCCTGCCCGTGCGCGACCCATGCGTATCCGCGCCATGATGACCGCTGGCTGGAATACGCTGAATCCCCGTGGCGCTCAGGACATGATTGCAACCCTGACGCAAGAACAATATCTAGAGGGGAGAATGCTTGAAGCCGAAATGTACGGCCGCGGCATTCTGGATGAACCCGATCAACAGAAGGCGCTATCGATCTACCAGCAACTGGCCGAACAGGGTGCCACTTCTGCTCTCTATCGACAGGCCCGTATCTATAGTTCGGGATATGCAATCTGCCATGATTATACCCGTGCTTACGCCTATGCCCTGCTGGCCCTCGATTTCGGCGAGCTTCGCGCCCACAGTCTGGTGAACGAGCTGCAAGCCAGGCTTGGCAGCAAAGAACAGGAACAGGCGCAGTTGCTGCGCGACCGCATGCTGAAGGAACTCGAGATATGAAGGAATATAAGATGCGCAATGCCGGACTGTTCGCACTGTCTCTGGCTATACCTGTGTGGGCAATGGCTGCAGAGCCCGAGCGGATTGCCCACACCACCAACGAGGCGGAACTCATTACCTCCGAGGTTTTCCACAAGCTCACCCTGCAAGGCGGCTACGGCCCAGAGGACTCGCTGCTGGGTGCAGATGAAGACCGCTTTTACAGCATCCGTTACGAGCCTACCTTCATCTGGTACGAACCCGAGAAGCGCTGGCCACGCTGGATGGTCTTTACTCGGGGGTGGCTGGCATACGATTCCGGCAACAGCAGTAGCCCTCTGCGGGAGGATGATCAACAGCAGGTAGACGGATTCAATGCCGAACTACGCGAATTCTATCTGCGTCGCAGCCTGTTCAACGACGACCCTGCCTTATCGCTCACGCTGGGCCGCCAGCGCTTTGCCGACCGGTCGGGGCTATGGTGGGATGACACCTTTGAAGCACTTCGGCTGGACTATACCGGTGCCTTTACCCGTGGATTCGTCGCTGCGGGGCAGAAATTCTTCAATTACAACACGGATGTGAACAGTCTGGACCCCCGTGACAAGGATATTATCCATGTTCTGGGTCAGTACGGCTGGCACTGGCGCCACGCCCAATGGGCCGGTCTGAAATTCATGTATTCTGATGACCACTCCGGGGACAATCCCGAGGATCCCAGTGATTTCACTGGATACCGGTTGGGTGCATTCATGCACGGCAGTACTGTCAACGAGAACGCAAGCAGCGACTATCGTCTTGAAGTTGCCATGGTGAATGGCGAACGCGAGTTGCAGAACTCGACATCCGACACAACGGCGGTCGATATCCAGGGTTGGGCCGTACAGGGAGAATTCGGTCTCCAACTCCAGCAATACGCCTGGCAGCCCAGAATAGCCCTGTATGCGGGGATGACCGATACTCCGGACGAGGATGACAACGGTTTCTTTCTCAACCGAATTCAGTCTGACCGGCTGATCAATGACCGCACCTACAGCACCCGCTTGGTCAGCTCCGCCTTTAGAGTCGACATGCGCAACTTGCTGTACTACGGTGCAGGCGTGGAACTGCACCCAACCGAGCGCAGCATCCTGGAGTTGAGGGTCAGTGACATGCAGCTGCGCAATGCCGCCGGCCCTCTGCCCTTACGCACCGACAGCCCAAGGAACACGGACAGCCAATCTCTGGGCCAGGTCATCGACCTCAATTATTACTGGCAGAACTTCCCGCTGGCCTATCGCGGGCGCCTGTTTAACCTGAACACCCTGGCAAGTGCCAGTTATCTGTCTCCCGGCGATGCCACACCGGACCTGGACGATCAATACCAGATCTCCCTTGGCATCATCATGCACTATTAATTTCAGGGAGGGCATGGCATGGTTTTCAGTTCGAACGTCTTCTTATTTTTATTTCTTCCCGTTTTTCTGGCTATCTACTATCTGGTAGGTGCTCAGTGGCGATCCTGGGTGATTGTTATGGGCAGCTATCTTTTCTATGCCTGGTGGCGAACCGATTTTTTATTCCTTTTTATCGGGATAACCTGCTGGAATTACTGGTTTGCCTTAATCATAAGGTCTCAGCTTGATAAAGGCCGAAAGAATATCGCTTTCCGTTGGCTGACACTCGGCGTGCTTGGTAACTTGCTCACCCTCGGCTATTTCAAATATGCCAACTTCGGTGCCGACGTCATTGCTGAACTGCTGGACAGCATGGGAGTGGATAGTTTTACGCTGGAGAGAATTATTCTGCCGTTGGGCATATCCTTTTATGTTTTCCAGGCAATCAGCTATATCGTCGACATCTACAGGAAACAGGCTCAACCCGCCAGGCGCTTTGTTGATTTTGCTGCGTTTATCGCCTTGTTTCCACAGCTCATTGCAGGTCCCATCATTCGCTACAAGCTGATCGATATTCAGCTGCGTGAACGCTCACACTCTATGGAGCTGTTCTCGCTTGGCGCCAGTCGCTTCATGCTCGGCTTCATCAAGAAGGTATTGATTGCTGACTCTCTGGCACCTCTCAGTCATGTACTGCTGAGTGAGCCTGAGCCACAGTTTCTGGATGCCTGGTTCGGTATCCTGGTATCGGTCTTCCAGCTGTATTTTGATTTTTCCGGGTACAGTCACATGGCAATTGGGCTGGGGATGATGATGGGCTTCCGGTTTCCTGAGAACTTCAATCAGCCCTACCTGGCTCAGAGCATTACCGAGTTCTGGCAACGCTGGCACATGACCTTGGCCGACTTCTTGCGGGATTATGTTTATATGCCAATCGTACGCAAGCGCTTATCTGGCCCCGTAACAGCACTTGTCTATACCATGTTACTGTCCGGGCTTTGGCACGGTGCCAGCTTCGCCTATATTTTATGGGGATTGTTTTTCGGCATCTGCATGGTGGTTGAGCGATACTTGGGGATAGCAACCAAAGTCAAGACTCCTTACGTGTTCAGTCGCAACATCCGCACATTTTTGTTGCTGTGTTTGAGCATGCCGCTGTTTTTCACGGGTGATGTCCAGCACAGTCTGGAAATCTATTCTGGCTTATTGGGTTTTAATGGCCTGGGAGGGATCGAGTCTTATCTATATGGTACTTCTAAACTGACACTGGCTTTCTTTATTTTCATGTTGACCTGGGTTTTTCTGGCAGGTCGAATAAATATTCGCTTTTATGCGGGTAGCAAGTCCGGTTATTTCATGGAGCATGTCGGTATTCTGGGGAGCCTGGTACTCTGGTTTGGTTTCCTGCTGTCGCTCTCTCGCTTAGCCGCTAATGCTTTTTCCCCTTTCCTCTATTTTCAGTTCTGAGGTTCAAGATGCAGCCTGCCATGCGAAGTGCCCACCCCATCAACGGCATACTGATGATCTGCCTGTTGGCTTCCATATCGATTTTTTCTCTCGCTACGGTGCGCGACTATATGCGTAAACAGGATACTGGCCTTGAAATGTTCATTGATGGTCAGCTGATGAGAGAGTTTGAAACTCATTTCGACCAGACCTTCTTCTTGCGCGATTTCGCCATTCGTCAGTGGTCGAATGTGCAATATCTTCTATTCGATGAGGGTACCAGCGGTGTTATTCTGGGTAAGCAAGGCTGGCTGTTTTCAAACCAGGAGTACTTGTGGCCCCAAGACTTTGAGCTGGCGTTCGAGCACCAGCTAGATCACATCAGTACGGTACAGCAGCAGCTGAGCCGGGACGGTATCCGCCTGATACTCCTGCCGGTTCCACTCAAGGTGGCGGTTTACCAGCAACACCTGGTTTCACGGCCAGACAGCCGCATTCTGACCTTGCACGATACGTTCGTGGATGCGCTAAAACACCGCGGTATTGAAGTCGCCAATATCCACGCGGACCTGAATGAGTCCTCTGAGCAAGTGCCAACCTTCGTTCGCACGGATACGCACTGGACCCCGGAAGGTGCCCGGCAGGCGGCACGATCACTTGCCCGACAATACCCTGATCTGATCAGCGATGTGCCATTCGTCAGCCGCCCGATGGGTGATGTCGTACATCAGGGCGATCTGCTCAACTTCATCAACTTTGCTCCCGAACTTGCTCCCGATTTCTTCGCACCCGTTCAATTACAGGCCTATGAAACCACCAAAAAGGTACAAGCCTTCGACGAGCAAAGCCTGTTTGGCGATCAAGCCCCCTCTCTGGTACTGGTTGGTACCAGTTATAGTCAAATGGACCTCTGGAACTTCCCGGGCTTTCTAAAGGAAGCCTTGCAACAGGATCTGGTTACTATTGCGCTTCAAGCCAAGGGGCCAAACCAGGCCATGCAGGAATTTATCACGTCGGACCTGGCAACCAGCATGACACCCCATACCCTGATCTGGGAATACCCGGTACGCACTCTGCTTGCTGAACGCCCCTTTGCCAACCGCGTCGCCCAGAAATTACATTTTTGAATCTCAGAAAGGTACTGCCCATGTTTGCCCGTTTCATGTTCTCATGCTTTTTCATACTGTCATGCGTTGCATCGACTGGCGCAAATGCACAAAACGCCAATGCTGACCTTTATGACCCTGTTGCTCCTGAAAACTCTGCCTTTGTCCGTGTATTCAATTTAAGTTCCGGGAATGTGGAGGCACAATTGACGTCCAAGCTGAACAGCCAACGCATCCCCTCCGGCCAGTTTGGTGGCTATCGTTTTGTTCAGCCCGGCAGCCACAGCATCCGTATCGGCGAACAAGTTTTTCCGCTTGATCTGAACGTCAATGATGTCAAAACCCTCGTTACTACGGAGACAGGGGCCTGCTTCTGGACGATGGGCTGACCAATGAGCCACGCAAGGCCCAGGTCCTGTTTTACAACTTCGGCGCGAATGCTGCAGCCCTGACCACAGCCAACGGACGTCATGTCGTTGTTGACTCCTTGCCCAAAGATGCCGTTGGTAATCGCCTGATCAATGAAGTCAAGATTGCACTGTCAGCCTTTGCCAATGAGCAGCTCGTAGCCGATTTCCCGGAGCAGTTGTTGCGCAAGGGACGCTCCTACACCTATGCCCTGATACCGGTCGCCGGTGAGCTGCGCCCTATTGTGTTGGGTAACAGTATGGATCCGAGCCAGTAAGTGCTGAGTCGATAAGGACATGATAGCGATGACGACCCTTCCCAACCGTTTACGTTGCCTCCTGTTTGGACTGGCACTCAACCTTCCCGCCGCTGCATTCGCAGCCGATGACTGTAACAACCTGGACTGCCTTCTCTGCCCGGCAATTCAGGATCCTGCCAGCTACGCAGAGGGCAGCATGAAGCTGATGCGGCAGATTACCCCAGGTAAAGACCACTGGCTGTTTCGCTCTGAGGTGGACCTGACCAGCAATTTTGGTATCCCCCGCCACATGCAGCCGGAATTTGGTCGTCTCGTAAAGGCATTTGCGGATCAGGGCACGCATCTGGTAACGATCATTCAACCCACACGAGGCCTGATGCACAGAGACAAGCTTCGCAGCCCTGACCAGATGGGGTTTGACTTTGATCGGGCCAGAGGCAACCTGGCAGCATATCTGAAACAATTGCGCCAGGCTGGAGCCGTTGTGCCCGATGTGCTTCAGCTGGTTGATCACCCTCCGGAGGAAGAGTATTTCTTTCGTCGTGACCACCACTGGACACCCGCCGGAGCACGCGCGACCGCCGCACTGGTAGCTCAGAGCGTCAGGCAGCTGCCAGATTATGCCGACCTGCCGCACAGCGCCTTTGCCAATGAAACCGGTATAACTCTGTTCAAGGACGGTACTCTCAACCAGGCCCTGTATAGCCTTTGCGGCAATCATTATGGCTTTCAATATGTACAGGGTTATCAAGCTGTACAGGACGTTGATGACGAAAGCGCCCTCTTTGGAGACCTGCCATCGCCAGAGGTCGTACTGGTGGGGACCAGTAACTCCGCAGCTCGCGATGCTGACAACAAGCAGTTCAATTTCGACGGCTTCCTGAAAGAGTATTTGCAAACCGACCTGATCAACATGGCCTTGCCCGGTGCCGGCGAGTATGGTGCCCTGGTGGAATACTTGCATTCGGACCTTTACCGCGAAGAGGGGTCTCCCGAATTGATTCTGTGGGAGCTGCCGGCCAACTACCGACTGGAGTCTCCCGAGATGTATCGGCAACTCGTTCCCGCGATTCAGGGGCAGTGCACGGCACCTCGTACCGCCATGAAGCGCACGTTAAAGAATGTTGGTCTCCACAGCAACCGACGTATCGAACTGCTTAGCAACACCGGGGACGATCATCAGGATCTGCGCGATTTCTCCGGCTACATTGACCTGCGGATCAGCGATCAGACCGTGAAGCAGTTTTACTTGATCGTTTATTACGATAACGGGCAGAGGGACAAGGTCTGGATTCGTCGAGAAGCCATTGTCAGCGGGGGCCAGTATTACCTCGAACTTAGCCGACAGCCTCAACTGCGCAGCGCCAACATCCTTTCGGTACTTATAGAGCCAACCGAAACCGCCCCTGCCAACACCGACCTGGAGGTTCGCCTATGCGCATCGGATTAAGCATCGCAGTTCTGCTGGCATGCCTGCTGAACATCAGTGCTCCGCTGCAAGCCGCTGAAAGCCTGTGGCCGGCCCAGGACACGCCTATCTCCAACATGATCGGCAATTACCGGGCCGTGAAGTGTTCATATGCCACCCCAACCGCCTATACGGGTCACCTGCAACTGGAAAGCAAGTACGATCAACGCGACAGAACCAAGAGCCAACTACGCACGCCGTCAGATGACACCCGTCAGATTCGCGACGCTATCTATACTTACCAGAACGGGCTACTGGAAGCCGTCAAGCGCTTTGAACGCAGTAAAACACCGGAACAAACAAACCTGGCGCTGGCCTGCTTGCATACCTGGCTGGACGACTGGGCCAGAGCAGGCGCCATGCTCAGCCCAGACGCCAGCAATACCGGCAAAGCCGTCCGCAAGTGGTTCCTGGCAACAGCGAGTTCAGCCCTGCTCAAGGTACAGGCGCTGAGCAACAGGCGCTACCGCCTGTCATGGTACCAGGAGCGCTGGCTGCAACGTTTGGCAGATACCGTCATCCGTGATTACAGCCCCCGCCAGACACTGAAATACCGCTGGTTCAATAACCACGATTACTGGGCCGCATGGGCAGTCGCCAGTACCGGCATGCTGCTGGGCAAAGAGGGCTACCTGGCATGGGCTGACACAACGTTGCGTCTCGCCTTCGAACAGATGATTCCCGGCAGTAACAACCGATATTTTCACCTGCCGCTGGAAACAGCACGAGGTCAACGGGCAGTCAACTACACGCACTTCGCCCTGCTGCCTCTGGTGCTGCTACTTGAGGGGCTGGATCACAACGGATATCACTATTCGGAAGAGCAGCTAAAGCGCTTGGATGGGCTGGCAACCTTTGCAGCCCTGGGCGTTATCCAGCCTGACAAGCTGCCTGAACTTGCCTCCAATCAGGAGGAAACCGGAGAGCACCGCATGGTGTGGCTCCTGCCCTGGATGCAGCACTTCCCTGGCAATACGGCAGTTCGCCAGTTGTATCAGCGTTATGGCAACCGCATCGGCAGCTATGGACAGATCGGTGGTGACATTCGCTTCTTTTATCCATTCAATGTTAAGCAGGGACTCTGACATGCTTCATGGTTTGCTCCGCACACCCTTGCGCGCTCTTCTATTAACTCTTGTATTCTGCTTCACAACCGATGTTCGGGCCGTCCCCCTGCCGCTGACGTCCCTGGACCGTTCTGAACAGCAAGCACATCTACAGCAGATGCAAAACCGGCTTGAGGCCGATATTGCACTTAGCCCGGATCAGTCTGACCTACCCCTGTCACCGGCGCGCATAGTGCTACGCCCAATGTTCTCGGCACAGCAGGGCAGCTGGCCTTTTGAGCCCTTTGTACATAACGGCATGTTTAAGGAAATTGCCCAGTATCAGCGCCAACATCCCAGAATCATCGTCCTCCAGGGGGGGCGAGCAACTCTCGGTATGCTGTATCGGCAGTTGAACAATGAACGTATATTGCGCCGGCACCAGGGGGGATACCTGCTGAGTTACCCGTTAATGATCGCTCCTGACGCTGCTCTGGTGCTGGAGAATGAGCCCTTGTTCCTGCAGGCTCATACAGGCACGGCTCTGATCAACCGGGGAGCATTGCACATCAGCAATGCCCTGCTGACGAGCCATCTCGACGGCCAGGAAACGCCAGCCGGTAACGCCCGCCCCTTCCTCATGAACTGGGCCGGGAGCCGGCTGCACCTGGATAACGCCAGCATCCGTGACCTGGGCTATGACGCTTACCTGTCCCGCGGCATCACCACCGCTCTCAGTCCTCAGCAACCCAAGGATACGCCTCCGGCGCAAGTCTTCCTGAACAGCAGTACCTTGCAGAACATGCCCGTAGGGTTGGAACTGCAACACGCGCGTGCGATCGTATCAGCCAGTCGCTTCGAGCAGATGCAACACTATGCTCTGGACCTGGACAATAGCCAGTTTGCTCTCGACAATAATCAGATCCAGACAGTCAAGCAGTTCAGTGGCATACGGGTGCGCGGCGCCAGTGCCGGAAGACTGGTCGCCAACCGCATTGGTCATACACGCAAAAGCGCCATCGAGGTTGAAAATTTTCAGGGGCAGCTGCTGGTACGTGCCAACAGCCTCAGCAACAACCTTGGGCATGGCATCCTGTTGCGGGAAGTGCATGTCGACTCATCTCTGCTGGTAACGGACAACACCATTCTCAACACTCAGGGTTCTGCCCTGGAAGGCGTCAATGTCAGTGTCCTTAATGTCACTCGGAACCAGATCAGCAGTACGGCCGAATACGCCATAAGCCTGCGCAACACTACCGCGACACCCGGCCCGGTGCGCATTTTCAACAACCAACTCAGCCATGTGGGCAAAGCGATGGTGCGCACCCAGGGTATTCATCAAATATTGCTGGGTGACAACCAGTTTATTGCCTCCCCACTGCTGCAGCCCATTCTGGTTGGTGACCTGATGAAATATCAGGCACCTGTGCTCCAACGCATGTTGCAGCAGCAGGAGTGGGTCGACATCCGACTGGACGAGGTCAGTCTGTTGCCACCGAGCTGATCGCTGGCCGACCCAGAGTTCCGGGGGGACACCCCCGGTCAGCTCGACTGATACCCATTGAAAAGCGATTTCATGTGGCCGTGTCATTCCGGCCGAGCAGCTTAATACATTCCTCCTGTCTGCCCCGACATGCTCGTTTGCAGCTCACCAGAAACGAGCCGCAAGCATCCGCTGTCGGGGTCAGCCGTTGTAATCATCCAGAGCAGCCTGACGCGCCTGCTTGTAGTCGATGACCGGAGCCGGGCGGCCGTATTGCTGGCCTGCGCCGGGCTTATGCCGAGCCTTGGGCTCCAGGTGGCGTAATTCCGGCAGCCACTCGGCGATAAACTCGCCATTGGGATCGAATTTCTCGCTCTGCAGCTGAGGGTTGAAGATGCGGAAATAAGGCGCGGCATCGGCTCCGACGGAGGCACTCCACTGCCAGCCGCCCAGGTTGGATGCAAAATCGCCGTCGATCAGCTGCGACATGAAGAAGGCTTCACCCCGTCGCCAGTCCACTCGCAACAGTTTGGTCAGGAAGGACGCCACGATCATGCGCAGCCGGTTGTGCATCCAGCCGGTGGCCAGCAGCTGCTTCATCGCCGCATCGACGATGGGAAAGCCGGTCTCCCCTGCCTTCCAGGCTTCGAAGGCCTTGTCGTTGGCAAGCCAGGTGATTCGGGATTCTACCTCCGGGCGGAATGGGGCCAGGCGGCTGAGCTCGGGAAAAGACACCAGCAGGTGACGGTAGAACTCTCGCCAGACCAGCTCGTTAAGCCAGGTGCTCTGCTGCCAGCTATCGTCTTCATGGGCCTGCTTGAGTGCCGCCAGGCATTGACGGGCCGACAGGGCACCGATGGTCAGGGCTGCTGACAGGCCCGAGGTGGCGTTGCGTGCGGGGAAGTCACGCAGGCGCTGGTAATCGGGCTCCCGCTCGTGGATGAAGCGCTGCAGATGGGCATGTAGATTTTCATCATCGACCGCCGGGCCCGGATCGCCTGCAGGCAAGCTCCTGCATCCACACCGATCACCTGCGGGCAGGCTCCGACATTCAGACAAGCTCCTGCATCCACACCGATCGCCTGCGGGCAGGCTCCTACATCCAACCGATACTCCCTTACTACCGTAGGAGCCTGCCTTGCAGGCGATCATCTCCCGATCCTCTACCAATGGCGACGGCAACGGGGCATGCTCAATCTGCAACAGGCGCCTCATCCACGCCTTGCTGAACGGGGTGAACACCTTGAAAGGCGTCCCCTGCCCGGTCACGACTTGCCCCGGCGGGATGATCAGGTCGCCGTGATAGCCTCGTGCCCCTATCCCCTCAGCCTCCAGCGCCTGACACACGGCTCGGTCGCGGTTGCGCTCATTGAGCGGATATTCATAGTTGAAGTGCAGCCCCGTCACGCCTTGCTCCTGCGCCAGCGTACGGATCGCTTCGGGGCAGTCCGCAAAGTCCTGCAACTGCAGGCGAATCAGTTCAATGCCTGCGGCGGCCAGCGCCCGTTCCAGCCATTGCAGTCGCGCCTGCCAGTAATCGATACGGGCGGCTGATTCGTTGTGCTCGGCCCATTGGGCCGGGGTCAGGCATACCAGCGCCTTGACTGGCTCGCCCGAGGCACAGGCAGCACTAAGCGCCGGGTTGTCCACAAGGCGCAGATCATTACGAAACCAGACCAGCTGCATAGTGTTTGGATACTCTTTCAATCGTTGATATTTCCCGGCGCCAGCCTGGTGATAACGAGTGGCAGCCCCATGACCGGGCTCGGGGCTCAGCTGCTTCAGGCCTGACTGAAGCCCCGTTTTATCACGCCTTTAGCTGCCCCCGGGGAGAGCAAGGCAAGCGCCACCCCGTCTCAGAGCCATGGCCTAGATATAGTTTCTCAGCCCCAGTTCGTATGGATGGGGGTTGAGATAGGTTTGCTGGCGAATATAGTCGCTGCCGAAGCGTTTGACGTAGTGTTTGAGCAACGCCAACGGCACCACCAGGTGCACCTGGCCCAGGCGATACTGCTCAATGCTGTCCAGCATCTCCTGCTTGCAGTCGCTGTCGAGATCCCGCTTGAGGTAGCCCAGAATGTGATGCAGCACGTTGGTGTGGGTCTTGCGCGTGGCCTTGTGTGCCATATGGTGCATAAATCGGCTCAGGTAGTGTTGCTTCACCTGTTCCAGTGGCAGCTCATGGGCTTCGGCCAGGTAACGTCCCAGCTCTCGGTAGCCTGCGTAGTGATGGGCCATTAGCAGGTATTTTTGCCGGCTGTGGAATTGCAGAATGGCGTGGTAGCTCGGCTCGGCCTCGACGCTGGTGATCCAGTCATCGTAGGCAAATACCCGGGCGATGAAGTTCTCGCGCAGCACGGCATCATTCATCCTCGCCTCCTCTTCCAGCGGCAGTTCCGGATAGAACTCGCGCAGGGCACGGACGAACACGCCCCGATCGGCATGGTGCGGCACCCCGTTGGGGTGGTAGACCTTTACCCGCTCCATGCCACAACTGGGCGAGCCTTTCATCAGGATAAAGCCGCGCAGATAGCGGTGGCGCTCGACAAAGTCCTTACCCACCCGCATCAGGTCATCCGTAACATCCATCTCCGGGTCGGTCGTACCCACCGCACGCGGGTACTCCCCTTCCAGACCAACCAGGCGAATGGGGTCGCGCGGTATGCCCAGGCCGATGGACACCTCGGGACAAAAGGGCTCGAATACGAAGCAGTCTTCGAGCACATTGAGGCAGTAGCGCGACTGCTTGTGACCACCGTTGTAACGCACCTTCTGCCCGGTCAGACAGGCACTGATACCGACCGGGATTTTGCGTTCGAGCAGAGCTTGATCAGACATGAACTGACTCCTGTCAGAGGCCGATAAACGGCTGCACCAGCCGTCCCATCAGGCCGGTAAACTTCAGCGGCGCATCCGTGGCGATCAGGCAGATGCAGTCTTCGTCAGTATCGACAATCGGCTGATGGCTGACTTCGCCATCCAGATCGGCCACATCGCCACGACAGAAACGTCCCATCTCATCACTGTAGGAGCCACGCAGGATCAGGGTCAACTCGTTGCCGCCATGCGTGTGATGCGGCACAGAAACGCCCGGCGAGATACGCAGCAATCGGGTTGCGCCGGGGCCTTCCAGTGCCAGGTCGAGCTGACGAACACCGTAACCGATCCGCTTCCAGGGCAGCTCATCAATGGGCTTGTTCAGTAACTGGCCCAGCGGGGCAGGCAGTTCTGCACTGTCAGAGGGTGATTCAGGCTGAACGGCTGCAAACTCCTGCTCAGGCTCATCCAGTCGAGCCAGCACAGCATTGAGGGCATCCTCTTTCAGTACTGCAGGCTCCAGCTGGTCCAGCATGGCTCCACCCACGGCGTCCGTCACATGGGTACGCTCGCGGCAGTGTGGGCACCAGTGCAGATGGCAGGCAACCAGCAATGCCATGCCCTGTGGCAGGCTGCCGGCGGAATAGGCCATCAGGGTGGCGTCGTCAAAATGATGGCTGATGTTCACGCGTCTTCTCCCCAGTGAGCCTTGAGCTTACTGAATGCTAACCTGAGTCGTGACTTCACGCTGCCCAGCGGAATGCCCAGCTGATCGGCAATCTCCGAATGGCTTTTGCCCTCGTAATAGGACAGATGCAGAACCTGGGCCTGACCTTCCGGCAGAGTGGCGATCGCCTCTTTCATGCGGTCCTCGATCACCGAGTGCTCGCCCATGTCGCGATGGTCCGGATCAGGCTCTTCCTCTGGCAACTCATACAACGGCATCTTGTCCCGCCGCATCCGGTCGATGCTTTGATTACGCGCCAGGGTAAATATCCAGGTGCTGGCACTGGCCTTGGCGGCATTGAACAGATGAGCTTTGCGCCAAACCAGCAGCATCGCCTCCTGGGTCACCTCATCGGCAGTTGCGTCCGGCATACCCAGACGTAGAATGTAGGCTTTTACCCGAGGGGCGAAATAGCCGAACAGGCGGGAAAACTCGGTCCTGTCCCTTGTTTCGGCCAAGGCTGTGAGACAGGCACTCCATTCATCGCGCACCTGCTTTCTCCTCTCCTCGGCGGCCGTCTCCTGCTGGGTGATGGCGGCAGCGTTCACATCGCCTCCTTCGGCATCGTTTTTCTGCATTTAATCTCCATACGCATGAGAAGCAACAAAGGATCAACGATTGCAGCTGATTTTTCAGCTACAGAATTACACGATCGACTGCGATGATCTACAGCGGGGATCATCAACGTAACAGGGACAAAGCAAATTCCAGACAGGACGACCCCACCCATGAATATCAACGTGATCAGGCCCCTGAAAATCGCGGTTGTCGGCTCCGGCATCTCCGGCTTGTCTGCTGCCTGGCTGCTCAACAAGCAGCATCAGGTAACGCTTTTTGAGAAGGATGACCGACCCGGCGGCCACTCCAATACGGTCAGTGTTGCCACGCCCGGAGGCGAGTTGGCCGTGGACACGGGGTTTATCGTCTACAATCCGGTCAACTATCCCAACCTGGTTGAGTTTTTCCACGCCCTGGGCGTTCCCAGTCAGAAAACCGAGATGTCATTTGGCGTTTCAATCGATGGTGGCGCTGTTGAGTATAGCGGCTGCGGTCTGGGAGGCGTGTTTGCACAGAAGCGTAACCTGCTGCGCCCCGGTCACTGGAAGATGCTGTCTGATCTGCTTCGATTCTACCGCGAGGCTCCCGGCCTGATCACGGATCCGGAGGTACAAAACCAGACGCTGGGCGAAATGCTGGCCCACCGAGGCTACGGCAAGGCCTTTATCCACCGCCACCTGATCCCGATGGGGGCCGCGATCTGGTCCACCCCGGCCGACCAGATGCTTGACTACCCGGCGGTCACCTTTCTGCGTTTCTGCCAAAACCACGGACTGGTGCAACTGAAGGATCGTCCCCAATGGCGCACAGTCACCGGCGGCAGCCGGGAATATGTCAGCCGGATATGCCGTGAGCTGGGTGATAGCCTGCGCCTGAACAGCCGCATCCACAAGATCCACCGTCGCGACGGCAAGGCGGTGGTCGAGTTTCTACACGGCGCCAGCGAGACCTTTGACCATATTGTGCTGGCCTGCCACGCAGACCAGGCACTGGAACTCCTGGCCAAACCCACCGCCGAAGAGCAACGACTGCTGAGTGTTTTTCCCTATCAGCGTAACCGCGCCCTGCTGCATACCGATGAGCGCCTGATGCCGCGGCGTCGCGCCGCCTGGGCCAGCTGGAACTACCTGACCGACAGTCACAGGTCTTGCGGGGAGCAGCCAGATGCCATCTCGGTCACCTACTGGATGAACAATCTGCAGCATCTGCCACCGGAACACCCGGTATTCGTAACCCTGAACCCGCTGGAAGAACCCGCCGAGGGCAAGATTCTGCGCAGTTTTCTCTATGACCACCCGGTGTTCAGCCTCGACTCCATTGCCGCGCAAAAGGAGCTCTGGTCCCTGCAGGGGCGTCACAACACCTGGTTCTGCGGCGCCTGGTTCGGCTACGGCTTCCATGAAGACGGACTGCAATCCGGCCTCGCCGTGGCTGAACAGCTGGGAGGAATGCGACGCCCGTGGACACTGGCTAACCCGAACAGCCGCATTCATGTGCAGGACAACAGCAGGCCCCGTGTCATCTGGCTGCCCGGAGCGGTGGCATGAGCCGTTCCTGCCTTTACACCGGCCAGGTGATGCATCACCGGATGAAACCGAAGCGCCACCGGTTCATCTACCGGGTCACCTCTATGCTGGTGGACCTGGAAGAGCTGCCGGCGCTGTCTCGCCGACTGAAACTCTTCTCACTGAACCGGTTCAACCTGTTTTCCTTCCACGAGCGCGACCACGGCGATGGCAGCGGCCGTCCCCTGATTGAGCAGGTACGTGACACCCTGGCTCAGCACGGAATGGATCTTGGACGCGGCCCTATAAGGCTGCTCTGTTACCCTCGCCTGCTGGGCTACGTGTTCAATCCGCTCAGCGTGTTCTATTGCTATGACGAGCAGGATCATCTGGCCGCCATCCTTTACGAAGTCAGCAACACCTTCAACCAGAAGCACAACTACCTGATCCCGGTGACAGACCCCGCGGCTCCACAGATTCGACAGAGCTGTGAGAAGGCGTTCTATGTCTCGCCCTTTATCAGCATGGCGACCCGCTATCACTTTCGCATGCAGCCGCCCAAAGAGCGCGTGGCGGTCTGCATCCGCCAGACCGACCAGGACGGTGCCGTATTGCATGCCACCTTTACCGGCCAGCGCCGCGAACTGAGCGACCGCAGCCTGTTGCGCACCTTCTTCCGCCATCCGTTGATGACCTTCAAGGTGATCGCCGGTATCCACTGGGAAGCACTGCAGATCTGGCGCAAGGAAGTGCCACTGCAGCCCCGCCCGGCACCGCCGAGCGAACGAACCACTCTGGTAACAGATCGAGGGGATGAACGCCATGAAACCGTCTGAGTACCGCCAACTGTCCCGACTGGATACCCTGCCGCAGACCGGCTGGTTCAACCGCTGGTGCTTGAACACCTTGCTGGCCCATCTTCCCGAACTGAAATATGGCACCCTGGATCTGCAGCTGCCGTCGGGCCAATGGCTGCAGTTCGGTCATGCCCGTGATGGCGAGCCCCGTGCCGAGGTCCACCTGCGCCACTACCGCGCGCTGCGCCGGCTGGTGCGCGGTGGTGCCATTGGCTGGGCCGAAGGCTGGATGGAAGGCGACTGGGACTGCCCCGATCTGGTCGCGCTGTTTCGCTGGGCGCTCGGCAACGAGCGGCAACTGCAGGCACTGGCCAAGGGCAATGCGCTGCTGCGGGGTTTGAACCGTTTACGCCACCTGTTGCGTACCAATACCCGCCGCGGATCCCGGCGCAACATCGCCTACCACTATGACTTGGGCAATGATTTTTACTCACTCTGGCTCGACCCCAGCATGACCTATTCGGCCGCCCTCTATCCGCAAGACACCGAAAATCATGGCCCCGATGCGCTGCATGCAGCCCAGCTCCATAAATACCGCCGTATCTGCGAACTGCTTGAGCTGCAGCCGGGGCAAGCCGTGCTGGAGATCGGCTGTGGCTGGGGTGGTTTTGCCGAAATGGCCGCGCGTGAGTTCGGTGCCGAGGTGCATGGCATCACCCTGTCGGTAGAACAGCTCAAATACGCCAGAGAACGGATTGAACGTGCCGGCTTGAACGAGCAGTGCCGCTTTACCCTGACCGACTACCGCGATATTGATTCACGCTACGATCATATCGTCTCCATCGAGATGTTCGAGGCGGTCGGAGAGGAGCACTGGCCGACCTACTTCGACCAGGTCAAACGCTGCCTGAAGCCGGGAGGACGGGCAGTACTGCAGATCATCAGCATCGAAGAAGCCCGCTTCGAGCGCTACCGCAACGGCGCCGACTTCATTCAGACCTACATATTTCCCGGCGGCATGCTGCCCAGCCCCGAACGCCTGCGCACGGCGATCCAGGATGCGGGCATGGCCCTGGACTTTGAGCAGACGTTCGCTACCGGGTACGCCGACACCCTGCGCGAGTGGCGACACAGCTTCATCGCCCAGTGGCCCAGAGTTCAGGCGCTGAACACAGGCGGCAGCAACTTCGACGAGCGTTTCCGTCGCATGTGGCTCTACTATCTCGCCTACTGTGAAGCCGGCTTTCGCCACGGCAGTATCGATGTAGGCCTGTATCGGTTGAGCTGATGTCCGCCCCGCTGCCGCTGCCACGGCTGCTGGCCTATGCAGTGCCAGCCCTGCCGCTGGCAATACCCACCGTTGGGCTCTACGTGCTGCTGCCAAGCTGGTACGTTGAAGAGTGGGGCCTGACACTTGGCCTGACCGGACTGTTGTTGATGCTGGCGCGGCTCAGTGACCTGGTCACCGATCCATTGATCGGTTTCTGGCTCGACCGGGGCCGTTCCAAGCGATTTCGTCACTTCATCCTGATCGGCGCCCTGCTCTGCGTGCCCGGCCTTCTGCTGCTGGTTCTACCTGCCGGCGACTCGCCTGCCTGGTCACTCTTGATCGGATCGATGGTGCTTTACCTTGGCTGGACACTGGTACAGGTTCCCTACCTCAGCTGGTTATCGGCGTTGAGTACTGACACGCATCAGCGCACCCGTGCTGCCAGCTGGCGCGAAGGCATGGGCCTGATGGGATTGCTGATTTCGGCTCTGCTGCCGGCCATCGGCCTCTGGCTGGGTGCCACAACGTCTCAGGTGCTGTTCGGGATCGCTCTGGTCACGTTACTGACCGGCGCACCGGCGCTGGTGCTGCTGCTCAAACGGACCCCGTTACCCAAGAGTGCAGCCGAGCATTCCAAATCCGGCCACTGGCGTGAACTGCTGCGCCAGCGCCCGGTGCGGATGTTGCTGGGCAGCTGGTTTTTCAACGGCATCGCCAATGGCGTACCTGCGGTACTTTTCCCGCTCTACATCAGCCGCACACTTGCCGGTAGCGAGAGTGATCGCGGCCTGATGATCCTGATCTATTTCGGTGCTGCCATCCTTTCGCTACCACTATGGCTGCAGCTCAGTCGGCATCTTCCCAAGGTCGATATCTGGCGCTGGGCCATGCTGTTTGCGGTCGCCGCATTTCTGCCCGCGACCCTGCTCGGGGCCGACGACCTGATACTGTTCATCCCGATCTGTGTGCTGACCGGGCTGGCACTGGGCGCCGATCTGTCACTGCCGCACGCGCTCCAGGCAGACATCTGTGACTGGGATTACAGGCAAACCGGCCGGCAGCGCCGTGGGCTGCTGTTCGCCTGCTGGAATGCAGCTAACAAGCTGGCGCTGGCACTGGCGGCCCTGCTGGGGTTGGGGCTGTTGCAGCTCGCCGAGACGCTGTCTCCCGCCCAGACCGACACCTGGTTGGCGCTGATCTATGCCGGTGTACCCTGCGTAATGAAGGTGGTAGCAGTGACAAGGCTGCGCCGTTATTCACTCAATTAGGCAACACCACCCAATACCACCGCTGAAGCCTGCTGCGCAGCCGAAAAAAACCGATGGAGTTTCCCATGCGGATTACACAGGTTCTGTTCTGTATCCTATTGCTGACTGGATGTTCACCGATGAAGACTGATTCTCTGAGCCAACAAGGCCCCGCCCTCAAGATTGAGGATTTTTTTCAGGGCAAGGTATATGCCTGGGGAATATTCGAAGATCGTTTTGGCAATCTGCGCCGTCAGTTTCAGGTCGAGATCGATGGGGACTGGAATGGGGAGCGGCTGATCCTCGACGAGAAATTCCTCTACGGTGATGGCGAGCGCGACCATCGCATCTGGACCATCACCCCTGCAGGCAATGGCCAATATAAAGGTCAAGCCGATGACATCATCGGCACCGCCGAAGGGGTCAGCGATGGCAACCAGCTCAATTGGCGCTACCGGATGGATCTCAAGGTCGGTGATGGCAGCTGGCGAGTGACCTTTGATGACTGGATGTATCTGCAGCCGGGTAATGTGCTGGTAAACAAGGCTGAAGTGCGCAAGTGGGGAATCCAGCTGGGCGTGGTCACGCTGTTTTTCATTCACGCTGACCAGCTCAAGCAGGCTCCTTTCAACCTTTAAGATGACCTGCGGAGCCAAAAGACAACCTGGATTGTCGCGAACTCACTCCTGCACCGAGATACGCTGCCGAATGCGCCTTAGCAAAGCGCCCAATAATGGCAGCCTGAAATAGATGGGAGCACTGTCCCAATAATCCAGGTGCTCGGTAATCAGTCCATTTTGATCGAGGCTGACGCGACTACATCCCTCCACGTCCAGCTGACCAATGACCGGCAGCTGAGCACTGAAATGCCAGCGCAACCAGCCCGCGGCCGTGTCCTCGTGCCAATTGATCTCATCGACACTGAACGCCGGTCGGCCGGCACGTTCGAACATGTCCAGCAGCAACGCACGCAGGGCATCACGCCCGTACAAGTCGTTAAACGGATCCCGAAAGTGCACATCCAGGCTGACACGCCGGCACAAGGCGTCGACAGTGTGCGGGGTCAAGGTGGCAAAAGCCTTTGCATAGTCATGCAGGCACTGTTCACAATGGCTGACGGTCAAAATCCGGTTCCCTTCTTCACCCAGCGGAAATAGAGACGGTACGGCAAGCGCCGCAGCAGCGCCAGCGCCCAGGCAAAGCCGCGCGGAAAACGGATCTCGAAACGCTGACTGTACAAGCCTTGGATCAGTGCCTCTGCCGCCTCTTCCGACGTGATCAGCTGGGGCATGGTAAAAGTATTGCGGTCAGTCAGCGGGGTTTTGACAAACCCGGGGTTGATCACCTGAAGACGCACACCGCTGCCCTGCAGCTCTACCTGCAGGGCTTCACAGGCGTTGAGTACTGCCGCCTTACTGGCGCCATAGGCAGCTGCCGTGGGTAATCCGCGATAAGCCGCCAGTGAAGCCGTACAGGCGATATGACCTCGTCCCCGCCGGCGCATTTTGGGCAAGAGTATCTCCAGCCCGGCCATGACGGCAAAGAAGTTGATCTCCATCAGTGAGCGACAGACCCCCGTATCCAGGTCCGCCAAGGGCATTGGCTGGTGGTCGCCGGCATTGAGAATCACCAGATCCGGCAGTTTCCACTCGGCTTCGATATTCTCCAGCGCCCGTTCATAGGCTCCGGCCTCGGTCACATCCAGCACCAGAGGCAATATTCGCCCTGCCAACTGCAATCCAGCGGCTTCGTCCTTTAGCGCTTCCAGCGCTGCTGCGCGGCGGCCACTGACGATGACATCCGAACCTTCTGCCGCAAGGCGCAGTGCTGTCGCGCGTCCAATGCCGCTGCCGGCTCCGGTAATCCAGACCAGCGGCCAACGTGGCAGTAGATTATTCATGGCTCCTCCCGCTCGGCCAGTTCGGCACCAGGCTGCAAGCGCAAGCGTATGCGACTGCCATCTCGCGCCGAGAACTCCATTCCCAGCCAGCGCCCCTGCTCGTCATACCAGCTCAGGGTATCCTCCAATTCGCCCCCCAGGCGATAGCGCCGGGCGCGTACCTGGCGAGCACCGATCTGAATGTGCTCCTCTCCCTGCAACACAACATTCAGACGGCTAACCTCGCCGGTCAGTGTATTGATCAGTCGAGATTGCTCCACCAATCCTGAATGCCAGTGGTTAGAGGTTAGCAGGCTGTCCCCCAGCCGCACCGCATCGGTATCACCGTTCAGGCGATAGAGGCCATCACTTCGGCGCTCAAGACGATATCGGCGGGTATCACCGTCATCATCGATAATGACGTCCATCGCAACCAGACGGTCAGCCGCCTGCCACACCTCTTCAGCACGATAGCTGAAGTCATATTTGAACAAGCCAAGGTATCGCAGCTGAAGCTGCATGGACACATTCACCACCAACCTGTCATCCGGTTGCGCGCGAAACGCCAACCGATACTCACCGATTGTTTTGCCCTTGCGTTCGACAGAGTAGATCGCGTCGCTACCATAGAGCCGCAGCGGCTCAACGGCTTCGGCAGACACTGACGCCAGCAGGCCCAGCAAAACGACCTTGAAACAAAAAACGTGCAGCCATTTGCCCATAAAAAATCCCCCTTGGTTGTTACGCAGCCCGGGCAGGGCTGGTTCAACCAAGGGGGATATGGGGTGACGTCAGACTCAGATCTTGAAGCGAGACACCAGCTGGCTCAATTGACGCTCCAGTTCGCTCATCCGGGTTGCGGTACCGGCCAGCTCCTCGGCATTGTGCGTCGCCTTGTCGGCAATATCGGCAATCTGCTGAACGCTCTTGCTGATCTCGTCCGCCACCGCCGTTTGCTCTTCGGCAGCACTGGCGATCTGGGTGTTCATCTCGGTGATGGTGCTGACCGAATGAGTGATTTGCTGCAACGAGCTGCGTGCCGTATCGGCCTGCACGATGGTTTCCTGACTTTGCGCCTGGGAACTCTGCATCTCGGTAACCGCGCGACGGGCACCATTCTGCAGGCTTTCGATCATGCGCTGAATTTCGTCTGTGCTCTGCTGAGTCCGGGTTGCCAGTGTGCGGACTTCATCGGCCACCACCGAGAAGCCACGCCCCTGTTCACCGGCCCGAGCCGCTTCAATCGCCGCGTTCAGCGCCAAGAGGTTGGTCTGCTCGGCGATATCGCGAATCACATTGATCACGGTGCCGATCTGATCAGCATCGGAATCCAGACTTCCAATCACGTCCGCCGAGCGATTGACGTCATCCGCCAGGCGATTGATCGAGTCGATGGTCTGCTCCACAACGCCCTGCCCACTGACGGATTCCTTGTCCGCTTCACGAGCCGCTTCCGCTGCCTGAGAGGCACTGCCGGCTACCTGCTGCACGGCCGCAGCCATTTCGTGGATAGCGGCTGCCGCCTGTGAGGTTTCGCCCTTCTGCATGTGGGCATCTTCATGCGTGCGTGTTACCACCTGCTTCATGGACTCGGTGGAAGTGCTCAGTGAGCTCACCGCCGTGTGCACTTCCTTGACCAGTTGCTGGATCTTCTCCACGAAATCGTTGAAGCAGCGTGCCACATCACCCACTTCGTCGCCGGACTCGACCGGCAAGCGGCGCGTCAGGTCTCCCTCACCCTGGGCGATATCCCGCAGCGCTTCGGCGGTTTGCTGCAGCGGGCGCGTCATGCGTCGTGCAGCGACAAGACTGATGGCGCTGACACCGCCCAGAAGTACCAGCGCGGAGATCCCAATCAGAGTCAAGGTGCCATTGATCGAACCATGTATCTGCTGCTCCGCCTTGGCGACCTCGGTGTCGATATCATCGATATAGAAACCGGTGCCCACGACCCAGTCCGTACCCGGCAGTGGAGCGGCATAGCTGAGCTTGGGTGCATCCCGTCCCAGCTGGGGTTTCTTCCAGATATATTCGACATACCCGCCCCCCTGGCGACCGGCCTTGACCAGCTCCTCGGTAAACCGCACGCCATTGGCGTCCTGCAGGTGTGACAGGTTCTTGCCGATCAGAGCGTTGTTGGCGCCATGTACCCGGGTGATACCCTGAGGATCAAAGGCGAAGATGTAGCCATCCGTACCGAAACGCATGGCGTTGAGGATCTCGACCGCCTGGCGCTCCTGCTCGGCCGCAGTGAGCCCGGCACGGGCATAAATCGGTTTTACCGCCGTAACCGCCTGCTCGACATAGTGTTCCAATTCCGCTTCTTTCGTTGCCAGCATACTCTCCCGTATACGCTGGACTTCAACCTCACCCATGGATTCCATCTGAGTGCGCACAATCAGCATGATTGCAACAACGACAAGTGCCATTGGCAGCAGTGACAACAGCAACAACTTGCTTTTGAGCTTCATTCCCGACATTGGCAGGTAACCTTTTGTATACGAGGAAGGTCCGCGTATTCTAAGCAAAACAGCGTTGCTTTTTAATAACATTATAGAAACAGGTGTTTTACTTCAGCCGTGCGCCTTTCAGCCGCCGCGCATTGCTGACCACCGTCACCGAAGACAATGCCATTGCGGCACCGGCGATTGCCGGGTTCAGCAACAAACCTGTCCAAGGGTAGAGCACACCCGCGGCCACCGGAATGGCAAGGCTGTTGTAAATGAAGGCACCGAAGAGGTTCTGCTTGATGTTGCGCACCGTTGCCCGGGACACGCCGATCGCATCCACCACCGACATCAGGCTGGAGCGCATCAGGGTTACATCAGCCGAGCTGATCGCCACATCAGTGCCCGACCCCATGGCATAGCCGATATCCGCCTGCGCCAATGCGGGGGCGTCGTTGATGCCATCACCCACCATCGCTACGACCTTGCCTTCGGACTGCAGATCCCGGATCACCGACTGCTTTTGCTCCGGCTTGACCTCGGCGATAACCCGGTCGATCCCGGCCTCCTCTGCGATCGCATTGGCAGTCTGCCGGTTATCACCGGAGAGCATAACGACCTCCAGCCCCTGGCGATGCAGCTGAGCCACTGCTGCGGCGCTGTCTTCACGCAACGGATCGGCAACCGCCAGCAACAGCTTCAGCTGCCCATCCACCGCCATCCAGACCAGTGACCGGCCGGCACGGCTGAACTCATCCGCCTGGTCATCAAAAGCCGTGGTCTCAACGGTCTGCTGCTGCATCCAGTCCCGGTTGCCCAGCAACACATGCTGACCATTGACCCGGGCACTGACGCCACTGCCCACCGTGGCATCGAAGTCGTTACTGTCGGCCAGATCCAGTCCCTGTTCGCGGGTGTAGTTCACGACGGCCTGCGCCAATGGATGCTCCGAATGCTGCTCGACGCTGGCCGCCAGTTGCAGCCATCGAGCGGCATCGCCATCCGCATGCAGCTCGACCACTACCGGCTTGCCTTCGGTCAGGGTACCAGTCTTGTCCACTACCAGAGTCGTAATCGCCTGCGCCTGCTGCAGCGCATCGCCATTACGAATCAATACACCCTGCTCGGCGGCACGCCCCACACCTACCATCACCGACATCGGTGTCGCCAGCCCCAAGGCACAGGGACAGGCCACGATCAGCACGGTCAGCGCAGCAACGATGGCATAGGGCCAGGCCGGTTCCGGTGCCAGCCAGAGCCAGAGCCCAGCGGTCAGAACCGCAATCAGAACCACCACGGGCACGAATACGGCGGCGATACGGTCGGCCAGGCGTCCCAGCGCCGGCTTGGCGTTCTGCGCTTCGCGCACCGTTGCCACGATCTGGGCCAGCACGGTTTTCTGTCCCACCGCCGACACTTCGATCAGCAGGCTGCCCTGGCCGTTGACGGTGCCGCCGGTGACCGGCTCCCCTGCTGTGCGCTTCACCGGCAGGGGCTCACCGGTCAGCATCGACTCGTCCAGATGGCTGCTGCCTTCGACCACTACGCCATCCACCGGCACCCGTTCGCCGGGGCGGATGCGCACCCTATCTCCCGGCAGCAGCATGGCCACCGGTACCGATTTGCTTTCGCCATCACGGATACGCAGGGCTTCTCGCGGCTGCAGGTCGAGCAGTTTGCGCAGGGCATCGTTGGTGTTACCGCGCGCACGGCTCTCCAGCGCCTGTCCCAGCAGGATAAAGCCCAGGATCATTACCGCCGCCTCGTAATAGAGATGCATCGCTGCTTCCGGCAGAATCCCCGGTGCTGCGGCAGTCGTCACCAGCAGCCCGGTGGAATAGACCCAGGCGGTGCCGGTGCCCAACGCGATTAGTGTGTCCATATTCAGATCGCCACGAAACAGCCCCTGCCAGGCCCCCTTGTATATATGGCCCGCACTGTAGGCCATGATTGCCAGGGTGATCACCGCCAGCACCACGCCCTGAAACATGCCGCCGCCGGTATGAAGATCAGGCATCCATCCGACCAGCATTGCCACCATCAGGGCAGCCCCCACCACCAAAGCCACCAGGCTCTTGCGCAGGGTCGTTCTGAACACCTGACGCTCCTGTTCAGCACGCTGCTCGTAGTCATCCTGATCCTGCATCAGCGATGCGCCATAACCCGCCGTTTCCACCGCCTGGATCACGATCTCGGGATCGGCATCGGTCTGCACCGAGGCGGTCCGGTCGGCAAAGTTGATTGCGAAGTCGTCAATGCCTTCAGTTTGACGCAGGGATTTTTCCACACTGCGCACGCAACCGGCGCAACGCACGTTATGCAATGCAAATTGGTAAACAGCCATCACACACCTCTTAAAAATCTTTGGTGGGGGTTCCTGATAACTGAATGATAAACCCTGAAGTCGAGTACAGGGTCAAGTGGTTGATCGCCTGCAAGGCAGGCTCCTACGCGGAGACGTGAGAATCGACGTGGATGTAGACGTGGATGTGGGCGTGGGCACGGGTGTGGATGTGAGTGTGGCGTGGGCGTGGCGTGGGCGTGGGCGTGGGCGTGGGCGTGGGCGTGGGTGTGGTGTGGTGTGGACGTGGACGTGGACGTGGACGTGGACGTGGGTGTGGGTGTGGACGTGGATATGGCTATGGCTATGGCTATGGCTATGGCTATGGCTATGGCTATGGCTATGGCTATGGCTATGGTTGTGGTTGTGGTTGTAGGAGCTTGCCATGCAAGCGATTGGTGCCGCACGGGGCCTATCGCCTGCAATGTGGGTTCTCCTACAACCCAAAAGGGCCGCCGAATGGCAGCCCTCTGTATTTTCCCGATCTTCCAATAGATCAGAACATGTGCAGACCACCATTGATGGAGAAGTCGGCACCGGTGATGTAGGCGGACTCGTCTTCCGCCAGGAAGGTCACGATGCGGCCGATCTCATCCGGCTCGCCCAGTCGGCCCACCGGAATGGACTTGGCGATTTTTTCCAGCACGGCATCGTCGATTTTGGCGACCATCGGAGTCATTACGTAACCCGGTGATACAGTGTTGACGGTTACACCCTTGGCAGCCACTTCCTGTGCCAGCGCCTTGGTGAAGCCGTGGATACCCGCCTTGGCGGCCGAGTAGTTGGTCTGGCCGAACTGGCCTTTCTGGGCGTTAACAGAAGAGATGTTGATCACGCGACCGAAGCCCTGCTCGATCATCGGGTTGATCACCAGACGGGTCATGTGGAACATGGAGTCCAGGTTGGCGCTGAGGACATCATTCCACTGATCCCAGCTCATCTTCTTGAACTGGCCGTCACGGGTGATACCGGCGTTGTTGACCAGCACATCCACCTCGCGACCGGTCAGTTCCTTGACGGTGGCGATGCAGGCGGCGCAGGATTCTTCGTTGGTGACGTCGCCGTAGGCCACGTCGATTTCATATCCGGCTTCGCGCTGCCTTTCCTGCCACGCCTTAGCCTTGTCGTGATTACCACCACTGTTGTAACCGGCAACAACGTGAAAACCGGCGTCGACCAGCTTGCGGCAGATCGCTTCACCCAAACCACCGGTGCCGCCGGTGACCAATGCTACTCGTTTGCTCATGCTTTGCTTCCCTTTCCATGTTGAAGCCTGCTCCATTCCCCTGACCTTATATGGATCGTTTGGAAGGAATGGGGGCCGTCAGGCTTTGAGTACGATTCGTTATTGTGTCAGTCAACGCGTTAACTTCACGGCGTAACTTCACTGATAATAGTCTATTTAAACTATTGCAGAAGTATGACTTTGGTAAATCAGGGAAAGCCCTGAGTCTCAGGAAGCGGGGACAGCGCGGTGTTCGGTTTCGAGCGTTTTCAGATAACGCTTGACCCAGATGGAGGCCACGACGGCGGTGATCGCATTGGCCAGTACCAGTGCGGAAAACATGCCGGTCAGACCGAAGAAATGGTTACCCAGCCAACCCAGCGGCACGTACATCAGGAACAGCCTGAACAGGCTGATCCGCATCGCCCGCATCGGCTGGTGCAGGGCATTGAAGGAAGAGGCACTGAGGAAGGTGATCGCCTGGAAACCGAACCCGGCCGGCACGATCAGTACCCAGGCTTGCAGCCAGCGTGCCACTTCGGGATCGTCACTGAACAGCTTGGCAATAACACCCGAAGACAACACCAACACGGCAAAAATCAGCAGCTGCCAGACCAGCGCAAAACGGATCGCACCGCGATAGGCTGCCCTGACCCGCTCGACCTTGAGCGCACCGTAGTTCTGGCTGATAAAGGGCGGCAAGGTCATCGACAACGCCAGACAGACCAGCAGCGACAGGGACTCGATACGGGCACCGGCACCAAACGCCGCCACCGCTTCGGCACCATGAACGGCGACCAGCGCAGTCAGGATACCGTTGGCCAGCGGCGTCATCATGTTCGACAGGGCCGCCGGCAGGCTGATCGACAGCACCTTGCGCCAGTTGCCCAGCAGCTCACGCACGTCCGGCAGCGCCAGCAACAGCATCCCCTTACGATGGTACAGCAGATGCAACGCCAACAGGGTCGTCGCGGCCCAGGCGATAACGCTGGCGATGGCCGCCCCGCGAATGCCCAGCGCCGGTATCGGCCCCCAGCCAAAGATCAGCAGAGGGTCGAGGATAATATTGAGCAGCGAGGAGATCAGCATCACCGATGCCGACAAGCGGGTGTCGCCCGAGGCCCTGAAGGTGCTGTTACACACCATGTTCAGCACCAGGAAGACCGAACCGGCAAACCAGACCTCCATGTAGTCATCGATCAGCGGCATCAGCTCGGGATCTGCGCCCATCAGCCGGAAGACCGGATCGGCAAAGTGCATCCCGGCAAGGCCAACCATCACCATCAGCAGCACCGTCAGCAACAGGTTATCCGTCGCCAGTCGCGCCGCCTTTTCGCCCCCGCCGTTGCCGCTACCGATCAGCCGGGCCAGTGTCGCCGAGGTGCCTATGCCCAGGCCGATCGCCAGGCTAACCACGGAAAAGGACACCGGGAAGGTAAAGGCCAGCGCCGCCATCGGTTCGGTACCGAGCTGAGCGACGAACCAGATATCGGCCAGGTTGAACAGCATCAGGCTGACAATGCCGAACATCATCGGGATCGTCATGCGCACCAGGGTCTGGCGTATGGGCGCGTTGAGCAGATCGGGCCGCCTGGACATGCTGTTCCTGTGGTTGGAAGAAGGGGTGCAGAGTGTAACAGAAAAAGCGTCGGCTTCGCTTCAAGCGGTGCCGCTAAACCACCCTCGCGCTACGCAAATTTGTTGCGCAAAAATGCTACCCCTTGCGCAAACCGGTTAACGCCCCGGCGGCGGCACTGAACATACTGCGGGAGCTGCTTCGGCAGTCTGTTCCCATAACAATAATCAAGGGCGCATCATGAAAAACAGACTCTCCCTTTTGCGCAAGACCGCTCTGGCGGCGGCCATGCTGACTTCCGCCTCTCTGGTTTCGGCGGCAGAAAAGCCCAACATTCTGCTCATTGTGGCCGATGATCTGGGCTACTCCGACATTGGTGCCTTCGGTGGCGAAATCGAGACGCCCAGCCTGGATGCGCTGGCGTCAGAAGGTATCCGCCTGACCGACTTCCACACCGCACCAACCTGTTCTCCGACCCGCTCCATGCTGCTCTCGGGCACCGACAGCCACCGAGCCGGCCTCGGCAACATGGCTGAACTGTTGCAGCCGGAACAGCAAGGCAAGCCGGGCTATGAAGGCTACCTGAACACCTCGGTTGCTACCCTGCCCGAAGTGCTGCGTGACAACGGTTACAACACCTACATGGTGGGCAAGTGGCATCTCGGCCGCAGTGAAGACAGGAGCCCCGCGGCGCGCGGCTTCGACAAGTCATTCGCCCTGATCCAGGGCGGCGCCAGCCACTTCGACGATCAGCGTGCCATCATCGGCAAAGACCCGAAAGCGATCTATCGCGATAACGGCAAGTCTGTCGATCTGCCCAAGGGCTTTTTCTCCTCGGACTACTACACCGATCTGATGATGCAGTACATCGGCGAGGACCTGGAACAGGACAAGCCGTTCTTCGCCTATGTCGCCTACACCGCGCCACACTGGCCACTGCAGGCACCCGAAGACTATCTAAAAAAGTACGAAGGCAAGTATGAAGAGGGTTATGAGCAGATTCGTCAAGCACGCCTGAAGCGCATGCAGGAGATGGGCATCATCGACGCCTCGGTGACGGCCAATATGCCGTTGACCCAACTGCCGAGTTGGGACGAATTGACTGACGAACAGCGCAAGATCGAAACACGCCGCATGCAGGTCTACGCCGCCATGGTCGACAACATGGACCACAATATCGGCCGCATGTTGAAGTGGCTCGATGAAAAGGGCGAACTCGACAACACCCTGATCATGTTCATGTCCGACAACGGGGCCGACGGTAACAGCCCAGAAGTGCTTCCGGGAAACAAGGCCTGGTTTGCCAGCGATTTCGACAACAGCTACGACAACATGGGCCGCCCAAACTCCTATATCTGGTACGGCGCCCAGTGGGGGCAAGTCAGCGCCACACCTTTCCCGCTGTTCAAGGGCTTCCCGTCTGAGGGCGGACTGGTTGCACCGGCGATTGTGCGTTTTCCCGACCACCAGCAGGCCGGCAAATTGAACCATGAATTTATTCACGTCAAGGATGTGATGCCTACCTTCCTGGAACTCGCCGGGGTGAAGGAAATCAGCAGCCCGTACAACGGTCGTGAAATCCTGCCGGTGCAGGGTCGTTCCATGCTGCCGGTCCTCAAGGGCGACAAGGTTGCAGAGCGCGCGGTTGGCTGGGAGCTGTTCGGTCGCTCAGCGGTACACAAGGGTCATTGGAAGATTCGCCTGCTGGAACAGCCCTACGGCGATGGTGAATGGCAGCTGTTCAACCTGAAGGATGATCCGACCGAGCGCCACAACCTGGCGGAACAGGAACCGGAAAAGCTCGCAGAGCTGCTGGCGGACTGGGAAACTTATGTGCAGGAAAACGGCGTATTCCCATCCGATCCGGAAAAGATGAAGAAGGTCGGTTACAGCTTTACCACCTGTGTGTTTGACCGTTGTGTCGAATAACCGCCAGGAACAACTCAGTTACGAGTGACCAGCGTACGCCGTCCCAGGGTCTGGGACGGCGTTTCGCCATAATGTTCCTTGTAGAGCCGAGTGAAGTGACTGAGGTGGTTAAAGCCGCACCGATGGGCGATATTGCTGACCGTGTCTTCGGTCTGTTGCAAACGCAGATGAGCCAGTTCCAGCTTCTGCAACAGAATATACCGGGCTGGCGAACAGCCAAGGAACTGCTGAAAACCGCTTTCCAGCGTACGACGGCTACAGCCGGCCACCTTGAGCAGGTCCGGCACGGTCAGAGGCTGCTCGATATGGGACTGCAGCCAGTCCACCACGCGCCTCAAATGCGACGGCAAGATGTCGATATGAGCAGGAGTGGGGTCAAGCAGTTGGCCGGAAATACTCTCCAGCAACAACGACTCCCAATGCTGCTGCATTATCGGCTGGATATCACCCTCATGAATCCGGTGCTGACTGGCCACGCACTGCAGCAGGCTGAACAGCGCCTGTACCTGAGGATTGTCACGACGCAGGATTCTGAGCACGCCAGTATGCAACGCCTCCAACTCAATACCGGACCATGCCACCAGGGCCTCACTGTCGAAGGTGATCGCGACGGCCGAGCAGCAGCCATCCCAGATCAGATCCGCTTCAGAGCCGGGCATCATCAGCAACATTTCATTGGGTCCCAGCACTCGATTAAGGTTGCACACCTTAATGGAACGACTCAGTGGCAACACCAGGTGACAGGTACTCAGCCGGCCAGAACGGATATGCACACATGCTCCCCAGTGGGCGCCGAAAAGCAGGGACTGCCGCAGGGGTTGCAGCGTGAAGCGGTTGTTTTCCTGCCCCGTTCCAGTCAACGGACTGACCTCACGCTCATCGATACGCGAGTTCAGAAAGGACTGAGCCTCCTCAAAATCATCAGACTCAAGGCAGGTGTTATACGCAAAGGGCAATATGCTATACATGGCAGTCAACGGGTAGTTGTTCTTATATTGTTCTCCAGCAAAAATCATACCCAGCTTTCGCTTTCCTCCGACAGCAGCAATTTCGGCATCTTAAGTTTCACACGGATCAAGCCACTGCTATCAATTTGCCAATTTGGTTAAATTTTCAGTGGCAATAACCCTAGCATGAACCATATGGTCACTTTTGCCAGTTGGGTCATGCTGCTGTTGATGCCGCCGATACCAATATCCAGTGTCAGGTACCGGAAATTCGGTAATGACAAGGTTAGCCTGACATGCCGACAGAAGGTGTCGAGGAAATTGCAGCAGGTAATACCCGGCCAATGATTCGCAGTGAGATTCACATCGCCGCAAAATGCCGGCCCTGGGGCAGGGCCGGCGAAGACCGATCAGAAGGGGATGATGGTCTTGATCCAGAAGGCATCGCCTTCCGGGCGGTTCTCGACGGCCATTTCCTTCTGGTACTTCATTGACAGGAAAAAGCCCTGACCGTTGTCGTACTTGATCGACGGGCCGATGGCAAAGGCCTGACCCTTATTGCCGATATCGACACCATTTACCTCATCACCGGTCGTCTGCTTGTAGCCGTAGCCACCAACACCCACCACCCAGTTCGGGCTGACGCCGTAACCGAGGGAGTAGTCGAAGTGCAGTTCCTGCCCCGACTGGTAATCGGTATCGTCATTCTCGAAGTTGTAGTCGTACATCACCTTGATGTCGGCGTTCCAGCCAGTCGGGTTAACCCAGGACGCGGCATAGGCAGCCTGTACGCCCCAGTAGTTGCGACCGATATTGGCCATACGTCCGGTATCGTATTCGCCGGTGGGTACGAACACATCCATGCCCGCCACCGAGTGGAAGTTGGCACTGTGATGATAGGCCAACGCAAAGGCGGTCAGGTCCAGATCACCCACGCCCTGGTTGCTGTCCTTCATGCCGTTTACCGATACATCCAGGTCAACCAGCGGCAGCAGGGCCGCGTGGAACAGCTGCCCACCGAGGATGGTTTTGTCAGTGACCCACACCAGACGCGGCGCCACAACATTGGCCCTCAGGCGGAAATCGATCGGCAGGCTGTCACCGGAATCATCCATCAGATCATCCGCTGCGTAGCGGTTGGCATAGATCAGCGGGTAAACCCCGGGTGGCGGCAGCGCCCCCATCAGGTAGTTTTCGGCGCCCATCGGATAGTTGGAACCGCCCCCTTCGGTGGCCTGGGCTTCAGTGGTCAGGACCAACGCCAATGCCATGGCGGTAGCCAGTCCCGACTTAGTCAACGAGTTCATCATGCACAGTATCCTGTGTTGTTATTGTTATCAGGGACTGCCCCAGGCAGCCCCCGTATAGCGGTTTAATTTGCCAACTGCACAAAGGCTCCGCGGTAGAACAGCAACGGTTCGCTCGGCTCGGTGTTCATCGCATCGACTCGCCCCACGATCAGCAGGTGGTCACCCAGCACGCGGGTAAACTCAACCGTGCACTCCAGCTGTGCCTGAGCGCCCTGCAACAGCGGCACCTGGCGGCTGTTGAGCGCGTAGTCCACATTATGGAACTTGTCTTCCAGCGGCCGGGCAAACTGCAACGCCAGAGCTTCCTGCTCCCGCTGCAGGATATTGATCGCAAACGGCTTGCCCTCTTCGAAGGAATCCAGGTTCGGCGATCTCATCGCCAGGCTCCAGAGCACCAGCGGCGGGTCCAGCGACAGCGACGAGAAGGAGTTTGCCGTGATGCCGATCGGCTGACCCTCGGTACCGGGCGCGGTGACCACGGTCACGCCGGTGGCAAACAGCCCCAATGCATCACGCAGCTCACGCGGATCGATCGAAGGCGCAAGGTTAGCAGCCGCATTACCGTTTTCAACCGCGACATTGGCCGTATTCACACTGTTCATCTCAGGCCGCTCCCTGCTGCATGTGGCTTCTGATCAGGTCCTGGCAGGCCGCTTCGTCCAGCCACCAGGGCATGTAATCCGGCGGGTTGTCGAAACCGTTGGCGATGCGCGAAGCCAGTGACGGCGACTGCTGCGCCGCTCCCAGCAGTTCCAGGATATGGGGCGGCGGCGGCAACAGCATGCTGTTGGTCCACTCGACCACCTGAGAGGCGTATGACCAGTAGGTCTCGAAGGTCTGCTGCATCCACTCCTCGGTGAACGGCTGATCGCCGCGGGCGATGATTTCGTTCAGGTAGATGCGGCTGCACTTGGCACCGTTGTTGGACCCCTGGCCGGTGATCGGGTCGTTGACCACCAGCGCATCGGCCATGCCAAACACCTTGCGGCCTGACGGCAGGGTCGCCACCGGCTTGCGCACGGTCGGCGGGAAGCGGCCGGCCAGTACACCGCCCTCATCGGTCAGCTCCACGTTATGGCAACGCTCGGCTTCCCAGGGCGCATAGGTACGGATGATCTCCAGGCTGCGCTGCAGATGCTCCTGCGGCGTGGTGACATCGCCCCAGCAATCCATGGGACCACCCGGGATGCCTTCGAATACCATGATTTCGCAGGGGCCGCTCAGGGTCAGGGCCGGGAACACGAAGTACTCACCCACACCCGGGATCAGGTTGAACGCCACCCGCGAATAGGGCTCTTTCGGCGTCATGCCGTGGACGTAGGTCAGCGCCAGTGCCCGCTGCGGCTTGTCGAAGCGGGAGCGCTGCTCATCACGCTCGAACATGCGCACGATCTCGCCCTTGCCCGCCGCCAGCAGCACCAGATCATTGGCGGCCGTCAGCTCTTCCAGCTCGTCGATGCCCACATCACAGAGTTTCAGCTCACCGCCCAGACGCTCGAACTCATCCATCCAGACCGGCATCTTGACGCGCTGATCCACTGACTGCGCCTTGTTGTCCAGCGGTGCCGACCAGTCGATCAGCTTTTCCCCCGGCTGCTCGGGATTGGGTACCGTAACCCCGATGCCCTCCACCGGCGGGCAGTCTTGTTCCCAGAAGTTCAGGCCCAGGTCACGTTCGGTCTGCAGTGCCTGATCGAACATGCACTGGCTCGACATCACCTTGCCGGCACGAATCTGGTCGCCAGTGCGGTTGGACAGGATGGTGACTTCATAGCCCGCCTTGAGCAGGCCGATACCGGTTTGCAGGCCGGACTGACCCGCGCCTACGATTGCAATTTTACGTGTCATGGAGTGGCTCCAATTTTATTTTTATTGTGCCGGCCGGGGGGCGCGACCGGCTGTTGGGTTGGTGTCGGGTTACACCGAGCGTGTTATTCCGCCAGTTTGGGAATGGCCGGCTCCTGCTGCTCCGGCCCCAGGGCTGAGTAGCCGCCATCGACGGCATAATCAGACCCGGTGACGAAGCTGGCACGAGGTGAACAGAGGAAGAGCACCACTTCGGCGACCTCTTCCGGACCACCCAGGCGGCCCAGCATGTGGAAAGGTGCTGCCACCCGGTCAGCCTTGGCACGGTCTCCGCCGCTGACCTCGTCGATAACGCGGGACCAGGTCCAGCCCGGCGACACCGAGTTGACACGAATGCCGTCGTCGGCGAAATCCAGTGCCATGCTGCGGGTCAGGTGTTTCAGGGCCGCCTTGCTGGCGGGATAGATCCAGCGACCGGTCTGCGCCGCCTGGGCGGAGATGCTGGTGAAGTTGACGATGGCACTGCCCTCTTCCTCAGCCAGGATCGGACGCACCGCCCGAGCTGCCATCACCGCGCTGACCACGTTGATATCCAGCGCCTTGAGCCAGTCGCCCCGTTCAGACTCGGCGCCTTCGTCGAGGTAGCTGCACGCCAGGTTGACCAGATAGTGCAGCGTGCCGAAGTGATCCCGGGTCTGCTGCACGGCCGCTTCCAGCTGGCGGTCGTTGGTGATATCGGTTTCGATGAACAGGGCCGCCGAGCCCAGCCGATCGGCCAGTTGCGCCCCCGCTTCGGCATCGATATCGAGGATGGCGACCCGGGCACCGTTGCTGACGAAGGCTTCGGCCACGGCGGCACCGATGAGGGTGGCGCCACCGGTGATCAGCGCAACGCGATTGTTGAATTCGCTCATGGTCTGTCCTCCTCAGTCCTTGCCGGCACTGCTGGGCCAGGTCGGCATCAGCTCGTTGGACGCCAGACTTTCATCCAGCAGCTTGGTCGCGGTTTCACGCCCGGCCACCGGCAACCCGGTCGGGTCCAGTACACCCAGCTGCACCAGCACCGACGCCTGATCCCAGTAGATGTGCTCGTGATAGAGCTTGTCGCCGCGGAATTTCACCACCGCCAGCAGCGGAATCTCGACATACTTGCCGGTCGGCGCGATACCGGGCACCAGCCAGTCGATCTCGCGGTCATGGGTGAAGCAGAACAGCAGTTCATCGACGATCTGGGTGTCGCCGATGGTACGGGAGATCGGGATCAGGCGAGTGTCGTCCGGGTTGACGTCAACGAAGTGGTGCTTGTAGAAGCGGTACAGGTCCTTGTAGCCCACGCCGCCGGTCAGCGTCGGGATGTGGTTCACGTAGGGCTCGGCCACCATGGTCGCCATGGTGTCCTCTACATTGCGGGTATCGAATTCGTATTCGCAGTGCTTGTCCCAGAGGTAGGACAGGTTGTAGTTCGGCCCGATGGTCTTGCGCAGCACCGCCACAGAGCGCTCGTGCGCCATCAGCGCCGAAGGTTTGTGGTAATGCTCGGAACCGGGACGGGCAAAGGCATGATCCACGCCGGGATAGGTATAGAGTTCCACATTGTCGCGAGATTCCAGCGCCGTATGGATATCGTTGCGTGCAGCCGCCGGGCAGTATTCGTCATTTTCGGCGAAGTGCAGCACCAGACGACCGCGGATGTTGTCGGCCTCGTCCAGATGGTTCTCCATGCCCATGCCGTAGTAGCCGATGGCAGCATCCACATCACAACGACAGGCGGTCAGGTAGGCCATGCGGGCTCCCAGACAGAAGCCCAGCACACCGACACCCGCCGTATGCTCATCGCGGGCTTTCAGGGCCGTGATGGCCGCCTCGATATCCTCGACGCCCTTGTCCTGATCAAAGCCCTGGTAGAAGCCAAACGCCTTCTGCCAGGAGGTCTCATCGTAGCCCAGCTCCACATCGGCTTCCTGACGCCAGAACAGGTCCGGCACCAGCACTACATAGCCCTCTTCGGCATAGTAATCGGCGATCTGGCGCATGGTGCCGTTAACACCGAAAATCTCCTGCAAAAGAATCAGACCCGGTCCATTACCGGCAGCCGGCACGGCCAGATAGCCGCTGAAATTGCCTGAACCGTCTTTTGCATCAATTTGAATCTGGATTCCCATGAGTGGCTCCTTGTTATTATTTTCAATCTACGGAACCAATACTATTTAAAAGGCTTTTGCCGATACGATCCGATACCGGCAGCGACTATCCGGATAGTGCAGAAAAATAAAAGCAAATATCCACTCTCGGCACTTCACCTGTTTATAATGTCCATACCCCTGAGCAACCGCGGCTCTGAATGCGGAAAGATAAAAATAAGAAGGGAAGTAGCCAATGCGATCCAAACAACGCCTTTCGCCCCTGCTGGCGAATGCTCTGCTGGACCAGCCAAGTGTGCAGGTGTTCAACTCCTGTGACGTGGACGAGGTACAAAGCAAGGTCGGCAGCGCCTTCAAGCCACATCGTTTTATACCTGCGCACAACACCTCAGCCCTGAACTCGCGACTGCACCAGTTTTCCATGGGACAGGTGTCTTTCCACCGCCTGAAGTATGGCGCACCGGTCGAGGTCGACCCTGACTGCCTGGAGGATTTTTTCCTGATCCAGATGCCGGTTAGTGGAGCCGCCGAAGTCAACTGTGGCGACTGCTCGCTGACCACCAGTTGCCATCAGGGTGTAGTGCTGAACCCCACCCAGCGCCTGACCATGCGCTACGACAGCGAGTGCGACCAGTTAATGCTGCGTATCGACCGTCGCGAGCTGGAGCGAATCTGCAGTCGCTACCTGGGCCACAGTGTAAAGCAACCGGTTGAGTTCGATTGCCACTTGGACTGGCAGAACTCACCGGCCTGGTTGCATATGCTGGAGTACATCACACAGATGCAGAAGGATTTGCCTGGCTGCCTGCAGCAGCCTTTGATAACGCGGCAACTGGAGGAACTCGTGATCAGCACCCTGCTGAGCCAGCAGCCGAACAACTACTCGCAGGAGCTGTCCGGCGACCATCGTCCGCTGGCGCCACGCCACGTCAAACGGGTTGAGGCGTATATCGAGGCGCACGCACAGGAGTCCCTGTCCCCCGCCCTGCTGGCCGAAATTGCCGAGGTAAGTGTGCGTACACTCTATGCCGGGTTTAGAGAATTTCGACACATGAGTCCGATGGAGTTTCTACGCAGTGTTCGCCTGCAGCGCATCCACGAAACCCTGTCTCGACCGGACAATCATGACTCGGTCACGGATATTGCCATGCACTGGGGCTTCACTCACATGGGGCGTTTCAGCCAGGAGTACCAGAAACTGTTCGGTGAAAAGCCCAGCGAAACCAAACGCAAAGCGCAGGCCTGATGCCTGCGCTACGTTTCCGATCAGCGAGCACTTACCTCAAATCAGCATCAATACCAGCTCGGGGAAGGCACTGAGCAATACCAGGGTGATCATCGTCGCCGCCAGGAACGGCAGCAGTGAATGGAAGATACGCATGGGCGCTATGCCCGTCATCGCCGAGCCAATGAACAACCCCGCCCCGACCGGTGGCGTCAACAGTCCCATGACCAGCGTCAGACAGACCACCACACCGAACTGATAGGCACTGATGTCGAACTGCTGCTGAGCGATCGGCAACAGAATCGGCACCACCAGAATTAGCGCAGCGATGCCATCCACCAGCATGCCCACCAAAATCAGCACCGCCACTACCATCATCAGGAAGACGAAGGGGTTCGATGTCTGATCGGCTATCCAGCCCGCCACGGCCTGAGGCAGCTCTTCATACACCACCACCCAGCCGAACACGCCGGCCGCCGAGATCAGCATGATCACCATGCCGGAATTCAGTGCTGTCCGCTTCAGAATCTCCGGCATATGGGAGAAATCCAGGTCCTTGTAGACGTACTTGCCGATCAGCAAAGCAGCCAGCGAGGCCAGCGCTGCCGATTCGGTCGGAGTCGCCAGACCGGTCAGAATGCCGCCGATAATCACCAGCGGTATGGAACCTGCCGGAACCCCCATCAGCAGCCAGGACTTGGCCTGGGCACGATCCGGCCACTCCCCCTTGGGATACTCCTGCACCAGACCAATCAGCGCGATCACGACAAAGAACAGTCCGGCCATGATCAGGCCGGGAATGATACCCGCAATGAACATCTCGGCGATGGGCACCTGTGCCAGCACGCCAAATAACACGAACAGCATCGAGGGTGGAATGATCGGTGACAACAGCCCGCCAGCAGCGGTGATCGCCGCCGCATAGGAACCGGAATAGCCCTCCTTTTCCATTGCCGGCACCATGGCACGGGACATGATGGCGATCTGCGAAGCCGCCGAGCCCATGATCGCCGCCATCATCATGTTGGCCACCAGATTGATATAGGCCAGGCCACCCTTGAAGCCGCCGACAAAGATGCGGGCCATGTTGATCAGTCGAGAGGTCAGGCCGCCCTCGTTCATCAGCTCACCTGCCAGCATGAACAGCGGAATCGCCAACAGGCCGTAGCTTTCGATGGCACCGAACAGCTGCTGAGGGTAGGAATCGAACAGCACGGTGTTACCCGAGGTGGCGATATACCAGAGGGCCGTCAGGGCCAGCACCAGCGCAATGGGTACAGCAGTAAACAGCAGGACAAAAAAGAATATAAAGGTCATTTCACTTCCCCTTTAAAACAGATCGCCGCTTTTAAACTGCCCGCCAGATTATTTAATGCATGCAATGAAAGCGAAATTGAAAATAAAGGAAGGATCAACCAAGGCCATATTTTTTTTATACCCAGGGTATTGGTCTTTTCCGAATATACGAAATTAAAGGTATCGCCCTGGAAAGCCTTAATATCGAAATTGAACGAGGTAAGGGTTGCCGGGTCAAGCCAGCGCCAGCACAACACCAGCAGACCGGCGGCGAACGCCAGAATCATCAGGTCGGAAAAGCACTGCAGCCAGGCGCGACTGCGCTCACCCAGAAGGTCGACCAGCAGCGTAACGGCAACGACCTGGCGTTGCTTCAAGACCACGGAGGTGGCCAGAAAGGTGGTCCAGACCATGGCATAGATGGCAAGCTCATCGACCCAGTAGATCGCCATGCCCAAACTGCGGGTGGCGATGTTCAGCAGAATCAGACAGGTAACGGCACCAGCCAGCAGTGCGGCCATCACTATCTCGACTCTGGCAACCTTATCGGAAAGGGTATTCAGCATAGTGGTTTCCTCAACCCGCAGCGGGGGCGACTGCGGGTCTTTTCGCATGACTCGGCTTAGCTACCCTTGATTTCGGCAACAGCCTGTCTCAGGCGCGGCAGAGACTGGGCTTTTGCCGACCAGATCTTTTCCCATTCCTTGATTGCGGCAGCAAAGTCGTCCTTGCCGACCTCCTGGATCACGACCTTACCCAGCGCTCTGAGCTCCTGCTCCTGCTTCTTTTCCTTGGCCTGGAAATGATCGATGACGCCATCCAGGTGCTTGCGCATGCTGGTCTGCAGCAGTGCACGCTCTTCCTTGCTCAGATCCTTCCAGACACGACCGGATACCACCCCTACCATCGGGAACATCATGTGGTTGGAGATCATCAGGTTCTCGGCGTGATCATAGAATTTGAAGATCAGGATGGAGTCGAAGTCCATGTCGATGGCATCGATCTGACCGTTGGCCAGAGCGTCATAGACCGCCGGCAGCGGCAGCGGGGTCGGCGCGGAGCCAGCCGCCATATAGAAGTCACGAATCGGTTCGAACGGCGTGATACGCAGTTTCTTGCCCACCAGGTCTTCTGGGCTCTGGGCCGCATCACGGCTCATCACCTGGCGCATGCCTGCCATGCCGTAGCCAATACCGACAATACCGGCCTCAGACGGCAGCTGGTTAAGCAGCTCACCGGCTGCGTCAGATTTCAGTAGCGCCGCCGCCTGATCGATGTTGTCGACCAGGTAGGGCGCGTAGAGCGCGCCGAAATCCGGCACACGGTTGGAGATCTCGGCAATGGTCAGGAAAGCCATATCGAGCGCGCCGGTCTGCAGCTGCTGCACCATCTGGGCTTCATTGCCCAGCTGTCGGGCCGGAAAGACGGAGATATTGTGCTCACCACCTGACTTCTCCTTCACCTCTTCGGCAAAGGCGTAAGCGGCCTTGGTCCACTGGTGCGGTGGTGGTGTGATCAGACCAAGACGGAAGTCGCGGGCCTGGGCCGGCAACGCCATCATCAGCGTCATCGCGCCGGCCATAATAGAGGTCAGTAATCGTTTGATAGACATGGGCTAACTCCAGTGCATTATTATTCTAATAATGGGCTTGGGCCGGGCTTGTCCGGCCCGGCCTTCAGGTCAGGGCCGTCAGGAAACGCTCATTGAGCTGGCGGTCGTGATAGAAGATCGCCTTGCCCAGCTTGTCCGCATCCCAGGTGATCGGTTCGTGGTCCGGGTAGAAGTAGTCGCCGCCACAGAACACCTCGTTGCGGTTGCCGGACGGATCGAAGAAGTAGATCGTCTGGCCATGGGTGATGCCGTGACGGGTCGGGCCGATATCGATGGAGGTATCGGTCATCGAGATCAGGTCACCGGCGCGTAGCACCTCTTCCCAGGTCTCCAGGAAGAAGGAGGCGTGGTGGAACTTGCCCGGCTCGGGGTGATCGATGAAGGCAATGTCGTGCGCCTTCATGCTGGTGGTCAGGAACTGCGCCACGCGCTTGCCATCCGGCGTCATCACCTGCTCGCAGATATCGAAGCCCAGCACCTCGCGGAACAGGTCATAGGTCTCATCAAGATTGGGCCCGTAGAGCAGACAGTGGTCGAAACGCTGCGCCTTCATGCCCTTGAGGTCACGGGGCCAGGCTTCCGGGTTGTGATTGCCGACACCGTAGCGGCCGGTCTGTACCTTGTCGGCAAAGAGTTCAAAGCTGTGGCCGGTCGGTGCCTGAAAGCGGATACGACGGCCACAGCCCTCCAGCTCGCCGGCCGGAACCTGTTCCACGTCGACCCCATAGGCCACGAGCTCTCCCTGCAGCTGCTCAAGCACTGCTTCACTGAGTACCTTGAAGCCCATGAAATCCATGCCCGGCTGGTCGGCTTCACGCAGGACCACTGAAAAGCGGTCTACTTCGGTCCAGCCCTTCAGGTAGACTCGGCCCTCAGCGTCGCGATCCACCTCGATCAGGCCGAGCAGGTCGCGGTAATGGGCCAGAGCTTCGTCGATATCCAGCACCCGGATCTGTACATGTCCGGGGCGCATTACGCCTTTTTTCATTGTGCGGTCCTCGTTGTTGTTATTGTGTTGGGCTGTTCAGTTAGCTGGCTGAGAACTTTTCGAAATAGATGCTGGCGTTTTCCATCTGACGCTGGTCGAGCCAGTTCTTGACCGCTTCGACCATCGGCGGCGGCCCGCAGAGGTAGGCATCCACCTCGCCATCATTGAAATGCTGCTCTTCAAACAGGTCAGTCACCACGCCCTGCGGCCCCTGCCAGCCCTCATCCGGCTGCATCACGATGCTGTGATAGCTGAAACCGGGGATGGCCTGCTGGTAGCGATCCAGTCGCTCCAGCTCACAGAGGTCTTCCGGCTTGGTCACGCCATAGAACAGGCTGACCGGCTGGTCGATACGGCTAGGATCGGACTCCATCTGATCCAGCATGCCGAGAAACGCCGCCAGACCGGTTCCGCCCGCCACCATGATCAAGGGACGCTTGACCTGCTGCAGGTAGAAAGCCCCCAAAGGCGCTTTCAGACGGATAGCGTCACCCGGCTGGGCGCGATCGCGCAGATAATTGCTCATCACGCCATCAGGCAGCAGTCGGATCAGCAGCTGCAGCTGATTGGTTTCGTTCGGCTGACAGGCGAAGGAATAGGAACGCCATTCGTCGGTACCCGGCACCTGCACATGGGCATACTGCCCCGGCAGGAAGTCCAGCTGCCCCTCGCGGGCGCTGGCATCCAGGTGCAGCGCTGCCGTTGAATCGGACAATACCTCTACGCGGGTGACAACCGCGTCGACCTCTTCCGGACCAGCGCTGGTGCAGAGCGAGGAATCGAAATCGAAGCGCACTGCGCAGTCGCTCTCGACCCGCATCTGACAGGCCAGAATGCCACCCTTGGCCAGATCATCTTCGCTCAGCGCATCCTCGTCGACATAGTCCAGGTCATACTTGCCGGACTGGCAGGTGCCCTTGCAGGACGCGCAGACACCCTCACGACAATCTACCGGCAGCGTCAGACCGTGGCGCAGGGCGGCATCCATCAGGACTTCGCCCGGATTGATGCCGATAAAATGCGTGCGTCCATCGCTGAAGTTAAGTGCTACCTTATGCATACTACTCACCACTTGTGTCGATAATCATGAGCATCCGAAGGTGCTCAGACATGGTAGAAATCCAGCACGTGGCGGATCTTGTCGTTCAGCACGATGGCGCGCTTGCTCATGATCTTCCAGCTGTCACCCTCGGCCCGCATCAGGTACTCGGACCAGCCAAAGAAACACTCGGATTCACCGAAGCGGAAGAAGTGGGTTGCCCAGTTCGCCTTCACCTTCCACAGGCCATCCTCCTGCTGCTCAGCCTGGACATTGTCGACCAGGTGCATGGTGCGCGGCATCGGCGTACAGGCCGCGCTTTTGCCGGTACGGATGCGGAAGACGCGGTCTTCCAGGCCCGCGCGAGTCGGGTAATAGATCAACGACATCTCGCGCTTGGGATTGGTGGTGTACACATGCTCGCTGTCCCACTGCGGAATGTGGAACTCGGACTCCTGGTCGAACATGTCGAGGTATTCATCCCACTGCTGGCGGTCGCAGTATTCGGATGCACGGTAGAGAAACTGCTCGATGCTCTGGATAACATTACTCATTGCTTAAGCCTCCTTCTTCGCCTTGGCTGCCAGACCTTCAAGCAGATAACGCTGCCAGTTGGAATGCTGGTTCACATACAACCCTTCCTGGGTGAACTCGGTACCGGTGATCGCCGGCTCGATATCCAGGGCACGGGTGTTGGCAGTCGGACCATAGGCCCAGTTTTCGCAGCCGCGGGAGATGTCATTCCAGCGCTCGGAGCGTCCCTGGAAGCCTTTCTGGGCTTCACGGAATTCAACCAGGTCATCCGGGGTTCCCATGCCGGATACGTTGAAGAAGTCCTCGAACTGGCGGATGCGGTTTTCGCGGTCGGCGTCGGACTCGCCCTTCACGCCCAGGCAGAAACTGTGCACCTCGGTCTTGTTCCAGGCTACCGGGCGCACGACGCGCAGCTGAGAGCTGATCTGATCCATGAAGAACAGGCTCGGATAAATGTTCAGGTTACGCAGGCGATGCATCATCCATTCGGCACGCTGCTGGCCGTATTCTTCGATCAGCCGCGGCATGACGGACGCGTAGCCCGGACGGACTTCGGGGTTGGGCATGTCACTGAACAGGATGGTGTGGCCATTTTTGAACGCAAACCAGCCGTCATCGGTTTCCTTGTCACCGGCACCAAGTTTGCTGTAGTCCAAGGTCTTGCTGGCGCCACCGGCCTTGGCCGCATCCTGCTGCTGGCGGTGCTGAACGGTCGCCACGTAGTTGTAGTGCACGGTACTGACGTGATAGCCATCGAGACCGTTTTCGTTCTGCAGTTTCCAGTTGCCGTCGAAGGTGTAGGTGGACGAGCCCGGCAGCACTTCAAGCTCACCGGTCGGTGACTGGGCTGCCATCATGTCGAAGGCGATTTTGGCATCGCCGAGGAACTCTTCCAGCGACTGGGTGGACTCGGTATTCAGGTTGATGAACACGAAACCCTTGTAGCTGCTGACCAGTGCCTTGCGCAAGCCACGGGTGGACTTGTCGAAGTCGGCCGGGTATTCATCCGGCGCCTTGACCTTGACCAGCTTGCCGTCGGTCTTGTAGCACCAGGCGTGGAACGGACAGGTAAAGGTTGACTGGTTGCCCTTGCACACACGCGTCAGGGTTGCACCGCGGTGCTGACAGGCATTCAGCAGTGCATTGATCTCGCCCTTGGCATCGCGGGTGATGATCATCGGCTGACGGCCCGCCTGCATGGTGAAGAAGTCATGGTTGTTGGCGATCTGGCTTTCGTGACAGGCGTAGATCCAGGTGTTCTCGAAAATCAGTTCCATTTCGAGGTCAAACAGCTCAGGATCGGTAAAGATTTCGCGAGCAACCTTATAGGTCTTGTCATTGGGGCGGAAGTCGAGAGCCGACTCAACCTTCTCACGCCAGTGTTCCAGGGTCTGCTTGTTATTATTCATGTTGGGTCTCCGTTGGTGGCAGGACGAACTGCTGGCCTGCCTGTCTGTTCGTGTTACCCATAAGACCAGAGCCCCACCTCCCCCAGCTATCCGCTTTTTTGAGAAGCGCTATCCCCTTTTTCACACTCCCGGTCAGGATTTCCATCACGCAACGAAAACGTTGACCAATTACAGCCAGCAGTGCTAGCTTGCAAGATGGCTTTAGCCATGACCCAACAGACCTGAAAGACATAATAATTAGAAAATGGTTATTCCATGCTGGAAACAGATAATATTCTGGGTGGTGAGCCATCCAAGAAGTTAATGGCTGATATTCATGATGCCGGCGATGCCATGTCCTGGATGTCGAATATATGTGGCCCACATGACCTGAAAGTTCATAATGCAGACAAAATGCATTTCAGACATGTTGGCAATATTCTTAATTCGACAACAACGGCCATCGGCTATATCGAGTACGGCACCGATGTAACCGTAAAAGTCGAGGATCTGAGTAACAGTTACAGTATCAGCCTGCCGATCAGCGGCTACCAGGAACTGAGCTGCGACGGTGGCAATGTTCAGTCCAACATCACCAGCGGCGTGATCATCTCCCCCGCGGCACCCTATGAGCTTCACATCAGCGGCAACTGCCGCAAGACGCTGGTGCGCATTTCGCGCCAGGCGATGGAGCTCGGACTTGAAAGCCTGATCGGCAAACAGGCCACTAAGCCTCTGATTTTTGATGCAAAAATGGACGCCAAGGTGGGATCATCCAGTGCCTGGTGGCGCACCGTTCGCTTTATTGAAAAGGAACTGGCCTGCCCGGACAGTCTCTATAACAGCCCCGCTTTTATCCGCGACATGGAACAGGCCCTGATCAAGGGCGTGCTGACCTCTCAACCTCACAATTATTCGGATGAGATCAAGAACGCCATCAAGAACAACCTTCCGGCCTACCTGATAAAAACGATCGATTATTTGAAAGAACATGCCAAGGATGAAATCCACATGGATGATATTGAGTGGATTTCCGGGGTTTCAAGAAACAAGCTTTATGCAGACTTCAAGCGTTATATTGGTGTTCCACCGACTGCCTATTTAAAACGTATTCGTATGGAAGGCGTACGTACCGATATTATCAGAGCGTTGGGGGAAGAGAGTATTTCCACTCTGGCACTGAACTGGGGATTCAACCATTTAGGGCGTTTTTCTACAGAGTATAAGAAGTTTTTTGGTGAAACCCCGTCCGAGACGTTGGCAAAAGCCAGGCTGAGCCTATAACTGCGCCAGCCTGGCCCTCTTCCCTGCTACCCCAGCACCGTATCCAGCACCATCATCGCGGCAAAGCCGCCCATGAGACCGAGCGTCGCCGGTGTCTGGTGGCCGTTGCGATGGGTTTCGGGGATCACTTCATGGGACACCACAAAGATCATCGCGCCGGCAGCCAGCCCCAGCCCGACCGGATAGGCCAGCGGCAATCCGCCCGAAATACCGATACCGACAAAGGCACCCAGCAGCTCCATCAGGCCGGTACAGGAAGACACCACCGCGGCCATCAACGGACTCAGCATGGCGGCACGCAACGCCAGCGCGACGGCCAGACCTTCTGGAACGTTCTGACACAGGATCGCCAGCGTTAGCGGCATGCCCACGCTCATGTCGTTGTCGGCAAAGCTGACCCCGATCGCCATGCCTTCCGGCAGGTTGTGCAGTGCGATGGCCAGGAAGAACAACCAGACTCGCCCGATGCGCTCGCAGCCCGGGCCACAAGGCCCTTCGTTCTCGTGCTCATGGGGCGTAAACCGGTCCAGGCCCAGCATCAACAACACACCGAGCCCCATGCCGATAATCACCACCACCACAGCGATCAGGCCGACACTGACCAGCCGCTCGGCCGCATCGATCCCGGGCAGAATCAGCGAAAAGGCACTGGCCGCCAGCATCATGCCGGCGGCAAAGCCGAGCATGGTGTCCTGAGTACGCGCCTTGATTTCACGCAGCATCAACGCCAGAAAGGCGCCTACCGCCGTGGAGGCAAAGCCGCCGAGGCCTCCCAGCAGAGCGTTCTGCAAGCGCTCGCCACCGCCATTGCTGACTTCGACGATGCTGTTCTGCAACAGCATCAGCAGGACGACAGCCACCGCAACCGCCATGCCGATGGCGGCAAAGCGGTGCTTCAGGATTTCGCGCCGGAGCGCATCACGAAAGGACTCATTGAGCTGACGAGATTGATCCATCACTTACCTCCGAACGACCTGTGCGATGTTAAAGCAGCGGTTACTGCTGCGTAACACTGGCTGCTGCGACGTCCGAGGGCAGCAACATGCACTTCAAGCCCGACGGAATCCGGTATTCCGGGTTGGCCATTTGCAGACGTACCCGGAAGGTGCTGCTGGCGGCATCGATAATCGCATCCACATTGACCACCTCGGCATCATGAACCGTCTCCAGATGCTGCAACCTCACCTGGTACTTGTCCCCCTTGTTCAGGGTGCCGAAGCGTTCCAGTGGCATCACGGTTTCCACATACAGCGGGTCGAGGCTGACGATGCGGGCCACTTCACCGCCCTTGACCAGGTCACCTTCAGCGACCATGCGTTCCACGATCACCCCGTCGATGGGGCTGGTGATCTTCTTCAGTTTCAGCTGCTCGCGACGCTCGCGCAGCTCCAGGTTGGCCACCGACTTCTCGGTCTTGATGTCATCGACCTCCTGATCGGTGATCAACTTGGCGGCGGTCAGGTCCCGGATGCGCTCCAGACGACGATTGGCATAGGCGGCCTGAGCCGACTTGGTGTTGACCGCCGCCTTCTCCAGCCCCGATTCCAGTTCGGCCAGCAACTGTCCCTTTTTGACATGATCAGAGCGATCCACCAGCATCCGGGTCAGCCGTCCTTCGGCAGTGGTGCCGACAGTCACGTCCGCCGAAGGCTCCAGATAGCAGCTCAGGGCCTGCAGCGGTTCAGCCTGTACCCCGCCGGACAGACATGCGATCAACACGCCGAGCAGAGGATAATTGTGTTTCGACATCTGTATGACTACTCCGATTTTCCGGTAAATGACAATGAACGGCGGGTATGGAATTCAGCCTTGAGCAGGCTGCGCCGGATCCGTTTGTGGTAACGCTCGACTTTCTTCTGCGCCAGCCAATACACCTTTCGCGCCCCCCACTGCAACAGGCGATTGTCCGGTGCCTGCTGCAACATCCGGCTCAATCCGACCAACACACCTCGCGGCAACACTTGCAGCAGCTCATCCTCCAGCGACAGCATCTCTTCCCAACTGCCGGGCTGTCCCTGACGAGCACTGCGCCCCACCAGCTGGCGATCCACGCGGGCACTGTCATGCAGCTCGGTCAGAATCACATGCAGGCCGCCCAGAGCATCGACGCCTTCCGCCAGCTTGATGTCCGTGCCGCGACCGGCCATGTTGGTGGCGATGGTGATACGCCCATGCTTGCCCGCCTCGGCCACAACCTGGGCTTCCTCCACATCCTGGTCGGCGTGCAGTACCTGGTGCTCGACCGCCTGCTGCGTCAGCCGCGCTGACAGCTCATCGGCCGCGCTGATGGTGCGCGTACCTACCAGCACCGGTTGCCCCCGGCCCTGAAGCTGCGTAAGCGTTGCGACCAGGGCCTGCCATTTGAGGTCCGCGGTGGCAAATACTCGACTTCCCTGACGCACACGCCGGCTGGGCCGATGCGGTGGAATGCGGACCGACAGCAGATCATAGACATGCCCCATCTCGGCGGCTACTTCCCGACCGGTACCGGTCATACCGGCCAGCCCCATGTAGCGGCGAAAGAACAACTGAAAACTGATCTTCGCCAGGGTAACCCTTGGCGGCGTGACGGGCACCTCTTCCTTCAGCTCGATCAACTGGTGCAGCCCCTTTTCCCAGGAGCGGTCCGGCATGATGCGCCCGGTATGCTCGTCGACGATCATCACCTTGTCGTCACGCACGATGTAGTGCTCGTCACGCACGAAGTTATGCAGTGCCGTCAGCGCCTGAATGACGGCTTCCTCACGGCGAAACTGGTTGTGCCAGATGGAATCAGAGTCCTGCGTCAGCGCCACCAGTCGCTCACGGCCCTGACGCGTAAATTCAACGCGCTTGCGCTCATCCACCACAAAATCGGTGAAGGCTTCCAACGCTTTGGCCAGCATCAGCGCATGACCGTAGTACTCTTCATGACGGGCACTCTCGTCACTGGCGGAAATGATCAGTGGCGTCCGCGCCTCGTCGATCAACACACTGTCGATCTCATCGACAATGGCAAATTGCAGCCCCGGCAACAGCAGCTCTCCGCCAGGCTTGTTGCGCACGAAGTCCTTCAACCGAATGCCCATCTGTGACAATTGCTGTCCCAGTACCAGACGATCCTTGAGATAGTCGAACACCAGTGTCTTGCCCGTGCAGTAGACGATCGGATGCCGATAGGCCTGTTCGCGCGCTTCACGCGGCGCATCCTCGGCCACCGTTGCCGTAGTCAGACCGAACCAGTCGTACAGCGGTGTCATCTCCGCGGCATCGCGCCCGGCCAGATAGTCATTCACCGTGACCACCTGCACCTGACGCCCGGCCAGCGCCATGACGATGGCCGCCAGCGTCGCGGTCAGGGTCTTGCCCTCACCGGTATCCATCTCGGTGATGCAGCCATGTACCAGCACATAGCCGCCCCTCAGCTGAACATCATGGTGGCGCATGCCAAGGATACGCGCCGACACCACGCGGATCAGCGCAAAGGCCGGGGCAACCTGAGCGTCCCGGATGCCGTCGCGGCGCAAGCCAAGACGGATGGCCTGCAACTGCTCCTTGAGTTCAGCCTCGTCCAGCGACTTGAAAGCGGCCTCATACGCCTCGACACGCTTTATGAAGCGCAGCTGACGCCGAGCCGACAGGCGCACATGGCGCGTCCAGTGCAGTACCAGCCAGTTCCAGATCCGCTCCAGCCAGGGCAACTCGCTCCAGTCCAGTTTCTGCGGATAACGTTCGGCCGAGGTCAGCAGGGAAAACATGCTCAGACCCCAAACTTGCGAATGAACAGGTCACGCAGAATGCGGTACCACTGCATCGCCAGCGGCTCGGGCGTATGCTCGAAACGGGCGTATACCCGCCCACCCAGGGTCGTGCTGATCGGCTGGTCCGACTCCGCCTTCAGTTCCAGCAGGAACAGGGGCTCCAGCGCCAGCGGTAGCTGTTCGCCGGGCTCGACCCCGATGGTGCCGCCGCCCTGCAGCGCCAGCGCCAGGCTGGGCAGCCGCCGGGTAGCCGAGGGAACCGCCCGCAACACCCGGGCCGCCACTTCGCGCTCGATGTCATCCACCGGTCGCAGGCGAACGCTCTGACTATCGGCACGCACGCGGTCAATACTCATCTGAGGCACGGCGCTCATTACCGTATAGCGCTGCGGGTCGATGATATGCGCCACCACTTCGCCGCGCTGGAACCAGCGCCCTGCCAGGTCGGACGAACCCGGTACCACGAAACGGCCATCCATCGGCGCCACCAGAGTAAAGCGGGCGATACGCTGCTCCAGATCGTCGATCTGAGCCTGTACACTGACCAGCTCCTCTGCCAGCAGTCGGGCTTCAACCCTGTCCGTGCGCTGGGCGATCACCTGCCGGGCCAGCAGCTCCTGCTTGCGCTGCTCCAGCACCTCGCGCCGCGTCGGCAACAGCTCGTCCTCACAGCGGATCAGCGGCTGCCCCTTACGCACGCTTCCCTGGCTGTGCAGCAGTTCCCGTACGAAGCAGGCCTGAGTCGCACGGATACGGGACTGCTCCGGCATCCAGACGACCCCTTCCACCAGGGTCGCGGACGGCACCGGCGTCAGTACCAGGCACCAGACCAACCCGGCCAGTGCCAGCGCCGTGACGCTGTACAGGCGCAGGCGTCGCTCCATGATGAGCGGGTCATTGAGGATGTTCTTGACCAGTTTGATCAACGGCAACAGCAGCATCATGTAGATCGCCCAAAGGGCCAGCAGTATGCCGATGACGAAAAACTGGGTGGCCACAAAGGTGACGATGGTAAACACCAGCACCATGCGATAGCAGAAGGAGCCGATGGCGTAGGCCGTCAGCCAGGCCGGCTCTTTCGGTGTTGTCCGGGGCGGCTGCAAGCCGCGGCGAATACGCAGCAGGTAACGCTTACTCAGGTAGCCCAGATACTGGTTGGCCTTGCTGCCGAGCCCGGGAATTTCCAGCCAGTCCGACAGTATGTAGTAACCATCGAAGCGCAACAGCGGGTTGATGTTGAAGATCAACGTGGTGACACCGGCCAGAATGACCACATCGTGCAGGAACACGCGCAGCAGCCCGGGCTCGGTCCAGGTCCAGATCCACAGTGCGACAGCAGCCAGTGCCAGTTCGATCATCATGCCGGCAGCGCCCACGATCATGCGCTGGTACTTGCTGACAAAGCCGGTGGCATGACTGGCATCAACATAGGGCACCGGCATCATCACCAGCAGCATCACGCCCATCTCATGGCATTGCCCGCCGAACAGCTTGATGGCGATGCCGTGCCCCAGCTCGTGTATCGCCTTGACGATGGGAAACACCAGCAGCAGGGTCAGCACATATTGAGGCGTGAATACCAGCGAGCCGACATCCGCGGTCAGTCCCTCCCAGTGAGCAAACGCCAGCCAGCCGCCAAAGGCGATCAGCAGCGCCCAAACACCCAGAATGACCGAGCGCATCCAGACCGGCACCCAGCCAACCAGCACACTGAGAAAGCGGTCCGGGTCGACCAGCGGGATTCTCAGCGCCAGCGGGTTGGACAGGTACTGCTTGATCCGGTTGCGGCGCGATTCCCGGGTGCGCTGCTGCAGCTCATCCAGGTCGGGCACCTGGCCGCTGCTCAGCACACCGGCGTTATGCAGCTGGGTCATCAGTTGCAGGATCTCATCCTGCCCCGGCACATCATCGCCCATGGTGTCACAGGCCAGCTGCCAGATCTGTTCCAGGTTTCGATGTCCATCCATCATGCCCAGAATGCGGTAGGCCTGAGCGTTCAGGCGCAGGAACTTGCCGCTGCTCTGGTCCTGCACAACGCGCCAGACCTCGCCACGATAGACGTGGCGAAAGATACGCGCCTGAGTTCTGAGCCGAGGAACCAGCTCGGCGGTACGATACCAGGAGGCCGAAAACAGTGCCGACATGTCAGACCCCGAACCACTTCCAGAGAGAAAGGCTTATCCAGTGGCGCAGCTCACGAGTCCAGATCCAGATCAGCTTGCGCTCGTCCACGCCGACCTTGCTGACCCCTTCCAGTCCCGGCCGCATACCCTCGGTCACTTCACTCAGACGGGCCTCGACCCGGAACAGGTTTTGTCCGTCGCGCGCTTCCGCCAACGGCGTGATCAGAGTCACTTCAAACCCGGTCGGCTGATCGGGGAAGGCTTTCAGTACCAGCTCACCGGTCTGGCCAACACCCAGGTAACCGATATCGCTTTCCGGCACATCCAGCACCAGCCGGTAGTCCTCCAGCGGCGCCAGTTCGAACAGCACCTGCCCCTTGGAGATGGGCAGTCCCAGATCCTGCGACAGGTCGCCACTGGTGATCAGCGCATCAAAGGGCGCACGGACCTCCGTGCGCTGCAGCATAGCGTTGACCAGTTTCAGCTGGGCCTGCACCTGTGCCAGCTGGGCCGATACCACACCGGCCTGGGCCGAGTCCCAACTGGCCTGAGCCAGCTGCAGCTGACGCGTATACTGCGCCTGCTGACTTTCCAGCTTGGCCAGCTCAAGACGCATGTCGCGATCATCCAGCTTGGCCAGCATGTCACCGGCCTTCACCACCTGGCCGGCACGAAAGATCGCCTGCTCCAGATAGGCGTCGAAGGGCGCCGCCAGAGAACGGTTGAGTGCCCCTTCAAGACGGGCATCGGTATCGATGCGAAACTCACCCGTGGCCAGACTGAAAAACAGCACCAGGGACAGAGCCCCCAGGGCAAGCATTTTGGTACCCAGATAACCGGCCCCGAGCAGACGTTTGAAAGGCGCCAGGGAATAGCGCCGCAACAGATCAAGTGGCCCGCTGTCCTGGGCACGCCCCTTGAGCAGCACCTGCCCCAGAATCGGCGCGACGGCCATGGCCAGTTCAATATTTTCGTTATCCGGCGCCTCCGCCCATTCGAACGTCAGGACGCCGTACTGGTCCGCATCTCGAATGAAGGGAATCGACATCAGGGTATGGTTGCCCTGGCGGTCCGCCAGTGCTTTATGGGCATCACGAATGACCAGGCTGTCGTCCTCACCCGGCCAACTGATCGCCTCTCCCTGATCCACGGCCTCTTCCATCGCCGCTTCCAGATCCTGTACCAGGTCGATCTTGCGCGAGAATTCGGCCACATTTGCCAGGGTAAAAAGTCTGACCCCTTGCTTGTGGGCAAAGCCCAACGCAATGCGGTCACAGCTCAGGCTGACACTGGCCTGTGCCAGGACTCTTTGTGCCGCCTGCTCCAGATCCTCACTGTCGAGCGAAGACATCAACAGTTCCAACAGTAGAATCAGGCGTTCATTGAGTTCACCATCGCCACTGCCGGCCTGTACCGAGGCATGACCCAACAGCCAGCCAAGCCCCCATTGCATCCAGTTCTTTTGCTGGATGGAGAGGCCCGGCGACGTCGGAGACACGGCCAGCACGCCCAACACGTTATTGTGCTGCACCACCGGCATCGCAAACAGCAGACGTGCACCGACACGCTGCATCACGGGTCGACACAGCTCCAGTGCCTGCTCGGCTACGCCCATCAGTGGCTCAGTGCAGGGAGTTTTGTAAGGCCAGGATGCGACAGGCTCGAAAGGCCCCGTATTCGCTGGCCCCAAGACCAATACGCCTTCTTGAATGCCGCCCAGTCCATCATTCAGGAGGTTGAACCAGGCCGAAAAAAACACCGGATCAGACTCCTCATGGAGGAGCCTGAACCAGTGCATGTATTTTTCCGGATTCGGCGTATCAGAGCTTGATTTCACCGAATCGTTTTTCATATTCCTTCAGTCCCATATCCAGCATGATCTGCAGACGCTTGGCAGCATAGGGGGTCAGCAGAATGCGCTGAGACAGCGCCACTTCCACTTCTTCCTGATTACCCTGCCAGTTTGTGTTGGAACCGAACAGTACCATGATCTCTTCACGGGTGCCCATGACATTGCAGACATTGGCGTAGGTGGACTGCATGTTCTCGTCATTCCACTTGATTTTCGGCATGGTCGGCTGCTGAGCCGGCTGTTCATTCATGGTTTTCTGTTCCGCTACTTCAGACATTTTTTTACTCCTGGGTTTCAAGTCACACACGGGTTGATTCCGGTGTGATCTCATCTTCATCAGATTCAACTGGTACGATCAGCAGCTTCAGAGTCTGCCGATCGCCCGTCACCGGGTGCCGGGTTTCAACCCGGATCACGAAGGGATCGAGTCCTGCAGGAATGATCCCGGACAGACGCGCTGACAGGTCAGTACCGACCAACTCCATCCACTCCGGCAGAGCCCCACCGTCAACGGTGACGCCTGCCAACTCCGATGCCCCGACCAGCTCAGCCAGCGGCACCCGGAATTCCACACCGGTTTTCAGGCTGACCATGGGCATGTCGATGCTCAGGTTACCTGCCGCCAGCGGATCGGTGGTCAACAAAGCATAACCGCCCTCTCCCGCTGCCTTGATGACAGCGTCACCGAACACCGTATCAGCCGCAGTATCCAGCAATGCCGGCGGAAACACCTGCTCGGTTTCAGACACCTGAATCACCGGCGCGGTCGGGTTTTGCGTCGGAATACCACTGCCGGACGATGAATCCTGGCTGGCTCCCGTTACGACACGCAGGTAGTTATCCGGTACCAGAATGCTTGTCCCCGTATAATAACCGTTACCGGGACGGCTCACCTGGTCAGCCGGCATGTCATTGTACAACGTACTGAACACCAGATAATCCGGCTGCAGCCCCGCCATACGCTGGGTATAGGTATCCGAAGTTCGATCATAGATCAGCCAGTTGCTGTCGGCAGCCAGAATGGCATCGCGGCCGGCACCGGTACGGTTATGGAACCAGGTACCGGCGGCCAGCACCGCCGCATTGGCGGTGTTGCCATGCACGGTCATCGGTGCATCCAGAAAGATCTCTTCATCGCTGCGGATCCAGGCCGTCGACAACTCGGTGGCCCCCTGCAAGGTCATACGGCCGCCCGTTTGCGCAGTCAGGTCCGCCGTTGCGCCTGCAACCTGTCCCAGTATCATATTGCCGTCCGCGCTCAGGTTGGCACTGTCAGATACGGTCAGCAGCCCGGTATGCGTCAGGGTGCCATCGGCACTCAGAGAAGCCGTACGCAGGCTATTGTCACCCGCCATGGCCAGGTTGCCGGTTGTGCCGGCCACCAGGGTACCGGTATTGATACCGGTGCCTGCCGCCTGCATCAGCTCGGCTGCGGTGATCAGGATCTGCGCCGTATCGATAGTGGCCAGATCCGCATTCAGCTGCATCTGGCCGGCATCGGCACCCAGCGTCAGATTGCCGCTGTCACTACTGAGCATTTGCGCCAGGATCAGGTCGCCGCCCAGTGACTGAACGTCGATATCGCCTGCCGCTTCAACACCACTCAACCCATCCACGGTGCCCACTGTCAGAGCATCGCTGTCCACGTAGCTGATGCCACCGTTCACGGAATCGGCCGCCAGAGTAGCGATGGCGTTTTCCGGGTTGTTCAGGGCGATATCATGGGTTGCCTGGGCTTTCAGGGAACCGGCTGTCATCGCCTTGCCGCTGTCGAGCACCTGATCGATGCTGTCGGCCGCAAAGCGGATCAGGCCTGAGGTACCCGCGATCTCAACGCGATCATTCAGCTGCAACGCACCCGTCGTCTCCAGGTCAACGGTCTGGTCAGTACCGGCCGTCAGGCCGTTCAGGTCCGCAGCGGTTTTATCGATGTTGCTGTCGGCGTTGATAGCCGTCACCGCCGCCACCGTCATGTCGCCATCCTGGGCGAAGAATTGGCTGCCGCTACTCTGGGTAGCCAGGCCACTGACACCGGTCATATCGACTCGATTAGCAAGGCTGCCGATATTACCCCCGCTCTGCAGCAGGACGTTGCCGCCCGTAGTGCTCAGTTCGGTGAGCGCACTGCCGCTGTCGATAGCACCACCGGCCAGGATCTGCAGATCACCGCTGCCTGAGGTCACCTGGGCATGGGTGCCGAAGATGATCAGGCCATCCCCCGCCGTACGCAGGTCCACATCACCAGTGCCGGCTGCCGAGACGTTCTCGACCAATTTCAGGTCGCCACCCGCCGTGGTCAGAGTGATGTTGCCCGCGTTACCGCCAGTCAGACCGGCATAGCTGCCGTTGAAGCTGCCACCCATGTTGTCAGCGGTATTGAAGGCTTCAACACCACCCAGCTGCAGGGCATCGGCCGCGCCCAGCTTGCGCAGCCAGAGACTGCCACTGTCCGCGTTGGCCGCCAGTGCCGCTGCACCACCGATCTCGATGCGATTGCTGTCACTGCCGATGTTACCCGCCGCCTGCATCAGCACATTGCCATCGGTGCTGATGGAAGCGCTGTTGCTGGTTGCCTTGCCACTGATCAGGTCGTTACCGGCCAGCAGCTGGATGTCGCCGGTGGCCGAGCTGATCTGTGACGCCGCGCCAATAGTCAGATCGGAGCTGCCGGAACGGATATCGACCCAGCCACCGTTGCTGGCCGTGACGTTGGCGTTCAGCGAGATCGCGCCATCAGTGGTACGCAGGTTGACGTTGCCGTTGGCACCGGCTTCGATGTCAGCACCAGTGTTGGTGGTGAGGGCGCCGCTGTTCAGCGCGCGCAGGTCGATGTCACCGTCATCGGTCATCACCGTCTGTGCCACGACCAGATCGCCACCCAGCGTCTGAACATCGATATTGCCCGCCGCCTTCATGCCATTCAGGCCATCGACGCTACCGACTGTCAGACCATCTGCATCCACGTAGCTGATGCTGCCGTTGACGGCATCGGCCGCCAGCGTATCGATGGCGTTCTCCGGGTTGTTCAGCGCGATATCATGGCTTGCCTGCGCGTTCAGGAAGCCGGCCATCATCGCCTTGCCGCTGTCGAGCACCTGGTTGATGCTGTCGGCCAGGAAGCGGATCACGCCAGTGGTACCGCCGATCTGCACGCGGTCGTTCAGCTGCAGCGCTCCGGTCGCCACCAGGTCAACGGTCTGGTCAGTACCGGCGGTCAGACCGTTCAGGTCCGCCGCCACATGGTCGGTGCTGTTGGCCGTGTTGACCGCCGCCACCTGATCCACAGTCATATCACCGCTGTGCACCAGGTACTGACTGCCGCTGCTGTCCGCCGCCAGCTGAGCCACGTTGGCCAGCTCGATGCGGTTGTTCAGGCTGCCGATGTCGCCACCGCTCTGCAGCAGCAGATCACCGGTGGTGTCCAGCTCGGTGGTGGTGCCGGTGGTGCTGTCGGTGCTGATATCACCGCCAGCCAGGAGCTGCAGGGTGCCGCTGCCGGAGGTAATCTGAGCGCCGCTGTTCAGCGCGATATCACCGGCTCCAGCAGACCGCAGATCAACGTAACCGCTGGTATCCGCCGCCACATTTTCCACCAGCGTCAGGTCGCCGCCCTGAGTGGTCAGGGAGATGTTACCCGCGCCACCGGTGGTCAGGCCGGCATAGCTGGCGTTGAAGCTGCCACCCGCCGCCGTATCGGTCAGGTCATCGGTGACGAAGGCTTCGACGCCACCCAGCTGCAGGGCATCGCCCGCACCCAGCTTGCGCAGCCAGATGCTGCCGTCGGCGGCGTTGGCCGCCAGGGTCGCCGCACCGTCGATTTCGATACGGTTGCTGTCGCTGCCGATACTGCCGCCCGCCTGCAGCAGTACGCTGCCGTCGTTGGTGGCAAGGGTCGCACGACCGGCTGCACCGGTCACCCGGGTGGTCAGCAGGTCACGTCCGGCCAACAGCTGGAGGTCACCGCTGTTCGAGCTCAGCTGGGCGTAATCAGCACCCAGGTTGCCCAGGGTAATATCGGAGGTTGCACCACCGGAGCGGATATCGATCCAGCCATCACCGCTGGCGGTGACATCGGCATTCAGCGTGATCGCGCCATTGGTGGTACGCAAATCGATGTTGCCGTTGCCACCGGCGACCACTTCATCGTTGGTGGTCAGAATTCCGCTGTTCAGTGCACGCAGGTCGATATTGCCGCTGTCAGTACCTACAGCCTTCGCCACGACAAGGTCGCCACCCAGAGTCTGAACATCGATATTGCCCGCCGCATTCAGGCCATTCAGCTCATCGGCCGTACCGACATCCACGGTGCCAATGGTCAGGCCATCGCTGTCCACATAACTGATATCACCGTTGGCAGAATCGGCCGCCAGCGTATCCACATCATTGTGGCTGTTGTTCAGCGTAATGCTGTCACCGGCTCGAATGCTCAGATTCGATGCCGTTACAGCCTTGGCAGCGTCAGTCGTGCTCTGGAGTACCGTATCCGCCACATCCATTCTGACAGTGCCATTCACCACCTGGATACGGTCGTTCAGCTGCAACGCCCCATCAACCAGCAAGTCAACCACTTCGCCAGCGCCCGCAAGCAGGCCATTCAGGCTGGTTGCCACACGGTCGATGCTGTTGGCCGTATTCACCGCCGCCACCTGATCCACGGTCATATCACCGCTGTGATGCAGGTACTGGCTGCCACTGCCGTCCACCGCCAGCTGATCTACATTGGCCAGTTCGATACGATTGTCCTGGCTGCCGATGTTGCCGCCGCTCTGCAGCAGCAGATCACCGGTGGTATCCAGCTCGGTGGTGGTGCTGTCGGTGCTGATATCACCGCCAGCCAGGAGCTGCAGGGTGCCGCTGCCGGAGGTGATCTGCGCGCCGCTGTTCAGCGCGATCGCGCCGGTATCAGCTGTGCGCAGGTCCACGTAGCCGGCGGTATCCGCTGCCACGTTCTCGACCAATGTCAGGCTACCGCCCTGAGTGGTCAGGGTGATGTTGCCAGCGCCACCGGTAGTCAGGCCGGCGTAACCGCCGTTATAGTTGCCGCCCGCCTCCGTATCGGTCGGGTCATCGGTCACGAAGGCTTCCACGTCACCCAGCTGCAGGGCATCGGTCGCACCCAGCTTGCGCAGCCAGATGCTGCCGTCGGCGGCGTTGGCCGCCAGTGTCGCCGCGCCGTCGATCTCGATGCGGTTATCGTTGCTGCCAATGTTGCCTGCCGCATGCAGCAGCACGCTGCCATCGTTGGTACTGATGGAGGCATTGCCGTCGGTTGCCTTGCCGCTGATCAGGTCGTTACCGGCCAGCAGCTGGATGTCGCCGGTGACCGAGCTGATCAGGGCGGCATTGCCGATGGTCAGATCGAAACTGCCGGAACGGATATCGATCCAGCCATCACCGTTGGCAGTGACATCGGCATTCAACGTGATCGCACCATCGCTGGTACGCAGATCCACGTTGCCGTCGGTGCCTGCCACGACCGCCGCATTGCTGGTCAGGGCGCCGCTGTTCAGCGCACGCAGGTCGATATTGCCGCTGCCGGTACCCACGGCCTGAGCCAGGATCAGGTCATTGTTACTGCCCGTACCCAGCGTCTGGACGTCGATATCGCCCGCCGCGTTCAAACCATTCAGGCCATCCACGCTACCGATGGTCAGACCGTCGCTGTCCACGTAGCTGATGCTGCCGGTAGCCGAGTCTGCCGCCAGGGTATCGATGGCGTTTTCCGGGTTGTTCAGGGCGATGTCGTTGGTCGCCTGTACCTTGAGCGCACCCGCCGTCATCGCCTTGCCGGCGTCCAGATTCTGGGCAACGCTGTCAGCATCCAGCTTGATGATGCCGTCGGTCACCTGAACCTGCTCGTTCAGCTGCAGGGCACCGTCCACCAGCAGGTCGATTACCTGGCTGGCTCCGGCAACCAGGCCGAAATAGCTGGTCGGCAGCGCCAACAGAGCGGCGGCGGTATCCAGCGTATTGCCGTTTACCACGTCCACAGCGGCAACGGTCATATCGCCGCCGTGACGCAGGAACTGGCTGCCGGTGGCCGAACCGCTCTGGGTAGCCACACCGGTTGCGTCGGCAATTTCAACCCGATTGGTCAGGCTGCCGATGGCACCGTTACCGGCCACCAGCAGCACATCGCCACTGGTGCTCAGCTCAGTCGTCGTACCGGTGGTGGTGTTGGTGCTGATGGCACCCGCCGAGATCAACTGCAGGGTGCCGCTGTCTGACTGTACCTGGCCGCCGTCGATGCGGATGGAACCGGTACCACCGGTACGCAGATCGACATAACCGCTGCCGTCCGCCGCAATGCTGTCCAGCACGACAATATGGCCATCGACCTTGGTCAGGGTGATATTGCCGTTACTGCCTGCCAGCGTGGTCAAGCCCGACATGACGCCGCCACTCTGATTGACAGTGCCACCGAAGGTCTCGGCGGTATTCAGCGCCGCTGCCTGTCCGATCTGCAGATCTGCGCTGTCCAGATGGCGCAGCCAGATGCCGCCGGCACCCGCTTCTGCTGCCAGGCTGGACGGAACGGAGACTTCGATGCGGTTGCTGTCACTGCCGATCGCAGCACCGGCCTGCAGCAGGACGGTGCTGCCGGTGGAGTCGATCAGCGCTTCACCGTCGGTGGCCTTGGTGGTGGTAATGCTGCCACCGGCCAGCAACTGGACGGCGCCGTTTTCACTGTTCACCAGTGCGGTCTCGGGAGCGGCCTGATCGATGATCAGGTCAGAGTCCACGCCTCCGGCACGCAGGTCTACGGAACCGGTTCCGGTTGCCGTCACCGCCTTGTCCAGAGTCAGGGAGCCGTTACCGGTCGCGATGCGGATATTGCCGTCTGCGCCCGGCGTCACACCTGTGACGGAGCCGGCGCCGATCAGGCCGGTGTCGATACCGGTCACTTCACCGATGGTCAGGTCACCGGCGTTGAGCAGGGTCACATCGAAACCATCGCTGTTCAGGGCCAGCGCAGCCAGATCGATCTGGTTGCTCTGGTTATCCAGCTGGATCGCGCCACCGGTCACGTCCGCCGCCAGCACGCCGGCGTTGATCTGTGACTGGGCGGCATCCGCCGATTGGGTCAGGGCGCCTGCCGTCTTCAGCGCAATCTGAGTGTCCGGCGCCTGGATACCATCGCGGTTGACGGTGGTTTGGCTGATCAGGCCAAGATCACTGGCGCTATTGGCACTCTTGCCGGACAGGGACACGCGACCGATCTCCAGCGCGCGGGTGTTGTTCAGCTCCAGCCCGGAATCGGCAGTAAAGGCACCGGCAAAGGTGGCGACGACGTTGTCGTTGAGCAGCTTGGCGGTGCCGTCAGCGGTACTCAGGTAAAGATCTGTTGCACCGCCATCGCCGGAAATCACGGCAGAACCGGTCTGCACAAAGGTGCCGTCTTCAACCTGTACGCTCAGGGTATTGGCCGTGATGTTCTCGCTTTGAGTCACATCTGCCGCCACATCCGGTGTCGTGCTCATGACATGCAGGTCGATCTGGTCGGCAGCCAGCCCCTGGGTGGCATCGGTTACGGCCGGCACGATCGCGACCTGACCAGTGGCCGTATCGGCGCTGTAGCCCTCAACACGTGTACTGTCGATCTGGCCGATTTCCAGTGCCTGACCATTGGTCAGTACCAGGTCGCCAGCCACGTCCGCCGCCAGAGTGCCGATACGGTTGATCGCCGTCGCAACGAAGTCACCACCGCCTTCAAGGCGCAGCTCGTCGGCGCTGATCACGCCCTTGGCCACCAGGCCTTCCGAGGTGGTCAGGCCGTTATCGGTGATGATGGTCAGCGTGCCTGCGTCAGTGGTATTGGGCTGACGCGCCAGGGTCAGGGCCGAGTTGATGATCACCTTGGCGGCATAGGCATCGTTGTTGACGCCGGCCAGCAGGGTCAGGTCATCGCGGAAGGTGGTCGGCGCGCTGACAGTGATATTGCCACTCAGATCGGTACGACCGATGGTGATGTCGGCGAAGCCGTTACGGCCGGTGTCGGCGGTGACCAGATCACTCATGACTACCGGGGTGGCGCCATCCTTGAACGTCACCAGGTAACTGCCGCTGCCCTGGTTGAGAACGGTGGTTCCGCCGTAGCCCGCCAGGTTCCGGATCGCCGCCTGGATATTGCTGCCCAGCATGGCAGAATCGGTCGAATAGGCGATATCGGCCGTCTGCAGGCCACCGATATTCAGTATAACACTGCCACCGGCGTTGCCGTTGATCAGCAGGTTTTGCTGCGAATCCAGCGCGCCAGCCGTGGCGGTCACCTGAGGTGCGCTGAGGAAGACCGCATTGGCGCTGCCGTTGAACCAGTCTTCGCCCAGATAGAGGGTCTTGTTGACGCCACTTTCCGGACGTGAGCCGGCATTGCCGAACTGGATACGGGTATCGGCATTTTCCGGACGAATCACCAGATGACCATCACTGGACACCTGCAGGCGTGAAGACGAGCTGTTGACGAACTCCATAGAGTCGGCAACGAAGATGATATCGCCGGTGGCCGCACTCTTGTCGGCATCGCGACCGACGTAGATGCTGTTGCCGGTGGCGTAGATGCCGAAACTGTTCTCGCCGGCATCGTCCAGACGCCCACCGGAGGTGCCCTGCAGCAGAATGTCGCCGCTGCTGCTGAGGATGCTGGTGTCGTTGTCCTGCAGGCGGATACCGTGGTTCTGTTCCACTGAATTGACGTTACCACCGCCGCCCTGACCCTGGATCAGGATATCGCCGCTGTCACTCTGCAGCAGCGCGCTGTTGGCCAGCAGCACACCGATGTAGCGGTTGCCACCGGTGACACTGTCGCCCACGGCGCTGGCATCACCGTCGATCAGAATATTGCCGCTGGTGGTCGTCAGTGTAGCCCGGCCGGAAACGCCTTCGCCGATGATGATCGCATCCTTGTTGCCGCTGTCAGTCTGGTTCAGGACCTGACCTCGCACGCTGAGCTGGCCACCATCGGTACTCAGGTAAGTGGCGGCACCGGTAATGCGTACACCCGCGCCGGAGGAATCGGACGCCTGAGTGTTGTCTGCAGTACGACCAAAGATCGACAGGTCGCCGTCCTCCGTCTCGATACGCGTGTTATGCAGGCGCACACCATCACTGCCATCGGTGTCACCGGCCACACCTTCGGCATAGTTGCCGGCACTGCCCAGGCTGACATCACCACCAGAGGTCGTGATGGCCACATCGGACATGATCACGGCACCCTGACCGGAACCGGTAGCCGCGTTCGGGTTGAACAGCAGGTTGAACAGGTTGGAACCATCAGAGTCGATACTGACGCCCGACAGCTTGATCGACTGGTCGGAGTTGATGGTCAGCGTCTGTTCACTAGCCGCAGCCGCATAGATGTCGAAGCTGTCCTGCAGATAGCTGGTGTAACCGGCAGTCAGCCCCGGCACGGTGCCGCCGGTGATATTGATGGTGACATCATTACTGAGCAGGTTAAGTACCGGGTTGTCGGCAAAGTTGGTGCTCGCGGTGATCACCGGGCCGGCAGTGTTACTCAGGTTGATGCTCGGTGCGTTGAAGTCGATGTTGGTGGCGCCGTTGAAGGTCAGGCTGCGCAGCGGGTTGGCCGCGCTGCCGATATCGCCATTGAAAATGATTTTGCCAGCGGCGTCTGGGTCTGCGCCGGTCAGGCCGGTCGTATCCAGGATCAGATTCTGCGGCGACTGGGCCTGTGCCTTGGTGTCGGTCGATGAAATCACCGGTGCGGCACTGAGCACCAGGCCGTCGAACTGGATATTGCCGCCGACGTTGTTATAGACGCCACCGGAATCCGAACCCTGGGTGTTGATGGTGACGCTGTAGCCATCATCGGCCAGGTAGACATCCTTGACGAACAGGACATCACCGGACGGGGTATTGCTGCCAACGCTCTGCGTGATCTTGGTGCTCACCGGCGTTTCATGACGCAGGTGGGTGACCTTGTTAAAGGTGATATCACCGCCGTTGGTCGCCAACTGGCCAAAAATGGAAACCGTACCAGCTGTGGAAGAGTCACCAAACACCAGATTAAGCGCGTTACCATTGCCGCTGGAGGTGATATCCACTCCCGTGTGCAGCACGATATCGTTAACGGCGTCAAAGGTCAGCGTCGCAGCATCACCTGATGTCTTGGCAATCGACGCAGTGACATAAATATCATTGGTTGCAGACAACGTGACATTTGCACCACCATTCAGCGAATTCTCAATCGAAGTATTGCTGACGGTATCCGCGTTACCGCTGCCTGAATCGACCGTCAGGTCAGTCGGGTCAAGCAGCCAGCTGCCACCCTCACCGGACTCGGCGGAGACATCGACACTGCCACTGACACCCAGGGCACCCCGGCTGGAGGTTTCAACCCGGCCGCCTTTGCCCTCTCCGGCTCCGCGTGCAGAGATACTGCCCTCATGACGGGTCTGATCAGCTGACCAGAGCACCACTTCGCCACCCTCACCATCAACCGTCGCATCGGCGCTGATATCGGCGTCTTCCGCAACGGTGACTCGGCCTGCCTCGGCAATTTCGCTCTGGTCACCCTGCCAGCCACCACCGACATGGATGGTGCCGCCCCCGGCCGCACCATCAGTGTTCAGAGACCCACTGATCTCGACCTCACCACCGGTGACCTGGATACGTCCGCCCGCTTCTCCGGCATCATCGCCCCGGGCTTCGACCCTGCCCGCAATCATCGCACGGCCGTCGCCGGCATCGATGCGGATACTGCCGTCACCGGCCACTGCCAGGCTGTTGGCCCGGATGATACCGGTCTGGTTGATCGCGGCGGACAGGGCACCGCCCGCATGGCGGCTCTGAATCAGCACCTTGCCACCATCGGCGATGATAGCACCACTGTTGGCAACGGCTGCATCCGCACTGACGCCGTCCATTTCAACGCCGATCAGGCCATCGGCGGTCAGCTCCAGCCGTGCCTTGTCACCCGACAGCAAAGCCACCTGACCGGCTTCGGCCGTAATGGTACCGCTGTTCTCGACGGTCTTGCCCGCCAGGACAACGAAACCGCCGGTACGGGTCGTAATCTGGCCCTGGTTGATCACGTTGCCGCCCGCCGCCAGGTCTTCCAGCAGCAATTGGCCGTTGATGAATTCATCGGCATCCGGCATCTGCCCCAGAACGCCGAGGCTGCCAACATCGATGCGGGCGCTGTTGCCAAACAGCACGCCCGCGGGGTTGGCAAGAATCACGGTACCCTGGGCATTGAGCTGACCCAGAATCTGAGACGGATCACCGGACAGTACCCGGTTCAGCGCCAGATCCGAGCGTTGCTGCAAAAAGTTGACGATCGCATCCGAACCGATATTGAACGTGTTCCAGTCGGTGACCAGCCGGGAGCTGTTCTGCTGGATGTTCATCACGTTATCAGTCTGTGTGATGACCGCCTGCCCCTGCTGAATAACGGCACCAGAAGGAAGCTCATCCACCGCAGGCGCCGCCTGCAGTTTCATGGACAGGCAGACTGAAGCCACGGCAAGAGAAAGAAGCCTGGGTGTGAAAGTGGGTGCTGCATTCACCCGATGTTTATGCTTGGTCATTCCGGACCCCTTCCTTAAAACAGAATCTTGCCAATCAACCAGAGACGACCCTGGTCATTCTTGCCATCGCTATCGGTGCCCTCAGGTGTCGGGTTCGGATTCTCACCCGACTTGTGGGCATACACGAGTTGCAGATTGCCACTTTCGCCATAGGTCAGGCTCAAGCCTGCACCATACCCCTTGAGGGTGTAGCTGTTGGGTCCGTCATAGACGATACCCGGGTTCAGATCGGCATACTGGGTGATACCACCGGCATCGTAGAAGCCGAACGCCTCGACGCGGCCCCAGTCCGGTTGCGCCAGGATCTGGCGCAATTCCAGATTGGCGACCCAGCCATTGTCACCAATGCCCTCGCCCACCGGCCAGGCACGCACGCCATCAGGTCCACCCAGCTGGAACTTCTCGGCACTGTCCAGGTTGCCACTGGCCCACTGGCCATTGAGCGATGCATTGAAGAACAAGCCGTCCAGCGGCAGCGACTGGTAGCGCTGCAGCGAGTAATTGATCTTGGTGAAACTGCCCTCGGTCTGCGCGCCCTGAGCATCGTTGAACTGGTAGCTGCTGCCCTCAACAAGGCCGACATCACCCTGGGTCAGGGTCAAGCCCCAACGCGTCTGGCCACTGAAGCGGTCGATATGGTCGCCGCTGAAGCCCAGGCTGGCCGAGGTGATATCACGGTCGTTCTCAACCGCGCCGTAGAGGATCGAGTTCTGGTAGTTCTTGAAGTCCAGGCTGGCATAGAGGTCCATGTTGGTCTGAGCACTACGCTGCAGCGGATAGCTGGCAAACAGGGACGCGGCCGAGGAATCGCTGGCGATGTTGATCGGCACCGAAAACCCCTGTTCCAAGTCGAAATCCACACTCATCGCTGCATAGGACAGACCCAGCCTCAACCCTGAATGACCGACCGGGAAATGCCCTCCGACCTTGTAACTGCTGGAATATTCCGCTTCGGTCAGGTTCAGGAAGATCTGCTCGCCATGACCACTCGGGCTGTTCAGGTTGATATTGGCACCCAGGCGGTCGGCACCCGAATAGATGCTGCCATGGTTATCCGCGGTCAACAGCACATTGACCAGGTCATCATCCTCCACCTGAGCCATGACCTGGGTCGTACCTGGCTGGGAACCCGGCTTGAGGTCGGTCTGGACGCGCTTGACACCCGGCAGGTCGTTCAGCAGCCGGACCTGCTCTTCCAGAGCGGCCACATCCAGCGGCTCACCCGGCTTCACCGCCTCGGCCAGATAGGCTTGTGCCACCTCGGTCTTGAGGCGGGCATCTTCGCTGGCAACGGTCAGACCGTTGTCACCGGACATTTCATCCACGACACCTTCCAGCACATCCACTTTCACGATGCCGTTGCGGATCTCCTGGGGCGGCAGCCAGGCCTGGGCCAGGGCATAGCCGCGGTCACGCAGCAGGCGAGCCAGCGACTCGGCGGCCTCGCCCAGCTCTTCCACGGTCAGATCGCGATCCGACCACTGCGCCATATGCTCGGCCACTTCGGCCTCGGACAGCAGGGTCACGCCGTTGACCTCGAAGCCGGCCACCTGAATTTTGGGGGTTGCATCCTGGTAAGGTGCCACCGGCTTGAGCCCTTCGATGGCCACGGCCACCTGCTGATTTTCCATAAACTGCATCTGGGAAAAACGTAACACCGCATCAGGATGACCGTTTTCCCGCAGGAACTTGAGCAGATCGCTGGCGGCCAACTGGAACTCGTCAAAGCTCAGTGTCTTGCCTCGCCAGGGCTCCATCACCTGGGCCAGATGCTCGACATTGACATCCGCCCCTTCCAGCACCGGGATCGCCTCCACCGCAAAGGACCGCTGCGTCAGGTCGACCGGTGGCGGCTCGATGGCCGGATCGATCTTCGGCGCCGCGGCCGGGGCACGCAGCACCACCTTGCCCTTCATCCGTTCGGGAATGCGCATGGGATCTGAAGCCGGATTGGTCACACTGGAACCACCCGGCTGGGCAAACAGGCTCACCAGCTGGGGTTCGGCATCGACCTCCTGTGCCAAAAGCCACATGGGGGCTGCGGCCAGCACAGTGGTGGTCAGGGTAACGAGCGGTTTGATACCGGCTCTGACGAACTTCATTGCATTACCTCGCAGGCCTTGCCAAACGCTGTCTCAAGTTTCAATTTCAAAGTGTCACACCTGTCTGCTTTGTACATCACATCAGCATTCATTCTTGTTTTCAGGCCTCTGCCCGCCCCCAATTCCATCGAATTCGTCCTTTCTCACTCACCGTGCCAGAACGAGCGACCGCCAGCCCGGATGCAAGGCTCAGGCCCTCGACAGCCGCCAGACCGGCACTCTCCGGCTGAACCTCTTCCGCTGCCGGATCGCCTTCAGCCGGAGCGGCTTCGGGCTGTTCATCAGGCGTCGCCTTTCGAGTCTCAGCTGCCGCGTCAGCGGGTGCCTCTGCCGGTGCTGCGTCAACAGCCCCTTCCTGCTCGGACTCTGCCGCAGGCACGGCCTCTTCGCGGCCGCCTTCATCGGATGTCCGCACGCGCTTGCGTGTATCCTCAGCCTCTTCACCATCCCCCTCGGCCAGGCCCGTTGCAGCCTGAGCTGCTGCGGTGGCGGCCGTACCGCGACTCAGATTGACGCCTGAATCCATCAGACCCGGGGCCGTTTCAACCCCCTCACCCAGGGTTGATCCTGGCAGGACCGGAACGGCGCCCCCTGTCGGCATGAAGAGACTATCACCAAGGGTGGTGTCACTGAATACAACCGTTTGAATTTCCGGGGAAGATTCCGTCATCCCGCCCGAAGTGCCGTTGCTCTGCACCGGCGGCAGCGGGCTTCTTGCCCCTGCCGCCGAAGCGACAGAACCTGCGGCTGGCAACTCAGATACGCCCCCCTTGGCAACGTCCTGCTCCAGCTCAAAACCGGCCTGGTTCTGAGCCACGTTGAGATATCCGGTAATCCGAACCGACACCACAAACTCGGCACCATCAAGCGTGGTCAGCGTGAACTGCTCCTCCACGCTTGCATCCCGCGCCAGATCCGCCAACGCCTGGCTGGCCGGATCCAGCTGGTAGCGCCAGTGGCCGGAGGCATTGACCGTCAGGGTGCCATAGGCCGTGGTTTGGTTCAGGGCCTGGAAGGCGGACTCGCCGGCATCAGCATCGACAATCTCAAGACGGCCGCTCTGGGACATCACCAGGCTCTCGACAAGGCTGGCGATCGGCCCGGTCATCGGATCCGGTGTTACTACCGGTGCGTCATCCCGCCCGTTGATGGTGAAACTGAACTGCTCGAAGCTGCCATCCGCGGTTTCAACCGCAAAGCTGTCGCTCACGCTGACACCTGCGCCCAGACCCTGAACCGCGACCGAGGCGTTATCCAGCGTGTAGCCCCAGCTACCGTCGGTGTTCAGCACGAAACGGCCGTAGGCCGACTGGCTGTCCTGAGCGACAAACAGCGACTGGCCAGCGTCGGCATCGACGATGCTCAGGCTGCCGCTGGCCTGCAGCTGCTGGTCCTCGCTCAACACGGCCAGGGCACCATCACCTGCATTCGGGGTGACGACCGGCTGGTCGTCGCTGCCCTGCACGGTGAAGCTGAAGGTCTTGGTGGTGCCATCAGCCGTCACGACCGTAAACTGGTCGCTGATCTGCTGGCCCGTTACCAGTCCCTGAACCGCAGCCGCCGTGTTGTCCAGCGTGTAGTTCCAGCTGCCATCGTTGTTCAGCACGAAACGGCCATAGGCTGAGCTGCTGTCCTGAACCTGGAACAGGGCTTGACCGGCATCGGCATCACTGATCGCCAGCACACCGCTGGCCAGAAGTTGCTGGTCTTCGGTCAGTACCGCCAGGGCACCGGCATTCGGGGTGACGACCGGCCGGTCGTCGCTGCCCTGCACGGTGAAGCTGAAGGTCTCGGTGGTGCCATCAGCCGTAACAACCGTGAACTGGTCGCTGACCTGCTCACCCGTCACCAGCCCCTGCACGGCAGCAGCGCTGTTATCCAGCGTGTAGTTCCAGCTGCCGTCGGTGTTCAGCACGAAGCGACCGTAGGCGCTGTTGCTGTCCTGGGCGACAAACTCTGCCTGCCCCGCATCGACATCGCTGATCGCCAGGGTACCGCTGGCCAGCAACTGCTGGTCTTCTCTCAGCACCGCCAGCGCACCCTCACCGGCATTCGGCGTGATCACCGGCTGGTCATCCTGCCCCTGAATGGTAAAGCTGAAGATCTCGCTGGTGCCATCAGCGGTCACGACCGTAAACCGGTCGCTGACCTGCTGGCCGGATACCAGTCCCTGCACTGCGGCACCGGAGTTGTCCAGCGTGTAGCTCCAGCTGCCATCCGCATTCAGTACGAAGCGGCCATAATCCGACTGGCTGTCCTGCGCCACAAAGGCTGACTGACCGGCATCGGCGTCGCTGATCGCCAGCACACCGCTGGCCAGCAACTGCTGATCTTCACTCAGTAGCGCAAGGGCACCATCGGCGGCATCCGGGGTGATCACCGGCTGGTCATCAGCGCCCTGAATATCGAAGTTGAAGGTACGGCTGGAGCCGTCTGCCGTCACAACCGTGAAGCTGTCGGTCAGACGATCTGCCGCGGTCAGCTGCTGTACCGCTGCGGAGGCATTCTCCAGCGTGTAGGACCAGCTGCCATCCGTTGCCAGTACGAAGCGGCCGTAGGCCGAACTGCTGTCCTGAGCCACGAACAGGGACTGGCCGGCATCGGCGTCGCTGACCGTCAGCACACCATTCAGCTGTGTCTGCTGGTCCTCGACCAGCTGCTGGCTGCCCGGATCGGAAATTACGGCCGTGTTGTTACGGCCTTCGATGCTGATTTCCAGGGTGCGAGTTGCACTGCCGTCGGCACTGCTGACCTGGAAGCGCTCGATACGCACCTCACCGGCATTCAGGTACTGGATGTCGCCGTTGCGCACGACGTAGTTCCAGCGGCCATCCGCCGCAATGCTGAGTTCACCCAGCGCGTCAGCGGACAGGATGTTGACCGCACCAGCAAAGAAGGCTTCACCGGCATCGACATCGCTGATCGACAGCTGGCCGCTCGTGGTCAGCAGCTGATCAGCGGCGGCGTTGTCAGCGTCTTCCACCACCGTTGCCAGGGTCGGCTCGGCGCCGGCAATGACGGCGCCATCGTTGGTACCGACCAGCTCAACGGCAACGGTAGCGGTACTGCCGTCCAGGGTGGTCACCACCAGGGTGTCAGTGACGCGCTCACCGGCACGCAATGCCTGTACTGCCGCGGCGCTGTTGTTGATCAGGTACTGCCACTGGCCGTCCGCCGTCAGCGTGAAGCGACCAAAGGCAGTCTGGCTATCCATATCGAAGTAGCGTGTGTTCAGTTCCGCATCGGCCGCGTCCACCAGACGACCGGATGCCGAATCCAACAGCACATCGTCTTCGGTCAGCGTGGCAGTGACGTCCGCCGGCGCATCGGTGGTGCCAAACACATCGATCGTGATCGTCGTGGTACTGCCGTCGGTGGTGGTCACGGTGAAGTACTCCACCCGCTGATCGCCATCCTTCAGCGCCTGAACCTGTGCATTCACGGCTTCGCTGAAACCGCTGGCATTCTGGCCCAGGTCATAGCGCCAGCCACCGTTCTCGAACAGGGTCAGGTAACCATACTGGCCCTGCTGGCTGTTACTGGCCGGATTGAAGGTAGCAAAGCCGCCGGTCAGCGCCGGGTAGGCGATACGACCGGACACGCTGTCGGCGCGATCTTCGGTTACGCTGCCTTCGCCATAATAGGTGTAGCTGTCGCCACCACCGGAACCGCCACCGGTATCACCCTGAACCAGGGTCGCGCCGGAAATGAGCAGTTCGTCACTGGCGCCGGAGGCGTATTCGCGGTCCGCGAAGATGCCCATTTCACCGGCTTCACCCAGTACCACCACGCTGACCACCTTGCTCAGCAGGTTGATGGAGCCGGTACCCGGCAGCAGGCGATGGCTGTCACCAATGCTGCCCACCAGGGTATCGATCGACAGACCACCAATCAGGAAATTGCTACCGGCATCCGGCAGGATGAACTGGTTGCCCGGCAGACCGGTCGCCACAGCGCTGCTGTCGGTGCTCTGCATCAGCACCGGAACGCCCAGGTCGTAGTTGACCTGGGCTTCGTCACCGGCGACCAGACGACGATTGTCGTCGGTCGAGCTGATGCGGATCTGATCAGCCCCGGCGCCACCAAAGACGGCGGCATCACCGCTGCCCAGTACAACGCTGTCCGCGTCGCCGGACAGGGCCGAGGTGGTCATCAGCTGCTGCAGACGGGTCCGCTCGAAGCCACTGCCATCCAGGTACTGCTCGTAGACCGCATTCCCGGCATCGCCGAAGACCACGGACGCATCGGCAGAGCCGGTAAAGGCGGTCAGGCTGTCGCTGCCGGCACCGCCAAAGATCAGCTTGTCACCGCCAGCCGTTACGATCTGGTCGGCACCGCCCAGCGTCGGCTGGGTCACACCGGCAAACAGATGCTGGCGCACGCCATCGGCGGCGATCAGGCGGCGGTAATCCAGATTGTCACCGGAGATCACGTCGTTGGTTCTGACACCAGACTGCACGCGGATGTTGTCATCGGCCACACCGCCGGCAATGACCTGGTACTCGGCGATCTCACCGGCATTCTGGTCGTCACCGGACAGCGTCAGCGTGATGCTGTCGTTGCCGCCAGTGGAAAGGTCGCCATCCAGGGTCGCGAAGCTCAGCAGGCGCCCCTGAACATCAAAGGCGATGTTGGCATTATCACCGGCCAGGGTGCGCTCACGCGTTTCGCCTGCGTTCGCCACCTCGGCACTCAGCGTAATGGTGTCGGCACCGAAGCCGCCAATCACCACCTTGTCGCCATCGTCGAGGCTCAGATCACCGCCACCGATCTGGATGCTGTCGTTGCCGCCGATGCTGGTGCCCAGGCTGGTGATCAGCTCAGCGGCACCGGTCGCACCGAACAGCATGCGCGCGTGATCACCGGCCACCAGGGTATTGCCACGCCCTGCCCGGATCTCGTCACTGCCGCTGCCACCGATGATAACGGCCTCACCCGCCACGGTGGTCAGGATGTCATCGGCCCCCAGCGTGAAGTCATAGCTGCTGACCGACTCGCGCTGCGCACCGCCGTTTTCGGCGAGGCCCGCCTGGCGACGGATCTCGCCGTTGTCACCCACCAGCGTGGTGCGTGCACGGGCACCGTTGATATTGATGCGGTCGGCACCGATACCCCCGAGTGCCAGCACTTCGCCCATGGCGCCGGTGATCGAGCCGGCCAGGCCGACGCGAATCTGGTCATCCCCGCCGGTCGCCGCCTGCAGGTCGGTCGATACCATGCGCGTCAGGCTCTCGGCCTGATCCGCCGCCTGGTCAGTCGGCGCAAATTCGAAGCGCGCATTGTCACCGGCCAGTGCGCGGAAGGCCGTGCTGTTGGCATTGATGCTGATCAGGTCGCGACCGAAGCCGCCGATCAGCGCCAGGTCACCTTCCAGCACGGTCAGGGTGTCATCGCCGCCACTGTTGTTGGCCAGGCTGGCCATGCTGACCAGCGCATCGGAGCTGAACACCATTTCGGCCGAGTCGCCGGCCACCAGCAGACGGTTGCTGGCGCCATCCAGGGCCGCACGGGCATCGCTGGAGCGAATATCGACCGTGTCAGCGCCGTGACCGGCGATGACCAGATGCTCGCCGGAGCCCAGCAGAATGTCGTCAATGCCACCGGAGCCGGTCACCGTCGACTGAACCTTGCTGAGCAGGTAGCTCTGCGGCTGTCGGATGTACTCACCGTTGTCACCGAGGACAACGCTCTCGCTGAACGAACCGGTTGCCACTTCGACGCTATCGGAGCCCATGCCGGCCATGATCAGGTTGAAGCCCAGTGTCGCGGTGGTGTTGTCGGCCCCCACCCGGATGCTGTCATCACCGCCGGTGGCGGCTATCTGGTCCAGCGTGCGCTGGGTCGTCAGGCCGCCGCGGTTGTCGAACAGGAACTCGGCGTTGTCACCGGCAATGAAACGACCGCTACGCCCCCGGTTTTCGATTTGGGCCGAGCTGGTTACGGGCGACGGCAGCACGGCGGCGATGCCCACCACACCGGTCAGGTAACTGGTACCGCCGATGAACTCGCCACCGTTGTTCCAGCTCGCTCCACTGGCATCGGCGGTGGTCGTGGCATCGATGGTGATCGTATCGGCACCGATGCCACCGGCAACCAGCTTGTACCCCTCTCTCAGATTGATCGTATCCGCGCCACCCAGCACCAGGCTGGTGGTGGTCGCGGAGCGCAACACACCATTGGCCGCGACGGCATCGAACTCAAAGCTGGCGCTGTCACCCATGACCAGATGGGTGCCATCAAACAGGCTGATGCTGTCTGCACCAAAGCCGCCAATGACCAGCTTGTTGCCGTTGGCCGAGACGATCTGGTCGTTGCCACCCTTGTCGGTTTCGGTGCTGTCGACGCTCAGCATCATGTTCGGGCGTGAGCCGACCGGCGCCGTACGCAGCACTTCACCGTTATCGCCGAGAATCACATCCTCACTGCTGGCCTCACCGCGTACCAGGCGGCCTTCACTATCGATATGGGTCGATACGAGAATACGGTCACGGCCAACGCCACCCATGACGAAGTTGCGCCCAAGATCCACCGCCGCGGTATCGCTGCCATCGCTGATCTGAATCTGGTCATTGCCACCGGTCACACTCTGCTGATCAGTGGTCACCATGCGGGTCATGCTGCCAACCTGATCGGCATGCTGATCGGTCGGCGCGAACTCGAAGCGAGCGTTGTCACCGGCGATCATGCGGTCGGCACTGCTATGGGCATTCACCGTCACCTGATCAGCGCCGAAGCCACCGATCAGGGCCAGATCACCCTGTTCAATGCTCAGGCTGTCGTCGCCGCCCTGGTCAATCGCCAGGCTTTCAATGCTGACCAGAGCGTCGGCGTTGAAAATCATCTCGGCCGAGTCACCGGTTACCAGGGCACGGTTACCGACACCCTCCAGCGCAGCACGGGCATCGCTGGAACGGATATCAACAGTATCGGCGGCCTGGCCGGCGATGACGATGTGATTCCCGGAACCCAGCAGGATGTTGTCATTGCCTCCCAGGTCGGTAACGGTGGAACGCACCGCCTCGAGCTGGTAGGTCTGCGCCTGGCGGATAAGCTCGCCGTTATCGCCCAGCACGATACTTTCGCTGAGCGATCCGGTCGCCACTGCGACGCTGTCGGCGCCCATGCCCGCCATCACCAGGTTGAAGCCCAGTGTGGCCGTGGTATCGGTGGCACCGATCTCGATGACATCATCACCGCCGGTCGCGGCAGTCTGGTCCAGCGTGCGCTGGCTTGTCAGGCCACCGCGGTCGTCAAACAGGAATTCGGCGTTATCACCGGCAATGTAGCGGCCGGTACGACCACGATTTTCCGCCTGCGCCGTAGTAGTAGTCGCTGATGGCAGCGTCGCGGCGATTCCGGTCACGCCGGCCAGATAGCTGGTGCCACTGATAAACTCGCCGCCATTGCTCCAGCCGTCACCACTGGCATCCGCCGTGGTGCTGGCCGCAATGTTGACGGTGTCGGCTCCAGCGCCACCCGCGACCAGCTTGTAACCCTCTCTCAGATTGATGCTATCGGCTCCCCCCAGGGCGATGCTGCTGGTGGTGGCAGAGCGCAGCACACCATTTTCAGCCGTGGCATCGAAGGTGAAGCTGGCGTTGTCGCCCATCACCAGCTGGGTGCCATCAAACAGGCTGATGCTGTCTGCTCCCAGGCCGCCGATAACCAGCTTGTTGCCGTTGGCCGCAACGATCTGGTCATCACCGCCGGTGTCGGTCTCGGTACTGTCAACGCTGAGCATGACATTCGGTCGAGAGGCCGTAGCCGCTGTGCGTACAACGGCCCCGTTATCGCCCAGAATCACATCCTCACTGCCGGCCTCGCCACGTACCACGAGATCGTCTGCATCGACATGAGCCGATACCAGGATACGATCATTGCCAAAGCCGCCGATGATGAAGTTGCGACCCAGGTTACGCGCTGCGGCATCAGTACCACTGCCGATGCGGATCTGGTCTGCACCGGTGGTGGCTGCAGTCGTGTCGGTGGAACTGAACGATGTCATCAGGCCGTAGCTGTCGAACAGAATATCGGCATGATCCCCGGCAACCAGTCGTTCGGAGTTGCCGCTGGCACTGCCGCCACTGGTGGCCAGGGTGATGCTGTCGGCACCACGGCCGCCGATGACCACGGCGTCGCCGGTGCCCAGGATGATGCTGTCATCACCGCCCGTTGCCACATCGGTCTGCGACGTCAGACTGCTGAGACGGTGGTCGTCCACCTCGGTCAGCGAGAACTGAATGCGGCCGTGATCGCCGATCACGATGTTGCGCTCGCCGTCGCCATCGCTCGCGGTGATGCTGTCACCACCGGCACCGCCCAGCACGATGTTGCTGCCGCTGCCCACGGTGACCGTATCGCCGGCACCATAGCCGCTGGTCAGGGTGCGTACATCCAGCACACGACCGGTGATCGGATCCAGTGCCAGATAGCCTTCATCGGCCAGTACCAGGTTGTCACCGTTACCCAGCCGGATGTCATCGGCACCGGCGCCGCCGATCACCACATGATCGCCGTTGAGGCCTTCGATATAGTCGGCATCACCGAAACCGGCATCCAGGGTTTCATCCACCTCGGCGCTGACCAGCGCGCCGGTGGAGTCGAACGTCATCCGTGCCAGGTCACCGGCCAGGGTATCGTTGCCGCCACCGGTGTACAGGCGGTCGAGACCCAGCGAGCCCAGCAGGACATCATCGCCCTGACCACCGATCAGCACCTCACCGGTACCGTTCAGGTCAGTGCTGTGGATGCTGGCATCGAACCAGGTCCACTCACGTGACGGCAACTGTGTCCAGGCCGGACGGTCAACCAGCGCCGTGCTCTTGGACTCGATGGTTTTGCCCGTAGCTTCGACAATCAGCGTATCGGCGACCAGCAGATCGCCGCCCTGTGTACTGATCAGGGTATCGTTGCCCTGCATGCCGAAGATCTGGTTCTGGCGCTTGTCGCCCACCAGCACGTCGTTGCCCTTGCCACCAATGATATTGTGGAAGCCACGAATGGTGACGTTGGTCGCATTGGTGTTGATGCGGCTGCCGGACGCGACGGTCGCGGCCCCGGCCACGGTGGTGAAGCCATCCGGCAGGGTATATGCGCTGCCGCTGGTATTGATGCTCACCGCCGTGGTGTAGTCGGAGAAGTCGATGGTGTTGCGGACCCCTTCACGCTCGAAGGTGGTATTCAGGCCCACACCACTGGCGGCACCGCCATGGAGGCTGCCGGTAATGGCGGCCTTGTCCTCGAATGCGAAGATGTCGCTCTTCACACCACCGATCAGGTTTTCAAAGCCGGTAAAGCGCAGCACACGATCACCATACGAGGATACAGGTGCATCCTCATTGTTCACGGCACCGCTAGACAGTCCAGTGATGACACCGTCGTTCAGCGCATCAGCGTCGGTATCGGTCAGGCGCGACCGGGCCTCGCTGCTCAGCGATGCCTCGATCTGCGCCGTGGCGACATGGATATCAGCCACCTGGACATGCAGCTTGTTCGACTCGTAGGACATGTCGACGATATCGTCGCCGCTGCCGCCGGCAATCAGGCCGATCTCGGTCTTGCTGTCCCAGGACACCTTGCTGCTGCCCTGAGTGACCTTGCCGTTGTAGGTATCCAGTACCAGAGCACCGGTCTGGTCGGAGAAGTCGAGCACGTTGGCGCTGCCACGCACATCCTTGTCATTGATGCTGGCCGTGCCCCAGTTGCCCAGGAAACGGTAGGTATCGGCGCCATCACTGCCCTCCATCGCCGTGGTGCCGGCACGGGCCATGAGCAGATCATCGCCGTCCCCGCCGATCAGGCTTGAAGTACCACTGCCACCGATGAGCACATCATCCTTGGCACTGCCGGTCAGAGTGTCGGTGCCGTCACCGGCCAGCAGCACTACGTCGATGTCATTCAGGCCCGACGCATCGACTGTATCGTTGCCACGACCGGTAAAGCCGACGATCTTCTTCACGCCGGTATAGGTGACGGTGTATTCCGACCCGTTCAGCGTGGCGGTAATCTCGACTTCGCCGTTGCCGATCTGCTTGAGCACGAATTTCTCGTCGCCATCCTCGATGTTGCGGTACTGACGATCGACGGCGCCCTTGCCTTCCATCATCGCGGCGATATTGAAGTCAACCGCGTCATCGGACGGCAGCAGGCTGTTGTCGCCCATGTGCAGCACGAAGGTGCCGTCACCGTTGTCATCGGAGGCCAGAATCGGCATGCAGGGCTTGGGCTTCCAGACGATCTCGAACAGCTCGATATCAAAAATCGTCTGTTTGTAGACGGACTGCCAGCCGGCAATGAATGTGTTGATATCGACATAGACACGGCCATAGGCACTGGCCTTGAGGTTGGCTTCGACCAGGTTGAGCGGGTTGAACGGCTCGCACAGTAGCTGGTTGTAGATCTCCAGCGCGCGGAACTTGCCGTCGTTGGCGCCGGGGCCGTTCTCGTCCCAGAAGTCCAGCTCACCATTCAGCTTGATACCACCGGCGGCACCGGCACGGGCCAGACCGATATTCAGTTCGGCATAGACCTCCAGGAAGGCATTCAGCACGATTTCCGGATTATCGATGCCGTTGACTACGTTATCGCTGACGTAGAAGCCTTCCAGGATATGCAGCGGGTTCTCGCTGTCGAAGAACTTGATGATGCCATAGGTATCAAAGCCCAGCGTCAGCGCCACATCGATCTCGACACCGCCACGGATACCGGCCTTGACGCCCGGGTAGACGTAGGAACCCGCATCAATCTGGACATCCACGCCCAGGTTCGGCGGTGTAAACGTCACCAGATCCACCGGCTTGCCCATGATCAGGTCCAGCACCAGCGACAGGTCGGTCAGGATCGGAATCTTGAACGCGTTGTTCGGGTTTTTGAGCTTGTCCATGAACGACTGGGTGCCGGAAGTTGAACCCGAAGTGCTCTGGCTCATCGCGCTGTTGGTGGAGTTGACATTGCCACCCAGGGACGAGTTCTTGCGACTGCTGCTGTCCTGCAGGTTGCCCCCGAAAGTGAACACCCGTCCGACCGGGATAACCAGGCCGGCGGCGTCGGTAGGGATCGCATTGAACAGATCCAGCATGTAGACGAAGGCCTTGATGAACTGGATACGCTTGTCGCCCTTGCCCAGCTGCTCCGCCAGATCCAGCACCGAATAGTCGCGACCGGCCAGCTCGGACAGCCCCGGAATCGGCATGGTCAGACCGTCAATCACCGGCTGCAGCGGCTGAGTGACTTTCTGCACCTCCGCCACGATCGGCTTGAGGAAGTCGGAGAACAGGCTACCCACATCAATCGCCAGATCGGTGATCCAGACCTGAGGCTGAGTGGAGAACATGTCGCCATAGCCGACCGGAATGGACGCGGTATTCAGCGCCCAGGTCATGTGGAAGTCACCGATGATGCGCGGCAACGGCGTATCGGCGATGGCCAGCTCCAGGTGGAAGTTGGCCTGGGCCGCACCGGTAAACTGCTTTTGGAAGTTATCGCTGAACTTGCCGGTGGTCATCTCGGCATAGGTCAGGCGGCCATCCGAGTTGCGATCGGTCATGTTGATGGCAAATTCGCCGTGGAAGAAGGTGCGCGCACCCACTTCATCACCGAACGGCGAGTAGTTACTGACATCATCACCGTTCTGATCGACCATCTGGTCGTTGGCGAAATAGTCGGTCAGAGTACCGGCCAGGAAGAAGATGTTGGCCGACACCGATGCCGGGTTGCCGGCCAGGTAGGCATCGAACACGATGCTCAGTTCGTTCACCGCCGGGTTGTCACTCGGCAGTTCCCAGGGGTTGTCGATCAGCGGGTTCAGGTCAGGGTCCTGAACGGCTTCAAAGCTGCCGTTCAGCGTTACGTCCTGTCCCAGCAGAGAGGCACCGGCGAAGCTGATCAGCCAGCTGTCGCCCTGTGCTGCTACGGTGATGCCGGTATAGTCAGCGGCCACCGCCTTGTTCAGCAGCGTCTGCAGCTGAGATGCCGAGGTGCTGTTGCTGACATCGGTCAGATCCCAGCTGTTGCCACCTGCCGAGAAGCTCAGATCGAAGGTGCCCTGAGAGGATACCGGACGAGTCACGAAGATTTCGGAGGCGACCGTGTTCGGATCGCTCGGCGTGCTCTGCGTCGTCACCGCCAGGCTCGCCGTGTTGGTCAGGGTTACCGTCTTGCCGGCAAGCGAGCTGCCACCAAAATCGATGACCCAGTTGCCACCGTTTTCGGTCACCTTGATACCGGTGTAACTGCCACTCACCTGTGCATTGAGCTGCTGCTGCAGGGTCGCCGCCGTCAGGGTGCTGCTGTCCAGCCCTGAAACCGTCCAGTTGCTGCCTCCGGCAGCAAAGGTCAGATCGAAGCTGCCCGCGGCCGTATCCGGTTTCTCCAGGCTGATGCTGGTGGTTTCCTTGAGGCTGTCGGACGGCAGCGTCTTGTTCTGGGTGATCAGATCGTAGACGCTCTGGGTCAGCGCCGCATCATCCAGACCGGCATTACCCGGCATCTCGGATACCAGGTAGAGACCTTCCTGAACGTTGACACCGAAGCCGAAGAAGAAGTCCCAGCCCAGGTCCAGGCCGATGCCGCCATCCACATCCAGGTTCAGACCCGGCAGGCCGATATCGAAGGACAGGTCGACTTCACGAGACAGCAGGCTCTGGCCCAGGTTCATACGGAACTGCAAGGCTCCGGCTTCACCCAGCGGGTCATAACCATCCACCGCGACGATATCACCGCCGACATATTCGCCGCGCTCGTCGGAGGTGCGGCCCGCCAGGGTATAACCCAGACGGGTACCGGCGGCCACGCCGGCCGGTGACAGCGAACCGAACGCCAGGTACTCGACCACGATATCGTCGGCGGTCACCACACCGTCGCCGTTATAGTCCTTGAGGTAGTTCAGGAAGGGGTTGTCGCCGCCACGATCGGCAATCGCCACCTCGTCGATTTCGGCCTCGATCCACTGGTCCATGCTCAGCGGATTGATGATGCCGTCGTTGTTGCTGTCATTGGTGAACACCCCGTACAGCGTCATGCGCAGGGCATTTTCCATGCCGCCGTATTCTTCCAGCGCGCTGTCGATGAAGCTCTGGATCTCGGTGATCACGCTGCCACGGAAATCGGCGATGAACTGGGCGCCCTTGGCCAGCTGGTCGCCGATCAGCGGCAACGGCAGGGAGGCGATGGCATCCAGCGACTGCTGAATCCCCTTGAGCGCATAATCGATGCCATCGACGATCACCGACGGGTCACGGATCAGGCGGATCAGCGGGTTGTTCAGCTTGAACAGGTCAAACATGCCGCCCAGGTCGGGCAGACGGTAGTTGATCGTATAGGCGTCATCGTAGATACCGGCTTCGCTGATCAGGATGGAGCTGACCGTGTCGCCGTCCATCAGGCCGGTCATCAGATCGCTCAGGCTGTTGACCTGCAGTTCGATATCGCCGATGTAGATCGGGTTTCTTAGGCTGGAATCGAGCAGCCCCAGCTCGCGTCCCAGCGAGAAGATTTCGTTCGGCAGGGTAACATAGCCCGGCAGCAGTACGTTGGCCGTACCGTCGAAGTCGACGCTCAGGTCACGGTACAGCGCCCCGAACGGAGAAGCCACCAGGTTGGTGCCATCCACCGTGACCGTGACGCCCTTGCCGGTCAGGGTATTGCCATCGAAGCTGATCAGGAAACCGCCGTTATCGGCATCTTCCGCCACCAGAATATCGCTATAACCGCCGCCCATGGCCGTATTCAGCGCCGTTTGCAGCTCTTCGGCGGTAATATCCCAGGCCAGGTTGGTCAGGTTCTTGGTGGTCGAGCCATAGCTGAAGCTGAGATCGAAGGTGCCACCGGTGGCGGCGACCAGCATCACGCGGGTCTGGTTCACCACACCGGTGGAGTTGCTGACCACCACAGGCACCGCAACCACGGCGCCTTCATGAGTCAGGGTGCTGTCATCGGTTTCCAGCAGTGCGATGCCGCGACCGGCCAGGCTACCGGTAAACTCGATATGCCAGCCATCCTGCGGCTTGGCATCGTTATGCAGGCTGACGCTGACATCCGCATCGGCGATCGCATGGGCACCGCTGGTCAGGGCGGCCCGCAGGGCAGCGGCCACCGTCGCGGCATCCGCATTCCAGGCGATACTGGCCGTGGTATAACGCTGGCCATCGATATCGGCGGTCAGCGTAAAGGTGCCACCGGAGCCGGAGGGGATGCTGACCCACTGGATCTCGTTCAGTTCGCCCAGCGGGCCGCCATCGGCCTCGGCGCGCAACTGCTGTACATCCAGCGCCAGCGTCTTGCCGTCGAAACCGGCACCGCTGACGACGATTTTCCAGCCTGCAGAAGGATCATCGGCATCGACCTGCTCAATGCTGACCGCGCCCTTGAGAGCGGCAGAACCATGCAGCAGCGCTTCTTCCACGTACGCTTCAACGGTTGCGGCATCATAACCTCGCGCCAGCGACTGGGTGTAGTAATCCACCCCGGCGACGGTGAAGTGCAGTCGGAAAGCGTCGTCGTTGTCGGCGGTGAGCGTCCAGGCATCGGCCGTGGTGCCCTGGCCGCTGATGGTAAAACCGGCAGGCACGGCAGTTTCATCCCAGATCAGGGCAACGCTTTCACCATCCTGCAGGGTCTGTACAGAGATGGCCGATCCCAGGTAGTGACGACCATCGCCCTGGCCGGCCGCACCATCGGGATCATCGCCCAGATAGAGTCCGGCCTGACCGACAATATCAGCCGTACCGTCTTTCACGTCGAGCGAGAACAGCCCCAGCGAGGCGTTGAAGGCCAGGTTGGTACCATTGACCACCATGCCCAGGCGGGCAAAGGTGCCGGTATCGTCATCCAGGTTGTCGGCGGTACCACCATCGAAGTAGTCGTAGACGAACATGGCGCCGGATGCGAGATCCAGGCCCAGGGCGATGTTGAGCATTGCCGTGGACTGCAGGTTGACCAGCGCACTGCCACCTACATCGACGATACTGCCGACGGAGCCCATCAGATCTTCCAGCGTCGAGCCACCGATCAGTTCACCCAGGGTCGCCAGGTCCAGCGAGATCGGGTAGCTCTTGTCGAGCAGGTCGATCTCGTACGGAATGTTCAGCATGACCGCATTAGATGCTGCATCGAAGTCGAGGCTGACCCCAAAGACATCGGGACGTGCCGGGTCATAGATCGGCAGACCAAAGCTGTCGGCCAGCACTTCCTGCAACTGCCCTACCCCTGTCGCCGGGTTGTTGCCCACCTCTTCGACCGCCCGCGCCAGCTCAACCGCAATGTCGAACATGTCATTGACGCTGAGATCGATGACCGGAATGTCCTGATCCAGGAAGCTGAAGGTCTCGAACTGGCTCAGCAGGTTGGATGCCATGCGCAGACCTTCGATGATCTGTACCCAGGACAGATCGCCGAAGCCGGTCAGCGCGTCGGCACCGATGACACGGACATCGACCGCCTCGGCCAGTGAGACGGCGCCATTCCATACATCAATGATCGGTACGCTGATCTCGATCCGCGGGTCCACATCCGGCGGCAGCAGGCTCAGGCCACCGGCATCCAGGTTGATGCCGTCGATAATCAGGTTGGCCATCGGCTGACTGCCGATGGTGTAGTCGCTGTCACTGAAGGTCACCGGGCTCAGGTATTCACCGAGCAGGCGACGGCCTTCAACGCGCACGCTGGCCACGGCCGGCGCCAGGAACTGCAGCGCACCGGCAGCAATGGTTTCCGTGGTCTTGGTGGTAACGTTGTAGAGCAGCAGGTCATCCGACTGAACCCAGGTATGCGACTTGAGGTCGGCCAGCTGCGCACTGGTCAGCTTGCCGCTGTTGTCGCTGTTCCACTGGTCGAGCGCGCTATCGATGGCCGCATTCAGGTCGGCCGCCAGATCGGCCACATCGGTGTTGCTCAGCGTGGACGACGCCAGCAGCTTCACGTCCAGCTCGATGGGGCGCCCTTCGTTCAGACTGTCGCTGTCGAGGGTGATGGTCAGGCCCACATCCTCGGACAGCACCCCTGTCGCGTCACCGCTGGGCGCCGCAATCAGGGTGCTGCTGCCACCGGCTGTCAGGGCAAGGTTACCGCGCATGCCCAGCAGGCTGTCCTTCAGCGTAGCGGCATCAATCAGCTCATCCAGGTACACCCGGCCACCCGGATTGCCATCCGGTCCATCCAGCAGGCGTACATTCACGCCGGCATCGATCTGGGCCAGCATGTTATCCATCGACAGGTCGACGAAGCCGATGGAGGCACTGCCCTCGAACTGTTCGACGCCCGCTACCAGGCGCGCGCCAATCAGGGCGTCTTCCAGGTAGACGGAAACGCCACCCGCCTTGTTCAGCTCATCCGCCACAAAACCGAAGTTACGCACCAGCGGGTCGTGATCCTGGGCGGCAAACTTCAGCGAGGCGACATGCTGACCCAGCGTATTCAGAATCAGTACGGGCTTGCCATCGGCGGCGGTGCCAAGATCAAAGCTCAGCGCCTCGCCCAGGTGGCTGACCTTGCCTTGCAGGGGGCCAAGATCAGTGCCGTTGATATCGGCCAGCGCCGCATTGAGCGCATCCTTCAGCGTCTGCGGCGTATAGGTACCGGCCGCGATGCCCACCGTAATGCGGTTATCAGCGGTCGTGGCGGTGGTACCGCCGCTGGCCAGATCATCGGCACCGTCAATGATCAGATCAAAGGCACTGCCGTTACTCAGCGTCAGCGAGTTCGGCAGGCTCAGAGGCGACATTTCGATCGGCGTGGTCAGCGAGCCGATGCCCAAGCGGGACGCGAACTCGCCGCTGGCGGAAACACCGGCTTCGGTGATGGTCTTGCCGTAGAGGGTGAAGGCCAGCTGGTCGTTGTTGCTGTCATCCCGGCCAAGTGCTACATCCACCGCCTGCCCCAGGTTCTGGTAGCCGAGACGGCTCAGCGCCGAGTTGACATGCACGCTCACGCCGCTCAGCGCGGTACGAATATCGGCCAGCAGATCGTTCAGGCTGGTGTTGTCATTCTGTGATGCGGCGCTGACAGTAACCGTATAGCTGTCGCCATCGAAGGTGACCGTGAAGCTGGCATCGACCGTCGGGTTGTAGTCCGGGTTGGCCTCCATAATGGGGTCACCGGTATCCGGATCCGTGCCGGTCTGAATTTCGGCATTGGGGTCGTAAGGCTTGGTAGAATCCTGCAGGAACTGACCGAACGCGGTATCGACGCCGCCAGCCTTGTTGCCCAGCACTTCGCCGGACATCAGTACGCCGCTGTTGATCTGGAAGTTTTCCGGACGGTTGAAATCCAGGCCAATGGTGGTGGTCAGGTCGACGCCGCCATTGATCGCCAGCAGGCCGGACAGATCCAGCGAAGCCAGCGGGTCCAGGTCGTCGATATCCAGGCCGATCGGCAGTTCCAGCGCCGGCAGCGACGGCGACAGACTGACATCGAACATGAAGTCCATCGCCACCGGGTCGAAGCGCGCCGCGATGTTGAAGGTCTCGCCACTGGGCAGCAGTTCGTTGATCGCATCGGCCAATACAGAGGCGAAATCTTCCAGAGTGTTGAACTTGGGTCCGATCTCGGTTTCGGCTTCACGGCCGCCAAGGCCAAAGCCCAGGGCATCACTGCCGTTGCCGTAATCGGTAGTCGTGTCGATTGCCTGCAGGCGATGGAACACCAGCAGGGTCGGCAGGTTGCGCTCGCCCAGGGCTCCGGAGAACTGGATGTCATAGCTGAACGCACTGGCGGTCTCGCCCGGCACCGCGACGACACTGACCTCAGCGGCGGCGATAGCACGGTCACCGGTACTGAAGGCCAGATTCAGCGCCTGCTCCAGTTCCAGCGCCCGCTTTTCGTGCAGGCTGAGGCCGGTGATATCGACACCCAGGCCGGTCAGCCAGGTATCCAGCGCCGCCTCGTCCGGCAGCACTTCCAGCGGTTCCTGCAGATTGTAGTAGCTGCCATCCAGCTGCATCACCAGCGAGTAGAGGCCACCGCTGACGTTGTTGAAGGTCAGGCGCTGGACCTCATCCCGCCCGACGATTTCGTCGCTTTCAGCACGGCCTTCCTGCAGGGTGTAGCTTACCGCCTCGGCACCGGCATAGGCGCGCAGGCCGCTGAAGTCAGCCGTCAGCAGCGGGATAGCGGTCTTCGCCAGGGCGCCGCTGAAGGTAATTTCGAAAACGTTGCTCTGCTGATCGCTTTCCAGCGCGACCGTCACGCTGCCGGCCGTATCCAGCGCCGTGTTGATCGCCTCCTGGATCGTGGCCGCATCGGCATTCGCCGCGATGGCCGCCGTGGTGTAGCTGTCGCCGCTGTCGAACGCCAGTGTCAGGGTATAGCTGCCGGATACGGCATCGTTGACCGTCAGGCGCTGAACGGCATTCAGACCGGTCGCTTCGCTGCCGACCTGCAGGGACTCGGTCACCACACCGGTACTCGGAATGATGGCTACATAGGTGAAGTCGTCGACGTTGACCGGGCGGATGTTGAGCTTGCCCCAGGTCAGGCCACCGGACATCGGGCGCAGCTCGGATGTGCCCACCTGGATCAGACTGGCACGAATCTCCTGCCCTTCGATCTGGCTGGTGGTGGTCGAAGTCACGCCGCCGGTGGTCACCTTCAGCGTTACGTTCAGATTGAGCGCATGGATGGTCTTGCCGGCCAGCTCACCGGTAAAGAGCACATCCCAAAGCTGGCTTTCGCCTTCCGGCGTATCCGCCGCCACCAGGCTGACATTGCCGGCACCGACGCCATCGAGCTGCTCCAGCGCGGCCAGCAGGGCCAGCTGAGCTTCGGCGAGGGTCATGTTGGCGATGTCGACGCTGACCGCATAGTCGCTGTCGTCGGCGAACTTGATCTCGACCACCTGGCTGACGGTTTCACCGTCGGCGGCGATGACCGGCTCTAGCGCGATCGATTGCAGCGGGCTCAGTTGAAGTTCGGCCAGATTCTGACCCGCCAGACGCCCGGTAAACTCCACGCTCCAGCGCTGAGGCTCACCGGTCACCTTGACATTGCCCACGCCGATCTCGGGCAGGGCTTCCAGCACGGCCTGGAGTTCGGCCGTCGATGCGGTGGCAGCAAAGCGGTCCGACAGGGTACCCTCGGCGCCCAGCTGAACGCGGTAATCGCCCACCGAAGCACCCAGCAGAATATCCTGCACCTCGTTGCGCAGGTAGGCTTCGCGGATGGTGCCCAGCGACACATCCGGGGTGGTGGCATTGGACAGGTTGGTGACCGACAGTTCAGCCACATCCTGACCGGCCAGGATGCCGCCAAAGCTGACTTCCCAGCTGCCGGTACCCACCTGACGAACGCTGATATCGAGTCCGTCGATATCGCCCAGACGATCGGCACCGGAGGTGGCGTTCAGCAGCGCAGCGCGCAGCGCCGATGCTGACAGGTCACTGGACAGAGTACCTGTGAGGCCGGTTGACCAGGTCTTGCCTGCGTAGCTCCAGCTCAGATCGAAGCTCGCCGGGTTGGACGGATCGGCATTGACGCTGAGCGTCTGCACTTCTCCGGAGGCATTCTGCCCCGGAGTCTGTTCGAACAGGGTAACACCACGGGTTTCCCCGGCCGGCACATAGGTGCCGGCTTTCATGTTGCCGTAGTACACCGTCATGTCCGGGATATCCTGGTTGGCCAGGTCACCCTTGAATTCGATCAGGAACTTGGGCGCTGAGCCGTAGTTCGCCTTCTTGCCGGTCGGATCCAGCGGATCTTTATCCGGGAAGGTCACTTTCACGTTGCCGACGCCGGCTATTTTCTCCAGCGCCTGGCGAATCATCTTGGCCTGCAGCGTACCGGTCGGATCCGCGATGTAGCGGATCGGGTCCGTGGTCTGACCCATCAGCTGCAGTTCGAAGGTGCCGGCGGCATAGCCACTGAAGGCCAGTACCTTGACCTCACTGCCACCGGTAGTGCTGAGCTCGGTTTCCGTCACCGACGACGTCGCCGTCGATGGCACGTTCATGCTGTAACTGAAGTCATCCGCAGTATAGGCACGGCCGGATACGGCCCCGGCAAACTCGATGCGGAAGCCTTCACCACGACTGCCGGTGATCTGGATGTTATCCGCCACGGTACCGGTTGCCGCCGCAAAGGTGTCCGCCAGCGCATCGGCAATTTCGATATCGCTCATGCCGGCGGTGATCGCCAGGTTCTGGGTCGCCCCGCCCTTGTAGGCCAGCGACAGAGTTCCGGTGGCAGTACCCAGCTCGAAGCGCAGCTCGGCGTTGACCGCTTCGCCGCCGGCCTGCTCTTCGCTGACGTTGGCGGCAGTGCCGGTGACGGCCGCACTGCTGTCATTGCTGGTATCGGTATTGGTGGTATCGCTGACCCACTGCGGCAGACTGTCCTGCAGCTGCAGGGCACCATTGGTCGCTTCGGAAATACGGCCGCTGATGTAGTCCGCCAGCTCGTTGATGTGCGTGAAACTTGCTGTGTCCGCCTGCAGCAGGGTCACGGTATAGAGACTGGGTACCAGGTCGCCCGGGCGCTGCAGCACCAGGTCAAAGGCCAGATCATCGCTCAGGCGCGGTGATACGATCTCTTCACTGGTCAGGTCGAAACTCAGCACGCCCTGCAGTTTTTCGTTGAGCACCTGAGTCCAGCCGTAGGCGAAGTCGAAGGCATCGCCCAGATCGGTCCCGGTAAACGGAATCGGGATCTGGAACACTTCGGAATCGCGGAACTGGTTGAGGAAATCGCCGATGTTGACCAGCATCTGCACCATCATCGCCGGTGTCATGTTGGACAGGCTGGCCAGGTTGGTCAGGTTCTTCTTCACGATCACCGGATCGGTGTCCGCGATCAGGTCCAGCGCGATCGGCAGGCCTTCGCTGCCCCAGTAGACCTCGATGCTCGGGTTCTCGCCGCCGGTCAGCTTGGTCAGGTCGCCACCGAACAGGTTCGCCTTGAGCGGGAAGTCCGCTTCGGCCCAAACCGTTGCCTCGGCCTCGATCAGATCCGACAGGTTGGCGGCAGCCGCGAAATCAGCCAGGGACACACGCTGGCCAACGGCATCAGCGCCAGCCGTGTCCTTGACGGTGACACCGGCGTCGGCCACGAAGTGGACGCTGCCGTTATCGATCTCGGCATCCAGCACACCGAGGGAAACACCGGCATTGAAGCTGTCGGTACCGGCCTGCACCTGAGCGGAGATATCGCGGGCCTGGAAGAAATAGCTGCTGCCGGCGGCGAGGTCCGCAAGGCTGTCAAACGCCAGCCCGAATGACAGGTCCAGGTTGAGCAGGGCTTCCAGATCCAGGGTACCGTCACCCTTGAGCGCGAAACCGACCTCTTCCAGCCCCGTACCCAGATTGAACGGCAGGGCCAGCATCTTGCCCAGGTTCAGCCCCAGATCCAGCGACAGACCACGGCTGCCGCCCTGCTGCGCTGTGGTGACACGCGCCTGACCACCGGTCAGGTTAGTGCTGTCGGCGCGCAGCTGGGACACGTTGGTGGCGGCCCACTGGCCGGCAAAGGTGATCGCCAGAATACCGTTGTCATCAGTTACGGTCAGGTTGGTATCGTCGCTAAAGAGCGTACCCAGCGCGGCCCGCAATGCGGTTTCTACGGTTGCCGCGTCAGCATCGAAGGCGATGCTGGCGGTGGTGTAATCCACCTCGCCTTGGGTGAAGTTCAGCGTGTAGCTGCCGCCGGTGGCATCCAGACTCAGGTGCTGAATTTCATTCTGATCATCGATGAACAGACCACCACCGATGGTGAATGGTCCCTGCTCCGATTCACCGTACTGGCTCGGCAGCAGTGCTTCCAGGTCGGAATAGACACCGGTGGCGCCGAGGAAGTCACGCAGCCAGTCGATCAGGCCACTGTAGGTATGATCACCGGCACTGGCGTAGTAATCATCCAGCACACTGGTACGCACCTCATTACCGGACGCGTCCTCGCTGACGCGCTGGAAAGAAAGCAGATCACCGAGGGTGCGGCCGTCTTCGCTCTTGAGCATGTCGCCCAGGCTGGTATCCAGGAACGGCAGCACCGTATCGAGGAAGTCGGAGCCATCCAGCGCACTGCCGACCGAGGCCACCTGCTCAAACAGGTCTTCCAGGTTGGTGCGCACGGTGGTGGCATCGATGCTGACATCGAAGAAGTACTCAGGCACAAAGGTGCCGTTGACGATATTGGAGGTGATGGTCAGGACCGGATTGCCCCAGTCGGATACGTTGAAGCCCCCCAGATCGCCACCCAGCACAAAACGCCCGGCCAGCGACATGGCCGGTGTCAGGTCGAACACCCCATCGAAACCGGCGGCACTGAGATCACTCAGGGTGATTCGACCCTTGCCGTCTGCATTGTTCGGGTCTTCGGCGGTGATGCTGGCCGCCACCTTTATGCTGAAATCGCCCTCAGTAATGCCGGCACTGGCAAAGTCGGCTGCGCTGAGGATCGCCTCGATATTGAACAGCTCCAGCGCCACGCCGGTATCGAAACGGTTCAGGTTGAAGAAAATGTCGGAATCACCCGGCTCCGGCAGCGGGATATCACCCACCGGCGTACTGCCGGTACGGGTGGCAACGGCGATACCGGCATCCAGGTCCAGCGCCAGGACAAAGGTGCCCAGCCCGTCGGCCGCCAGATTCAGTACGTCACCCATGGCAAAATCGAAGCCGAAGCTGAGCATCTGCTCGATGTTGCTGACCAGGTTGAAGCCAAGGATGACTTCACTGCCGCTGGTATCGAAGATCGGGCTGATGGCGATGCGCGGGCCGTCCAGCGGCTCGCCGAATACGCTGTCCAGCACCGCCTGATCCATCTCCAGACTGGTAATGAACTCCGCCGTTGCCGCACCGAAGCTGGTCAGGGCATCGTAGAAGGCACCAGCCGCCGAGCCGATGTAGCTGCCGATATCCAGTGCCGCACCCAGCAGGCGCGCGCCATCCAGATTTAGCTTGAAGCTGCCGTCAACGGTCAGACCATCCCAGTTGCCCAGCGACAGATCCAGACCGGAGAAATTCCAGTCGATGCCGATATTGGGCAGGCGCATGCCGCTGAAGTCGGCCCCGCGGAAGCTGCCGAACTGGAACAGATCGGCACTCAGGCCGGTCAGGGCGGACAGGTCCAGGCCGGAGAAATCGACCCAGCCGAAGTCCAGCGGGGTCGAGCTGCCGCCGCTGCTCCAGGCGCTATTGATAGCCGTGAGGAAGTCACCGATACCGCTGACGCCAGTCAGGTCGATACCGACGAAGTCGGCACCGGTCAGCGACCAGTCGATATTGCTGTTGAAGCTGAAATCGCCGAAATCGACGTTGCGGAAAATACCGGACAGTGTACCGCTGGGCAGGGTTACGCCGGACCAGAGTGAACCTGTCCAGTCCACCGCGCCGAAGGTTGCGCCGGTGAAGTTGACGTTGCTCAGCGTCGACCAGCTCAGCTTGAGGTCACCCAGAGTGATGCCGCTGAAGTCCAGATCACTCAGGTCCCAGCCGGAGAAGTCGAAGCCGCTCAGGTCGATGCCGCTGCCCCAGGTAGTTGCACTGCCGGTCGAGGCGCTCGGCAAGGAGCCCAGCGAAATGCGTGACAGCAGGCCGCTGATATCGGCCAGTGTGCCAGCTACATTGCTCCAGTCCACATCCAGCGCCAGGGCGCCGGACAGGTCAACACCGGACAGATTGACCCCGTTGAAAATCACATCACGCAGGTTGCTGCCGGACAGGTCGAAGCCACTCAGGTCGACACCGGAGAAGTCGATGCCGGACAGATCCCAGCCGCTCCAGTCCTTGCTGCTCCAGCCAGACAGATCCAGGCCGCTGCCCAAACGCAGCGTGCCGGACGCCAGCGAGCCGAACAGGCTGCGCAGGTCAGTATCCACTACCAGACCGGTCAGGTTGGTGCTGGCGTCAAAACGCAGATCGCTGCTGAACCAGCTGGACCAGTCCACATCCAGCGCCAGCGCATAGGACAGGTTGGCACCGGACAGGTTACTGCCGATCAGGTCGGCCCAGCGCAGGTTGGCACCGCTGAAATCAACGCCGCTCAGGTTGGCGCCACGCAGGTTGATACGGGACAGGTCAAAGCCGCTGAAATCAGCACCGCTCAGGTCAACACCGGAGAAATCGAGACCACGCAGGTCGATGCCGCTCCAGTCGATGCCGGTCAGGATGGCACCATCGAAACAGGCCTTGCGCAGCAGGCTGCTGCCGTCAAACAGGGCACCGGTCAGGTTGGCGCCGCTGAAGTCCACGCCGGACAGATCCAGGCCGCGGAAATCCGCGCCCGCCAGGTTGGCACCGCTGAAATCGAAGTTGCGAAGACCATCGATGCCCAGCTTGCTGAAATCGAAACCGGACAGGTCGTAGCCGCTCCAGTCCATCTGACTGGTTGTAAACGGAATGCTCAGGTCACGTGACAGCGCCAGGTTCAGCACCTCCACCAGCCCGGACAGTGAGGGGAATTCGGTGGTGTAGCTGAAATCGTTCAGATAGGCCGCTGCCGCGTCCTGCAGCTTGAACACATCGACGCTGGACGCATCGCTGCTGTCGCTGTCAAAGCCCAGCAGTTCATTGACGCTCTTGTCCAGCCCCGGGATCTTGCCGTTCAGCACGGCGTTATCCAGTGCCGAGTTGCCACTGTCATCGATGCTGCCGAGCAGGTCGAGAATGCTGTCCTTCAGTGTCTCGGTGATGCGCACATCCAGATACATCTCGGGTGTAGCGATCTCCCAATCGCCGGTTTCGGCGTTCTGCGTGATCAGCTCCGGAGCACGGAAAATCAGCGTCGGCAGGCCGAAGTCATTGAGACTGAAACCGGCACCTTCGGCATCCAGCAGCAGACTGCCGCGCAGGTTGGAGGTCGTCGTCAGTTCGGCCAGCTCGGTAATGCCACCCGCCGCCGTGATCTCGTCAGCGGTCAGGCGGTTCAGATCGTCGCTGTTGTCCGAGTCGGTCAGGGTGATCTGGGCCGCGGCACGCAGGTCAATCACACCTTCATGCACCCTGGCTTCGGCCAGACCCGCCAGTGACAGGCTGGCATCCAGCCCGGTCAGGGCCAGGCGCGCACCGGCATCCAGACGGTTCAAGCGCAGCCAGGATTCGGTATCGAAGCTGCCTCCATTGGCGATCATGTCGACGCCAATATCGGTGTTCAAGGCAGCAACCAGACGCGCCACGGCGGTGGCGGCAAACTCGAATTCCGGCGCCAGATTACCGGCCTCGACCGGCAGATCGGTGTTATCCAGCGCAAAGTCCTGTGCTACCTGCTTGTCGATATTGACCTGCAGGTTGAACACCAGGCCCATGCCGTCAGCGGAGAAGCTCAAGCCGCCCTGGAAGGCAAACAGCGGGCCGGATGCCCCTTCGGTGAAGACCTCGTCCAGTGCGAACGGTGCCATGGCCGCCTCATAGGCGGCACGGGAGGCTGCGTTCATCGCCGTCAGGCTGTCATACAGGGCACCACTCAGCGCCGAGGTCACGGCGTCGAGAATCGCGGCCGCATCAGCGCCCGCAGCGGTAATATCGCTGATGATGGCAGCACGCAGGTCAGCCCCCACCAGGCTGGCGCCGGTCAGCACCGCGCCGGTCAGGTCGGCGCCGGCCAGGTTCAGGCCATCCAGCACCGTACCGGTCAGGTCCACGCCGGCCAGCGAGGCACGGGCGAAGATGCCCTTGAGTTCGGACGGCAGATCCGCCACACCGGCCAGCAAGGCGCCGGTGAAATCGGTGCTATCGCTGAGCGTGGCACCTGCCAGTGACGCCCCGTTCAGGTTGGCCCCGGCCAGGCATGCGCCGCTGAGATCGACACCGGTAAAATCGAGATCGCTCAGGTCGATACCGGACAGGTCATAACCAGCCAGGCTGACGCCGTCAGCCAGCACCAGTGCCGCGCCGCTCAGGTCGTTGCTGGTCAGATCCGAGGTATCCACGCTGTCGGCGAACACCAGTGCATCCGCCGCCACGCCCAGCGCCGCATCGAACTGGGCGCCCTGAATGAACGCCTGATCCAGCACCGCATTGGCCAGCTCGGCGCCCTGCAGGTCAGTTCCCTGCAGATTGGCACCCGCCAGGTTGGCACCGGTGAGGATGACATCGGTCAGGTCCAGCTGCGACAGGTCAAATCCGGACAGGTCGGCACCGGAGAGGTCCACCGCCGCACCGGCCAGGTTGAGAGCGTCGGCATAGTCATCGGCTGCTTCAAGTTCAGCGAGGGCGTTGGACAGAATTGCACCCTGCACCCGCGTCGTGCTGCTGACCAGTGAACGGCTGAAGTTGGCGGCCAGCAGGGAGGCGGCCGTCAGGTCGGCTCCGGTCAGGTCAGCGGAATTGAAGATCGCGCCGCGCAGATCCAGACCGGACAGGATCGCATCGACCAGGCTGGCCGAGCTGAAATTGGCATCTCGCGCTACGGCCTTGCCGTTGGCATCGCTGAACACCGCCCCCTCGAGGTTGGCACCGGCGAAATTGGCACCACTCAGGTCGGCTCCAACGAAGTTGGCGCCACGCAGGTCGGCACCGCTGAAGTCAAAACCGCTCAGGTCCAGACCGCTGAAGTCGGTATAGGCCAGCAGAGCTCCGCTCCAGTCTGCCTGGGCCGGATCGAAAGGCATGGCTGCTGCAGACAGCAGGTACTGGTTCAGGGCATCGACCAGGCCGCCCACGGTAGCGGTCTCGCTGCCGGCGCTCAGGGAGGTGGTGTCGAAATAGGCCTGCGCCGCCGTCTTCAGGTTGAAGATGCGATTCAGGGTATTCGTGCTGCCCCCATCGACGGAGAACAGGTCGGCCAGGGAGGCCCCCAGCCCGGGCAGTTCGGTGGTGAAGAAATCGTTGTTGAGGACGAAGTCGCCGCTGTCCTTGAGGCGGTCCAGCGCCGCCAGGATATCATCGGCCAGCGTCTGGCTGAGCTCGATATCAAAGCTGATATCGGGAATGTTCACCAGCAGGATATCCTGCTGATAGACGAACAGCTGGTCCGTTTCCAGCACCAGGCGCGGTGTGCCCAGCGAGGACAGGTCATAGCCGCCCAGGGTTGCACTCAACGGCAGGTCGGCCCTGAGCGAGCCGGAGGCCCAGCTGTCCAGTGTCAGGGTAGAGCCCGCAGCGGCACGCTGCTCACTGTCCAGTGAAGACTGATTGATGACAAAGCCGGCTTCAGCTTCCAGCGTCAGCGAGCCGTCAGTCACGCCGACCGTGTCAGCGGAACCGAAAACCGCGTCACTCAAGCCGACGTTCAGCGCCAGGCTGTCGGCACTGGCATCTACGCCCAGGGTAAAGGGCTGCATGCGGATAAAACCACTGCCGGCAGCGTCCGCCGGGCTCAGCGAGGTAAAATCGTCCAGCTCGACACCGACGGATACGGCCCCGGCAATACGTGCTTCCACCTCGACGTCGGAGAAGGCGGTCAACTCCAGACCGGCCTGGGCCAGATCGGTGCTCAGGCTTTCATCCAGCTGCGGTGTGGCCGTCAGTGTCTGTACGGCATCAAAGGAGAGGTCCAGGCGCAGTTCTGACCAGTCATGGAGACCGGCGTCAACGCTGAACAGATCACCGGATACCAGGCCATTCAGTTCCAGCGCCACGGCATCGGCCAGAGCGCCCAGATCCGTGACCCCGGACAGAGTGTCATTGCTGATGGTCAGCAGGTCATTGAGGAAGCTGGTGGCTGCCCCTTCAGCGGTCGACAGCGGATTTTCGCTGAAGCCCTGGGCCAGCAGGTCACTGACCGACATGCCCAGCAGCGGCAACTCGGCCGTGAGGACAGAGTCGTTGAGCAGTTCTTCGACCAGGTCGCTCCAGCTGCCCAGACTCTGGCTCAGCTCGGCCACCATGCTGTTGCCCAGCGAGATATGGCCTGTCAGGCTTTCAATCCCGGACAGGTCATAGCTGCCCTGGTTGCTGACACTGGTCGTGCGGTCGGGGTTGCGGGTAACGGTCACCGGCGCAACGGCATTGAGGAATACGGCCTTGTCCTGACCCTCGGCATCCGTCACGGATACCAGGCTGGTGCCATCCGTCAGGCGGTATTCATCACTGCCCTGACCACCGATAATGCTGTAGCTGCCACCGCTGGCATCGAAGGTGAAGCTGTCCGTTTCCGAACCATCGGCATAGTTGACGTTGACCGTGTCACCGTCAACGGTAAACACCAGGTCTCGGGTCACCGCGGAGAAATCGAGGGTATCCTGGCCGCCGGCGCTGGTCGCGGTATCCACGCCCCAGTCCTCGCCGAATACGAAGCGATCATCATCTGCGGTGCCGGTGAACACCTGGCTCGTCGTATCAGAGGTAAAATCCGCCAGCACGCCCTGCCAGTTGCCACCATTGAGCAACATGGCGGCGTCAATAAGGCCGACCCGCTGCTCCAGATCCCAGTCACCGCCAAGGGCTTCGGCACCGGTCACATCATCGGATGCAGCCACATCGGCACCGGTCAGATCCGCCAGCGCTTGCACCAGCTGTTCGCCCTCGGCAACACCGGCCACGGAGCAGCCGTACACCAGAATATCGCCCTGCTCGGAGAGCGCACTGCCCCAGACAGAAAGCTGGTCCTGATACTGGTCCAGTGAAGACAGATCCAGTACAGCATCACCCAGCGTAATCTGACCTTCACTGCCGTGTGAAATCAGATGGACCGCATCCAGCTGGTCATAGCGACTCAGCCACTGGGCGATCTGCTCAACACCGTCACTCTGGCCATCCAGGTACACCACTTCATAGCGACTGGTATCGACAGCAGAGCCTGACAATGCCTGCTGGATCAGGACTTCGGAGTTTTCAACACCCGAGTCGACAAAAATGACCTGATCAACCGACCTGGTCACTGTCTGATCTTCAGTCGGACTCTGCAGGCTGGGTGCAGAGGCCAGCGCCTGCTCGGCTTCACGACTCAGGTCGATCACGGATGCCTGCGACTGATCCGGTGTCGGCGGCACCACCATCAGGTCACCTGACAGCAGGTAGCGCGGCTCCATCGGCTCGATAACGCTGGTCGGCGTGCGCTGCGTCACCACGACCTGAGTTTCGAGGGACTTGCGAATCATGCCCTGCCACTGTTTCAGTGCCAGCGTACGCAGGTGTCCTTTCCTAAAGCCCTTGAGTGCACTACCCATAATGTTCTCCGTGCGAAGTCGTCAGTCGCTTATTGCGGTTCCAGCATCATGTCCAGATCGGCCACGTCATTACGGGCCAGAGAGCCGACAGCCTGCTTGAGCGTGAGGCGGTTTTTCAGGTATTCGTAGCGTGATTGCATGAAGTCCCGTCGCGCGGCGTAATAGCTTTGATAGGCGTCGAGTACGGATACGGAGGTCTCCACACCGGACTCGAACCCCTTGAGGCGTGTCGCCAGTCGAATCTCCTGCGCCAGCACGCCTTCACGCAGCGCCGCCAGCATGGCCGTACTGGATACCAGGCTGGAGTAGGCCGAGCGCACGATACGTTCAGTCTTGCGGTATTCGCGCTCCATCTCCTGCTGAGTCTTGTCCAGGCGCGCCGTGGCTTCGCGTACCAGTGAAGAGGTACGTCCGCCACTGAAGATCGGCACGTTCAGACGCAAACCGACTTCGTAGTCACTGACATCCTGGCGTGAGTCGGCAAAGAGGGTGCTTTCAGCAACCTGTTGCCCGGCCGAGACAAAGAGGTCCACCGTGGGCAGATGCTCGGCGTTACGGCGGCTGATCTCTTTCTGCGCAATGGCGGTCGACAGGCGCTGCGCCTGCAGCGCCAGGTTCTGGTCCAGCGCGGCCCCGACCCAGCGGTCGACCCGTTCAGGGAACGGCGGTGCCGCACGGAAGTCGGCATTGAAGCCGTGCAGGCTTTCCACTTCCTGGCCCACGATCTCCTTGACCCCCAGGCGAGCATCGTCGTACTTGAACTCAGCCTTCATCAGGCGAGCGCGCGTCAGGGCCTCAAGGCTGCGTGATTCGTTGTAGTCGGCACGGCTCAGCAGGCCGCTGTTGAAACGGATCTGGGCTTGTTCAAGCTGTGCCACGATGGCGTTGTGCTCAGCCTGTGCCAGATCACGCTCATCCCGCGCCGCCAGCACATCCAGATAGGCGGTGCTGAGACGCATAATCAGATCCTGCTCGGCCGCCAGCAGTGCCAGCTTGGCCTGCTCCACCGCCACTTCGGCCTGATCGATCGCAATCAGGTTAGCCCGGCGGTAAACCGGTTGAGTCAGGTTCAGCGACAGGTTGTAGCCCGGCACATCATAGTTGCCCGTCGGGATGGAGCCCGATTCATGTACGGTCTGGTACTTGCTGGAATACTGATAGCTGAAGCTGACCTGGGGCAGATAGTCGGCCTTGGCCTGGGGCAAGACCTCGCCACGCGCCCTGAATTCAGCCTTCGCCGCCTGATAGGTGGGGTCCTGCTCCAGCGCCTGATCCACCAGATCCAGCAGTTTGTATCGCTCGCCCTGCAGGATCGGTGTTTCGGTCGCGTAATGGGCATCGTCCAGGGTGACCGAACCAATACTCAGCACCGGCTGACGGGTAAAATCAAACGAAGGCACATGGCGCAGGGTGTCCATCTCGAACCCGGCAATGCCTTGCAGGTCCTCCGGGAAACCACTCTGGGGTTGAATGGCGGCCTGGGGCATCGCCAGGGTCAGCGCACCAGAGTAGCGATCAAGAAAAGGGGTCACATTCCGTGCCAGGCCTGCAGCGTAGGAAGGTTCGAGGGTCAGCTCAACGCGTGCCGAGCCCAGACCGGTCGCCCCATAGCGAACTTTCTGGATGAAGCGGGCATCCGCCTCGAAAGCGCCTACCAGGCCGGCCACCGCCTCGGCCGGTACGCCCGGAAAGTCCACCACGAGTCGACCCGGAGCGGTCAGGTAATAGCCCTGTGCCTGAACCGTATCCGCGCCTTGGAGCTCAACACCAAAGCCGGAGCGGAGGTCTGCCATGGCAATGGCGGTCGGTGGAGCAATGTCCTGCTGCACAGGGGCATCCGGCACCAGCAGCAGGTGGATGAAACTGGCTTCTTTTTCGGGGTCAGAGCCGATCTGGGCATCCAGCAGATCAACCGGCAGGCTCGGAGTAAAGGTCAGCACCGAGCCGCCACGGCTGAGCGAGGTCACTTCCGGCACGCCCAGGAATTCAGGCATGGTCGGCAATTTCACCGCACCCGCCGGCACACCCGGTAGTTCAACAATCAGCTTCTGCCCCTGCTCGGCCAGCGACACTTCGACGACCATTTCGGCATGACCGGCAAACGATAGATCGAAGAGATTGCCTCGCTTCTCCACCTTTACCTGATCCAGCAGGTGAATCGAGGCATCAACCGGCCGCTCCCGCAGCAGCAACTCCCAACTCAACCGGCTATCGCCATTGAGCGCAACGGTTTCGTCAATCAGGTCCACCGGGCGCAGGAATTCAACTACCAGGTGGTTACGCTCGCCAATCGTCTGGACATACGCTTTGTGAAAAATGGATGGCTGTGACAGCAACTGCTGGGCCTTGCTGCGCCACTGCTCCAGGTCAGCAGACGCCGACAGGGTCACGAACAGGCGCTGACCGTTGGCCTGTAAATGGGTCGATAACAGTTCGCCAGGCTGTGCGGTAATAAGCAGGCGGTGCTCACCGGTAGCCACTTCATTTTGAGTATCACCCTGCACTGTCTCGGTTGCGGAGACAGCTTCGGCCGCCAGCAGGTCCCGCCCACTCGCCAACCCCAAAACGCAAACCCCGCTTATCATCAATGCCAGCGGCTTGAATCTCTTCTTCCCTGGAAACCCTGTTGTCATTCTTGTTTTCACAAAGACCCCTTAGTTGCCTGCCGGCCGGATTAACGCACTTTGGAACTGGCTTTGGTAAACCCAGAAAGCGACACCTCTACCACCAGCGTCTGCTCTGAGTTGAAGGGCCTGAAGCCCACTTTCATGGTTTTGCCAGCTTTCATGCCGGCATACAGAGTGTCACTCAGGGGCATCAGAACCACGCAGCCATCCGCGACACAAGTGGTATACCCCAAGCGCTGTTCTTCCGACTCATCAATGCGGATGACAATGCCGGGACGTAGATCGACCCCCAGCGGCAGCACCAGCTGAAGTACGAGCTGGTCCTTGATTTTGCTCAGCGATGTCGAGAGTATGCGTGACCGCTTTTCACCCTCACCGGTAAACAACTGCTGCAGGGCCTGACACTGTTCGCCACGGCAACCCACTTGCCAGTCACCGATTGTTTCCGCTTGTACCGCCTGAGACATGAGGATAGCGGCAGCAAGCAGCGCAGCCTTTGTCAGGCGCTGTCTGGCAGCCCCAAGGATTCGTGTTAGGTGTGTTGTATTCATCCTGACTCCACAACTCAAACTTTCGACTTGGATTTTTCGTAATTTTCCGACTGTGTTTTTTACCATAAAAAAGACATGGATAGCTGACACTGCCTGACATTTTGTTAAGTTTTTGTTCACTTTTTAATGTCTGTCATGAGCTACAGGTCCTTTACCTGATGCCAGAAACAAAAAACCCCGCCAAATGGCGGGGTAAGGAGACTGACAACGAGAGTTGAAACACTATTGCAATGCCCTGTTAAGGGGCTGCCGGAGCTAACGCCCCAGCTTTTTGGCCGACTGGCCACCAATACCAAAGTGCTGTTTGGGCATCTCGGTAATGATGACACGGACATTGGCCTCGGGCGAGTCGAGCGAGCGGGCGATGGCGCTGGTCACTTCCGCGATCAGCATCTCCTTCTGCTCGTCACTGCGCCCTTCCATGATATGGATCTGTGCAACCGGCATGCTTGTTCTCCTTGCTTGAACCAGCCTCAGACGAACTTGCCGCTGATGCTGCCCAGGCCCTGGTAGCGCACGGTGAAGGCATCACCCTTGTTGACCTGAACCGCCGCCGTGATGGCACCGATCATGATGAAACTGCCGGCCGGCAGGCTTTCACCACGCTCACCCATCATGTTAGCCAGCATGGCCACAGACGCCGCCGGGTGACCCAGCACAGCCGCACCGGCACCGGTCTGTACCACTTCACCGTTGACCTCCATCACCACACCGATGTTTTTCAGATCGATATCGGCGATATCGGCCATGTTGCCACCGGTCATGAAGCGGCTGGAGGAGGAGTTATCGGCGATCACGCTCTTGAGATCGAACTTGAAGTCCTTGTAACGGGAATCGATCACTTCTACCGCCGGCATGACGAAGTCGGTAGCACGCAGTACATCACCGATATGGACGCCCGGGCCTTTCAGCTCGTCTTTCAGTACGAAGGCCAGTTCGGCTTCGATCTTCGGGTGGATCAGCTCGTCATGCTTGATCTCGCCACCCTCGGGTACGCTGAAGTAGTCGGCCAGGAAGCCGTAGCAGGGATGTTCAACCCCCATCTGTGCCATCTTGGCCCAGGAGGTCAGGCCCATCTTCATGCCGACGATCTTGTTGCCGCGCTCTTCCTTGCGGCGACGGATCTCCCACTGGATGTCAAAGGCATCCTTGTAGGTCATGTTGGGGAAGTCGTCGGTAATCTTGGTGATCTCGTACGCTTCCAGCTCGGCGTTCTCGCAGTGGATCGCCAGTTCTTCAATCTGGGATTGGGTCAGCTTGTTTTCGTATGCTTCAGCCATTAGATCAGCCCCTTTTCTTTGGCCATGGTCAGCGCCAGGTCTTCGATCATGTCTTCCTGACCACCAACGGTACCGCGGCGACCAAGCTCTACCAGAATGTCACGGGCCTGGATGCCGTACTTCTTCTCCGCGCGCTGGGCAAACAGCAGGAAGGAGGAGTAGACACCGGCGTAGCCCAGGGTCAGTGCATCGCGGTCAACGCGGATCGGCTGATCCATGATCGGGAAGACGCGGTCTTCGGCCACATCCATGATCTTGTACAGATCGATGCCGGTCTCGACGCCCATGCGGTCCAGCACGGCGCAGAACACTTCCAGCGGCGTGTTGCCGGCACCGGCACCCAGGCCCGCCACGGAACCGTCGACGCGGGCCGCACCGGCTTCAATCGCGGCCAGGGAGTTGGCGATCGCCATGCCCATGTTGTGGTGGCCGTGGAAACCGACTTCGACACTGCTCGGCAGTTCAGCGCGCAGCAGGCCGATCTTGGCGCTGACTTCATCCGGCAGCATGTAGCCCGCTGAGTCGGTGGCGTAGATGCAGTTGGCGCCGTAGCTGACCATCAGTTTGGCCTGCTCCAGGATCTTCTCCGGGCTGACCATGTGGGCCATCATCAGGAAGCCGACGGTGTCCATCTCCATCTTGGCGGCCATGCCGATGTGCTGCTCGGATACGTCCGCTTCGGTGCAATGAGTCGCCACACGGATGGTGGATACGCCGCAGTCCTTGGCCATTTTCAGGTGATCGACGGTACCGATGCCCGGCAACAGCAGCGCAGAGACCTTGGCGTTTTTCATCTTCGGCACCACGGCGTTGAGGTATTCCTCATCGCTGAAGGCCGGGAAACCGTAGTTCACGGAGGCACCACCCAGACCGTCACCATGGGTGACTTCGATCAGCGGCATACCCGCTTCATCCAGGCCGGTGGCGATGTTGACCATCTCGTCCAGGCTGATCTGGTGACGTTTGGCGTGCATACCGTCGCGCAGGCTCATGTCGTGCAGCGTGACTTTCTTACCGTTCAGATTCATTGTCGTTTCCTCCGTTAGCCACGCTCAGGCAGGGTGATGGCGCCGTTAGCCGCTTCCTCAGCGAACATCTCGGCCGTGCGCAGACCGGCCGCGGTCATGATATCCAGGTTGCCGGCGTACTTGGGCAGGAAGTCGCCCAGGCCTTCCACTTCCATGAAGCAGGAGACGCGATTGCCGTCGAACACCGGGCCGTTCACCAGGCGGTAGCCCGGTACGTATTTCTGCACTTCCTTCACCATGGCATGCACGGATTCGGTGATGGCGGCCTGATCCGGCTCGCCTTCAGTCAGACAGTGGATGGTGTCACGCATGATCAACGGCGGCTCAGCCGGATTGATGATGATGATCGCTTTACCCTTCTTGGCACCACCGACCTTTTCCACGGCACCGGCCGTGGTGCGGGTGAATTCGTCGATGTTCTGACGTGTGCCCGGACCGACTGAACGGGAAGACACAGTCGCGATGATTTCACCGTACTCGACCGGCTGTACGCGGGAGACAGCGGCCACCATCGGGATGGTCGCCTGACCACCACAGGTGACCATGTTGACGTTCATTTCCAGGTTCTTGGCGTGTGCTTCCAGGTTCACCGGCGGTACACAGTAGGGGCCGATGGCCGCCGGGGTCAGGTCGATCATGATTACGCCCAGCTCGTTCAGCTTGCGGCTGTTCTCGGCATGGACATAGGCAGAGGTGGCGTCAAAGGCGACGCGGATGTCGTCTTCGATGACGTGCGGCAGCAGACCGTCCACGCCGGTGGCGCAGGTCTTGATGCCCATCGCTTCGGCACGCTTGAGACCTTCGGAGGTCGGGTCGATACCCACCATCCAGACCGGCTCGATCCACTCGGAGCGTTTCATCTTCATCAGCAAATCAGTGCCGATGTTACCTGGGCCGATGATGGCCGCTTTAAGCTTCTTGGACATAGTTTGTTCCACTTATTCTTGTTTGACCGCTTCATTCGCTTGCAAGGCAAGCTCCTACATCGAGTCAGACCGTAGGAGCCTGCCTGCAGGCGATCGGTACCTTGGCTTGCGTGGTAAGCGAGTGCGTATGATCAGACAAAACGGACAGACGCGCTGCCGATGCCACCGATGCTGACGCTCATAAAGTCACCGGCCTGAACCGGTTCCAGCGGCACCAGAGAACCGGACAGAATCACTTCACCGGCCTTCAGCGGGATACCGAACTGACCCAGGGTATTGGCTAGCCAGGTGACGCAGTTGACCGGGCTGCCCAGCGCCGCGGCGCCAGCGCCGGTGCTGATGATGGAACCGTTCTTCTCGACCACCATGCCGCAGGTCGCCAGGTCCACCTTGCGCGGATCGACAGCGCGGTCACCCAGCACGAACAGACCACAGGAAGCGTTATCTGCTACTGTGTCCTCGATCTTGATCTGCCAGTTTTCGACACGGGAATCGACCACTTCGAAGCACGGCAGCACACAGTCGGTGGCGGCCAGGACATCAGCAGCGGTAACACCCGGGCCCATCAGGTCCTTTTTCAGGATGAAGGCGATCTCACCCTCGGCCTTCGGCTGCATCAGGCGCTCGGAGATCGGCATCTCTTCGCCCTGGCTGAACGCCATCTTGTCGGTGAGGTAACCGAAGTCCGGCTGACCTACACCGAGCATGGTCTGCACCGCCTTGGAGGTCAGGCCGATCTTTTTGCCGATGATCTTTTCACCGGCTTCAATGCGACGCTCCAACATGCGCAGGGAGATGTTGTAGGCATCTTCGATGGTGATGTCGCTGAAACGCTCGGTAAGCGGGCGTACCGGCGTGCGTTCCAGCATCGCCTGGTAGAGTTCGTCACCGCATTGTTGAATCAGTTGCTTGTCCATCGTCTGTCCTCAGAGCTTGATGCAGATATTCTTGGTTTCGGTGTAGAACTCGAGGCCATGTACGCCGCCTTCACGACCGATACCGGACTGCTTGGCACCACCAAAGGAGGTGCGCAGGTCACGCAGGAACCAGGAGTTCACCCAAGCCAGGCCCACTTCCATCTGCTCGGCCACGCGCACGGCGCGGGCGGAGTTCTCGGTCCAGATGGCGCAAGCCAGACCGTAGTCGGTATCGTTGGCCAGTTCGATTACTTCTTCTTCGGTATCGAACGGACGGATGTGGCAGCAGGGGCCAAAGATTTCTTCGCGGATGACGCGGGCATCATCGGACAGACCGGTCCAGATCGTCGGCTCAATCCAGGCACCGTCGTTCAGCTCGGCACCCATATCCGGGATACCGCCGCCGATCTCGACGGTGGCACCCTCTTCACGGGCCAGGTCGTAGTAGTACTTGACCTTCTCGCGGTGCTCCAGGCTCACCAGCGGGCCGAAGTTGGCTTCCTTGTCTTCCGGACGACCCAGCTTCAGCTTGGCCACCTCTTCCTTCATGCGGGACAGGAATTTCTCGAAGATCGGACGCTCGACATAGACACGCTCGGTGCCCAGGCAGACCTGACCGCAGTTGACGAAAGCGGAACGCATGGTGCCTTCAACGGCCTTCTCGATATCGCAGTCAGCGAAGACGATGCCCGGGTTCTTGCCACCACACTCCATGGAGATGTTGCGCAGGCCCACGGACGCAGCACGCATGATCGCTTCACCGGTACGGGTTTCACCGGTAAAGGTGATCGCGTTTACCAGCGGATGGGTAGTCAGGAATTCACCGGCAGAGTTCGGACCAAAGCCGTGCACCACGTTGAACACGCCGGCCGGCACGCCACACTCGTTCATCACTTCGCCCAGCAGCGTCGTAGTCGCCGGAGTTTCCTCGGACGGCTTGACCACCACGGTGTTACCGCAGGCCAGTGCCGGACCCACCTTGAAGGTCATCAGCAACAGCGGCAGGTTCCACGGGGAGATAACGGCGATCACTCCTTTCGGAGTACGGTGGCCCACGTTCAGCGCACCCTTGCCATCCGGCGTATCCATGCGGAAGCCTTCGGTCGGGTGATTGGCCAACGTCTCGGAGAATGCTTTGAAGTTGGCGGCACCACGGGGAATATCGATATGGCTGGCAATGGAGCGCGGCTTGCCGGTGTCCAGGCACTCGGCTTCCAGGAATTCGTCGAAGCGCTCGTTGATGCGGTCTGCAACCTTGTTCAACATCTCGGTACGCTGAGCCTGGGTCAGTTTGCCCCAGGGACCTTTCAGTGCGGCCTTGGCCGCACGAACCGCCGCATCCACTTCGGCTTCGCCGGCTTCATGCACGGGGCCAATCAGGCTATTGTCCACCGGGCAACGGTTTTCGAAGGTCTTGCCGCTGGCAGAGGCCACGTACTCGCCGTTGATAAAATGCTTGAACTCTTTCATGGCTCACCTTGATCAGTTTCGGCCGCTAGCTATGTCAGGCCGATCGTTTTATTGTTGGATCACACTGCAACAGTCCCTGCCCCGAGGGCTGCCAGCCAGGTTGAAATCCAGTATAGCGTTGCAAAAACGGGATAAAACACGCAAAACCGGGGGCATGAAATCCCGTTTATGGTAGTCATGCCTCGTTTTCAGAGCGGGCTTCCGGCATCGACTGGCGCCGTTCAGGGCGACTCCTCAATACCTGGTTCAACCCATACACGGCCGCCCCCAGTACCACACCCCAGAAGGCAGATCCTATGCCCCAGATGCTGACACCCGAGGCTGTCGCCATGAAGGTCACCAGGGAAGCATCCAGATGCTTCCTGTCCTCCAGTGCAGCGCTCAAGCTGTTGCTGATCGCCCCCAGCAGCGCCAGCCCTGCGATGATGGCTATCATCTCGGTGGGGAAGCTGGTAAAGAACAGCACGATGCTGCCGGCAAAGATGCCACCAATGAGATAGAACACCCCATTGGCCACTCCGGCGATATAACGCTTGTCCGGGTCTTCATGAGCATCGGGGCTGGTGCAGATGGACGCGGTAATCGCCGCGATCACCGTGGTAATGCCGCCGAAGAAGGCGGTGGGAATGGACACCAGCGACAACAGGCTGATGATCGGTCGGGATGAGAAGGCATAGCCGGATGCCTTGAGAATGGCAAAGCCCGGCAGGAACTGACCGGTCAGGCTGACGATCACCAGCGGCAACGCCAGGCCCAGCGTCGAACTCCAGCTCCATTCCGGCACGATCAATGCCGGTGAGGCCAGCTGCCACTCCAGCTGGCCAAGATGGGTATCCATCATGGTCAGCGAAAGTACTACACCCAGCAGCACCATCAATACCAGGAAGTAGGCCCGACTCAAGTACTTGAACAGCACGAAGCCGAGGATCATCACCGTGGTCACCAGGGGCACCGCCTCCAGTGAGCGGAAGGCACCCAGGCCGAAATCGAACAGGATTCCCGCCATCATCGCCGCCGCGACGCCTCGGGGGATCAGGTGTACCACCCGGTCGAACAGCCCGGTGATACCGATCAGGAAGATGATCACCGCCGCCGTGATGTAGGCCGCGACCGCTTCATTGATCGACAGCTCCGGAAACAGCGTCACCAGCAGCACGGTGCCCGGCGCCGACCAGGCGGTGATCACCGGAATCCGGAACCAGACGCTCAGCACAATGCCGGTAACGGCGGCGCCAATGGAGATCGCCCAGATCCAGGAGGTCATCATCTCGGTGGAGATACCGGCATTCTGGGCCGCCTGGAAGAAGATCGCCAGCGGGCCTGAATAGGACACCAGCACCGCCATCAGCCCGGCAATGACCGTCGAGATAGAAATATCCTTCAGCATGTCAGCCTCCTTACACCAGTTCAGCGATGGCTTTCACCTCAAGAAAATAGCCCGGCACACCGCACAGGGAGGCCGCACCGATGGCGGTCCAGGCCGGGTAACAGCCCTGCATGTAGCGGTTGCGCACCTCCATGTACAACGGCAGGTCACGCATATCGGTGTGATAGCTGGTCACTTCGACCAGATCCGCAAAGCTGCTTCCGGCCGCCTCCAGCACCCGTTTCAGGTTCTCAAACACCTGCACGAACTGAGCTTCCTTCTCGGCGACCAGTTCACGCTGGTCGTTACGGCCGATCTGACCGGCGATATAGAGCCGTTTGTCAGCCAGCACCGCCGGTGCATAGCCGATCTCGTCACGGATGAACTCCATTCCTTCAGGCACAATTATTGTTTTTGTTGCCATGATATTTTCCTCAGCATAGAAAGATGCCACGGTAGCTCAGCGGCGCACCGGGCCGTTGTTGCAGACACAGGTTCCGGGTCTGGACCTGACAACCGGTAAACGCAAAAAAGCAGGGACATGCCCTGCTTGCTGCGATTATCAGTGTCAGCCCAGATCACCGCCACCCACCGGCAGCACCGTTCCGGTGATATAGGACGACTCATCCGAAGCCAGGAACAAAATCGCGTTGGCCTGCTCCTCCGGCACGCTGTAGCGCTTCATAAAGGTGGAGTCGATGGTCTGATCGACAATGGTTTGATACCAGGCCTTTTCCTGCTCCGTCATGGTTTCGGTGTTGCGCGGAATGCGCCGCTCGCCCACATCGGTACCGCCCGGCGCCACGGCATTGACACGGATGCCGTGCTGCGCATTCTCGAACGCCATGCAGGCGGTCATCGCATTGACGCCCCCCTTGGCCGCCGCATAAGGCACCCGGTTCAGGCCTCGGGTCGCAATCGACGACACGTTGACGATCACGCCCGCCTGCTGCGTCTGCATCGGTTTGAGCACCGCATGACAGCACCAGAGCGTCGGGAACAGGGAGCGACGAACTTCGGCTTCGATCTGCTCCTCTTCGTAGGCTTCATAGGGCTTCGCCCAAATAGTACCGCCCACGTTATTGACCAGGATATCGATGCGGCCGTAGCGGTCGATGCAGGCATCGGCCACGCGACAGCATTCAGGGTATTTCTCCAGGTCCGCGGTCACCACCTGAACCTGCGCCGCGCCCGCCGCTTCGGCCTCCTGGGCCACTTCATGCACAATGTCGGAACGGTCCACCAGCAACAGGCTGGCCTTTTCCGCCGCCATCTGCAGGGCCACGGCGCGGCCTATGCCCTGGGCCGCCCCGGTCACGATGACGACCTTGTTGTCAAAACGATCAGTTCTCATGCCCACTCCTTACTTGCTGGCGGCAAACTTTTCATAATGGAAGCTGGCGGGCTGAATACCCTTTTCCTGCATGAAGGCGTTGACCGCTTCAACCATCGGCGGCGGGCCGCACAGGTAGATATCCACATCACCGCCGTTCAACTGGCCCGGCTCGATATGGTGGGTCACATAGCCCTTGTGCGGCCAGTTGCTCGCTTCGGAGGCCACGCAGGCCGTGAAGGTGAAGTTGTCGATGGCGGCGGCAAAGGCGTCCAGTTTCTCCAGCTCGACCAGGTCCACGTCGTGGGTCACACCGTAGATCAGGTGAACCGGGTACTCGCTGCCCTCTTGCTGGATCTTCTCCAGCATCGCCATGAACGGCGCCAGACCGGTACCACCGGCCAGCATCAGCACGGGGCGCTTCACATCGCGCAGATAGAAGCTGCCGTAGGGGCCGCGCAGCACCAGCTCGTCGCCGACCTGGGCTTTGCCGGCCATAAAGGCACTCATCAGACCTTCCGGCACCACGCGGATCAGGAAGGAGACCGACTCATCGGTTTCGTTGACCATGGAGCTGAACGAGTAGGCGCGTGACTGGTCGGTACCCGGCACCTGCACATTGACGTACTGCCCGGGCAGGAAGTGCATGGCACGCACCTGGTCACTGGCAACCGTAAAGGAAAGGGTCGAGTCGGACAGGCGGTTGATATCGGTCAGTTTGGCGTGAACATCCGCCTGCTGACTGCGCACGCAGACTTCGGAAGAAGCCGGTACGGTGACGACACAATCCGACTCCGGAATCATGCAGCAGGTCAGCACGAATTGCTGCTCCGCTTCCTGGTCGGACAGGGCATCATCGATGTAGCCGTCCATCTCGTACTGGCCGGACTCACAGTGACACTTGCAGGTACCACAGGCACCGTCACGGCAGTCCAGCGGAATATTGAGGCCGGAACGATAGGCCGCATCGGCCACCGTTTCCATCGGCAGTGTAGAAATAAAGCGGGTTACGCCGTCTTCGAAATTCAGAGCTACTTTATACATTGCGTGCTACCTCGGCCCCTTCAGCGGGGGCATCGGCGATAACCATCGTCGATACCCCAGGGACACTTGTTATTAGGTGTGGGTCGATCAGAGGTGGTAGATATCCACCACGTGATGGATGTAATCGTTCTTCAACACGATCTTCTTGCGCTTGATCTTCAAAGCGCCGTCTTCGCCGCGCACCAGCGTCACGAAGGCGGTACCGAAATAGGTATCCACGTTGTTGTAGCGCACGCTGTTGGTCATCCAGCTGTAGCGCACCTCGGCATCACCCGCGGAGGCGGTCAGCACTTCCAGGTTGCTCAGCATGTGCTGGGTACGCGGCTCCGGCAGCGAGCTGGCACTGGAGCGGTCGGTCTTGATGCGGAACACGCGGTCTTCCAGGCCGTCGCGGCGGGCGTAGTAGATCAGCGAGATCTCCGACTGGGGGTCAACGGTCAGCTCGCCATCCACATCCCAGCTCGGCACCCAGTACTCGGCGTCCTTGTCGTAGTGCTCCAGCCAGTTGTCGTAGTCCTTGTCATCCAGGCAACGCTGTTCGGAGTGCAGAAAGTTACGGATCTCGTCATAGCTGATAGTCATGGTTTACTCCCCCTTCTCTTTCTGTTGTTTGCGCGCCACGTCAGACAGCACCTTCTGCCAATAGTGATGCTGGACGATGTACAGACCTTCGTCCTCGACCTTCTCGCCACTCATCACCGGATGCAGATCGAGCTTCTTCGCATCCTCGTCCTGGCCGTCGATCCAGTGCTCGGCACCACGGCACATGTCGTTCCACGGCAGCTTGATACCCTTGAAGCCTTCCTGGCAGGCGCGAAACTCTTCCAGGTCGTCCGGCGTCGCCATGCCGGAAGCGTTGAAGAAATCCTCGTACTGGCGGATACGGTGAGCACGGGCCTCGGCACTTTCGCCTTTGGGCGCGATGCAGTAGATGGTCACCTCGGTCTTGTCGACAGAGATCGGGCGGAAGTGACGGATCTGCGAGCTGAACTGATCCATCAGGAAGACATTCGGGTACAGGCAAAGGTTGCGCAGGTTGCCGATCATCCAGTCGGCACGATCCTCGCCGAACTTCCCGACCAGTTCGTCACGGCGTTCGTACAGAGGACGGTCCTGCGGGTTGGGCCAGTTCATCCACAACAGAATATGGCCATGCTCGAAGGCGTAGAAACCGCCCTTCTGCTTGTTCCAGGTGGAGGCATCCATCGCCTTGACGTCATCGGCTGACATGCCGGCCTTGCGGCGCGCGGTGGTGGCGACGTAGTTCCAGTGTGTCGCGGACACGTGGTAACCGTCGGCACCGTTTTCGGCCTGCAGTTTCCAGTTGGCGTCGTAGACGTAGGTGGAGGAGCCACGGACTACTTCCAGCCCTTCCGGCGACTGATCCACGATCATGTCAACGATCTTGGCCGCCTCGCCCAGGTGCTCGGTCAGCGGCTTGACGTCGTCATTCAGCGAACCGAACAGGAAACCGCGGTAGTTCTCCATGCGCACCTTTTTCAGGTTATGGGAACCGTCGCAGTCAAAGGAAGACGGGTAGCCGGCATCGTTGGGGTCCTTGACCTTGACCAGCTTGCCGGAGTTGTTGAAACTCCAGCCGTGGAACGGGCAGGTAAAGACGGCCTTGTTGTCTTTCTTCTTGCGGCAGAGCACAGCGCCACGGTGGCTGCAGGCGTTGATAAAGCAGTTCAGTTCATCGTCCTTGTTGCGGGTAATCACCACCGGCTGGCGGCCGATATAGGTCGTGAAATAATCGTTCTTGTTGGCGACCTGGCTTTCGTGCGCCAGGTAGATCCAGTTGCCCTCGAAGATGTGCTCCATCTCCAGCTCGAACAGCTCCGGATCGGTAAACATGTCACGACGGCCGCGATAAAGACCCTGCTCTTTATCGACCTCCATCATGCCACCCACTTTGGCGATCAGATTATCTTGCATGGTTATGCCCTCCTTATTGTTTGATCTCAGAGTAGAGGGCGGCCGCAAGGCTCACTATCCAGCTTCTGCCATTCTTTATCCCATATGTGCAGAGGGTGTATTGGCAGTTTTTGGACATAAAAAACGCCGTCAAATGACGGCGTGAAAAATTCGACTGTGGAACTCAAACAGTCGAGTGCAGCACAACAACAGGATCAGGTCAGTGCGGTCAGGAAACGCTCGTTGAGCTGACGATCGTGATAGAAGATCGCCTTGCCCAGCTTGTCCGCATCCCAGGTAATCGGCTCGTGGTCTGGATAGAAATAGTCACCGCCGCAGAACACCTCGTTGCGGTTGCCGGACGGGTCGAAGAAGTAGATCGTCTGGCCATGGGTGATGCCGTGACGCGTGGGGCCGATATCGATGGAGGTATCGGTCATCGAGATCAGGTCACCGGCGCGCAGCACCTCTTCCCAGGTTTCCAGGAAGAAGGAGGCATGGTGGAACTTGCCCGGTTCCGGGTGATCAATGAAAGCGATATCGTGGGCTTTCATGCTGGTGGTCAGGAACTGTGCCACCCGCTTGCCGTCCGGGGTCATCACCTGCTCACACAGATCAAAGCCGAGCACCTCGCGGAAGAGGTCGTAGGTCTCATCCAGGTTCGGGCCGTACAACAGGCAGTGATCGAAACGCTGCGCCTTCATGCCCTTGAGGTCACGCGGCCAAGCTTCAGGGTTGTGGTTACCGACACCGTAGCGGCCGGTCTGCACCTTGTCAGCAAAGAGTTCGAAGTAATGACCGGTAGGAGCCTGGAAACGGATGCGACGGCCGCAGTCTTTCAGCTCACCCGCGGGGACCTGTTCGACTTCAATCCCGTAGCTGACCAGATCGCCCTGCAACTGCTCCAGAGCGCCATCATTGAGCACCTTGAAGCTCATGAAATCCATGCCCGGCTGATCCGCTTCACGCAGTACCACCGAAAACTTGTCCACTTCGGTCCAGCCCTTGAGGTAGACACGGCCCTGATCATCACGATCCATCTCGATCAGGCCCAGCAGGTCCACGTAGTGCTGCAGCGCTTCGTCCATATCCAGCACACGGATCTGCACATGCCCGGGACGCATTACACCCTTTTTCATAGCCACCTCTTCTTATTGTCAGTTGCGGCGGATCCTTGTCCAGCCGGTGATGGTTCGACTATTACAGCCCGGCCTGCCGGGTTAAATCCGGTGGGTGCAAGCTTTATCCATTCCGTGCACCCTTTCCGGTCACCCATTCCAGCCACCCCGGCAATTGCAGTTTTTGGACAGAGGTCTGCATCTGGCGGCTATTGATGCCGATCAGGGTTCTTTCTAATCAGTGGACCATAAAAATAACGTACTCCATGAGAGGTCCAACATGTTCAAGTCCCACTCGCTGCGCACTGCCGTGGTTGCCGGTCTGGCAACGCTCACTCTCAGCACGTCTGTTACTGCAAACAATGAACCGATCAAGGTCGGCATGATGTTGCCGTTCAGCGGCGTTTACGGTGCACTGGGTGATGCCACCCGCAACGGTCTGAAAATGGCGCTGCAGGAGCAGGTATCCAAGCTGCACGGTCGCAAGATCGAATACATCGAGATCGATACCGAGGCCCGCCCCGAGCGTGCGCCGGAAATCGCATCCTCTCTGCTCAACAACAGCGAGGCGGACTTCATTATCGGACCAGTCCATTCCGGCGTGGCCATGGGTATGCTGAAGGTGCTGCGCGGCAAGGATACGGTGATGATCGTGCCCAATGCCGGTGCCGGCCCGGTAACCGGCCCGCTGTGCTCACCGAACGTGTTCCGCACCTCCTTCTCCTCCTGGCAGCCGTCCTACCCGATGGGTAATGTGGCACTGGACAAGGGTTACAAGAAGGTCGTCACCATGAGCTGGAACTATGGCATGGGCAAGGAAAGCCTGGACGCCTTTGAAGAGTCGTTCACCGCCGGCGGTGGCGAGATCGTCAAGAAGATCCTGGTCCCCTTCCCCAAAACCGAGTTCCAGGCCTACCTGTCCGAGATCGCCTCAATCAATCCTGATGCCGTGTTCGTCTTCTTCGCCGGCGGCGGCGCGGTCAAGTTCGTCAAGGACTACGATGCACTCGGCCTGAAAGGCAAGATCCCGCTGCTCGGCTCCGGCTTCCTCACCGAGGGCACGCTGGAAGCGCAGGGCTCCGCTGCTGAAGGGATACTGACCACGCTGCATTATGCGGACACTCTGGATAACGAGCTCAACAGCCAGTTCCGCGCCTCCTACAAGCAGCAGTTCGGCAAGGCCTCCGACATCTATGCCGTACAAGGCTATGACACCGGCCTGATGATCGCCTCCGCCGTCAACCAGCTGGGCGGCAACATCTCTGACCAGAAGGCACTGATCAAGGCCCTGGAAAGCACCACCGTACGCAGCCCTCGCGGTGACTTCACCTTCTCGCCGGCCCATAACCCGGTGCAGAACGTCTATCTGCGCACCGTGGAAAATGGCGAAAACCGGGTCGTAGAGATCGCGGCTCCCGCCCTGGCCGACCCGGCCCGCGGCTGCAAGCTCTGATTCACTGCCGGGCGGGTTATCGCCTGCCCGGCTGATTCAAACCAACTGATCACTCCGGGTTCCGCCATGGATACATCTCTATTTTTAGTGCAGTTGATCAACGGCCTGCAGTACGGTCTGCTGCTGTTTTTGATCGCTTCGGGCCTGACGCTGGTGTTCGGCGTCATGGGCATTCTCAACCTGGCACACGGCTCCATGTATATGGTCGGTGCCTATCTGGTCTGGTATTTCGTCGAACATACCGGCAGCTTTGGCCTCAGCGCCCTTATCTCGGCCGTGATCGCGCTGCTGATCGGTATTCTGATGGAACGTACACTGATCAGGCAGCTCTACCGGCGCAACCACCTGGACCAGGTATTGCTGACCATCGGCATGATCTTCGTGTTCAACGCCCTGCAGGGACTGCTCTGGGGTAACGATCCGCTCGGCGTTGCGGTACCCGCAGCCCTGTCCAACGCGATCCCGGTGACCGATGTGCTTGAGTACCCGGTGTACCGCATCTTCGTTGCCCTGCTCTGCATCGCCATTGCGGCGCTGATGTACTTCATGATCAACAAGACCCGCCTGGGCATGCTGATTCGGGCTGGCGAGTCCAACCGCGAAATGGTCGAGTGCCTCGGCATCGACATCCGCAAGCTGTACACCATCGTCTTCGCCATCGGCGTGATGCTGGCGGCCGTGGCCGGTGTCGCTGCGGCCCCCATGTCATCCATCGTGCCCGGTATGGGCGAACATATCCTGATCACCTGCTTTGTCGTCGTGGTGATCGGCGGCATGGGCTCGATCAAGGGCGCCTTCATCGCCGCATTGCTGGTCGGACTGGTCGACACCTTTGCCTCGGTGATGGTGCCGCAGCTTTCGAGCATGATGATCTACATCCTTATGGCGTTCATCCTGCTGATCAAGCCTCAGGGTTTGTTCTCATCCTGATTCGGAGTTAGTGCCATGCTTTTCAACAAACGAACCGAACGTATCTTTTTCTGGGTGTTTTTCCCGCTGGCGCTGCTGATGCCGCTGTTCCTGGCCGATAACACCTTTTTCGTCAGCAAGCTCACCAGCATCATGATCTTTGCCCTGTTCGTGATGTCACTGGATTACCTGGTCGGCCGCTGTGGCCTGATCACCCTGGGGCACGCCATGTTCTATGGCCTGGGCGGCTACCTGTTCTGGATGATCGCGCCCGAATACGAGGCGGTGAACTTCTGGGTCTACACCTTCTACATCTGCATGATCGCGGCCGGCGTCGCGCTGATCATCGGTTTCCTGGTACTGCGCACCAGCGGCATCTACATGATCATGATCACCCTGGCGTTCGCCCAGATGGCGTTCTACTTTTTCTCCGACTCGATCGATTTTGGCGGTACCGACGGCCTGTTCATCTACGTCAAACCGGAAACCAGCATCTTCGGCCTGAGCTTCTTTGACCTGGATAATCCAACCCATTTCTACTACCTGTGCCTGCTGTCGCTGTTCAACACCCTGGTGTTCTTCCGCGTGCTGATCCGTTCGCGCTTTGGCCGTGTGGTTGATGCGATCCACGAAAACCCTGGCCGCACCACGGCGCTGGGCTACAACATCTTCGTGTTCCGCCTGATGAGCTACGTGATCGCCTCGGCACTGGGCGCCTACGCCGGATACCTGTTCACCCTGCAGTACGGCTTCGTCAATCCGTCGATGCTGGCCTGGACTACGTCCGGCTCGGCCCTGGTGATGTCGATCCTCGGCGGCATGGGCTCCATCTATGGCGCCATCCTCGGCACCTTTGTTTATGAAGGGCTGCATTACGTGCTCGAACATCTGACCGAGCACTGGATGCTGTTCATGGGCGCGCTGATCATCACCATGGTGATGGTGTTCAAGAACGGCATTGCCGGTTATCTGGAAAAACTGCTGGAGAAACGCGCATGAATACCCAAGTTTCACTGGACCTCCAGGTGATGCTGGAAACCCAGGGCCTGTGCAAATACTGGGGCGGACTCAAGGCACTGGACGACATCTCGCTGCAGTTCTTCGACAAGCAACTGCACGGCATCGTCGGCCCCAACGGCGCCGGCAAGAGTACGCTGCTGAACCTGCTCTGCGGTCACTACAAGCCGACCCGTGGCAGCATTGTGCACAAGGGCGACGCGATCGAAACGATCAAGCCCTGGGCCTTTGCCCGCCGCGGCATCGGTCGCAGCTTTCAGAAAACCAACATCTATCCGGGTGCGACCTGCCTGGAAAACTGCTGCGTGGCGGTCCAACGGCGCATGGGCGGCAGCTTCAATTTCCTGCGCTCACGCTACACCCAGAAGGTACTGGACGAGATCGCCACCGAGGCATTGGAAAAGGTTGGCCTGGGCCACCGCCGCGATGTCATCGCCTCCCAGATCAGCTACGGCGAACAGCGCCAGCTGGAGATCGCCATGGTACTGGCCACGGCACCCGAGGTGCTGCTGCTGGACGAGCCGATGGCCGGCATGGGCCATGAGGAATCCCAGTTGATTATCGGATTGCTGAACAAGCTGAAGCGGGAGTACTGCATCGTACTGGTCGAGCACGATATGGATGCCGTGTTCGAGCTCTCCGATCAGCTGTCCGTCATGGTCGACGGCCAGCATCTGACCACCGGCAGCGTCGATCAGGTGCGCGATGACCCACGCGTGAAAGAAGCCTATCTGGGACAGGGCGACGAGGTATTCTGACAATGACCAAACTACTGGACGTAAAAGGGCTGCACACCTACTACGGTGAAAGCCACATCCTGCATGGCGTGAACTTCGATATCCTGCCGGGGCAGGCAGTCAGCCTGATGGGACGCAACGGCATGGGCAAGACCACCACGCTGAAATCGATTTTGGGTCTGGTGCCCCCGCGCAGCGGCCACGTGGTGTTCCAGGGCGAAGAGATCACTGGACTGCCCACCTGGCAGCGGATGCGCAAGGACATCGCCTACGTACCCGAAGGACGCGGCATGTTCCACAACCTGACGGTGAAGGAACATCTGGAGATGGCCGCCCGCGCCAACCAGAAGGGCGAGCAGAATTGGACCTGCGAGCGTGTGCTGGAAACCTTTCCCCGCCTGCAGGAGCGGCTGAGCAATCTGGGCACTCAGCTGTCCGGCGGCGAGCAGCAGATGCTGGCGATCGGCCGGGCGCTGGTGACCAACCCCGAACTGCTGATTCTGGATGAAGCCACCGAGGGCCTGGCACCGCTGATTCGCAAGGAGATCTGGGACGTGATCCGCACCATTAAGGAAAGCGGCATCTCTACCCTGATCGTGGACAAGAACATCCAGGTTCTGAAAGAGTTGTGCGACCAGCATATCGTGCTGGTGAAAGGTCAGGTGGTGTTCAGCGCCGGCTCCAGCCAGCTAATGCAAAGCCTGGACGAGGTTGAATCCTATCTCGGCGTCTGATCTTCCCCTCAGGGTCTTGATCAGTGCTGTTGGGGGTTATGCCATCTCATTGGTAGAATCCCCTATCTGATTGAGTTGTAAATGGATGACCGAGATGTCTGACGAGACAGAAAAAACGCCCGACGCCCAGCGCCAGGGAATAGGATCACTGGAGATCGGCCTGCGTATTCTGGATACGCTGGCCGAGTCGGCTCGCCCGCTGACGCTGAAGAACCTGTCAGACCGGCTGGCACTTTCACCCAGCCGCCTGCACAAGTACATGGTCAGCCTGGTGCGTACCGGTTACATCGCCCAGGAAAACGGCAGCGGCTACATTCTGGGCAAATCCAGCCTGACTCTGGGAGTCGCCGCACTGAGCCGAATCGACCCCATACAGTCGGCCTTTACGGCGGTAGAAGAACTCAATCACAGCAGTGACAAAACCGTCTCGGTCACCGTCTGGAACGGTCAGGCGCCACTGGTCATCAAGTGGCTGGATGCCAGCCAGCCGATCGCGGTCAATGTCCGTCTGGGGATGGAGCTGTCACCGTTTTTCTCGGTCTCGGGCCGCATCTTTCTGGCCCACCTGCCTGAAGCACGGCGCAACCAGATCATCGACAGTTTCTATGCCAACCCGCCTGCCCTGCCCCGCTACGCAGGTGCGACTCTGGACAGGGAGGCGTTCATCGCCCACCTGGAACAGGTAAAGGCAGACAACCTGTGCAGTTTCTACGGCGACTTCCTGCCCGATATTAATGTCGTCGGCAGCGCCATCCACGATATCAACGGCAATATTTCGTCAGTGATTAGCCTGATGGGGCTCAACGGCGATACCGATGTGCGTCCCGGCAGCCATTACAGTGAGCAGGTGAAAGCCTGTGCGCAGCGAGTGACCGAGGAGATCTGTGGCCGCCACAGCCGACCGGTACAGGACGCCAGCTGACGTCACGACCGGCCGGGCGACCGCTGGAGGGGTATAACTCAGCGCTGACGCAGCGTCTCGGAGGGCAGCTCGCCGAACATCTTGCGGTAGTCCGAGGAGAAGCGCCCCAGGTGGGTAAAGCCGTAATCCAGTGCCACCTCGGTCACATTACGAATGCCGGGGTTATGCTTCAGATCTTCCCTCAGACTCTTGAGCTTGGACTGCTTGATGAACAGCTTGGGGGTCACATTGAAATACTTGGCGAACAGATTGTAGACGGTACGCACACTGACATTGCCCACCTGTGCCAGCTCCTCGACACTCAGATCGTCTCGGATATGAGCGTCTACATAGGCCAGCAGTTGCGAGAAGCTGCGATCATGGATCGGCAAGTCACCACCGGGCTGGGCATTGCTGTCGAACTGTTGCAGCAGTTTGCGAATCAGAATATCGCGGTAGGGCAACTGCAGGTGACTCAGATCCAGCTCGGTCTCGTTCGCTTCCAGCAACAGTGCATCCAGCAGGCGCATGAATCCCAGTGACTGCTCCAGCTCAATCACCTTGCGCTCGAAGCGCACCCCGGCTCTGGGCACCAGCCCGGCCTGTTCCAGGCAGGCCTCCCGAACCAGCTGTTCAGGCACCTTAACGATCACTTTTTCACAATCGGCCGAGTAGGTCAGATCGATCTTTTCACCGGGGTTCATCATCAGCGCCTGGCCGCGCTGCAGACGCAAACGCTGATCGGGGAAGTGCCAGCGGCACTCACCCTGGGTCACCACCTGAAAGTGATAGATGCCCTGAAGATCCGGGCAACGCACCTGCACATCATCGCCATAGCTGATCGAGGACAGGCCGATACCGGCAAAGTCGCGATAACGCAATTGAGAGACGGGGCGACGACTGCGGTTCAGGTCATTGAACTCCAGTCGGTGTTGCCCCACATGTCGGTTCACATAGTCGGATACTTCGAGTGGATGCGCCTGATCAAAGATCACGGCGTTACTGAGCACATTGGTGAACATCGGCCGCACCGTTTTTTTGTAATTATTGTTAACGGATTCATTATAGGTAAATAAAACCCGGATGCAATGCCTGTTTTTTGATCAGTTATCCGTTCATACATTCCCCTGAGTTTGCGCCACTTTATCCATCACGAACTCGATCAGCGCCCGCGTCTTGACCGGCAGGTTTTCACGATGCGGGTAGAGCATATGCATGGTGCGTCCTTCCATCGACCATTCCGGCAGCAGCTGGACCAGTTCGCCAGCGGCCAGCTCCTCCGCCACCACATAGCGCGGCAGGCAGCAAGCGCCCAGGTTCTGCTTGACTGCATCGACCGCAAAACGGATCTCATCGGTGCGCAGGTGTGCATGGGGGGTAAACGTAACAGCATGCCCTTCCGGGTCCTGAAAACGCCAGAACGCCGAACGCTTGAGCACCACCAGCGGCAGCTGGGCCAGATCATCCGGACACTTGGGCTGAGGACTGCGGTTAAGCAGTTCGGGGGTGGCGACCACTACCATTTCGGTCTGCATCAACGGGCGTGAAATCCAGTCATTGAGCGTGACCTTACCCAGACGAAAAGCCACATCGATGCTGTTCTTGACCAGGTCCACGTTCTCGTTGCTGAGGAACATCTCCACGCTGACCCGCGGGTTGATCTCCATGAACTCGAACACCCAGGGCTTGACGAAATGGTGACCCAGCGTCAGCGGCGCGGTGATCTTGATATCACCCGACAGGGAGGAAAGTTCAGAGTTTACATCTTCGGAGCGCATCTCCAGCTCGGTCATCACCGGCGACAGGCTGCTGAAGAAGCGCTGGCCGGATTCGGTCAGGCCGAATTTCTTCGAGCTGCGGTGCACCAGCTTGTAGCCCAGCTGCTGCTCAAACGCCTGCAGGCGACGGGACAGGGTCGAGGTCGGAATATCCAGATAGCGGGCCGCTGCGACCAGACTGCCCTTCTCGACGACCTTAATGAAATAGTAAAGATCCTGATAGTTCATATTTTTATTCTCAAAAATGAAATCACGCCTTCCCGCGTATCCGGTAGATAAATATCCCCACCAGCCTATATTGGTCAACCATAACACGTTTATTTGCGGTGGCCTCGGACGACTCCTCACCGAAGCTCATTAGACTTGATGCCTGGACCTGAAGGGCCTTTATGATGCCAGAAACAGAATCTACACAACCGGCAGAAACAACCGTCACCGTGGTGATCTCCCGCCGGGTGATCAAGGGTCAAGAGGACCGATTCGAGCAGTTGAGCAGCGAGATGACGCACCGTGCGTCCCGCTATCCGGGCTATCTCGGCGCAGACCTGTTCCGTCCGGCCAGTGCCAACGACCCCGAATACCGCATCATCTTCAAATTTGCCGATGAACCCTCGTTGGCGGCCTGGCAGGCGTCTACCGAGCGGGCCGAGATTCTGGAGCAGATCGAGCCGCTGCTGGTCAGCCCCAGTGAGGTCGAGACCATGTCGGGCATCGTCAACTGGTTCACCCTGCCCGGCCACAACCCGGTCAAGCCGCCGCCCAAGTCCAGAATGACCTTCGTCAGCTGGCTGGCGCTCTACCCGACGGTCACACTGATCTTTTTCCTGTTCGGTGATCTGCTGGCACAGGTTCCGCTGCTGCTGCGCACGCTGATCGTGACCGCAGTAGTGATGGTCGCCATGTCCTATCTGCTGATGCCCCGATTTACCCGCTGGTTCGCCTTCTGGCTGTTCCCGAAACATGAACAGAACGAGCGCTGAACCCGGCCCCAAACTTCAGGAAAGACCATGACCTTGAAACTGACCGTTGTCGACCAGTCCCCGGTACAGGGCTTGCCCAGCGATCTCTCCCCGGTAGCCGTGACCGTCGATCTGGCCCGTGCCTGTGACCACCTCGGCTATCACCGCTACTGGCTGGCCGAACACCACAACAGCATCAACTTCGCCGGCCCCTGTCCGGAGATCCTGATCGGCCATATCGCCAGCCAAACCGAACGCATCCGCGTCGGCAGCGGCGGCGTCATGCTGACCCACTATAGCCCCTACAAGGTGGCCGAGCAGTTCAGCATGCTGGAAACCCTCTACCCGGGCCGCATCGACCTCGGCATCGGTCGCGCCCCCGGTGGCGATGCCCTCGCTTCCCATGCACTGGCCTATCCCGCCCAGCCGGGACTGGAAGACTACGCCGAGCAGGCCTGGCTGTTGCAGCACCTGCTGCATGGCAGCCTGCCGGACGATCATCCCTACAGCGGTTTGCAGGTGATGCCGGGGCAGCCCGCCATCCCGCAGACCTGGATGCTCGGCTCCAGCGGCGGCAGCGCGGGCCTGGCCGGCCAGGCCGGCATGAAGATGTGCCTTGCCCTGTTCATCAGCCCCGACCCGGCCCCGCCCAGTGTCATCACCGAGTACAAGCAGGCCTGGCATGATGCAGGCCATGAAGGTTCGCCCGAAGCCAGTATTGCGGTAGCAGCGCTGTGCGCCGACAACCGCGAGGAAGCCGAGTATCTGGCGGCCCCGGCGGTATACTGGAAGGTGAAGGCGTTCCGCCAGGGGATTCGTGAGGTGGTGAAAAGCCCCGACGAGGCCCTGCGCCTGAAAGCGCAGCTGAGCCCGTCCGATCAGGCGTTCTTCGATGCGGTGCTGAACTCCATGGTTCTCGGCAGCGCTGACGAGTGCGCCGACCAGATCAGCCGGGTAGCGGACCAGTATCAGTCCGATGAAGTCGGTATCGTCACCGTAACCCACGACTACCAACACCGCCTGCGCAGCTACGAGCGTTTGGCTCAGACCTTGATCCGCTGACGGCAAGCGACCACTTCAGCCCGGGCCATACCTCCCCTCATGGCCCGGGATCCCTGCTGTAACGCTCAGCCAGCCCTCTGCCCACGCTATTGCTTGCAGGCGGACGTTTCAGTTGTTCGGGATGCAATTCTCAGCCCTGAAAGCCTAGTGCCATAAGGACAGCACGGCCACCCCGCCGAAATACAGCACGAGCAGAATCACGCTCTCCAGGCCAATGTTCCCCGGCCCATGCCGTTGCCGATAGATCAGCCCCATCAGCAGCACCCCTGTCATCAGCATGGCGTTGGCAAGCCAGAACTGCTCCGCACTCGAGATGGCGGCATAGATGGGGCCGTCTCGATAGGCAAAGTCCGAGGCGGCTACGAACAGGGTATCGAAGGCGTTGCCCCCGATAATGTCGCCAACCGCCAGATTCAGCGCCCCCATTCGAACAGCCGTGATGGCAACCACCAGCTCGGGTATAGATGTCGAAACAGCCGTAAAAATCCCCCCGACAACCCCATGCGACAACGCCGTTTTTTCTCCGAGGGGGACCGCCAGCTCCGCAAGTGACCAGCCAGCCAATGCCACGACCACCGCATAACCACCAAAATGCAGCCACAGCTGCCAAATTTGCAGACGGCCTCGAGCGCGACGCCCCACGGGTTCTGCCGATGTATCTCGAGTCTTTCTTGGCAACCACATCGGCATATCATGGGTTCTCGCCAACAGATGAACGCCAAAAACATAAGCAACGACAAGAATGAATGAAGCCGGATGAACCGAGAAGAGACTGGCACTCGGCAGTGAGAGCGCCAGTGCATGGATAGCCAGAAGGGTCAGCAGGAAGGCCGACATGAACAGGTTCTCAGCAGATGCTGCCGCATGTTCCAGGTTCGCTCTGCGGTAAACGATATCCGCCAGAGCCAGAAAGACGGTTTGCGCTGCGATTCCCCCCAGGCCATTACTCACCGCCAGCTGCGCATACCCTTCCGCTGCCGCCGTGACAGAGGTTGTTATGCCGGACAGGGAGGTGGATGCGCCGATGAAGACGGCGCCCATCAGCGCTTGCCCCAGCCCTGTAGCCTGAGCGAGGTCGCGAGCGGTTTTGGTCATTTTGATACCCACGACGCCAATGATGGCGGCCACCCCCGCGAAGGCAAGGATGAGAAGCGCCAGTGGCCAGCGATCCGGATCATTCATGCTTCTCCCCCCAAAAAACCTGTGTCCGAGTCCTCGCCCCTCAAGGTGTGAGACACAACCGACTCTCGTTCCGAACGCTGGGACCCGCTGTTCATTTCGCACCGGCAGGCATATGCTATTTATCAACCATAGCCCAAGGTAAACAACTTACCCTCTGGCAAACCCAAACTGACGCTCACGCTGCCATGAAGATCGGCGAAATTGCCAACCGGACCGGTATCCCCGTCGATACCATTCGCTATTACGAAAAAGTAGGCCTGTTGCACGCCCCCCTGCGTAACAACAACGGCTATCGCAGCTACAACAGCGCTCACCTTGAGCGGCTGCTGTTCATCCGGCGCTGCCGCAGCCTGGACATGTCCCAGAACGAAATCCGCCAGCTGATTCAACTGGGCGCTGAACAGGAGGCCGACTGCAGTGACGTGGATGCGCTGGTGGCACATCACCTGCAGCATGTACGCCAGCGACTGCAGGAGTTGGCACAACTCGAAGAGACGCTGGTACAGCTTCAGGCCGCCTGCACATCAGGCAAAACGATCAGAGAGTGCGGCATCCTTGCGGGACTGCACTCTGACCTGGAAGTCGCCGACAAGGAAACCAACAGCCATGTGCCCGGCATTCATGGGGCCAATCAGGACAAGCGTTAAGTCATCGTTGACAACGGTTGACTCTGTAGCAGCCACAGGGTTTTCAATGAAGCTGTTACCGACAGCTTCAATCAAAAGGAGAACCACCATGGCATGCAGCTGTTCCGCCCCTGAATCCAACACCCCCAATCCGGCCTTTCGCAAGGCGCTCTGGTTTGCCCTTTGGGTAAACCTCGCCATGTTTCTGATCGAAGGCATCGCCAGTATTCAGTCCGGCTCCGTTTCACTCATGGCCGATGCGATCGACTTCTTTGGCGACAGTGCCAACTACATTCTGTCACTCAGCGTGTTGTCCATGGGGATGCTCTGGCGTGGCTATTCCGCCCTGGTCAAGGGGCTGACCATGACCCTGTTCGGAATCGTTGTCTGGGTACGAGGGCTCTGGGTCATGCAAACCAGCATTACGCCGGAGGCTATCACCATGGGCAGCGTAGGCCTGCTGGCTCTGGTCGCCAATGTCAGTGTTGCCATCACCCTGTTCCGGTTCAGGTCGGGCGATGCCGATATGCGCTCGGTCTGGCTGTGCAGTCGTAACGATGCGATCAGTAACATAGCGGTGATGGTTGCGGCAGCAGGCGTCTTCGGCACCGGCTCGGCCTGGCCCGACCTGATCGTGGCAGGCATTATGGGCACGCTGGCGATAACGGCGGGTATCAGTGTGGTACGCCATGCACGTTCTGATGTTGCCAAAGCGCGCCTGGCCGGCGCAAATGAGCGCCGGCAGGCCTGCTAGTCAGCGTCTCACCGGTGTCAGCAGTGGACGACCTTCAAAATGAGCCGCAAGGTTGTCCACGGCAAGCTGAGCCATGGCGCCGCGTGTCTCCACGGTGGCACTGCCCAGGTGAGGCTGGAGTACCACGTTGTCCATCTCGATCAGCGCCTGAGGAACATTGGGCTCATCGGCAAAGACATCCAGACCCGCACCGGCAAGCGCCCCACTCTGTAACAGGTCGATCAGCGCCTGCTCATCGACCACCGAGCCTCGTGCGATATTGATGAAGTAGCCCTCAGGCCCCAATGCCTTCAATACTTCACGGCTGATCATGCCCTGGGTCTCGGCGCCGCCGGGAACGACGGGGGCCAGTACATCTACGTCCTGCGCCAGTGCCTCCAGATCAGAGTAATACCGGTAGGAAACATCCGTCTGCTGACGGCGTCCATAATAACTGATGTTCATGCCTGACAGTTCAGCTCGGCGAGCGAAGGCCTTGCCAATACGTCCCAGCCCGACGATGCCCAGTGTCTTGCCCTTCAGCGAAGTACTGAGGGGCATCATGCCCTGTTCGACCCATTTACCGCTCTTGATCCAATCGGCCCCGGGCAGCAGGCGGCGAACGGTCGCCAGCAACAGCAGCATGCCCAGATCGGCCACGTCATCGGTCAGTACATCCGGCGTATTGGTCACCGGTATGCCTCGGGCCAGGCAATCATCTACGCAGAGAGAGTCAAAACCGACACTGGAACAGGCAACGATTTCCAGATTGGGCAGCTGGTCCAGCAGCTCTTTTTCAAAACCGCCATCATAAGTGGTCAACACGGCTCGAATACGTTCGCCATGCCGTGCCAGCATTTCAGTCCGCTCCTTTGCATTCGCCAGATCGTAGCGGTGAAGCTGATAACGGGCTTCCAACATCTGCATCTGCTCGGGTCGGATCTGTGCCAAAACAAGTACGTCGATTTTTTCCATTACTGTTTCCCTGTATGCCTGATGATTTGAGAATAGCGGCCACATTGGATGCCGGCGGGGATCATGAGAAGGGAATACTGACACATCCTGGAAAGGATGTGTCAGTCAGACTATTCAGTCTTTCAGTCGGGGGTCAACTGCGGTCAGTTCGGCCGGCATTTTGTAGTGCTGGTGGCGGTTGAGACGCATCTCCAGCAGGCGGAAGCAGCCGATCATCACCGCGGTAATGACCAGGTAGAGCACGCCCGCCGCCAGGAAGATTTCCAGCGGCGTATAGGTACGGGCGATGATGGTACGCGCAGCACCGGTGATATCGAGCAGCGTGATGGTCGAGGCCAGCGAGCTGCTCTTGAGCATCAGGATCAACTCATTGCCATAGGCCGGCATGACGATGCCGAACGCACGCGGCAACACGATACGGCGAATCTTCATCACCTTGCTCATGCCATAGGCGTCGGCCGCTTCCAGCTCTCCTTTCGGGATCGCATGGATGGCACCACGAATCAGCTCGGCCGTATAGGCAGCCGTATTCAGCGTGAAGGCGATGATGGCGCACCAGTAGGGCTCTTTCAGAATCGGCCAGAGCACCGACTCACGCACCGCCTCGAACTGGGACGCGCCATAGTAGATCAGGAAGATCTGCACCAGCAGCGGTGTGCCGCGGAAGAAAAAGATATAGCCGAACGGCAGCGCCCGCAACCAGGGGTTATGCGAGGCTCGCATCAGTGCAATCGGCACCGCCAGCAGCAAGCCCAGCAGCCCGGACAGAAACACCAGCTCCAGGGTGACCCAGATGCCATCCACCAGACGCGGGAAATACTCGACAATTACGCTCCAGTCCCAGTTCATGCCGCTGCCCTCCTCTCGGCCGGATTGGCCCGACGCTCAAGCCAGGCGGTCATGGCCGTCGACAGCACGGTCAGGCCCAGATAGATCAGGGCCGCCGCCATGTAGAAGGTAAACGGCTGGTTGGTGGAGCCGGTGGCGACATAGGCCTGACGCATCAGGTCATTCAGGCCCACCACGGACACCAGCGCGGTGTCCTTGAGCAACACCTGGAACAGGTTGCCCAGTCCCGGCAACGCCAGGCGCCAGACCTGCGGCAGGATGATGCGGAAAAAGGTTTTCAGCGGCGTCATGCCCAATGCCTGAGCCGACTCCCACTGCCCCTTGGGAATCGCCTGAATGGCGCCACGAAACACCTCGGTCGAGTAGGCCCCGAAGGCGATCGACAGCGCCGCAACACCGGCGGCAAAGGCACTGATCTCGATATAGTCGGTGTAACCGAACTGCTCGGCGATCGCCATCAGGATCATCGAGCCACCGAAATAGATGGTCAGCACCAGCAGCAGTTCGGGAATACCGCGCACCAGGGTGGTATAGAGAGTCGCCAGCGCACGTGCCGGCCAGAAACGGGACAGTTTCGCTGTCGCACCGATAAGGCCCAGCATCAGGCCAAAGACAAGACTGGTCAGCGCCAGCTTGACCGTTACCCAGGTACCGGACAACAGCAGATCGCCAAAACCGAGTAGATCCATTGATCAGAATATCCGCTTGCGGGGCCAACTGTTGCCGGCCCCGGGCTATTGTCAGTAGATGGAGAACGGGAAGTAACGCGCGTTGATCTCGGCGTAGGTACCGTTCTCAACGATCGCCTTGATCGCCGCGTTGAGCTTCTCTTTCAGCGGATCGCGCTTGCGCACGGCGATGGCGATCTCGTCGTTGATATCGATATCTTCGCCCTTGAATTCGAAACCTTCGCCATCAGCCGTTTGCAGCCAGTCGTAGGCCGGGAACTTGTCGGACAGCATGGCATCCAGACGACCATTGGCCATATCCAGATAGGCTTCGCTCTGGGTACCATAGAGTTTGACGTTGACCACGTCAGACAGCTTGTCCTCCAGGTACTGACCGGAACGAGTGGCACGCTGGGCACCGATGGTCAGCCCCTTGAGGCCCGCTTCGGTGGTATCCAGGGCCTTGCCCTTGGGCGCGACGAATGCCAGCACGTTGGAGTAGTAGCGTTCGGTGAAGTCCACCACGCGCAGACGTTCCTTGGTGATCGACATGGACGCGATGATCGCATCGTACTTGCGACTCATCAGGCCCGGAATAATACCGTCCCAGTCCTGCGCCACGATTTCGCACTCGGCCTTCATCTCCGCACAGAGTGCTTTCGCGATCTCCACATCGAAGCCGATCAGTTCACCCTGCTCATTGATACCGTTGAAGGGAGCATAGGCACCTTCGGTCGCGATGCGAATCTTGTCTCCCGCCAGCGCGGCGGAGCTGCTCAGGACAGTCAGGGCCGTCAGCGCGGCGGCCTGCAGAATTTTTCTAATTTTCATAGCGTTGTACCAATTCTGTTTATGGGAGGTATGCGGCCAAATCAGACCCTCGTGAGGTCATTCAGGCGTGGCTGGCCATGAAGTCTCGCACCCGCTGTGAACGCGGACGGTCGAAAACTTCTTCCGGGGTACCGGATTCCTCTATCTGTCCCTGATGCAGGAAAACCACCTGACTGGACACCTCGCGCGCAAAACGCATCTCATGGGTCACAATCAGCATAGTGCGACCTTCCTCTGCCAGCGAACGCATCACGGCCAACACTTCGTTGACCAGTTCCGGGTCCAGTGCAGAAGTCGGTTCATCGAACAGCAGCACCTGGGGATCCATCGCCAGTGCACGGGCGATGGCGACACGCTGCTGTTGGCCACCCGACAGGTTGGTCGGGAAGGCATCACGCTTGTTCAGCAGACCGACCCGATCAAGCAGTTCCTCGGCGCGGCTGATCGCCTGATCGCGGGACTGCTTGAGCACCTGGGTCGGCGCTTCGATGATATTCTCAAGTATGGATTTGTGCGGCCAGAGGTTGAAGTTCTGGAACACGAAGCCGATGCGTGAACGCATGCGCTCAAGCTGACGGGTATTGCCTGCGCGCAGGTCGCCATCCTTGCCCGGCACCAGTTCCAGTTCTTCGCCTGCAATCCGGATCTGTCCACGACTGGGCCGTTCCAGCAGGTTGATGCAACGCAGCAGCGTACTCTTGCCGGAACCACTCGAGCCCAGGATCGAGATCACTTCACCGTCACTGGCGCTCAGGGAAACCCCTTTGAGTACTTCCAATGAGCCATAGGACTTATGAATATCGATTAATTCTAGGGCAGTATTTTTTTCGGTCATGGGTTCAACCCGATCGACAGACGACCATCAGAAAAATTAAACGGGCGATTGTACAACCAAAGTAGAACAGGGTCACCTTTTGGACTATTCGCACACTTTGGCCATATCAGCTGACTTAAAAGCAACTTTATCTAAAAAGCACTCAACATCCGCTCGGCGAAGCTTCAGGCTTCAGCGCTTTTCCTGCCAGGCAATAGACCGTCCCGCCATCCAAGGGCCTGGCGCCGATGGGCTTGTGAAACGGAGTGGCAGGTTCATTCCAGTCCAGCACGGACCATTCAAAACGAAAAAGGGCCAACGATGCGACTCGTCAGCCCTTGTTCATCCATGGAACACGCGTAAAAAGGCCAGGCTCGAATGTTTACGCATGACCGGCTGCCATATTAGCCCCCTCCGTCGCAGCGACGAATACCGCCTGACCGGTGGAACGAGCAAAGCGGCGGAGCGTCAGGCGTTCACTTCAGGCTAGATTGTTCTTGGCAAGCTCTTCCGGAAAGAAGGCCTCGAAGTATTTCACCTTTGCCTCGGTCATCATCACCCGATGATGCTTAGGCGCGATCTCTTCACCCGCTCGCTTGCCGGCACTCTCCGCAGCCGCTTTGGTTTCCCACAGGGAGAAGGAACCATATTCGATTTCGTCTTCCGAGACGCCGAAGGTCACACTGACAAAACCATCCAGGGTTTGGAAGAGTGCATAAACCTCTCTGGCGAAGGCTTCAATCTCGGGCCGATTGTCGGGCGTGGATCTGAACGTTAAATGACGTGCATACATAAGACCTCCCTCGCTTGATGGGGCCTTCTCCAGTGTAGATGAAGAAACCGGCGGGTTGAGTGCCCTACTCCAGCATCCACAACGCCAACGACGGATACATCGCCACCAGCCCCAGCGTCAACAGCTGCAACGCCACGAAGGGCACCGCTCCCTTGTAGATCTCCAGCATGCTGATATCCCGGGTGGCGCTGCGCAGGTAGAACAGCGCCATCCCCACTGGCGGGGTCAGGAAGGAAGTTTGCAGACAGAGCGCCATCAGGATCGCCACCCAGACCGGCTCGAAGCCAAACCCGGTCAGGATCGGCATCACCAGCGGCGCCACGATCAGCACGATCTCCATCCAGTCGAGGAAAAAACCGAGCAGAAACACCACCAGAATCACCAGCGCCAGCACACCTTCAGGGCTGAACGGCAAGGCATAGAGGGCATTTTCGATCACCTCGTCGCCACCGTAGCCACGCAACACCACCGAGAAGCAGGATGCACCGAATATCAGCGCATAGAGGAAGGCCACCGTTCGGCCGGTCTGGTAACAGACCTGACGCAGGTCGTTCCAGCTCAGCCGTTTCGACGCCCAGGCCAGGAATGTCGCACCCGCGGCACCGATACCGGACGCTTCCGTTGGTGAAGCGACGCCCGCCAGAATCGAGCCCAGTACGGCAATCACCAGCAATAGCGGCGCCAGCAGTGCCCCGGCCATTTCCCGCAGCAGCACCCAGGCACTTCCGGAATCTTCGGTCCTGCTCATGGCGGGCATTTCGCTGGGCCTCAGCAAGGCATACCCCAGCAGGAAAACGACGAAACAGCTGGCCAGCAGCAAGCCCGGCAGGATTGCGCCCATGAACAGGTCGCCCACCGGTATGCGCAGCTGGTCGCCCATGACCACCAGCATGATCGATGGCGGCACCAGAATACCGAGGCATCCGGTCGCGCCCACGGTACCGGCGCTGAGCCAGCGGGCATAGCCCGACTGCACCATGGTCGGCAAGGCGATGGTGGCCAGCAGCACCACGGAAGCGCCTATGATGCCGGTAGAGGCCGCCAGCACGACGCCGATCAGCACCACGGCGATCGCCAACCCGCCCGGCGCAGGCCCCAGCACGCGGCGCATCGCCAGAATCAACCGTTCGGCAATGCCGGAACGGTCCAGCATGTACCCCATGAAGATGAACATCGACATGGGGATCAACGAGTAACTCGACAGGGTGTTGAAAATGCGGTTGGAGACGAAGCCGATCATCCGCAGCTCGGCCACTTCAGCTATTTCGAAGGGTTCCAGCACGCTGCCCAGCGCGGCAAAAAGCACACCGACACCACCGAGCACGAAGGCCACCGGAAAGCCGGAGAACAGGATCAGCATGAAGGTGCCGAAGATCAGAAAGACAAAGAGTGCATCCATGACGAGATTCCTAATGGGCGCGGCGACGGCACAGACGACACAGGCAGTTGAGCAGCAGTGCTATGCCCTGCAGCGTCAGCAACGTCATTCCCGCTGCCATGATCCCCTTGATGATGTAGCGTGCCGGCAAGCCGGATGGCATCGGCGAGCCTTCCTTGAGTTCCCAGGAGTAAGCCGCCAGCTGCCAGGCATGCCAGCTCACCAGTCCGGTGAACGGAAGAAACAGCAGCACCAGACCCAACAGGTTGACCCAGTCGCGGCTACGGGGAGCAAGGCGGTTATAGAACAGGTCGACTCGAACATGCTCATCGGCCTGCAGCGTAAAGGCGAGACAACACATCACCACCGTGGCATTGAGGTGCCACTGCAGCTCTTCCAGCTCGATCAGGCCGATATTGAAGACGTATCTCAGGATAACATTGACCAGGATGGTCAGCACCAGCAACGGCAGGATCAGCGATCCGCTCTTGCCAATCAGAATGGACAGGCGCTCGATGCGTCCTGCCAAGGCTCGGACAGTCATGATCAACCTCCCAGACAGGCCCGGACAACAACGGGGCAGGCATTACCCGCCCCGTTCACGACTCAGTCGGATTTGTGACGGCTCCACAGGGAAGCTTTTTCACGGTAGGCCTGCAACGAGTCCCAGACCCGCTTGAAGTCGGCATCCGCCGCCGCCTGCTCCGCCATCACCTCATCGGTTGCCTGGCGGAATACGCTCATCACCTCCTCGGGGAAGCTGCGGATCTCGGTACCGGCGGCCTGGAATTTGGCGATCGCTTCGGCGTTGGGCAGCGTGGTCGAAGTGATCGACCAGATATGCGTCTCGCGACAGGTATCCTCGATCAGACCACGCTGGGCATCATCCATGGCGTCCCACTTGCGCTTGTTGATGATCAGTTCATTGATCGCTGCCGGCTGGTGCCAGCCCGGCAAGTAGTAATACTTGGCCGCCTTCTCGAACCCCATGGCCGCATCGATAGCCGGCATGGAGAACTCGGTGCCGTCGATCACGCCCCGCTCCAGGTTGGGGTAGATATCACCGCCGCTGAGCAACACCACTGAGGCGCCCGCCTTCTTCATCACCTCGCCGGCGAGCCCTGCAAAGCGGATCTTCTTGCCCTTGAGGTCTTCCGGGCTGTTGATCTCGAAGGTATACCAGCCCCCCGCTTCTGAATCCATCAGCCCGCAGGGCACGGGTACCACGCCCTGTTTGGCGTAAATCTCACGCCAGATCTCCAGGCCGCCTCCGTTATAGAGCCAGCCCAGATAATCCATCGCATCCGGTCCGAAAGGTACGCCACCGAACATCTGCACAGCCGGGAAACGGCCCGCCACGTAAAGCGGCGAGGTATAACCGGCATCCAGGCTGCCCTGCTGCACGGCATCGAAGATCTGCAACGGCGGCACCAGCTTGCCCGCCGAGTAGAGCTTCACCTTCAGGCTTCCCGCCCCCTTGGCGTTGATCCGTTCGGCAAAGTGGGCCGCATTCTGGCCACTGGCCGGTAACGTCAGCGGCCAGGCACTCTGGACATCCATGGATACGCGGGCGGCCTGGGCGCCACCCGCCCAGAGAACCGCCGCAACCGCTACGCTCAGCATTCGCATCTTCATGGTCTCTCTCCCTGTTTGAAGCGGGGCTTCAGCCCGCGAAGCCCTTCTGCAGCAGTCGCAGGCTTTCTTTGAGCACCTGCTGCTGATCGGCACTGAGGCAGGACATCGCCTGGCGTTCATGCTCGATCGCCTTGTCCAGCAGCTGGGTTGCCAGCTGTTGTCCCTTGTCGGTCAGGCGGAACCCTTCGTCACTGACGGTCAACAATCCCTTGTCCTGCAGCCACTCACCGGTATCGGCCAGCTCCTTCAGCGGCTGGGAGACGAAGCGACTGATCTGCTCCGGCGCCATCGGCTCACCATCGGCCAGCAGGGTCAGTACTCGCCACTCCTCGGCAGTCACGCCGAAATGGCTCAGCTGCGGATAGAAATCGGCGGCGTAGGCGTTCAACGTCTGGCGCAACTGATACAGCAGGTAATCGCCGAGGAAGCCACGCGCTTCCAGCGACTCGGTGGGTGCCTGTACCGCCGGATGGGTTTCCGGTACGGCGTAACGACCGTTGTGGAACACCAGCGAGCTGACATTATCCTCGTAGTCGTATTCGGTCACCTCACCGACGATAATGAAGTGGTCACCACCTTCGTAAACTTCCCAGGTGTTGCAGGCAAACCAGGCCGCCGTATCGGGCAGCAGCGGCGCACCGTTGGCGCAGTCGCGGGTCTCCACGCCGGCAAACTTGTCTTCACCACGACGGGCAAAGCCGTTGGACAATTCTACCTGGTCGTTGCGCAGCACGTTGATGGCAAAGCCGCTGCCCTTGGTGAAGGCGTCCAGGCTGTACGCACCCTTGTCGATGCTCCAGAGCACCAGCGCCGGCTCGATCGACAGGGTGTTGAAGCTGCTCGCCGTCATGCCGATGGGATTGCCCTCGGCGTCACGGGTGGTGATGACGGTGACGCCGGTGGGGAACTTGCCCAGCGCACGGCGGAAATCTTTCGGATCAAATGACATAAGTACCTCCGGCATCAGGTCAGGGCGGTCAGGAAACGCTCGTTGAGCTGGCGATCATGGTAGAAGATCGCCTTGCCCAGCTTGTCCGCATCCCAGGTGATCGGTTCGTGGTCCGGGTAGAAGTAGTCGCCACCACAGAACACCTCGTTGCGGTTGCCGGACGGATCGAAGAAATAGATCGTCTGGCCGTGGGTGATGCCGTGACGGGTCGGGCCGATATCGATGGAGGTATCGGTCATCGAGATCAGGTCACCGGCGCGTAGCACCTCTTCCCAGGTCTCCAGGAAGAAGGAGGCGTGGTGGAACTTGCCCGGCTCGGGGTGATCGATGAAGGCAATGTCGTGCGCCTTCATGCTGGTGGTCAGGAACTGCGCCACCCGTTTGCCATCCGGCGTCATCACCTGTTCGCAGAGGTCGAAACCCAGCACCTCGCGGAACAGGTCATAGGTCTCATCCAGGTTCGGGCCGTAGAGCAGGCAGTGATCAAAGCGCTGCGCCTTCATGCCCTTGAGATCACGCGGCCAGGCTTCCGGGTTGTGGTTGCCGACGCCATGGCGACCGGTCTGCTCCTTGGTGGCAAAGAGTTCGAAGTTATGGCCGGTGGGCGCCTGGAAACGGATGCGGCGACCGCAATCCTTCAACTCGCCCGCCGGAATTTCTTCGACCGCCACGCCGTAGTCGGTCAGCGCCTGCTGCAGCTGATCGAGCACTTCCTCGCTGAGGCACTTGAAGCTCATGAAATCCATGCCCGGCTGATCCGCTTCCTTCAGCACCACCGAGAACTTGTCCACCTCGGTCCAGCCTTTCAGGTAGACCCGGCCCTGATCGTCGCGATCCATCTCGATCAGGCCCAGCAGGTCCACATAGTGGTTGAGCGCTTCATCCAGATCCAGCACGCGAATCTGCACATGTCCGGGACGCATTACACCTTTTTTCATTGGGTTACCTCATCGTTATTCTTATAGGTTGTTGTACGCACTGTTTCGTTCGAGTTTGTGGCCGCCCTAGCCCACGGCATTGGGCAGCATCAGTGACAGTGAAGGCACGGTGATAATCAACACCAGGCGCACAATGTCAGCCATCCAGAACGGTGTTACGCCACGAAAAATGGTGGACAGTTTCACGTCTGGCACCACACCGCGCAGAACGAACACGTTCATGCCCACCGGCGGTGTAATCAGGCTGATCTCGGTGACCACGACGACCAGAATGCCGAACCAGATCAGATCGAAGCCCATCGCCTCAACCATTGGGTAAAACACCGGCACGGTCAGCAGAATCATCGACATGCTTTCCAGCACGCAGCCAAGCAGCAGGTAAACCGCCACCAGAATCAGGATCACCATGAAGGGGCTGAAACCGGATTCGATTACCCAGTCCTTGAGGATCATCGGCATGCCGGTGAGATTGATGAAGTTGGAGAAAATGACCGCTCCAATCACCAGGAAGAACAGCATCGCCGTCGTGCGGGCGGCACCGGTCAGCGAGCGCTGGAACATCTTGAAGCTCAGCTTGCCGCTGAACAGGGCGATCAGGAACGCACCGGAAGCCCCGATACCGGCTGCTTCGGTCGGCGTAAAGATGCCCGCATAGATGCCGCCCATGACAATGATGAAGATCAGGTTGATGCCCCAAACCCCTTTCATCGAGATCAGACGTTCCTTCCAGGTAGAACGCTTGCCCGCCGGACCGATTTCAGGCTTCAGGCGCACGGCAAAGACCACCGCCAGCATGTACAGGATCACGCCGATCAGTCCGGGCAGCAGACCGGCGATGAACAGCTTGCCGATATCGCTTTCGGTCATCAGGCCGTAGATCACCAGGATCACACTGGGGGGAATCAGGATGCCCAGAGTACCGCCCGCCGCGATGGCGCCGGTGGCCAGACTATCGGCATACTTGTATTCGCGCATCGATGGCATCGCCACCTTGGACATGGTCGCGGCTGTAGCCATGGAGCTGCCACAGACTGCCGAAAACGCGCCGCAGGACACCACTGTGGCCAGTGCCAGACCACCCTTGAAGTGGCCCAGGAAAGCGTTGGCGGCACGATAGAGTTCCTTGGACATGCCTGATTCGGTGATCAGGTTACCCATCAACAGGAACAGAGGAACTACCGACAGCCCGTAGGCCAGGCCGGTATCGAACGCGGTGGACGCGATCATGTTCAGGGCGGTATCCCAGCCGCGTGGATTGCCATAGGTGACCTGCTGAACCAGCGCAAAGCCGACCACGCCAACAATACCCATCGCAATCCCCAGCGGCACCCGGGCCAGAATCAGCACCATCAGTGCTGCAAAGCCGATCAGACTTGCCTCCATTACTGCACTCCTTTCGAGGTCTTGCCGTTTCGGTCAAACAGCAGCTTGATAAACAGGGTCAGTGCGGACACCGAAGCGGTGATCGCCATCAGGAAGGCGAGCCAGGCATAGGGAATCTGCAGCACCGCCGTTGTATCTTCGTATCGCAGCACCTTGAAGGCGTGCTCCCAGAGCACCCAGGCGAAGATGCCGAAAGCCAGTACGTTGATCAGACCGACCACCCAGTACTGCACCGCTCGGACGCGATCGCTCAGCGCCGAATCGAGGATGTCCACGGCGATGTGACCACCCTCGGCGGTAATCAGCGGCAATCCCAGAAAGATCACCGCTGCCAGCATCAACTCCGTCACCTCAAAGGCGCCGGTCACCGGTGCAGAGAACAGGTAACGTCCCAGAACGTCTACCAGGGTCAGCGCCATCATCAGAAACATGACAAGGGCAGCCGTGCCACTGAGCAGCGTCTTGAGAACACCTTCTCCACGCGCCAGCCAACCGTTGCTTTGTGTGCGAGTCGAGTTCATGTTTCAACCTCAGCGAGTCTGCGCCACGTCCTGCTGATGGCTCATTTTGCGGAAGGCTTCCAGCGCCGCCTTGCCGTCAACACCCAGCTCTGCTGCCGTCTTCAGCCATTCAGCTTCCATCGGCGCACTGGCGTTGCGGATTTCGGTCAGGAAGGCGTCATTGGCGGTTACGATCTCGTTGCCATTGGCCTTGATCGCTTCCAGCCCCTTGGCGTCCTGGGTATCCCACATCTGGCCGGCCAGGCGTGCGAAGGCTTCACCGGAGACCGACTCGATTGCCTTCTGGTCCTCTTCCGGCAGATCGGCAAAACGATCACGGTTCATCACCAGGAAGAAGCTGAAGTTGTACAGGCCGCCCGGCACCAGGGTGGTGTGAGTGGTCTTGTCCTGAATATTGAACGCCGGCACGGATTCCAGCGGGAACAGAGTGCCGTCGGCAACGCCACTGGACACCAGTTCATAGGTGCTGGAGGACGGCTTCTGCAGGGTCACGGCACCCAGTTCGGTGGCGATGTCGTTCATGATGCCGCCACCCACACGCAGCTTCAGTCCCTCGAGGTCACTGGCCGCATTGACGGTGCGCTTGCTGTTGTGGATATGGCCTGGCCCATGGGTGAACAGGCCCAGCAGTTTGACATCCTTGTGCTCGCCTGCCGGCTTCAGGTAGTCGTTATAGACATTCCAGTAGGCCACAGAGGTCCCCACGGCACTGTCGCCGCCGAACGGGAATTCGACCATCTTGTAGAGTTTGAAACGGCCCGGCGTATAACCATGGGCGCTGTAGGTGATATCCGCCTGACCTTCACGGGCGATATCGTAGTGAACCTTGGGGTGACCCAGCGCCGACGGCAGCATGATGATCTTCACGCGTCCTTCAGTGGCTTCCTCGACGTTCTTGATCCAGGGCTGCATGACGTCCTTGACCAGCGGATGGCCGGACGGCAACCAGGAGGACATGGTCAAACGCGTTTCAGCGCTGGCAGTGGTGGCTAGAAGTGCAAAGGTTGCAGAAGCTGCAACACGGAGAATCGTTTTCATTTTTATAGTCTCCCGTTTGGATTTTGATTCCCGTTGGAATCGGTGTTCTGCCGCGGCTGATCTCCGCGACAGATTTATTGCGAACCTTAGATATCCACAACCAGGCGGCTGCTCTTGGCACGTGAGCAACAGAGCGCGATCTGGTCGTTGTCCTCTTTTTCCTCGTCGGTCAGGAAGTGGTCACGGTGATCAGGCGTACCCTCAAGCACGTCACAGATACAGGTACCGCACACGCCCTCTTCGCAGGACATCTGCACTTTCACGCCTGCCGCTTTCAGGGCATTGGCGATGCTCTCGTTCGGGCCGACCTGAACGGTTACATCGCTGGCCTCGGCGTAAACTTCGAACGCTTCGCCACTGATGTCGACTTCGGCGTTGAAGTACTCGAAGTGCACCTGATGATCCGGCAGACCGGCCGCCTTGCCCTGCTCGATCACCCAGTCCATGAAACCACTGGGGCCACAGACGTAGAGATGAGTATCGGGACGGGCCGCGGCCAGCGCTTTCGGATCGATGCGGCTGGCTTCACCAGCATCATCAAAATGCAGTACCAGAGATTCGCCGAACTCGCGCTTGAGCTCATCCAGGAAAGCCGCCTTGTTTTCACTGCGGCTGCAGTAGTGCAGTTCGAATGACTTGCCGGCCGCCTTGAGTGCATAGGCCATTGCGATCATCGGCGTAATGCCAATACCGCCGCCGATCAGCAGACTGTGTCCGGCAGCCATGTCCAGCGGGAAGTGGTTGCGCGGAGCACTGATCTGCACCTGGGCGCCGTCCTTCAGCTCTGCATGGATCTGCCGCGAGCCGCCACGGGAGTTTGGATCATTGAGAATGCCAAGACGATAGGTGGTTTCACCGGGTGCATTGCTCAGCGAGTACTGACGAATCAGCTCGGGTGCCACCACCACATCGATGTGGGCACCGGCTTCGAACGCCGGGAGAGCGCTGCCGTCAGCCGCAGCCAGTTCGAACACCGCGATCTCGTCGGTCTGGTCGTCACGACGGGTAACCGTCGCATGAATGAGTGTGTTATCGATTTTACTGGTCATAGGTATTGCCTCAGCGCATGAACAGGCCGCCGTTGATGTCCCAGGTCGTGCCAGTGGCAAAGGCCGCTTCCGGCTTCGCCAGCTGTACCACCATGTCGCCGATGAAATCGGCATCGCCCAGCTGTCCCACCGGAATGGCGCTCAACAGTCCCGGCAGGCGCTCTTCCGGGACCAGTGCTTTCACCATCGGGGAGTCGATCGGACCGGGCGCGATGGCATTCACCGTCACGCCCTGCCCGGCCAGCTCCTTGGCGAACACCTTGGTCAGGGTCAGGATGCCGCCCTTGGAGGCGGCGTAATGGGCACCGGTCGAGGTACCGCCGTTCTGGCCGGCCAGGGAGGACATGTTGATAATGCGTCCGTAGCCCTGATCAGCCATATAGCGGCCCATCACCTGGCAGCCCACGAAGGTACCGCCCAGGTTGATACTGACGATGTCGTTAAACTCTTCAGCCGAGATCTCCATCACCGGGGTAGCCCGGGTCACGGCCGCATTGTTCACCAGCACATGCAGGCCACCCCAGCGCTCCAGCACCTGGGTCAGGGCTGATTCGAAGTCACGTTTCAGCGCGACGTTGAGTGCAACCGCCATGGCGGTTTCGCCACTGGCATCCAGGGCATCAGCCGCCTGTTGCGCGGCTTCGGCATTGATGTCGCTGAGCACCACCCGGTAACCGGCATCATGCAGACGCCGGGCGATATGGTTGCCCAGCCCCTGGGCGGCACCGGTGACCAGAGCCACCTGAGACAGTGCGGGTGTCGACATGGTCGCTCTCCTTAGAAGATGAAGCTGACAGTGCGCAGGAAGCCGTCGGCGTGCAGCAGCTTCACCACCTTCTGTTCCAGCTTGAAGCCGTCAGCCGTCGGTTTCAGGGTGTATTCCACGTTGGCCGGATAGGTCACCAGCTTGCCGTGGCGCAGTTCGTTCAGCGTCATGGCGCAACGGGCGATGACAACATCTTCACCGGCTTCGAGCACACGGACACGGGACATCATGCGCACGGTGTTGCCCACGGACAGCGCCGATACGGACTCGCCGTTTTCCAGGCGGGCGATACGCATGCGACGCATGTCGGCATCATCCAGCGCCAGGTTCAGGGTGTTCAGGTAGTCGGTTTCGTTCAGGTCCGCCGGCACGATGTAGAGGCCGGAATCGGTCCACAGGGAAAGCCATTCCTGGTAGCCCTTGTGGTCCAGCAGGTCCGCTTCGTAGCCGATGAATTCGGTCACCTGAGCCAGCAGTTGGGTATTGGATTTCATGCTTATTTCTCCTCTGCTGTTTCGGCTGCGCCGGCGGCGGCCATCATCTTCTTGTACTGGCGGTAGGCACCACGCATGCCGGTCTCGGAGCAGACCGCACCGGCCACATTGCCGTCTTTGGAATCATGCAGGTTGTTCATGCCGCGGTTGACCAGGACCCAGCCGTCGGTGCCGGCCATGGAGCCCTTCTGTACGCGCTCCCAGGCCTCACCGTCATCCGGCGTACCGAAGCCCATCGGGCCCTGGAAGTGCTCGTGCAGACGCATGCGCTTGCGGTTGAAGGCTGCCGGAGCACCTTCGCCGCCCAGTGCCACGTGCTGAATCTCGGTTTCGCCGACGCTGACCGGGCGCAGCACACGGAAGAACGCCATGGAGCAGGACACGTTCGGGAACAGGTTCAGGTTGAAGCCGGTACCGTGCGCCGCGCGGACCAGTTTCTTCACTTCGTCTTCCGACTTGCCTTCATCGCGCAGCGCCTGTGCCAGAGCCTCGAAACGCGCCGGGATCGGCTGGTCGAGATCATCTTCCAGGTCGACCAGCTGCGGGATCATCACCATCACGCTGTGACCGTTGCCCAGGTCTTCGACGAAGCCTTCACCATCAAGGAAGTCGAAGATGTCAGCGGTCGCCTCGTCCAGCGAGGTGACGAAGGACTTGTGCACGATCGGGAAGTGGTAGGCGTCAGTGGTGTTTTCCAGCTGGATCTTCCAGTTGCCCGGGAAGTTGAAACGGTGCTCACCCAGTACTTTCACCGGATAGCCACCACCCTGCTTCATGAACAGATCGATCCACTTCTTGGCAGCGCCGAGGAAATCTTCCAGCGGTTCGATGTCGTCGTTGAAGGTTGCGAAGACCATACCCTGGTAGGTTTCCACGCGCAGGCTTTCCAGCGGCATATCCTTCTTGTCGAAAACGCCGTCGTACTCTTCCGGCTTCGGCAGCGCACGCAGGCTGCCATCCAGGCCGTAGCCCCAGCCGTGGTACGGGCAGGTAAAGGCCTTGGTCTTGCCCTTGCGCGCCTCGCAGACAGTGGCGCCACGGTGACGGCAGCGGTTCTGCAGCACATGCAGGTTCATCTTGCGGTCGCGGCTCAGGATCACCGGCTGGCGACCGATGTAAGCGGTCTTGAAGCTGCCGGCTTCCGGCACTTCGCTTTCGTGACCGACGAACACCCAGGTGTTGTTGAACACCTTGTCCAGCTCTTCCTCGAAGATCTCCGGGTTGGAGTAGAGGTCCTTGTGTACGCGCCCCTCTTCCACCATTTCAGCCGCTTTCAGGCTGATGTTCTGCATTTCGATCAATTCACTCATGGTCTGCTCTCTTATTCTTGCTCGGCCCATGGCTGTCGCCATCGGGCACTTATTCTTCAGGAACCGGCAGTGGCTGCGGGTTATCCCAGGGTGTCTGCACCGGGCGGTTGAATCGGCTGGTGGTGCAGAAATGGGCGATTTTCCAGCGCTCGTCTTCCTTGCGGAAACGCACGTTCAGCAGTGCGCTGCTCAATTGGGAACGCCCGTCCGCAAAGGTTGCGGTCTGCAGCAACACCCAGCTGCCCTCGGCTTCGCTGTCGCTCTGCACGTCCACCTTTTCGGAGGTCAGGAAGTGCACGTTGAGTGCGAAGTGCGCCGGCGGCAGGGTGTATTTCTCGAACATCGCCCGCACCGCTTCTCGCCCTTCCCGGCGGCCAAAGGTATTGGCATACCGCTTGCCCTTGCCTTCCCAGATGGCGTCTTCGGTAAACAGCGCCATCAGCGGCGCCAGATCGAAGCCTTCGTCGAGGTAGTCGCACAGCTGCATGTATTCATGCAGGCAAGCACTGATGTCCCGGGCCGCTTCCAGGGCACTGACTCGCTGTCGCAGCTGCTCCAGTTCGCTCATCGCTCTGTCCTCAAAAACTCGGTCCTCAGGCACGCTGCACGATCAGTTCACGACCGATGCGCGCTTCCACCTTGGCGTAGCGCCACAGCTTGTAGGGCCCCTTGCCTACTTCGGTGCTGCGGAACAGGTTGCAGCAGGCACAGACAGTGTCGTAATCGGCCACATCGGCCAGCAGGTAAGTGGTCCAGGGGTAACCGGAAGACGGGCCAACCATACTCTGGTCGTCATCCATGTTGCCGATCACCTCAACGCCATCCATATCGTGAATGCCGTTCCACATCTCGCCGAAAGCGGCCCAGACATCAAGCTGCTCTTCGCGCGGTGCATCCATGAAGTTCTGGTTGATGCCCATGCAAAACAGGACGCGCAGGGGGGTCTTGGTAGTCATGTGTCTATCTCCTGTCAGTCGATTCAGAGGTAACCCGGCAGCGGGTCGTGGCCAAAGAACATGGCGCCGGCATTTTTAAGCGTGACCGCGCCCATAAAGGCATGTTGGGTCGCCATCATGGAGTCACGCAGAATTCGTGACAGCGGGTGGTCGTTGTAGGTGCTGGTCATGCCCGCCACCTGATAGGCGATGCGGATGGCTTCGGCACACTCATGGGTCAGGTTGGTGGTCGCCAGACGCACCAGATTGATCTGCTCGCGACTGGGCTTGCCACCTGACTGGATGCTGTTCCAGGCATCTTCAGTGGCTTCGTAGAAAAAGGCGCGAGAGGCGCGCAGCTTGGCTTCGGCCCGGGCAATCTCGATCTGGACATATTCACGCTCACCCAGATTCGGCGCACCGGTGACGGACTTGCGCCCAGCCGCCATGCCCTGCACCACATCCAGAGCTTCACGAGCCAGACCAGCGGTGGTCACGGAGAGCACCTGGGCCGCGAAGGCCAGGGACGGATAGCGGAAGAAATCGGACTCGATATTGGGCTTGCCGCCACGGACGAAGGTCCACTCTTCCGGCACGAAGACTTCTTCAACGATCAGGTCATGACTGCCGGTGCCGACCATGCCGATCACATCCCAATTGGGCAGGATCTTGACCTTGTCGGCCGGCATCACTGCCATGCGCGGCAGCGGCTCACCGCCATCCGGCTGAATGCCGACGCCGATTAGAGAGGCGCCCATGCAGCCACTGCCGAACTTCCAGCAGCCACTGACAATGAATCCGCCATCGACTTTCTTCGCCGGTTGCGTCGGGAAGATGCCGCCCGCAAAAACGATGTTCGGGGTTTCGGACCAGACCTTGTCGATGGTGGCTGGCGGCAGTGCCGCCAGATAGGCAGGGTTCATACCAAAGCTGGCGACCCAGCCGGCGGAGCCATCAGCCGCTGCCATCGCCTCGACCATCTGCAGAAACTCCATCGGGCTGCGCTCATCGCCACCCAACGCCTTGGGGACCATCGCCCGGTAGACGCCGATATCCTTGAAGGACTCTATGATGTCGTGGGAGATGTACTTCTGGTCTTCGAACTCCTGTCGGCGCTTGCGCACCTCGTCCAGCAGGGCGTCGAACAGGGTTTCCCCGCCCCAGAGGGATTTGTCGATCTGATAACCAGGCATGTCGCTCGGCTCCATATTGTTGTCTTTATTGTTCTGTGGCACTGGCACCTGCCGCATCCAGCTTTTCGGCACTGTTGCTTTTGATGCGGTTTGCAGCTGTTTCAGCTGACGCCATTTGCCTCGTGAGCTGAACAAAGAATTTCACCTATCACTTGATTCGTCAACTAATTGGATGCAGCCACTTCCATGACTTCTGTCATCTGAATGAGGATTCACACGCAACAAGCAAGGCACGAGCCAGACAGGATAAATTCGTCAAAAAACAATAAAAACACGCGAAAAAGCAACAAAAATAACAAAATAAAACAAACAACAAACAGCCCGAAAATGTCTTGAAAACGTCATAAAACCCATTTATGACATTAAAACATCCCATTTTTGCCAGCCAAAAAACCGACCAAAAACAGTGCAAAATACAAAAAACATGCACCAAAAAATTTCACCCCTCCGGGATTAGCGATATACTTTCCCTGTCAACTATCCTCGGCAGCACATCCACTGCGTGCAGCCGCCAGAGAGCCGTTTTTTCGATGAGCAATACACGCAAAGCCGACATGTACGATCCGCTCAGCGACAACTTCAAGCGTCGCGAATTCCCCTTCTACTGGGTCGCCCAGCTCAATGCCCGCTACACCCAGGAGATGGAACGCCTGCTGAAGAAGGTCGACATGGATGTGCCGCGCTGGCGAATCATCATGATTCTGAAAGAGCACGCTGAACTGAGCATCTCGGAGATAGCCGATCACGCTGTCGCCAAGCTGCCGACGACGACCAAGATTCTCTACCGCATGAGAGATGAAGGACTGGTGCTGCTGAAGACCTCACCCGAGGATGGGCGGGTGACACTGGTATCCTTGACCGACAAGGGACTGGATCGGCTGGAAGAGATTCGCGGCTCGGTGAGCCAGCTGTTCAAGCGTAGTTTCAAGGGGCTGACATCAGCCCAGATAGGGCGGGCCAACACCCTGCTGGCGAAGATCTATGACAACCTGGTCCAGGGGACGGACTGAAACGTCACGGTTAGACGAGCGCCAGCAATCTGGCCGATCAACAGAACTGTCGCTGCTGATAACGAAAAAAGCCCCGGACGAACCGGGGCAAAAGACCTGTAATATGAGGGAGACTGAGAAAACAGGTCTGACCTACTAGCCGTAGAGTTTCAGTCGTTGATCAGCAGCTGCAGACCGGCGCCGGTGTTGGAGATCGGTGCTACATAGTTGCGGTGCACCTCTTTCACATCACCCAGCAGGCAGCCACGCATCGCCAGCCACATGTTCAGCTCGACGCCCTGGGCGCCGGCAATCTCGACCAGATCATCGTTGCTGTACCGGGTCAGGGCTTCAGGATCGCTGACCAGCTTGTCCATGCACTCGATGTCAAAATCACTGTTGATGATGCCGGCACGTTCGCCATCCAGCTGATGCGACAGGCCACCAGTACCGAACACCACTACCTTCTGGTCGCCGGCGAAGGATTCCACCGCCTTGCCGATTGCCTGACCCAGCGCGAAGCAGCGGGACGGCTTGGGCATCGGATAGCGTTCGCAGTTGATGCACACCGGAATCACCTTCAGGTGCTGATAGTTGTGGCCCGGATACATCACTGACAGCGGCACGGTCAGACCGTGGTCCACCTTGATGTCCTGACAGATGGTTGGATCGAAGTCGTGTTCGATCAGTTCGTTGGCGATATGCCAGGACAGTTCGGTCTCGCCGGTGACCGGCGGGATGGTGGCGATACCCCAGCCCTCATCGGCGTTCTCGTACTGCGGCGCACAACCCAGTGCAAAGGTCGGCTTCTTGTCGAGGAACATCTCCAGACCGTGGTCGTTGTAGAACACGATGGCGATGTCCGGCTGCTGTTCGTTCAGCCACTCGCGCACTGGCGGGTAGCCGGCAAAGAAGTCCTTCCAGTAGGGAGTGTCTTCCAGACCCCGATCCATGGCGATGCCGATCGCCGGAATGTGGGAGGTGGTAATACCACCAATCACTTTAGCCATTGTTCTTTCCCCTGCCCTGGCTTTCCAGGTATGCCTGAAACTCTTCGGTGGTACGACCGGTCTGCAGACCGCCGATGTCCTGCATGTTCAATCCCAGCAGGCCGGCGAACTTGGCCAGATAGTAGATGCTGCCACCTTCGCGCTGCAGCGCCAGGATATCGCGCTTGAGGACCGCCTCTTTCTGCGCTTCGGTCAGGCCGAACTTGTCGCAGTAGGCCGCTTCGTCAGCCTTGAATGCGTCGCGACCTTCAGCGCCGTTGAACGAGTAGCACATCTTGTTCAGCGCATAGCCCTTGGTGGCCATGGGACCATCGAAGAAGATGGTACCCGGTACCTCGCGGTGCGTTGAGCTCATCATCAGTTCTCCTGTCAGGACCAGTAAAGACGCATTGGGTTGTCGACCAGCAGCTTCTGCTGCAGCTCGGCGGTGGTTGCGATCTGCGGGATCACATCTACCAGCTTGCCGTCATCAGGCGTGTGCGACTTCATGTTCGGGTGCGGCCAGTCGGTACCCCACAGGCAACGATCCGGGAACTTCTCGACCAGGGCTTTCATGAACGGAACCACGTCGCTGTAATCCGGCGGCGTCTGGGTCAGGCGCTCAGGACAAGTAGTCTTGACCCACACCTTGTCGTTGCTGGCCATGAAGTCGATGAAGCGCTGGAAGTCCGCGTGCTCAACACCCTTGGTAACATCGGGACGTCCCATATGGTCGACCACGATGGTGGTATCCAGTTCGTTCAGGAAGGGGATCAGCTCCTCCAGATCCGGTGCTTCGAAGTAGACTACGATGTGCCAGCCCAGCGGCTTGATCTTCTCAGCGACCGACAGGAACACCTCTTTCGGCGTAGTATCGACCAGGCGCTTGACGAAGTTGAAACGCACGGCACGCACACCGGCTTCGTCCATCGCCTTGAGTTCGTCTTCGGTGATCGCAGGATCAACCACGGCCACGCCGCGCGCCAGCTCACCGGCATTTTCCAGCGCATCGATCAGCGCCGCATTGTCGGTACCGTGGCAGGAAGCCTGTACGATCACGTTGCGGGAAAAACCAAGGTAATCACGCAGTTCGAACAGTTTTTCCTTGGGCGCATCACAGGGCGTGTACTTGCGCTTGGGGTGGTAGGGGAACTTGTCTGCCGGACCAAATACATGACAGTGGGCATCCACGGCACCTTCCGGCGCCTTGAATTCAGGCTTGCTCGGGTTGGCATGGAAAGGCAGGTAATCAGGATCCATCATTTCGGTACACCTGTTGAATCAGTTGTTATGGCTGAACACTTCGCCGTCAAACAGCTTGCGCGCCGTTCTGAGGATGGCGGCGGAGGTCACCTGACCTTCAGCGTCCATATCCAGTATCACACTCATTTCGCCGATCGGATGCTCGACCGACAGGGTCTTGCGTTCGCCGGCCGGAATCTCGGCCACCGCCGCCGCTGGTGAACCGGGCAGTACCGCCGCCGTGGCGACACTGACCGCGCCCAGCACGCCGATGGAGGCGTGACAGCGGTGCGGAATGAAGGTACGGGTCGACAGGGCACCGCCGTTGGTTGCCTGGCTGACCATACTCATCTTCGGTACCGACTTCTCGCTCACATCACCGAGGTTCATCAGCGGTCCGGCTTGAAGACGGATCGACTCCAGCTTCTCACGCAACGCCGTATTGGCCTCGAGTTCCTCGCGGGACTCGGTACCGGTGATGCCCATATCTTCGGCGCGCATCACCACGACGGGCATGCCGTTGTCGATCAGGGTCACCTCGACGCCGTCGATAGTGTCGACCGCGTTACCCGTGGGCAGCAGCGCACCGCAGCTGGAACCGGCGGTATCCTCGAAGGTGATCGGCACAGCGGCGGAACTGCCGGGCACGCCATCGATACGGGCTGCGCCCGCATAGCTGACCTTGCCTTCAGGGGTGCTGACGCGGGCACGGGCGATCTGACCGGTATTTGCCATGAAGATACGCACTTCGGTCTCGCCATCCTGTGCCGCCACCAGGCCGCGTTCGATGGCGAAGGGGCCAACACCGGCGAGGATGTTGCCGCAGTTCTGCGCATCGGTCACGATCGCCTGGTCGACGAACACCTGCAGGAACAGGTAGTCTACATCGGCATCCTCACGACTGGACGGTTTGACCACCGCAACCTTGGAGGTCAGCGGGTCGGCACCGCCCATGCCATCGATCTGGCGCGGGTCGGGCGAACCCATGACCCGCAACAGCAAGGCGTCGCGCTCGGCAGTATCGGCCGGCAGGTCGGATGCGAGGAAATACCCCCCCTTGGAGGTACCGCCCCGCATCCACATGCAGCGGACGCCATCAGACATACTTCAGGCCCTTCTCTTCCAGGCGCGGACGCATGTTGTAGATGTCCAGACCCAGCTCGCCGTTGGCCATGCGCACACGCTTGGACTCTTCCAGCTCCATGCGCTTGCGCGCCAGTTCCAGCACCTCGGCCGCCTTCTCGCGACGCACGACCACGACACCGTCATCATCGGCCACGATCACGTCGCCCGGGTTGACCAGCGCATCGGCGCAGACCAGGGGCACGTTGACCGAGCCCAGAGTCTCCTTGATGGTACCTTCGGCAAATACCGCCTTGGACCAGACCGGGAAGTTCATCTGACGCAGGTCGCGAGTATCACGCACACCACCGTCGATGATCAGACCGACTACGCCACGCGCCTGGGCAGAGGTCGCCAGCAGGTCACCGAAGAAGCCGTGCAGCGAGGGTGACGTCGGTGCGAATACCATCATGTCACCCTGCTGGCACTGCTCGATCGCCACGTGCATCATCCAGTTGTCGCCGGCGGCGCCGGAGATGGTCACCGCAGAACCGGCCACGGCCACGTCCTGCTGAATCGGACGCATGTAGTGCGCCAGCAGGCCGACACGGCCCTGGGCTTCATGGATGGTGGCCACGCCACATTCAGCCAGACCGTCAATGACCGCCTGATCGGCACGTTCGATATTCTGAACGACAATATTCTCTCTCATGATCGACTCCTGTCTCAGGCCGGAATTTGCAGACGGCTGAACACGCGTCGGCTGTTGTGCTCGAAGATTTCCTGCTTCTGCTCGGCCGTCAGTGCCGCGTTACCGTCGATGTAACGCTTGGTGTCATCGAAGTAGTGACCGGTTTCCGGGTCGATACCGCGCACAGCACCGATCATCTCGGAGGCGAACAGGATGTTCTTGGTCGGCACGATGTCCAGCAACAGGTCGATGCCGCGCTGGTGGTACACGCAGGTGTCGAAGTAGATGTTGTTCAGTACGCGCTCTTCCAGATCGAAGCCCTGGTCCAGTGCCATGCCACGGAAGCGGCCCCAGTGATAGGGAACGGCACCGCCGCCGTGCGGGATGATGATCTTCAGCTCAGGGAAATCCTTGAACACGTCAGACATCATCAGCTGCTGGAAGCCGGTAGTGTCAGCACCCAGGTAGTGAGAGCCTGTCGTGTGGAAGCAGTCATTGCACGCCGCGCTGACGTGAACCATCGCCGGGATATCGTACTCGACCATCTTTTCGTAGATCGGGTAGAAGGAACGATCCGCCAGAGAAGAGCCGTTCCAGTGACCGCCACTGGGGTCCGGGTTCAGGTTGATACCGATGAAGCCCATCTCTTCGACGGTACGCACGATTTCCGGTACGGATTTGGCCGGATCGACACCCGGCGACTGCGGCAGCTGGGCTACCGGCGCAAAGTTTTTCGGGAACAGATCGCAAACACGACGGATCAGGTCGTTCTGGTGCTCGGTCCAGAACTGGCTGGTGTGTTCGTTACCGATATGATGGCCCATCCAGCTGGCACGCGGCGAGAAGATGGTCAGGTCGGTACCACGCTCCTGCTGCAGGCGCAGCTGGTTGTTCTCGATGGTTTCACGGATCTCGTCATCACTGATGATGATCTGACCTTTCTCACCGACGAACTTGGGGTCCTTGGCAACAGCTTCTTTCTGTTTCTCGCGGTACTCACCTACCTGTGGCGGCGTAGTAGTGTAGTGACCATGGCAATCGATAATCATCTCAGGCACCTTCAATAGCGTTATGTGGCTGAATCAAGTGCGCCTAGTATTCGCATGCACCCCGGAACTGGCTATTTCAATTTGGCCGCAATACTATTGAATTTTGAGAACGCGCCCCCTCTTTCACCGCTTAACCGGAGACGCCATGCAGTTTGTCATGCCCAACCTGAGACACCTGCGGGTGTTTATGGAAGTCGCCAAATGCCGCAGCATCAGCAAGGCAGCACCGCGGGCATTTCTGTCCCAGCCGGCCATTACCCAGGCGATAGGAAAACTGGAAACACTGCTCGAGACCGAGCTGTTCGAGCGCCACTCCAACGGCATGTTTCCGACCCCGTCCGGCGAGGCTTGGTACAACCGTGTCTGCCGCTGCATGGATTATCTGGAGCGCGGCATAAGGGCCGCCCTGAAAAGCAGTCAGAGCCATAATGGCAGCCCCGCCAACCTGCTGCCACTACTGACCACCACCCAGTTGCGGGCGCTGATTGCGGTCACCGAGAGTCACAGCTTCAGCGTCGCCAGTCGCAGTCTTGAGCTGTCGCAGTCCTCGCTGCACCGGGCCGCACGCGAACTCGAACATCAGCTGGGTATCACATTATTCGAAAAGGCCCGCACCGGCATCACACCGACCCGAGCCGCCGAGATACTCACGCGCGCCGCCAAGCTGGGCTTTTCCGAGATCGAACAGGGCTATTATGAGATCAGCGCGCTGCAGTTTCGCGAAGTGGGCCGAATTGTCATCGGCAGCATGCCGCTGGCACGTACCTCCATCCTGCCGGAGGTGATCAACCGCTTCAGCCTGGCCCACCCAGATATCGGCATCAACGTGGTCGACGCCCCCTATGACGGCCTCTTGCTGCGTCTGCGCAGCGGTGATCTGGACATGCTGGTGGGCGCATTACGCTACCCGGCGCCGGCCGATGACATCATCCAGGAAGAGCTGCTGTCGCCACCGCTGGCAATCGTCGGTCGCAAGGACCACCCATTGCGCCGCGCAGCCCCCCTGACACTGGAAGACCTGGCTCGGTGCAGCTGGGTCGTACCCCGCAAGGGCACACCGACACGGGCATTTTTCGACACCCTGTTCAGCGATCGAGGCATCACCCCTCCAACCCGCCTGGTTGAAACCAGTTCACAAATACTTATTCGAGAACTGCTCAGTGGCAGCGACCGCCTGACGTTGATTTCCGCTCACCAGATCGAACACGAACTGCGCCAGGGGATTCTCAGCGTCATCCCCTACGCGCTGAGTCACACACGACGGCCTGTTGGCATCACCCTGCGTCGCGACTGGCAGCCGACACCCACCCAAAGCCATTTCCTGAAGATGCTCAAGGAGACGGCTTCACGCTATGCCGACATCTGACAGCAGATTATCCTTTTGCAAAAAATGAATACCTCAACAGGTTATTCAATTACTCAGCCTTCAGCCTGAGTGATAGATTTCCGGTACAAATTGAACGAGCCGATGTGGCAAGCTGCCCCTAGGCCGATCGAATCCGTGGATTCAGTATCAGGAGAAAACCGCATGAGACTTTGTGTAGCGGGCGCAAGTGGCGCCTTTGGCATGAAACACATGGACGCCATCGAGGCGATCGACGGTGCTACCGTCACATCCGTGGTCGGCACCCGAATCGACGCTATCCGTCAGTTTGCCGAGGAGCGCAACGTCCCCCACTACACCACCGACCTGGCTGAAGCCCTGGCCCGTGACGACGTGGACGGCGTAATCCTGGCGACTCCGACGCAGATGCACGCCTCCCAGGCGATCCAGTGCCTGGAAGCCGGCAAGCACGTGATGGTCGAAATCCCGATGGCCGACAACATCGAAGACGCACGCAAGCTGGTCGAAGTGCAGCAGAAAACCGGTCTGGTCGCCATGGCCGGCCACACCCGCCGCTTCAACCCGAGCCATCAGTGGATCCACAACAAGATCCAGGCCGGTGAACTGAAAGTGCAGCAGATGGACGTGCAGACCTACTTCTTCCGTCGCACCAACACCAACGCCAAGGGCCAGGCCCGCTCCTGGACCGACCACCTGCTGTGGCACCACGCCTGCCACACCGTGGACCTGTTCCAGTACCAGACCGGCGAAACCGCCACCAAGGTACAAGCGATGGAAGGCCCGCACCACCCGGACCTGGGTATCGCCATGGATATGAGCATCGGCATGAAGACCGGCAGCGGTGCGCTCTGCACCCTGTCCCTGTCGTTCAACAACGATGGTCCTTTCGGCACCTTCTTCCGCTACATCTGCGACAACGGCACCTACATCGCCCGTTATGATGACCTCTACGACGGCAACGAAAACAAGATCGATCTGACCGGCGTGGCCGTGTCCAACAACGGCATCGAGCTGCAGGATCGCGAATTCATCGCCGCCATCCAGGAAGGCCGTGAGCCGAATTCCAGCGTTGCCCAGTGTCTGCCGGCCATGGAAACCCTGCACCAGCTGGAACAGTGCCTGGAAGCCGATCAGTAAACACTGATCACGCGCCGCCGGCCATCAAGCGTCACCAGTAAAGAAAAGAGGAACCCTATGAGCGCCAAGCTGAGCAACCATTTCAACCAGCCGGGCATCGGCCTGGGCTGCATGAACCTGTCACACGCCTACGGCACCCCCTTGTCGGAGGAGGATGCGATCCGTGCGTTGCAACAGGCGTTCGACATGGGCTATCGCCATTTCGATACCGCGACGCTTTATGGCGGCGGTCGTAATGAGATCGTGGTCGGCAAGGCCCTGAAGGAACTGCGCCAGTCGCTGTTCCTGGCCAGCAAGTGCGGCATGGCGATCGGTCAGGAAAGCGGCAAGAAAGAGATCAACGGCCGCCCCGAGACCCTGCGCGCCCAGTGCGAAGCCAGCCTGCGTCGCCTGCAGACCGACCATATCGACCTCTACTACCTGCACCGCCTCGATCCCAACACGCCGATCGAGGACAGCGTCGGCGCCCTGGCCGAGCTGGTACGTGAAGGCAAGATCGGCGCCATCGGCCTGTCCGAAGTCTCCGCCGCCACGCTGAAACGCGCCCAGGCCGTTCACCCGATCGCTGCGCTGCAGACCGAATACTCGCTCTGGTCCCGCAATGCCGAAATTGCGGTACTGGATGCCTGCCGCGACAGCGGCACCGCCTTTGTGGCGTTCAGCCCGCTGGCCCGCGGCTTCCTGACCAACACCCTGCTGGACGTGACCAGCCTGGTGGAGAAGGATATCCGCAACAACATGCCGCGCTTCCAGCAGGACAACTACCAGCAGAACCTGAAGCTGCTGGACGGCTACGTCGCCATCGCCAACGAAGTCGGCTGCACGCCGGCCCAGCTGGCACTGGCCTGGACCAAGTCGAAAGGCGACTTCATCGTGCCGATCCCCGGCACACGCTCGGTTGAGCACATGCAGGAAAACCTGGCTGCCGCGCCCGTGAAACTGGATGCAAACACCGTTACCCGCCTGGACGCCCTGATCAATCAGCACAGCGTTCACGGCCCACGCTACAACGCCGCTCAGCAGGCCGAGATCAATACCGAGGAGTTTGCCTGAGGCCTCCCGAGCCATAATCGACACACCGGTGTCGTTCTGACGCCGGTGTGCTCATCAGGCCCAACCACTTCCCGCACAGCATAACCACCCATAACCTGGAGAGCAGATAACATGAACCTTCGGCACCAGACTCGGTCGCCGGGCATCTCTACCTACGCGCTCTACAAGGAAGAACCCTCACGGCAGGACCCGGAATTCTTTCATATCGAGGATATCAAGAGCCGTGCCCGACTGTTCGACTGGACCATCAATGTGCACAGTCACCCACAGATGTACCAGGTGATCTTCGTGCGTCAGGGCCAGGTACGCGTACACCTCAATGGCCAGGAGCAGGAGCTGAACGGCCCCTGCCTGTTCACCCTGCCCCCCGGCGTGGTACATGGCTTTGCCTTTGAGCGGGATGTCACCAAGGGATATGTCATCACCCTGTCACGACTGTTGCTGCTCGACGAGCGCTTCCAGCGCAACTTCCCGTTCCACAATGAACTGATGCAGTCGGTACAGACCATCCACCTGGACAAACATCCGGAGGATCTTACCTTTATCAATCAGGTAACCGATGAGCTGGCACAGGAGTATCAGGATAACGCGGCCGGCAAGCAGCAGCTGTTCGAGTGGCTGCTCTACTCACTGCTGATCAAGATGGGCCGCCTGGTCAGTGCCAGCGGGCAGGCGCCGGCCGAGGACCGGTACTCGATCCGCTATCGCAAGCTGTGCGAACTGATTGAACAGCATTACCGCGAACATCAACCCTGTCAGTTCTACGCCGATGCCCTCTGCACCACCCCGATCGGGCTCAACCGCGCCTGCCAGGCGGTGGCCGGCAAGAGCGTCGGTGAGCTGCTGCAGGACCGCCTGGCGCTGGAAGCCCAACGGATGCTGATCTATTCAACAGCACCGGTCGCGGTCATCGCCTACGACCTGGGCTTCTCTGATCCGGCCTATTTCTCCCGCTTTTTCAAACGCAGGGTCGGCTCCTCCCCCAGCACCTTCCGCGAGCACCGGGACCTGGGCTAAGCCAACCGGATCACTTGCGATCCTTGAGCCGGTAGCTCAGCTGCGCCCGGGTCATGCCCAGCATCTGGGCTGCGGCGGTCACATTGCCGTCGCAGCGCTCCATGGCCGCCGTGATCAGCAGATCCTCCACCTCGCCCAGCGAGGTTTCCAGCACCGCGTTACGACCACTGACAAAGTCTCTCAAGCGCGCCAGCGGGTCATCGATCGCTGCGGACAAGGCCGGCACCTCCGCCGGCGCTTCCGCCACCTGAGGCCCGTGTACCCTTTCGGTCTGATCCCAGCTGTTCAGGCGCTCGGTTTCGCCGCCCAGCGACAGATGGGTGAAATCCAGCGTATCGCCATCCTCGGCAATGATCACGCCCCGCTCGATCAGGTTCTGCAGCTCGCGGATATTGCCCGGGAAGCGATAGGCCAGCAGGGTGTTGACCAGCCGCGTGGTGAAACCGGTCAGGTGCCGGTTGTAGCGCTTGCAGTAATGGTCCAGGAAGTAGCTCATCAGCAGCGGCAGATCCTCACGCCGCTCACGCAGCGGCGGCAGGCTGATCGGGAATACATTGAGCCGATAGAAAAGGTCCTCACGGAAATTGCCGGCTTCAACCTCGGCACGCAGATCCAGGTTGGTCGCCGCCACGATGCGCACATCCACCTTGATTGTCTTGCTTCCCCCCAGACGCTCCAGCTCACCCTCCTGCAGCACGCGCAGGATCTTGCCCTGGGCCGACAGACTCAGGGTGGCGATTTCGTCCAGGAACAGGGTACCGCCATGAGCCCGCTCGAAACGTCCGGTACGCAATCGGTCAGCCCCGGTAAAGGCCCCCTTCTCGACCCCGAACAACTCGGCCTCGACCAGGTTTTCCGGCAGGGTCGCACAGTTCAGCGACACCAGCGGGCCGGCATGACGCTGGCTTTGCTGATGCAGGCTTCTGGCGAACAGCTCCTTACCCACCCCGGACTCCCCGGTCAACAACACCGTCGCTTCGGTCGGGGCCACTTTTGACAGCAGCCGGGTCGCCGCCAGAAAGGCCGGAGAGCCACCCACCATCAGGCTCTGCTCATCGCTCTCCTCCTGCTCGCTGCGGGCAAAAATGCTGTCGACCCCGCCGAACAGATCCTGCTCTCCGTCCTCCCAGAGCTCAGCGGGCTTGCCGACGATGCGGCAGTGATCATGGCCACAGGCCTTGCACTCCACCTCACGGTAGACCACGCTGCGCCCCAGCAAGGCAGAAGCATAACCACTGGCATAGCCGATCTGCATCCAGCAGGCCGCCTCACTGCTGACACCATAGCGCGCCAGGTGCTCACTGGCTTCGAGCGAGTTGTGCCAGAGAAACTCGCCCTGAAACTGGCCCCGGGCGTTATCGATCTCGATCTGGACTACTTCGACATCGACCATCCCTTTCATCTTGTGCAAGCGCGGCCCGGCCGAAAACAGGCTGGCGCCATCGCCGTTGGGCCAGAGCTCACTGACCCGGGCCGCATCGCGAGCGCCAGCCTGCCAACCCATGCGCATCAGCAACTGGCGTGCCTGCTGATACCCCAGCCGGTCAATCAGTTCACGACGGATATTGCCGAACACCTCCGCCTGCATGAACATGATGCGCTGACCGGCCAGCCAGATATTGCCGTCACCGGAATCAAAACAGAGGCTGTCGGCCAGGTCTTCGGCGGACGGCGTACCCTCGCTGTTGAACTGAAACCGCCGATCGACGAGAAACTTCTTGTTGCGTTCACGGAAGCGGGTGACGAATTCCGCTTCCAGCATCTTGTCTCGATCATTACTCATGATAGTTACGCATTACGACTGCAGAATTTTATTAATAAGATTGTAACAGCTCATGAAAAACTATGAGTTTTATTACCCCCTCCTTTCGTCTAACAAGACGCCACAGCCTTTTTAAACTGGGGCCTCACAGGAAAACAAAAAGTTGGCACGCATATTGTATATGCGATAACCGGATTTTGTTACGTCCTAATTAAAAGTTGTTGTTCGCTCAGCACAAACAACCTGTGTAAACGAAAATCGGATGGCTGCTCATGCTGTTATCAAACAGATGCTCGGGGCTGCACACCCCGTCATGGCCTCCGGAAACTGAGAGAAAACGATGAATAAAACACCCAACGCCTATAACAACCTGGAATTGCAGCCGCTCGCAGGTGAATGGCGCACAGGCAGCGGCAACCGCTCGCTTGTCGTCACCAACCCCTACAACGGTGACACCCTGCTGGAAATGCAGATGGCCAACCGTGATGACCTGAACGCTGCGTTTGCCGCTGCAGAGCAGGCTCAGGCCGAGTGGGCTGCGATGACACCTGCCGCACGTGGCGAGGTGATGATGAACGCGGTGCGCATCTTCGATGAGCGCCAGGAAGAGATCGTCAGCTGGCTGATCCGTGAATCCGGCAGTACCCGCCTGAAAGCCAACATCGAATGGGGCGCCGCGCGCGCCATCACCCTGGAAGCCGCCAGCATGCCCAGCCGCGTTCACGGCCGCATCCTGGAGTCCAATGTGCCGGGCAAGGAAAGCCGCGCCTACCGCAAGCCGCTAGGCGTGGTAGGCATCATCAGCCCGTGGAACTTCCCGCTGCACCTGACCCAACGCTCCCTGGCTCCGGCGCTGGCACTGGGCAACGCCGTGGTGATCAAGCCGGCCAGCGACACCCCGGTGACCGGTGGTCTGCTGCTGGCACGCATCTTCGAGGAAGCCGGTTTGCCGGCAGGCCTGCTCAGCGTGGTAGTCGGTCCTGGCTCCGAGATTGGTGATGCTTTCGTCGAGCACCCGGCACCGGGCCTGATCTCCTTCACCGGCTCGACCGAAGTGGGCCGCAACATCGGCCGCATCGCCAGCGGTGGCGACCACCTCAAGCACGTAGCACTGGAGCTGGGCGGCAACAGCCCCTTCGTCGTGCTGGCCGATGCCGATATCGAGCAGGCGGTCAATGCCGCCGTCTTCGGCAAGTTCCTGCACAACGGTCAGATCTGCATGGCGATCAACCGCATCATCGTTGAAGCGCCCGTCTACGATCAGTTCTGCGAGCGTTTTGCCGAGCGCGTAAGCCAGCTCAAGTGCGGCAACCCGGATCTGATGGAAACCGCTGTAGGTCCTGTCGCCAGCGCCCGCCAGCTGGAAGGCCTGCTGGAGAAGATCGCCACCGCCAAGGCAGAAGGTGCCAAGGTACTGGTATCCGGTGAAGCCGAGGGCAACCTGCTGCCGCCGCATGTCTTCGCTGACGTAAAGGCCGACATGGAGATCGCCCGCGAAGAGATCTTCGGTCCGCTGGTCGGTATCCAGTGCGCTCAGGATGCCGAGCACGCGCTGACACTGGCCAACATGAGCACCTACGGTCTGTCCAGTGCCGTGTTCACCGGCAGCCTGGAACGTGGCGTGCAGTTCGCTCAGCGCATCAAGGCCGGCATGACTCACATCAACGATATTCCGGTCAATGACGAGCCGAACGCCCCCTTCGGTGGCGAAAAGAACTCCGGTGTCGGCCGCTTCAATGGCGACTGGGCCATCGATGAGTTCACCACCGACCACTGGATCACGGTGCAGCACACCCCGCGCCCGTACCCGTTCTGAGCAAGAGAAAACACAATGACAACAATCATGAAACGACAGTTCATGCGCCCCGTCATGCTGGGGGCCGCCCTCATTCTGAGCTCCGGTCAGGCACTGGCTGGCGACGAAAGTCCGTGGCAAAACGGCGAACAGGTCTATGCCAAGGTATGTGGTCACTGCCATGAAGCCGGCATCGGCCCCACTATCAAGGGCCGCAACCTGCCGCCAAGCTACATCACCGCCATCGTGCGTCACGGCTTCCGTGCCATGCCGGCGTTCCGCTCCTCCTTCATCGATGACCAGGCGCTGAAATCCGTGGCCGAGTACATCAGCACCAGCCCGGCTACCAAAGGCAAGGAGTGAGTGTGATGAATCCGAAACGCCGTTCCTTTCTGAAGGGCGCCCTGGCCTCGGGTGCCGGCGGTATGGTACTGGGCAGCTCCGGCCTGGCCCAGGCGGCCATGAACCTGAATACCGCCAGCCTGCCGACCCTGGTTCTGGCCAGCGATGCGACGGTTGAAGCCAGCTTCGCCGCGGGTGTCCAGGCAGCACTGCCGGGCAACACCGAAGTGTCTCTGCTCCGCACCGATCGCATCAGCCCGTTGACTGCCGTCAGTGAAGCCCTGCAGAGCAAGCGTCCGATGCGTCTGATCGGCCTGGTCGACGACGCCTCCGGTGAACTGATCACTGCCATGGCCCGCCGCGCCGGCGCCCGCATGACCTGGCTTGGCCAGCATGCCGCCGATGCACGTCAGACCCGTCACCAGGTGATCAGCGGCCAGACAGCCATGGGCAGTGCCCTGGCGCTGGGCGAGCAGCTGCAGCAGGATGCCGCCGGCTTCCGCTTCAAGGCGGAACAGCCATTCGCCAAGAAGGGTGCGCTGGAGTTGTCCGCCGCCCGTGCCGGTGCCACTTCCGGTCACTGGGCTGCGCACCTGGGTCACGCCCTGGTACAACCGAATGCCCCCGTCGACGCCGCCTTTCTGCCGGCCCAAAGCAAGCGCCTCGAAGGTCGCTTTGTCTCTTTCGTAATCGAGGTTTGAAGTCATGAGTCAGCAAACCAATGCTGTTTTGCCCAAGGGCGTAGCCGCCAGCGACTTTGAAGCGGCCATTACCAAGTTCCGCGCCCTGCTGGGTGACGAGAACGTGCTGGTCAAAAGTGACCAGCTGACCCCGTACACCAAGATCATGATGCCGGGTGATGTCGAGCGCAACACGCCGTCTGCCGCCGTCACCGCCACCAGCGTCGAGCAGGTGCAGGGCGTGGTCAAGATCTGTAACGAATACAAGATCCCGGTCTGGACCATCTCCACCGGCAACAACTTCGGGTACGGCAGTGCCGCACCGGGCCAGCGTGGCCAGGTCGTGCTGGACCTGAAGAAGATGAACAAGATCATCCACATCGATGCGGAGCTGGGTACGGCGCTGGTCGAACCGGGCGTGACCTACCAGCAGCTGTACGACTATATCGAAGAGAATAACCTGCCGCTGATGCTGTCCTTCTCGGCGCCGTCCGCCATCGCCGGCCCGCTGGGCAACACCATGGACCGCGGCGTGGGCTACACCCCCTACGGCGAGCACTTCCTGATGCAGTGTGGCATGGAGCTGGTGCTGGCCAACGGCGACATCTACCGCACCGGCATGGGTGGTGTCGAAGGCGACAACGCCTGGCAGGTATTCAAGTGGGGTTACGGCCCGACACTGGACGGCATGTTCACCCAGGCCAACTACGGTATCTGCACCAAGCTGGGCTTCTGGCTGATGCCAAAACCGCCGGTGTGCAAACCGCTCGAAATCAAGTTCGAAGAAGACACCGATATCGCCGATATCGTGGAATTCATCCGTCCGCTGCGTATCGCTCAGGTGATCCCGAACGCCGTCGTCATTGCCGGTGTGATCTGGGAAGCCGCCACCTGCAATACGACGCGTGCTCAGTACACCACCGAGCCGGGTGCCACGCCTGATCACATTCTGAAGCAGATTCAGAAGGACAAGGACCTGGGCGCCTGGAACGTCTACGCCTGCCTGTACGGCACGGCGGAACAGGTTGAAGTCAACCTGAACATCGTCAAGGGTGCGCTGAAGCAGCTGGGCAAAGGTCGACTGGTGACCGAAGAGGAAGCCGGCGGCACCGAGCCGTTCGACTACCGCGCCAAGCTGATGACCGGCGTACCCAATCTGCAGGAATTTGGTCTGTACAACTGGCGTGGCGGTGGCGGCTCCATGTGGTTCGCGCCGGTGAGCCAGGCTCGCGGCAGCGAGTGCGACAAGCAGTATGGACTGGCCAAGGAGATCCTCAACAAGCACGGTCTGGACTATGTTGGCGAGTTCATCGTTGGCTGGCGTGACATGCACCACGTCATCGACGTGCTCTACGACCGTACCAACGATGAAGAGCGTGCCCGTGCGGAGGCCTGTTTCGGCGAGCTGCTGGACGAATTCGAGAAGCGCGGTTACGCGGTTTACCGTGTTAACACCCAGTTCCAGGAACGTGTGGCCCAGAGCTACGGCACCACCAAGCGTCGTGTCGAGCATGCAATCAAGCGTGCCCTGGACCCGAACAACATCCTGGCACCGGGCAAATCCGGTATCGACCTGAACAACGACTTCTGATCTGTTCGGATAATACCCAAAGGAGCTCCTGAAACCGGGAGCTCCTTTTCCGGTAGCCCGGTTGATTTACAAATACAGCTCTATAACGCATCGGCTGTATAAAAAAATCCTGTTTAAACAGCAGAGTATATATAAGTGCAGTTCGCATACCCCGGCTTATGCGCGTTTAAAAACACGCGTATTTAAATACTTGCACATTTCAAACACCCAGAGTGTTTTAAATGTGCAAGTCAGCGTCGGTATTTTCCATTCAAGCCGCTCTCTTGATGCTGAATCATAAGGGTATCTCGCTCTTTCTGATTGCACTTAAATTATTAAAGAGAACATTATGAAAACGATTCAAACACAGGTTGCCATCATCGGTGCAGGTCCTTCCGGTCTGCTGCTGGGTCAGTTGCTTGCACGCAAGGGCATCAGCAATATCATTCTGGAACGCAAGACCGGTGATTACGTACTGGGCCGCATTCGCGCCGGCATCCTGGAACAGGGATTCGCCGATCTGGTACGTGAAGCCGGTGTTGCCGAACGTATGGATGCGGAAGGCCACGTACACGAAGGCGTCGAGCTGGTGGTCAACGGTGACCGCACCCGTATCGATCTGAAAGAGCTGACCGGTGGCGACGTCGTTGTCTGCTACGGCCAGGTCGAGATCACCCAGGACCTGATGGAAGCCCGTCAGGCCGCCAACCTGGAAACCTACTACGAAGCCGACAAGGTGCAGCCGCACGACGTCAAGAGCGACAAGCCCTACGTCACTTTCGAGCACCAGGGTGAAGAGTACCGCCTGGACTGCGATTTCATCGCCGGCTGTGACGGCTTCCACGGCGTTTCCCGCCAGACCATCCCGGAAGACGTGCGTACCGAATTCGAACGTGTCTACCCGTTCGGTTGGCTGGGCATGCTGGCGGACACACCGCCCTGCCACGAAGAGCTGATCTATGCCAAGAGCGAACGCGGTTTCGCCCTGGCCAGCCAGCGCTCCGCAACTCGTTCACGCTACTACCTGCAGGTCCCGCTGACCGACAACGTGGAAGACTGGTCCGACGAAGCCTTCTGGGACGAGCTGAAAAAACGCCTGCCGGCCGAGATCGCCGAGAAGGTTGTAACCGGCCCGAGCATCGAGAAGAGCATCGCCCCGCTGCGTTCCTTCGTCTGCGAACCGATGCAGTACGGCAACCTGTTCCTGGTCGGCGATGCCGCCCACATCGTGCCGCCGACCGGCGCCAAGGGCCTGAACCTGGCGGCCTCCGACGTGGCCACGCTGTACAAGATCATGACCCGTGTATACGAAACCGGCGACCGCCGCTACATCGAGCAGTACTCCGACATCGCTCTGCGTCGTGTCTGGAATGGTGAGCGCTTCAGCTGGTGGATGACCAACATGATGCACGACTTCGGTGAAGAGGTGAGCAACGGCGGTATCGACGCCCAGATGTTCAGTCGCTTCATGAAGTCCGAGTTCAACTACTACCTGAACTCCGAAAACGGTCGCAAGGTGATTGCCGAGCAGTACGTCGGCCTGCCCTACGAAGACCTGAAAGAATATTGATCGATCGCCCCCGTCGATCTCTACAGACCGCGCTCCTCTCGGGGGGCGCGTTTTTTTGTGTCAATCCAACAAGCAACAACAGAAAACACCCATGAAAAAGACAGTTATTGCCTCCACACTGGCAGCCCTGCTGCCGTTGACCGCTACCGCTGGTCACTACACTCCGGGCGTCGAAGCGATGCGTGCTGCCATCGTCCCCGGCCCGGGCGTCTACTACAAGGGCTATGCCGTTCACTACAGCGCCGATGAGCACTCCGCTCTGCCGGCCAACAGCGAAGTCAGCGTCAATGCCCTCGCCAACCGCCTGATCTGGGTCACCGACAACAAGGTACTCGGCGGCGATCTGACCTTTGAAACCATCATTCCGGTCGTGCACACCGATCTGGAGATCGCCGGCGGCGCCGTCGACAGCGACGAATGGGGTATCGGTGATATCTTCTTCGGCACCGTTCTTGGCTGGCACGGCGAGCGTTGGGATGCCGTTGGTGGCGTCGGTGTATGGACCGAAACCGGTGAAGACGACGAACCGGCCGATCCGGGCCTGGGCTACACCGAAACCATGTTCACCCTGGGCGGTAACGTCTATCTGAACGACGCCAAGGATATCACCTTCAGCGCCCTGTCCCGATACTCCGTCGCGGACGACAACGACATCGAAGACGAATTCCTGATCGAATGGGGCCTGAGCAAGCAGCTGTCCAGTGGCCTGGAACTGGGCCTGGTCGGTTACGACCGCTGGCAGGTTGAAGGCGGCGATGCACAGAAACACGGCGTCGGTGCGGCCGTGGGCTACTTCTGGCCGCAGGTCATGACCGGCCTGAACGTAGCCGCGTACAACGAGTACGACGCCGATGAGGACTTCGAAGGCTATCAGCTGCGCGCCACGCTGACCAAAGTCTTCTGATCCACCTGTCACCGGCCTGTCCCCTTGGCCGGTGACTGCCCCTGTTCCTTTCCCCCCTGACGCAAACCAGCCTCCTCGGTGCGACACCTCAGCCGTACTGCCACCACACCCTGGCACCTTTTCCCTTGCCGGGTCACATTTCGGGCCTAGCCATAACCGAAAAAGCCCGGGACAATGCCCGGGCAAGAATAGCTGATGAGGGGAAGATCCGGATCAGCGGCCAGAAGCACGCATGTTCTGTACGCTGAACTTGTCCACCGGGCTCAGCTCAGGATCGACGATCCCCTTGAACTGCCCCGTGGTGCAGTGGTTGGCCTGGATATCGATCATGGTGAAGGAGTCATCGATGGATACACCGGTGCCCTTGTTCACCGGCAGGTGATGATCCGGGTGGGACTGACCGATGGTCCAGCTCTTCCACATGTCACCCTTGCGGTCGTAGGTGATGTTACGCGGGATGATGAAGGTCTGGGCATCCATGTAGTGCTGACGCTTGCTGATCGGATGGTTCGGGTCCACCGGCTCGGACTCGACCACGTACACCTTGCGCAACTGCCAGGTGATTTCCGGGAAACAGCCGCCCTTGCCGCCAAAAGCAATGACCTGATAACCGTCGTCATCCTGGTGGGTTTCGGTATCCAGCGCCATGTCGTTGTGGTTGTACATCGGCATCAGCAGGTACTTGGTGCCCTTGTAGGTCCACTTCATGTCACTGATACGGCCGTTGTAACCTTCGAAATCCTCAATCATCACATCAGTGCCGAGGAAGGCATCAGTGGTCTGACCGGTGGACAGTCGGCGCACACGGCGCTGGAAGCCCAAATAGAGGTAGGCGTTATCGACCTTGGTGTCATCCTCGAAGCGGTGGATCAGCAGCTGGGTGTTCTTGACGTCGAACGGCTCCAGCACCTGCACGTAGATGCCGCGGAACAGCTCGGACGGGTTCGGCGTGATCGCCGGGTAGGGCTCCTGAGAGGTGCGGTGAGTGAAGTTCAGGAAGTGGAAGTTCATCTTGATGGTACGTTCCTTGTTCCCGGACTCCATGTTACGCATGGTCCAGTAGAACGGCGTGATCGCAGCCGAATCACCCCAGTTGTAACCGTACTTGTAGTTCCAGGCCAGCTTCTCGCCTGCACGGGGATCATCCATGGACGGCTCGGCCGGGAAGGGACGTCCGGCTACGGTGGCGGAGATCTCACCATGCCCCTCGCCCAGCTGCACATCAGCGGAGTATTGACGGGTCGCCTCGATATAACTCGGATGCAGGGCAAAATCGGTGGTTTCGCCCACTTTTACTTCGGTATCGCCATTCTTGACGAACATGTACATCGCCGGGTCCAGTACATCCTTGAACTGCTCGACGTTGCTCTGGTTGATGACCATACCCGCCTTCAGTCCCTGGAAGCTGGGCGCGCCATCGGCATAGGGGAAGAAGGATTGCTGGATAATCTCTTCAGATACTTCGGCCGCCTGAGCACCGGTTGCCACACTCAGAGCAATGGCGGCGGACAGCAGTGTTTTCTTCAGCATATTTGTTTTCCTTATTATCGAGTCCGGTTATCAGAAGCTGTAACGCACGGTCAGCTGGAGTTCGTCTTCGTCGTTGGCAACGCCGATCGGGCCGTTGGTGAAACGGGCCAGAGGCTCGTACTGGCCAGACCGATCACCCGCACCTTGTGCAACGGACCAGGGGAAGGTTTCGTCGCCGCCGGTCTTGAAGTTCAGCCCCAGGTTGAACATCCAGTGGTTGTCCGGCGTCCAGGAGATACTCGGTGCATAGACCGTGGACTGGGCGGCAAAATCATGCGCCACGATGATCTGCGGGCTGAGGCGGTTGTTCATGTAGAAGCCCTTGAACAGCACGGTGGCGATCCAGTTATCCTCGTCATTGGGCATGTCCGCTTCATGATCGAGGATGTGCTCGCCAAACAGCTGAGTCGACAGCAGGAAGGCGCTGCGGGTGCCCAGTTCAGGAATGATGATGTTCTTGTCGAAACCGATGACGTAGCGCAGCATGTCGGTTTCCTTGTGACCATTGAGGTCACGCGGCATCTCCTCGCCTTCGGTGTAAGCCAGCTCCAGACGCCAGACCGCATCCATATCCATGGAGTAGTAATCGATGGAGCCGCCGAGCAGATTGACGCGCGGGAATTCGATATCAAACACACCATCAAACGCCGGCAGGCCGGCAGCTGCCAGACCTGCATCCGGGTTAGGCCGGAAATGCAGTGACGGAAGCTGCTGGCGATAGGTCAGTGCATTGACGGAGAAGGTCGCGTCACCGTAAACACCTTCCCACTTCATCCCCAGCTGGGTATTGGCCAGACTCCAGTCCGGTTCTTCCACATCATGGATAATCGGAATAACCCCGCCAATGGAGGAACTGAAGAAACAGCCCGCATCCAGAATACGGTAAGCCTGACCACAGGTGCCCAGGTTATTGGGGCGGAACTTGTCGAAGTTCCACACCAGAGACAGGTTGGAATCGTCAAAGACGCTGTTCGGCCCCATGCGCCACTCGGCGGTCAGCATCCACTGCGGGATACGAATGTCCTCCAGCTCGTCATAGATGTTGTGGCGCGAGTAATCCACCGGGTTGATCACATCCAGCACGCGAAACAGGTCGGTCTTGCCCCAGATCACCTGCTGCTTGCCGAGACGTACCGAGAGGATATCGCCGTTGTTCAGCTCCTTGTCGGCACTGATGTAAAGCTCACGAATGAAGTCCAGCTGATCATTGAACTCAGGAAACTTGGCATCCTTTTCGTCATGATCCATGTATCCGTCCAGGTTGTTGCACAGGGTCGGATCATTTTCACAGGGAAAGGAAACGCCCGGACTCAGAATCGCCGTAGAGGTGTCCCGACCATGCCAGTTCTCCCCCAAATAGGCATGGCGCGCATCCTTGCCAAACTCGTCATCATTGATGTCATAAACACCATCGTAGGTGCCGCGCAGCACACCGTTGAGCTGCAGCGAACGGAAAGTGTCGGACTCGAATTTGGTTTCGAACTCCGCCTGTCCGGTGTTGCGGAACTTGGAGATGCCGACGCCATCGCGGTAGTAGGTGGCGTTTTCAACGAAACCGGCCCAAGTGGTTTCGGCCGCGGCGGCCGGCAGGGCAAATCCCGTGCCCAGTGCCGCCGCAACGCCCAGTGCGAGATGAGAGAATGTCGTTGTTATTGTTTTCGACATGTGTGTTGGCCTCTTGTGGTTTAAGCCTTGGTTGTCATGACAAGTGAAGCCGGAGCTTCCTTTTCCTGGTGAGAGGCTTCGCCAGCCTGCTCCGTTGATACCTCTGCTTCGGGGGTATCGGCGTGGATCACGCCATCCTCGTCGGCGTAGGCCTTGCAGATGAATTGCGGTTTGAACACCAGTACCCAGCTGGGCACCAGCAGCATGGCGGCCGCGCCGTTGAGCACCACCATCACGATCAGCAGCAGCGCCGCTTCTGCCTGGAAGCGCAGATCGGACAGCACCACCCACATGACGATGCCGGCGATCAGGGTGATGGCGGTGAAGCTGACCGCCAGACCGGTGGTGCGGATGGCACGGCGCACGGCGGCGTGCAGATCGCCCAGCGTCACCATTTCGGAGCGGATGCGGTCCATCATGTAGATCGAGTAGTCGATGCCGATACCCACGCCCACGGCGATGATCGGTACGGTGTTGGAGTTGATGCCCATGCCGCTCAGGCCCATGTAGGCGTAGGTCAGCGTGGTGGCGAACAGCATGGCACCAAACATCATGGTGCCGGCCATGATCGAGGTGTAGAAGAAGGTGACCATGGCGAAGATCAGCAGGAACACCAGCGGCAGCACCCAAAGGTTGGTCTCGAACGCCGCTTCGTTCTGCGAGGCGATGACGCCGATGGTGCCGCCGGCCAGGCGGATGGTCAGGCCCTCGACCTTGCCCTCGTTCTCAGCGATCCACTGCTTGGCGGTATGGATGGCGCGGCGGATGGTCTCGCCCTGGTGGTCCTTGTAGTAGAACACCAGGTTGGCCACGCGCTCGTCGCTGTCGACGAACTCCTTCAGCGCCCCCGGGATCGGGTTGGACATCATGTAGGTGAACATCAGGCCACCGGCGTAGAGGGGATCATCGGGAATCTGCGCCCAACGCGGGTCGTTGTTGTGCAGCAGGCGGTTGACCTGCTTGACCAGATCAGGAATGCCCTTGGCACCGCCGACACCCGGGTCGAGCAGCATGTGGCGTTCCAGGTCGGCCAGTGCCTTGAGCACCTCGGGACGCTTGATGCCGCCCTTCTCGTCCGTTTCGGCGACGATGTACATCTCCTCGGAGCCCGGGAAACTGTCGTTGATCGCCTTGGAGGAGCGGTTGTAGTCATGATCCTGATAGAGAATTGGCGAACCCGGCTCGGATTCGCCGATCACCACATGAGAGGAAAAGTAGAAACCACCGCAGAGCAGCAGTGCGGCGATGGCCAGCGCCTTCTTCGCCGCCTTCTCGCCACTGATCAGGTCGGCACAGACGTAGCCCACGTTGCGGAACAGGTTGTGCTTGATCGCGGTGTTCTTCGGCTTGGGCAGCACCGACAGCAGCAGCGGTACCGCCAGCAGCACAGTAATGATGATGCTCAGTGCCCAGATGGAGGCATAGTGCGCCAGCTTGGTGTTGAGCGGGATGGATCCGATGGCAATCAGCAGCAAGCCGATGGCATCGGAGACCACGCCCAGGCTGCCGGGGCGGAACAGGCTTTCGAAGGTTAGTCGCGCCGCCTGGTGATGATCATCATGGGTGTTCAGTTCCTGATAGTAGCGTTCTACCAACTGGATGCCATGAGACATGGCGCGGGCCGAGATCAGGAAGGGAATCACCAGACTCAGCGGGTCCAGATTGTAACCGAACATGGAGATGATGCCGATGCCCCAGATCGAGGAGACGATCACCCCCGCCAGCGGGATGCAGATGCCGTAGGCCTTGCGGAAGTAGAACACCAGCAGCGCCAGCATGATCAGCGCGGTGAACAGGAATATCTCGATGATCTGATCCAGATACTGGTAAGCCCAGCCCACCAGCATCGGCTGGCCGGTCACATGAATACGAACGCCGTTGGCGGCTTCCTGCTCGCGCATCTGCTGGATGTGCTCATAGGTCGCGGCATAGTCCAGCTTGCCTTCGATCAGCTGCGCCTTGATCAGCGCCATGTGCAGATCCGGGCTGACCAGCGGCCCCAGTACGCGTGGATCGGCACCCACATCCTTGCGCAGCTGATCCAGCTGGGCCGCGTCCAGATTGGTGTGTTCCGGATTGTAGTAGGGTTCGGAGTTGACGTTGCCCTCCGGCGTCAGCCACACCTTGCGCGAGTTGCGGTGGGTCACGCTGGTCACCAGGTTGTGGTCGACGCCCGGCAGGGAGTCCACCGACTGGGTGATCCGATGAATCTGCGCCAGGGCTTCGTTGTCGAAGATATCGTGTTCGGTGAACTCAACGCCGACAATGATCACATTGGCACCGCCGAACGATTCCTTGATGTCATTGTGCAGTTCGATGTACGGATGGGTCTGCGGCAGCAGATCGGCAAAGTCCGAGTACATCTTCACGCCGGGGATCTGGGCGGCAAACCAGATCGTCGCCAACAAGATCAGGGACAGGATGGTTTTGGGGTAGTTGAACAGCTTCTGATCGAGACTGTGCAACCAGTGAGTGGCCTTGTGGGCACTGGCAGATCGTTTATCCATGATAGAACCGTCGTATTGTTATTATTGGACAGGCAATGACATCAGCGTGCCGGCGCCACCCGCGATCAGCAGCTCACCATTGGGTTGCCCAACCGCCGAGCGCAACCAGACCGGCATGGTCGGAGCCTCTACAAGCTCCCAGCGCTCGTCGGCACGGGTCAGTAGAGTGCCGTTCTCGCCCAGCGCAAACAGGCCCGCATCGGTGTCGGCAAGGCCATAGAGCGGCGCCGCAACCGGTGTGCTCTCGGCCTGCCAGCTCAGCCCGGCATCACGGGTATGCAGCACCATGCCGTCCAGACCCACCACCCAGCCGCTTTCGCGGGAGCTGAAATGAGCGGCCTGGGGATAGAAGTCGTTGGGGATATAGTCGAGGGGCTGCCAGTTCTGGCCACCGTCATCGGTACGCGCAACCAGACCGAACTCACCGGTGACATAGGCGGTCTGGCCATCCAGAAACTGGATCGACGTCAGCATGGCATCTTCGCTCAGGCTGATTTCGGACCAGTTCTGCCCGCCATCACGACTGACCATCAGGGTGGAGAAACTGCCAACGGCCCAGACACTGCCATCGGGGGCGCAGTCAGCATCGAGCATATTTTCCGGCGTGGGCAGGTCCGACTTGCGCCAGTGCTGCCCACTGGCGTCGGCCATCCACAACTGGCGCTCGAAACTCAGCGCAATCAGTGAGCCGTCCGGACAGGTTTCCACATCGATCAGATTGGGCGCCCCCGCCAGGACCTGCCGTTGCCAAGGTGCGCCCGAGCCAAGACGGGTCAGAACCAGGCCATCATTGCCAACCGCCACCTGGAGCTTTGCTGTGGCCGCCAGCGCCTGGATCTGATCAGTGCGGCGGACGGACTTGTTGAGTTCCTGTTCGACACCGGACAGATTGAGCGGCGCCTCACAGGCGGTGAGGAGGAATGTACAACCACCCAGAGCCACGGCCTGCATCAGACGGTTGGCTCCCCGGGCGACATTCAGCTGTGACAGACGTGTGGACACACGACCGCCAACATGGGTTTCTGCTTGTGGTTTCATCATTTGTTGTTCTTCTGGATGAATGGGCACGAATGTTCGGCTTCATCCAGATACAGCAACGGCTGTGCCAGAATTGATACACAACCTAAAACAACAACTTTAAAACATATAAAACAAAGGGTTAACTGCGACCACTTCGAACTCGACGGCGCAGAGGAGCCCTTTCCGCCTGCTCAGATAATCAAATCCGCTTGATCAAATCATCAAAGACCATGTGGGATATTGCGCAAATCGTTAACGCCTTGTGCCTTGCCGCTCCCGTCTGCGGCCTGCAAAACCTGGGCACCTGCCCTGGGCTGTAAACCGCCTTTCACTCGACGACCAGACTGCCCTCGGCTTTTACAGCCAACCAGGACGGCTCGATGGTTATTTACTTATTACATATTAGTCTTTGCAGGATATTGATCCATAGCCAAAAAGAATTAGCATTACCATCCTTCCTTGGGCCCATGTCCCCGTGACGCCGGCCTGATCGTTTTACCCTACGGAACACCCCATGAACAAAGTTGAAAATCTGAGCGGATTTCTGCTGCTCACCCTGATTCTGATTGCCGGCGGCCTGGCACTGGCGCCTGACATCTTCTTTCGCCTGCTGGTCGGTCTCGGCCTGGGCTACGCTCTGACGCGTGCCGCACTCGGCTTTGCCGGCAGCGTTAACCGGGCCTACCGTGCCGGTTCCACCAAACTGATGCGCGGCCTGATGCTGATGTTCACGGCCACCGCCGTAGCCTGCACCGCCTTCCTGTACAACCAGAACCCCAAGGACCTGGACCTCTGGGTCAACCCGATCAACACCGGTTTGGTTCTGGGCGGCCTGCTGTTCGGTTTCGGCATGTCCTTCGCCAGCTGCTGCGCGTCCGGCGTACTGACCTATTTCTCCAGCAACCTGACCCGTCCGGCGCTGATCCTGACCTGCTTCGGTGCCGGCGTGTTCCTCGGCTTCCCGCTGCAGGCAACCCAGCCCTGGATCACCGATACCCTGATCTCCACCCAGACCTATGCCAACCAGGGCGTCTACCTGCCGGATCTGTTCCCGAACGATCCTATGAAGGGGTATTTCGGTGCCATCCTGCTGACCGCCTTCTTTGCCGCACTGGTCAGCTGGCTGGCCCACCGTTACGAACAGCGTCGTCGTCGTGAAGATACCTATATCGGTGTCGCCGCCGAGAAGGCGCAGGAAGAACAGCCGTCCTATAACCTGGGCCAGCATCCTTTCTTCAGCCGTCAGATCTATGAAGCGCTGTTCGTATCCCGCTGGTCGATGACTACCGGTATCGCCGTGATCGTGGTGCTGTTTACCCTGCTGATGGGCGTGACCGGTGCCGGCTGGGGCGCATCTTCCCCGTTCGGCTTCTGGTTCGGCCGCCTGCTGATCGCCTTCGGTGCTGATCCGGCTGCTATTGCCGAGTTCACCCACCGTCCGGTACAGGTATTCACCATGCCGTTCTTCAGCCACCCGGTAAATGTACAGAACATCGGCATCATGCTGGGTTCAGTGGTATCCCTGCTGCTGGCTGGCCGCTTCTTCAGTGGCATGTCGAAGATGCGCCTGGGCCTGAAAGAAGCAGTCCTGCTGATCATCGCCGGCCTGGCCATGGGCCTGGGCACCCGCTTTGCCAACGGCTGTAACGTGGGCGCCCTGTTCACCCCGATCGCCAACTTCTCGCTGTCCGGCTGGATCTTCCTGGTGTTCATGGTAGCCGGCGGCCTCATCGGCAACATCACCGGCAAGCGTCTGCAGCAGGCGTAACCGTTCGATTGCAAAATCGGCGCTTGAAAAACGGGCGCCGCACCCACATGATCTGTAATACCTATTACAGATCATGTGGAGTGACCGATGCCAACCCTGTTTGATCCCCTGCATGCAGGTGCCCTGCCGCTGCGCAACCGTATCGTCATGGCCCCGCTGACCCGCTGCCGCGCTGAGGCCGAGCGTGTCCCCGGCGAGTTGATGGTGGAATATTACCGCCAGCGTTCCAATGCCGGCCTGATCATCTCCGAGGCCACCTCGATCACTCCCATGGCTGTCGGTTACCCCGACACACCAGGAATCTGGTCCGAAGCTCAGATCGAAGGCTGGAAAAAAGTCACCGAGGCTGTCCACGCCGAAGGCGGCCTGATCGTGCTGCAGCTCTGGCATGTCGGTCGCATCTCCCACCCCAGTTATCTGAACGGTGAGACACCGGTTGCCCCCAGCGCCATCAAGCCGGACGGCCATGTCAGCCTGATCCGTCCGAAGACGGAATACGTTACGCCACGGGCACTGGAAACCGATGAAATTCCGGGCATCATTGAGGCCTACCGCAAGGGCGCCGAAAACGCCAAGCGGGCGGGCTTCGACGGCGTCGAGATCCACGGCGCCAACGGTTACCTGCTGGAGCAGTTCCTGCTTGACGGCACCAACACGCGCACCGATCAGTACGGCGGTTCACTGGAAAACCGCGCCCGCCTGATGCTGGAAGTCACCGATGCCGTGGTGTCAGTCTGGGGAGCCGACCGAGTCGGCATGCATCTCTCCCCCCGTGCTGACGCCCACTATGTCAGCTGCAGCAATCGGGAAGAGACCTACGGCTACGTAGCCGAGGAGCTGGGCAAACGTGGTCTGGCTTTTATCTGCACCCGCGAACATGTCGCTGAGGACAGCATCAGCCCGATGCTGAAGGAACGTTTCGGTGGCGTGTATATCGCTAACGAGGCCTTCAGTGTCGAGTCGTCACAGGCCTATGTGGCTGATGGCAAGGCTGATGCCGTAGCCTTCGGCAAACCCTACATCGCCAACCCTGATCTGGCGCTGCGCATCGCCAAGGGCGCCGAGTGGAACGAGCAGGATCCTTCCACGTTCTACGCGTCCACACCCGAAGGGTATACCGATTACCCAACGATGGACTGACCCTGACACAAAAAACGCCCCTCACTGAGGGGCGTTTTTATATGGCAGCAGACAGTTACTGATCAGGTCAACGCTGTCAGGAAGCGCTCATTGAGCTGACGGTCATGGTAGAAGATCGCCTTGCCCAGCTCGTCGGCATCCCAGGTGACCGGCTCGTGGTCCGGGTAATGGTAGTCACCACCGCAGAACACTTCGGTACGGTTGCCGGACGGGTCGAAGAAGTAGATGGTCTTGCCGTGCGTCAGACCATGACGGGTCGGGCCGATATCGATGGAGGTATCGGTCATTGAGATCAGGTCCGCCGCGCGCAGCACATCTTCCCAGGTTTCCAGGAAGAAGGAGGCATGGTGGAACTTGCCCGGTTCCGGATGATCGATGAACGCCACATCATGGGCTTTCATGCTGGCGGTGAGGAACTGCGCCACGCGCTTGCCGTCCGGTGTGACCACCTGCTCGGCCAGGTCAAAGCCGAGCACATCGCGGAACAGGTCCAGGGTTTTATCCAGGTTGGTGCCGTACAGCAGGCAGTGGTCGAAACGCGTCGCTTTCATGCCCTGCAGGCCGCGTGGCCAGGCTTCCGGGTTGCGGTTGCCTACACCCCATTTGCCGGTCTGCTGCTTGGTCGCATAGAGTTCGAAGTCGTGTCCGCTGGGGGCGGTAAAGCGCAGGCGGCGGCCACAATCCTTGAGTTCACCCTCGGGAATAACATCCACAGCGCAGCCGAAAGCGACCAGTTCCTCGTGCAGGCGGTCCAGCGTGTCTTCATCCAGGCATTTGAACCCCATGAAGTCCATCCCGGGCTGGTCGGCTTCACGCAGCACCACCGAGAACTTGTCGACTTCGGTCCAGCCTTTCAGGTAGACACGTCCCTGGTCGTCACGGTCTACCTCAATCAGACCCAGCAGGTCCACGTAGTGCTTGAGTGCCTCATCCAGATCCAGGACGCGAATCTGTACATGCCCCGGACGCATTACACCTTTTTTCATGCTCTTCACCTTTTATTGTTCTATTTAGCCGTCAGGTTGATCCGCCGTGTGGCAGCTGGTGCCGATTTCAGGCGGGTCAGGTTCAATCACAAGGTCACTGCGGGCGAATACCCGGCAGGCCAGTACCGTGCCTTCAGCCTCCTGTTGCGGCGAGATCCAGGCACGGCTCATCCGTTTACTGAAGTAATCCCCCTGCACAACGCGGATGCGACACTTGCCGCAACCGCCACCGCGGCAGCCCACCGGTATCAGCTGCTGCCCGGCCCGCTCCATCGCCACCAGTACGCTGACATCCGGACTGGCGCAAAAACCCTGTTCGTTTTCGTCGAGCGCGATGTGATGAACTGTCTGCACCTCCGCATCGGGGTGCGTTTGATTATTGTTATTCATGACGCGACCTCTTTTTCTGCCCGGGTCCCGGGCATCGGCTCTACCCGATCATCAGACATTCAGGCAGGGCCTGCCAGCGGCTGCGGTGGGAACATGTAATCCCGAATGCGGTCGTTGCTACCGCAGCATTCGCTGACTCAAATGTGCTTGATCTTGAATTCGCTTGAGCTCATCCGCTTAGCCTTAAATTCGCTTAAACTCAGATCCGCTTGAACAAGGCCGACCGGGTCTGTTCCTCGGCGCCGTCAGCGGCGGTCAGGAAGCGCTCCATATGGATGTCACGCTCGAACAGACGGCCCTGCATCAGCGCCGTGATCGCCGCATCGATCATCGGCGGCGGCCCACACAGGTAGGCCTTGTGGCCACTGAAGCGGTTGTCAAAGTACTTGATCGCGGCTTCATGAACGAAGCCCTTGAAGCCGTCCCACTGCTCCTCCTCCAGCGGTTCATTCAAGGCCGGGATGTAGTGGAAGTTGTCATGCTCACGATCCAGCGCTTCGAACAGTTCGCGGTTGTACAGCTCCGCCACGTTTCGGGCGCCCTGGAACAGGTAAATCTCACGCTTGTCCCCCTCCTCCAGCATATCGAGGATCATCGACTGGGGGCTGGACAGCCCGGAGCCACCGGCGATGAAGATCGCGCCCTGTTCATCGGACTTGCGCACAAAGAACTGACCGTAGGGACCAGATACATCGAGGGTGTCACCCACCTGCAGGCTTTCATGCAGCCAGGTGGTACCGGCACCGTTCGGCACCAGTCGCACGTGCAGCTCCAGCGTGCGACTGTCGGATGGCTTGTTGGCGATGGAGAAGGCACGAGTACCTTCGACACCGGGAATACGCAGGTTGATGTACTGTCCGGCCTGGAACGCCATGTCGTCGTCCAGCTCGAAGGTGATGCCCTTGATGGTCGGCGACAGGTCGACGATGTTGGTTACTGTGCCAACAAAGTCGCGTACCGAATGACCGGCAAAGTCGGGATCCACATCGATATCAGCTTCAATCACCATATCGGACTCCGGCATGGCGCAGCAGGCGAGGATCTTGCCTTCGTCCCGCTCCATATCCATCAACGCAAACGGTGAGGCATTGCCCAGGTCGGCATCACCTTCCACCACCTGGCATTTGCAGGTGGCACAAGTGCCATGACCACAGGCGAAGGGCAGCCAGACACCCTGGCGCAGAGCGGCATCCAGAATGGTCTGCCCCTCTTCCACTTCGATCACATCACCGGTCGGTTCTACGGTCACTTCATAACTCATAGCAGCTCTCCTCAGACACCCGCGCCCTGATACCCCTTGAGATCCGGGGTCTGGAAGCGCAGCAGGGATTTATGGCCAATTCCCTGGTCTTTCAGTGCCACATCCAGCTGCGGGGTGAACGGCGCACCGTCCAGCAGCCAGGTGGCTTTGTCCCAATCGATCTGTTCCCATTCGGGATGCAGTGAAAAACCTTCCGGCATCACCTCTTCCAACAGAGCACGGAACGGCGTTTCAGGCGGAAGTGGATAGGCAAAGGCGGCACAAAACATCAGGTGGTGATCCCAACCCACATAAACAACCTGGTTGCCGTGAAAGTTTTCGAAACGGTCTTTGATGTCGCCGGTGTAGTCCGGCGTAATGGCTTGTACTGGCATTATTCTTATCCTCAGCTTGTTCTTTATGTACAGGCGGCTGAGAAGCGTTGGCGAGGCAGGCTGTGCTAGCGGAGCGCCGCCCAGCGGATCGCCGCTCGGACAAAAGTCGGCGAAACTTGCTCCACAGTTTGCACAGCCAACGCAGGTAGCTTCTCAGTTGCCTGTCAGGCGACGCCTTTCCACTTCTTCCACCGCTCTTCGTCCGGCGAACCCTTGATGTCCATGTTGTCCACACCGACATTCATCTGGTAGTAGTCGCGCAGGATATCCTCGACACCCGGGCCACCGCAGTTGCCCTGGAAGATCTGGTGCACCGGCAGCCAGGACTGGACGAACTTCTCCGGTTCATCGTCAAAGATGTCCTTGCAGCCATCGGAACAGAAGTGATAGCGATCCCCCTTGTAGATGGAGTCGCGGTAGCTGATCTGGGTCGGGTCATCCATCTCGGTGAACAGCATCGGGATCTGACAGGTGGTGCACAGCTGCGGAAGCGCCTTGGTGTAGAAACGCTCGCCTTTCGCCTCCATCTCCTTGGCCAGTTCCCAGCGCGGACGGTAGTACTTGTCGAAGGTGTCCGGGTACTTCTCGCTCAGCCAGTCCAGCTCTTCGTCAGTCGGGATCCAGGTGTGGAAACCAGCCGCATGACCATGGGTGTAGAAGGTCCACCAGGCCTGATGCGAAACGTGCTCTTTTTCCTTTTCGATGGTCTCGGCGTATTTCGGCATGCGGATGCCGTACCGCGCGAGGTCCTTGAACAGGGCGCCACCGGCTTCCTCGAAGTAGACTTCCCAGGCTTCCTTCCAGCTCATCACCTTATTGGGCAGCATGTAGTCCATCATCATCGAAACGATGGTGAGCAGACGGGTACCTCGCCAGAACCACTTGTCGATCCACTTCTGCACGATCGGCACGTTGTCTTCATGCTGTTCCAGCAGGAACTTGATCACTTCCAGGCCCAGCGTCATGTGACGGGCTTCGTCAGACTGGGCTGAGAAGCCGAAGGTCACGGTGGCCATATCGCCGTTGTAGGCCGCGCCGGACATGAAGGGCACGAACAGCAGGTTGGTCAGCACGTACTCGAAGCTGAAGCCGATCGCCACCATGAACTCGAACGGACCCGCCGCACGGGCATCGTTGAAGAACGACTTGGGCACGGACAGGTACCAGACACGGTCGTGCATGTGTGACCAGTCCTGCAGACCGTCAAAGAACTTGTTGTAGTGGCTCATGGCATGAACCTGTGTCTGCACGTGACGCAGTTCATCGATCGACTGCATCTGGCAGGCGACGCGGGCACCGACACCGCCGAACTGGCGGCCAGTATGAGCAAAGCCCTGGAACGCCTGGTATTCCAGCGGCGAAACGCCGGTGAGGAAGATCTTCAACGCGTTGACGTAGCGCGGATCGGAGATATTCAGCTGGCCATTGTTCTGAGCGAAGGCATCGAAGATCGCATACAGCTTGCGTTCCTTCTCGGCCTGGTACTTCCAGTAGGCATCCATAGTCAGGCGGAAGGGGTCTTCCCACTTCGACCAGTCGGTAATCTTGATCCCTTCGAACTCTTCGAACGGGAATGCCTTGTTACGATCCTGATAGGAAAACTCCCAGTCCAGATCACGGGTCAACAGGCGGTATTTGTCTTTGATGTTGAGTTTCTTGGCTGCCATCGGGGTCACCTTATTTTTATTCGTTCCAGGTCAGCGTCAGCTGATCGTCGTCTTCGTCCACGTTGCCACCGAGGGTGATCAGGTTGATGTGCAGCTCCTGCACATCCCAGTCGCGGCCCATTTTCTCTTCCACTGTTTCACGCTTTACCGCGAGAAAGTTTTCCGCCTCGATGCGGATCATGGCGGGCATGTGGATCACGGTCGCTTCGGAATTGTCTTCCTCGATCGCTTCGACGATGTAGCGGGATTCGTCGTTATCCTGCAGGGCGATATACACTTTGGACATGGGGCTGATTCCTTGTTATTTGATGCCGCTGATTACTTGATGCCGGCTTTGGCGACGCGTTTATCCAGCTGCGCCAGCGCTTCGTTGAGGGCCTCCGCACCGAGCATCGCCTCGGCCAGCGGCGCCAGCGCTTCGGCGGCCTTGCCACGCCATTTTTCGATCCACTGTGCCAAAAGAACCTTGTTCTCTTCGGACTCGGCCACGGCGGTTTTCAGTACGGCATCGATCCAGCGCGTCGCATCCTTGTCCCACAACTGCATGAACTCGGTCAGCATGGCGATATCCTGAGCACCGGCGTCACTCAGCTTCTGATCAAACTGGCGGTACACCAGATCCGTCACCAGGGCATCCATCACCAGGTTCTGCGCCAACATCACCTCGAACCAGTCTTCGGTGACCAGAGTTTCTTCGCACAGGGCACGCAGCCCCTGCCAGATGTCCGCATCCAGCCACTGCTGCTTGGCCTCGGCCAGGGCATCGCCGCTGTTGCCATCCAGAATCAGGCCGATACGGGACAGGTACTGCGCCATACCCAGTCGATCCATGCCGTTGAACAGCAGCGCCTGGGTAATCGCGGTACCGAAGCCGTAGGCTGCGCCGTACATGTTGTTCAGGTTGGCGGTGTGTTCCAGATGGCGCAGCGGTACCAGGAAGCGAATCACCTCGGCACGAGCTTCATCGCTGAGGAAGCGTGCCAGATCGCGCTTCTCGAAGAAGGCGTAATTGCTCTCGGCCACTTCCTGCATCTTGGCGCGCTGCTGCACGTAGGCACCGTAGTAGAACTGGCGCGGATCCTTGAACGCGTACCAGTCGCTCATCACGATGGCGGTCCGGCGCGGGTCGTTCAGCTCCAGCTCGGGCTGCCACAGCGGGCGGTAGTGGAAGTTGGTCTCGGACTGGAGGTCATAGGTCGCCTCCTGATAGCGGGTCGCCGGCTTGTCACCGAAACGACGCTCCACGTTGGCGTAGGTATTGCGGACCGGTTCCATCGTGGCGGTTTTGATTTCAATACTCATCGATCTATTCCCAGGCTGCGATTGTTGTTATTCGGAAGCGCGGCTGTGGTTGTGCGACATCAGCGTCTCTTCGCCGTAACGCCACTTTTCCATCTCGGCATCAACGGCTTGGATCTGCGCGTCGGTCATGGGCACAACGTCGTTGGCATTGCAGAAGGCTTCAAAAGCCCCCTTGGGCATCACCAGCTCGACAAACAGGGAGGGGTCACCAATGGCAAAATCGAATTCGACAAAGCGGGCATCCGGTTCACTGCGGACACGGATGTATTTGGTCAAACGATCAAAACTCTGCCGCTTGGGCAGGTCATCGTTGCAGTTGTGCAGTGTGAGTTTTGTCATTGTTATCCTCTGCTCATCAACGCATGTTCACTCAGCACTGGAGCAACGGGCGTGCCAAATCGTGACCAAGCCAGGATAATAAACTCGAAAAAACAAACTAACTTGTTGATTTAAAAAGGTTTAATACAAGTACAAACAGACTTGATTTGAGCAACTCAGAGTTGCCATAGTTCCAGCCAGGGTTCTGACCACCTGATCAAATCATGAAAAACCGGGGTTTTTTTTTGATCAAATGATCAGATCGATCATTTTACAACCAATCAAACCGGGTTAGACTTTGGTCGCATAGCAGGAGCTTTCCCTTCCAAAGCGAGGCGAAATACTTCAACAATAAAAATGGACCTGTCGTCCACCAAATGACTCCACACGCCAACAGCCGGTATAAAAACAACTATGGCTAACACGCAATCACTCGAGTTTCCGGGCAGCAGTGATCTGCTGTCCCAGATACGCTTTGAGAGCGACCAGGGAAAGGTCTGGCTCAACGAACAACGCATGCTGCTGATCCATTCCAGCGTCATGGGCCTGCTACGCAAGGAACTGGTCGAAACCCTGGGGATCGAGCGAGCCAAGGGCTTCCTGATGCGCTTCGGTTATCACTCGGGCTGGAAGGATGCCGAGCTGGTCGAGAAGATCCGACCGGACATGTCAAAGAAGGATGCCTTCTTTGTCGGTCCTCAGCTGCACTGCATCAAGGGGATGGTTAATGTAAAACCCGTTTCTCTTGATTTGGATGTAGATAGCGGCCTTTTCAATGCAGAATTTGACTGGTTCGACTCATATGAAGCCGATGTACACCTGCAGGAATTTGGCCCATCCGAGGAGCCGATCTGCTGGACGCTGATCGGTTATGCCAGCGGTTATACCACCTACTTCATGGGCCAGAACATCATCTTCAAGGAGACCCAGTGTGGCGGTATGGGGCACGACCATTGCCACATTGTCGGCAAGCCTGCCGACGAGTGGGAAGACCAGGCCGAGCTGGAACGATACCTGCTGCCCGACCCTATTGCGGATGAGTTATTCAGTCTGCAAAACCAGCTCAGCGAGCTCAGAGACAATTTCCGCAGCAGCGATCAAAGCGATGACCTGCTGTTCAATTCCGTGGGCCAGTCCGGCGCGTTCAAGAATGTTTGCCAGATGATAAGGCGCGCCTCCACCAGCCGGGTCACCGTTCTGCTGCAGGGCGAAACCGGCGTCGGCAAGGAGGTGGTCGCCAAGGGGCTGCACCAAAGCTCTGACCGGGCCGACAAGCCGTTCGTGGCCGTCAACTGCGCCTGCATTCCGCCTGACCTGATCGAGGCTGAACTCTTTGGTGTTGAAAAGGGTGCCTTCACCGGCGCCACCCAGTCACGGGAGGGCAAGTTCGAGCGCGCCAACGGCGGAACCATTTTCCTCGACGAAGTGGTCGAACTCTCGCCCCGCGCTCAGGCCAGCCTGTTACGGGTCCTGCAGGAAAGCGAGATGGAGCGCGTCGGTGATACCCGTACCCGTCGTATTGATGTGCGCGTCGTGGCCGCTGCCAACGAGGACCTGGAGCAGGCCGTCAGTGATGGCAAGTTCCGCGCCGACCTTTTCTTCCGGCTCAACGTCTACCCGGTACACATTCCACCCTTGCGTGACCGGACGGAAGATATTCCCCTGCTGGTCAGCCACTTCCTGAAGAAATACCACACGCTGTACAACAAGCGCACTCTGGGCGTATCAGACAAGGCAACACAAGCACTGATGCACTACAAGTGGCCCGGCAATATCCGCGAGTTGGAGAACATGATCGAGCGCGGCGTGATCCTCACCGACAACAATCACACCATCGACCTGGATGCCTTTTTCCCGTCTCTGTCAGAGCCGACCCACCCGCTCAACAGTATCAACCGACAGGGAATACTGGCGCAGCAGATCGCCAGCGCATCTCCGGACGCGGAACTGTCCCAGGCTGAACTCTGCGAGCAACTGCTCAACGAGGAATTCAGCCTTGAGCAGATGGAGGAACAGCTGATTCGCAGTGCCATGGCGCGCGCCGAGGGGAACGTGTCCCAGGCCGCACGACTGCTGGGCATGACCCGACCTCAGCTGGCCTACCGACTGAAAAAGCTGGAGCTCGTCTGACCACTGCGCCGATCCTGCAGGGATGCTATGATCGGCGCTTTTCCCTTGCCCGGTAGTGCCCGTGAACCTGATCCTGCTCTACACCTCCGACTTTATCGATCCGCACCATGTACGTATCAGTGACCGGCGCTTTCAGCACATGCGCAACGTGCACCAGGCCCAGACCGGTGAAACGTTCAGGGTCGGCGTGCTCGACGGCATGATCGGCCAGGGCGAGGTGATCACGATCGGCGAGCATCAGGTGGAAATACGGGTACATTTTGACCAGGCACCACCCAAACCGCTGCCCCTGCAGCTGATCATGGCGCTGCCCCGCCCCAAGATGCTCAAACGCACACTGGAAACGGTGGCGACGCTCGGCGTCAAGGATCTTTGGCTGATCAACTCCTACCGCGTCGACAAAAGCTACTGGTCCACACCGATCCTGCGCCCGGAGAAAACCCGCGAGCACCTGCTGCTGGGACTGGAGCAGGCCGGCGATACCCGTCTGCCGCGCGTCCACCTGCGCAAGCGCTTCAAGCCCTTTGTCGAGGATGAACTGCCCGCATTGGCGCGCAACACCCGAGCCCTGGTCGCCCACCCCTACGAAGCCCGCCCCTGCCCGGCTCCGGTCAGCGAGGCCACGACCCTGGCCATCGGCCCCGAAGGCGGCTTCATCACCTACGAAGTCGACAAGCTGCGTGAAGCCGGTCTCGAGGCCATTCACCTCGGCCCGCGTATTCTCAGGGTCGAAACCGCCGTACCGGTGCTGCTGTCACGCCTCTTCCCGCTGGAGCTTTGATCCGCCGGAAAGTGATTCACCGGGTCGTGATCCAGCGCAAGGTATAGCCGGAATAAAGCTCTATATAATTCATTGCAATAGATCGAAAACAAGAATCATACGCAATACCATTGACAGATAAACCAAAACTGATAACAATTCGCATTAAGTTTTTACCGCTTTCGACTCAGGGGCGCTGCGCCCTGATGCAATGGAGACAACGATGACCGCGAAAAAAGCACTACTGGCAGGCTTGGCTCTCTCGACCCTGGGCAGCGTGGCCCAGGCAGCCGACGAGGTAAACATCTACTCCTACCGTCAGGAGTTTCTGATCAAGCCGCTGCTGGAAGCTTTCACCGAAGAGACCGGTATCAAGGCCAACGTCATCTTCTCCAAGAAGGGTCTGCTGGAACGCCTGGAGCATGAAGGTGCCAACTCCCCTGCCGACGTCATCCTGACCTCCGATATCGGCCCCCTGCATGACGCCGTCGAGCGCGACCTGGTGGCTCCGATCGACAGCGACTTGGTCGATGCCAACGTACCGGCTCATTACCGCTCCAAGGAAGACAAGTGGGTTGGCCTGACGGCACGTTCACGCATCATCTACGCCTCCAAGGAGCGTGTAGAACCGGGCGAGATCAAGACCTACGAAGAGCTGGCCGATCCGAAATGGAAGGGCCGCATCTGTACCCGCAGCGGCAAGCACTCCTATAACCTGTCCCTGATCGGCTCCATCATCGAGCACGACGGTGCCGAACAGGCCGAGCAGTGGCTGGCCGCCGTCAAGGAAAACCTTGCGCGCCGCCCCCAGGGCAACGACCGCTCCCAGGTCAAAGCGGTGAAGGAAGGCCAGTGCGACCTGGCACTGGGCAACACCTACTACTACGGCAAGATGCTGACCAACGAACAGGAGCCCGAACAGATCGAGTGGGCCAGGTCCGTCAACCTGGTGTTCCCGAACCAGGATGATCGCGGTGCGCACATGAGCATCTCCGGTGCCGCTTTGGCCAAACATGCCCCTCATCCGGACGCTGCCATCAAGCTGATCGAGTTCCTGACCAGCGAGAAGGCGCAGAAGATGTACGCCGAGGTCAACTACGAGTTCCCGGTACGTCCCGGCATCGAGTGGTCCAGCCTGCTGAAAGAGCACATGGGCGAATTCAAGGGTGATCAGGTCAACCTGGGCGACGTGGTCAAACACCGTGCCGAGGCGTCCCGCCTGGTGGACAAGGTCGGCTTCGATAACTGATTTACTGGTGAATAATCGACAGTTACACGCTGAAACGGTAGTCTTCTCGGCTACCGTTTTTGTGCGCTTGACCGAATCATGACCGATATCACCGCTACCGCTGCCGCACCACTCGTCGATACCCGCAAGCCCCGCCGCTTTATGCCGGGCTGGTATTCGGTCGCCTGGGGCAGTGCCATTCTGGTGATGCTGCCGGTGCTGGCCGTGTTCTGGCTGGCCCTGTTTCCGAGTGAAAACATCTGGCCACACCTGGTCGACACCATTCTGCCGGTCTACATCAAGACCACCCTGCTGTTGCTGGCAGGTGTCGGCGGCCTGTCGGTGATGATCGGTGTCGGCAGCGCCTGGCTGGTCACCATGTGCAACTTTCCCGGCCGACGCCTGTTCGAATGGGCGCTGCTGCTGCCCTTCGCCATGCCGGCCTACCTGATCGCCTACCTCTATACCGACCTGCTGGAATACGCCGGCCCGGTACAGACCTTCCTGCGCGACCTGTTCGGCTGGCAGACCGCCCGGGACTACTGGTTCCCGGAGATCCGCAGCCTGGGCGGTGCCATCAGCATGCTGACGCTGGTGCTCTACCCTTACGTCTACCTGCTGTCCCGCGCCAGCTTTCTGGAGCAGTCGATGAGCATCCGCGACGCCAGCCGCATCTTCGGCTGTACGCCCTGGCAGAGCTTCTACCGTGTCTCCTTGCCGATTGCCCGCCCGGCCGTGGCCGTGGGGCTGTCGCTGGTGTCGATGGAGACCCTGAACGACTTCGGCACCGTGGACTACTTTGCGGTCAAGAGCCTGTCGGCCGGGATCTATGACGCCTGGCTCAACATGGGCAACCTGGGGGCTGCTGCGCAGATCGCCACGCTGATGATGGTGTTCGTGATCATGCTGATCAGCCTGGAACGGATCGCTCGCTCGCGCCAGAAACAGTTCAACGCCAGCGACCGTTTCCGCAGCATCGATCGCTATACGCTGTCGCCGCTCAAATCCTGGCTGGCGACACTGGCCTGCACCCTGCCGGTGCTGCTCGGCTTCCTGATCCCCTTCCTGGTCCTCGGCAGCTATGCCCTGCCGCGCCTTGATCAGTTTACCGAAGCGGACTTCCTGGCCCATGCCAGCCACAGCTTCACCCTGTCGGCCCTGGCCGCCCTGCTCACGGTCGCCGTCGCCATCATCCTGGCCTACAGCAAACGCCTGTATCCAAGCTTCAAGTCACTGGGGCTGGCCACGCGCCTGAGCAGCCTCGGCTACGCCCTGCCCGGTGCCGTGCTGGCGATTGGAGTGGTCATTCCGCTGGCCGCCTTCGACAACAGCATCGATGCCTTCATGCGCGAGCACTTCGGCTTTGGCACGGGCCTGCTGCTCAGCGGCACACCCTTCGCCATCGTCTTTGCCTACTGCGTCCGCTTCCTTGCGGTCTCGTCCGGCAGTGTCGAATCCTCGCTGGCCAAGGTCACACCGAGCATGGACATGGCCTCGCGCTCGCTGGGCCTGAACCCGCTGCAAACCCTGCGCCGGGTGCACCTGCCACTGATCCGCGGCGGCCTGCTGACCGCCCTGCTGGTAGTGTTCGTAGATGGTATGAAGGAACTGCCGGCGACGCTGATTCTGCGCCCGTTCAACTACGACACCCTGGCCACCTACGTGTACCAGTATGCGTCGGATGAGATGCTGGAAACCAGCGCCCTGGCGGCATTGCTGATCGTGCTGGTCGGCATCGTGCCGGTGATCCTGCTCAGCCGTACCATAACCTCGACGCGCCAGGGGGCCTAATCCCACGCGGGCCCTGACAGGTTTTCTGTAGGCGCTTGCCCCAAGGTGAATTGATGCACAGCATCAAGAGAGGGAGACCAAGGCCATGCAAGCCAATGGCAATCAGTCGGAATATCGGGGTGTTTTGCCTGCAGAGCGGACTCCTACGAGGATCGACTCAGCCCACATAAGCAGTCCGCCTGGGTAGGGCCTTGCTTCTGTAGGAGCCCGCCCCGCGGGCGATTGGAATATATCTGACAAACGGACCCGGGCCTAGCGCCGAATGGCGACGTAGACTCCGTCCAGGCGCATGCAGACCTGATCGTTGCACACAACCTCAACCACCAGCTCAAGCTTGCCCTTGCCACGCTCGGCCACCCGCGCCGCCAGAGCGTCCGCATCAGCACTGTCCGGCAGCGAGACCCGGGTAGTAAAGTCCGCCGTTACCGGCTTGAGGTACTTGAGATGGCTGTCGGCGATGACCACATCACAGTCCAGCCCCCGCTCCTTCAAACAGAGCGTGGTCAGACACCAGCCGGCCACGGTGGCGATGGCCGCCTGCGAGCCACCGAACCCTGTGCCCTTGTCATTGACGTTGGGCGCCAGCGGCGTGGGCACCTGCAGTGACTGGCCATCCCAGTCCAGGCGATCGATCCCCAGGTGTTCCAGCAGCGGAATCTGGGTCTTGAGCCAGCCGAGAAAGTCAGTAGTGTCGGTTGTCATGCTTGTATCCTTGTGTCAGAGCCCTGTAGGAGCCTGCCCCGCAGGCGATAAAGCCTGATTATTTCAGCCTTTATCAATCGCTTGCAGGGCCCAGGTCACACTCTATTGATGCTGCGCATCAATTCACCTTGAGGCAGGCTCCTACGCCAATTATCATCACCTTGCACAAGCTCATGTATGAACTCATCTCACAAGCGCTTGCTGCGTCACCCTTCCCAACGGGTCACGAACTCATCGATCACCAGCTGCGGCGCTTCGCGATCACGGCAACGCTGGCCCAGATAGATGTAACCGACAATGGTTTCACCTTCAACCAGCCCCAGACCCTTTTCAACTAGCGGATGGTACGCCATCTCACCGGTGCGCCACATGGCACCCAGGCCCAGAGCGTAGGCGGTCTGCGTGATCGAATGGGCGGCGCAACCGGCAGAGACCAGCTGTTCGCTGACCGGCACCTTGGGGTGCTCGCGCGTCACCGCCACCACTGTGATCACCATCGGCGCTCGCAGTGGCATATTGCAGTATTTTTCGTAGCGTGCAGGGGCCAGCTCAGGGTCATCCCCCTTGGCCGCCTCGGCATAGAGCTTGCCCAGCTGTACCAGCCCCTCGCCTTCGGTGACGATAAAGCGCCAGGGACGCAAGGCGCCATGGTCCGGCGCGCGCAGTGCGGCCTTGAGCATCTGCTCAAGCTGTTCGGCGGTCGGCGCCGGGCCTTCCAGACGCGGGCAGGATACGCGGTTAATCAGGGCGTCGAGTGCTTCCATGGTGGTCCTCGTTTTCGTTACTGGCGCGACAGGCGCAGGTTCTGCGGCACGTCATTGATGCTGGAGCGGTACGGGTTGATGTCCAGTCCGCCGCGGCGTACGTAGCGTGCATAGACGCTGAGCTTCTGTGGACGACAACGCTGCCAGATATCCATGAAGATGTTTTCCACGCACTGCTCGTGGAAATCACCATGCTCGCGATAGGAGATCAGGTAGGCCAACAGCCCCTTGTGATCGATCTGCGGCCCCTTGTAACGGATCTGCACGCTGGCCCAGTCCGGCTGACCGGTGACCGGGCAGTTGGACTTGAGCAAATGGCTGACCAGCGTTTCCTCCTGCACGGGGCCGGCGGCATTGAGCAGCTCGGGGGCCGGCGTGTAATGCTCCACCTGCAATGGCAGCTCATCCAGGCAGCGCCCTTTCAGCTGACTGACCTCGGCAGGCGCATTCAGCGATGTCAGAATCACGTCTACCGGAGCTCCTGCCGCGGCTGACAGGTCCTGCTGCATGCGCGATTTCACCTCAGCCTCATTGGCAAAACGGCTCAGGTTGAAGGAGTTCAAGTAGAGCTTGAACGACTTGGACTCAATGATGTTGGCCGAGCTGGCCGGAATACGAAACTCGGCGATGCGCACCACCGGCTTGCCGCCCTGGTCCAGCCAGGACACCTCGTAGGCGTTCCAGATATCCAGACCACGGAACGGCAGGGCTGCCCGCTTGATCCCTTTCGCTTCCCAGTTCAGGTCGCGGGCAATGGGGTACAGCAGTGAGGGGTCGTACTGGTTGGTATAGACCGTCTCCTGCCCCAGCGGAGATGCCTTGACCTGATGGTGCTCGCTCATTCACGAATCCCCTTGCCGGTGTTGAGAAGATGCAGGGCATAGCCGCCCAGCAGCACAATAAAGCCGATGATCATGGCGAAGGCAAAGCCGATATCGATATCGCTGACACCCAGGATGCCATAACGGAAGCTGTTCACCATATACAGTATAGGATTGAGCTGGGATACACCCTGCCAGAATTCCGGCAGCAGCTGAATGCTGTAGAACACCCCGCCCAGGTAGGTCAGCGGCGTCAGGATGAACGTCGGCACGATGGCGATATCATCGAAGGTCTTGGCGTAGACCGCGTTGATAAAGCCCGCCAGTGCAAACAGAACCGCCGTCAGCAGGACCACCGTGATGGTGATGAGCAGATGATGGATCTGCAGGTCGGTGAAGAACAGCGACAGCAGCGTCACGATGAAGCCGACCCCCAGGCCACGGGCAGCACCGCCGATCACATAGCCGGACAGAATGACCCAGTTGGGCACCGGCGACACCAGCAGCTCCTCGATATTACGCTGGAACTTGGTGCCGAAGAAGGACGACACCACGTTGCCATAAGAGTTGGTGATCACCGACATCATGATCAGGCCCGGCACGATGTACTCCATGTAATTGAAGCCACCCATCTCACCTATGCGCGAGCCGATCAGATTGCCGAAGATGATGAAATAGAGTGTCATGGTGATCGCCGGCGGCAGCAGGGTCTGCACCCAGATACGGGTAAAACGGCGGATCTCCTTGACGACGATGGTGGCAAAGGCGGTCCAGAGCAACCGGGTATTCATGCACTCTCCTGTTTCAGGTTCTTGTCTACCAGCGACACAAACAACTCTTCCAGACGGTTTGACTTGTTACGCATGCTGGTCACTTCCAGGCCTTCAGTCGCCAGGTGCTGGAACAGCCCGTTCAAGCCCGCCGACTTGGGCACATCCACCTCCAGCGTATGCGCATCGCGGGAGCGGATCACGTAGCCGTCCAATTCGGGCACTTCATTCATATCCTCTTTCAGGTCGAGGATGAAGGTTTCCGTATCCAGCTGCTGTAGCAATGCCTTGATGCTGGTGTTCTGGATGATAGTGCCATGATCGATAATGGCGATATTACGGCACAGGCTTTCCGCCTCTTCCAGGTAATGGGTCGTCAGGATGATGGTGGTGCCGGCCGCGTTAATTTCGGTGAGGAAGTCCCACATCGAGCGGCGCAGCTCGATATCCACACCAGCGGTCGGCTCATCGAGGATCAACAGTCGGGGCTCATGAATCAGGGCACGGGCGATCATCAGTCGACGCTTCATGCCGCCGGAGAGCATACGGGCACGCTCGTTGCGTTTTTCCCACAAGCCCAGCTTGCGCAGGTAATGCTCGGCGCGCTCGGTGGCCTGCCTGCGGCCGATACCGTAGTAGCCTGCCTGGGTAACGACGATATCCACTACCTTCTCGAACGGGTTGAAGTTGAACTCCTGAGGCACCACACCCAGACACTGCTTGGCCTGCGTCAGCTGGCTATCGATATCATGGCCGAAAACGCTGACCTTACCTGAACTCTTGTTGACCAGTGAGGAGACGATACCGAGCGTCGTCGACTTGCCAGCGCCGTTGGGGCCGAGCAGCGCAAAGAAGTCCCCCTGCTGTACTTCAAGCGAGATCCCCTTGAGGGCCTCGAAGCCATTGCCATAGACCTTGCGCAGGTCCTGTATCGATAAAGCTGTCGTCATGTCCTGCCTTTGTGTCTGTTTTGGAAGAAACGACCGGTTTCTATATTAGGAAGGGCTACTAGATGCGGCCGAAACTTGAAAATTCAAGCCAAGCCCCCCATTGTACCTGTTCTGCTGCCCGGCTTCCTGTCTGGGCGGCCCGATTCCATCAGGCACACTCTGGAGCACCGCGTGACCGATTCCCATGCCTTTCATCTCAACTTGCTGAAGATCGCCTACAACAACCTGCTGCAACAAGATGCTTTCAAAGGCGAGGATACCGACCCGGTCAACCTTGAATTTCTGGACCAGTTCAGCGAGCTGGTGGAAGGATACGAGACACACCAGCCCGAGGCTTTCGATGCAGGCCAGGACCTGATGATCCGCCTGGTGCGTGCTTACCCGCAGTACGTCCACCTGGTCGCCCGTGACCTGTTCTGGCTGTTTGGCGGCGAATGCCTGCATTTTATGAGCGATGAAGAGATCGATCAGTTCCAGCAGCTGGACGAAGCCCTAGCTGAAGCCGAGGCCCAACAGAACGAAATCGACTACCTGCAGCTGCGACAGGCGGTATTCGAGCCGGGTTCAGACACCAAACACTAAAGACCCGACCTGTAGGAGCTTGCCCTGCAAGCGATAAACAAGCACATGAAACATTGAGCGTTATCGCCTGCAAGCAGGCTCCTACAATGGAGGTCTCGCGTGCAACCAGATAAAAAGTGTCGTTCGCAATAAGCGGCCGAACAGGTATCCGCAGAAAAAACGAGACTTGCTCCGGACGGCACTCCGTCGATCGCTGCTCCGGCCACCAGCACACCAGCACACCAGCACACCAGCACACCAGCACACCAGCACACCAGCACACCAGCACACCAGGGTGTAGATTCATGCGTAGGAGCTTGCCCTGCAAGCGATTCACAAGCACATAAAACATGCAGGGCTTAAAGCAACACAAGACCGAACCCGAGCGGAGTTCTGATCACGATCCCGACCAAAACAACGGGGTCGCCAATTTATAAACCTGGGGCTTGGTAGAACTTGGAAAATATTTTGAAGCGAGAAACAAGACTTATCCGGCAGGCGTTCCAGCGGCCGGCGCTCCGGTCGAGACCCATGACGAATAAAAAGAGGGTCGCCCAGATCAGGGCAGCATAGAAGAAATTACATGAGGAGTAAGATTGGAGCGGGAAACGAGACTCGATCCGGCCGGCGTACCGGGCGCGATCCCGACTTATAAAAAATGGGGTCGTCCAGATCAGGACTGCACAAAAGAAATTACATGAAGATAAAGATTGGAGCGGGAAACGAGACTCGAACTCGCGACCCCGACCTTGGCAAGGTCGTGCTCTACCAACTGAGCTATTCCCGCTGATGGCATCCCGTAGGGGGTTCGAACCCCTGTTACCGCCGTGAAAGGGCGGTGTCCTAGACCACTAGACGAACGGGACACACTGAAGTGTCACAGGCATTTGGAGCGGGAAACGAGACTCGAACTCGCGACCCCGACCTTGGCAAGGTCGTGCTCTACCAACTGAGCTATTCCCGCAATGGCATCCCGTAGGGGGTTCGAACCCCTGTTACCGCCGTGAAAGGGCGGTGTCCTAGACCACTAGACGAACGGGACGCAGCCTGCTTGCAAAAACGTTTTTAAGATTGGAGCGGGAAACGAGACTCGAACTCGCGACCCCGACCTTGGCAAGGTCGTGCTCTACCAACTGAGCTATTCCCGCATGGCATCCCGTAGGGGGTTCGAACCCCTGTTACCGCCGTGAAAGGGCGGTGTCCTAGACCACTAGACGAACGGGACACAATCTTTATCGCTTTCGCGTTCCTCATTGAGGAGGCGCATATAGTACGCATCCCCCCGGTCGTGATCAACCCCCTCTTTTCATTTTTTTCACCTTTTTTACCGTTCCAGACTCAACAGCCACTCAGCCACGGGCTCCGGCCGATGCAACAGGTACCCCTGAAGCAGGTCACAGCCATGCGCCGCCAGAAATGCCACCTGTTCAGGCGTCTCCACGCCTTCCGCGACAACACGCAGCTTCAACTGGCGCGCGATGGACAGGATGGAGCGTACTATGGTCCTGTTGTCCTCATCACCGGGCAGGTTATCGATAAAGCGTTTGTCGATCTTGAGTTCGCTCAGGTGCATTCGCTTGAGGTACGCCAGGTTGGAATAGCCGGTGCCGAAGTCATCCAGGGAAAAACACAGGCCCGCGGCAGAAAGTCGGGCCATGTTGTCCTGTACCCACGACTGGGTATCAATCAGCAGACTTTCCGTGATTTCCAGCATCACCCGGTCAGCAGCAACTCCCGACTCCGCCAGCAATTCCAGGACTCCGTTGATCAAAGCCTCGTCACGGAAAAGTTCGGTACTGAAATTGATCGACAGCGGAATATCGAGCCCCAGCGCCTGTAGTTCGGCGGCCGCCTCCAACGCCTTGTTGAATACCAGCAGCGTCAACGGCTTGATCAGACCCGACGACTCGGCTACGGGGATAAACTCCGCCGGTGACACCGACACGCCATCAGGACCTTTCAACCAGCGAACCAGCACTTCTCCAGCTCTCAGCTGCCCCTCGGGCGTCCACTGTCCCTGGACAGCAATACTGAGCTCGTCCCGTAGAATGGCCAGGCGCAACCCCTCCTCAAGGCGGACCCGGCGACGGGCAGCAGCATCGAGCTCGGGGGCGAAAAAGGCATGACCGCCCCTGCCATCCTGCTTCGCCCGATACAGTGCCAGATCAACCTTACGCTGAGCAGAGGTAACACTATCGGTTGTATCATCAAGCCAAAGAATGCCCATAGAAGCGGTCATCGACAGGGTTTGACGCTCGATCTGAAGCGGTCGTGCCAGCAGATGACGCATCACATCCAGTCGCTGCGCCAGTGCGGGCTCTGCACCCTGGGGCTCAAACTGCCAGAGCAGGCAGTACTCATCCCCCCCCAGATGCACCAAAAGCTCGCCGTCATCATCCAGGCTCTGCAGCAGCCGTTGTCCCATCGCATGAAGCAACCTGTCACCGAAGACATGACCATAGGCATCATTGATACGCTTGAAGCCGTCCAGATCCATCAGCACCAAAGCCGATCGCTTGCCGGACGTATCAGCCAGCAACACCTGCTGCAGCTGCCTGGCCAGCCAACGCCGGTTGGGCAGCTCGGTGACCGGGTCGTGATAAGCCAAAAATTCGAGCTGTTCCTGCGCCTTCTTTTCCGCCGTTACGTCCTGCTCGACCGACAGGAAATGAGTAATGGCGCCCGTCGGGCTCTGCACAGGCGAAACCACGGCCCGCTTGACCATGCGGTGACCACGCTCGTGTCGATTGACAAACTCGCCACGCCAGGCATCGCCTCCGTAAAGCGAAGCCCAGAAACTGCGCTTTTCATCTTCGCTCTTCGGTTGCCAAGCTCGAAAGCCGGGATTGCGCCCCAGCACCTCTTCATAGCGGTATCCCGAATTATCCTCGAACCCTCGGTTGACGTAGGTGATACGCCCCTGACGGTCTGTAATGATGACACTGGAAGGACTCTGATCGATCGCCTGACGGAACAGCAGCAACTCACGCTCGGTGTGCTTGCGCTCGGTCACGTCCGACTGAGTGCTGACAAAATGAGTGACGACGCCAGCCTCATCCCGCACCGGGGTAATGTGGAGATCAACCCAGTAGGGCTGTCCATCCCGAGCATAGTTGATCAGTTCCACACGGACAGGGACATGCTGGCGGATCGCCCGTCTCATGCAGGCAATGGCTTCCGGGCAGGAGTCGACACCCTGAAAGATCCGCGGGTTCTGCCCGATCAGCTCCTGCCGTGAAAAGCCGGTACGTTCAACAACGGCCTGGTTAACATAGATGATGGCAGGGTCGGGCGCGGCATCAGTGACGATAACCAGGTCGGTCAAGTGATCCAGGCTGACTTGCATGAAGCGCAGCCGCTCAAGCGGGTCACTCGAGATGGCGTTCAGTTCAGGGGGCACGGGGGCGTTCTCGGCTATACAACAGGCAAGGCTCGTCGGAGACCGCCTATTTACAGATATCTGGCAGGGGCATTGTAGAGACAAAGCCCCCGAGGATGAAGCGGTTTTTAGCGTTGATGCGTAAAGCCTCCCGGCCGGAACCTGTCCTGCTTGGCGGCTTCCTCTTGCTGGCGCTTGCGTTCCTCGGCTTCCCGAGCTTTGCGACCTTCATCCACCTGTGTCTGGAGCAGATCCATATGCGTGCCCAGTTCATATAACTGACGATCCAGCTGCTGAGTCTGGTTCAGGCTCTGTAGTTTGGCTCCGGCCGTCCGATAGCGCGGCAAGGCCGCCGCTGCCCCGCGTCCCGCTTCAACTTCCATGGCATCCATCAACTCCACATCAATGCGGGTACGAGTATAGGCCTCCTTGACCTGATAGATCACCTCGGACGCCTGGATACCGGAAAGCATGCCTCCGGCTTTCAGTTCCGACAGAAACTGGAACAGTTCACGCAACAGCGCGGCGGTGCGTTCAGCATGACTGCGATCCGTATGCAGGGTCATTGACCCGGCAGGATGTTCAACCACCGGCAGAGGCTGGCTGGCATAGTCATCCAGCTCGCCGAGCTTTTGCCGGTTATCTGGGCTGTTTTCCAGCTCCAGAACGCCCTTCCAACGCTGCTGCAAATACTTCACCAGCAGGTCGCGAATCTCCCGGGTAATATAGTGCTCTGGCAGCGAGTGCAGTAGATGGGTGGCACGTCTGATCTGATCCTTAAGCAGCAATAAACGCATCCGGCGCTCACGCCGCTGGTTTTCGACTGCCTGTATGACGAAGGCGATCATCGCCATCACCATAACCACAGCTACGATCATCAACCCGGTCTGCGTCGGACTCATGCCCTTTCACCCATTCAAGTCATGCGCCAAAGATGTTGATTCTATAACAAAAAGCCACAAAAAACGCTTGACGCCATACGGGCGGCACATTAATATTCGCACCGCTGTCAGCAAGTGACAGTGACCAAAGTGTCCCGTTCGTCTAGTGGTCTAGGACACCGCCCTTTCACGGCGGTAACAGGGGTTCGAACCCCCTACGGGATGCCATTGCGGGAATAGCTCAGTTGGTAGAGCACGACCTTGCCAAGGTCGGGGTCGCGAGTTCGAGTCTCGTTTCCCGCTCCAAATTCACACCCCATGAAAGTTCATATCCGCTGCCCGATCCGGGAAAACCCTCTTGTTACGATTGATCCTTACCCATCTGGGCAATAGAGAGCAGCGTATCCGACGCCGTCATCGGCTTCGCAATGAAGAACCCCTGAGCTGAATCCGCGCCGGCCTGTGCCAACATGTCGAGCTGAGCCTTACACTCCACGCCTTCAGCAACCACACCCATCCGCAACCCGCGCGCCATCCAGATAATTGCCTGACAAAGTGTCGCCGCATCCATGTCCTCGTGGATATCGCACACAAATTCCCGATCGATCTTGAGCGTATCGACCGGGAAACGCTTGAGATACCCCAACGCCGAAAACCCGGTACCGAAATCGTCGATTGCCAGACGCACACCCAGCTGTCTCAACTGAGTCATCAGACCGACCACTTCGTCTTCGGCGTCCGAGTCCATAAAGATCGACTCGGTAATCTCCAACTCCAGCGTATTCTCTGCCAACCCTGAGGCGCGCAATAATCTGGCGACCTCATCCACAAAGCCCGGATGCCGCAACTGACGCGGCGAGACGTTAACCGCCACACCCAGGGAGCGTCCCAGCACTTGCTGCCAGCCCGCCACCTGCATGACGGCGCTTTTCAGCACCCAACGACCCAACTCAATGATTTGGCCGCTCTCCTCAGCATGAGCGATAAACCGATCAGGTGGCACCAGCTCCCCCGAGGGATGACGCCAGCGTACCAGCGCTTCCACCGCACACACCTGGCGTCCCTGCAGATCCAGCTGCGGCTGATACCAGAGTTCAAACTGCTGCTCGATCAGCGCCCGATGCAGCGCACGCTCCATTTCCAGCGACTGCCGCGCCTGCAGATTCATTTCGTCACGGAAGAAGCAACAGCCCCCTTTTCGGTCCCGGCTCACCTGTTGCAACGCGGCGCCAGCATTACGCAACAGCATTTCTGACCCATCGCCATCACCGGGGTACAGGCAGATACCAATGGCGGCACTCTGGCGCAGCTCCAGCCCAGCCAAGTGGAAAGGCTCCTCCAGTTGGCGCAACAGGCAACGCCCCAGATACTCCACCGCCTGCAGTCGATTGACCTCCGGCATAATCACCAGAAATTCATCGGGCCCCACGCGCCCCAGGCTTTCCATCGGTGACAACACCTGCTCCAGCCTCTGAGCGGCCTGACACAGCAACTGATCTCCCATGGCATGTCCATGCGCCTGATTCACGCGACGGAACTGACGCAGGTTAACCAGAAAGACCGCTACCCGGTGGTGATGGCGCTGCGCCATGTCCAGCGCCTGCTCCAGCCGATCCAGCATAAGCTGTCGGTTGGGCAGGTCAGTCAACAAGTCATAGTTGGAACGGTAAAACAGCTGAGCCTCGTATTGCTTGCGCAAAGAGATATCATCCTGAATGGCAAGATAGCGGTCCGGTCGTCCTGACTCGTCTCGCAACACTGATATCGAGGCCGCAACCCAGTAATGCTGGCCGTTTTTGCGCCGGTTGAGTAACTCACCATGCCACTCACCCTTGTGTTGCAGGTCTCGCCAAAGCTGGCCAAAGGTGTCGGCATGCGTGCGCGTTGATTTGAGCATGCTGACAGGACGCCCACCGACCTCTTCTGCCGTGTAGCCGGTGACCCGACAAAAGCCCGGGTTCACATACAGGATGCGACCCTCGAGGTTCGTGATGATAATACAGGCCGGGCTCTGCTCCAGCACAGCTGACAACTGCTGCAAAGACTGAGACTTTTGCTGTAGAGAACGCGCCTGCTCATCAGCATGCGCAATGAGGTGCTGAAGGTGACTGACCAGGGTTTGATAGCGACGCGGAAACTGGGCGACATCCAGCGCCTCCGCTGATACCGATGCGGCTGCCGCCTCCAGGCGCGCCAACGGCGACTGCTCCTGCCCCCAAAGCCGCCACCAAAGAGGCCGACCGAAAGTATCCGGATGCTCCACAGTGCTCATCCTTAAGTTGTTATTCTTTTTCTACAGACTGCCACAATCCGTGAGTTCGTCAAAGTGGTAACATTATTCACTTCATTACAGCATGAGTGCCCCTCGGCCGACAGATGCTAAGCATCCCTCAAGTGGAGGCCCCGAAATGCAGGTAACGCTGGAACAATGGCAGGCACTGATCGCCGTCGTGGATGCAGGCGGCTACGCCAAAGCTGCCGAGCAGCTTGGCAAAAGCCAGTCCGCTATCAGCTATGCCATCCAGAAACTGGAAGGCAGCCTTGCTGTACGCGTTTTCAAACTGACGGGGCGACGCGCCACCCTGACCGAAGCCGGCCAGGCACTGTATCGCCACGCTCAACGGTTGCTTGCCCAGGCCGAGCAAACTGAAGAACTGGCACAGCAGTTCAGCCAGGGCTACGAGGCGCAGATAAGCATCGCCATGGACACCATCTTCCCACGTGAATGGATGCTGGACGCCCTGGCCGACTTTGCCGAGCACCACCCACACACCCGCATCGAGTTGCTGGAAACCGTGCTCAGCGGCAGCGATGAAGCCGTGCTTAAACGCCAGGTTGACCTCTCCCTCAGCGGCCGCGTCCCTCCCGGCTTCCTCGGTGAAAAACTGATGGACATCCGCTTCATCGCTTGCGCTCACCCTGACCACCCGCTCCACCAGCTGAACCGCCAGCTGACGCTGGAAGACCTGCGCCAGCACCGTCAGCTGGTGGTACGCGACTCGGGCAGCCGCAGCGTGGACTCGGGCTGGCTTGGTGCCGAGCAGCGCTGGACCCTGAGTGATCTTGACGCCTCGGTACTGGCCGCGAGTAAAGGCATAGGCTTTGCCTGGTATCCGGAGACCCGAATCAGCCCCCAGCTTTCAAGCGGCAACCTCAAACCACTGCCACTCGGCAGCAGCACGGAACGCAGCGTGGAGCTCTATCTGATTCTTACCGATGGCGAACTGGCGCGCCCCGGCGTACGCAAGCTGGCAACGATGATCAAGCACAAGGCACATGGCCTCTCCTCGCCCCTATCGGTAGAATAGGACAAATTTTGTAACGCCCAGACAGGATAATCATGGAAAAACCAACTCCCCCCGCTGACAGCGAATGCTGTGAAAGCGGCTGCGAACCCTGCGTATGGGACACCTATTACGAAGAGCTGCGCCTCTGGCAAGAGGAGCAGAAAAAACTGAAGGAACAGGAAGATAGCAGTCGTAAGCAAGACGATTCAGCGTAAATTATCTACAGCTGAATTTTATTCAGCACCGCATTAGACCTTATTGCCTCCAAGGACCATGTCACATGCAACAAGATGCATCACCCCTGCCTCAGTTCAATCATGACGATGAAATCGACCTCTTCGAACTCTTTGATAGAGTTTGGAACCAGAAATGGCTCATCGTCATCGTAACCTCCATCGCACTGGCGCTAGGTGGCTCTTTTGCATTTTTGAGTACGCCAATGTACTCGAGCAAATCCGTTCTTCTGCCACCGACCGAGAAAGATCTGATTGAACTGCGCCAGCCTGCTGCCGGGAGTATCGAAACAGCCAGCACCCCTAAAGCAGTCTATAACGCTTTCTTACTGAACCTCAATTCGAACATGGTCAAACGCATCTTTCTGGATCGATCGGAAGTAAAGGCTTACTTTGCTGAAAGAAGCGCTACAGCCCAAGGGCAATGGGAGTCCTTTAACCAAGCCCTTAGTATTTCTCTTCCCTCAAAGACAGGTTCTGTTTCAGCCACCATCGGCTTTCAACTCAACAACCCAGAATTGGCTGCAGATTGGGCCAACGAATATGTAGCACTGGCTGCCCAAGTTACTCGCGACCAGCTCACAACCGACCTTCAGTCCGAGATCCAGTCCGGTCTGAATGATGTAGAGTTGCAGATATCCAACCGACGCACCCTGTTCCAGTCGCAGCTTGATACCGAACTTTACAAGCTTCAGGAAGCGCTCCAGGTCGCACAGGCAATCGGCTTAACCGGCCCGTTGAAAACCGATGCCATTATTGACGTTACTGGGCCAACCATGGTCGATGAGGTACGCAAGCTATATCGCCTGGGCCCTAAAGCCCTTGAGGCCGAAATAGCGGCTGTTGCAGCACGGCGCAACAACGAGATTTTTATTCCCGGCCTGCTGCAACTGAAACAAAAGAAAAATCTGCTGGAGTCAGTAACAATCCAGAGCGGCAACATCCAGCCTGTCACCATCGACCTTGAAGCACAGGTTGCCGAGAAGCCGATCAAACCTCAAAAAGCCCTTATTCTGGCTCTGTCAGCAGTACTGGGCGGAATACTGGGCGTGATGATTGCTCTGCTTCGTTCCGCTATCAACAACCGGCAAAATAAAGCTGCAGCATGAAAGGAGATAAAATGCTGAATACTGTCGTAATCCCCGTCGCCGGGCTAGGCACCCGAGTCCTTCCCGCAAGCAAAGCCGTTCCCAAGGAGATGCTGACGGTCGTGGATAAACCGGTCATTCAACATGTAGTGGAAGAAGCAGTAGCAGCCGGCTTCACCCGCATAGTGCTGGTCACACGCAGCGGCAAATCCGCCATCGAAGACCACTTTGATCGCAACGCCGAGCTGGAACAGACTCTCGCCACCAAGGGCAAAGACAAGTTACTGACAGCGGTACGCGATATTTTGCCACTTGGGGTGCAAGTGATTTCCGTACGACAGGACGAAGCTAAAGGACTGGGTCATGCGGTACTCTGCGCCGAGGCATTGACCGGTACTGAAGACTTTGCCGTCATGCTGCCCGACATGTTGATCGACAACGATGGTGCCCGTTCAGATCTGCAACAGATGGTCGAAGCCTACCGCAGCAGCGGAAAGGGGCAAGTCATGGTCGAATCCGTGCCAGAAGATCAGGTCGAGCGCTACGGTATCGTAGACTGTGGCAGCGAACGCCCAGCCAGCGGCCAGAGCGCGATAATGAAAGATGTGGTAGAGAAGCCTGCACTTGCAGAGGCCCCCTCCAACTTGGCGATCGTAGGGCGCTATATCCTGCCCGCACGAATCATGAAGCTGCTGAAAAGCACTCCGCGGGGTGCCGGAAACGAAATTCAGTTAACCGATGCAATCAAGACACTGCTGCATGAAGGCGGTGAACTCGAAGCCTTCACCATGGAGGGTGATCTATATGACTGCGGCAACAAGGCGGGGTTGCTGCTGGCCAATATGGCGATGGGACTCAAGCACCCCGAAACCGCAGAGAACCTTAGCGCCTTTATTCGCAAGTACCAAAACTGAGAATCAAAGGCCCGCTTACCGGATCATTCACTATTGTGCGCGCGGAGCGGGCTCCGCGCCTTGTGCCCGTCAGTGCAGTCTCGCATTCCTCTTAGGTGATATTTTTAACAGCAGATCCACATTAGGTGAGGAAGGTGTAAAGCCCGATACCGCTTGCTGTAACAGCCTGCGCACTTGGTCACTGTCATCCTCGGACATGGCTTTGACCATCATACCCAGCAGCTCCTGCAGCTGTTCAGCCGGCAAGCTCTCTTCATGGGCACGCATGATTTTGGGATGTTCGGTACCAATTACATCCGCCCCAATCAGAAGTTCTTCATATAGCTTCTCACCGGGACGCAAACCAGAAAACTCAATGGCAATGCCACCATCCGGACTCTGCTCGGTGCGGACTTCATAGCCCATTAACTGGATCATGCGACGTGCCAGATCAATAATTCTCACTGGTTCCCCCATATCCAGCACGAACACATCCCCCCCCTTGGCCATGGATCCAGCCTGGATCACCAGTGAGGCGGCTTCGGGAATGGTCATAAAGAACCGCGTAATGTCTGGATGAGTGACCGTTACCGGCCCTCCGGCTTCGATCTGACGACGAAACAGTGGCACGACTGAACCGGAGGACCCCAGCACATTACCAAAACGCACCATGGAAAATACGGTACTGTCGCTACGCTCCGCCAGTTCCTGCAGAATCAGCTCGGCCAGCCGTTTGGTGGCTCCCATTACATTAGTTGGGCGCACCGCCTTATCGGTGGAAATCAATACAAAGCGCTCTACTCCGGCCTTCATTGCGGCCTCGGCCAGCACCTGGGTCCCCAGCGAATTATTGCGCACCCCCTCAAAAACATTGTGCTCTACCATCGGTACATGCTTGTAAGCCGCCGCGTGATAGATTGTCTGTACGCCGTAGTGGTCGATAATACGGCTGACCCGGTCTGCGTTCAGCACCGAGCCTAACAAAGCACAGACCGGCACATCCAGCCCTTCCGCCTGAGCGGACTTGCTGAGTTCCTGATCGATGGAATAAAGCGCAAACTCATTCAGTTCATACAACAGTAGAGCTTTAGGCTTATTGCGCAAAACCTGACGGCAGATTTCAGACCCGATGGAGCCACCTGCGCCACTCACCAGCACAACCTTGTCCGCAATGCTTGTTGCCAATAATGACTCGACCGGCGGTACAGGTTCGCGCCCCAAAAGATCTTCAGGGTCCACTTCCTTCAAAACTTCAAGCGATGCCCCCGAAACCAGCTCTGACATTGCAGGGATGGTTTTCACATGCACCGAGTGCTCAGCCAAGCGCTCCAGGACCCGACGACGGTCGGAACGTGACGCTGATGGAAGAGCCAGCAGAACATGGGTAACGCCTTCTAATCCAACCAGCTGACCGACCTTGGCAGGGTCATGTACCGGCATACCCGCCACGGTGGTTTTCCAGAGCGCGGGGTCATCGTCGAGAAAGCCCACCGGCACGTACTCGGCCCCGCCCGCCAGTGCCGTAGACAACTGCACCCCCGTACTACCAGCACCGTAGATCAGCACCGGCTCCTTTTTGACATAATGACCAATCAGCCAATGATAATAGTTGCGCACCAGCAACCGGCTACCGCCCACATAAACCAGTGCCGCAAGCGCGAAGATAGCCGGAACAGAGCGTGGAAATTGAGCGACCTGGAAGAAATAGGCGGCCGCCCACATCAACACCGCCAGAACCGCCACTCCCTTACACACTGCCAGGATCGCCTGGGCTCCCATGAATCGGACTACTGCCCGATAGAGCCCCAGCCTCATGAACACCAGTAGCCCAGCCACCGGCGTAATACAAAACAGCCACCAGGCATGAAGCATATAATCGGCCGGCCACCACTCAGACAGCCGCAGCGCGTAGGCTGACCATAGCGCTACAGGCAAGGCGATAAAATCCGCCAACACCATGAGTGCCTTCTTGTAATGACGCCCCAGCGTAAGAATACGGTAATGCAGTGAGCGCACAGAAACGCCGGTGGAATCCATATACAACACGTCCAATTATTGGTTACAGCAACGGAGCATTATACCCCATACATACTAAGCGCCCAGCCACACGCCGGCCGGGTATACCGTGTTAACTAGATTGATAGCCCACGGCCAATGCCGGAATACACCCATCCCTGCTCAGACAGCAGTTGCGGGTCAAACACGTTACGCCCGTCCAGCAACAGGGGAGTACACATGCGTGACAGAATCGCTGACATATCCCGATTCCAGAACTCTTTCCATTCGGTCACCAGCATCAGCGCATCCGCACCAACCACGGCGGCTTCAGCACTGTCTACACAAACCAACCCGACCCGCTCGCCCAGATACCGTTTCAGAGTCGATAATGCCATAGGATCATACACCTGCACCTCAACGCCGTGGGCCAGCAATGCCTCTATGATCGTCAGCGCGGGGCTGCCTTCAACCCCTGATGTATTGGGCTTGAACGCACACCCCCAGACCGCCACACGGCGGCCTCGGATCTCCGCCTTGAAATAGCGCCAGAACTTCTGAAACAGAAGATCTTTCTGCTGCTCATTGATGGCAAACACGCTACTCAACAGGCCCGGTTCCGCGTCGTGCCTCAACTCAGTACTCAACTGGTTTAACGTTTCCAGGAAAGCCTCTCCGCCGAAACCGCAACCAGGATAGAGGTACTGGAAACCGATACGCGAATCCGTACCCATCCCCTGACGTACTTGCTCAATATCAATCCCCTTGTCCGCCGCCACCCGAGCCAGTTCATTCATGTAACTGACCCGAGTCGCCAGCATGCCATTAATCGCCAGCTTACTTAACTCCGCCTCCTTGGCTGGCATCACCAACAAGGTGTCACGGCTTCTGTTGAATGGGGTCAGCAGCCGGCGCATCACCTGAATGGCCTGCTCGTCTTCACAGCCCAACAGAATACGCTCCGGGCGAGTCACACTTTCCAGGGCTCGGCCCGACTGGATGAAAGCGGGCCAAAACAACACGGTAATATGGCCAGCTCCCAAGTCATTCAACCACTGCTGTAGTTCTCCAGTCGTGCCAATCGCCACCGATTGCACCAGGGCGATCAGCGGCCGTGCCTGGGTGGCTTTCCTCTGCCCCCGAATGCCATCAACGAAGGGCTGAACCGCTGCCTGCAAGGATGCCTGTGAAGGCAAGCGACAAGCCACCAGCAACAGGTCAGCGCCTTGATCTCTACCACCCAATTGCAGGCGCCCAGACTGGTGCTGCTGGCTTAACAGCTGCAGCAAATCCGGCTCGGCAATATCCGAGTCCGCACTCGGCAATACCGATTGTTCCATGATCACGGTACAACCGGTGAACGCCAGTGCCCCAGCCAAGGTCCAGGCCTCCAAGCCATCACCCAGTACAAATACATTCATGCGTTATCCCCCTCACAGCCGGATTGTTGCTGCTGAATGCTCAATGCGAGCTCTCGGGTGGAAGCATCCAGGTCTGCCAAAATTGCACTATCCGGAGCCTGTAATAAGGGCTGCAATTGCAATGCCACCTGCTTGCCAAGCTCCACACCCCACTGGTCAAAGGGGTTGATGTTCCAGACTACCGCTTGGGTAAACACCTTATGCTCGTAAGCGGCAATCAACGCCCCCAGAGACTCGGGGTCTAGCTGCTCCAGCAGTAATGTGGAGGAAGGCTGATTACCAGGGTAGCGTCGCCAGGGGTTGTCATCCGGCGCAACCGCCGCATCACCGAAGGCCAGCACCCGTGACTGCGCCAGGCAGTTGGCTATATTCAACTGATGCTGGGCCAGTAGCTGCTCCTGATGAGCATAATGATCCAGCGCTTCATAGCGGCGCGCCGCCAGAATAAAGTCTGAGGCGACGGATTGGGTACCCTGATGCAGCAGCTGGTAGAACGCATGTTGAGCATTGGCACCGATCTCACCCCAGAGTACCGGACAGGTTGAATAATCAAGTGACTCTCCCTGCTGGCCTACCGACTTGCCGTTGCTTTCCATTTCAAGCTGCTCCAGATAGGAGGGAAAGTACTTCAAGCGGCCATCGTAGGGCAAAACCGCATGGGCACGAATATCCAGAAAATTGACGTTCCATACTCCCAGTAATGCAAGCATCACCGGCAGGTTCTGCAACACAGGTGCCGTGCGAAAATGCTCATCCATCGCATGGGCTCCCTCCAACAGCTGGCGGAATACAGGCATCCCCAACGCCAGCGCTATTGGCAAACCGATAGCCGACCAGAGTGAAAAACGCCCGCCGACCCACTGCCAGAAATACAGCTGGTTTTCGGCCGGCAAGCCCCAATCAGCCATCCTCTGCTGTGCCGCCGAAACACCGATAAAATGACATCGCAACATCAACACTTCATCCACGCAATAGCTTCCCAGCCAGGAGCGTACGGTATCGGCGTTGGACAGGGTGTCGATGGTCGTAAACGACTTGGAGGAGATGATGAACAGCGATGTCTCGGGGTTGAGGTGGTCGAGCAAGTCAAAAAGCTGACTGCCGTCAATAGTCGACGCAAAGTGCACTTTCAGACCACGCGCCGCTGGCTCGGCGTATTCACGCAGACTATGGGTTACCATCAGCGGCCCCAGGTCACTGCCCCCCACACCCAGGTTCACCACATCGGTAATGCGCTTGCCAGAAAAGCCCCGCCACACGCCCGACTGTATCTTCTCAACCAACTGCGCCATTCGCTGCAATTGAGTTTCCACACAACGCTGATCGTCAGTCTGCTTATCCGCCGGGGTACGTAACGCCGTATGCCAAGCAGCACGGTTTTCCGTTCGGTTGACCACCTCACCAGCAAACAGCCGCTCGCGCTCCTCATTAAGTCCAGACTGCTCAGCCAATTGCGACAGCGCCTCAAGCACGTCAGCATCGACCCGCTGCTTGCTGTAATCCAGGGTAATACCAGCCCCCGTGGCACGCAGCTCACGCCCCCGCTCGGGGTAACGGTTAAATAGGTCACGAAGGTGCTGGATGCCGGCTGCACTCCGCTGCAGCACAGGCACGGCCTGACAGTCTTTCATCGCCATGGGATCCTTGTCTGGACGGTTAAATCAAAGGAAGAATTTTAGCGGAATTGGGGGGTGGGGTCTCGGGCATACAACAACTGCACTATAGTGCTCCTGCCAACACCTTCAGCGCAGATGACGAGCTGCTTCATGCGGACTCATTCCATGGAACGAGCAAAATAACTTCACTTCCCCAGGATGACCGCTCTATTAACTCTGCTCGCACATCACCTCGGTCAGAACCGCACAAGTTTTATCTATTTCCGCCTGAGTCAATGTCGGGTGAACCAGGAACATTAGGCTGGTCTTGCCTAGCGCATGCGCCACCGGTAACGGTTCTTCGGGACGCCAACCAGTACCATCAAACGCCTTTTCCAGATACACCTCAGAACAGGAGCCCGAGAAGCAAGGCACACCCCGCTCATTGATCTGCTGCATGATGAGATCACGTTGCCTGGAGGTTCCTTCTACGAAGACATAGCACTTGTAGGCAGCATGTTCGATGCCTGCAGGCACTTCAGGCACACGCAGACCGGGCAACTGTTTCGCTGCAGCCCAAATCTGCTGCGCATAACGCAAGCGGGTTTCATGCCACTGCGGCATGCGCTTAAGCTGAATGCGGCCAATCACCGCCTGCATCTCGGTCATGCGCCAATTGGTGCCAAAGGATTCATGCAACCAACGGAAGCCCTGCGGGTGTTCGCGTTCATACACAGCTTCCCAGCTTTTGCCATGGTCCTTGTACGACCACATCCTTGACCAGAGCGCCTTATCGTTGGTGGTGACCAACCCACCCTCACCACCGGTAGTCATGATCTTGTCCTGACAGAACGACCAACAGCCAACATGGCCGATGGAACCCACCGCTTGCCCCTTATACAAAGCTCCATGAGCCTGGGCACAATCCTCAACCACATAGAGATCATGTTGCTGCGCCAACGCCATGATCGGGTCCATATCACAAGGCCAACCGGCCAGATGGACGCACACAATGGCACGAGTACGCGGCGTAACCACTTGCGCGATGGATTCAGCGGTAATGTTCTGGCTGTCGGCATCCACATCGGCAAAAACCGGCACGGCACCGGCATTAACAATACTGGAGACAGAGGCTAGAAATGTGCGTGAAGTAACAATCACTTCATCCCCGGCACTTACTCCCAGAGCAGTCAGAGCCAGATCAAGTGCAACCGTACCATTGGCCAGCGCAATAGCATATTCAGTGCCGACATAGTCAGCAAATTCACGTTCAAACTGACGCCCTTCCTGCCCGGTCCAATAATTGACCTTGTTAGATAGCAGAACATCGCGTACAGCGTCGGCCTCTTCCTCAGTGAAGGAGGGCCAAGGGGAAAAAAGTCCGTTTAGCATTACACACCACTGAAATAAATTGTGGGAGCCCGCAGCGCGGGCGAAAATACGAAAGGAATTAGATTGGCTTAGCAGGCACACCTACTGCCGTCACTCCATCCGGCAAATCACTAACAACTACTGCACCGGCACCAACTGCCACCCGCTGTCCAATATTGATTAGCTGTTTTACGGAAGCACCAATGCCTATCCAGCTTTGCGCACCGACCTGAACACCGCCAGCCAAATGCGTACCAGGACTGATATGCGCACCGTCACCAATGGTGCAGTCATGATCAATGCTACAACCCGTATTAAGAATTGCGCCATTACCTACACGTGAAGAGACATTGACCACTACTCCGGGCATCACCACAGTACCTGGACCCAGCTCCGCATAACGGCTGATAACCGCTGAAGGATGCACAAGTGTTGTAACGGGGGCCCGTAACTCCGCCAACCAGCGCAGCTTTTCTGCGCGAATAGCATTTGACCCAATCGCCACAATCACTCCAGCAAAAGTACCCAAGTGCTCAGCTAGTACCTGGCTATCCCCCTCCACAACCCAATGACCATTACGTGAAACTTTGGGCCAGGCATCATCGAAGAAAACAACCTCATCCCAGCCACAGCATTCGGCAATATCAGCAACGACCTTACCATGGCCGCTGGCTCCCAAAACTGCCAGGCGCTTCACTTGTCACTTCCCGTAAATTTCGACATGGTCGCCTCACCTTCTGCCGATATCCCATCCCTGATCAATACTTTCTTGATCGTCAAGTAAATGATCTTCAGATCCAGCCAGAACGCGTGGTTATCCACATACCAAACATCCAGCTTGAATTTGTCTTCCCAGCTGAGTGCGTTGCGGCCATTCACCTGAGCCCAGCCGGTAACGCCAGGGCGTACCTCATGGCGGCGATACTGTTTTTGTGAGTACAACGGCAGGTACTCCATCAGCAAAGGCCGAGGCCCGACAAGGCTCATATCGCCCTTTAGTACGTTCCACAGTTCCGGCAACTCATCCAGGCTGGTCGCACGCAAAAAAGCGCCAAAGGGCGTCATCCGCTCTGAGTCAGGCAGCGGATTACCGTCCTTATCAATGGCATCAAGCATGGTGCGGAATTTGATCATTTCAAAGGGCTTGCCATCTTTGCCGGGGCGAATCTGACGGAACAGCACCGGCGAACCGAGTTTGCGGCGGATCTGGAAAGCCACTACCACGATAACCGGGGCGAGCAACAGCAGGCCAAGGAGCGAGGCGATGATATCGAAAAGGCGTTTGATCATGTGTCGAATAGTACCCCTGCCAACTTCTCAGCCAATTGACCATACTCATACTGCTCAAGAGCAGCTTTGCGACCATTCTTACCCATCTGTGCTCTATCAGCGGGTTTCATTTGATAGAGCTTCAACGTTGCTTCCACAAGTCTATCCGCATCTTGTGATGGGATCTGTAAGCCAGCCCCGGCCTCTAATACGGGTTTGTACTCACCTGAGTCTATTCCGTAAATAATAGGGCGAGCTGAATAAAAATAATCAAATAACTTATTTGGCGATACGCCGAATCTGAATAGTGGATCTTTCGTCAAGCCAATGTAACAAGCATCAAAGCGAGCTAGCATAGCTTGTATTTCGACTTTAGGTATTGGATCTATAAATAAGACATTATCCAATTCCTTTTCTTCAACCAATGCCTTCAAAGTAGTTTTTTCTTTACCAGCCCCAACCAAGACAAAGGCTATATCCTCGTGGTCTTTAAGCCTGTATGCTGCTTCAATTAGTGTATCCAATGCATTGGCAACGCCAAGTGTGCCAGTATAGCCAATTAAAAATTTATTTTTCGGCAATTGACTATTAGCTTTTTCGTTCAGAGAGGCCTTTTGATTTACTTCATCAAGTGAGAAGCCATTCGGCACCCACGTAAACTTGGTTCGATCCAATCCGCGGCTGGACATATGTTGAACTGAGTTTTTCAGGTTTGAAACAACAGCATCCGAATCACGGTAGGCTTTATCTTCAACCCACTGCATTAGGCGAATAAATGGATGTTTAGGCGAGTACCCCCCGATCTCCGTCAATGTCAAGGGCCAAATATCCCTTACTTCAAACACCAGTCTGGCTCGCATTTTATCTGCCAGTCGCTGAGCACCGATAAAGGATAACAATGAGGGTGAAGAATTTAATATTGCATCAGGCCTGTCTTTAATAAATTTTACGAGCTTTCTGAGGCGCCAAGGGAACAGGAACCAGTTCAGTGCGCGCTGTGTACTGTGCGCATCTTCATATTCGGGCATTTTTACCCATACAAACTTGAAGCCATCAACTTCTTCCAGCAAGAAGTCATCTTTGACTACCGGCTTTTCACGTAGTATGTGGTGTGCTGCTGAACCAATGATATAGACATTATAGCCACGTTTAGCCATCTCCCTCGCCATGTAGTAATGGCGGCCGCCAACACCTGTCGCAGGCGTAGACGCATACTGGTTGATAATCCAAACCGTCTTGCTCATACACCCGCCTTAACAAGCTCTTTCACAATCCGATTCGCCGCTTTACCCCCACCATACAACTGATGCGCATCCTGCACTCTTCTACCAAGATGACATTTTGCGGCATCAATAATCCTGCCTTGATCAGCCCCCACCAGCTCATTGGCACCAGCATGAATCAACTCAACCCACTCAGTCTGATCACGCATAGTGACGCAAGCTTTACCAAAGAAGAACGCTTCTTTCTGAACACCACCACTGTCGGTCAGCACCAGCTCACAATGATCCAGCAGCCAAACCATTTCAAAATACCCTACAGGATCGATCAGATGTACGTTGAGATTTAGACCGTGCTGAACGATCAGTTTGCGGGTGCGTGGATGAAGGGGCAAAACAACAGGCGCGAGTGTAGCGTTGATCTCATTCAAAGCCGATACAATAGCTGCCAGGCGCTCGGGATCGTCGGTGTTTTCGGCACGGTGTAGGGTTGCCAGTATAAAGCCCTCCGGCAAATTTCCGGCAGGGGCGGCAGCTTTTTCAGCAAATAGTAGTGCCGAGTCTTGCATCACATCGCCCACCTGCAATACCTGTACAGGCTTTTTGGCAAAGCCTTCATTGGACAGGTTCTGTACTGCGGTATCCGTGGGGCAAAACAGCTGGTCGCTAATCTGATCGGTGAGGATGCGGTTAATTTCTTCCGGCATCTGCATATTAAAGCTGCGCAAGCCCGCTTCCACGTGTGCAACCGGTATATGCAATTTGGCTGCTGCAAGCGCACCTGCAAGGGTAGAGTTAGTATCGCCATAGACCAATACACGATCCGGCTTGTGTTCAAGCAAGGCCTGCTCGATTTCCGCAAGCATACGGCCAGTCATGCCGCCATGGCTGCCACCATGGATATCCAGCTGGATGTCGGGACGAGGTATATTGAGCTGGTTGAAAAAGATATCCGACATATTGGCATCAAAATGCTGGCCAGTGTGCAGCATGACCTCTTCAATGCCGTCAACTTGCTGAATAGCGCGGGAAACCACGCTAGCTTTAATGAATTGTGGTCGTGCGCCGATGATAGTCAGTATTCGTTGCATGGAAATCAGCCAATTAGTGATTTATAAAAGTCGAGCAGCTTTTGCTCCTCTATTCCCCAGTTGTACTTTTCATGTACCGCTTTCTGACCGCTGCGGCCCATCTGCTCGGCCTCTCCGGGGTGGGTGACGAAGTAGTCGATAGCCTCAGCAATGGCTTTGGGATCAAGCGGATCAACACACAAGCCGCACTGGTTACCTTCGATAATTTGTTTCCAAAGAGGGAAGTGAGAACCAACGACAGGTACCCCCGCGCTCATGTACTCGAACATTTTATTGGGTTGTGCATCAATATGGTTGGGTGACGGTAAAAAAGTAACTAAGCCACCGACGCATCTGGATAGTAGATCACGAACCTCTTCTCGCCCAACAAAGCCAAGCGCATCCACACATTGCCAGCCTTTGTCAGCGTGCGCTGCCTGCTCAACAGTTGGTTCATTAAACTTTCCGGCGAGTTGCAATCGAGCACCAGATTGCACCAAACCCATTGCCCGAACAACCTGAGAAATTCCACGAACCTTGCCAATGCCACCGACATAGGCAACCTGGGCTTTCTTATGAGACCAATCCACCTCACCAGTGGAAAGCTCACCCAACAGCGGGTAGTTGTTGATATCCAACGAACTGATACCCATCTCGGTAAACTTATCGCGAATATAAGGCGTGGCCGCAATCACTGCATCCAACTTGCGGCAAGCCCAGCGCTCATAAACCGCAAACGTTTTCGACAGCAACCACTTGGCAGGCTTGTTCAAATAAGGCTTACCCAGTAACTGCTTTGGCACATCCTCGTGGGCATCGAAAACAACCACCTTACCGTGCTTTTTGAGCTTGATGCCAATAGGAATCAACTCAGGATCATGCAGGTGGTAGATATCAGCAGCAAGCTCAAGCGCTTTGACCCAAACACGACCGGGCGCATTTCGAATGCGATCCAGTCGTCCCTTGGATGCACCTACGTCATAGATTGCAATTTTGTTTTCTATTTCATCACCTTTGCCATCGGCGACGACAAGCGAGACGCTGTAATCGTTGTTAGCAAGCGAGGTGCATTCCTTTAAGAAAATACGGGTGTCAAAACGGGTGTGGACAGTTGTGAGGTGGGCGACCTTAAGAGTAGTTTTTGACATTTCGGCCCAACACTCTGGAAACTAAAGATTGAATACGTTTCATAAATAAATAGCGAGAGTCCCAGTTTGGATATTCGGAGTAATCATGACCGGGAGATGAAGTATATTCATCAAGTTCTTCAACCGTAATACCAAGCTTCTTCGCAAGGTAATACTTGTCTTCACGGAGCTCATTTTCTTCGTAAAGTGGTTTTTTTAGCTCATCCAAAGCTTTTTCACGACTTATCAAGCCAGACAGAACCATACTGGATAAATGAGGTTTACGCTTATCCATATTGAACTTGGTTGGTAAGTAATGGTTCTGGAAAAACTTTGTAAAACGAGACTCTCCATGCTTGCGACCGTATGGCTTATAACCCACTTTTTCCTGAAGCTCAGCTAATGCCGCTTCCTTAGTATAAGGCAGGTAATTCAAAGGTCGAACAGCATTCATTTTTTTAACAAACGGATAATAAAAATAATACTGAGAGAAGCTAATTGTCTGATAATCCTTTAGATGCAACTTGCCAAATTTTTTATGAATAGCTTTAAGGTTAATCGCATCCATCGCAGCATGATGCCAGCCTTGAGGGAAAACACTTTCAGTTGCAATATTTCCACCACTAATAACATAGTTAATCTTGTTATCAACCGCAAAGTGATAGAGGGATGCAAAAAATGCATGATCTTGTACAACATCCTGGTTAGCAACACCTGCCTTTAAGTAGGCTAGTTGCAAGTCACGTACCTCAGGCCAATTCATTACATGTGTATGCAGATCATAGCCACAATACTTAACTATTTTTTCAATATTATAAACTGCCAACTCGCTGTTCCAGCCGGCGTCGACGTGAACTACTAGAGGGCGCATCCCATACTCTTTCATCACCAATGCAAGGTAAGAGCTATCCAGCCCGCCACTCAAGCCAAGAATACAGTCATATTCATAACTCTTACGCTCTTCCTTGATTTTGTTGAAGATCTGCTCAAGTTTGCGTTTACCTTCTTCGTTAGGGAACCAGCGCTTACTCGTTTCATTGTCAAACTGATGGCAATGGTTACATACACCTTGGTCGTCAAACGTAATCTCTGGATCTGTTGTATCCATCACACAGCGGGTACACATCTGGTATGTACGTTCAGTCATCAGAACCTCATTCTGCAAATAGGCTTTCAAGTTCATGGTAAGCTGGGTAAGTCAGCAAAACAGCCTTATGCTTACCGTGGAAGGTAAAGAAGGAGCCAGCGGCAACAGCAGAGGCACTTGCTACCTGTACCGCTTGCTTAATATGATCTAAACAACCAACTCCGCCTTGTGCAATAACAGGTATATCAACGGCTGCTGATACTTGCTTGATCAGATCAAGGTCCAACCCGCTACCTGTGCCCTCACGATCAATCGAAGTCAACAGAATTTCCCCAGCACCCGACATCTGTGCTTTTTTAGCGTATTCGACAGGATTTATGCCGGTTTTTTTTGAGCCATTTTGAACACACACTTCATAGCGACCCAGCAGGCTTTTCTTTACATCCATTGCCACAACGATGCTTTGTGAACCAGCAACCTGACTGCACTCTGTGATCAGGTTAGAATCGAAGGCGAACGCACTGTTAATGATCACCTTTTCTACACCTAGACGAAACAAGTGCTCCACCTGCTCAACACGCTGAATGCCGCCGCCATAGGCAATCGGCATAAAAGCTTCAGACGCCATGTCTTCAATCAGAGCATAGTCGGGATCCCTTCCAGTCGCACTGGCTGATATATCGACAAATGCTAGCTCATCGACTTCTTTTTCATTGAAAATTCGCACTGCGTTGATGGGGTCACCCACGTACTTGTGCTTTTTGAACTTCTCCCCTTTCACTAAGCCGCTATTTTGTAGCAGCAATACAGGGATTACACGCTTCTTCAGCATTGGGTTAACTCTATAAACTGTTTGAAAAGCTGCTTTCCGAATTTATGGCTTTTTTCAGGATGAAACTGTACGCCATAGATATTTTTTCGCTGTATGCCACAAGTAAAATCGTAGCCATAATAACACTGAGCCATCTGATTTTCTTGTTGCACCTGATCCGCATGATATGAATGAACAAAATAAAACCGGTCAGGTGAATCTTCTTCGACTGGCTGCATGAGTTTTGATTGGTTGACCGGTATGACCTCATTCCAGCCCATATGAGGCACCACAAGCCGTTGCGCTATCTCTAAAGATGAAAAATCAAAACGCTTAACTTCACCTTTAATCCAACCGAGCCCTGGCAACTGACCTTCTTCACTCTTTTCAAGCAGCAGCTGCATCCCCAGGCAAATTCCTAAAAAAGGAACTTCCTCACGCAGCACTTTTTGCTCCAAAACTGATATGAAGGGCTCTAGGTGCCTTACCCCATGATCGTATGAACCTACACCGGGCAGAATAATTGCTTTAGAAGCCTTAAGCTCCTCTGGCTCACTAACAATAGCAGCCTCAGTGCCCAAGTAACGAAGCATGTTCTTAATCGAACCACAGTTACCCATACCGTAATCGAGAATATTTATCACTTTAAAAATCTCAACATGATTTATGTTTACTAATAATATTTTTATTACTAGTAAATAATGTTATTAATAAGACAAAAAAAACACCAGATGATATTAAAGCAGTAGTAGCATTTTGCTCAATCAAAAGAAAAGCATATATAAAACCACAAAACATTATATTTGGATTTTTATTTCCCCTGTAAACAGCATCCAAAAAAACAAAAAAGGAAACAACGATAAAACAAACCAACCCATATAAATAAATACCACCAGAAGTAAAGCTACTTATAAATGTATTCGAATTTGCATTCAGGCCTTCCATACCCATATACTCTTCACCTATGACGAAGCTAATTGGTTTTTCACCACTAAAACCATTAAAAAATGACCACCCGTTGCTAGCATTAGAATTTAAAAACTCGCTGTAAATTGAAATCAAAAAAGGTGGAACTGTAAATGCACGCCTTATGAAATAATCACCTATATATGAATACCCTGATATAGAGTACTCCAGCAATGACATCACACACAGCAATAGAATCCCATAAACAAAAAACAAAAACAGCTTATTGATATTTTTTGATGTACAAAAAAAACCTAAAAAGAAAGACACAATAGCCATAAACAAAGGAGCTTTAACACCTATAAGATAATAAAATGAAAGCCAAATAAACAAAGGTATTAAAAAGGATTTTAAGCTTTTCTTTAAGCCAGACCAAAATGCAACCAATGGCGACAAACCATTCATTACAATTGAATTAGCATATGCATAAAAACTACCAGCTGGGTAAGTTTCACGCCCTTCTATACGCCTAACATAAGAAGTGGCCATATCAAAGCCAGATGATGAAGGTGCATTCATAAATGCTAAAAAAATAACCAGACCACTAAAAAAAACAACGACAAAGTAACCATAATCTTCAGGTATGTATTTTCTAATCTGGGGGATTTTTATGTTAATCGATCGCATTCCAAATAAAACCAGCAATGGTAAAATCAAAACAAAAATGACCCATACCAATGACCAATCGGTACTGTGTGAGCCTGCTGGGTGAAGTATAATATATGGAATTAACACAAGAACAATATGAAAGAAGAGGAAGAAGTCTGATGGCTGCTTTAATTTATATGGAATAAAAAAAACCACGGATAAAAAAAACACAGAAGCCCATAATATATATAAAACATCAAATTTAATCTTCAAATACCCCAAATAAGCATTAGCCGACTGAATCTGTGCTACGTATAAGTAAAGAATTAAAATAGAAACAAAAAATAAAGCAAGTATTATAAAAAACTTATAAGCGGACTTATTCATACTTTTTACTCAATGAAAATGTCATAAAAAGATATATGAAATACATCATTGAATAGCCAACACTATAACTCAGTATCGCGTCCCTGAACTCACCAAATATAAATAATGAGACTATCGTTACCACGAGCAAACCAACCTGCCACATCAGATCGAAACTTTGTTTTTCGACTATGTAAATAGTGTAGCTAAGCGGACTGGCAATGAAACGTAATGCAAACATCGGCATAAGCCACATAGCATAAACCCCCGCATCCGCCCAGTCTTGCCCGAAGCTGTATCGGAAAAACTGCTCACCGATCAACCAGACACAAACACAGAAAAATAACGAACCTGCAGTAAGAGTCTTAAAAGTTTTTATATATATTGACCTACACTGCTTTGTTTCTTGATACTCTTGTGCAGCATACCTTTTAAAAACATCGAGTACTGCTTTGCCTAATATCCCTATAGGTGCGCCAAGCACTCTCATGGTTAGAGCTAACACACCACCCACCTCAGGACCAAAACGACTTGTCACAATCAAGACCGGTAGTTGCGCAGAACTTACATTTATTAAATCGGCAGGAAGTGAATATATCAAAAATTTTATACGCCTTTTCCAAAAAGCCAATATATCAATAAATCTTTCTCCGCTTAAATTAAAACTTATTGGCTTTAAATAAAATGCAAACAAGAACGACAAGAAAAGCCCGGTCAAGTGAGTAACAGAAAGTATAGTTTCAGATGAAGATAAAAAACCAACACTGATTTGCAAAGCAACACTTGTACTAGCAAAAACAATTCTAAAATAATTCAGATTGCGATATTCACCGTCTGCAGCAGCCCATCCTTGCCATAATATATTAAGTGCTAAGAAAATAGAGGTCGGTCCTATCATCACTATCATAGAAAAAGGATATTCCCCGAAGAAATCCAAATTCCAGATTACTAGAAAAGCCAATACTATGCATACTAGCGCTGCAGTTAGGATAATATTAATTATTACAGCAACTACAGCCACCTCCCGTTTTTTTCCGTCAGGCTCAATGACGAGTGCGTGATCAAACCGTAGAGATAGTATGACAGCCAAAATATAAACAATCGCCAACCAAGCCGAATACAAACCAAAAGAAGTTGTTGTATACAGCCTTACAATCAAAAGCGAACCAAGTATTGGTATCAACTGTGCAATTACCGCACCCGAAAATACTGCACCTACACTTTTCCAATACTTATTCACAAAAAAGCCTTATATATCAACGTGTTATTAGTTTTCTTACTACGTTATCGGCAATAAGTCCATAGCAATAACTTCCAATTTCATTCAAATGGCTTTTATCACTGTATATTGTCTCATCTTGGCATGATTCCTTCATTTCAGCAGGCAACAATGGTATATCTACAAATTCAGCATCACTAAATCCATCGGCCAGATCTTTTATATATTGGTTGTGAAAGAAATCTCTTTTATATGAGTTATATTCTGCATCTATACCTATATATTTAAACCTTTTCAATCTTCGAGGGTTTTGCTCTAGCAGTGGTACCTGAGACATCAAGAAAATATTCTTATGATTTGACTCTGCAATAAAGTTTGAGATAGCCAATTTAAAGCCATCATGTGGCGTGTGATAACTCCACATCCCCGCAACAAAAATACTCGTTGCATTCTCAATATATTTTTTTGCGATCTCAATTTGACTTAAACAAGCCTTATGAGCCCACTCCGCTATACGCTGATAGTCAAATCCCGGGATCGTCACACAGCTGCTGGCGGTGATGATGCGTGCCTTAAATCCGTGCTTTTTGCCAAGGTAATCAAAAAAATGATTTAGCATTGCAGCGTGGGAATCACCCAACACCAGTACTTCTTTGTCGCTGGTCAAGTCCCCCTGCAAGCAGTCACCAACAATTTGACCATGGCATATAGTGGCTGGATCTGCATAACGTCTATATTCAATGGGCAATTGTTCCGGAGTAAACGCGGCGTTGACTTTTGCCATGGCCTGCGATGTCCCAAATACACTGGCAGCAAGTAAGGCCCAACCCAGAGTCTGTTTTTTAACAGTTTTCGTTCCCCTGAAGGCTTTTTCAACGCCATAGTAGGATGCGATAGAGAGCATTAAGGTGAGTGCGATAAACAAGAGGCTAAAGTCAATATTAAGCACTTCTGCACCAGTGTAATAACGCAGGAATGCCAGTACAGGCCAATGCCAGAGATAGAGTGAATAGGATAATGCACCGATCCATACTAGTATTTTACAGCCAAGCAATTTACCTACCCATCCTCGAGCTGAACGGCTTAGCAACAAAACGCTGCCTGCTACTGGCAACATTGCAGCTGCTCCAGGGAAAGCACCAAGCACAGGCTGAACTATAGCTGCCAATATAATCAATGTAAGGCCCAGCGTACCGAGCCACACAGGGCTTTTTCTTGTCTCTGATGCTGTTGTTGTCACATACAGTGCAGCAAGACCACCTGCAAAAAATTCAGGCAAGCGAGCGTAAAGGCTGTAATAGGTTGCCTGCTCATTGCCCAGCAGACGCAACCGATATTCCGCAACCGCGGTTAAGCCAATCAACAAGCCTGCGAAAATCCATTTCAACCAGCGGATCGGCAACAGTAAAACCATGAATGGTGCCAGTAAATAGAACTGGATTTCCACTGCCAGTGACCAGGAATGTAACAGTGGTTGCTCATGACTTGCCGGGGCAAAGTAGTCGCCAAAATCGGAAAAATAGTTATTGCTGTTGAACCAGGCCGCTTTTGACAAACCCTTTTTAAAGGTATTAAAGTCTTGAGGCAGAAAGAGCATTGCAGCCAGCAGTGCAACTATTACCAACATAACAAAGTACGCGGGTGCAATGCGCTTGAAACGGCTAGCATAAAAATATTTCAGGGTCTTCCGCAGGTCGTAATCGGCTTGTGTTTTTGTTTTAAGTAGAATACTGGTGATCAGGAAGCCGGAGATCACCAAAAACACATCAACACCAATGAATCCGCCAGGAAGCCAGTCAGGGTTGAAATGAAAAACCATCACGGCAAGTACCGCAATGGCTCTTAGGCCCTGTATATCGGGACGGTAGTTTGTATTGCTCACGCTTTCAAAGCTTCCACTATTTTTGCTTGGTCTGCTTCAAACATGTAAGGGTGCATGGGCAAGCTCATCACCTCCTCTGCTACTTCATCCCCTACTGGTAATTCCGCCTTGGCATCTGCAACAGCGGGCTGCTTATTCAGCGGAATGGGGTAATGCACAGCTGTAGGTATACCGACTTCCTTTAGTTTTTGCTGAACCAGTGCGCGGTTTTTAACACGGATGGTATATTGCGCCCAAGCAGAGATGATATGTGCTTCTACGTGAGGGGTAGTATGGATTCCGGCTTCGTTTAGCAAGCGTGTGTAGTTATTGGCAACCTGGTTCCGCAGCTTGATCTCTTCAGAAAATATTTCAAGCTTGGGTAGCAGGATGGCCGCTTGTAGAGTATCCAGACGGCTGTTCACACCCACTCGGATATGGTGGTAACGCTTATCCTGACCGTGGCGCGCTATCTGACGAATAACTTTGGCCAGCTCTTCATCATTGGTAAAGATCGCACCACCATCACCGTAACAGCCCAAGGGCTTACTGGGAAAGAAACTCGTAGTGGCTATGGTGGTCAGGTTACAAGACTTTTTGTCCTTGTAGCTGGCGCCAAAGCTTTGCGCTGCATCCTCGATCACCGGTATGCCGTGCTTTGCAGCAATGGCATTTATAGCATCAAAATCTGCACACTGCCCATAAAGACTAACCGGAATGATCGCCTTTGTGCGCGGCGTGATGGCTGCTTCCAGTTTTGTTGGATCCAGGTTGTAGGTTTTGGGACAAACATCTACATACACCGGTTTAGCACCCAACAATGCAACGGTCTCGGCGGTCGCTATATAAGTGAAGCCCGGAGTAATAACTTCATCTCCATGGCCTATGCCCAATGCCATTTGCGCGATCTGTAATGCGTCTGTGCCGTTGGCGCAGGTGATGCAGTATTTGGCGCCGGTAAAAACAGCCAGTGAGGCTTCTAGTTCAGCGACTTCGGGCCCGAGGATGTATTGTCCATGAGCAAGTACCTTTTGAATACCGGCGTCGATCTTGTCTTTAATGCGGGCCTGCTGAGCGGCCAAATCAATAAATTGCATCTTTTTTCACGGACATGGCCCGTGCCTACCATTAATTTAGCTGGAACGTTCAGGCTTGCTTGGTTACCTGATTGCCATTGAGGACATACATTGCATTAGTGTGCTGGCAGATGGCCTGCGCCTGCCCTGTCAGTGGGAGATCAAGCTGTTCGCCAAACTCACTCATCCAACCGATCTGTCTGGCGGGCACACCGACCATCAGAGCATAAGCGGGCACATCCTTGTTGATCACTGCACCCGCACCGATAAAGGCATATTCCCCAATGGTGACGCCGCAGACGATGGTGCTGTTGGCACCGAGGGTCGCACCCTTTTTAACCAGGGTATCGCGATATTCGCTTTTGCGTTCGATTAGCGAGCGGGGGTTATATACATTAGTGAACACCATGCTCGGACCACAGAACACACCTTCTTCAAGATGCACATTATCGTATACGGATACGTTGTTCTGGATTTTGCAGTTATCACCGATGGTGACTTTATTACCGACAAAGACATTTTGACCAAGGGATACCCCCTTGCCAATTTTGGCTCCGCCACAGACATGGACGAAATGCCACACCCGACTGCCATCACCGACCTGAGCGCCGTCGTCAACAATGGCAGATTCATGAATCTGGTAGGACACGGTATTTCCCCTTATGACCAACAAAAAGCCCGCTTTGCGGGCTTTAGTATTTTAAATCAGTTTGTGAAGGAAAGGATGTGCTTCATTTGCTGCAGCCTTTTCCGGCTGAGCTGTGCGAATGTGGTGCACAGTTTCAATGCAGTGACGCGCATCTTCAATGCCATAGCCACGGCCTGCCAGAATCTCTTGATAACTGATGGTGTGCAGATCGGTGAAACCAGCCGAGAACTCAATCTGCTCACCGTCACAACTGATATTACGGAAGGTCGTCTGTTTGCCCTTCACTTCTTCCGGCAGATCATTGGCATCAATGGACAGGAACCAGGGCACACGGGCCTTTTCATACTCAAGATAGCCCGCAGCCTTATAGTCATTGGCATAGTGCAATACATTCTTTTCCAGTTTGCCAAAGATGAAGTGGAGCATATCGAAGAAATGGACGCCAATATTGGTGGCCACACCGAATGACTTGCGAGGATCGCCTTTCCAGCTTTCCATGTACCACTTGCCACGCGAAGTGATGTAGGTAAGGTCAACCTGGTACTTGTCGGCACGCTGCTCTTGAGCCACCTTCTCTTTCAGCTTGAGAATAGCTTCATGGTGGCGTAACTGCAGAATGTTGTAGACACGCTGACCAGTCTCTTTTTCCACGAGCGCCAGCTCATCCAGCATCTCGGGGGTCGGCACCAGAGGTTTTTCACAAATCACATCGCAACCCAAACGAAGGCCCGCCGCTATATGCGGGTGGTGCAGGTAGTTGGGTGAACAAACTGCAACGTACTCCAATGCTGTTTCCGGGTTGCGCTTCAGCTGCCATGCATATTCCTGAAAGCGCTCGAACTCAGTGAAGAACTCACTGGCAGGAGAGATGCTATCAATGATGCCGACTGAATCGTTGATATCATAACCAACACTCAGGTGGTTACCGGTTTCATTGATTGCTTTCATGTGACGCGGAGCGATGTAGCCCGAGGCGCCAATCAGTGCAAAGTTTTTCATTACTGTCAGTTCCTCGTTATCAGGCTTTGATGATGTGCACGGCCGGCTCACGGAATTTGCCACGGCTGTCGATGATCAACTTTGCATGCTGTTTGACCAGTTCGTAATCAAACCGATCATGATCGGTGGCCAGAACGACGGCATCGAAGCGGGCCAAATTTTCAGCCGTAAAAGGCTCGCTGGACAGTTCAAAGTGGTGTTCGCGCATTTTCGGGAATATCGGCACATGGGGATCGCTGTAGGCCACGAGGCCACCCTTGGCTTCGATCAGCTCCATGAGTTCGACTGAAGGCGATTCACGCATATCGTCCACGTTTTTCTTGTAAGCGATACCCAACACCAGTACTTTGCTGTTTTTCAGTGACTTGCCCGCATTGTTCAAGCCATCCATCAGCTTGCCTATGACATACTCCGGCATAGCGCGGTTTACTTCCCCGGACAATTCGATGAATCGTGTGTGCAAGCCATATTCGCGGGCTTTCCAGGTCAGGTAGAAAGGATCAATCGGGATACAGTGACCGCCCAGGCCCGGACCCGGGTAGTAAGCGGTAAAGCCGAAAGGCTTGGTCTTGGCTGCGTCGACCACTTCAAAGATATCGATACCCATGCGATCGGCAACAACTTTCATTTCGTTTACCAGACCAATGTTCACCGCGCGGTGGATGTTTTCCAGTAGCTTGGTCATTTCAGCGGCCTTGGTGGAGCTGACCGGTACCACTTGATCAATTGCCTGCTCGTACAGTGCGACACCAACTTCCAGACACGCGGGGGTATGTCCACCCACCACTTTGGGGATCGTGCGGGTTTCAAAATCCGGGTTACCAGGGTCTTCACGCTCTGGTGAGTACACCAGAAACAGGTCTTCACCTACTTTCAGGCCACCCTCTTCCACACGCGGCAGCAGCTCTTCTTCGGTTGTGCCGGGGTAGGTCGTGCTCTCAAGAGAGATCACCTGCCCTTCACGCAGGTAAGGCTTGAGCGCATCCATGGTGTTGATTACGAAACTGATATCCGGCTCACGGTACTTGTTGAGCGGAGTCGGTACACACATGATCAACGCATCACACTCAGTGGCACGACTGAAGTCGGTAGTAGCTTCAAAGCCGGACTCGCGAGCCTGAGTAATTTTGTCCGCGGCAATATGCTCGATGTAGCTTTTGCCTGCATTAAGTAGGTCGACTTTCTCAGCATCGATGTCTATACCGATCACGCGATATCCTATGGCGTTATAACGCAGCATCAGGGGCAGACCAACATAGCCGAGGCCTGCAATACCGATGACAGCTTCATTTTTCTTGAACTTGGCGAGGGTGGTTTGAAGTGTCGACATTGGATTCTCTAAATCAGTTATCAATTATCAGTTTTAAATATTGGTTGCTTGATTTATTACAGGGCAAGCAGTACTAATGGGCGAGTCCACGTAACCGATGCCGGCTGTGATGTTATGTGCCAACCCTTGTTTGGGGTGAGTCGGCAATGACTGCGGTCGGAGCACTGGCTCCTTGTTTATTCACACGTCGAGCGCACACCCATACCATCCAGCGCCATTCTGATATATATGTTTCAGACACGCTACCGCCCTAAGGTTACAACTTGGGCAATCCTCAACACCCCTGCTTCCAGCTCTGTTTGTGATACCAAACTGTTTTTTGACCGGTGGTCTCAAAACGGCGTAATGATACCAGCTTTCCCTGAACCTGACGTTATCCAACGCTCAAAGCAATGACACCAACCTTCATTGTGTTTGTAATATGCGACGCCATTGTGCTTGCTACGCCTTAGCTTAAGGCATCCGCCATTCGGCCCCAGCCACTCATTCCGCTATAATGGCGGCATCGAATCGAACAACCGGGACACTTTGATGACCAACCGCCTGACGATTACCCGCCCCGACGACTGGCACCTGCATCTGCGTGATGGCGAGGTGCTGCAGCATGTTGTACCCGCCACTGCGCGCCAGATGCACCGCGCCATCGTGATGCCGAACCTGCGTCCTCCGGTTACGGATGCCGAGCAGGCGCTGGCCTACCGCGAACGTATTCTGGCCGCCGCTCCAGAAGGCTCGGATTTTGATCCGCTAATGACCCTCTACCTGACCGACAACACCACGCCAGAGATGATTGCAGCGGCCAAGGCAACCGGCAAAGTGGCAGCGGTGAAGCTCTACCCCGCTGGCGCAACCACCAACTCCGATTCCGGCGTGACTGATCTGGGCAAGCTGGATGCGATCTGCGCGGCGCTGGCCGAAGCGGGCATGCCGCTGCTGGTACATGGTGAGGTGACCCACCACCACGTGGATATCTTCGACCGTGAGAAGCAGTTTCTGGACGAGATCCTGACGCCGCTGGCGGGCCGTCATCCCGACATGAAGCTGGTGGTCGAGCACATCACCACGCAGGATGCGGCGGAGTTCGTCAACGCCCATGGTGATAACGTGGGCGCGACCATCACCGTTCAGCACCTGGCATACAACCGTAACCACATGCTGGTGGGCGGTATTCGTCCACACCTGTTCTGCCTGCCGATCCTGAAGCGAAACGTGCACCAGCAAGCCCTGCAGGATGCTGTGGTCAGCGGCAGCCAGAAGTTCTTTCTGGGTACCGACTCGGCCCCGCACGCCAAGGGCGCCAAGGAATCTGCCTGTGGTTGTGCCGGCTGCTACAGTGCCTATGCGGCGATCGAGCTGTATGCCGAGATCTTCGAAGACCTGGGTGTGCTGGACAAGCTGGAAGGTTTCGCCAGCCACTACGGTGCCGACTTCTACGGCCTGCCACGCAACAGCGACACCATTACCCTGGTGAAGGAAGACTGGCAGGTTCCGGCAGAGATGCCGTTCGGCAATGACATTATCGTGCCGCTGCGCGCAGGCGAAACCCTGAGGTGGAAGCTGGAGGGTTGAGGATTTTACAGGAGCTTGTCTCAAGGTGAATTAATGCGCAGCATCAAGCGAGGATAGCCAGGGCCATGCACGCGATAGATCAGGCGGTGGTCTATCCTATTATTCGCCAGCAGGCTGGCTCCTACAATTTACCCGAACCTGCTTCAGGTTATCGCCTGCAGGCAGGTTCCTACACAGCATAAAAAGGCGCCTTTTGACGCCTTGTATGTTTCCACCTTCCCTAACCGCCCACTATGGATCAACCCATCCAGGCACTGAACATCCAGACGGTTTTTTCCTGCTGAGTGATATAATCGCTCATCAGGGTGGCGGTACCTTCATCATGGGTGTCGCTGGCCAGCTCCATGATCTCGCGCTGCATGCCGATCAGAGTCTTGTAACCTTCTAGCAGCCCCTGAACACACGCCTTGCCCTCATGCACATCCTTCACTTCCTGGATAGAGCTATTGGCCAGATAGTCACTGAAAGCATGCATCGGCTGCTGACTCAGGGTCAGTACACGCTCAGCAATTTCGTCTACCTTCATCAGCAAATCGTTGTACTGCTCTTCGAACTTGACATGCAGCTCGAAGAATTCCGGCCCACGCACGTTCCAGTGATAACCGCGCACGTTCATGTAGAAGATCTGGTAGTTGGCAAGCAGCTCATTGAGGCGCTTCGCCAGTTGAGTGGACTTTTCCGTGTCCAAACCTATACGGTTGGTCTGCATGTCTTGCCTCCTGATTAATATCTCTTAAGCCTGATTCCAGCTTAGTCCAGGCCATCCGAACAACGCCAAGAGGTTAGTTCTATCATCGTCATAACGTTTGTCTATGATAGAAGGCGATGACTTGATCATTAATTAAATCTATCAACGCTTTAGGTTTAATTAATTTCCATCAGTCTATCACTTGGGCTAGTATGTCTCTGTTTCCAAGCGATCCACTCACTCGAGTCAAGGAGAACTACACCTATGGGTATCGTTAACACCGAGATCAAGCCGTTCCAGGCAACTGCGTTCAAACAGGGTGAATTCGTTGAAATCACCGAAGAAAACGTGAAAGGCAAGTGGGCCGTATTCTTCTTCTACCCGGCTGACTTCACCTTCGTCTGCCCGACCGAGCTGGAAGACCTGGCAGGCAAGTACGAAGAGCTGCAGGGCATGGGCGTTGAAGTCTTCTCCGTGTCGACCGACACTCACTTCAGCCACAAGGCATGGCACGACACTTCTGAAGCGATCGGCAAGATCAACTACTACATGGTGGGCGACCAGACTGGCACCATCACCAACAACTTCGGTGTGATGCGTGAAGGCCAAGGCCTGGCAGACCGCGCCACCTTCCTGATCGACCCGCAGGGCGTGATCCAGGCGGTTGAGATCACCGCTGAAGGTATCGGCCGTGACGCTGACGACCTGCTGCGCAAGGTGAAAGCGGCTCAGTACGTCGCCGCTCACCCGGGTGAAGTGTGCCCGGCGAAATGGAAAGAAGGCGAAGCGACTCTGGCTCCGTCTCTGGATCTGGTCGGCAAGATCTAAATCCGACCGACGCTTGCCGGCCATCATTGACCGGCGAGATCGTCCGGCCAGGCGCGTTGTTCAGCGCCTGGCCCATGCGCCGCCCCTCGGGGCGGCGTTTTCGTATGTGTATCAATCAGATATGGCCATAAATAAACAAAACCTATCGACCTGTTAATTATGATTAATTTCAAACATTAATAACGACTGGTTAAGATAGTTCCATATTCGAGATGAGCAGCACCGCCGCAACAGGAGATCCAGGGGGCGGACGCCGTTCAAGCACTTAGACCTGATTTTGGCATTGAAGGAAGACGGACCATGTTGGATGCAAACCTGAAACAGCAGTTGAACGCTTACCTGCAGAACATCGTCACGCCGATCGAGCTGACCCTGACCACCCATGACAGCGCCAAGTCTCAGGAACTGGCTGAGCTGACCCACGAGATCGCCGCACTGTCCGACAAGATCAGCGTCAAGGCCGGCAACGACCGCCGCGCCCCGAGCATGGCCATCGGTGCCGCCGGTGAAGCACCGCGTATCAACTTTGCCGGCATCCCGATGGGTCACGAGTTCACCTCGCTGGTGCTGGCGCTGCTGCAGGCCGGTGGCCACCCGTCCAAGGCTGATGCCGAGCTGCAGGAACAGATCCGCAACCTGAAAGGCGAGTTCCACTTCGAGACCTACATCTCGCTGTCGTGCCAGAACTGCCCGGATGTAGTCCAGGCGTTGAACCTGATGGCGGTGCTGAACCCGAACATCACGCACACCATGATCGACGGTGCCCTGTTCCAGCAGGAAGTGGATGAACGCCAGATCATGGCCGTACCCTCGGTCTACCTGAACGGTGAGCACTTCGGTCAGGGCCGCATGACGCTGGCCGAGATCGTCAACAAGCTGGACAGCGGAGCTGCCGAGCAGAAGGCCGCCGAGCTGAACGAGAAAGACCCGTACGAAGTGCTGGTCGTCGGCGGTGGCCCGGCCGGTGCCTCAGCCGCCATCTACGCCGCGCGCAAGGGCATCCGCACCGGTGTCGTGGCTGAACGTTTCGGCGGTCAGGTGATGGATACCGTCGGCATCGAGAACTTCATCTCCGTGCCCTACACCGAAGGTCCCAAGCTGGTCGCCAGCCTGGAGCAGCACGTGAAGGAATACGAAGTCGACATCATCACCGAGCAGTCCGCCGCCAAATTGCGCAAGGGCGATCTGATCGAGGTGGAACTGGCCAGCGGCGCGACCCTGAAGAGCCGCAGCGTCATCCTCGCTACCGGTGCCCGCTGGCGTGAAATGAACGTGCCGGGCGAGCAGGAGTACCGCGGCAAGGGCGTGGCCTACTGCCCGCACTGCGACGGCCCGCTGTTCAAGGGCAAAAGTGTAGCGGTGATCGGGGGCGGCAACTCCGGCATCGAAGCGGCGATCGACCTGGCCGGCATCGTGAAAGATGTCACCGTACTGGAGTTCTCCGACACCCTGCGCGCCGACGATGTACTGGTGAAGAAGGCGGAATCCCTGGCCAACGTGACCATCATCAAGCAGGCGATGACCACCGAGGTACTGGGCGACGGCAACAAGGTAATCGGCCTGAAGTACAAGGATCGCCGCAGCGATGAGACCCACGTGGTGGACCTGGCCGGCATCTTCGTTCAGATCGGCCTGGTGCCGAACAGCGAGTGGCTCAAGGATACGCTGGAGCTGACCGAGCGCGGCGAGATCGTCATCGACGGCCACGGCGCCACCTCCATGCCGGGTGTGTTTGCCGCGGGCGATGTGACCAACACGCCGTACAAGCAGATCATCATCTCGATGGGGTCAGGCGCGACTGCCGCGCTGGGGGCCTTCGACCACCTGATCCGCAACTGAGACTGACGTAAACCTCTCTCTTCCTTCTTGCCGCCCTTCGGGGCGGCTTTTTGACTGGCAGCAAGCCGCTACCTCAGGATTGCGCCTTGCTGCGCCGTGCCAGTACGCATCGGTCGATCTTGTCTCTGACCTCATCGGGATAGCGGACAAAATCAAAACGCACATGGTTATTGCCCCGCCCTGCCACTACCAGACTGGCATGTCCGAAAAGTCGACCAGCGAGGCTCTGCTCCAGGGAAACGCCATCAACGCTGAGCAGATACAGCTGATCCACCCTGCGGCCCAACACCCCGCTATGGGCCAACACCCGCAATCCGGTCAGCCGGTAGCGACGACTCAATTCCGTCAGCAACTGCTGAACTGCACTCAGCCCTATCCACAGCGCCACCAGTCCCAGTGCTCCGCCAATCCAGCTCGCCGGGATACCGGCCCCTTCCCACAGGAAGCGGGTCGCCAGCTTGCGATACTCCGCCACCAGCCACCAACTGTCCCAGAACGGCACCTGCGCCAAAGCCCGCCAGCTCAGCCAGGCCAACACCAATGCGATGGCCATATCCCTGATACCACCACTGAGTGCCAAGGGAGAGCGTTTGATGTCCAGCAGTACTTTTTCGGTCGGCAACATGGGTGAATCCTTCACGACGTGCTTGTTCAGTGCGGCATTGCTCGTCGCATTGTACTGGCAACAAGGCAACAACGCCCAGTATAGCCTGACCAGCCACAGGCACTTTGATCAATTGGCCAACCACTCCGGTCTAGTGGCCAAGCATGATCGCTACCCAGCGGGTTGAGGGGTTTTGCTCCAGCGCTATCTTGACGATCATGGTCAACGGGATCGACAAAAACATCCCCGCAGGGCCGAACATCCAGCCCCAGACCATCAACGACAGGAATACCACCAACGGTGACAGCCCCAGTCCCGATCCCATGTAACGTGGCTCCAGCACATTCCCCATCAGGACATTAACCGCGATATAACCCAGCGCTACCAAAGCCGCATCCGGCAGTCCCAGTTGCACGATCGACAACAGGACTGCTGGCACCGCGGCGATGATCGAGCCCACGTTGGGAATGAAGTTCATCAGGGCAGCCACCAGCCCCCACAGCGGTGCGAAGTCCACCCCCAAAATCCACAACCAAAGAGTGATCAAACTCCCGGTGGCCAGACTGACCGTGGTCTTGATCACCAGGTATTTGTTCACCTTACGCACGAAGTCACCGGCCTGCTCCATCGAATGCTCGGCATTGGGCAGCGCCTTGTGCAGCTTATCGCCCAGAAGGGTCGCTTCCATCAGCAGAAAGATCACCACAAACACGATCAGCATCAGATTGGTCAACAGACCACCCAGATTGGTCAACGCATTACCCGCCAGCCGCATCACCGAGCCCGGGTTGAAATGGTTCAAAAGCTGCTCACGGGTGACCGGCAACCCCAGCCGCTCGAGAAATGGCAGCAGCTTGACCGCCTCATCCTGCAAACGTGCCTGGTAGGTCGGCAATCTGAGCGTAAAGGTATCGATAGCCGAACCGACAAAGAGCACCAGCACCCAGCTGAAGATCATCAGCACGAACACCAGCAACATGACCGCCAGCCAGGGCGGTACCCGGTGCGAGGTCATCCAGGCCAACGGCGGTGCACAGATAATGGCGATGAAAATCGCCAGCAACATGGGCACCACGACCGCTTCGGCGATCTTGAGGGCGCCCAGGATGACCACCAGCGACGCCAGTCCGAGCAGCCATTTGAAACCGGCAGAAAAGATTACAGGGTTGGAGTCGGACATGGACGCTCCTTGTGATCCACACGTTAACGGGAATAATTGCGGATCATTCGTCCGCCTTGAAATGAACTTCGAGCATGCCCTTCTGCTCATCAGTCAGGCTCATGGCCCGGCCGTTGGCAAAATCGTAGCGTACCATGAATGCCTTGCCACGAGCCGCCAGCTTTTCGTCCTGCCAAGCTTCCTGCAGCACGGTGAAGGAACTGTTACCGACTTTGCAGACAAAGGTGCGCACCTCTACATCGCGACCATAAAACAGCTCACCGAGGTAATCCACTTCGATGCGAGCCATGATCAACTGCCATTTTTTCATATCCAGGTCGGGCGTAAAAATACGAAAAAGATCATTGCGAGCCGCCTCGAACCACTGGGGAACACGGGTGTTGTTGATATGCCCCAGTCCATCGGTATCGAAGAATGCGGGCATGATCGTAGTGGAATACATCAAACACTCCTGTCACTTATATAAGGCCAGGATTATATCAGCAGCCTCAACTCAACCCTTCGAAAAAGTGCGCCGATGGTTTCACGACTGAAACACTTTTTCACCCAACTGCACTATCCTCACAAGAGACCCCCCACCCAATAGTGAGCTCAATTCAGGATTCGAAGAGGTGCTCGACATGTCACAACAGAGTCACACGGCGCAGGAATCCTTGCTGTATCTGCTGCCCCACCACAACAGCGACAATTCTCTTATCAGTCGCCTGGAACAAAACTGGAATCTCAACGTCATCAACCATAGTGATGCCCAACATGTCCCGGCGGGCGCATCACCTCCCCATGTTGGTTTACTCCACCTGGAAAGCGCCGATGACGATCTGCTGGGCCACCTGGGCAGCTTTATCGCCCGTCATCCAGACACTCAATGGATCGCCCTCACCACCCACGAGTGTCTTGAAGACCCTGGCATTCGACGGTTGATAACTGAAACCTGTTACGACTACTTCACACTGCCACTGCATGCCGACGCCATCCAGCGGCTGGCCGTTGCCCTGGGGCACGCACTGGGGATGTCTTTTCTCCACCGGCGCTGCCGTGAAGATGTCACCGACGAAAGCTACGAAATGGTCGGCGTCAGCCCCGGCATGCTCAAGTTGTTCAAAGGACTGCGCAAGGTAGCCTCCGTCGACGCTTCAGTCCTTATCACAGGGGAAAGCGGTACCGGCAAGGAGTTGATCGCACGCGCCATCCACGAACGCTCCTCACGCCACGCCAAGCCCTTCATCGCCGTTAACTGCGGTGCATTGCCCGATACCCTGGTGCAATCGGAACTCTTTGGTCATGAGAAAGGGGCGTTTACCGGTGCCAACAGCCTCAAGGTTGGCCAGATAGAAGCAGCCAATGGCGGTACCCTGTTTCTGGACGAGATCGGCGACCTGCCATTGGAGCAACAGGTTAACCTGTTACGTTTTTTGCAGGAGCAAAGCATCCGGCGCCTGGGTTCAACTCTGGACACTCCGGTTGACGTGCGTGTACTGGCCGCAACCCACGTCAACCTGGAGCAAGCGGTGCAGGAGGGGCGTTTCCGTGAGGACCTGCTCTACCGGCTCAATGTATTGCAGCTGACGCCGCCGCCATTACGGGAGCGACAGGAAGATATAGAACTGCTGGCCCGGTTCTTCTTTCAGCGCTTCCAGCCCGAAGGTGCCAACAGGGTGAAGGGGTTCAGCCAGAACGCTCTGATCGCTCTGCAACAGCACGACTGGCCCGGTAATGTGCGTGAGCTGATCAACCGTGTCCGCCGTGCGATCGTGATGTGTGAGAAACGCCTGATTTCACCCCCGGACCTGGGGCTGGCCCTGCCCAGCGGCGTCATTGCGGAACAACAGGCCGGCAGCCTCAAGCAGGCCCGGGAAACAGCCGAGAAAGAAGCGGTACAGCTGGCCATCGCACAAACCGCCGGCAACCTGACCCGTGCCGCCCGCCAATTGCAGGTGTCCCGCATCACCTTGTACCGGCTGCTGGATAAATATCAGCTGAACTGAAGCCGACCACTGTAACAGGGATGTTACACCCCCCTTTTTAACCTAACTCGTTGTTTTTCCTTTACGGCCCACTGCAAAGCCCAACCCGGTGTTAACCTGCTGTCACAACCCGGTACCAAAACCCTGCCGTTTTACACCCAATATCTCTCCCGGTTCCCAAACGATCGAAATAATCATTTAAAACCAACTGCTTGCAAAAGTTGGCACCTTTACTGCTTTTTCATTCGTCGAGAGCAGCATGATTCACGAGGCACCAACCGACATGCGGATCATTCTCTGGGATGAATGTTGGGATGGATTACCGCTCATTCGAAACGTTACTACTTTGGGAGTCAGGATCATGGCAGGCAAAACAGGAATCCACGGACTGATGATCCTGCTTCTGGCTGGGGCTGTAACGCCTGCCGCAGCCGAGCCGGAAGTAGATCCTTCACTTTATCGCTATAGCGCCCAAAGCCAGATTGAAGACCTGGCACTGAGCAACGCTCGCGGCGTCATCGGCGTCAACCTGTCAGCAGGTGACAGCAATGCGCAGATCAATGCGCGCGCCCTGGCCGCCAGCGCCGGCCTGGGCATCGCCAGCGCAAGTACACACACACAACAGCAGGTTCGCCTGGCATCTCAGGTACCCGATAGTGCAATCAGCCAGATTGAGGGGCAGGCATTTTCCAACTCAAGAGGACTGATTTCGGTCAACCATGTCAGCGGCTCGGGCAACGCCCAGGTCAACGCACTCGCGATCAGCGTTGCCGCCGCCGGTGGTCTGGCTGTATCCGAAAACGAATTGAGCATGACGGTCAGTGGGCAACCCCCGACCCAAAATGACTCAACCGCAGGCACTCAGCACCGTGAAGCAACGATAGACGCAAAAGCCTTCAGCGACACCAAGGGTGTCGTACAAATCAACCAGCTGGCCGGTTCAGGTAATGCGACCAGCAACAGTTTTGGTCTCAGTGTATCACTGGGAGCAACACCGTGACCGGGTGAGCTCTAAGTCCGGTCGCTTTTATAACAAAGGAGAAACGTCATGAAACAGGTATTCAAAATCGCACCGCTGGCACTGGCAGTTGCCGCTTTCAGCACCACCGCAATTGCATACGAATCCAACAATCATGGTCGTAAGCACCACAAGCCACAGGAAGGAGCCCAGATCAGCAAGCAGGTCTCCGTCAAAAAAGATGTGCATTACAAGGGGGGCGCCCTGGTCCTTGGCCTGATCAAAGTGGACTCCCTGGGCATGGCTGTCATCGACCAGGAACAGGAAGTCGAAGACAACTACAGTAACCATGACCGCGTCGATAACAGTGCTACGATCAGTAACAGCGCATTGCGAGGCGCGAGCGGTAATATCGCTACCAACGTCAGTGCCGGTAGCGACAACGCTCAGAGCAATGCCGCCGCCCTGGCCGCTGCCGATGAAAGATTTGCCTTTGGCTCCGCTGACGCCGAGGTCTTTGTCGACCAGGAATCCGACAACAACGAGTCAATGTTCACCGGTACCCTCAATACAGCCAGCATGAGCAATAACGCGCTGCGAGGCGCAAGCGGTAATATCGGCGTCAACGTAGCCGCCGGTGCAGCCAACGTCCAGGCCAACTCCTTCGCGGGTGCGGTTGCCTCCGGCTCCATGGGTGAAGCCACTGTATCCGTAAGCCAGAATTCAAAAGACAACGTAACCACCTTCACACCAGAAGACGAAGTTGTCACCCTGTGGGGTTCTACCTTCGAACGCATCAATCTCCAGGGTGGATATGCAGGCGGTGGTGGCGGTAGCTACGATACCGTCGGCTCAACCATCACCAATGGTACCGCAGTACAAACCTCTGACGTATATCCGGAAATCTGGTTTGACGACGGCTCTCACGCTAACGGCGACCCGGCAGATCTGGTTGGTCACCTCGATTTTGACGGCAATAACCCCACCGGTGGCGTGTTCGAGTTTGATGTCGACGGAAACATCACTCCGAACGCTCGTCGGGGTGGTCTGCGCTTCACAGAGGCGGGTTATCAGTGGCTCAGCGGCACATCCGTCGGTGTATCCATGCAGCAGATCCACATGTATCAGCGCCATCAGAACAACGCCTCTATGGGTGATAACGTGCTGAGGGGTGCCAGCGGCAATATCGGGGTGAACATCACCGCCGGTGCCGGCAACCTGCAGAACAACAGCCTGGCACTTAGCCGGGTAAATGCTCCAACCGCTGAATAACAGCAACGTACCTAAGCCCTGTGCAACCCTCAGGGTGCCCCTCCACTGCCCGGCCTGAGCCGGGCAGTGATTACAATAATAAAGAGGCACGCCATGCTCACATCCAAGACTCCATTTAAAGCAGCCCTGCCGCTTCTTTGTGCGCTGCTGCTGATCTCCGGCACCCAGACCAAGGCCGAAAGCTTTGGTGGCGTCCTGCCGGGAGGCGAGTTCATCAGAAAGGATGTTATCAGCATGCGCGAACGCCGCTTTCTCAACCTGATAAAACAGCAAACCGATTTCAGTTGCGGAGCCGCCTCACTGGCGACCATCCTGCGCTATGCCTACGGCCTCGATGTTACCGAAGAGGATATGCTGGATGGACTCTTTGCCGTCAGCGACCCGAATGTCGTGCAGCTGCAAGGCTTCTCACTACTCAACATCAAACATTATGTAGAGCGTGTCGGTTTTCGCGGCCGCGGTTATATGCTTGATGCCAAGACATTGGATGAACTCAAGATTCCGACCATCGTGCTGCTGGACCTGAAGGGTTACAAGCACTTTGTCGTGCTGAAAAAATCAGCGGATGGCCTGGTGTATTTGGCTGACCCCGCCCTGGGCAACAAAATCATGCCCAAGGACGAGTTTGTTAACAGTTGGAACGGCATTGTCTTTGCGATCATCGGCAAGGGGTTCAACCGACAGTCTGTTCTGCTCAACCCGCCACCGCCACTCACCGCACGCAATCTGATCGATGTGTTCGCCCCTATTACCGACGCGCAACTCATCGAGTATGGCTTCCGCCATGCCGACCTACTCTGACTTGAACGACCTACTCTGACTAAAGCAGGGAGGAACCACCATGAAAACGCTCTCAACCTGTTTCCCCCGTGTCGGCCACTGGGCACCGGCGCTGTGTATCAGTGCAGCCCTCAGCTCGACCGCCTTCGCCGCCACGACAATCGAAACGCAGGACGTGTTTGGCCTCAAAGGTCTGGAAGTGCCTGATGAGTTGCTGGCCTCCATGCGCGGCCGTTTCGTGGAGGGGCGCAATGTCGCTTTTTTCGGGATCAAGATGCGCACCGACTGGCTGCAGGCGGATACCCGACGCCTGGATATGCAGATGAATATCGGCATTGACCTGTCGGCAGGACGACACCAGCCTGTCATCAATATTTTCCACACCCAGAACCTGGGCAACACCGTCGCCAACGAAACCTCACCGGCCTTGAACGGCGTTAGCGACAATGGTGCACTTGAATCAGTCTCTGGCGTGGTACAGAACATCCAGGTTGCCGGCGACGGCAACAGCATCCACAACAATGTCGGCTGGGTTGTTCGTGAACAATCGGGCACCGGTGCTCCCGCTGCCAATGGCCTGACATCGACGGTTAACGGTGGTCACTACGTTGACACATCCGGACGCCATACTCAGGTACTGGTTGGCAACCGGGGACTGGGATACCAGATCGATATTCCCGGTGTCGGGCGCGTCACTCAGCAGCTGTCCGGCCAAAACCTGAAAGGCGGCGCACTGCTGCAAAGCTCACAGCTGAGCAGCAACTACAACCAGATCTTCAACAACATAGGTTTGCAGGTCGACTTGACCCCGGCACGCCAGGACATGAGCCGACTGCGCACCTTGCAAAATTCATTGGAGCAGCTCCGTGGTTTGTGAGTACCCGCATATGAGGAATTGACAGCGCCCCTAAAGTTATTGATAGTTATCTGATCATAAAAACACCAGGCTGACAGTTTAACCACAACAACAGAATTACAGGGGATACCATATGCCTGCCTTTCCGCAACGGAGTGTACTTGCCAGCGGCGTTATCGTCGGGATGGCTCTGCTGGCGATGCCTGCCAGTGCCGAGGAAACCTTTACCGCAAGCGAAGCAGAGCAGTTGCGCTTCGAAATCCAACAGCTGAAACTGATCAACCAGCGTCACGTACAGCAACTGCAGGAGATGGAATTCAGGCTGAATCAGCTCGACGGTTCCTCTCCTGCATCCCCTCAGCCTCGGTCGACCACCTCCAGCGTGGCGCAAAATACCCAAACGCCCGTCAAACGCTCGGCGGACCCCAGTGCCAGCGTAGAAAACATTCTGCTGGAAGAGCATACTCTGTTCACCGACAAGTTCACCTTTGAAGTCGGCATGGACTACACGCACTACGATCGCAAGCAACTGGTACTGGATGGTTTCCTGGCCCTGGATGCCATCTTCCTGGGCGATATTGCCATCGATGATATCAGCGCCGATATCTTCACGCTGAATCTGGGCGGCCGCTACAATGTCAACAACCGCTGGCAGGTCGGCGCCAACCTGCCTTTTATCTATCGTCACGGTACCTACCAGAAAAACTTCACCAGTGACGATGAAAACACGATCATTGAAGGCAGCACCGATGGCTACGGCTTGGGGGATATCACCCTCACCTCCGCCTATCAGCTGTTTCCGGAAACGGAAAGCCGCCCGGACATCGTCTGGAACCTCAGCCTCAAGGCCCCGACCGGTGAGGACCCCTACGGTGTAGACACCAAGTTTATTGAAGACGAAAACGGCAACCAGCTGGAAATTCCTGAAGAATTGCCAACCGGTAGCGGCCTGTGGAGCCTGGGCACTGGCCTGTCGTTCCTGAAAACGACCGATCCGGCGATCCTGTTCGCTAACCTAGGCTATACCTATAATTTCGAAAAGGATTTCGGTGGCACTACCGGCAAAATTCGCTTGGGCGACTCCTTCAACTATGGTGTCGGCATGGCCTTCGCCATGAATGAACGCATGAGCCTCAGCATGGCACTGTCGCACCGTATCAGCATGGAAAGCGAGCAAAACGGCCGTAAAATCATCGGCAGTGATGCCAACGCCGCGACCTTTACCACCGGGGTAACCTACTCCCTGAACGATCGCCTTTCCATGCTGACATCCGTTGGCTTCGGCCTCACACCGGATGCTTCCGATTTCAATATCAGCATCAAGTTCCCCTATCGCTTCTAACCCTGGCTTGAACCCAGCTTGATAACGCCATCCACACGGGTGGCGTTATTCGTTTACCCACACAGCGTTTCTTCCAGTGAAACGCAATGATCCAATCCAATGCCATCGCCTTACCCTGAGGCTTCGTTCAAACCTCAGAAAGGCATAATAATGACAAAGACAACACCCCTTGCTGTATTCGCCTCTGCCCTTACTCTTGCCCTGTACGGCACCGCCCAGGCCGCGCCGGCCGTCGACGCCCCCATACCTGACTTCACCCTGTTTGCCAGCATGGGTGTGCTCGATGTGGAGGACAAGGACTTCGATCCCGAAGCCTTTGAGCTGGAGTTCGGCGTTAACGGCCTGATCAAGGCCGACAGTTTCAAAATGCGCTATCAGTTCGTTGCGGATGTCGCCGATGCGGTCAACAGCAGGGATACAGGCGGTACCGAAGGTGAGGATGATATCCACGTCAAGGAAGCCAAACTGATCTTCCCGACTGCCTATGGCGCTTTTGTTCTGGCACCCCGCTCCAGCAGCGGCGTACACCGTGACATGTACAAGAACATCGACCTGTTCGAGTACAACGAGACGCACAACGGCGGTGTTGCGCCGACCGGTAGCCCCCTGTTTGGCCAGGCAGCTGAAGGCCAAGATGTGCTGGCCTACAAAACTCCGACCTGGAACAACCTCTACGCCGTTGTATCGACCCTCTCGCTAAGCGAGAGCAATGACGAAGACCTCGACGTCAAGACCGCCCGTCTGATCTACGACGACAAGACCTTCCGCTTCGGCATCAGCCGGGTGCTGGTGGAAGAAAAAGTGGCTAACAAGGATGAGGATTACGTGCGGACGGCGTTCACCGCCGGATACAATATTGGCACCCTTCACTTAGGCACTACCTACGAAATCAATGAAGATACCTTCAACGGCAACGACTTTGACACCTACGGTGTCGCCGCCCGTTATACATTTGGCGAAGGACTGTCGACCTCAATTGCCTACTTCGACAAGGATGCCGATATCGACACCGCCGACGACAGCGGCGTGGTGCTCCAGATCAAGAAGCAGGTGCACCCCAATATCGCCCTCTGGGCCGAAACAGGACAGTTTGACACCCAGACCGACAACATCGCGCTGGGCGTCAACCTGAAGTTCTAAAAGGACGAAAACGAAGGATGCCCCCTCTCCCCTTCGGGCGGCATCCTGTCAGCTGTCAGCTGGCAGCGGTACAGGGCACCATCAGCGGTACAGCAGCTCCGGCAGGAACAGCGCGATCTGGGCGATGAACACAATCAGCGCCAGGCGCACGATGTCGGCACACCAGAACGGGGTCACGCCCTTGAAGATAGTGCCCGTTTTAACATCTCTCAACACTGCACTGAGGACAAAGACATTCATCCCCACCGGCGGAGTGATCAAACTGATCTCGGTCACGACTACGACAACGATGCCGAACCACACCAGGTCATACCCCAGGCTGGCGACCAGCGGATAGAACACCGGTACCGTCAGCAGCATCATCGAAAGGCTCTCGAACACCATACCCAGCACGATATAGATGCCCAGGATCGCCAGGATCACTACGATCGGCGCCACGTCCATGGAAGTGACCAGGTCCAGCAGCATGTCCGGCAGACCGGCACGGTTGATGAAGTCGGAGAAGATCAGCGCACCGATCACCACCGCGAACAGCATCGCCGAGGTACGCGCCGTATCGGTCAGCGTCTCGAACAGGTTACGCAGCGTCAGGCGACCACGGAACAGGGTGATCAGGAAAGCGCCACCGGCACCGATACCCGCCGCTTCGGTCGGGGTGAAGATGCCCAGATAGATACCGCCCATCACCACGGTGAACAGCACCAGCACACCCCAGACGCCCTTCATCGCCTGCAGGCGATCGGCCCAGGAGGTCTTCTCGCCGGCCGGGCCCGCACTGGGGTCTCGCCAGACCACGTAACGCACCGCTACCAGGTAAAGCAGGATGCCGAGAATACCCGGGATGAAACCGGCCGCGAACAGTTCACGGATGGAGGACTCGGTGAGCAGGCCGTAGATCACCAGAATCACGCTGGGCGGGATCAGGATACCCAGAGTACCGCCCGCCGCGATGGACGCGGTGGCCAGGGAGTCGGCGTAGCCGTACTTGCGCATCGGCGGCATCGCCACCTTGGACATGGTCGCGGAAGTCGCCAGGCTGGAGCCACAGATGGCGGAGAAACCACCACAGGCCACAACGGTTGCCATCGAAAGACCGCCCTTGCGGTGGCCCAGGAAAGCATTGGAAACAGCATAAAGTTCATGGGACAGACCTGAGCGCGTAACCAGGTTACCCATGAGAATAAATAGCGGGATTACCGACAGGCTGTACTCCTGCACGGTATCGATCACACGGTTGGACGCCATCGACAGCGGGCCGGTCCAGCGGAAATCGCCGATATTGGCCAGTTCCAGGCCATTCAGGAAGGCAAAACCAAAGAAGCCCACCAGACCCATGGCGAATGCGATCGGCATCCGCACCACGATGATCAGAAAGAGGAGAACGGCAAAGCCGATCAGAACGACTGACATTTACGAGATACCTGCTGTGGTTAGGTTTTGCTCTGGAACAGGATACGGTAGACCCCGTAGGTGATCATGCCGAACGCCGTCGCCCAGCTCATGATCGCGATGTACTGGACAATGTAGCCGGAGGGCATGGCCAGAAACTCGGTGACGACGCCACGACGGATGGAGCGTTCACCCAGTTCGAAGATCCGCATCGCCAGGAAATAGAGTGATGAGGACATCACCAGCGCCGCCAGCAGCGACAGTACCTTGACCACCTTAGAACCGAGGAAGCGGTCCAGCAGGTCGACCACGATATGACCGCCGCGCCAGGTGATCACCGGCATCGCCGCAAACACCATCACCGCCAGACCGATCTCGGTCAGTTCGGTGCCGCCATGCAGCGGGCTGTTGAACAGATAACGGCCGACAACGTCGACGCACGTCAACGCCATCAGCAGGAACAAGACGAGCGCCGCCATCCCTTCAAGCAAGAAGGCCAGCCATCTGGCCGGCCCCTTCTCGTCATAGTGCGCTTTAAGCCAGGCAGCAAATGACATGCTTACTCCTGAACCTTGGCGATATCGTTGTGAGAGTCCTTATTGGCTTCATACTCACGGGCAACCTGACGCAGTTCATTCAGCGCGCCACGGGCATCCACATCCAGATCGGATACGCTTTCGATCCAGGCTTCATCGATCCCTTCAGCCAGTGCCTTGTACTCCCGCGCCAGCGGATCGTTTACCCCCACGGTGTTGATGGTGACGCCACTTTCACGGGCCAGTTCCAGGCCGGCAATATCGGACTGATCCTGCGCCCAGCCTCCCAGTGCGGACAGTTTTTCACCAGATACCTTGCGGATCGCCTCGGCATCCTTCGGATCCAGGTCCTCCATGAACTCCGGATTGATGAAGAAGGAGAAGCTGCCCAGATACATGCCGCCCGGTAGCTGGGTGCTGTCGCTGATCACTTCGTTCAGGCGCAGGTTCTTGACGTCACAAACCGGCAGAAACACACCATCGATCACGCCCTGCTGCAGCATCTCGTATACCTTGGGTGCCGGAGCGGCCACAGGTACCAAACCCGCCTTTTCACCGATTACCGACTGGACACCACCGCCGACACGGATCTTCTTGCCCTGAAGGTCAGCCAGGGTGTTGACCGGGAAGGTGCCGTGAATCTGGCCGGGACCATGGGTCACCAACGCGACCAGTTCCAGACCATCAAACTCGGGTGCATTGTTGAAATACTTGTTGTGCACACGCCAGTGGGCGACAGACGCGGCTTCACCGGATACGCCCAGCAGCGGCTGCTCCACGATCTGGGTCAGGCGGAAACGCCCCGGCACATAACCGTGATAGCCCCAGCTGGCATCCGCCACACCATCCTCGACCAGGTTGAACATGGTTTTCGGGTGACCCAGGTTGTACTCGACAGCCAGGGTCACGCGGTTATCGGTAGCTTCTTCGATCCACTTCTTCCAGGTCGGCAGCACCACTTCATTGACCGGGTGCGTCGGCGGCATCCAGCTGGCAAAACGCATCACGGTCTGGCTCCAGGCGGAAGCGGAGAACATTGAGCCTGCGGCAGCCAGGGCCAGAGCGGCAAATTTCATCTTCTTCATGGGTCGTACCTGTATTGTTATGGTTATCTGTTGTTTGTCATGTTGTTTTTATGCACAGTGGGCCAGCAAAAGCCGGCCCTTCAGGGTTTACTGACGCTTGAGCAGATCCAATGCCACATCGACGATCATGTCTTCCTGACCGCCCACCATGCGACGCTTGCCCAGTTCGACCAGAATATCCACGGTCTTGAGGCCGTATTTTTCAGCCGCCACTTCGGAGTGACGCAGGAAGCTGGAGTAGACACCGGCATAGCCCAACGCCAGGGTTTCGCGGTCAACGCGTACCGGGCGGTCCTGCAGCGGCCGCACGATGTCGTCAGCGGCATCCATCAGGGCGTACACGTCAGTACCATGTTCCCAGCCCATCTTGTCGAAGGCGGCGATGCACACTTCCAGCGGTGCGTTGCCAGCACCGGCACCCTGTCCGGCCAGAGATGCATCAATACGGTCACACCCCTCTTCCACCGCCACGATGGAGTTGGCCACACCCAATGCCAGGTTATGGTGCGCATGGATACCGGTCTGAGTCGCCGGGTTCAGTACATCCTTCACGGCACGGAAGCGGTCGCGGATATCCTGCATCCCCATGGCACCACCGGAATCGACCACGTAGATGCAGGTAGCACCGTAGCTCTCCATCAGCTTGGCCTGCTCGGCCAGTCCCTTCGGTGTCTGCATGTGACTCATCATCAGGAAGCCGACGGTGTCCATGCCCAGCTTGCGGGCATGTTCGATATGCTGGCGAGATACATCCGCCTCGGTGCAGTGAGTGGCGACGCGCACGATGCGTGCACCGGCACTGTAGGCACTCTCCAGATCGTGCACGGTGCCGATACCGGGCAGCAGCAGAGTGGCGATCTGCGCGTGCTCGACCACCTCAGCCACCGCTTCGATCCATTCCAGATCGGTATGGGCGCCGAAACCGTAGTTAAAGCTGGAGCCCTGAAGGCCATCACCGTGTGCCACTTCGATGGAGTCCACTTTGGCCTTGTCCAGCGCGCGGGCGATCTCCTGTACGTTCTTGATCGAGTACTGGTGACGCACCGCGTGACTGCCGTCGCGCAGCGTCACGTCGGAGATGTAGAGTTTCTTGCCGGGATTGAATGTCATCTTGTTCGTCCTCAGTTAACCAGTGACTTGGCGATGCGCTCGGCGGTACCCAGCGCGGCAGAAGTCATGATGTCGAGGTTGCCGGCGTAGGCCGGGAGGTAATGGGCCGCACCTTCCACTTCGAGGAAGACCGAGGTTTTCAGGCCGCTGAAATGGCCATGCCCCGGAATGTTGATCGGCTGATCTTCGGGAATCTCATCAAACTGGACCTTCTGCTTCAGGCGGTAGCCCGGCACGTAGCTCTGTACCGCCGCTGCCATCTCTTCGATGGAGGCTTCGACTTGGGCCTGATCCGCCTTCTCGGACAGCACGTACACCGTGTCGCGCATCAGCAGGGGCGGCTCGGCCGGATTCAGGATGATCACCGCCTTGCCCTTGCTGGCACCACCGACCACTTCGATCGCCTTGGTGGTGGTTTCAGTAAACTCGTCGATATTGGCGCGAGTGCCCGGGCCAGCCGACTTGCTGGAGATGGACGCGACGATCTCGGCATAGTGCACCTTGGCCACGCGTGACACGGCCGCCACCATCGGAATGGTGGCCTGGCCACCACAGGTCACCATGTTGACGTTGCCCTCGTTGAGGTGCTGCTCAAGATTGACCACCGGCACACAGTAGGGGCCGATCGCCGCCGGGGTCAGGTCGATAAACTTGAGCGATTCCTTATGACCGCGCAGGAACACTTCGTTATGCATATGTGCCTTGGCCGAGGTGGCGTCGAACACGATGTCGATCTCCTCGAACACCGGCATTTTCACCAGCCCGTCCACCCCTTCGTGGGTGGTCGCAACACCCATGCGTGCGGCGCGGGCGAGACCGTCCGAGTTGGCGTCGATTCCCACCATGGCGCCCATTTCCAGGCAATCACTGTTGCGCATGATCTTGATCACCAGATCGGTACCGATGTTGCCGGAACCGATGATGGCTACTTTAACTTTCTTCATTTTGACTCCTGCTAAGTCGGAGATCTCAAAAACCTACTGCACGACTCATCTGCTGCGTTGCGCAGTGCTGGTACGCCAGCCCGGCCGAAATCCTCATGTATTCCAATACACTGCGGTTCCTGCGCGCTGTGCGCCTTGCCGCTGAATCGCTCGCTACGGTTTTTCGAGATCTCCGGGGTTCAGGCGCTTGCCTGCGCAAACTCGACGGCCACCTGGCCGATACCACTGATTTCAGCGTCGAAACGGTCGCCGGCGGCACACTCCACCATCGGTCCGAGCGCACCGCTAAGCACCAGATCACCGGCTTTCAACGGTGTGCCCAGACGGCTCAGGGTGCGTGCCAGCCAAAGCGCCGCGTTGAGGGGGTTGCCGAGACACTCGGCGCCACTGCCAGTGGAAACGGTTTCACCGTTGCGCGTCATCTGCATCTCGGCACCACGCAGGTCCACACCATCCAGTCGACGGGCCGGCGTACCCAGCACGAAACAGCCGCTGGACGCGTTGTCCGCCACCGTATCGACAAAACGGATATCCCAGTTCTGGATGCGGCTGCCAACGATCTCGAGTGCCGGTACGACCCAGCCGATCGCCTGCATCAGCTCGGCATGGGTGCAATCCTGCTGCGGCAGGTCGCGCTCCAGAATGAAGGCGATCTCGGCCTCAACCTTGGGCTGCATCACGGCATCGGCGGGGATGACATCGTTGTCGCCGTAACTCATGTCAGCGAACAGGGTACCGAAGTCCGGCTGGTCCACGCCCAGCTGGGCCTGCACTCGCGGGTTGGTCAGGCCGATCTTGCGACCGACGATGCGACGGCCCTGAGCGACGGCATGTTCGGTATTAATCTGCTGAATGCGGTAGGCTGACTCGGCGTCCTGAGGATCAAGACGATCTCGAATCGGCGCGGTCGCTTCGTTCAGCTGTTCAGCCGCGCGCAAGCGCTCGGCCATCTCGTGTAACTGTTGTTCGTTCACCATGTGACTCCATACCCAGGTACTTCGCCGCAAGGGTGCGACGGGGCAATTTCGGATTGCTAAAAACAGACGACTCGGAGCGCTAACGGATGTGGATATCCGGACCCGGTCCGATATCACATTGAGCAGGTGTAAACAGATTAATATCCGGAATCAGGGTCACGGATAAAACAGTCATATATTGGCGGACCCTTTTATGGATTTTTATGCTATTAAAATCCCGTGCTGCAAAAAACTTTAAAAAGGCACGACTGTTTAATCCATCGAATATCATCTGTGGACTCCGTGAAGGCATGTTTTTATTATGTTCAGGAGTATAGGAACAGCCCATCGGCGGCAGCAACAGAAATCGAACCTGAGGTGCACTATGTGCACAACAACTCACAAGGAGTCAGCCATGTCGGAGCAGGACAAAATCCCGGGACAGGGTGAGTACAAGCTGGTTCAAGGCCTGATCCGTGGCCTGTCGCTGCTGCACGCTCTCAACCGTTGCGATGGCGGCGCCCGCATCACCGAGCTGTCGCAACAGACCGGACTGCACCGCACCACCGTACGCCGTTTGCTGGAGACCCTGCAGCACGAGGGCTATGTTCGCCGCAGTGAATCGGATGACAGCTACCTGTTGACGCTGAAGGTACGCGAACTCAGCGAAGGCTTTCGTGATGAACAGTGGGTTTCCCAGTTTGCGGCTCCCCTGCTGGGACAGCTGTTACAGGAAGTGGTCTGGCCCACCGATATATCGACGCTGGATGTGGATGCCATGGTGATCCGCGAAACCACTCACCGTTTCAGCCGCCTCTCTTTCCACCGCTCCATGGTCGGTCGCCGCCTGCCAATGCTGCTGACCGCTGCGGGCCGTGCCTATATCGCCAACTGCCCCGATCAGGAACGGGAGCAGATCCTCCAGCTGCTAGCCAGCCGGGATGATAGCCAGGCAAAGCTGGCTCAAGACCCCGAGTATGTCGAAAAGCTGGTTCGCAAGACGCGCCAGGATGGCTACGGCTCCAACTACCGTGACTGGGGTGAAGAGGGTCGCATCGCTGCCATCGCCTTGCCGATTCGCCATGAAAACCGGGTACTGGGTTGCCTGAACCTGGTCTATATCGCCGATGCCATGACCATTGAGGAAGCGGCACGCCGCTACCTGGACGCCATGCAATCGGTGGTAACACGCATCGAGCATAGCCTGTCGCCCAGGATCCGCTAAGCCCTTTACAACAGCTATCCACACCCGCTGTGCACTATGTGCACCTCGGGTCTTTTTTTGCTTGATGTTATTTTCTCGTCTGTCCAGAATCCATCCAAAATAAATCGCAAGGTTAATTTAAATAGAGTTTACCTTGAGGGTTTTATTCCGGTCGAATATTTACGACCGCTGCTCAAAACGGCATTTATTAATTCCGACAATAAACCGGGAGCCGGCATATTCATGCTTCCCGCTCCTGCATACAGATAAAAAGAAGGTAGAGATATGAGCATCATGCTTAAATGCCTGTCGCATACGCCCCTGCGTGGTCGTAATGACCCTGGTGCAGATGTTGTTGCCGAAGTGGATGCGGTTCTGGCTGCGGCACGCGCAGAAGTCGAAGCATTCGATCCCGAACTGGTGCTGGTGTTTGCCCCCGATCACTACAACGGCCTCTTCTACGACCTGATGCCTCCGTTCGTTGTCGCCACGACTGCCGAGTCGGTCGGTGACTACGGCACTCTACCCGGCCCCCTGTCAGTCGACGCCGAACTGGCGCTGGAGCTGACCAAACACCTGATGGACAACGACCTGGATGTTTCCCTGTCTCATCGTCTGCAGGTTGACCATGGCTGTACCCAGACCCTGGAAGAGATGACCGGCAGCCTGACCCGCTACCCGGTCATTCCGATCATTATCAACTCGGTAGCGCCTCCTTTTGTGCCCTACCGCCGCATCCGCAAGCTGGGCGAAGCGGTCGGCCGCTTCCTCGCCGGGCTGAACAAGCGTGTGCTGATTCTGGGTACTGGCGGCCTGTCTCATGAACCCCCCGTCCCCCTGCTGGCCGACTCCCCCAAAGAAGTTCAGGAGTTCCTGATCTGCGGTCGCAATCCGACACCGGAAGCCCGTGCGGCCCGCGAAGCCCGCACCGTTGCCGCCGGCAAGATCTACGGCTCCGAGCTGTGCCAGCAGACCCCGCTCAACGCCGCCTGGGATGAAGCCTTCATCGAATTGCTGCAGAGCGGTGCCCTGGATCAGGTGGATGATTTCGATATCCAGCAGATCTCCGCCGAAGCCGGACGCTCCACCCACGAGGTACGCACCTGGGTCGCGGCTTTTTCTGCCCTGGCCGCTCATGGCCCCTACCGGGCACGCAAGGACTACTACCGACCCATCAATGAATGGATTGCGGGCTACGGCGTGGTCAGCGCCACTCCCGTCTGAGCTGACCACAGCTGAACAATAAAACAGAATCATCTGGAGAGACCGATATGAACTCTATCGTTACCCCGATCCCCACCGAAGAAGAGATCGTACAGCGTGCCCGCGATATGATCCCGATGCTGCGCGAACGCGCCGATGCCTGTGAAAAGGCCCGCATGGTATCCAAGGAAACCATCCAGGACTTTCAGGAAGCCGGCTTCTTCAAGATCCTGCAGCCCAAGCGCTGGGGCGGCTACGAGATGCATCCCAATGTACTCAACCGCGTGCTGATCGAGCTGGCCCGTGGCTGCCCGTCAAGTTCATGGAACGTCATGGTACTGGGCGTACACCCGTTCGAAGTAGGCCTGCTACCGGAACAGGTTGGTGACGAACTCTGGGGTGAAGACAACACCCGACTGGTGTCATCCTCCTACGCACCTTTCGGCACCGTAGATGCAGTTGAGGGTGGCTACCGCCTGAACGGCGAATGGCTGACCTCCAGCGGCTGCGACCATGCCGAAGGCGGTACCTTCCTCGGTGGCCGCGTGCAGGAGAACGGCGAGATGGTGTTCCGTTCCTTCTGGGTACAGCGTGAGCAGATCGAAGAGATCGTCGACGACTGGCATGTAGTGGGTCTGGCCGGTACCGGCAGCAAGAAGCTGGTGATCAAGGACGTCTTCGTCCCGGCTTACCGCAGCCATGTGATTGGTGCCTACGACCAGGAGTCTCACGGCCAGGTGGAAAACCTGTACAAGGTCCCCTTCTTCTTCGTGTTCTATGCAGCCGTCTCTTCCGTGCTGATCGGCATGGCTCGCGGCATGTCCGACCTCTACATCGAGCACATGGTACCGCGCCAGAACCTGAACCAGGCGGTGGGTGCCGCGGTGAACGACCCGTTCATCAAATATCGCCTGGGCGAAGCCGAAGCCAAGATCATCGCGGCCGAGGCCCGTGTCCTGGCCAACACCGAAGAGGCCTGGAGCTACGCTTCCCGAGGCGAGCTGGTGCCGACCGATGTACGTGTGCGTCACTTTGCCACCAACCAGTTCACCGGCGGCGACTGCTTCGACGCGGCCCACATGATCTTCAAGAAGACCTCGACCCGTGGTGTCTGGCTGAACAACCCGATGCAGCGCCAGATGCGCGACATCCTGGTTGGTGCCAACCATATCACCCAGAACCAGGACAATATTGGTGACCTGCTGGGCGGCCAGCTGCTGGGCAACCCGCTGCCCCAGCCAAACCCGTTCGGCGTTAAGGGATAAGCCAAACCCGTTTGGCGTCAAGGGATAAGCAGAATCCTTTCGGCGTTAAGGCCCCAGCCGAACCGGTTCGGCGTCAAAGCCTGAGCCACACGGCCTTCTGCCCATTCGCAGAAGGCCCCGCCCATAAAATTAGAGATACAATCATGAATCAGCACATCAACCAGTTGCTCGACTGGACACCCAACGCCGAGCTCAGCGAAAAACCGATGGTCAGTGCCGAGGAGCATTGTCGCGGCATGCGCCACTTTGCCATGGGCGTCAGCACCATAACGACAGGCGATGACAAGGCCCGCGCCGGTCTGACCGCCACCGCCGTCTGCTCGGTCACCGCCGACCCGCCCCGTCTGGTCGTATTCGTCAACAAGGGTGTCTATGCCAGTGAGCTGATCCTCAAAAACGGCTCCCTTTGCGTCAACATCCTGGCCGGAGACCAGGAAGATGTCGCCAAGGCTTTCGCAGGCATGATCAAGGAGGTTCAGGGCGAGTCACGTTTCGAGTATGGTCAATGGGATACTCTGGCAACCGGCGCACCGGTGCTGCAGAATGCCCTGGCCAACTTCGATTGTCGTGTGGTCAAGGTGTTCGACGAGAGCACCCACCACGCCTTCCTCTGTGAGGTACTTGCAACCCGTGAACGCCCGGATGGTGAAGCGCTGATCTATCTGAACGGTGGTTTCCGGCAGATTCCGCAGTAAGCCACAACATCGAATATCACACCCCGGCCTCTGCCGGGGTACGCTTTTTTCAGTACCGGTTTTACGTACAGGAGCACAAGATGAGCATCAACATCACTGAAGCAGACAGCAGCCGCTTTATCGATATCGAACTGGATGGCCAGCCGGTCAAACTACACTACAACGACTGCGGCGAAGGCAGCGAAACCGTGGTCATGCTGCACGGCTCCGGTCCCGGCGCCAGCGGCTGGGCCAACTTCAATCGCAACATCGAGCCGCTGGTCGCGGCCGGTTACCGCGTCATCCTGCTCGACTGCCCGGGATGGAGCAAGAGCGACTCCATCGTCTGCACCGGTTCACGCTCCGATCTGAATGCCCGTGCGCTGAAAGCCGTGGTCGATGCACTGGACCTTGAGCAGATCCACATCCTGGGCAACTCCATGGGTGGCCACAGCGCCGTCGCCTTTACCCTGGAAAACCCGGAACGTGTTGGCAAGCTGGTGCTGATGGGGGGCGGTACCGGCGGTGCCAGCCTGTTCACGCCGATGCCGGCGGAAGGGATCAAGCTGTTGCAGGGACTCTACCGTGAACCGACCATCGAGAACCTGAAGAAGATGATGTCGGTGTTCGTCTTCGACACCAGCGACCTGACCGAAGAGCTGTTCCAGGCGCGTCTGGACAACATGCTCAAGCGTCGCGACCATCTGGAAAACTTCGTCAAGAGCCTGGAAGCCAACCCAAAGCAGTTCCCGGACTTCAGCCCGCGCCTGCCCGAGATCAAGCAGGATACCCTGGTGATCTGGGGCCGTCAGGACCGCTTCGTGCCGATGGATACCGGCCTGCGCCTGGTGGCTGGCATCCCCAACTCCCAGCTGCACATCTTCAACCAGTGTGGCCACTGGGCGCAGTGGGAGCATGCGGATCGGTTCAACCGCATGGTGCTGGACTTCCTGCAGCACTGAGAACCTATATACGTTGCCGAATGCGTCGTTAAAAACAGGCTCAAAATGCTCATTTAGTCTACTAAACTCCGCTTTTTCGCCTGTTTTTGTCCGGGGCGGCAATCCGCTCGCCTCGGCGGCCTCGATAACGGTTCTCAACACTCTGCTCATATCACCCTGACCACAGCCACCAGGTGGTTGGTAGCTGGCTTTTACTCTTCCCTGGGTGGCGGACAGTCGCCGAAGATCCTTTTGGTACAGGTCGCACAGCGGTCCTGGTCAAGCTGCGGGATCAGCGTTTCAATCGCCGTACGCGGGGTGTCATGGAACCGCTGCTCACCGAGCAGTTTGAGCGCCCCGGTGCGTTTCAGCTCATCCATCACCGTCCCTTTCAACGAGCTGAACAGAATATCCCCGCTCATCATATGCAGACGGTTGATCTCCTGATGCAGCATCTCAACGCCGGCCGCATCGATGAAGTTGATTCCCTTGCCGATCAACAGGATATGATTCACCCCGCTGCCGGGAGCCGTCAATCGGCGGATCTCCTGCTGCACATGATCGACCGCACCGAAGAACAGCGAACCATCAACACGGATGATTTTCAGCTGCGGACACTCTTCCAGTTGGTAACGGTTGATATTACGAATATGGCGACGCTCGCTCTTCTGCAGAGGCGCCACCTGGGTCACGCGTGGCTGCGAAGTGCGGCGCAGGTAAAGCGCCAGTGACAGCATCACGCCGATATAGATGGCAAACTCCAGCTCCACGAACAGCGTCGAAAGCAACGTTACCAGCAAAATGGCGGCTTCAGAGCGACTGTTGGACAGGATGTGGCGGATACTGCCGAAGTCGATCAGGTTCCATGCGATCAGCAGGATGGAGCCCCCCATCACCGCCAACGGCAGTCGAGCCGTCAGCTGCGGCAAGGTGACCACGACCAGCGCCAACAGCACAGCGGCGAACACGGCCGCCAGCGGCGTACGCGCACCCGCATCGTAATTGGCCCCGGAACGGGTGAAGGAGCCGGTGCTGGCATAGCAGGCAAAGAAGCTGCCTACCACGTTAGACAGCCCCTGGCCGATGAACTCCTGATTACCGTCGAGCTGCTGATGCGAACGCACGGCGATGGCACGAGCAATGGATACCGCCTCAATCAGACCCAGCAGCGCAACAGCCAGTGCGCCTGATGCCAGCGACTGCAACGTGGCGAAGGAGAACTCCGGCAGTACCGGTGTCGGCAGCTGGCCGGTCAAGGCCCCCACGTAAGCCACTGCATCCCCCGCAGGATCAAGAAAGTAACAGGCCAGACTGCCCGCCCCCATGCCGATCAACAGATGCGGCAGTTTGCGGCTGATTTTGCGCACCACGACCGCCACCATCAGAGTGACCAGCCCAGCTAACAGTGCCACCATATTGAGTCCATCGACATGCGCCACCAGATGCTGAAGCGTTGCCACCATCGACAGCCCACCGGGTACCTCGATACCCAACACATGCTTGAACTGGCTGACCGCAATCAGGATAGCCGCCCCGGCGGTAAAGCCGATCACCACCGTATGCGAGATGAAGTTGACCAGGCTGCCCATGCGAAACAGCCCCAGGGCCAGCTGGATCAGACCGGTCAACAGGGTCAGGCTGATCACCAGACCGACGTACTGTTCGGTGGAAAAATCGCCCAGCCCACTGATTACGCTCATCACCACGATCGACAGTGCTGCCGTAGGGCCTGAGATCATGTGCCAGGAGGAACCGAACACAGACGCGATCACCGCCGACACCATGGCGGTATAGAGGCCATAGACCGGCGGCAGACCGGCGATAAACGCATAGGCCACTGCCTGCGGCAGCACCAGCACCATGCCGGTTAGCCCCGCCATAAAATCGGCTTTCAGGTTGTCCGACGTGACCCGGTCACGCCAGCGCAAAAACGGTAGCAACTTGTTGATCCAGACAGACATCAAACGGAATCCGAACTAATGATGACGATGAGCGCTATAGTGGCAGCTTAGCGTGCCAGAAACAAAAAGGGGGCTCTCGCCCCCTGCTTTACCCGTTGGGCCTTACTCGACCTCGGGGACCTCCATTCCGATCTCGCGAAAATAGCGCGCGGCACCCGGGTGCATCGGCATGTTCATGTCGGCAAAGACAGTATCCAGGCTCAGATTGCGCAGCCAGGGAGTGCTGGCCTTCTGCGCTTCCAGACCGTCCCAGTAGGCCTTGGTCATCTTGTAGATGACCTCTTCATCGAGGTCCTTGGTGGTCGCGATACCAACGTTGATGCCAATGGTATACACCGGCTCTTCATTGACCTGATTCTCGCCATAGACGCCCGGTTCCAGCGGCTTGATGCTGTAACCCGGAGTGCTGATCAGCTTCTGCAGTTCAGGGTTGGACTCGAAGGTATCCAGGTCCACGCCGATGAAGCGGACCTTGTTGGTCAGTGCAACCTGGCTGATCACAGGGCTTGGGGCGACAGTCGCATTGAACAGGACATCAATGTTGTGGTCCTGGAACGCCTGCGAGGCCGATTCGTGCCCGAGCTTGACCGATGTGTAGTCCTCGTCCGGCTCATAACCGGTGGCCGCCCGAATCATGGTTTCGACGGTGCGGCGTGCCACACCACCCGGAGGGCCGGCAAACACACGCTTGCCCTTGATGTCCATCAGGCTCTGGATGTTGTCCTCGGCATAGGTAACGCCCTGATACAGACCCATCGGGAACATGAACACGGTACGCAGGTTCTGCGCCAGCTCGGGAGCATCCTTGATCTTGCCGAACATGCCACCGCCGCTCTTCATGTAGTTATGAATCGACGGAGACATCATGAAGAACTCGCCACGGCCCTTGGCGGTATCCAGCGCATGCTTGGGCGCCACGCCAGTCGCGTTAACGATGATGGAGTACTCCGGCAGTGCCTTGTTAACCGTATTGGCGAAGTGCGTCATTACCATGTAGGGGCTGCTGCCTGGACCCAGAGTAGACATGCGGAAGTTTTCCGCGGCCTGCACCTGGGCCACACCAGCGGTCAAGATTACACCGGCACACAGGGAAGCGGCCAGGGTCTTGAACGAGCGAATCTTTAAGTTGAACATCGAAATCACCTTTGGTTGTTTCTTATAGTTGTTTGCAGAAAAAACGGCGGCCCACCGCGCCACCACGGCGGACACGCTCGAAAAAGAGTACCGGCAGCAGCGCCAGTGCCAGCAGCTGCACCCACCAGAGCGGTGAGATCACAGCGAAACCGGCAATCAGATACAGCACACGCTTGAAACCCTGGGCCGAGAAGGCGCCGGCAACCAACAGAATCGCGGCCGTCGTGGTGACCAGCGCTGTCAGCAGACCGAACCAGCTGAAGCTGTCATTGATCAGCAGCATGGACGGCTGATAGACGAAGGCGAACGGGATCAGGAAACCGATGACTGCAAGGCGCAGGGAGGTCACACTGACCCGCAACGGGTTGGCCTGGGCGATCGGCGCGGCGGCAAAGGCAGCCAGTGCCACCGGCGGGGTGACCGCAGACAGAACCGCGTAATAGACCACGAACAGGTGTGCTGCAATCAGTTCTACCCCCAGTGCCTGCACCGCCGGTCCCATCACCAGAATGATCACCAGATACGCCGGCACGGTCGGCATCCCCATGCCCAGTACCAAACAGCCAGCAGCCATCAGCAGCAGAGAAACAAACAGACTGTCACCCGCTACCAACTGGATCGCCTCGGAGAAGCGCAGACCAAGACCGGTAGCGTTCATCACGGCAATGATGATACCCACGGCAGCTACGGCTACCATAATGGTTGATGCCGACTTGGCACCGTTGACCACCATCTGCCACAGCTGTGCCGGCTTCTTCAGCAACGCCGGATCAACGACAATACCCAGCACGGCAGCTGCAATCAGGGCCCAGAAGCCGGCCTGTGCCGGGCTGCTGCCCTGCACCATCAGCACGATGATCAGACCAAGCGGAACAATAAATGCCAGCCCCTTGAGCTTCTCCTGACGGGTCAGCGGCTCCACCGCTTCCTTGCCCTGAGCCTTCATGCCCAGACGCTTTGCTTCAGTCGAGATGAAGGTAAACAAACTGGCATAGTAGAAGATCGCCGGGATCAATGCCGCCAGTGTAATGTTCAAATAGGTTATACCGGTCACGTCAGCCATGATGAACGCCACGGCGCCCATGATCGGCGGCATCAGCTGACCGCCGCTGGAAGCAGCCGCCTCAACGGCACCCGCGAAACGGCCGGAGAAACCGCTCTTCTTGATCATGGGAATGGTGATCACGCCAGTACCGACCACGTTGGCCACCGAACTGCCGGAAATGGTGCCGAACAGCCCGCTGGCCAGCACGGCGGCGTGAGCGTCACCACCCGGCAGGTGGCGCGTCAGACGGAAGGACAACTTGAGCAGCACCACACCGACGCCCAGGGCATCCAGCAGGGCGCCGAACAGGATAAAGATCAGTATGGTGGAGGTCACCACACCCAGAGTACTGCCGAAAACCCCATCGAAGCTGTACCAGACCGTGGTCAGCATCTGCCCCAGATCCATGCCTGCATGGGCCAGGGCTCCCGGCAGCTCGCGTCCGAAGAGGGCGTAACAGGCCGCCAGTGAGCAGACCACCAGCAGCGTCAGACCGATCATCCGGCGCATCAGCTCGCCCAGCACCACCAGGCCGGCCAGCGCCATCAGAATATCGGTCTGTTCCAGCTCATAGAGGCCGCTTTCCAGCTCTTCATAGACCCAGAAGTAACGGTAGGCCGCTGCCAGTACCGCGACAATCAGCCCGAGATCAATCAGGCGCGCCCACCACTGGCGCCCCTGCCGGGTCAGGCTGACATAGAGCAAAATGACGCAGGACAGGGTGAAAGTGCCGACACGCAGGATGGTGTCATCAAAGACGCCCCAGCCTGCGGTGTAGAAGATCGAAGCCACCATCACGAAGAACAGCGGCGCCCCCAGAGTCATGGCCGGGTGAGCCTTGGCCCAGGCAGTAAGATTATTCAGCATAGCTTGTAGCCTTTTCTTATTGGGAGTTCTGCCGCGCTCTTACCAGAGCCCGAACAGATAACCGCGCTCGTAGGCTTTCCCTGTCATATTAGCTACGGTTTCATTACTGATAGTGACGCGCGTCTTGCGCATCCGGTACCAGTCATAGAGGGCTTGCTCAAGCCGTTCACGCTGATCAGCATGGGCCGGATCCTGCCCCAGATCCCGCTGTTCATGCGGGTCGAGCTCCAGGTCGAACAATTGCGGGCGGAAGTTCTCATAGTGCACATACTTCCAGCGGCCATCGGTAATCATGATGGCGCGAGTCTGGTCCGGCGCCAGACCCAGCGCAAAGCGTGCCTTGCGCCAGGCGTAATCGGCTTCGCTGATGGCGAACTCGCGCCACTGCTCCACCTGGCCGGTCTCGATCAGCGGCAACAGCGAGTGCCCTTCCAGAATATGGTCTGGAACCTTACCGCCCGCCAGCTCGACAAACGTAGGCACCAGGTCGATCGCTTCCACCAGTCGGTCATCCTCGCGGCCACGGGTAGCATCCGCGAGTGGACGAGGATCATGCACGATCATCGGGATGCGTGCGCTGGCTTCATGGAACAGCTCTTTTTCGCCCAGCCAGTGATCGCCCAGGTAATCACCATGGTCGGCGGTCAGCACGATCACCGTGTTGTCGTATTGACCGGCTTCCTTGAGAAAGGCGATCAGGCGTGCCAGATGGTCGTCCAGCTGGGTAATCAGCCCCATATAGGCCGGAATGACGCGCTGACGTACGTCTTCTCGAGAGAAATTCACCGATTCGTCATGCCCCATAAAGGCCTGAATCACCGGATGCAGGTTTTCCAGTTCCTGCTCCGTGGCGTTGACCGCAACCACGTCCTCGGCCGTGTACATATCGTGATAGGGCGCCGGTGCGATATAGGGCCAGTGCGGCTTGATGTAGCTCAGGTGCAGACACCAGGGCTGATCGGAAGACTCGCGGATAAAGGACATCGCACGGTCAGTGGTATAGGCCGTTTCCGAATGCTCCTCTTTCACCCGCGCCGGCAGGTTGCAGTTGCGCATGTACCAGCCAGACAGTACTTCGCCATCCTCGCCTTCGCCGGAGTTGGCCCATTCATGCCAGGGGTTGTCACCCTCGTAGCCCAACCCGCGCAGGTAGTGGTTGTACGCCAGGTCCGGCGATACGCTCTGGTCCGGGTGCAGGCCATCATCACGCTCGTAGGGTTCGAAACCGCACTCACTCAGCAGCACACCACGGGAGGACTCGGGGTCGACTCCCAGACGCTGCATCCCTTCAACATCCTTTTTCATATGCGTCTTGCCGACCAGGCCAACGCGGTACCCCAGGGGACGCAAGTAATCGCCGATGGTCTGCTCGCAAACCCTGAGCGGCACATTGTTGTAGGTCGCACCGTGGGAAAAGGCGTAACGTCCTGTATAGAACGACATGCGAGACGGCCCGCACACCGGTGCCTGGGTATAAGCTTTGGTGAAATTGACACCCGATGCCGCCAGGGCATCGATGGTTGGCGTCTTGATGGTCGGGTGGCCGGTGCAGCCCAGATAGTCGGCGCGCAGCTGGTCCGCCATGATGAACAGAATGTTGGGTTGTGTTGCCATGTGACTACCTTGTGTTCGTGTTTCGGTTACCGGGAGAACAACCGAAACAGCGGTTTCTCTTCTTGGTCTGGTATCAGCTTAATCAAGAAACTACTGCCGCCCACAAAGCGTTTCATTCAGTGAAATCAGGTTTCAGACGCTTACATGCTGAACCCTCAACTGCTCGGCCAAACGGTCGGCTGCACTGCGCAACAGAGGGTAGTAATGCTGGTCAACTTCCGTTTGGCTAAGCGCCCCCTGGGGCCAGGACAGAGCCAGGGTGGCCGTCACACTTCCGCCGTGCTGCACCGGCACGGCGATCGCCTCGATCTGCTCCCCCTCGGTGGTACCCACACCGAAATAGGACGACTCACGCACGCCATATCCCTGTCGACGGGTGTCATCCAGCAGTTGCTGCAGCCACACGGAATCACAGGCCAGGCGCCCTTCCTTGCCGCCGGCGGCCTTCAGCGCCGCAATAATGCTGCGCCGCTCCTCTTCCGGGCAGAAAGCGAGATAGGCCCGGCCATTGCCGGACATCAGGAAAGGTGGCCGATACCCCATCACCTGCCGGTTGAGAATGAACACTGAATGCAAGCGGGTGGTTTCGACGATTTTCATTGCCAGGCCATCGCGCATGGCAATATCCACCGGCCAGCGCAACCGGCTCTGCAGCTCCTGAATGATCGGTGCCGCCAGTTCGGCCAGCTGTTCACCAGGGTCGTTGCCCGGCATCTGCCGGCTGACCGTGAACGACAAGCGGTAACAGGAGTCACCCAGGGCACGGTATACCCAACCGGCTTCCTGCAGTGTTTTCAGAATCCGCAGCAGAGTCGCCTTGCTGATACCGGTTTGCCGGTGCAACTCAGCCAGTGATGCAGGGGATTGCTGACGGATGGCCTCAATGACCTGAAGGCCGCGGGCAAGAGATTCAATTGATTTAACCATCGGAAAGTTCGCTATTGGCGTAGAGCGCAGCACTTCCATGGCTGAAAGAAGAAGTCCGGCAGCCAAAGACTGCCGGATGGGGAAGCATCGATCAGGAAGCGCCCAGCGGCACGATCAGAACCGGACGCTTGGAGTGACCCAGCGTCTTGGTGGCGGTAGAACCCATCAGCATCTGCTCGAGAGCATTATGCTTACGGGTGCCCATGACGATCACATCAGCGTCGATCTCGTCGGCCACCTCAAGGATCTTGCGCCAGGGCGTACCTTCTTCCACACGCGCATCGATATTCTTGAGGCTGAGCACTTCATGCTCTTCCAGCTCATCGGCACAGAAACGCTCAATGCGTTCGCGGATCTTGCTGCTCAACGCTTCGACGCCCTTCTGCAGCATCTCATCGATCTCTTCCTGCTCCATCATGTTGCTCAGCACACTGCGGGTAGTGCCCGACAGCGATTCGATCACATGCAGGTAGGTGATCTGCGACTCGGAATAGTGGCCACAGAGGCTGACCGCTGCGCGGAAGGCCGGACGGGAGCCCTTTTCGAGATCGGAAACGTACAGGATCTTTTTCACATCATGGAACATACAACTACTCCTCTATCCTTGCAGGACAGGACAGGCTGTACCGCTTAGCGGTACAGCAGCTCCGGCAGGAACAGCGCAATCTGGGCGACGAACACGATCAGCGCCAGACGCACGATATCTGCACACCAGAACGGGGTCACGCCCTTGAAGATCGTGCCCGTTTTTACATCCCTCAATACTGCACTGAGTACGAACACGTTCATACCCACCGGCGGCGTGATCAGACTGATCTCGGTCACAACAACGACGACTATGCCGAACCACACCAGGTCATAGCCCAGGCTGGCCACCAGCGGGTAGAACACCGGCACCGTCAGCAGCATCATCGACAGGCTCTCGAACACCATGCCCAGCACGATGTAGATGCCCAGGATCGCCAGGATCACCACGATCGGCGCCACATCCATGGAGGTCACCAGGTTCAGCAGCATGTCCGGCAGACCGGCCCGGTTGATGAAGTCGGAGAAGATCAGCGCACCGATCACCACCGCAAACAGCATCGCCGAGGTACGGGCCGTATCGGTCAGCGTCTCGAACAGGTTGCGCAACGTCATGCGGCCACGGAACAGGGTGATCAGGAAGGCACCACCGGCGCCGATACCCGCCGCTTCCGTCGGTGTGAAGATACCCAGGTAGATACCGCCCATCACCACGGTGAACAGCACCAGCACACCCCAGACGCCCTTCATCGCCTGCAGGCGTTCCGGCCATTCGGTCTTCTCACCGGCCGGACCGGCACTGGGATCACGCCAGACCACGTAACGTACCGCCACCAGGTAGAGCAGGATGCCGAGGATACCCGGAATGAAGCCGGCCGCGAACAGTTCACGGATGGAGGACTCGGTGAGCAGGCCGTAGATCACCAGGATCACGCTCGGCGGAATCAGGATACCCAGGGTACCACCGGCGGCAATAGACGCCGTGGCCAGGGAATCCGCGTAGCCGTACTTGCGCATCGGCGGCATCGCCACCTTGGACATGGTGGCAGAGGTTGCCAGACTGGAGCCACAGATGGCGGAGAAACCACCACAGGCCACCACGGTCGCCATTGACAGGCCGCCCTTGCGATGACCGAGGAAGGCGTTGGAAACGGAATAAAGCTCGTGGGACAGACCTGAGCGTGTCACCAGGTTGCCCATCAGGATAAACAGCGGGATTACCGACAGGCTGTACTCCTGCACGGTGTCGATCACGCGGTTGGACGCCATTGACAGCGCCCCGGTCCAACGGAAGTTGGCAATATTGCTCAGCTCCAGGCCCTGCAGGAAAGCAAAGCCAAAGAAGCCGACGATCCCCATGGCGAATGCGATCGGCATTCGCACCACGATGATCAGGAACAGGAGAACGGCAAAGCCGATCAAGACAACGGACATAATCGAGATACCTGTATCCGGTTCGGGTTAGTCTTTATCCTGGAACAGGATGCGGTAGACACCATAGGTAATCATGCCGAAGGCCGTGGCCCAGCTCATGATCGCGATGTACTGAACGATATAGCCCGAAGGCATCGCCAGAAACTCGGTCACCACGCCGCGTCGGATGGAGCGTTCGCCCAACTCGAAGATACGCAGTGCCAGAAAATAGAGTGACGAAGACATCACCAGCGCGGCAAACAGCGACAGCACCTTAACGATCTTCGAACCCAGGAAGCGGTCCAGCAGGTCGACCACGATATGGCCACCCCGCCAGGTGATCACCGGCATTGCCGCAAACACCATCACCGCCAGACCGATCTCGGTCATCTCGGTGCCGCCGTGCAGCGGGCTGTTGAACAGATAGCGACCTACGACATCAACGCAGGTCAGTGCCATCAGGAAAAAAAGTACAGATGCAGACACCACTTCGAGGAAGAAGGCCAGCCAACGGACCGGCCCCTTCTCGTCATAGTGCGCTTTGATCCAGGCACTAAATGACATCGATTACTCCTGATTCTGCGCTTCGTACTCGCGAGCAATCTGACGCAGTTCCTTCAGCGCAGCTTCAGCGTCAACATCACGATCGGAAACACTATCGATCCAGGCCTGATCCATGCCTTCAGCCAGCTTCAGGAAGTCCTGATTGAACTTGTCATCAGCAGTGTGCTCGATGATGTTCACGCCAGTTTCACGGGCAAAAGCCAGACCGTCTTCGTCCGCCTGCTGCCAAGCCTTACCAGCCAGAGCAGACAGTTTCTCGCCAGACACACTCATGATCGCTTCACGATCTTTCGGGTCCAGGTCTTCCAGGAAATCCGGGTTGATGAACATGGAGAAGCTGCCCAGGTACATGCCGCCCGGAACCAGGTTCAGGGTGTTGGTGACTTCAGCCAGGCGCTGTGCCTTCTGCTCGCCCAGCGGCAGCAGTGCACCATCGATAACACCCTGCTGCATCATCTCATACACCTTGGTGGCCGGAGCCGATACCGGAGTCATGCCGGTACGCTTGCCGATCTCGGCCTGTACACCACCACCGATGCGGATCTTCATGCCCTTGAGGTCAGAGATATTTTCAACCGGTTTGGTGGTCATCAGCTGACCCGGGCCATGGGTGAACATGCCCAGCAGTTCCAGACCTGCAAATTCGTTCGCCTTGGCGAAGTATTTCTGCTGTGTGCGCCACAGAGCAACAGAAGCCGCTTCCGCGCCCACACCCAGACCCGGCTGTTCAACCGCCAGCGGCAGCTTGAAACGGCCCGGCACATAACCGTGGTAGCTGAAGCCGGCATCGATTACGCCGTCTTCAACCAGCTGGAAGTAGGTTTTCGGGTGACCAACATCGTACTCGATCTTGACTTCGACGCGCCCTTCAGTGGCTTCCTCCACCCATTTGGCCCAGGTCGGCCAAACAACAGCGTTCTGGGCAGCAGTCGGCGGCAGCCAGGTGCCGACGATCAGCGTGGTATCTGCAGCCAGAGCAGAGGCGGATGCAGACAGGCCCACGGCCAGAGCAGCTGTTTTGGTGGCGAACTTTATTGTTTTAATCATGGTGTTGCTCCTGCATTGGTATAGTTATTGGTATTGCGATACTAAAAAGACAACAAATCCATTAAATAATGTAACACTTAGTTGCGTCAAGCAAGTCGCGAAACGGTCAAACCCCTACTAATGTCTACCCCTTCGCGCGATTCAGCCGCCCTCCCGATTTTCCTTTAAAAACTGTAAAACCTGTTACATAAAACTGCCGTACCGCTTAGCGGTACAGCAGTTCCGGCAGGAACAGCGCGATCTGGGCGACAAACACGATCAACGCCAGACGCACGATGTCGGCACACCAGAAAGGAGTCACTCCCTTGAAGATAGTGCCCGTTTTAACATCTCTCAACACTGCACTGAGGACAAATACGTTCATCCCCACCGGCGGCGTGATCAAACTGATCTCGGTCACAACTACGACGACTATACCGAACCAGACCAGATCGAAGCCCATGCTGGCCACCAGCGGGTAGAACACCGGCACCGTCAGCAGCATCATCGACAGGCTCTCGAACACCATGCCCAGCACGATGTAGATGCCCAGGATCGCCAGAATCACCACCATCGGCGACACGTCCATTGAGGTGACCAGCTCCAGCAGCATGTCCGGCAGGCCGGCACGATTGATGAAGTCGGAGAAGATCAGTGCACCGATCACCACCGCAAACAGCATCGCCGAGGTGCGCGCCGTATCGGTCAGCGTCTCGAACAGGTTGCGCAATGTCATGCGACCGCGGAACAGGGTGATCAAGAAGGCACCACCGGCACCGATACCCGCCGCTTCGGTCGGGGTAAAGATACCCAGATAGATACCGCCCATCACCACGGTGAACAGCACCAGTACACCCCAGACGCCCTTCATTGCCTGCAGGCGATCGGGCCAGGAGGTTTTTTCACCGGCCGGGCCGGCACTGGGGTCACGCCAGACCACGTAACGTACCGCCACCAGGTAGAGCAGGATGCCGAGGATACCCGGGATGAAACCGGCGGCGAACAGCTCGCGGATGGAGGACTCGGTGAGCAGGCCATAGATCACCAGAATCACGCTGGGCGGGATCAGGATGCCCAGGGTGCCACCGGCCGCAATGGAGGCAGTCGCCAGCGCATCCGAATAGCCGTACTTGCGCATCGGCGGCATCGCCACCTTGGACATGGTCGCAGAGGTTGCCAGACTGGAGCCGCAGATGGCGGAGAAGCCACCACAGGCCACCACGGTCGCCATTGACAGACCGCCCTTGCGATGACCGAGGAAGGCGTTGGAAACGGCGTACAATTCCTGGGACAGGCCCGAGCGGGTCACCAGGTTGCCCATCAGGATGAACAGCGGAATCACCGACAGGCTGTACTCCTGCACGGTGTCGATCACGCGGTTGGACGCCATCGACAGCGCCCCGGTCCAACGGAAGTTGGCAATATTGCTCAGTTCCAGGCCCTGCAGGAAGGCAAAGCCAAAGAAGCCGACCAGGCCCATGGCGAATGCGATCGGCATGCGCACCACGATGATCAGGAACAGGAGAACGGCAAAGCCGATCAGTACAACTGACATAACAAAATACCTGTGTCCGGAGAAGTTAGGCTTTATGTTCCTGGAACAGAATGCGGTAGACACCGTAGGTGATCATACCGAACGCTGTCGCCCAGCTCATGATCGCGATGTACTGAACGATATAGCCGGTCGGCATCGCCAGAAACTCGGTCACCACGCCACGGCGGATAGAACGCTCACCCAACTCGAAAATACGCAGCGCCAGGAAGTAGAGCGACGAAGACATCACCAGTGCGGCAAACAGTGACAGCACCTTGACGACCTTCGAACCCAAAAAACGGTCCAGCAGGTCGACCACGATATGACCACCCCGCCAGGTGATCACCGGCATCGCCGCGAACACCATCACCGCCAGACCGATTTCGGTCATCTCGGTGCCGCCATGCAGCGGGCTGTTGAACAGATAACGGCCGAATACGTCGACACAGGTCAACGCCATCAGGAAAAAGAGAACACTTGCCGACACCACTTCGAGGAAGAAGGCCAGCCAACGGACCGGCCCCTTCTCGTCATAGTGCGTTTTCAACCAGGCACCAAATGACATGGATTACTCCTGAGTCTGCGCTTCGTACGCGCGTGCAATGCTGCGCAGCTCTTCCAGAGCGGCACGTGCATCGACACCACGGTCGGAAACACTTTCAATCCAGGCGTCGTCCATACCCTTGATCAGTTCACGGAATTCCAGTGTCATCGGATCGTTCGGCCCCAGCTGCTTGACGGTTACCCCGGCAGCCTTAGCCGCTTCCAGACCATCCACATCCGCCTGATCCCAGGCGCGGCCGGCCAGCGCCGACAGTTTTTCACCGGACACACTCATGATCGCTTCGGCGTCTTTCGGATCCAGATCTTCCAGGAAGTAGGGATCGATGAACATGGAGAAGCTGCCCAGGTACATGCCGCCCGGGAACAGGGTCAGGTTCGGTGCCACTTCGTGCAGGCGCAGGGACTTCTGCTCGGTGACCGGCATGAATACGCCGTCGATCACGCCCTGCTGCATCATCTCGTAGACTTTTGAACCCGGTGCTGCGACGCCAGTGATCTCCATACGCTCGGCCAGCTCGGTCTGAACACCGCCGCCAATGCGGATTTTCTTACCTTTCAGATCAGCCAGGTCTGCGACCGGATCAATGGTGTGCAGCTGACCCGGACCGTGGGTGAACATGCCCAGGAGGGTCAGGCCTTCAAATTCACCGGCATCGGCAAAGTATTTCTGCTGCGTACGCCACAGCGCCACGGACGCCGCTTCGCCGCTGACATTCAGGCCGGGCAGCTCAACGGCTACCGGCAGCTTGAAACGACCGGGACCATAACCGTGATAGCTCCAGCCCGCATTGATCACGCCATCTTCAACCAGCTGAAAGTAGGTTTTCGGGTGACCCACATCCTGTTCGATCTTGACCTTGACGCGACCTTCAGTCGCCTCTTCAACCCACTCGGCCCAAGTCGGCCATACCACTGCGTTCATCGGGTTGCCCGGCGGCTGCCAGGTACCGACAATCAGGGTCGTTTCGGCTGATACTGTTGCGGACGCAGTCAGCCCAAGTGTCAGCGCCGCGGCGCCGGCCATGGATTTGAAAAATGTTTTCACGGTGTATCTCCCGGTTTTCTAGATCTGTTGCTACGGTCGTTGTAGTTGCCGTTATGCTCGGCTTATTGTCCGGCAGGTCCCTCGGGGGACCTGCCGGTTTGTTGTCTGCGCAGGTCTTGGGTTACTGCTTGTTGGCAAACAGAGGGTGGATGTTGTTCTTGTTGAACTTGAGTACCGGATCCAGCTCCGTCATCTCGAACGAGATCTGTACATAGCTGTCATCGGTGATCGGTTTCATCCAGTCACAGAGGATCTTGAACACCTGCTCCGCCACCTCTTTTTTCAACTCCATGTCGCGCCCGTGCCCGATCTTCAGGTTCAGGTTCAGGAAGGCAAAGTCCTCCCGACCATCGGCCACGCGGAAATCGTTGCAGCGGATCGCCCGGCTGCGGACACCACCGATCGGGAAGGCACCGGTGGAAACCACGTACTCGTGCAAATCTTTGAAAAGCGCTTGAAAATCAAGACGATCATGAAGATTGCCCGAATATTCGACAATGAAATGCGGCATCTCGAAACTCTCCCTAAACGGTTGAATTAGGCCCTCGACGCACCCGAAGCGGAGTCCAGGAACGGCAAGGTAAACGTGCGAAATCTAATTAACATATTAACTGTTGTCAACAAGATGAAAGTTGCAACATTTTCCTGATCGTCGCTCCAGAATCTGTCTATAACTGTAGTTGCAGTTGTCATATTGAGGTATTGACTTAGTTAAGATGTTAACTAAAATGCAGAGCATATGATCGCAGCCCCTCCCTGGCGCATGACACTTGATGCGGCAGACAGCCGGGCTCCATGAACAACCACAGACAACAAGAAGGTACGTCTCGCATGTTGACCAAAGAGCAGATCAAGGCCGCCGCGGATCGCCTGTACGAAGCTGAAGTAAACCGCAAGCAGATTCCGGCACTGACTCTGGAACATCAGGACATGACCATGGCGGACGCTTACGCCGTGCAGAAGGCCTGGGTTGATCGCAAGATTGAAGAGGGCCGCAAGGTGATCGGCTACAAGATCGGCCTGACTTCTCGCGCCATGCAGATGTCCTCCAATATTGACCAGCCGGACTACGGTGTGCTGCTGGACGACATGCTGTTTGAAGACGGTGCCACCATCAAGGCGTCCGACTTCCTCGATCCGCGTATCGAAGTAGAACTGGCATTCGTACTGAAAAAGCCGCTGTTCGGTGAAAACGTCACCATTTTCGACGTGATCGATGCCACCGACTACGTCATTCCGTCCCTGGAGCTGATCGCTGCACGCTGCCTGCGTACCGACCCGGAAACCGGCTACACTCGCAAGGTGTACGACACCATCTCCGACAATGCCGCCAATGCCGGTATCGTGATGGGCGGTCGCCCGATCAAGCCGATGGACATCGACCTGCGCTGGGCTGGCTGCATGCTGTACTTGAACGGCCAGATCGAAGAGACCGGTCTGGCCGGCGGCGTACTGGGCAACCCGTTGAAAGGCATCACCTGGGTATGCAAGCGCTTCGCCCCGCACGGCATCGGCCTGGAACCGGGCCAGGTGATCCTGTCCGGTTCCTTCACCCGTCCGGTACCGGTCAAGGCGGGCGACACCGTTCACGCCGACTTCGGTTCTCTGGGCGGCGTAACGCTGAATTTCGAATAAGCCAAGCCCTTTGCCAACCCGGGTGAGTCGCAGTGCTTCACCCTTTTGAACAGGAGACGAGCATGGAACTGCCGAAAAACCGCTTCAAGCAGGGCCTGGCCACCGGCGAAACCCAGTACGGTTTATGGTTAGGCCTGCCGGACAACAGTGCGGCCGAGATCGCCGCTGTCGCCGGCTTCGACTGGCTGCTGATCGATGGCGAGCACGCACCTTTCGATCTGCGCACCATCATGTCGCACCTGCAGGCGATTGCCCCCTACGACACCGCACCGATCGTGCGCTGCGTCGAAGGCAATACCGCCCTGATCAAGCAGCTGCTCGACATCGGCGTACAGACACTGCTGGTGCCGATGGTCGAAACCGCCGAGCAGGCGGCCCAACTGGTGCAGGCGGTACGCTATCCGCCGCAGGGCATTCGCGGTCTGGGTACCTCCCTGGCCCGTGCCGCGCGCTGGAATCAGGTGCCTGGTTACCTGAAAAAGGCCAACGACGAAATCTGCCTGATCGTGCAGGTGGAAACCGCCAGCGCCATGGAGAACCTGGATGCCATCCTGGAAGTGGAAGGCGTTGACGGTGTGTTCATCGGCCCGTCCGACCTGTCTGCCTCCATGGGCTACATCGGCGATGCCGGCAACCCGGTGGTGGTCGAAACCATCAACACCGGCCTGAACAAGATTCGCGATGCCGGCAAGTACGCCGGTCTGCTCTGCCTGGACCCGTCCCTGGCAGAAACCTACGTCCAGCAGGGTGCCAACTTCGTCGGTGTCGGTGTTGACACCATGATCCTGGCCAATGAAACCCGCAAGCTGGCCCAGCGCTTCAAGCAAGGCGCTCCGGTTGAAGACGAAAAACCTCAGGCTGGCTATTAATTGCCGGTCATAACACGAGAAGGTTAATCATGACTGCAAACACTCTGGTCAACAGCAAGCTGGTCTGCGTCGCGCTGAACGACACGGCTCAGCTGGCTGCTCTGGATGGGACATTCAACAACGATCCCTACAAAAAACCGCCGACTCAGCCGGTGCTGTACTACAAGCCGCGTAACACCTGGAGTGTTGACGGTGCTGAAGTCGAGTGGGCCAAGGATTTCGACGGTAACGACGTTGCTGAAATGGTTGTAGGCGCCAGCCTGGGCGTGGTGATCGGCAAGGAAACCTGCCGTGTATCCGTTGAGGAAGCGCTGAACTACGTCGGTGGCTACACCATCGTGGGTGACTTCTCCCTGCCGGAAGCCAGCTACTACCGCCCGGACATCAAGGGCAAATGCCTGGATACCTCTGCACCTGTAGGTCCTGAGATCGTTGCCGCCGACAAGATCGTCAACCCGGACGCCCTGACCGTCACCATCAACGTCAATGGCGAGCAGAAGAGCAGTTTCGAGCTGGCCAACATGGAGCGCAGCGTTGCAGAACTGATCAGCATCATTTCTCGCATCATGACCCTGCAGGCGGGCGAAATCATCGCTGTGGGCTTCGCCGGTGATCGCGTTGCCGTTGCCAAGGGTGACAAGGTTGTAGCAAGCATTGAGGGTGTCGGCACCCTGAACAACACTCTGGGAGGTGCCTGAGCCATGAGACACGCACGTATCGTATTCGACGGCCGCGAGCTGGACATCGACATCGACGCCAACGACCGCATCACCACCGCTGAAGGTGAAATGCTGGACGTGGCGCTGGATTCTGACCAGATCACCTGGCTGCCGCCGGTCAAAGAACCGGGCACCATCTTCGCACTGGGCATCAACTATGCCGATCACGCCACCGAGCTGGCATTCGAGCCGCCGAAAGAGCCGCTGATCTTCATCAAGCACGCCAATACGCTGACCGGCCACAAGCAGGTGAGCTACCGTCCTGACGGTATCGAATACCAGCACTACGAGTGTGAACTGGTTGCGGTAATCGGCAAGAGCGGCAAGAACATCAAGCGTGAAGATGCCCTGGACTACGTGGCCGGTTACACCGTCTGCAACGACTTCGCCATCCGCGATTACCTGGAAAACTACTACCGTCCGAACCTGCGCGTGAAGAGCCGTGACTCGCTGCTGCCGATGGGTCCCTGGATTGTAGATACCGCCGATATCCCCAACGCCAACGCGCTGAAACTGACCACCACGGTTAACGGCAAGCTGACCCAGGACGGTACCACCAAGGACATGATCTTTGACGTACCTTTCGTCATCGAATACCTGAGCAAGGTCATGACCCTGAACCCGGGCGACATGATCTGCACCGGCACGCCGCACGGCATCGTCGACTGCCAGCCGGGCGACACCATCGTTTGCTCTATCGAGAATGTCTGCTCCCTCGAGACCCGTATGGTCAGCGAGCAGGAATACTACGGCGACAAATACTGAGAATAAGACCCGTCCCGGGCGATACGCCCGGGATTCAAGGCAACGGGAGACATACCATGAGCGATACACTGGCAACCAATCTGGAACGCGCCCAGCAGTACCTGGAGCGCTTCAAGAACACCACCACAGGCCACCTGATCAACGGTGAATTCACCCTGGGCAACGGCGGACGCGAATACGACAACGTTACCCCGACCGACAACAGCTCCATCGGCAAGATCATGGCCGGCTCTGTTGCCGATATGGACGCAGCCTGTGAAGCGGCCGAGAGCGCCTTCGAAACCTGGGCCAATACGCCGGGTGCCGAGCGCAAGCGTCTGCTGCACAAGTTCGCTGACCGCCTGGTTGAGCGTGCCGACGAAATCGCCCTGGTCGAGTCCATGGACTGCGGTCAGCCGATCCGCTTCATGAAGCAAGCCGCCATCCGTGGCGCGGCCAACTTCCGCTTCTTCGCCGACAAGGCCCCGGAAGCGCAGAACGGCCTGGCGCTGCACCAGGAGGAGCATGTTAACTACACCATCCGCAAGGCGATCGGTCCGGTCGGCATCATCACGCCATGGAACACGCCGTTCATGCTGGCGACCTGGAAGATTGCACCGGCCCTGGCCGCAGGCTGCACCGTGGTACACAAGCCGGCGGAACTAACCCCGCTGAGCGCCTACATCCTGGCGGAAATCGCTGAAGAAGTACTGCCCAAGGGCGTGTGGAACATGGTTAACGGCTTCGGCGAAGATGCCGGCAAGCGCCTGACCGAACACCCGGCCATCAAGGCCGTTGCCCTGGTCGGCGAGTCCGCGACCGGTTCTCACATCATGCGTCAGGGTGCTGATACCCTGAAGCGCATGCACTTCGAGCTGGGCGGCAAGAACCCGGTTATCGTATTCGACGATGCCGACTTCGAACGTGCCCTGGACGCTGTTGTGTTCATGATCTACAGCCTGAACGGCCAGCGCTGCACCTCCTCCAGCCGTCTGCTGATCCAGAGCGGCATCCGTGACAAGTTCATCGCGGCGCTGGAACAGCGTGTACGCAACCTGAAGGTGGGTCACTCGCTGGACCCGAACACCGAAGTGGGCCCGCTGGTACACGTCGAGCACTACAACAAGGTTCTGAGCTACTTCGATATCGCCAAGGAAGACGGTGCCAACATCGCCGTTGGCGGTCAGCGCATCGCTGAAGGTAACGACCAGCTGAACCCGGCCGGCAACTACCTGACTCCGACCCTGTTCACCGGTGCCAACAACAAGATGCGCATCGCCCAGGAAGAGATCTTTGGCCCGGTACTGACCGCCATCTCCTTCGATACCGAAGAAGAAGCGGTCGCCATCGCCAACGACACTCAGTACGGTCTGTCTGGTTACATCTGGACCGAGAGCACCGGCCGCGCCATGCGCATGGCCAAGCACGTCGAAGCCGGCATGCTGTGGGTGAACTCCGAGAACAACCGTAACCTGCCGTCGCCGTTCGGTGGCATCAAGATGTCCGGTATCGGTCGCGACGGTGGCGACTGGAGCTTCGACTTCTACATGGAAACCAAGAACGTCTGCATCGCGCACGGTACACACAAAGTACCTCAGCTGGGCAAAGGCTGATCCTCCAGCCCTGGCAGAACCCGTCGGACTCCCGCGCATCAAACGCGGGGCTCCGGCCCCTTCCTTATTCTGCCGCCGCTTCTGCTATAGTCCCTGCATGAGCACACCCGACCACAACGAATGGATCCCCAACATCATCCTGGGGCAGGACTACGACCGGCGCTACCTGGATGCCCCCATCCACTACGATGTGCTGGAAAACCTGGCTGCCTTCTACGGCCGCGACATGCCGGTCCACCGGCACGCCCAGTACCTGCAGATCCACTATATCGACCGTGGCGAAATCCGCTTTCATATCGATGACCGCATCTACCATGCCCGCGGCCCGGCACTGGTGCTGACACCGGCATCGGTGCCCCACTCCTTCCTGACCGAAGGCGAGGCCTGTGGCCATGTACTGACGATCCATCAGTCGATCGCCTGGCAACTGCTCAAGGATGGCCTGCAACAGGAGATGGAAACCGAGTTCAACCGCGGCCTCTGTATCGTCCGTGACGAGCTGGACCCCGAGCAGCGTCTGCAATGGCCGTTGATCACCCAGACCTTCCGTAACCTCAAGGTGGAGTGGTATCGCGAACGCCCCGCCAAGCGACTGACGCTGCATACCCTGGTACGCCTGCTGCTGATCCAGATCTCGCGGCTATCGCCCAAGGAAGCGGAAAGCACCACGGTCAACAACGATGACCTGCGCATCTTTCACCGCTTCGCCGACCTGGTCGAAGAACACTTTCGTGAACATCTGCACCTGCCCGACTACACCAGTCGTCTGGGGATTTCGGAAAGCCGCCTGCACCAGATCTGCCAGCGGGTGTCCAACCGTTCACCGAAAAAGCTGATCCACGACCGCATCGTGCAGGAAACCAAGCGTCTGCTGGTATTTACCGACCTGTCCAGCAGCGATATCTGCTACCAGCTCGGATTCAGCGATCCGGCCTACTTCTCCCGCTTCTTCAAACGCCACACCGGCCTGACCGCCCAGCGCTTTCGTAACGAACACAAGCACGACAACTGGACTACTACTTAACATATTAATAAAATGGCGGGATGACTCTTGCCACAACCGCCAAACCCACATTTGCCGGCACCCGGGATACACTCTCGGGGCTGATGATCTTTCTGACGCTGCTGTTGGCGCTGTTGGATACCTTTCAGCTGGCATCCCTGCATGAGGCCGCCACTGTCTGTGCCTGGAGCTTTGTCGCCCTGGAGTTCAGCCGCCTGACCGCGAAGCAGCGCCTGCCCATCTACCTGCTGCTGGGTGCCGGTTGCGGCTTCATCGCCTGGGCCTGGTCCAGCGGCGCCGAAATTCGCCCACTGGCAATACTGGGCGAACACCTGAAGCTGGCGATGCTACTGGCCGCGGTGAACTTCATCCGCCTGAGCACCCGGCTGGAACAGGTCGACAGCACGCCCGGCCCTCGCAGCTTCGTCACCACCCTGGGCGGCATGCATGTGCTGTCATCGGTAGCCAACTTTTCCTCGATGCTGCTGGTGGGCGAACAGCTCAAGCGCAAGGACAGCCTGCCATCACTGTCTCAGATCATCCTGGCCCGCGGTTTCAGCCTGGCTATTCTCTGGTCTCCCTTCCTCAGCATCCTGCCGCTGGTGCTGGAACAGGTACCGGGCACAGAGCTCTACGCCATCTACCCCTACACGCTGGGGCTGGCGCTGTTCGGCCTGGGCTATACGCTGATTGAAGCCCGTTACCGCTATCCCCGGGACCTCGAACACTATCAGGGCTACCCGATGACGGTTGCCACCCTGGTGATGCCGGCCTGCCTGATCACCGCCATCCTGCTGGTCAGTGGTTTCTGGCCAGAGCTGCCCACCGTCGGGGTGGTTGCCCTGCTGGCAATGCTGACGCCGCTGGGACTGCTGACCCTGCAGCAAGGCCCCTTAAAAGCCGCCAGACGCTTCTCCACTCATGTGGTGCAGCGTCTGGCGGATACCCGCGGCGAGATCACCCTGTTCCTCAGCGCCGGTTTTCTCGCCGCAGGGGTCAAGGCTTGCATCGCCGCCGGCCTGTTCAACCTGCCCTTTGCCCAGACCGACGCCGCGGTGGCGATCTTCGTCATGTGGAGCATCGTCGGCTTCGCCTCCCTGGGAATTCACCAGTTTGCCCTGGTGGCGGCCTATGCCGGTTTGCTGGCGGATGTCACCACCGCGCCGACGCTGATGGCGATCGCCTATATCATCGCCACTTCGGTGTCGATGTCCGGCAGCCTGTTCAGTGGTGTAAACTTCATCCTGCAGGCCCGCTTCAACTGTACCGGCCGCACCATCCTAAGAAACAACCTGGCTTACTCGGTACTGATGCTGAGCGCAGCTTCGGTTCTGATCTACACGCTGCCGCTGATGGGAATACACTGATGCCACCGAGCCAGAGCCAAACGACGGGTAATTTTTCACTCATGCGTAAATACGAAGACTCCATTCCACTGAAACTGCTCAAGGCCCGCGAGGTCACCATGGGCTTCTTTCGTCCTGTATTGCAGGAGATCCCGCTGACCGAACAGCAGTGGCGCATCATCCGTGCACTGGACGAACACGGCGAACTGGAGTCCAAGCAGCTGGCTGAGCTGTGCTGCATTCTCAGCCCCAGCCTGACCGGCATCATCAGCCGCCTGGAACAGCAGGATTACATCCAGCGCCGCCGCTCGCCGGAAGATCAGCGCCGCGTGCTGATCAGTCTGACCGAAAAGGCCAAGGAGATGTTCGACAAGGTGAGTCCGACACTGGAAGCACGCTACCGGGAGATCACCGATCAGTTTACCCGCGAGAACATGGAACAGCTCGACAAACTGCTCAACCTGCTCTGCCAGATCAAACCCTGACCCCTGTCAATAATCCCACCTTTTGTTAAACGACGCCCCTTTCGGGGAGTCGTTGACATTAGATAACATGTTAACTAGCATTAGTTAACATGTTAACGAAGTGCGAACACTATCCGGATTGATCTGTTTGCCCCCAGGCAGGCCTCATTGCCTCCCAGACCAGATCCGCCAACCCTTAAAAAAAGAAGGTGTGACCATGGGCGAAATCGTATTAGCTGCAAAAATTACACATGTCCCGACCATGCTGCTGTCCGAGCAACCGGGTAAACTGCAGGGATGCCGCCAACAGGCGATCGACGGTCAGCGCGAGATCATGCGCCGAGCACGTGAAGCCGGTGCTGACACAGTCATCGTTCTGGACACTCACTGGCTGGTCAACGCCGGTTACCACATCAACAGCAATGCGCGTTTCAAGGGCTGCTTCACCAGCCACGAGTTCCCGCACTTCATCCAGAATCTGGAATACGACTACCGCGGCAACCCGGAACTGGGTAACGCCATTGCCGCCAAGGCCACCGAGAAGGGCGTGTTCACCCTGTCGCACCAGGTCGAGACCCTGGATCTGGAATACGGCACCCTGGTGCCCATGCACTTCATGGAGCCGGGCGACATGCCGATCGTCTCCATCGCAGCCTGGTGCACCGTGCACAGTCTGGAAGCCTCGCGCAAGCTGGGTGAAGCGATCACCGAAGCGGTAAAGGAAAGCGACTGCAAGGTCCTGCTGCTGGCGTCCGGCTCCCTGTCGCACAAGATCTGGGAAAACGACCTCTACGAAGCCAATAACGGTACCTTCACCATCTCCCGCGAGTTCAACCGCCAGGTCGACCTGCGCGTACTGGAGCTGTGGCAGAACGGCGAGATCGATACCTTCCTGAAGATGCTGCCGGAATACGCCCAGTACTGCTGCGGCGAAGGCGGCATGCACGATACGGCAATGCTGTTTGGCGCCCTGGGCTGGGACAAGTACACCGGCAAGGGTGAACTGATCGGCGAATATTTCCCGAGTTCCGGTACCGGTCAGGCCAACGTGGTCTTCCCGATCGACTAAGTTAAAAAATAGCGACATGCCTCCGGTTCCGGCCGGAGACCGATAATAAATGGGGGCTTCGAAAAACGTAACGAACGACTCAATGGCAAGGCGCGCGGCGCACAGGAACCAGAGTGTATGAGTAATACATGAGGATTCCGAGCACCGAGCAACGCAGCCAGTGAGTTGTGCAGTAGTTTTTCGAGGTCCCCGCAAGATAACCCAACAGTAATCAAGCAGACGGAGACCCATCCCATGCTGCAAGCATCCTACCCTTACTACCTGGCCAACGAAGCCCTGGCGCCGAACCAGGACCTGGCGGTAACCGACAAGTTCAGCGGCGAAGTCGCCACTCGCGTGGCCATGGCTGACGCGGCCGCCATCGATCAGGCGATCGCCGCTGCCGATGCGGCTGCCGAGCCGATGCGCAAGCTGCCGGCGTACAAGCGTCAGGAGATCCTGAACTACTGCGTCAAGCGTTTCGAAGAGCGCGCTGAAGAGCTGGCGGTTGCCCTGTGCATCGAAGCCGGCAAACCGATCAAGGATGCTCGCGGCGAAGTCACCCGTCTGATCGATACCTTCCGTATCGCCGCCGAAGAAGCCGTACGTATCGGCGGTGAAGTGGTGCCGATGGATATCACACCGCGTGCCGAAGGCTACACCGGCATGTGGAAGCGTGTACCGATCGGCCCCTGCTCTTTCATTTCGCCGTTCAACTTCCCGCTGAACCTGGCCGCGCATAAAGTGGCTCCGGCCATCGCAGCGGGCTGCCCGTTCATCCTGAAGCCGGCAAGCCTGACGCCGATCGGTGCGATCATCATCGGTGAGATTCTGGCCGAAACCGACCTGCCCAAGGGTGCCTTCTCCGTGCTGCCCTGTCACCGTGACGGCGCCGACCTGTTCACCACCGACGACCGCCTGAAGCTGCTAAGCTTCACCGGTTCTCCGGACGTGGGCTGGCAGCTGAAAGCCAAGGCCGGCAAGAAGCCGGTGGTACTGGAGCTGGGTGGCAACGCGGCCTGTGTTGTTGACGAAGGTACCGACATCGACGACGCGGTTGCGCGTATCGTGTTCGGCGCTTACTACCAGTCGGGCCAGAGCTGCATCAGCGTACAGCGCATCATGGTGCACGAGAAGCACTACGATGAAGTGCGCGAGAAGCTGTCTGCGGCGGTCAACGCACTGGTACACGGCGACCCGAAAGACGAAAACACCTTCATCGGCCCGATGATCTCCGAGAAGGAAGCGACCCGCCTGCACAACTGGGTACTGGAAGCGAAAGAATCCGGTGCAACCGTACTGGCCGGTGGCGAGCGCGATGGCGCCATGCTGCAGGCAACCCTGCTGGCCGACGTGGCTGCCGACCAGAATGTCTGCACCCAGGAAGCCTTTGGTCCGGTGGCGATCCTGTCCAAGTTCAGCGATTTCGATGCCGCACTGAAAGAGGTCAACAACTCCGACTTCGGCCTGCAGGCCGGCATCTTCACCCGCGACATCTATAAGATACAGAAAGCCTGGGACGAGCTGGAAGTCGGCGGTGTTGTCATCGGTGACGTGCCGTCCTGGCGTGTCGACCACATGCCGTACGGCGGCGTGAAGGACAGCGGCCTGGGTCGTGAAGGCGTTCGCTACGCCATCGAAGACATGACCGAGCTGCGCATGCTGGTCGTTCGCAACCCGAACTAAGGATCTCTGCAGGGGCTCTCAGGCCCCTGCAGTCCTGCTGAACAGGTCAACCGTTGAGACAACAGCCCTCCCTTATCCTGCTGATTTTCATCGCCATGGCCAGTCCATTGGCGCTGAACGCCTTCGTCCCAGCGATGCCGGATGCGGCGCAGGCACTGCACACGGATATCGGCACCATCCAGCTCACCTTCACCGCCTACCTGCTGACCCTGGCCTTCGGCCAGCTGATCTCGGGGCCACTGGCCGACTTCTTCGGTCGTCGTCCCGTATTGCTGACCGGACTGGGCCTGCATGTAGCCGGCAGCCTGCTGGCGGCTCAGGCCGCGGATGTGGAATGGCTGATCGCCGGACGTGTGCTCCAGGCGCTGGGCGGCAGTACTGCCATGGTACTGGCGCGCACCATCATCCTGGATGTACATGGCCGTGCCGGTGCCGCCGGGCGCATGGGGTACGTGGTGATGGCGATTGCCATCGCCCAGTCGGTCGCGCCGACACTGGGCGGCTATCTGAACCTGTGGAGCGGCTGGCAGTCAGTATTTTATGTGTCCATCGTCATGGGTGCACTGGTCTGGCTATTTGCGCTGACCCTGCTGCCGGAAACCTGCACCGAGCGCAGTGACAGCCTACGCCTGGGCAGCCTTTTGGGCCGCTATGGCGAAGTGTTGAAATCAGGTCAATACTTGGGCTACGCAGTATCCACCACCGCGATCGCCTCGGCTTTTTACCTGTTTGTCGGCAGCAGTCCCTACCTGGTGGTCGACCAGCTGCAGGGCAACTCTGCCGATTTCGGTCTCTGGTTCCTGGCCGTATCGCTGGCGTTCATGCTGGGCAGCTTCAGCTCCACGCAGCTGGCGCGTCGTTTCAGTATCGACCAGATGGTCCTGCTGGGTAACGTCCTGTCGTTGATCGGCGCAACCATTCTGCTGCTGTCCGCCCTGTTCGGGACACTCAGCTTTGCCAGCCTGTTCCTGCCGATGGCGCTGGTGACCTTCGGTCGCGGACTGAGCCAGCCCAATGCCCAGTCCGCCGCCATCAGCTGCGCCACCGGCTCAGCCGGCACGGCATCGGGACTGATGGGGTTCATTCAGCTGCTTACCGGCGCCGCCATCGCCCAGCTGGTGCCCTGGCTGCTGGAGATGGGTGTCACCACCCTGTTCGGCTGTATTTTGCTGGCGCCCTGCATCGCCCTGCTGGCTCACTGGCAAGCCTGGCGTGCAGGACACCAAACGACAGATCCGGCATCGGTGCAACAGCCCTGATGCCCAATGCTTGACCGGGTATACGCCCGCGATAATTAGAAGAGGATAGCCTCATGGGTAAACTCGCATTAGCTGCAAAAATCACACACGTTCCGTCCATGTACCTGTCGGAGCTGGACGGTCCTCAGAAGGGCTTCCGCCAAGCCGCCATCGACGGCCACAAGGAAATCAGCCGCCGCTGCCGCGAGCTGGGCGTCGACACCATCATCGTGTTCGATACCCACTGGCTGGTGAACGCCAGCTACCACATCAACTGTGGTGCCCACTTCAAGGGCAACTACACCAGCAACGAGCTGCCCCACTTCATCTCCAACATGGAGTTTGAACTTGATGGCAACCCGGAACTGGGCCAGATGCTGGCTGACGAGTGCAACGCTCAGGGCGTTGAAACCCTGGCTCATGCGAACACTACACTGGACCCGGAATACGGCACTCTGGTACCGATGCGCTATATGAACGAAGACCGCCATTTCAAGGTGATCTCCGTATCTGCCATGTGCACCGTGCACTACCTGAATGACAGTGCTCGTCTAGGCTGGGCCATGCGCAAGGCGATCGAAGAAAAGTATGACGGCACCGTTGCCATTCTGGCGTCCGGCTCCCTGTCTCACCGCTTCGCGCAGAACGGTCAGGCACCGGATTTTGCCACCAAGACCTGGTCGCCGTTCCTGGAGCGCCTGGACCACGAAGTGGTGCGCATGTGGGAAAACGCCGAATGGCAAGACTTCTGTGAAATGCTGCCCGAATACGCCGTTAAGGGTCACGGTGAAGGCTTCATGCACGACACCGCCATGCTGCTGGGCGCACTGGGCTGGTCTGAATACGACCAGAAAGCGGAAGTGCTGACCCCCTACTTCGGCAGCTCCGGTACCGGCCAGATCAACGCCGTTTTCCCGGTATCACCGGTCAGCGGCGATCAGGTTCCGGGTCCTCAGGCATCCGTAACCAAGTCCTTCGCGCCGGGCTCCAGCCGCGTCTGATCGCGCTCTTCTCACCCTGCACTCAACGGCCTGCTTCTGCAGGCCGTTTTCGTTACCAGGTCTAGACTGATGAGGATGTCCGGCAAGTGAAGAATCAGCCAGCCGGCAATCTAGTTAATATATTAAATAGATTGCCGTCAGTGGTAATATTTCAGGGATAACAATTCACAAGAAAACTGGAGCCCTTGATGTCATCGGTCGCCAACCCCAAACGCCTGATCGTACTACTGGCCGCGCTCGTCGCTTTCGGCCCGCTGTCGATCGATATGTACCTGCCCAGCCTGCCCCTCATCGCCGAGGACCTGCAGGCACCCGAGTCCAGCATTCAGCTGACCATCAGTGCCTTTCTGGTCGGTCTGTTCATCGGCATGCTGTTTTACGGCCCGCTGTCGGACAAGTTCGGCCGTCGTGGCCTGCTGCTGGGTGGCATCGGTCTTTACCTGGTTGCCAGCATCGGTTGTATTCTGGCCAAGAGTGCCGAATGGCTGATCGCGGCCCGTTTCGTGCAGGCACTGGGCGGGGCCGCCGCCTCGGTACTGGCTCGGGCCATCGTACGTGACCTCTTCCCGCTTAACGAAGCGGCCCGGGTGCTGTCGCTGATGCACCTGGTCACCATGATCGCCACCCTGATTGCGCCGCTGCTGGGCGGCTACCTGATCCTGATCTCCGGCTGGCGCTCGCTGTTCATGGTACTTTTTGCCTTCGCCGCCATCATGTTGCTGTTCAGCGCCTGGAAGATCCCCGAGACCCACCACGGCGATTCGCGCAACGCCAGCATTCTGGCGGTGTTCAAGGCTTACCTGCATATCGGTGTGCAACCGGTGGCACTGGGTTATATCCTCTGCATGGCGCTCTCTTTTTCCGGCATGTTCGCCTATATCACCGCTTCGCCGTTCGTTTACATCGAGTACTTCGGCGTTGCGCCCCAGCACTTCGCCTGGCTGTTCAGCCTTAATATCGGCGGCATCATCGTACTGGTCAGCCTCAATGCCCGGTATGTCGGCCAGCTGGGCACTCAGAAGCTGCTCATCGCAGGCGCGGCTCTCGCCGCGATCTCGGGTCTGGTATTGATTCTGGCCGGCGTCAGTGGCCTCGGTGGCCTGCCGCTGATTGTCGCCGGGTTGCTGGGCTATGTCAGCGTCACCGGCGTCATGGGGGCCAACTGCATGGCCAGCCTGCTGTCGCGCCATCCTGAACAGGCCGGTGCTGCCGCTGGCCTGGCCGTCGCTTGCCAGTTCGGACTCGGCGCCCTGGCCAGTTCCACCACCAGTGCGCTGCATGATGGCTCACCACTGCCGATGACCCTGATCATCGGCCTGACCGGTGTTGGCTCCCTGCTGGCACTGAGCCTGACCCGCAGCCGCGACTGAATTGTCCTGGTGCTTCCTTGTCTATATTGAAGGAATCCCCCTGCTCCGAGCAGGGGGATAAAATACAGAAAAATACAATAACCAACCAGATTTTTACATTTCCTGTATCGGATTTACTCCGCATAATCGGTGAATCCTAGCGGATCAGTATTTCGTTGCTCAGCCGGTTTTTCGAAACCCACCCCCGGCTCCAGCAGCAGTCCAGACTATTAGAAGAGAGACGATCCAGATGACTATGCACAATCCGATGCTCGAGAAACTCAAAGAGATCCTGCCTGCCATTCGCGCCAACGCCAGCAAGGCGGAAGAGCTGCGTAAAGTGCCGCAGGAAAACATTGATATGCTGCACGGCATCGGTCTGAACCGTGCCTTCCTGCCGAAAGCCTACGGCGGTCTGGAAATGAGCCTGCCCGAGTTTACCGATTGCATCGCGGCACTGGCGGGCGCCTGCTGTTCTACTGCCTGGGCGTACAGCCTGTTGTGCACCCACAACCACCAGATGGCAATGTTCTCAAAGGAAGCCCAGGAAGAGTTCTGGGGTGAAAACCCGGATACCGTCGCTTCCAGCTCCATCGCACCGTTCGGCAAGCACGAAGAAGTCGAAGGCGGCATCATCTTCACCGGCGACATGAAGTGGAGCTCCGGTGTCGATCACGCCCAGTGGATCATCGTTGGCTTCAACCGCTTCAACGACGCCGGCGAAAAGATCTACAGCTTCGCCGTCATCCCTGAGAAAGAATTCACCGTCCTCGACGACTGGTACTCTGCCGGCATGCAGGGCAGCGGCACCAAGACGGCTCGTATCGAAGGCGTCTTCGTACCGGAGCACCGCATCCAGGCGGCAGGCGACATGATGGAAGGCCGTCACGTTGGCCGCTCCCTGTACCCGGACAGCAAGATCTACCACACCCCGTACCGTCCGTACTTTGCTTGTGGCTTCGCCGCCATGAGTCTGGGCGTCGCCGAGCGCATGATCGACGTGTATAAGGAGATGACCAAGAACCGTGTCCGTGCCTACACCGGCGCACAGGTGAAAGAGTCCATCCCGCCGATCCTGCGTATCGCCGAGTCCTACCAGCAGGTATGCGCCGCTCGCGCCTACCTGGAAAAAACCTGGAACGAGCACAAGGAATATGGTGAACGTCACGAGTACCCGGATCGCTACACCCTGGCGCACTGGCGTACCAACCAGGCGTACGCCATCAAGATGTGTGTTGAAGCCGTCAACCGCCTCTGGGCTGTAATGGGCGCCTCCAACTGGCTGGCCGACCGCGAAGGTCAGCGCCTGTGGCGCGAGTCCAACATGACCGCGGCTCACGCCTACACCGATTACGATGTCTGCGCCCAGATCATCGGTCGCGAAATCCTGGGTCTGGAGCCGGATCCCTCCCTGCTCTAATCCCTGCCGGATACACCCCTCGGGTGCACACTCAAAGGTGTGCGCCCCGTACCTTGTGCCGAGGGATACCCTGCAGAACCGACAGGCCTATAGTAAAACCTGATTGACACCGCATGCATTCGGTTTTGCCATCTTCACATAAGAACCCAACATCAGGTGCCCTTATGAGTACTCAAGTTACTGAATTCGATTCCAAAGCTTTCCGCCGCGCACTGGGCAACTTCGCCACCGGCATCACCGTTATCACGGCGACCACCCCTTCCGGCGAAAAGACCGGCGTTACCGCCAACAGCTTCAACTCCGTTTCTCTGGATCCGGCCCTGATCCTGTGGAGCATCGACAAGCGTTCCGGCAGCTGCAAGATCTTTGAGGAAGCGACTCACTTTGCGGTCAACATCCTGGCGGCGGATCAGATCGATGTCTCCAACCACTTCGCCCGCCCGAGCGATGACAAGTTCGCCGGTGTCGAATACACCGAAGGTTTTGGTGGTGCGCCGGTACTGCCGCACACCTCTGCCTGCTTCCAGTGCGAAAGCTACGAAACCGTTGACGGTGGCGACCACTGGATCCTGATCGGCAAGGTTGTCGCCTTCGAAGACGCCGGCCGCGCGCCGCTGCTGTACCATCAGGGCAGCTACTCCGTAGTCATGCCGCACTCCCGTTTCCCGGCCAAGACCGACGAACAGCCTGAAGCCGTGCAGAAACTGGAAGGCCGCCTGAGCAACAACCTGTACTACCTGATGACCCAGGCCGTACGCAGCTACCAGGCTGACTACTCGCCGCTGCAGCTGTCCACCGGGCTGCGCACCAGCGAAGCGCGCATGCTGATGGTGCTGCAACAGACCCCGAACCTGTGCCTGAAAGAACTGCTGGCCGAGGTCAACATGCCGGATATCGAAGTGGCCGAAGCCGCCGAGATTCTGCAGCGCAAGGGACTGGTCAGCTTTGCCGACGACTGCTACCGCATTACCGAACAGGGCATCGAGCAGGCTGAAGCCCTGTGGCGCATCTCCGAAGAGGAACAGGAAAAGATGTTCAGCCAGTTCAGCGAAGAGGAGCTGACCACCTTCAAGAAGGTGCTGAGCACACTCGCCACTCACTGAGTGCCGGCACCAACGCTTTCCAACTGGACCGACCTTCGGGTCGGTCACCGGGGTATCTTCTGGGCCGAAAGAGACGGCGGCTCAGAATCCAAGATGCCCCGCCTCCCTGCTTTTCCCCCGGCCCCTCGCTGCCATAATACTCTGTCCCGATTTGCACTAAGCTGTAGCCAAGCCCAGGATGGAGTGACCCTATGCCCAAACCGCTGCCGACGGCTGACACCGATCCTGGCATGACGCCGGGGTGGACCCCTTCCGAGTATGTCCTTCAGGTACTTGAACAACTTGGCACCACCGGTTTCTACGAGGCTTTTCTCGACTGGCTGCAGCGCGAGTTCGGTACCGAGCAGTGCATGGTATTTTATTCCCCGGACGGCCAGCAGGTTGCAACGCTGATCTACAAGGATTACGCCCGCGAAGCCTCCGGCAAGCGTCTGGCGGAAGCCTACGTCAGCGAACGTCACTACCTGCAGGACCCGAACTTTCAGCTCCTCAAGACCATCGCGCCGGGCGAGATCGAAATCGTACGCTTCAACTCGGTCAGCGGTGACATGGGCCTGCACTACCGCAAGGCATTTTTTGAAACGCCGGGCTTTTCCGACAAGATCTCGATCCTCCGCGGCACAACCCAGGGCAACTACTACATCAATCTCTACCGCCGTGCCCCCGGGTTCGACGCCCGTTTCGATGATCAGGGCTTTTGCCGCAGCGCCTGCAGCCTGATCAGCATCCTGGTCAGCAAGCATTTCGAATTGAACGAGAGCCTGCGCCTTGAAGGCCCTTTGGCCTTCCTCTCCGAACGGGAACAGCAGGTGTGCCAGGCGGTCCTGCGCGGCAAGAAGAACGAGGCAATCGCCGCCGAGCTTGATGTGGCGGTCAGCAGTGTGATCACCTACCGCAAGCGGGCCTATGAAAAACTGGGCATCTCCAGCCGTGCCCAGCTGTTTGCGCTCTGTCGCTGAAGCGCAAGAAAGGCCTGCAATCCAGTGCCAGCCGATGTCTGCTCTGGAGCCAACCCCATCCGATATGATTCAGGCTTGAGTTGACCTGCCACAACAAAATAACATTCCACAATAGTTTACAGTGAGGGTCAGGTAAGTGATCCTGCACTGACAGGATAACACTTGTCCATGAAGGGCACTGAGGCCAGCCCCGGCGTCTGCCTCTGTAATCGGGAACCCATTGATGGCCGCATTGAAACGCAACCTTTGGACGCTGTTCTGGCTGATCTTGCTGGGTGGCACCGCTTTGCTGGCGGTGATCCTGTATACACGCTGGCATTCCATCTACGACCATTACCAGACCTACCACCGCAACAGGGCCGAGCTGGTTGCCCAGGCCGTGGACAACGTATTGCGTACCCAGGAACTGGTACTCGATGTAATCGGCCGGGAGCTGCTCCACAAGGAGCAGATGTTCGATTCCAGCCTTCAGCAGCCCCTGCTGGACCATGTGCTCTCCGTGGACAAAAGCGCTGTCGGTTTTGGTCTGGCCAAGCCCGATGGCACCCTGGTCCGGGTCAGCTCGAACCTGGACCTGTCCCGACTGCCCAATCTGAGTACTCACCCCAGTACGGCCAGTAACTTTGCTCAGGCGCTGGACTCGGACGCCATGGTACTGGGCCGGACCTACTTCATGCCGGCGCTGGACGCCTGGGTCATTCCCATTCGCAAGGCTCTGCGCAATGAAGCCGGTGAAGCCGTCGCCGTCATGACTGCCGGGCTGCGCATGGACTCCAGTGATACCGTATTTGCCCAGGCCCTGCACGACGGCCCGGATGATAGTGTCGTTCTGCTCCGGGAAGCTGACGGTTACCTGCAGTTCATTTCAAGTGCCCATACCGTCCCGGAAGCCTATGGCGGCGCCCAAACCAGTCCGGAACAGCGCGAACTCAACCGGCGCCGATTCGAAGCCCAGGTGGGCATGTCGATCGAGGAGGTCAAGGCACTGGGCAAGGCAGTCAGCTTCGCCAGCGAATATGACGGCATCCCCCACCTGACCGCCGCCCTGTTCAACAATCGCTACCAGCTCTGGGTCATATCGGATACTCATCAGGCCCCGATCCGGAGCGCCTTCTGGCAGGCGGTACTGCCCTATCTGGTAATCTTCCTGATCATTGCCGGCGTACTCTTTGCGTGCTTTCGTGTTATCGACCGCGCCGAACGGGCTCGACGAGCCGAGCTGCTCTACCACTCGAGCCATGATAGCCTGACTGGTTTCCTCAACCGTTCAGGGCTGCTCGACTGCCTGAACACCGCCATAGAGCTGCGGCAAGGGTTCAGCCTGATCATCATCAATATCGATCATTTCAGAGGTATCAACGACCGTTTTGGGCAGGAGGTGGGTGATCAGACTCTGGTCGAGTTCAGTCGGCGCTTGCAGGCACTGTTGGATAGCCAGGACTGCCTGGCACGCTTGGGCGGGGACGAATTCGTCGTCACCTCGGCCAACACGGATATGCCCTCTTTGAAACAGGCGTGCTACGGGCTGGTTGAACAGCTGTCTCAAAGCCTCCAGGTTGGCCGGTTCGAGCTCCAGCTGACCGCCAGCATCGGCATGGCCACCTATCCTGAGCAAGGCGACTCGGCCAGTAAGCTGCTGCGCAGTGCGCACCTGGCCCTCTACAAGGCCAAGACCAACCGCAACTCGGTCAGTTTCTACCAAACCGAGATGGAGATGGATTACCTGCGCCAGCTGGTGGTTGAGCAGCGCCTGCGACAGGCCCTGACGGATAACGGCTTGCACATGGTGTATCAGCCCCAGATGGATGAACAGGGCCAGATTGCCGGACTGGAAGCACTGGTGCGCTGGCAGGACGAGGAGCTGGGATTCGTATCGCCGGCCGAGTTCGTCCAGGTCGCGGAGCAGAGTGGCCTGATGCTGTCACTGGGCCACTTCGTCATGGATACCAGCCTGCGAGAGTACAGTGAGCTGCGCAAACAGCTCGGCCAGGGTCTGGACCTGGCCATCAATATCTCGGTCATCCAGTTCGAGCACCCGGACTTTGTCGAGGATGTACTGTGCCTGTTGCGCAGCTACCAGATCCCGCCACAGGAGCTGGTACTGGAAATCACAGAAAGTCTGGTCATGACCAATTTCGACCAGGTGCTGCTCACCATCAAGCGTTTGCAGCGACAGGGCATCCGCCTGTCCATGGATGACTTCGGTACCGGTTACTCGTCATTGAGCCTGCTGCGAGACCTGCCCATCAACGAGCTCAAGATCGACAAAAGTTTCGTCGACAATATGCTGGATGACCCTCGCGCCGCCAACATGATCCAGAGCATTCTCTACATCGCCCGCGGCCATGACATGGATGTGGTGGTGGAAGGCGTGGAACTGGAAGCCCAAGCCTCCGAGCTGGTGCTGATGGGCTGCCGTCGCTTTCAGGGCTATTTCTTCAGCCGCCCCGAGCCGATGCGGAAGATTCGAGAAATGTGCCTCGACAAGGCCGCGCCCTCCCCGTCAGCCGAGCTCCAGCCCGTTGTCTAAGGCTGTCATCGAACCAGGACGGAAGAACGTCGGCGAAACGGCATCACCCCTAGACTAGCCACTGTCCTCCCGTTTCGACGAGAACTTCTGGACCTTCAAAACGCAGAGGACCCGTCTTTGACCGATCCTCGCCCCGGGCGCCCGCTAGAAATCGTAGCTCAGAGACAGGCGCAGGTTACGCGGCGCACCCCACCAGCCTTGGCTGTAGAAACCCACCTGATCATAGTATTCCTTATCGAACAGGTTATTCAGGTTCAACTGGGCACTGAGGTCCGGCGAGAACTCGTACCGCGCCATCAGATCAACCACCGCATAACTCCCCTGACTCACTCGCGTTGTACCAGCTGGCCCACGGGTATCGCGGTAGATTTCACTCTGCCAGCGCACACCACCACCCACTCGCAGCGCGCGCCAGTCATCGGCAAATTGATAGCTGGTAAACAGCTTCGCCTGTTGACGCGGATGCGAAGCGTTCATGCGATCGCCCTCGGCACTTTTCGGACTCGCCAAGGTATAACTGGCATTGAGATTCCAGCCCGGTGCCAGGCGTCCGACCAGCTCGGCCTCAAAGCCTTCCACTGTCGCACCCTCCGTTGCACGATAGGCCTGAGTGTCTGGACGACCATTCACGGTTTGCCCCGGAACAGCTTCACCCAGACCATCCTGCTCGCTGCGGAATACGGCCAGGTTAAGGTCAAGTTCCTCTGCCAGAGATGCTTTCAAACCAATTTCGTAATTGCGACCGGTAATCGGATCCAGCAGAGAGCCGTCGGTTGAACGTACATTCTGCGTCTGAAAAATCTCGGTATAGCTGACATAACCACTGAAGCGGTCATCAAAATCGTATACCAGGCCAGCATAAGGCGTAAGTTCATTGCTATAGGAATATTGGCGATGGTCACCGAAATATACCTGATCAAGTTCCCAGTCACTGAGCCGTACACCGGCAACCAGGTGCAAGGGGGCGGCCAATGACAGGCGCGTCACTGCATAGGCACCGCTCTGAACCAGCGAACTGTCGTCGACGCTGGCATGCGCCCCCCACTCGGGCTCAGCAACGGGGGCTCCCTTGCCATCGAAATAGCCACCAATGCCCAGAGCCGCTCCGGCCGGAGCGGCCAAACGCATATCTAGATCATCCTGAGTACGCACCCAGCCAAAGGCGGCTTCATGCTCACGGCCAAAGAGTTCAAAGGGGCCCTCAGCAGTGAAATGCAGGTCCTGGCGGCTACGATCTCCCTGGTAATTGGCGAAATACGCGGACATGCCTTCTCCTGTATTCCGATCAGGAAAACCACCGCGGAACAGATAGGTCAAACCATATTGGCCATCGTCATGGCTGTAGGCCGCCCTCAGACGCCAGCCGTTATCCAGAAAATGATTTACGTCGATGAACGCCCGAGTGGTTTCATTGTAAAAGCGAGACCAGTCGGTGTTGTTGGCCGCGGAACGATCAAAGTCGGTCAGGCTGCCATCAGCATAGAACATGGGAAAACCGCCACCAGCGCCATCGGTCTGGTTATGCTGGTACTCAACCCCCAGACTGACATCCGTAGCGGGTGTCAGCTGCGAGTTGATAACACCGTAGTAGGTTTCCTTGTCATGCTCCATCCCATCCACGTGAGTGTCCTGACGATCACGCACAGCAACGAAACGTGCGGCGGTCCGACCCGATTCGCCCAGTGGAGTGGACACATCGGCCATCAGACGCCGCTTGTCCCAACGGCCGATATCACCACTGAGACGTGCGGCAAAATCCGGCAGCGGCTTTTTGCGAATGAAGTTGACACTGGCAGAGGGATCGCCCGCGCCGGTCAGTAGACCGGTCGCTCCACGAACCACCTCGATACGGTCATAAATGGCACTGTCCCAGTCCGTATCACCAAAGTTCCAATAGCCCTGAATCGGCGTCAGCAAACCATCGAATTGATAGGTGCTGATAGCATAGCCGCGGGCCGAATAGTTAAAACGGTTGCTGTCACTGCGTGTCATCGAGACACCGGGCGCACGGTGCAGAATCTCGCCGCTGGTGATCAGGCCCTGATCCTTGATCTGCTGGTGTGTAATAACACTGACAGCCTGGGGCGTCTCCTTAATGGACAGGGGCAAGCTGGTGGCCGTGGTGCTGGCACCAGGCGCATAACTGTCGCGCTGTTCGGAATCAGCCGATAACTGACGCCCGGTAACCACCAGGGTGTCCTGTTCCAACGATACCCCTTCGGCGAAAACAGGAGCACTAAGCAGTAGCGGCGCAGTCAACAGGCTGAATCGGCCCGCTCGACGTAATATAAGAGAGTCAAGGAACATACTGGTACTTCTCCAAACCACAAGGAATAAGGTCATGCTTTGCACTCCGCATCGCTTAAGACACCGAGCTAAAAGCTGCCATAAATGGGAATGGTTATTCTTTAGTATTCCTTGCCACTTGAGCTATGCCAGATGACAGAATGCCTATTCAACAGCAACGCAATCAGCGAATCAGGGAACTCGGTGCGACCCCAAAATGCTTGCGGAAAGCCGTCGTAAAGTTGGTGGCATAACTGTAGCCGGCGAAATGAGCCGCTTGCTGTACGCTATACCCTCGCAACAGATAATCACGGGCCATGTGCAAACGCTTTTGCTTGAGGAAGTCGAACAGGGTTTGCCCATAACAGGCTTTGAACTTGCTGCGTAAGCTACTCGGGCTCATGGCTGCAACCTGTGCCAATTCGTTCAGGCTGTATTCGCCTTGTGGACAGGCGGCTATCAGTTCCCGAACGCGTTCCAGACGCAGACGCTCTTGAGGGGGTATGCGGACATCAGCTGAGGCCGTGGATGTATCATCGAGCACCAGTCCTTGCGACAGTATCTGTAAGCTCAGGCCTTCCAGATAGAGCTGCGACAGGCTCATGTCGTTACGAAACAACATCAACCCCTGGTAGATATGTGGCGGCAATTGCCAGGCAGACCAGCCATTTCCCCGGCGGATGGGTACCTGTAACTGTTCCAGTGCTTGATGATCGAGGCTCAGGGTCAACACTCTGAGGTTCTGCCCAGCCTGTTGCAAGGCATCAAGCTCCACCTCTTTCTCCAGGCAAAGGGTCAGTGCCATCTGCTCTGAGAGTTCGATGACCTCGTCCCCCAATGTCAGGCTGACACGTCCTTGCAGGATGATGATGATGTTCAGTGGTGCAGGGTCAAGCGAACTGGACTCATAGGATTCCATCACCTGAACATTGGAGTAAACCAGCTGCATGCCTTGGCGCAAGCCAAACTCCTCCACCCGGCCCCGCAGGATATTGCCGGAACGGTAGCGGTCAGGGAAACGGTAATCCAGTGCATAGCGCTTGCCAAACGCCAGCAGGTCCTGATCCGTAAAGATTCGTGCGTCCAGCGGCTCCTGGAAATAACTATCCTGCATAGGCGGGTACAACACTGAAGATGGGGACAATTCGACAGTCCATACTAGCCAGCCTACATCATAAAAACAAATCTAAATGATTATCATCATCTAACCTTTATAGAGATTTGTCCGTATTATTTGCATTCAGACTGCTCCGCGCCGCCCCAGGCATGATCATACTGGCCAACTCTGGGAATCAGCATGGGGCAGCCTGCTTCGGGGTCCTGAATAATACGCGCATCAAGATCGAACACATCCTTCAATACCTGTTCGCAAATCAACGCTTCGGGGGCTCCCTGGGCCAGTATTCGCCCCTCTCGCATCAACAACAGGTGGTCGGCATAACGCAGGGCCTGATTGATATCATGCAGCACCAACACCAGCGTTCTGCCCTGCAGCCTCAGCGCCCGGCAGAAATCCATGACCGATAATTGGGCACGAATATCCAGGAAAGACGTGGGCTCATCCAGCAACAGCACTTCAGTCTGCTGGGCCAGCACCAATGCCAGCCAAACCCGCTGCTGCTGACCACCCGACAGGCTGGCGACCTCACGCCGAGCCATGCCACCGAGCCCGGTGGCCGCCAGGGCCTGGGCAACCGCATGCTCGTCGTCCTCTGACCACTGCTGCCAAAGTGTCTGATGCGGATAGCGGCCTCGACTGACCAGCTCCTGCACATCGATCCCATCCGGCAATTCAGGCTTTTGCACCAACAGCGCCAACTGCCGCGCTCTTTCCTTGCTGCCCATGTCCGCCAACGCCCTGCCATCCAGTAACACTTGCCCTTTGCTCGGCGGCAGAACCTGACTGAGCACCTTCAACAGACTGGACTTGCCGCAACCGTTAGTCCCCAGCACAACCGTCAGTTTCCCACGAGGTATGTGGATATCCAACCCGGCGATCACAGCTCTTCCGGCATAATGCAGATGTAGCCCCCGCCCCTGCAAAATACAGTCACCATACATCTCGGATGTCATTGAGCTTTCCTTTGCTTGATCTGTTTTGATCATCGTTCAACCAGGCACCTGCTGCTTGGCCTTGCTTCTAAAGAGTTCGGCAAACAGAATCCAGGCCAGATAGGCACCGCCCAGCATGGCGGTTAGCACTCCGACCGGCAGCCTCTGATCCCCGGGTAACGTCAGGGTTAGCGTATCTGCACTCAGCAGCAACAGCGCACCAATCAAACCTGAGCGTAACAGTGCCAACGGCTGTCCACCCCAGCGGGCCAGGTGCGGCGCTACCAGCGCAACAAAAGCCACAGGTCCGGCACAGAGCACCGCGCCCAAGGCCAAAACAGTGGCCAGTATCAGTGCCATCAACTGAGTTGCGCGCAGAGGATTACCCAGACTCGACGCCATATCCCGCCCCAAGGCCAGCAGCCCCAAGCGACGGCTCAATAACAGCAGCCCCGGCACGGCTACTGCCAGTGTCAATCCAATCAAGCCAACCTGCTGCCAGTCCCGATGAGCCAGACTCCCGGCCAGATATCCCAGCATCTGCTGCGCCTGCTCACGCTGCACCAGCGTCAGGGCAAACTGCACCATTGCAATGGCAAAGGCATTGATCGCCACACCCATGAGCACCAGACTGCGAGACAGTTGCCCCTGGGGCCCCAGCCCCGGCAGTAGCAACAGAAGTACGCACACCGCACCCGCCAAAGCCCCCCAGGCAACCGAAAGCCCAGGCAGGAACAGAAGCCAAAGCACCGCACCCGCACTGGCTCCGGCATTGATGCCGATGATATCCGGACTGCCCAGGGGGTTACGGCTCAGGCTCTGGAACACCGCTCCGGCGATCCCGAGCGCAGCACCCACGCCGAGTGCACAGAGCGCTCTTGGCAAACGGGATTGCCACAGCAGCCAGTGTTCATAGGGTTCAGCCTCGCCACGCAAGGCTTGAAGCAAGCAATCGGGAGAAAGCCCTGACTCGCCCAGCGTGAGGCTCAGCATCAAGGCCAAAAGAATCCCGCATGCACCAACCACGGCGGTCTGTACGGCCGCTGGAGCCGGCGCTCTTAAGATGAGGGAGCCCCATCGCCATACTGAAAAACGTGAGTCTTTCATGAAGCCCTCTCCCCGGCCGAGATTCTGCGGGTAACAAAATAGAGGAAAGGCGCCCCCAGTACGGCGATCATAATGCCGGTGAGCAGCTCCCGTGGTGGCAACAGTGTTCTGGCCAGAATATCGGCCAGCAATACCAGGATCGCACCGATCAGCGCAGCTCCCGGCAATAGAACACGAAACGACTGGGGTAACCAGGCACGGGCCAAATGCCCCGATGCCAGCCCGACAAACGCCAGTGGCCCAACCACAGCGGTCGCCGCGGCACACAACAGGGTTGCACAGAGCCAGGCAAGTGCCGAATGCCGTTGCAGGCTGACACCCAATGACAGCGCTGTACTGCGATCCAGCAGCAACAGGTTCAGCCCCGGAGCCAATAGCCATAAAAGCACTGCAGCCGGAATCAGGTAGGGCCAGAGCGCATGCACATCCCCCCAGCCCAATCCGGACAGCGAGCCTGCCATCCAGTAGCGGAACCCATCGAACAGTTGCGGATTCAACAACACTCGGGCCTGCACATAAGCCCCTAGCACCGCACTGATGGCTGCCCCCGCCAGAATCAGGCGCACCGGCGCCTGTGACTGGCCATTGACGTGCTGCACCCATGACAGCACATAGACAAAGGCACTGGCCAACAGAGCTCCAGGCAACGCCTGCCAAAACAGGCCCCACTCGGCGGCGAACGGCAACAGACTCAGCGTCACCAGCGAAGCACTGGCACCCGCATTGACGCCCAATAGTCCGGGATCGGCCAGCGGGTTGCGGCACAGCGCCTGAATCACCGTACCGGCCACCGCAAGTGCAGCCCCTGCCAGCATGCCCACCAGCGCGCGTGGCAAGCGTGCCTGAAGCACCAGCAGCTCATGACTGTTGTCGGGCGCCTCAAACAGCTGCATCAACCAGGCCGGGGAAAGCCAGCGTGCACCCAGCAGCATGCTGGTCAGCGCCAAGAGCACCAGTAATAGCACCAGTAGGCTCAGCTTAGCCGCAACCGGACGTGAGGTTTTCCCGGAATGAATACTCGCCTTAGCCGTCATCGCGCCCTGCTCCCTGTGCAGCTTTCTGTACAGACATGGGTGGTACCACCTGATTGAGCCGGGTTATCAGTTCGGGCAGGCTCCAGCGCAAACTGAGCAGGCTGCCATAAGAGCTGGCCATGACCAGCGCGGGGTCGGTGATGGCCAGATAACGCTGCTCCCGCATGGCCGGCAGACGACGCATCAACGGCAGGGATTCAACCTGACGCCGACTCTGCTCCGAACTGTACCAACTGACAATAAGGCCAGCCCGGTCCAGCCGGTCGGCCTGCTCCAATCCCAGCAGGGCAGCAAAGTGACCAAGGCTTGCCTGCAGATCAGCCAGTTCGGGTAATTCGATAAAGCCCAGTGCCAACAGCACATCAACGCGAGGGTCGCCACGTACGTACACCGAAAGATTACCGACTCGGCTGGCAGCATTGATATAGGCCAGAGACACGCCCGCAAAATGCGGATTGGCCTTGGCATGCTCGGCCAGATAGGCCTGTCGTTCGGCCAGCAGGGCCTCACCCTGTTCGGATCGACCCAACGCTCTGGCGATCAGTCGCACCTGCTCCTCAACAGGGGTCAACCAGGGCTGGTCGGGGTACCCCACCACCGGTGCCAACTGACTGAGTTGTTGATAGCTTTCACGCGTCAGGCCGGACTGCGGTGCCAGAATCAGGTCCGGCTGCAGCGCCAGCAGGCGCTCCACATCCAACTCAGGGTAGCTGCTGATGATTTCCGGCAGCCTGGCACCCCGGGCCTGCACCGCCTCACGAAACCAGGGCAGATAACCGGCGCGATCACCACCCCAGTAGTGCGGCTCGATCGCCACCGGCACCACCCCCAGCTGCAGACTCCAGTCTTCCGCTGCGGCTCCCAGTGTTACCACTCTTTCGGGTGGTCGTGCGATCTGGGCTTCACCATGCGCCGTGCGTATCAGGACGGGAAAGTCAGCTACCCTCGTTTGCGACGAAACGGCTGAGCCAGACGTCTCTTCACGGGGCGTTACGGCAGTACGGTCACAGCCGACAAGCATCAGCAGGAGCATACTCAGCAGCACCGCCTTCAGGGCAGAGTCACGAAACCAGAGTACTTTACCGGGCATCAGGTCCCCCCAGGGCACGTACCAGAAACACCACGCCGGCTCCGGCACTCAGATACCCCAGCCAGAGTGCTAGTCCCAACCCAAGCGACCAGAAACCGAGAGCCGCTGCCAAAGCCAGCAGCAGCAGGAGCCAACCCAGCCAGAAGAGCCCCCGCCAATGGCGGAAAGCCCCTTGAGATGTCGTTATCGCCAGCAACAGAAACCCCTGAGTGGATAAGATCAAAACCGCCAGGTGCGCCATCATGACCCTCGCTTCTGTCGAGCAAATCTGAACATCAGTGCTGCCAAAGCCACCAGAGCCAGGTCAAAACTGACAAACAACCAGTCGCCACTCAGCAGACTGTCGGGGAAACCTCTGTCCGTTGTCAGCAGGTTCAGCACGGGGAGTCCCAACAACAAAATCCCTGCCAGCATCCACTGCTCATACCATCCCCTCTTCAGTGGGCGCAGCAATGCATGCAGGAACATCGCCAGCCACACCAGAAACAGCCCATGAATTTCCCAGTTCGCCCGCCCCGGTAATTCGAGTGGCAACAACCGGTTCAACCAGAACATCGCCACAATGGCCAGGGGAAAACCGGCCAGCGCTGTCAAATTCAATCTGTCGACAACCCAAAGACCTGCTCGCGAATGTCCCGGTTTTTTGCGTCGCTTACTGGTCCACAGCAACAATCCTGTCGCCAGCATGCCGCACCCTGCCGTGCCCAAGAAAGCATAGAGCCAACGTCCTGGCCAGTCGGCAAAGCGGCCCAGATGCAGCCCCAGCAGGATGCCGTAGGTATCGTAGGCTGGCGCAGAGACTTTCTCGCGCAACAGCTCACCACTGGCCGCATCGAAAACCATGAAAGGCGGATGGCCACTGATGCCCAGCAGCTCCGGTTGATCGGCTTTTGCTTCAATGAGCACTCGAGCATTCAAATCCCCCGGGTTGGAGACCAGCACCCTGCCAACCTCCCCCCCTCGCCACTGCGCCAGCAAGGGGGGCCAGGGGGTCATAATCGCCGATTCACCCGAACGCTGCTCGCCTGGCATAAACGCCATTACTTCGCTGATCAGGCGCTGGCGCTGTTCCGGCTCGGGAAAAGCCCGATCCAGCCCCCAAGGCACATACAACACCATCATGGTGACCAGCCCGGTATAGGTGATCATTAGATGGAAGGGCAAGGCCAGTACCGAAAAGCCGTTGTGTGCATCCAGCCAGGATCTTTGGCCCTTGCCCCCGCGAAAGGTAAAGAAGTCCTTGAAGATCTTTTTATGCGTGATTACGCCACTGATCAGCGCCAGCAACATCAGCATGGCCGCGATACCCACCAGATACCGGGCAAAAAGCACAGGCAAATAGTGCAGTTGAAAGTGAAAACGGTAGAAGAAGTCACCGCCTCGGGTATCCCTGACGGGCACCACCTCTCCATTGAGCGGGTTTAGATAGGCCTGCCCGCGCCCCTCGGGCCCCTGCCAGTTCACATGAGTCAGGCCATCACGTGCATCGGGCAGCTTGATGGTCCACTGACTGGCCGCGGGTGCTTGCTGTTGCAGATAGCGGTAAGCCCGCTCAAGCACCGCTTCTGAATGGACAGGCTCGGATACAAAGGGGCGCTCAGGTTGCATCCACAGCGTTATTTCCTGACGAAAGAAGCTCAGCGTACCGGTCAGGAAAATGACAAACAGCAACCAGCCCAGCAGCAGTCCAGTCCAACGATGCAGTTGCGCCATACGCTGGCGAACGCGTGTTCCCAGAGGCGCGATCACAGGCCTGCCTCATGACTGAAGTACATCAGCATTAAAGCGGGAGGCAGCAAACCAATGCAGGCACTGCGCAGGCTAGCGGCAACAAATACCCAGATCACGGTTGCGGCAAAAACGACAAAACCCCATAGCATGCCGGCCACAACCGCTTGTTCTGGCGACCAGGGCAACGCCAGCACAGCGAGACTGCTCCAGCGGGTCAGCAGGAACGCACTCAGGATGGCAAACAGGGTTCTGAGGCAGGGTTCAAAATGAAAACGCACCTTGGCCGGCATGATTCTGTACCTTGTACAACGATTGAGCGAGGCAGCTGACATTCGGACGGGGAATGTCCAGATGAACAAAGCGACCGCAGTCTAACGACGGGGGTTAACAAGTACATCCGTCAGGCTGCTGCTTTGGCAGACTGAATAGGCATTCAAGCAGATGACATAGCTTCTCAAACGTCGCCAGGCGACAGCCGGGGATACACCGGCGAGGAAAAGCCGTCATCCGGTCTGGTCACGCCAGGGCGAGCAGTACACCCGCCCCGCGCAACCACAGGTAAAGCTTGAGTGCCGATCAGAACGCCATCGTAGCCGACAGCATCAGGTGCATTTTTCCATTGTCGGGCTCGGGTACGGCGGGATGCTCTGCTAGGATAGCTCCCTGCCCACTGATAAACAGGGATGCGTATCTTGTCTACACACCACAAAGCCGACCTGCTGCTCCTGCTGACCACGATCCTCGCCGCCGCCGGCTGGATCTTCTCCCGTGAGGCCGTACAGGGCCTGGCGCCGCTGCTGTTCATGGCGTTGCGTTTTCTAAGCGCCGGACTGGTCCTGGCCCTGATCGGCTGGTCTGCGATGCGGGTGTTTTCCCGCGCACAATGGAAGTCGGCCTGCCTGGTCGGTGCGGTTTTCGGCAGTGCCCTGACCTTCTGGATACTGGCACTGGAGATGACCACGCATGTGGGCATAGGGGCCTTTCTAACCGGGCTGGGCGTGGTACTGGTGCCCTTGATCAGCCTGTTTTTCGGTGATCGATCGGGGCCTTATGTCTACCTGTCGATCCCCTTCGTGATTGCCGGGCTGGCCTGCCTGTCACTGGACAGCGAGTTTCATCTTGGACTGGCAGAGGTGTTTTTCCTGCTTTCCGCCCTGCTGTTTTCCTTTTGCTTCATCCTCAACAGCCGTGCTGCCACCCGCCTGCCCGTGCTGCCGCTGACGGCTGTCCAGCTGCTGGTCACCGGCCTGATCACCGGCGTTATATCGCTGCTGATCGAACAGTGGAACTTCAACCAGCCGCCCGCCATCTGGGGCTGGCTGATCGCCAGTGCGCTCATCGCGACCAGTCTGCGCTTTCTCATCCAGACCCGCGGCCAGAGCCTGGCGCCACCCAGCCACACCGCCATCATCATGACGCTGGAGCCGGTCTGGACCGCTCTGCTGGCCGCCCTCTGGCTGGGTGAGACGATGACCGCACTACAGTTCAGCGGCTGTGCCCTGATCTTCTTTGCCATGCTGGTCAACCGCTGGCCCGCCGTGCGTGCCTGGCTGAAGCCTCATTCACAGGGTTGTTAAGCCACTTGCGCACTATACTGAACCCATTTCAGTCCCCCGAGAGGATGCCAACATGAACACCCGCATTATCCCTGCCGCCGTAAGCGGCCTGATCCTGTCACTGACGCTGTCACAACCGGCTCAGGCCGGCTGGGATGACCTGCTGAAACAGGGCGAAAAGATTCTGCAGGAACAAACCTCATCCGACAGCAGTTCGACCGCGGTACCTGCCGGTGTCGATACGGCCACGCTGGCCAAGGGCCTCAAGGAAGCACTGCAGGTCGGCGGTGAACGCGCCATTGAACAGCTGGCGGCCAACGGCGGTTACGCCAATCATGCCGATGTGCGCATTCCCATGCCGGGCATGCTTGAGTCCGTCGGCGGCCTGATGCGCAACTACGGCCTGGGCAGCCAAGTGGATGCCTTCGAGGCCAGCATGAATTCTGCCGCCGAACAGGCGATCAGCGAAGCCACGCCGATCTTCATGGACACCCTGGAGAACATGACCCTGGACGATGCCCGTCGCATCTACTCCGGGGGCGATACCGCCGCCACCGACTATTTCCGTGAGAAAACCAGTGGCCCGCTGACCACCCGGCTGAAGCCGTTGATCGAAGCAGCGATGGCCAATACCGGCGTGATGCAGGCCTACCAATTGCTGGTCAGCCAGGCCGAGAGCAAGGTGCCGATGCTGCAGGGCATGAGCCCGAACCTGGGTAATCATGTCACCGAAGCAGCACTGAACGGGTTGTTCCTGCGCCTGGCTCAGGAAGAGAAAAAGATCCGCGAAAACCCGGTGGCACGTACCACGGATCTGCTGAAGGAAGTCTTCGGCTCCTGAGTCCGCCCCCTGGAGCTCAATCCGCCGTCGGGAGCTGCATGCCGCGCAACCGCTCCCTGTCGGTGATGGTCCAGTGCAGCCGCTGCCCCTGCAGCACTCCCTGGCGGCGCAGGTTGCCCAACAACCGGCTCAGGGTCTCCGGTCGCAGCCCCAGCTTTGCCGCCAGCTCGCGGTGGCTCAGCGGCAGCGTTATCGCCTTGCCCTGCTCCAGATACAGCTGATACAGATAAGCTGCCAGTCGTTGTGGCCCATTACGACTCGACAGATTTTCGACATCATCGATCCGCTTGCACAGCGCCTGGCCGGCAATCTCAAGCACTCGCAGCGCGAGTTCCGGCTCGGAGCGACAGAGCGCATGCAACTGCTGCCGCCTGAACCGACACAACAACGTACTCCCCGAGGCGCGCGCGGACACCGGATATTCCAGGCCGGGCATGAACATGACTATCGGTGCCAGTAACTGGCCAGGCTCGACCAGCTGCACCACCCGGCACTCGCCGTCATAGCCTTCTCGCAGAGTATCGACCCGCCCCGTCATGACCAGATACCAGTAATCGGCCGCCTCTCCCTGGCTGAAGACTCGCTCGCCATCACCAAGCCGACACAGGCTGGCGTCAGCCATCAGCTCCTCGAGACCTGTGGCGGCCACACCCCGCATCAGTGGTGAGGAAGACAGCGTTTCCCGGGCCCGTCGATATGCCGGGGAGTGCGACTTGATATTTGTCATTTGGGTTTCGGAGGGCTTGGTTAATAATTGAATTAAATGATAATACATATCACTTAGGTTATACATACCGATCCTACAGGACACTCCAATGCCTCTTAAACCGCACTCTCTTGGCTACATGCTGGCAGCCCTAAGCGTTCTGGGTGCACCTAACGCTCAGGCCGAGTCTCACCGCGAAGGTCACGCCCAGTCGCTCGATACTCTGACCATATCCGCGACCCGCTCCAAACTGGCCGTCATGGACTCACCGCGCGCCATCAGCGTGATCACCGCCGACGAGATCGCCGAACGCATCGGCTCCGGTGGTCTTCAATCCCTGCTGGAAGAACTGCCCGGTATCGAATTCTCACGCTCAGGCGGTTTGGGTGGACAGCTGGTGACACGCGGTTTCAACAGCAACACCGGACGTACCATACTGGCCATCGACGGTGAGCGTTATCGTGGCCGCAGCACCCTGCAGTTCAACATGATCGACCCCGAATCCATCGAGCGCATCGAGGTGATTCGGGGCCCCGCCTCTGCCCTGTACGGCTCGGATGCGATGAACGGCGTGATCAACATCGTCACCCGCCGCGCCAAGGTCGATCCGAATCAGGCATTTTCCCTGTCACCCAAGCTGCGTGCGCTGCAATTCGAGAGTGGCAGCGATATGGCCGGTGGCCGTGTTGAGCTGGTCGGCGGCGGCAACGGCTTCGATGTTCTGGTGGGTGCGCACAGCCGCGAAGCCGGTGATTACGATAGCCCACAGGGCAGCGTCGAAAACAGTGAATACAGCATGCTGGGGCTGGACTTCAATATCGGCTACAGCCCCAGTGAAACCTCTCGCTGGGAACTGTCCGGTCGCTATCAGGATGTGTCCACGGGCCGTGCCGGTGGCTTGGGTGGCGCGCCCGGTGCGCCTTACGTCAAAGTGAACGAAGACCCGATCATCGAACGTTATCTGCGCCTGAGCTATCAGGGCGAAAACCGGGGCGCTCTGGCAGACAGTCTGGATGCCGGTCTCTATGTGCGTGACTTCGAGACCGATATCTACAACCGCAATGCCAAAAATTCGAACGTAACCGCTCTGGCTCATATCAAGGTCTACAGCCCCACCATCTTCGGTGGCCACCTCACCGCGCAGAAACAACTGGGAGATCATTCGCTGAGCTACGGCGGTGACTTTTTCCATGAAGCCTTTGACGGTCGTACCCGTCAGATCAACAAATACGGCAGCAACGGCAACCTGATCGGCAGCGTCGACTGGCACCCCATGGAGCGTGACTCCGAGATGCTGAACATCGGCGCCTACATCAGCGATGACTGGTTCCTCAATGACCAGTGGTCACTCAGCGGTACCCTGCGTGGCGACTTTTCAAACGTCGAGATCGGCGATGCTCTGGCCAGCGAAACGCCTACCCAGCAAGCAGCATTCGAAGGTTATACCAGTAACGACTTCTTTGCCGTGACCGGTAGCCTGGGTGGCATCTATCGCCTGACCCCGGACTTGCACCTGATCGGCAATCTGAGCCGAGGCTTCCGCGCCCCCTCAGGCATGGACATGACCATTACCAGTGTCGCCGGCACCGTGACCACCCTGCCCTCACCGCAGCTGGAGGAAGAGACCAACATCACCGGGGAATTGGGCCTGCGCTGGTACGGAGACAATACCGAACTGAATCTGACCGCCTATGAGAGCCGCTATAAGGATCTGATCAGCCTGGCCCGCGTATCAAACGATCTCTATCAGCGCCAGAACGTCAGTGAAGCGACTATCCGAGGCGTTGAACTCGATGGTCGTACCCGCCTTAACGACAACTGGAGCCTGAAATATGCGCTGACCAGTACCCGCGGTACCGATGACAGCACGGGTACACCGCTGGCCTATATTGCGCCGCTGTCCGGCCGTGTCGGCCTGCGCTATGACGGCCTGGGCTGGTACAGCGAAGCCAATGTACGCGCCTACAAGGGCAAGAGCCGTATCGATGCCAGCCAGGAGCGCGACACCGCCAGCTACGCCATCGCCAACGTCTATGCCGGCATGGACCTGGATCGCGTCATGGGTGCCGGCTGGCAGGACTGGAAACTGCGTGTGGGCATGGAAAACCTGTTTGATCGAGAAGGCCGCAACCCGTCGATCAATGAAGACCTCAACTTCAGCAATGAGCTGGTCGGCAACCCGCTGGTTGAGCCCGGCCGTTCCTTCCTGGTCAAGCTGACGGTGGACTACTGATGCTGAAACCACTGCTGACGGGGCTGTTCGCGGCCTTGATGACCGCGCAGGGCCACGCCCTGCCGGTCAAGGACCAGAATGGTCATGTGGTCGATGTCCCGGACAAGGTCGAGCGGGTGGTGTCGATCACCATTCCACTGGCTTCCATGATCATGGCAATCGACCTGGGCACCGAACGGCTGGTCGGCATGCACAAGGCCAGTCGTATGGATATCGACCACGGGCTGCTCGGGCGTATCTTCCCTGAAGCCGAGCAGATTCCCTACAACATGTCCGGCGAGGGGTTTGTGCCCAACGTGGAGGCCCTGGCCAGCCAGGCACCGGATCTGGTGTTCCAGTGGGGCGACCGGGGCGAGAATATCGTTACGCCGCTGCGCCAGCTGGGCCTGCCGGTGCTGACCTTGAAATACGGTGACAGTGCCTGGGCCGCCGACTGGTTGCGCATGGTCGGTCAGGCGCTCGGCAAGCCCGAGCGCGGCAACCGTTTGGCCGACTGGTTCGAGCAGCGACTTGACCAGATCCGCCAACAGGCCGCCAGCCTTGAGCAACAGCCGCGTGCCCTCTACCTGTTCCGCACCCGCTCCGGCTTTCAGGTGGCCGGGGCCAACACCAGCATGGGATCGGATCTGGGCAAGGTGGGCGCGCTGAACATGGCTGCGGATGTGCCCGGTTTTGCCAGCGTGGACATCGAGCAGTTGATGGTCTGGGACCCGGAGCTGATTCTGCTCAATAACTTCGAGCCGGGCCTGTCACCCGAGGATCTCTATGACGACCCGCGACTGCAGGGCATCAGCGCCGTGCGCGAACGTCGGGTCTATGTCTATCCCTATGGCGGCTTCCGCTGGGATCCGCCGAGCCAGGAAACACCGCTGTCGCTGGACTGGCTGTTCTCCCTGGCTCACCCCGAGCACGCCGACCCTGGCCTGCGCCAGCGCATTCGAGAGGGCTATCGCCTGCTCTATGACTACGAAGTCAGCGAACAGGATCTGGATGACCTGCTCAGACTGGAGCTCAACGCGGGCAGCCATGACTACCGCCGTCTCTTTGCACGGGAGGGCCTATGAACACCCGTGCACTGCCCCTTCCACTGGTGACCACGGCCCTGTTTCTGCTGATGCTGGTCGTCATGGTGCTGGCATTGGGCACCGGTCGTTACCTGATTGCGCCTGAGACGGTCAGCCGTATTCTGCTGGCGCCGATGCTGGGCAATGGCGATTGGAACCTGATTGAGCAGCGCGTGGTGGAGCAGGTTCGCCTGCCCCGCATCCTGCTGGCGGCCGTCATCGGTGCAGGTCTCGCCGGAGCCGGGGCCGCGCTGCAAAGCGTGTTCCGCAACCCGCTGGCAGAGCCCCAGTTACTGGGGGTCTCATCCGGTGCCGCCTTCGGTGGCGTACTGGCCTTTCTGTTCGCCGGGGATGGCTGGCCGGTGGTGATCGGCGCCCTGGTGTTTGGCCTCATCTCGCTGGTAGCGGTGTTCTGGCTGGCCGGCGGCAAGGAGGCTCGCGGCAGCGGTACCGTACTGCTGGTACTGGCGGGCATTGTCGTCAGTGCCGTCTTTGCTTCGGGGGTGTCGCTGGTCAAACTGGTGGCCGATCCACAGAATCAGCTGCCGGCCATTGTCTTCTGGCTGATGGGCAGCCTGTCCGCCGCCGACAGTGCCAAACTGATGCTCGCCTTGCCCTGCATCGGCATCAGCCTGGCGCTGCTGTACGCCTTGAGATTCCACCTGATGGCGCTCTCAGTCGGTGACCGCGATGCCCGAGCCCTGGGTGTGCCGGTGCGCCGCGCACGCACCCTGGCATTGCTGGCGGTCGGCCTGATTGCCGCCTCCAGTGTGGCCGTTTGCGGCGTGGTTGGCTGGGTCGGCCTGGTGGTGCCCCATCTGGTGCGCATGGCCTTTGGCACCGATCACCGCAGTTTCATGCTCAATACCCTGCTGGCAGGCGCCATCTATCTGGTACTGGTCGATACCCTGGCGCGCAGCGTCAGTGAAGTGGAAATTCCCTTGGGCGTGCTGACCGCACTGCTGGGCGCGCCCCTGTTTGCCTTTCTGGTGCGCCGCCTGGGGAGGAGCCTGCATGGTTGAGTCACCGATACGCCTGCAGCTGGAGGGCATCGGCCATGCCTACGCCGACCATCCGGTGCTGAACGCGCTGAGCCTGAGTCTGCCCCAGGGCAGTTTCTGCGCCCTGCTGGGCGCCAATGGTGTCGGCAAGTCCACCCTGCTGAAGATTCTATCCGGCTCACTTGAACCACTGCACGGACGGGTTGAGCACAACGGCAAACTGGGCTTTGTGCCCCAGGAAGTACATCCAGCACTGCCGCTCACTGCACTGGAGATGGTGCTGCTGGGACGCGCCGGTCAGATCGGACTGCTGCGGGCGCCGGGCAAGGCTGACTTCGCCACAGCAGAAGCCGCGCTGCATCGAGTCGAGGCCGCACATCTGGCCCGGCGTGCTTTTGCTTCGCTGTCCGGCGGCGAGCGCCAACTGGTGCTCATGGCCCGCGCCCTGGCGGCCGACGCCGATATCCTGCTGCTGGACGAACCCAGTGCCGCCATGGACTGGCATAACCAGGCCCTGATTCTGCGCCTGTTGCGCGATCTGGCCGACAACGGCATGACCATCGTCATGAGCACCCACTCGCCGCAGCATGCGCTGGAATTCGCCAGCCATGCCCTGCTGCTGTTCGGGGCCGGTGAGCATGCCTTTGGCACCCCCGGTCAGGTGATGACCGAAGACGCCCTGTCACGTCTCTATCGCCTGCCCGTGCGCCGTGTGGCCATGAATGAACTTCCTCATCAAGGCACCGCCGTACCCATCTTTTCAGACCTGAGAACACAGGAACATTAAACATCATGAACATTTTGCACCTGCGAGCCATATCGCATGAGCTACCGACCTTCGTGAAGACACTGCAAGCACGAAGCATTGCTTCACGCTCAGTGCGCGACCTTTGTGCCGACGACCTGCGCGCCAGCCAAGTGCTGTTGATTGAAGCCCATATTGACCAGAAGGCCCTGCTGGGCATGAAAGACGGTTTGATGGATTGCCTCAATGCCGGCGGCACCATCGTCTTTAACGGCCATCTGGTCTATCCCCTGATCGATGGACTGGCCCCCTTTCAGGTGGCAGCAGGACGCGGACGTGATGACCTGGTGATCGAGCGCGTTCATCCGCATCCCGTGTTCGACGGGGTCGACTGCCAGGATTTGAGCTTCCGCCGTGGTGTGGCCGGCTTTTACGCCCGTGGCGCCAACCCGCCACCTACAGGCGCACAGGTACTGCACCGGTTGAAACAGGATGGCTCACCCATCGACTGGGTCTGGCAGCGACCCGAAGGTGGCCAGGTGCTCATGCACAGCGGCAATACCATGTGGATGTACCTGAACGACAAATCCAGCGCCGCCCGTATCGCTCCCCAGCTGCTGGACTGGGTGTGTGCCGGTGCTCCCGCTCTGACCGAGGAGGCCCACTAAGATGCGTATCGCCTTTGTTGACGGTGGCACCTACTACCACCACGCCACCTATAACGATCCGGAGTTCAAGCCGTTCTTCGACCGCAAAATCTACGTACTGGACCTGCCCGACGCCGACCTGTCCGATGTGGATTGTCTGTATATCGCCAGCCGTCAAAACCCGGCCGACCTGATCGCGGCCCATGACCGAATCGCCGACTTCCTCGCCGCCGGCAAGACCGTTATCGCACTGGGAGAGAGCCACTGTGAGCAATGGCTGGACGGCGTGCACTGGACACCGGGTGTGACCAATTTCTGGTGGTGGCTCACCCCGGGCGAAGAGTCAGGCCTGAGCCTGAGCGCACCCGAGCATGGCCTGTTCCGGCACATCAGCCTGGACGACGCCACCTGGCACCGCCACGGCACGCTGGCCGTGCCGGAAGGGGCGGTGTCATTGATCGATGCCGTAGAAGGCGGCTCGGTACTCTACGACGACAGCAGCAGCGGCCCAGGCCGACGCATTGTCAGCACCCTGGACCCCTGCTATCACCACGGCAGCTACTTCATGCCCTCAACGACGCGTTTTCTGCACGGCTTTCTGCCCTGGTTGAAGCAGGGAGCGGCAGCAGACTGAGCTGTCAGTAGACGACGACGCGATTGCGCCCGGCATCCTTCGCCCGGTAAACCGCCTCGTCCACCCGCTGGATGATGGACTCCAGGCTGGTGTCCTCATCCAGCAGCTCACTCACCCCCAGGCTCACCCTGACCTTGATGTTCTCACCGAGCCTGAGGGGCACCTCCGTCGCAACCCGTGTACGGAGACGCTCGGCGGTCTGTGCCGCCCTGTCCGCCGTGGTACTGGGCAAGACGATCATGAACTCCTCGCCCCCAAGACGGGCCAGCAGATCATTCTCGCGCAGCTCTTCGCGACAGACCTCACAAAGACTGCGTAGCACCCTGTCACCGACGATATGCCCAAAACTGTCATTCAGCTGCTTGAAGTGGTCCAGGTCAAACATGATCAGCGCCATCGGGTGGTGGTAACGGCGAAAGGCCGCGAAATGAGACTGCAGCACCTCCATCAAGCGACGCCGGTTGGACGCATGGGTCAAGGGATCGGTTTGACTCGCCTCCAGCAGTTCGTTTTCAAGCTGTTTACGCTGCGTAATGTTCCGCGCCACCCAAATCACGGCGCGTTCGCCCGCCACCAACTGGGGGAAAGGCTGCACATGGCCTTCAAACCAGATCTTGCCATCCGGCCCGGCTTGATCTTCCAGTCCTTTCACCTGCGAAGCCGACAGCGGATACTCCACCTTGATCAGGCCGTTGCGCTGCAGCGCCTGCTGAATATGCGCCATGATCCAGTCCGCCACTCGGCCCGGCAGCACCTCTTGAATAGAGCGGCCGACCAGGTCATGGCCATCATGGTAGTAATTGGGATCCGCATGACCAAACAGCCCGGCGTAAAGGCCACTTTCCGTCAACACAAATACCGGGTCCGGCAGTGCATTGAGCACCACCAGCATCTGATCGCGGTCGAGATACACGTTCCTGACGCTCCGCAGAGACAATTCCTTTCACCTGATAATAGCAGGCACTTACTCCGGCTTAGAACCGCCATAGACAATAAAATGCGGATTGAGTGTTTCGCGAGTATCCGCATAGCTCAGCACCTCCCCTTCCGGCGTCAGCAGCTGACCGCCTGCGGCGTTGATCACCGCGTGGGCGGCCGCAGTATCCCACAGACAGGTCGGCCCCAGGCGCGGGTAGAGGTGGCCGGCCCCTTCAGCCACCAGACAGAGCTTGATCGAGCTGCCCATGCGGATCAGCTCGTAATCGCCCAGCGCCTCCATCCAGGCCAGGGTATGCGGGCCCAGATGGGAGCGGCTGCCATAGACCTTCCAGGGAGTGCCCGGCTGATGAGTACTTACATGGATAGGCTGGCGTTTGCTATCGTCATCCATGCGGAACGCACCTACACCCTCGGCACCGAGCCAGGTTGTATCCGGCACCGGTGCATGGACCACACCCAGCAACGGGCGGCCCTGTTCAATCAGCGCGATATTGACGGTGAACTCGCCGTTGCGCTTGATGAACTCCTTGGTGCCGTCCAGAGGGTCCACCAGCCAGTAGCGGCCATCCATATCGGGGCCAGTGAAATCCTCCACCGCTTCCTCGGTGAGGATCGGAAAGCGTGGCGACAGCTGCTTTAGCCCAGCCACAATCACCGCATTGGCGGCCAGATCGGCGCGGGTCAGCGGCGACTCATCGGCCTTGTGCTCCACACCGAAGTCATCCTCGCCGTATACCTGAAGAATGACCGCACCAGCCTCACGAGCGATACGTTCTACCTGCTGCAGCAGAGATTCCAGTGACAGGGAATGTTCCGAATGGGAAGGCATGGGCGCTCCTTTAGATCAATTGTTCACTTATGCGATCAGTATGTGTCATTTACGCATCCGGCTCCCCTTCAAAAAAGGCAAAACAGCCTTCAACCACCAGCGCAACCAGAGGAATCAGGATAAGCGCCATCGGCACCAGGAATGGCCAGCCATAAGCCAGAAAGCCCAACACCACTTCTGCATCGATCAGTGCCGCCCAGCCACTGCCGTTCACAATCACCCCGGCGATGATGCACAGATAGATCAATGTGGCGATACTGATACTCTTGATGGAAAACATGTTCACGATGAGCTGGGCCTTTTGCGGTTGAAATGTGGCGCCTGGCCACGGATGAAATGAGCCAGTATACAGGAGTATGTATAACACCAAGGCCCGCCGGAAACGGGACCATCTCCTGCTCACAAACCTTTTGCTGACGCGAAAAGCATCGTAACAAGATCGACTCAACCGGTTATATCAGACTCGTTTTTGCCGTATAAAAGTGACTGCGCTATTCAGGGAAATACCTCTAATCCGGCCGCCTGAAAGGGCTAGGACCTAGTCCCTTTAGACCTTGTGATGCCCGATCAGAGGATCGAATATCTATTGCGAATAATCCGCCAAGTGATGGAGACCAACATGCAAAAGAATAACGAAGTGGTTGTACTCAGCGCTGCCCGCTCTGCGATCGGTTCATTCGGTGGTGGCCTGAGCCAGCTGGAACCGGCCGAGCTGGCCGGGCAGGTGATGAAAGCCTCAATCGAGCGCTCCGGTGTTGACCCTCAGGCGATCAACTATGTCGCCTCCGGTCACTGTATCCCCACCGACTCCCGTTTTGCCTATGTCGCCCGTGTCGCGTCCATTCAGGCCGGGCTGCCGATGGACTCGGTGGCCATGGCGGTCAACCGCCTGTGCAGCTCCGGCCTGCAGGCTGTGGTTTCTACTGCCCAGACCATCATGCTCGGTGATTACGAATATGGCATCGGCGGTGGCGTCGAAGTGATGTCCCGTTCCGGCTATCTCTCCACTGCCATGCGCAGCGGTGCTCGCATGGGCGACACCAGCATGATCGACATGATGGTCGCCACCCTGAGCGATCCCTTCGGTGCCGGTCACATGGGCATCACGGCGGAAAACCTGGCCGAGAAATGGGGCATCACCCGTGAAGAGCAGGATGCCTTCGCCGCCGAATCTCACCGCCGTGCCGCCGCTGCCATCGCCGAGGGTCGTTTCAAGGACCAGATCGTGCCGGTCAGCATCAAGACCCGCAAGGGCGAGACCATCATCGATACCGATGAGCACGTAAAACCGGGTACCACGGCAGAATCGCTGGCCGGTATGCGCCCCGCCTTCAAGAAGGATGGCACCGTAACCGCCGGTAACGCCTCCGGCATCAACGATGGCGCCGCCTATCTGGTGCTGGCTTCCGCCGACGCTGCCAAGCGTGACGGCCACAAACCGGTCGCACGACTGGTATCCTACGCCCTGGCAGGGGTGCCCAACGAGATCATGGGTGAAGGCCCGATCCCGGCCTCACGCCTGGCACTGCAGAAAGCCGGCCTCAGCCTGGCCCAGATGGATGTGATCGAATCCAACGAAGCCTTCGCCGCCCAGGCACTGGCCGTGGCCAAAGGACTGGAACTGGATCTTGAGAAGACCAACCCCAACGGCGGTGCCATTGCACTGGGCCACCCGGTGGGCTGCTCGGGTGCTTACATCGCCACCAAGGCGATCCATGAGCTGCAGCGTATTGAAGGCCGGTATGCACTTGTCACCATGTGCATCGGCGGCGGTCAGGGTATCGCTGTTGTGTTCGAGCGGATGTAAGCCGCACTGAAAAGAGGGCTCCCGACACCGGGAGCCCTCTTCATATCAAAGCCTCTGGCCATTAACCGGCCAACTGCTCCCTCAGTACATGCTTCTGCAGTTTGCCCGTCGAGGTTTTCGGCAATTCCGGCGTGAAGACGATCTTCTTCGGGATCTTGAAGCCGGCCAGATGTTCGCGGCAGTGGGCGATCACATCCTCCTCTGACAAGGCATCGGCCCCGTTCTTGATGGTGATGAAGGCACAGGGAACCTCCCCCCAATGCTCATCCGGTGCCGCCACTACGGCCGCTTCCAGCACCGCCGGATGGTTATAGAGCGCACTCTCCACCTCCAGCGTAGAGATGTTCTCGCCGCCGGAGATGATGATGTCCTTGGAACGGTCCTTGATCTCGATGTAACCGTCCGAGTGCCACACCCCCAGGTCGCCGGTATGGAACCAGCCACCGGAAAACGCCTTGTGGGTTTCACCGGGGTTATTGAGGTAACCCTTCATCACCGAGTTGCCGCGCAGGAAAACTTCGCCGATGGTCTGGCCATCCTGGCGCACCGGCTGCAACGTATTCGGATCGGCGACCATCATGTCGGACATGGTCAGCGACGGAATGCCCTGACGGGACATCTTCTGCGCCTTTTCCTTCGGCTCCAGCTGATGCCATTCATCCTGGAAGTCACAAACCACGCTGGGACCGTAGGTCTCGGTCAGGCCATAGAGGTGCACCACCTTGATACCCATTTCTCCCATCGCCTCGATGGTCGCCGCAGGAGGCGCGGCACCACCGGTCGCGGCGGTAACCTGCTGTTCAAACGGCAGCTTCAGTTCTTCAGGCGCGTTGATCAGCATGTTCAGCACGATGGGCGCGGCGCAGAAATGGGTCACGCCGTGCCGGGCCAGAGCATCATAAATCGGCTTGGGGTGCGGCTGACGCAGGCAGACGTGAGTCCCCGCCACGGCTGTAACCGCCCAGGGATAGCACCAGCCGTTGCAGTGGAACATCGGCAATGTCCACAGGTAGACGGCACCATCCGGCAGCCCGAAACCGACCACATTGCTCAGTGCACTGAGAAAGGCGCCACGATGATGATAGACCACCCCCTTGGGATTGCCGGTGGTACCGGAGGTGTAGTTCAGCGCAATGGATTGCCACTCCTGCCCCGGCAGCTCCCATTCAAAGTCATCATCCCCGGTCGCCAGCAACGCATCGAAGGTCATGTCCCCGATCAGCTCTCCGCCGTCGAACAGGGGATCGTCCACATCGACCACTCTGGGCTTGGCATCACAACCCGCCAGCGCTTCCCGCGCACGGTCGCTGTATTCACGGTCAGTGAAGAAGACGCGGGCCTTGCCGTGGTTGAGCATGAAGGTCATGGTTTTGGCATCGAGGCGGGTGTTCTGCGCATTGAGCACCGCCCCCAGCATCGGCACGGCGAAGTGCAGCTCCAGCATCTCGGGGATGTTGGGCAGCAACGCCGCGACCGTATCGCCCTTCTTCACCCCCAGCTTGCGCAACGCCGAGGCCAACTTCAGGCTGCGCTGATAAGTCTCTTGCCAGCTGCGCCGGATATCGCCGTGGATCACCGCCGTCCGGTTGGGGTGGGCCAGTGCTGCCCGCTTGATGAAAATCGTCGGAGTCAGCGCCGGGCTATTGGCCTCGACAGGGTCCAGATCAAGCTCAAACATGTTTTCCATTTTCTTATCCTTATTATCAAGATCACGGTGTTTGCAAATGTGATGACGCGCCGGGTATCAGAGGGCAAAACCTCCCAGCTTGGTTTCCAGATACTCCTCGATGCCTTCTTGTGCGCCTTCACGCCCCAGCCCGCTGTTTTTCATGCCGCCGAAGGGCGCCGCTGCGCTGGTGGGGTTGATGTCGTTGATGCCGATGATACCGAACTCCAGCCGCTCGAACGCCTTGAACGCGGTGGACAGATCCTTGCTGTAGACATAGGCCGCCAGCCCGTATTCGGTGTCGTTGGCCATGGCGAGCACATCGTCGTCATCGCCGTAGATCACCACCGGTGCCACCGGACCGAAGGTCTCTTCGCGGTAGATCTTCATCTCCGGCGTCACACCCGCCAACACGGTAGGGGCATAGAAGCAGCCGTCAGCCAGGTCACCGTCCGTCAGACGCTGACCACCGGTGTACAGGGTGGCACCCTTGGCGATGGCATCCTGCACCTGACTGTCCACCTTCTGTAGCGCCGCTTCGTTGATCAGCGGCCCGATGCTGTTGCCCGCCTCAAAGCCGCTGCCGGCCTTCAGGCGACAAACCCGTGCCGTCAGCTCGGCCAGAAAGGCCTCGGCATGATCCCTGTGAACAAAAATGCGGTTCGGGCTGATACAGGCCTGCCCTGTGTTGAGGAACTTGACCAGCGACAGTCCCTTGGCCGCATGGACGGGGTCGGCATCCGGGAAAACAATCGCCGGCGCATGGCCACCCAGCTCCATCGACACCCGCTTCATGTGGGCCGCTGCCTGGGCATTGAGTTTTTTACCCACGGCAGTAGAGCCGGTGAAGGTCAGCTTCCTGATGCGCGGATCGGTACAGAAGGCCTCGCCCACCGGCGCAGGGTCACGGCTGGTGATGACGTTGATCACACCCGCCGGGAAACCGGCTGCCTCGAACACTTCCGCCATCGCCCGGGCGCACAGCGGCGTGTGCTCCGCCGGCTTGAGTACCAGCGTGCAACCGGCCGCCAGTGCTGGCGCCAGCTTGCGGGTGATCATCGAGATCGGGTAGTTCCAGGGGGTAATCGCCCCCACCACACCGACCGGCACCTTCTGTGTGATGAAGCGCTGGTTGTCACGCGCCGACGGGATGGTCTGGCCGTTGATGCGCTTGGCTTCCTCGGCAAACCAGAGCAGGAAATCGGCGCCGTACTGCACCTCGTTCAGTGACGCCTTGAGCGGCTTGCCCTGCTCCCGCGTCATCATCTCGGCCAGCTCCTGCTTACGGCTGAGCATGATCTCCCAGGCACGATACAGCAGGCCGGAGCGTTCATAGGCGGTAGTCCGTTTCCAGCTTTTCAGCGCTTCACTGGCGGCCACGATGGCTGCCTCGATATCCTCGGGCGTGCAATCGGGTACTTCGCCGATCACTTCGCCATTGGCGGGGTTGGTGACCGGGAAGTGGTTGCGTCCAGTCACCCATTGTCCGTTGATGTACATAATCTCTCCGTTAACTGCAGGCCCTTGTTAGAGCGCCGCTTCCGGCAGGGCCATGATCGAGTCTTCGCCAGCCTGAACCGAAGCCAGATACCCGGCACAACGCGGCAGGATATGGTCGACAAAGAACTGTGCGCTGACCTGCTTGGCCTGCAGGAACTCCCCTTCATCTTCATTGGATGCCAGCAGGACTGATTTCACCATCAGCCAGGCAGCGGTGATGGTGGAGGTGAGCATGAGGAAATTGAACGCAACAGAACCGACGAAATGCTCATTGGCACTACTGTTCAAAACCAGTTTAAGCCCCGTGTCCAACTGCTCAATCGCCAGTTCAAAGGCTTGAATGCGCTGAGCATCCAGCCCTACTGAAGCACGCGCACTTTCGGCGTCCGCACGCATTTCAGCGATCAATTCCTGCAGCGCCAGCCCACGATCACGAATGGTCTTGCGGCCGATCAGATCCAGTGCCTGAATGCCGTTGGTACCCTCATAAATCGGCAGGATACGGGCATCACGATAAAGCTGGGCAACGCCGGTTTCTTCAATAAAGCCCATGCCGCCATGACACTGTACCGCCAGCGAGGTGACTTCCTGGGCGATCTCCGTGCACCAGCCTTTCACCAGCGGCGTCAGCAGATCTGCACGGCGCTTGAAGTAGGCACGGCGCTCGGCATCGAGCTGCGCATACTTGGCATAATCGACGGCCACGCAGCCGGAATAGGCCAGACCACGGCCCGCCTCGGTCAGCGCTTTCATGGTCATCATCATGCGGCGCACATCAGGATGGCGCACAATCGGTGAAGGTTCACGCTCACCCGGTGCCGTACCCTGAATGCGCTCGGCAACATAACTGCGCGCCATCTGCAGCGCGCGCTCGGAGACCGCTACCCCCTGCAGACCCACGGTCAGCCGAGCGTTGTTCATCATGGTGAACATGCAGGCCAGCCCCTGGTTCTCCTGGCCCACCAGATAGCCGAGCGCACCGCCGTTCTCGCCGTAGCTCATTACACAGGTTGGACTGGCATGGATGCCCATCTTGTGTTCCAGCGACAGGGCATAACAGTCGTTGCGCTCGCCTGGATTGCCATCGGCATCGGGGATGAACTTGGGCACGGCAAACAGGGAGATCCCCTTGACGCCCGCCGGGGCGTCCGGCAGCCGGGCCAGTACGAGATGGACGATATTCTCGGCCATATCGTGCTCACCCCAGGTAATGAAGATCTTCTGGCCGGTGATGCGGTAATGATCGCCTTCAGGGCGTGCCTGAGTGCGAATCGTGGCCAGATCCGAGCCAGACTGAGGCTCAGTCAAATTCATGGTGCCGGTCCACTCACCGCTGATCATTTTCGGCAGCAGCAGTTGTTTCAGTGGTTCATCGGCATTTTCACTGAGCGCCTCGGTGGCGCCCTGCGACAGCAGCGGACAGAGCCCCCAGGCCATATTGGCGGCGTGAATCATCTCCTGCACCGGAATGGCCAGCGAGAAGGGCAATTCCTGCCCCCCCATTTCCGCCTCGAACTGCAGACCGGCCCAGCCCCCTTCAATGTACTGCTGGTAGGCCTCTTTGAAGCCGTCTGGGGTCTGGACACAACGATCCTCGCCCAGACGCACGCCGGTTTCGTCACCGCTGCGGTTCAGCGGTGCGATCTCGTTGCCGGCGAACTTGGCCGCTTCCTCCAGGATCGCTGCCACCACATCGGGGGAGGCGTCCTCGTAGTTACAGGCCTTGGCCATCTCGTCGAAGCCGGCCAGGCTGCGCAATGCGAACTCCATCTCGCGGGTGGGTGCTCTGTACTCGCTCATGCTGTCTTGTCCCCTCAGCAGGTTGTTGAAAAACGTTATCGAGGCGGCCGAGGTAAGGCAAAAACAGGCGAAAAAACGCAGTTTAGTATACTAAATGAGCATTTTGAGCCTGTTTTTAACGCAGCATTCGGCAACGCAGATAGATTTTCGACAGCCTGTTAGTCCATGTACTGGCCGCCGTTTACCGACATGTTGGTGCCGGTGACGAAGCCCGCGTCATCCGCGGTCAGGAAGGCCACAGCACGGGCAATCTCTTCCGGCTGACCCAGACGACCCACCGGGATACCGGCCACGATGCTTTCCAGGACCTTCTCCGGTACCTGGCGCACCATCTTGGTGTCGATGTAACCCGGGGAGACCGCATTGACGGTTACGCCCTTGCGCGCGCCTTCCAGTGCGATCGACTTGGTGAAACCGTAAATACCTGCCTTGGTGGCGGCGTAGTTGCACTGGCCGAACTGGCCCTTTTCACCGTTCAGCGAGGAGATGTTGACGATGCGGCCAAAACCGCGCTCACACATGCCCTCGAACACCTGGCGGCTCATGTTGAACATGGAGTTCAGGTTCACCTCGATCACCCGGTTCCACTGGCCGACTTCCATCTTCTTCAACGGCGCATCGCTGGTGATACCGGCGTTGTTGACCAGAATATCGATGGGGCCATGCTCGGCTTCAACCTGCTGCACGAACGCCTGGCAACCGTCGTAATCCGCCACGTCCAGCGGGTACAGCTCGACCGGATAGCCCTGGCTTTGCATCGTCTGCTGCCAGTCCTGCGCCTCGGCCGTCGCCTGCGCGTTGGGCAGATGGGTACCGATCACCTTGCGGCCCTGATCCACCAGCGCCTGGCACATGGACGTTCCCAGACCACCGGGGGCACCGGTTACTACTGCGATACGATTGGTCATGATGTTCTCCTTCTTATTGTTAATGGCTTACTTCAGTAATTTCTTGATCGCGGAGGACTGCGAAACCACGCCCTCCGAGGTGTACTGTTCACTACGCTGCTCGATCTTCGGCAGCTCGTAGAGGTAATTCACCATCATTCCGGCAGACTGCTTCAGCCCCTTCTGGGACACATCTCCCATCCAGTTCAGCCGCGCCACCTGAGCGCCGTTGCTGAGGTGGAAGTGGGCGACAGGATCCAGTGCTCGCTTGCCTTTCTTGCCTTGGCACAGGTAGGCCGCGGCCAGCTTGGTCAGCGCCTCCTGCCGGGTGTCCATCGCCTCGTTCGCCTCGATCACCGACACCACGCGCGGCGCCGGCAGGCTCAACCATTGCTCGCCGCCAGGCAGTTCGCACAGCGTAGCCGGGGCACAGTTCTCCAGCCACTGGGCAAAGCCCGGAATCGGCGACAGGGTGGCGAACTGCTTCAGCTGCGGGAACTCGCCGCTCAGCTTCTTCACCACCTCCTTGATCAGGAAGTTGCCGAAACTGATACCGGCCAGGCCGGGCTGGGCATTGGAGATAGAGTAGAAAATCGCCGTATCGGCGCTGTCGATATCCTGTGTCGGCGCCTGCTCATCCAGCAGCTTCTGCACACTGCCGGCGAGGCCGTTGACCAGCGCTACCTCGACGAAGATCAGTGGTTCTTCCGGCATGTTCGGGTGGATGAAAGCGAAGCAGCGGCGGTCGGAATCGAGTCGGTTTTTCAGATCGCTCCAGCTCTGGATCTCATGCACCGCCTCATAGGCGATCAGCTTTTCCAGCAAGGCAGCGCTGGAGTTCCAGCTGAGTTCCTCCAGCTGCAGCAGACCTACATCGAACCAGGTGGCCAGCAGTTCCCTCAGGTCCGCTTCCAGTGATTCCAGCGAGCTGTACTCCTTCTTCAGACCCAGCAGCTCCTCGCGCATGTCGACCAGGAATTTCACCCCGGACGGCACGCCGGTGAACTGCTTCAGCAGCCGGTTATGGGCTGGCTCCAGCGCCTTGCGCAGCTGATGCGCCTTGCGCGCCCGGTCACCGTTCTGGGCGTTCTGCCAACCGCTGATCGCCTGCTCCACCCCGGCATCATCGATGCCGTATTCCTCGGCCAGCATGCCGAGAAAGCGGACCTTGCCGGTGTGCGACAGCTTCAGGTACATCCGGCCCAGCATCGCCGCCCGGTTGCGCGCTTCCACCTGCCCGGCATGAGCATCCAGGCAGTTGTCGACCCACTCCCGTACCCGGGCCAGGTCGGTCTCCGGCAGCTCAGCATCCAGCGCCATGATGTCAGGCGTAGCCCGGCGACCGGCGACGGCCTCAAGCCCATAGGGAACGAGCTTTTTGAAGGCTCTCTCGAACAAGTTGGCTGTCTGAGTCGGCATAACGAAGTCCTCTCCCAAAGCGTGCTTGTTGTCATTGTTTGAACCGAGGCTAGCAGAGCCGTTTAAAAAAACCAAGTAAAAACCCTTGGCTATTTGAATAAATACCACTAACCTGAAGATCCAAAGTATCGAATCACGGAATAACAACAGGAATAAAAACATGCAGGATTCTATGCAGGCACTACACGGCTACTACCTTGAAGATCTGGCAGTCGGCATGCAGGCGAGCTACGCCAAGACCATCACCGATGCAGACGTCATCCTTTTCGCCGGCATCAGCGGCGACGACAACCCGGTGCACATCAACGCCGAATACGCCAAGACCACCATGTTCGAACAGCGCATCGTGCACGGCATGTTCAGCGCCGCGCTGATCTCCGCCGTACTGGGCACACGCCTGCCGGGGCCGGGCGCCATCTATGTCGACCAGCAGCTCAAGTTCAAGGCGCCGGTACACATCGGTGATACAGTGGTTGCCACCGCTACCGTGGTCGAGATCAACGAAGAACGCCGTCGCGTCAAGCTTGAAACCGTCTGCCGCGTGGGCGACAAGGTGGTCGCCGAAGGCGTGGCCACCAACATGGTTGACCGCCGCCCGGCCTGACCCATAACAAGCGCAAGGAGTGAGTGAAAATGCTGTTGGATAAGAATAAGTCCGTACTGGTCGTGATCGATGTGCAGGCCAAACTGCTGCCTGGCGTACACGAACAGCAGCGGCTCGTGGACAACTGCAAATGGCTGACCCGACTGGCCGGCCTGATGGAAGTGCCGGTGATCGGCTCTGAACAATACCCCCAGGGCCTGGGCCACACCGAAGAAAGCCTGCGTGAACGGGTCGGCGCCGACAAACTGTACGGCAAGGCCCACTTCGCCTGCATCGACGACCCTGAATTCGGCAGCGCTTTCCGCGAGCTGGACCGCAAGCAGGCGATCCTCTGTGGCATGGAGTCCCAGGCCTGCGTGATGCAGTCCGCCCTGCGTCTGCTGGAAGAAGGCTATGAGGTGTTCGTCGTCGCCGATTCCATCTCCGCGCGCAACCCGTTCGACACCGAGATCGCCCTGCGCCGCATGGAGAAGGAAGGGGTCAAACTGATCACTCGCGAAATGGTCGGCTTCGAGTGGATGCGCCGTTCCGATGTCGCCCAGTTCAAGGCCTTCAGCATGGAGTTCCTGCGCTGATTGATGACGCCCAACGCCCCGGCAAGCTGCCGCCGGGGCTTGATCCCCTCCCCATGCCGCTGGCCTGTGTTGTATCCTGCGAGGCACACCCAGAGCCCGGAACACCGATGAAACCCCTGACGCCCGAACAAGGCCGCTCCGCCCTGAGCGACGATGCCGAGCGCAACCGTCTGCTCGCCGAGATGGCGGAACAGTCCACCGACATGATCTCGCGCCATACGCCCGGCGACTGGCGCTTCATCTACGCCTCCCCCGCCGTGACCCACCTGCTGGGCTTCACCGTGGAGGAGATCGTCGGCATGTCGGCCTACGACCTCTACCATCCGGACGACGTTCAGGACTTTCAGGACCGCGCCCCCAGCGTCAACTACGACCGCGGCCTGTACACCCATACCTACCGCTTCCGCTGCAAGGACGGCCACTACACCTGGCTGGAAAGCACCAGCCGCACCCTGCGCGATCCCGAGACCCACGCGATCAAGGAGATCCTCGTGGTGTCGCGTGATGCCTCGCATCGCATCAAGGCCGACAAGGCCAACCGGCGACTGGCACGGGTGCTGGAGAGTACCCAGGACCTGGTAATCTTCTCCGACCTGGACCTGCAGATCACCCACCTCAACGAGGCCGCACGCCGCTGCCTGGCACTGGAACATACCGACTACACCCGGCTGTCGTTGCAGCAGGTGGTGGTGCAGAAAGGCTTCCAGATCCTGCTCGCCGATGGCCTGCCCACCGCCAAGGAAAAAGGCAGCTGGCGCGGCGAGCTGAACCTGCAGTCCCGCGAAGGCAGCCCCATCCCGGTGATGCTGGAGCTTCTGGTGCACCGCTCGCTGCACGGCGATATCGAATACCTGTCGCTGGTGGCCCGCGACCTGAGCGAGAAGAAAGCCGCCGAAGCCCAGATGAAGCAGTACCAGGCCGAGATCGACCACGCCAGCCGCCTGATCACCATGGGCGAACTGGCCTCCAGCCTCGCTCACGAACTCAACCAGCCGCTGCTGGCGATGGTCAGCTTCCTGCGCGGTATCGAACGCCGCTTTGCCAGCACCGAATCGCTGAGCTGGCAGGATATCGAAACGCCGATCACCCGCAGCATCAGCACCGCGCTGCGTGCCGGCGAAATTGTTCACCGGATGATGGACTTCACCCGCAAACAGGAACCCCGCGTCACCGAGCTGGATATCGCCAGCCTGGTCAACGGCATCTGCGAGTTCTGCGAGTCCACCGCCGAGCGCCATAACGTGCGCATCCTCTGTCAGCTGGACAGCAACCTGCCAGCCGTGCGCGGCGACCAGATCCAGCTGGAACAGGTCCTGCTCAACCTGCTGGTCAATGCACTGGAAGCCTGCGACACCGAGGCCGAGCATGAACTCAAGACGGTTCACATCAATGTCCGGCCCGAGGGCGACCAGCTGCTGATCACAGTGGAGGACGAAGGCCCCGGCATACGCGAACAGGACCTGCCGCATATCTTCGAGCGCTTCTACTCCACCAAGGGCACCGGCCTGGGCATGGGTCTGGCCATCAGCCGCTCTTTGGTGGAGAATCTGGGCGGCGAGTTATGGGCGGAAAACCTGCCGCAATCGGGCAGCCGCTTCTCATTCACCGTGAACACAGTTAACTGAAGACGCATGACCTCCGATCAAGACGCTCAAAAGGTATTCGTCATCGACGATGACGCCGATGTCCGTGACTCCCTGAAATGGCTGCTGGAGTCCGTCGGCCTGACCGTGGACACCTTCGAGAACGCGCTGGACTTTATCGACCGCTATCCGGGCGACGCCAGCGGCTGCATCGTGATGGACGTGCGCATGCCGGGCCTGAGCGGCATCAACGCGCAGAAGAAACTCGCCGAACTGGCGATCGACCTGCCGGTGATCATGATCTCCGCCCACGGCAACGTGGACATGGCCGTGACCGCCCTGACCCAGGGCGCCCTGACCTTCATCGAGAAACCCTTCGACGACCAGGTACTGATCGACCATGTGCACACCGCGCTGGAAAAAGACCGCATCCGCATGGCGCGCAAAAGCGCCCAGTCCCGAATGCAGGGCCGCTACGACAGCCTGACCCGCCGCGAAAAGCAGGTGATGGGGCTGATCGTCAAAGGCCTGTCGAACCAGGAAGCCGCCGATGAACTGGGCATCAACCGCAAAACCGTGGAAGGCCACCGCGCCCACATGATGACCAAGATGAAGGTCGACTCCCTCGCCGAACTGGTCCAGATCGCCATTGCGCTGGGGCTGGTGGAGACAGTGGAAGAGTAAGACTCGCCTTCCGGCGGAGCGACCGTCTCATGCCGAGTGCGCGGTGACCAGACCCGGTGCTAAAGTGCACTAGAGGTCTGGATAGGTACTATCACAGATTCCCCATCAACCGCTTTTACCTGCACACCATTGCAGGTTAACCCAGAGGACAGCCGGCATTGGACGCACTCCCCCCTGTTGCTGAACTGGTTGGTATCATCTTCACCATGTTACTGGTCGCGTTGAGCATCTACCAGATTTCACGCTCGACGAAGCTGCCCTTTACCGTGCTGCTGGTACTGGCCGGCATCAGCATCACTGCGCTGAGTAGCAGCGTGCCGGTACTGCAGAAAGCGGAAGCGGCACTGAGCATTTCGCCGGACCTGATTCTGTTCGTCTTTCTGCCGGCGCTTATTTTCGAATCCAGCTACAACCTGGACGCCAGCCAGCTGCGCCGCAACGCCGTACCGATACTGTCGCTGGCGATCCCCGGACTGCTGCTGTCGACCGGCCTGATCGGCGTGATCGTCTGGCTGGCCCTGGATATCGATCTGATGGCCGCCCTGCTGATCGGCGCCATTCTCAGCGCTACCGACCCGGTTGCCGTGATCGCCCTCTTCCGGCAAGTCGGCGCTCCCGCCCGACTCTCGACCCTGATCGAGGGCGAGAGCCTGTTCAACGACGCCACCGCCCTGGTGCTGTCCAAGATTCTGCTCGGCGTGCTGGCGGCCGGCACCCTGTCCAGTCAGGCACTGGGCGATGGCGTCATCGACTTTTTCGTACTCTTTGCCGGCGGACTCCTGTTCGGCATCGCCACTGGCTACCTGACCGGTCAGCTGATCGGCTGGCTCGACTCCGACCCCATTCTAGAGATCGGTCTGACCAGCGTCCTCGCCTACCTCGCATTTCTGACCGCCGAAGAGCTGCTCCATGTCAGCGGCATCATGGCCACGCTGGGTGCCGGCCTGACACTGGGCACCTGGGGACGCCTGCGCATCGCCAGTTCGGTACGTACCTATCTGGAACAGTTCTGGGGACTTTTGGCCTTCGCCGCCAATGCGCTGCTGTTCCTGCTGCTGGGCATGCAGGTCAACCTGGTAGAACTGGCCTCGGCCTGGGACCTGCTGCTCTGGGTCATTCTGGCGATGCAGGCCTCCCGCGCACTGGTAATCTTCGGGCTGCTGCCGCTGGTCAGCCGCTTGCCCACGGTGGAACCGATTGGCCTGGGATACCGCTTCATCATGTTCTGGGGTGGGTTGCGCGGGGCGATCGCACTGGCCATCGTGCTGAGTCTGCCCGACTACCCGTTCAAGGATCTGTTTATCGCGCTAGTCACCGGTGCCGTCCTGTTTACCCTGCTGGTTCAGGGGCTGACGATCAAGCCGGCCATGCGCGCGATGAAACTGGACCAGCCACCTCTGGCCGACCGACTGGCGTTGATCGAACGCGACCTGACGGCACATCAGCGCGCCCTGCAGCGCCTGCCGGCACTGCAAAGAGGTGGTCTGTTTTCCAGCCGGGTTGCTCACCGACTTAGTTTAAACAGCCACCATGCGATCACCCAGGCCCGTCAGCAGATCGACCAGCTGCGCCAGGAACAGCTCTCCAGCGAACAGGAGTTCAACCTCTTTTTCCTGCGCGCCCTGGCCGAGGAAAAGGCGTACTACATCGAAATGTACGACCTGGGTCATCTCAGTGAAGCCACCGCACGCCGATTGCTGGCCATTCTGGAGCAGCAGACGGATACCCTGCGCTACGACCACGGCTTCCATACCGTGAACCAGCACCGCCACTATGAATACATCGAGCACTGGCTGTTTCGGCTGCTGGGGGAGAATACCCCGCTGCACGGGCTGGTGGAGCGGCTGCGCATCTCCCATATCGGCCACTACTACGAGACGGTCTGGGGCCACTTCCAGGGCAGCAATCACGTCATCCAGTCACTGGAGCGCCTGGCCAGCCTTGAGTCCACGCAACCCGACATCGTTGACCGAGTGCTGGAGTATTATCGCCACTGGAACAGCCTGGCGATGGACAAGCTGCACCGCCTGAACCACGATTTCCCTGAATTTGCCCTGCTCACTCAGGAGCGACTGAGCAAACGTGTCGTGCTGCTGGCCGAACTGGAAACCACCCGCGAACAGGCCCGACTGGGGACCATCCCCAAGGGGCTGGCGGATGAGATCGAGACCGACGTGGACCGGCGTCTGAACAGACTGCGCGGCCAGCCAATCCAGAAACTGAACGACGATCCCGCGCTCTTGCTGGCCCGCGTGCCGCTGTTTGCACAACTGCCCCCACGGCTGATGCAACGGGTCGCAGAGAAGTGCGAAGCGATCACCCTGGAAAAGCACGACTACCTGATTCGGCAAGGCAGTCACAACAGTGACCTGTTCATGGTCAGCCGCGGCAGCGTGCGTCTTGAACGCCACAACAATGGCCAAGCACAGCGGCTGAGCACCCTGATTGCCGGTGATTCCTTTGGCGAATCCGCCCTCCTGGGTGAAGGCCGCCCGGATCTATCGGTCGTGGCACAAACGCCCACCCGGCTGTACACGCTGAGCCGTTCCCGGCTGCAGCATCTGATGGAGCAGGATGAGGAGCTCAAAGAGCGGTTGCTGCACAGCAACGCCGTGCAGAAGCGGATACATTCACGCTCAAGCAGTGCGTGATCGCGATAAGGAATGGAGATAAACAAGGCGTTACGCCAAACCGGGCATCCTCGATCCTGGGAGGCCGCCAAAGTCCTGCAACAGCCGCACAGCAAGGCAGGAGAAAGCATCCCTGCTTCCCCGCCTTACCGGCTTGCAGTGCCGATCAGCGCGCCGTAAAACCGCCGTCCACGGTGACTTCCGAGCCGGTCATGTAGCGCGAAGCATCGGATGCCAGGAAGGCGATCACATCCCCCAGTTCATCCGGCTGCCCAAAGCGGCCCATGGGGGTCTGTCCCACGGTTCTGGCCGCATAGGGTTCGATGATCTCGGCCGGTATCACCTCGGCCGCGCCCTTCACCATCTGCGTTTCAACAAAGCCCGGATGGATAGAGTTGACACGCACACCGCTGTTGCGACTGGCACAATCCAGTGCGATCGCCTTGGTCATGGTGCGTACCGCCCCCTTGGAAGCCGAGTAGGCCACCGTCAACTGGTCAGCCACAATGCCGAAGATGGAACTCACGTTGATGACCGAGCCGCCACCGCTGCGCTCCATCAGCGGGATGGCGTATTTGCATCCCAGGAAGACTCCGTTGACGTTGATCGCCATCACCCGATTAAACGCATCCAGTGAAGTCGATTCAAGCGTACCGGCCTCGCCGATACCCGCGTTGTTGACCAGCACATCAAGGCGGCCCAACTCTTTTTGGACTTGCTCAATGGCCGCACACCAGGCATCTTCACTGCTCACATCCAGCTGAACCGATGAGGCCGACAACTGCTCCGAGCGGAACTGTTCAACCGACGCATCCGCGGCCTCGGTCTGAATGTCGGCGAGTACCACATGGTGACCGGCTTTAGCCATCGCCTGTGCGGCGGCCAGACCGATCCCCGACGCGCCGCCGGTGATCAAAGCTACTTTCTTGCTCATAGGATTTCCTCTCATCAACCCAGTGCCATGCCGCCATCGACATTCAGGCCGACACCGGTAATGAATGCGGCTTCATCGGAGCACAGGTAGGCGGCTGCCTGAGCCACATCTGTCGGCGTACCCGTGCGCTTGAGCGGAGTACGGCCGATAACGAATTCCTGCAGGGATTCAGGCGTCGGGAACACTCCCAGGTTGACCAGGTCCTGCCCCAGCTTATCCTGCATTCCGGTTTCGATAATGCCCGGATACAGGCAGTTCACACGGACCTCGGCACCCAGAACTCCAGCCTCGACAGCCGCGACCTTGGTCAGCTTATCAACGGCCGATTTGGTTGCGCCGTAGGGACCAAAGCAGGGCTGAGCAATAACATGCGCCATGGATGACAGGTTAAGGATCGCCCCGCCCTTGCCACCGTTAGCTGCACTCATTCGTTTCATGCCGTGCTTGATGCCAAGGAACACACCCGCCACATTCACATCCAGCAGCTTGCGGAAATCCTCTAGCTCGCAGTCGCTGATAAAGTTCGTAACCTCGATCCCGGCGTTGTTCACCAGGATATCGGCCTTGCCGAACAGCGCTTCGCACTGATTAAACACAACCGGCCAGCCAGCTTCATCACTTACGTTATGGCACACGAAGGCTGCATTGCTGCCGATCTCTGCAGCGGTGGCCTTGCCAGCCTCTTCCGCAATATCGGTCAGCAGGACTTTGGCGCCTCGGCGCGCAAAGTCCCGGGCCAATTCGGCACCGATGCCACTGGCGGCACCGGTGATAATGGCAATCTTGCCATCCAGATTAATCGACATCACTGAACCCTGCCTTCGCTTTCGGCTTGATAAAGCGCGGCACCGGACGGCCCTTCGCCTTGCAGCACTCGATAATCATTTGTTCGATCCAACCGGCATCCATCACGCTGACGAACTCGCCTTCTTTGGTAAAGTTGACGTTGGAACCCTGTACCACCATGAAACCGTCAGCCGGCTCGGTCGCGTCGTCCGGCACCATGAAGGTATGGATGGAACCGCCCGGCTCGTACAGGTAGCTGTTCGCCTTCAGCACATCTTCCGGGTACTCCACATAGTTCCAGACGCCGCTGAGCTGATAGAAATGTACGGTGCCGGTATGGAAATGCATCGGCAGACGGGTACCCGGCTGGAACTGAACGCGCAGCACCCAGTAGCCATTTTCGGAGTCCAGGAACAGCGGCCACATCTTCAGGCCCGGAAGGACGTCGCCGACATCAACCGGTTCGATATCATCGGTATGTACGCAAAGCAGGCGGTGCTGTTCATTGATCGCGGTAGGCAGAGTCATGGTGAAACCTCATTGTTTTTATAGTGAGTGACTTACTGTGTTTGATCACTCTACGATCAGCCCCGGCTCATTTCTTGACCTTTCACGAATAAAATTTTATTAATTACGAAACCAACAAGAACAAGAACCCCATGTATCTGGCCAAAAGCTACAGCATCACCGGCTTCCAGCGACTGGTCACCGAGCTAGGACAAAACCCGGTCACCCTGATGCGCTCGGTAGGATTTGTGCCTGCCCAATTCACCGGTGCCGACTTGTTCGTCTCCTACAGCAAACTGGCGGAACTACTCGAGCGCACGGCTCTGGAATGTCAGGAACCCCTGTTCGGTCTGTTGCTGGCGCAACACCAGCCACTGGAAGCCCTTGGCCCCCTGCCCCTGTTTGCCGCCCAGTCACATACCATCGGCGATGCCCTCACAAAGGTCGGCAGCGCCCTCTATCTGCAGGCCTCAGGCGTGCATGTCCGACAAATCCCCGCAGGCGACAGCACCCAGGTAGTGATGGATTTCGATATCGATACGCCCTTGGGTATTACTCAAATGAAGCTTCTCAGCCTGGGGCACCTGTGCAACTTTGTCGCCGAAATTACGGGGCTGTCCCGCTATGACTTCGACATCTCGGTTTCAGCCCCTGCGCCCTACCAGAAGGAGTACCGCCAGAGTGACTACAAGCAGGTCCGCTTCGACCAATCCTTCTGCGGCATCACCCTGAACACCCGGCTGTTGAACCAGCAAAACCGCCAGTACGCGTCGGCCATTTCCAGCTCCATCAAACGCCACGTCGACTTCCTGCGCGACCAGTTCCCCACCAGCCTGGAAGAACAGGTTCGCCAGGTCGCCAGCGCCCTGCTCGCCAGCGGCGACTGCAGCCTGGAGCATGTTGCCTCCTCGCTGGATCTGCACCCGCGCATGCTGCAGCTCAAGCTCAAGGAGCAGGACACCAGTTACACACAGATCATGCGCGGCATCCGCCAGACCCTGGCGGAAGACCACCTGCGTAGAAAGAGCATGAGTGTGACCGATCTGGCGTTGAATCTCGGCTACGCCGATGCCTCAGTATTCAGCACCAAGTTCAAGCAATGGACGGGGTTGTCGCCGAAGCAGTGGCAGAAGAGGGCTGGGGAGTCCTAAGGGCACGTCGGGTGTGATTTTCTGGCTTTGTTACAACCTTCGCCAAAAGCACGGTGGCAAAACTGTCTCAAATGGCTATCATCGGGTGTAGGTGAGCGCGTTCGCGCAGGATTTTCACCGTTGTTCAAGGGAAACCCAGAGGAAGGGAATGAGCTAACCATTAGCCTTAGCTTCTTTTCTCCCCTAAAACAACCAGGTTGAACAAAACATCTCATGAAAAGAAGCTTAATATTAACCATATTTTTTACTTTATTATCAATATCGTTGAGCGCATATTCTAGTGAAGCAGCAAATATCTATTACCCAATAGAAAGGCTAAGTCCTGATGAAAGAAACATTAATATAGGTATTACTTCTTTAATACTTGATAAAGATGCGCAAATTAATAATCTGGAAAGGATAGTAGAAGATCAAAGCAGAAAAATAGAGGCGCTTTCCAGTAAACTAGAAAAATCAAATGATAATGAAATGGATTTTTCTATTTTAGCTGGAATATTACTTGCTGCCGTTGCCGTTATTGTTACTACTTTAGGTGTTGCCTTAGCCATATTTTCATTTTTTGGCTATAAGAAGATAATGAATAGTGCTCAAGATGCAGCAGCTACAATAGCTACTAATAAAGCGACAGAAATAGCTAAAGCTAAAACGCATGAGGCTACTAAAGAAGTTTTAATAGAACTTATTGAAAATGACAGTTTCAACGATATAATCGAAGAATCCGTTGAGAAGTTCATCTATCGCGGAATTCAGTCTTATGGACAGGCAGATCTAAACGGAGAAGACAAATGACAGCGTCATTAGAGTGGGACTCATTACTTGAAGAGCAAAGAGAAATAATTAAAAAGCACCACAATGAATTCCCTGTATCTGTAGGATCTATTGCTAAAGAGTTCGGTATAGATGTAAAAGCTTCTACTCTTCCAGCAGGCATATCTGGGACTATTCAAGAAACTAATGGGTCTTTTTTTGTTCGTATCAATCGTCATGATGTAAAAGCAAGACAAAGATTTACTGTCGCTCATGAAATAGCACATTTTTTATTACATAAGGATTTCATAGGTGATGGTATAACTGATGATGTCTTATATCGTTCAAAGTTATCTGATGTACTTGAAGCACAAGCAAATCGACTTGCTGCCGACATAATAATGCCATGGCACTTGATAGAAGATAGCCTTTCAAGGAACTCAGATATAAAGGGTGAAAAGAAGTATGAAACAATCTCTGATGAAGCTAATGTTTCAACCACTGCAATAAAAATAAGACTGGGTAAGATATAGGGCAAAACCATGTTTAATGACATTGATAATTTCAAATATAAATATGCCCCTATTCTTTCACTCAGTCCTTCTGAAATGACTGCTATAGAAGAACTACCAGAAAAAGACAAAGATCTAATTTTACCAATATTTCCATTAAAAGGCTGGTCATCATCTAACAATCTTATTAAATCAAATGAAAGAATAAGAAAATCTATTGGAGTCAGGAAATGGATTGCTGACATTGATTTTTCTTTTATAGAAAATAATGCCACATATAAAGTTACAGGAAATTATCCCAGAGATGTTTTCTATGAAATCAAAGAATTAACCGATCCTAAAAATGGTTATGAAAAATGGTATAGCTATCTCTCAGAAATACCTGAAGCAGTCCCTGCCTTGCAGCTAAAAAATCTCAATGAGTTAGAATCTCAGATTCTACTATTGAGCTCTTTACAACGGGGATTAGCAGTTATTTTTTCCCTTGATGACATTGAATCTGGAATATCGAATATTGTAATAGAAAAGATATCATCAATGGGTATAGAGGACCTATTTATTATTTTTGATATCGGTCTTATAGGAAAGCGACATTTAGATAGCTATCGATCAATATCAAGTATTATAAGAAAAACCCATGAAGAAGCTGCACCTGGCCTAATGGCTGTTTCTGCAAGCTCTTTTCCATCTAATTTTGGTGGATCTCGAAATGGAGAAAACACAATATATGAAAGGCTTTTACATAATAAAATATCTCAAGAGATCAATAATATCAGATTAATTTATTCAGATTATGGCAGCGCTAGGGCATTCAAACAATCAGGCGGCGGGGGAATTCCCGCACCAAGGATCGACTACCCTCTCAAAAATGATTGGCGGTTTGTGAGAAGGGAGTTTAAAGACCCTAAAAGCCCTGAGAAAGGAGAAAAAGAAGAACTCTATACCGAAGCAGCGCAAGAAATAATAAATAGAGACTATTGGATTGAGAGTTTGCATCTATGGGGAACACAAATAATTGAGCTTACAAGCCAAGGTGACAAGTTCGGAATAAATAGTCCCCAAAAAGCGACAGCCGTACGTATCAACATTCATCTTTATAATCAACTCCATTATGAAGATAAAGTTGAAGATATTGACACTGACGAGGATTGGATTGATTAATCGTCAATTATCTTTTTAATATGAATCGGAATTTCTCCGAAGATAGGACTTATACTTTTTTTCGCCATAGAAACCAAAAAAGGGTCTTCATGAAGGCCTTTTTTTTCATTTTTAATTTCAAAAACATTATTAAAATCATATTCTTTCACAATCATGGATGAGTTGTACGGTCTTAATAATGACATATCGGACAGCGCTACATTTCCTTTTCCTATAACCTCTCTCAAAAAATTAGAAGATGTTTCACTGAATCTTCTCTTAATAGAGTAAACCAAGAATTCTTTAATCTTATTAAAAGGTAGCACATCAATTTTATTTTCAATATCAATTTTTAGTTCCTGCTTAGATTTATCCTTCGAATCTAAACGCATAATCTTGGACAAACTAGACAGCTCATCCTTTTTTAACAAATCCAAATAGTTCGATTTTTTTTCGATCTTTTTCAAACGTCCCCTTTTTTCTATTTTAACTTTTCCTTTAGCACAAACCGTCCAAACCTCCACATTAGAGGGAACCAGTGATAATATTTTTGATAAATGTCGTTTTGACGATAAAATTATCACCTTATCAAAATACTCAAGATATTTTTTAGTTTGCCCTTCCAATCTCACAAGGCTATCTGAATCACTCTTTATTTCCACAGCAATAAGATTACCTTTAGTAATTAAAGCAATATCTACACGCCGAGAGAAATTATCAATCGTAAATTCATTAATAACTGTAGATGTAAGATCTATATAACCTTTTGAAATAAAACTATTTAAGGCTATTACTTTAAGATCTTCCTCAAGAAGCTTATTTTCAACCATTTTAAAATCTTAAAAAGAATAATGATAACACAACATTATATTTTTTAATATTTAACTTTTAAACTCCCTTACATTCAATTAATTACAACCAATTACTTGCCTATCCACCAGCAACTCCTCAAAGTACCCATTCCCCTGGCGGGTGTCCCCATACAACACCGCTCCCACCAGCTTTTCATCCCTTAACCACAACTTGCGATAGTCCCCCACTTCCGGGTCGTGGTACTCCACCACACTGGCATTCTGTGCATTGATCTCGCCACAGGAAAACAGTGAAATCCCGCTGACCTTGAGCAGGGTTACACAGGCAGTTCGGCATTTGATCGCTTTTTCCTCGCAACACCTTGGCCTGACGCCAGACCAGCGTGCCCAGACCGTATGTGCTGTCCTCGAATTGGCAGCATTCACAGGGAACAAAGTGATCAGCCGAACGGGTTCATAGTTCTGCCTTTATCAACACAAGCTCCCATGACAGTAGCCTTTTACTGATTGAAACAGGTACACTGTACACCTATCATGTACTCAGTACACGTACGTATGATGATTACATTTATAGAACTGGCTGGTTTTAGCAAGCATCGCAAGGAACTGCTCACGGATGAGAGCTTCCGTCAGATGCAGGAAGCCCTGATCGTGAACCCCGAAGCAGGCAGTCGTATCGAGGGTACTGGCGGCTTCAGGAAGCTGCGCTGGGCATTGCAGGGCAAGGGGAAAAGCGGTGGTGTCAGGGTCATTTACTACAGTCTTGTGCCCTCAACCGGCCGATTGTACCTGGCGCTGATTTATCCGAAGAGCGAGCAGGATAACCTTACCAGCGCTCAGAAAGCACAGCTCAAAGCTTTGACTGACAAGCTGAAGTAGCGGAGATAACGATGAAAGACGAACTGTTTGCCGACCTTTTGGCCAGTGCCGAGGAGATGGTTGCCATTGAGAACGGAGACCAGACTCCAGCGAACTCTGCCGTTCATCATTTCGATACGCTGGATGTCAGGAAAATCCGAGAGGCGTCTGGCAAGAGTCGCCGGGAGTTTGCCGATATTATTGGCGCCAGCCTGGAGTCAGTCAAAAGCTGGGAAACCAAGCGTCGTAATCCTGCGGGTCCTACCAAGAAGCTTCTAGCCCTGATCGAGGCCGACCCCAAGAAAGCCATTCATATCCTGGAACAGGTAGGCTGAGCAGTGCACCTATAGCCCTGCTCTCTCCTGCAACAACTGTTCAAAGTATCCATTCCCTTGGCGGGTATCCCCATACAACACAGCCCCCACCAGCTTCTCATCCCTTAACCACAGCTTGCGATAGTCCCCCACTTCCGGGTCGTGGTATTCCACTACGCTGGCTTCCTGTGCATCGATCTCGCCACAGGAGAACAGTGAGATCCCGCTGACCTTGAGCTGGGTAGCCACAGGCTGTTCGGCATACTGATCGCTTTCGCCTCGCACTATTTGTGCGAGCACCTTGGCCTGCCGCCATATAGGCGCGACCAGACCGTAAGTGTTGTCTTCGAACTGACAGCATTCACCGAGGGCGAAGATATCCACAGCGCTGGTGCGCAGTTCAGCATCCACATTGATGGCACGCTCGCAGTCGAGGCCAGCAGCACGAGCCAGTGAGGTTTCAGGGGTGACACCGGCAGCAACCACGGCCAGGTCGGCGGGCAAGGTTCGGCCATCCTTGAGGATCACTTCAGTGACCTGCCCCGCTTCATTGCCCTGCAGGCATTCAACGCCGGCGTTGGTGATGATCTCCAGTCCGCGCCCTTCCAGGGTTTGCTGCAACATGCCGGCGGCATGGCGGTCGAGCTGGCGGTTGAGCAGGTAGTCGCTGCGCTGGAGCACACGGGTGCACATGCCCAGTTTTCGCAGGCCTTCTGCGGCCTCGAGGCCGAGCAGGCCGCCGCCGATCACCACGGCGCTGCCGCCTTTGGCTGCCGCTTCACGCATGATTTCCACATCCTGCCAGGTACGAAAGCCCATGACCCCGTTAAGGTCGATGCCAGGCAGCGGTGGCAGGCTGGAATTGGAGCCGGTGGCCAGCACCAGCTGGTCATAGTGGATCTGCTTGCCGCTGCCGGTCTGCAGACGGTGGCGCTCGGGTTCCAGCACCACCACCGGGTCGTTGCAAAGCAGTTCGATGCCCTGCTCCTCGTACCAGTCGGTGCTGTGCAGTTCCAGCGCCTGGTCCTCGACCTCGCCGGCCAGCAGCGGCGACAGCAGCACCCGGTTGTAGGCCGGTCGGGGTTCACGGCCGATCATCAGGATGCGACCGTCAAAGCCGCTGCCCTGCTTGAGCTCCTGCGCCAGTCGGGCAGCGGCCATGCCGTTGCCGACGATCACCAGTTCCGCGTGCATAGCCATACCTCCGCTTATGCCTGCTTACGGGCTTCTTTGCTGTCGTTGCCTGCCTTATCCTTGGGGCGGCGGCTTTCAAGCGGCTCCACCTTGCGCTGCTTCTCATAGAGGAAGCGCAGCACCTGATGGCGGCAGTGGTTGTAGTCCGGGTCGTCGGCCAGCGCGATGCGGTCGCGGGGACGCGGCAGGTCCACCTTGAGGATCTCGCCCACGGTAGCGGCCGGGCCATTGGTCATCATCACGATACGGTCGGACAGCAGCACCGCCTCGTCCACGTCGTGGGTGATCATGATCACGGTGTTGTTGAGTTCGTTCTGGATCTCCATCAGCGAGTCCTGCAGATGGGCGCGGGTCAGTGCGTCCAGCGCACCGAAGGGCTCATCCATCAGCAGCACGGTGGGCTCCATTGCCAGTGCTCGGGCGATACCGACGCGCTGCTTCATACCACCGGAGATCTCATCCGGGCGCTTGTGGATGGCGTGGGTCATGTGCACCAGTTCCAGATTGTGCTCGATCCACTCCTTCATCTCCGCCTTGCTCTTCTTGCCCTTGAACACCTGGCGCACAGCCAGCTCCACGTTCTCGTAGGCGGTCAGCCAGGGCAGCAGCGAGTGGTTCTGGAACACCACGGCACGCTCGGGGCCAGGCTCGTTCACTTCGCGACCGTCCAGCACCACCCCGCCGGTGGTGGCCTGGTGCAGGCCGGCGACGATGTTCAGCACGGTGGACTTGCCGCAGCCGGAGTGGCCGATCAGGGAGACGAATTCGCCCCGCTGGATTTTCAGGTTGACCCCGTCCAGCGCCTTGAAGGCCCCTTTTGGTGTCGGGAACTCGATGGAAACGTCGGTTAATTCAAGATGTGCAGCCATGGTGGAGTCTCCTTATCGAGTAATGGCAGTTTTGTCCCAGGAAACGGCACGCTGAATCAGCAGCATGATGCGGTCCAGCAGGAAGCCGATCAGGCCGATCACCAGTACAGCGACCATGATGCGACCGAGGGAGTCGGAGCTGCCGTTCTGGAACTCGTCCCAGACGAACTTGCCCAGCCCCGGGTTCTGCGCCAGCATCTCGGCGGCGATCAGTACCATCCAGGCGATACCGAGTGACAGCCGCAGGCCGGTGAAGATCATCGGCACCGACGATGGCAGCACGATGCGCACCACATGCGTCAGCCAGTTCAGGCGCAGTACCTTGCTCACGTTTTGCAGGTCCGGGCTGATGGCAGACACGCCCACTGCGGTGTTGATCAGCGTCGGCCAGAGGCAGCACAGGGATACGGTAAACAGCGAGGTCAGGAAGGACTTGGCGAACAGCGGGTCGTCGCTGACATAGGCGGCACTGACCACCATGGTCACCAGCGGCAGCCAGGCCAGCGGCGACACCGGTTTGAACAGCTGGATGATCGGGTTCAATGCGCTATACAGGGCTGAATTCAGACCGATGCAAATGCCCAGCGGGATGGCGATCAAAGCGGCGATGGCAAAGCCCGCCAGCACGGTCACCAGGCTGGTGCCGATCTGGTCAAAGAAGGTCGGCTTGCCGGTGTAATCACGGATTTTGGGTACATAGTCTGGGTCTTTGGCGACACGGTCCGCATTACGCTTTTCCTGACGTTCGTAGAAAGCGGCTTCACGATCACGCTCACGATTGTGCTCAGAAACCAGTGCTCCCGCCTGTTCGTAGACCTGGGTCGGCCCCGGGAACTGGCCCAGCGAGGTATCGATCTGCTTGGCGCCCACCTGCCAGATAAACAGGAAGACCAGCAGGCCGATCAGCGGCAAACCGAGGGTCTGGGTGGTACGCTTCAACCAGCTGGCGAAGGTGTCGTTGGCTTTAACTCCGGCGATGCCGGACATGCCGGCGAGGGTCATGCGGATACTGCTCATGGTGTGTCCTCCTGCGAAGGGCCCCCGCCAGCGGCAAGGGCCCGCACGCCTTAGATTTGTTCAGCGCCTTTGAGGCCGATAGAGAACTTCTCGAGGTACTCATTCGGCTTGGTACCGTCATAGGTGATGCCGTCGATGAACTGGGTCTGCGGCGCCTTGAAGCCATCTTCGGTGGCAAAGTCAGGGAAGTCGGCGGCGTCCATCTTGCCTTCGGCGATCAGTTCCTCGGCGGCGATGCGGTAGACATCCGGGCGATACACCTTCTTGGCGATATCCATGTACCAGCTGTCCGGCTTCTGTTCCTCTATCTGGCCCCAGCGACGCATCTGAGTCAGGTACCAGATGGCGTCGGAGTAGTAGGGATAGGTGGCGTTGTGTCGGAAGAAGACGTTGAAGTCGGGCACGTCACGCTTGTCGCCCTTCTCGTATTCGAAGGTACCGGTCATGGAGTTGGCGATCACTTCGGCGTCAGCGCCCACATAGGCGGGACGAGACAGGATCTTCACCGCCTCAGGACGGTTGGCGTTGTTGTTCTCGTCCAGCCACTTGGCGGCACGGATCATCGCCTTGACCACACGGATATGGGTGTTGGGATACTGATCGGCCCAGGCCTTGGAGACACCGAACACTTTTTCCGGGTTGTCCTTCCAGATCTCGTAATCGGTGATCACCGGCACGCCGATACCCTTGAACACTGCCTGCTGGTTCCAGGGTTCACCCACGCAGTAACCGTAGATGGTGCCCGCCTCCAGAGTGGCCGGCATCTGTGGCGGCGGGGTTACCGACAGCAGCGCATCTGCCTGTTGCTGACCGCTGGTATCGCCCTTGTGCGGCGCGTAGTAGCCCGGGTGGATACCACCGGCGGCCAGCCAGTAACGCAGCTCGTAGTTGTGGGTCGATACCGGGAACACCATGCCCATGTTGAACGGCTTGCCCTCGGCGCGGTACTTGTCCACTACCGGCTTGAGGTAGTCGGCCTTGATCGGGTGTACCGGCTTGCCGTCCTCGCCCATGGGGATGTGCTCCTTCATCTGCTGCCAGATATCGTTGGAAACGGTGATGCCGTTGCCGTTCAGGTCCATGCTGAAGGCGGTAACGATATGCGCCTGAGTGCCGTAGCCGATGGTGGCGCCCAGCGGCTGGCCGGCGAGCATGTGTGCTCCATCCAGCTGACCGTCGATGACGCGGTCGAGCAGCACCTTCCAGTTGGCCTGGGCTTCCAGTTGCACGTACAGGCCTTCATCCTCGAAGTACTGTTTCTCATAGGCAATCGCCAAAGGCGCCATGTCGGTCAGCTTTATGAAGCCGAACTTCAGCTCCTCCTTCTCCGGATAGCCCACTTCGGCCTGCGCCGATGTCTGGGCCGTCAGGGTGGTAACAGCGATGGACGCCGCCAGCAGCAGTCGCTTGAATGATCCCGGTTGTTTCAGCATGGTCTCGCTCTCCAGATACAAGAAGCAAAAAGCAAAAAGGGCGCCGTTCCATGTCCCGGAGATCAATTCTCCGTTGATGGAACGGCGCCCTTGCCGTCAGTGTTAAAACTGAAATGTGGTGGCGATGCCTGAGCAGCGCCGGTCTGACAGGACTGAAGCAGATGCCGTGCCAGAATCCAAAAAGCCCGACAAATCAGCGCGTTTTGTTGGTTTATACGGTTTTTCCCCCTCGCCTGCCTGTTCCCTGCTGCACTGCAAAATGGCAGCGCGCCCCAGAATTGGGCATTTATTGTGCACCCGTTTACATGCCTGGTTCCATTTAACAGCGACTTACCGTCTGCCACCCACTGGCACCGCTTTTGCAGTTATCCATGCAATGACATTTAACAGCATTGGCAACGACGCCCTCCCCAATCGACAGTGGTCTGCCGGTTGTGGTGGGCGTTTTTGTTTATTGGGAGCACGCCATGAGCCTGTCCAACAAGACCACTTGCCCCTACTGCGGCGTCGGCTGCGGCGTCAGCGCCAGCACCGATGAGCAGCGAGTCATCGCCGTCAGCGGTGACAAGGAGCATCCAGCCAACCGGGGCCGCCTCTGCGTCAAGGGCAGTGCCCTGCACGAGACCACCGGCTCCGAGGAACGCCTGCTGTCCCCACGTGTGGATGGCCGCGAGTACGGCTGGAACATCGCGCTGGATACCCTGGCCACCCGGCTGGAAGCGATCATCAAGCTCCACGGCCCTGAATCAGTGGCGATGTATCTGTCCGGCCAGTTGCTGACCGAGGACTACTATGTGGCCAACAAGCTGATGAAGGGGTTCATCGGCTCGGCCCATGTGGATACCAACTCGCGCCTGTGCATGTCCTCCACCGTGGTGGGCTACAAGCGCGCCTTCGGCGGCGATCTCCAGCCGTGCAGCTACGAGGATATCGACCATGCCGAGTTGATGGTGCTGGTCGGCTCCAATGCCGCCTGGAACCACCCAATCCTGTACCAGCGCATGGTCGCGGCCAAGGCCGCCAACCCTGGTATCAAGGTGGTGCTGATCGACCCGCGCCGTACCGCCACCGCCGATCTGGCCGACCTGCACCTGGCCCTGAAGCCGGGCAGCGATGCGCTGATTTTCAATGCCATCCTGGCAGCGCTGGCGGAACGGGGCGCTCTGGATCAGGCCTTTATCGATTCCCATACCGAGGGCTTCGATGCCGCACTGGAGGCGGCACAAGCCAGTGCCGGTAATCTGGCGGAAGTCGCACGACAGGCCGACGTGCCGCTGGCCGATCTGGAACAGCTGGTGGACTGGTTCTGTACTACTGAGCGAACACTGACTTTCTTTTCACAGGGCGTGAACCAGTCCAGCAGCGGCAGCGACAAGGTCAACAGCATCATCAACTGTCATCTGGCTAGCGGTCGACTGGGCCAACCCGGCATGGGGCCTTTCTCGCTGACCGGCCAGCCCAACGCCATGGGCGGTCGTGAAGTCGGCGGGCTGGCCAACCAGCTGGCCGCACATATGGATTTCAGCCAGCCTGAGTTCATCGACCGGGTGGGCCGCTTCTGGCAGGCAACCAACATGGCGCAGCAGGAAGGCTACAAGGCGGTGCAGCTGATCGAAGCGATCGAGCGTGGCGAAATCAAGGCGCTGTGGGTCATGGCCACCAATCCTCTGGTCAGCCTTCCCGATGCCAACCGGGTGCGCCGCGCACTTGAGAAGTGCGAACTGGTGATCGTCTCCGAATGCATGGCCCACACCGATACGCTGGAGCTGGCCGATATCGCCCTGCCTGCCAGCGGCTGGAGCGAAAAGAACGGCACCGTGACCAACTCCGAGCGGCGCATCTCGCGCCAGCGCGGACTGGTGCCACCGCCGGGACAGGCCAAACACGACTGGTGGATCATCTGTGAGCTGGCCAAGCGAATGGGGTTCGCGGACGCCTTCGACTACGCTTCTCCCGCCGCGATCTTCCGTGAGCATGCCCGCCTGTCCGGATTCGAAAACAACCGGACGCGCGGCTTCGATATCAGCGCTTTGTCAGAGCTGAGCGATGCCCAATACGATGCTCTCAAGCCTGTGCAGTGGCCGGTCACCGAGCAGGCACAAGAAGGCACGCCGAGACTGTTCGCCGATGGTCATTTCTTCACCCCGACCGGCAAGGCCCGCCTGTTGCCGATCACACCTCAGCCCCCCATACAGCAGCCCACTAGTGAGTACCCACTACTGGTCAACTCCGGCCGTATCCGTGACCAATGGCACACCATGACCCGCACCGGTCGTGCCGCCCGCCTGCTGCAACACCATGCCGAACCCTTTATCGAGATCCACCCGCAAGATGCCGAACGCTTCGGCGTCGAGCACCTGCAACTGGCCGAGCTGCACAATGATCTGGGCCGCTATCTGGGCCGCATTCGCATCACCGACCAGCAACGGCCGGGCGAGGTGTTTATCCCCATGCACTGGACCCGCCAGTTTACCCAGGAAGGTTGCAGCGGCAGCCTATTCGCCCCGGTGGTGGACCCCTTCTCCGGCCAGCCGGAATCCAAGCAGGGCCGCGCTGCGCTGAGACCGCTGCCGATGCGCTGGGAAGCACGGCTGCTGGTGCGTGAACCATTGGCGATAGAAGGCCATTGGTGGACCCGAGTGCCGCTGAATCACTGCACCAGCTATCGACTGGCCGACAGCGCACCTGTGGACAACTGGCGGGACTGGTGCGAAGCCCTGACCGGCACACCCAGCCTCTGGCTGGAAGACCTGAGCAACGGCCGTTACCGCGCCGCCGGCATCAGCAACCAAAAGCTGGAGTGGATACTGCTGGTAGAACCCAACCATGAACTGCCCGATCTGGACTGGCTGGATGAGCAGTTCGGCCACGAGATCGATCTGGATACCCGCCGTCAGCTGCTGGAAGCCCAGGCGCCCGGTGAGCAAGCGTGCGGCGCGGTGATTTGCAGCTGCTTCCAGGTGAGAGAGCCCGACATTCTCGCTGCCATCAACGCAGGCGCGAATTCGGCACAGGCTTTGGGGGAGCAGCTCAAATGCGGCACCAATTGTGGCTCTTGCCTGCCGGAACTGAAAGCGCTGATCAAGCAACACGCGATTACGGAGCAAAGTGCATGATTACCGGCCTGATCCTGTCCGGTGGCCGTGGCCAGCGCGTGGGTGGTGCCGACAAGGGGTTGTTGCCCTACCAGAACCGCCCCCGCGTGGAATACTCCATCGATGCCCTGCGCCCCCACTGCGACCGTCTTTACATCAACTGCAACCGCAATCCGGGGCTCTACTCCATGTTTGGCCTGCCACTGCTCAGTGATCCGCAGCATGATTTTCCCGGACCGCTGGTTGCCCTTGCCCAGCTGTTGCCGGAACTGCCAGGCGATCGTTTCCTGATACTGCCCTGTGATACACCGGGCATCCGATCGAAACATATCGCCTTGCTGCTGGATGCCGCCCAAAAATATCCGGAGCATTGGATCTACCTGAGTTCAGGCGGACGTGAGCACCCACTTCATGCGCTGATACCGGCCGCACTGGTGCCCGAACTGGTGCAACGGGTCGAAGCGGGCGAAACACGGATGATGCGGGTACTGCAGGAGATGGCGTCGATAGAGCTTGCACTGAAAGGTGATGTGCTGCTGAACCTGAATGAAGCGGAATAGGACGCGGCTTACGCAGCTGCGCAGAGCCGTCAAATCTGAAAGCTCTGCACCAGCCGCTTGAGAATACCGGCATGCATCCGATTTTACGGCTGCTTGTCGAACACCTTCACGCCCGCCGGGATCTCGAACCAGTCCTGCTTTTCACTGACCCAAACATGAGCCACCGGCTGGATGATGCGGGTATCGGTCAGATTGCTCGGTTTGAGTTTGATCTTGTCCGGCTCGGCCGGGTTGTAATGGTAGATACGGTTGCCACAGGTGGGGCAGAACTTGGCGGCTGAAATGTTGCCGCTGTCCGCCGGGCGCTGCCAGTGTTTCATCTCGCCACTGAACACGACGCTACTGACATCCACCATGGCGGTGATGCTGAAGGCGCTGGTCGACAGTTTCTGGCACTCCTTGCAGTGGCAGGCCACCACCATCTGCGGCGGTGCAAGCAACTCGTAGCTGACCTGACCACACTGGCATGCCCCCTTGATCGGGTATTCAATAGCGTCCACTTTTCTCTCCTTATGCACCGGGTTTGCTAGCCGCCTGAGCGGATTTCCTGTGGTGAATAGTGTAGCCCTTTATGAGGCCTATTGGCTTTTACACCATGGCCGTTATGCTGGTGCCTTTTTTCGCCAGCGGCAAGGTGATATCACCGGGCGGCTGTCCATAGTAGTGACTCAGCAAGGAGGTAAGTCATCGATGTCACGTGAGATTCTGGTTCTGGGTGCTGGCATGGTCGGTGTATCGGTTGCCTGGCACCTGCAACAAAGAGGCCATCAGGTCACGCTAGTCGACCGGCGCGAACCGGGACGCGAGGCTTCCTTCGGCAACGCCGGGCTGATTCAGCGCGAGGCCGTGTTCCCCTATGGTTTCCCGCGAGACCTGGCGACTCTGCTGAGAGTGCTGCCGAACCGAGAGCCCGACATTCGCTACCAGCTCAGTGGCGTGATGCAGGCAGCCGGCCCCCTGTTCAGCTACTGGCGCCACTCGGCGCCAGCACAGTACGAACAGATCGTACCGACCTACGCCGCCTTGATCAGTCAATCGCTGAACAGCCACGCCGAGATGATCCAGGCCGCCGGGGCCGAACACCTGATCCGCAAGACCGGCTATATCGATGCCTTCCGTACGTCTCAAGCATTCGAGACCCAATGCCGCTTGGCCGAACGCCATGTCAGCGACTACGGGATCGAGATTCAGGTGCTTGATGGCGAAACCCTGGCCCGGCTGGAACCCGATATGGCCACGGGCATGGCCGGTGCCATCCACTGGACCCAGCCCTGGGGCTCGGTCTCTCCCGGTGGACTGGTCGCTGCCTATGCCGAGACCTTCAAGGCCAGCGGTGGCCGCCTGCTGCAGGGTGAACTCCTGTCACTGTCACGACAGGGCAGAAGCTGGCAGGCTCGGGTGGACGGTGAAACCCTCAAGGCAGAGCAGGTGGTAATGTCGCTGGGCCTCTGGTCATCGCAATGGCTGGCAACTCAGGGTACCGCGGTCCCCTTGTTCACCAAACGTGGCTACCATATGCACTATGCTGCCCACGAAGGGACCAGGCTGAACAACTGGCTGATCGATGCTGAAAACGGCTACCTGCTGGCCCCGATGCAAGCCGGTATCCGCCTGACCAGCGGCGCCGAGCTGGCCAGCTACGACTCCCAGCCCAGCTACAAGCAACTGGAAGCCGCCGAAGCGCTGGCCCGCGAGTTTTTCCCGCTGGGTGAACGACTGGACCCGAAACCCTGGATGGGGGCCCGCCCCTGCATGCCAGACATGAAACCTGTGATCGGCCCCGTACCCAACCAGCCGGGACTCTGGACCGCTTTCGGCCACGGCCATCAGGGCTTCACTCTGGGCCCGGTCACCGGCAAGCTGCTGAGCCAGATGATGGACGGCGAGACACCCGAGGTGGATATGACGCCTTATCGGGTGGATCGGTTTTAAGTGCTCCTTGCTGAAATGCCCGAGCCGCTCCTCTGACGCCTACTCAGGACTCCTTTTGCACCCGGTAAGCCACCTGACGTCGAGTCACGCCCAATATCTTGGCGGCCTGGGTCAGGTTGCCGCCGGCCTTTTCCACCGCCAGTCGGTAGATTCGGTTCAGGTGGGTTTCCATATCGACAGAGCTGTCGATCAAGGATTCGTACAGACTGTCCATTCGTCCTTCCTCCTGCCGGCACAGGCGCCCTCCCTGATCCAGGTTGGCCCCGGACAGCGCCTGCCCCATTTTGCCGGGAAAAAGATGGTCGATTCCGATCTTGCCCCCTTCGGGTACCAGCAACACAGCGCGCTCAACCAGGTTTTCCAGTTCGCGGATATTTCCCGGCCAGGCGTACTCGCTCATCGCCTGCATGGCACCATCGGTAATGCCGGCCACTTGCTTGCCATAGATCGGCACGTACTTTTCCAGCATCGCCTGCACCAGCAACGGGATGTCGGTTTTGCGCTCCCGCAGCGGTGGGATTTCGACCGGATAGGTGGCAATGCGATAGAACAGGTCCGCGCGGAAGTCGCCTTCGGCGATCGCTTGTTCGAGATTCACGTTGGTCGCGGCAATCAGGCGCACATTGACCTTGCGGGCTTGACTGTCCCCCAGACGCTCGACCTCACCGCTTTGCAGCACGCGCAGCAGCTTGACCTGGGCCGAAGGTGAGAGATCGCCAACCTCATCCAGAAACAGGGTGCCGCCATCGGCACGTTCGAAACGGCCGGGACGTGACTCCTGGGCACCGGTATAGGCGCCCCGGCGCACCCCGAAGAGCTCGGCTTCGATCAGATCATTGGGAATGGCGGCACAGTTGATGGCCACAAAGGGCTGGTCTGCCCGATCACTGTTGTCATGCAGCCACTTGGCGAACACCTCCTTGCCGACACCGGTCTCACCCAGCAGGAGCACGTTGATCGGCCCACGGGAGGCCTTGTGCAACAGGTCGAAGGCCTTCAGAAAGCCCGGTGACTGACCGACCAGGTTGCCCCTTTCCTGAGTCGCCCGGGGCGGCCGTCGGCCACGCAACTGATGCAGCTGTTCTTCAATATCACAGGCTGGCAACGGGCTCTGATCCATCCGGAACAGGTCAATATAGCTGTCGTCATTCCAGTCTTCAGCCGGCTTGCCGATAATCGTGCAATGGGTGTCACCCTTGCAGGTGCACTCGACCTCACGAAAAACGATAAAGCGCTTGAAAAAGGTGCTGACGTAACCTGAAGCATAACCAACCAGCGTCCAGCAGCCGACATCATCACCAATGCCGTATTGTTGAATGTGGGCCTCGGCTTCCCAGGACTCTTCCAGACGTACTCGCCCATCGAAGGAGCCTTTCTCCCAATCGATCTCTGCCTGGGTGATCTCTGACTTTACGTGGCCTTCAAACGCATGCAGCTCAGGGCCGATCTTGAACACGTCATAATCATCGCCGGCGCCATAGAGTCGGGACGCCACTTCGGCATCGAGTTGCCCGGCACGAAACCCCATCCGGATCAGAACCCCCCGCGCACGGGCTTCACCCATGCTCGAAAACAGTTCATCTCTGAGGCCACTGAGGGCCTGGGTATGCAACAGCAGCATCCGGTTCTCACCGAACCAGATGTGGCCGTTATCGATATTGAATCGGAGCTTCGAGCGCAGATTGAACTGCTCGATCAACCGTTTATCGCTCATCGTCTTTTCGCCTGGACGGTTATTATTGTGAGACGCAGCAGAGAACATATCACTCCAGCCTCAGATGTCGACCTCCCTGCCTCAACTGGCCGATACGACCTTATGCCAATGCCAGCACCGCTTCACAGGCGGTCTTGACCTTCTGATACGCCGGTCGCACCTGCTGTGCACCGAGTTCTCGCGCCCGTATCAGCTCGCCTCGCTCGGCCAGTTGCAGAATCACATCACGGGCAGCACGGTAGTCTTTCATCGCCGCACGCAGAACACCAACCACGCGATCACGCTGCTGCGGCTCACTGCCGTTGAAGTCAGTGTTACTGATGCGATCCAGCTGGAGGTCGATAAAGCCGTCGATCTGCCGAATCCGCCGGACATAGGGCACCACCTGGTCGGCATCACGGGCATTCATGATCATGATGTTGTTCAGCCGGATCTCTTCGATGAAATCCATCAAGGCCGCCCGTTCATCCGCGGTCACATCCAGATCACTGGCCATGTCCTTGATGGTCGAGAACTGCATGGTGAGCTGGCGAATATCCTCGTTGCAGCTGTTGACCCGCTCATCCAGGCTGCCGGACAACTGGCGCACCTCATTGGCTCCCTGCTCCAGTCGAGTAGTAATCTCCAGCTGAGCATCAGCCCCCTGCAGCATCAGATCGGATTCGGTCGAGGCATCCGCAGCATGCTCAGCAATGTCCCTGAGCAAACGGGAGACATCCTCTGCCACGGCATGTGCCAGATCGGTTGTCTGTTGTGCCTCGGTCATCTGTGCATCGAGCTGCCCGATGCCGGTACTGATACTGTCGATGATCTGACGAACATCCTGAGTGGAACGTTCGGTACGCTCGGCCAGTTGACGGACCTCGTCAGCCACGACGGCAAAGCCGCGGCCCTCCTCTCCGGCGCGGGCAGCTTCTATCGCCGCGTTGAGCGCCAGCAGGTTGGTCTTGCCGGCGATCTCCTGAATGATGGTCACGATTTCGCCAATGCGCGCAACCTCATCTCGTACCTGACAGAAATCATCGGACACCCGGGTGATCACTGCCGACATTTGCGCCGTGCTGTCGGCCATGCGACGGGCGGTTTCGTCCCCCTGTTGGGCGCTTTGCCGTGTCAGTGCGGCCACCTCCACCATCTGCCCCGCCTTGTGACTGATATCAGACGCATGGCCCGCTACGGTTTGCACCACTTCAGTGGTCTGCTCCGCCAGCAGTGCCTGTCGATCAGCGGTCGCCACGACCTGGGTAAAGTTGGAGACAAGACTGCCGGCGGAACTGGACAATGACCGAGTCAGTTCACTGATACGAGCAGCCTTGCCCACCTTCTCGCCCAACAGTTCACTCAACAGCTGCAGCTGTCGACCGGCAGATTCCTCGGTACCTCCGTCGTCCGTGTCGCTGAGTACCCCGCAGACTTGCGCGACCGTTCGAGCCAGCCGGCTTTCCCGACGCATAAGCACCTGGTGGTAGACGGCCAACAGCAACACCGCGGCCAGGGACAACCCTTGCAGCAGCCACTCTGTGGTACTGAGCGCCAGTGTGGCCAGCAGCAGGGTCAGGACTGACAGCAGGATATTTTCGGTATTTATAATTGTTTTTATACCCATGATATGGCTCGATCCGGTTCTAACGGGACATCCCTGTCACTTTCACATCCCTGTTGGCCCTCAGGCCTTTTTCGCCTTGAGCAGGAAGTAGCCCAGCGACGGCAACAGAATCAGCGCGCCCAGCATGTTCCAGATGAACATGAACGCAAGCAGGATGCCCATGTCGGCCTGGAACTTGATCGGTGACAGAATCCAGGTGAACACGGCCACGCCCAGCGTAATGCCTGTCAGCACGACCACCTTGCCGGTGAACAGCAGCGCCTGGTAATAGGCCTCGGACAGGGTCATACCCTCTTTCAGACGCGCCAGCGTGACGGTGAGAATATAGAGGGCATAATCGACGCCGATGCCGACCCCCAGCGCGATCACCGGCAGGGTCGCCACCTTGACGCCGATATTGAGCCAGACCATCAATGCCTGGCAGAGCACCGAGGTGAGCATCAGTGGTAGTACCGCACAGAGCACCGCACGCCAGGAACGGAAGGTGATGAACGCCAGCAGAATGACGGCGGCATAGACCAGCACCAGCATCTGCACGTTGGCTTTCTTCACCACGATGTTGGTGGCGGCTTCGATACCGGCATTGCCCGCCGCACTGAGGAAGCGGATGCTGTCGCTGTTGTACTGGGCCGCGAAGCTCTCCACGGTATCGACGACGCTGGTCAGCGTATCGGCCTTGTGGTCCTTCAGGTAGGCGTAGATGGTCAGCAGGTCGCAGTTCTGGTTGAACAGCTCACGCGGCGCCCGCGTGATAATGGCGTTCAGCATGCCCTGCGAACGGGGAATGCCATACCATTTCAGGCTGCCTTCGTTCATGCCCGCCTGGGCGATCTTGGCCAGCCCCGCCAGCGAGCTGGTAGTTTCCACACCCGGCAGCTGAGCCAGACGACGCTCCAGAGCATCCACGGCCATCAACGTATCGTAGTGGGCACATTCATACTGGCCAGTGCGTACCATCACCACGTAGACATCGCTGCTGGCGGCGTAGTTCTGCACCATGAAGGCATTATCGGTGTTGTAACGGGAATCGGCTCGCAGCTCCGGCGCGCCCTGCCCGGTATCACCGATTTTCACCTGCAGACTGATCACCAGGCCCAAGCCGCCCAGCAACAGGGCAAGGATGACCACGATGCTGGCATGCCGCTTCTGGGTAAACAGGTCCAGCCAGGCCCAGAAGGGGTGCTTGCGATGCTCACGGTCGTTGAGGTCAACGATCTCGGCACGAACGCTGCGTTCAGCCGCCCTGGCATTGACGCCGGTGTAAGACAGCAGCACCGGCAACAGGATCAGGTTGGTGAAGATCAGCACGGCAACACCGATACTGGCCGTTACCGCCAGATCCTCGATCACCGGAATGTCGATCACCATCAGCACGGCAAAGCCGATGGCGTCGGACAGCAACGCGGTCAGACCGGCCAGGAACAGGCGACGGAAGGTATAACGCGCCGCCAGCAGTTTGTGCACACCGCGACCGATATCCTGCATGATGCCGTTCATCTTCTGGGCACCGTGGCTCATGCCGATGGCAAACACCAGGAAGGGTACGAGAATCGAATAAGGGTCCAGGTCATAGCCCAGCAGCGGCAGCAACCCCAGCAGCCAGACCACCGCGGTCAGCGAGCTAAGCACCACCAGCAGCGTGCTGCGAATGCAGCGGGTGTACAGAAAGAGCACCAGCATCGCGATGGCGATGGTCAGGGCAAAGAACAGCAACACCTGCTGCAGCCCCTCGATCAGATCGCCGACCACCTTGGCGAAACCGGTGATGTGGATGCGGACCTTGTCCGACTCATACTTCTGGCGCAGCTGTTCCAGCTGCTGGGAGAAGGCATGGTAATCGATCCGCTCGCCAGTGGAGGCATCCGTCTCCTGCAGCGGCACCAGCAGAATGGAGGAACGGAAGTTGGCCGCCACCAGCTGACCGATCTCGCCAGAGCGCTCGACATTGTTGCGCACCTGATCCAGGCTGGCTTCGGAACCATCATAGCCATCCGGAATCACCGGTCCGCCATCCAGCCCCTCTTCGGTCACCCCGGTCCAGCGCACGGCCGGCGCCCAGAGTGACTTCATGAACGGACGGTCGACACCGGGCAGCAGGAAGATCTCGTCATGGATCTTCCTCAGCGTGTCCATGTACTCGGCATCAAAGATGGTGCCTTCGCTGTTTTCCACCGCGATCCTGAGGGTGTTACCGGTACCGGCCAGCTGCTTGCGGTTTTCGAGGAAATTGATAATGAAAGGATGACTGGTCGGGATCATCTTCTCGAACGCGGCACTCATGCCAAGGTTGACCGACTGCATGCCGAGAAACAGGGTGATCGCCAGGCAGATCAGGATTACGGCGATACGGTTGTTGAACAGCAGCCGCTCCGTCAGCCGCCCGGAGCGAGTATCGAAATCTTCCAGGTGACGAATCATCTCACCTGTATGGGCTTGAGTAGAGCTATTCATCACTTGTCTTCCAGCGCAAAAATGGATGCTTCCAGACGCACAGGGCCACGTGCGGTGGACAGCAGCAAGGCTCCGTCATGGGAGAGCGTCATCCCGGTAATGGCGGGCACCGGGCTGTTGTGCAGCTTGCGGAAGCTGTACCCCTGGTCATCACTGATGATCAGATGCCCGCCTTCGTCGGCCAGCAGAATACGGCCGTTATCCAGCATCAGGCCGGCTGTCAGCGTCGCTTCAGAGCCCAGATCGACCTTCTGCCACGCGTTGCCGTTGCTGCGCCAGACATTCCCCCTGAGGCCAAACGCCAGCAGCTGTTGCTGTGGCAACGGAACAAAGCCGAAGAAAGTGCCGGCATAGGGCGTTTCCACCCGCTCATAGGCTGGCTGTGCGGCAGCATTGCGGAACAGGCTGCCCTGCTCGCCGGCGATGACCCGGCTGCGGCCATCGGCCTGAATGGAATAGAGATGTCGACCACCAGAGTTGGGTATCAGATCGACGCTGGACTGCCAGTGCTGGCCACCGTCACGGGTCTGCAGGGCAATACCATAGGCACCCACCGCCCAACCCCGGTTCTGGTCGGCAAAGAAGAGATCCAGAAAAGGTTTATCGGCACCTTCCTTGACCAGGTATTCGGCATTGCGCAGGGCGCTTGCCGCACCCGGCATGCCCGCCTCAGAGCGGCGTTTGGCCTCCTGATGGATGATATCGGCAGCCTGGTACCCGTCCATTTGCAGGGTCCAGTTTTCACCGCCATCCGCCGTATGAAGAATCACGCCACTGTGGCCAGAGGCCCAGCCTTCCAGCGGTGTAGCAAACTCGACATCCGTCAACGTCACACTGACCGGAACACCCGTGCTTTGACGCCAGCTGCGGCCATTGTCATCCGAGAGCAGGATAATGCCCTGCTCGCCGACGCTCACCAGACGCTCGCCGGCCGTTGCGATGCCGAGCTGAATCGCGTGCAGCGCACGGGCCGTAGTCTGAGCCTGCAGCTCCAGCAGGTCAGGGACAACGGGCTTGTCAGACTTGGCCTCGGCGACGGCGGCATCGGCGGTACTGATCAACGCCACGGACAGAGCCGCCACGCGCAACATCTGACGGCATTGGGTATGTGTTTTATTCATGATTGACTACTCGACTGGCAGGGTTGCCGGAGAGCGCCGGCAACTGACCCGGTCTCCTGCCCCCGGCTGCGCCGGGGCAGGAGACGAAGGGCTTTAACGTACGGCTTCTGCGGCGACCGCATCACCGGTAAAGAATGTTTCCGGCTTGGTCTCCACGACACGGAAGTTTTCCTCGTTCAATGCCTGAATGACGCTCATGGTGTTCGCCTGCAGGTTGAACACGGTTGCCGTCTTCATCATCAGCGCCGGGATCTTCGGCACCACGAACGGGGTTACCACCGAAGTGCGCCAGAGCTTGCCTTCGGCGTCATAGCCATCGGCCAACAGCACCAACCAGCTGTCTTCATCAATGTAGAAGGTACGCTTGGGAACGGCATGGCGCTTGCCTTCGGCCACGTTGGCTTCGACCACCCAAACACGGTGCTTTTCCCAACGGACCTGGTCCGGATTCAGGTGGTAGTTGCTCAGTGCATCATCCAGCGAAGCGCCGACGAAGTTGTTGGTGTTGTAGGGCACCAGCAGCTCCTGCTTGCCTTTCAACGTCCAGGTGAAGCGGTCAACAGAACCGAAGAAGCCCTGTACTTCATCGAAGTAGTTGGCCCCGGAAGCGACGAAGTCCGGCGTATCGTAGGAAACGGTCGGGGCACGGCGCACACGACGCTGTCCCAGCAGGTACTGCCAGGCCTGACGCGGCTGATCGCGATCGATGCTGTCACGCACGACCAGAGATTCACCGGCCTTGAACGGCGGTTCCAGGGTATTGAAGCGGAACATGGAGTACTCGCCGGACCAGCCCTCAGGGGTGGCATCCTTGTAATACTGCGGATACTGGAAGGCGATGTCGTTACGAGTCGCCAGCGTGTGGCTGCCATCGGCATTGCCGACGATATTCTTGAAGGTGTACTCGATGGACGGCGCTTCCACGCGCATCAGGAAGTTCCACATCACCTCCACCCCTTCCTGCGGCACCGGGAAGGGAATGCCACCGGCACAACCCTCAACCGAATAACCGCCTTCGATCAGCTTGCAGCGGGTCGCGTTGGCCAGGGTATTGTCATAGACCGACTGGGGCGCTGCCATGGTGCGATGAGTCGGGTACACATCCAGACGGAAACTGTCGGGATACTTCTGCAGCATCGCCTGCACGCCTTCACTCAGCAGGTCCTGATACTGGGACTGGTTCTGTGCCGTGACCTGGTAGAGCGGCTTTTCATCAGCGAAGATCGACTTGGGAATGTCCCCCAGGTAATCGCCGCTCAGCATTTCGGTGATACCGCCGGTCCAGGCAGGAATGCTGCCGTCGGCATTGCCGGCCTTTTCACCGCCCAGCGGGGTCAGGTCGGACTTGAGGCGGGCGGCTTCGTCGGCTGAAACGGCTGCCTGTAAGTGTGGAGCCGCGATCAGCAGGGCTGCAACGCCGGCCAGAATGGATGAGGTGGATTTCATTATTGTTCTCCTACCACTGGTTCAAAACAGATCAGAACGTGCGCTGAATCGAGAGTGAGATAAAGTCACGGTCGCCGTGGAAGTTGTCATAGGACAGCTCAGGCACGGCCGTGCCGTATTTCACGATGGAACCGGCTGTGCCGATGTAATGGGTGTAATTGAGCGCCGCCTGCCAGGTACGCTGGTAATCGGCCGTCAGGCCCAGACTGATATTGCCGCCCCCTTCTGACGGGAACAGCACCCCGTTCACGGAGGAACGTCCAGACAGACCGTAGCCCACGCCGATCGGCGTTTTCAGGTCCACTCCCGGCATCACCTGGAAGAATTCAGGCGTGAACACGAATTGCAGTGCACTGGCGCTGCGGGTTGCTGACGGATCGAGCTGATCCGCGTTATCGGTAATACTGAGGCGGCGGTTGTAGGCGAATTCACCGATGAAGGTCGCACCATCCCAGAGACTGCTTTCTGGCAGCACACTGATCATGGAGAGGTTCAGGTGCAGGGTCCGGCCAACCGGAAATGCCGCGTTGTCGTCACCATCAGAGAGTGCGTTGGTGATGACAGCATTGCCGCTGGCGACCAGAGGCTGGTTGTCACGGAAGGAGAGTTCCCCTGCCACGTTGGTCTCGCCGACCAGGGTACTGAAGCTGCCGCCAATGGTGCGGATATTTTCGCCAAACACCTCAACGTAGTCACCGACGCTGCCCGGCTGAACATTCACCCCGGGGCGGGCATAGAACTGCGGCAGCTTCTCGTGGAACTGGGCCGCATAGAGGCCGTACTCGGCGTTGTCGGTTTTGAAGCGCAACTGCATGCCGAACTGGCCGCTGTCGCTGGGCTCGATATCCTGGCCACGGTAGACCACCGCACCCGGTCCCAGAATCAGGCTCTCACCGCCTTCATCGACAAAGTCAGCAAAGCTGAAGTAGCTGCCGGCACCCGGAATTCGGGTCTTGCGCCATTCCAGCTGGTAGTAGGCACCGATGGAAAGATCAGGACTGATCTGCAACTGACCGGACAACTGGCCGACCGGACGCAAAATTTCCTGGAACTGTGAGTTGGGCACCGACAGCGCCTTGACCAGGTCCAGCGAGGTCTGAGCTGCGGCGATACCATTGGAACCGAAGAACAGGCTTTCACCATACAGCTGGGTGAAGCGCCCCAGCTTCAGGTTCAGGCTCTTGCCAGCCACATTGAAGTTGCCGTAGGCGAAGGCATCGAGGATTTCGGCATCGCCCCCGTGCAGGTCTTTGGTGGCATCGGTGAACTGGGTGTAGTCGACCGAGCGGGAGTTGACCAGTGCACCACCAAGCGCGCCCGGGTTATCGGTATCCCGGTGATAAACATCGTCGTACCAGGCAGCGCCACTGACACGGAAACCGTACTTGCGTTTATACGACAGATTGAACTGGGACAGGATATCCAGACGATTGGAGATCAGCCCCTTGTCGAAGTTGAGGTCACCATCGTTGGTATTGGCCTGGGGGCCAAGGGAGTTATCAGCCACATCAGGGTCCGCATCCTTGAGACGATAACCCAGGCTGTACTTGATGGTGTTATCCCAGGTCATCCTGATATCGGGATTGGAGCTGTCGATCTGGAACGCCTGTACACCCGATGCACAGGCCATACCGGTAATCAGTCCGATGGCTGTGTATAACTTGCGCCGGGCATGCATTGCGGCCGGCACCGAAGGATTTAATGGCATGCTCATCATGCGATCTCCTCTGCGTTATGTTTTTATTCTTTTCGCGCAACTGCCCTGACAATCACGGATGTTTTCTAAGGTATAGAAGCGACTAATTACCTTCCAATACAATTGACTCACCATTTTGATACCCATAAGGTATGAAGATATCGACCAGCACTGACAGGCGAGGAACGCGATGGATCTGAGGAAATTGAAGTACTTCATCACGGTGGCGGAAGAGGGACACATTGGCCGCGCCGCGACGCTGCTCAACATCTCTCAGCCGCCGCTGACACGGCAGATTCATCAGCTGGAGGAGGAGCTGGGAGTACAGCTGTTCACCCGCACCGCCAAGGGGATGGAGATTACCCATGCCGGTTCGCTGTTCCTGCAGGAAGCGCGCAATATCTTCACGCTGATCGAGCAGGCCACCGAACGTACTCAGCGTGCCGGCCAGGGGCGCCTCGGCCGACTCGATGTCGCCATCTTCGGCTCCGGTATCCTCGATACCATCCCGAGGATTCTGCTTGCCTTCCGCAAGCACTACCCCGATGTCAGGGTGGTGCTGCACACCATGGATAAACATGCCCAGATAGAGGCCTTGCGCCAGCGACGCATCACCATCGGTTTCAACCGCATGGTCGAGCCCCTGAGCGATCTTCGCATTGAACAGGTGATAACGGAGAAACTGCTGCTGGCCGTCAACGAAGCCTCTCCCCTGGCCAACCGCAGAGCGATCGATTTCCAGGAAATCGCCCAGCATCCGTTGATCCTGTTTCCGGCCCAAAGCCGCCCGAACTTCATCGACAAGGTGATGAAACTCTGCGAACTGTCCGGCTTCACGCCGCAAATTTCTCAGGAAGTGGATGATGTACTGACCGGCGTGGCGTTGGTCGCCAGTGGCTTCGGTGTCTGCCTGGTGTCGGAAGCGGCCACCACCCTGACCTTGCCGGGCGTTGTCTATATCCCGCTGACCAATACGCCGCCCGGCGCATCGACCGACCTCAGCTGCCTCTACCGTGAAGATGACCACTCACCGATTCTGCAGGCTTTTCTCGGCACTGTGCGGGAATATACGGAGCAACAGGACGCGACGGCAGGCAGCCGAAAAAAAGAACCATCCCTGGTTGAAAGGGGAGAGTAACTGAAGCACCCCTGCTCAGTTTTTCGACGTGCTTTGTGACTTGTTTTGTGATGTGGGTTCAAACCGGGCTTTCATCTTGCCGATCACCCGGATCACCAGATCGCTGTCGGGGTTGATGCGACAGGCCAGCACCCGGTCATGCACCAGGTCCTCGTCATCGACGTGGCAACGACTCATCCGTTTGCTGCGATAGTCGCCTTGCAGCACCTCGACCTTGCAGATACCACAGGCACCGCCACGACAGCCTGAAGGAATCCCGCGCCGTCCCAGGCGCACCATCCCCTCAAGCACATTCTGTGATGCGTCACAGAAGAAGGTTTCGTTACTGTCTTGAATCTCTATGCTGTATTTCATCCTCGACTCCGCTCTGCGGTAAGCGCCGGGGCCTTCACCCCGGCGCTCTCGTCGGCATGGGTCTGTCGGCATGGATCAGGCGTTTTCGGACAGCAGTCCGCGTGCCTTGGCCATGGTCATGGCGGTATCCTGGATCATGTCTTCCTGGCCACCGATCATCTTCTTGCGACCCAGCTCGACCAGGATGTCGCGAGCCGGTATGCCGAAACGGTCGGCGGCTCGCTTGGCATGCAGCAGGAAGGTGGAGTAGACACCGGCATAGCCCAGCGTCAGTGATTCACGATCCACACGTACCATATGCTCCATCATCGGCACGATGATCTCTTCGCCCACATCCATCAGCTTGAACAGGTCGACCCCGGTCTGCAGTCCCATTCGTTCGCAGACAGCGGCAAACACTTCCAGCGGCGTGTTGCCTGCACCCGCGCCCAGGCCGGCAACGGAACCATCGATCCGGGTCGCTCCCGCTTCAATGGCCGCAATGGAGTTGGAGATCCCCATGCCCAGATTATGATGGCCGTGGAAGCCGATCTCGGTTTCCGGCTTGAGTACCTCACGCAGTGCGCTTACGCGCTCGGTCACATCCTGCGGCAGCATGTAGCCGGCAGAGTCGGTGATGTAGACGGTATTGGCCCCATAGGACTCCATCAGCTTGCCCTGCTCGGCAAGCCCCCGGGCATCGTTCAGGTGCGACATCATCAGGAAGCCGGAAGTATCCATGCCCAGCTCACGGGCACAGGCGATATGCTGCGGCGAGGTGTCCGCCTCGGTGCAGTGGGTCGCCACGTGGACACTGCGTGCGCCGCAGTCGTAGGCAGAGCGCAGCTCCTTCATGGTGCCCAGGCCCGGGATCAGCAGCACCGATACCTTGGCCTGTTTCATCCGCGACGCGACAGCCGAGATATACTCCTCGTTGCTTGCCAGAGCGAAGCCGTGCTGCAGCGAGTTGCCGCCCAGCCCGGCCCCGTGGGTCACCTGGATATAGGGCACGCCGGCATCATCCAGCGCCGTGGCAACCTTGATCATCTGCTCGACGCTGATCTGTTCACGCAGCGCATGCATGCCATCACGCAGGCACATGTCGTGCAGAATCACTTTGCGACCTTCAACGATGCTCATCAGGCAACCTCCACTGGCTTGAGTTCGATTTTTCCGGACAGGATCTCTTCGGCAAACATCTCCGCCGTGCGTGTAGCGGCCGCGGTCATGATGTCCAGGTTGCCGGCATATTTGGGCAGGTAATCCCCCAGCCCTTCCACTTCCATAAACACGGCGACCTTGTTGCCTTCAAAACTCGGCCCGTTGACCAGCTTGTAGCCCGGCACATACTTCTGCACTTCGCCGATCATGGTCAGGATGGAATCGCGAATACGATCCTGATCCGGTTCGCCTTCGGTGAGGCAGTAGATGGTGTTGCGCATGATCATCGGTGGCTCGGCCGGGTTGATGATCGCCAGCGCCTTACCCTTTTTGGCACCGCCCACCACTTCGATGGCATTGGAGGTGGTGTAGGTAAATTCGTCCAGGTTGGCACGGGTACCCGGGCCAATGGAGCGTGACGAAAGGCTGGCGATGATCTCGGCGTACTCCACCGGCTGGATCCGCGACACGGCATTCACGATCGGGATGGTGGCCTGACCGGCACAGGAGATCATGTTGACGTTCATCTCCTGCTTGTCGGCATGCTCGGCCAGATTGACCGGCGGCACGCACAACGGGCCGATGGCCGCCGGCGTCAGGTCGACCATCATCACGCCCAGCGCATTCAGCTTGCGGCTGTTCTCGGCATGTACGTAGGCACTGGTGGCGTCGAATGCGATCTGGATGCCGTCTTCCAGTACATGCGGCAGAAGCCCATCAACCCCATCCGCGGTGACCTTCAGTCCCATCTCCCGCGCACGGGCCAGACCCTCGGATTCAGGGTCGATACCGACCATCCAGACCGGCTCCAGCACCGGGCTGCGCTGAATCTTGTAAATCAGGTCGGTACCGATGTTGCCGGACCCGATCAGTGCACATTTGATCTTCTTCACTTGCTTGCCCCCTCTTGCACCGCGACCGAGGCCGCTTGGTCACTGGCACGCCCGGCGCGACCCGCCACGTAAAATTCGTCTTTACCGTGCTCGGTCACCAGAATCCGGACCGTCTCCGGCTTCACCCCAAGGCTTTCTGCAGCAGCGGCAGTAATGGCGCTGGCCGCACGAGCCTTGTCTTCACTGCTGCGTCCCACCAGCAGATGCATTTCGATAATTGGCATGGATAGATCCTGTTCTTATTGTTCGAATCGGATGGAGATGGAGCCCAGCTCCTGGAAGCGAGCGTTTATATGATCACCGGGCTGCACCGCCACGGCAGCGGTGATGCCGCCGCTCATGACAAAGCTGCCGGCGGGCAGTGTTTCGCCCAGGTCGTGCAGAATGTTGACCAGCATCGCCACCGCTTCGGCCGGATGACCCAGCACTTCAGCGGCCGCGCCCATTTCGACGATCTCGCCGTTCTTTTCCAGCACCACGCCCAGGGTGCGAAGGTCCAGCTCTTGCGGATAGCGGGCACGGCCACCACCGACGAAGCGGGCTGAAGAGCCGTTGTCGGCCACGACGCTTTCCAGATCGAACTTGAAGCCCGAGAAACGGGAATCGATGATCTCGATGGCCGGCAGCACGTAATCGGTCGCCGCCAGCACCTGTTCGGCGGTGCAGTCCGGGCCGCTCAGGGGAGCCCTGGTGACGAACGCCACCTCACACTCCACGCGCGGATGCACCAAATCGGACACCGAGATCGAGGAGTTTTCCGGCCGCGCCATTTTGTCGGTCAGAAAGCCGATGGAGGGTACATCCACGCCCATCTGCTGCATTTTCGCCTTTGACGTCAGGCCCGCCTTCCAGCCGATCAGAGTGTGGCCTTGCTCGATAAAGCGGCGGCGCAGTTCGGTCTGCACGGCATAACCATCGTCCATGGTCATGTTGGGGTATTCATCGGTCAGTTTCGGGATCGCATAGGCACGGGTCTGCGCGCCTTCGACCCGCTCACACAGACGTACGATCTGTTCACGAGACAGAGTAATCATCAGACTGCACTCCTTCCGCTGAACTTGACGCTGCAACTGCCCAGGCCACCGACGGTACAGACCAGTTCGTCACCATCGGTTACCGGCACCAGTTGCGACTGAGAACCGGACAGAATCACTTCGCCGGCCTTGAACGGGATGCCCAGTTCGCCAAGGGTGTTGGCCAGCCAGGCCACGGCATTGGCCGGTGAGCCCTGCACCGCGGCGCCGACACCGGTGGAGTAGAGTTCACCGTTCTTTTCCAGCACCATGCCGGCCAGGGTCAGATCCAGCTGGCGCGGATCGCCCTGGGTATCACCCAGCACATAGACACCACAGGAGGCGTTGTCTGCCACCGTGTCCTGAATCTTGATCTTCCAGTCATCGATACGGGAATCGACGATCTCGAAGCAGGGCACCACGTAATCGGTGGCCCTGATCACATCCATCGCGGTAATGCCGGGACCGTTAAGATCTTCCTTCAGCACGAACGCCAGTTCGGCTTCGGCCTTGGGCTGGATCAGGCCGTTCAGGTCCAGGGTGGCGCCATCGGCAAACACCATGCCGGAGGTCAGTTGACCGAAGTCCGGCTGGAATACACCGAGGTAGTCCTGCACCGGCTTGCTGGTGACACCGATCTTCTTGCCGACGATACGCTCACCCACTTCCAGGCGGCGCTCGATATAGCGCTCCTGAATGCGGTAGGCATCCTCCAGCGTGATCTCCGGTTCCTGCTCGGTCAGCGGCGCGATGGTGCGCCGCTCGACGAAAGCGCTGTAAAGCGCATCGCCCAGTTGTTGAATCTTGTCAGCGTCCATTCGTCACCTCAGAGCTTGATGCAGACGTTGCGGGTTTCGGTGTAGAACTCCAGCGAGTGCACACCACCCTCGCGGCCGATGCCGGACTGCTTGGAGCCGCCGAAGGCGGTGCGCAGGTCACGCAGGAACCAGCTGTTGATCCAGGTGATGCCCACATCGACCCGCTCCGCCATGCGGTGAGCACGGGTCAGGTCCTGAGTCCAGATGGTGGTGGAGAGGCCGTAATCAGTGCTGTTGGCCAGCGCGACTACCTCTTCCTCGGTGTCGAAGGGACGGATGTGGCAGCAGGGGCCAAAGATCTCTTCGGTCACCACGGCGGCATCATCGGCCAGACCGGTCCAGATGGTCGGCTCGACCCAGTTGCCTTCGGCCAGCTCGGCCGGCATCTCGGGGATACCGCCACCGGTCACCACTGTCGCCCCCTCTTCCACCGCCTTGCGGTAGTAGGACAGCACCTTTTCGCGGTGCTCGCGACTGATCAGCGGCCCGTAGTTGGATTCCTTGTCCAACGGGTGACCAAAGCGGACACCTTCGGCCTTCGCTTTCAGCGCGTTGACGAAGCGCTCGAACAGCGGACGCTCGACATACACCCGCTCGGTACCCAGACAGACCTGACCGCTGTTGAGAAAGGCCGAGCGGAAGATACCGTCGACTGCTGCGTCAAAATCGCAATCGGCGAACACAATACCGGCGTTCTTGCCACCCATTTCGAAGGAGACATCACGGGTGCCTTCGGCGGCGGCCTTCATGATGGCTGTGCCGGTACGGGTTTCGCCGGTGAAGGTAATCGCATCCACCTGCGGATGGCGCGTCAGAAACTCGCCCGCAGAATCAGGGCCGAAGCCGTTGACCACGTTATAGACGCCCTGGGGAATTCCCACGCTGTTCATCACTTCGCCCAGCAGCGCCGCAGTCAGCGGCGTTTCTTCCGACGGTTTGACCACCAGGGTATTGCCGCAGGCCAGTGCCGGACCAACCTTCCAGGTCATCAACAGGAAAGGCGCATTCCAGGGGGAGATCACACCGATCACGCCCTTGGGTACACGCATCGCGTAGTTCAGTGCCCCTCGACCGTCGGGTGTGGAGGTTCTGAAGGATTCAGTGGCCACGTTCTTGACCACATCGGCGAACACCTTGAAGTTGGCGGCCCCGCGCGGAATGAACGCATGGGTCATGACGTGGTGTGGCTGCCCGGTATCCGCCATCTCGGCTTCGACGAACTCATCGAAGCGGCGGGTAATTTCGTCAGCCACGCCGTACAGCAGGTCGACGCGCTGCTCGGGTGACAACAGGCCCCATTCGCCCTGCAGGGCATTACGGGCCGACATGACGGCGCGATCCACGTCAGAGCGTCCCGCTTCGGCGATGGAGGCGATAATCGCGTTGTTAACCGGTGAACGTTTTTCGAAGCGCTTGTCGTGCTCAGCGGCCTCGAACTGCCCGTTTATGAAGTTATTGATCAGGCGCATTTCGGTTTCACCTGTACTGTCGTTGATGGGATAAGGTTGATCGGCTCGTCAGTGCCAGGCCTGTGCCTGCACACGAAAACGGCGTTAGAGAAAAGGTTAATCAACCAAACCCATACCATCTAATACTATTTATCATCGCTCTAAATACCTTTTAGGTATCAATGAAAGATACACATAAAAAAGCGGAACCTCCCATTAAAGAGGTTCCGCAAAGGGTTGGTCCGGACGAGTGCTGTGCCCGGACCAACCATGGCGACAGGCAGGTTTCAGATTCGTTTGAGCTCAGATCCGCTTGAACTTATATCCTCTTAAACAATGCAGACCGGGTCTGCTCCTCGGCGCCATCCGCGGCCGTGACAAAGCGTTCCATGTGGATATCACGCTCGAACAGCCGCCCCTGCATCAGCGCGGTGATCGCGGCATCGATCATCGGTGGCGGACCGCACAGATAGGCCTTGTGGCCCGTGAAGCGGTTGTCGAAGTAATTGATCGCGGCGTCATGCACAAAGCCCTTGAAGCCGTCCCAGCTTTCATCTTCCAGCGGTTCATTCAATGCCGGAATGTAGTGGAAGTTGTCATGCTCGCGATCCAGCGCTTCGAACAGTTCTCGGTTGTACAACTCGGCCACATTGCGCGCGCCCTGGAACAGGTAGATCTGACGTTTGTCGCCCTCCTCCAGCATATCGAGAATCATCGACTGGGGGCTGGAAAGCCCCGAACCGCCGGCAATGAAGATCGCGCCCTGCTCATCCGACTTGCGCACGAAGAACTGACCGTAGGGGCCGGACACATCCAGGGTGTCACCCACCTGCAGACTTTCATGCAGCCAAGTGGTACCAGCTCCGTTTGGCACCTGGCGTACGTGCAGCTCCAGCGAGCGGCTGTCGGATGGCTTGTTGGCGATGGAGAAGGCACGGGTACCTTCAACGCCTGGGATGCGCAGGTTGATGTACTGCCCCGCCTGGAATTCCATGTCCTCGTCCAGCTCGAAGGTGATCCCCTTGATGGTCGGCGACAGCTCGACGATATCGGTCACGGTACCGACGAAGTCGCGCACCGGATAGCCGGCAAAGTCGGGATCCACGTCGATATCGGCCTCGATCACCATGTCGGATTCCGGCGTGGCGCAGCACACCAGTACCTTGCCCTCGTCACGCTCCATGTCCATAAGTGCAAAGGGAGAGGCATTGCCCAGATCGGCCTCGCCATCCAGAACCTGCACCTTGCAGGTGGCACAGGTGCCATGACCACAGGCAAATGGCAGCCAGACGCCCTGACGCAGGGCCGCATCCAGAATGGTCTGCCCCTCCTCCACTTCGATCACATCACCGGTCGGTTCTACGGTCACTTCGTAACTCATCGGCCTGCCCTCTCAGATGCCCGCCCCGCCAAGGCCGTTCAGCCCCGGGGTACTGAAACGAAGGCTCGCCTTGTGGCCGACACCCTGCTCTGCCAGCGTTTTGTCCGGCTGCGGATGAAACGGCTGGCCGCTCAACGTCCAGTTCACCTGCTGCCAATCGATCTGCTGCCACTCCGGGTGCTGACCATAGGACTCGGCCATCAGCTGGTCGCGCAGTTGGCCGAAGGTGAGGTCCATGGGAACCAGAAAGGCGAAGGGGCAGGCAAACAGCAGGTGCCGCTCCCAGCAGACATACACCACCTTGTTGCCGTTAAAATTCTCGACGCGGTCTCTGACTTCACCGCGGTAATCGGGTGTATAGGCATGTACTGACATTATTCTTATCCTCAGCTTGTTCTTGATTTACAGGCGGTTGAGAAGCGTTGGCGAGGCAGGCTGCGCTAGCGGATCGCCGCCCGGCGGAATGCCGCCCAGACAAAAGTCGGCGAAACTTGCTCCACAGTTTGCGCAGCCAACGCAGCTAGCTTCTCAATTGCCTGTCAGGCGACGCCTTTCCACTTGTTCCAGCGCACCTCGTCAGGCGAGCCCTTGATGTCCAGGTTGTCGTTGCCCAGGTTGATGCCGCAAAACTCGAGAATCCCCGGCAGATCGGGACCACCGCAGTTGCCCTGGTAGATCTGGTGTACCGGCAGCCAGGACTGCACGTACTTCTCGGGTTCGTTTTCGAAAATCTCTTTGCAACCATCGGAGCAGAAGTGGTAATGCTCGCCGTCGTAATGGGTCTCGCGATGGGCGATCTGCGTCGGATCGTCCATCTCGGTAAACATCAGGGGCAGCTGGCAGGTGGAGCACAGCTGCAGCAGGGTGCCGTTATAGAAACGCTTGCCCTCGGCCTCCAACTGTCTGGCGTACTCCCAGCGTGGGCGGTAGTACTTGTCGAAGGTGTTGGGGTATTTCTCGCTCAGCCAGTCCAGCTCTTCGTCGGTCGGAATCCAGGTATGGAAGCCGGCGGCCTGGCCGTAGGTGTAGAAGGTCCACCAGGCCTGGTGCGATACATGCTCTTTTTCCTTCTCGACCTGATCGGCAAATTTCGGAATGGTGATGCCGTAACGGGCCAGATCCTTGAACAGCGCACCACCGGCTTCTTCGAAGTAAACCTCCCAGGCTTCCTGCCAGCTCATCACCTTGTTGGGCAGCATGTAGTCCATCATCATCGCCACGACACTGAGCAGGCGGGTGCCGCGCCAGAACCACTTGTCGATCCACTTCTGTACGATTGGCACGTTGTCTTCGTGCTGTTCGAGCAGGAACTTGATCACCTCGAGGCCTAGCGTCATGTGACGCGCTTCGTCGGATTGGGCCGAGAAACCGAAGGTTACGGTAGCCATATCGCCGTTGTAGGCGGCACCGGACATGAACGGCACGAACAGCAGGTTGGTCAGCACGTATTCGAAGGCGAAACCGATCGATACCAGGAACTCGAACGGACCGGAGCTTCGGGCATCATGGAAGAAGGAGGTCGGCACCGAGAGATACCAGAGACGATCCTGCATATGCGACCAGTTCTGGAAACCATCGAAGTACTTGTTGTACTGGCTCATGGCATGCACTTGGGTCTGCACGTGGCGCAGCTCATCCAGTGACTGCATCTGGCAGGCGACACGGGCGCCAACGCCGCCGTACTGGCGACCGATATGGGCAAAGCCCTGGTGTGCCTGGTATTCCTGGGGCGAGATCGCCGTCAGGAAGATCTTGATTGCGTTGACATAACGCGGATCCGTGACGTTGAGCTGACCATTATTCTGGGCAAAGGCATCCAGAATGGCGTACAACTTTTTCTCTTTTTCGGACTGGTACTTCCAGTAGGCGTCCATGGTCAGGCGGAAGGGATCTTCCCACTTCGACCAGTCGGTGATCTTGATGCCTTCGAACTCCTCGAAGGGGAAGGCATCCTTGCGATCCTGATAGGAGAAGTCCCAGTCCAGATCCCGCGTCAGCAGGCTGTATTTGTCTTTGGTGCTCAGTTTCTTAGCGGCCATGTGTTTCACCTTTCTTATTATGCGTTCCAGGACAGGCTCAGCTGGTCGTCGTCTTCGTCGACGTTGCCACCCAGGGTGATCAGATTCAGGTGCAGCTCCTGCACGTCCCAGTCACGTCCCATTCGTTCTTCAACCGTTTCGCGCTTGACCACCAGATGGCCATCCGCCTCGATTCGAATCATCGCCGGCTGATGAATGACGGTGACGTCCGGATTGTCCTCTTCGATGGCTTCAACGATGTAGCGGGATTCGTCGTTGTCCTGCAGTGCGATATAGACTTTTGACATGAAACTGCTCCTTAGCGGATTCCGGCTTTCGCCACACGTTTATCGAGAACGGCCAGGGCATGTGCCAGGGCATCAGCCCCCAGCATTTCCTCGGCGACGGGCGCCAACGCTTCGGCCAGCTTGCCGCGCCATTTTTCGATCCAGCCCGCCATCAGTGCCTTGTTGTGTTCGGATTCGGCCGCCGCTACCTTGGTTACGGCATCAACCCAGCGCCCGGTATCCTTGTTCCACTGCTGCATGAATTCGGTCAGCATGGCGATATCACGGCCGCCGTTGTCGGCCAGTTTCTGGTCGAACTGGTTGTAGAAGAGCTCATGCACCAGGGTGTCGATCACCAGGTCCTGTGCCAGGAACAGCTCAAACCAGTCCTTGGTCACCAGGGTTTCTTCGCAGAGGGCACGCATCTTCTGCCATACGGGATCCTGCATCCACAGCGCTTTGGCCTGATTCAGGGCATCACCGCTGTTGCCGTCCAGCAGCAGACCGATACGGGACAGGTACTGAGCGATGCCAAGACGGTCCATGCCGTTGTACAGCAGTGCCTGGGTGATCGCGGTGCCAAAACCGTAAGCGGTGCCATACATGTTGTTCAGGTTGGCGGTATGTTCGACGTGACGCAGCGGTACCAGATAGCGGATCACCTGTTCACGCAGCTCCTCGCTGAGCTGGTCGGCAAGATTGCGCTTGTCGAAGAAGGCATAGTTGCTCTCGGCAATCTCCTGCATCTTGGCGCGCTGCTGTACGTAAGTGCCGTAATAGAACTGGCGCGGATCCTTGAAGGCGTACCAGTCACTCATCGCGATCGCCGTGCGACGCGGATCGTTCAGCTCATGCTCAGGGTCCCAGTAAGGGCGGTAGTGGAAGTTGGTTTCGGCCTGCACATCGTAGGTCGCTTCCTGGTAGCGGGTGGCCGGCTTATCACCGAAGCGGCGCTCGATATGAGCAAAGGTGTTGCGTACCGGCTCCAGCGTCGCTGTTTTAATTTCAATACTCATGTTCTATTCCCAACATTTATTGTTATCTTCGGGCCTGCTGGCTTCGCTTAATCCAGCTCATGTTCATGGTTGTGGGCCATGAGCGTATCCTCGCCGTAACGCCACTTTTCCATTTCGGCATCCACTGCCAGCATCTGCTCCTCGGTCATGTGCACCACCTCATTGGCAGCACAAAAGGCATCGAATGCGCCCTGAGGCATCACCAGTTCAACGAATAAAGAGGGGTCACCGATGGCGAAATCAAACTCAACAAAACGCGCCCCAGGCTTGCTGCGTACCCGGACGTACTTTTTGAGACGCTCCATCGCTGCCGTGTGAGGGGTGTTTTTCACTATCTGCATCGTCTTGAATCCCGCAAAATCTGCCCGATTAAGTTTTTCAGGCCGAACGAGGCCCCAAGACAGGCCCCAAGGCCTGTCTTCCGAAAAAGAAAGTCGTTCTTACCGGGCTGTTAACTCACAACCGTCAGGAAGGTTTCGTGCAGCTTGCGCTGCGGGTAGTCCAGCCCCTGGGCAAAGTTGTCAAACGTCCAGGTCAGCGGTTCGTAATCGGGATAGGGCTGATAGCCGCCCATGAAGGTTTCGAAGCGGTTGCCGGAGGGGTCCCAGGCATAGATGGTGCAACCACGGGTAATCCCGTGACGGGTCGGGCCGATATCCACGGCCACGTCATTCATCGACATGATGTCACCGGCACGCAGCACCTTTTCCCAGCTTTCCATCAGGAAGGAACAGTGGTGCAGCTTGCCCGGCTCAGGATATTCGGCAAAGGCGATATCGTGCACCTTGTGGGAACAGGACAGCCAGATGGCGGCTTCGCTTTCGCCATCCTCACCGATGACGCGCTCCACCAGGAAAAAGCCCAGCACATCGGTGAAGATTTTTTTCACTGCCGCGATATTGGGCCCGTACAGCAGCATGTGATCCAGTCGCAGCGGCGCGATGCCCTTTTCGGATTCATCGTACCAGGGGGCGGGGTTAACCATCGACATGCCGTTACCGCAGGCAGCCTTGGTCGCGTACAGCTCCATTTCGTGGCCGGATGGCAGCGTGAAACGCACACGCTCGCCTGTTTGTAGCAGATCGCCGGCGGGCAGACGGCGGGTTGCAACACCATAAGCGTTCAGGTCAGCTTCCAACTGATCCAGCGTCGCTTCATCCAGCACCTTGAAGCCGAAGAAGTCGATGCCGGCCTGGTCAGCCTCGCGAATGATATAGCTGCTGTGGTCGCGTTCGTCCCAGCATTTGAAGTAAACCCGGCCCTGATCATCGCGACCGGTTTCAACCAGTCCCATGACATCACGGTAGAACTTGATACCTTCTTCAAGATCCAGAACTCGAACCTGTGCGTGTCCGGGACGCAATACACCCGTCATGGCCATATTCAGTAACTCCTGCTTTGTTTTTATAAGTGCTGATGAGCCGAAGAATGACCACCTCGACCCAGCTTGCTCTATACAAAGCAGATATGATGCCAACCTGCGCAACTTACTGTTTTAAAAAAGATATCAATATTTCTGGCTTTAATTTAGTATTCAATAACTTACAAAAATGTAAGCTGGTCAATATGGACTTACAAAATTGTAAGCCTGCTCATCGTGCACGTTTCCGGACACTCGACAGATTCTGACCGGACTGACCAGTCACCTGTAGATATGGCATCATGCGGCGACCGGAAACCGCCGCTCAGCTCGGCTCCCGCCACTCCACCGGTACCACCAGCATATAGCCGGCACCGTAGACGGTTTTGATCAGCCGCGGATGTCTGGGGTCGGATTCCAGTTTCTTGCGCAGCCGGGACATGCGTGAATCGATGCTCCGGTCGTAGGGGATCAGCTGTTCGCCCAGCAGGCGATCACGAGACAGAATCTGCTGCGGTGCCTTCAGCAGGGTGCCCAACAGAGCCGCCTCGGCAGCACTCAGCGTGAGGCTGTCGCCATTCAAGCGGCGGAGAACCAGGGTCGCAGGGTTGAATACCCAGTCAGAGAAGTGAGCCACCTTGCTGATTTTCTGGCTGCTTTTATCCGCTTCACGCCCCAGGCGGCGAATCAGGCTGTGCACCCGGGCAATCAGGTCACGTGGTTCGAAAGGTTTGGTGATGTAATCATCGGCACCCAGCTCCAGGCCAAGCACCCGGTCCGGCAGGCTGCCGCGCCCCGACAGGATCAGCACGCCGATATTGCTCTGGTCGCACAACTCGCGAACCAGCGCCAGCCCATCCATGTCAGGCAAACCCAGATCGATGATGCACAGCGTTGGCGGTCGGCGCCGGATCGCCTGCTGCGCCTGGACTCCGCTGTGAAAGATACGTACGTCAAAGCCATAAAGCTCCAGCTCCGCAGCGACCAGCGTGCAGATATCCGGTTCGTCATCGACGATGTAGATCAGATTGGATTGGCTCATCTTCCCTTTCCTCCTTGCTGAGCCTCAGCCAGTGCCTGCACCAGAGCCGCTTTATCAAATGGCTTGCGCAGAATGCGCCAACAGTGTGCCTGTCCCGTCGCCGGGATTTCGTCGGTGTAACCGCTGATCAACAGAATGAAGCCCTCACTGAAGCGCTCCTGCATCCGGGAGGCCAGTCCGAAACCGTTGAGCCTGCCGGGCATGCGGATATCGGACACCAGACCACCCAGCCCCTGCAAGGCATCGAGCAGCGCCTCGGCTTCGTCCGCATCCTCCGCTTCGATCACGGCCAGCCCCAGACTGTTGAGCTGCTCCCGTACCACCGCACGAACATCGGCATCATCCTCGACCAGCAGTACCAGCTTGCCGTCGAATTGCTCATCCCCCCCCTCTTCCCCGCTGTAATCACGGCGTTCACCTGCCGCGTTAGCTGCCATAACCGGCAACAGCAGCGAAATGACCGCACCCTTACCTGCCTCTCCGCCGATGGCGATAAACCCTTTCGACTGTTTGATGAAACCATACACCATGCTAAGACCCAGCCCCGAATGGCGGCCATCGGTCTTGGTACTGAAAAAGGGATCGAACGCCTGCGCCCGCGCCTCGGCACCGAAACCGGGGCCAGTGTCGCTGACCCGGATCTCGACATACTGTCCCGGCGGCACAGGTTCATCATAATGGTCTCCATCAGCACCGCTGCACTCGGATACGGCAAACTGCAGCTGACCGCCCTCGGGCATCGCATCCCGCGCATTCAAGGCCAGGTTGACCAGCGCATTCTCCATCTGGCCGGGATCGACGAAGAGGTCGGCGTCCGCCCCCAGCCTCTGTATCACTTCGATATCCCCCGGCAGGGTCCCGCGCACCAGCTCCAGCGTCTCAGCCAGCAGGGCTTTCACATCGACCCGTCTAGGGCTCAGGGTCTGGCGACGGGAAAAGGCCAACAGCCGCCCGGTGATCTCGGCGCCACGCCGGGACGCCCTGATCGCCGGCGTGAGATAACGCGCCAGCCCGTCCACACTCGGATAGCGCTCACTGGCCAGCAGCAGATTGCCCTGTACCACCGACAGCAGATTGTTGAAATCGTGCGCCAGGCCACCGGCCAGCTGCCCGACGGCACTCATGCGCTGGGCTTCCAGCAGCTGACGCTCGGCTTCCTTTTCGGCGGTCACGTCCAGTGACAGGCTGTAGATGCCGACCACCTGACCGCCCGCCTCTCTTTCCGGAAGCAGGATGCGCTTGGTGATCCGCTCACGGCCGGATTCCTCGAAGCGGTATTCAAAGCGTACTTCTTCGCCCAGAAGGCAGCGATCGATCCAGGGCTGAATACTTTGCTGCATCCTTTCCCCGACGACATCACGGAGCCGACAACCGACAATGGCAGCCTTGTCCCGGTGGAACTGGTCGGCATAGTCGCGGTTGACGAACAGGTAGACCAGCTCCCGATCCAGGTGCGCAATCTGAGCTGGCAGGGCATCCAGCAGCAGGCGCTGACGCTGCTCCATCCGGGCCAGTTCCTCGGTCCGACGCTGTACTCTGGAGTCCAGCATTTCGATGTTGTCCTTGAGCCGATGCACCATGGTATCGAAGGTGTGCGCCAGCATGCCCAGCTCGTCATCCCGCTCGATGCCGCTCTGGGCCGTCAGATCACCGCGCTGTACCCGCTCGGCGGTCAGCGCCAGTTGCCGCACCGGGTGCAGGATGCGGTTGATGAAGAACAGCGCCAGCAGAATCGCAGCCAGTATCGAGATCAGTGCGATGGCCAGAATGCGCTGACTGAGGACCTCAGAGCTGGCCCGAAGCTCATCCACGTAGACCGACGAACAGATATACCAGCCAAAACCGTCCAATGAGCGTACCAGCGAGATCTTGTCATAGATGTAATTGCCAGAATCATGGGGCCGGTCCCATTTGTAATGCAGCTCCCGCCCGGTATCGGCCACTTCGATCAGCTCTTCGATAATGCTATGTCCGGTAGATGGGTCGATCAGGTCCATTGCCATGGTCTGGTCGATAATGGGATTAGGATGTGCCAGCAGATGGCCGCTGCGATCGAATATGAACAGGTAACCGGTCCTGGCAACGCGGATCTCGTTCAAGGCCTCGCGCACTTCTTGAATTGCCAGCCGTTTGCGCTGCTCCACCTCTGCGTCAAGATCATTTAGATAGAGCCCGCTGCCGACGACCACACCCAATTCCGGCAGGCTTCGGACATAGGACAGTTTATCGATCGGCGAACTGTCACCTAGCCGCTGCCAGGGGTAGCGATAGAATCCTTCGCCGTCACGCATGGCGGCAGCGATGATCTCTCGAATTCGGCCACCGCGCTCATCTCCGCCGACCTCCAGCACCCTGGCCCCCTGAAAGCGGGGGTCGGGATGGGACAGCAGCCGGCCGTGCTGATCAGCAACCCAGATATAGCCGTCATTGCCATAGGTGAAGTCACGCAGGCTCAACAGCGCCTCATCAAGCACCGCATCGGTATCAAGTCCCTTTTCCCGCGCCAGGTCGAGTCGGCTTTTCAGCTGTATTTCGGTCAACTCGACAACCGCCTGCAGGCGCTGTTTGTGTGCCTGCAACGCCTGCTCCCGAAAACTCTCGAGGTTGGAGTGCATTTTGTTGGCCAGCTGGAACACGTTGTTCAGCGCCAGCCGCGCAGAGTTGCGCTCGATCGCGTACACCTCTCGCTGAATCAGCGGCACGGAATAGATATAGATCACACCGAAAATCACGGCGATGATCAGCAGCACTACCCAGAACACCCGTCTTGCCAGCCTTGCTCTCAACATTTACCCGCTACCCAGCCCCGTTTTTTGCAGTCTACCGCCAAACATGACCCGATTCTGCGCGCTGTCACATTTCGGTGGATTTGTGACAAACCTGCACCAGATTGCTGGTGTTGAATGCAGTTCAGCGGCTCGTCCAGGTCCGCCATAACAATAACAACACCTTGGAGCTTCACATGAATCCAGTCACCCTATCCCGCTGCAAAACCTCGCTGCTGGCCGCGGCTCTTGGCGCCTCTCTGGGCATGCTGCCATCCGCACAGGCCGCCACCCTTTCCGATGACAAGATCCGCATCGGCGTCCTCGGCGACATGAGCGGCGTGTATGCCGATGTCTGCGGACCAGGCTGCGTCACCGCTGTACAGATGGCCGTGGAGGATTTCGGCGGACAGATCGATGGCAAGCCGATTGAGGTCGTCAGTGCGGACGATCAGAACAAGCCGGATGTGGGTTCGGCCATCGTGCGCAAGTGGGTCGACAGCGTGCAGGTGGACATGGTGACCGGCCTGGTCGCCTCTTCAGTGACCGGTGCCGTCACCAACATTCTCGGCGACGCCGGCAAAATCGCCCTGATCGCCGGTTCCGGCTCCAATGCGTTCACCACCTCGGCATGCAGCCCCTACAACGTACACTGGACCTATGATGTGGTCGCACTGGCGCAGGGCACCGTGAAGCCGATGGTACAGGCCGGCAAAAAGAACTGGTTTTTCATCACCGCCGACTACGCCTTTGGCCATGCGCTGGAGAAGGTGGCCTCCGGCGTCATCGCAGCCAACGGCGGACAGGTATTGGGGGCCGTCAAGGTACCGCTCGGTACCACTGACTTCTCATCCTACATCCTGCAGGCCCAGTCCTCCGGGGCCGATGTGGTCGCCATGGCCAATGCCGGTGGCGATTTCGTCAACGCCCTCAAGAACGCGGCCGAGTTTGGTCTGACCGACATGATGGACGTGGCCGGCCTGCTGGTGCTGACCCAGAGCGTTCAGGCGCTCGACCCCGACGTTGCCGGTGGCCTGAAACTGACTACCGGGTTCTACTGGGATCTCGACGATGCCTCGCGCGATTGGTCGGCCCGCTTCAAGGCGCGACACGGCGGCATCCCGTCCATGATTCATGCCGGTATCTATTCGGCCACTTTGCACTACCTTAACAGTATTGCCGCCAGCGGCAGCGACGAAGGCAAGGTGGTCATGAAGCATATGAAAGACACCCGCCCGAATGACTTCTTCGCCCGCAATGCCGTGCTGCGTGCCGACGGCCGAATGGTCCACGACATGTACCACGTACGCATCAAGCCAGCTGAGGAGCGCCGTCACGACGATGACATCTTCGAGATCGTGGAAGTGATCCCCGGTGACCAGGCCTATGCCGCGATGCAGCCGCAATGTGATTTCAAATAACAACAGCCATACGGAATCCATGACATGCAAACCAAGATTCTTCCGCCCACCGAAAGCGCCTACCAGTACCCTCTGCTGATCAAGAGTCTGCTGTTGTCGAGCCAGCGCTATGCCAATGACCGAGAAATCGTCTACCGGGACCAGGTGCGTTACGACTACGCCACCCTCAACCGACGCATCCGCAAGCTGGCCAACGTACTGACCCAAGCAGGCGTGAAGGCCGGCGATACCGTCGCAGTCATGGACTGGGACAGCCACCGTTATCTGGAAGCCTATTTCGCTGTGCCGATGATCGGGGCCATCCTGCACCACGTGAACATCCGTCTCAGCCCGGAGCAGATCACCTATACCATGAACCACGCCGAAGATGATGTGGTGCTGGTGCATGATGACTTCATCATGCTGACCGAACTGGTCGCCGATCAGCTGACCAGCGTGCGCGGCTTCATCCAGCTGACCGACAAGGACACACCGGACACTACCAGCCTGCCGCTGATCGGTGAGTACGAGGCGCTGCTGGACGCCGCCGACGACCAGTACGACTTCCCCGATTTCGACGAAAACTCGGTGGCCACGACCTTCTACACCACCGGCACCACCGGCAATCCCAAGGGCGTTTATTTCAGCCATCGTCAGCTGGTGCTGCATACCCTCAATGAGGCCACTACTTTCGGCTCGCACAATGCCCTGCCTCTGCTGCGCTCCGATGACGTTTATATGCCGATGACGCCGATGTTCCATGTGCATGCCTGGGGCGTACCCTATGTCGCCACCATGCTGGGCGTAAAGCAGGTCTATCCGGGCCGTTACGAGCCCAACTTCCTGGTGCGCCTGTTCCGCGAGGAGAAGGTGACCTTCTCGCACGGCGTACCTACGGTACTGCAGATGATTCTGCATTCGGACGAAGCCCGGAACACCGACCTGTCAGGCTGGAAGATGCTGACCGGCGGCAGCGCCCCCACCCAGGGGCTGGCCCGTGAAATGGCCGAACGCGGCATCCAGTTTTACACCGCCTACGGCATGTCGGAAACCTGCCCGATCCTGACCGCGACCTATCTGCACCCGGATTTAAGGGCGCTGGAGACAAATGAGCAGCTACCGGAGCGCATCAAGACCGGCCTGCCGGTTGGACTGGTCGACCTGCGTATCGTCGACCCGAACGGCAACGATGTCGCGCACGACGGCGAAGCCATGGGTGAAGTCGTGGTACGCGCCCCCTGGCTGACCCAGAGCTACAACAAGGAACCGGAGAAAAGCGAGGAGCTCTGGGCCAACGGCTGGTTGCATACTGGCGATGTCGCCTCCATCGACGCCCGTGGCGTGCTGCAGATCAAGGACCGCATCAAGGACGTGATCAAGACCGGCGGCGAGTGGATCTCATCGCTGGAACTGGAAAACCTGATCAGCCAGCATGATGCTGTGGCCGAAGTGGCCGTGGTAGGCGTGCCTGACGAGCGCTGGGATGAGCGTCCCTACGCCATGGTCGTACCGGCCAGCGGTGCCGAAATTGAGGCCGATCAGATCAAGCAACACCTGCAACAGTTCGTGGCGGCAGGACACATCAACAAGTGGGCGATCCCCGAAGAGATTGCCATCGTCAGCGAGATTCCCAAGACCAGCGTCGGCAAGATCAACAAGAAACAGATCCGCATCGAGCTGGGCTGAATGCTGGCCCCTATCCGGACTTAACGCACCAGCCCATCCAGCGGATAGAAATCCAGTGCCTGCCCCAGCTCGACCGGCTGGTTGGCAGGCAGGCGGGCGAAGCCGTTGGCGTGCAGCATGGGCGACAGGGCGCCTGAGCTTTGCTGGCTGGCCAGCTGCAGGGTGCCGTCCGGCTCGCAGAATACGCGCACGAATTCTTCACGCTTGATGCGGCGCTCGCGGCAGAAACCGGCGGTGGCACTAATGGAGAAAGGCTTGATGCTGCTGTCGCCCTGCAGCCGGTTCAGGCAGGGGCGCGCCAGCAGGGCAAAGGTGAGCAGTGCTGAACCGGGGTTACCGGGCAGGCCGAAGATCGGCGTACCGGTGACCTGGCCTGCGGCAAAGGGTTTGCCCGGTTTAAGGTTGACCTTCCACAGCGTCAGTTCCCCCAGTCGCTCGATGGCCGGACGCAGATGGTCCTCCTCTCCTACCGAAACGCCACCGGTGGTCAGAACCACATCCGCCTGTCCGGCCGCCCTCAACAGCGCTCGTTCCAGACTGGTCGGATCGTCCTCTACCTGTCCCAGATCGATCACCTGCATATCCAAGGTTTCGATCAAGCCACGCAGCAGGTAACGGTTGGAATTGTAAATTTCCCCCGGCCGCAGCGGCTGGCCCGGTTGTACCAGCTCGTCACCGGTGCACAGCAGCGCCACCTGCAACGGGCGATAGACGCTGACCCGGTCAATACCGGCCGAGGCCAACACGGCGATTGCCATGGCATCCAGCCGGCGTCCGGCGGGCAACAGCAGGCAGTCCCTGTGGATATCCTGCCCCCGGCGCCGGATATTCTGTCCCGGCACCGCCCCCAGTGGCAGGCGCACGCTATCGCCCCTGACCTCGGCCAGTTCCTGCATCACCACCAGGTCGGCGCCGGGCGGTACTTCGGCTCCGGTAAAGATGCGCGCCACCGTGCCGGGCTGCAGAGGCTCAGGCGTCTGGCCGGCGGGTACGCGCTGGGAGATCGGCAGCCAGTCTTCACCGGCCGCGATCAGATCCAGCATGCGTACCGCATAACCGTCCATGGCGCTGTTATCGGCTGGGGGGACGTCCACCCGGCTGTGGACAGGTTCTGCCAACACCCGGTTGCGGGCCTGCAGCAGTTCGACACTTTCGGTAGTGGCTACGGGCGCCAGATCCAACAGCAACGCCTCTATGGCTGTTGCCAGTGGCAACAAGCCCTGTTGGTCGCAAGTCATGACAGCGCCCTCCTCTCTTGCTGCGCGCGCATCAGCGTGCCGACGAAATTACAGGGCCGATAGCGGCTGTCCAACTGGCTGCTGATCAGCTCCCAGCCCGTCCGGCACGCGCCGGTGGAGCCAGGGAGACAGACGATCAGGGTACCGTTGGACAGCCCGGCCAGTGCTCGGGATTGAATGGTGGAGGTGCCGATCTCCTGCCAGGAGACATGGCGGAACAGCTCGCCAAAACCATCGATCTCCTTGTCCAGCAGCGGCAGGATCGCCTCGGGCGTCGAATCCCGGTGCGAGAAACCGGTGCCGCCGGTCATCAGCACCACCTGTACTTCGGGGTCGGCAATCCACAGCGACACCCGCGCCCGCAACCGGTAGATGTCATCGGCAATCAGGGCCCGGTCAGCCAGCCGGTGGCCGGCCCCCTGCAGGCTCTCCACCAGCAGGTCGCCGGAGGTATCGTTCGCGGCGGTGCGGGTATCGGATACGGTCAGCACGGCGACGGCCAGGGGCTGAAATGAGGTTTCGGTCGCTGACATGGCGGTTCTCCTCGGCGCACTCAGGGCAGAGCCCTAGCCGCCGGTCATATTCATGAAACGCAAAATCTGGGGCTCGTCATCGAGCCGGAATTCGTGCCGTTCGGGTTTCAGTGCCATCGCCGCGACAATGCGCTGCTGCAGGGCATCGGGCGCACGCACGGGATCACGCAGGACTTCCCGCAAGTCAACGCTGTGCTCATGCCCCAGGCAGAGCAGCAGGCGGCCTTCGGCGGTCACGCGGACCCGGTTGCAATCGCCGCAGAAGTTGCGGCTGTGCGGCGAGATGAAACCGATGCGGCTGTCGCTGTCGGCCATGCGGTAATAGCGCGAAGGACCACCGGTGCGCTCGGTGGAGGGCAGCAGTGCAAAGCGCTGCTCGATTCGCTCTCGCAACCGATCACTGGCACAGAACTGCTCGGCACGGTCATGCTCGCTGATCTGGCCAAGAGGCATCTCCTCGATAAAGCTGATATCCAGCCCTCGCTCACGGGCGAACTCGACCAGCACCAGCACCTCATCGTCGTTGCGCCCGCTGAGGATGACGCTGTTCAACTTGATGCGCCAGATACCGGCGGCACGGGCGGCATCGATGCCGCGCAGCACCTGGTCCAGGTCACCGGTGCGGGTCAGGCGCTTGAAACGATCAGCCTGCAGGCTATCGAGGCTGACGTTGATACGGTCGACACCGGCAGCAGCCAGTGGCCGAGCCAGACTCTCAAGCTGGGAGCCGTTGGTGGTCAGGGACAGCTCCACCGGCAGACGGCCCAGCTTCTGCACCAGTGTCAGCAACCCGCGCCGTACCAAGGGTTCGCCACCGGTAAGGCGGATGCGGCGCACGCCAAGCTCGACGAAACTGCGCCCGACCTCGTAGAGCTCCTCAATGGACAGCACCTGTTCACGCGGCAGGAAGGTCATCTGCTCGGCCATGCAGTAGACACAACGGAAGTCACAGCGATCGGTCACCGACAGGCGCAGGTAGTCGATGCGACGTCCAAAACGATCGATCAGGCCTGTTTCTGGGGTCATCTGCATACCAGCCTCCCGTTTATGTCCTGTTCTGCCCAATTCAGCCAAGCCCGACCTCAACCCGGTCGCCGTTGAGGCGTACCGGCCAGGTGGACAGGACAACATCCGGCTGTTCCAGGCAGACACCATCGCTGAGTCTGAAATGCTGTTTGTACAGCGGCGCGGCCACCGACCAGTCGCCCTCCTTCTCGCACAACAGCCCCCAGGCCAGTACTTCGGCCTGAGAGAAGGGGTCACGATGGGCCAGAGCATACAGCTGCTCCTTGCCGGGCTCAGGCCAGTAAAGCGCAGCCGCCTGCTCACCGATCTTCACGGCCACGCCGGAGCCGGGCACCAGATCATCACGACCACAGAGGTCCTGCCAGTTCATGTTGCTGCTCATCACGCTTCCTCCTCGACCAGTTCGCGGGCCGGTATCAACTGTCCACGTTCAACCACCTGCACAATTCGTGCCCGGCCGGGCTCGTCGGAATTGACGAAGCTGCGGAAACGCTTGCGCTTGTTCGGATCTTCAACCGCTTCCTTCCATTCGCAGCGATAGCTGTCGACCACATGCTGCATGCGCGCTTCCAGTTCCCCCGCCATTCCCAGGCTGTCATCGATCACCACCTGACGCAGGTAGTTCAGGCCGCCATCCAGGTTTTCCATCCACACTGAGGTGCGCTGTAGGCGGTCGGCGGTGTAGATGTAGAACATCAGGATGCGGTCGATGTAGCGCACCAGCGTCTCGTCATCCAGGTCGGTGGCGAAGAGATCGGCATGGCGTGGCTTCATGCCACCGTTACCGCAGACATAGAGGTTCCAGCCGTTTTCGGTGGCGATGACGCCGATATCCTTGCTCTGCGCCTCGGCGCATTCGCGGGTACAGCCGGACACGGCCATCTTCACCTTGTGTGGTGTGCGCAGACCCTTGTAGCGGTTCTCGATATCGATCGCCATGCCGACGCTGTCCTTCACCCCGAAGCGGCACCAGGTGCTGCCGACGCAGGACTTCACCGTGCGCAGCGACTTGCCATAGGCGTGACCGGTCTCAAAGCCGGCGGCGATCAGTTCCTCCCAGATCAGCGGCAGCTCATCCAAGGTGGCACCGAAGAGGTCGATACGCTGACCGCCGGTGATCTTGGTGTAGAGCTGGTACTTCTCACCCACCTCACCCAGCGTGATCAGCATCTTCGGCGTGATCTCGCCGCCCGGAATCCGCGGCACCACCGAGTAGGTACCATCCTTCTGCATGTTGGCCATAAAGGTATCGTTGGTGTCCTGCAAGGGCACCAGCTCCGGCTCCTGCACATGTTCGTTCCAGCAGCTGGCCAGCATCGAGGCCACTGCCGGCTTGCAGATCTCGCAGCCTCCACCGCTGCCGTGACGGCTGAGCAGTTCTTCGAAAGATTTGATCTGACCCACGCGGATCAGGTGGAAAAGCTCCTGGCGGGTATGACTGAAGTGGGCACAGAGGGAGTGGTCCACCAGCACGCCGCGCTTTTCCAACTCCGTATCCAGCACTGTTTTCAGCATGGCCGCGCAACCACCGCAGCCGGTGGCGGCCTTGGTGCAGGCCTTGAGGTCAGCAACGGAGGTCGCACCGTCGTTCATCGCCTCGCAGATGTCGCCCTTGCTGACGTTATGGCAGGAACAGATGGTCGCCGTCATCGGCAGCTCGGCACTGCCGGCGGCGGGTAATCCACCCTCGGAGGCCGGCAGGATCAGGCCTTCCGGCTGCTCCGGCAGCGGCATGTCATTAAGCGCCAGCTGCAGCAGCGGATCGTAGTAGCTGTTGTCGCCGATCAGGATAGCACCCAGCAGGCGCTTGCCATCTTCAGAGACTACCAGCCGGCGGTAGGCGCCACTGCGTTCATCGATGTAACGGTAGCTCTGGCAACCCGGCGTGTGGCCGTGGGCATCGCCGATGGACCCCACGTCGACACCCAGCAGCTTGAGCTTGGTGGACATGTCGGCGCCCTGGAAATGCACCTTGCCGTCACCGGCCAGATGAGACACGGCCGCACGGGCCATGGTGTAGCCGGGGGCAACCAGTCCGAAGTGGCGGCCGTTCCAGACTGCACACTCACCGATGGCGTAGACGTCCGGGTTACTGGTGCGGCAGTGCTGGTCCACATCGATGCCGCCACGCTCGCCCAGCGCCAGACCGGCGTCACGCCCCAGCGCATCCTGCGGCCGGATACCGGCGGAGAAGACGATCAGGTCGGTTTCCAGCTCGGTCTCGTCGGCAAAGCACATCTTCATTCGCGCCGAGTCACCGGCAATAATCTGCTTGGTAGCCGTATCGGTGTGGACCGACACGCCCAGCGATTCGATCTTGCGACGCAGCATGGCGCCCGCATCATCATCAAGCTGCACCGGCATCAATCGCGGCGCGAACTCGACCACATGTACGTCCAGCCCCAGGCTCTTCAGCGCATTGGCCGCTTCCAGCCCCAACAGGCCTCCGCCGATCACCACGCCGGTCTTCATCGCCTTGGCACTGGCCTGAATCGCATCCAGATCATCCAGCGTGCGATACACCAGGCAATGCGGCTGGTCGCCGCCGGGAATCGGCGGTACGAAAGGGTAGGAACCGGTCGCCAGCACCAGCTTGTCATAGGCATACGCCCCCAGCTCGGTAGTCACCGTTTTGCCAGCGGGGTCGATGGCGGTCACCGCCTCACCCAGGTGCAGATCAATGCCGGGCTGCTGGTAGAAATCAGGATCGCCAAGACGCAGGTGCTCGGCATCCTGCTCGAAGTATTCGGACAGGTGGACACGGTCGTAGGCGGGATGACGCTCGGCCCCGAACACGGTCAGCTCGTAGTCCGATGCGGCTTCGTTGGCCAACCACTGCTCCACAAAGTGATGACCGACCATTCCGTTGCCAATCACGATCAAGCGCTGTTTCATGGTCACCTCCGCGGTGAATTCGACGCAAAAAAAAAGCGCCCACTTCCTGGTTTGCCGCGGCCTCGGCAACTGGAAGTGGACGCCATTGTCCAGTTAACTAACAAGCACCCTGAGCGGTGCCTTGTTGTTATTGTTGATTTCTATAAAGCATTAGCCATGCCAACTTTTCAGTTCGCCGCTATAACGTCACTTTACCAACCGGTGCCAGCAGGCAATGCCCGCAACTACCGCACCATGGCTGTGCAAAATTGACCCACTTGCCACTTTTCAGGTCACCCTTTTGGCTTTTCATCTGCACTAACCATCAATTCGACTGCTGCACCGGCTTCACTCTTTCACGCAGACATCCCATCAGCAGGAATACGGCACCCGCTGCGACCAGGGCGATAACCGCCGCCGTATTAAAAAGGGTCATGAAGCCGGACTGGTAACTCAGCAGCGCAACCTGTTGGCTCAGCGAGTGGCCCTCGAACTCGGCCTGTACCAGGTCGCCAGTCGCCACGGCAGTCACCAGCTCCGGTGCCAACCAGCACCCCAGCTCCGGACAGAGGCTCGTCTGCAGCTGCTCACGCACGCCACCGAGCATCACCGACGACAACCCGGCATACCCCATCAACATGGCAAGAAAGCGCGCCGTGGTGCTGATGCCCGAGGCCATCCCGACCTGGGATGCCGTCACCGTTCCCAGTATCGCCTTCTGGGTTTCTCCGTTTATCAGCCCACCGCCGGCCCCCAGACAGGCCATGCCGATGAAAAAAGTGATCGGGTGTACCGACTGCACGGATGCCGCCAGCCCCCAATTGCCCAGTGCGATGATGACCAGCCCCATGCCCAGCAGCTGCCAGGATTGCAGCCAGACAGACAGGCGGCGTCCAATCAACGGGAAGATCAGCATGGCCAACGCAAACGGCAAAAGCGCAATGCCCGTCCACTCCACGGCTACACCCAGCCCTTGTTGCAGGTAGACAGGCAAAAACGCTGCCATCACCTGTGCGGCCGCCGCATAACCCAACATCGCCCCTACCGCTCCGATGAAAGCGGGCGCGCGAAAAAGTCGCAGTTGCAGCATCGGACTGGAAACCTTGAGTTCCCACAGAATAAAGCCGCACAGCACCATACTCCCCCAAAAAAACGGCCAGAGTACCTGGGGGCTGTACCAGCCCACTTCTGGCCCCCGAATCAGGCTCCAGCTCCCGGCCAGCATGGTCAGGCTGAACAGGAGGGCACCCAGCCAATCGAAACCCTGTTGACGCGGTGAGCGGGATTCCTCAATCCAGCGAATCACTTGCCAGACCAGCAGCCCGCACAGCGGCGCCATCATGCCCAGTGCCCAGCGCCACCCCAGCCAGACCCCTACCAGACTGCTTAACAGGGGAGCCAACACCATGGTCAGCCCCATGATACTGCCCCAGGCGGCCCAGGCCTTGACCGCCGCTCCCGGTTCACGAAACGACTGGCCGATAATGGCAAGTGCGGGGGCCAACAGAAATGCGGCACCAATGCCCTGCATGACCCGCGCGGCAATCAGCAGCTCAACGCCTGAAGCCAGACTGCAGGCCAGCGCGCTGCCGCCATAGACGCTCAGACCCAGCACCAGTATGCGCTTGCGACCATAGTGATCAGCCAAGGATCCGGCTACCAGCAGTAAAGATGCAAAGCTGAGCAGAAAACTGCTCAGCACCCAGGCCATATGGGCAAAATCGACGCTCAGATCCGCCACCAGCATCGGGGTGATGACGCCGATCAGGTTGGTATCGAAAATCGTGAGCGCACAGGCGGCCGAGGCGGTCAGCAGTATCCCTCGCCGGTTCTCGCCAGCGCTCATTACCTGCGTTCCCGACGCCGATAGAGGGGCTCAGGGCTGGCAACCGAGCGGGCATAGATCTGGTCGAAGTCGGACAGCCCCTTGATCGCGTCTGACGCCCGCCTGTCGGCCCGCACGCAGAACGAGGTAAACCCGCAGTGCCGCATCAGCAACAACTGGTCACGCAGCACATCTCCGATCGCTCTAATGTCGCCCGTATAGCCCAGGCGCGTCCGCAACAGACTGGCCTGACTGTAGGCCCGGCCATCCATAAAGCGGGGAAACTGCAGAGCGATCAGCGGCAGCCGGTCGATCCAGGGCGCCAATACGTTGGGGTCCTCATCCGGCCCCAGCAGGACAGCCGAAGTCTCAGGACGCAGGCGCCCCGCTTCAAGCTGCTCCAGCCAGCAAGGCCACTCCAGTACCTTTGAATCCAGGTTTTCCACAGCTGTATCCGCGGTCACCAGTTCCCAGGCATCATCGGTCAGAATGCAGGTCTTGCCCTGCTGATATCCAATGGTGTTGTTCATGCGGTTGCCTCCACTGACGGCTGTTGTGGATAGACACCTTCCTTGAAAGGCGCCAGCCCCAGGCGCTGAACACAGTGCACAAAGTGTTCGTCAGCTTCACGGTATTCCAGATAGGTTGTGAGCAGGCGCTCGATCGCATCCGGCACCTCCTCCGCCTGAAATGCCCGTCCAATTACACGCCCTAGGGCACTGTCCTTGCCCTGAGCGCCACCAATGGTGATCTGGAAATATTCTTCGCCGTTCTTGTCCAGTCCGAGAATGCCGATGTTACCGATATGGTGATGTCCGCAGGCGTTGACGCAACCGGAAATATTGAGACTGATCGGCCCCAGGTCATGCAGGAAATCCAGATTATCGAAGCGCTCCTGTATCGCCCTGGCAACCGGCAATGAGCGGGTACTGGCCAGGTTGCAGTAATCGCCGCCGGGGCAGGCGATCAGGTCGGTCAGCAGGCCGATATTGGGGGTCGCCAGTCCCACCTCATCCAGTGATCGCCAGAGTGTGTAGAGGTCACCTTTACGGATATCCGGCAGCACCAGGTTCTGCTCATGAGCGACCCGGATTTCATCAAAACCATAACGCTCGGCCAGATCGGCCAGGGTCTGCATCTGCTGCGCGGTCATATCCCCCGGTGGAGAAACCGCCCCCGGCTTGGTCGACACCGCCACCGAGGCGTACCCCGCTACCTTGTGGGGGCGAGTGTTGTTCTGCACCCAGGTGGCAAACGCCGGGTCACGCGCCAGCCAGGCACCGTATTCCGGGTCAATCGCACCCAGGCGCTCGTATCTGGGAGGCTGGAAGCCCTTGGCTACACGATGATACTCGGCCATTGTCAGTTCGGCGGCACCGTCGCGGATCTGTTCCCACTCCTGCTCTACCTCGCGAGAAAAGGCCTCAATGCCCAGTGCCTTCACCAGAATCTTGATGCGCGCCTTGTACTTGTTGTCGCGACGCCCATGGCGGTTATAGACCCTCAACACGGCTTCGACATAGGTCAGCAGGTGCTGCCAGGGCAGGTCTTCGCGCAATGTCTGGTTGAGAATCGGCGTACGCCCCAGGCCACCGCCGACCATCACTCTAAGCCGTTTTTCACCCGCTTCTCCCGGGTAGAGATAGAGCCCGATATCGTGCGAACGCACCGCTGCCCGGTCCTGTTCCGACGAGGAGATGGCGATCTTGAACTTGCGTGGCAGAAACAGGAACTCGGGGTTAACCGTGGACCATTGGCGCAGAATCTCCGCCAACGGGCGCGGGTCGATCAGCTCGTCAGCGGCAACACCGGCATAAGCCTCGGTGGTGATATTGCGCACGCAGTTGCCCGATGTCTGGATCGCATGCATTTCGTTGTCGGCCAGCCACTGCAGGATATCCGGCACCTGCTCCAGCTCAATCCAGTTGAACTGGATGTTCTGGCGGGTGGTGAAGTGGCCATAGCCTTGGTCAAACTGCTCGGCGATGCGGGCCAGCGTTCGCAGCTGCTGCGATGAAAGCGTGCCATAGGGAATGGCAACCCTCAGCATATAGGCATGCTTCTGCAGATACAGCCCGTTCTGCAGACGCAGTGGCAGGAACTCCTCTTCGCTCAATTCACCCGACAGACGTCGGGCTACCTGATCGCGGAACTGGGCCACCCGTGCCTGTACCAGGGCATGGTCATATTCATCGTATTTGTACACGCATCAGCCTCATCGCTTGCAATTAAAGCCAGAGGGTAGCGGCCGCCGCCCCAATGGGGGCAGGCTCAATTTCATGAATATGAATGGGGACAGATCAACGGCGCAGCAACAGCTCGGGCAGAAGATTCAAGGCACGGGTGCGACGCTCATCCCAGGGATGAGCAAAGCTGATACGCAGGCAGTTGCGAAACTGCCCCGACACGGAAAACAGCGGTCCAGGGGTAATCACCACGCCCTGTTCCAGTGCCCGAGGGTAGCTGGCCAGCGTATCCACCTCGGCGGGCAACTCCACCCAGACCGCCAGCCCACCCGCCGGCACACTGACTCTCAGCTCGGTTGACCAGGCCTGCAAAAAGGCGATCAGCCGGTCCCGCCGATCGCGCAGCTCATGACGCTGGCGGCGCAGATGAGTGGCAAAGCTGCCATCCTGAATGAACTCCGCCACCCCCTGCTGCAGATAGCGGCTGCTGGCCAGTTGCGAGACCAGTTTCAGGTGCAGAATACGTGCATGCCAGCGTGCGCCGGCGATCCAGCCCAGGCGCAAGTCTCGAGACAGACTCTTGGAAAAGGAGCTGCACAGGATGACACGTTCATCCCGGTCCAGTGCCTTCAGCGGATCGGGAATGGCACCCAATGCGGTATCGGCATAGATGTCGTCCTCAATGACGGCCAGGTCATGCTGCTCGGCCAGCATCAACAGCTGCTGCCGGGCCTGCAGCGGCATCAGCGCGCCGCTTGGCGTGGCAAAAGCAGGCGAGACGATGCAGGCACGTACCGGCCAGCGCGCCAGCACCTCTTCCAGTGCGGCCATATCCATGCCGGTCTCCGGCGAGGTTGGTACCTCAACCACCTGCAGCTCCAGTTGCTCAAGCAGCTGCAGCACGCCATAGAACCCCGGTGACTCGACCGCCACCACATCGCCCCGTTTGCAGCAGGCCTGCAGCGCCAGAAACAGGGCATGCTGACAGCCAGACGTCACACACAGCTGTTCCGGCGAGGCCGCCCAGCCGCGTCGCGCCAGATGCAGCGACAGCTGCTCGCGCAGCCCCGCATCGCCGGCCGGTTCGTCGTAGTAGAGGTAGTCTTCGCCGCGCTGGCGTCTCAACGCCCGACCGATGGAACGGTTCAATGACAGAATGCCCGGGGGCAGATCACCGGCGCGGAAATCCGGGATCAGATCAAAGGCGGCACTGCGGCGCATGATATCCAGCAGCAGCTCGCTGACATTGACCGGCCGTGGTGCTTCGATGCTCACCCGGCTTTCGGGCTGACGCACGGTACGCGGCTGCAGCGATACGAAATAGCCCGCCTTGGGGCGCGCTTCCAGCAGTCCCTGAGCTTCCAGTCGTTGCAGAGCATGCTGCACCGTTGCCTTCGACAGGCCATGCTCCTGGCACAAGGCCCTGATGGAGGGCAGGCGTTCACCCAACCGCCAGCGCTGTTCCTGAATGCCTTTCAGCAACCAGTGCTCAAGATGTTGATACCGATATTCCGAACTCACCTGATGCCCCAATCAATCTGTACCTATTACTTATTACTTTTTTATACCTGAACCTATCGTTTGTACAGGCGTAATCTGACGCCATCGAACATCAGGGAACCACAATCTGGCGATAACAGCCGGCGTATCCGCCAGGCTCCCGTTTGCCCTTCTCTGCATACGATGCTCTGAACACACTGACTTCACCCCGAGGTGTCCCATGTACGACACGGCTCTGATGCTGGCCCGGATACAGTTTGGCTTTACTGTCTCCTTCCACATCATTTTTCCCGCCATCACCATCGGCCTGGCAAGCTATCTGGCTGTTCTGGAGGGCTGCTGGCTGCGCAGCCGGAACCCGGTGTTCAAGCAGCTGTACCAGTTCTGGAGTCGCATTTTTGCACTCAACTTCGGCATGGGTGTCGTCTCCGGCGTCGTCATGGCCTATGAGTTCGGTACCAACTGGCCCGAATTCTCACGCTTTGCCGGCAGTATCACCGGCCCCCTGTTGACCTATGAAGTGCTGACTGCCTTCTTCCTCGAAGCCGGCTTTCTCGGTGTCATGCTGTTCGGCTGGAACCGGGTGGGAGACCGGCTGCACTTCTTTGCCACGGTGATGGTGGCACTCGGCACGCTGGTATCAGCGACCTGGATTCTGGCGTCCAACAGCTGGATGCAAACACCCGCCGGATACGAAGTCGTGGATAACCAGGTCCTCCCGACCGACTGGATGGCGATTATTTTCAACCCCTCATTTCCCTACCGGCTGGTCCATATGGTCCTGGCGGCCTTTCTCAGTACCGCGCTGATGGTCGCGGCCAGCGCCGCCTGGCATCTGCTCAAGGAACGAGACACACCGGCCATTCGCAAGATGCTGACCATGGCCATCGGCATGCTGGTGGTTACCGCGCCGTTGCAGATGCTGGCCGGTGACGTGCACGGCCTGAATACGCTGGAACATCAGCCAGCCAAGGTCGCCGCCATGGAGGGACACTGGCGCAACGATGAACCGGGCGCAGGCGTGCCCCTGCTGCTGTTCGGCTGGCCGGACAACGACGCTGAAACCACCCATTTTGCCGTTGGCATTCCCCGTTTGGGCAGCCTGATCCTGACCCACAGCTGGGAGGGCACCTTCCCCGGCCTGTCGGAATTCCCGGCCGACGAACGCCCCAATGCCGCTGCCGTTTTCTGGTCATTCAGGGTCATGGTCGGCCTGGGCCTGCTGATGTTCCTGCTGGGTATCTGGGGGATCTGGGCCTGGCTCAGAGGGCAGCTGTTTCACAACCGCACGCTGCTCCGCTTTGCTCTGTTGATGGGGCCGTCCGGGCTGATTGCACTGCTGGCCGGCTGGTTCACGACCGAGCTGGGCCGCCAGCCCTGGGTGATTTACGGCCTGATGAAAACCGCTGATGCCGGCAGCGATCACAGCACATCGACCATGGTGTTTTCCCTGGTGTTGCTGGTGGTCGTATACGGCCTGATCTTCGGTACCGGCATCCGCTACCTGCTGCGCCTGATCAGCAGGGGACCCGATCAGGACATTGAGACAACGCTTTCCACCATCCGCCCGACATCCCCGTCGGATACGCATCAGGGAGACTGACATGGGTATTGATACTGCATTGATCTGGGCCGTCATCATCCTGTTTGGCGTGCTGCTGTACGTGATTGCCGATGGCTTCGATCTGGGCGTCGGGCTACTGTTTCCGCTGGTGCCCGGCAAGGAAGATCGCGACCGGATGATGGCCAGCATCGCGCCGATCTGGGACGGCAACGAGACCTGGCTGATCCTCGGGGGTGCCGGGCTGATGGCCGCGTTCCCGCTGGCCTATGCCGTGATCCTGAGTGCCCTGTATATTCCGGTGCTGATGATGCTGATCGGTCTGATTCTGCGGGGCGTGGCGTTCGAAGCCCGTGCCAAGGCCAGCACGCGCAGCCGGCATCTGTGGGACAAGGCCTTTTTCGCCGGCTCTCTGCTCGCCACCTTCTTTCAGGGGGTCATACTCGGCGCCTACATCTCCGGGCTGCCAGTGGAGAACAACGCCTACAGCGGCCATGCCCTGAGCTGGGTCAGCCCCTTTGCGCTGTTCTGCGGCGTATCGCTGATCGCCGCCTATGCCCTGCTGGGGGGAACCTGGCTGATCATGAAAACCGAAGGCAAGTTGCAGCAGCAGATGCGCCGCCTGAGCAAGCCTCTGGTCTGGCTGTTGATGGGGTTCATCGTGCTGGTGTCCATCTGGACGCCCTTGGCCCATGAGGCCATCGCCGAACGCTGGTTCAGCCTGCCCAACCTGTACTGGCTGGCTCCGTTACCGGTTTTCACCGCACTGGCTTGCCTGTGGCTGCTGAGCATTGTTGATCGAGGGGAAACCGGACCCTTCGTCATGAGCCTGATCGTCATGACACTGGGGTTTCTGGGACTCGGCATCAGCCTCTGGCCCAATGTCATTCCGCCCTCGATCAGCATTTGGGAGGCCTCGGCGCCGGTGGCCAGCCAGGGCTTCGCACTGGTAGGGGCGTTGCTGATCATTCCGGTGATCCTGACCTACTCGGCCTGGTCCTACTACGTATTTCGGGGCAAGGTGCGGGCCGAGGATGGCTATCACTAAGGCTGAACGCCCAAGGGTTGTCTCAATGACTGCCGGGAGATGCACGTCCCGGCATGGCCCCTTCAACCGCACCCAGCACCTTCTCGGCCACAGCAGCCAGGCGGCAGTTTCCCTGCATCGCCGATTCCCGCAGGCGGCGATAGGCCTGTTCTTCGGTCATGCCCTGATACTGCATCAACACGCCCTTGGCGCGCTCGATCAGCTTGCGCTCGGTCAATGCCGAACGCGCCTCCTCCAGCTGGTCGCTCATCTGCTGCAGATGTTCGGCCTGCTCCTGCAGCAGGTCATAGAGAGCGCGTACGGAACCACTGGGCGACAGCGAGGCCGACTGTTCATCCTCAGGGCTTTCCAGCAGCAGCGACAGCGGCGAGACCGGCTCGGACTCCGCATCGGCTTTTGCCTGCAAACGGGACCGGTTGTCCTGCAGCGCCTTGCGGGCCTGTTCCAGCCGGGATTGGGCCATCGCCAGCAGCGACGCCGACAGCTGTTGCTCCACATCCCGCATGCGATCGATACGTTCGCTGGCCACCGCAAACCAGATTTCGCTGATGCCGGCCGGAATCGGGCTGGACGGATCGAAACCATCCACAATCCCGCGCATGCGAACCAGCTCTGCCGTTCCCGCTGCGGCCTCGACCTTTGCCCAGCTGTCCCGCTCATCGTCGCCGGCAAAGCGGGTGAACACGTCCAGACAACGTTGCTGGGATTCGCGTAGGTGCTGCAGCCGTGCCTTCAGCTCGGACGTGAAGCATCCGCTGGCAAAGCCGACAGAGCCCCAGGCCCGCTCCTGCCCGGTATGTTCCTTGGCCTGCAGGAAATGGAACAGGGCCACCAGTGCCTTCGAAACTTCCGGGTCTGCGGCGATATCCGCCGCCTCGAAAAGGATGGCCAGCAGGCCGGCAATTAGCCCGGACCAGGCCTCGGTCGAGGCCGCGGTATCCAGTGTCTGGTCGCCGATGCCCTTGCGCAGCTCGGGCAGGTCCTCCAGCTGCAGCAGCACCCGGGCGATACGGTGAAACAGGCGGGCGCTGCCCCAGAGCCGGCTGTCGCCTTCCTGCACATGGTGCAGATAGTCATTAAAGTGTCGCTCCGCCGTATCACTGCGTTTACGCTGCTGTTCCCGTTCACTGCCAAACCGCTTGCCCCCCGAGGCCAGGTAGATGTTGGCAATCCCGCGCTCCCGCTGCAGCTCATGGATCAGCTCACAGGCAGACGTAACCAACTGACAACTTTGGGCCAACTGGTCCAGGGTGCGGATTTCGCTGCTGCGGGCGGCCAGCAGGAAATGCTCGATCAGGGGTGCGTGGGCAGGCATGAAGGGCTCCGGTCGTATCGCTTAATCAGCGGGGGCACTATGAAAGATGCAAACCCTGTTCCAACACAGGGAACATTTAGGCATCGATCTTGCTAGGTACTAATGGACAGTCTTCTCAGAGCGGGGATTGTCTGCATAGCTCTTACATGAGGCATTGGCGCCTGCTCCCTCGATCGCAAGGTTGAGGGACAGGCGCCTTTTTTATGAGGTAACGACGATGATGACACTGAACCACCTGCGCTCGGCGCTTCCCTCATTGGGCAGTTTCAGTCTTTGGCAGCGCCCGGCTGCTACCACAGCCAAGGGACGCTCGCAGCAGGGTCGTGTGGACCTGGTCGGAGCCGGTCCGGGCGATCCTGAGCTGATCACCCGCAAGGGCTGGAAAGCCCTGCTGCAGGCCGATGTCATCGTCTATGATGCGCTGGTCAGTGACGAACTGATGGCGGAGATTCCGACCTCAATCCGCCGCCTCTACGTTGGCAAGCAGAAGGGACAGCACTCGGTCAGTCAGCCGCAGATCTGCAGCATGCTGGTCCAGCTGGCACGGGAAGGACAGCGGGTGGTTCGACTCAAAGGTGGTGACCCGCTGGTGTTTGGTCGACTCACCGAAGAGATGGATGCGCTCAGGGCCGCACAGATTCCGTTCAGCATCGTCCCCGGCATTACGGCCGCCGCCGGTTGTGCCGCCAGCTGCAAGCTGCCGCTGACCGAACGGGTAACGGCGCCGCGCCTGCGCCTGATCACCGCGCACAGCTGTGACGACCGTCCCATCGACTGGGCCGACCTGGCTCGCCGCGACGAGACGCTGGTGTTCTACATGGGACTGTCGATGGCCGAAACCATCTCGACGGAGCTGCAGCAGCACGGCCTGCCGGCCGACTGGCCGGTGCTGCTGGTGGAACGTGGCACCCATGCCGATCAGCGCGCCCTGCGCACGGATCTGGCCCAAATGAGCACCACAATCGAGCAGCATGCACTGAAATCACCCACTCTGATCCTGGTTGGCAAGGTGGTGGAACAGTATCAGCGGCTGCCCGAAACGGTGGCAAAGTTAGCCGAATCTCAGTACTGCTGAGCCTGCTGATCGATGGTGGCGTAGATCTCGTAGCCACCGCCCTTCTTCATCAGCAGAACCTGGTAGGGCTGAAAACGATCCCCCATCTCCATCCCCGGGCTGCCCATCGGCATGCCGGGTGCGGTCAGGCCCAGTGCATCCTCAGGCGGATTGGCCAAAAACCGTTTCACCAGTTTCGCCGGTACATGGCCTTCGAACAGATAGCCGGACTCGGACACCGCGGTATGGCAGGAGTGGAAGCGACCCTGGATCCCCATATCCAGCTTCATCTGGGTCAGGTTCTGTGGGTGGAAGGTTTTGGTCTCGAAGCCGTTTGCCTCGGCATGCTCGATCCAGTCGACACAGCAGCCGCAGGTCGGGCTCTTGTAGACATTCAGGTGTTCGCTCTTGGTCGCCTGCAACATGACGCTGACAGGCTTTTCACTGGCGGTAGCCTGCTCAGCCATTGCAGTGCCGCTACCCAACAGCATCAGGCCGGACAGGGCGGAAACGAGGATATTCTTGCGCATTACAGACATGGTGTATCTCCCAAACAGCGGCACGCATAGCTCAATTCAAGCGGTACCATTAAATCACAACGTAAATAAGGGTTATCGATCAGGCAGCCAGCAGCCTTGGTGGCTGGTAAGGCGGCTCGGGAGGTTGATCGATCAAACGTTGTTCAGCGGGAGGTGGCATGGCGCGGACCTGATCCAGCGACAGCTGCATCGGCAGCGTCCCTATCCAGGCGGAGCTTTGGGCACACTTGATAACGCAGTCGTTGAGCGTATCGTCGCAGCAGTCGCCCTGTACCATCGCATGGCAGTCATCCGCGGCATCAGACTGACAATGCACCATCGGTGCCGATTCGTTCGCTGACAGAATCCGCGCATGACTCAGGCTCGACAGCTGGCCGACCAGCAGCAACAGGCCCAGCAGCATCAGCAGCAAGGCCTTGTACACATTCAGCGATCTGAACTGCGGGTGCTGTCTCGACACGGGCACTCTCTAGGGCTCTGAATAGGTCCAGGGCTATGGCCAGGACTATCGACAAGGATCGGTGAAACGCGACAACCGGGGAACGCGCCGCGATTATACCATCGCGCTAACGACCATTATGAACCCGCAAGCCCTGAATTGTTCCTGACCGAAGGCATAGATGGTCAATGGCCACCGCTGGTGGAAAACAGATTGATCACCAGGATCCCGGCCATGATCATACCCATCCCTGTCAGGGTGGCCAGGTCCAGCTTCTGGCCGTAGAGCACCCAGCCCACCAGCGCAATCAGCACCAGCCCGACACCGGACCAGACCGCATAGGCCACGCCGACCGGGATCGACCTCAGCGTCAGCGACAGAAAATAGAAAGCGATCAGGTAGCCGACCACGACCACCACCGAGGGCAGCAAACGAGAGAACCCTTCGCTGGATTTCAGCGCCGTAGTGGCGATCACTTCCGCCACGATCGCGATGGAGAGAAACAGCCAGTTTTGCATATCCTTGCCTCTATCGATTGTCCGGCAAGGCCGGTAAAAAGTGGCGATTATAGGGTGCTCGCAACGGCCCAGAAACACAAAAAGGAGGCTGAACGCCTCCCTCTTGCAATCCGGGCATGCACCTTAGAAATTGAAGTTCATGCCGACGTTGATCACGTTGGAGTCCTCAACCCCGTACAGGGTGCCGTCCCAGGCCATGGCTTCAACCCAGACCAGAACGTCCTTGTGCAGGCTACGCTGGAACGCCAGGATCACCGCATCGAAATCGTTGCTGCCGGCATCATCGTCCAGGCTGGACAGACCCAGGGTGTAGAGGTTCTTGCCGGACGGCACGCCGATCAGTGCGTCGATACCGGAACCCGTGTCTTCACGATCCATCCAGGCGCCGTTGATATAGAAGCCATCACCGGACCAGGACGCGGACAGGCCGTAGATGTCATTGTTGTTGGCCGCATCGGTATAGGCGGCACCCAGGGTCAGGTTGCCCACCGTGTAGTTGGCGCCCAGCTGGTGCTGGCCTTCTTCACCGTTGTCTGCATCATCGATCTGTACCAGCGCTTTCAGCTTCAGGCCTGCCAGATCCGGGCTTTCATACAGTGCCGACTGGCCGATACGGGAACCGCCATCCAGGGTGTAGTACACCGGTGCAGAATCCCACCACATGTAGTCGCCGTAGTAACCGACCGCATCATAGAACGGTGAGGACACCTTGCCACCGGAGAAGGAACCCCAGTCGCCGCTCAAGCCCAGATAGCCGTAGCGCATGTCGCCGATGCTGTCGCCTTCGTTGTCCAGGTTGACCGCCACTTCGTACTTGGCAAATGCCTTCAGGCCTTCGCCCAGGTCACGCTCGCCCTTGAGGCCGATGCGGGAAGAAGCATCCTTGTACTCGGTGTCGTCAGCATACTCGGCATGTTCCAGCATGATGCGCAGGCTGCCGTAAAAATCGATACCGGTATCGGCGACTTCAACCGCCTGGGCTGTCATCGGGGCCATTACAGTGCCGGCCAGTGCCAGGCAGATCAGTTGTTTTTTCATCGTTTCCATCAGCTCGGTTAGTGAACAGGTCTTTCTGAATTCAATGCGACACCTGAAGGCAGGCGTGCGTCAGCGTTGTCGAGCCTGAAAAAGGCGGCCACCAGGGCCGCCGAAGAATGAAGAGGAGGTCTCGCTTCAGGCCTGACTCGGGGCGCATTCTTGAGCAGCCCCGGCCGGCTTGAAAACGGAGAAAAACGAAACGGAGCAATAGAAAAACTCGGCCTTTTCTGCAGCAGCCGAAAAACCTGAAGTCAGGCGATAAAAGCAGGACGGCCGGTTTAAAAATAAATATTTCCGACACGGGGCTGAAACATTATTTAAACAAACAGCTTATACAGGCCGCTTTAGCAACGAGCCAAAACCCGGACAGCGTACCGAGGATGGTGGAGTAGAAATGGCCTGTAGCGCTTGAGACATCGCGCTATGCAAAAGATCCCGCCAATCCAGCATTAGTTTTTCTAATCACCGGCTTGGAAAAACTGCCGCATATTACCGTTTTTTATCATCTTTTTGACACAGCCCATTTCTAACCTTGCCGCATCGATTATCAAGCACCCGGAAGCAGCATTATGGGCAAACTGATCATGATCATGATCGACGGCATCAGCGCCGATCATTTCGAACTCTACTGCAGACACCTGCCGAACCTGGACCGCCTGGCTCGCACAGGCACTCAACTGACCGCACTGCGCCCCGAGATGTGTGGCACCTCCTGCCCCGGACGTACCTCGATGGTTGCCGGCGTATCCCCGGCCGAGCACGGTATCTATGGCAATCATATCTGGAGCGAAGACGGCTTCCGCTGGGCCAGCCCCTATGACGTACGGGTCGACACCCTGCCCGCCCTGGCGCGTCAGCAGGGACTGGATGTGGCCAACCTGGGTTACGGCATGGTGCGCCCCGAAGACTGCAGCCTCTATGTCGGTCCCTGGTGGGCGGACGAGATGCTGATGCGCGGCAAGGACGCGACACCTGAACCGGCCGATGAGGGCTGGCGGCGCGCCGCCGACACCCGTGACCCTGAAGGCCGCCTGGCCGCGCTCAACGCCGAAGCGGTGGTGGCACCCAACCAATCAGAAGCGCACCAGCTACAGCTGGGCATGCTGGCGGATCAGCAGCTGCTGGATCTGGCTGCCGGCCTGGCAACTTCAGAGCAGGCACCGGACTTCATCCTGCTGGAGATCGCCATCACCGACTACTTCCTGCACAAGTACGGCGCCGATCACGACCTGACCCGCTGGTCGCTGCGCACCGCCGACGCCCAGATCGGTACCTTGCTGACGCGACTGGAGCAGGCCGGTGTACTGCAGCAGTACAACTTCGCCATCTGCAGCGACCACGGCCATGCTGCCATGCCGAAGGGGCTGTACGTGGATCGCCTGCTCGGCGACGAGGTCGTCTGGTCCAGCGAAGGCGGCGTGCTGCTGGTCAAGCCTAAAGATGAAGCCGAAGCCAAAGATGTCACCGACAGGCTGGTCGGCGAAGGCATGGAGCCCTGGTCCACCGACTTCATGCCAACCGCACTGCGCGATCAGCTATTGGCCTTTGTCGTGCCGGAAGGCTGCGAGATCAGCTTCGAGGCAGCCGTGCCCGGCACCGAGGGACTCTACGGTCCCTCCAAGTACGTTTCCAACCACGGCATGCGCCCGGGCACCGAGGCCGATCACCGCTTCTGCATTTTCAGCGGCCCCGATATCCCGCAGCAGACGCTGGGCGTTGCGGACTGCATCCGTTTCGCGCCAACCCTCGCCGACATCCTCGGCATCGAAACACCCTGGGCCGCACGTTCGCTGTTGAGCGACGCAGCGGACCTGAGCGCGGCCTGATCCGCGCTCACAGCCCAACCTGATATTCCATAACCCGATTCACACAAGCAGGACACCCTGATGAAACAGCTGATGACCTCCCTGGTAATGGCCTCCGCTCTGGCCAGCACTGTCGCGACCGCCGGCACCATCCGTCTCGGTCATGATGTCGGCTACGCCGGCGCCGAGTCACTGGACCCGATCTCGCCGAGCCGCTTCTTCGAAGCCAACCAGATGCTCTACTCCCGTCTGATCCGTCAGGGTCAGGACGGCCAGCCGAGCCCGGAGCTGGCGACCGAGTGGTCCGCCTCAGCCGATGCCAGGACCTGGACCCTCACCTTGCGCAAGGGCGTCAAGTTCCATGACGGCTCCGATCTGACCGCCGCCGACGTCAAGTACACCCTGGAGCGTATCAACGATCCCAAGATCGACTCACCGGTGGCCGCCGTGCTCGGCATTATCGAGCAGGTCAAGGTACTGGACGACCAGCGTTTCGAGATCAAGCTGTCCGCCCCCCATGCCGACCTGCCGCTGCTGTTGATGGACTACCGCGTGCGCATCATCCCGGAAGGCAGCGGCGACAACATTGCCAAGACCGGCATCGGTTCCGGCCCCTTCATGCTGGAAGAGCTGGATCCTGAAGGTACTACCGTACTGGTGGCCAACCCCAACTACTGGGAAGGCACGCCGGCCGCCGATGGTGCCGAGCTGATCGGTATCCCTGACTCCCAGGCCCGTGTGCAGGCACTGATGGCCGGTCAGGTGGACCTGGAACAGAGCGTCACCGCGCAGCAGAAGCGCCTGTTCGAGAACAACCCGCAGTTCAAGCTGCAGACCATCGCCACCGGCGAATGGCGCGGCCTGGCCTTTCGTACCGATTTGGCGCCGCTGGACAACCCCAAGGTGCGCAAGGCGCTGCGCATGGTGGTCGACCGCGAAGAGATGATGACACTGGTCTCCGGTGCCGATGCGGGCATCGTCACCTGTGACCACCCGGTCTGGTCCGGCGACCAGTACCGCACCGAGATCGACTGCTCTCAGGATATCGAAGGCGCCAAGCAGCTGCTGCGCGAAGCGGGCTTTCCGAACGGCATCGAAGTGAGCATCAGCGCGGCGGACAACGAGCCGGAATGGATCCACATGATCGAGGTATACCAGCAGCAGGCTGCCAAGGCCGGCATCAAGGTCAACCTGAACATGGTGCCGTCCGACGGTTACTGGAGCGACGTCTGGATGAAGCACCCGGCCTCCGCCTCGCGCTGGTCACAGCGTCCGGCCGACCAGATCCTGAACGAAGCCTTCCGCTCCGGCTCCGCCTGGAACGAAACCTTCTTCAACAACCCGGCCTTCGACCAGGCCCTGGATGATGCCCGTTCCGAACTGGACTTCGCCAAGCGCAAGGCGCTGTACGCCAAGCTGCAGACCCTGCTGTGGGAAGAAGGCGGCGAGCTGGTGCCCTATCACCTGAACCAGACCCGTGCGCTGCGCAGCAACGTGACCGGCCTGGATCCGGTGGAGCAGTTCTCCATCCGCTGGAACAAGGTGGACGTGGAATAAGCCACCACTGACACGCCTGCGGGCTCGCTCGACACGAGCGGCCTGCAGGCTTTTCTGTCGGGCCCTCTGCAAACCGGCTTCTGCCATGGCCGCTTTGCAGAGGGCTTCCGACGTACCGAACAACCAAGCGACATACGACCTATGCTGAAACTGATCCTGCAGCGGCTCGCCATGGCCCTGTTTACCCTGTTGACCGTCTGCGTACTGGTCTTTTCCATCACCGAGGCACTGCCCGGCGATGTCTGTACCGCCTATCTGGGCCGCGATGCCCAGGGCACCCGACTGGAAAACTGCCGTCAGGCACGCAACCTCGATCAACCGGCGCTGCAGCGCTTTGCCGACTGGGGTACGGGCGTGCTGCAGGGCAGTCTCGGCACCTCGCTCAAGCGCGACAAACCGATCAATGATCTGGTCGCCACCCGCATGCGCAACACCGCCGTGCTGGCATTGGGCGCCGCGATGATCGGCATCCCACTGGCGATCTTCCTCGGTGTCATCGCCGCGCTGCGACGTGACCGGCCCGCCGACGTGCTGATCTCTGGCGGTTCCATCTTTGCCATGACCATCCCCGAATTCGTCACCGCCACGGTGCTGGTGCTGATCTTCTCGATCCAGCTGCAGTGGTTCCCGGCCGTCACCACGGTGCGCCACAACGCGCCGGTGAGCGAGCTGCTGCCCAATATCGTGCTGCCGATGGTCACCCTGGCACTGGTGATGATGGCGCACATCCTGCGCATGGTCCGCTCGGCGATGATCGATGTGATGGCCAGCGACTTCGTGCAGATGGCCCGACTCAAGGGCGTGCCCTTCTGGCGCATCGTCTGCCTGCATGCGCTGCCCTCAGCGATGCTGCCGACCATCAACATCATTGCGCTGACCGTGGCCTGGCTGCTCGGCGGCGCGGTGATCATCGAGCAGGTGTTCAACTACCCCGGCATCGGCACCCTGATGATCCGCGCCATCTACGACCGCGACCTGCCACTGGTGCAGGCGATCGCGCTGATCCTGGCCACGGTCTACGTGCTGTGCAACCTGCTCGCCGACCTGTCGTCACTGGCGCTGAACCCGCGCCTGAGAACCGCCCGCTAGGAGACCCCTGATGACTGCAATCACGATGGACATGAACACACCCGCAGCCAAATCGGCGTCCCGCTGGCGTCAGGTCTGGAGCAACCTGCGTCGCTCGCCCTCCGGCATGATCGGGCTGAGCGTACTGGTCTTGCACCTGTTGCTGGCGCTGCTGGCGCCCTGGCTGGCGCCGCACGACTGGACGCTGCAGAACGGCTACCAGATCCTGCAGCCGCCCAGTGAGGCGTTCTGGTTCGGCACCGATCACATGGGCCGCGACCTGTTCAGCCGTACCCTGATGGGCGGTCGCGAAGCCATTACCGTCACCCTGCTCGGTACCCTGCTAGCCGTAGGCTGGGGCGGTCTGGTCGGCATGACGCTCGGTTTTGTCGGTGGTCGTGTCGATGCCTGGCTGATGCGCGTCATCGATGCGCTGCTGGCCATTCCCTGGCTGCTGTTCCTGCTGCTGGTGATCGCGCTGGTGGGCCAGCAGACCTGGACCCTGGTGCTGACCCTGGGTTTCTTCTTCGGCATCGCCGTAGTGCGCGTGGTACGCGGCGCCACGCTGGAATATGTGCCGCGTGACTTCGTACTCGCTGCCCGCACCCGCGGCGAGTCACGCCTGACCATCGTGGTACGTGAGCTGCTGCCCAACGTGCTCGATGCGCTGCTGGTGGAAGCCGCCATGCGCTGGGCCTGGATGCTGCTGGCGTTCAGCTCGCTCTCCTTCCTCGGTTTCGGCGTGGTGCCGCCCACCCCGGACTGGGGCCTGATGATCGCCGACAGCCGCGGCATGATCTCCATCGCCCCCTGGGCCGTGATCTTCCCGGCCCTGGCCCTGTCCACGCTGATCATCAGCATCAACCTGACCGCCGATGCACTGGCCAAGGCGATCGGCCTCGACCGTGCCAAGGCCCCCGTATGAGTGAAACCCAGACCATGAACACGAATATGATCCCCATGCTGGACGTAGACAATTTCACCCTCGGATACACCAACGCCGAGGGGCGGCTGGTCAGTGTGCTGCGCAATGTCAGCCTGCAGGTCGCGCCCGGCGAAGCGCTGGGGCTGGTCGGCGAGTCCGGCTGCGGCAAGAGCACCCTGGCGCTGGCGATGATGGCCTTCCTGCGCTCCGGCTCTCAGGTACAGAATGGCGCCATCCGCTTCCACGATCAGGATTTGTTCGCGCTCAAGCCGCAGCTGCTGCAGTCGCTGCGCGGCGGTCGTGTCGGCCTGATTCCGCAGAACGCCGGCCAATCATTGACGCCGACGCTGAAGATCGACGCCCAGCTTTACGAGGCGCTCAAACTGCACTCCGATCTGCCGCGCAGCCAGTGGCGCCAGCGCGCCATAGAACTGCTGCAGCAGGTCCGCCTGCCCGCCCCCGAGGCGATGCTGGAGCGCTACCCGCACCAGCTCTCTGGTGGCCAGCAGCAGCGTGTGGCCGTAGCCATGGCACTGGCGGGACAGCCTGAATTGCTGATTCTGGATGAGCCCACCACCGGCCTCGACGTGACCACCCAGGCGCATATCCTGGAGCTGCTGCGCACCCTGCGTCAGGAACTGAGCATGGCGATGGTGTTCGTCAGCCACGACCTCGGCGCCGTGGCCCGTATCAGCGACCGCATCGCGGTGATGTACGCCGGCGAGGTGATCGAGCTGGGCAGCAGCCGCGAGGTGCTGCTGCAGCCGACCCATCCCTATACCCGGGCACTGCTCAACGCCATTCCGCGTCTCGATACCGAGGGCCTGCCGCCATCACTGCCGGGCTATCCGCCCAAGGTGGGCTCGATCACCCGGGGCTGCGCCTTTGCCAGCCGCTGCCCTCATGCGCAGCCGATCTGCAGTGAGCAGGACGCGCCGCTGGCGGCACTCTCCGGTCACCAGGTGCGCTGTCATCTGGCCGGGGAACTGAAACGTCCGGTCAGCGACTCCAAGGTCGTGCACCTGCCGGTGCAGAGCAGCGAGGAGTCACTGCTGATGCTGGAACAGGTGCAGATCAGCTATCACCGCCCAGGACTGATGGATACGCTGCTGCAGCGTCCAGCCCCCGTGGCAACGGTAGACGGCATCGACCTGCAACTGAAGAAAGGCGAGACCCTGGCACTGGTGGGCGAATCCGGCAGCGGCAAATCCACCATCATGCGTGCCATCAGCGGCATTCATCCGGCCCGCAACGGCCAGATCCGCCTCAGGCAGGATGACCTCAACCTGCCGGTGGAGCAGCGCAGCAAGGCGCTCAAGCGCCGGGTGCAGATGATCTTCCAGAACCCCGACGCCTCGCTGAACCCGCGCCACACGGTGTTCGAGATTCTGCAGCAGCCGTTGAAGCTCTATTTCGGCCTCAACCGTGACGCCTGCCGCGACAAGGCCGCCGAGCTGCTGTCGCTGGTACGGCTGGCACCGCACTATCTGGACCGCCTGCCGGGCCAGCTGTCCGGCGGCGAAAAGCAGCGCGTGGCTATCGCCCGCTGCTTCGCCGGTGATCCGGACCTGATCCTCTGCGATGAAGTCACCTCGGCACTGGATGTCTCGGTACAGGCGGCGGTGCTCAAGCTGCTCAAGGAGCTGCAGCAGCAGCGCGGCGTGACCTACCTGTTCATCGCCCACGATCTGGCGGTGGTGAAGGCGATTGCCGATCAGGTGGCGGTACTATACCAGGGCCGTATCTGTCAGGTCGGACCGGTGGACGAGGTGTTCTCCGGCCACCATCACCCCTACACCCGCACCCTGCTCAATGCGGTGCTGGAACCGGACCCGGATCATCAACCCGTCATTCAGGGTGAGGACAGCCCCGAACAGCACCCGCCGGCCCGAGGCTGCGCCTACCAGCGCCGCTGCCCGCTGGCAGAACCGCGCTGCAAGGAACAACAGCCGTCCTGGAAGGTGGACGGCGGTAACCGCATCCGCTGCCACCTGGAGCTGGATGCGCTGGCCACACTGATCGACCGTCCGCAGATGATCAAGGCGGTCAACGCCTGATCCTGCACAGGCCCGGCCGGCACCCCGCCGCCGGGCCAACACCAACACTCGACGCCCCTGTACACGACAAAGGAAAACACCATGCCCCTGGCGATCTACGACCTGGATGAAACCCTGATCAACGCCGACTGCTCACTGCTCTGGCTGCAGTTCCTGATCGACCGGGGTCTGACCGGCCCGGCGATCATGGACGATGCCAAGGAACTCGACCGCCGCTACCATCAGGGTCAGCTGGACATGCATGACTACGTGGCGCTGCAGCTGCGCCCGCATATCGGCCAGACCCCGGCCGAAGCGACCCAAGAGGTGGAGCTGTTCATCAAGGAATATGTACAGCCGCGCATTCGGCCCTCGGCGGTAGAAAGCATCCGTCGCCACAAGGCCCGCGGCGACCGCTGCCTGGTGATCTCTGCGTCGATCGATTTTCTGGTCGAGCCGATCGCCGCTCACCTGGGCATCGAGGACGCCATCGGCGTGCGCATCGAACTGGAGAGTGGCCGCATCACCGGCCGGGCCGACGGCCCGATCTGCTACCAGGCAGGCAAGGTACTGCACCTGAACCGCTGGCTGGAGCGGCAGGGCGAGCAGACCGAAGGCAGCTGGTTCTACTCCGACTCGCACAACGACCTGCCGCTGCTGGAACAGGTCGACAACCCGGTCGGCGTCAGCCCGGACCCGCGTCTGGCCGAGGTGTGCCAACAGCGCGGTTGGGCAAGGGTCGACTGGTAAGCGGTATGACAGCACCCGAAGATGAAGCCCCCGTCCGGAGGACTTCATCTTCGACATTGAATTCGCGAGTCCAGGCACTTAAGGTAGAGCCGTCCAACTTTTTTGAATGGCATACCGAATGTCCTTGGAAAAACTGCTTAAATAAATAAATAAAAAATAATGGAACAATAAAGACGGAAGAGCCCGCGTTCATGGAAGACTTGAAGAAGAAGATTGGAAAATCACCCGAAGAAAAAACAAACCGGCACTTTTCTCTTTATTCCTCATTTCATGAACAGAACATTTTGAATGTGCCTGTTACCAAGCCTCTTATGGTAGTCGTACTCAGTGGAGAAAAAGAAATAAGAGGATCTTCCCGTTTTTCCTGCCAGCCCGGAAGCTTTTTGTTCCTGCCGGACGACTGCTCGGTACATATGCGCAACATTCCCGGAGACAAGCCTTACAATGCGCTTTTAATCGAATTCGACTACGATGATTTCGACGGCATGACGATTGGCCCCGAGCGTGATCGCGATTATGTTTCGGGGACTGTTTCCGAAAGCTTGAAACAATGTCTCAGCCAGTTCGTTGAATGCTCAACCTGGGCCCCAGACTTTATTGTGCAAAATCGAAAAAAGGAAATACTGTCGATCTTATACCATATGGGTCATACCGGAATTGCCTCCATGAGGGGAGAAACCAGGCTCAGTCATCAGGTGCATGACATCATCTGCAAGGACCTTTCCAATATTTCAGTCAATATCCTGTGTGCACAGCTTGCCATGAGCGAATCGACGCTACGCCGGAAACTGAAAGAGGAAGGCAGCAGTGTCAGGGAAATAAAAAACCGGGCCAGGCTCGGCATGGGACTGCATCTTTTACAAACAACGAGAGATTCGATCAGTGCAATTTCGGATCGCTGCGGCTACCAGTCGCAATCCCGTTTTACTCAGCGCTTCAAGGGTCTTTTTGGCTTGACGCCAACCGAACTCCGAAAGACCATCGGAGACTAGCGTCAAGAGCCGCCAATCCCCGATGGCCTGAACGATCAATCGCGCTGGTACAGCGCTTCGATCGTGCTCGATGCTATTGAATGGGCATTGACCATGAAGCCGGTGAGCGCCGCCGAAGCGTTTTCCGGCAGTTCAAGGGTTTGAGAAAGCGCATGCACCGTGAACTGGTATCGATGTACTCCATGGCCGGCAGGCGGACAGGCGCCGCCAAAGCCCTTTACCCCGTAATCATTGTTAAGCTGAAGGCTGCCTTCCGGCATCAGCTTCTGGCGCGGGTCTCCTGCACCTGCCGGAAGACTGGTCACATCCGCCGGGATGTTGACGGCCTGCCAGTGCCACCAGCCACTGCCCGTCGGGGCATCCGGATCATAGGCGAAGATCGCAAACGCCTTGGTTCCTTCCGGCACGCCCGACCATGACAGCTGGGGCGACAGGTTATCACCGGAGCAGCCGAAGCCCTGGAACTCCTGGCGCTTATCCATCGCCTTGCCCTGCGTAATATCAGAACTGGACAGCTCCAGAGAACCCGCCATGCTGGATGCAGAAGCAAGCAGTAACAGCGGCAAAGTGAGTTTAATCAGTGCAGTACGCATGAGTCCCTCCAAATGCGTTAAATGAAAAACGGGACCATCGTATAGAATTCGGGCGCCGCGGTTTACGCGCAAAACGGCCAGATTTTCGCCCTTTTCGTTCAGCCTTCCGGGGTCCACTCCAGTTCACGCGGGTGTCCTCCTGCGAATCCCGTTTCCTTCAGCGCCGGATATACTGCTCCTCCCGTTCCAGTGTGGCCTGCAGCCAGTCGCGGAAGGCGATCACCTTGGGTGACGGCGGCTTGTTGGGCAGCACCAGATAATGCGCCCCTGACGCCTTGAGGGTGAAGGGGTGCGCCTGTAGTAGCTTGCCCTCGTCCATCAGCGGCTTGAGGTTGAAGCTGCGCGCCAGCAGCAGGCCGATGCCGTTGCAGGCCGCATCGAAGGCGGCAGTACTGGTGTCGCACTCCAGTACCGGCATCGGCATCAGGTTAGCCAGTCCCTGCTGGCGGAACCACTGCTGCCAGCTCTCCTTCTCACCGATGATGGTGATCAGCGGCACCTGCAGGATCTTCATCGCATCCTGATCCACCGGGAAGCGTTCCAGAAAGCCGGGGCTGCCCACCACCACCAGATGTTCCCGCGTCATCCGTTCCACCTGCATGCCGCTCCAGTTGCCGTAGCCGTTGGAGATCTCGATATCGGCCTCTTCCACTTCGTCCTGTGACGGCCAGACCGCCGACATCAGCCGCAGACGAATCCCCGGATGCTGCGCATAGAAACTGGTCAAGCGGGGCATCAACCAGCGCTGCAAAAAGCTGCTGCCACACTTGACCGTCAGCAGCGCCCGGTGGTCGGAGCCGAACAGTTCGTTGGTACCGGACTGGAGGATGTTGAACGCTTCGGTCAGGACCGGCAGGTAGGCCCGGGCGGCGTCGGTCAGCTCCAGCTTACGCGGCTTGCGAATAAACAGCTGGGTATCCAGGTACTCCTCCAGCAGCTTGACCTGCTGGCTGATGGCCCCCTGGGTGACATAGAGTTCTTCGGCAGCGCGGGTCAGGCTGCGCAGGCGAGCAGCGGCCTCAAAGCTTTTCAGGGCTTTCAACGGCGGCAGGGGTTTGTGGTTGTGCTTCATTAATCAACTCACGGCAGGGATGGGCGACAACGCCTCGAAACAACGCCCCAGAAAAACTGGGGACACTTGCATGACCGCAGGGACAAATAGCAGAGAGTTATGGCAGTAATATTTCAGCACCCCGGCGATAAAAATCTTTCCAGCCCCTGTCAGCCCTGATGCTCGGTGCAAAGCCACGACCAATCAGGGCTTTGCCTCCGGCATTAGCATTTCTCGGCCATCGATACAGAAACCCTCCATTTTTTCCGCCCTGCGCTCTCCGCAAAATAGCGCCATCAAAACGATTCAACACCACCAAATGGATAGCACCATGTCTGTTGAGCAACAGCAGGAATCCCCTGAACCCCGTGCCCGCCAGCACTGGATGGGCGTACTGGCCAAATCGACCGTCGAGGCGCTGCAGCAGCGCTGGCAGACGCTGTCGCTGGAACCCGAATACCAGTTTATCCGCAAGCCGGAAACCGGCCTGACCATGCTGCGCGGTCGCGTCGGCGGCAGCGGCCAGCCGTTCAATCTGGGCGAGATGACCCTGACCCGCTGCGCCATAAGACTGGCCAGCGGCACTCTCGGCGTCAGCTATGTCGCCGGACGCAACAGCCAGCATGCGATCACCGCCGCGCTGGCGGATGCCCTGCTGCAGGAAGAGCGTACTCAATCGCTGCTGCAGCGTGAGCTGATCGTGCCCCTGCAGGCCGAACTGGATGCCGAGCGCCAGCAGCGTGCGGCCCGGGCCAACAGCACCCGTGTAGATTTCTTTACCCTGGTACGAGGAGAAGACTGATGGCTGTCAGCAGCAACGAACTGATCGCCGGCTTCGCCGATCCGGTCCAGGCATCCCAGCAGGTGTTTCGCGCCGCGCTCAAGGCGATGAGCGAACCGGGCACGCTGATGCAGATCGATTATCTGGAACAGGCGCCCAAGGGACTGGACCTGTCCACCTGGCAGCTGGCGCTGAGCCTGCTCGACCCTGACACTCCGGTCTGGCTCAGCCCTGCACTGGCCAGCAGTGATGCCGTGATCAGCAACCTGCGTTTCCACTGTCAGTGTCCACTGGCTGACTCTCCAAAAGATGCGGACTTTGCCATCGCCCTGCACAGCGAACTGCCGCTGCTGGCCGAGCTGAACTGGGGCACGGCGGAATACCCGGACCGTTCCACCACGCTGATGGTGCAGGTGCCGGCGTTAAGTGAAGAGGCACACTGGACCCTGAGCGGCCCCGGTATCGAACACACCCGCACACTGCGCATTGCCGGCCTGAGCGAGCCCTTCCGCAGTGACCTTATCCGCAGCCGTCAGCGTTTCCCGCTGGGCATCGATACCTTCTGGTGCTGCGACAACCGGCTGACCGCGCTGCCGCGCACCACCCAGATCGAGCCGTTCAAAAAAGCTGAGGAGGCCTGCTGATGTATGTAGCCGTAAAGGGCGGTGAGAAGGCGATCGACAACGCCCATGCCCTGATGCGCACCCAGCGCCGTGGCGACAGCGCCATTGCCGAACTGAGTGTTGACCAAATTCGCCAGCAGCTGTCGCTGGCGGTCGACCGGGTAATGAACGAAGGCTCGGTGTACGACCCGGAACTGGCGGCACTGGCGCTGAAACAGGCCAGTGGCGATGCGGTGGAAGCGATCTTCCTGCTGCGCGCTTACCGCACCACCCTGCCCCGCTTTGGTTACAGCGAGCCGCTGGATACCGAGCAGATGCAGATCGAGCGCCGCATCTCCGGCACCTTCAAGGACCTGCCGGGCGGCCAGATTCTGGGCTCCACCTATGACTACACCCATCGCCTGCTGGATTTCACTCTGCTGGCGGCCGGCGAGACGGAAGTAGCGCCGGAAGAAGCCGATGCCCTGTCCGAAGCGCTGGCCGCCGGCAACAGCTGCCCGCGCGTGCTGGAGCTGCTCAACAAGGAAGGTCTGATCGAACAGAGCCGTGAATCAGGCCAGGACGACCAAACACCCCGCGACCTGACTCGCGAACCGGTCAACTACCCGGCCGAGCGCGCCGTACGTCTGCAGAACCTGATCCGCGGTGACGAGGGCTTCCTGCTGTCACTGAGCTACGCCTCCATGCGCGGCTACGGCGACAGCCACCCCTTCTCCGGCGAGATGCGCACCGGTCGTGTCAGTGTCGAGCTGGTGCCGGAAGAGCTGGGCTTCCCGATTGAAGTGGGCGAAGTGCTGCTGACCGAGAGCGAGATGGTCAACCAGTTCCACGGCTCCAAGGATCTGCCGCCGCAGTTTACCCGCGGCTACGGCATCGCTTTTGGTCGTGCCGAACGCAAGGCGATGTCGGTGGCGCTGGTAGAACGTGCACTGCGCGCCGAGGAGCTGGGCGAAGAGGTGCTCTACCCGACGCAGGATCAGGAGTTCGTGCTGTCGCACACCGACTGTGTCTCCGCCAACGGCTTCGTGTCGCACCTGAAACTGCCGCACTACGTCGACTTCCAGTCCGAACTGGAGATGATCCGCCGCCTGCGCAAGGAGCAGGGGCAGAGTACCGAAAGCACTACCAAAGAGGAGGCCGACGTATGAGCACCGCCACCGGCTACAACTTTGCCTATCTGGACGAACAGTCCAAGCGCATGATCCGTCGCGCCATCCTCAAGGGCGTGGCCATTCCCGGCTACCAGGTGCCTTTTGGTGGCCGCGAAATGCCGCTGCCCCACGGCTGGGGTACTGGCGGCATGCAGGTCACCGCCAGCGTGATCGGTGAGGCCGACAAGCTGAAAGTGATCGACCAGGGCGCCGACGACACTACCAACGCGGTCAGCATCCGTCGCTTCTTCGCCCACACCGCAGGTGTGGAGACCACCGAGCAGACTGCCGAAGCGACGCTGATCCAGACTCGCCACCGCATCCCGGAACGGCCGCTGCAGGCGGATCAGATTCTGATCTATCAGGTGCCGATTCCCGAACCGCTGCGCTTCATCGAGCCCCGCGAAAGTGAGACCCGCAAGATGCATGCCCTCAGCGAGTACGGCGCCATGCAGGTAAAACTGTACGAGGATGTCGCCCGTTTTGGCCATATCGCCACCAGCTACGACTACCCGGTGATGGTGAACAAGCGCTACATGATGGATCCCTCGCCGATCCCCAAATTCGACAACCCGAAGATGAGCCTGATGCCCGCGCTGCAGCTGTTCGGCGCCGGTTTCGAGAAGCGCATCTACGCCGTGCCGCCATTTACGCAGGTGGAGAGTCTGGACTTCGACGACCATCCGTTCGAGGTGCAGAGCTGGGAAGAGGCCTGTGCCATTTGTGGCTCGGACCACAGTTTCCTGGATGAAGTCATTACCGATGATAACGGCAGCAAGATGTTTGTCTGCTCCGATACCGACTACTGCCGTGAACGCGTTGATCAGGGTTTTGTTGGCACTGCTGCTGACCTGTCCATCGCTGAACAGGAGACCGAACGATGAACAAGGTGATCGACGCGGTGCAGTCTGACGCCGGCGTACAGCAGGTACTGGAAACCGCCCTGCAGCAAGAATTTAAAGAAGGCTGGCAGGATATCGCGCCGCTGCTGAGTGTGCGTGAACTGAACAAGTTCTACGCCCCGGGCAAGGGCTGTGGCGACATCAACTTCGATCTCTACCCGGGCGAAGTGCTGGGCATCGTCGGCGAGTCCGGCTCCGGCAAATCGACCCTGCTCAGCTGCCTGTCGGCACGACTGACACCGGATTCCGGTCAGGTGCTGTACAACAGCGAACAGTTCGGCGAGATGGACCTGTACGCCTGCGAGGAGTCGATGCGCCGGGTACTGATGCGCTCCGAGTGGGGCATCGTGCACCAGCACGCTCGTGACGGCCTGCGCATGAACGTCAGCGCCGGCGCCAATATCGGCGAGCGGCTGATGGCGGTGGGCGAGCGTCACTATGGCGACATCCGCGCCAAGGCCGAAGAGTGGCTGACCGCGGTGGAGATCGATACCGGTCGTATCGACGATCGTCCCAGCCAGTTCTCCGGCGGCATGCAGCAGCGCCTGCAGATCGCCCGCAACCTGGTCACCCACCCCAAGCTGATCTTTATGGATGAGCCCACCGGCGGGCTGGATGTATCGGTGCAGGCCAAGCTGCTCGACCTGCTGCGCAATCTGGTGTCCCGCCTGGGGCTTTCGGTGATCATCGTCACCCACGATCTGGCGGTGGCGCGTTTGCTGGCGCACCGACTGATGGTGATGCGCCGGGGCCAGGTGGTCGAGACCGGTCTGACCGATCAGGTGCTGGACGATCCCCAGCACCCGTACACCCAGTTGCTGGTGTCATCCATTCTACAGAACTAGGAGCCTGTCATGACTGCAAACCAACTGATGATCGACGTGTCCGGGGTGGAGAAGGCCTTCAACCTGCACAATCAGGGCGGCGCCAGTTTTGGCGTGCTCGACAACGCCAGCCTGCAAGTGCAGGCCGGAGAATGTGTGGTGCTGCACGGCCAGTCCGGTGCCGGCAAAAGTACCTTTCTGAAAGCGCTGTACGCCAACTACTCGGTAGACGGTGGCGAGATCCGCCTGCGTGATGGCGAGCAGATGGTGGAGATCACCTCGGCACTGCCGCGTCGCATTATCGCGCTGCGCCGCCAAACGCTGGGCTATGTGTCCCAGTTCCTGCGCGTGATTCCCCGCGTGCCGACGCTGGAGGTGGTGATGCAGCCGCTGCTGGATCTGGGCGTAGATACGGCCACCTGCGAAGCCAAGGCGAAAGACCTGCTGCAGCGCCTGAATGTGCCGGAGCGGCTCTGGTCGCTGGCACCGGGTACCTTCTCCGGCGGTGAACAGCAGCGGGTCAACATCGCCCGCGGCTTCATCGTCGACTACCCGATCCTGCTGCTGGACGAGCCCACCGCCTCGCTGGATGCCACCAACCGCCAGGTGGTGGTGGAGCTGATCCGCGAAGCCAAGGCGCGCGGCGCCGCCGTGGTGGGTATTTTCCATGACGAAGACGTACGTGAAGCGGTCGCCGACCGCCTCGTTGATATCAAAGCGATTTGAGAGATTAAAGAACCATGAAAGAACAGATTCTGACCAACGCTCGCTTGATTCTGCGTGACGAAGTGGTTACCGGTACCCTGGTGATCCGCGACGGCGAGATCGCCGAAATCAATCAGGAGATCAGCCAGCTGCCCCAGGCCGATAACCTGGACGGCGAATACCTGATGCCCGGACTGGTGGAGCTGCACACCGACAACCAGGAAAAGTACTTCACCCCACGCCCCAAGGTCGACTGGCCGGCGCATATGGCGATGGCCACCCATGATGCCCAGCTGATCGCGGCGGGTATAACCACCTCCTTCGATTCTGTGGCACTGGGCGATATCATCGGCGAAAGCACCCGCGTCGAGAAGCTGGATGCGATGATCAAGGCGATCATCGAGTCCGAGCGCGTTGGCCTCAACCGCGCCAACCACCTGCTGCACCTGCGCTGCGAAGTCAGCTACCCGGGCCTGATGGAGCTGTTCGAGCGCTATATCGGCGAGGATCTGGTCAAACTGGTGTCGGTGATGGACCACGCCCCCGGCCAGCGTCAGTTCCCGCCGGAGAACATCCCCAAATACCGTGAGTACTACATGATCAAGTACGGCCTCAGCGATGAGCAGATGGATGATTTCATCAAACTGCAGCAGGCCAACAGCGCCCAGTATGCCGATCCCTTCCGTCGCCGTATCTGCGAGGTCTGTCATGATCGCGGCATCGCCATCGCCAGCCACGACGACGCTACCCTGGCCCATGCACAGGAATCCGCCGAGCTGGGCATGCAGGTCGCCGAGTTCCCGACTACGCTGGAAACTGCACGGGCGTCTCACGAACTGGGCCTGAAAGTACTGATGGGCGCGCCCAATATCGTCCGTGGCGGTTCCCACTCGGGCAACATTGCCGCGAAAGACCTGGCCAAGGCCGGCGTGCTGGATATCCTCAGCTCCGACTATTACCCTTCGGCGCTGGTACAGGCAGCGTTCATGGTGGCCAACATGGAGGACAACGATTACGATCTGGCCCGTGCGATCAGGCTGGTCACCGCCAATCCGGCAGAAGCGGCCAACCTGCATGATCGTGGCGTACTGGAAGTCGGCCGACGTGCCGACCTGGTACAGGTCAACAGCCACTCGGTGATGCCGCTGGTGGAACGGGTCTGGTGCAAGGGCAAGCGGGTGTTCTGATGGTCAGAGGCACACTTTTTTATCTGGTCGGAGCCTCGGGCTCCGGCAAGGACTCACTGCTCGAGGGCTGTCGCCGGCAACTGCCGGCGCAGCTGCGCTGCTGCATTGCGCACCGCTACATTACCCGGGCGGCGGATGCCGGTGGCGAGAACCATATCCACCTGAGCGAAGCCGAATTCCATCTGCGCGAGGAGCTGGGATTGTTTGCCATGCACTGGTACTCCCACGGCTATCACTACGGTATCGGCAACGAGATCGACGCCTGGCTCGACTCCGGTGCCAACGTGCTGATCAACGGCTCGCGCGAGTATCTGCCCAAGGCGATGGCGATGTACGACGAACTGGTGCCGGTGCTGATCGATGTGGATTCGGACAAACTGCGCCAGCGCTTGATCAAGCGTGCTCGGGAAACGCCGGAGGAGATCGAGTGCCGCCTGGCGCGTCATGCGCAGATGGTGGCACTGATGCCGGACTGCACCCTCCATGTCAGCAACAACGGCAACCTGCAGGATGGCATCGATGCCCTGCTCGCCGTCATCACCGCCAATAGCCTGCAAGCGGCGGATGCCTGAACATCAAGACGGGGAATTGAATGAAACTGACCTTTCTCGGCACCGGCGATGTGCGTCAGGTTCCGGTCTATGGCTGCGACTGCCCGGCCTGCTCAGCGGCACGACAGGACAGGCTTCTGCGCCGCAAGCCTTGCAGTGCGCTGCTTGAGCTGGATGATCAGCACATGCTGATCGATGGCGGTCTGACCGACCTGGCCGAACGTTTTGCACCCGGCAACCTGCGCGCCATCCTGCTGACCCATTACCATGTGGATCATGTACAGGGGCTGTTCCACCTGCGCTGGGGACTCAACGACAGCATTCCAGTGTATGGCCCAGACGATCGCGACGGTTGTGCCGACCTGCTCAAGCACCCCGGCATTCTCGACTTTCGCCCGCCGCTGCAGCCGTTCGAACCTTTCATGCTGGGCGAGGTGCAGATCACCCCGCTGCCGCTGCAGCACTCCAAACCCACCTTCGGCTACCTGTTCGAGCATGGTGATCGGCGTATCGCCTACCTGACCGACACCGTTGGGCTGCCGAAAGCAACCGAACGCTTCCTGCAAGGCTTCGATGAACTGGAGGTGGTGATCGACTGCAGCCAGCCGCCACGCCCCAAACCACCGCGCAACCACAACGACCTGAACCTGGTCATGGCGATTCATCAGCGCCTGCAACCGACACGCACCTGGCTGACCCATATCGGTCACGAGATGGATGCCTGGCTGATGGAGCATGCGCTGCCGCAGGGACTCGCCGTGGCGCGGGATGGCACAGCGCTTGGCTGACCGGACAATACCCCCTGATCAACTGCGGTGTTACAACCAGTAAACCTCAGAGCTTCAGATAGATTGTCGGACGCGTTCGGTCATCACCACGCAAGGCGCAAAACTCCTGCTCCTGCCCTCCCTGGTAGCGAACATTCACGTTGAAACCGGCCCCGGCCGGATGATTCAGCACCAGCAGGCGTTGCTGTCCCGGCGCAATGCGAAACGCCTGAATCCGCGACTGGGCATCGGCACTGCCGAAATCCAGACGAATCGATTCGATCGGTGTTTCGCTGGCGTTATGAAAGGTCACCTCCAGCCCCTGAGTCGTCGTCGACACACGTCCGGCAACCCATCCCAGCGCCAGTGTCAGCAGAAGCGCAAGGATCAAATAACGGCGTATCGAGGGCTCGGCAAGCGCGCTACGCAGCGTCATTGTTCAGCCAGGTAGCGCTGAACGGCCTGATCGGGATCCGTTTCGGCGGTAACGCATGCCGCTATCCCCTTGCGGGAGAGGCGCTGCTGCAAGCCGGCCCCCATGCCGCCTGCAATCAATACATCGATGCTGTCGAGTGGGTGCTCAGCCGAGCTGTCACTTTCGCGAAAAGACTCTTCTCTGGCCAGTTCCAACAGACTCTTGCTGGCCACCGCTCCCTGTTCAATCTCGTAGATCCAGAAACGACGACAAACCCCCGCATGCGGTGTCACCGTCTTGCGATTCTGGCTGGTTACAGCAATTTTCATGGTATCAACCTCCATGATCCAAGAGGTACACCCGGCGCCAACCGGGATAAACGGCAACACCGGCCTAAACCGGTGTTGCGACAGCATCAATCAGAGCTGTTTGGTGCAGAAGTAGAAGTCGACGCACTCGTACTCGTCAGACTCCATGCGCTCGTTGGCACCTGCAGCGGTGGCGGACGGCGGCACGATGACGCGGTCGCCCGGCTGCCAGCCTTCCGGTGTGGCCACGCCGTTTTCATCGCTGGTCTGCAGGGCGTCCAGCAGGCGCAGGAATTCCGGAATGGAGCGACCGTTGCTCATCGGATAGTAGACCATGGCGCGCAGGATGCCGTTCGGGTCGATGATGAAGGTCGCACGTACGGCAGAAGTGTCGGCTGCGCCCGGGTGGATCATGCCGTAGGCACGAGCCACGTCCATCTTCAGGTCGGCGATGATCGGGAAGGGAATCTCGACACCGAATTTCTCCTTGATGTTACGCATCCAGGCGATGTGCGAGTGGTGGCTGTCGATGGACAGGCCCAACAGCTCGCAGTTGCGCTTGTTGAACTCAGGCGCCATTTTAGCGAACGCCATGAATTCAGTGGTGCAGACCGGGGTAAAGTCCGCCGGGTGGGAGAACAGCACCAGCCATTTGCCCTTGTAGTCATCCAGACATTTCACACCATCGGTGGTCGGGGCATTGAACTCGGGGGCACGCTCGTTCAAACGCGGCAAGCCGAAAACTGCAGTTTCAACGTTTTCCATGATTGTGTTCCTCGGTGTTTATTTGCGTTAGATCTAATGTAACAGACAAATCACCTTTTAGAATAACGTTATAACTATACTGGCGATAGAAAATCTCTATCACCCGGAACGCTCGACTGAGCCAACCCCGCTTCGGCTATACGCATAAAAGCGACCAGACCCAGGGAGTACAACATTGAACGGCTCTCAGCCGTGGTGGAGACGGGGTGCAGCAAGAACTGATCTATAGGCCTCTGGGAAAGCGGCTTTTCCAGAGGCCTGCGGCCATTGCATCAGGACGGTGTTACCACCAGCGCCATCAGCTCCTGCATATTGACGCTGCCCTTCATGCCAGCAGCGATCTCCCGCTGCTCTTCGATCACCTCGTGCAGCACCTCATCGGTGGTCAGCGGGTTGGCCAACACCACCCGGAAGACGGTGATCGCCTGCTGGCCATAACACTCGGGCTGCAGCCGGGTTCGTGACACGAAGGCCTTGCCGCGCTCACGCTGCTCCTTCTGAATCGCCTGAGTAATGCGGCTCAACACTTCATTAATCCGCTCGCGCAGACTGGTATCGGCGTCACGCAGTCGTGCCTGTACCTCGGGGGGTACCCAACGGTAGGTGAAGATATTGAGCTCCGGTTCGGACACCAGCTCGAAATCGTCCAGCGTGGCAATGCGGCTTGCAAAACGTTGCGCCAGCTCGATGCCTTTTTCGATCAGCATGGCGTAACCACGACGGCTGATGATTTTCAGGCCGGCATGCACCAGCATGGCCATGCCGGGCCTTGAGCCCTCCAGCGTCGTGCTGCCAAGGTCCTTGGAGCCCTGGCGGATGATGTACTGGGCATGATGCTCGATGCTTTCCAGCATCGACGGATCACGGAACAACACCAGGCCAACCCCCATGGGAACATAGAGCTGCTTGTGCGCATCGATGGTGACCGAGTCGGCCCGCTCGATCCCCTTCAGCAGCGGACGATAGCGGTCGGAAAACAGTGTGGGTCCACCCCAGGCGGCATCCACATGGAAATGCAGCTTATGTGCAGCAGCAATGTCGGCCAGCTTGTCCAGCGGGTCGATATTGCCGGTTTCCGTGGTGCCGGCGATGCCGACCAGCGCAAAGGGACGTATCCGCTGCTGCTTCAGTTCCTCGATTTTCTGCTCAAGCGCATCCAGGCGAATACGGTTGGAACTGTCCGTCGCGACGGAGACCAGGTTTTCACGTCCGATGCCCAGCACGTCCGCCGCCTTGGACAGGGAATAGTGGCCGCGCTCCGACACCAGCACCGCCGCGCCTTCACAGCCGTAGTGGCGCATGGCGCCGAAAATGCCGCTGTGATTGATGCCCGGGAAATCTCCATCAGGCCCAAACGCCCGGTTCCGCGCCGTCCACAAGGCAGTGATGTTGGCCACGGTGCCGCCGGAACAGAAAGCCCCCAGGCGCTTGCGACCATGATGCAGCCAGGTGTCATAAAACGACTGAGACTCCCCGTAGGTCAGGCGGTGCAGCATCCCCAGTACCTGCCGTTCCAGCGGCGTAAACGCCTTGGAGGTTTCGGTTTTCACCAGGTTCTGGTTCAGGGCGATCATGATCTTCGACAGCGGGATCATGAAATAGGGCAACGCCGAGGTCATGTGACCGACAAAGCTCGGCGACGAGGTATGTACCGATTGCGCCACCACCTTGTCGAGCAGAAACTCGGTATGCTCGGATACAAAGATAGGATCTTCCGGTATCCGGGTATCATTGAAGTCTTGTTCAATCTTTACCAGATCGGCCTCTTCCGCAACGATATGCTCCTGCAGGAAGCCGGCAAGGTTCGCTGAAATATCATTGTCCAGACGATTCAACGTGGACCCGGGCGCTTCTGGAACGGTGAAAATCCGCAATAGGTTTTCCATGCTGATTTCAGCCATGCTGGTTTTCTTTAGCACTTCTACCATGAATCTGTAGTCAGCCTGCAGGGCCGGGAAGGCACGGCGCCAGCTCCATTTCTGACAGGCTCAACATCCTCTTTCATCACTTCACAAAGCGGCTATCGATGTACATAAACCCGCTACCGGACATTGGCTTTCGTTCGGCCAATTCGACCATTCTACGTTATGCCACCCAAGCCTCGCATCATGAATTATCACTTGAGCTTTCAATCAGTCACGGAAAAGTGGGGCTGCCTGATACCAAAAAAGTGCTGCATCCCTGCTGACACGGGACTTATGCCAGGTGTTAAGGCGCGCAAACCTGGGGGGCTCGCTCCAAACAGGCAACAGCTGCCAGAGCCTGCACATCGTTTGACAATGAAGGGATGGATGGGAGTAGCCGCACGGCTCCCCCGGAACGGAGAGCCGCGGTTACGAGTGAGGAGAAGGTATCGAGCTGGCACCAGGGACGGTGCCCTGTTTCAGTAGACGAATTTTTTCTGCCGCCAAGTCAGAGCCAACCCGAATCGGCTGATCACTGACTCTGCGTCCATAGTTCGCCACGCCAGTAAGCTGCAACCATTTTGCCATACGGTGACGCCGATCATAGTCACTGCGCCGATCATGGATCGACTGACGCCGTTCCCGACCGGAGAACTGAGAAAAGAGGTACTGCTTCCACCACTCTTCCGCTTCCAGCCGGGTCGCCATGGCCGGACTGACTTGCCGACCACCTAAATCGGCCCAGTAAAAACAGATTCTGCCATCGACAAAATCCTTGAAGAGCTGGATGGGCATTGGACCCTCCCGTCATCTGCTTGATACCGCCAGACAGCGGCATGTCCCAACCTGTGGTGCATAGGGTCCAACGCACCAAGCGCCGCTTCAGTGCAAGCGCAGCCACAGGCCCATGCATGAATAACCCGAGCGCTTCACCTGGAAACACTCTCGTTGAAATAAATAGCCCAGGAATCCCGTTTACGCAAATGTCTCAATGTGACTCTCGCAACCGGGACCCGAAGCGACAACAATCTATGACAGCAGAGGCTCCAGCCAGCGGGCCATGCGCAGCAGGCGATCATCATCTCGCGCCGGGCCTACCAGCTGAATACCCAGCGGCAGCTGCCCGGCATCCACTACCCCCGGAAGAGTAACGACCGGCAGTCCCATCACCTGCCAGGGACGACTCATGTGCGGTGCTCCGGTCTTGTCACGTCCTTCAGGTGCCACACCAGGCGCGGCCGGCGCCAGAATGGCATCAACACCGGCATATTCGGCAAACAGGCCTTGGCGGATCTCTTCGGCGGCATACAGCGATTGCAGATAGTCATCTCGTGACGTCGCCAACCCCGTTTCGATCAGCGCCTGCAAGGGTTCACTGAGCTGATCTGGAAAGCGCGACTCATAGGCCAGATTGCGGCTCGCTTCGTACGCCATGACGCAGCCGTGATGCTCCACCAGGTCGCTCAGCACACTGCCCAGATCCGGCTCGATCACCTCGATACCCTGTTCAACCAGGACTTCTGCGACCTTGCGAATGGCAGCGACCATGTCCGGGCTCGTCTCACCAACCGCCTCACCGGTACACAAAAGCACCCGGTTCGGTTTCAGTGCCTCAGTGGTGCTCATGGGATCACGCTGGCGCAACAGGACCGCACGCAGCAGTTCGATATCTTCCACCCGACGACTGAACAGGCCCAGCGAGTCCAGTGACTGGCCCAGCGGCTGAATGCCACGCAGAGAGAACTCACCCCGCGAGCCGACATAGCCCACAGCGCCGCAGTAGGCCGCCGGCCGGATAACCGAGGCCGCCGTTTGAGAACCCAGCGCCACCGGTACCATGTCATCGGCCACCGCCGCGGCGGAACCGCTGGACGAGCCGCCCGGGGTGCGCTCCAGATCACGCGGATTGGCGGTTTTACCGGGGCGGAAATAAGCAAACTCGGTGGTCACGGTTTTGCCCAGCACTATCGCGCCGGCCTCACGCAGCAGAGTGACACAACTGGCGTCATCCACCGGTTGCCGCCCCTGGTGGATGGATGAACCCATTTCAGTCGGCATATCGGCCGTATCGATGATATCCTTGATTCCGACGGGCAGACCTTGCAACAGACTCTGCTCATAAAAGTCGCGGTTACAGCGATACTGTTCAATCCCCTCTTGCCGACTCAGCCGATGCTGCCAGGCCCCAACTTCCGCTTCGCGCGCCTCGATCCGATCAAAGCAGTCTGCCAGGATTTCCTCAACACTACACTGCCCTTCTCGTACCGCTGCAAGTGCCTGTTTAAGACCCATTTTGTTCTTGTTTTCGTGAGCATTCATAACTGTCTACACCTGTATTTACCGGCATTTCGAATCCATACAAGGCGAACATATTAGTTGAATGTTCAACTAATTTACAGAACCGCTTCCTGAAAGCAGGATGAGCAAAACGATTGCCATCATGTTCGCCTCGAGCCTGACCTTGAAGCAGCCAAGCGATATACATTCAAATCGCGCCAATGACCCGATTGGGGTTTTCTTGCCAAGCCTCAGTGAGAACCGGATACTGCACGTTTTCGCCATTGCTACACGAGGTGCTTGCGTTGACACAGATTTCCGACAATACAGTGGTTCAGTTCTATTACACACTGACCGACGCTGACGATACCCAGATCGAAACCAATCACGGCGCCGACCCTATCGCTTACCTGCACGGCCATGACGGCATGATTCCAGCCATTGAGGAAGCCCTGACCGGCAAATCCAACGGCGATACGCTGCACCTGACATTGACGCCGGAACAAGCCTATGGCGAACGCCAGGAAGACCAGCAGCAGCGTGTTCCGATCAAGCACCTGCAGGGCCTGCCCAAGGGCGTACGCAACTGGAAACCGGGCATGGTCGCCGTAGTCCAGACCGACCAGGGCATGCGCCAGGTCACCGTGATCAAACCGGGCCTGAAGATGGTGCTGGTCGATACCAACCACCCGCTGGCCGGCAAGACGCTGACCTACGATATCGAAGTGGTCGATGTTCGCGCGGCCACTGATGAAGAGATCGCTCACGGTCACGCCCATGGCGTTGGCGGTCATCAGCACTGATGTACCCTTGACCCAACCCGATCAAAAAACGTACAACCATGCTTAAATTGATATCCAATCTGTTACGGAGAAAGCCCATGGCACGCGCAAGCGCACGTCACATCCTTGTCAGTACTGAAGCCGAATGTCAGGCCCTGAAAGATCAAATCGCCGGTGGCGCCGATTTTGCCGCACTGGCCAAGGCACACTCCCAGTGCCCATCAGGCCAGCAAGGCGGTGAGCTGGGCAGCTTCGGCCCCGGCCAGATGGTTCCCGCGTTCGACAAAGTCGTCTTCAGCGCGCCGATCAACGAAGTCCAGGGTCCGGTACAAACCCAGTTCGGTTATCACCTGCTGGAAGTGACCAGCCGCGAAGACTGATCCCTACCTGCTTACCGGCCCTGACCTGGCACCCTGCCGGGTCAGGGCCGTGCTTTTTATATTCACAGGAAAAACCATGGCTGAATTCGAACAACTGGCTATTGAAGATCTGATTGAAGGCACAGGGAGTGACGTGAAAAAAGGCGGCGCCCTGGTCACTGTTCACTATCGCGGCTTTCTGGAAGACGGTACTGAATTTGATTCTTCCTACGACAAGGGACAGCCGTTTCAGACGGTCCTGAGCCGTAAGAAGGTGATCGCCGCCTGGGTCGAAGGCCTGAAAGGCATGAAAGTGGGTGGCAAGCGCAAACTGCTGGTGCCTGCAGAGATGGGATACGGCGAGCGCGGCTTCGGTGACAAGATTCCGCCAAACGCGAACCTGATTTTTGAGATTGAGCTGCTGGAAGCGTTGAATCGGGAGTAAGTTGCCTCCGAACAGGTTCAGTGGGAAGCATCCACAGCCGTGGAAATAGACAGTCCGGGAGTTTCCCCCCAGAAAGTGTACCGGTCAGCGATAACGGCTTCCGTTCATTCTTTGGGAACTCTCGGTCGTCCCGGTCGAATCTAATATCCAGCGATGATGGTTTCTTTCAGACAGTCATTCAGCGCCGGGTTACGGAGCGTTGCAATGACGGCAATGAAACCACGCAAGTAAATTGCAAACCAGCACAGAACGAGCACGATTCAGGATCAGAAACCCCATAAACAAAAAAATCGCCAAAAGGCGATTCATGTAACTGCTTTATTTAAATGGTCGGGACGGCAGGATTTGAACCTGCGACCCCTTGCACCCCATGCAAGTGCGCTACCAGACTGCGCTACGCCCCGACTAGGCGGGAACTGAAGGATCAGTTCCGAAGAGGCTGCAAATATTACCCCAAGCTTTTGATAAATGGAAGCTTTCGATACGCAGTTTTTTATTTTCGTCCCTTAAGGCTTTTTTAAGTTTTCAAATCCAGACTGGGTAGCCATGAAGAGGAGCTACCCGATGAGCATCAACCCTCCCATGGTCAGTTGTCCATCTCACCTGAGCCTGCATGAGCCGGACTCCGAGACGCGGGCCGAAGTTGAACATTTCATCCATGATCGTTTTGCCACCGAGCACAACGCCGATGTCAGGGATTTCTTGCCTACGCTGGTCAGTTGCCGCGGCACCCAAGGTGAGCTGATGGCCGCTGCCGGTTTTCAACTGGCCAGTGAGGGCGCACTGTTTCTGGAAACCTACCTGGATGCCCCGATCGAAGCGTGCCTGGCCTCCCTCGGCATGCCGGACTGCTCGCGCAACCGGATTGTCGAAGTAGGCAACCTCGCAACACTGCGCCCAGGGCAGGCACGGCAGTTGATTATCACGCTGGCCGCCTGGTTCCACCGTCGCCAACTGGAGTGGGCCGTGCTGACGCTGACCCCGGTGCTGATCAACAGCTTCCGCCGCCTGGGCCTGGAGGTTCATCTGCTGGCAGAAGCGGTACAAACCCGACTGACGCACTCGCTGAGTGACTGGGGCCTCTACTATGAACAACACCCCAGGGTCGTGGCCGTCTCCATTCCTGCCAGCGCACTTCATTTAAGGCGGACCGCACGAGCTAGGCCACGCCGTCCGCTGGCCGTCATGTCCGAAGGGAGTACTGGAGATCGCCCCCATGCCTGAACAACTCTTCGTCAGCCTGAATCACTGGGCCCAGCAGCAACCTGATACCGTCGCTCTGCAGGATGAGCACGCTTCCCTGAGCTGGGGCGAACTGCCAGCCGCTATCGACCGGGTCGCCGCCCAACTCAAGCAGGAGGCAGGGAGGCGCATCGCCCTGCTGGCCGACAACAGCCGCCACTGGGTCCTGACCGATCTGGCCGCACTCAAGCTGCAGCGTCCCCTGATTCCGGTCCCACTGTTCTTTAGCGAAGAGCAGCGAGCCCACCTGTTCAGCCGTGCTGGCATTGATACGTTGATTACCGTCGAAGACGACCAGCTACAGATCCGCCGTTTACAAATACCGGCCACGGAGTTGCACCCGGGCACCGCCAAGATCACCTTTACCTCGGGCACCACCGGCGCGCCCAAGGGGGTTTGCCTGAGCGCGGAGCAACAGCTACGGGTCGCGCACAGCCTGGCAGAGCGGCTCTCCGGCCTCGGCATCCGTCGTCACCTCTGCCTGCTGCCGCTGGCGACCCTGCTGGAGAACATCGCTGGCGTTTACACCGCACTGCTGATGGGCGCCAGTGTGCAGCTGCCGCCGCTGGCAACCCTGGGCTGGCAAGGCTCCAGTGGACTCAATGTCGAACAGCTATTGAGCGCCCTGCACCAGCACCGGTCAGACTCACTGATCACCCTGCCCCAGGTACTGTCTGCGCTGACGACCGCTGGTGAGCAGGGAGGCGCGCTGCCGGAGATGAGGTTTATCGCCGTTGGCGGTGCTCGGGTCGGCGCCGATCTGGTCCGGCGCGCCCGTGCACAGGGGCTGCCCGCCTACGAAGGCTACGGCCTGTCCGAGTGCGCTTCGGTGGTCAGCCTGAATACGCCCGGCCTGGACAGCCTTGGCAGCGCCGGGCGTGCCCTGGGTCACAACCGGCTGAACCTGAGCGCCGAGGGCGAACTGCTGATCGAGGGCAACTGCATGCTGGGCTATCTCGGCGAGCCGCCGCACACAGGGACCTATGCCACTGGAGACCTGGTCCGTGTGGATAATTCCGGGTTCCTGCATATCGCAGGGCGCCGCCGCAACGTCATCATCAACAGCTACGGCCGTAACCTCAGCCCGGAATGGGTGGAATCGGAGCTGCTGGCGCAACCCGGTATCGAGGAAGCCGTGCTGTACGGCGAGGCTCGGCCGTTCAACTGCGCGCTGATCCACGCCCCGTCGCTGGACAACAGCCAGATCGATGAGCATCTGGCACGGGTCAACCGCCGTCTGCCCGACTATGCCCGTGTTCGCCAATGGGCACGCCCTGACACATCCATGCGCCAACAGCGCGGGCTGTACACCCTCAACGGTCGCCCGCGCCGCGACGCCATCGCGGCCCATTTTGCCGACACCCTTGAATCCCTTTATGCAACCGACTGCTGAACAGGAAACCGCCATGTCCTTTTACGAACAGCTGCAACAGGAAACCGCCACTGCCCGTCAGTACCTGCTGGAGTCCCCCATTCTGATCGCCTGCCAGCGTGGCGACATCAGCCTCAACCAGTACACCGCCTTTCTGACCCAGGCCTACCACCATGTCAAACACACCCTGCCCCTGCTGATGGCCTGTGGCAGCCGCCTGCCGGAGCGTCATGAATGGCTGCGCGAGGCGGTGGCCGAATATATCGAGGAAGAAACCGGTCATCAGGAGTGGATACTCAATGACCTGGCCGCCTGCGATGTGGACAAGGAAAAGGTACGTCGTGGCCAACCCGCGGTGGAAACCGAGCTGATGGTCGCCTATGCCTACGACCTGATTCAGCGCATCAACCCGGTCGGTTTCTTCGGCATGGTTCAGGTGCTGGAGGGCACCAGCGTGAATCTGGCCACGCCGCTGGCCCAGATCATTCAGGATCAGCTTGGCCTGCCGGATACCGCGTTCAGCTATCTGCGCTCGCACGGTTCGCTCGATCAGGAGCACATCCAGTTCTTCCGTGGCCTCATGGACCGAATCGAAGACCCCGAGGAACAGGCCCTGATCATCCACAGCGCCCGGGTGTTCTACCGTCTTTATGCCGATATTTTCCGCAGCCTGCCGGCTGCCTGAGAGGTCAAACATGCACTTTGATCGTCGTCATATTTTAATTACCGGCGCCAGCGGTGGCATAGGCGCAGCACTGGCCCAGGCCCTGGCCTCCGAACACGCCAGCCTGCTGCTCCATGGCCGTAACCAGCAGGCGCTGGATGCCCTGGCGGAAGAGTGCCGGCAACGCGGCGCTGCCGAGGTACTGATCTGTTGCGCCGATCTGGCCAGCGCTACCGGCAGGGAGCAACTGGTCAGCTGTGTTGGCCTGGACTTTCCCAACCTTGACACCCTGATCAACAATGCCGGCATCAGTCGTTTCCAGCTGTTCGACCAGCAGCCTCCTGAACAGATCGAGCAACTGATCAACACCAACATCACCGCGCCGATCCTGCTGACACGGGCTCTGATCGGGCCTTTGCTGAACACCCCAGGTGAGGCACCGGTGATTCTCAATATTGGCTCCGCCTTCGGTGCCATCGGCTTCCCGGGCTACAGCACCTATTGTGCGAGCAAAGGCGCCATCCGCCTGTTCAGCGAGTCACTGCGGCGTGAATATGGTGACACCCCGCTACGGGTACAGTACCTGGCCCCGCGCGCGACCCGCACCCGCATCAACAGCGACCGGGCCAACGCCATGACCAGCGCCACCGGCAGCGCCATCGACAGTCCCGAACGGGTCGCTCAGGCCGCGCTCAAGCTGCTGCGCTCCGGCCGCGCTCAGGCTGCTGTCGGCTGGCCCGAAAAACTGCTGGTACGCCTCAACGGTCTGCGTCCCGAGCTGATCAGCCGAGTGCTGAGCAAACAACTGGGCAAGATCAAAACCTTCGCCAACCAACCCTGATCCCGAAACCTGAACATGAGGCTGAATATGAACAAGACTCCTCTGATCCGAGCCGGCCTGCTGACCCTGACACTGGGTTGTGCCACTATGGTGCAGGCCGCAACGCCGGAACAGCTGCTGCCGTTCCAGCAGCGCTGGGCCGAAATTCAGTATGAGCTGGATGAAGACGCCCGCGCCAAGGCCTTCGCCGAACTGGCTGAGCAGCTGGGTGCCCTGCGCGCCGAGACACCCGAGGATCCCGACCTGATGATCTGGCAGGGCATTACACTCAGCTCCGAAGCCGGCGCCAAGGGCGGCCTGGGCGCACTCAAACTGGTGAAACAGGCACGCACACTGTTCGAGCAGGCGATCGACCACAAGCCCGAAGCCCTGCAGGGTTCGGCCCTGACCAGCCTGGCGACGCTGTACCACAAGGTACCGGGCTGGCCGCTCGGTTTCGGTAATGATGACAAGGCACGCGAGCTGTTCAAGCAGGCACTGGCGATCAACCCCTATGGTATCGACAGTAACTATTTTTACGGGGCCTATCTGGCGGACAAGGGTGACGAGGTCGGAGCCCGCTCTCGGCTGCAACAGGCCCTGAAGGCTCCGGCTCGCCCAGGGCGCGAGCAAGCCGATGCCGGACGCCGCGAAGAGATCAATCAGCTGTTGCAACAACTGAAATAAGGATTCATAGATGCGCATACTGGTCGTCGAGGATGACAACCTTTTGGCAGACGGCATCACCCGCGCCCTGACCCGGGAGGGCGATGCCGCCGATTGGCTGACCAATGCCGAGGATGCCTGGCACAGCCTGCAGATCGAACATTTCGATTGTCTGATTCTCGATCTGGGCCTGCCCGGCATGGACGGCCTGAGTCTGCTGCGCCAGCTGCGCAAGACGGGCAGCACCCTGCCGGTACTGATTCTGACCGCGCGCGATGCCATTGAGGACCGTATCGCCGGTCTCGATGCCGGTGCCGATGACTATCTGCTCAAGCCTTTCGACCTGGCCGAACTGCGTGCCCGTCTGCGAGCGGTGACGCGTCGTTACAAGGGCTACAGCGACACCCTGCTGCAACTGGGCGATATCGAGATCGACACTCAGGCTCAGAGCGTCCGCTACCAGGGAGAAACCGTCATCCTGTCACGACGAGAATACGGTATCCTGCTGGTGCTGGCCGAGAATGCCGGCAAGGTGCTCAGCCGCAGCCGGCTGGAGGAATCCCTGTACGGCTGGGGCAACGAGGTCGAGAGCAACTCGGTCGAAGTGCATATTCATCACCTGCGCAAGAAACTTTCCTCCTCGGTGATCCGCACGGTAAGGGGCGTGGGCTACATGATGGATAAACCGACGGCATGACTTCCATCCGCCGCGCCCTCAGTGTCAGCCTGCTCGGCATCGTATTCTGTGCCGGCCTGGTGGCCGCCGCACTTTCATTCTGGGCCGCCACGGACGAAGCCGAGGAGTTGTTCGACGCCCAGATGGCCCAGATGGCCCGTCTGACCAGTCAGCTGGTACAGACCGGCTCTCTGTCCAACATGCCCCTCAAGGCGCATGACGTTTGGCTACCGGCCCACCCCTACGAGAAACAGCTGGCCTATCGCATTCTCGGCCCCGATGACGAGGTGCAGCTGGTATCCCCCAGCTTCCCGCCAAGAATACCCTCCAATGGCCGGGGCTACCAGGAATTGAACCTGGACGGCAATCGTTGGCGACTGTTCACACTGGAGCAAGCGGCCCAGCAACGCCTGATCCAGGTGGTGCAGGATGAACATATCCGCAACGAGCTGGCCATCAAGATCGCCTTGACCAATATTCTGCCACTACTGATCTTCCTGCCGGTGCTCGGCCTGACGATCTGGTGGCTGATCGGCGTGAATCTGAAGCCCCTGGTAACCATCAGTCAGCAGGTGTCCACCCGCAGCTCCGATCACCTGGAGCCCCTGGAGCTGCAGCGGATTCCCGACGAAGTGGATGGACTGGTCAACGCCCTCAACGCCCTGCTGGCCCGCCTGCAACGAAGCTTTGAACGGGAACGGCGTTTTACCGCCGACGCCGCGCACGAGCTGCGCACGCCACTGGCGGCGCTGCAGATCCACTGCCAGAACCTAGCCCTGGAAATAGAGGACCAGGAAAGCCGGACCAGTTGCCAACAGATGCTCAAGGGACTGTCCCGGCTGAACCGGATTGTCGAGCAGCTGCTGCAGTTGAGCCGCCTCGACCCTCAGGAACATCTGCCCGACACCCGCCCACTCAACCTCAGCGAGCTGTGTCGGGAGCTGATCGGTGATCAGGTCGGCTTCGCCATCGAACGCCAGATTGATCTGGGCCTCAGCGCCCCCGACGAAGATCTTTATCTGGAGGGTAACGCCCTCTATCTGGGCTTGATGCTGCGCAACCTGATCGACAATGCTCTGAGGTACACCCCGGCCGGGGGGGAGGTCACCCTGTCTTTACTGCGCCGCGGCCATCAAATTCGACTGAGCGTAACCGACTCGGGTCCCGGTATCGACGATGCCTACAAGGCACGCGTATTCGAGCGTTTCTACCGCCAGGACAGAACCGAGCTGGGCAGCGGCCTGGGTCTATCCATCGTCCGACTGATTGCGGAACTCCATGACGCTCATATCCAGCTGCTGGATCGCCAGGATGGAAAGCCAGGTCTCGAGGTTCGGGTGGACTTCAAGTTGTAGGCGGTAACACAGCTGTTACACCGATTTCAGCAGTGCTCGAATCTCTTCCAGTTCACTGATGGTCTGGCGCAACAGCTGGCGATAGCGGACGGCATCATCGCCTGCCGTATCACCGGCCAGCCATTGGCGGGCACCGGCGATGGTGTAACCCTGTTCATGCAGCAGGCTGCGAATCTGGCGCAGCAGCAACAGATCCTGGCGTTGATAGTAACGGCGGTTGTTGCGCTTCACCGGCTGGATCTGGCTAAACTCCTGCTCCCAGTATCTGAGCACATGGGGCTTGAGCTGACAAAGCTCGGCGGCTTCGCCGATGGTGAAATAGCGTTTGGAGGGGATGGGACCCAGCTCAGACGCTGTCTGGCTGGCTCTCGGCATGGATTTCCACTCGTTCCTTGAGTTTCTGCCCAGGACGGAAGGTAACGACACGGCGGGCAGAGATGGGGACCTCCTCCCCGGTTTTGGGGTTTCGACCCGGGCGCTCACGCTTGTCGCGCAGGTCGAAGTTACCGAAACCGGAGAGTTTCACTTGCTCGTTGTGGGACAGACTCGCACGAATTTCCTCAAAGAAGGAATCCACCATATCTTTGGCTTCACGCTTGTTCAGGCCCAGCTCATCATAGAGGCGTTCGGCCATATCAGCTTTGGTCAACGAGCTCATGTCGGTCACCCTGTCCTGTCCTTACTCTCGTAACGTTGCACCACAACGCTCGCGGAGTGCCGATACAACGGCACTCACGGCGCTGTTGATCTCTTCTTCATTAAGAGTGCGCGATGGGTGCTGCCAGGTCAAGCCCAGGGCCAGACTTTTTCGTCCCGGTTCAATACCTTGGCCCTGATAGACATCAAACAGCGTGACCTGTTTGAGGAACTCGCCGGCCTCGGCTTCGACCACCTGACGGATGTCGTCGAAGGCCGTTGTCTGGTCAGCGACTACCGCCAGATCACGACGGGACTCAGGGAATTTGGACAGGGAGCTGAAGCGCGGCAGCTTGCCGCCAGTCACCGCATCCAGGCTGACTTCGAACAGGTAAACCGGGCCGTTCAGGTCCAGCTGCTTCTCCAGCGACGGGTGCAGCGCACCGATGTAGCCGACGGTTTCGCCGTTGCGCTCGATACGGGCGGTCTGGCCCGGGTGCAGCGCCACATGGCGATCGGCCACGAAGTTGAACTGGCCACCGCAGCCGCCCAGCGCCAGCAAGGAGTCCAGATCACCCTTGGCATCGAAGAAGTCCAGCTTCTCCTTACCGGCGGTCCAGCCTTCGGCGTCACGGTTACCGGCCAGGATACCGGCGACCACGTTTTCCTGTACCAGCTCATCGGCCTTGGGCAGGAAACGCTGACCGGTTTCGAACAGACGCACACGGCTCTGCTGACGGTGCTGGTTGTACTGCAGCGCTTTTGCCAGACCCGGCCACAAGCTGGTGCGCATCACCGCCATCTCGGCGGAGATCGGGTTGGCCAGTGCGATGGCGTCATGCTGATCGTCGAACGACTTCTGCAGTTCCGCTTCGATGAAGCTGTAGGTGATCGCTTCCTGATAGCCACGTGCCACCAGGTGACGGCGCAGGGACTGCAGCGTCAGGCGCGCCTCGGCGATCGGCGGGATCGGCAGTTTGGCAGTCGGCGTGTGCACCGGCAGGTTGTTGTAGCCGTAGACACGGGCAATCTCTTCGATCAGGTCCACTTCGATGCTGATATCGAAACGGTAGCTCGGCACGGTGACCTGCCAGCCATCTTCGACCGCCTCCAGCTGCATGCCCAGGCGGGTCAGGATCTCTTCGATCTCGGCCGCCGGGATCTCCAACGCCAGTACCGCGGTGACCTTGGAGTGACGCAGGCGCACCTGCTGCACTTCAGGCAGCTCGGTCTTGGCCACGGCTTCGATCACCGGGCCGGCTTCACCACCGACGATCTCCAGCAGCAAAGCCGTGGCGCGCTCGATCGCCTTGCGCTGCAGCTGCCAGTCCACGCCACGTTCAAAACGGTGCGAGGAGTCGGTGTGCAGGCCGTAGCTGCGCGCACGACCGGCGATCGCCAGCGGCGCGAAGAAGGCGCTTTCCAGGAAGATATCGCGAGTAGCGTCAGTCACCGAAGTCGGCTCGCCACCCATGATGCCGGCCATGGCCACCGGGCCCTTGGCATCGGCGATCACCAGAGTATCGATGCTCAGCTCCACTTCCTGACCGTCGAGCAGGACCAGCTTCTCGCCCTCTTCCGCCAGGCGCACCTTGATGCCGCCCTCAAGCTTGCTCAGGTCGAAGGCGTGCATCGGCTGACCCAGTTCGAGCAGCACGTAGTTGGTCACGTCGACCACCGGGTCGATGCTGCGCACGCCTGAACGTCGCAGTTTTTCCTGCATCCACTGCGGCGTGGCGACGCCCGGATTGATGTTGCGGATCACCCGGCCCAGGTAACGCGGGCAGGCATGGCCATCGACCAGCTCCACATCGAAACGGTCATCAATCACCGGCGCTACGGCCGGCGCTGCGACTTCAGTCACCGCCGCCTTGTTCAACACGCCCACTTCACGAGCCATGCCGGCGATGCTCAGGCAGTCGCCACGGTTCGGTGTCAGGTCGACATCAATGATCTTGTCGTTCAGGTTGAGGTATTCACGGATATCCGAGCCCACCGGCGCATCCGCCGCCAGCTCCATGATGCCGCCGTGATCCTCGGACAGGCCCAGCTCGTCTTCGGCGCAGAGCATGCCGAAAGACTCGACCTGACGCAGTTTGGCTTTCTTGATCTTGAAGTTGCCCGGCAGTACTGCACCGACACGGGCAAAAGCGGTCTTCAGGCCGGCACGGGCGTTAGGCGCACCGCAAACCACCTGTACCGTCTGCTCGCCATCGCTGACCTGGCAGACCTGCAACTTGTCAGCATTGGGGTGTTGTTCGGCGGTCAGGATCTCTCCCACAACCACACCGGTGAAGTCACCGGCAACACCTTCAACATCATCCACTTCAAGGCCGGACAGGCTCAGCTGATCCGCCAGTTCCTGAGTTCCGATCTGCGGCTGGACCAGCTCGCGCAACCACTGTTCACTGAATTTCATGCTGCTTTCCTGAAAAATCTGTTTGTGTGCGTTGTCGTCTTACTTGAACTGGCCGAGGAAGCGCAGATCGTTCTCGAAGAACAGACGCAGATCGTCCACTCCGTAGCGGAGCATCGCCAGACGCTCAACGCCCATGCCGAACGCAAAACCGGTGTATTCCTCCGGGTCGATGCCGGAGTACTCGAAGACTTTCGGGTGCACCATGCCGCAGCCCAGCACCTCCAGCCATTTGCCATCGCCACGGTCGATATCGACCTCGATGGAGGGCTCGGTGAACGGGAAGTAGGACGGGCGGAAACGGACCTTCACATCTTCCTCGAAGAACTCACGCAGGAACTGTTCCAGCGTGCCCTTGAGGTCGGCGAAGGTGATGTTACGGTCGACCAGCAGACCTTCCACCTGGTGGAACATCGGCGAGTGAGTCTGGTCGTAATCGCAACGGTAAACGCGACCCGGGCAGATGATACGGATCGGCGGTTCTTGAGACTCCATGGTACGCACCTGCACCGGCGAGGTGTGGGTACGCAGCAGGCGGTGGGCATCAAAGTAGAAGGTATCATGCATCGCCCGCGCCGGATGGTGAGCCGGAATGTTCAGCGCTTCGAAGTTATGATAGTCGTCTTCAATCTCGGGACCTTCGGCAACGCTGTAGCCAATGCTGCCAAAAAAGGCTTCGATACGTTCCAGGGTACGGGTTACCGGGTGCAAACCACCGACCGACTGACCACGGCCCGGCAGGCTCACATCAACGGTTTCGGCCGCCAGCTTGGCTTCCAGCGCCGCGGATTCCAGCGCCTCGCGACGGGCGGTGATCTCCACCTGCAGCGCGTCCTTGGCCTCGTTGATACGGGCACCGGCTGCGGGACGTTCCTCGGCAGACAGTTTACCCAGACCTTTGAGCAGCGAGGTCAGCTCGCCCTTCTTACCCAGATACTGCACCCGGATCTCGTCCAGTGCAGCCAATGTATCGCTTTCAGCAACCGCCTGTTTGCCTTGTGCCAACAGGGTCTCAAGATTTTCCATTTCCGGCTCCAAACAAAAACAGGGGAAGAGTTCGCACCCTTCCCCTGTTTGATTCGATCATATGTGGACGACAACGCCCGTACATGTGTACTTCATCGAAGTCGTCCATCCCTACCAATCGGTGGGGTTACGCCAGTGCAGCTTTAGCCTTCTCGACAACCGCAGAAAAAGCAGCCTGCTCATATACAGCCAGGTCAGCCAGGACTTTACGGTCGATTTCGATCTGAGCTTTTTTCAGGCCAGCGATGAAGCGGCTGTAGGACAGACCGTTGATACGTGCAGCAGCGTTGATACGTGCGATCCACAGTGCGCGGAACTGACGCTTGCGCTGACGACGGTCACGGTACGCATACTGACCAGCTTTGATGACAGCCTGTTTGGCAACTCGGAATACACGGCTACGAGCACCGTAGTAACCTTTGGCCTGTTTCAGGATTTTCTTGTGACGGGCGCGAGCCTGTACACCACGTTTTACGCGAGGCATGGCAATTCTTCCTTCTAAAAACTAAATAATGACCGAGAGAGACTTACAGATACGGCAGCATGCGCTTGACCAGAGCCTGGTCAGCAGCATGAACCTGCAGCATCGGGCGCAGCTGACGCTTACGCTTGGTGCTTTTCTTGGTCAGAATGTGGCTTTTGAAGGCCTGCTTGTGCTTCACGCCGTTAGCGGTTTTCTTGAAACGCTTTGCCGCACCGCGGACAGTTTTGATCTTAGGCATTAACTTTCTCCACGCATTCGTTTGTTAGTAGCCAGCTTCTGACAAACAACAAAACCCGGCGCCAGCATCAATTAAGAGCGGCGTCGGGTTGTGTCGTCGGGTGACTATTTCTTTTTCGGGGCCAGTACCATGACCATTTGACGACCTTCCATTTTCGGACGCTGTTCTACAGTACTGATTTCTTCCAGATCTTTTTCGATCCGCTGCATCAGCTGCATGCCCAGCTCCTGGTGAGCCATCTCACGACCACGGAAGCGCAAGGTAACCTTGCCCTTGTCCCCGGATTCAAGGAAACGTATCAGGTTGCGCAGTTTTACCTGATAATCCCCTTCTTCCGTACCCGGACGGAATTTCACTTCTTTGACCTGCATCTGAGACTGCTTTTTCTTAGCCTCATTTGCTTTCTTCTTCAGCTCGTACTGATGCTTACCATAGTCCATGATTTTGCAGACAATGGGGTCAGAATCCGAGATCTGAACTAGGTCAAGTTCGGCTTCCTGAGCGTGCTCAAGAGCCTCTGAAATCGAAACAACACCGACCTGATTACCATCCGCACCGATCAGACGGCATTCGGTGGCACGGATATTTTCATTGATCGGCGGTAGTGGCGCACGGCCACCACGTCTGTTATCACGCCTGATAGCTATATCTCCTGACGATTTTATTATGCTTGGCGGCCTTTGCGGTCCACTTCCTGAACCAGCTTCTCCACCAGCGCGTCGACCGGCATAGTACCCAAGTCCTCACCGGAGCGCGTACGCACTGCAACAGTTCCGGACTCGACTTCTTTATCACCTACTACCAGCAGGTAAGGCACTTTCTGCAGAGTACGCTCGCGAATTTTAAAGCCGATCTTCTCGTTTCTCAAGTCCGCAGTGGCTCGAAGACCCACTTTTTCGAGTTTTTCCGCCAGTTCACGACAGTAATCCGCCTGATTGTCGGTGATATTCATCACCACAGCCTGCAGCGGCGACAGCCAAACCGGCAGCGCACCGGCATAGTGTTCGATCAGAATACCGATGAAACGCTCGAAGGAACCGAGGATTGCACGGTGCAGCATCACCGGTGTTTCGCGTTCACCCTGCTCGTTGACGAACTGGGCACTGAGACGCCCCGGCATGGAGAAGTCCACCTGAATGGTACCGCACTGCCAGACACGGTCCAGGCAGTCGCGCAGGGAGAATTCAATCTTCGGCCCGTAGAAGGCACCTTCACCCGGCAGTTCTTCCCAGTCCAGACCCGCGGTATCCAGTGCATCGGCCAGCGCCTTCTCGGCCTTGTCCCAGCTTTCGTCGGAACCGACGCGCTCTTCCGGACGGGTCGACAGCTTGTAGATGATGTCGGTGAAGCCGAAGTCGGCATAGACCTCGTGCAGGAAGTCGATGAACGCCGCCACCTCGGACTGGATGGAGTTCTCGGCACAGAAGATGTGCGCATCATCCTGAACGAAACCACGCACACGCATGATGCCGTGCAGGGAACCGGACGGCTCGTTGCGGTGGCAGGAACCGAACTCGGCCAGACGCAGCGGCAGGTCACGGTAGGAGCGCAGTCCCTGGTTGAACACCTGCACGTGGCACGGGCAGTTCATCGGCTTGATGGCAAAATCGCGGCTCTCGGAGTGGGTGGTGAACATCTGCTCCTGGAACTTGCCCCAGTGACCGGATTTTTCCCACAGGGTACGCTCCACCACCTGCGGCGTCTTGATCTCCTGGTAACCGTGCTGACGCTGTTTGGTGCGCATGTACTGTTCGATCTGCTGGTACAGAGTCCAGCCGTGCGGGTGCCAGAACACCATGCCCGGCGCTTCTTCCTGCATGTGGAACAGGTTCAGTTGTTTGCCCAGCTTGCGGTGGTCACGTTTCTCGGCTTCTTCCAGACGGTGCAGGTACGCCTTGAGCGCCTTCTTGTCACCCCAGGCGGTACCGTAGATGCGCTGCAACATCTCGTTCTTGGAATCACCACGCCAGTAGGCACCGGCCACGCTCATCAGTTTGAACGCTTTGATATGACCGGTAGACGGTACGTGCGGACCACGGCAGAGGTCGATGAACTCGCCCTGCTGGTAGAACGACAGCGGCTCTTCGCCCGGGATGGAGTCGATGATCTCAACCTTGTACTTTTCACCCATGCCTTCGAACAGCTTGATCGCCTCGGCGCGCTCCATGATGGAGCGAGACACCGGCAGGTTTTCCTTGACCAGCTGGTTCATGCGCGCCTCGATCTTCTCCAGATCTTCCGGCGTAAACGCACGCTCGTAAGCGAAGTCGTAGTAGAAGCCGTCATTGATCACCGGACCGATGGTCACCTGGGCACCCGGGAACAGCTCCTGTACAGCCATCGCCATCAGGTGGGCACAGGAGTGACGGATCACTTCCAGACCGTCTTCATCACGGGCCGTAACGATCGCCAGATCCACGTCTTCTTCGATCAGGTAGCTGGTATCGACCAGTTCGCCGTTGACCTTGCCGGCCAGTGCGGCCTTGGCCAGGCCGGTACCGATATCAGCGGCCACATCATGCACGCTAACGGGATGGTTGAAGGTGCGAGTGCTCGCATCCGGGAGTGTAATGACAGGCATGGAGTAATCCTTGGTTGTCAGGCGTGACCCCTACGACAGGTCAACGCCTCTGAAAATAGATTGACGAGCTTGGGGCTGCGACAGATACCAGGAGTCGGCCCGCTCGATCGGGAATTATAACGCCGGGCAGATGAAAGCGCGATGGCCGCCACTCAATTCAGCGACACTGTTTGAGCAGGTCGTAGGTATAAAGAATATGCGCCCGGGCACGTTCTCTGGCCGCCCGGGCATCGCGTGCCTGCAGCGCCCGGTGAATGGCGCCATGCTGGCGGGCAATGCCATCGGGATAACGGCCGAAACGGCTCAGAGTACGCGACAGTACACTGTAGATCGCATTGAAATAGCGGTTGTAGAACAGCTGGCTGAACGAACACACCAGCAGGTGATGGCTGGACTGGGCAATCAGCATATGAAACTGCAGGTCCGCCTTGGCCTTGTCCAGCGTGCTTTCGCCTCGGGACACATCACCCCGGTTGCGCTCGCACATCCGTTGATATTCCCGGCTCAGGCGCTCCAGCTCCTCATCACTGGCCCGCTGCGCCGCGAACCAGGCCGCCTCGCCTTCAAGAATGGCCCTCGCTTCCAGCACCTGTAGCTGGAAATCGATATCATCCCCCCGCCCTTCCAGCGGCAACTCCAGCAGCTGCTGCAACAAGTTGCTACAGCGACTGCGCCCCCCCTGGCGGGTTTCGATCACGCCGGTCGCCCGCAGGCCGGCCAGCGCTTCTCGTACGGCGCTCCTCGAAGCCCCGTACTGCCGCATCAGTGCACGCTCAGACGGTACCGGCTGCCCGGGCACCCAGTCGCCATCCAACAGCCGGCGTTCAAGTTCATATTGCAGCTTCACGGCAGACTCCAGGCAGAAACACCTCTTGGTAAGACCAGTTGGCAGTATAGCATTCACGCCTCCGGCCCCATCGCCTATCTTGAATGCACGCATGATAATAAACAGAGGTTGCCGACCCCATGTTCGAGACTCAAACTCCGCCGATCAAAGTCGGCCTGTTCGTAACCTGTCTGGCCGACATGTTCCGCCCCGAAGTGGCCTTTGCCACCGTCAAACTGCTGGAACAGGCGGGTTGCGAGGTGGAAGTCCCCAGTGCCCAGACCTGCTGCGGCCAGCCCGCCTTCAACTCCGGCGACAATCACAGCAGCCGCAAGATCGCTCGCCAGACCATCGAAGCGTTCGACGGCTATCGCTACGTGGTCGGTCCCTCCGGCTCCTGCATCGGCATGCTACACCACTACCCGGAACTGTTCGCCGGCGATGATCCCTGGAAAGCCCGCGCCGAGGAACTCAAGGCCCGCGCGTTCGAAATCACCTCCTTCCTGGTGGACGAACTGAACTTCAGCGGCATCCACAGCGACTTCAAAGGCAAAATTACCTACCACGATTCCTGCTCCGGTCTGCGCGAGCTGGGCATCAAGCAGCAACCGCGTCAGCTGCTGGCCGAGGTCGACGGCATCGTGCTGAGTGAAATGCAGGAAGCGGAAACCTGCTGCGGTTTCGGCGGCACCTTCTGCGTCAAGTACCCGGATATCTCCAACCGCATGGTCAGCAACAAGACCGAGTTCGCCGTCAACAGCGGCGCCGATACGCTGGTCGGTGGCGACCTGGGCTGCCTGCTCAACATGGCCGGCAAACTGAAACGCGAAGGCCGCGAGATGCAGGTACGCCATGTGGTCGAACTGCTGGCCAACACGACCAGCACCCCGGCGATCGGCGATGCCGATTATGACCTTGGCCAGGAAATCTAACAGGCTGCCAGCGGAGCAAACATATGCAGATCAAAAGCCCTGAATTCAAACAAAGCGCCCGCATCGCCCTGCAGGATGCCAACCTGCAGAAGGCCCTGGGCAACCTCAAGGCCGGCTTCCCCGGCAAACGCGCTTCCGCCGTTGCCCGCATGCCGGAGTTCGAACAGCTGCGCGACCAGGCCCGCGACCTGAAAAATCACATCCTCGAACACCTCGACCTCTACCTTGAGGAGTTCGAAGCCCGCGTGGTGGAAAACGGTGGTCAGGTGCACTGGTGCCGCAGCGCCGACGACGCCCGCCAGACCATCCTGCAGATCTGCCGCGAGCAGAACGCCAAGACCGTCACCAAGGGCAAGTCGATGGTGACCGAGGAGATCAACCTCAACGAATATCTGGAAGAGAACGGCATCCAGCCGGTCGAGACCGATCTGGGCGAATATATCCTGCAGCTGCGCGGTGACCACCCCAGCCACATCATCGCCCCGGCAATCCACCTCAACCTGGAGGACGTCGCCGAGGCCTTCCACGAGCATCACCACCGGCCCAAGTCAGATGATCCGGCGGTGCTGATGGCCGAGGCGCGCGAGATGCTTCGCAAGCAGTTCGTCGCCGCCGACGTGGGCATCACCGGCGCCAACTTCCTGGTCGCCGAAACCGGTTCCACCATCATCGTCACCAACGAGGGCAACGGCGACCTGACCCAGACCCTGCCGAAGACCCATATCGTGGTATCGTCGATCGAGAAAGTCGTTCCCACCCTTGAAGACATGAGCCTCTTCCTGCGCCTGCTGGCCCGTTCCGCCACCGGCCAGGAGTTCACCGTCTACAACACCCTCTCCTCCGGCAACCGCCGCCCGGACGACCAGGATGGTCCGGAGAATTTTCACGTGGTGCTGGTGGATAACGGCCGCAGTGACATGGTCGGCACCCAGTTGCAGGACATGCTGCGCTGCATCCGCTGCTCGGCGTGCATGAACCACTGCCCGGTTTACGGCGCCGTCGGCGGCCACAGCTACGGTTGGGTCTACCCCGGCCCCATGGGCTCGGTACTGACGCCGCAGATGATCGGCATCGAGAAGGCCGGCCTGCTGCCCAATGCCTCCACCTTCTGTGGCAAGTGCGAAGAAGTATGCCCGGTACGCATCCCGTTGCCGAAACTGATGCGCCACTGGCGCGAGAAGGAGTTCGAGAAGCACCTGAGCCCGAAAGCCGTGCGCTGGGGGCTGGGCGGCTGGGCCTTCTTCGCCACCCGACCGGGGCTCTACCGGCTGTTCTCGGCCAGTGCGTCGAAATTCATGCGCCTGCTCGGCGGCAACAAAGGCAAAATCCGCAAGCTGCCACTGGCGGCCGGCTGGACCGATCACCGCGACATGCCGACACCGACCGGCAAGACTTTCATGCAGCAGTGGAATGACCGTCAGAAACAGGAGAAACAGCCATGAGCCGTGCTGAAATCTTTGCCAACATCCGTCGCGGCCTGCGTCGTACTGAAGCAACTGAAGCCCAGCGTGAAGCGGTGCGCCAGCGCCTGCAGCAACACCCGCGCAACCTGGTCCCCGCGCGCAGCCTGCACGAGCACGAAGCTCAGGTCGAACTGTTCATCCGCATGGCACAGGAGGCGGCCGCCGAAGTGATCGAGCTGGACAACCTGGATGCACTGCCGACTGCCGTGGCCGACACCCTGGAACAAAAGGGGCAGGACGAACTGGTGATGGCCAGCGACGAAGCCCTGACCAGCCTGGGCTGGGCGGCTGTACATGAACGCATCGAGTGCCACCAGCGCATCGGACAGGTCGGTGACCAGGCCAGCCTGACCCTGGCACTGGCCGGCATCGCCGAAACCGGCACCCTGATGCTCTACTCGCGCCCGGATAGCCCAACCACGCTGAACTTCCTGCCCGACACCCATCTGGTGGTGCTGCGCAAGCAGGATATTGTCGGCCCATATGAGGATGCCTGGGACCGGCTGCGTGAAGTGTCACCCGGTCGCCTGCCGCGCACGGTCAACATGATCACCGGGCCTTCACGCAGTGCTGATATCGAACAGAAACTGCAGATGGGCGCCCATGGCCCGCGCCAACTGGTGATCTTTCTGATCCCCTAAGCCCATCACCCCCCAGGCGCTGGAGGGATAGATCGCTGCCAGCGCCGATTTCGGCGGGCGACATGCCCGCACACCCCCTGCTCATGGAAAACGCCCGGAGGCGCCCCCGTCAAGATGACATCACTGCCCCCTGGATGCCGCTGTACACACCACCCTGTCAAAACCAGGAACGGCTGACTCCGCTCTTTCCAAAGCACAGATTGATCCCTGTGACCTGTAAAACCTCAAAGCAAGTGTTACGATATAACATCTAATGTTATTAAAGGTTCATCCATGCACGCCGCACAGCTGATCCCCCCTCTGCAATCGCGCGAGGCCCGTTTAAGCCCCGATCCGGAAATTCTCACCGAGATATACGAACCAGAATGCAATCTGGCTGTATGGCAACGACAGCTGAGTCCGGAAATTCAACACTATCTGCAGCTGGGCATCACCCCTGAACAGCGGATCAACCTCAAGACCCTGTTCACCTGCCAACCGGATATGGACACCGTCGTCCGGGACAGTCTGGAGCAGGCCCTGCCCTTGGCCGAAGGACGCCAGGCGTTGATCGAGGATATTCTGCAGCTGATGCAGATGTATGAGTGCCTGTTCGAACCCGGCATGATCGGCATACGCCTGGCCACACTGCAGCAGGCGATGTGCCCCCGGTTTCATGTGGACTACTTGCCGGCACGCCTGGTGACCACCTACCTGGGCGCCGGCACTCAGTGGCTGAAAGACCCCGAGGAAGGAGAAGCGCGCATTCCTGCGCAAGCACCCGAGAAATATGAGCAGCTCGGCACCGGTGATGTGGCCCTGCTCAAAGGGGACGGCTGGTTCGACAACGAGGGCCTGGGTATCGTGCACCGCTCCCCTCCTGTTCAGGAAGGCACCCATCGACTCTTTCTGTCGCTGGACTGGGCGGATTGAACGGCGCTGCCCTCCGCCCGACCTGTCGTCGCCGCGTTCAACGCTGGAAGGGGTACACCGAACCCAGCTGCAGAATGCGGCTCAACTCATCCAGCGCGGTGAAGGATTCATCCATCAGGTGTGGATCGGCCAGATCGGCCGGCAGCAGGCGCTCACGGTAATGACGCTCCACCCAATCCACCAGACGCGGATAGAGCGCATCGCTCATCCGCGTGGCCTGGTTGAATGCGCCCTGCTCCGCCTCATTCATCACCACCCGCAAACGCAGGCAGGCGGGCCCGCCACCGTTGTGCATGCTCTGGCGCAGATCGAACACCTGCAGGGCATCGATGACCGACGACGTGGCCACCAGCGACTGCAGATACTGCCAAACAGACACGAGCTGTTCACACTCCCCCGGAACTACCAGTAAAGTGCGCCCATCGGGCAGGCGCAGCAACTGGCTGTTAAACAGGTAGCTGCGCACCGCATCGGTCAATGCCACTTCCTCTTCGGCCACCTGGATCAGCTGCAAGCCGCCGTCCAAACGGGCATTCAGCTCCGCCAGCACCCTTGGCTGGTCGAGGAAGGCGCGCTCGTGGCAAAACAGGGTATCCAGATTGCCCACCGCGATGACATCGTTGTGGAACACCCCCTGATCGATCGCGTCCGGATGTTGCTGGGCGAACACCACCCGACCCGGGTCCAGCCGATGCTGGCGGGCCACTGCCCGCGAGGCTTCCAGCGTCTGCCGGCCGGGATAGCGGCGCGGCTCGGGACCGGGACCACCGCTGCCATAGGCAAAGAGCGCGACCCCCGGCTCCCCGTAATTCTGGCCCAGGCGGGTATGGTTGGCGGCGCCTTCATCGCCCAGTGCCGCCACGGTGGGCAGTGCCGGATGATGCACAAAGTGACGGCTGTCGTTGAAGGTCGCCTGCAGGATACGGGCGGTGTGCTCGGTTTCCAGCGACCGGTGCAGCTGACTGGCCAGGTTGGCCGGCGTAAAGTGGATGCGCCGGTCGGCCGCATCGGCGCTGGGCGTCACCGTGGCCGCATTGGCCACCCACATGCTGGAGGCCGAACAACAGGCCGCCAGCAGGCGCGGTGATGCCTTGGCGGCCACCGCCAGCACCTCGGCGTCGTTACCGATAAAACCCAGACGACGCAGGGTCTTCAGATCCGGTCGCGCCAGCGGTGCCAGCACACCCTGGACCAGACCCAAGTCATGCAGCGCCTTCATCTTGGCCAGCCCCTGCAGCGCCGCTTCGCGCGGATTGGAGGCCTGAGCCTGATGGCTTTGCGAGGCCAGATTGCCCACCGCCAGCCCCGCATAGTTATGCGTCGGACCGACCAGACCATCAAAGTTCGCTTCAATTGCCAGCATCAGAGCCTCCTGGGGTGATGATTAGAGTTTCAGGCCCGGGGACAGGGTCTGCGGCAGCGCCAACTGATCGGCTTCAATACCGGCAACCGGGTAAGAGCAGTAATCCGCCGCGTAGTAGGCGCTTGCACGATGGTTGCCACTGGCACCGATGCCACCGAAAGGTGCCGCACTGGACGCACCGGTCAGCTGTTTGTTCCAGTTTACGATACCGGCACGAATGCGATCGTAGAAGTAGTTGAACTGCTCTTCGGAATCGCTGAACAAGCCAGCGGACAGACCAAACTGGGTGTTGTTGGCTTCGGCGATGGCGGCATCGAAGTCGGCCACACGAATTACCTGCAGCATCGGGCCAAAGATCTCTTCATCGGCGCGCTCGGCCACGGCGGTCACATCGATCAGTCCCGGAGAGATCAGACCGGTACCGGCCTTCAGCTTCTCACTGCGTACCAGCGAGGTCGCACCCTGCGCCAGCAGTTCTTCCTGAGCTGCCAGCACGCCATCGGCAGCGGCTTCAGAGATCAGGCTGCCCATGAAGGGTGCCGGTTCAGCGAAGGCGTCACCGACCTGAATGCCGCGCACGGCCTCGGCCAGCGCGTCCAGGAAACGATCACCCCAGTCACCGGTCGGCACGATCAGGCGACGCGCACAGGTACAGCGCTGGCCAGCCGTGATATAAGCAGACTGGAGGGTTTCATGGACAGCCGCCTTGATGTCGGCCACACCATCGATGATCAGCGGGTTGTTGCCACCCATCTCCAGCGCCAGGATCTTGCCCGGATGACCGGCAAACTGCTGATGCAGGATATGGCCGGTGTTGGAGCTGCCGGTGAAGAAGAGACCATCGATGTCAGGATTGGACGCCAGCGCAATACCGGTCTCCTTCTCACCCTGCACCAGGTTCAGCACACCGGCCGGCAGGCCCGCTTCCAGCCAGAGCTTGACCATCTCGCCAGCCACCGCCGGGGTCAGCTCGCTGGGCTTGAGCACCACGGTGTTGCCGGCGATCAGCGCCGGTACGATATGGCCGTTGGGCAGGTGGCCCGGGAAGTTGTACGGGCCGAATACCGCCACTACACCGTGGGGCTTGTGACGTAGTACCGCCTTGGCGCCGGCCATGTCGCTTTCGCGCTCGCCGGTACGTTCGTTGTACGCCTTGACCGAAATCTCGACCTTGCCGATCATCGCGCCCACTTCGGTGCGCGCTTCCCACAACGGCTTGCCGGTTTCAGTGGCGATGGCGATCGCCAGTGCTTCCTTGTTCTCACCGAGCAGCTCGGCATAGCGACGGGCGATGGCCACGCGAGCCTCGAAACCGGCCAGTGCCCAGTCGGTGGCGGCCGTACGGGCGGACTTGACGGCGGCCTCGACCTGCTCGGCGGAGGCGGCCTGGCCCTGCCAGTACACCTCACCCTTGGCCGGATTCAGTGAGCTGAAGGCCTTACCCTGGCCATCCAGCCAGTCACCATTGATCATTACGGATGCGGTCATGTCAGATTCTCCTGCCAGATGAGAGCGGCACCACGCGTACGGTGCTGCCTTCGGTGATCTTGAGTGCGTCGGCTACCGCCTGCGGCAGACCGACCACGTGCTTGCCGACACCATTGAGCGGCGTCATGCAGCAGCGGAAATCGTTGAAGCTGGTCGAACTGACCAGGTACAGCTCGCCGTCGGGCTGTTCACTGGTGATATGCGCACGGGCATAGCAGCTTTCGTTGATCGCACGGATATCCTCCATGCGTGCCACCAGCGTGGGGCCACCATCGAAAATATCGATGTAGCCGGTAAAGCGCAGGCCTTCGGCCTCCAGCAGCTTGCGTGCCGGCGTGGTCGCCGGATGGGTTTTGCCGATCGCATGCTGGGCATCTTCCGGCAGCAGGTTGATGTAGATCGGGTTCTTCGGCATCAGCTCGGCGATGAACACCTTGTCCATGGAGGACAGCTTGTCCGCCTCGCCAAAATCGAGCGAGAAGAAATGACGACCCACGCCTTCCCAGAACGGCGGCACGCCGTTTTCATCGGAATAGCCACGCATCTCCGCCAGCATGTATTCGTTGAAGCGCTGCGGGAACTCGGCCATGAACATGAAGCGTGACTTGGACAGTAGCGAACCGTTCTTGCTGTGACGGGCATCCGGTGCCAGGAACAGGGTACACAGCTCGGAATAACCGGTGTGGTCATTGCTCAGCGTCAGGGTGTGAATCAGGTTGCGCACGCCCAGCTCACGGGAGGCATGCAGCAGGGTGCCCATGTGGTAGTTGTACCAGGGCTCGCTCAGACCAACCGCGGCTTCGATGCCGCTGATGCCGACCACTTCACCGGTGGTGGTATCTTCCATCACGAACAGATACAGCGCCTCGTCCGGAATACCGCCTGCACTCCAGGCCGCCAGCGCCGTTTCCAGCTTGCGTGCCACCTGCTCGTCGTTATCCTGCAGGGAAGTGAACCCCTGGCCGGTTTTGCGGGCCAGTTCCCGCAAGGCTTCATGGTCGGCGGCCGTAATCGGGCGAACTACCATCATGATCGGTACCCCAGTCGTAATCGTCGCAAAATCACTCGACACCTCCAGGGGCGTCGAGCAACAGGTTGAATATTTGAAAATGCGGCCGCCCTTGTCGGCGATGCCGTCAGGTTTACGGCCCGTGCTAGAGCCAGGCCAGTTGTATGCTGTCGCCGCTGCTGATATTGAGCGCCTCGGCCTGCGCCGGAGTCAGCTCCGGGCGCTCCGGGTCGACTTCCGCCAGCAGGCAACGGAAGTCCTGCAGCTGCCCGGCCGCCACCAGCGCCAGCGCCTTGTCGCCCTCTTCGTCATCCGCATTCACGGTGATAACGACAGAGCGGCACTCGACCAGGGTGCGCAGACGGTCGGTCTGGGCTTCCAGCGTCGGGCCGGCATCGAAGATGTCGACATAGCCATGGTAGGCAAAGCCTTCCGCTTCCAGCAGGTCCTTGACCCGGGCCGCGTCGCTGCGCGGCTGCCCCAGGGCTTCCCGTGCGGCATCGCTGAGCAGCGGCAGATACACCGGATGGTGCGGCAGCAGTTCGGCGATGAAGCCCTTGGAGTCGATGCCGGTGAGGTAGTTGGCCTTGGCAAAGTCCATGTTGAAGAAATGACGCCCCAGGCTCTCCCAGAAAGGAGACTGGCCCTGCTCGTCCTGCACGCCCTGCAGTTCGGCAATGATGCGGCTGTCAAAACGCTCCCGGTGGGCCGCGATGAACAGCAGCCGGGCACGGGACAGCAGGTGCAGGTTGCTGCGCTGGCGGTGTTCGCCATCCAGGAACAGGGTGTACAGCCGCGAGGCACCGGTAAAGTCCTGACACAGATGCAGCGCCGGGATGCGGTTGTGAATCTGCAGCTCGCTGGAGGCGTGAATCACTTCACTGATACGGTAGCTGTAAAACGGCGATTCCATGCCGACGGCTGCTTCGATGCCGGAGACCCCCACGATTTCGCCGCTCTGGCTGTCCTCGAGCACGAAGTGGTAGCTTTCCTGCTCGGGACGGCTGACGACCTTACGCAATGATTTCAGCGTCGAATTGATCAACTCACTGAGGTGATCGCGGTTGGCCGGCAAGGTGGTCAGGCTGCCGCCGGACACCACCGCCAGTCGCTCCAGCCCCTGAAGGTCACGAAATTCAACCGGTCGCAGTATCAGCATCCGTTCACTCCCAGCCAGCTTCGATCATCGCTGGTCGCCAGTTTCATCAGGATCAGCGCACTCAGCTTGGCCCTTTCGGTCAGGCTGCTGACGTGCATGTATTCGTCCGCCGAGTGGATCTTGCCACCGCGCACACCCAACGTATCGATGTTTGGAATTCCCGCGGCCGCCAGGTTGTTGCCGTCGCAGCAGCCACCGGTAGGCAGCCAGCCGATGCTCATGCCCAGCTCGGCGCCACAGTCACGCGCCAGCTCGAACAGCTTCAGATTGGCACCGCTGAGTTTTTTAGGCTTGCGGCCAAAACCGCCGTGCAATTCGATGCTGATGCCGTCACGGCCATTGATCTCCGCCAGCAGGCGATCCAGATGCTGCTGACACCAGGCTTCGTCATCCACCTGTTCCAGACGGATATTGAAACGGGAGATGCACAGGTCCGGCACGATATTGACCGCACCACCGCCTTCGATAAAGCCCGGGTTGATGGTCACACCTTCGCGCTGGCCGTTAAGGTCATCCAGTGCCGCGATAAAGTCGGCCATGGCGCGGATCGCATTGCGTCCCAGGTGATGTTCGCGGCCGGCATGGGCCGCCTTGCCGCGTACCACGACACTGAAGTTGCCGCTGCCCTTGCGCTCACCAGCCAGATTGCCATCCGGGAAGCTGGGCTCATAGATCATGCCCAGATGCACCTCTTGGGCCATCTCGGCGATCATGGCGGCGGAGGACGGAGAACCGATCTCCTCATCCGGATTGAACAGAATTTGCCAGCCGATCTGGTCGGCCCAAGGGGTGCGCTCCAGCGCCATCAGCGCATTGATCATCACCATCAGGCCACCCTTGAGGTCGGCCACACCGGGACCATTCAGGGTGTCATCATCGAGCCAGCGCAGCTGCTGGAACGGGTGGTCGACGGCAAACACCGTATCCATGTGGCCACACAGGAACACCTGCAACGGTGCTTCGGGGCGCTTGCGGATGCGCACGGCATCGCCCAGCGGGAAGGCTTCCAGCTCGCCCTGTGCATTGAGGTGCTGATAAGGCGCCACCGGGATCACTTCGACCTCGCCACCCAGCGGTTCACAGATACGGATCAACGCTTCACCCACCCGATTAACACCCGCGTAATTCAAAGAACCGGAGTTGATCTCGGCCAGTGCCTGAGTGTTTGCCAGCATCGCGTCATGCTGTTCGTCCAGCCAAGCCAGCCAGGGGGTAAAATCGTGAGTCATGCCTGCGTCCTGATAGTGGATGTCATACCATTATGGCGTCTGCAGGCAAGCAGGTCTGTTGAAAATGCGACCCCTTTTTTAATTAAGGGGTCGCCAAGAGAGGCCCGGACAGGCCATCGGAGAAAGGGGTGGGCTTAAGCGTTCAGCAACTGAGCGATCGCCAGCTCCAGTTTGGCCATGCCTTCACGGATATCTTCATCCGGGATGATCAGCGAAGGTGCAAAACGCAGTACATTCGGGCCGGCCATCAGGATCATCAGTCCCTGCTCACGCGCCGCCGCCAGGAATTCACCCGCCTTGCCCTGCCACTCGTCCACCAGCTCGGCACCGATCAGCAGCCCCTTGCCACGGATCTCCTTGAAGACATTGTGCTTGGCATTGATCGCGTCCAGCGCGGCCACGAACTGGGCATGCTTCTGCTGCACGCCTTCGAGCACTTCAGGACGGTTCACCTGACGCAGCACCTCGCCCGCGACGGCGCAGGCCAGCGGGTTGCCGCCGTAAGTGGTACCGTGGGTACCCACGGAGAAGCTCGGCGCCACCTTGTCGGTGGTCAGCATGGCACCCACTGGGAAACCGCCGCCCAGGCCCTTGGCCGAGGTCAGGATATCCGGCGTCACATCGGTATCCATGTAGGCGTAGAGGCTGCCGGTACGGCCCATGCCGGTCTGCACTTCATCAAAAATCAGCAGGGCATTGAACTGGTCGCACAGCTCTCGCACGCCACGGACAAATGCGGGGTCCGCTGGGATGATGCCGCCTTCGCCCTGTACCGGCTCCATGACGATGGCGCAGGTGTTGTCAGACACCAGCGCTTTCAGCGCGTCCAGATCGTTGAACGGCGCGTGATGGATACCGCCCGGCACCGGTTTGAAACCCTGGCAGTACTTGGGCTGACCGCCAACGGTCACGGTGAACAGGGTACGACCGTGAAAGGACTGCACGAAGGAGATGATCTCGTTCTTCTCTTCACCGAAGTGATCGCTGGCATACTTGCGCGCCAGTTTGAACGCGGCTTCGTTGGCCTCGGCACCGGAGTTGCAGAAGAACACCTTGTCGGCAAAGGTTTCGCGGGTCAGGTCCTGGGCCAGACGAAGCGCCGGCTCATTGGTGTACACGTTGCTCAGGTGCCAGACCTTGTCCGCCTGCTCCTTGAGCACCTTGACCAGCGCCGGATGGCAATGCCCCAGGCTGGTTACCGCAATACCGCTGGTCAGGTCGATGTACTCGTTGTCGTCCTGATCCCAGACACGGCTACCCTGGCCACGCACCGGCACCATCTGCTGGGGGTTGTAGTTGGGTACCATGACCTCATTGAAAAGCGCACGGGTAACCTGTGAAGTGCTCATGTTGCTGCCTTACCTCTTGTCGTCGCCCGGCCCTGGCCCGGCGAACTGGCTGTCTCTATCCAACACTGTCCGGCCACCTTCCTGTGACACCGGTGCCGGAACCCATATCCATTATCAGGAAAACTACTGAGAGATAACAGTCGCCAAGTTTACCTGGCGCGACCTCCAGTTGCGCTATATTGACATTATTCACCACCAGGACTGAACAGATAGCGGCAAAAGGATTACTCTCTGCCGATTATCATGTTTCACGTTCAAATGAGCGATAAGTGTGTTGTCCGAACCTCATACTCCAACCCCCATGCGTATCGGCTTTTTGCTAATGCCCAACTTTTCCCTGATTGCCTTTTCTTCGGCAATCGAACCGTTACGCATGGCCAACTGGGTATCCGGACAGACCCACTATGAAACCCTGCTGATCAGCCATGACGGCCAGCCGGTGCCCAGCAGTGCCGGCGTGCTGACCCAGGTGGATCACAGCATCGACGAGATGCCAATTCTGGACACCCTGTTCGTCTGCGGCGCCAGCCCCATCGCGCGCACCGGCAACGAGGAGATCATTGCCTGGCTGCGCCGCCAGCGCAACGGCCGCATGGCGCTGGGCGGGATCGGCACGGGCTCCTACCTGCTCGCCTGCGCCGGGTTGCTCAACGACTGCCGCGCCACTATTCACTGGTGGGATCTGGACAGTCTGCGCGAGGAATTTCCCCAGACCCAGATGACCAACAACCTGTTCGAACTGGACAACCAGCGCTACACCTGCAGCGGCGGCACAGCCGCCATGGACATGATGCTGTCGCTGATCGGCCAGTTCCACGGCATGGAGCTGGCTGCCGCCATCTCGGAACAGTTCGTCCATGAACGTATTCGCTCCAGCGAAGACCCCCAGCGGGTGCCCCTGCGGACCCGGCTGGGCATCAGTCAGCCCAAGCTGGTGGAGGCGGTACAGCTGATCGAGGCCAACATCGAGGAGCCGCTCAGCACCGACGACCTGGCCCACCATGTGGGCATCTCGCGCCGCCACCTGGAGCGGCTGTTCAAGCGTCACCTGAACACCATGCCGTCCAAGTACTACCTCGAGATTCGCCTGGAGAAAGCACGCCAGCTGCTGCGCCGCAGCGACAAGCCGATTCTGCAGGTGGGACTGGACTGCGGCTTTGCCAGCGCCTCCTATTTCAGCACCGCCTACCGCAATCACTACGGCCTCACGCCGCGCGAGGAGCGCAAGCGCCTGGCCGAACAACAGGAACAGGCACTTCACGCCGGCAGCGGCCTGAGCCGGTCGGTACTGATGCCCGGCAGCTGAGCGGCTCGCCGCGGCGTACCGTTCCTGAAACGGCCGGTATTAAACGATCCGCGTCTTCGCCACATAGGGCGAGGTCATCGCCTGCAGCAGCACCGGATAATTGACCCGAAACGCCAGAATATCGCCGATCTTCACCCCGCTCCCCTCCACATCCAGAATCATGTGATCGCTGCTGCCTCCCAGAATTCTGACATTGCCATCCAGCGGCACCAGCTCGTCGATGGGCACATCCTGTTTGCCAATGGCCAGGATGGCACGGGTGTGATCGCCGATATCCTCGAACTCGGGCACCTTGCCGAACGCATCCATGCCACGTTCCCCCTCGGGCACCGAGCTTTTGATCTGCACTTCGATCACCTCTGCCTCCAGGGTGAACAGATCGCCGTGCATCCCGTCAATGGGCCTTCCCTGTGCCGTTTCACGCCCCAGCAGCAACGACTCACCCAGGCGCAGATGACTGATCCCCGCCGGCATTTCCCCGTTCAGCAGCAACGACAGGGAGCTTGAGTTCCCGCCCGACACCACACTCAACTCATGGCCCAGCTCGTGCGCAATGCGCTGTTTAAGGTCGAGCAGCTGACGCATCTTGTCCGGCGTCGGCAGGATGCCGCCGTAGCAGGTGAGATTGGTACCGATCCCGCACCAGTCGATACTCTCCTGCTGCAGGATAAAGCGTCCCAGCTCCAGTACCTGCCGCGGCAAGAGCCCCTCACGTAGATCGCCCAACTCCACCATCAAAATGATGCGATGGCGCGCCCCTGCCGCTTTGGCGGCTTCGGCCAAACTGGCGATCGTCACCTGTTCGGACACCAGACTGGTATCGGCGTAGCGCACCACCTCGGCAACCTCGTGCAGCCCGGGCAGCCGCAGCAACAGGGTATTGCAAGACTCCGACAGCGTCTTGATCCGCTTCAGGTTTTCCAGTCGGGAATCGGCAATTTCGGTCGCGCCCTCCTCAAGCAACACACTGAGAATATCGGGATGCGCGCAGACCGCCTTGGACACCGGCGTCCAGGCAATGGGCGAGGCACTGGCGGCAAACTGCCGGTTCAGACAACGCATGTTGTCCCTGAGTTTCGATTCACTCCAGAGCAAGCGGGGGTACTTGGCCACAATCAAATTCCAGTAAATGGGTGTATGACATGAAAACAAAAAAGCCCACCCCCGGCACAGGCCAGGAGCAGGCTTCAGACATCAATGCAGAATCAGAACGGAGAATGGGGCTTCAGATCCTGTTCTTCATCGATCACGACGGCGGCTTCAGCCGGATTGAGTTTTACGATCGAGAAACCGGTGATGGCATAGAGGATCGAGATGATCGGCACCACAAAGTTCAGGATGGCATAGGGTGCATACTCCCAGGCGCCCACACCCAGCGTTGCCAGAATGAAGACACCACAGGTGTTCCAGGGAATGAACACGGAGGTCAACGTACCGCCATCTTCCAGTGCCCGTGACAGGTTCTTGGAATGCAGGCCCCGCTCCTTATACACCTTGGAGAACATCCGCGCCGGTACCACCACGGAGATGTACTGCTCGGAACAGGTGGCATTGGTCAGGAAGCAGGAACCGATGGTGGTCGGCACCAGCGCACGCGCCGAGTGGGTAAGACGCTTCATCTTTTCGACGATCGCCTGCAGCATGCCGGTGTTTTCCAATACGCCACCAAAGGTCATCGCCACGATGGTCATCGATACCGTGTACATCATGGAGTCGATACCGCCACGATTGAACAGGGAATCGATCACCTCATTACCGGACTCGATCACATAACCGTTCTGCAGCGCGCTCATGGCTGTCGCCACATCGTCACCCTGAATGAAGATCTGGCACAGGAAACCCAGTACCACACCGACCACCAGTGCCGGCAAGGCAGGCACCTTCCTGGCGACCAGACCGATAACGGTCAGCGGCACCAGCAGCAGCCAGGGAGAGATGACAAAGCTCTGCTCGAGCACCGCCAGCGTGGTGTTGATACGCGCCATTTCAGCATCCCCGGCGGCAAAGCCGGTGCTGATGTACCAGTAAACACCCAGCGCAATCAGCAGGCCCGGGATGGTGGTATAGAGCATGTGCTGAATGTGCACGAAGAGATCGGTACCGGTCAGACCTGACGCCAGGTTGGTGGTATCCGACAGCGGCGACATCTTGTCACCGAAATAGGAACCGGTAATGACCGCACCCGCCACCATGGGCGCGGGAATGCCCATGCTGATACCGATGCCCATACCGGCAATACCGATGGTGCCCATGGTGGACCAGGAGCTGCCGATCGCGATCGACACCACCGCACACATCAGCGCGATGGAGACCAGAAACAGTTCCGGGCTCATCAACTGCAGACCATAATAGATCATGGTGGCAACGACACCACCGCCCATCCACGAACCGATCGCCAGCCCTACAAGGATGATGATCACCACCGCCGGCAGCGCCAGGCGAATGCCCTTGTAGATACTTTCTTCAATTTCTTCCCAGCTGAATCCCTGCTTGGCAGCCACCAGGGCGGCGACTACGGTACCGAATGCCAAGGGAATATGGGGAGCCCCTTCCAGCACGACAATAGTAATCAGCATTGCGATTACCATCAGAACAATCGGCGTGATTGCCAACAAAAATGGCATAGGTCGGTTGTTTTGAATCATAGGTGTTCAACCTGTTTCTTTTGATATTTTTCCGAAAATTCGCATATACATGTTCATTACAGAAGCTTGACAGACTCCTTTTGTCGCAACTACGAAAAAGCATGTCGCATACGAGAAACCAATTCGGCGGCGAATTTTATATCAGACGCATATGAATTGCCCGCACGATAGTGAACTACTGAATACAAGGACACCAGAACCGGCCGATACGGCTGATTGCCTCCCCTGGCAACGACTTCCGCGATCACTCTGTCCGAGCACTGATCTGAGAGCCGGTGTTTTTTCAAAAAACCGCGTCGTATCCAGACAATATTTTTCGGCTTTCCTCCCCTAGAGTAGTCCCATGCCCAGAATCGTTCGGGGCTTTCCATATCGTTGCTTAACGGGAGTCGTACACCACCATGAACGCCGGTCTGAAAACAGGTATACACCAGGCTCTTTTGCCCTTGGCCGAGCATATCGCCAGCACCTTTCCGGCTGCTGAAGCTGAGTCAATCCAGCATTTTGCCCAGTACTTCTTCCAGGTCGCGTCGGCCGAAGACCTGGACCGGCACAGCCCTGAACGCCTGCTTGGGCCACTGCTGTCCAGCTGGGAATTTGTGCAACAGTATGACTGCAACGCCCCCAAGGTCCGCCTGTTCAATCCCGATCTGGAACAGAACGGCTGGCACAGCGGCCACACGGTGATCCAGCTGCTGTTCCCGGATATGCCTTTCCTGGTGGACTCGGTACGCATGGCGCTCAACCAGGAGCAGATCGGTATCCATGCCATCTACAACACCGTCCTGCCGAGCGCGCGTCAGGGCAAGCAACTGACCGAACTGAGCCCGAACGGGGACGCCGAATCCTTGATCTACCTGGAAGTGGACCTGCAGAGCGATGCCGAGTGCCTGCAGCAGCTGCGCCAGCGGTTGAGTGAACTGCACCGACTGGTGGCCGCGGCAGTGGGCGACTATGATGCCATGCGCGCCCGCGCCGCTGAGCTCAGCGGACAACTGCGCAGCCGCAATGACGATGATGCCACTGAAGCAGCCGATTTCCTCGACTGGCTGCAGGACGACAACTTTACCTTCATCGCCTGCGACCAGCTCGCCTTCAGCGAAGAACAGGGCGAATTCCTGGCCACCCGACTGGCCGGCCAGGAACTGGGTACCCAGCGTCTGGCCAGCAAGGCAGAACGCAGCCGCCGCTTCACCGAACTGAGCGCCAGTGAGCGCCTCGCCATGCAGGAACCGGCGCCGCTGCAGCTGGCCAAGTACAGCCGCCGCTCACGCATCCACCGCCCGGCCTACATGGATCTGGTCGTGGTTAAAACCTACGACGGCGAAGGCCGAGTCAACGGTGAACACCGCTTCTACGGTCTTTACACTCTGCCGGTCTACAGCGAACGCCTCGACCGTATTCCGCTGCTGCGCCGCAAGCTGAACCGCATGATCGAAGCCAGCGGTTTCAGCCGCTTTGGGCACAGCGGCAAGGCACTGGTGCAGATTCTGCACGAACTGCCCCGCGACGAAGTGTGCCTGTCGTCCGATGACGAACTGCTGAACACCGCACTGGGCGTCTTTAGCCTGCAGGAGCGCCGTCGGGCCCGTCTGCTGATGCGTCCTGATCGCTGTGGCAAGTTCGTCACCTTCCTGTACTACGTGCCCCGCGACAGCTTCAATACCGAGCTGAGACAGCAGGTGCAGAAGATCCTGGCCAAGGCACTGAACACCCAGGAAATCGACTTCACCACCTACTACAGCGAATCCATCCTGGCCCGGGTGCACTTTGTCGCCCGTATCGCCCCCGAGGCCATTGAAGCCTTCGATTTCGCGGCGGTAGAAGCCGAGGTGGTGGCGATTTCCCGATCCTGGAACGACGACCTGCACCAGGCCCTGATCGACGAATGCGGCGAAGCCCAGGGCAGCCAGCTGTCCAACCGTTTCCGCTTTGCCTGCCCGCCCGCCTACCGCCAGCACTTCAGCCCGGCCAAGGCGGTCTTCGACCTGCGCCACCTGGATGCGCTCAGTGCCGAACAGCCGATCGACATGAGCTTCTACCGCGTACTGGAACAGAGCTCGGACCTGCTGCGATTCAAGCTGTTCCAGCGCGACCAGCCGCTGATCCTGTCCGACGTTATCCCGGTGCTGGAGAACCTGGGCATGCGCGTACTGGGCGAACACCCGTACCGACTCGACGCCGCCGACGGCCAAACCTTCTGGATTCACGACTTCACCCTCAGCTACCAGCACGCCGAGACTGTGCAGATGGAGGAAGTGCGCACCATTTTCCAGGATGCCTTTGCCGCGATCTGGTCGGGCCAGGCTGAAAATGACGCCTTCAACCAGCTGGTCATTGGCGCCGGACTAAGCTGGCGTGAAGTGGCCATGTTGCGCGCCTATGCCCGCTACAACCAGCAGCTGCGCTTCGGCTTCAGCCAGAGCTACATCGCCACTACCCTGTCACGCCATCTGCAGGTCAGCCGTCTGCTGGTCGCCCTGTTCCGGGCACGCTTCGAGCCGGCTCGCCAGGCCCATGATCGCAATACGGCGGTCAGCGAGCGTCTTGAGAGCAGCATCCTCGACGCTCTGGATCAGATCGATAACCTCAACGATGACCAGATTCTGCGCCGCTACCTGGAGCTGATGCAGGCCACCCTGCGCACCAACTATTTCCAGCCCGGCGAAGATGGCAGCTTGAAGAACTGCCTGTCGTTCAAGATCAATCCGCGTGCCATTGCCGATATTCCGCAGCCACGCCCCATGTTCGAGATCTTTGTCTACTCGCCACGTGTCGAAGGTGTCCACCTGCGCGGTGGCAAGGTGGCCCGTGGCGGTCTGCGCTGGTCCGACCGTCTGGAAGACTACCGTACCGAGGTGCTGGGACTGGTTAAGGCGCAGCAGGTAAAAAACGCCGTCATCGTGCCGGTAGGCGCCAAGGGCGGCTTTGTCGCCAAACAGCTGGCCGAGAAAAGCAGCCGCGAGGAGTTCCAGGCCGAAGGCGTTGCCTGCTACCGCCTGTTCATCAGTGCGCTGCTGGATGTCACCGACAACCTCCAGGGGGGCAAAGTGATCCCGCCGGAAGCGGTGGTGCGCCACGACGAAGACGACCCCTACTTTGTGGTCGCCGCGGACAAGGGCACGGCCACCTTCTCGGATATCGCCAACGGCATCGCAGCCGAACGCGGCTTCTGGCTGGGTGACGCCTTCGCATCTGGCGGCTCTGTCGGCTATGACCACAAGGGTATGGGCATCACCGCTCGCGGTGCCTGGGAATCGGTCAAGCTGCACTTCCGTGAGCTGGGACTCGATACCCAGAGCGAAGCGTTCACGGTTGTCGGCATCGGCGACATGGGCGGTGATGTATTCGGTAACGGCATGCTGCTGTCAGAACATATTCGCCTGGTCGCGGCCTTCAACCATCAGCATATCTTTATTGATCCCAACCCGGATACAGCCGTCAGCTATGCCGAGCGCCAGCGCCTGTTCAACCTGCCCCGCTCCAGCTGGGAGGATTACAGCGCCGAACTGATCTCGGCTGGCGGCGGCGTGTTCTCACGCAATGCCAAGTCGATCACGCTCAGTGACGAGATCCGTGAACGCTTCGACATCACAGCCGAACGCCTGTCGCCGAACGAGCTGATCCGCGCCCTGCTCAAGTCACCGGTTGACCTGATCTGGAACGGCGGTATTGGCACCTACGTCAAGGCCAGCCAGGAAAGCCATGCCGATGCCGGCGACAAGGCCAACGACCTGCTGCGCATCAATGGCAACGAACTGCGTTGCCGCGTGCTTGGCGAAGGCGGCAACCTGGGCTTTACTCAGCTCGGTCGTATCGAGTTCTGCGAAAAGGGCGGCAAGGCCAATACCGACTTCATCGATAACGCCGGTGGTGTGGATTGCTCCGACCACGAGGTCAATATCAAGATCCTGCTCAACGAAGTCGTGGCCGAGGGCGACCTGACACCGAAACAGCGCAACGAACTGCTGCGCGACATGACCGATGGCGTCGCCGAACTGGTATTGCAGAACAACTATGACCAGGCACTGGCCATCAGCAGCGCTGAACGTCATGCCCGCCAGGCACCGGACGAGTACATCCGCCTGATCCGCACCCTGGAACAGAGCGGTCGCCTCGACCGTGCACTGGAGTTCATCCGCGATGACGACCGTCTGGAAGAGCTCAAGACCCGCGGCCAGGGCCTGACCCGGCCGGAACTGTCGGTGCTGATCTCCTACAGCAAGGCCGCGCTCAAGGAACAGCTGATCGACTCGCCGCTGATCGAGGATGAGCACCTCGGCCGCGAGCTGCTGACCGCCTTCCCGGGTCAGTTACTGCAGCGCTACCCGGAGCAGTTGATGCAGCACCGTCTGCGTCGCGAGATTCTGGCGACCCAGTTGGCCAACGAGCTTGTCAACCACGTCGGCATCACCTTTGTCGATCAGCTTGGCCAGAGCACCGGTGCATCCGCGGCCGACATCGTACGTGCCTGGGTGATCACCCGTGACGTCTTCGATACCCGCTCGATCTGGCAGCAGATCCATGCATTGGACAACCAGGTCAGCAGCGAACTGCAGCAGCAGATGCTCACCAGCTTGAGCGGACTGATGCGTCGTGCCACCCGCTGGTTCCTGCGTCAGGCAGACCTCAACCGCCCCACCGCCGAGCTGATTGCACAGTATGGCCAGGGCGTCCGTACCCTGATCGACCAGTTGCCGCAGTTACTCTGCGAGATGCCTGAAGCCAGCTGCACCGCGTCGCTGGAAGTGCTGGTCAAGGCCGGGGTCGATCAGGCACTGGCAGCCCGCCTGGCCGTTGTGGATAACCTCGACCAGATGCTGGGTATCGCCGTGGTCGCCGAGCAGACCGGCCAGGAGATCGACCAGGTCGCCGGGCTCTATTTCAGCCTGGGGCAGCAGCTGCAGCTGCACAACTTTGCGGCGGCACTGGCCGATATGCCGGTTGAAACCCAGTGGCAGGCACTGGCTGTCGAAGGCTTGAAGGACGTGCTGACCAGTAGCCAGCTGAGCATCTGTCGCACCCTGATGCAGACAGCCGCCGAATCGGAAAGCGATGCACTGACAGCCTGGCAGGCACGTAACCGTCCTCAGCTGGACCGCTGGCTGCAGCTGTGTCAGGAAGCCAAAGGCCCCTATAGGGACATCGCCCTGCTCTCCGTAGCGGCAGGCGAACTCAAGGAGCTGGCCAGCCGCCACTGATGCTCATGCGCCGAAGCCCTCAGGCTTCGGCGCCTCTTACTGATCAAAAAATTGAATAAAACCGATACGAGATTGCCAAGATGACCGCCTACCAGACCATTCCCGTTGCCGATCACATTTTCACCATCAAACGTGTCAACGCCGACAGCTGGTGGGTGACGCGTTCTGACATTACCGCCTATGGACGCCGCAGCGGTATGCCGCGGGTGGTTTTTTTCGCCACCAGCGAAGCCGAAGTCAATGCCTGGCTGGACTCACGCGAAAAACCGTTTTTTGTCCGTTCCGAATACTGATTCAGCGCAGCAACCGTCGGCCTCGGTGCGCTACGGGGCCGGCCCCCCCGGCCAGCTCCCGCTTGCTTCACCCGCTTTCTGCCAAGCCCCCGGAAACAGCCAATTCGCACCAAAATGGTGCAAAAGTACAACTAAGGCCATAACCGCCTTAAAATTCAAGAACTACGGTTAATTGCAGCAATAAAACAAAAACCGGGCATTTTATAACCGAACATGAACAGTCAAATCGCACCATAAATGTGCACAAATCTATTGCAGCCTTCGGCCTTTGATTATAAATTAGCCACCTGAATTCAGCCCCCCCTTAAATTGAATAAACGAGCCCCCACATGACCGCTTTTCGCAACCTTGCCCAAGCCGATCATAGCCTTACCGTTAAACAGGTGAATAACAACAGCTGGTGGATTCTGCGTACCGATCTGCCCGCCCATGGCCGCCGCAGCAGCACCCCGCGCGTGGTATTTTTCGGCAACAGCGAAACCCAGGTAAAGGAATGGCTGGCCGCTCGCTCCGAGCCGCACTACCTGCAGTACTGACTAGCCAAAACGGTCCCGATACAGAGGGAGCCATTCCCGCCAGCCTGCTTATTCGGCCGGCGGGTATGCCATCTCGGCTGAACTGGCCCCGCCTGACTGCGCTCCGTCCAAACCGCCTTCAGTGCGGCACTCTCAGCGTCAGCTGACCCTCCCGTTGCATCAGCTCCAGATGCTGCATGAAGCTCATACCCAGTAGCACCGTATCATCCGCCATGAAGGGGTTGATGCTGGCCGGCACGTTGCGCTGCTCGATGCCGCCCAGCTGCACTCGATCCAGCTTGGTGGCATACACGCTGATGACGCCGTTGGCGGTCATCGTCTTCTGTTCGGCGCCGCGTCTCAGTCCCAGCTGCGAGGCCAGGGTTTCAGGCACGCTGACCCGGGTGGCACCGGTATCGAGCAGAAAGGTGACCGGATGGCCGTTGATCCACCCCGGCGCCACGTAATGGCCGGCCCGGTTGCGATCCAGCACCACCTCGCCGCTGCCCGACTCCACCAGGCTCAGGTGCTGATTGGGGTTGCGCCGCTCGCCGACGAAATCGTTGAAATAGACCGTCAACAGGGCCAGCAACACGATCCAGGTCATGTAGTGCATGCCTTTGGCCAGCCCGCGACGGGTTGAGTCCGGGTCCTGATAGTCCGACATCTGTAATACCTTCTCTTTTTCCCTGAGACCGCAAAACCAACCGCTTTGCTCCCCTGAATCCGTCTACGAGTCAGTCAACGGGGCTCAAAACAGATCGATCTGCGGCGCCACCAGCTGGGCGAAGGATTCACCGATAAACGGCAGGATGGTATCGGCCACCGGCAGCAGCTGCTTGTCGACATAATGCTGGTAGTCGATCGGTGAACGCAACAGCTCCACCGGCTCGGGGCCGTTGACGGTGATCACATAGGCGATGCTGTCACCGACCCGGTAGGCCGGCGGCAACCCCTGCCTGCTACGCTCATCTTCCAGCTGCTGGGCCGCCCGTACATGAGGCGGCCGGTTGCGGGTGTAGGCGTCCAGCGGCTGACGGATACGGCGGCGGTAGACCAGGTCCTCGTCACAGTCACCGGCAAACACCGCCCGTACCCGCTGCTGCAGCATGAAGCGCCAGGGACGGTCATGGAAGATACAGTCATAGAGCGCCTGCTGGAACTCACGCGCCAGCGGCGTCCAGTCGGTACGCACCGACTCCAGGCCACGGAACACCATGGCTTCGCGGCCATCGGCCTGGCGCTTGAGCCCGGCGTAGCGTTTCTTGCTGCCCTTCTCCGAATGGCGCATGCGCGGCATCAGAAAGCGGCTGTAATGCGCCTCGTACTGCAGCTCCAGCGCACTATCGATATCGAAACGCTGGCGCAGCTGCTCACGCCACCACCGGTTGAGCTCGCTGGCCAAGCGCTCGCCGTAGCCATCCGTGTCCCGGTCGGGCCAGTCATCGCCAAGCCAGACAAATACCGAATCGGTATCGCCATAGATCACGGTATGGCCATAGGTGGCTTCGATATGCTCGGCGGTCTGTTGCAGGATCTGGTGGCCGCGCAGGGTGATGGAGCCGGACAGACGCTGGTCAAAGAAACGACACACCCGCGAGCCGAGCACACCGTAGCAGGCGTTCATCTGGATCTTGATCGCCTGTGACAGCGCCGAGTTGCCCTCGCGCTTGGCAGCATCTCGGGCGCCCCAGAGGCGCTCGATAATGCCGGGCAGCAGCGCATGACGGCGATCGAAAATGGCGTGATGGAACCCCGGCACCAGCGCCTCAGGTGGCGCATCACCACGGGTACCCAGCGCCAGTCCCAGCGGGTCGATCTGGAAGCTGCGGATGATGCTCGGATACAGGCTCTTGAAGTCCAGCACCAGCACATGATGGTAGAGCCCCGGGCGCGACTCCATGACGAAGCCGCCTGGCACCTCCAGGTCGCCCTGCCCCGAAGCGTATTCCGGCGCGACGAAACCGGCACGATGCAGCCTGGGCAGGTAGAGGTTATCGAACGCCTGCGACGAGCCTCCAACCTTGTCCAGCGCCAGCCCGGTCAGTCGCGCCCGCTCCAGCAGATAGGGCACCAGCTCCGCTTGCTCGAAGATCTCGGTAACCAGGCGACAGTCTTCCAGGTTGTAGCGTGCCAGTGCCTCGGGCTCCTCGCGGTAGAGGCGCTGAATTTCCTCGCCGCGATCATCGGGGTCGTGGATCAGTTTGCCGCGGCCGAGCAGCTCACGGGCAACAAACTCCAGACTGTAACGCTCGAACTGCCAGGTCGCGCCCTTGAGGGTATCGATGCCATCCAGCACCACGCGGCCGTTGAGGCGGGCAAACCAGCGTCCGGTCTGCGACTGCTCCACCCTTAGCGGCTGGTCGTCACGCCCCAGGCAGAGGCGGATACCCAATGCCCGGGCGCGCTGGTCCAGCACGCGCAGGTCGAAACCGATGACGTTCCAGCCGATCAGCAGATCCGGGTCCATGCGCCGCAGCTGGTCCATCAGCGCCGTCAACAGGGTGCGCTCTCCGGCGCAAGGAACGATGCCCTCAGAGGCCGGGATCTCGCCATTGAACAGCACCACTTCCTGGTCGCCGCACTGCAGTGCGATGGACAGGATACGATCGGCCCTGAGCGTGGTTTCGATATCCAGCGACAGCAGCCTGAGGCTGGGGATAAAGGGATCACGCACCAGCGCGAGTCGGCTCTCCCTGTGGATATTTTTCTTTTGGACAACCTTGGCCCCGGCAAAGATACCGCGCTCGATCAGGTAGCGGTCGACCGGACGAATATCCTCCTCCATCAGCCCGATGCCGGCCTGCTGCAACCGGTTCAGCGCCTCGTGCCAGTCGGCCAGATTATCGGCATAGAGGCCACACACGGGTTCATGAGACAGAGAGTTCAGCGCCAGCGGCCGCAGGCTGCAGCCGCGCAGACCGGCCACCAGGGCAGCGGCCCGTTCACGATCGGACTCACGCAGAAAAGCGACCGCCGACTCGCCGTCGATCAGCACCTCTTCGGCCCCGGTAGCGGTACGCAACCAGTAGCTCAGCTGCAGACGCCCCTGATGGTCGCGCTGGCGGCGGGTCAGCGGCAGGCCGACCAGGCTATCCGCTTCAGGCAACATCAGGGGCTGCACCACAGGCCGTCATCAGTGGCCGAAGGGCTCCACGGTTTCCAGATTGGGGAAGTGCTGCAGCAGGGTATCGCGGTCCTCGTGCTGGAACAGCAGCTTAAGGTTGGGGCCGGCATCCATGGTGAAATAGACTTGGAGGCCCTGCTCGCGCAGCTGCCAGACCTTTTGCATCGCCGCCACCGATTCCGGCTGCCAGTACAGCAGCGGCGGCCAAGAGGCGATCATGGTGGCATGCATCGACAGGGCATTTTGTTCGGCGGTCTGGCCCAACAGCGCGAAATCGCGCTCGGCGATCGCCTGCTGCAGCTTGCTCAGGTCGGCGGCCGCCTGCAGCGGCCAGCTCTGGTACAGATGCGCCGTTTCCACGGTGCGTTGCATGCCGGAGCGAGAATCGGTCGCCTTTTCGCCGGCATCGATCTCCACCAGGCCGATACAGAAGCCGGGCCAGGTCTGATCCAGCTGAACACCGTGACTGTCCAGACCATCTTCGCGCTGCCCCATCTCCCATTCGACGAAGCCGGTGAACAGCGAACGGCAGGCGCTGCCGCTGCCCATCCGCGCCAGGATCGAGAGATGCTCGGGCGGCAGATCCAGCGCCAGGGCGTCATTGAGCGCCAGTGTCAGCGCGGCAAAACCGGAGGCCGAGGACGCCAGCCCCGCCGCGGTGGGGATGTTGTTGCGGGTTTCCACCCGGAAGTAAAGGTCCTGATCACGGCGGAAGAGATCGATGAATTCACTGACCTTCTGACTGAATTTCGCGCCTGGCTGCAGTTGTGTGCCGTTGAGCCAGACATCGTCCAGCTGGCCTTCGATCGGGATCAGGCGGGTATGGGAACCCAGATAGTCCAGCGACACCGACAGGGAGGCGTTGATCGGCAGATTGAGCTCGCGATCGCGCTTGCCCCAGTACTTGCACAAGGCGATATTGCTGGGCGCAAACTGCTCCGCCGACGCCGAGGCCTTGACCACTTTCGGCAGCAGCCGCTGAACCACTTCAGTTCGTTTCATAACGGATCTCCACTCCTGTTGCCGCCACGGATACCGGGATCGACTCCCAAGGCAATTCGGATTCAACCTGGCCCAGCGCCAGCACACAGTCGCCAAGCCCCGAACCGGAGATCTTAGCGCCCTGCACACCCGGCTCGGCACGCAGCCGGTGGATCATCTCGGCCAGGGTGGCATCGCAGACACCCAGCGCCTCCATCAGCCCCTGGTAGATGTTCATCAGTTCACCCAATGCTGACCAGTTCTGATCCCGCACCGCCTGCTCGGCGGCCCGACTGGTCTGCCCCATCAGCCGGTAGATCCCGGCATAGAGTTCCGGCTGACGGGCGGCCTTTTGTTCCACCCGCGCCAGCACATCCGGGGTCTTCATCTTGTAACCACTATAGTAGAGCGCAATCGGCGGCAGGCCACAGAGTGGACGGACTTCCGCGGGCGCCATGTCATAGCCGATCACGCCACCGTAGATGCTGGCGGCCAGGTCGGTACCCGATCCACGGCCGTTCTGCACCTGGTGTACGGCGGCCAGCGCCACGGGAAAAAGACTCTCGGGTTCGATACTCTGCCCGGCATAGGCCGCCACTGCTGCCGTGGTCGCCGCCGTCACCGCGGCGGAGGAGCCCAGACCAACGGTATGGGAAAAGCCGGAGCGAATGGTCAGCTCGAAACCCTGCTGCAACTGAGGCTGGTAGCGCTCGATCACCGCCAGCACGAAGGCCAGCTCGGGCATCGGCAGCAGCTCGTCCAACGAGCCCTGATACTGGCCCAGGGCACTGTCGATCAGCACCTGACGGTCCTGGCGCGGCAGCAGTGTCACGGCCAGTCGCGCATCCACCGCGCACGCCAGCGCCGGTTCACCGAACAGCACGGCATGTTCGCCCATCAGCATTATGCTGCCCGGGGCACTGACCTCAATCTTCGAGTATGCGGACACCTTGAGAATCCTCCTTTAAAACGCCCCAGTGCCAATCCGGCAACAGAGGCAGGTGCGCCGGCGTCATCCCTGCCGGCAGTAACAGCAACATGAGTCCCCCCTGGTCGCCGGACACGGCGCCGGCACCACAGATCTTGGCCGCGCCTCCGGCCTGTTCCACCTGTTCGGCCAGCCGCTGCAAGGGGGCGGGCACCACGCCGATGCGGGTCAGCAAGCGATGGTTGCGCCGAATCGGTTCGATCAGGCTGTCGCCGGCCAACAAGGCGGCTTCAAAGGATCGGGTGGTTTCGGCAAATTCGTCCCAGATGGCGGCACCGGCAAAGTTGCGCCGTACCTGATCGACACAGGCACCGGTGCTGCAGGCCGGCGTCCCGGTAAACAACCAGAAGAAGCCCTGCCCCAGCCCCTGTTGCGGCAACACCAGACGCTCGACCTGCTCGCCCTGCACCTTGACCAGGCCACCGGAACAGACCGCCGCGGCGTCGATGATGCTGCCGCGACCATGCTGCAGGCGCTCGCAGTGGCGCACCTGGCGGATCAGCTCGTCCAGATCGTCAAAATGACCAAAGAGTTTGAGCAGCGCGGCGATCAGTGCGGCGGAGGAGCCCATGCCGGCCCCAATGGGAATATCGGAATCGATGCGCAGGCTGCCCTGGGGGCGAATATCCAGCCCGGACAGCACCCGCGCCATGTCGACGGCGTAGAACGCCAGCTCGGCCGGTTTCTGCAGGATGCGGGTGATCGGCAGTTCGCCGCGCAGGTAGCGTTCGAAATGGCTGTCGAGGCGACGACGCAGGCTGGCCAGCTTGTCCAGCCCGAGCACATGGGTGCGCTCCTGGGCGTGCCAGCTCAGCCGCGGCAACTGGTCGGGGCGGTAGTGGATCCGCATGTGCCGGTCCACCGCCAGCGCCAGTGCCGGTGAACCGTAGACGACCGCATGTTCACCGCTGAGGATAATCTTCCCCGGCGCACAGGCGGTCGGCATCAGCAGGGAACGTATTCGCGTTTGTGGTGGTAGATTCCGGCCAGGCGGAAACGACCGGTGGTGCCTTCGGCAAAGCTGTGCTCTTCACCGTCGGTCGGCACAGGGTTGCGGTACAGCTGCAGGTATTCGTCGTGGCCGATCTCCCGGCGCGCGGCCAGCAGCTCACGATGACGTGCCACATGCAGCGCCTCGCGATAACCGGGCATCACGGTACCGGAGAAAAACTCACCAACGCAGCCGGAGCCATAGCTGAAGAAGCCGATCCGCTGGCCGGACAGGTCTTCCTCGGTATTTTCCAGCAGCGAGGTCAGGCCGATATACATGGAGGCGGTGTAGCTGTTGCCGATAATGCGGTTGTACAACAGCGTATCGCTGATCTGCGCTTCCTGCTCGTCAGTCGACAGGCCGGCCTTGTTGTGCCGTACCAGCTGCTGATGCGCTTTCTGCGCCATGCGGCTGAACGGCAGGTGATAGCAGAAACGGCTGAAGTCACCGAATTCCAGGTCGCTGACCTCACGGAAATTGTCCCAGGCCTTTTTCAACGCCTTGAGGTAGATCTTGGTGGAATACTTGCCGTCCACCAGCGCGGTGGAGCGGTAATTGGGGCGCCAGAAGTCCATCACGTCTTCGGTGTAGTTGCCCACCTCGGGGTCGATGCTGACCAGGCGCGGGTTGCTGCTGACCAGCATGGCCACGGCACCACAGCCCTGGGTCGCTTCCCCCGGCGTATCCAGGTCATAACGGGCGATGTCGGAGGCGATCACCAGCACCCTGGTGTCCGGCTTGCGCGCCACCAGCGCACAGGCCATCTGCAGCGCGGCAGTAGCGCTGTAGCAGGCCTGCTTCAGTTCGACCACACGGCAGTTGCTGTTGAGGCCCAGGAGACGGTGCGCATAGATACCCGCCGCCTTGGACTGGTCGATACCGGTCTCGGTGGCAAACATCAGCGTGCTGATCGCGTCGGGTCCAACCCGTTCGACCAGTGGCAGCGCGGCATTGGCCGCCATGGTGACGATATCTTCGTCAGGGGCTGCCATGCCCATCTTCTCCTGCCCGATGCCGGTGTAGTACTTTTCCGGGTCCGTCCCCTGTACTTCAGCCAGCGTCTTCAGATCGAGATAGTAGTTGGAGGTGTAAAAGCTGATTTCGTCAATACCAACGGACATACTAGGCCAGGGTCCTCAACGCTCTTGGACAATAAGCGCCCTGTTTCGGAACAGCGCCGGCATATCCGGCGTACCGAGCAGAAACATCGCAGTGATAAATTCCCGCCGCAGCCGTTCTATTACGGCCACCACGGCTTCGGCAGATTCCATCGCCGGCTGCAGCAGGGGCGCAGCCATACCGCACAGCGAGGCGCCGAGTATAACAGATTTGGCCATATCAATCCCATCTCTGAGACCACCACTGGCGATCAGCGTGGCTCGATCCAGAAAGGGCGCGGCCTGCTGCAGTGCCACCGGGGTTGGCAGCCCCCAGTCCTGGAAACGGAGGCCGATATCCGTGCCGTCATGGCGACGGTGATGCTCGATCCGGCTCCATGACGTGCCGCCGCTGCCGGCCAGGTCGAAATGGCTCACGCCGTTGGCCAGGCCCTGGGCGATATCGGCCGCCGACAGGCCGGCGCCCACTTCCTTCAGCAGCACGGGCACGCTGAGCTGACGGCTGATCGCACCGATCTTTTCGGCCACACCACGGAAATCGGTATCGCCCTCGGGCTGCACCGCCTCCTGCAGCGGGTTGAGATGGAAATAAAGCGCATCGGCCTCGAGAATATCGACGGCCCGCTGACACTTGTCGAGATCGAAGCCGTAGTTGAGCTGTACCCCGCCCACGTTGCCGATCAGCACCGTGGTCGGCGCCTGTTCGCGCAGGGCGAAACTGGCCTCGGCGGCCGGATGAGTAAACATCACCCGCTGGGAGCCCACCGCCATCGCCACCTGGCAACGCTCGGCGGCGATGGCCAGGTTGGTATTGATGGTACGCACCAGTTCATGATCGCCGCCGGTCATCGACGAGATCAACAGCGGGAAGCTGAGCCGCTTGCCAAGAAACTCGGTGCTCGGATCGATCTCATCCAGCGCCAGTTCGGGCAGTGCCCGGTTGGTCAACAGGATGCGATCGAACCAGCGACCATCGCGATCCGTTTCAGGGTCGCGCTCGATGGCGCGGATATGCTCGATCTTGCGCTCGTTGGTCGGGTCGGTCATTACCGCTCCAGTTTGATATGGGCTTCCATCAGCTCGCCCGGATTGGTCTGCGCCGCCAGCAATGACAGCTCGCCGCAGAGTACCGTGGCGGCACAGATCGCCGCCAGGCGGCGGGCGTTGGCCCCGGGCTCACGCGCTTCCTTGCAGCCGAGCTGGCGCAGGTTATCCTCGACGAAGTCGATCCCCTTGCCGTTGCCGACAGAACCGACGATCAGGTTCGGCAGGGTACAGGAGAAGTAGAGGTCGCCGTTGCGCACTTCGGCATGGACCACGCCCTGGGAACCTTCGATGATGTTGGCCGCATCCTGACCGGTCGCCAGATAGAACGCCAGCAGCATATTGGCATAGTGGGCGTTGGCACTGCGCAGACCGCCAGCCATCAAGGTACCTATAAGGTTCTTCTTGATGTTCAGATCAACCACTTTCTCCGGCGTGGTCTTGAGACGGCGCTCGCAGATGTCTCGCGGGATCAAAATCTCGCTGACCACATACTTGCCACGGCCCAGAATACCGTTCACGGCGGTGGCCTTCTTATCGGAACAGTAGTTGGCCGAGATCGAGGAGTAACGCAGCTGCGGGTACTCGGTCAGAATCCAGGGGATCAGCTTGTCGGCCGCGTTGGTGACCATGTTGTGACCGGAGGCATCGCCGGTGGTGAACTCCAGGCGCAGATAGATCAGGTTGCCGACGATCTGACTATGCATGTCGATCAGCTTGGCAAAGCGACTGCTGGTGGCGACCACGGCGTTGAGGTCGTCCTGGCGCGCCTTGATCGACTGCAGCGCCTGATGTGCCGCCAGGGCATCATCGGCTTCCAGCAGAATGGAGCGGGTCATGCGCTCATCCACCACCGTGGTCACAATACCCTTTTCGGTCAGGGCTGATACCCGGGCGCCACGTCCCACCGAAGGCCAGAGCGGTGTTTCATAGGTAGCCAGGGGCACGCTGAGCTTCTCGTCGACCACATCGCCGCTGATCTTGATCGGTCCGACCCAGCGCATCGGGATCGGCGCTTCCAGTATTTTGTGTGACTTCATGCTCGGTGCATCCTTTAAATGAAAAAGGGCTGCCCAGCCGGACAACCCTTCAGAAAGACCTCAGGCTGCGCGGGATTTTAAGCCACCCGCGCCGAGGGATGCAATTATTGCCCGTTGGCGTATTGCTCGCCGGTGGCGACCTGCCCCGTTGCCGGCGCATGTTCTTCCACCGGCGGCAAGGCGATCTCAAGGGCTTCCAGCAGTTCACCGGTACCGGTCAGGATGCGCAGTTTGGCGATTTCACTGTCGACCCGCGCCTCGGCCAGCTGATTCTTGGCCGCGAACACCTCGTTCTCGGTATCCAGCAGGTCAAGCAGCGAGCGCTGACCGATATCGAACTGTTTCTTGTAGGAATTGCGGGTCTCTTCACTGGAGCGTACGTGCGTCTCCAGGTATTCCAGCTGACGCTTCAGAATTTCATACGCGTTCCAGGACAGCTCCACACTCTCACGGATCTGGCGCTGGGCGTCACGCTGAATTGCCTGAGCCTCACCGATCTGGTGCTCTGTTTGGCGGATGCGTGCCTTGTCGGCACCACCGTTGAACAGGTTGTACCTGAGCCTCAGCATGGCTGTCAGGTCTTCGTCATCACCTTCGACACCATCGATATTCTCATCCCAGCGCCGCTCGACCTCGAAGTCGAGACGTGGAAACATGTGGCTCTTGGCGGCATCGCGCTGCGCCACGGCCGCTTCCACATCGGCTTGCGCCAGATCGGCAACCGGCTGATTGGCCAGCCCCTTGGCGACGGCCGCCTGCAGCGTTTCCGGCAGTATCAGCGCGGAGCCATCGAACGGCTCCAGCGATTCAGGCACCGGCTGACCGACCACGCGACGATAGCTGACCTGAGCATCACGCAGGTTGTTTTCGGCCGCCAGCATATTGACCTCGGCCAGCGCCAGTCGCCCTTCCGCCTGCTGCAGCGAAGCCAGGGTGCCCATGCCGGACTCGGAACGGCGACGAATCTGATCGTAGAGTTTGACGTGGTTGTACAGACTTTCCTTGGCCAGCTGCAGCAGCTGCTCACGGCGCTGTACTTCCAGGTAGGCACGGGACGACGTCAGCACATAGCGCTGGGCGGTATCCTTGAAGCGGCTGGCGCGGGAAGCGGCTCGCGCCAGTTGCCGCTGCACCTCACTGCGGGTGGCGAAACCGTCGAAGATCATCTGGTTCAGATTGAGCCGAGCCTCACGCCGGTTCAGCTCCTCGTCCTGAATGCCGTTCTCCTTGTCGGTCCACTCATAACCGTATCCAAGGGTCGCATCCAGAGTCGGATAGTAGCCGGCCCTGGCCTGACGGATTTCCTGGATCACCGCCGCATAATTTTGCAACGCTTGCTGCACCTCCGGGTTCTGCCCAAGGTTATCCGCGACAACTTCCTGCAACCTGGCCGCAGATGCCCAGTCTGAAACGCCCACGCTCAGGACCAAGGCCAGCACTGAGTGTTTAAATTTCATATCCTTGCTCCTGCTCGTTGGTCTCCGAGGCCAGTTGGCCGCTCAGTATTAAAATTAGTTCAATCCGGTCGTGAACACCCGATTTTTCGAGAATTGCACTGACATGAGCCTTGATGGTCCGCTCGGTGATGTCCAGCCGACGTGCTATCTGCTTATTGCTCAGCCCTTGCAGCAACAGATCCAGCACCTGCTGTTCCCGAGCACTCAGGCCCCACTCCTGCACCGGATCGATCACCGGCCGCTGTCGGGCCAGCAAGCGCTTGAGCAGGGCCTGCATCAGTTCGGGGCCGGCCCAGATGTCTCCCCGGGAGACGGTTGCTACCACCTGGGGCAGCAGGTCAGGCTGAATATAGGTGTTCGCATAGCCCTCCACACCACGGCTCAGCAACCATTCCCCCTCCACCGGCGTAGGCTGATCGGACAGCACGACGCGCGGCCCCCCTGACGCCTGGAGCAGCTGCATTTGCTGCGACTTGTCCAGACCGTTCCAGTACACCAGCAACACCGAGCCCGGCTCACGCTGCAAAGCGCTGGACAGGGTGTCACAACACTGGGCATCGGAGTGCAAAGCCTTTTGCCATCGCGCCAGCAGGGCCGGCTTGGAGGCGTAGAGAAATATCCGCATGTCTATCGCTCCGTCAGTGCGCGCTCTGTCGCACGATTGATCGGTTTCAGGAGGTAATGCATCACGGTTTTCCGGCCGGTCAGGATGTCGACGCCGACGGTCATCCCCGCCATCAGAGGCAAAGGACTGGCCTCGGTCCCCAGGTAGGGCACTTCGGTTTCCAGCCTGACCAGGTAATAGGGCTGCCGGGCTTCCTGATCCAGAATAGTACCCGGTGAAATAAAGACCACCTGAGCGTCCAAGCCGCCATAGATCGCAAAATCATAGGCGCTGACCTTGACCCTCGCATCCTGCCCCAGGCGAATATTGGCGATGTCAGACGGTTTGATTCTGGCTTCAACCAGCAACTTGTCTTCGAAGGGCACGATGCTGAGCAGCGGGTCCCCCGCCTTCACCACACCATCGATGGTGTTGATCATCAATTGCTTGACCGTACCTCTGATCGGCGCCCGCACTTCGGTCCGGCTGATGCGGTCCTGCATGCCGGAGAGCGCCTGCTGCAAACGCACCTGCTCGGCAACCAGCTCATTCAGCTCCTCGCGGGCACGGTTGCGAAACTGCAACTCCACCTCCCGCTGGCGCTGCTCGCTCTCGCTGATGGCCGCTTCGATCCGCGGCACACTCAACTCTATGCTGGAGATCTCCCCCCGCAGGTCATTGACCTGACGCCGCAGGCGCAGATACTCCACCTCGGAGATGACGCCCTCCTTAACCAGCGGTTCGCTGATGCGCAACTCGCGCAGCAGCAGGCTATAGCTCCTCCTGAGCTGCTCGATGCGGGAGTTGGCCTCGACCAGTTCCTGCTCGCGCTGCTGACGCTGCTGGGCCAACACTTCCAGGTTACTGACAAGCTCCTTCTGACGGGACTCATACAGCTGCAACTCCTGCTCAATCAGCCCCGGGTACTCGCTGCTGAAATCCTCGGGCATGCCGAACGGCTCGTCATTGGCTTCGGCCGTTAACCGGACTGCACGCGCCTGCAGCTCCAGCTCCCGTACCTGGTTCTCACGAAAGGAGCTGGCAAAACGCTGGTCCTTGATTTTCAACAGCACCTCGCCCCGCTCAACCAGCTGGCCTTCGCGCACCAATATGTCGGAGACGATGCCACCCTCCAGGTTCTGCACGATCTGCAGCTGGTGCGACGGGATGATTTCACCATCTCCGCGAGCGATCTCGTCCAGCTCCGCCCAATTGGCCCAGCCCAGTGCCAACAGGATGAACAAGGCACCGGCCCACAGCAAAAGACTGGCCCCCCTCGGCGCCTGCTCCAGCATCGCTTCACTGATACTGTTGGTGTATTGGATGTCCCCTCGGCGGGGAGTGTGATTGCGTCCCATGATGCCCTAGCGCCTCACCTGCAAACGGCCCTGTTTCAATGCCTCAAGCACACTGTCCTTGGGGCCGTCCGCGATCACCTGGCCGGCGTCGATCACGATCAGGCGATCCACCAGATCCAGCAATGACATTTTATGCGTCACCATCAGCAGGGTTTTTTGACTGGCGTACCCCTTGAGCTGGCGGCGCAGATAATCTTCGGAGGCGTTGTCCATGGAGTTGCTGGGTTCATCCAGCACCAGAACAGCGGGGTCGTGCAGCATCGCCCGTGCCAGGGCCACCGCTTGCCGCTGGCCGCCGGAGAGGGCACTGCCGCGCTCGCCTACCGGCATATCAAACCCCAGCGGGTGCTGATTGACGAAAGCCTCTACCCCGGACAAGCGTGCCGCCTGCAGAATCTGCTCATCGCTGGCCTTGGGCAGACCGATGGTAATGTTGTCACGCACACTGCCGGCAAACAGCATCACATCCTGAGGCACATAACCGACGCCGCGGCGCAGATCCGAGGGGTCGATCTGGTTCATGTCGACACCATCGACCGCGATCGCTCCCCCGCTGGGCTTGTACAGCCCCAGCAACAGCTTCTGGACACTGCTTTTGCCGGAACCGATACGCCCGATCAGCGCCACTTTTTCACCCGGCTGGATACGGAAACTGACCTCCTTGAGGGCGCCATACTCAGTATTCGGATAGGTAAAGTCGACCCTCTGAAACTCGATACCGCCCTGCAATTTCGGCCGGTGCAGATAGTGGCGCTCGGCCTCGTGTTCATCCGGCAGCGCCATGATTTCATCCAGGGTTTTCAGCGCCTTGAGCGACTGCTCGTAGTTGGCCACCAGACTGGCCACCTGCCCCAGCGGCGCAATGGCACGTCCGCTAAGAATGACACAGGCGATCAGCCCCCCCATGGACAGATTCTGCTCCATGATCAGGTAGACGCCCCCGATCACCAGCAGCACCGAGGCCAGCTGTTGCACCAGACCGGCAAAGCTGACCACCGACGACGACAACATCCTGGACCTCAGCCCCCAGCGAGCGATGTAGCCGACGGCCTCTTCCCAGCGTGCCTGCATGGGACTGGCCGCACGCTGGGTTTTCAGCGTTTCCATGGCCGTCAGTGACTCAACCAGGGTACCGTTCTTCTGTGCCGTCGAGCTGAAGGTACGCTCGATCGAGCGGCGCAAGCTTGGTCTCACGGCCAGGGCGTATATCAGGATCAGCGGAATCGCCAGCGCCGGCACCAGTACCAGCGGACCGCCGATCAGGCCGATCACGACCAGGAACAGCAGCATGAACGGAATATCGATTAGCACGGTATTGGTGGTGGAGCTCAGGAAATTCCGGATACTCTCGAACTCGCGCAAATTGCTGGCAAAAGCCCCCACCGAGCCGGGCATGGCATCGTAGCGCAGCCCCAGCACCTTCTCGAACAGCCGCGCCGACAACAGTACATCGGACTTCTTGCCCGCCACTTCGATGAAGTAGGCGCGCAACATCTTCAGGCCAAAGTCGAACAGGTACACCACCAGCACCCCGATCGCCAATACCCACAGGGTTTCCACGGCGTGGTTGGGTACCACGCGGTCATAGACGTTCATTACGAACAGGGGGTTGGCCAGCACGAAGAGGTTGATCAACACCGAGGCCAGCAGCACATCCCGGTAGATTCGGGCCGAGCGCCAGAGCGTGCCCCAGAACCAGTGCCCATCGCGGTCGTTGAGCGCCCGGCTGCTCTGGTCACCGAACGCGTACTCCGGCCGGACAAACAGGACATGGCCGGTATAGACCTGCTCCAGCTCGGCCAGCTTCAGGCAGGCGACACCACCACTTTCGGGCTGGAGCACTTCGGCCTCTCCCTGCTCCAGGTCCAGCCGCTGCAGTATGCACGCCTGCTCGCCATCCAGCAGCAGCACCGCCGGTAACAACAGGTTGGAAAGCTCATCCAGACGGCGTGCAGCCAGCTTGGCGGCAAAACCGCCACGGGCCGCCGCACGTAAAAACAGCTTTGGGGTAAGACGGCCATCGACCAGAGGCAGCCCCTCGGTCAACACTTCCGGTGAACGGGGACGGCTGTTCTGCTCTGTCAACAGCACCAGGCATTGCAAGAGAGGGTCCTTCTCAACATCCATGCATGTAGCACTCCGATCCGAGAAAATGATTACTCAATCTAACAAGCGTTTTAATCCAGGAAAAGCCCCCAGCTTGACGTTACAGTTATACATTCTGCATCTACACTGCACCCTAATCAGCTTAGCTCAGGATATGAGAAATGCTTTATGCGCTCCGTGACCAGAGTGGCAAAATCACCGCTCTGACCGATCGACCGATCCCCGATGCTCAGCCAACCAGTCCTTCCGATCCGGAGGTGATGAGGTTTTTGTCGCTGGACGGCGATGACTTCACCGCCGGCGACTTTCTGGATGAGTCAGACCTGTCCACCATCCGTATTTTGGAAGACTTGATCGAAACCCTGATCGACCGCCAGGTCATCCGTTTCACCGACCTGCCCGAGGCCGCTCAGCGCAAGCTGCTTAGCCGTAAGGTGGCCCGTTCACTGGCCCATCCGGACAGTCTGGAAGCGGAAAACAGCGATTATGTAACGGACAACATGTTCATCCGGGAAGATGAACAGCTATTCTGAATCGGCGGAGGATCGGAGCGTGCGCAGGCGGATTTGATCGGCAAGGCGTTCGGCCAGCGCCTGGTATCGATGCTGTTGGCGGGATGTCAGGGCAGCATAGTGCAGCCCGTTCAACAGGTCGTCACAACGGCGTATTACCGCCGCCGACTCGTCTGTCTTCTGGCGCCGCAGCAGCTCCACTTCTGTCTGCAGCAGATTCAGGCTGACACTGGGATTGTCGGGCTGTGCCTGATACGCCTGAAGGAAGGCGTCCTGAGCTTCGCACAGCTCTTCCTTGCGAAAGTGCATCATCCCCTTCAAGTTGGCCCGCGCCCAATCGATCGATAGGGTTTTCGGTGTCAGCGCCTGCCGGAGCGCCTTTGCCTGCATGCCGGCATCGGTGTGCTCAAGGCCATCAACCAGCAGCTCCAGCCATTGCGCCTGCAGCTCCAGCGACAGCTCGGAGAACAGCTCCAGCGCAGCCCGTCCCGCTTGCTCCGCTCGCGCCCGGTCACCGCCCTGACGTAGCAGATCCGACAGCAGCAGCCGCGATCTGAACAGCGCCACCGGGTCGCGATTGAAGTCGATGACGACACGTTCCAGCACCTGGATGGCCTCGGCTTCAGCCATAGCCGCCTGCTCCCCCTGCAGCTCCTCCAAACGCCCGCGCAAGGACTGCGCCAGTGCAAAGTAGTAATCCGGCTGCTGGAAGGCCGAATAGCGCCCGAACTGAACCGCAGCACGGAAGGAGTCCACCGCCAGCCGCCAGTCCTGCAGCCGCGCAGCGGTATTACCCTGCTCCGCCTGCAGCAGCGCAACGGTCGGCTGCAGCAGCACCGATTTACGCAGCAGATTGACCGATTGCTGTAACTCCCCTTTCAGGCGGTGCAGTCGCGCCAGCCAGTCGAATGCCTCGATACAGACTTGCTGCTGGCGTATTACCTGGTCCAGCGCACTCTCGGCCTGTACCAGATCACCGAGACGATAGGCTGCTACGCCGGCACCTACACGGATCCAGTGCTGGCCGCGCTCATCCAGCAGCCCCTCGAACTGCTGGTAGGCATCCCGATAACGCTCCAGCCGGAGCAGGATGATGCCCCGCAAGCGCTGCAGCAGCACTTTCAGCGCTGGAAACTGAGCCTGTTTCTGCTCACAGAGCTGCAGCGCTTCCTCCCAGCGCCCCTGATCCATATAGGCATCCAGTGGCTGCAGCGCCTGCTTCATCCGCATCAGACGCTCCAGCGACTGGCGCAGCTGAGCACTCTGGTAAGGCTTGTCGATACACAGATCCGGCGAGGACTCCAGCGAGCCGAACATCAGCGCCGAGGTTTCAGCATCCGCCACCAGCACATAGGCCGTACCCTGCCGATAGATCCCTTCCGCCTGAGCTTCATGCAACAGCTGCAAGCCACTCTTTTCGCCCTTGCCCAGGTCATGCACCATGAAGCAGAAATCGACCGACTCTTCACGCAGGATCGACAGGGCCATGTTGACCGAGGATGCCACGAACACCTGCCCCAGCCCCAAATTGAGCAGCAGCGATCGCAACGACTGAAGGTCTTCCAGTCGCTTATCGACGATCAGTGCTTTTTTGGCAGCAAAGAGGGTATCCATAGACCAACACTATCAGGAACTTATGGAAAAATAGCACGGGCTCCGAAGGCGGGCAAAAACCACCGCTGCCGGATATGAAAAGGGCCACGCCGGCGATGCCGGCATGGCCCTGAAGATCGCATCCAGGACAGGATCAGTCTTCAAGCAGGTTGCGGCCTTTGCTGGCGGCAATGCGCATGCGCAGAGCGTTCAGCTTGATGAAGCCTTCCGCATCCTTCTGATCGTAAGAACCGGCATCATCTTCGAAAGTCGCAATGCTTTCATCGAACAGGCTGTCCTCGGAACGACGACCTACGGCAGATACGCTGCCCTTGTACAGTTTCACGCGCACGTCACCGTTCACGTTACGCTGACTGAAGTCGATCATCTGCTGCAGCATCTTGCGTTCTTCAGACCACCAGAAACCGTTGTAGATCACCTTGGCGTAGCGCGGCATCAGCTCGTCTTTCAGGTGCGCCGCTTCACGGTCCAGAGTGATGGACTCGATGGCACGGTGTGCCTTCAGCATGATGGTGCCCCCCGGCGTCTCGTAGCAACCACGGGACTTCATGCCGACGAAGCGGTTCTCGACGATATCCAGACGGCCCACGCCGTTGGCACCACCGACCTTGTTCAGGTATTCCAGCACGGTGGCCGGAGACATTTCCTGACCGTCGATGGCCACGATGTCGCCCTTGCGGTAAGTCAGCGTCAGGTAGGTCGCTTCGTCCGGAGCCTGCTCCGGGCTCACGCTCCAGCGCCACATGTCGTCTTCGGCTTCCGCCCAGGGATCTTCCAGAATGCCGCCTTCGTAGGAGATGTGCAGCAGGTTGGCATCCATGGAGTACGGAGACTTCTTCTTGCTGGAGCTGAAGTCGACCGGAATGTTGCGCTCTTCACAGTACTTCATCAGCGTTTCACGGGAGGTCAGATCCCATTCACGCCAGGGCGCGATCACTTTGACGCCCGGCTTCAGCGCATAGGCACCCAGTTCGAAACGTACCTGGTCGTTGCCCTTGCCGGTCGCACCGTGAGAGATCGCATCGGCGCCGGTTTCGTTGGCGATTTCGATCAGGCGCTTGGCGATCAGCGGACGCGCGATGGAAGTACCGAGCAGGTATTCACCTTCGTAGATGGTGTTGGCACGGAACATCGGGAAAACGAAGTCACGTACAAACTCTTCGCGCAGATCTTCGATGTAGATCTCTTTGACGCCCAGGGCTTCAGCCTTGGCACGTGCAGGTTCCACCTCTTCACCCTGACCCAGGTCGGCAGTAAAGGTCACGACCTCACAGTTATAGGTATCCTGCAACCAGCGTACGATTACAGAAGTATCCAGACCGCCTGAGTACGCCAGGACGACCTTTTTAATATCGGACATGTTGCTGCTCCAGAAACAATTGCCGGTCGACCACCGTGATCGACCGGCCGCTAAGATTCACTCGGCACAAGTGTTGATAATATATCAGAAAGCCTGTGCCCGCTGAACTGCCGCGCGCACTAGTCACGCTCCAGACGAATGGCGACACGGCGGTTGCGTGCCCGGTTGTCGGCACTGGTATTGGGCACGACCGGATAACGCTCACCATGATAGCGAGTGATGATCATCTCTTCCGACACGCCCTGGCTGACCAGGTAGCGCGTCACCTCTTCGGCACGTTTTTTCGACAGATCCCGGTTGAGCAGACGACGGCCATAGTTGTCGGAGTGACCATCGACATAGATCGACTTCACGCTGTCGTCCGTTTTGACATACAGCGCAATCAGGTCCAGTCGCTCACGGGTCGCATCGGACAGCCGCCAGGTTGCCGATGGAAAGAGCACCGCCGTGCGCGCCACCTGGCGGTAGTTCACCGGCAACAGTGTGGTCAGGCAGCTGAGATAGTCGTCATAGGCCGACTGAAAGTTGGCCGCGGAGATCCCCACCTCGACCGGTTCGCCGCTCTGAAACCAGTGCTCGCTGGAAAAGGTGGGCGTCATGCCCCGGTGCAGCGCCACCAGCATCTGGTTGGCCGCTTCACTGCCCAGCGCGATGCCACCGCTATCGGCATCAATCTTGACACGGGCGATCCTGAACGGCGCCACGCCCGGCTGCCAGGGCGACGCACGCGCCACCAGCAGCGCCTCACCGCCCAGCTGGTCCTTCTGCGTCGGCTGCAGCTGGAAACGCAGGGATTCACCGGCCTCATGCTCGAACAGGGCACGACCAAATGCCGGCACCTGCTGGCTGAGGCGACAGAAGAAGCGCGAGGTTTCCATCTCCCACACCGACTTGTCAATGGATGCCCGGAACACCACGGCCTGCGCCCACCCTGGCAGTAACAGCAGCAGTAACAAGGCCAAACAGCGGGTGTTCAATATCGCCTCTCCCCATGATCAGTTGCAAACTGGTTAGCGGCCGAACCGGCCTTGACTTGAGCCTGTTTTGACGCTGCTAACCAGGCTGTTAGAATGCCTGCGGCCATTTACCACTTGCAAGTAAGGATTTTCGTGACTCACCGCCATAACGCCCCTCACCCGATGGCAGACCGCTTCCGCGGCTTTCTGCCCGTTGTCGTCGACGTTGAAACGGCCGGCTTCAATCCGCGTACCGATGCCCTGCTGGAAATCGCGGCCGTTACACTGACCATGGATGAGAACGGCTATCTGATGATCGACCAGAGTTACGATGCCAATGTCGTCCCCTTCCCCGGTGCCAACCTGGAGCAGTCCGCCCTGGATTTCACCGGCATCAACCCCGACGACCCGGCGCGCAATGCGGTCGCCGAGCAAGAGGCACTGGAGAAGATTTTCAAGCCAATCCGAAAGTCGATCAAGTCCCACGGCTGCAAACGAGCGGTACTGGTCGGCCATAATGCCGCCTTTGACCACAGTTTCGTCACCAACGCGTCCGACCGCTGCAATATCAAGCGCAACCCTTTCCACCCGTTTTCGACCTTCGACACTGTCTCTCTGGCCGGCCTGGCCTACGGACAAACAGTTCTGGCCAAGGCCTGCGATCTGGCGGGAATCGATTTTGACGGCAAAAAGGCCCATTCGGCCCTTTACGACACCGTCAAGACCGCTGAACTCTTCTGCACCATCGTCAATCAATGGAAAGACATGGGCGGCTGGGAGATGTTGCTGGCCACGCGCGACTGATGACTGACGTTCAGATACGGCATAAAAAAACCGCGCCTTGATAGCGCGGTTTTTTTTGCCTGCAAACTGAATTACAGCTTGTCGGACTCTTCAGACAGGTATTTGGCCACACCTACCGGAGAGGCGTCCATACCCTTGTCACCCTTGTTCCAGCCGGCCGGACAGACTTCACCGTGCTCTTCGTGGAACTGCAGGGCATCAACCAGACGGATCAGCTCGTCCATGTTACGACCCAGCGGCAGGTCGTTGACGATCTGAGAACGTACAACACCGTCCTTGTCGATCAGGAAAGCGCCACGGAAAGCCACGCCGCCTTCGGCTTCCACATCGTAAGCCTGGCAGATTTCATGCTTAACGTCGGCAACCAGGGTGTACTTCACCTGGCCGATACCGCCTTCGTTGACCGGAGTATTGCGCCAGGCGTTGTGGGTGAACTGGGAATCGATGGACACACCGATTACTTCGACGCCACGCGCCTGAAACGCATCCATACGATGATCCAGTGCGATCAGCTCGGACGGGCACACGAAGGTGAAGTCCAGCGGGTAGAAGAAGACCAGGCCGTACTTGTCCTTGATCGCTTCTTTCAGGTTGTAGTTGTCAACGATCTGGCCATCGCCCAGAACGGCTGCTGCATTGAAGTCAGGAGCCTGCTTGCCTACCAGTACGCCCATGCGCTCTCTCCATTAAATATGGGGTTTAATTCACTCAAACGCCCTGCCGGCAGACCAGGGACTTCCGGCAGGGCGTTGCGTATCACATCAGGCGTCTGCGTCGCCGTCAGCCTGAGCCGCCGTCGCGATCATCTCTTTCAGCTCACCCGAAGCCGCCATTTCGCAGATGATGTCACAGCCGCCGACCAGCTCGCCGTTGATCCACAGCTGCGGGAAGGTCGGCCAGTTGGCGTATTTCGGCAGCTCGGCACGGATATCCGGGTTTTCGAGGATGTTCACGAACGCAAAACGCTCGCCGCAGGACATCACCGCTTCCACCGCACGTGATGAAAAACCGCACTGCGGGAAACGCGGCGTGCCTTTCATGTACAGCAGGATTGCGTTGTTTTCGATCTGCTCTTTGATCGTGTCGACTACACTCATCTAAACACCTTCATTACGTCTAATCTTGAGGACCATTTTGAGGGCCGGGCCTGGACCACAGCTTAACATATAACCAAGCGTTCCACTCAAGTTAGACCGAACCACTTCGCTTCTGTTCTACGCCCGATATGGGTACCTGAAGTCCCAAATTCAACCCCGCCTCCCGCTTTTTGACCACTTTTCATTACCCTTACACCAAAGGATAGAATTGCCAAACCGGGTTGCTGCTCATAGAATGGTTGTTTTATCGGCAGCCATGGCTGCCTTTTTGCGTTGTAGGGAGACTCCCATGGCTACGCAGCCACTGATGAACGTTTTCAACCGGCTGTCGGTCGCCTTCGAACATGGCGAAGGCGCCTGGCTGTACGATACCGCTGGCAACAAATACCTGGATGCACTCTGTGGCATCGCCGTAACCGGACTGGGCCACGCCCACCCGGCCGTGACCCGCGCCATCAGCGAACAGGCCGCCAAACTGATCCACTGCTCCAACATCTACACCATTCCCTTGCAGGAGCAGCTGGCCGAGAAACTGATCCGAGTTTCCGGCATGGACAACGCCTTCTTCGCCAACTCCGGCGCCGAAGCCAACGAAGCCGCCATCAAGCTGGCCCGTCGCTACGGCCACAGTCGCAACATCGACAACCCAACCATCATCGTCATGGAGCAGTCGTTCCATGGCCGCACTCTGGCAACCCTGAGTGCCACCGGCAACCGAGCTACCCAGCAGGGCTTCGAGCCTCTGGTCGGCGGTTTTGTCCGCGTGCCCTTCGATGATGTCGAAGCCGTCCGTCAGGTCGCCCGCAACAACCCCAGCGTGGTTGCCATCCTGGTCGAGCCGATTCAGGGCGAAGGCGGCATCCACATTCCGGCGGCGGACTACCTGAATCAGCTGCGCCAGATTTGCGACGAGCAGCAGTGGCTGCTGATGCTGGACGAGGTCCAGACCGGCAACGGCCGCACCGGACGCTATTTTGCCTACCAGCACAATGATATCCTGCCGGACGTGGTCACCACCGCCAAAGGCCTGGGCAACGGTTTCCCGATCGGCGCCTGCCTGGCACGCGGCATCGCCGCCGAGATTCTGACACCGGGCAGCCACGGCACCACTTACGGTGGCAACCCGCTGGCCTGCGCCACGGCCATTGCCGTGGTGGATACCATCGTGCAGGACAACCTGTGCCAGCGCGCCGAAACGCTGGGCAATCGCATTGCCGACGGCTTCCGTGCCCAGCTCGGCGGTGCCCCTTATGTAAAAGAGATTCGCAACAAGGGCTTGATGATCGGCATCGAACTGACAGAAGCCGGCAGCGAGCTGGCGGTCCTGGCCAAGGTCAAGGGCATTCTGCTCAACGTGACCGGCGGTGGTCGTGTCGTTCGTCTGCTACCGCCCCTGATCATGTCCGATCAGGAAGCCGATCTACTGGTCAACACCGTAGCTCAATTGATCCGGGTTTATGCCGGTGAAGAGCGTGACAGCGCCAACTGAGCATTCTTTATTCAACCGACACCGGGAGCCGGTGGCCATGGCCGCCGACCGATAACATTTATGAGTACACGACACTTTCTGACCCTGCTGGACATGACGCCGGAAGAGCTGCAACAGATCGTGCAGCGCGCCATCATCCTCAAGCAGATGCGTAATGCGGGCGAAACCTACGAGCCGCTGAAGAACAGGGTAATGGCCATGATCTTCGAGAAGGCCTCTACCCGTACCCGTGTTTCCTTCGAAGCCGGCATGGCCCAGTTTGGTGGCCACGCCATGTTCCTGTCGCCCCGCGATACTCAGCTGGGCCGCGGCGAACCGGTCGAGGACAGCGCTCGCGTCATCTCCAGCATGGTCGACGTGGTAATGATCCGTACCTTCAGCCACGAGCTGGTGGAAACCTTTGCCCGCTACTCCAAGGTCCCGGTCATCAACGCCCTGACCGATGACTACCACCCCTGCCAGCTGCTGGCCGACATGCAGACCTTTATCGAACAGCGCGGCTCCATCAAGGGCAAGACCGTGGCCTGGGTCGGTGACGGCAACAATATGTGCAACTCCTACATCAACGCCGCCCGCCAGTTCGACTTCAAGCTGAACGTGGCCTGCCCGGAAGGTTTTGCCCCCAACGCCGACCTGGTGGCCCGCAACAGCGATCGAGTGAGCGTATTTGAGAGCCCTGAAGAGGCTGTCAAAGGCGCTCATCTGGTGGTCACCGACGTTTGGGCCTCCATGGGCCAGGAAGACGAACAGCGCGAGCGTATCCGTGAATTCCGCGGCTACCAGGTATCACCGGCGCTGATGGACCTGGCGGAAGATGACGCCATCTTCATGCACTGCCTGCCCGCCCACCGCGGCGAAGAGGTCAACGAAGAGATGATGGAAGACCCGCGTTCCGTGGTCTTCGAAGAAGCCGAAAACCGTCTGCATGCCCAGAAGGCACTGCTGGAATTCCTGCTGGTCAAATCCTGATCCCGCTCCAATTACGGCAGCCGAACATCCCGGCTGCCGTATTCGCCAGATTTTAACATTCAGTACTATACTGGCTGTTATCCGCACTCCGAAGGACCTGACTTAGTGGGTATGATCGAGATTCGTCATCTGAAAACGCTGGCCGCCTTGCGCGATGCTGGCAGCCTGGTCGAAGCGGCCGAACGCATTCATTTGACCCAGTCCGCCCTGTCCCACCAGATCAAGGACCTGGAGGAGCGGCTCAACTGCTCGCTGTTCATCCGCAAGACCCGCCCGCTCTGCTTTACCAGCGCAGGACAACGGCTGCTCAACCTGGCCGATGAACTGCTGCCGATGGTGCGCAGTGCCGAGCGCGACATCATGCGCCTGGCCGGCGGCGAAACCGGCCGCCTCAACATCTGCATCGAGTGTCACAGCTGCTTCGACTGGTTGATGCCCACCATCGACCACTTCCGCCAGCACTGGCCCGAGGTGGAGATGGACCTGTCCACCGGCTTCAGTTTCCTGCCGCTGCCGGCCCTCGCCCGTGGCGACCTGGACCTGGTGATCACCTCCGATCCGGAAGAACGTACCGGCATCCATTACGTACCCCTGTTCAGCTATGAATCCATCCTGGTCATGGGACGCCAGCACCGCCTGGTGGCCAAACGTCATATCCAGCCCCAGGACCTGGCTCAGGAAACCCTGATCACCTACCCTGTGGAACAGGACCGCCTGGACGTATTCACCCGTTTCCTTGATCCTGCTGGCGTGGAGCCCGGCGAGATTCGCACCTCCGAGCTGACCGTGATGATCATGCAGCTGGTCGCCAGCGGTCGCGGCGTCTCGGCACTGCCCAACTGGGCAGCACACGAATACCTGCAGCGGGAATACATCGCCGCCCGCCCGCTGGGTGAAAAAGGACTCTGGTGCACCCTCTACGCCGCCATGCGTGAGGACCAGAAAGATGCCGACTTCATGGTCGACTTCCTCAATACCGCCCGTGAAGTCACCTTCCAGAACCTCAACGGCATCCGCTCAGCCTGACCCCTCACACTAGCGCCTACCTTCTCGGCACCGGCACGCCTGTGCCCGTCGGCAATACATCGTTGTCGCAGGCACTGCGCAGCCGCGCCGGAATGCCTGCTGCCGCCATCGCATATTTGCGGTAAGATCATGACTTCGTTAATCCATTAAGCAGTGAGAGAGAGAGCATGGAACCCTGGACTCCCGACAGCTGGCGCAGCAAGCCGATCAAGCAGCACCCGACCTACCCCGATCAGGACGCCCTGTATCAGGTCGAGAAGGTGCTCGGCGAGTATCCGCCGCTGGTCTTTGCCGGCGAGATCCGCTCTCTGACCGACGAACTGGCCCAGGTGGCCGAAGGCAAGGCCTTCCTGCTGCAGGGCGGTGACTGTGCCGAGAGCTTCGCCGAGTTCAACGCCAACAAGATCCGCGACACCTTCAAGGTCCTGCTGCAGATGGCCGTGGTGATGACCTTCGCCGGCAGCTGCCCGGTGGTGAAAATTGGCCGCATGGCGGGCCAGTTCGCCAAGCCGCGCTCGGCCGATACCGAAACCATCAACGGCATCGAGCTGCCCAGCTACCGCGGTGACATCATCAACGACATCGCCTTCACCAGCGAGTCGCGCACGCCCGATCCCCAGCGCCTGCTGTCGGCCTACCACCAGTCCTCGGCCACGCTGAACCTGTTGCGCGCCTTCGCCACCGGCGGCTTCGCCGACCTGCACAAGGTGCACCAGTGGACCCAGGGCTTCGTCCAGCAGAGCCCTCAGAGCGCAAAATTCCAGCATCTGGCCGACCAGATCGACCAGACCATGGCGTTCATCGAAGCCTGCGGCATCAGCTCGGCCAACACTCCTCAGCTGAAGGAAACCAACCTGTACACCTCACACGAGGCGCTGCTGCTGGGCTACGAACAGGCCCTGACCCGTCAGGACAGCCTGACCGGCGACTGGTACGATTGTTCCGCCCATATGCTGTGGATCGGTGACCGCACTCGCCAGCCGGATCACGCACACGTGGAGTTCCTGCGCGGCGTGCGCAACCCGATCGGCATCAAGGTTGGCCCGACGACTCAGCCGGACGACCTGCTGCGCCTGCTCGACATCCTAAACCCGGCGCAGGTCCCGGGTCGCATCACCCTGATCGCGCGCATGGGCGCCGACAAAATCACCGAACTGCTGCCGCCGCTGGTACGCGCGGTCAAGGCCAGCGGCCACCACGTGGTGTGGAGCTCGGACCCGATGCACGGCAACACCATCAAGGCGTCCAGCGGCTACAAGACACGCAGCGTCAATGCCATCCTGACCGAGATGAAAGGCTTCTTCGAAGTGCACAATGCCGAAGGTACCCATGCCGGCGGCGTCCACTTCGAGATGACCGGCAACGACGTCACCGAGTGCATCGGTGGTGCCTACCAGATCACCGAAGAGGGCCTGGCCGACCGTTACCACACCCAATGCGACCCGCGCCTCAACGCCGACCAGTCACTGGAGCTGGCCTTCCTGATCGCCGATACCCTGAAAGCGGCACGCCGGGAGCAGGCATGAGTCGATATCAAACCGTCAGCCTGCTGCTGATCGAGATCCGCGGTGAAATGGAAGCCATCGGCCTCTGGCAGCCGGAACCTCCGGCTCCCGAAGCACTGGCCAGTACTCAGCCATTCTGTGTCGATACGCTGAACTTCAGCGAATGGGTGCAGTGGCTGCTGCTGCCCCGCCTGGAACTGATGATCAAGCAGCAGTTGCCGCTGCCGCAGAACAGCGAAATTCAGCCCATGGCCGAAGAGGTGTTCAAGCAGCTGGCGGAAGACACCGACCACCTGCTCGACCTGATCGGCCAGCTGGACCAGGCCCTGAGAGTGCATCACTAAACCGGTTCGAGGGCAACGCCGCCTATGAGCTTCGACAAACACCACTCGCTGATGTTTCGCCTGGGCTTCGGCGGCGTTTCCATCGCCGAGAACAGCCGGGCCCGCCGCTGGGGCAAGAACCTTGAGTGGCCGATGCTGATCCTGGCCCTGTGGATACTGGTGGACTGGTATCTGCGCGCCGACGGCATCGTCAACGGCATGACCCACCAGATCACCGATTGGGTGATCTGGCTCGGCTTCGTCACCGAAATGGTGCTGATGCTGAACGTGGTCGACAACAAGCGTCGTCACCTGAAGAACAACTGGATGAGCCTGGTGATCATCATCGCCGGACTGCCGGCCCTCTGGGGCGACTACTCCTTCTACGCCGGTGCCATCCGGAGCCTGCGTCTGCTGGTGATGGTCGGCATACTGTTCAAGGTCTCCAAGGACCTGAGGAGCATCCTCTCCCGCCACAACCTGGGCACCACACTGATGGTCTGCCTGCTGTTCCTGGTAATATCGGGCTTCCTGATCGCCGCGCTGGATCCGGCCTTCAAGGGCCCTCTGGACGGCATCTGGTGGGCCTGGGTGACCATGACCACCGTGGGCTACGGCGACCTCGTACCCAGCACCAACGAGGGCCGCCTGTTCGGCTCGCTGCTGATTCTGGTGGGCATCTGCATGTTCTCGCTGCTCACCGCCAGCTTCTCGGTATTCTTCATCGAAAAGGACGAAGGCGAGATCGCCGAGCGGGAACGGCAGAACCTGAACCGCATCACTCGGCTGGAAAACCGGTTGGAGAATATCGAAAAGCAGCTGGAATACGTGTTGGTCCTGTTACAGACCTCCAGCAGCCCGAGCAGCAAGCCCGCGGTCAAACAGGAAGAGAAAGAGAATGAAGAACAGGAGAACGGCCAGGACGACCGTTCTCCATCCAAGCCTGGCTGATCAGAGCCAGGCTTCTTCCTTGAGCTTGGCCGCGCTAAAGATATGCTCGGCCAGACCCACACCGGTTTCCGCCATGGTTTGGTAGGTGTGATCGGCCCCCGCCCGGGTGATGGCGTCGGCATGATCGGCGAACATGCTGTGCGCCACGATCACGCCTTCAAAACCTGCCTCGCGCAACTGCCTGGCCGCCGTCACCTTGGCTTCCACATCGTTGGCCGCCAGGATCACGTACTTCAACGCCGGCGCCTTCAGGTTACGCCACAACTGCACGTCCTCGGCGTCGGCGAAGACCACGTTACGACCACATTTGACATGGGTTTCCACCTTGGCCGGGTCAGAGTCCAGCGCCAGCATCGGAATATTGCGCGGCTTCAGGTGGTCATAGGCTGCCGTGCCCGTCCGCCCCATACCGATAATCAGGATCTGTGCATCGCCCACTGACAGCGGCTGTTCGTCCGGATGAAAACCCTTGCGCTCGAAACGACTCAGCCAGTTGCTGAAACGGTCGTAGAGCGGATGCGCCAGACGGTACAAGGGCGCCGACACCAGGAAGGAGATCGACACCGCGATCGCCAGCGGGATCAGCCATTCCGGTAGCACGATACTGGCCACGATCAGGCCAAACTCGCTGTAGTTGGTCAGGCTGAGACCGGACAGGAAGGCGCTGCGGGCGCGCAACTTGAACAGCAACAGCAGGAAGAAGAACAGGATGCCTTTCAGCGGCAGTACCAGCCCCATGACCAGCGCAAACACCAGCGCATCGGTATCGGGCAGCCCCCCCATGCCGATCTGCAGGAAGAAGCCGACCAGGAACACCTCCTTGATGCTCCACAGCGACTGCGACAGTTCACCGGCGCGACGGTGATTGGCCAACAGCGCACCGAACGCCAGTGCCCCCAGTTCGGAACTCAGTCCCACCAGCTCAAAGCCCTTGCCGCCAATGACCAGAGCCAGCAGCAGGCCGAGCAGCACCAGCAGCTCCTCGTGACCGCTGATATCGAGCAACTTGTAGATCAAGGGTCGCAGCAGCGGCACGGCAAGCACCAGAAGCGCCCAGGCCGACGGCGTCTTGCCACTGGCCAACGCCATCACCAGCAGCGCCAGCAGGTCCTGCACGATCAGGATACCGATGGCCACACGGCCGTGGAAGGCACGCAGTTCACGCTTGGATTCGAGCACCTTGGCCGCCAGCACCGTACTGGAGAAGGAGAGCGCCACCGCCAGCATCAGTGCGGTATACCATTCCAGCCCCATGATCAGATGCAATGCAGGCGTAAACAGGGCGATGGAGATACCGAAATGCAGCACCCCGCCGCCAATCACTTCCGGCCGCACCAGGTTACGTACCTTAAGCTTCAGACCGACGGTAAACAGCAGCAGTAATACACCCAGGTGAGCCAGGTGGTTCAAGGCTTCGGTGCCCTGAATCGGTATGCCGGCAAAGTCTCCGGCCGCCACGATGGCAAAGCCGGCCGCCAGATAGCCGATCAACGGCGGCAACCCTATCAATTTCACCCCCATCCCCAGCCCGAAGGCGAAGATGATCCAGACCGCTTCTATCACGTATGACTCCCTATACTCCTTGCGAATGCGCGGGCATTAAACCATGACGGCCGAATACTGTCAGCGACCAGGATCAGAACTTTAGACCTACCCGGCTGACCTGCCCCGCGTCCAGCGCCTTGACCACCAGCTGGATCGCCCCCAGCGCCACCCGGTCACCCACCACCGGTGGCGCCTGCAGACCGGAGACGATGTAGTCCGCCAGGCTTTGCGCCTGCAGCTCGTCCGGAACGTCAATACCGAAGTTCTGTGCCAGCGCTTCCAGCTGCACACTGCCGTTGAGCTCGAACGCCCCGAAGAAGGTGCTCTCCTTCAGCGCCGGAATCGACTCCACCGAGCTGAACAGGCGCGCCAGCGGTCGCTCGGCCGCTTCCTCGCCGATCACCGCCAGCTGATCGCCACTCTGCAGCTTGAGCTCTGCTTCGTAAGGCAACATCACCCCCTCACGCAACACCGCCGTGATGACGATATCGGGAGGAAGGCGCACGCCCTTCAACGTGCGCGGCGGCGTCCAGTGCTCGCCATCCAGCTCGAACACCATCAGCCGGTGATTGCTCGCCGATGCCCACTCGATATTCAGCCGCCGCAAGGCCGAGGGTTCCGCCGGCAGTTCCAGCTTGAGCCAACGCGCCGCACGGGCCAGTGTCGTACCCTGCAACAGCAGCGACAGCGTCACGATTATGAAGGCGATGATCGGAAACAGCGCCGCGTGCTCGATATCCGCCATCAGTGGGAACAGCGCCAGCACAATCGGTACCGCCCCCCTCAACCCAACCCAGGCGATAAACAACTGCTCACGCCAGCGAAAGCCGAACGGCCAGAGGCTGAGAAACACCGCCAGCGGCCGAGCCACCAGAATCAGCACGGCCGCCAGCGCCAGCCCCTCGGGGATGTAATCCATCTTGTCGTGGGGCGACAGCAGCAGCCCCAGCATCAGGAACAGGCTTAACTGCGCCAGCCAGGCCAGGCCGTCATGCACCTGCAGGATATCGTCCAGCTTGCGCAGCCCCCGGTTGCCGATCAGGATGCCCATCAGATAGATCGCCAGGAAACCGCTGCCGTCGAGCAGGCCGACCAGCGCAAACACGGTCAGCCCCGCCGCCGTCACCAGCAAGGGGTAGAACGCGGGCTGCAAATCAAGCCTGGGCAATATCCGGGCCAGCAACCAGCCGCCGGCTAGGCCGCCCAGAGCCCCCAGTCCCATCTGCGTCAGCAGCAGCAATGCGGCCTCGCCCAGCCCCGGTGGCGTACTGCGGGTGATCAGCTCCAGCAGGATGATGGTCAGGAAGATCGCCATGGGGTCGTTGCTGCCCGACTCTATTTCCAGGGTGGCACTGACACGCTGGTTCAGACGCAAGCCGTGGCTCTGCAGCAGGGCAAACACCGCCGCGGCATCGGTGGAAGAAATGATGGTACCGATCAGCAGTGACGGCAGCAGCGGCAGTCCCAGGATCCAGTGCGCGGCGGCGCCGGTGATCCCGGCGGTAATCACCACACCAAAGGTGGCCAGCGACAGCGCCGGCCGCAGGCCCACGCGGAAGGATTCGAAACGGGTGCGCATGCCGCCATCAAGCAGAATCACCGCCAGCGCCAGGTGGCCGACCAGAAAGGTGCTTTCCACATCGGTCGACATCAGCTGGCCCATCTCCGACTGCCCGGCCAGCAGGCCTACGCCCAGAAACAGCAGCAGCACCGGCATGCCGATGCGGTTGGAAAGCGGGCTGAGCAGGATGCTGATCAACAGCATGGCACTGGCAAAAAGCAGGGTCAGGATCATGGTTACAGCGGTCCTTTCGCGTGTTCGATTTCTAATCTACCACAGCCATACCTGAACTCGCGACGCGGCCCCAAAGTGCAAGGGCATGGCAGGCGGCGAGATGTTAAGATAATGACCGATTTCAATATTACTTCGTGAGCGTGTATGTCTGCTGAAAACACCCTGCCCGATTCCCTCACCGAGCTGTTGCGTTCCACCGGTGCCGCCCTGCGCGTCTTCGACATGGGCCGGCGGATCAGCAAGCTGCCACTGGAGCGCTTCCGCCGCATTGAGGACTCCCGGCTGCCCTACCCCACGCCCTTCCAGCACCAGGCCTGGCTGGCACTGCTGATCTGGAACCCGAAAAAGCGCGATGAAAATGCGGTCTGGTTTCTGCGCCTGCCGCTGGACGAACAGGGCCTGATCGCACCGGCCGCACGGGACGACCTGCTCAAACGTCTGATACAAAACGTGATCAACAGCCAAAACGGTCAGCTGGACGAGGATGCCCTGAAAGACAACCCCTACTCGTTCACCCCGGAGCAGAGCCGCATGGCGGCCTTCCACGCACTGGCGGCGCGCGAGATGAAATCTCCAGCCTCAGCGCACTACGAGCGTGCCCAGGCCTGGTTCAACGGTCAGTTGCCGCTGGATGCCTGGCAGTCTCTGGCCTACCAGGGGCTGGCGGATTTCATCGTGCGACTGGATCAGGACGACAACGCAACCGCGCTCTGCCAACGCCTGCCTGAGATGCCGGCAGCGGTACTGGAAAGCCTCTGCCCGCTGCTGGAAAACCTGCAGCCGGCTGGTGACCTGCAACAGGCACTGCTGGACCTGCTACAGCCGGCGCTGGACGCCGACAACAGCAACCGCGTCGCCGCACTCTGTCGCGCCCTGTCCAACATCGCCGATGAAACCGCCAAGCAGCGCTGGGTGCTGTCGGTACTGGAGAGTCCCCACGCCCGCCAGCCGGAGGTGATCACGGTGATCGCCACCCGCTGTGAAAGTGCGCTGCTGGAACCCAAGGTACTGTCGGCCTTTCTGGAGCAGTTGGCCCAGGGCGACGCGGGGCAGACCGGATTCAGCCGCATTCTGGCCGAGCTGATGTTCATGCCGGTGCACCGTGCGCTGATCCTGCAGGCGTTCCGCAATCCCGAGCGCAGCGCAGCGCTGGGCCAGGCGATCGGCGAGATGTTTGGTCAGAGCTTCAGTACCCCCACCTCCCACTAATCCCACGCCGAGGCGGTATCAGACCGCCTCGTCCGGCAGCTTGATCGCCAACCCGCGCTGCTCCAGCTTCTGCTGCGATTGCGCCTGCAACCGCTTGCGGATGCGGCTGCCGCGCGGCAACGTCAGGTAGTACAACAGGGTCGCGCCCTCCTCGGGCGCCAGTTCATGCTCGGCGGTAAAGCGCTGGATGAAGTCGGCCACGGTATTGGCCTGCTTATCCTCCAGCGCCGGTGGCACCGGCTGCTCCAGGTCTTCGCCTTCGCGTACCCGGCGACAGATCACCTCGTAGTGGTAACGGAACGCCGGCAGCGCCTTGCTTTCCTCTTCACTGCGCAGCAGAAACCAGCCGGTCTCGCGGCCGGCATGATAGACCGCCGGGTGTGACCACTGATGACGCGTCGGATGTTCGGCATGAAAACAAGCTTCGGCGTAGGCGTCGCGCACGCCGGGCAGACCGAAGTCGCCATTGATGTCACGCAGAATATCGATGAATTCGGCAATGCTGGGCATCCAGGCGGTGGTTTCCTTGCAGCGGTTGACCGCCGCCACCAGCTCCGCCTCGCCGTAGCCTTCCAGGCTCAGCGCCCACTCGCGCTTGGCCAGGCGCAGCTCGTTTTCGGTCTCGAAACAGCTTTTGAACTTGTGCCCGTAGATCGCCATGAAGCGGGCAAAGATCATGTTGATCAGGGTCTTGGTCTGGGGACTGATCGTTTTCGGTGCTGCGTCTGTGGCCGCGTTACCAGTCGGTGTCCTTGATGTCCATGATGGCTGCGGTAATCCGTTTGCGTTTTTCCCGAGAATCGTGGCGGGTGTTTTCATGGTTGCCCCCGGTTACTGTCTGACGTTCCTGCTCGTAGCGTTGTTCGCGTGCATCCCGCGTCTGCTTCTTGACCCATTCGCGCTTTACCCAGGCGAGAAACTTCTGGTCCCAGTTGCTCTCCTTGCGGTCCTTGTCGAGCCAGTAGAGCACAAACTCGTCCAGACATTCGCCGGCGAACTCGGGCGGAATGGCATGTCGCGGCAACATGGCATGGAACATGTCCGACGGCTGCCAGCCCAGCTGCATCGATTGCAGCTGCTGGTTGCGCTCCTCGGCCTGCTCGAAGATCGCCTGCAGCTCGTCCTTGTGTCGGCGCCAACCGATACTGCCACCGAAAGTCGGCGCCGGGCCACGGCGCTGAATCATGGAGTCGCGTCGTGCCGGGCGTGGCGGCGGCGCCTCGTAGACCGGCAGTTGCTGTACCGGCTGGGGCGCAGGCGCCTCAGCGGGTTCCGGCTCTCGGGCCTCCGGCACAGCCGGGGCCGGTGCGCGCGGCAGCAGGCGCAGGCGTACGCTGCCCCCCTGATTGAGACTGGCCTGCAGGCAGCCCTGACTTGCCAGGCTCTCGGTCGCGCTACGCAGACGCGCCTCGCTCCAGAAATCGGCCAGCTGCAGCCAGCGACTGTGCGGCAGGATGCACTCGACGCTGCCGTCATCCGCGTGCATGCCGGCATGACGGGCGTAGTCGGCGTAGATCGTCAGCAGCAGGGCCTCATCGCTGCCCAGTTCGCGGGCCAGCGACGGATAGAACAGCACCGGTGCTTCAGGCAACCAGTCACGCATGATCAGTCTCGATTTTCGTATCAACCATCTTTGGCAAATTCCTCCACGGCACGCAGCACGTCACGGCGGCTGATCTGGCCGACCAGCTTGCCCTGATGCACCACCGGCAGGCGACGTCGGCCCAACTCCATGAAGCGACGGGAGACTTCGGTCAGATCGGAGCCGTACTGCACGGTATCGACCTGGGGCGTCATGTAATCGGCCACATGGCCACCACTGCCCATCTCTTCCTCATGGTAGGTCAGGGTCAGAATCGCTCTCAGGCAGTCGAGTTCCGACAGCATGCCCAGCAGCTGTCCATCGCTGTCCACCACCGGTGCGCCCGAGATGCCATACTCCTGCAGCGCCCGAATCGCATCGAATAGCCGGGTTTCCGGGCTGAACGAAATCAGACTGGTTGCCATGTAATCCTGTACTTTTACAGATCTAAGCATCCCGTTAATCTCCTGCTTCCGAATGGGTCGGGCCGAACAGATACCGGCCTGACTTTATACTAGCCCAGTCCCCGGCCACTGCCATCAGGCAAAGACGACGGTCTTGTTGCCGTGCACCAGCACTCGGTCTTCCAGGTGCCAGCGCAGACCACGGGCCAGTACGGTCTTCTCCACATCACGGCCCAGACGTACCATGTCTTCCGGCAGGTCACGGTGGCTGATACGGGTCACGTCCTGATCGATGATCGGACCGGCATCCAGGTCCTGGGTCACGAAATGGCAGGTCGCGCCGATCAGCTTGACGCCACGTTCATGGGCCTGGTGGTAAGGCTTGGCGCCGGCAAAGGACGGCAGGAAGCTGTGGTGGATATTGATGATCCGGTGCGGATAGCGATCACACAGATCCGGCGGCAGGATCTGCATGTAGCGCGCCAGTACCACGGCGTCGGCTTCATGCTCCGCGATCAGGCGATTGACCTCGGCGAAGTGCGGCTCCTTGTTGCTCGGATCCACCGGCACATGGTGGTAGGGAATGCCGTGCCACTCCACCATGGAACGCAGGTCATCGTGGTTGGAGATCACACAGGGAATCTCGCAGAACAGCTCGTTGCTGTGAAAACGGTAGAGCAGATCCGCCAGGCAGTGCGACTCGCGGCTGGCCATCAGCACGACACGCTTGGGCCGCGCCGAGTCATGAATCTCCCACTCCATCTGGAAGGACGCCGCGATCGGTTCGAACGCCTTTTTCAGCTCGTCCAGGGTGAACGGCAAGGTGCTGGCATCGATCTCGACCCGCATGAAGAAGCAGCCGGTACTGGCATCGGAATGCTGGTTGGCGTCAGTGATCGAACCGCCATGGCTGGAGATGAAATTACTGACCATTGATACAATGCCCACGCGGTCCGGGCAGGAAAGAACCAAACGGTATCGGCGTTCCATATACTGTGCTCGCATCCAGTCTCTAGATCCAAAGTCGAATCAGCCATTCTAACAGTAGCCGCGCACTCCCGACAGCTCTCATCCCGGCATCATCATTATCCGCCAGAACAACAGTTGCGTTACACTGAACGCTTGGCTGTTTAAAGGAGAGCTGTAAATGCTGATGCTGACCCCCGAACGGATGGCGCCGTTGAAGGCACGCCGCCTGGGCATCGACACCCACCACGAACCGACCCTGTATCTGCCGGAGCACAGCCACGTCTGCCGCTCGGAAGGGTTCGAGAGCCTGTCGCGGGTACTGATCACCACTCACCGCAGCGAGCATCTGATCGCCTCTCTCAATATCGTCACCGGCGACCTGCTGGCCGATGACGAAGTCGGCTTTTCCGAGTCCGCCTGGCAGCGGCTGCAGATGAACCCGGAAGACCCGATCTGGCTGTCCCACCCCAAGCCGGTGCAATCCCTGTCCCATGTCCGTGCCAAGGTGTATGGCCATGAGCTGGACGACCTGCAGTTTCAGAGCATCATCAACGATATCGTCGACGGCCGTTATGCCGACGTGCATCTGGCGGCATTCATCACCGCCTGCGGTGACGACAGCCTCAACGACCGCGAGATCACCTCGCTGACCCAGGCGATGGTCAAATCCGGCAGCACCATCGACTGGCAGCTGCCAATGGTGGTCGACAAGCACTGCGTCGGCGGCCTGCCCGGCAACCGCACCACACCGATCGTGGTGTCCATCCTCACCGCCTGTGGTCTGACCGTCCCCAAGACCTCGTCCCGCGCCATCACCTCGCCGGCCGGTACGGCCGATACCATGGAGACGCTGACCGAGGTCGGTTTGAGCCTTGACCAGATGCGCAAGGTAGTCAGCACCGAGGGCGGCTGTCTGGCCTGGGGCGGTGCCATGCGTCTGAGCCCGGCCGACGACCTGCTGATCCAGGTGGAGCGCGCGCTGGATATCGACAGCGAGGGCCAGCTGATCGCCTCGGTACTGTCGAAAAAGATCGCCGCCGGCGCCACCCATGTGCTGATCGATATCCCGGTCGGCCCCACCGCCAAGGTACGCAGCCAGGAAGCCGCCGACCGCCTGGCCGACAGTTTCCGCGTTGTGGCCGCCAACCTGGGGCTGAAACTGCAGGTGCTGTTCACCGACGGCAGCCAGCCGGTCGGTCGTGGTATTGGCCCGGCACTGGAGGCGCATGACCTGCTGGCGGTACTGCAAAACCTGCCGACCGCCCCTCAGGATCTGCGCCAACGCGCCGAACAAGTCGCCGGTGCCATGCTGGCGATGGTCAAGGAAATCAGTGTCGAAGAGGGCCAGGCACTGGCAGAGGAAACCTTGCGCAGCGGCGCCGCCTGGGCCAAGTTCCGCGCCATCTGCGAAGCCCAGGGCGGGCTGCGCCATCCGCCGGTGGCCCCCTACCGTTATGCCCTGGTGGCCGAGCGCAAGGGCCGTATCCGCCATATCGACAACCGTATTCTGGCCAAGATCGCCAAACTGGCCGGGGCACCGGCCGACTCCGCCGCCGGCGTGGAGATTCCGGTCAAGCTTGGCGACGAGGTGGAGTGCCAAGACATCCTGCTGATGATCCACGCCGAAAACGCCGGGGAACTGAATTACGCTGTGGAGTATCTCAATGACCACACCCAAGTGATTCAACTGGACAGCGACATCCAGGGAGAACAGGTACAAGCATGCTGATTTTCAACCCCGATTCCGATCCGGCGCTGGCGTCACAACTGACCCGCCTGCTCGATGCCCAGGCCGGCGTGCTGGAACAGCGCCGCTTCCCCGATGGCGAAAGCTACCTGCGCATCCACTCCGACTGCACCGATCAGGACTGTGTCATCCTGTGCAATCTGTTCCATCCGGACGAGCGGGTCCTGCGCCTGCTGTTTCTCGCCGACACCCTGCGCGAGTGCGGTGCCCGCAGCATCGGGCTGGTGACGCCCTACCTGGCCTATATGCGTCAGGACAAACGCTTCCAGCCCGGCGAATGTGTCAGCTCGCGGCCCTTTGCCAAGCTGCTGTCCAGCGCCTTCGACTACCTGGTCACCGTGGACCCGCACCTGCACCGCTATGATTCGCTGGACGAGATCTACTCCATCCCCTCCCGCGTGGTCCAGGCGGCACCGTTGATCGCCCAATGGATTCAGCAACGGGTCGACCAGCCGCTGCTGATCGGCCCCGACAGCGAGAGCGAACAGTGGGTATCTCAGGTGGCCGCGCTGGCCGGTGCCCCCTTCCAGGTACTGCAGAAGGAGCGCCGCGGCGACTACGACGTCAGCGTCTCCCTGCCCGACCTGGACAGCGCCGCCGAACGTACCCCGGTGCTTGTCGATGACATCATCTCCAGCGGCCGCACCATGCTGGAAACGATCAAGCACCTGCAGGCCGCCGGTCTGCCCCGGGCGGTGGCCATTGGCGTGCATGGCATCTTTGCCGGTGACGCCTATGCCCAACTGACCGAAGTGGCGGATGTGGTGACCACCGCCTGCATCCCGCACCTGAGCAACCAGATCGATATCGCCGCACCGCTGGCCGATGCGATCCGCGACCTGCTGGCGGACCGTGACCGCCACTGAGCTGGCACTGCCCGATGCCGAGATCCGCTACTGGCCCGGCTTTCTCACCCCCGAGGAAGCCGATGCCCTGCTGGCGCGACTGCTCATCGACATCCCCTGGCAACAGGATCGCATCCGCCTGTTCGGGCGCGAACATCTGATCCCGCGCCTGCAGGCGTTCCTGTCCGACCCGGGCATTCACTACACCTACTCGGGCCTCAAACTGGCCGGCGATCTCTGGCTGCCGGCGCTGCTGCCGCTGAAGCAGCGACTGGAAACGCTGAGCGGCCAGCCGTTCAACGCCCTGCTGCTCAACCTCTACCGCGACGGCCAGGACTGCATGGGCTGGCATGCCGACAACGAGCCGGAGCTGGGCCCTAACCCGACTATTGCCTCGATCAGTCTGGGCGCACCACGACGCTTTCGCCTGCGTCACAACGCCAGCCGAGACACCGAGTCGCTGACGCTGGCACACGGCTCACTGCTGCTGATGGCCGGGCCGACCCAGCACCACTGGCAGCACAGCCTGCCACGCACCCAACGCTGCCAGGAGCCGCGCATCAACCTGACCTTCAGATTGATCCATGTATAATCGCGCCACGCATACTATTTTGGAGACCCCAATGAACCCGACGATCGAACTGCTGAACGCACACCGCTCCATCCGCAAATTCACCTCAGCGCCGATCGATCAGGCCACCGTGGACACCCTGATCAAGGCGGGCCAGGCCGCCGCCACCTCCAGCTTCATCCAGGCCTGCACCGTGATTCAGGTCAGCGTCGGTGACAACCGCGAAGCCCTGGCCCAGATGGCCGGCAACCAGCAATACGTTGCCTCCGCTCCGGTATTTCTGGTGTTCTGCGCCGACATGAAACGCCACCAGCTGGCGTGCGGCATGCACAATGCCGAAATGCAGTCCGGCTTCACCGAACAGTTCCTGACCGCCTCCCTCGACTGTGCCCTCTTTGCCCAGAACGTGATGATCGCAGCCGAATCCCTGGGACTGGGTGGCGTCTACATCGGCGGTTTGCGCAACAAGATTGAAGCGGTCGCCGAACTGCTGGAACTGCCGGAACTGGTTTACCCGGTGTTCGGCCTCTGCCTGGGCTACCCGGACCAGAACCCGGAGACCAAACCGCGCCTGCCGCTGGACGTGGTGCTCAAGCAGGATCGTTACGACGACAGCCAGGACGCTGACCGCATCGCCGCCTATGACAATGAGGTACGCGAGTACTACCGCACCCGTACCGGCGGCAACAAGGAGATGAGCTGGAGCGAACAGATCTCCGGCATGCTGGTGAAAGAGGCCCGCCCGCATATGCTGCCGTTTTTGAACAAGAAGGGCTTTATCAAGCGCTGACAGCGCGTCGCCAGGCTATCGACGCTGCCGAAATATGTATCAAAGACCGGCGACTTCGATAACGCTGATCAACACGCTGCCCGATCTGTGCAGGGCCGCGCGCCCTCTACTATGCTGAACAGGAATGTCCCCTTGGCCGAATTCAAGAGGACGACCTGTTCCAGTGAGAGGATGCACACCATGCCCGACAGCCATATCGCCGCCCTGCTGGAGCGGCTGGAGCAACACTCACAACGGCATGCCCACCAACAGACCGTCACCCTGCCAATCGACCGTGAAGACATGGTCCGCCTGCAGGCGCTGGCCGAAGTGTACGGGATGGATATCGTGGAGCTGACCCCGATTCTGCTGCACACCATCCTCACCGACATCGAAGCGCACATGCCCTACAGGCAGGGCAACCGGGTGATTCGGGTCGAGGATGGCGATCCGGTCTATGAGGACGTCGGCCCCATGCCACGCTACCTGGAGGCCAAGCGCAAACACGAAAAGGTCTGCGCCTGACTTGCCTGTGACCCGCGCCTGGCTCACAATCGTTACCCTGTAACATCAGGGGGCCTCGAAAAACCGTTGCGAGCAGCTCAAAGGCAAGGCGCACGGCGCGCAGGAACCACAGTGTATGAGTTATACATGAGGATTCCGAGCACCGTGCAACGCAGCTTTTGGGTCGCACAGCAGGTTTTTAGAGGTGCCCTCCAGGAGTTTATTGTGAGTCAGGCACCCGTTCTATCCGTTCCCACCAACATCATCACCGGCTTTCTCGGCAGCGGCAAAACCACCGCCATCAACCACCTGCTCAAACACAAGCCTGACGGCGAGCGCTGGGCGGTACTGGTCAACGAGTTCGGCCAAGTCGGCATCGACGGCAGCCTGATCGAGCAGCAGGACGGCATCGAGGTGAAGGAACTGGCCGGCGGCTGTCTCTGCTGTGCACTGGGCCCCAGCCTGCCGATCACCCTGGCCACGCTGCTGCGCCGCTTTCGCCCTGATCGCCTGCTGATCGAACCGACCGGCCTCGGTCATCCGGCACGCATCATCGATACCCTGCAGAACGAACAGTTTCGTCAGGTGCTGGACCTGCGCAGCATCATCTGCCTGCTCGACCCCAGGGTGCTGCACCAGCCCGAAGTGCTGCGCCAGCCCGGCTTTCTCGATCAGCTCAACCTGGCCGACCTGGTCGTGCTCAACCGCATCGACCTGGCCGATGAAACCGAGATCGAGGAAGCCAAGAGTCTGTCGGCCAACCTGTTCCCGCCCAAACTGGCGATCCACGCCACCACTCAGGGACAACTGGATCCCGGCTGGCTCGATCTGGACCATTTGAGCCAACGCCAGGCCCGTTATCCACAGGCCCATGCGTCAACCCCGGTGATGCGCCACCCCCCCCTCGCCCCTGTGGAGAGGCCGAAGCTGGCAGAACCGGGCAAGCCGGTGCTGCAGACCGGCAGTCAGGACGGCTATTACAGCTATGGCTGGATCTTCGCGGTCGAGGATCGTTTTGATTGGCAGGCAGTACAGCCGTATCTGGATGGTCTGAAAGAGATCGTCCGGCTCAAGGCGGTGCTGAGGATCGGCCACGCCTGGGTGGGCTACAACCGTAATGCCGGTCAGCCGGCCAACGTCAGCGAATCCGCCTGGCGGCGCGACTCACGACTGGAAATTCTGAGCCGGCAGCCGCTGGAGCAGGCGGTCATTGAGCGGGAACTGCTGGGCTGTTTGGCAGGGTAGAGATAGGCTTTATGCCGGTTAGCGATTGGCGCTAGGCCACCGGCAGCGACTCATTGCTGCCCCAGTCGGTCCAGGAGCCGTCATACAGCGACAGCTGGTTATACCCCGCCAGCTCGGCCGCCAGCAGCAGGATGCAGGCGGTGATACCGGAGCCACAGGAAAACACCAGTTGCTGCCCGTTGCCGGGCTGAAGAGAAGGGTCGAGGTGGACAAAGGTTGCCGCCAGCTGGCTGGCAGGCTTGAACCGATAACCCTCCAGTACCTCCATAAACGGCAGGTTGAGGGAGTTGGGGATATGACCACCGCGCACACCCGGCCGAGGTTCAGGTGCCTGTGCCAGAAAACGGGCCCGGGATCGCGCATCAATCAGCGTTACGCGCTCGTCCTCCAGCGTTTGCAAAACGTAGGCGGAATCCCTGACCAGACGGCGGTCGAGCTTGCCCACAAAGGTACCCGGCGTACCCGCCGCTGCAACCGGATCAGCCGCGACCTCCCGCCCTTCGGCTAGCCACTGCGGCAGGCCGCCATCCAGAACAAACACCTGGTGGAGCCCCATAGCCCGTAAAACCCACCAGGCCCGAGGTGCCGAATAGATGCCCTGGTTGTCGTACAGCACCACCAGGCTTTCGGCCGTAATGCCCAGCCTGCCGGCCTCCTCCGTGAACTGCTGTTCAGTGGGGAAGGCGTGAATTTGGGAAGAACCGGTATTGCAGAGCGCTCCTTCAAGGTCGATCTGGTAGCTGCCCGGGATAAACAGCGGGCGGTCATACACGATCGGCTCCTTACCAACGACAGTGGCCATGCTCGCGTCGATCAATACCAGATGTTCGTTATCCAGGTTGTCCTGCAGCCAGTCGGTCGTCACGAGGGGGGAAGGCATGGTGTTCTCCGTTCGGGATCAATGGGGACACATTATCCGGATTTGGACGGGCTTGCTACCGCCAGGCTGAGCCACCCTGAACTGGTGACGGGCGCATCTTCAGCTACTATCAAAGTGAGTTAGCCTTGGAGACAGCGTTACCGTGGGACTGTCGATCACAAAATCGGAATTTACCCCGGAAGAGTTTGAACGTTTTGCTGCCAAGGTCCGGACGGACCTGACGGCACTTTATCGTCTTCTGGAGCGGCCGGACTTTGGTGAGGGAGAGAGCTCCATTGGAGCCGAAGTCGAGTTCTATATTGTAAACCCTGACCTGCGCGTTCAATCCATCAACAAGGAAGTCGCCGCCAGCGTTAAAGACCCCCAACTGACGCTTGAACTCAACCGCTTCAACCTCGAATACAACCTCAGCCCCCAGGCATTTAAAGGCGATCCGTTTGCCAGAACCGAGCAAGAGCTGCTCGCGGCCATCGGACGCATCAACCAGCACGCCGCACCGCTGAACGGAGAGCTGGTACCGATCGGCATTCTGCCCACACTCCGGCAGTCCGATATGGGCGCGAAGGCGATGACAGACGTGCCCCGCTACCATGCTCTATCCAACGCGCTGCTCAAGCAACGAGGCGAGCCGTTCAGCATCCATATCGGTGGCAACGATGTCATCAACCTGCAGGCCGAAGACGTCTACATGGAAGGCGCCAATACTTCGTTCCAGCTGCACTGGCGTGTGCCCGCCCACCGTTTTGCCGATTATTTCAACGCGGTTCAACTGGTCACGCCGATCGCCCTGGCGCTGGCCAGCAATTCGCCCAGCCTGTTTGGCCACCACCTGTGGGACGAAACCCGGATCGCCCTGTTCAAGCAATCCATCGACAGCCGTTCCCCCAACCATAAAACCTGGCGCCATCCGCCAAGGGTCTATTACGGACACGGCTGGGCACGCAACGCCTGGGAACTGTTTGCCGCCTCGGCCTCGCTGTTTCCCCCCATAATTCCGTTGCTGTCGGATGAAGACCCGCTGGCCGTGATTGATCGTGGCGGGGTACCGGAACTGGCCGAGCTGCGCCTGCACCAGGGCACCACCTGGCCCTGGAACCGAGCCATCTTCGATCATGCCGATGGTGGCCATCTGCGCATTGAGATTCGCTCCATGCCAGCAGGCCCGACGGCCGTTGATATGTGTGCGAACGGACTCTTTGTGATCGGGGCTGCGTTGGCCGTACTCGATGACATCCAGCACCTGACGTCGATACTCCCCTTCCAATACACCGAACACAATTTCTACCGCGCAGCCAAATATGGCATCGGCGCAGAGATCATCTGGCCGCACAAGGATCAGGTTCAGTTGCAGGATATGCCCCTGTTAACCCTGGCCAGAGAGTTGCTGCCACGGGCCCGTGAAGCCTTGCAACAAACAGCCGTGGACGAGACGGAAATCCGCCGCCTGCTGGGCATCATCGAAGGCCGTATTGAAACCAGCATGTCTGGCGCCCGCTGGCAGCGCCACATCACCGAGTCTTTTTTCAAATCCCTGAGTCCCGATGAGGCGTTCCGGAGTATGCTGGCGCTGTACATGGTCAACCAGAAGAAAAACATTCCGCTCCATGAATGGACCCTGCCACCATGAGCAACTCGAACGTGCTTGATTACCTGAATGATCCGTCGCCCCGTACGCTGGGGCGCTCACCCGTTGAGTGGCTGGAGCGACTGCACAAGCCCACGGTTGTTCGGGTGACCGGTCGCGATCGCTCCCGCACCCGCGCCATGGCAACACTGCTTCACGGCAATGAGCCTTCGGGTCTGTTGGCGCTTCACCAATGGCTACTTGAGCAGCACACGCCAGCGGTCAACATGCTGTTTTTCCTGGGAGGCGTCTACCCGGCGAAGATTCCACCCAGGTTTTCAATGCGCCAGCTGCCCGCAGGACGTGACCTCAACCGGTGCTTTAAAGAACCTTTCGAGGGGGAGGAAGGTGCGATTGCCGAGGCCATGCTGGCAGAGCTTCATAGCGCCAACCCCGAATGCCTGCTGGACGTACACAATACCTCAGGTACAGGCCCTTCCTTCGCGGTCAGCATCACCAATGACGCGGCCCATCAGGCATTGACCTCACTCTTTACCGACCGTCTCATCATGACGGATCTGCGCCTGGGCGCGCTGATGGAGTTTTCGGAACAGGAGGTACCCACGGTGACCATCGAGTGCGGCGGCTCCCAGGACGACCACGCTCATCAACTGGCGTATGACGGACTGGTTCGCTATGCCTCAAGGCCGGACGTGTTGTCACTGGAAAAAGCGGACTGGGACGTCAATGTGCTGCGCAACCCGATTCGGGTGGAGCTGACCCCTGACGCGACCATAGAATACCGCCTCGAGCCCAGCGGCCATGCAGACCTCACGCTGCCGCCAGACATTGAACACCGCAATTTCGGGATTGTTTTACCGGATGAGCCGCTAGGATGGATTGGAAACAAGGGCCTGAGCATACTCACAGCGATCAGCCACAATCGGATCGAGAACATGGAGCAGGTGCTTAGGGTCAAGGATGGGCAGATCTACCCCGCCCAGGCCATCAAGGCCTTTATGATTACCACCAACCCGGTGATTGCGAAGAGTGACTGCCTGTTCTATGCCGTCAAGGCAACGGGCGAACCCATTTTTTAAAACCCCGAGAGTCCCTCGGCTGCAAATGCTGGCCATCTTGCACCTCCTCGTCAGGGGTAACCTAACTATAGAAGGTGTCTACTGTTCGTGGGTAACTCGGACGTATAACGCCGCGTTAAGGAGCCGGAAAAACGCGCAGCGTTTTGGAGGTCCCAAGGAGCGTAGCGACTGATTTTAAACGCTTTGTTAGGTGCCATTTGTACCTCGAACTGCCTTGGTTGATTTTGACACATGGTAAAGAGCAAATAGTGTCGCTGGAAGCAGCAGTACCGGAAGGCCAAACTTTATAAAGACTAGATGTGCGCTAGCGATTATGCCGCACAGCAAGCCCAAAATCGTTGATCTAGGACTCTGATGTGGACGGCTTCTAAATATGCGCAATAGAGTGGACCAAAGTGCAACTAGCCCATAAGCCCCTAGGGGGGCAGATATGGAAAGAAGAGCCATGTCTGGGCGTACCGAGGAACGTAGCTCGCTCCAGCCATAATTTCCCAGGAGAAAGTCTGCAATACCTGCGACCCAGAAAGGGAGACCAATGACAGCAACGACAGCGAAAAGTACAGTAACGGGTAAAACCGTTACTACTAGAAGCACTATTGCCGTGATCCGGCTTCGATTCATATGTGCACCTAACGCCGCAATAACCGGCGGCCCTTTGGCCGTCCGGCGGAGGCAGCTTGCTGCCGCAGCTTAATTAATTGCTTTGTTAGTGATCAAGGCACCAACCAATCCCTGTCTGGCCGTGCAAGTTGTCGAGCATTGTTATAGGCCATATCCAAAGTGAGACATGTAGACGCCCTGTAGAAACTTCCATGATTTACTGCAACCACTGCCAAATCGGCAGCCGATGGATTACCCAAACATAGCGGTAAAAGCAGCTGAATATTTCCCTTATGATACTGAGGTATCGCTGTTTTGTAGTTGCGTTTCACGCGCTCAATAGCGTTATCGATAGCGCCTTTCAGAAATGTTTGGAGTGCGTAGTCGTCCATCGACTTGTAGGGGTCTGGGAAGCGCTCCTTATTGTCAGAAACAATGTGCTCAACATTTAGTCTCAGTTCTTTTGCTGAGTCGAATACCAGCTCCCCCGGATTTTCGAAATAATGTGCCATTTCTGGAAGGGACTCAAAGCGAGTTAATTCATGTTGTCCCTTCCGCCTCCAGCCGACAAAGAACCAATTTTGATTTGCCCCTGTGTGGCGATTTGTAGAACAGAACGCAAAGATAGGCTCTTGACTAGGAGTTACCAAGCCTGTATTAAAAGCTAACGATTGCCCATCAGCTGATATTTCTAATTTATCCTCTTCAGCAAGCCGCATATACGTATATTGTAGGTAGTTAAATAATACTGGTTTATGGTGCTGGGTCTGCGTGTTTTGATAATCCCAGTTTTCAGATTCTGCCAATGCAGCAAGTTCATCAAGTTTCTGGTCCATATCTGGGATATAGATAAGATCAAATAGTCTCTCTGGCCAATTATTCAATTTATACTCCTATTGCTCATCATGATCGCTAACGCCAAAATCACGTGCTTGTCGCGTGCATTGTTTTGTTAGAGACAGGGTGAGGAATTGCCACAAGAACCGTCAAACCTGAGCCTTCATTAATCCATTGGTTGCATGTTATGGATATATCTTTCATATCTTTTGACAGGTCAACATAGTAGTTAGCACCAACCACAAAAATCGCCTTTTCTTGGATCACAACATCATCGTCGCAATGAAGCATGAACTTAAAACCATCAGTCGGCTGCAGTGCCTTGAAGGTTATTAGAGCCCAGTGATCAACGCCATACTCTACGATCTTTAGCTCCACATCCAAATGAGAGTGATTATTGTGTTCTGAAGTGCTCACCTTTGCCAGCTTGGAAATATCACCACCGTGATCTTCCCTTGTAAACTCTAAATTGTCATGAACTTTTCGATCACCATCAGGCGTCGATATTGCAATATGCCTACAAGCTGACGGTCCGTCCATGTCTTCTGAGAAACCCACGACAATATCATGAAAACCATCCTTGCTTGGATAAACCCTATAGCTATAGTTTCCTTCTACAGCTAGCTTATTCTCTGCTTTATCCAGAAATACCCTGGAGCTCACTTGGTAATTACTCCTTACAGACTTGCTTCCAATATCTAATGTCTTATTTATGAAGTAGCCATAATAATCGCCAATGTTCGGGTATTTATTTTTCTCTATATCTGAGGGCTGGACGAGGGATTTAAGCGCTTCTTTTTTCCTTCAGAATCAATATTTCCCAAGAAGTTTCTTTTTACCACTATGCTTTCGAGCAAGGACTTAATTCTGTCTACAAAATCAGAAGAGCCTGAGGCAAACGTGAAGATTGACGCTACCATTATAGCGATGCCAACAGTTTCCATTAGGGAGACAAATACAGCTACGTACCGTATACCATCATTTCCTTTTAGTGCATAGGCATCAATCAATAGAGAAATAAGAACTACTACCAACCCCAACCAAAAATAGTTAATAAAAAATTTTCTAAACAATTCAACCGCGCTTAACAAAATGCTTTTCTCCTTTTTACGAGCTGTGCTACTGATTGGGGTTCTCTCTAACGCTGCCAACAGTGGCCGAGCGTAGCGAGGTCCAGCGCACATTGTGCGCGATGCTGCTTGGCCTTGTTATATTTCATACTAGTACCCCGCCAATTTTGGCAACATAAATATTTCGCGGGATCTAACCTTATCAAGCCAGTCAAAGGCTTCAGATACACCATAAATATCAACCAGCTCTTCCGCAAGATCACCGTAATCCAAGAAGAAAAGACTCACAACCAAATTATCAAAGAAGTTAGCTTTTTCAACCAAATGCATAAAACTTTGCTTCAAACCATCGATGCCTTCATGATTATATATTTCATATATTTTCAGCTCACTTTCAAAAGTACGAACATACGTTTCAGAAAACTTTTTATCACGAGCAAAGTAAAATAAAGCTTTGAGTCCCGCTAGTAGACTTGGAGTGAGGTACCCATCTAACGTGGACCAAAATCTAACTTTTGCTTTTTGCTCCCGCCGCAAAGAATTAAAAATCTCATCCGTGTCTAATTTTGACAAGCTATAACGTTCTTTTCTATTTTTGATTTCAGGGTTAACTTCTATCCAGAAATCTAAAAACCAGATTAGATCATATTCATCTACACCTTTCAGTGGAAGCCGAAGGTTTAATTTTGATGAAAGCTCATAATTATCTTTAATAACGTTTATAGCCTTCGTTAGATCGTTACTAGTTAGGCTATATTTATCCCTTAAATATATCTTCTTTTGACGAAAAGACTCATTTTTCCATGAGGATATTTCTGGGAGGTCTTCTGCAAGATCAAATAACTGTTTTCGTGAAAGTTTGGCTGTAAATGTACGTAAAGAGTACTCTTCGATAAGATATTCGCTTAAATAAAATAAATTATTTAAATTCTTTTCCAACTGGTTAAATTTTTTCTTTAGAATAAAAAAATTTATCAATGCAACGTCTGTTAAGTGCTTTTGACTTTCATTATCTGTTGGATACCTGAATGTTTGCCCAGTGGCATCCACCTCTGCGATATCCAGTATTGTTGGTTCAATGTGAGTATTTACAGATGCATAACGAATATCAATTTTTTCAGATTCATGCTTAAAAAACTTCCATATATTACCGATATCATGAGAGCCAATTAGATCGAAGTTAAGTTGGCCACCTTTTATACCAGAAATTACTTTAAGCTCAGCTATTGCTCCTTTTAGCCTTAGCTCTACTGAATGCCTCATATTGAAGCAAACTGGATATACAAAGTCGTCAACATTGTAATTATCTCCATTTGAGCCGAGAACCTGATCAATCAGTACATTAGCGGCCTTTGAAAAACCTAATGCGTATTCGACATAGCTGGGAACGCCATTATCCCCGACACAAGCATTTGCCCAAGTTGGTCGACCACCACGAAATGTTGAGTTTTTTTGTTTCATCGGAGATTCAAATTAAAATATAACGCCCGCAACAGGGGCGACCAATGCTATGCACGTTTTGTGCGAAACTGGGCGCGCAGCGACCCGCACAAAACGTGCATGGCGTTGGGCGTCCCGCGGAGGCCCGAAGGGCCGTAGCAAACTGCTTGCGCTTGTATGGATAATTCCGTGTGTTTTCCGGGTAAATTGGGACCCACCCTCAACGGCCATTGAGGGCCTTCATGCAGCAGCTCGGTGTAGCGCCGGCTCCTCTTGCGAGAGACCGATAACAAGTGTGTAGCGCTGCATGACTCTTTAGCGATAACTCGAACAGTCATCGGGGCCCCGAGCCCGCATAGCAAGGCAGAGTCAGCTTATTACCATGAACACGGAAAGCCAAATCAGCATCAACGTCGGCGTAGACGTCGGCAAATCCAAACTTGATATCGTCCTGCATCCGCTGGACCTCCATTTCCAAATTTCGAACGACGAGGAAAGTATTCTCAAGGTCGTTCACGTGCTGAAGAAGCGCAACATCGAGCGCATCGTGGTCGAAGCCACAGGACGCTATGAACACGCTTTCGTGTTTGCCTGTGACCAGGCCAATCTTCCCATTGTCGTGGTCAACCCAATCAGCATCAGGCGCTATGCCCAAGCCATTGGCGTACTGGCTAAAACCGACAAGATCGATGCCAGTGTCATCGCCCGTTTTGCCGCTACCATACAGCCCGACATTAAACCTATCCCTGACAAACAATCCCGTCTGATCAAGGACTTGCTGATTCGCCGCAGCCAGTTGCTTGAGATGCAAACCATGGAGAAAAACCGACTCCAGATATTGCCCAAAGCCCTACATCGTTCCATCAAAACACTGCTGCGCTCGTTACAAACCCAAATAAGTACCATCACCAAACAGATCGATGAAGCGGTCATTCAGGTCAAACACTGGCGCACCAAAACCGAGATACTGACCAGCGTGCCGGGCGTCGGTAAAGTCCTCGCCTACACCTTGCTCAGCGAGCTGCCAGAGCTCGGCAAACTCAACCGCAAAGAGATCGCTGCACTCGTCGGTGTCGCGCCCATGAACCGCGAAAGCGGTACCTGGAGTGGCAAACGGCGCATCCGTGGAGGCCGTCACCGCATACGCACCGTTATGTTCATGGCGATGCTGTCATCCATCCAATGCAACCCCGTTTTCAAACGCTTCTACGAACACCTGAAAGCCCAGGGGAAGTTACCCAAAGTGGCCATCATCGCGTGCATGCGCAAGCTCATCGTCGTGCTCAATACCATGCTCAAAAACGAAGAACTCTGGCGTCAAAAAACAGCCTGATTATTTATGCTGGACACCACAGTCACTTGTTAGGGCCTTTTTGCGTACTCTACAAAACTATCTGTGCCAGATTTCTGAATCCAGTAATCAAAAATCAACTCATCGCAATCGTCACCTCGAGAGTCGTCCTTTATTGATAAAATCTTTAAGGCTGCATAAATACCATTTGTATTTTGAAGCACCAAGAACCTACCAACTTCGGGAGTTCTGACTCTTGATGTAAAGTCAAATATAGAAACATTTTCGAGGTCTGTTAATTCTGCACCTTTGGGTGCCAGTGCAACCCCTCTCACATTTGAAGAATCTGTATAGCAGTGTATTGTTGTATTGCTGGCCTTTGACCATCGACTAGAAAATTCGAATGCTCCGGTACCAATTCTAAATAGACCATTATTATTTGAGTAGTCAAATTTTGCAGTGCCAGTTAGAAGCTCATTTTTTGGAGGGGGAACAGAATGAGATTTAACTTCGTATGGGTTTATTCCCAACTTTTTCCCAACCATTATTGCTACTTCAATGGGGGATTTCTTACGCAAGTCAATGAACCCAGTTGTGGGTAACATACCAGGAATTTCTGTATCATCAAATCTTGCTGGAAGTATATACTCTGAGCTTTCTTCGAACGCTCTTGATTGGGCTGCCTTCCGTTCTAAATTAGTCCATAATTTTTCCGCATAATGCTTTGATATAAACATCAAAGTGAACCTCGCTTTTTTCCGATAAAGATCAGTTAAATGCACATAAAGATCTTTACCCCACAAGCTTTCTTCTGCATACAAATCGTAGAAAACATTGATATTACGAGCCTTTAGTTGCTCCGCAACCATTTCTACATATGCTCTATCTTCACCTGCAAAAGATAGAGCTATATCGTACTGTTCTTGCATTGTAACTCCTATCGAGCCCTAACGCTTCAAGAACCGGCGGCAGCTTTATCGCCGTCCGAGTTACTTGACTTGTTAACTGTTGTACTACGAGTGGATTTAATTATGTCTTTATGAACAGCTTGACTAGATACAAACAAGACGGCCACCCCACCAATAACAATATAAATATCAATGCCGCCAATGAGTCCTTTTACATAAGGAAAGAAAGGGCTGACAGCTAAAGCAATACCACAAACAATACCACTAGAGTTTAATATTGAACTGATTAAGACAGCATTGTTAGCCTCTTTACCTGAACGCCAACAGCGAAAAAGATAGATACACATCATTAATGCGGCAAGGACAACCGAAGGGATCAAAATGGCCTTATCCATTATTTTTATCTCCCTTATTTTTCGAGTCGTTTGCAACTTCACCTAATAGGGCACCAACTATCCCCCCAAAGATTGCTCCTACTGGACCGCCAATAGAAGCGCCAAATATTGCCCCTCCAATTGCCGCACCAGTTGTCCGAGTATTCTCTTCTTCTGTTCTATCTTTTTTATCTTTATCGTCGCTCAATTTTTACTCCATTATTTATCGAGACAGTTAACGCCCAATTAAGGTGTGAACCACGCTAACACACAACTTAATTTGGACACTGTAGACACTAAACTAAACTAAACTAAACCCAAACCAAAAATGCCAAGCGTGGTGAATCACTCTTAAATTGTTTGTTATATCTTGTCGCTAATGAACCCTTCTGACTTATACACTTCCACAAATAATTTGTATTTGTTGATTAGCATCGCCGCATGATCACTTAGATTTGATTGCAATTCTCTGTAACGTGCTTCTGAAGGTCCATTTCTCCAGTCAAATGGAGGGACAACCATCAAAGGCTTACGTTGCGGATGGTCGACTGACAAAAAAGAAATACAGATTTCGTTAAAGCTATACACTGCATTTAGGAATTCTTCCTTTGCTGCTTCTACTTTGGGATTGTAAATCTTGTATTTTGGTCCATTGAAGTCTTCTGCTCTATCAAGAGATCTAGCAAATTCATATGGCATACCAGAGATGTATGAAAGATCTACATGGTGTAACGTATCTTCGTAAGGCAGTAGCTCAACAATTTTTTCTATAATACGAAGATCATGTGACTTTTTTGCTTGTTCTTCCTCATGCTCAGATGAGTTAATACTGCCGATCGTTACATTCATATCCCCACCAGATTGAAACCCATTCCCTGAGCCAACAGTTAAAGTCTGGTTATGATTCTTACTGTTATCAATTTTATTAACTTGATTATTAAACTTAAAGTTAAAAAATTTCGACCCACCCCAAAAGAGCCCGATAATACCAACAAAGGTTCCCAAATATGTTGCCGCATCTGCTCCGACATTCTCATTGAGCCAATCTATCATCTTGTTTCCTATAAGCTATTTAGCGAATTTAGCTATTTTAATATAGCCATCGGACTGTAGAAAAATATAACATTTTAATACTGCGCATGCGTGTTTTTGCTCAAGAAAGGGGCGCAGAGAGAAAGGCTAACTTACTGTATTTATTTGATAAACGATGAATCACAGCCATTCTCCTCCGTTGAAAACGTGCATGCGCATTTGTGCGAGAGTTTCTGCGCAGTATCCTGCTACAGAATGTCCATAATCATCTGATACTGAACCATTTTGAGCGCTGATTCCAGTAGCAAATGAGCACACTCTTGCATCGATTCGTGCACGGGATCTCGACATAGACAAATATACTGTATATAAATACAGTTATATGCGATCAGTTATGCACAGGAGGTGCTGACATGGGACAGAGCCCGTTTCTGAACCACATTCGTCAAGAACTCAGGTTACGCGGATATAGCTTGCGCACGGAGAAAACTTACCTTCATTGGATCAAGCGCTTTATCTACTTCCACCGCCTCACCCATCCGGCACAGATGGGCGCACAAGAAGTCCGCGCTTTTCTGACATCCTTGGCCAACGACAATAATGTAGCAATCAACACGCAGAAAACCGCTTTGAATGCGCTGGCGTTTCTTTACCACAAAGTGCTCAACATCGAACTCGGCGACTTGGACTTTCATCACGCCAAACGATACCGGCGCTTGCCTGTTGTTCTGACACCTTCCGAAGTAGCTCTGATACTGGATCAGCTTGATACCCGCAACCGGCTGATTTTTTCCTTGTTGTACGGCAGTGGGCTTCGTATTACCGAGTGCCTGCGCCTCCGCGTTCAGGATGTCGGTTTCTCTGATAACTCCATCACGGTAAGGAGCGGTAAGGGCAACAAGGATCGAAAAACAGTGCTGGGGAAACGCCTGCATGCCCCCTTGCAGGCCCAGATCCAGCAGGCACTCGCGATCCAGGAAGAGGATAACCGCCAGGGTCATGGGCCTTCGTTGCCACATGCCCTCGGCAAGAAATATCCAAATGCCTTTCGCCAGCCAGCCTGGATGTTCCTGTTTCCATCTAGTGGTCTCTGCAAACATCCCATTACTGGCGAACTATGTCGGCATCACTTACACGATTCTGTGCCCAGAAAAGCCTTGAAGGCGGCTATAGCAAAAACGAATATTCAACATAAAAGAATCAGCTGTCATACGTTTCGTCACTCCTTTGCTACTCAGTTGCTTGAGGCCGGACGCGATATAAGGACGGTACAAGAACTGCTTGGACACAGCGATGTGCGTACAACGCAAATATATACTCACGTCATTGGTCAGCATTTTGCCGGTACGTGCAGCCCTCTTGATAAACTCTAAGCGAATGCCAGAGTGCTATGCTGAGGTCGACGGCTTGATGCGAGAAGTCGCGATACCCGTTGATATTCACCTGATCCCGCGGCCGCCCAATGAACCAAACACACAGCGGCTAGCGTAAGCCATGGAATAAACTCAGGATCTGCCCAGTCGGTGCAGTCCTGATAAGGTAACCTGTTCAATCCAGATTTTTCAGAGGCGGTAGAGTGAAGCAACTGCGCGGCGTAATTTTCGACCTGGATGGCACCCTGGTGTCGTCCTCTCTTGACTTTGCAGCGATCAAGCAGGAAATCGGCTGTCCTCCCGGGGCCGATGTGCTGACGTTTCTGGAAACTCTGCCAGCCGAACAGCAATATGACGCCATGGCTATCATTCACCGCCATGAACGGCAGGATGCGCAGCGCTGCGAATGGATCCCGGGCGCCCGTGCTTTCGTTGAAACCTGTCTCGAACACCGGATGCCGATGGCGATCGTAACGCGTAACTCCTGCCAGTCCTCACAATTGAAAATCGAGCGCAACGCCATTCCCATCGAGCGCGTGGTTACACGGGAGAACTCCAGGCCCAAACCCGACCCGACAGCGCTGCTGGAGATCGCGCGTGATTTCGCACTGCCGACCCATGAGGTCTTGATGGTGGGTGATTATCGATATGATCTGGAGGCAGGCCGGAATGCCAACATGAAGTCCTGCCTGGTTAACTACACAACACTACCCGATTACTCGCACCTGGCTGATTATGCATTCCCGGACTTTCAGTCGCTACATGAGGCCATGTTTGGCTTCCAGTAAGTGCTTTCCCCCGCTCATCAGGCCGTCCCTGGCCTCTAATACTCGCTGGAAAACCTAACCATTCAGCCCCGGCAACCAGAGCACGATGGACGGAAACAGGATGCAGAGCACCAGCCCGGCCAGCTGCAGCAGCACAAAGGGGATGATCGACTTGTAGATAGTGCCAATGCTGACATTTCCCTGGGTAATCCCCTTCAGGTAAAAGAGCGCATAACCGAAGGGTGGTGTCAGGAAACTGGTTTGCAGGTTGATCGCCACCAGAATGGCAAACCAGACCAGTACCGCATCGCCCTGCAGTACACCGCCAAAATCGAGGTCACTGACCACCGGCAACAGCAGCGGCAGGATGACGAAACTGATCTCGATCCATTCCAGGAAGAAACCGAGCAGGAAGATCAGCCCCATCAGCAACAGCAGCAGGCCATAGGGCCCGAGGCCGGTGCCGGTGATCATCTCCTCGATCATGTCGGCACCGCCCAGGCGTTTGAACACCACGCTGAAACAGGTGGCACCGACCACCACGAACAGAATCATCGCCGAGGTTTTGGAGGTGGTGCGGCAGACGTCACGCAACGCCTGTACATTAAGCTGTCTCAGGAACAGTGCCAGCAGCATGGCGCCAGCCGCCCCGATCGCTGCCGCTTCCGTCGGTGTCGCGATACCGGCCATGATGGAGCCAAGCACGGCTACGATCAACACCACCGGGCCGAGCAGGTCACGCAGCAAGGCAACGGCCAGCGGCGCCTGGTTCTCGGCTTCCTCGGCCGCCCCGCCTTCACTTGCCAGTGGTGCCCAGTCCGGTCGCATCCAGGCCGCGATCAGCAGGTAGAGGGTATAGAGACCACCCAGCATCAGGCCGGGAATCAGCGCTGCCTTGAACAGGTCGCCGACGGAGATCTGCATGATCGACCCCATCAGCACCAGCATGATCGACGGCGGAATCAGAATCCCCAGGGTGCCGGATGCGGCGACGACCCCATAGGCCATTTCCGGCTTGTAACCCTGCTTGAGCATCACCGGCAACGCCAGCAGGCCCAGCATCACCACCGACGCACCAATGATGCCGGTACTGGCCGCCATCACCACGCCGAGCAAGGCGACCGATATCGCCAGGCCACCGCGCACATTGCCGAACAGACGCTGCAGGGTCAGCAGCAGGTTCTTGGCCACACCGGAACGCTCCAGCATCAGCCCCATGAACACGAACAGCGGAATGGCGATCAACAGCCAGTTCTCCATCACCCCGCCGAAAATACGCGACGCCACCGTGCCCAGAAAGGGCAGCGGAATATCGCCGATAAACGCAAATACAATGCCCAGTCCACCGAGCAGAAACGCCACCGGATAGCCGCTGAAAATACCCACCAGCAGCGCAACGACCATCGCAATGGCCAGTCCATATTCATCCAGCATCCGAGCTCTCCTCTACATCACGTGCCGGATCCAGTATGCGCGCAAGGCGATCGAAAACCTGCCCCAACGCGCCCAGCGCCAGCAGCAGAAGCCCAGCCGGCAAAGCGCCCTTGATCAGAAAACGGTCAGTCAAACCGCCATAGTTGGATTGTTCGCCCGAAACGTAGGACATCTGCACCATGTGCTTGGACAGCCAGGCGATCAGTACACAGAAGGGAATCAACAGGACCAGGTGTCCGATGATCTCGACCCAGTGCCGGGTTGCCGTCGACATGCGATGGTGCAGCATATCGACCCGCACATGCATGTTGGCATGCATGGCATAACTGCCCCCGATCAGCGTTAGCAGACCGAACAGGTGCCACTGTAGCTCGGTCACCGTGTTAATAGTGATCGCCTTGCCCAGCAGCAGAACCTTGTCGTCCCAGCGCATCAGTTCATTGATGCCCAGTGCATTCATCAGCACCGTGGCCAGTACCGCCAGCATCACGCCCAGTACCAGCCAGCTGCTGACCTGCCCCAGCCAGCGGCCCAGCCCGATCAGCGGGCAGGCCAGGCAGGCGCACCAGCGGGCGCCAGTCTGGCGCCAGCCGGGCAGCTGGGGATTAGCGCGGAGTTGCTTGCAGCTCATACCACTCATCCACCAGTTTGCTGTGTTTCATCAGCGACTCATAGGCCTTGGCGAACAGAGGATTGTTTTTCATCTCCTCTTCGCGCACTTCATCCCAGCCCTTGCGCAGCTCGGCCAGCACCGGTTCCGGGAAGCGCTTCACTTCTACGCCCTTCTCTTCCAGCTTGCGGATGGTGCGGATCTGCTCGGCCGGAGCTTCAGCCATGGCCCACTGCAGGGTGGCACGGCAAGCGGTTTCGAACTTGGCCTTGGTATTGTCGTCGTATTCGTTCCAGACATCCTTGTTGATGATGAACGAGAACCAGCTGGCGGACTGGTGCCAGCCCGGGAAGTAGTAGTACTTGGTGACGTCTTCGAAGCCCATGATCTGGTCGACCTGCGGCACCGAGAACTCGGTAGCGTCGATACGACCACGCTCCAGCGCCAGATAGATTTCGCCGCCCGGGATCAGCTGGGTAGAGGCGCCATACTTGTTCAACACCTTGGCACCGAGGCCGGAGATACGCATGCGCAGACCATCGAAGTCCTTGATGTCCTTGATCTCCTTGTTGTACCAGCCGCCGGTTTCCTGCGGCGAGATGAAGCACGGCAGCACTTTCACGTTGTACTGATCGTAGGCACTCTGCAGTATCTCGGTGCCTTCGCCGGACCACATCCAGGACATGAAGGCTTCAGGCGTGGGGCCAAACGGCAGCGCACCATAGAGGTTGGTCACCGGCACGGTACCGGCCCAGTAACCGATCCAGTCCCAACCGGCCGGTACGGCGCCGGACGAGACGGCGTTGAACACTTCAAATGCCGGTACCAGGTCACCGGGGTTATGCACCTTCAGTTTCACCTTGCCGTCGGTGACAGTTTCCAGCTCCTTGGCAAAGCGCACGGCGCCTTCACCAATGAACAGGTTGGTGTTGAAGGTGTTGGCCACGTCCAGCTTGGACGGTCCGGCCGCCTGCAGAGAGGTGGACAGGGCAAGCGCAGCAGCGCCGGCTCCCAGAGCGGTAGTAATGCGTGAGAACTGACTCATGATTTCACATCCTTTTGTTGTTATTGCGGGTGAAAACAGAATGCAGCAGCACGGCCCTTGGGGCCGTGCCGGACGTTGCTTTATTTCATGCTGATGGTGGTGTTGACGCCTTCAGACTCATTGTCAGGCTCGAACCAGCGCGAGGTTACCGTCTTGGTCTGAGTCCAGAACTGGATCGCCTGCTTGCCGTTCGGCCCCAGGTCGCCCAGTTTGGAGCCGCGGGAACCGGTGAAGCTGAAGAAGGCCACCGGTACCGGGATGGGCACGTTGATGCCGACCTGGCCCACATCGATGTCGGCCTCGTAGCGGCGCGCCGCCCAACCGGAGTTGGTGAAGATGGAGGTACCGTTGCCGTTGGGGTTGGCATTGATGAATTCGATCGCTTCATCCAGCGTATCGGCGGTCACGATGCACATGACCGGACCGAAGATCTCTTCGTCATAGATACGCATGCCGGGCTTAACGTCGGTGAAGATGGTCGGACCGACGAAGTTGCCGTTGGGGTAACCCTCGACGCTGATGCCACGACCGTCCAGCGCCAGGGTAGCCCCCTCGGCAACACCTGCGTCGATCAGGCTGACCACGCGGTCACGTGCCTGTGGTGATACCAGCGGCCCCAGATCCGCGTCACGCTGGGTACCCGGACCCACCTTCATGGTCTTGGAGCTTTCGATGACCTCCGGCAGCCACTCTTTCGCCTGGCCGACCAGTACGACCACAGAATTGGCCATGCAACGCTGACCCGCCGCACCGAAGCAGGAACCGATGACGTTGTGGATCGCCTGACTACGGTTGGCATCGGGCATGATCACGCAGTGGTTCTTGGCGCCCATCATTGACTGCACACGCTTGCCGGCGGCACCGGCACGGTCGTAGATATGGGTTCCCACATGAGTGGAACCGATGAAGGACAGCGCCTTGATATCCGGATGGTCGCAGATCTGGTTGGCCACGTCCGGGCCACCGTGTACCACGTTGAGTACACCCGCCGGGATACCGGCCTCATGGGCCAGTTCGACCAGGCGCATGGTAGAGGTCGGGTCCTGTTCGGACGGCTTGAGTACGAAGGTGTTGCCGGTGGCGATCGCCAGCGGGAACATGAAACAGGGCAGCATCACCGGGAAGTTGAACGCCGTAATGCCGGCACCGACGCCCAGCGGCTGCTGCAGGGAGTAAACATTGACGTTGCCGGCGGCATTTTCGGCGATCTCGCCCAGCTGCAGCGAGGTGATGGAGCAGGCATGCTCGATCACTTCCAGGCCACGGCCCACTTCCCCCTCGGCGTCCGGCAGTGTCTTGCCGTGCTCTTCGGTGATCAGCGCCGCCAGTTCGGCCGTGTGCTCGCGCACCAGTGCCTGGAAGCGCAGCATGATGCGCATGCGCTGGGCCAGAGACACCTTACGCCAGGACTTGAACGCTTCCTTGGCCGAGGCGACCGCCTGGTTTACCTCATCTTCGGTGGCAAAAGGCACCCGCGCCACCACTTCCTGAGTGGCCGGATTGACCACATCGCGCCAGTCACTGCTGGCCGAACGTACCGCTTCACCATTGATGTAGAGGGGAATTTCTCGAACCGACATACACCTGATCTCCTTATATTTTTTGTGTATTCAGGCAAAACAGAATCCTGTTTGAGGCTGTATTCGAGTCTAGCGGCGCATCCGGTTGACAGACAACGCTCAGCCAAGCACATTGGTTGTGCAAAAATGCACAGGGAATTCGTATGCTCAACTGGCAGGATATCCAGATCTTCCTCGAAGTCGCCCGCGCCGACCGACTGACTGATGCCGCGCGCCGATTAACCATAGACCACTCAACGGTGTCGCGCCGTATCCGCCGCTTCGAAACCGACCTCAATACGCAACTGTTCGAACGCAGCACCCATGGCTACAAACTGACCGCCGCCGGCGAGCAGCTGCTGCTGTTTGCCGAAGAGATGGCCCGCCAGGCCACCGGGGCTGGTGAAAGCATCAGCAACCAGAACCTGCAGGTCAGCGGCCAGATCCGGGTGGGCGTGACCGAGGGCTTCGGCACCTATGTGATCACCCCACTGCTGAGTGCCTTTCAGCGCCGCTACCCCGATGTCACCGTGGAGCTGCTGGCGTTGCCGCGCGCGGTCAACCTGGGCCGTCATGAGGCGGACCTGGCGATCACCATCGACCGTCCCAAGAACGCCGAAATGGTGGTGTCCCGACTCTGCGATTATCGGCTCAGGCTCTACGGGGAAGACAGCTACCTGGCGCGCAAGGGCAAACCGACCAGCATCGGCGAGCTGTCCAGGCTTGAGTTGATCGGCTACGTCGACGATCTGATTTTCAGCGACCAGCTGTGCTACCTGGACCCTCTGCTGCGGGAACTGCCGGCGGCGCCCCATTTTGTCCAGCGCAGCACCAGTGTGATCACCCAGTTGCACGCCGTACGTGCGGGTGCCGGGCTCGCCATTCTGCCCTGCTTCATGGCGGAACAGGTAGCGGGCCTGCAATCCTTGCTGCAGTCGGAGATCGATATCTGTCGTGAGTTCTGGATAGGCGCGCGGGGAGAACAGCGTCAGCTGCTGCGGGTACGTCTGTTGTGGCAGTTTCTGAAGGAAGCGCTGGAGCTCAATCAGCCCTGGCTGCTGGGGGAAAGTGACACCGGCCTGCAACTGCCGTTGACAGTTCCAAGGGCTTGATCAGACGACTGGAAGGCGGAGGGTAAAAACAGAACAGCGGGCAGAACGCCCGCTGTTGCGAAATACGAACCGTCAGCGATTAAGCGACAACAGTTACGTTTTCAGCCTGAGGACCTTTCTGGCCCTGAGTAACTTCGAAAGTTACAGTCTGGTTTTCGTGCAGAGTGCGACGACCAGTACCGTTGATAGCGCGGAAGTGAACGAATACGTCCGGGCCATTTTCCTGCTGGATAAAGCCGAAGCCTTTTTCATCGTTGAACCATTTAACGGTACCGGTAACGAGCTGTGACATTTTTTGCCTCTTTCTTTTGCATGTACACCAGCGATGCGCTGGTTTTTCTTATGTTTGGACGCACCCAAGTGCCATCCGATCTTGGCGAACCGACCTCATGCCGATCCGGTTGCCAGCAGCCTCCTGGCTACCGACCCATCCTGTTCCCGACCACTGCGGGAACGGAAATCTTCCTTGGTACAGACACTCATGGCACCAGTACCGCCGAAAACCTCTAGTCTCTCCAGTCTAGGCCCGCTTCATTGCGATCCCGTGACTGCATGCACAAGCCGGCCGTAAGGCGTTGCTGCTGGAGTCAAACGGAAAAGCGTGAAAGTCATGAAAAAAGAGCGGGAGAGAGAACAAGCGAGTGACCATCTGCGATAAGAACATAGTCGGGCAGATGGAAAATACGTGCCTTGCCACAAATTCAGGCGTGGCTGGCGAGGTCTTGCGGGCGGCCATCAAACCGCTGAAAAACAGTCGTATCAAGTAAATCAAACTCCGTACCGGAGATTTCCGGTCGCCCGGCTGCCTTTTTCAAGGCCGCTGCAATGCCGATTTCAGGCGGTATTGACAGCACCGGATAAAATATCTTTATCGCATCATACCCCAGTCAAGACCAATTACAATGCTCCGCCACGCATTTTTTTCAGTGGTTTCAGACCCCCAACAGCCTTATTAAAGAGGTGGAAAATCAACCTGCTCTGCTCTAGTCTCTAGTCCATACGCCAATGGTGCCAGTCTGCGACAGCATTGCCTTCAAGGAAGTCGACATGAATATCCGCTTCATTCACAAGATCCTGCTCCTGATCCTTTTGCCCGTACTCGCTTTGATAATTTTACTGGGACACTCGGTTCTGACCGAATACCAGCATGCCGCCCAGTTGCAGGTGCTTGAAGCGGAGGTCGAACTGACCACGTTCAACAGCGCCCTGGTGCATGAGTTGCAGAAAGAGCGTGGCGCCACCAGTGGCTGGCTCGGCTCCGGCACCCAGGCCTTCGCCGACAAGCTCAACCGGCAGCGTCAGCTCACCGACCAGGCACAGCAAAGCTGGCACAACTATCTGCAGCAGAATCAGATCAGATCCCCTGCCATCAAGCGCATGCTGGACCAGATACAGCAGCAGCTGAATCAGCTTGGCAGCATTCGCAACAGTGCGGACCAGCGAAATATCCCCTTGGGCAAGGCGCTGGGCTATTACACCAACCTTAATGCCGACCTGCTCAGCATCGCCGCCACCACCTCGGGCATCAGCCGTGATGCCGGCATTGCTCGCAGTGCCGGTGCCTTCTATGCCTTCCTGCAAGCCAAGGAGCGCGCCGGTATCGAACGCGCCGTTCTGAGTAATGTTTTTGCCAGCAACCAGTTTGCCCCCGGCCTGTATCCCCGCTTCATCAATCTGGTATCCGAGCAGGGCACCTACCTGAGCATGTTCAAGGCGCTGGCCGTCTCCGACCAGGTGCAGACGCTGACAACACTTGAAGGCGCCAATGAGTTTGCCGCCGTCGAGCAACTGCGCCAGACGGCTCGCAACAAGGCCACCGAGGGCAACTTTGGCGTGGAAGGTACCTTCTGGTTCGACCGTGCTACGGATCGCATCAACGCCATGAAAACGTTCGAAGACAAGCTGGCCGGAGAACTGTTGAGCAGCGCCCGCTCGGCCCATGACGTTGCCCTGCAACAGATCTGGCTGGCCGCATCGGCGCTGCTGAGCATTGTGCTGCTGGTGGGTCTGGTCTCTTTCTGGATCATCCGCGGGCTGCACCGCCAGGTGGATAGCCTGGCGACGACCATGCGCATGGTCCGGAACGAACATGATCTGAGGGTGCGCGCCAAGGTCGTTTCACGTGACGAGTTGGGTGTGGTGGCCGAACAACTGAACCACACGCTGGACAATTTCGCTGCCGCCATCCAGGAAGTCGCAGCATCCAGCCAGCAACTCAGTGCGGAAGCAGGCAATACCAGCAAGATCGTGCTTGAGGCGGAGCAAAGCCTGAAGCTGCAGAGCGATGAAACCATGCAGGTAGCGGCCGCTGTCGAGGAAGTTTCTACTGCAGTACAGGATGTCGCCAACAGCACGGTCAGCGCGTCTGACGCCGCCCATCAGGCCGACAGCCTGGCCCAGAGCGGGCACGACAAGGTGCAGGCCGCCGTTAACGCCGTCTCCAACCTGGCCAATGACAGCCGCCGCCTGGCGGAGATGACAGCCCGACTCAACGAAAGCAGCCACCGCATTTCCGACGTTACCAGTGTGATCAACAACGTCTCCGAGCAGACCAACCTGCTGGCACTGAATGCAGCCATCGAAGCGGCCCGGGCCGGTGAGCACGGACGCGGCTTTGCCGTGGTGGCCGATGAGGTCCGCACCCTGGCGCAACGCACCCAGGCTTCGACCTCCGAGATCGACGAGATCATCCGCAAGCTGCAACAGGAAACCCAGGAAGCCAGTGAACTGGTGGAGAGCAATCAGCGGGATATGGAAGTGGCAACCGAGCGTGCGCGGGAAGTCGAAGACGCGCTGGATGCCATTGTCGAGGCCATCGGTAACATCACCAACATGTCGACCCAGATCGCCGCCGCCGCCGAGGAAGAGTCCACCGCGATCAGTGATATCGGGCGCAATATCACCGGTATCGACAACAGTGCCGAAGCGATCAGCGGCAGTGCCCGTGTACTGTCAGAGCATGCCCAGCAGCAGCTGCAGATGGCGCAGCAGCTCAGTCAGATGATCCAGCGCTTCAAGACCTGAGTGCCCCCGGGCAAGGTCATTTGCTTTACCTTGCCCCCTCCTTCCCTGCGCGTTTCGGGCGACCCAAGGAGCTTGACCAGACGCACGACACCATTTCAGCCACCCAACTGCCAGCTCCGTTTTTTGCGTCTACCCTTGGGGGTATAACCCCAAAAACGGAGGGTAAAGTACCATGGGCAGAGAAGCCTGGGACCTCGGGCCCGCATCCAGCCTGCGCCAGTCCCGCTCCCTGGAGGTCATCGCCGAACTGCTGGCAAACGCCGATATCCAGATCAACGGTTCCCGCCCCTGGGATATGCAACTGCACAGCGCCAAGGTGGCCGATCGGATTCTGGCCCAGAGCAATCTGGGTCTGGGCGAAGCCTATATGGAGGGACTCTGGGACTGCGAACGGCTGGATCAGTTTTTCGAGCGGGTGCTCAATGCCCACCTGGACAAACAGATCAAGCCAACCAGGCTGATCGGGTACCACCTGCGGGCGCGCCTGCTCAATCTGCAGTCGGTTGCCCGCGCCTGGCAGGTCGGCGAACGGCACTATGATCTGGGCAACGACTTCTATGAGGCAATGCTTGATCCGCGCATGACCTATACCTGCGGCTACTGGAACGATGCCCGGTCGCTGCCGGAAGCACAGGACGCCAAGCTGGAACTGATCTGTCGCAAGCTGCAGCTGGAACCGGGCATGCGGGTGCTGGATATCGGCTGCGGCTGGGGCAGTTTCATGGGCTATGCCGCCGAACGCTACGGCGTCAAATGTATCGGCGTAACCATTTCCAAAGAGCAGGCCCGCTGGGCACAACAACGTTATGCCCATCTGGACCTGGAGTTCCGCTTACAGGATTACCGTGAACTGAAAGAGCGCTTCGACCGGATCGTCAGCATTGGCATGTTCGAACATGTCGGGCGCCGCAACCATCGTGTCTTTATGGAGGTAGCCGAACGCTGCCTGGAGGATCACGGCCTGTTCCTGCTGCACACCATCGGCAAGAACCGCCGCCACAGCGTTACCGATCCCTGGATCGATCGCTATATTTTCCCCAACGGCGACCTGCCCAGCATTGGCCAGATCGGCGATGCCGCCGCAGACCTGTTCATCACCGAGGACCTGCACAATTTCGGCGCCGATTATGACCACACGCTGATGGCCTGGCACGCCAACTTCGAAGCGGCCTGGCCAGGCTTCCGCGATCGCCTGGGCGAGCGCTTCTACCGCATGTGGCGCTACTATCTGCTGTCTTGCGCCGGCGCGTTCAGGGCCCGGGATATCCAGCTTTGGCAGTGGGTGTTCTCACGCCACGGCGTTGCCGGCGGCTACCCAAGAATCTGCTGAGCCGACCGACTTCAGACGCGACGCTTGCGCCCTGCCGCTGCCGGCTTGTTGCGACCGCTTTTGCCGGACTTGCCGCCCGGCTTGTTACCCGCACGGGGCGGCAGGCCGGTATGCTGGGTCAGCAACTTGCCCTTGCCCGCCCGATTCGATTTGGGCGAATTCTTGCGCCGCGGATTCACATGCTGGGCATCCTCCGGCTGGGTTGCCGGAATCAACTGCTTGTCACCATCCCCAATCAGGTCGGCACGGCCCATAGCCGTCAGCGCTTCACGCAGCAGCGGCCAGTTATCCGGGTCGTGATAGCGCAGAAACGCCTTGTGCAGACGACGCTGCCGCTCCCCTTTGACGGTCTCGACCTTCTCACCACTTTTCTTGTAGGTCAGCTTGCGCAGCGGGTTGCGGCCGGAATGGTACATCGCCGTAGCCGTTGCCATCGGAGACGGATAGAAAGCCTGCACCTGGTCGGCCTTGAAGTCGTTGCGCTTGAGCCAGAGCGCCAGGTTCATCATGTCTTCATCGCTGGTGCCCGGATGCGCCGCGATGAAGTACGGGATCAGGTACTGGTCCTTGCCCGCCTCCTTCGAGAACTTCTCGAACATCTTTTTGAAGGCATCATAGGTACCGATACCCGGCTTCATCATCTTGTCGAGTACGCCACGTTCGGTATGCTCCGGCGCGATCTTCAGGTAGCCGCCGACATGGTGGGTCACCAGCTCGCGGACGTATTCGGGATCTTCCACCGCAAGGTCGTAGCGCAGCCCCGAGGCGATCAGGATCTTGTTCACGCCCTTGAGGTCACGCGCCTTGCGGTACAGACCGGTCAGCGAACTGTGGTCGGTATTCAGGTTCTGACAGATGCCCGGGAAGACGCAGGAGGGCTTGCGACAGGCGGCCTCGATCTCGCGGCTCTTGCACGCCAGTCGGTACATGTTGGCGGTAGGACCACCCAGGTCGGAGATGACACCGGTAAAGCCCGGAACCTTGTCGCGAATCTCCTCAATTTCGTTGAGGATCGATTCGTGCGAGCGGTTCTGGATGATGCGTCCCTCGTGCTCGGTGATGGAGCAGAAGGTGCAGCCACCGAAGCAGCCACGCATGATGTTGACCGAGAAACGGATCATCTTGTATGCCGGAATCTCCGCCTGGCCATAGGCCGGATGCGGCACGCGCTGGTAGGGCAGACCGAAGACATGGTCCATCTCCTCGGTGCTCAGCGGAATCGGCGGCGGGTTGAGCCAGACCTCCTGATCGCCGTGCAGCTGCACCAGCGCACGGGCGTTGCCCGGGTTGGTCTCCAGGTGCAGCACCCGGTTGGCGTGGGCGTAAAGCACCGGGTCCTTGCTGACCTTCTCGAACGACGGCAGACGGATCACGGTCTGGCTGCGGTCCAGCTTCACCCGTGGTTCGATGTGCAGAATCTGCACCTCGTCCTCGGCATCCATCTCGGCCGTCTCGCCGTCATCACGGCCGTTTTCGATCTGGCAGGCTTCCAGGTCCCGGGTGTTGACGTAGGGGTTGATGATCTTGTCGATCTTGCCCGGACGGTCGATGCGGGTGGAATCGATCTCCATCCAGCCTTCGGGGGTGTCCTTGCGCACGAAGGCGGTACCGCGCACATCGGTGATTTCGCTGACCGGCTCGCCACGGGCGATGCGCTGCGCCACTTCAACGATGGCCCGTTCGGCGTTACCGTACAACAGCAGATCGGCACGGGCATCGAGCAGGATGGAGCGGCGCACCTTGTCCTGCCAGTAGTCGTAATGGGCAATACGGCGCAGGGAGCCCTCGATACCGCCGAGGATGATCGGCACCTCCTTGTAGGCCTCACGACAGCGCTGGCTGTACACCAGGCTGGCGCGGTCCGGGCGCTTACCCGCCTTGCCGCCCGGTGTATAGGCGTCATCGGAGCGGATCTTGCGATCAGCCGTATAGCGGTTGATCATCGAGTCCATGTTGCCGGCGGCGACGCCGAAGAACAGGTTGGGCTTGCCCAGCGCCTTGAACGGCTCGGCGGAGTTCCAGTCCGGCTGGGAGATGATACCAACCCTGAAGCCCTGGGCTTCCAGCAGACGACCGATGATCGCCATGCCGAATGACGGGTGATCCACATAGGCATCGCCGGTGACGATGATGATGTCGCAGCTGTCCCAGCCGAGCTGGTCCATCTCCTCCCGGGACATGGGCAGGAAAGGTGCCTGACCGAAACACTCGGCCCAGTATTTGGGGTATTCAAAGATCGGCGTTACTGCATGCATCTGTAAACCTGACATCAACGGTCGGAATTGGGGCGCGAGTATAGCGCATTTTTTGAGCAGTTCCGACCAGAGGCCCTGTCGAACGTGGAAATGCCTACTCGAAAGCCCGCAACCAAAAACGGCCACTGTGTGTGCAGTGGCCGTACTGGATTCAAAGGGTCAAACCCTGATTCAAGCACGTGCCCTGGGTTGTGGATAACCCGCCACAATGGACAACAGTGCGATGGCGGCCAGCACCCAGCAATAGTGGATATTGCCGATGATCTCCAGCGGCGACAGCTTGGCGATGGAGCCGGCCAGCAGCACCTGGGCACCATAGGGCAGCATGCCCTGTACCACGCAGGAGAAGATATCCATCAGGCTGGCGCTGCGACGCGGGTCCACGCCATAACGCTGGGCGATATCCCTGGCCAGGCCACCGGAAATGATGATCGCCACGGTGTTGTTGGCGGTACAGACGTTGGTCAGCGCCACCGCCGCGCTGATGCTGAACTCGCCGGAACGACGGTGCTTTTTCGGATCGCTGCTCTGACGCGACAGCTTGTCGATCATGCCGGCCAGCCAGACCAGCCCACCCTGGGATTTCATCAACGCACCCAGGCCACCGATCAGCAGTGACAGGATCAGGATCTCCTGCATGCCGGTATAGCCAGCGTAGATATCCTTGGACCACTGCGCCAGCGTATAGGCCTCTTCCAGATAGAAGCCGACACCACCGGCCATCAGGATGCCCACGAACAGCACCAGCATCACGTTCAATCCGGACAGCGCCAGCAGTAGTACCGCCAGATAGGGCAACACGCGAATCAGGTCATAGTCACCCGGCGCTTCCACCTGGGCACTGCTGCCCTGAATGAACAGCCACACCAGCGTCAGCAGGGCCGCCGGCAGGGCGATCTTGAAGTTGAGACGGAACTTGTCACGCATCTCGCAGCCCTGGGTACGGGTCGCGGCGATGGTGGTATCGGAGATGATCGACAGGTTATCACCGAACATGGCGCCACCGACCACGGTACCGATGGTCAGCAGCAGCGACAGGTCGGTGGCTTCAGCCACCCCCACGGCGATCGGCGCAATGGCCGCGATGGTGCCCATGGAGGTACCCATCGACGTCGCCACGAACGCTGTGATGACAAACAGCCCCGGCAGCACCAGTTCCGGCGGAATGATGCTGAGGCCGAAGTTGACCGTGGCGTCCACGCCGCCCACGGCCTTGGCCACACTGGCAAAGGCGCCGGCCAGCAGGTAGATCAGCGCCATAGTGATGATGGTGTTGTCACCCACACCATTAATAAAGGTCTCGATGCGTTCGTTCAGGCGCCCCTTCTGCAGCATCAGCGCCAGCACGATCGCCGGCAGAATCGCTACGGGAGCAGAGATCTGGTAGAACGCAAACTCGGTGCCGGCCGCGTGATAGTAGAGACCACTGCCGATGAACAGTGCCAGAAACAGCCCTAGTGGCAACAGGGCCAACGGAGAATTTTTCGTCATGTTGCTATCCGAATCATGCCTGACCGATCAGGTCAAATAGTAACCACTGCCTCGCCGGATAGGCAAAGCAGATAACGGAATCAAGGAGTTGCGCGCTTTATCGAGCCACCCGACAAGCGTCCATGCAGAGAGAATGGCGTCATCATGCGCCAAGAAGGGCTCCTTTATACAGCAAAGCCCATAAAAGCTGAACCTTTTATAACCAGTTCACTCCAGCTGTTCGATCCAGCCCGGCCCCAGCTGCTGCATCTGCCGCCGGATCCAGCGTGCCCGTTGACGAACATAAGCGCCCGGAGGCTGCGCCTGATACAGCCAGGGGTTGGGCAGTATCGCCGCCAGCCGAGCCGCCTGATCAGCGGTCACTTGCTCAATCGGGCGCCGATACCAGTACTCGCTGGCAGCCCCCACACCGTATACGCCAGGCGCGAATTCGACAATATTCAGATACAACTCAAGGATGCGCCGCTTGCCCAACATCCCTTCCAGCATCAGCGCCAGCGGCGCCTCCAGCCCCTTGCGCACCCAGTCCCGCCCAGGCCAGAGAAACAGATTCTTCGCCGTCTGCTGCGTCAGGGTGCTGGCCCCCCTGAGACCTTTCCCGTCCAGTGCCTCATCCAGCGCTTGGCGCACCGCCTGCAGGTCGATGCCGCCATGCAACGGAAAACGCTGATCCTCCGCCGCGACCACGGCCAGCTGAACATTGACCGGGATCTGTTCCAGATCGACCCACTGGTGACGGTATTCGTCTGGATAGCCCGCGGGATTACTCAGTTCACGCCAGATCAGCCAGGACCAGACCGGTGGATCAACCACCCGCAGGCTGAACACCAGCAGAGTCAGTAGCAGGCCCGCCACGACCAGGGCACGCCAAAGCAGGCGCCAGAGTGGACGCAAGAAGTGAAAGGACGAGTGAGAGCGACGGCGACTGGCCAAGGTGCCTCTGCGAATAATTGCCCGGTGATTGGGAAAGCGGCCGGAACGCTTGTTCGGCGTCCCGGTCAGCGTCCTATACTATGCCAAACTCCGAACAAAGCTGTCATGTTTGAGATGCCGTGCTCAGGCTGAGCGGCAGAATGCGGGTATCGGTGCGAAGTACTGCCCATCCAGCCGGTCGTCGGCACCGGCACCCGGCTGCCACACCTCGACAAAGCGATCCCGAAACAGGAACCCCTGCACCGCATCGACGCCAAGTCCGCGGGCTCGCTCGAACTGCTCTTCGGTTTCAACGCCCTCCAGAATCACGGTCTTGCCACTGGCTTTGGCAAATCCGATCAGGGCGGCAAAAAGCGCATCGGCATCCGGCCCGGTCAGGCGACACAGCCAATCCCGTGCCAGCTTGACATAGTCGACGCCGGCCAGCAGATCGAAAGAAACCAGACTGTCCAGCGCCCCCACGTCGTCCAGTGCCAACGGGATACCCGCCGCACCGAACGCCTGCTGCATGGCGATGCTGACCTGAGCATCAGAGACCGAGCTGTTCTCGATGATTTCCACCACCGTCCCCGGGCGATGCTGCAGCAACGTCACCATCGGATGGCGCGGCTCATGCAGGAAAACCTCGAAGGCATCCTGGTCGATATTAAGAAACAGGCGAGGAGTTGCCGGCGCCGCCTCGACCTGCAGCTGCTTAACCCGGTATTCCATCTGGAACAGGCTCAAGGGACTGTCATGCAAGGCTCTGAATACCCGGTCGGGGCTCAGGCGACGCCCGGACGACAGGCGGAAACGTGCCAACGCTTCATGGCCCATCACCGCCTGGTCGACGGTCGAAACTATGGGCTGATACTCGACACCCAGCCCTTTGCCGTTCAGCAGATCCAGTAGAATTGCGGGGGATATATCGTTCATCTCATACTCACTTTTCCCCGCCGAGTACGGGGTAGATGCCGTCAGCTGTTACCGGGCAGGAGCTGCCGGAACCACAGCTCCACCATGCCGGGGTTCGCCTGGCTCACCTGAACGGGAGGAAACAGTGATTTTGCCCCTGCAGACTGCATCCGATAGGCAACTTCAAGCCCAAAGGCACAAAAGCGGGGATAGTTTCGGTCTCCCAGTGCCAACACGGCAAAAGACAGACCGGCATAGCGTGCTGACACGCCCTCGTCGTCCCAGCCTGCTCCCGTCTTGGGGGCATCGCCATTACCCGAGGTACTCGCCACGAGTAACAAGGCCTTTTCGGGCACCGACACTGTCGACAGCTGATTCAGCGCCACCGGCGCGGCCGTGAAGCCAGCCTGGCGCAGGCGTTTACAGGTTTCCTGGGCCAACTGACGGGCAGTACCGGTTTCAGTGGCATAGGCGACACAGTAATCCAGGCGGGCATCCGGGGCTGATTCATCGGCTCGGGCACGCCGCAAGGCAGCGGCCAGCACACCGGCGTACAACACCAGTGCAATGGACGCCACCCAGCGACGTTCAGGCGCCAGGCCGTCCAGCTGCCAGACCAGCAGCAATGCCAGCCCCAGCAGTAGACAGACGCTTTTCAGGCCCATTCTCAAAGCGGCAACACCTCAAGGGTGGCACTGTAGCTGAGCCGACGCTTCGCATCTTCGAGCTTCTGACTGGGCTGCTCCAGTTCCGCTTCCAGCCAGTACATGCCCGGCTCATCGAACAGGACCTCCACCTGGCCATCGGCATCAGTGGTCAATTCGATCTCACCGACCTGGTCGCGGTAACGGATGCCGTCACGAATAAGCACCAGTGACAGCCCTTGGGCGGGCTTGCCATCCACCAGGAAGCGGAAGCGGACCGGCTCCCCGGTGACCAGATCATTCGGGTGGGTCAGCGGCACCAGCTCCAGGCCCTGCCCGGTGGGCTTGAAGGTGGCGTCACTCGGAGCGCCCTTGGTGACGAACACCTGCATGCGGCTGTCAAATTCACTGATCTTCAGGTCCGTCGCTGCCGCCGGGATTTCGTTGACCTTGTCCACAGCCCCTGACCAGCGCTTGGGCTCACCATCCAGCTTGTAGCGTGCAAAAGCGCCCTGGCGATGCATCTGCAGGGTATAGGTCCCCTCCTCGGCCAGCTCGACATCAAACATGGAGCGATAACGCCCCTGCGCCTGATTCTGCGCCTCGACTCTGGCCCCTGTGGGTGACAGGATTTCCAGGCGTTCCAGTCGCAGCGGATGATGCTCAAAGTAAAACAGGCTATTGGAGACGGCACCATCCACGGTGATCCAGGCATTTTCACCGGACAAAACGGTCGCAGAGGGCAGCATCCAGGCACGATGCGCCTGCGCGGTTACCGCCGTCCCCAATCCCAGAGCCAGCAAGGCACAGGCACTCAAGCGTTTGATATTCATCTGTATTCCTTTTCCTTCAATAGTCTGTTCAGGGTGTCAGCTGCAGTGCGACCCGGCCCAGTTCGTGCTCGCCCTGCTGCTGTTGCTGTTGCGCATTGGTGACCGGCCACTGGAACGGCAGGCGGATCAGTTCCCGACCACCCACCTCCCGGGCAGCTTCTACCACCAGGCGGTACTCCCCTTTCGGCAGACCTGACAATTGCGGCGAGTCCGCGGCAAATACCAGCTTATGGCTGCCCACCGGCCGGGTAGCACCGGACAGGCCATCTACCGGAAACTCCAGCTGGCGTCCGCTGCGCCGCCACCAGAGACGCAGATCCTTGAGCCACTTGGTGCCTTCGTTGTCCTTCATCTCCAGGTCGTACCAGACGGCCAGATCCTGCTGGTGGCGCCCCTTTTCCGTTTCGATCCAGATCGCCACATAGGGACGGTGATATTCCGCCACCTGCAGGGACGGGATTTCCACCTCCACCCTGAGATCGGCCGCCAGCACCTGGCCCGTCGTGGCAGACAGCAGCAACGCCGCCGTCAGTTTTTTCCATTGCATACCCACTCCTTAATGCACCAGCAAAACCGCCAGCAGCAGAGGTACCATCACCCCCAGCCCGGTCACCGGCCAGACCGCAGCCCGCTCACGGGCATGCAGCCAGAGCACGGCCAGCCCGGTCAGGCTGAACACCACGCATACCAGCGCAAAAAAATCGATAAACAGGCTCCAGGCCTGACCGGCATTACGCCCCTTATGCAGGTCGTTCAAATAGGCGATCCAGCCACGGTCGGTGGACTCATAGAGCAACTCACCGCTCTCCAGATCCACACTCAACCAGGCATCGCCACCCGGTCCCGGCAGGGACAGATAGACTTCGAAGTCAGACCATTCAGGCAGCCGTGCCGGCAGGCTCAACTCGTGCCGGTGCGACAGCCAACCGGTCAATTCGTCCGGCAGTCCTCCCCCGGCATCCCGAGCGGCATGCAGTGACGACAGCAGCCCCCCGGGCAGCTGTTCGCTGATCGTAACCACCTCCTTCGAGGCGGGAATCTGCCCGGCATGATTGAGCGTGAACCCGGTCAGTGCGAACAGCAGCATGCCGAACAGCGCAAAGGCTGAGCTGATCCAGTGCCAGGTAAGCAGACGGCGCAACCAGATCCCCCGGCGCCGGCTCGGCACCAGGCTCTGACTCTCCGCTTCCGATCCGGTTGTGGCCTCTATGTCCTTCATTTCGCAGCCTGTTCTGAGCTTTATAAAGCGCAAAGAATAGAACAATTATCAATTACTCTCAATGAATGATAATGATTCGCAATGATAATTTTTGTAAACATGCGGCCCTGGAGTGCCAATCCGTGCAAAAATAACACAATCTTAATGATAACGATTATTACTATTGATTTGATAATAACAAAACTTTACTCTCAGTCCCGCTTCGAGCTGCAAAACCGCCAACAGCAGCAACAAAACGATAACAGACAGCAAAGGAACCGAACTGTGAGGATCTCCCCCAAACGCGCAGCTGCCGCGGCCTTAGCCACTGCCATTGCAGCGGCCAACGCCCAGGCCAGCAACACCGTCAATCAGGAAACTCTCGTCGTCAGTGCGGCAGGTATCGAGCAGAAACTGATCGATGCTCCGGCCTCCATCACCGTGATCAGCCAGGAAGAACTCAAGCAGAAGCCCTACCTCACCCTGCTGGATGCGGTGCGTGAAGTGGAAGGGGTGGATGTGGGTGAGACCACCGACAAAACCGGTCAGGGCGGTATCAGCATCCGTGGCATGGGGGCCGATTACACCCTGATCCTGATCGACGGCAAGCGGCAGAACAACATCGGGGATATCTACCCGAACAATTTCGGCGGCAACCAGTTCAACCATATTCCGCCCAAGGAGATGATCGAACGCATCGAGATCATCCGCGGCCCGGCTTCCACCCTCTATGGTGCCGATGCCCTGGGTGGCGTGATTAACATCATCACCAAGAAAGTGGGCAGCGAGTGGCATGGTTCCCTGTCCCACAGCCTGACCGTCGAATCCAACGATGACTTCGGCAACGATCGCACCACCGACTTTTCCATCAGCGGCCCGATGATCGACGGCGTGCTTGGCCTTAACCTGCGCGGCAGCCTGTACCAGCGGGATGCGTCCACACCGAACTTTGACGATATCACCGACCCCAACGGCGACCTGGTGCCCCGCGAGCTGGGTTACGGTGCCGGTGGCAAGACGGTCGACAACGAAAACCGCAACCTGGGCCTGAGGTTCGACTTCAAGCCGACCGACAACCAGTTGCTGATGCTCGACCTTGAAACCTCGCGACAGGAATATGACAACGTTCCGGTGGACGGCGCCAACCCGCTGGGCACCACCGACAGCGTCAATCGCCTGCCCCGCGCCGGATATGCACTGGAGCAGGAGTTCAGCCGTGACCAGATGTCGCTGACCCACGAAGGTGACTGGTCATTCGGCCACAGCACCATCAGCCTGCATCATATCGAAACCAGCAACGATGGCCGTACCCTGCCGCTGACTGCTACCGAGCGTCTGCTGTACGAAGACATGGTCGCCAACGGCGCCACTGACGCAGAAATCGAAGCCGCTTTCCTGCCGCGCCAGAAACGAGCACTGGAAACCCGCCAGACCACCCTTGATGCCAAATTTGACAGTCAGATCGGTGATCACTGGCTGGTCTATGGTGGTCAGTACGTGGATGCCGAGATGGAAGACGGCACCTTCGGCATGAACGGCAGCGGCTTTGCCGCCGGCAGCGTGCAGGAACACAAACAGTGGTCCCTGTTCGCCGAGGACAACTGGAGCATCACTCAGGAGCTGACTCTGACCGGTGGTGTCCGCTACGATCATCACAACATTTTTGGCGGCCACGTCAGCCCGCGTGCCTACGCCAACTGGGCGATTTCACCGGAATGGACCCTGAAGGGCGGCGTCAGCACCGGCTACAAGGCACCCCAGGCCAGTGATCTCTACGATGGCATCACCGGTTTCGGTGGCCAGGGGACCAGGCCCTTCCATGGCACCCCGGACCTGGAGCCGGAAACCAGCGTCAACAGCGAACTGGCGGTGTACTACAGCCACCCGGATGGCCACAACTTCAACGCCACCCTGTTCTCCAACAAGTTCAAGGACAAGATTGAGAGTGGCGAAGGTATCTATCACTGTGACGACCCGGCGGCCAATGCCGGCAACTGTGCCAACCTGGCGGCAGAATGGAACGAGGTTCTGGGCGATGGCTATCAGTTCAGCCAGCTGGTCAATATCGACAGCGCCAAGATTGATGGTATTGAGTTGGCCGGCAAGCTGCAGCTGACCCCGACCCTGTATCTGCGTGCCAACTACACCTATACCGATGCTCGCATCACCAGCGGGGACAACAAGGGCGAACCGCTCAGTGGCACCGCCAAGCACATGGCCAATGCCACCCTGAACTGGCAGGCAACGCCGAAGTTCAACACCTACCTGACCGCGGAAATGCGCTCCAAGCGTTTCACCAGCACGCCACGTGGTTGGGACAGCAGTGTTGACTACCCGGAGTACTACAAGGACTACACCGTCTACCACCTGGGTGCGAGCTATGAGGTAACGAAAAACTTCGCCCTCAACGCACGCATCAACAACCTGCTGGATGAAGACTTCACTACCTACCAGACAGTCTTCACCACCGAAGACGGCGGCGCTACCTGGGATCCGAACTACATCGACGATTACAACGTCAAAGCCAAGTCACGCAACTACTGGCTGTCCGCGACCTACAGTTTCTGATGTTGTACCCCTGAAAACCCAAAAGCGCCCGTCCGGGCGCTTTTTCAATTTCCATTCAGAGACTGCCCGAGGGCTTGAGAGCTGATCCTGTATTACAGCGCGATCACCCCGATCGCCTGCAGGAAGATCACCAGAATCACTACCGGCACCAGGAAGCGGATCAGCAGCAGCCAGAGGCGGTAGCCCGCGCTGTCACCGCCCAGTTCAAGTGCCGTGGTTTCCGGTTTCATCACCCAGGCGGTGAACAGTGCCATAAGCAGACCGCCCAGCGGCAGCATCCAGCCGGAAATCAGGTAATCCAGTGCCTCGAAGAAGGTCTTGCCGGCCAGGGTCCAGTCGGCGCCGATATTGAACGAAAACACCGTGCCCAGGCTGAGCAGCCAGATGCCGCTGCCGCCCAGCACGCTGGCCTGCAGCCGTGACATGCCCCGTTTTTCGGTCAGCCAGGCGATGGCCGGCTCGATCAGCGAAAAGGCCGAGGTCAGCGCCGCCACCGACAGCATGACGAAGAACAGAGTGCCAAACAGGGTGCCGAAGGGCATCTGACCGAAGGCGATCGGCAGGGTCACGAAGATCAGGCCGGGGCCGCCGCCCGGTTCCAGACCGTAGGCAAACACGATCGGGAAGATCGCCAGTCCCGCCAGCAGCGCCGCCGCCGTATCCAGCACCGCCACCAGAATGGAGGTGCGGGCGATGGACACCTGCGGCGACAGGTAGGAACCGTAGATCATCATGGCACCACCACCGATGCTGAGGGTGAAGAAGGCATGCCCCAGCGCGATCAGGATGCCGGAAGCGGTGAGCTTGTCGAAGTCGGGCTCAAACATGAAATCGATCGCATCACCGAAGTGGCCGGTGGTACTGGCATAGCCCACCAGAATGATGAGGAACAGGAACAGCAGCGGCATCAGCAGGTTGGCGGCCTTCTCCAGCCCCTGACGTACACCGCGGCCGACAATGCCAAGGGTCAGCAGCAGTACCAGAGAACTCCAGCCGACCAGCGACAGCGGTTGCTGCAGATGGCCATCGAACATCTGGCCGATCTGCGCCGGCGGCATGGCCGTAAAGGTACCGGTGGCGGTCAGCGGGATATAGGCCAGCGCCCAGCCCGCCACCACGACATAGAAGCTGAGCAGCAGAAAGCCGGTCAGCACACCCAGCCGGCCAACATTTTTCCATACGGGGCGGGCACCGGCTTCCTGCGCCAGCGCCGCCATGGCGTTGACCGGGTTCTGCTGGCCGCGACGACCAATCAGCACTTCGGCCATCAGCATGGGCACGCCGAGCAGCGCGATACAGGCCAGATAGACGAGGATGAAGGCGCCGCCGCCGTTTTCACCGGCGATGTAAGGGAACTTCCAGATGTTGCCCAGGCCAACGGCTGCCCCTGCTGCAGCCAGTACAAAAGAGATTCGGGTCGACCACTGCTGTTGCGGGGCTCGACCGGACAGGGCTTCGGATGAATTACTCATGATCTACACCTGGTTGAACAAGCGCGTATCCTGCCACATCCGACGCCCTTTTTCTGCCCGTTAGCTGCGTCCTGTCATTTTATGCTGAGCCGTGACCTGATCCAGATAGTTGAGCCAGCTCTGTGCCTGAGCACGGGTCGCCTCATGCTCACTGGCGCGGATGAAACTGGCCCGCGCCTGGTCATAATGCGACCGGTTGACGTCGGCAATGCCGCTGAGCAGATAAAGGTCGGCCGCTTCAGGTTTAAGCGCGACCGCCTGGGCAATGCTGCGCTGCATGGCATCCCAATGCTTGAGCTGCATGTCCAGATAGGCCAGTTGACGCCAGGTCTTGTAGTCCGGCTTGCGCCGGGCGATGCGCTCCAGGGTGCCACGACCGGCGCTGTACAGTTTCGCCTGCAGCTGGGTCTGTGCCAGCAGCCGCTCATGCTTGAGGGTACGCTGGACCTGCTGCCGATTCATCGCCTCATCCAGCAGCTCGGCCGCCCGTTGCGGTAGCCCCTGCTGCAGCATCAGCTGCACCAGCCAGGTGTACTGTCTCTCTTCACTGAACTTGCCCGCAACCCAGGCCGCCCTGAGGGTTGCCAGCGCATCGGCGTGGCGGTCACGGATCTGGTAGACGCTGGCCAGTTGCTCCCAGTACCGGGCCTGCTGTGGATAACGGTTGACCAGCAACTCAAGCACCGCTGTCGCGCCCTTCCATTGCTTGAGCTGAAAGTGCGCAGCCAACTGCAATCGATACCAGTCCTCCGGCGCCCGACCTTTCAGCTTGATTGCGGTCTTGACCGGCTGGATCACCTGCGACCACTGCTCCAGTTGAGAGTAGCCCTGTGCCAGCAACAGGTAGTCCTCGGCGCGGATGCTTTCGTGCTGTTCACCCTGGGTACGAACCTGCTGCATCCACTGCTCCAGCGAGGTGATCCCCTTGCGCCACTGCTCCTGCCCCATCTGCAGCTGAGCCACCGTATGCAGTAAACGTCGCTGATCGGCCTGCGGCAAGGCGTCTAGTGCGTAGGCCTCTGCGAAATGCTGGAGTGCGGCTTTTGGCTGCTGCTGCACCAGCGCCAGGTTGCCCCGAAACTGCAACGCATAAGCCCTGGCGGGCTTGCTCAACTCCTGTTCGGCCAAGGCTTTCAGCACTTTTTCAGCCTGTGGATAGTTTTCCTCGGCCATCGCCTGCTGCGCCTGGTTCAGTTGCTGCAGCACGCCCGGCGACAGACTGACGGTCTCCGCCAGAGCGCCGGTACTGATCAGCACCCCCAGAGACAGGCAGCAACAGAACCACCGCATCATCCTTATCATGCTTAATTACTCCAGTTTGAATTCCAGCCGCTGACGGGTCCGGAAGGGAACCGCGGCACCGTTTTCGGTCAGCGGGTTGAAGCGCCAGCGCATCAGCGCACGCTCAACCGCTCGATCGAACATCCCCGGCGGTTCCGCCTCGACAATTTTGAAGGAGTCCGGCACCACTCTGCCCTTGGTGTCGACGGTAAATTCGGCCACCACATAACCCTCGATTCGGCGTGTCAGCGCGCGCCGGGGATACTGCGGGTTCATTCGTGAGACCGGTGTCGCGTTCAGATTCATCGCCATGCTCGGCGACGGAGCCGGCGTGGCCACGCTGATCGCCTGGGCCGCCGACAGATCGACGGCGGCATTGATTTTCATGCCGATTGCCACACTGGGCGTCGGCATGTTGAGCGCGACCGAAGGCGTGTTCATCGCCACCGGTTGTGACATGTCCGGTGTCGTCGGCGTCGGCGGCTGCTCCGGCAGCAGTTCAGGTGGCGGCAGGGATTCCCGCTCACGCAGCTGAACGTCCGAGTCCAGCTTCAATCGGTGCAGGTTGATCGAGCTGTGCACCGACGGGTCAGGCTCCGCCGTGCGCCCGATACCGGCCAGGTGCGCCATCAGCAGAAACAGCAACAGGCTGACCAGCAACGCCGGCGGCAGGAACAGGAGCACCCGCATCAGTTGGCTCCCTCACGCGTGGCCACGGCGACCTGCTCCACACCGGACAGCTTGACCTGGTCCATCACCTGCACCAGCAGGCCGGTCTTGGCGTCCTTGTCCGCCTGAATCATCACGCCCAGATCAGGCTGCTCCACCTTGAGTCGCTCCAGTGTCGGCCGGATCATGCGCACGTCCACCGGCTGGCGGTCCAGCCAGACCTCGTCCTGGGCGGTAATGGCCAGCATCACGCCCTGGTTTTCCTTCACCTCGGCGGTCTCCGATACCGGCCGTTCGATCTCGACCCCGGCTTCACGTACGAAGCTGGTCGATACAATAAAGAAGATCAGCATGATGAACACGATATCGAGCATCGGCGTCATATCGATCTCGGCATCGTTGTCCATCATCTCCAGATTAAGTCGTTGCCTCATCCCCTGGCTCCCGTCACATCCAGTCGAGTTCGTTGCAGCTGACTCCAGCGAGCCAGACGGTTCCAGATCAGCAGACCGCTGACCGCCACCACCATGCCGGCCAATGTCGGCAGGGTGGCGCGCGCCACGCCCGCCGCCATCAACCGGGGATTACCCGTGCCATTCAGCGCCAGGGTGTCGAACAGGTGAATCATGCCGGTTACCGTGCCCAGCAGCCCCACCAGCGGACAGAGCGCAATAAGCGTGCGGATCAGCGGCAAGGCGCCCTGCAGGTCCAGCAGCAGGTCGGCACGTTCCAGCCGGCGTCGCCCACCGACCGGCAGCAGGCGGTAGCGGCGAATACGGCGCGGGAAGTCGAACCAGCGGAACCAGAGCCGTTCCAGCAGCAGCGTCCAGAGCACCAGGCTCACCACCAACAGCGACCAGAGCACCGGCCCACCGGCATTGAAGAAGCCCGCCAGGGCCGCTTCGAACTGGGCCAGATCAGGCAGCATGGCGTGCCTCATCCACATCGCTGAGCTGCTCACGCTTGGTTGCCAGCAGTGCCAGACCCTTCTGCTGCAGCAACTGCAGCAGGCGACGACTGCGCGCGGCCAGCAGGCTATGGCAGAACAGCAGCGGGATGGCGACACAGAGCCCCAGCACCGTGGTCATCAGCGCCTGGGAGATACCACCGGCCATCAGTTTGGGGTCACCGGTGCCGAACAGGGTGATGCTCTGGAAAGTACCGATCATGCCGGTCACCGTGCCCAGCAGTCCCAGCAGGGGTGCCACCGCCGCGACCAGTTTGAGCAGCGTCAGGCCACGCTCAAGCAGCGGTGCTTCCTTGAGCAGCGCCTCATCCACGCGCAGTTCGGTTTCGTCCGTGGTACGGCCCGCCTGGCCCGCCGCGAGCACACGCCCCAGCGGATTGCGATCACTGGCCTGGTCGGCATTGCGCAGCTGAGCACGAACACTGAGCTCGATTTTCAACGTGGCCAGCAATTTCCACAGCGCCACCAGCAGGCCAATGCCGCCCAGCGCCAGAATGATGTACCCCACCAGACCACCTTGGGCGATGCGTTCTTTCAGGTTGGGGGTTTGTGCCAGCAATGCCAGCAGATTGCCGCGACTGGGATCGACCACCAGGGTATCGCCCTGTCCCTGCACGAAGGCCCGTGCCTGGTCGATCACCTTACCCGCCGGCTGCACCGGCAGCACCTGCAACTGGCCACCGACATAGTTCAAATACTGCCCCTGCTGCGTCAGTGCCGTAAACGGACCGACCCGCAGCACCTCGGCATCGCCGCGCGCACCATCCGGCTGAACCACCGGCGCGGTAAAGCGGGTCACTTCACCGGTGGCCGTCATCTCTTGCTGCAGCAGGAACCAGAGCCCTTCCAGTTCGCTCAGTCTCGGAATCCGCTTCAGGTCCGCAAAGGCCAGCAGTTCGGCACGCTCGGGGTATTGCGCAGAGATCATGGAATCATCCACCAGCCCTTTCAGCTCCTGCGCCTGCTGTTTGACGACGCCAAAGACCTCACCCAACTGGCCACTGCGCACTCGCAAGGCTTCGCCCTGCTCGGTCAAGGCATCCTCGTTACTCTGAAACACCTCTTTCAAGCGGGCCTGTTCGGCTTCGGCCGCGGCCAGGCGAGCCTTGGACTGTTCCAGCAGCGCCTGCTGGCGGGCATGACCGGAACGGAACTCGGCCAGGCGTGCCGCATCGACCTGGCGATCACTGGCCGCCTGGGAGCGCACCTGCTGCAACAGTTGCTGCAGCTCATTGGCCTGGGTCGGCAGACAGAACACCAGCATCAGCGATGCGACCAGGGTACGGGTAACAGCCTTCATGAAGCACCTCCGTTCTGTTCGATAGCGGTCAGTTCAACGGGCAACTCGAGCAACTCGGGCACGGACTGTTGCCGCGCCATGCTGACGCCCTTGCGAATCGGCCAGTCGAAGTCGGCCCCAAGACGCTCCCAATCCCCCTGCTGGCGATTCCAGCGACCGCTTTCGGCACCATCCAGGGTCTGGTAGTAGAGGGCCACGCGTCCCAGGCGCAGGAAGGTGACTTCACGGGCCTTGCCGCCCTGTTCCAGGGCACCGCCCCAGGCTTCCAGGGTACGGCCGTATTCGGCCTCGATCTGGTAGGCCTCCAGAATCTGGCGATACTTCTCCGCCAGGCTGACATCGGCACGGTCCAGCAGGCGTGCAAGACGCGCCACCCGCTGCTCGCGTTCTTCCGGCAGGAACGGCAGGTCACGCGCGACGAACTGTTCCAGCATCGATTGCATGCGCACCAGCAACGGCAGGGTGGCCTGCTCGGTCTGCGCCAGTGACGCCAGCTGGGCTTCGATATCCTCCAGCTCACGGGCCTGATCCTCGACCATGCGCGACAGCTGGCGGTTGTAGGCTTCCATTAGCTCAGCCTGGCGCAGCGTGGCGGCATACTCTTCATATTGATTACGCGTCTGCTGATCCAGTTGATCAATACTGCGCTGTACCTGAGCCCCCTGTTTGTGGGCCTGTTCCAGCGTCTGCCGGTTCTGCTCCAGTGTATTGGCCAAGGCAACCGAAGAGATGAGCAGCGGCACAGACAGAAGAGCCGCTTTAAGGGGTATCCGCTCCATGGGTAATCCATTCTGTTAAAATAAATGAAAACGATTTGCATTATTCACTAAATGATTAATACATTCAACGGCAGGACCCGTGATAACCCCGCCCATCAACCTCGCCTTGCTTGTTCAACCGGCCGGAGCACGGAGGTGCAATATCAGGCAACCACCGCCGGATATTTCACTGCTTTCCAGCTAATCTGCAAAGAACACTTTTTCTCAGGCAATACTCGAGCCGGAGGTGATATGGCACAGGACTTATTGATCGGCGGTAAACCCGGCCTGCAGCTCTCACTGCATCCCAGGTTTGCCAACCGGCACGGACTGATCGCCGGTGCCACCGGCACGGGCAAAACGGTGACGCTGCAGGTACTGGCGGAAGGCTTTTCCCGCCTCGGCGTGCCCGTCTTCCTGGCCGATATCAAAGGCGATCTGTCCGGCCTCTGCTGTGCCGGCAAGCCGCATCCGAAAATCGATGCCCGCATCGACACTATTGGTATCGAGGGATATCAACAGCAGGCCGCGCCTGTCACCTTCTGGGACCTGCTCGGTGAGCACGGCGTGCCGGTGCGCACCAGCATCTGCGAAATGGGCCCTCAGCTGCTGGCCGCGCTGCTGGAACTGAACGAGACCCAGGAGAGCATTCTGACCCTGGCGTTCGATTACGCCGACGACGAAGGCCTGCTGCTGGTGGATCTGAACGACCTGAGGACCACACTGAACTATCTGGCCGATCAGGGGCGCAACCTGGGCAGTCAATTTGCCGTCTCCAGGGCGTCGGTGAATGCGATCCTGCGCCGTCTGCTGATGATCGAACGTGAGGGCGGCGACCGCTTCTTCGGCGAACCGGCGCTGCAACTGAACGACCTGCTGCGCACAACGGCGGACGGGCGCGGCATCATCAACCTGCTGTGCGCCGAACAGCTGATCCAGTCACCCCGCATCTACGCCACCTTCCTGCTCTGGCTGCTGGCGGAGCTGTTCGAGCAGTTGCCGGAGATAGGTGATCCTGAGCGGCCGATCCTGGTCTTTTTCTTCGATGAAGCCCACCTGCTGTTCAATCGTGCACCCAAGGCGCTGCTGGAAAAAATCGAGCAACTGGTGCGCCTGATCCGCTCCAAAGGGGTCGGGGTCTACTTCATCACCCAGTCGCCCGCGGATATTCCCGACAGCGTGCTGGGCCAGCTGGGTAACCGCATACAGCACGCATTGCGCGCTTATACCCCGAAAGAGCAGAAGGCGGTGCGAGTCGCCGCCCAGTCCTTCCGCCCCAACCCCGCACTGGATAGCGAAGCGGTCATCTCCACCCTGGGGGTCGGCGAGGCACTGGTATCGGTGCTCGGCGAGGGCGGTGTGCCGACAATGGTGGAACGGATACTGGTAGCACCGCCCGCGTCACGTATCGGACCGGCGACGGCAGCGGAACGAGAAACGGCTGTAGACAGCACCCTGCTGCGCCGCTACGGGGAGCCCTACGATCCGCATTCTGCCCATGAAGAGATCCGACAACGCCTGCAGCAGGCCGCACGGCAAGCCACAGCCTCCGAGCCGGACAACCCGCCAAAACAGGCACAGAGCCGAGGCCGTACACGGGAAAGCGCCGGTGAAGCCTTTCTCAAGAGCGTGGCACGCAGCGTCGGCAGTTCATTGGGACGCAAGCTGATGCGCGGGCTGCTGGGATCCTTGCTGAAGTAGTGCCCGCAACGAACAGCGCCCCTTTATCTGGCGCGATCGGCTTGTCGCACGTTGATCCTGATCTATTCTGTAAACATGCAGTACCTAACCTGGCCACTTCAGAAGAGGCATAATGACATGTACGTCAGGCACGCAAGGTTTATGGTCGGGGCTATCACGCTGGTATTGGCGCTGGCAGGCTGTTCCACCTATAGCGGAGTCGTCAATCAGCTGGGGCCGGACACTCCGGTATCGGACCTGCGCCGAGATCAAGGCGGCGAACTCCAGCTGGCCAGCTCAGCGCCCCCCTTCTGCCCAGCGCCGGCGCTGAAGGTATTGCTCTTTTTCCATCATGACACCACGATTCTGACCGATGCATCGCGCCAGGACGCGAAGCGCTTCTATCGCGAAGTGAGCGATCACCAGGTCAACGGGGTATTGATCACCGGCCATGCTGATACGACTGGCAGCGATGCCTACAACATGGCGCTGTCCCAGCGTCGCGCGGACAAGGTCAAGGCCGATATGATCGGGATCGGCATTAATCCGACCTTCATCGAGACCCGCGCCCGGGGCGAACGGGAATTGCTGGTTCCGACCCGGGACAACGTGCGCGAACCGAAGAACCGCCGGGCCGAGATCGAAATTAAGGTGCGTTAGCCCTGAGAGACGACATTCGAGACAACTACAAAGGTGCCGCATGAACATGCAAAGGATGCTTCAAACGCTCAGACACACGCTGCTGCTTGGTGCCCTCTGCGCGGCCCAGCCGAACGCCTGGGCAGAAACGCTGGTCGATGCGGTCTCGCATACCTTGGCGACCAACCCCCAGATCCACTTTGATAGCAACCGCAAACAGGCACTGACGCAGCAGGTCGATATCGCCCGCAGCGGCTACTATCCCAGGGCGGACTTGAGCCTGGGCTATGGCTACGAGTGGAGCGAGAACGCGAGTACCGCCCCCGGTGATGAGGAAATGACACGCCGTGAAGCCGGGCTCTCGGCCAGCCAGATGCTGTATGACGGCTATGCGACCAAAAGTGCCGTGGAGGCGGCCGAGGCCGGCGTTAGGGCCGGCGACCGCAGTCTCTATGCCACCTCAGAAGCCACCGCGTTGAGGGTCACTCAGGTCTACCTCGATGTCCTGCGCCAGCAGCAGCTGCTGCAACTGACCCGCGACAACCACGCCGCCCATGAGATGACCTACGACCGTATCAAGCGCCGCTACGACAGCGGCCTTGGCAGCCTGGCCGACCTGCAGCAGGCCAGCGCGCGCCTGGCCCTGGCCAACAGCAACCTGGTCACGGTCGAGGGCAACCTCTGGGAGTCCGAAATTCGCTACGAGCGCGTGGTCGGCCACAAACCCCGGGACCTGCAACTACCGGCGGAAAAGCCTTGCACCTTTATGCCGGCCACAGAGGAGGATGCCGTTACCCTGGCCCTGCATGAGCATCCGGCCCTGCTGGCCGCCTACAACCGTCACGAAGCCGCCCTGGCCAAGGTCAACGGGGCCAGAGCCGCCTTCCATCCCCGTCTGGACCTGGAGCTGGGCGCCAGCAGCGATCAGGACGTGGACGGTGTTGATGGCCGCAGTGACCAGGCCTATGCCATGCTGCGGGCGCGCTACAACGCCTACCGTGGCGGTGCCGATACCGCTCGGGTGGCGCAGCTTGAACACCTGAGCGAGGCTGAACGCGAAGCCGCCCGGCAGCTGCAATGGGAAGTGGAAGCCGACGCACGCTCCTCCTGGAACACGCTGAACAACCTGTTCCAGCGCCTGCCGCAGCTGGAGCGCCACACCAGGGCTGCCAGCGAAACGCGCACCGCCTACCGGCGCCAGTTCGAGATCGGCCAGCGCAGCCTGCTCGATCTGCTGGATTCGGAGAACGAGTACTTCACCGCTCACACCGACCACACCAATGGTGATTTCGACGAATGGTATGCTCGCTACCGCCTGCTGGCTCATGTCGGCAAGCTGCTGACGGCACTGGAGATGAAACCGGACTTTGACACCATCAGCCAGCCATGAACGCGTCATGGCCATGGCCGGCAAGATGAGCGCGGAGAAGCCAGGCAGGCCACAAAACAAGACAGGGCTCCCCCACATCCCAAGACCAAAACCTGGGTGTGAGAAGAGCCCTCTCATCGACCCCGCCAGTGCGGGGTCAATTGCGTGCAGTTACGCCAGGATCATACCGCCTTGTGGGCGATGATGTCCTTCCACTTGGCCGGGCCAGTGGTGTGTACGGATTCACCGGAAGTATCGACAGCCACGGTGACCGGCATGTCCTTCACTTCGAACTCGTAGATCGCTTCCATACCCATTTCCGGGAATGCCAGCACCTTGGCGTCGGTGATCGCCTTGGATACCAGGTAAGCGGCGCCGCCCACAGCCATCAGGTAGACCGCTTCGCTGTCCTTGATCGCCTCGATGGCAACAGGACCGCGCTCGGACTTGCCGATCATGCCCAGCAGACCGGTGCTTTCCAGGATCTGGCGAGTGAACTTGTCCATACGGGTTGAGGTGGTCGGACCCGCCGGGCCAACCACTTCGTCACGGACCGGATCGACCGGACCGACGTAGTAGATGAATCGGCCTTTCAGATCGACCGGCAGCTCTTCACCGTTGTTCAGCATTTCCACCATTTTCTTGTGGGCAGCATCACGACCGGTCAGCATCTTGCCGTTGAGCAGGATGGTTTCGCCGACTTTCCACTCTTTCACAGCTTCCGGAGTGATCTCGTCCAGATTGACGCGACGAGTGTTGGCACCGACCTCGAACGTCACTTCCGGCCAGTCATCCAGGCTCGGCGGCGTCAGCACGGCCGGGCCGTTGCCATTCAGGGTGAAGTGAGTGTGACGGGTAGCGGCACAGTTCGGGATCATGCACACCGGCAGAGAGGCCGCGTGGGTCGGGTAATCCATGATCTTGACGTCCAGGATGGTGGTCAGACCGCCCAGACCCTGCGCACCGATGCCCAGTGCGTTAACGGCATCCATGATTTCCAGACGCAGTTCTTCAACACGGTTCTGCGGGCCGCGCTCACGCAGTTCGTGGATGTCGATCGGATCCATCAGGGATTCTTTCGCCATCACGGCCGCCTTCTCGGCGGTACCGCCGATACCGATACCCAGCATGCCCGGCGGACACCAGCCGGCACCCATGGTCGGTACGGTCTTGACGATCCAGTCGACAATACTGTCGGACGGGTTGAGCATCGCCATCTTGGACTTGTTCTCGGAACCGCCGCCTTTCGCCGCCACGTGGACTTCCACTTCATCGCCTTCAACGATTTCGTAGTGGATCACCGCCGGGGTGTTGTCCTTGGTGTTCTGACGCTTGCCAGCCGGATCCGCCAGGATGGAGGCACGCAGCACGTTGTCCGGATTCATGTAGGCACGGCGTACACCTTCGTTGACCATGTCGGTCACGGACATCTTGGCGTCCCACTGTACGTTCATGCCGACTTTCAGGAACACGGTCACGATACCGGTATCCTGACAGATCGGACGGTGGCCTTCGGCACACATGCGGGAGTTGATCAGGATCTGCGCCATGGCGTCTTTTGCCGCCGGGTTTTCCTCTTTCAGATAGGCTTCATGCACGCCCTGCACGAAGTCGATCGGGTGGTAGTAGGAAATGAACTGCAGCGCATCGGCGATGCTGCTGATGAAATCATCCTGGCGAATAACGCTCATTGACGACTCTCCAATCTGGCTTGGTTTTGGTTCATTGTGCCTGGACATGTCATATTGGCCACGCCCGAACACTGACAGAATCTGGTGCCGCATTATACATCAATTTGGCACCACGACTTCTCGGGTATTGGTATTAGAACGGCAGCGGCCAGGGATCGACCAGCGCCACGCAGGACAGCAGCCCGAAGCCCAGTAACAGTCGAGCCGTGGCCGGGGTCAACGCCAACCTTGCGCCTGCCGGTGCCCGCAGCAGGCGTACCGGCCTGAACACCAGCGGCAGGCTCAGCAGCAACCAGAAAGCCCCCGGCAACAGCCCCAGCGCGAGCAGCACCACCAGCATCAGGTAGGCCGCCCCCAACAGACTGCAATAAAGCCGTACCGAGGCGGCATAGCCGATCCGTACCGTCAACGTGTGCAGGCCATCGCGGCGGTCGCTTTCGTAGTCACGCAGCTCGTTGCTGAGCAGCAGCAAAGACACCAGCAGACTGACCGGCAACGTCTGCAGCAAAAGTGCCAGCGTCATCGGTGCACCCAGCGCCAGGGCACTGCCGGCGATCATCAACACCCCCATCAGCCAGAACACCAGCATCACGCCCAGGCCACGGCTCTTGTAGTTGATCGGGCTGACCGTATAGCCCAGCGCCCCGACCAGCCCCAGCACGCAGAGCAGCAGGAACCCCAGGCCCTGTTGAATTACGAAATGAAAACCGACCGCGGCGGCCAGCAGAAAACAGAACAGACCGGAGCGGAAGTTATGGCGGATCGCTTCGATCCTGTGGTCATTACCCGACTGCCGGCGCAGCAGCCGGATATCGGCATGATCATTGATCAGGTTGACACCGGCCTGCAGCAACACCCCACCGACCAGTACCATCAACGCCTCGAACAGGTTTACAGGCCGCTGCATGGCGGCCAGCAGTATGCCGATCAGGCAGGTGACCAGCGCCACCGGGAATGAAAAGGGACGCAGCGCGCGCAGAAACGCGTATTTCCCCAAATCCTGATCAGTCTTGCACGACATTTTTACGGCATCCATTCAACTCAACTCTCTCAACTCATGCAGCTTATGCAACTTATGCAACGACAGCAGACGGACCACTTGTTCCAAATTATGCAGGGTAGAGCCTGCACATGACACTTGCGCATCGGCCTTCAGCGAACATCACGGACCGGCCTCAGACCAAGTACTGTACCTAAACGGTCTGTGCATAAAAAAGGGAGCCAGTGGCTCCCTCGGATACGGCTTTAGCCCCTGTCGGGCGCGTTGGGCAGATCACGCATCAGCAGTGCGTAGGTCATATCGGTATCGAAATCCACCGGGATGCTGACCCGGTGACCGGAGCCCGGCGCCACTTCGGCAGGCTGGCCCTTCTTGTTCAGCATCTCCTGCAGCTTGAAGCGCTTGTTGCCCGCAGGGGTCATCAGCTCCAGCGTATCGCCCAGTTCGAAACGGTTTTTCACGTCGATCTCGATGAAGCCCTTGGCGGCATCATGGCCGGTGATCTCACCGACGAACTGCTGGTGCACGCCGACGGAACTGCCGGTCTCGTAATTCTGGTACTCGTCATGCACGTGACGACGGTAGAAGCCTTCGGTGTAGCCGCGGTTGGCCAGGTTCTCCAGCGTATCCATCAGGTTCATGTCGAACGGCTTGCCGGCGACGGCATCGTCGATCGCCTGACGGTAAGCCTGGGCGGTGCGCGCCACGTAGTAGTGCGACTTGGTGCGACCCTCGATCTTGAGCGAGTCCACGCCCATTTCGGCCAGCTTGTGTACATGCTGGATGGCGCGCAGATCCTTGGAGTTCATGATGTAGGTGCCGTGCTCGTCCTCGAACGCCGGCATGTACTCGCCCGGACGGGTCTCTTCCTGCAGCAGGTAGATCTTGTCGCTGGGTGCACCCTCTCCCAGGGCCGGCTGTGCGCCAACTGCCGCTTCGGCAGGATCAAAGGACTGTACGGGTACGACATCACCGGACTCGTCTTCCTTACCTTCGTGGGCATCGTACTTCCAGCGGCAGGCGTTGGTACAGGTGCCCTGGTTGGGATCCCGGTGGTTGATGTAGCCGGACAGCAGACAGCGACCGGAGTAGGCGATGCACAGGGAACCGTGCACGAACACTTCCAGCTCGATCTCCGGGCACTGCTGACGGATCTCGGCCACCTCGTCCAGCGACAGCTCACGGGACAGAATGATGCGCTCGATGCCGGCCCGGTGCCAGAACTTCACCGACGCCCAGTTCATGGTGTTGGACTGCACCGACAGGTGGATCGGCAGGTCCGGGTACTTGTCCTTGACCATCATGATCAGGCCCGGGTCGGACATGATCAGCGCATCCGGCCCCATGGCGATCACCGGGTCCAGATCCTTCATGTAGGTCTTGAGCTTGGAGTTGTGCGGCAGGATATTGCTCGCCACGAAGAACTTCTTGCCCAGCTCATGGGCGATGCGAATGCCTTCGGCCAGGTTGTCGTGGGTAAAGTCGTTGTTGCGCACCCGCAGGCTGTAACGCGGCTGACCCGCGTAGACCGCATCCGCCCCGTAGGCAAAGGCGTACTTCATGTTTTTCAGCGTCCCGGCCGGGGACAGCAGTTCTGGTGTTCGCATAGGACCTGTAATTACTTGAGGTTAACGGGCCCGAATCCGGAACGAACTCAGGCAGACAGGTGAACTTCAAACAGTGGTGTATAGATGGAACCACGCTCCCCGGGACGGCTCTGAAACAGCACCACCGAATCGGCCGGTGTGGCCAGGTTCGGCTGAGGCCAGCTGTCGGGCGCCTCGAAGCGGTTCTTTGCCGGCAGACGCGCCAGCGTCACATGGGGCATGAAGTCGCGCTCATCATAGCGGATTCCGGCTTTTTTGGCGATATTAACCATACGATCATGAAGGGCATAAAGCTGTTCATGCTCGCTGATCAGTGCGGCCAACACGCCCAACCGTGGGTTGGCCTTGTAATAGCCCAGCTGGTCCAACGGCACCATGAAACTGGGCTGATCGGCCAGCGCCTCACGGGTCAGCTGTTCCAGCTCGGTTACCTGTTCCAGGGTCACATTGCCTAGGAAACAGAGGGTCAGGTGATAATTGGATGAATCCACCCAATGGGCGTCCAGCCCGCGATCGTACTCGCAAAGGGTATCGGCACAGTCCGACAAGGGGCGCGCGATCCGCTCCGGAATCGGCAGGGCAAAAAAGGTTCTGATCTTTTTCATAACAGGGGCCTGCCGCAGTGCGGCAGGCACAGCTTCATCCTTTTGCCCGGGCCATCAGGCGCTTCTGCGCCGGATGTGACAATACCGACTTGATCCAGCGATGCACTTCGGGCCAGGCACTGTAGTCGAACCCGGCCAGCTTGGGCCAGCTCAGCACCATGGCACCATGAATATCCGCAATGGTGAAGTGATCGCCACTGATCCACTCGCGTCCACTCAACTGCTGCTCCAGCAGCGGCAGGAAGCGGTTCAGCTCGGCACCGGCCCGCTCGAGCACGGCCTGATCCGGCTCGCCCTGGCTGAACTTGAACTGGATCAGCATATCCAGTGCCGGCACTTCCATCTGGTTGCTGATATACAGCGACCAGCGCAGGATATCGGCCTCGGCCGCCGGCGTATCCGCCCAGAGGCGGCCATTGCCGTACTGGCGCGCCAGGTAGTAGAGAATCGCCTGAGTCTCGAACAGTACCAGGTCACCGTCGACCAGGGTCGGAATCTTGCCGGTGGGGTTCAACGCCCGATATTCTGCCGACTGGGTCTGCTCGCTGCGCGGCAGCATATCCACCGCCTCGTATTCCAGCCCCAGCTCCTCCAGCGCCAGCATCACCATGCCGGCACGGGAAAACACACTGCCATATACCTTGATCATTGCTTGCTCTCCATGAGGTCTCAGCCCTGCTCCAAACGCAGCTGCAGGTTGTTCAGTTGCTGACGAATGCGCAGCAGATCCTGGCTCAGCTGGCGCCGGGTACCGTCGATCGCCTTGATCGCCTGTTCATTCTGGCGGATACGCTGTGCCAGCTCGGCGCTGATATCAGAACCACCGGATAGGCCTGCCAGCTGCTCAGTGAGCTGCTGCTGCACCTTGAGGCGCCCTTCACTTTCCAGCTTCAGGCCCTGCTCCAGGGTATCCAGTTGCTTTTCAGCCGCCACCAGACGCGCCTGCAACGCCTTTTTCTGTGCCGCCAGTTCTGTTTTCAACGCGCCGGCCTGTGCCAGAGCATCCGCCGCCTTGCCGGCGTCCTTGCGTACCGCCGCCAGCGCCGTTTCTGTTTCAGCCATTTGCGCCTGCAGCTTCTTCAGCTGCTCGGCCTGCTGTTCCAGCTGAGGTTTGTTGCGCTGGTAGGCCACCGTCCACAGTTTGGCGATTTCAGAATCGTAGTGGGTAAAGCGCTCTTTAACCCGGCTGTCCACGGCCTGCAGCCGCTGCTGCAGCGTTTGTCCGGACTGCTCGGCACTGTCAGATGCCACCGCCAACAGGGCCTCCAGCGACTCGACACGAGCCTGAGCCTGGTTCAGGTCAGACTGCAGCTGCAACTGGCGCTCCTGCTGCAACATGACCTGGTAACCCAGATAGCCTCCCCCAGCCACCAGCAGCAGTAAGATAACCGTGATCAATAGGCCACCGCTGCCGCCACTCTTGCTCTGATTGCCGGACTGCGCGCGATCAGCCTGGCGCGATGTCGGCCCAACAACCAGAGATTCCAGTCCTTCCGGGCTCAGCCCCGGCTCCTTACGCTCACTCATCGATGCTCAATCTTTACTGACCCACAAGCGCTCAACCCTAGCAGGTTTGCCATAAACGAAAAAGCCCCGCAACAGCGGGGCTTGGTATCGATCAGGGGATCGGGGGAATGATTACATCATGCCGCCCATGCCACCCATGCCGCCCATGCCACCCATATCCGGCATGCCACCGGCATTTTCGTCCGGGTGGTCAGCAATCATGGCTTCGGTGGTGATCATCAGGCCGGCGATGGACGCCGCCGCCTGCAGTGCAGAACGGGTTACCTTGGCCGGGTCGATGATACCCATTTCCATCATGTCACCGTACTCTTCAGTACCAGCGTTGAAGCCGAAAGCACCTTCACCGGCGCGGACCTTGTCTACTACGACAGAACCTTCGCCACCGGCGTTGGCCACGATCTGACGCATCGGCGCTTCCATGGCGCGCAGCGCCAGCTGGATACCGATGGTCTGGTCGTGGTTGTCACCTTCCAGGCCTTCGATCTTGCTCAGAGCACGGATCAGGGCAACACCACCGCCCGGTACCACGCCTTCTTCTACGGCAGCGCGAGTGGCGTGCAGTGCATCGTCAACACGGGCTTTCTTCTCTTTCATTTCGACTTCGGTCGCCGCACCGATCTTGATCACGGCAACACCGCCCGCCAGCTTGGCAACACGTTCCTGCAGCTTCTCGCGGTCGTAGTCGGAAGAGGTTTCTTCGATCTGGGCACGGATCTGCTGAACGCGGCCATCGATGTCAGCCTTGGCACCGGCACCATCAACGATCACGGTATTTTCCTTGGTGATGTTGACGCGCTTGGCCGTACCCAGCTGTTCCAGAGTCACGGTATCCAGGCTCAGACCGATCTCTTCGGAGATCACCTGACCACCACTGATGATGGCGATATCCTGCAGCATCGCCTTGCGACGGTCACCGAAGCCCGGAGCTTTAACAGCCGATACCTTGACGATACCGCGCATGTTGTTGACGACCAGAGTCGCCAGGGCTTCACCTTCAACGTCTTCAGCGATAATCAGCAGCGGACGAGAGGCCTTGGCCACCTGTTCCAGCGCCGGCAGCAGCTCACGGATATTGGAGATCTTCTTGTCGACCAGCAGGATGAACGGGTCTTCCAGTTCGCAGGTCATGGTGTCCTGGTTGTTGATGAAGTACGGAGACAGGTAGCCGCGATCAAACTGCATACCTTCTACCACGTCCAGTTCGTTGTCGAAGCCGGAACCTTCCTCAACGGTGATGACACCGTCCTTGCCTACTTTTTCCATCGCTTCAGCGATGATGTTGCCGACAGCAACGTCAGAGTTGGCAGAAATAGTGCCGACCTGAGCGATCGCCTTGGCGTCTTCACAAGGAACAGACATCTCAGCCAGCTGTGCCACAACAGCGGCAGCAGCCTTGTCGATGCCGCGCTTCAGATCCATCGGGTTCATGCCAGCGGCAACGGATTTCAGGCCTTCGTTCACGATCGCCTGCGCCAGCACAGTTGCAGTGGTGGTACCGTCACCGGCCACATCGTTGGCCTTGGAAGCAACTTCCTTGACCATCTGCGCACCCATGTTTTCGAACTTGTCTTTCAGTTCGATCTCTTTGGCAACGGATACACCGTCCTTGGTTACGGTCGGCGCACCGAAGGATTTGTCCAGTACCACGTTACGGCCTTTCGGGCCCAGGGTGGTTTTAACAGCATCAGCCAGGATGTTTACACCTGCCAGCATGCGCTGACGAGCATCATCACCAAAACGTACGTCTTTAGCAGCCATTGTTTGCTAGTCCTGTATCAGTATCGAGTTGAATCGAGTTAAAGAGTTGACGATTAAAACGACGAGAAGCTGATAGTTCAGTCTTCCAGGACGCCGTAGATCTCACTTTCCTGCATGATCAGCAGTTCGTCGCCGTCGATCTTGACGGTGTTGGAACCGGCATACTGGCCGAAGAGGACCTTATCACCCACTTTTACAGACGGCGCCTGAACATCACCGTTGTTCAGTGTACGACCCGGACCAACTGCAACGACTTCGCCACGGTTGGGTTTTTCAGCGGCAGAGCCCGGCAGGACGATACCGCCAGCCGTAGTGGTCTCTTCTTCGCTGCGACGAACTACAACACGGTCGTGAAGTGGACGAATTTTCATCTGGTTGTTCTCCTGGTATCTAGGATCCAATGCGATGTTGTTGTTAAGGCGGGCGTATCCACGCCCGGAATCCGATTGCTACTTAGGTGGGGGGTAGCCAAGGACTTTTCAAGCCTTCAACAGCATTTTTTTTGCTGATCGACTCGACCCCACTTTGGTGTCAGGAGAGATAGGGGCGCGCGAAGGAATTTCAAGCGCCGAAAGCCAGGTTTTTTAATCGCGACGGGTGTATTCGCCATCGATCACATCGCCGTCGCGCGGCGGGATATCACGGGGGCGTGGCCCCGACTGGAAATCAGGATCCTGAAAACCCTGATGAAAATGGGTTTGCGTGGTCTGACTGGCCGCAATCACCGTGAAACGACTGAGCAGCGCCTTGACCAAACCCTTGCGGATTCCGGGGATCAAACAGCTGAAGCCGATGACATCGGTAACGAAGCCCGGCGTCACCAGCAGGGCGCCCCCGACGGCCAATACGATGCCTTCCACCATTTCCTGCCCCGGTACTTCGCCCTGATTCATCCGCTGCTGGGCCCGTGCCAGCGTCGAAAGCCCCTGATGACGCAACATATTGACGCCAATGAAGGCCGACAACAGCACCAGCCCTACGGTGTACCAGGCACCTATCGCCTGACCCACCTGAATCAGCACGGTAATTTCGATGATCGGGATGATGATGAACAGCAGAAACAGGAAGCGCATAAGGTCTCTCAGGTGTGGTGAACTTGGGTTCCAGAGCGCCATGAACGGTTCATGGCACCCTTGACCTTTGATTCTTCCATTTTTGTTCGGTTCAACCAAGTCACGATGAACAGGGCGTCGACACCAGACATAGGTGAAAACCCTTACCAAACAACAAATTAGTGCAAAACAAACGCCCACGGAACATGAACAAATTTTCAGATTATCAGCCTATTTGATGACTTTTTTGTGACATATATAGACTTTTTGGACGATGCCAACTAAATTGTTGCACTGCAATATATTGCAGCGCACAATAAGAAAAGTATCCATATAACAGAGGTAATCCCCGATGGAACTCAAAGACAAAGTTGTAGTGGTAACCGGCGGTGGCCGCGGTCTGGGTCGCTCCATGGCACTGGAACTGGCTGGCAAGGGCGCCAAACTGGCGCTGGTCGACCTGAACCAGGTCGACCTGGATGAAACCGCTGGCCTGTGTATGGAACTGGGCGTTGAAGCCCGCACCTATATCGCCAACGTAGCCGACGAAGAGCAGGTCGAGCAGCTGTTCACCGATATCGCCCGCGACTTCAGCGCCATCAATGGTCTGGTCAACAACGCCGGCATCACCCGAGATGGCCTGTTCCTGAAAGCCAAAGACGGCCAGGTGGTCAGCAAGATGTCGATGGAGCAGTGGAACCAGGTGATCAACGTCAACCTGACCGGCACCTTCCTCTGCGCCCGTGAAGCCGCTGCCAAGATGATCGAAACCGGCTCCGAAGGTTGCATCATCAATATTTCCTCCATCTCTCGCGCCGGCAACATGGGTCAGACCAACTACACCGCCACCAAGGCCGGTGTTGAAGCCATGGCCGTGACCTGGGCCAAGGAACTGGTCCGTTACGGCATCCGTGCCGCCTCTATCGCACCCGGCTTCATCGGTACCGAGATGGTAATGGGCATGAAGCCGGAAGCGCTGGAAAAGATCGAAGCCATGATTCCGGCCAAACGCCTGGGCAAACCGGAAGAGATCGCCAAAACCGTAAGCTTCATCTTCGAAAACGACTACATCAATGGTCGTTGCATCGAGGTCGATGGCGCCCTGCGCATCTGACGCTCCCCCTTCGCGCTGCGATCCTTGCCCTGCAGGATCGTAGCGCGTAACAGGATTCAGCCGCTGGTCGGTCTTGCTTTGTTATACTGGCTCGCCGTTCACCTGCAGGGACTCGCCGACAATGCTGCACGCCTGGAAAGAAACCTTCGCCCGCTACCGGGATATCCGTTTGCTGTGGATCTTCCTCATGGGCTGTTCCAGCGGCTTTCCCTTCCTGCTCACCGGCAGCGTACTCAGCGGCTGGCTGACCGATGCCGGCATCGCCCGGGCGGAGATCGGCCTGCTCGGCAGCGTCGCGACCGTCTATGCGATCAACTTTCTCTGGGCCCCCCTGGTCGACCGTGTCCGCCTGCCCCTGCTGGGCCAGCTGGGCCAACGACGCAGCTGGATTCTGGCCACCCAGTTGATGATGCTGCTCTTTACCCTGTTGCTGGCGACGGTAAACCCCAGTTCACACCTGTTGATGGCCGGCCTCTTCGCCTTCGGTATAGCCGCCAGCTCTGCCACCCAGGATATCGCCGTCGACGCCTTCCGCATCGACCAGTTCGCGCCACATGAAAAGGCTTCACTGCCTCCTGCCGCCGCCATCGCCATCATCGGCTGGTGGACCGGCTACTCCTGGCCCGGCTATCTGGCCTTTTCCCAGGCGGACGAGCTCGGCTGGAACAACATCTATCTGCTGATGGCCGGTGTTATTCTGCTGCTGATGCTGTTCACCCTGCTGGTACGAGAACCGGTCACTGCGCGGGAGCAATTGCAGGCACAGGCCGAACGCCAGTATCAGCGGGAACTGCGTGACGGGCGCTGGCTGACCTGGTTTGCCGTCACCGTGATCGAGCCCTTTGCCGAGTTTTTCCGCAAGAACGGCGTCAAAGTCGCGCTGATGCTGATGCTGTTTATCTTCCTGTTCAAGATCGGCGAGGCCTTCCTCGGCCGCATGTCAGTGGTGTTCTACAAGGAGATCGGCTTCAGCAACGAGCAGATTGGCGAATACACCAAACTGTTCGGCTGGTTCATCACCGTCAGCTTCACCCTGCTGGGCAGCGCCTTCAACACCCGCTTCGGCGTGGTCAAGGGTCTGCTGCTGGGCGGCAGTGCCATGGCCGCCAGCAACCTGATGTTCGCCGTCATCGCCGCCGCCGGCCCGGTCGAGTGGCTGCTGCTGCTGACCCTGGTGGTCGACAACTTTACCACCGCCTTCTCCACCGTCGCCTTCGTTTCCTTCCTGACCCTGCTGACCGGGCGCGCCTTCAGTGCCACCCAGTATGCCCTGCTGGCCTCTCTCGGCAATCTGAGCCGCACCACCCTGGCCGGACTGAGTGGCTACACCGTGGACTGGCTGGGCAGCTGGGAGCGTTTCTTTATTGTCACGGCACTGATGGTACTGCCGTCACTGTGCATGCTCTGGCTGCTGCGCGATCGTTTCAATGGCATCAGCCAAGCTGACCATAATGACAAATAATAATTATTATCATTTACATCGGGCATTATCCCCGCTATAGTCAGGTGCATTCATCATGACTGGAGGGACGCTGATGACCTTTCAAATCAACGCCTGGCTGGAACACCCTACCAACCCGAAACTGAGTATCAGTGACAAGAGCAGCGGCATGACGCTGATGGAATGGCAGGGTGCACAGCTGCATCGACTGCTCAGCAAGGGCGGCCTGGTGGCAGAAGACTTTCGACGCAACAGCGACAGTGAACAGCAGGCACTGGCACGGGAGCTGTTTCTGCTCTGCTGCCAGGAATAAGGCGGGAAATCCGGGCGCCGCCCAGCCGGCAGCGCCCGAAAAGGATCAATCGCGGAAGTTGTTGAACTGCAGCGGCAGCTCGATATCCGCTTCACGCAGCAGCGCAATCGCTTCCTGCAGGTCATCACGTTTCTTGCCGGTGACGCGCACCTTGTCACCCTGAATCTGGGTCTGCACCTTCAGCTTGGCATCCTTGACCACCTTGCCGATCTTCTTGCACATCGCCTGATCCAGCCCCTGTCGCAGGACCACTTCCTGCTTCGCCTTGACGCCGCTGACATCGGGGTCCTTGACCTCCATGCACTTGATATCGATCTTGCGGCTGGTCAGCTTGGCTTTCAGCATTTCCAGCATCTGCTGCAGCTGGAAATCCACTTCTGCTTCCAGAGTGACCGTTTCGCCGGCCTGTTCAAAGGCAGCCTTGACGCCCTTGAAGTCATAACGACTCTGCAATTCGCGGTTCGCCTGGTCCACGGCATTGGTTACTTCATGCGTATCCAGCTCGGATACAACATCGAATGAAGGCATCACACCTCTCCTGTTAATATCGGTTTCACTCCCTGCCGCAACAGGGCTAAGATCACATCATTTGCTACGGAGTTTCCATGCACTGGCATATCCTTGGTGCAGGCGCCATCGGCTGCCTCTGGGCCGACTTTCTCACCCAGGCGGGTCAGAAGGTCAGCCTGATTCTGCGTAACCAGGCCAGCCTCGCTCAATGGCCAGCTGACGGTCGGCTTGAGGTTACCGAAGCACAACGGCATCACCAGATTCACTGCCAGCTGGAAACACCTGACGCCGAGATGCCCATTCGGCACCTGCTGGTCGCAACCAAGGCCTATGATACCCTGAGTGCCGTTGAAGCCATACAGCCAAGACTGCACGGCAGCGCCGAAGTGGTACTGTTGCAGAACGGCATGGGCCAACAGCAACAGTTGCTGGACCGGCTGCACAACGTCCGGCTCTGGGCTGCTACCACCACCGCCGGCGCCTGGCTGGAAACACGACACCGGCTGCACTGCGTCAGCCGTGGCGATACCCATATAGGCCCACTGAGCGAGCGTACGCCTGCCCTGCCCTCGGGCTGGGATCGGCTGGCGATTGCGTTGCATCCCAGCACCGATATCCGAACACACCTGTGGCGCAAGCTGGCAATCAACTGTGCCATCAACCCGCTGACCGCACTGTTTGACTGCCGCAACGGCGCCCTGCTGAACGATCCCGCGCGGATCGAGCTGATGCGGAATGTGTGCCGGGAGGTAGAGCAGGTTGCCATGGCCGCCGGCATAGTGCTATTCCCGGAAGCGCTGGAGGAGCGTGCTGCCGCGGTTGCCCGGGCAACGGGCGACAATTTTTCTTCCATGCTGCAGGATATCCGTCACGGACGCCGCAGCGAGATCGAACAGATTACCGGCTACCTGTGCCAGCAGGCTGAAATGCTGGCGATCGAGGTACCGGTCAATCTCTCCCTATTGCAAGGAATACGGGCACTGAGCCCCACACAGAGTTGAAGGACAGAGTTGAATGAGCAAGGCCGACAGCCCCGTACAGGACGAGACCTACCCCTACGCCAAGAAAATGAAGCGCGACATCTATGAAGCCGACAAGCGCCTGCTGCAGATCGAGCTGCTCAAGGTGCAGCGCTGGGCCCGCGACACGGGTCAGAAGATCCTGATCATCTTCGAAGGCCGGGACGCCGCCGGCAAGGGCGGTAGCATCAAACGCTTCATGGAACACCTCAATCCGCGCGGTGCTCGTGTCATCGCGCTGGAGAAGCCCACTGAACAGGAAAAGGCGCAGTGGTATTTCCAGCGCTACATCAAGCACCTGCCCACCGCCGGCGAAATCATCCTGTTCGACCGTTCCTGGTACAACCGGGCCGGCGTCGAGCGGGTGATGGACTTCTGCACCCCCTCGGAGTATCTCGAATTCATGCGTGAAGCGCCCGAGCTGGAGCGGATGTTCGTGCGCAGCGGCATCCGCCTGTTCAAGCTCTGGTTCGAAGTCAGTCGCGAGGAGCAGTTCCAGCGCTTTCAGTCCCGCCGCACCGACCCACTGAAACACTGGAAACTGTCGCCGGTCGATCTGGCGTCACTGGACAAGTGGGATGCCTACACCGAAGCCAAGGAAGCCATGTTCTTTCATACCGACACCGCCGATGCGCCCTGGGCGATCATCAAGTCAAATGACAAGAAACGGGCACGCCTCAACGCCATGCGCTACATCCTCAGTCAGCTGCCCTACCCCGACGCCAATACGGAGATCGAGCTGGAACCCGATCCTCTGATCGTCCAGCCCGCTCATGTCAGCGTGCAGCAAAAACGCCATTCATAAGCAAACCCGGAGTCCACATGAGCAACCGTCTGACCCGTATCTACACCCGCAGCGGCGACAAGGGCACCACCGGCCTGGCCAACGGCAGTCGCGTCGCCAAATACCATCCCCGCATCGAAGCCTTGGGTGATGTGGATGAGTTGAACAGCCTGCTGGGCTGCCTGCTCGCCGAGCTGTCCGCCGATGATGCGCTGGCTCCCCTGCTGCTGAGGGTACAGAACGACCTGTTTGATCTCGGCGGCGAGCTCGCAGTCGCCGATCCAAACTATACGGTGATCACGATCCAGGTGGTCGAGTGGCTGGAGGCAGAACTGGATGTGCTCAATGAGTCCCTGCCGCCACTGCAGGAATTCATCCTGCCAGGCGGTAATCGGGCGGCAGCTCAGGCGCATCTGGCACGCAGCATCTGCCGCCGGGCAGAGCGACGCGCCGTCGCCCTGGCGGAAACCGAAAGCCTCAACCCCCAGGGCGTTGCCTATCTGAATCGCCTGTCCGACCTGCTCTTCGTCTGTGCCCGTGTGCTGAGCCGCCGGGACGGTGGCGAAGAGATCCTCTGGCGGCCGCGACCACCCCAGCAGGGCTAGCAACCGCCCCGGCAACGCCGGCCTAACGCCGGCTTTGCAACATTTCCAGACCCAGCCGAGCCTGCATCAGGAACTGATTGAACACCTTGAACGCCTGGTCTTCGACCACCTCGCCCTGATCGGCATACATCAGCCCCAGTACGCGCTCCCTGACCACCAGGGGCGCCGCGATGAAGCCCTTGGGGTCCACCTCCTGCAGAAACGGCTCTGGCAAGCGCTCACGCCAGCCCGGCTCGTCGCTGTCCGGCACCAGTAATGTCATTCGCTTTTCCAGTATTCGGAAGAACAGCAGGGTTCCCGGCTGCTGCCGGTGCAGCTGAAAGAATGACTTCAGCCGCGCCGGGTCATCGCCCGCCGTCATACGCGCCTTCAATTCCTGCCCACTGGCAGCCAATTGGCAGAACACTACCCGCTCCAGAGTACTGGACTCGGCAATCGCCGTTACCGCCGCTTCAAGCAGGCTGCCGGCACTGGGGGGCGCCGCAATCAGTTCGTTCATCCGCTGCAGGTGGTGCAGCTGCCGCTCCATCAAGCGGGTTTGGTTAACAGACGCTTTCTCCTCCACCGGCTCTTCCACCTGGGGAGCAGGGTTACGTGCCTCACGGGAGTGGACATAGTAGGCCAGTTTGCGGGTCATCTCATCCAGCTCCGGGTCATCCGACTGACTCAGCCGAGGGCTGACCAGACGGTGTTGCAGACCGTACTCGTCGGCCAGATCACACACCTGACGAAACGCCTCGCCGATATGCCGATCCAGCGCCTCCACTGGTTGCCGGGTCGCGCAGGCCAGATCGCCCACCAGGGACGTATAGTCCAGCTCACCGGCAGTATCCCGGCGATAGAGCAGCTCCAGCAGGTCATGACAGCCGGAAGCCAGACAGTGATTGAGACGACCGCTGCCACGCAACTGCTCCGCCGTCAAAGGGTCCATTACCTGGACCACAGCTTTCGGGAAGCCCCAGCTTTGCGCCAGATCCTGGCCAATATCACTGAAATTTCCACCCAGCTGCTGCAGCTGTATGCGCGACCATCCCTCCCTGGCCCGCTCACGCAAACGCAGCATCCGGCTGTAGGTGTCAGGCAAGGTGAAGGCCACGATGATTTCACCCAGACCGTACAGCAAACCGCAGATATAGGTTTCCTCAATATCGAGTGCCCCCGCCGCTGCAGCCAGCTCCCGCGCCAGTGAGGCATTGAGAAAAGCGCTGATCAACAACTGCTCGACACCGGTATCGGGCTGTTCATCGCGGAAGCTCTCGATCAGCTTAAGGGTGACGCTGAGATTATGGATACGCTCGAAACCGATCAGCACCACCGCCCGCGATACGGCACTGATCTGGCCACCACTGCGGTTGTAGCTGGGCGTATTGGCGATCTTCAGCAGCTTGATCGACAGATTGACGTCCTTCATCACCGCCATCGCCAATGCCATCGCATCGCTTTGCCGCGAACTGCTTACCTGGCGGATACGGTTGACCGTTGCACTGAACACCGGCAGGTCCCCCAACCGGTCCAGTTGCGCATAGATCGCATTCAAGGTGTCTTGATACTTCAATTTCAACCTGTCTCACAATAGGACTCGCGACTGTTGCGATCAGCCGCGATACGTCCACACCGGCAGGCATGGACAAGCACAATGTTGCTTTTCGGCGGCAGTATAACAAAGTCATACCGCCACCATGGCACTCGCAGCCGTAAAACCTGCCCGAGGGCAAAGGTTGGAAACATTGCGCACGCTGGCCGGCCGTGGCCACTCGACCAACCGACAATGGACAGACCACACTGGCCAGCGATAATGACAGACCGCATGGGTTTCAGGGTCAGTTTGCTTTAATATGCCCCTGTGAACGGATTATGTGATCGAGGATAGATGCGTGGAACAAACGAATATCTGGATTGTGACCCTGGTAGCCCTGGGCATTGGTGCCCTGATCGGTTTTCTGCTCGGACGCGCCGGCGGCGGCTCCAGCCGAGAACAGGAACTGGTCGATGAGCTGGACACAGCCCGCTCCGAACTGGACAGCTACAAACGCAAGGTCGGCGAACATTTCGAGCAGACCGCCGAGCTGGTCAATGGCCTGACCGATCAGTACCGCAAGGTTCACCAGCATCTGGCCAGCAGCGCAGAGACTCTCTGCCCGGAGCTGCCGGCCGCCACCGCCCTGCAGAACGAACTTCGCCCCGGCCTGAACGCTGACATCCCCACCGTAACCGATGCCCTGGATAACAGCGAACAGGAAGAGCTGCCAGAGCCGCCGCGTGATTACGCACCGAAGAAACCGGATGAGGCCGGCACCCTGTCTGAAGAGTACGGTTTTGACCACAAGGGGCAGGCCGAGAAGGCCCAGCCTGCGGCCGGTGATCCGACCGCCTACGGCGAGGATGCACCGGAAGAGGTCCGCCGCGAAAAGGCCTGATCCACGGTCCCCCACAAGCCGGGCACAATTGTCGCCCGGCCCTTTGTTCAAACCGGGTTGTCGATATCGATAAACCGGTGCTCCAGGCCGAACTGCGCGGCCAGGTGCTCACCCAGCGCCTGCACGCCGTACCGCTCGGTGGCGTGATGACCGGCACCGCAGTAGTGAATGCCCGCCTCCCGCGCCGTGTGCACCACCGGCTCGGAGATCTCGCCACTGAGATAAAGATCAGCGCCCTGCTCCAGCGCCAGATCGATCATCCGCTCGGCCGCGCCGGTACAGAGCGCGACCCGCTGAATTGAGTGCTCCCCCCCGGCAACCAGCTGCGGCACCCGTCCCAGCACCTGCTCGACACGTTCGGCAAACGCCGCCAGCGTCAGCGGCTGCTCCAGCTGACCCATATTGCCGATGGCCGGATCCTGGCCCGGCTCCAAAGGCCCTTCCAAAGTGATCCCCAACCGTTTCGCCAGCTGAGCGTTGTTGCCCAGCTCGGCATGGGCATCCAGCGGCAGGTGATAGGCCATCAGGTTCAGGTCATTGACCAGCAGCGTGTGCAGCCGCTTGCGCTTGATCCCGGTGATCGCTGCCGCCTCTCCCTTCCAGAAATAGCCATGATGGACCAGCACCAGATCCGCCTGCCAGTCCAGCGCCTCATCCAGCAAGGCCTGACAGGCGGTCACACCGGTGACCAGACGCTGCACCTGCTGACGCCCCTCGACCTGCAGCCCGTTCGGGCAATAGTCCCGAAAGCGCTTTGCTTCCAACAGCTGATCGCAGTAGCGCACCAGTTGATCGATTGAAACGGCCATGAAATCTCCCGCGTTGTTCAACATAAGTCGGTAAACGTATAATGGGGCATACTGAAATGATTTACAGGTGCAAGCAAGTCGATGCGTAAAGTCTCCTACCTGATCTGGCCTGTTGTCACCGGCATTCTGGCCGCGTTGCTTATTCTTCAGTTTTATCCACAGCTGATCGCACCGCCGGTCACCACGGTCGAGATCCGTGAGGCGGCGGCGGTCGATACACCGACTATCCGCCCCAGTGGCGTCGTGTCCTATGCCGATGCGGTCGACCGTGCCGCCCCGGCCGTGGTCAATATCTACACCCGCACCCTGGTACGCCAGCCGGCCAACCCGCTGCTGAATGACCCCTTTTTCCGCAAATTCTTCAACAGCGAGCAGCTGCCACAGCGGGAACGGATAGAGTCCAGCCTGGGTTCCGGGGTAATCCTCAATGAACAGGGCTACGTGGTCACCAACAACCATGTGATCAGCGGCGCCGACAGCATCGTGGTAGCGCTGCGCGACGGTCGCGAGGCCCTCGCCGAGGTGGTCGGCCTGGATCCTGAAACCGACCTGGCGGTACTCAGGATCGAACTCGATGACTTGCCCAGCATCACCCTGGCCAGTGAAGAGTCGCGTATCGGTGATGTCGCTCTGGCGATCGGCAACCCCTTCGGCGTCGGCCAGACCGTCACCATGGGGATCATCAGCGCCACCGGCCGCAACCGACTGGGGCTGAGCACTTACGAAGACTTCATCCAGACCGATGCTGCCATCAACCCGGGCAACTCCGGTGGCGCACTGATCGATGCCTACGGCAACCTGATCGGCATCAACACCGCCATCTTCTCCAAGTCCGGCGGCTCTCAGGGAATCGGCTTTGCCATCCCGTCAACGCTGGCGCGCCAGGTGATGCAGGACCTGATCAGCAACGGCCGGGTGATTCGAGGCTGGCTGGGCATCGAGATACAGGAACTGACCCCGCGCCTGGCCGAGTCCTTTGGCGTCGGTGACCGTCCCGGCCTGATCATCGCCGGCATCTTCCGCAACGGGCCGGCTCACCAGGCGGGCCTGCAGCCGGGAGATGTACTGCTGCAGATCGCTGGGGAGCCGGTGACCAGCAGCCGCAAGGCGATGAACCGGATTGCCCGGTTCAAGCCCGGCGACAAGGTGGAACTGGGTATCCTGCGCAACGGCCACGAGATGAGCCTGGAAGCCAGCGTCGGCGAGCGACCGCAGACGCGTAACTGATCCCGGGCGACGCAAGACACAAATACAAAAAAAGCTCCCTGGGGAGCTTTTTTCATACCTGAGCGTTTCGGCTCAGTCCTTGATGCGGTACTCGGCAGAGCGGGCATGCGCCGTCAGGCTTTCGCCACGGGCCAGCACCGACGCCACCTTGCCCATCTCCGAAGCACCATCCGCCGAGAACATGATCAGCGAGGAGCGCTTCTGGAAGTCGTAAACCCCCAGCGGTGACGAGAAGCGAGCCGTACCGGACGTCGGCAACACATGGTTCGGACCGGCACAGTAGTCGCCCAGAGCTTCAGCGGTATAACGTCCCATGAAGATGGCACCGGCATGACGAATCTGCGGCAGCAACGCTTCCGGATCCGCCACGGACAGTTCCAGGTGCTCCGGCGCGATGCGGTTGCTCACCTCGGCCGCCTGATCCATATCCGCGACCTTGATCAGCGCGGCACGGCTCTCCAGCGAGATCTGGATGATCTCACGGCGTTCCATGGTCGGCAGCAGCCTGTTGATGCTGGCCTCCACCTGGTCGATATAGTCCGCATCCGGGCACACCAGGATCGACTGGGCATCTTCATCATGCTCGGCCTGGGAGAACAGATCCATCGCCACCCAGTCCGGGTCGGTCTGGCCATCACAAACCACCAGGATCTCGGACGGACCGGCGATCATGTCGATACCAACGGTGCCGAACACGGCACGCTTGGCCGTGGCCACGAAGATGTTGCCGGGGCCGACAATCTTGTCCACCTTGGGCACGGTCTCGGTACCGTAGGCCAGCGCGGCCACCGCCTGAGCACCGCCCAGGGTAAAGACACGGTCCACGCCGGCCAGCGCAGCCGCAGCCAACACCAGCTCGTTGACCACGCCCTCAGGGGTCGGCACCACCATGATGATCTCTTTCACGCCAGCCACATGAGCCGGCAGGGCATTCATCAGCACCGATGACGGATAGGCCGCCTTGCCGCCGGGCACGTAGATGCCAACCCGGTCCATCGGCGTGATCTGCTGACCCAGCATGGTGCCGTCCGCTTCAGTGTACTGCCAGGACTCGCCTTTCTGACGTTCATGGTAGCTACGCACACGTTCGGCGGCCTTTTCCAGCGCGGCACGCTGCTCGGCGGGCAGGCCATCCAGCGCCTGCTGCAGACGCGCCTGGCCCAGCTCCAGATCCTGGATACTGCTGGCCGAGGTCCGGTCGAAACGGTTGGTAAACTCTACCAGTGCCGCATCACCTTCGGTGCGGACCTTGGCGATCACCTCATTGACGATGCCGTTAACCTTGTCGTCGGACACGCTTTCCCAGGCCAGCAACTGCGCCAGCTGCTGGTCGAAGTCGGTCTGTGCCGCGTCCAGACGCTTGATGGAGAGACTCATGCCACCTCCTCCCGGCGCGCATCGATCGCCTGCTGCAGCTGGTCCAGGATCGGCTGGATCAGTGCGTGTTTCATTTTCATCGACGGCTGTCCCACCACCAGGCGCGAGCTGATCTCGGCAATATGCTGCATCGGCTCCAGGCCATTGGCCCTGAGGGTGTTGCCGGTATCGACGATATCGACGATGCGGTCGGCCAGCCCCATGATCGGCGCCAACTCCATCGCCCCGTAGAGCTTGATGATATCCACCTGCTGGCCCTGACGGGCAAAGTATTCCTTGGTCAGGTTAACGAACTTGGTCGCCACCTTCATCCGCCCTTCCACCGGTGCCGCATCCTTCATGCCGGCGACCATCAGCTTGCACTTGGCGATCTCCAGATCCAGCGGCTCATACAGGCCGGCACCGCCATGTTCCATCAGCACATCCTTACCCGCGATGCCCATATCGGCGCCACCGTACTCAACGTAGGTGGGCACGTCGGTGGCACGAATCACCACCAGCTTGATATGGTCATGGTTGGTATCGAAGATCAGTTTACGGCTGCTGAAGATATCTTCGGCAGGCAGGATATCAGCCGCTGCCAGCAGCGGCAGCGTCTCCTTCAGGATGCGCCCCTTGGACAGGGCGATGGTCAGCTGTTGTTTCATGGGCCTCTTCGCTCACTCAGCAGGCTGTTAGCCGGGCACACGACGAATACGCGCACCCAGCAGCTGCAGTTTCTCTTCGATACATTCGTAACCGCGGTCGATATGGTAGATACGATCGATCTCGGTTTCACCTTCGGCGACCAGCGCCGCAATCACCAGGCTGGCGGAAGCACGCAGGTCAGTTGCCATCACCGGCGCGCCCTGCAGTTTGCTCACACCCTCGATCACCGCGGTGTTGCCTTCAATGGAGACATTCGCGCCCATGCGGATCATCTCCTGCATGTGCATGAAGCGGTTTTCGAACACGGTCTCACGGATCTTGCCGACACCGATGGCCACCGCATCCAGCGCCGCAAACTGGGCCTGCATGTCGGTCGGGAACGCCGGGTAAGGCGCGGTGGTCACGCTGACCGCCTTGGGGCGCTGGCCGTGCATGTCCAGACTGATCCAGTCCTCACCGGTTTCGATCTCGGCACCGGCCTCTTTCAGCTTCTGCAATACCGCATCCAGGGTATCGGGGCGGGTATTCTTGCACTTGACCCGACCACCGGTTGCCGCAGCCGCCACCAGGAAGGTGCCGGTCTCGATACGGTCCGGCAGTACCGAATAACGGCAGCCCTTCAGCGATTCAACGCCATACACGGTGATGGTGTCGGTACCGGCGCCACGCACGTCGGCGCCCATGGCGTTCAGGCAGTTGGCCAGATCGACGATTTCCGGCTCGCGCGCGGCATTTTCGATAATGGTCTCACCTTCGGCCAGCGCGGCGGCCATCAGGATGTTTTCGGTGCCGGTCACGGTCACGGTGTCAAAGAACACGCGTGCGCCCTTCAGACGGCCATCAACGCTGGCGCGGATATAACCGCCTTCAACCTTGATATCGGCACCCATCGCCTCGAGGCCGCGGATATGCAGATCCACCGGGCGGCTGCCAATGGCACAACCACCGGGCAGGGAAACTTCAGCACGGCCAAAGTGCGCCAGCAACGGCCCCAGCACCAGGATGGACGCACGCATGGTCTTGACCAGCTCATAGGGCGCGCAAAGGTCGGTGATGGTGGTGGCGTTGAGTTCGACGCTCAATTTCTCGTCGATCACCAGGTCCACACCCATGCGGCGCAGCAGCTCCAGCATGGTGGTGATGTCGTGCAGGTGAGGCAGGTTACAAATGGTGACCGGTTCATCCGCCAGCAGTGTCGCCGCCAGAATCGGCAGTGCCGAGTTTTTGGCACCGGAGATGCGGACTTCACCATTCAGGCAGGCGCCGCCTTCAATAATCAGTTTATCCATCAGGGTTTCCTGTGTGACTTCAGCTCAGCGCAGCCCACTGTTCCGGGGTGTAGGTTTTGATCGTCACAGCATGGATGGCGCCGCTGGCAATCTGGTCACTCAGGCAGCCGTAGACCAGCTGCTGTTTTTTTACGGGAGACAGGCCGGCAAAAACCTCGCCGACAACCGTGACTTTGAAGTCACAGCCTTCGCCGTCGGTATATGCGGTGCAGCCTTCCAGCTGCTGTTCCAGAATCTGTTTGACTTCTTCAGCCTGCATGCGGGACTCCCCTGCCTAACGTGTACTCAGAAATGATGGGCGAAATCATACCGAAACAGGGGAGAAAAGGCGATCAGGCTCACGCCTCCCCGGACAGTTCCTCGTCCAGGCTGACCAGCCCCGCAATGGCGTCGAAGTCAGCGGGCACGCCAACCAGGTGCAGCTCCTGTTGCAGACGGCGTGCCTGGCGCAGGCAGACCAGCCAGAGAGACAGGGCCGAACTGTCCACGCGATCGACACCGGAAAGGTCAAGCGTACCACGCGCACCACAGGCTTGCAGCTGATCCAGCAACGGCTGGCGTACCTGCAGCACGGTGGCAAAGGTCAGATCCCCGCTCAACCGCACCTCGCCGGCGTTGGCGACTTCAACCTTCGCGGCTGTCATCGTCACTGCCCGCCTGCTCCAGCTTCACGTCCTGCATCTTGCTTGCCCAAGCATCGATGGTCGCGGCAACCGTGCGGTTCTGCTGAAAAAGATCGGCAAACTGGTTGCGGAAGGTGATGCGCAGGTTGATGCCATCGACCATGACGTTCACCAGCGTCCAGCGCTGCTCCTGTTTGAGCATGTAGTACACCAGAGTATACATCTCGCCGTTACCGGAGCTGACATTCACACTGACCACCTGCTTGGCCGGTTCGGGGCTTTCGCCCGACGGCGTCTGAATGCGGTAGTTTTTCAGCTCAAAACCAGCGATCGACTTGGCATAGGTGCGCAACAGCGTGGTCTTGAACACCTCGACAAAACGCTCGCGCTCGGCTTCGGAGGCACGACGGTAGTACTTGCCCATGACACTTTTGGCGATATAGGGAAAATCCACCACCGGGGAGATAATCGTTTCGATCTCCTGCATCAGCAGCTCGGTGTTTTCCTCACGCGTCAGTTCTTCGCGCTCCATCAGCGCCAGCATGTCCCGCGTAGCGGCATCGACCACCTCACTGGCTTCCTGCCAGCTGGCCTGAGCCACGGCCGGGGTAACCCACATGGTTGCGGTCAGCAACAGGGCTGTCATCCACTGTTTCATCATCTTACTCACTTACCTTATTGAACAGGAACTTGCCAATCAGCTCTTCCAGCACCAGAGCCGACTGCGTATCCTGAATGTAATCACCATCCCCCAACAGCTCATCCTCGGCTCCCGGGGTCACACCGATGTACTGCTCACCCAGCAACCCCGCAGTCAGAATACTGGCAGAGCTGTCACTGGTCAGATAGTCCACATCACTGAAGATTTCCATTTCAACTTCGGCCATCAACATGCCCTTGTCGATCCGAATCGCGGTCACCTGCCCGATCTGAACACCGGACATCGCCACCTTGGCGCGCGGCGTCAGGCCACCGATATTATCGAAGCGGGCATACACCTTGTAGCCACTGCGCTGCTCCGACGGATTGAGCCCACTCACATTCAGCGCCAGCACTACCAGCGCCAGAATGCCCGCCAGCATGAACGCCCCAACGCCGATTTCGACGGTTCGCATACGCATGTTTACAGTTCTCCAAACATCAATGCCGTCAGGATGAAATCCAACCCCAGCACAGCCAGCGATGAATACACCACCGTACGGGTTGTTGCCTGACTGATTCCCTCAGAGGTCGGGATACAATCATACCCCTCGAATACGGCTATCCAGGTCACCACGACACCGAAACAAACCGCCTTGATGATGCCGTTGAGGACATCATCATAAAAATCTACCGACTGCTGCATATTGGCCCAGAAGGAGCCCTCATAGATGCCCAGCCAGTCCACCGCCACCAGCGAACCGCCCCAGATGCCGACAACCGCAAAGATAATCGCCAGAATCGGCATACAGATGAAACCGGCCCAGAGACGCGGCGCCACGATGCGGCGCAAGGGGTCCACGCCGATCATTTCAAGACTGGCCAGCTGCTCAGTGGCTTTCATCAGACCGATTTCGGCCGTCAGCGCCGACCCTGCACGCCCGGCAAACAGCAGCGCGGCCACCACCGGCGCCAGTTCACGCACCAGGCTTAACGCCACCATCTGGCCTACCGCCTGCTCGGAGCCGTAATCGACCAGGATGGTATACCCCTGCAAGCCCAGCACCATGCCGATGAAGCCACCGGACACGACGATGATCACCAGCGAGAGCACACCCACAAAATAGATCTGCTTCAGCACCAGCGGCAGCATGATCATGGGCTGAGGCGCGGCCACCAGCGACTGCAGCAGTATCTGCCCGGCACGCCCCATGGCCGCCAGGCGGGACAGCCCCCTGTGCCCGAGCCTCTGCAATATATCCAGCATGATCAGTGTTCCCGTAACAGATCCTGAACGTAATCAGGCGCTTTGAAATGGAAAGGCACGGGGCCGTCAGGCAGCCCCTGCATGAACTGACGCACCTGCTCGGAGTCGATGTCGGCCAGCTCCGCGGGCGTCCCTTTGGCAATCACCCGTCCATCAGCCAACAGATAAATGTAATCCGCGATGCTCAGTGTCTCGTTGATATCGTGCGACACGATGATACTGGTGTGCCCCAGGGCCTGGTTCAGGCGTCGAATCAGGTTGACCAGCACGCCCATGGCAATGGGGTCCTGCCCGGTAAAGGGCTCATCATACATGACGATATCCGGGTCCAGTGCGATGGCACGCGCCAGGGCAACACGGCGCGCCATGCCCCCGGACAGCTCGCTCGGCATCAGATCACGCGCGCCGCGCAACCCCACCGCCTGCAGCTTCATCAGCACCACATCACGGATCATGTCCTCCGGCAGCTCGGTATGCACCCGCAACGGGAAGGCCACGTTTTCGAACACGCTCATGTCGGTGAACAGCGCACCGCTCTGAAACAGCATGCCCATGCGTTCACGCACTTCGAACAGTTCACGCCGCCCCAGCTTTGGAATATCCATGCCTTCCAGCAGTATCTGCCCGCTGTCCGGTCGCAATTGACCGCCGATCAGTTTCAACAAGGTCGTCTTGCCGGTACCGGACGGCCCCATGATCGCAGTCACCTTGCCGCGTGGAATGCTGATATCCACGGCATCAAAGATCGCCCGCTCACCACGGAAGAAACTCAATCCGCGAATGTCGATAATGCTATCGTGCTCAGGCTTCATGTACCTGAAACTCCCGCTTCCTGTCATACTGCCGGTACACACCGACCGACCCCAAATTTGACAGTGAAATATACCATTTTCACCTGCAAACGTGAATCTAACAGGGTGTTGAAAAGCGTTTTCGAGGCGGACGGGGCCAGGCAAAAACCGGCGTAAAAGCGGAGCCTGGTAGACCAGGCCCGCATTTTGAGCCTGTTTATCACGCCGCATTCGGCAACGCAGATGGCTTTTCTACAGCCTGCCCAACAGATGTTCCGGGGTTCGTGCTCACCCCGGGTCTGGGTTAGAATGGTATTTTGCATCACCAATTGAAGGCAGACATCCACGCCATGACAGCCACCGACTACCTGAAATCCGGCCGCCAGACCATCCGGCTTGAGCTGGAAGCCGTGCAGGAACTCCTCAATCACCTGGACGAGAACTTCAGCCAGGCATGTGAACTCATGTTCAACTGCAAGGGGCGCGTCATCGTCACCGGCATGGGCAAGTCGGGCCATATCGGCAACAAGATTGCCGCCACCCTGGCCAGCACCGGCACCCCCGCCTTTTTTGTTCACCCCGGTGAGGCCAGCCACGGCGATCTGGGCATGTTCACCGGCGAGGATGTCGTCCTGGCACTGTCCAACTCCGGCGAAACCGCCGAAGTGGTCACCATTCTGCCGCTGATCAAGCGCATGGGTGCGCCGCTGATCAGCATGACCGCCAATGCCAACTCAACACTGGCGCGCACGGCGGACATCAACCTGCACATCCCGGTCGATCGTGAAGCCTGCCCGCTGGGCCTGGCTCCCACCTCCAGCACCACCTCACAGCTGGTCCTGGGCGATGCCCTGGCGATCGCCCTGCTGGAAGCACGCGGATTCAGCAGCGAAGACTTCGCCTTCTCCCACCCGGGCGGCAGCCTGGGACGCCGCCTGCTGCTCAAGGTGGATGACATCATGCATACCGGCCAGCACATTCCTCTGGTGCAGATTGACACCCCGGTACGCGAGGCCCTGCTGGAAGTCACCCGCAAGCATCTGGGCATGACCGCCGTCACCGACACCGACGGCTGTCTGCAGGGTATTTTCACCGACGGCGACCTGCGCCGCACCCTGGATCAGGGGGTCGATCTGGCCAGCACCCCGATCAGCGACGTCATGACCGCCGGCGGCACCAGCGTACGCCCCGGCATCCTGGCTGCCGAGGCCTTGAGCCTGATGCAGGAACGCAAAATCAATGCCCTGCTGGTCGTGGACGAACAGAATCGCCCGGTTGGCGCCCTCAACATGCATGACATGCTCAAAGCAGGAGTGATCTGATGCACCTGGACAGCCTTTCACCGCAACTGCGCGCAGCTCTGGCCGACATCCGCCTGGCGGTCTTCGACGTCGACGGCATCCTTACCGACGGCCGCCTGAACTTCCTCGCCGACGGGCGTGAAGTCAAAAGCTTCCACACCCTGGACGGCCTGGGCATCAAACTGCTGCAACGCTGCGGTATCGAAACGGCCATCATCACAGGTCGACGCTCTCCTCAGGTCGAGCAGCGCGCCGAAGCGCTGGGCATTACCTACCTGCGTCAGGGACGGGAAGACAAGCTGGTCGCCCTGGACGAACTCTGGTCGCAGAGCGGCCACTGTGCCGCCGATACCGCCTATATCGGCGACGACCTGCCCGACCTGGCCGCCATCCGTGCCAGTGCATTTGGCGCCAGCGTACCCAATGGCCACCCACTGGTGCGCAAGGAAGCCGACTGGGTCACCAGCGCCGCTGGTGGCAAGGGTGCCGCCCGAGAATTCTGCGAACTGATCCTGGCCGCACAAGGCAAGCTTGATGCCATCTACGCGGAGTATCGCGGATGCTGAGTCAGCGTCAGCGCCTGCTGATCACTGCCGCGCTGGTCGCTGCCCCCCTACTGTGGTGGGGGCTGATCACGCCGGAGGAAAACGAGCCCTCGCTCAGGGGCTCCCCCGCTGAGCAGGTTGATTTTTTCATCCGCCGCGCCGAAATCACGCGCTGGCAGGATGATGGCGCTGTCGGACAGGTGCTGACTACGCCGCTGATGCAACATTACCCTGAGCAGGCCGCCATGCGGCTTGAAACCCCCGTGACCCGCGTCCCCGGCAATGCTGGTGGACACTACCTGCTGAGCGCCGATCAAGGCACCCTGCCGGACTCCCGGGAACAGATCCTGCTTGCGGGCAATGTTCAGCTTCACGATAATCCGGCTGCGGGCCTGCCCGGCCTGATGACAACCGACCAGCTGACCCTGTACCCTCCCCGTGACTATGCTCATACCGACCACTCGGTACAGATGCAACGCGGCCCGGATACCACCTCGGCGATCGGCATGGACCTGTTTTTCGATCAACAACGGATAGATCTGCTCTCGGACGTGAAGGGTGAATACCATGTACACTAATAAATATCGATCTCTATTTCTGGCCACCCTTCTGACTCTGCCGGCTCTGGCCCATGCCCTGCCGGAAGACCAGCAACAACCAATCCACATCAGCGCCGACCACGCCAGCATGAACGAACGTACCGGCATCACCGTGTACACCGGCAACGTGGAGATCGTGCAGGGCACCATGGTGATCCGCGGCGCTCGCGTCGAACTGCATCGTAATGACGAGGGCGTGCAGCGCATCATCTCCACCGGCAAGCCGGCCCAATTCCAGCAGCAGCCGAAACACGACCAGCCGCTGACCAAGGCCTATGGCGAACGCATGGACTACCGCGTCAACAAGCAGGAAGTCACCATCACCGAAGCCGCCCGCGTAGACCAGGGCCGTGACACCTTCACCGGCGAACGCATCGTCTACAACATGAAGCAAGCCGTGGTAAACGCCTACGGCAGCGAAAAGGATTCGGGCCAGCGCGTACAGATGGTGATTCAGCCGAAGACCGAGGGGAACTGATGTCCGCACAGATTAAACAGCTGCAGGCGCTGCACCTGGCCAAAAGCTACAAGGGACGCCAGGTGGTTCGCGATGTGTCGCTGGAGATGAGCAGCGGTCAGATCATCGGTCTGCTCGGCCCCAACGGCGCCGGCAAGACTACCTGCTTCTACATGATCGTCGGTCTGGTCAACGCCGACCATGGTCAGATCCGCATCGATCAGGACGATGTCACCCGCCTGCCGATGCACGAACGCGCCCGCCGCGGCATCGGCTACCTGCCCCAGGAAGCCTCGGTATTTCGCAAACTCAGCGTGCGCGACAATTTGCTGGCGATTCTGGAAACTCGCAAGGAGCTGTCCGCCAGCCAGCGCAATACCCTGCTGGAGGAGCTGCTGGAGGAGTTCCATATTACGCACCTGCGCGACAGCCTTGGCATGGCGCTTTCCGGTGGCGAGCGTCGACGCGTCGAGATCGCCCGCGCACTGGCCACCGAGCCCGACTTCATCCTGCTCGACGAGCCCTTCGCCGGTGTCGACCCCATCTCGGTCAGCGACATCAAGCAGACGATCCGCCACCTGCAGTCGCGCAATATCGGCATCCTGATCACCGACCATAATGTACGCGAGACCCTTGATATCTGTGAGCGGGCCTATATCGTCAGTGAAGGCGGCATCCTGGCCCAGGGTAGCCCCCAGGATATTCTCAACAACGAACAGGTCCGCCGCGCATATCTGGGCGAACAGTTCGCCCTCTGAGCGCAGCCACATGTCTATTTCCCATTCGGTCAACCCGGCAGTTTGCATATGAAACAGTCGTTACAACTCAAGATCGGCCAGCAGCTGACAATGACGCCGCAGTTGCAGCAGGCGATCCGCCTGCTGCAACTTTCCACTCTGGACCTGCAGCAGGAGATTCAGGAAGCCCTGGACAGCAACCCCCTGCTTGAGGTCGACGAGGAGCAGGATGTTACCGAGGCGGAAGTCGACAAGCCGGACACCAACGCCGAGCAGGAGCGCAGTCGCGACACCGAACAAGCGGCGACCGGCGAGGAGCAGGACAGCTGGGACGACAACAGCGGCGAAGACGGCTGGAACGAACAGATCCCGGCCGAACTGGCCACCGACAGCCAGTGGGATGACACCTTTCAGCACCAGAGCTCTCCCGGCCCCGAGCGTGACAGAGACTGGGAGCCGGGCGACAACGACAGTACCGAGGATGACCTTCAGGATCACCTGCTGTGGCAGTTGAACCTGACCCCGATGAGTGACAGCGACCGCATGGTCGCCCTCGCCCTGATCGACGCCGTGGATGCCGACGGTTACCTGCGCACCAGTATCGAAGAGGTCCTGGAGCACTTCCAGCAGAGCGAGCGCGAACTCTTTGCCGACAGCGATGCGGACGAAATCGAAGCGGTGCTGCACCGGGTACAGCAGTTCGACCCGGCCGGCGTCTGCGCTCGCGACCTCAGCGAATGCCTGCAACTGCAGCTGCGCCAGCTGCCCGAAGACACGCCACTGCTCAACGATGCCGTGCGCCTGGTACGCGACCACCTGAACCTGCTCGGCAGCCACGACTACCGCACCCTGATGCGCCGCCTGCGCCTCAAGGAAGACAGCCTGCAGCAGGTGATCAGTCTGATCCAGAGCCTGAACCCCAAGCCCGGCACTCTGATCAGCTCGGAGCCCCCCGAATATGTCATTCCCGATGTCATCGTGCGCAAGCTACAGGGACAGTGGAACGTCAGCCTGAACAGTGACGCCTCGCCACGGCTGAAGATCAACACCCAATACTCCGACCTGATCCGGCGGGCCGACAACAGCGCCGACAACACCTATCTGAAGAACCACCTGCAGGAAGCGCGCTGGTTTCTGAAAAGCCTGCTCAGCCGCAACGAGACGCTGCTCAAGGTAGCCACCGAGATCGTTGCCCGCCAGATCGATTTTTTCGAAGAGGGCGAAGAAGGCATGAAGCCGATGGTGCTGCACGATATCGCCGAGGCGGTCGACATGCACGAATCCACCATCTCCCGGGTCACCACGCAGAAATACATGCACACCCCGAGGGGCATTTTCGAGCTCAAGTATTTTTTCTCCAGTCACGTCAGTACCGACGATGGCGGTGCGGCTTCATCCACCGCTATCCGGGCCCTGATCAAGAAACTGGTCAACAATGAGAATACAGCCAAGCCACTCAGTGACAACAAGATCGCTCAGCTGTTAAAAGAACAGGGAATCAATGTCGCCAGACGCACGATCGCAAAATATCGCGAAGCGATGAACATTCCGCCTTCTAATGAGCGCAAGCGTCTGGTTTAATGGGAATGGAAAGGCACGCTGCAAGAACGTGTCCATGACGAGGAGAAAAACCTATGCAGATCAACATCACTGGCCATCACGTCGAACTGACAGGCGCTCTGGACGAGTACGTTCGCACCAAGTTTGACCGCCTGGAACGTCACTTCGATAACATTACTAATGCACAGGTCACACTCAGTGTTGAGAAGCAGCGCCAGACCGCTGAAGCCAACATCCACCTGGCGGGCGGTGAAGTCTTCGCCACACACCAGCATGACGACATGTATGCTGCCATTGATGGTATGGTCGACAAGCTGGATCGCCAGATCATCAAGCACAAAGAAAAGATGAAATCCCACAAATAACCGGTAGCAGCACGTCACGACATGCAACTATCAGAACTGCTGACCCCCTCCCTTACACTCTGCCATGTGGATGTGGTCAGTAAGAAGCGAGTGCTTGAACTCGCCAGTCAAACGATTGCAGAGCAATTGAATGGCCCGGCCGCTGAGGACATCTTCAGCGGCCTTATCAATCGCGAACGTCTTGGCAGCACCGGTATCGGTGAAGGCGTCGCCATTCCGCACTGCCGCATGGCCGGCGTTGACCGGGCTGTCGGCATGCTGATGACCCTGGCTTCCCCTATCGATTTCGATGCCATCGACAACCGTCCGGTTGACCTGGTCTGCTTGTTGCTGGTCCCCGAACAGGGAGCCGAGGAACATCTGCAGACACTGGCAGGCCTGGCAGAACTGTTCAACCATTCGGAAACACGTGACGCTCTGCGCGCCTGCGAAGACTCCAAGAGTCTGCTCGAACGCGTTCAGAGCCTGTGTCAGGGGCAATAGCATGCGTCTGGTCGTCCTCAGCGGCCGCTCAGGATCCGGCAAGAGCACGGCCCTGCAGGCCCTTGAAGATGTAGGGTTTTACTGCATCGACAACCTGCCGGCACTGTTGTTGCCGGAGCTGATCCGCCTGATGCTGGCCGAATCACGTCCAGCCCAGACGATCGCCGTCAGCATCGATGCCCGCAACCTGCCCAGCAACCTGATACGCTTTCCCGAAGTGATGCAGCAGCTGCGCCAGCAGCCAGGGCTGAGCGTCGAAACCCTGTTCCTTGACGCCGGCGAAGCCACTCTGCTGCGCCGCTATAACGCCACTCGCCGCCGCCACCCGCTGACCGACAACGACCAGAGCCTGCAGCAGGCAATCCGTACCGAGCGCGAACTGCTGGAACCGATCGCCAACCTGGCCGACCTGCGCATCGATACCACCCGTCTGTCCCTCTATGAGCTCAGGGATGAAGTCAAACTGCGCGTCGCCGGACGCAGCGAGCAGACGCTGTCGCTGCAGTTCGAGTCCTTCGGCTTCAAGCACGGCGTACCGCTCGATGTCGATTTCACCTTCGATGTCCGCTCCCTGCCCAACCCCTACTGGGTTCCGGAGCTGCGCCGCTTCACCGGACGCGATCAGCCGGTAATCGACTTCCTGTCCCAGGCCGACGAGGTCGCCGAGATGGTGGCCGATATTCGCAGCTTCGTACACAAGTGGCTGCCCCGCTTCAAGGCCAACAACCGCAGTTATATCACCATCGGTATCGGCTGCACCGGCGGCCAACACCGTTCCGTCTATGTTGCCGAGCAACTGGCTGGTTATTTCCGCGCGCATATGGATAATGTTCAGGTGCTGCACCGTGAACTGAGTCAGCCTGCCGCGGGACCCCAACATGATTGAAAAGCGACTGACCATTATCAATAAGCTGGGGCTGCACGCCCGAGCCGCCGCCAAACTGGTAACCACCGCCAGTCAATTCCAGGCTGACATCCGCATTACCCGTGACAGCCGTGAAATCGACGGCAAGAGCATCATGTCGGTGATGATGCTGGCTGCCAGCAAAGGCACCGAGCTGCAACTGAGCGCGCATGGCGAGGATGAACAGGCCGCCCTGGAAGCGCTGGAAGCACTGATCAACAACCGCTTTGACGAGCCGGAATAACGCCGTCCCTTGCAGCCACTTGCTGCACCTTGCCGCACCACCCGTACTGTTCCTGAGTGAGACCTGCCGATGAGCCAGCCGGAAACGCCCTCCAATCTGGAAACCCTCAGCGCCGCCCTGGAAGTGGGTGAGCTGCAGCAACTCAGGTTCATGCTTAACAAGGGCCTGCGTCCGGCCGAAGTCGCCCACCTGCTGGAAAAGACGCCACCGCGGGAACGTCAGATCCTGTGGAATCTGCTCAACCAGGAACTGGAAGGCGAGGTGCTGCAGTACCTGGGCGACGACGCCCAGGCTGAAATCCTGAGCCGTATGGAAGCGTCCGAGGTTCTGGCGATCACCGAGTCGCTGGAAACGGACGACATGGCCGACATCCTGCAGCAGCTGCCCGAACGGGTGATGAAAGAGCTGCTCAAGATCATGGACCGGGAGAACCGCGAGCGGGTCGAGCAGGTTCTGTCATTCCCGGAAGACACCGCCGGCGGCCTGATGAACACCGACACGGTGACCATCAGGCCCGACATCACCGCCGAAACGGTGCTGCGTTATCTGCGGCGACACAAGGAGATCCCGGAAACCACCGATACCCTGTTCGTGGTCAGCCGCAAGGGCTCCTACATCGGCGTACTGCCGCTGACCCGACTGCTGACCACCGACCCCGACGTTCTGGTACGCGAGATCATGAACACCGATGTGGACGCCATTGCCGCCGACACGCCGGATGAAGAAGTCGCGCGGCTGTTCGAGCAGTTGGACCTGATTTCAGCCCCCGTGACCGATGAATCCGGCAAACTGCTGGGCCGTATCACCATCGACGACGTGGTAGACGTGATCCGCGAGGATGCCGACCACTCGCTGATGAGCATGGCCGGTCTCGACGAGGACGAAGATACCTTTGCACCGATCATGAAAACCACCCGGCGACGCGCCGTCTGGCTCGGCATCAACCTGATCACCGCTTTCATCGCCTCCGCCGTGATCGGCCTGTTCGAGGCCACCATCGACAAGGTGGTCGCACTGGCCGTGCTGATGCCGATCGTCGCTTCCATGGGTGGCATCGCCGGCAGCCAGACCCTGACCCTGGTGATCCGTGGCCAGGCACTGGGCCATGTGGAACGCTCCAACATCGGCTGGCTGTTCAACCGCGAGCTGGTGGTTGGCACGCTCAACGGCCTGCTGTGGGCACTGGTAGTCGCGCTGGTCGCGGTACTCTGGTTCCAGGATACGACCGTCGGCGTGGTCATCGGCCTGGCGATCGTGATTAACCTGGTTGCCGGCGCCATGGCCGGCACCCTGCTTCCGATGATACTAAAATCAGTAGGCATAGATCCGGCTCTGGCCGGCAGCGTCCTGCTGACCACCATTACCGACGTTGTCGGCTTTTTCGCCTTCCTCGGCCTGGCAACGCTGTTTTTTGCTTGATGGACACAGATATGACCGACTTTGACTCGCACCACCATGACGATACCGATGACCTGCCGCCCAGCCGATCTCAGCTCAAGCGCGAGGCCGAAGAGCTGCAGCAGTTGGGCAAGCGGATGACTGAGCTGCGTCCGGATCAGCAGGACAAACTGCCGATCGACGGCCAGTTACGCGCCGCCATTGAGGAATACGCCCGCATCAAGGCCAATGGCGCCAAGCGTCGCCACCTGCAGTATATCGGCAAGCTGATGCGCATCGCCGATGCCGATGCCATCCGCGAGGCGGTCGATCGTTTCGACTCGGCCAGCGCGGCACATAACCAGCTGTTCCACGAGATGGAGCGCTGGCGTGAACGCCTGATCGAGGGTGACAACGCCGATCTGCAAGGCTTCATTGAACAGCACCCCAACGCCGATATCCAGCACCTGCGCCAGCTGGTGCGCAACGCCCAGCGCGAGCGTCAGCGTGAACAGGCGCCGGCACAGGCACGCAAGCTGTTCCGCTACATCCGCGAGCTCTACGAAGTCTGAGTCAACCTTCAGAGCCGGCCTGCAGCTCCAGCTGCGGGTCGTCCCAGTGCCCTGTCAGGCGGTATTTCAGCGTGCTGAAGCGCTCCAGCTTGTCACCGATCAGCTTGTCGATGACAAAGACCGCGCCGGCCACCTGAGGCGCCCCCAGCAGAATCGCCGCCAGGGGGGCATTGCTGGTGATCGGCAGCGTCACTTCTACGGTGTTGTCGAGCTGCTCGGCCGCCAGATCCACTTGCCCGGTCAGCGTCATATTGGCCGAAGGCCCTTCCATCCGTAGCGGCTCCAGCGTCGTCGCCACCCCGTTCTTAATGCGGTAGTGACCACTGATACTGTCAAAGCTGACCCCTTTCTTGAGCAGATCAGTGAAATCCAGACGCAAACGGCGGGCGATGGAGTTGAAGTTCAGAATGCCGAATATGCGCAGAATATTGGTGCTGTCCGCCGTTTCGATCAGCCGCGTCTCTGCCGTACTGAACTGGAACTCACCATTCAGCTGCGCCAGGTCGAACTGCCAGGGAGCACTGGGCCACTGCAGCTGCAGCATGGCTTCAACCTGCCCGGTTTCCATCACTCGCCCATGCCCCCAGCTCTTGAGCAGACGCCCCAGATCATCACCGGCCAGCTTCAGAGTCACCGCCGTGCCACCCTCTGCACCCCGCACCCAGTCCGCTTCACCACGCACGACCAGCTGTTCGGGATAGGCCTCCAGGTTACGAATACGCAACCGGCCCGGCTCGGGTTGCAAGTCAAATCGCCACTCGCCCAGCGGCTTCTGATCAAACCAGAGATCCTTGATCCGTACCCGAGTGGCCGGCAACTGCCCGCTGAAGTGGTCGGCGACAGAACGCTTGGCCGGCACTTCACTATCTGCTGTTTCCTGTGCAGGCATCAAGGCATCCAGTTGCAGATGCGCCAGATCCAGCAGCAGTGGCTGGTCGGCAGTGGCCAGCACCAGCTCCCCGCTCAGTTGTGGATGCTCCAGCCGAACACGCAGGGGCGCGCTATCCGAAGCCGATGCCTGCAGCTTCAGCGGCGCTATGCCATCGGCCGGCAATTGCAGCGCCAGTGACTCGACGGTCACGTCAGGCGCGAGCTTCAGCGTCAGCGTCAGCGGGGCGCGCTGATCGGCGGACTTGGCCAGGATCCCCGGCAGTTCCAGCGCAACGCCCTCAAGGCCTGAGCGAACTTCCAGCCGCGGACAACTCGCGTCGGCGCAGATATCCAGCCGCCCCTGCCAGGACGCAGCCCCCTCGGCCAGAGCCAGTATCGGTAACTGAAGCCACGACTGCAGACGTGTCATTTCCGTACGCCCTTGAAAGTCGATACGGTAACGCTGTTGCTCATTAGTGATGCTGGCACTGACCGGCTGACCAAGAAAACGCCCCTGCAACGCATCGGCACTCAAACCCGCTCGGCTGTTGTAACGCAGCTCGCCCTTGATTCCGGTAACACTCAACTTGCTGCCCTGCCCCTCAAGTTGAGCATCCTGCAGCTGCACGGCCAGATCAACGCCAGGCGGTTTGCCCTGCAGCGGAATGGTCAGCCCCAGGCGACTCTGCGCCTTGCCTGCTCCCAACGACCAGTCCTGAATCGACGGCCCCAGTACCTCTGCCAGCGGCGTCTCTTTCAACACTTTATCCAGATCGCTCACCGGCCCCACGACTTCGGCTTCCACCTGCAACTGACGCTCACCGGGCGGCAGATAGACCCAGCCGGAGGGAATATCACTGTTCAGCAGTCGTGCTCGATTGATATTGATCGCCAGCCCGGCGTCGCGCACCAGCACAAACAGGTCGGCATCGTTAACCGCTGGCCAGCCGGGCTGGTAGGCCAGCTGCCCTTCGGCCACATCGAAAAACAGCTGCACCACCGGCGCACGCGGGGTATCGTTCTTGCGTGTACCGGTGCGCAGCAACAGCCCGCCCTGGCGCAACCTCCCCCCCTGCAGGGACTGCTCCAGCCAGCGGTGCAACCCCGAACCAACCTCTTTGGCGGGGGTATAGATCGACGCCTGAGAACCGTCACTGTCGGTCATCCCGATCAACAGCACCAGTTCACTCTGACGGCTGCGATCGAACGGCAGATCGATGCTGAAACGCCCTGATGCCTGTACATGCTGATCTTTCAGCTGCAGACGCTCACTGGCAACGCGAACACCGCGCTCATCCAGCGTCCAGCTGACCCGGCCTTGCGCCTCGGGGTAGCGCCAGAGGTCCGGAAACAACTCGGGAAACTGCATGCCGAAGGCATCGCTGACCAGATCGATCCGCCCCTGCATCAGCCCGGCCTCCAGGCGACCACTGACCCCCTCCAGCGCCGGTGCACCATGCCAGGCCGAAACCTGTACCTGCGCCACGTCCGCTGCCAGTTGCAGATCGCGCCAGTCGACCCCTTCCGGCTTTTCGATACGGACCTGCTGCAGCTTGCCCCGAGGCTGCAAGGCCGCCAGCAGCTGGGCTGCCTTTTCCGGCATGCCCGGCGCCTGCTCCAGCCAGGACGACAGCGCCTGCAGATCCAGCTCGGCAATACCCGCCTGCAGGTGGTCCGGCTGCAGCGACAGCGGCATCTGTGCCATGGCCAGCGGCAGCTCGAACTGCCCCTTCTCATGGGCCAGCTGCAGCTGGTTCAGCTGCAGCTGATATTCGTCGTCAAGGGGCTGCAGGCTGGCGCTGACACGACCGGAACGGGGATAGGGTATGTCGGTCTGGGTCAGCGCCAACTGCTCCAGTTCCACTTCCGCCTGCGCTCGCTGCAGCCGCCGCTGATCAAACTCGCTCCAGATCCGGGTGTTCAGGTTCAACTGCTCAACCCCCAGCTCCTGACCAAAGAGCTGAAACAGTTCGGGACCCAGGTGGTTCAGTTCAAGATAAAGTCGGTAGCGGGCATCCAGTGCCCTCAGCTGCACCGATTCGGTCTCGACGATGAACTTCATCTCGGCCGCATCACCCAGCAGGGGCATACGAAAGAGGCCGCTCAGACGGTGTTCGTGACGGGCATTTTCCAGTTCCAGATCCGCCGGTGTGACCACCAGGCTCTGCCCCTGCTCCGGCACCAGGGTCAGCTCCACATCCTGGATCACGGCATAGGGCTGTTGCAACAGGACGGCGACCAGCCGCTCCCAGACCGAGACGGAGACCCCTTCGGACGAGGCTCCCGGCGCCGCGCCAGGACGGTGCAGCCAGGCGCCGCCACGCTGGTGCCAGCGAATCGCGACGCCCTGGGCTTCAAAGCGATGAAAGATGGGAGCACGGGACAGCAACGAGGCAAAGGGGTCCAGCTCCAGCGCCAGACGCTGCAGCTCAAGGTGTCCCTCGACCCCCTCGGTGGAGCGGGTGTGAAGACTGATATTCTGTGCGGTGAGCACCGGCAGGGCATAGTTCCACTGTCCCTGGAGTCGGCCGATCTCAACCGGCACCCCCAGGGATTCACTGAGCCGCGCCTGAATCTCCGGCCGCCAGCGGTCGATGGACTGCAGGCCCAGCCGCGCCGCGGTCAACAACAACGCCAGCAGCAGCAGCAGGACGACAGCGAGCCACCAGGCTCGGCTCAGATGGCGGCGCATGCCCCTGTCCGATCAACGCAGCACAACATCGTACTGCTCCGGTGTGTACAGCGGCTCGACCTGGAAACGCACGGTCTTGCCGATGAACGCCTCCAGCTCCGCCACATGGTCCGAGACCTCATCCAGCAGGTGGTCGACCACCGACTGAGCCGCCAGCACCAGATAGGTTTCGGTGTCATAGGCGCGGTGCTGCCGCAGGATCTCACGGAAGATCTCGTAGCATACGGTCTCGGGCGTTTTCAGCGAGCCACGCCCCTGACAATGGTTACAGGGCTCGCACAGCACCTGCTCCAGGCTCTCGCGGGTACGCTTGCGGGTCATTTCCACCAGACCCAGTTCCGACACGCCGGTGACCTTACACTTGGCGTGATCCTTTTCCAGCACTCGCTCCAGGGTACGCAACACCTGGCGCTGGTGATCGGGATCTTCCATATCGATGAAATCGATGATGATGATGCCGCCCAGATTGCGCAGGCGCAGCTGACGACCGATCGCCGTGGCGGCTTCCAGATTGGTCTTGAAGATGGTCTCTTCCAGATTGCGATGGCCGACAAAGGCACCGGTGTTCACATCCACCGTGGTCATCGCTTCGGTCTGATCAAAGATCAGGTAGCCACCGGACTTCAGCTCCACCTTACGGCCCAATGCCTTCTGCATCTCCTCTTCGACATTGAACATGTCGAAAATCGGCCGCTCGCCGGGGTAGTACTCCAGCTTGCTCTCGATCTCCGGCACCAACGCCTTGACGAACTCGCTGGCACGCTGGAAGGTCTCGCGGGAATCGATACGGATGCGCTCCACGCCGGCGTGGGCCATGTCGCGCAGCGCCCGCATGTTCAGCGGCAGATCCTCGTAGACGATCGCCGGTGCCTTGACCTGCTTGATCTTGTTGCGAATGGTGTCCCACAGGCGGCGCAGGAACTGGAGGTCACTGGCCAGCTCGACCTCGGATACGCCTTCGGCCACGGTCCTCAGGATCACGCCCCACTCCGGTGCACTGGTGTCATCCTGCATCAGATCCTGCATCTGTCCACGCAAGCGGTCACGCTCCTGAGGATCCTCGATCCGCTGGGACACACCGATATGGGTACTGCCCGGCATCAGCACCAGGTAACGCGACGGAATGGAGATATGCGTGGTCAGGCGCGCCCCTTTGGTCCCGATCGGGTCCTTGGTCACCTGCACCAGCAGCGACTGGCCTTCACGCAGCACCTGCGCGATGGAGGTCGCATTGCGCTGATCGGTCGGCATGCTCTGATCCACGACTTCGTCCACGTGGATGAAAGCCGCCCGCTCCAGCCCGATATCAACAAACGCGGCCTGCATGCCAGGCAATACACGGACCACCTTGCCCTGGTAGATATTGCCGACAATGCCGCGCCGCTTGGCACGCTCCACGTAGATTTCCTGGGGCATGCCGTTTTCGATCACCGCCACGCGCGTTTCCATCGGCGTGAAGTTGATCAGGATCTCCTCACCCATCCTCTGTGTCCTCGATCAGCTATTCGTTATTATTGATTCATGACGGCTGCCAGACCGGGATGTCGAACTGCTGCAACAGCGCGGCCGTCTGCATCAGCGGCAACCCCACGACGGCGGAATAACTGCCTTCGATACCGCGCACCAGCACTGCCCCCAACCCCTGTATGCCATAAGCCCCGGCCTTGTCGCAAGGCTCACCGGTTCGCCAGTAGGCCCGGCAGCGCGCCTCATCCAGCTCGATAAAGGCCACCTCTGTGGTCACGGTTTCGACCCGCTGCCGCTGCTCGTCGACAACCGCCACCGCCGTCATCACCTGATGCTGCCGCCCGGACAGCAGCATCAGCATGCGCACCGCATCCGCCTCATCTACCGGCTTGCCCAGAATCCGACCATCGACCACCACGCTGGTATCCGACCCCAACACCACGGCGCCCGGGTGCAACTGTCGGCAGACTTCGGCCTTTTCCAGCGCCAGCCGCTCGACATAGGCCTGGGCCGACTCCTCCGGCTGCGGCGTTTCATCAATATCGACCGGGCAGCAACGAAAAGAGACACCGATCTGGGCCAGCAGTTCACGACGGCGCGGCGAAGCGGAAGCAAGAATCAGTTCAGGCATGGTACTCATTGAATATAGAAGGTATGACGCACGGCGCGCAGCAACAGGTAAAGCCAGGGCCAGACCAGCGCACTGACCAGCGAGGGCAGCAGGAACAACAGGGAGTCACCGGTGGTGCCGGTAATGCTCTGCATCCAGTGAAACAACAACTGGTTGATCCCCACTAGCACCAGCACCATCAGTGACTGCTGCCAGAGCGGAAACATGCGCAGGCGCTTGTACAGAATCAGCACAAAGAAGGCGATCAGGGTCAACGACAGGGCACTCAGGCCCAGTACGCTGCCGCGCACCACATCGAGCAGCACCCCCAGCAGAAAGGCACTGCTCAACCCCACCCGGTGCGGCAGCGCCATCACCCAATAGATCAGAATCAGCACCACCCACTCGGGCCGAGCCCATACCAGCATGTCCGGCAACGGCATCTGGCTGAGTACCATACCGACCAGGAAGGTCGCGAAGATGATCAAGCCACCGCCGCTACGCTGTTCAGCCATCCACGGCCCCTTGTGCCACATCGACCGGTTCGGGGCGATAGTCCACCAGCAACAGATGACGACTGCGATCCAGCCGGGCGGCCGGTTCGGCCTTGACCAGGGTGAAAGGACGACCGGGATCACGCACCACTTCACGCACCCTGGCCACCGGATAGCCACGGGGGAAACGTCCGCCCAGTCCGGAGGTCACCAGCAGGTCACCCTCGCGGATATCGGCCGTATCCGGCACATGCTCCAGCTCAAGCTCATCCAGCACCCCCTTGCCCAGGGCAATGGCGCGGAAGCCGTTGCGGTTGACCTCCACCGGAATGGCGGAACGGGCATCGGTGATCAACATGGTGCGGCTGGTGTAATGCGCCAGCGAGATCACCTGCCCCATGACACCACCGGCATCCAGCACCGGCTGGCCGGTATAGACCCCGTCCTCGGAGCCCCGGTTCAGGATCACCTCATGTTGAAAAGGATCCGGATTGACGCCGATCAGCTCAACCAGACGGGTTTCGGACTCCAGGCGTTCACCGGCACCGAGCAGCTCACGCAAGCGGATATTTTCCGCCGTCAACGCTGCCATCTGCTGCACCTTGCGTTCCAGCACCAGTGCTTCCGACTTGAGTGCCTCGTTTTCGCGCACCAGGCTGGCACGATCCACCACCACACCGGACAGGCTGTCTGCCACCCGAGTCGGAATATCCACCACCCACTGCAGCGGCGTGACCAGCAGCGACAGCCAGGCACGCCCCTCCTTCATCTTCGGCCAGTTGAGGTCCGCCATCATCAGCAGGCCGGCCAGGATTACCAACAGCAGGAACAATCGGCGCGGCGAACTGCCACGGAAGATAGGATTAATAATTCACCTCCCGAATGACGGCCCAGCAGCCGCCGGGATGCCGTACAGACCCCGACTGTCCGCGCACCGCCAACATCACTCGGCGGTCAGAATTTCAAAGGTATGCTTGTCCAGCATCTCCAGTGCCTTGCCACCACCACGGGCAACACAGGTCAGCGGGTCTTCGGCGACGATCACCGGCAGACCGGTTTCTTCGCTGACCAGACGATCGATATTACGCAGCAGGGCACCACCACCGGTCAGCACGATGCCGTGCTCGGCGATATCGGCCGCCAGTTCCGGCGGGCACTGTTCCAGAGCACTCTTGACCGACTGCACGATTGCAGACAGTGGCTCCTGTAGCGCTTCGAGAATTTCGTTGCTGTTCAACGTGAAGCTGCGCGGAATCCCCTCGGCCAGGTTACGACCACGCACGTCGATCTCGAGAATCTCGCTGGACGGATAGGCGGTACCGATCTCCTGCTTGATGCGCTCGGCGGTGGAATCACCGATCAGGCTGCCGTAGTTGCGGCGCACGTAAGTGACGATCGCCTCATCGAAGCGGTCACCACCGACACGGACGGACTCGGCGTAGACGATGCCGTTGAGCGAGATCACGGCGATCTCGGTGGTACCACCACCGATATCCACCACCATGGAACCGCTGGCCTCTTCCACCGGCAGGCCGGCACCGATCGCCGCCGCCATGGGCTCATCGATCAGGTAGACCTCACGAGCACCGGCACCGATGGCCGATTCCTTGATCGCACGGCGTTCAACCTGGGTGGATTTACAGGGTACGCAGACCAGCACACGCGGACTTGGCGTCATGAAGCTGTTGTCATGCACCTTGCTGATGAAGTACTGCAGCATTTTTTCGGTGACATGGAAGTCGGCGATGACACCATCCTTCATCGGACGGATCGCGGTAATGTTGCCCGGCGTACGCCCGAGCATGCGCTTGGCGTCGGTCCCGACAGCGGCGACCGACTTCTGGTTACCGTTCACTCGGATGGCCACAACCGAGGGCTCATCCAGAACGATATCCTTGTCACGTACGTAAATCAGTGTATTGGCGGTGCCCAGATCAATGGACAGGTCACTGGAAAACAGACCTCGAAATTTCTTGAACATGTTACTGTGGGTACCCTGAGATTAGCCGGAGCGGCCGCTAGTCTGAAAGGCAACAACTCTAACAACGGCAGGGATTTTGGGCAAGGTTCAAACATGCTATCTTATGCGCCATTCACCCTTTCCAAATTCAATCGCGGCGGGGCTTGCGGCGTTCAGCCACCCTTAAGCGAACAGACCGATCAGAGCGAGAAGCGGACCTATGTCACTGGACCGATCCGATGTGGAACAGATAGCCCATCTGGCACGATTGCAGATCGATGCGGCCGATATCGACAGCTACAGCGATTCACTGAACAGCATTCTGAGCCTGGTGGATCAGATGCAGGCCACCAACACCGAAGGCGTCGAGCCCCTGGCCCACCCGCTGGATGCCGTCCAGCGCCTGCGCGCCGACGAGGTGACCGAAACCAACCAGCGTGAAGCCTTGCAGGCCGTGGCCCCGGCCACCGAGGAAGGTCTGTTCCTGGTACCCAAAGTCATCGAATAATCCGCCTTCAGGTTCAAGGACACAGACATGTTTGACAAGACACTTGCCGAGCTGGCCCAGGGGCTGGAGCGCGGCGATTTCAGCAGCACCGAGCTGACCCAGGCCTACCTGCAGCGTATCAACGCGCTGGACAGCCGGTACAACGCTTTCATTACCGTTACCGAAGAACAGGCACTGGCCCAGGCCAAGGCCGCGGACGAAGCCCGTGCAGCCGGCAACGGCGGCGCCCTCTGCGGCCTGCCGATCGCGCACAAGGATCTGTTCTGCACTCAGGGCGTGCGCACCTCCAGCGCCTCAAAAATGCTGGATAACTTCGTTTCCCCCTACGACGCCACCATCGTCAGCCGCCTGAAAAATGCCGGTAGCGTGATGCTGGGCAAACTGAACATGGACGAGTTCGCCATGGGCTCCTCCAACGAGAGCAGCTTCTACGGCGCCGTACGCAACCCCTGGAACACTGACTGCGTACCGGGCGGCTCCTCCGGCGGCTCCGCTGCAGCTGTTGCGGCACGCCTGACGCCCGCTGCGACCGGTTCTGACACCGGCGGCTCTATCCGCCAGCCGGCGGCCCTGTGTGGCATCACCGGTCTGAAACCGACGTATGGTCGTGTATCCCGTTACGGCATGATCGCCTTCGCCTCCTCGCTGGATCAGGCCGGCCCCATGGCCCAGACCGCTGAAGACTGCGCCATGATCCTGAACGCCATGGCCGGTTTCGACTCGATGGATTCCACCAGCGCCGAGCGCGACAGAGAAGACTACACCGCCGAGCTGAACCAGCCGCTGGCCGGCCTGAAGATCGGCCTGCCCAGGGAGTACTTCTCCGAAGCGCTGGATGCCGGCGTCGCCGAGCAGGTACGTAACGCCGTGACCGAGTTCGAAAAGCTGGGCGCCACCGTGAAAGAGGTCAGCCTGCCCAACACCGAGCTGTCCATCCCGGCCTACTACATCATCGCGCCGGCCGAAGCCTCCTCCAACCTGTCCCGTTTCGACGGCGTGCGCTACGGCTACCGCTGCGACAATCCGGTGGACTTGGAAGACCTGTACAAGCGCAGCCGTGGCGAAGGCTTCGGCACCGAGGTCAAGCGCCGCATCATGGTCGGCACCTATGCCCTCTCCGCCGGTTACTACGACGCCTACTACAACAAGGCGCAGCAGATCCGTCGCATGATCCAGCAGGATTTCGTCGCTGTGCTCAACGACGTCGACGTCATCATGGGTCCGACCACGCCGCACCCGGCGTTCAAGCTGGGCGAGAAGAGCAGCGATCCTGTCTCCATGTACATGGAAGATATCTTCACCCTGTCGCTGAACCTGGCCGGCCTGCCGGGCATCTCCGTGCCCTGCGGCCAGACCAACGGTCTGCCGGTCGGTCTGCAGATCATCGGCAACTACTTCGCCGAGTCCAAACTGCTCAACATCGCGCACCAGTTCCAGCAGGCAACTGACTGGCATAAACAGATCCCGGCCGGAGTGGAGGTGTAATCATGGAATGGGAAGTTGTTATCGGCCTGGAGATTCACGTCCAGCTGTCAACCAAGACCAAGATTTTCTCCGGCGCCAGCACCGCCTTCGGTGCCGAGCCCAACACCCAGGCCTGCGCCGTTGACCTGGCGCTGCCGGGCACCCTGCCGGTGTTCAACGAGAACGCCCTGCGCATGGCGGTCATGTTCGGTCTGGCGGTGAATGCCGAGATCGGCAAGCGCTCCGTGTTCGAGCGCAAGAACTATTTCTACCCGGACCTGCCCAAGGGCTACCAGACCACCCAGCTTGCCGAGCCGATCGTCGGCCCGGGCTTCGTCGACATCGAGACCGAGGATGGCATACAGCGCCGCGTGCGCCTGCACCACGCCCACCTGGAAGAGGATGCGGGCAAGTCCCTGCACGAAGACTTCCACGGCATGTCCGGTATCGACCTGAACCGTGCCGGCACCCCGCTGGTGGAGATCGTGTCCGAACCGGACATGCGCTCTTCCAAGGAAGCGGCCGCCTACGCGCGCAAGATCCACGCCATCGTCACCACGCTGGGCATCTGCGACGGCAACATGGCCGAAGGCTCCATGCGCTGTGACTGTAACGTCTCCATCCGTCCGATGGGACAGGAAGAGCTGGGTACCCGTACCGAGCTGAAGAACATCAACTCCTTCCGCTTCATCGAGCGTGCCATCGACACCGAAGTGGCACGCCAGATCGACCTGATCGAGGACGGCGGCCGCGTGGTGCAGGAAACCCGCCTGTACGACCCGGACAAGAATGAAACCCGCAGCATGCGCTCCAAGGAAGAAGCCAACGACTATCGTTACTTCCCCTGCCCGGACCTGCTGCCGGTGATCATCGACGACAGCTACATTGAAGCGATCCGCGAGACACTGCCGGAGCTGCCGGATGCCCGCCGTGCACGCTTCATCAGCGAATACAGCCTGTCCGAATACGACGCCGGCGTACTGTCCGCCTACCGTCCGCAGGCCGACTACTACGAGCTGGTGGCCAAGCAGTCCGGTGATGCCAAGCTGGCGGCCAACTGGGTGATGGGCGAACTGGCCAAGTTCCTCAACCAGAACGACACCGACATCAAGGACAGCCCGGTTTCCGCCGAGCAGCTCGGCGGCCTGCTGGTACGCATCAAGGACAACACCATCTCCGGCAATATCGCCAAGAAGGTGTTCGAGCTGATGTGGAACAAGGGCGGCAGCGCTGACGAGATCATCGAAGCCGAAGGCCTGAAGCAGGTCACCGACACCGGCGCCATCGAGAAGATCGTCGACGAGGTAATCGCTAATGCCGACAAGCAGGTCGAGCAGTACAAGGCGGCCGAACCGGAGAAGCGCGGCAAGATGCTCGGCTTCTTCATGGGCCAGGTGATGAAGGCTACCGGCGGCAAGGCCAACCCGGGCGCCGTCACCGGCATCCTGAAGCAGAAGCTGGACGCGCTCTGCGACTGAGCCAATCAGCCCTGAATGCAAAAAGCCGGTCTCCGCGAGGAACCGGCTTTTTTACTGGAAGCAGCCTTGATTGCAAAGATTGCCACCCTTTCCGGGCACGCCGTCAATACTTCCCTGTAGGCTCAGCTGCGGCCGTCGACCGCCAAGGATAGCGGAAATGCCGAAAATGCAGGAGCGATTTTTGGCCAAGGCCGCAGACGGTCCAGAAACGGCAGCAAGCCCCAGCTGTTGTAGCCTTTGCTGCACCCCTCAGCTGATCTCAAATCAACTCAACAAAACTATCCACAACCCGATCCGGCGAGCAGCTTGCCACCGGTTCGCCATGGTTGTAACCGTAGCTGACACAGACCACCGGGCAGCCGGCGGCACGGGCGGCATCGACATCATTGCGGGAGTCACCCAGCATCAGTGCCTGTTCGGGCACACAGCCAGACGCTTCCAATACGGTCAACAGCGGCAACGGATCGGGCTTTTTCACCGGCAGGCTATCGCCGCCCAGCACCTGGTCGAAATAGTGATCGATCCGCAGCGATTGCAGCAGCGGCGTGGTGAACGCCATCGGCTTGTTGGTCACCACCGCCATGGGTACGCCGGCCTGTTGCAGGTGGGTCAGCAGCTCAGCCACACCCGGGTAGAGCTTGCTGTAACGGCCATTGCTCTGGGTGTAGGCCGCCAGGAAGACATCGAATGCCGCCTCGAGCAGTTCCGGCTCCAGCGCATCCCCGGCCGGGTGCAGCTCGCCACTGAGCGCCCGCTTGACCAGCACCTGTGCACCGTTGCCGACCCACTCGCGCACCCTGGATTCGCCCGCCGGCTCACGCCCCAGCGCCTGCAGCATGTTATCCACAGCCGCGGTCAGATCCAGGGCACTGTCCACCAGGGTGCCATCCAGATCGAACATTACCCGTCGAGGCAGTTCACCGTTGAACAGCGTGCGCATCAGTCGGCAACCTTGGCCAGCTCGGCACGCATTTGGGCGATGGTGGCGGCGTAGTCTTCGGTATTGAAAATCGCCGAACCGGCGACGAAGGTGTCGGCACCTGCCGCCGCGATCTCGGCGATATTGCCGATACCGACACCACCATCCACCTCCAGGCGGATATCGAAGCCACTGGCGTCGATGCGCTGACGCACTTCGCGCAGCTTGGTCAGCGTGGACGGAATGAATTTCTGGCCGCCAAAGCCCGGGTTGACCGACATCAGCAGAATCATGTCGACCTTGTCCATGACGTGATCCAGGTAATGCAGCGGAGTTGCCGGGTTGAATACCAGGCCGGATTTGCAGCCGCCATCACGGATCATTTGCAACGAACGGTCGATATGCTCGGACGCTTCCGGGTGGAAGGTGATGTAGCTGGCACCGGCCTTGATGAATTCGCCGATCATGTGATCCACCGGCTTGACCATCAGGTGAGCGTCGATCGGTGCTTCAATGCCGTAATCACGCAGTGCCTTGCACACCATCGGGCCGATGGTCAGGTTGGGCACGTAATGATTGTCCATCACGTCGAAGTGGACAATGTCGGCACCGGCGGCCAGCACGTTTTCGACTTCCTCACCCAGGCGGGCGAAGTCGGCGGACAGGATGGAAGGAGCAATCTTGAAATCGGCCATGGGAACTCATCGACTGGTTAATAATCGCGCCATTGTACCCCAAGGCGGGCCGGGGATTCAGCCTCGACAAGCAGCCGCCGGCATCTGCCGTAACGACAGGCTTGCGGGCCGGGAACGAAGACTCGATAATCGCTGCATGTTGAAATTTGCCCCGCTCCTTCTCTGCACCCTGAGCAGCCTCAGTCTGGCGGCCGAGCCGGCACGCCACAGTGCCGGCGTCGACAGCGTCGAGCAGCAGATACTGCAGCAGGTCGACCACAGTCATGAACTGCTCGACATCCAGGCCGACGCCGACCGGTTCAGCCTGCTTTACCGACCGGCCATGACGCACACACCCCACGGCGCCCTGCTGATTGTCCCTGACCCCGGCGTTGCCGAGGGCTGGCTGGAGCAGGTACGCGCTCTGGCAAACTACCTGCCGGAACACGGCTGGGCGGTCCTCGCAGTAGAGCCGCCGGCCGTGCCCACGGCTGAGCTGCCCAAACGCACCCTGCCGGTGATGACCGGCATCAAGCCTCGCCCAGCAGTGCCTGCCACCGAAACGGAGGCCGAGGCTCCCGCCGCTGCACCCACCAGCGCGACAGCCCCCGCTGAGACTGCAGACACGGAAACCGCTGTTGCCGCAAAACCGACCTACAGGGAACAACTGCAACAGCGCCTGAAGCTGGCCTGGCAGGAACTGGAACAGCGTAATGAAGGTAAGCAGAAAGTGGTGATCGGCATCGGCCAGGGCGCCGTCTGGAGTACGGCTCTGGCGATCGCCAATGGAAAGGGAACCAGCCTGGTGCTGATCGATCCGCGCCCCGACGTTAAAGCAGAGGAGTCGCTGAACGGCTTGCTGCAAGCACTGGAAGCGCACAGCGTGATCGATCTCTACCACTCACCACTGCCGGGCTACCCCGATGCCGAGCCCGATGCGCGTCAGCGACGCCTGCAGGCCGCCCGACTGGGACTGACCCGCTACCACCAGAGCCGCCTGCCCGGGGTATTCCGCGGCTGGCGCAGCGACATGCCCTGGCTGGTACGGCATACCCGCGGCCTCCTGGAGCGCACCCTGCTCGACCACACACCTGAAGCCGGGTCCGAAGCCATGCCCGAAGCCCTGCCGTTGATGCAAACGCCCCCCGGCCAGCCTCGGCCACCGCGAAGCGGCACCCCGGTAAGCGGCTGATTCAGCGCATGCCCCGGGCTGCCTTAATACGGTCGTAGGCCGCCTGGATCTCCTGGGTTTTTTCCTTCGCCAGCTGCATCATATCTTCCGGCAGCCCCTTGGCGATCAACTTGTCGGGGTGGTGCTGACTCATCAGTTTGCGCCAGGCTCTTTTCACCTCGGCATCGCTGGCCTCGGCACTGACCCCGAGGACGCCATAGGCATCGGCCAGCAACCCGGCCTCATTGGCACCCGCGTGCTGATGTGACTCCCAGGAATGGCGCCGAAAGGCGTCTTCCGCCCGCATCCGCGACATCAGCAGCTCCACTTCCTGCGGCGTGAACTGCAACTGGGCAAACACCTGCTGCAGTACCGCCTGCTCCGCCGCACTGATCTCGCCGTCGGCCATCGCCGCCTGCAGCTGAATCTCGACAAACATCAGCTTTACCGCCGCTCGATGGCGCAACAGGATCGCCAACGGTCGCAGCACTTCAGCGATATCGAAGGTTTCATCCTTGCCCTCGGTAAAACAGTCGATCGCCTCGCGCCGGCGCTCTTCACTGAGCCCCATGCGGGTCATCACTTCACGGGCAAAGGCAATTTCGGACTCGCTGACCCGGCCATCCGCCTTGGCCAGTTTACCCATGACCGTAAAGGTCGCCCGAAAGAACAGCTGCTGCGGATTATACGCCTGCAGCTTGCGACTCAAGGCGCGCTGCAACAGGAACCCCAGGGCACCGCCCAGCAGCAGACCGACCGGGCCGCCGCTCAGCAGACCGATAAGCCCGCCAATCACCAGACCGGTGCGGTATTGCTTCAATTGCGCGATCAGGTCCTGCATATTCTCTCCTCAGACTGTGCCTGAACACAGGCGTTGATCCAGCGCCTGCAGCCGCTCAGGCGTGCCCACATCTTCCCAGTAGCCCTGCAGTTTACGCCCCGTCACCCACCCGGCCGTCATCGCCCGGCGCAGCAACGGCGCCAGCGCGAAGGCCTGATCATCGACACCATCAAACAGCTCGGGCGTCAGTACGCTGATACCACTAAAGGTCAGCTTCCTCTCACCCTCCGGGGACACCTTGCCGTCTGATGCCAGTGCAAAGTCGCCCAAGGGGTGCCAGGCCGGGTTGTCGGTCAACACTAGGTGGGCACCACCGGGTTCAGGTTTTACGTCGAGCAAGGGCGCCAGCGGCTGGGTGCTGAACAGGTCGCCGTTGAGTACGATAAACGCCTCATCTCCGCCAGCTGTCAGTAGCGGCAGCGCCTTGCGGATACCGCCCCCGGTTTCCAGTGGCTCGGCTTCCGCCGAGTAGCGAATGCAGGCACCGTAACGGTCGCCACTCCCCAGGTACGCCTCGATCTGCTCCCCCAGCCAGGCATGATTGATGACAATATCCGTCACACCGGCCGTTACCAGGCGCTCGATATGGTATTCGATCAGACATTTGCCACCGACCTTGAGCAGCGGTTTGGGGGTGGTCAGCGTCAGCGGCCGCATCCGAGTGCCCAGTCCAGCCGCCAGGATCATCGCTTTCATCAACGCCACCAGTGGTCAAGCGACTGGTCACGGAAGCGCGGATGGGCCTCGAATGCCGGGATGACCCGTTTCTCCAGCCAACGGGTAAAGGTATCCAGCTCCTCGTAGCGTGCCGAGGCACGGTAGAGGTACGCCAGGGTACGGGGCAGGTCATCCAGATAGCCTTCCTTGCCATCACGCAGCCAGAGCCGGCTGAAGATACCCAGCACCTTCAGGTGGCGCTGCATCCCCATCAAGTCGAACTGCTGCTGGAACAAGCCCGATTCGGCCACTTCGACGCCATCCTTGAGCAGACGCTGACGGAACGCCTCGACCCAGAAGCGCACCTGCTCATCCGGCCAGTCCACGTAGCAGTCACGCAACAGAGACACCAGATCGTAGGTCACCGGTCCCTTGACCGCATCCTGAAAATCGATCACCCCCAGTCCCTGCTCCCCACGCAGCATCAGGTTGCGCGAGTGGTAGTCACGGTGAACACTAACCTGCGGCTGGGCCAGCGCCGACTCGATCAGCAGCTTGGCCACCAGGCCGATCAGGGTGTACTCCTCTTCGGACAGTTCCAGGCCCAGCAGGCGAGTCAGGAACCATTCGGGAAACAGCGCCATCTCCCGCGCCAGCATTACCCGGTCATAGGGTGGCAACTGGGGGTTACCGGTACGCTGAATCTGGCGCAGCACGTCCAGCGCCAGGGTGTAATGGACTTCAACACTGCTGGCATCGAGTGCCGGCAGCAGCAGCTGATCACCAAAGTCGTCCAGCAGCATGAAGCCCTGTTCCAGATCACTGGCGATCACCCGCGGCACCGGCACTCCCTGGGCCAGCCAGCCCTGAGCAATGGCGATGAACGGTTCGCAATCTTCATGCTCCGGCGGTGCATCGACCGCGATCCAGCTGCCTTCGTCACCCCGGGCACGGAAATAGCGGCGAAAACTGGCATCGCCGGAAACCGGCTCCAGCTCGGCGACGACCTGCATCTCCTGATCTTTCGCCTGCTGCTGTACCCACTGTGAAAGCTGCTTCAGCCTCTGCCCCATTCGCTCCTGTCCTCTAGCACTTGAAGTTGTGAATGCTTTATCATGCATGGCTCGATATGGTACTCGACTTAAGAGCTGGCGTGAAACCAGCCTTCGACCGCAACTGGATAGCGATCTGATGCCCTTTGACACCCGTGCTGCATTTAAACTGACACTGGCGGTAGCTGCTGCGATCAGTGCCCAGACACTGCATGCCCAGGAGAACCCCGAACGCCTGTGGAGCTGCAACCTGACGCCCAGCGGCGAATGGGATTGCGAAGTGAATGAAAGCCTGGTGCAGCAGGCGGAACAACCGCCCCAGACCCCTGCTGAGCGCACCGCCAGGGCAGCAGAACCTACGTCCGAGCCCGGCGCTCTTGCCGCCGGCCCTGATGAGTCGATGGCGACAGCCGACGACAGCGTCGCAATCATACCGGCTGCCGCCGCTCCGGCCGTCGCACCGGCCACTACAGACGTCACCTCTACCACGGCTGTCCCGCCCCCGATCAACTGGCCTCAGCCAGTGGTTGTTCAGCCGCCACAGACCTCTGGGGCCGCCGCCACGGCTGTAACGGCCACGCCCCCGGCCGACACGGCCTGGAGTTGTGTCGCCGAGGGCGATAACTGGGACTGCAGCCAACAGCCGGTGCCCGGGCGTACCCAAGTCGCCAGCGGTCGCGACGCCATGCGTGAGCAGCAGGTTGTCACGGCCGGCAAGCCTGAATGGAGCTGCAATGCCAGCGGTGATGAGTGGGATTGCAAGGAGGTCCCGGGCGCGGCCCCGATTACGGCCAGCAGCATCGCTCGGGTCGGGCCTCTGGTGCCGGCCACGGCGGCTGCACTGGACTGGTACCCCTATGCACCCGGCGAAGCCATCGGCGCCTGCCGTGGCCGCTACGTGGAACCGGAACTCGCCTTCCTGGAAGATGACCGACCGTTCGACCAGCAGCCGATCTATGTCAACGCACTGAGCTCAACCACCGAACTCGGGGGGATCACTCAGCTGGAAGGTGGCATCCAGCTGCAGCGTGGCGGTCGTCTGATCAGCAGTACCCGCGGCGAATTCGACCAGCAGGCCAGAAATGCCCGCCTGTTCGGCGAGGTTCGCTACCGCGAGAAAGGCTTCCTGCTGACCAGTGAGCAGGCCGAATCCAATATGCTCAGCGGTGATACCAGTTTCTACAATGCCCAGTACGTGATGCACCAGGAGCACATGCGTGGCCAGGCGGAGCAGATCACCCGATACGGTGATCGCCGCATCGGACTGTCCGAAGGTGCCATCACCTATTGCGAGCCTGGCAGCAATGCCTGGCAGATCGCCGCCGGCAATATCGAACTCGACCCTGAGACCGGGCGCGGCGTGGCTCGCCATGCCACCCTGGATATCGCCGGTGTACCGGTACTGTACACGCCCTACCTGTCGTTCCCGATCGACGATCGCCGCCAGTCCGGCTTCCTCTATCCGAGCCTGAGCTACTCGGAAAGTGACGGTATCGACATCGCCATCCCCTACTATTTCAACCTGGCGGAAAACTTCGACGACACCCTGACGCCGCGCTACATCGGCGAACGCGGTCTGCTGCTGGAAAACGAATTCCGCTATATGGACGACTGGTCGCACAACGTGCTCAGCAGCGCCTACCTGTCCGACGACAAGCAGTACGATGACAGCCGCTGGCTGTTCGGCTTGGAGCATACAGGTACGCCGATGGCCAACCTGTACAGCCGGATCGACTTCACTCGGGTCAGCGATGACAACTACTTCGAAGACCTGAGCACCAGCCTTGAAGTACAGCGCGACGACCATCTCGACCAGCTGGCCGAGCTGCGTTACCTGCAGCCAAACTGGAACCTGATCCTGCGTACGCAGAGCTATCAGACCATTGACGGCGTGACCCCGTACGAGCTGGTGCCTCAGCTGCGACTGACCGGCTACCAGAGCAACCTCGCCGGCCTGGCGCACCTCGGATACACGGCGGAGTACACCCGTTTTGAGCGTGACCTGGACAGCATCTATGCCCCTGCCAGCAAGGCCGCTGCGACCATCGGCGACCGCGTCCACCTGCGCCCGCGCCTGAGCGCCGCTTTCGAGCGCCCCTGGGGTTATCTGCGCCCATCCGCTACCCTGTGGCACTCGGAGTATGATCTCGAAAATGACGCCGATACCGCGATCAACGGTGGACATTCGATCAGTGCCGGTATTTTCAGTCTCGACTCCGGCCTGATTTTCGAGCGTGAATTCGCGCTGGCTGATGGCCAATACACCCAGACGCTGGAACCCCGCCTGTTCCTGTTGAATGCCGACGTCAATGCCGATGAACAGAACGAAATTCCGCTGTTCGACTCTTCTCAGCTCGGCTTCACCTACTACAACCTGTTCCACGAGACCGGCTGGAGCGGTAACGACCGCGTCGCCGACACCCAACAGGCCACTCTGGGCCTGTCCAGTGCCGTCTACTCCGAGCAAGGGCTTGAGAAGCTGCGCGTGGGTATCGCCCAGGCACACTATCTGGCCGATCGCGAATATGCCGGTCGCCCCGGCGATGCCCTTGATGGCGGCACGGAAAGCAGCTCCAACCTGGCCACCCTGGCCAACTGGAACTTCACCCGCAATCTGCGCCTGACCCATAACGGCGAGCTCGATCGCAACGGCTACCAGCTGCTGGAGCACAACTACAAGCTCAGCTACATGCCGGGCGACAAGCGGCTGTTCTACCTTAACTACCGTGACAACCTGGAAAAATACAGCGACAACCCCACCAACAGCGCTGCCCACCAGCAGCTGGACATCGCCTTCCGCTGGCCGCTCAACAACACCTGGACCGGCTACGGTCGCTGGCAGCAGGATCTGGACAACAACGAAAACCTGGAAACCCTGCTGGGGATCGAATATGCCAACTGCTGCTGGAAAATGCGTTTGACCGGACGCAACTGGGTCGTCGACCCGGATGGCAGCGTAGAAGAATTTGAAACTGACACTGGTATCTTCCTGCAGTTCGTGCTGCGTGGCCTGGGCGCCTTCGGCCAGAGCCAGGGGCGCGAATTCCTGGAAGAGATCACCGGATATGACGAGGATGACAATGGTGCTTTCTAAACTCAGACAGCCCCTCCTGGCCCTGGCGCTGCTGACCGCTCCCCTGGCCTCGCTGCAGGCTGAAGTACTGGACCGCATCGCAGCGGTCGTCAATGAGGATATCGTACTGGAAAGCGAGCTGGACCAGCGTCTGACGCTGGTGCGCCAGCAGATTGCCGCCCGTGAAGGCACCCGCCTGCCACCAGAAAATGTACTGCGCCAGCAGGTGCTGGACCGACTGATCCTCGAGAACATTCAGCTGCAGATTGCCGAACGCCAGGGCATTCGCGTCTCCGACCGCCAGCTCAACGAGGCGCTTGGCCGCATCGCTTCACAGAACAACATGACCCTGGCCCAGTTCCGCGACGCCCTGGTCGCCGAGGGCCAGGACTACGCCCTGGCACGTGAACAGATCCGTCGTGAGATTCTGCTGACCCAGGTACAACAGAGCAGTGTCAATCGCCGCATCAATGTATCCGAACAGGAGATCCAGAATTTCCTCGATTCTGAACTGGGTCAGCAACAGGTACAGGCCGAATTCAACCTGCGCAACATCCTGTTCGCGCTGCCGGAAAGCGCCACTCCGGAGATGATCCAGCAGGCCAAACAGAAAGCTCAGGATGCTCGCCGCCAGCTGGCCGAGGGTACGCCCTTTGCCGAACTGGCGATCGCGGTTTCCAATGCCCCCAACGCCCTTCAGGGCGGTGAGCTGGGCTGGCGCCGCGAATCCGAGCTACCTGAAGCGCTGGCCAATGCCGTCAACAAGCTGTCTCCGGGCGAGATCAGCCAGCCGGTCAAAACCCCGGGCGGTTTCCACCTGCTGCTGTTGGAAGACAAGCGCGGCGGCAAGGTTCAGCTGGTTGAACAGACCAAGGTCCGTCATATCCTGCTGACCCCGAACGAGATCCGCAGCGCCGAGCAGACCCGCCGCCTGATCAATGACCTCTACCAGCGCCTGCGTGAAGGCCAGCCGTTCGACGAACTGGCCCGCCGTTACAGCGATGACGCAGCCAGCGGCTCCCAGGGCGGCGATCTGGGCTGGACCCAGAACGGGCAGATGGTGCCGGAGTTCGAGCAGGTGATGAACAGCACGGCCAAGGGCGAGATCAGCGAGCCGTTCGAGTCACGCTTCGGCTGGCATATCCTGCAAGTGCAGGACTACCGCACCCAGGACCTGGGTGAGGAGATGCTGGAATCCCAGGCTCGCAGCAGCATCCGCCAACGCAAGTTCAACGAGGAACTGTTGAACTGGCTGCGCGAGATCCGCTCCCAGGCCTATGTTGAGCGCAAGAATTGATCGTGAGCTGTCCTCGAATTGCCATCACCCCGGGCGAACCGGCCGGGATCGGTCCTGAACTCTGCGTCCAGCTGGCGCAACAGGCACACGCCTGCCAGCTGGTCGCCGTGGCCGACCCCGAACTGCTGCAGGCACGCGCCGAACTGCTTGGCCTGCCGCTGCAGCTGCTGCCCTTTCATGCGGCCGACCCGGCCCAGCCGGCACCGCCGGGCAGCCTGTATTGCCAGCCGGTCAAGCTAACGGCCCCCAGCCGGGTCGGTCAGCTTGACCCGGCCAACGCCGCCTATGTGCTGAGCACGCTGAAGGAAGCCACACTGGGCTGCATGTCCGGCACCTTCGATGCACTGGTGACCGCTCCGGTACACAAGGGCGTGATCAACGATGCCGGCATCCCCTTCAGCGGCCACACCGAGTTCCTCGAAGAGATGACCGACAGCCGCAAGGTGGTGATGATGCTGGCCACCGAAGGCCTCAAGGTCGCCCTGGCAACCACGCACCTGCCACTGGCGGACGTGCCCGCCGCGATCACCCGGCCGTTGCTGCAGGAAGTGATCGAGGTACTGCTGCAGGACCTGAGTCGCTCCTTTGGTATCCGTCATCCGCGAGTGCTCGTTGCCGGCCTCAATCCGCATGCCGGTGAAGGCGGCCACATGGGCCGGGAAGAGATCGATACCATCACCCCGGTACTCGATGATTTCCGTTGTCGTGGTGCCCAACTGATCGGCCCCCTGCCGGCCGACACCCTGTTTACCGAACACCATCTGCGCGACGCTGACGCGGTGCTGGCGATGTATCATGACCAGGGGCTGCCGGTGCTGAAGTACAAGGGCTTTGGCCGCGCGGCCAACATCACCCTGGGGCTGCCGATCATCCGCACGTCCGTTGATCACGGTACCGCGCTGGACCTGGCCGGCACCGGCCGTGCAGACGTGGGCAGCCTGTTGACAGCTGTTCAGTTCGCGCTCGATATGGCGCGCCACCAATCAGGTAACTGACCCGATGAGTAAAAAACCCGTAGGCCACAAGGCGCGCAAGCGTTTTGGCCAGAACTTTCTGCATGACCAGGGCGTGATCGGCCGCATCATCCGCGCCATCAACCCCCAGCATGGCCAGCACCTGGTCGAGATCGGCCCCGGCCTCGGCGCGCTGACCGAAGAACTGCTCGATGCCTGCCAAGGGGAACTGGACGTGGTCGAGCTGGACCGTGACCTGATCCCGGTGCTGCGTACCCAGTTCTTCCGCTATGCCGACACCTTCACCATCCATGAAGCCGATGCGCTGAAGTTCGACTTTGCCGGTCTGAAGCAGGATGAACGTCCGCTGCGCATCGTGGGCAACCTGCCCTACAATATTTCGACACCGCTGATCTTCCACCTGCTCAGCTTTAATGGCCTGATTGAAGACATGCACTTCATGCTGCAGAAGGAAGTGGTCGACCGTCTGGCCGCCGGCCCCGGCGACAATCACTACGGCCGCCTGGGCATCATGGCGCAGTACTACTGCCGCGTGGAGCCCCTGTTCATCGTACCGCCAGGCGCCTTCTCGCCGGCGCCCAAGGTGGACTCCGCCATCGTACGCCTGGTGCCCTATGCCGAGCCGCCGATTCCGGCCAAGGACGTCAAACAGCTGCAAAACGTGGTGCGTACCGCCTTTGGTCAGCGCCGCAAGACCCTGCGCAACAACCTCAAGCAGCTGATCAGCGCCGAGCAGCTGGAAGCCCTGGGGATCGATCCGGGCCTGCGTCCGGAACGCCTGACGCTGGCCGAATTCGTGGCAATCAGCGATGCCCTGACCGATGCGGCCGACACGCCGTCTTCATGCGCATAAAACCGAGAGGATAGTTCCGAACCGATGGATGCCACCGAGTACAGTCGCAATATCGAGATCAACGTTGTCACCACCTATCTGCCGGACCAGTCCGAGCCGGATGCGCACCGCTTCGTGTTCTCCTACCAGATCAGTATCACCAACCACAACGCGGACAGCGTCCAGCTGTTGCGCCGCAAATGGCGTATTACCGACGGTAACGAGCATGTACAGGAGGTGGAAGGTGAAGGCGTGGTGGGCGAAAAGCCGGTGATCGAACCGGAGCAGACCTACGAATATACCAGCGGCACCGTACTGGCCACGGAGGTGGGCAGCATGCAGGGCCTGTACCGCATGGAGGCCGCCGACGGCACAGGCTTCGATGCCCTGATCTCCGCCTTCACCCTGGCCCAGCCCAACGCCCTGCACTGACTCGCCAACAGGGTCAGAACAGGCCGGGCTGGCGACGGACCACCTTGCGCTCACTCCAGTCGTGAAACCCTGTTGCCAGCTTCGGCTGGCGCTGCTGCAGTTGCTGAGCGAACCAGCGTGCCAACTCAGGCGCTTCGCCATTGCTTGGTGTATGCATGAAGATGAACGGCGTCCTGCCCTCACCTATCCAGCGCAGCACCTGATCCACCCAGGGCTGCAGCCAGCGCTGCCCCTGCTGCAGATCCAGCGGTGAAATAAATCTCAGCATCGGCGCATCCCCGGTGGCCAGCACCCGCAACGGCAGTCGCGGCTTCTGCTCCAGCGCCTCACGGGTGATCGAATCGGACTGGGGATTGGCAAACAGTGCCCGGGTGTCGAAGCTGATCCGGTTAACCCCGAACGCCTGCAGGGCCTCATTGAACCTTTGCTCCGCATCGCCGCGCTGGAAAAATGCCAGGTGACGCACTTCAACGGCATAACGCAGCCCCGCCGGCAGCTCACCGAGGAAACGAATCAGGTCCGACAAGTGATCAGGCCCGAACCGGGACGGCAGCTGCAGGCAGAGCATGCCCAACTTGGGCGCCAACGGCTGCAGCCGGTCAAGGAAAGCCGCCAGATCTGCGTCCACATGACGCAGGGCGCCCTGGTGGCTGATACTTTGTGGAAACTTGAAGCAAAAGCGAAACCCCGCTGGCGTATCATCCGCCCAGCGGCGCACACTGGCAGGGCCGGGCAGGCCATAAAAGGTGGTATTGCCTTCCACCGTGTTGAAACTGGCGGCATACTGCGCAAGGTCACCCTGATCCGGGTCCTGCAGCAGGCTGAGGTTCCATTCCGGGTGTTTCCATTGCGGCAGGCCAATAAAGTAGTCTGACGTCATCGTCTCGCTGTTGTTATACTCGGCTTTCGTTTCCAGCAGTCCGTTTTTTGACTGATACAGGGTACTCAAGCACATGGATTTCGCATCGCTTCTCGGCATTATCTCAGGTCTTGCCCTGATCATCAGCGCTATTTTTCTAGGCGGCAACGCCGACGTCTTTCTCAATGTACCAGGCCTGATGATCGTCGCTGGCGGCACCATCGCCGCAACGCTGCTGACGGTGCAGTTCAAGGATGTGCTCAATGCCTTCAAGGCCGCCTGGATCGTCTTCACCCGAGACAACACCAACCCCCAGGAGATGATCGATACCATGCTGGAGCTGAGCCGGGTATCCCATCGTCACGGCCTGCTCAAGCTGGGCGATGTGGAGAGTGACTCCCACGTGCTCAAGCGTGCCTGCAACCTGCTGTCGGAAGCGGCTTCCGAACAGGTTATCCGCAACACCCTGCAGAACGAGATCGACTCGCTGATCGCTCGCCATCACGCCGTACAGGACGTATTCCGCAAGATGGCCGCCTCTGCTCCGGCCTTCGGCATGCTCGGCACCCTGATCGGCCTGATCCAGATGCTGAGCCAGCTGTCCAACCCGGAAACCATCGGCCCGGCCATGGCGGTGGCCCTGCTGACCACCTTTTACGGTTCACTGCTGGCCACCATGGTATTCCTGCCGATCGCCGGCAAGCTCCATGCTCGTACGCTGACCGAAGTGACCAACCTGGAGATCATCCGCGAAGGCTGCATCAGCATCCTGACCAACGATCACTACATGCACGTTTACGAGCAGCTGGCCTCCTACCTGCCGGAAGCACAGCGCAAGCCGATCAAGATCGGCCGCAAGCAGCCGCAGGCAGCCGCCGATAATCTCGCCGCCAAGCCCGCATCCAAGCCTGCCAAGGAACGCGCATGAGCAGCCGGCGCCGTGAGCTGACCGAGGAGTCCGGCGCCCCAGGCTGGCTGATGACCTATGCCGACCTGATGACGCTCCTGCTGGTTTTTTTCGTACTGCTGTTTTCCATGTCCAGCGTGGAAAGAGAACGCTTTGCCGAAGCAGTTCGTTCCTTCCAGAGTGCGTTTCAGCGCGCGGTTTCCGGCGCTCCCGACAACCTGATTCCACTGGAGCACAACTCCCCTGCCAGCCTGCCGGACGATATTAACGATGTCATTCTGAAGTCATCTGAACACGCCCGCAGCCAGGACGAGGAGGAAGAGGAATCCAAAGAGGCGCGCCGCGCCCGTGCCCTGCAGCTGGACTGGGAGCGCCTGAATCGCGACCTGGACGACGCTTTCGAGCAGATGCAGATGCAGGAAGCCGTTGAGATCGGCACCCCCAAGGACGGCAAACTTTCCCTGCGTGTAAAGGGCGGCCTGCTGTTCACCTCAGGCTCATCCACGTTCAACTATGCCATGCTGCCGATGCTGGATGCCCTGCTGGAAACCCTGGCACAAAATCCCCACTACAAACTTGAGATCCAGGGGCATACCGACGACATTCCGATCAGCACGCCCCAATTCCCGTCCAACTGGGAGCTGTCCGCCGTGCGAGCCACGACGGTGCTACGCTACATGGTAGATGCCGGCATCAACCCCAAGCGCCTGACGGCAACCGGCTACGGCTCGTCTCTGCCACTGGTTCCCAATACATCGGCCGAAAACCGTGCCATTAACCGTCGCATTGAATTTGTGCTGGAAAAACGGGCATTAGAATAATGAAACCCAAGATCCACATTCCGGATATCGCCGACAGTGGACGGCGCGCCTATCGCCTGCAGATTGACGCAGACGCCCCCTTGCGGGCTCAGATCAACGGCGAGGCCGTTCAGATTGATAACCTGTCCGCGACCGGCATCGCCTTCACCACCGAATCCCTGCTGACGCTGCAATACTACCCCGCACAGCTCAAGTTCCGCTGTGGCAAGCAGATCCACCGCATCGACTGCACCCTGCGTCTGATCCGCAAAAGCGGAACCCTCTGGTGTGGTGACTTTTCCGGGCTGCCGCCACGCGACCAGCGCCTGCTGTCGGAGTTCATCACCTGGTACCAGGCCGAAAAAATCCGGAACCGGAATAAAAAAGTGTAACAAAGGCTTGACCTTAGCGTCTTTGATCCTTAATATACGCGTCATCAAGTTGATGCGGGGTGGAGCAGTCTGGTAGCTCGTCGGGCTCATAACCCGAAGGTCGTTGGTTCAAATCCAGCCCCCGCTACCAAATTCAGAGAAAGCCGGTAACCGAAAGGTGCCGGCTTTTTCGTTTGTGCAATACATGGATAAGCGGGAAAGACGAGCGGGCTCGTCGGGCTCAGCCCTTCATAACCCCGGGCGAAGGTCGTTGGTTCAAATCCAGCCCCCGCTACCAAATTCAGAGAAAGCCGGTAACCGAAAGGTGCCGGCTTTTTCGTTTGTGCAATACATGGATAAGCGGGAAAGACGAGCGGGCTCGTCGGGCTCAGCCCTTCATAACCCCGGGCGAAGGTCGTTGGTTCAAATCCAGCCCCCGCTACCAAATTCAGAGAAAGCCGGTAACCGAAAGGTGCCGGCTTTTTCGTTTGTGCAATACATGGATAAGCGGGAAAGACGAGCGGGCTCGTCGGGCTCAGCCCTTCATAACCCCGGGCGAAGGTCGTTGGTTCAAATCCAGCCCCCGCTACCAAATTCAGAGAAAGCCGGTAACCGAAAGGTGCCGGCTTTTTCGTTTGTGCAATACATGGATAAGCGGGAAAGACGAGCGGGCTCGTCGGGCTCAGCCCTTCATAACCCCGGGCGAAGGTCGTTGGTTCAAATCCAGCCCCCGCTACCAAATTCAGAGAAAGCCGGTAACCGAAAGGTGCCGGCTTTTTCGTTTGTGCAATACATGGATAAGCGGGAAAGACGAGCGGGCTCGTCGGGCTCAGCCCTTCATAACCCCGGGCGAAGGCGTTGGTTCAAATCCAGCCCCCGCTACCAAATTCAGAGAAAGCCGGTAACCGAAAGGTGCCGGCTTTTTCGTTTGTGCAATACATGGATAAGCGGGAAAGACGAGCGGGCTCGTCGGGCTCAGCCCTTCATAACCCCGGGCGAAGGTCGTTGGTTCAAATCCAGCCCCCGCTACCAAATTCAGAGAAAGCCGGTAACCGAAAGGTGCCGGCTTTTTCGTTTGTGCAATACATGGATAAGCGGGAAAGACGAGCGGGCTCGTCGGGCTCAGCCCTTCATAACCCCGGGCGAAGGTCGTTGGTTCAAATCCAGCCCCCGCTACCAAATTCAGAGAAAGCCGGTAACCGAAAGGTGCCGGCTTTTTCGTTTGTGCAATACATGGATAAGCGGGAAAGACGAGCGGGCTCGTCGGGCTCAACTCTTCACAACCCCGGGCGAAGGTCGTTGGTTCAAATCCAGCCCCCGCTACCAAATTCAGAGAAAGCCGGTAACCGAAAGGTGCCGGCTTTTTCGTTTGTGCAATACATGGATAAGCGGGAAAGACGAGCGGGCTCGTCGGGCTCAACTCTTCACAACCCCGGGCGAAGGTCGTTGGTTCAAATCCAGCCCCCGCTACCAAATTCAGAGAAAGCCGGTAACCGAAAGGTGCCGGCTTTTTCGTTTGTGCAATACATGGATAAGCGGGAAAGACGAGCGGGCTCGTCGGGCTCAGCCCTTCATAACCCCGGGCGAAGGTCGTTGGTTCAAATCCAGCCCCCGCTACCAAATTCAGAGAAAGCCGGTAACCGAAAGGTGCCGGCTTTTTCGTTTGTGCAATACATGGATAAGCGGGAAAGACGAGCGGGCTCGTCGGGCTCAGCCCTTCATAACCCCGGGCGAAGGTCGTTGGTTCAAATCCAGCCCCCGCTACCAAATTCAGAGAAAGCCGGTAACCGAAAGGTGCCGGCTTTTTCGTTTGTGCAATACATGGATAAGCGGGAAAGACGAGCGGGCTCGTCGGGCTCAGCCCTTCATAACCCCGGGCGAAGGTCGTTGGTTCAAATCCAGCCCCCGCTACCAAATTCAGAGAAAGCCGGTAACCGAAAGGTGCCGGCTTTTTCGTTTGTGCAATACATGGATAAGCGGGAAAGACGAGCGGGCTCGTCGGGCTCAGCCCTTCATAACCCCGGGCGAAGGTCGTTGGTTCAAATCCAGCCCCCGCTACCAAATTCAGAGAAAGCCGGTAACCGAAAGGTGCCGGCTTTTTCGTTTGTGCAATACATGGATAAGCGGGAAAGACGAGCGGGCTCGTCGGGCTCAGCCCTTCATAACCCCGGGCGAAGGTCGTTGGTTCAAATCCAGCCCCCGCTACCAAATTCAGAGAAAGCCGGTAACCGAAAGGTGCCGGCTTTTTCGTTTGTGCAATACATGGATAAGCGGGAAAGACGAGCGGGCTCGTCGGGCTCAGCCCTTCATAACCCCGGGCGAAGGTCGTTGGTTCAAATCCAGCCCCCGCTACCAAATTCAGAGAAAGCCGGTAACCGAAAGGTGCCGGCTTTTTCGTTTGTGCAATACATGGATAAGCGGGAAAGACGAGCGGGCTCGTCGGGCTCAGCCCTTCATAACCCCGGGCGAAGGTCGTTGGTTCAAATCCAGCCCCCGCTACCAAATTCAGAGAAAGCCGGTAACCGAAAGGTGCCGGCTTTTTCGTTTGTGCAATACATGGATAAGCGGGAAAGACGAGCGGGCTCGTCGGGCTCAACTCTTCACAACCCCGGGCGAAGGTCGTTGGTTCAAATCCAGCCCCCGCTACCAAATTCAGAGAAAGCCGGTAACCGAAAGGTGCCGGCTTTTTCGTTTGTGCAATACATGGATAAGCGGGAAAGACGAGCGGGCTCGTCGGGCTCAACTCTTCACAACCCCGGGCGAAGGTCGTTGGTTCAAATCCAGCCCCCGCTACCAAATTCAGAGAAAGCCGGTAACCGAAAGGTGCCGGCTTTTTCGTTTGTGCAATACATGGATAAGCGGGAAAGACGAGCGGGCTCGTCGGGCTCAACTCTTCACAACCCCGGGCGAAGGTCGTTGGTTCAAATCCAGCCCCCGCTACCAAATTCAGAGAAAGCCGGTAACCGAAAGGTGCCGGCTTTTTCGTTTGTGCAATACATGGATAAGCGGGAAAGACGAGCGGGCTCGTCGGGCTCAGCCCTTCATAACCCCGGGCGAAGGTCGTTGGTTCAAATCCAGCCCCCGCTACCAAATTCAGAGAAAGCCGGTAACCGAAAGGTGCCGGCTTTTTCGTTTGTGCAATACATGGATAAGCGGGAAAGACGAGCGGGCTCGTCGGGCTCAGCCCTTCATAACCCCGGGCGAAGGTCGTTGGTTCAAATCCAGCCCCCGCTACCAAATTCAGAGAAAGCCGGTAACCGAAAGGTGCCGGCTTTTTCGTTTGTGCAATACATGGATAAGCGGGAAAGACGAGCGGGCTCGTCGGGCTCAGCCCTTCATAACCCCGGGCGAAGGTCGTTGGTTCAAATCCAGCCCCCGCTACCAAATTCAGAGAAAGCCGGTAACCGAAAGGTGCCGGCTTTTTCGTTTGTGCAATACATGGATAAGCGGGAAAGACGAGCGGGCTCGTCGGGCTCAGCCCTTCATAACCCCGGGCGAAGGTCGTTGGTTCAAATCCAGCCCCCGCTACCAAATTCAGAGAAAGCCGGTAACCGAAAGGTGCCGGCTTTTTCGTTTGTGCAATACATGGATAAGCGGGAAAGACGAGCGGGCTCGTCGGGCTCAACTCTTCACAACCCCGGGCGAAGGTCGTTGGTTCAAATCCAGCCCCCGCTACCAAATTCAGAGAAAGCCGGTAACCGAAAGGTGCCGGCTTTTTCGTTTGTGCAATACATGGATAAGCGGGAAAGACGAGCGGGCTCGTCGGGCTCAGCCCTTCATAACCCCGGGCGAAGGTCGTTGGTTCAAATCCAGCCCCCGCTACCAAATTCAGAGAAAGCCGGTAACCGAAAGGTGCCGGCTTTTTCGTTTGTGCTGGAAACAAGAAACCGAAATGCCGCCTGGCTTTTCAGTCATCTCAAGACGGATTAATTCAGTTCGATGAGCGGATAAACCCCTCATCTTCTTCATCTGCACTCAGGGTTGGCCAGGCCTCGTAACACACCGCCGCCCGTATGCCCTTATTGCCTGCATGCGAGTATCGAGCTTGTCCTTGCCAAAGCGGGTCAACCGGCATCAACTGTACATTATTCATGGGGATCGCTCTTTTTCCGGCTGATCATCAGCCGTTGTCATGAAAAAACGCCATGTGGAGCCCCGCCCGTCTCAACTCGATGAGACGGGCGGGGCTCATGGGCGCTGATTACTCGGAAGACGCGATCAGGCTGGCGTTGCCGCCTGCAGCCGTGGTGTCCACGCACAGGTGGCGCTCGATCACAAAGCGCTCCGGCAGTGTGTACTCGGTGATCAGCGGCAGCAGCGCGCCATCACGGGCCGCCAGTGCCAGACGGTAGCGGCGCAGCAGCTCCTGAGCTGCCGCGCTGGCGACCGCTTCAAAACCATCCACGTCCGTCAGCGCAGCAGCATCCAGCAGACCGTCAATACCGACAACCGGCAGGCCGGCTTCGGTGGCACGTGCCACGTCCACCGTGATGCCCGGTGCCACCACAACAACCTTGTTGCCCTGTGACAGCGCGACCCTGGCCTGCGCCAGTGCGGACGCCTTGTCCGGCCCCAGGCAGAGCACCAGTCCACGCGGGCAGTTGGACAGGCGATTCAGTTCACCGGTCGGCCCCGGCATGAACTCGGGCTCAATATCCAGCGGTGCCGGCGTATCCGCGAAGAACGGCTGCAGGGCACTCAGGCGTGCCAGCGGCGGCTGAATTGCCACCGATTGCAGCTGCTGGATCGCGGCCTTGAGCGCCTCGGCGCCTACGACCGTAGCCGCGTCATCGGCCTGACCCTGAACGGCATCCGCCTTCATGAAGCGGCGCACGTAGTGCGGGCCACCAGCCTTGGGACCGGTACCGGACAGGCCTTCGCCGCCGAATGGCTGGGAACCGACGATGGCACCGATCTGGTTGCGGTTGACGTAGGTATTGCCCACCTTGATCCGCTTGACGATGCGCTCGACACGGCTATCCACACGGGTGTGCAGACCGAAGGTGAGGCCGAATCCCTTGGCGTTGATGTCGTCCACCACCTTATCGAGATCGCGGGCTTCGAAGGTTGCCACGTGCAGTACCGGACCGAAGATCTCCTCTTCCAGCTCTTCGATACCGTTCAGACGGATTACCGTCGGTGCCACGAACAGGCCCTTGGCCGGCACCGCCAGCTTTTTCAGCACGCGTCCCATCTGTTCGAACTTGTCGCAGTGCGCCTCGATACCGGCCTTGGCCGCCTGATCGATCACGGGACCCACGTCTGTGGACAGCAGCCAGGGGTTGCCTACGCGCAGCTCATCCATGGCACCGAACAGCATCTCCAGCAGGTGATCGGCGATATCCTTCTGCACATACAGCATGCGCAGCGCGGAACAACGCTGACCGGCACTCTGGAACGAGGACGCCAGCACGTCACGGACGACCTGTTCAGGCAGCGCCGTGGAGTCGACGATCATCGCGTTCAGACCACCGGTCTCGGCCACCAGCGGCGCATCCGGCGCCATGCTGTCGGCCATCACGTGGTTGATACGCTGAGCGGTCGCGGTAGAACCGGTAAAGCAGACACCGGCGATGCGTGGATCGGAGGTCAGCGCCGTACCTACGGTAGCACCGCTGCCCGGCAGCAGCTGGACCGCCTCTTTCGGGATACCCGCTTCGTGCATCAGCTCGACGGCACGGGTGGCGATCAGTGCGGTCTGACCGGCCGGCTTGGCCAGTACGGCGTTACCGGCCGCAAGACCGGCCAGTACCTGACCGGTAAAGATGGCCAGCGGGAAGTTCCACGGCGAGATGCAGGAGATCACGCCACGAGCTTCACCCGCATTCTGGTTACGTACTGCCTCGTTGGCATAGAAACGGGCAAAGTCCACCGCCTCACGAATCTCGGCAATACCGTCCAGCAGCGTCTTGCCCGCTTCACGGGTGGCCAGCGCAAACAGCTCGTGGGTATGCTCCTCGAAGAGGTCACCTACGCGTGCGATACGCTCGGCACGCTCCTCGACGGACAGCGCGGACCAGAGCGCAAAGCCCTGCTGAGACGCGGCGATCGCGGCTTCGATATCCTCGGCTGACGCCTGAGTCAGGTGACCGACCAGATCATCCGGGTCGGCCGGGTTGCGTACTTCCTGCACACCTGAACCCACGACTTCAGCGGCCAATACCGGACCACCGGTCCAGGTCTGGTTACGGAAGGCGCCACGCGCCTGCTCCATGAATTTGACGTTGACCGGATCGGTGATATCCCAGCCCTTGGAGTTGAGGCGGTTCGCACCAAAGATGTTTTCCGGGCGCACAATCGCCTTGCTGGACACCTCTTTACCCAGCGCTTCTACCAGGCTGATCGGGTCACGGGCGATCTCTTCCGGCGTGATGCGGGTATCGACGATCTGGTTCACGAAAGAGCTGTTGGCACCGTTTTCCAGCAGACGACGGACCAGGTAGGCCAGCAGGTCCTGATGCGCACCAACCGGCGCGTAGATACGGCAGCGGCTGTTGCCTTCACTCATCACCGCTTCATGCAGGGACTCGCCCATGCCGTGCAGGCGCTGGAACTCGAAGCAGTCGCGGCCCTGGGCCAATTCCTTGATCGCGGATACGGAGTGCGCGTTGTGGGTCGCGAACTGCGGGTAGATGCGATCGGTCATCGCCAGCAGCTTTTTCGCGCAGGCCATGTAGGAGACATCACTGCATGCCTTGCGGGTGAACACCGGAAAACCGTCCAGCCCCATCACCTGGGCACGCTTGATTTCGGCGTCCCAGTAGGCGCCCTTGACCAGACGCACCATGATGCGGCGATCCAGCCTGGTTGCCAGCGCATAGAGCCAGTCCAGCACCTGAGAGGCACGCTTGCCGAATGCCTGTACCACGATGCCGAAACCGTCCCAGCCGGCCAGTGCCGGGTCGGACAGTACCGCTTCGATCACGTCCAGCGACAGGTCAAGACGATCCGCCTCTTCCGCGTCGATGTTGAAGCCCATGTTGGCGGCCTTGGCCTGCTTGGCCAGATCCAGTGCACGGGGCACCAGCTCGTCCATCACGCGCTCGCGCTGGCCGAATTCGTAACGGGCGTGCAGCGCCGACAGCTTGACGGAGATACCGGGGTTCTGACGGATATCCGTGTGGATGCAGTGTTCTTTCAGCTCGCTGATGGCACGGGCATAGTCCTGATGGTAGCGCTGTGCATCGGCATCGGTACGGGCCGCTTCACCCAGCATGTCATAGGAATAGGTGTAGCCCTTGGATTCGTACTTGCCGGCACGCTTGAGCGCTTCCTGAATGGTACGGCCCAGCACGAACTGACGCCCCATCTCCTTCATCGCCTGGTGTGCCACGGTGCGCACCATCGGGTCACCCATGCGCTTGACCAGACCACGCAGGGTTTCCATCAGGCTCTTCTGGTCGGACGGGCTGATCAGCTTGCCGGCGACCATCAGGCTCCAGGTAGTGGTGTTGATCAGGGACGACTTGGCCTTGCCACGGTGCTCTGACCACTGACCGGACGCGATCTTGTCTTCGATCAGCTCATGGATGGTGACGTTGTCCGGAACACGCAGCAGCGCCTCGGCCAGACACATCAGCGCGACGCCTTCCTTGGTGGTCAGGCCGTACTGTGCCAGGAATTTTTCCATCATGGTGGGTTTGGAGTTGCCGCGCACATTGCGCACCAGTTCGGCCGCTCGCGCACCAATACTGTCGCGTATTGAGGATGACAGATCGGCTCCGGCAATCAACTCACTGATTACGGTATATTCATCGGCCAGATAATTGGCACGCACCGCCTCGCGGCAAGTGTTCAGTGTCAGGTGTGCAGGTTGCTGGGCCATATCGGTCTCCTGTGCTTAAAACTTTTTCGCCATTCTACACAGCCAACAAAAACCACTTTTCCCATAATCAACCAAAAAACATTAATATTGTTTTTTAATTGATATATAAAAATAAAAAATCGACCACAAAAAACAGATCAAAAAGTCATTTCAACCATAAAAAACCCCGGCACCAGGCCGGGGACAAGGTCGGCACGGCAGGTCCTGCCGCAACCAGGCAAAAGAAATGGCGCCTGCCCTTTCAGGCAGGCCGGAAAGTCAGTGCTAATCCAGGATGTCAGCTGGCCAGTTCACGCAGTACCCCCTGAGCAACCAGCAGCACGGCACAGTCGATGACTGTACTGCCCTGCATATCGGACAGAGTGCGCTGCCAGCGAGCCACCCGCCCGGCCTGCTGATCACGCCAGTGCTGAATGCGTATCTCGGGCGTCAGACAGGTCGCTTCACGATCCAGCTCGAACACCGCCGATGTCAGCACACGCAGTTGATGGTCCAGCTCATTGCGGAAGCCGATGACCGCCATCTGCTGCCAGTGACTGTCTGCGCGGAATGCCCGCATCTGCCGATCCAGCCAGGTCAGGCTCAGCCCTTCACCCAGGCTGAAATAGACCTCGGCCACCGCCACCAGCGGTTGCTCAAGCTGCACGCTGAGATCGATGATATCCATCAGCCAGTAACGGCTTTCGGCCGAAGCACAGTACAGCGCCAACGGCTCGGGAACCCCTTGGTCGGCAAAGCCGCTATAGCGCGCATGCCAGCGTTCCTTGGGGATAACACTGCCCAGCGCTTCCGGCGAAGCCATCACCTGCTCCAGCGCTGCACGGTAGCGCTGGCTGATCACGTCAGGATCCAGATCCTGACGACAATGCTGCAGCAACCAGTGGCTGCCACGGGTCAGCTGCTCAGTCAGTTCGCCCATCAGTTCGATCTGAACCGCTGTCATCACCCGGCCGTCCAGCGCTTCAATCGCCGCCCAGCGGCGGTCCACATCAAACACCTGACAGGCGATGAGATAGGACGCAGCTATATCGGCCGGCTCGGCGCCCGTGGCATCGCGCATCCGGTCCATCCAGGTGATGCCCATCCGGTTGACCAGATCATTGGCAATCTGGGTGGAACTGATCTCCGCCCGCAGCCGGTGCTGATCGATCGCTTCCGGGAACGCCTCTCTCAGGGATGGCGGGAAGGCATCATGCAGCGCGCGGGAGTAGCGCAAATCCTGCGCAATCCAGGAATGAACCAGCGCCTGCTTCAGTTCTATCTTGGCATAGCAGATCAGCACCGACAGCTCAGGACGGGTCAGCCCGGTCCCGTTACCGCGGCGCTGCTGCAATTCATCGTCGCCAGGCAGGCACTCCAGCGCCCGGTCCAGCTTGCCGGCGTCCTCAAGGCGCTTGATGAAGCGCATCTGATCCTCCAGAGAACCTGCAGCTGCCGCCGTGGCAACGCTCAAGGCAAACGCCTGGCGATAGTTGTTGCTGAGCACCAGCTCGGCCACTTCCGGCGTCATGTCGCGCAGCATCTGGTTGCGCTCGGCCAGGCTCATCTCGCCCTGCTGAACACGCTCGTTAAGCAGAATCTTGATGTTGACCTCATGGTCCGAGCAGTCGACGCCGCCGGCGTTATCGATGAAATCGGTATTCGCGGCGCCACCCGCACGGGCAAATTCGATGCGGCCACGCTGGGTCGCCCCCAGATTGCCGCCCTCGCCCAGCACCTGACAGCGCAGCTGCTCGGCATTGATCCTGAGACTATCGTTCGACTTGTCGCCGACCGCCTCATGCGACTCCTCACGCGCCTTGATATAGGTGCCGATACCACCGTTCCAGAGCAGGTCCACCGGCGCGGTCAGCAGCGCCTGGATCAGCTCGTTCGGGGTCAGCCGTACGGCATCGACCTGCAGCAGCGCACGCATCTCGTCGGACAGCGGGATCCACTTGGCCGCGCGAGAGAAGACACCGCCCCCCTTGCTGATCAGGCTGGCATCGTAGTCAGTCCAGGAGGAACGCGGCAGTGCGAACAGGCGCTGGCGTTCGTGGAAAGACAGCACCTCATCCGGCGCGGGATCAACAAAGATATGCTGGTGGTTGAACGCACCGACCAGTCGAATACGGTCGGACAGCAGCATGCCGTTGCCGAACACATCGCCGCCCATGTCACCGATGCCCACCGCCGTGAACGCCTGTGTCTGGGTATCGAGTCCACGCTCACGGAAGTGCCGCTTGACCGACTCCCAGGCGCCCCGGGCCGTAATGCCCATCTTCTTATGGTCATAGCCGTCGCTGCCACCGGAGGCAAAGGCATCACCCAGCCAGAAGCCGTACTCCGCCGAAATCCGGTTGGCAATATCGGAGAAGGTCGCCGTACCCTTGTCGGCCGCAACGACCAGATAAGGATCATCCTCGTCATGACGCACCACGTCGGCCGGCGCGACCACCTGCCCGGCTGCAAGATTGTCCGCCAGATCCAGCAGGCCACGAATGAAAGTCTGGTAGCAGGCAACCCCCTCCGCCTGCAGCGCTTCGCGCCCGCCTTCCTGTGGCGGTTGCTTGACGATGAAACAGCCCTTGGCGCCAGCGGGGACAATCACCGAGTTTTTCACCTGCTGCGCCTTGACCAGGCCCAGCACTTCAGTGCGGTAGTCTTCGATACGATCCGACCAGCGCAAGCCGCCGCGGGCGATGCGCCCGGCACGCAGGTGCACCCCTTCTATCCGGGGCGAATAAACGAATATCTCGAAGCGGGGACGGGGCTGAGGAATATCGGGAATGACCGAGGGCTCCAGCTTGAAGGAGAAATAGCCCTTGGGCTCTCCCTGCTCATCACGCTGATAATAGTTGGTTCTCAGCGTGGCTTTCATCAGCACCAGGAAGCGGCGCAGAATACGATCGTCATCCAGCGTTTCGACCTGATCCAGCGCCTCGAGAAGCTCCCGTTCCAGACGTTCCAACACGGCCTGACGGCGCTCGTGGGCAGGTATTTCCGGTTCGAACCGGGCACGAAAATACGACACCAGCAGTTGCGCGATATTCAAATGACGGGCGAGCGTATCGGCGATGAAGTGCTGACTGATACCAAAACGCAACTGCTTCATGTAACGCGCATAGGCTCGCAGCAGGGCCACTTCGCGCCAGTCCATGCCGGCACGCACGATCAGCTGATTGAAGAGGTCATTCTCGACCCGGCCCTGCCAGATCGGCTCAATGGCCCGCTGCAACATGCGCTTGCCGGTCTCCAGCGCCGCACCACTGGCTGGACAGCTGACCCGAAAGTCGCTGATGCCATAGGTGCCACCATCAGGACATTCCAGGGTATAGGGATGTTCGCTCAGCACGCGCATGCCCAGATTTTCCAGCATGGGAATCACATCGGACAGCACCAAGGGCTCACCCGGACAGACCAGTTTGAAACGCAGCTCATCCGCCGCCAGTTCATTAGCCTGGTAAAAACCAAGACTGACCCCAGCCCCATCGGCCAGTCTCAGCACCTGTTGAATATCGGCCAGCGCCTGACGGGGTGAAAAGCGGGCGCGGTAGGCAATTGGGAAAGCGCCCCTGAACTGACGGGCAAGGCTGCCACCTTCCTCGTTGCCAAGACTTTCGATCAGCCGGGTCTGGAATTCGTCATCCCAGGAGCGGGAAGCTTCGAGGACACGTGCCTCGATCGCCACCAGATCCTGGGGTGAAGGCGAAGCATCGGAATCGGTGGAAAAAACAATCGCAGACTCGGCTTCCGCCTCATCGAGCTGATCTCGAATGAGGTTAACAAGCTGCTCCAGGACTGTTGTTTTTGTTGATGAGCAGATATAGGCCATGGCTCCCCCCAGGGTGCTGTACTTCGGTGTGTAGGTGTTTTCAACACACCCGGCCGAGGCGGCACCCAGGCCCATGCCATCACCTCGATACCCAGTCCCGCCCCGAGCCGGAATGCTGGCACTAGTATATTGAGAGTCACGAAGACATATTCCCTATATACTCGACAAACAGAGGGATATGACCTCTATTTAAATAGCGTAAAAGATAATTTGAGATACAAGAGACGATATTATGGTCGATTTGGATAGACTGGATCATGCCATCATTGCCGAGCTACAGCAGAACGCCCGCATCACAGTGACCGAGCTGGCATCGCGGGTAGGCCTATCCAAAACTCCCTGCCAGATTCGCATGAAGCGCCTGGAGGAACAGGGTTACCTGATGGGTTATACCGCACTGGTCAATCACACCAAACTGGGGCTGAACCATATCGCGTTCGCCCAGGTAACCCTCAACGACACCAGCAGCGCTGCACTGGCCGCGTTCAATACGGCGGTGCGCAAGATTTCAGCCGTCGAGCAGTGCCATATGATCGCGGGCAATTTCGATTACCTGCTCAAGGTCCGTACCCGCAGCATGGAAGAGTACCGCACGGTGCTGGGCGAGCAGATCTCGGCCCTGCCCCATGTGCTGCAGACCAGTACCTTTGTGGTGATGGAAAACGTGCGCGACGCGGGCATTTAAAGAAAAACACCCGTGCTCATGCCATCGATTCAGGCCCATGGATATGAAGAAAGGGTAACAACGTTTGCCAGCGCTCCGCTTTCTGCTCCAGTGACAGAGCCGCATGGGCCGGGCTGGTCGATGGCATCAGCAGTCGTTGCACCGCGTGCTGCGACTTGAAATGGCGCTTGTAGAGCCGTTCAGCCGTGCCACCATTAAAGACAATCAGCTGAAGATCCGGCAGCTGCCGCACCAGCCAATCGATATCATTGGGTTCCACCGAGTGCTGGCGGATATTGGCATCGAGACTGCCGGGGCGTTCACACAGGTGGGCGACATCCCAGAGCGCCACACCCGCGGCTTTCAGGCATTCAAGCCGTTGATCGTATTCAAGACCGGGATCAAAGCCAAACAGACGCCCCATGATGGGCCAGAAGGCATTCCGCGGGTGCGCGTAGTACCGTTGCGCCTGTAACGACGCCACGCCCGGGCTTGATCCCAGTACCAGCACACGGCATTCCGGCTGCCATACCGGCTCGAAACTCTGCGCCAGATTCATCTTCACCTCTGTTGATTCAGCCTGCGCTTCCTGATGGGGCCCCACGCCCTGCGGTGGTGCACAGCACTACGGCCAGCCAGCCCAAAAAAACAACATAACACACTGTAAACAAAGGGATTTATAAATCATGGCACAGCTCTAGCTATATGCACAGCAACAAACTGCATTTGCTGTTTGCTGAGCATAAAATAGAAAGGGGATGATGATGAAAAAATTCACTAAAAGCCTGATCGCTGCCGGCCTGCTGACCGCGTCTGCTGCTGCCAGTGCCGAACTGTCGGTCAATGTCGGCGCCATGAGCGACTACTGGTTCCGCGGCATTGACCAGACTGCCAACAACGCCAGCCTGATGGCCGGGGCCGACTACGACTTCGGCAACGGCTTCTACGTGGGTACCTGGGGCGCTCAGCTGGATGATGCCGAGCTTGAATATGACCTCTATGGCGGTTACGCCGGCGAGTATGAAGATTTCAGCTACGGCGTAGGCTATGCCGGCTACTTCTATACCACCGATGACGCCTCCGACTACCATGAACTGATCCTGAGCGGTGGTTACAAGTTCCTCAGTGCCGATTTCGTACTGGGTCGCGAAAACGTCGATGGCTCTGGTGACGATGCCGACTACACCTTTTTCAGCCTGACCGGCGAGTATGAAGGCGCCTACCTGACCTACGGCCTGTTCGGTGAAGACTACGACGGGGACTATGTTGAAGCCGGCTACGGCACCACCGTCCAGGGCTTGGACATGAGCCTGGCCTTCATCAAGCAGCTTGATGAAGAGCTCGACGGCGACGGTAAAAAAGACTCCGAGTTCGTATTCACCATCAGCAAGACATTCGACATCTAAAGCGCTCCTCGGCCCCTCCCTTAATGGATACGGGGAGGGCTCCAGTTCTCTCAACATACGACGTTATTTCGGGGCCCTTCGGGGCCTCTTTTTTTGCACCGCAACGCAGAAGCGCTCTCCACGCCTGCGCAAGAGATTCACTCTCGCCACCCGGCTGGGCTATCATCGCCCCATTTCAAACACAGGGAACTCCATGGCGACATATGCGATCGGTGACATTCAGGGCTGTTATGACGAGCTTATGCGACTGCTGGAGCAGATCGACTTCAACAGCGATGACCGGCTCTGGCTGACCGGCGACCTGGTCAACCGCGGCCCCCGCTCGCTGGAGACCCTGCGTTTCGTCCAACAGCTGGGTGACCGCGCCATCACGGTTCTCGGCAACCACGACCTGCACCTGCTCGCCCTGCACCACGGCAACAGCCGCAAACTGGACCCGACGCTGGCACCCATTTTGGCAGCCTCCGACCGGGACGAACTGCTGCACTGGCTGCAATCACGCCCGCTACTGCATGACGACAAAACGCTTGGCTACGTGATGACCCACGCCGGCATCCCACATGTCTGGACGCTGAAACAGGCCCGCCAGTATGCGCAGGAGCTGGAGCAAGCCCTGCAGCACGCCGATGCCCCCGAGTTTTTCCAGCAGATGTACGGCAACCAGCCGGACTGCTGGCATGATGAGCTGACCGGCATCGACCGCCTCAGAGTGATCACCAACTATTTCACCCGCATGCGCTTCATCAAGGCCGACGGCACCCTGGAGTTCAAGGCCAACGGCGGTCTGGATACGGCGCCCAAGGGCTTTCTGCCCTGGTTCGACCAGCCGCGCAAAAAGCCGCTGAAACGTCACCAGCTGTTTGGCCACTGGGCCGCGCTCGGCTTCAAGCAACTGCCAGGCATCACCGCACTGGACAGCGGCTGCGTTTGGGGAAATGCCCTGACAGCCGTTAGACTGGAGGACGGCAGCTGGTTCAGCCAGCCCTGCCCCGGCAACCGCACACCCGGAGAATGAGTTTTGACCGATTATCGCTGTATCAACACCGAACAGGCCTGTGAGCTGATCGACCAGGGCGCCCAGATCGTCGATATCCGTGACGAGGGCAGCTACGCCGAACTGCATATCAGCAACGCCTACAACCTGAACAACCACAACCTGCCCGAGTACGTCGGCCAGGCCGATTTCGACAAACCGCTGATCGTCTGCTGCTACCACGGCATCAGCAGCCAGTCCGCGGCCGCCTACCTGGCCCATCAGGGCTTCGATGAGGTCTACAGCCTGGATGGCGGCTTCGAAGCCTGGCGCGCCCAGTGCCCGGACCGTTGCGAGCGCTGATGGAGATCTATCTGGTCGGCGGCGCAGTCCGTGATCGCCTGCTCGGGCTCGAGGTCAAGGACCACGACTGGGTCGTGGTCGGCGCTACGCCTGACGAGATGCTGGCGCGCGGTTTCAAGCCGGTGGGCCAGGACTTCCCGGTCTTCCTGCACCCGGACAGCGGCGAGGAATACGCCCTCGCCCGCACCGAGCGCAAGAGCGGCAAGGGCTATACCGGTTTCACCTTCCACGCCAGCCCCGAGGTCACGCTCGAGGATGACCTGGTCCGCCGCGACCTGACCATCAACGCCATCGCCCAGAGCGAGGACGGCGAGCTGCACGATCCCTGGGGCGGTCGCCGCGACCTGGAGCAGCGCCTGCTGCGCCATGTGTCACCGGCCTTTGTCGAAGACCCCCTGCGCGTACTGCGCGTAGCCCGTTTCTACGCCCGTTTCGCCCACCTGGGCTTCGAGGTCGCCGACGAAACCCTGGCGCTGATGCGCGAACTGAGCGCCGGCGACGAACTGGACCACCTGACCCCGGAGCGGGTCTGGCAGGAATGTCAGCGCGCGCTGGCAACGCAATCACCGGCGCAGTTCTTCCGCCTGCTGCAGCAGGTAGCAGCCCTGCCCAAACTGATCCCCGACAGCCAGGCACTCGACTGCGACCGACTGCAGCAGCTGATCGAGCAGCTGCCCGGCAACGCTCCCCATTCGGCCGAGCGGGTGTTCGCGCTGTTGATCTGGGCCCTGACCGAACAGCAGGATGATGCCCACGCACAAACCACGATCAGCGAACTCTGTGAGCAGCTGCGCATCCCCAACCGCTTCCGCGACCTGGCGCTGAAAACCCGTCTACATGCCGTTTCACTAAGCCGCTTCGACCAGCTGGACGCCGAACAACGTCTGGCATTGCTCAAGGGGCTCGACCTGCTGCGCCGTCCGGAGCAGCTGACGGACCTGGTCGCGATCGCTCAGGCGATCAATCCGGCACAAGCCGCCGAGCGCCTGGCCAGTCTGGCCCAGCTGCTTGACGCCTTCAAGGCGATCGACAGCCGCGCCCTGATGGCCGAGGGCTTCAAGGGTAAGGCGCTGGGCGAAGCACTGGCCCGACGCCAGCAACAGCTCTGTGCCGACTACCAGGAGCCCGACGCATGAGCCAGGCCCCGCGTGCCCTGATCACCGGCGCCGCCCGCCGCATCGGTGCCTGCATCGCCCGCCAGCTGCATGCGGCCGGCTATGAGCTGCTGCTGCACTACCGCCACTCGGCCACTGATGCGGAGCAGCTGCGTGACGAGCTGAACAGCCTCCGGCCGGACAGCTGCCGCTGCCTGCAGGCGGATCTGGAACAGATGGAGCAAGTGACAAGACTGGCAGACGAAGTGAAGGTTTCAGGCGGGCTAAAGCTGCTGGTCAACAATGCGTCCAGCTTCTACCCGACGCCGATCGACTCCGTCAGCCAGCAGGACTGGGATGCGCTGATCAACAGCAACCTGCGTGCGCCCTTCTTTCTGACCCAGGCGCTCTACCCGCTGCTGCAGGACTCGCAAGGCAATGTAATCAATCTGGTCGATGTGCACGCAGAGCGGGGACTGACCGGCTACCCGGTCTATTCGATCGCCAAGGCGGGACTGAAGATGATGACGCTGTCACTGGCACGGGAACTCGCCCCCAGGGTGCGTGTCAACGGCATCGCGCCGGGACCGATCCTCTGGCCGGAAGCCGAGGCCGCCTTGAGCGAAGGCGCACGTCAGGCGGTGGTGGATAAAACACTGCTGGCGCGTACCGGGCGACCGGACGATATCGCCGAGGCGGTGCTGTATCTCGCCCAGGCGGGGTATGTCACCGGCCAGGTTTTGGCCGTGGATGGCGGACGCTCGCTCTACAGCTAGCCCCTGTTAGGCTCTGTTACTACTCTTTATTACCGGAGCCGGCCTGCGAAATGCGCCGCCCCTGCCAATCGAAATTGATCGGCCAAAGCTTCTGCTGGCGGTCGTACTTCTGCCAGAGCTGAGCGTAAGACTCCCCCAACACCGGGTGACAGACATCCGGGGCGACTTCCGCCAACGGTTGCAGTACAAAGGCGTTATGCAGGATCTCCTCCCGCGGCAGCTGCACGCCCGCCACCGGCTGCTGCAGCTCACCATAGGTCAGGATATCGATGTCCAGCGTACGACCACTGAAACGCGGGCCACTGCGGTCACGGCCGTTGTCGTCCTCAATCCCCTTCAGGCAGGCCGACAGTTCCGCCACCTCCAGATCAGTGTCGATACCGACCACCAGGTTGTAGAAATTGCTGCCCTTGAAACCCACCGACTCGCTTTCATAGACCGAGGAGATCAGCAGCTTGCCAAAACGCGCCGACAGCGCATCGAGCGCGGCGCAAATGTAACGCTCACGCTCACGGTTGCTGCCCAGGCTGAGATAGACCTGCGTCATCAGCCCTTGGACCCCCGTTCGATGATCACGCCCACATCACGGGCACCGCGCACGGCACCGGGCTTGCTTAGTCGCAGACGCAGCCAGGGCACATTGAACTCGGCCTGAACGATCTGGGCGATCTCTTCCGCCATGGTTTCCACCAACAGGAATTCGCTCTCGCCGATGAAGGCGATCAGACGCTTGGCCACCGTCTTGTAGTTCAGGGTGCTGTCGATATCTTCGGTAGCCGCAGCGGCACGGATATCCGTACCCATTTCCAGGTCCAGGCTGACGGTCTGACGTACTTCCCGCTCCCAGTCATAGATGCCGATCACGGTTTCGACCTGCAGCTCACGTATATAAACGATATCCATCCTGTCTCCTGTCTGTGCGGTTGCGGCCGGGCCGTTTGAGCCCCGCTGCGCGCTTGTATATGCTTGTTGAAGGTGCCTGTCAATTTATCATGCCAGCTGCAGACAGCACATCGTCACGGCTGGCATGTGTAACGGACCTTTTATAACGGACTCTATGTAACGGACGCCTGCATGCCCGATTACCTGTTGCTGTTGTGTGCCTACCTGATGGGATCCATTCCCAGCGCTGTGCTGATCTGCCGCGCCATGGGACTGGAAGACCCGCGCAACCAGGGCTCAGGTAACCCCGGCGCAACCAACGTGCTGCGCATGGGAGGCCCCCAGGCCGCCGGACTGACCCTGCTGGCTGATCTGGGCAAAGGGGCCGCCGCCGTGTTGCTGGCGATCAACATCGGCGCCTCGGCACTGCTGCAGGGCTGGGTCATGCTGGCCGCCGTTTGCGGCCACCTGTTCCCCTTTTTCAGCAGCCTCAGAGGCGGCAAGGGCGTCGCCACCACACTGGGCTGCTCGCTGCTGCTGTCCTGGCCGCTGGCGCTGTGTCAGCTGCTGTTCTGGGGGCTGGTGTTCCTGTTCGGCCGGATGTCGTCACTGGCCTCCATCGCCACCGCGGCGGTCACGCCGCTGTTCTGCTACCTGCTCACGCCGGCACTGCTCTGGCCCTTCATCATCACCTCGCTGCTGCTGGTGCTCAGACACAGCAGCAATATTCGCAAGCTGATCGCGGGCCGCGAGCACCGCTTCTAGCCAACCGTTAAATCGCGTCCAGCGTATCCAGCGGCCAGCGCGGCCGCGCCAGAATAGTCAGGTCAGCGTGCTGGCCGGCGAGCAGGCGCTGACAGCCGGCATAGGCAATCATGGCGCCATTGTCGGTGCAGAATTCGGGACGCGCATAGAACAGACCGGCCCGCTCCTTCTTCACCACCTCGGCCAGGCGCTCGCGCAAACGCTGATTGGCACTGACACCACCGGCGATCACCAGCTGCTTCATGCCGGTCTGCTGCAGCGCACGACGGCACTTGATCGCCAGGGTATCGACCACCGCATCCTCGAAGGCACAGGCGATATCGGCCATGGTCTGGGGGTCAATAGTGCCGTCGGCATCTCGGGCGTCATTGGCGGTGTTCAGGGTAAAGGTTTTCAGCCCCGAAAAGCTGAAGTCGAGCCCGGGGCGATCGGTCATCGGCCGCGGGAAACGGTAGCGTTCACGATTGCCCTGCTGTGCCAACTTGGCGATCAGTGGCCCGCCCGGGTAGTCCAACCCCAGCATCTTGGCGGCCTTGTCGAACGCCTCGCCCGCCGCATCATCCAGCGACTCGCCCAGCAGCTCGTACTGGCCGATACCTTTAACGCTGACCAACTGGGTGTGACCGCCGGACACCAGCAGGGCCACGAAGGGGAAGGACGGCGGATTGTCTTCCAGCATCGGCGCCAGCAGGTGGCCTTCCATGTGGTGTACACTCACCGCCGGCACACCGAGCCCCAGCGCCAGCGCCCGCCCGGTAGAGGCACCGACCATCAGCGCACCGATCAGGCCTGGGCCGGCGGTATAGGCGACAGCATCCACATCCGACAGCTGCAGGTCAGCCTTGGTCATCACTTCACGGATCAACGGCAGCAGTTTGCGTACATGGTCGCGGGATGCCAGCTCCGGCACCACACCACCGTATTCGGCGTGCATCTTGACCTGGCTGTACAGCGCATCGGACAGCAAGCCCTGCTCACTGTCGTACAGCGCCACACCGGTTTCGTCACAGGATGTTTCTATGCCCAGCACTCGCATATCGGCCCCTCGGTACACTCATTCCCAAATACGCATTCCCAAATACGCATTCCCAAATACGCATTCCCAAATACGCGATTCAAAACACGCGATTCAACAGGCGCCATTATCCTCCAGTTAGCCGCAAAATTCACGGGATTCTGTCTTTACACACCGGGGCCGCCTGACTAAAATATGCGGCCTTCTTTCTGTATCTGTGCCTTGCGCCTATGCTGAAAGAGGACCATCCAAATCAACCAAACCGGGAGAATATTAATGCCTCAGGTTAAAGTTAAAGATAACGAGCCGTTCGACGTAGCTCTGCGTCGCTTCAAGCGTTCTTGCGAAAAAGCCGGCATCCTGGCTGAAGTTCGTCGTCGCGAATGCTACGAAAAGCCCACTGCCGTACGTAAGCGCAAAGCTGCTGCTGCCGTTAAGCGTCACGCTAAAAAAGTTCAGCGCGAAAACGCTCGCCGCGTACGTCTGTACTGATCTGATTACTCTGTAACCTGACCCACAGCACTTTCGAAGGAGCATCCCATGTCTGATCTGAAAGCCACCATTACAGAACAGATGAAAGATGCCATGCGCGCCAAGGACAAAGAACGTCTTGGCACCATTCGCCTAATGCTGGCGGAAATCAAGCGCATCGAAGTGGACGAACGCATCGAACTCGATGACGATCGCATCCTGATCGTGCTGGACAAGATGGTCAAACAGAGACGCGACTCCATTACCCAGTACGAGGCGGCTGAGCGACCCGAACTGGCAGAGAAGGAGCAGCAGGAGCTGGAGGTGATTAAAACTTTCCTGCCGCAGCCACTCAGCGATGCTGAGATTACTCAGATTGTTGATGACGCCATCGCCGAATCCGGCGCCAGCTCCATGCAGGACATGGGCAAAGTGATGGCAATCGTCAAACCCCAGGTTCAGGGTCGTGCCGACATGGGCAAGATTTCCGGCCTGGTGAAGCAGAAACTCTAAGGGTCCGCATACGCTGACCTGTCCGCGGAGCGAACATGGCAGGTCGAATACCCCAGCATTTCATTGACGACCTTCTGGCCCGCATCAACATCGTTGATGTGATCGATGGTCGCGTCAAACTCAAGCGCGCAGGCAAGAACTACTCAGGCCTCTGCCCGTTCCACAAGGAAAAGAGCCCGTCCTTTTCGGTCAGCCCCGACAAGCAGTTCTACTACTGTTTCGGCTGCGGCGCCGGCGGCAATGCGCTCGGCTTCCTGATGGAATACGACCGTCTCAACTTCCCCGAAGCCGTTGAAGAGCTGGCCAAGCTCGCCGGCATGGAAGTCCCGCGCGAAGAGAGCCGCCAGGTCGATCATCAGCGCGAGCAGCAGCTCAAGCGCCAGTTCGAAGCCCTGGAGCAGGCCAACACCTTCTTTCAGCAGCAGCTGCGCCACTCCCCCGATCGCCAGCGCGCCGTGAGCTACCTGAAACAGCGCGGCCTCAGTGGCCAGATCGCCGCCGCCTTCGGTATCGGCTACGCCCCGCCCGGCTGGGACAATCTGCTGCACCACTTCGACAGTGTCGATAACGCCACCGCACTGCTGGAGCAGTCCGGCATGGTGATCCACAACGAAGACAAGCAGAGTCACTATGACCGTTTCCGCGATCGCATCATGTTTCCGATTCGCGATGTGCGCGGCCGGGTACTGGGCTTCGGTGGCCGCGTACTGGGTGACGACAAGCCCAAGTACCTCAACTCACCGGAAACCCCGACCTTCCACAAGGGACGCGAACTCTACGGCCTGTACGAGGCCCGCAAGCACAGCAATCACCTCGACCGTCTGCTGATCGTCGAAGGCTATATGGACGTGGTCAGCCTGGCCCAGCACGGTATCCACTGGTCCGTCGCCACCCTGGGCACCGCCACCACCGAGCAGCATCTGGAGCGCCTGTTCAAACTGGTTCCGGAAGTAATCTTCTGCTTTGACGGCGACCAGGCCGGACGCACCGCCGCCCTGCGCGCCCTGCGCACCACTCTGCCGGTAATCAAGGACGGCCAGGAAGCCCGCTTCCTGTTTCTGCCCGACGGCGAAGACCCGGACACCCTGGTACGCCAGGAAGGCGAAACTGCCTTCAGCGAACGCGTGGTCCAAGCCCTGCCGCTGAGCGAGTTCTTTTTCAAATCACTCAGTGAAGACGCCGACCTGACCAGCATGGATGGCCGCGCGCGCTTCAGCAACGCCGCCCTGCCACTGATCAACTCGATGCAACCCAGCCTGCTCAAGCAGATGATGCTGGACCGGATCTGCGAGATTACCGGCCTCAGTCTGGAACAGCTCGGCAGCGTCATCGATCTGCATCAGGCCACCCATGAACCAGCCAGCGCCAGCGCGACCAGCCAGCCTGCTGAGCGAGGCAGCTACGATCAGGGGGGACATTACGACCCTGCGGGCTACGATGACTATGCCCAACCGGACTACCCTGCCTCACCCGCCCCCCTGCGCCCCAAAACCGGGAAAAGCGGATCGCGCGACCTGGTCAATCAGGCGATCTCGATTCTGCTGCACCATCCCGAGCTGGCGCGCAGCGCGCCTGCGGCCGACAGTTTTCGCATCCTGCTCGAGCCCAACATCGATGTCTTGATCAACCTGCTGGACTACCTGCAGAAAGACCCCGACAGCTCGCTGGGCACCCTGCTGGTGGACTGGCAGGATGCCGAGGAACACCGCTCCGACCTGATGCTGCTCAACGAAATCTCGCACCTGGATCCAATCCTGGGTGACGTTGACGCGGCCTCCCTGCTCGGCGACACCCTCAAGGGCCTGCTGGCCCGTCGCAAGGAAGCCCAGCTCGACCAGCTCTTGAAAAAATCGCGTCAGGCCCCATTAACAGAACAAGAGAAACGCGACCTGCAGCAGCTACTGCTGGAGAGACAACACTGAAATGACGGCCTCTTGCAGGCAATCGCCTGATTTCTGGTCTATTCTCTTAACGGAGCGGTCTATAGGCGGTGCAGCCATCAGCTGCCTGTAGCCGCAAACGGCCAGATCAGGTATAATATCGCGCTCACTTTTCCGCCATCTGTCACATCAGCATTCATTCGTTGCAGGGGTTCTATGTCAGACACATCCCAACAGCAGTCTCGTCTTAAGGAACTGATCGCCCGGGGTAAAGAGCAGGGCTATCTTACTTATGCCGAGGTTAACGATCATCTGCCGGAAGACATCGCCGACCCGGATCAGGTCGAAGATATTATCCGCATGATCAACGACATGGGTATTCGTGTTGCTGAAGAAGCACCGGATGCCGAAGACCTCCTGCTGAGCGGCGGCGACTCCGCCGAAGAGGCCGACGACGAAGCAGTTGCCGCTCTGGCGGCCGTCGAGTCCGATGCCGGCCGCACCACCGACCCGGTGCGCATGTACATGCGCGAAATGGGCACCGTCGAGCTGCTGACCCGCGAAGGCGAGATCGACATTGCCAAGCGGATCGAAGAAGGCATCCGCGAAGTAATGATGGCCCTGTCCCGCTTCCCGGGCAGCGTCGAAATCATTCTTGATGCCTACAATCAGGTACTGCAGGAAGAAGGCCGCCTGAGCGACATCTTCAGCGGCTACATCGATCCCGATGTCGACGTCCCCGAAAACGAAACTGAAGCCCCGGTCGACATGGATGAGGACGATCAGGATGAAAGTGAAGATGACGACGACGATGATGACGATGACAACAAGGACAGCGACTCCAGCGATGACAAGGAGCGCGGCCCCGATCCCGAGGAAGCCCGTCAGCGTTTCGGCCTGATTCAGGAATGCCTGGACAACCTGTACGCCACCGTACAGCGTGGCGGTTCTGTCGACGAAGTCGAATTCGCCGCCATGGCGCTGGCGAATGCCTTCGCGCCGATCAAGTTGTCACCGCGTTACTACGACCTGCTGGTCGACCGCGTACGCACCTGCATCGACGGCATCCGCAAGCAGGAGCGCACCATCATGCGCATCTGTACCCAGCGTGCCAAGATGCCGCGCCCGCTGTTCATCAAGAGCTTCCCCGGCAACGAAGTCAGCCAGGAATGGCTCGACGCTCTGGCCAACAGCGACAAGCCCTTTGCTGCCGCCATCAGTCGCCAGATGCCCGACCTGCAGCGTGCCCAGCGCCGACTGCTGCAGCTTGAAGAGAACACCGGCCTGACTCTGGCCGAGATCAAGGAAGTCAACCGCAGCCTCTCCATCGGCGAAGCCCGCGCTCGCCGGGCCAAGAAGGAGATGGTCGAGGCCAACCTGCGTCTGGTTATCTCCATCGCCAAGAAGTACACCAACCGTGGCCTGCAGTTCCTCGACCTGATCCAGGAAGGCAACATCGGCCTGATGAAGGCGGTGGACAAGTTTGAATACCGTCGTGGCTACAAATTCTCCACCTATGCCACCTGGTGGATACGTCAGGCGATTACCCGCTCCATCGCCGACCAGGCGCGCACCATCCGTATTCCGGTGCACATGATCGAGACGATCAACAAGCTCAACCGTATCTCCCGCCAGATGCTGCAGGAGATGGGCCGCGAAGCGACCCCGGAAGAGCTGGCCGAACGCATGGAGATGCCGGAAGACAAGATCCGCAAGGTACTGAAGATCGCCAAAGAGCCGATCTCCATGGAAACCCCGATCGGTGACGACGAAGACTCCAGCCTGGGTGACTTTATCGAAGACACCACGCTGCACTCACCGGTGGACACTGCAACCGGCGAAGGCCTGCGTGAAGCTACCAAAGAGATTCTCGCCGGCCTGACTGCGCGTGAAGCCAAGGTACTGCGCATGCGCTTCGGTATCGACATGAACACCGACCACACCCTCGAGGAAGTGGGCAAGCAGTTCGACGTTACCCGTGAGCGTATTCGTCAGATCGAAGCCAAGGCACTGCGCAAGCTGCGTCACCCGAGCCGCTCCGATCACCTGCGCACCTTCATCGACGAATAATCGTTTATTTTCATCATATTGCGCCAATGACAGGACATGCTATCATTGGCGCTCCTCCCCGGGCCTATAGCTCAGTTGGTCAGAGCAGTGGACTCATAATCCATTGGTCGCAGGTTCAAGTCCTGCTGGGCCCACCATTAAAAACAAGGGGTTGTGAACTTTCGGACCATGGAGTAGAACCGAAAGTGTCCATCAAGTGCCCACATTGATTTGGGCCGGACAAAACACGGAGGTACCATGCGTCTTGATCCTAGCGAACGTATCAACCCCGAGCCAATTTCCTGCAGCTCTTCCTCTTCAGCCTCCTCTGATTTGCCTCTTTGGGCTCAGATCACCCTTGGCATCGTGCTAGGTGGTATCGTTTTATTCCTCTGCTGGATCGGCTATCACAAATACCAGGAATATCGTCTTGCCAGGGCACTTGAAGCCGCTGCTCAAGGGTTTCAGCAAAGTATGCAGCGCATGAACGAGGACTCTCGCCAGGCCGCCATAGAACGGCGCCACCGTCTCGAAGCTGAGAACCGTGCTCGAGAACAGCGTCTTGAAGCAAGGCGTCTTCAGATGGAACAGGATCGTATTGCGCGAGAGGCTCAACTTGAAGCGGGCCAGGATCGTGCTGAGTATATGGAAAAGCTATCGGACCCGAAATGTCAGTTCTGGCTCGATAACCTGCGCACTACCGGATCGGATAAAGCCAAGATCATGGTTGATTACCATTGTCCTGAATGACCTCATCAGGCTGCCTGAGAGGTATTCCTCGGACTCTGATCCCCCTTGCCGCCCCCGTTTTCAGAACACCCGTTTCAGCCCTAAAGCCCCTAGTGTATCCATAAACAAACACGCAATAAGAGAATGGGCTTTTGTGATGTCACGCTATTGTCATCACTGTTCGGATGGTCTAAAACCGTAATCGAATTGCATTATTTACATGCTTGAATAGGCATCCATTCCTACCCTCGTCTGCGGGCTGGGCTGCCCGGACTAACTGAACAGGGAAGACGCATGAAGATTGGGACACTTGGTTTCCCGGCAGATCAGCTCAAGAAGCTGGAAAAGATCCTGACCCTCGCCAAGAGCAGGGCGCTGTCGCTGACCCCCTTTGACAGCACCCGCCTGCCGGACCTGCTACTTGTATTTGGTGATGCACTTGATGACCACGCCGAAGTGGCCGATCTGCCCGAGACATACCGGGAGCGGCTGGTACTGGTCAACAAGAAAAAGCCGGAAAGCGACCAGCTTGCACATATCAAACTGCCCTTCATTTCATCACGCGTACTGCGCACGTTGGAAGCCTACGAACCACTGCCGCACGCCGACGCGAATTCGGTGCTAGCGCAGACCGCTGAATCGGCTGAATCGGCTGAATCGGCTGAATCGGCTGAAACTGCTGAAACTGCTGAAACTGCTGACGCCATTATCGAACGGCTAGCCGTCTGTGAAGCAGACGTCGCTGTTGCCGTTGCCCCCGCCAGCGCGCCTGTACTCGAAGCCCTTGCGCTAGCGGACAACGAGGCTGAACCGCTGCCGGACACCTTCACTGGGGAAAAAGAAAACGGCCCGGAGAACCCGTTCAGCAAGTATGAAGCCCAGATCGAAACCGTGCGCCGCCAGCAGGCCGAACGGGCCGAGCAGCACAGCGATGACAGCTACGCCGTGCTGGTGGTCGATGACAGCCACCCGATGCAGCAGATGCTGGCAAAGGAGCTGCAGCACATGGACCAGCCGGTAGCGATCGACTTTGCCGACGACGGAGAAACCGCTCTGGACAAGGCGGGACAGCATCACTACGACTTCATCTTCCTCGACATCATGATGCCGGGTATCGACGGGTTTGAAACCTGCACCCGCCTGCGCCAGATGCCGGGATTGAAAAAAACGCCGATTATCATGCTTTCGTCGAAAACCTCTCCTCTGGACGAGGTGAAGGGGATAATGGCAGGATCATCTACTTATCTGACCAAGCCGATCGACCACGTGGAGTTCCAGAAGGTGATCAAGCGCGTGTCCCGCTGGGTCAGTGAGTTCAAGAAATAGCGACTGGATCAATAGAGCGAATACTGGAAATACACACATGGCAGTCAACAAGATTTTGATCGTAGAGGATGATCCGGTACAGCAGCAGCGCCTGCGCGAGATCCTTCAGTCGACCGGCGCAAAGATCATCGTCGGCGCTAACGGCCAGCAAGGGATCAACCTGGCCGAACAGGAAAAGCCCGACCTGATCTTCATGGATATCGTGATGCCGGAGGTCGATGGCTTTTCGGCCTGCCGTCAGATCACCAGCAGTGCCGATACCAAAGGCATTCCGGTGGTGATCGTATCAAGCAAGCACGAGGATGCCGACCGTGTCTGGGCTCAGCTGCAAGGCGCCAGCGCCATCGTCGCCAAGCCCTTTACGGACCAGGAGATCCTGGACCAGGTCAAGGCCTTCAGCTGAGGAGTGCAGCGCTTTGATGGATGACCTTATCCAGCCCGACAGCCCTGACCTCTCCCTCTCAGCTTCTCAGGAAGACGCCCCCGGCTTTGATGAGATCCGGCATGGATTCGAGCTCGATGGCCAGCACTTGCTGCTGGCCGCCGGCACCTTTTCCGAACTGGCTTCCAGAAGCCCGATCTGCCCCTTGCCGGACAGCCCGCCCTGGTTTGCGGGCTTCATCAACCATCGCGGGCACACGGTACCGGTCTATGACCTGCCCTACATGGCACGGCAAGAACGGCTCGATCTGAGGGGAAGCTACTGGATACTGTTACTGGATCAGCAGCCCCATACCGCCGGCTTCCTGCTGGACCGGATTCCCACAGTGGTGACCGACCCGGAACGGCTCGGCGATTCCGCGACGATGGCATCGTCTGCGCCCAAGCCGCTCCAGCCCTTCCTGCGCCAGCAGTATCGCGCTCAGGAGAGGGTCTGGTTCGAACTGGACCACCAGGAACTGCTGAAAAAACTGACCAAGACCTTCTATCAACCGGCGGCCCTGTTCGAATAACACCTCTAGTCATCCATTTTTGCTGAAAGGAACTACACATGCCTCTTTTCTGGGAACTGCAGAACATACGGATGGGGATCAAGTTCGCCATCTCGGGTGTGCTTCTGATCGCAGGCATCATCGCAATCGCCGTCGCCTATTATCAAACCATCGTCATCGATGAGCAGTCACAGTCGACCAGCCGGCAAACCCGCCTGCTGGCCGAGGACACCTCTCGCCTCGATTTCCTGCTGGTGGACGTACAGCAGGCCCTGACCGAAGCGCGTCTGTCACCCAGCGACAAGCATCTGACCGAGTTCGCCGTTGCCGCCGAAACCTTCAACAGCGGCCTGCAAGCACTGATGCAGCGTCTGCGCAGCGACGAAGATCGCCACAATATCCAGCAGCGTCTGGATGCTCTGGGGCTGACGGACAAGATGGCACGACTGGCCGAAATCCGGGCGCAGGGCAGTGCGCCGACGTTGCAGGCCGCCCTGCTGCAGCAAACCTTCAGCACTCTGCTCGCCGACCTGCGTGAGGTCAACACCAGCCTGCAGCTGCTGACCAATGTCTACGCCGATCAGGACGGTCAGGCGCGTACCCAGGCGATGGCGCAGATGATCAAGCTGTTCTTCGCCTCTCTGGTCATTCTGGGCCTGGCGCTGGCGATCGCCCTGGCGATCACCAAATACGGTGTCCTCGACCCGGTACAGCGCATTCAGGACACCGTGGACGCGGTGCGTGCCGGTGATACCGAGGCCCGAACCCGCCTGGAAACCAAGGACGAGCTGGGCCAGATGGCCACCGTCCTGGACACCCTGCTGGACGAGAAAGAGGAAGCCCTGGCCAAGCAGGCGGCCGAGAACAAGAAGCTTAACGCCTCGATCATCGAGCTGATCCAGAGCGTATTCAAGATCAGTCAGCGCGACCTGACCGTCCGTGTCCCGGTCGCGGAAGACATCACCGGTGCGGTGGCCGACTCCATCAACCAGCTGACCAACTCGATCGAGAACGTACTGCGAGAGGTCAGCGCGGTCACCAACGAGGTCAACAGTACCTCCGTGCAGGTTAAAACACAGTCCGAAGCCGTACTGCTGCAGGCGACCAAGGAGCAGGAAGAGATCAACGAGACCCTGGAAGGTCTGGATTCCGCGATTCAGGCGATGCAGCTGATCGCCAAGCTGGCGGCCGTGACCAACAGCGCTTCGCAGAAGGCGATCAACACCTCGGAAAATGCCAAGGAGTCGGTATCTGCCACCATCGACAGCATCAACAAGATCCGCCAGACCATCCACGAAGCGGAGAAGCGTATCAAGCGCCTGGGTGAACGTTCCCAGGAGATCGGCGGTATCATCAGCCTGATCAACAACATCTCCGAGCGCACCCACATACTGTCGCTGAACGCCAGTATGCACGCGGCCTCCGCCGGTGAAGCCGGTCGTGGTCTGATGGTGGTGGTAGACGAGGTACAGCGCCTGGCGGAGAACTCCCGTGAAGCGACTTCCGAGATCGAGAGCCTGGTCAACAACATCCAGCTGGAAACCGCCGACACCATTCACGTTATCAACACCGTCATCGAAGACGTGGTCTCTGGCACCCGCCTGGCGGAGCAGGCCGGGGAACGCATGGAAGAGACGCGTGCCACCACTCAGTCTCTGGTAGAGTCCGTCGTCCGCATCGCGCAGAACGCCACCGGCCAGGCCAAACTGGCCCAGAACCTGCGCCAGCGTGCCGGCAGTATCAACGAGTTCACCCAGGCGACCAACGCCGAGATGCTGCAGCAGAAGCAGCTGTCTGAACGCCTGGTAGGCGCCGCCGATGAGCTGCAGCGCTCCATCAGCGTCTTCAAACTGCAGCATTCGGAGTAAAGCGTGACGACCGACATGGCGCAATGGTCAGCGGCGGCCCCCCAGCTTGCCGCCATCGAGGGGCTGCTGGGAGACACCACCGGAATCCAGCCAGCACAGCTGACGGAGCAGCTCCCCCCCCTGGCGGACGCCTGTTTCGAGGCGGGCTGGTCAGGCAGTGCCGACCTCCTGGCCCTGCTGACCGAGCTACTCGAAGCCGAAGCGCCCGAATCCGTGCTGACCCCGGACCAACAACAGCAACTGCTGACGCTGTTCGCGCTGATACCCTCAGTCGCCAAGACGCGCCCCTCCGGCGAGCAGCTATCGTTGGCGCTGTCCCCGCTGAGCGGTGACAACTGGCAAAGCCCACTGGATCCCGATGATCTCGATGCCCTGCCGGAGCTGCTGCAGGATGACTGGCAGCAGTGCCAGCCGGCGGACGAGGCTACGGCGGATAGTGCACCTGCTGCCGCCCCCCCGGAAACGGCAGCGCCCCCCGCAGACGCGGATCTCCTGCTCAGCCTTGACGACCTGATCATCGATGACGAAGCGGCCGACACCGGTGCCGAGGCTACCGACCACGTCCTTCCTTCGCCACAGGCTCTGGCCGAGCAGTTACAGGCCCAGGCGGAATCCCTGGCCGAACTGGACAACCCGCTGCCGGCGGATCTGGTCGCCCTGACGACCGAGCTGATCGACAGCTGCGACGACCCCGAGCTGCCACTGCTGGCCCGCGCCAAAAGCCTGCTGCTGGCCCTGATCGACCAGCCGGATCGCCCTCATGCGGCTGCCGTCATCGAGCTGCTGAGCGCCGACGACTGGCCCGAACCGCTGGACGCCGAGGATATCGAAGGCCAGTGGGAACTGCTGGATGAAGTGTTTGCCGAAACCGAAAGCGCCGATACGCCTCAAACCCTGGCCGAACAACCGGCAGAACAGGCCAAGGCAGCACCAGCAGCAGCGCCTTCTCTGGCCTCTACCCCGCAGGATCAGAGCAGCACCGCTTCCATACTGGATACCGCCGACTCACCGGAGGCACTGGCAGAGCTGCTCGCCGATCTGAGCGAACCGCTGGCAGAAGCGGACAACCCGCTGCTGGCCGACCTGGTCGCTCTGGGCACTGAGCTGATCAGTGGCTGTGACAGTCTGAACCACCCGCTGATCAAGGCGACCAAGCCGGTGCTGCACGACCTGATCGAGACCCGCTCTCGCGCCAGTGCCGAAGCCGTGCTCGACCTGCTGGCCGCGCCTGGCTGGCCGGAACCGCTGGAGACCGAGGATATCGATTCCCAGCGTGAACTGCTGGCCGAGTTTTTTGCTGAAGCAGCCGATACGGATCGGGATGACTTCCGGATTGGCGCCGCGCCCGCTGAAGTCGAGACAGATGACACGATTGAAGAACTGCCGCCCTTCTGCGATATCGATATGGCGCTGCTGGAACAGCCCGGCCCGTCGGTGGACCCCGGCATCCTGACCATGCTGGTCGGTTCGCTGCAGGCTCTGCGGGAACAATGGGGCAGCGCCAATACGGACCAGGCCGACGTCTTGCTGGAAGCCAGTCAGGATGCCCTGGCACCCCTGGCGCGCGCCTGTACCACGGTCCATTTGAACGGTCTGAACCTGCTGCTGACCGGGCTCGAGCACAACCTGGCCTGGTTCCGTCAGCACCCGGACCGCTTCCAGGACAGCCAGTGCACACACTTTGCCGCCTGTCTGCAGTCAGTCCACCAGCATCTGGAGGCACTGGCCGACAAGGCTACCCGCGAAGACCTGATCGATGCGATCAGCGATGAACGGCTGCCGATCCATGCCGATGCGCAACAGGGCGCCTTCATCTCCGGGCTGCTGGCGCTGGCCAGCATCCAGTCACCGGACGAGATCGAGTGTGAAACCGCCACCCCGGAGGATGTCATCCTGGCGGTCGGCGACGATATCGACCCCCAGTTGATGGAGATGCTGTACGACGAACTGCCGGTGCTGGTGGAGGAGTTCCAGACCCATCTGCAGGCGGTGCTGGTCGACCACGAGGCCGATGCCCTGCTCAGCGCTCAGCGGGCGGCCCATACCATCAAGGGCCTGGCCAACATGGCCGGCATCAAGGGGCTGGCCAACCTGACCCACCATCTCGAGGATATTCTCGAGGTGTTGACCAACGCCAAGACCTTCCCCGGCAGCCAGTTGAGCCACGACCTGACCGAGGCCTCGGACTGTTTGGCACAGATGAGCGAAAGCATCACCGAAGACGCCGAGGCACCGGATAACGCCCTGCAGCAGTTGCAGCGCATGATGACCTGGTTCTACCGCCTGCAGACCGAAGGTGTGGACTGTGCCGCCGAGGCCCTTGCCGAAGCCGAGCAAACAGCCCAATCCGGCCAAACGGCGCCGAGTGCTCCCAAACCGACGGCCAAACCGGCCTCGGCGACGGGGCATGAGGGTGACAAGGAACATGCCCACCTGCGAGTCGCGGTGAGCATCCTCGATAACCTGTTCCGCATCGCCGGTGAGTCCAGCACGCTCAATGCCCAGCTGGACGACTCCCTGACCCAGCTGCGCCGCCTCAGCCGCTCCAACCGTGAGCGTCAACGGGCACTGCAGAAGGTACTGTTCGATCTGGAACAGCAGCTGCAGGACCATTTCACCCTCAATAATCATCTGCATGAGGGCGACAGCGACTTCGACCCACTGGAGATGGACCGCTACAACAGCATGCACACCACCCTGTCGCAGCTGCAGGAGGCCGTTGCCGACGTGCGCGAGGTGGACCTGGAAGCAGACCAGCAACTGCGTCAGCTGGCCGAACTTCATGTCCGCCAGGCCAACCTGCAGAAGGAATCCCTGGATAACGTGTTGCATACCCGGCAGGTCGCGGTAAAAACGATCAGCTCGCGCATGCAGCGCATCATGCGTCAGGCCTGCGGCGCCGCCGGCAAGGAGGCGCGCCTGCTGATCGAGGGCGAGGACGTGATGATGGACAGCCAGATCCTCAACCAGCTGGCCGATCCGCTGATGCACATCATCCGCAACGCCGTTGACCATGGTCTGGAAACGCCGCACCTGCGTTTCGAGGCCGGCAAGGATGAAACCGGTACCCTGACCATCCGCTTCAGCCAGCGTAACGGCAAGGTCCATGTCAGCTGTGAGGATGATGGTGCCGGCATCAATCTGCAACGGGTCCGTGACATCGCCGTGCGCAAGGAGTTGATCAGCGCCGATGCCGAGCTGAGCGATCGCGATATCCAGCGACTGATTCTGGTGCCGGGTTTCTCCACCCGCGACGAGATCAGCCAGCTGTCCGGTCGCGGTATCGGTATGGATGTAGTCTATCAGCAGGTCACCCGCATGCAGGGATCGCTGAACATCGACTCCACACCGGGCCAAGGCAGCCGCTTCGAACTGTCGATGCCGGCCTCCTCGCTGCTGGTCCACACTCTGCTGGTTCGCTCCAACAGCCGCCGCATCTTCGCCCTGTCCAGTCACACCGTCGATCAGAGCCTGCTGTCTCTGGACGGCACACTGAAACAGAGCCGCAATGGTCTGACCTTCACCACCGAAGAGGGCGAATACCCGGCCTATACGCTGGAAAGCCTGATCGGCGAACCCTCCAAGGATTACCACAGTACTCGCATCCACCCGGTGCTGATGATCAACCTGGATCATGGTCGCAAGGCCGCTGTCCTGGTGCGCGAAGTGCTGGCGCACCGGGAGCTGGTGTTCAAGCCGCTGGGCGAACACCTGCCCGATATCGCCGGGGTCCCCGGCGTTACCATCCTGGCCAACGGCGAGGTGGCACCGATCATCGACCTTCAGGCCCGTATTCTCGACCGAGACTCCGTCCTGGGTCCGGCGCACGACGCCTCTGAGGCAGCCTTTGAACTGCGCCTGCCGCAGGTACTGGTGGTGGACGACTCGCTCAGTGCGCGCAAGACCCTGGCGACCCTGCTCAGCGACAGCGGGTTTCAGGTGACCACGGCGATCGATGGTCTGGATGCCCTCGACAAAGTGCGTTCCGATCCGCCCGAGCTGATCCTGACCGACCTGGAGATGCCGCGCATGACCGGCATGGAACTGGCAGCGATCATTCGCAACAGCAGCCAGTTCAGCCAGATCCCGGTGGTCATGATCACCTCAAGGTCGACACACAAACACCGCGGCGAGGCCGAAGCGGCTGGCGTATCCGCCTATCTGACCAAGCCCTGGACTGAAGCCAAAGTACTGGAAACCGTTCAGTCGCTGCTGTTCTGACCCTACCTGCTCAGCGACCTCCGTGCCCTTGCACACGGGCACGGAGGTCGTATCCTGGCCGACTTGTCAACGGTAGACGCCCGCGGTGCCAAACGGTATAAAAGGGCAATCCCCTGACGCAATATTAATAGATTCTAATACATGTTTATCGAGACTGACCGGAGCCCGACCCGCTGATGAGCTTATTCTGGATTCCGCTACTGCCATTGATCGGCACCCTGGTTCCCCTGCTCAGTGAGCGCTTCGGGCGCAGTGCCTGTGCCCTGTTCACCGGGATACTGCCTGCCCTCGCACTGGCCCTGGTGCTCAGCCTGTCGCCACAGATTCTGCAGGGCACCACCCTGCAGCAGAGCTTCAGCTGGATACCGGCCATGGGACTGGATCTGTCCTTCCGCCTGGACGGCTTGGCGCTGCTGTTCTGCATGCTGATCCTCGGCATCGGCCTGCTGGTCATTCTCTATGCCCGCTACTATCTGTCCGAGCAGGACTCGATGTCGCGGTTCTATGCCTACCTGATCCTGTTCATGACGGCGATGGTGGGTATCGTCACGGCCAACAACCTGATCCAGCTGTGGCTGTTCTGGGAGCTGACCAGTATCAGCTCCTTCCTGCTGATCAGTTTCTGGAACCACAAGAGCGAGGCTCGCAAGGGCGCCCGCATGGCGCTGACCGTCACCGGTGCCGGTGGCCTGGCGCTGCTGGCCGGCTTGCTGCTGATCGCCCATATCGTCGGTAGCTACGACCTCAGCGTAGTGCTGGCCAGCGGCGACCTCCTGCGTGAGCATGCGGCCTACCCAATCGCACTGGTACTGGTGCTGCTCGGCGCCTTCACCAAGTCGGCGCAGTTCCCGTTCCATTTCTGGCTGCCGCATGCCATGGCTGCCCCGACTCCGGTCAGCGCCTACCTGCACTCGGCGACCATGGTCAAGGCGGGGATCTTCCTGCTGGCCCGCTTCTACCCGGTGTTGTCCGGTACCGAGCTCTGGTTCCTGATCGTCAGCCTGACCGGCCTGGCCACCCTGCTGCTGGGCGCCTATATCGCCCTGTTCAAGCATGACCTCAAGGGGCTGCTGGCCTACTCCACCGTCAGCCATCTGGGTCTGATCACGCTGCTGCTGGGCATGGACACCCAGCTGGCGGCCGTGGCCGCGATCTTCCATATCATCAACCACGCCACCTTCAAGGCCTCACTGTTCATGGCTGCCGGTATCATTGATCACGAATCCGGCTCTCGCGACATGCGCAAGCTCAACGGCCTGTGGAAGTACATGCCCTATACAGCCACCCTGGCGATGGTCGCCGCGGCCTCCATGGCCGGCGTCCCCTTGCTCAACGGCTTCCTGTCCAAGGAGATGTTCTTCGCCGAGACGCTGCATCAGGTGGCCCTGGGGTCACTGTCCTGGATGGTGCCGGTACTGGCAACACTGGGCAGCGTCTTCTCGGTGGCCTACTCAACCCGCTTCATTCACGATGTGTTCTTCAACGGCGAGCCGGTCGACCTGCCGAAGACGCCACATGAACCGCCGCGCTACATGCGTATCCCGGTGGAAATTCTGGTGGCACTCTGCCTGCTGGTAGGTGTATTCCCGGGCTACATTGTCGGTGACCTGCTGGCCTCGGCGTCCTCGGCGGTGCTGGCCGGCAACCTGCCGGATTACAGCCTGTCGATCTGGCACGGTTTCAACCTGCCGCTGGTAATGAGTATTATCGCCATGTTTGGCGGTCTGGTGGTCTACTATAACCGCCGCCACCTGTACCAGTTCCAGGCCCAGTTCCCCGACAAGGATGCCAAGCTGGCGTTTGAGCGCCTGATCCAGTCGCTGGTGGCCGGTGCCGTGCGCATTCACGGCTTCTTCGAGAACGGCTCGCTGCAGCGCTATATGCTGCTGTTACTGCTGTTCGCACTGGTGCTCACCGCCGGGCCGCTGATGGACCTGAACACCACCGCCGGACTGCGCCCGCACCTGCCGATCGATGCGGTCGAGATCACCGCCGCAGTGCTGCTCTGCCTCAGCGCTCTGGCCACTATGATCTGGCACCGCAAGCGCATGATCGCCCTGCTGACGCTGTCGGTAGTGGGCCTGATCGTGTCCATCGCCTTCGCCCGCTTCTCCGCCCCGGACCTGGCCCTGACCCAGCTGTCGGTCGAGGTGGTCACCGTGATTCTGCTGATGCTGGCGCTGTTCTTCCTGCCGCAGAAGACCCCCAAGGAGTCCTCGCCCCGACGCGTGGTGCGTGACTTGGGCATCGCCGCCATCCTCGGCGGCATCATCGGCACCATCAATTACGCGATGATGACCCGTCCGCTGACCAGCATCTCCGATTTCTTCCTCGCCAACAGCAAGACCGGTGGCGGCGGTACCAACGTGGTCAACGTGATTCTGGTGGACTTCCGCGGCTTCGACACCCTGGGCGAGATCACCGTGCTGGGCATCGCCGCCCTGGGCATCTTCAAGCTGATCGCCCGCATGCGCCTGTTCATGCCGGCCGGTGACGAAAACGGCCGCCCCTGGGCACGGGACCGTCATCCGGTGATGCTGGCCGTGATGTCCCAAAGCCTGTTGCCGCTGGCGCTGCTGGTGTCCGTTTATATTTTCCTGCGCGGCCACAACCTGCCCGGCGGCGGTTTCATCGCCGGTCTGGTCACCTCGGTCGCGCTGATACAGCAGTACGTGGCCCATGGCGTCGACTGGATCAAGGCACGCCTGAAGCTCGATTATCAGTGGCTGATCGCCAGCGGCGTACTAATCGCCGCCCTGACCGGTCTGGGCAGCTGGCTGTTCGGACGCCCCTTCCTGACCTCCTGGTTCGACCACTTCCACCTGCCCTGGATCGGCGAATTCGAGCTGGCCAGCGCCATGCTGTTCGATCTGGGGGTTTATCTGACCGTGGTCGGCGCCACCCTGCTGATTCTTGCCAACCTCGGCAAGCTGACCACCAGCCATCGTCCTACTCAGCCGGAGTCTGAATAATGGAAGCCGTTTACGCCGCCTGTGTCGGCCTGCTCACCTTCTCGGGCGTGTTCCTCTGTCTGCGGGGACGCACCTTCCCGGTGGTCATGGGACTGACCCTGCTGTCCTATGCCGTCAACCTGTTCCTGTTTGCCAGCGGCCGTCTGAAGATGGAAGGCGCCGCCATTCTGGGCACCTCGTACAGCTACACCGATCCGCTGCCGCAGGCGCTGGTGCTGACCGCCATCGTGATCGGCTTCGCCATGACCGCCTTCATCGTCATCCTGGCCATGCGCGCCCGTGCCGACCTGGGCAACGACCATGTCGATGGCCGTCTGCCGCCGCAGCCTGAAGTGAAGCCGCGCCGCAAGAAGGAGCACGCATGAGCGAACACCTGACCATCCTGCCGATCCTGCTGCCATTGATCGGCGGCCTGCTGCTGTTGCTGCCGCCACTGGCCAGCACCCTGGAACGGCAGCGCTTCGGTGCCCTGCTGGTCGCCGTGCTGACCCTGCTCAGTGCCGGTCTGCTGCTGCAGCAGAGCCAGGCCGAGGGCATTCAGCTCTATGTCCTCGGTGACTGGCAACCGCCCTACGGCATCGTGCTGGTCGCTGACCGGCTGTCGACGCTGCTGGTAGCGCTGACCTCGCTGCTGGGACTGGCATCGCTGCTGTACGCCTGCGCCGGTGACGACCGTACCGGGGCCTATTTCTACCCGCTGGTGCTGCTGCAGGTGATGGGCATCAACGGCGCCTTCCTGACCGGCGACATCTTCAACCTGTTCGTGTTCTTCGAGGTGCTGCTGATCGCCTCCTACGCCCTGTTGATCCATGGCGGTGGCAAGCAGAAGACCCAGGCCGGCTTCCACTACGTGGCGCTGAACCTGGTCGGCTCCAGCCTGTTCCTGTTTGCACTGGGTATCCTCTACGGCACCCTGGGCACGCTCAATATCGCCGACATGTCCACCAAGGTGGCCAGCCTGTCCGATGGCGAGAAGGTGCTGGCCAAGGCCGGCGGTCTACTGCTGCTGGCGGTGTTCGGTCTCAAGGCCGCCATGCTGCCGCTGCACTTCTGGCTCACCCGCACCTATGCGTCTGCCAGCGCACCGGTGGCCGCGCTGTTCGCGATCATGACCAAGGTGGGCATCTACAGCATCTACCGCGTGCATACGGTGATCTTCGGCGCCAACGCCGGCGACCTGGCCTTCATGGCGCAGCCCTGGATCTGGCCGCTGGCGCTGTTGACCCTGCTGGCCGGCAGCATCGGTGCCCTGGCCAGCCCCAACCTGCGCGAGCTGACCGCCAACCTGGTGATCGTCTCCGTCGGCACCCTGCTGGTATCGGTCGCGCTGATGAACCAGGCCGCGACCGCGGCGGGACTCTACTATCTGGTCCACAGTACCCTGATCTGTGCCGCCCTGTTCATGATCGCCGACCTGATCGGCCATCAGCGTGGCAAGGCCGGCGACCGCTTCGTGATGTCACGCAAGGTACGCCAGCCGGTACTGCTGGGAGGCATGTTCTTCATCGCTGCCCTGGCAGTGGCCGGCATCCCGCCGTTTTCAGGCTTCGTCGGCAAGGTACTGCTGCTGCAGGCGGCCCAGACAGGTACCGAGATGTTCTGGGCCTGGCCGGGCATCCTGCTCAGCAGCCTGATCACCATCATCGCCCTGTCCCGTGGCGGTACCACCCTGTTCTGGCGCCGCAGCAGTGACAAGTCGCAGGCCGAACCGGCTTCCCGCTGGCATTTGGCCGCCGTGACCCTGCTGTTGCTGGGCGCACCACTGATGGTAGTGCTGGGTGGCCCGATCACCGAGTACACGTCCGCCGCCGCTGAACAGTTGCACCAGGTGCCCGCGTCACTGCACCTGCTGCTGCCGGGAGGTGAATCATGAAACGTTTTCGCTGGCTGCCGATGCCGGTCCACAGTATTCTACTGTTTGTGGTCTGGCTGCTGCTGAACAATACTCTTGCGCCCGGCCACCTGGTGCTCGGCGCCTTCCTGGCGCTGACCATCCCACTGCTGTGCGCCCCGCTGCAGACACCGCAGCCGATCGTGCACCGCCCCTTGCTGGCTCTGCGCTACATCCTGCGTGTGCTCTGGGATATCGTGGTCGCCAATATCGAAGTCGCCATTCTGGTATTGGGCCCCATGCGCAAACTCCAGCCGGCTTTCGTGGCGGTCCCCCTGGATATCACCTCCGAGCTGCCGCAGACGGTCCTGGCCAGCACCGTTTCGCTGACGCCGGGTACTGTCAGCGCCGAGCTGTCCGAGGACGGCCGCTGGCTCTACGTGCATGCCCTGCACCTGACCGATGAGCAGGCTCTGATCGAGACCATCAAGTCTCGCTACGAAGCCCCGCTGAAGGAGATCTTCGCATGCTGAACACCGCCATCCTGATCGTCAGCGGCATGCTTTGCGTAGCGCTGATCCTCAACCTTTGGCGCCTGCTGCGGGGACCGGACCTGTCGGACCGCATCCTGGCGCTGGATACCATGTACATCAACAGCATCGCCCTGATCCTGCTCTACGGCATGCACATGGGTACCAACCTCTATTTCGAGTCGGCCCTGCTGATCGCGATGCTTGGCTTCGTCAGCACCGTGGCCCTGTGCAAGTACCTGCTGCGCGGCGACATCATTGAATAGGAACTGAGATGAACTTCTGGGTTGAACTGCTGATAACCATTCTGCTGCTGATTGGCGGCGTCTTCGTGCTGGTTGGCTCCATCGGTCTGAGCCGGCTGCCTGACTTCTACACCCGCCTGCACGCGCCCACCAAGGCGACCACCGTGGGCATGGGTGGCATCCTGATCGCCTCCATGCTGACGATGTCGGTCAATCAGGGTTACCTGAGCCTGCACGAACTGCTGATTACGCTGTTTCTGCTGATCACCGCGCCGATCACAGCGCACATGCTGGCCAAGACCGCCCTGCACCATGAAAACCGTGCGCTGCGGCGTACCCGTTCGCAGCACCTGATGAGCAGCGCCCGCGAACAGCAGCCACCGCTGCCGGCCAACCATGAGTGAGCGCCTCGCTACCGCTCGCCTGCAGTGGCAGGAGTCGATCCCGGAATCGGAACAGTTCGGTGATATCTACTTCAACCGCGCCGGCGGCGTGGCAGAAACCGAGCATGTGTTTCTCAACGCCAACCGGCTCGGCGAGCGTTTCGCGGCCCATCAGCACGGCAGCTTCGTCATCGCCGAGACCGGCTTCGGCACCGGGCTCAACTTTCTCTGTGCCCGTGACCTCTGGCTGCAGCAGGCACCCGAACGGGGCCAGCTGCACTTCGTCTCCTGCGAAAAGTACCCGCTGACCCGCGACGATCTGGCCCGCGCCCTGTCCGCCTTCCCGCAGCTCACCGACGGTGCGGCCCAGCTGATCGACGGCTACCCCGAACCGGTGCCCGGCTTTTTTACCCTCAGGCTCGATCAGGGCCGAGTGTTGCTGACGCTGCTGCTCGGCGATGCACTGGACAGCCTGCCGCAGCTGGATGCCCGCGTGGATGCCTGGTTTCTGGACGGCTTTGCCCCGGCCAAGAACCCTGAATTGTGGAATGACCGGCTCTTTGCTCAGATCGCCCGCCTGAGCGGGCCCGGCACCAGCTGCGCCACCTTTACCGCCGCCGGCATTGTGCGTCGCGGCCTGCAGGCGGTCGGCTTCGACATCCGCAAGGTGCCCGGGTTCGGCCGCAAGCGGGAGATGATCAGCGGTACCTTCACCGGTAACAACACTGAAACGCGCCCCGCTGGCCAACCGATCTGGTTCCAGCGCCCCGAAGCCGAAGCCAATGACCAGCCGGTGGTCGTGATCGGCGCCGGGCTGGCCGGTGCCAGCACCGCCCGTGCCCTGGCGGACCTCGGCGTACCGGTACGGGTACTTGAGCGCCACCCGGAACCAGGCCTTGAAGGTTCCGGCAATCCCCAGGGGGCGCTCTATGCCAAGCTGCCGGCCAAACCCACGGCGCACAGCCGCTTTCACCTGGCTGGCCTGAGCTATACCGCAGGCCTGATCCGGCCTCTGCAGCACGAGCAACCCTACATCGGTCAGCTGTGCGGCGTACTCCAGCTGGCCACCAGCGCCAAGGAGCAGACACGCCAGCAGCAGCTGGTCGAGACCGGCGCCTACCCCGAATCGCTGGTGCGCGCTGTCTCGGCCCCGGAAGCCTCGAAACTGGCCGGCCAGGACTGCCCCTGGCCGGCGCTGTTCTTCCCCGATGCGGGTTGGGTATCGCCACCGGCCTTCTGCCGTCAGCTGCTGGACCACCCGCTGATCCAGTGCCACTACGACACCTCGGTTGAAGCTCTGCAGCCAAGCGACGCCGGCTGGCGGCTGGTCGGTACCGCATTCACCGCGAGTCAGGTGGTGGTGTGCTGTGCCAACGAGGCCCTGAGGTTCGAGCAGCTGGCGCAACTGCCGCTCAAGCCCATCCGTGGCCAGACCAGCCAGACGGCACAGCCCCCTGACAGGGCACCGCTGAACACCGTGGTCTGTGGCGAAGGCTATATCTCGCCGCCGCTACATGGCTACTACTGCTTCGGCGCCTCGTTCAAGCTCAGGGATACCGAGCTCGACGTACGCGACGAAGAGCACCGGCATAATCTGGATATTCTGCAGCGCGCGCTGCCGACGCTGGCCAAGTCGCTGGCCGAGCAGTCCCTGCAGGGCCGTGTCGCCCTGCGCTGCAGCAGTGCCGACTACTTGCCGCTGGTCGGCCCCGTGCCGAATCTGCCGGCCTTCATCGAGACCTATGCCAAACTGCGCGACGATGCCCGCTGGCCCTTCGACACCCCGCCTCCGCTCCTGCCGGGCCTGTTCGTCAACACCGGCCATGGATCCAAAGGGCTGATCAGCTGTCCAATCAGTGCCCAGCTGATCGCCGCCCTGATCAGCGGCGCCCCGCTGCCGCTGGAGGCCGAACTGGCCCAAATTCTCCATCCGGCTCGGTTCACTATCAAGAATTTGATTCGACAGACGCTATAATCAGAATGGACCGGCCGTATCCGGTGCAATAGCGGAGGTAAGACGTTATGGCGCTTGTGGTATATGACCAGGGATATCGTATCCAGACGCCTGTGGATTCCCTGTTCCGTCAACGCGGTGTCGATGCGCTCAATGCCAGCCAAGCTACGGCCGCGGTGCCGGGCAGTGGCGAGCCCATTCGGCAACAACAGGAACTGGAAAAACGGATCGAACTGTCACGGGAGCGCTTTCAGCTCCCGCCCCAGAGCAGCAGCGGCTACAAGACTTATCAGAAGAGCGGGGCACCCCCCAGTTCACCCCAGCGGCCGACACTCAAGGCGGCGCAGATCATGTCCAGCCCGGTGCTGACCATTCCGCTGGGAACCAGCCTGCGCCAGGCCTGGGAGCTGATGCAGGCCCAGGAAGTCTCGCACCTGGTCGTGGTCGATGACGAACAACGGGCGCTCGGCCTGTTGTCACGGGAAGATGTCATCCGCCGCGGCACGGACTCACCGATCAGTATCAGCCAGGCCTATCACAAGCAGATGGTCGTGGCCTCGCCCGACACCGCCGTCACCAGCCTGGCCGCCAGCTTCGTGCGCTATGCCATTACGGCGGTCCCGGTGATCAACAGCGATGACAGACTGGAAGGGATCGTCTGCCGCACCGATCTGATCCGCATGCTGATCAATGAAGAAGGGCTGGACAGCTGGGCCTGATGCCGCCGCCGAGTCTAACGTTGCGGAGGCAGCTTGCGTCCGGCTGCACGCGAGGCCGTGTCGGTTAATGAGTCCTCACCCGCTGTGGAACGCCCGCGGAAGAAACGGGCCACCGCCGCGAACACCCGCTTGATTCCCCGCCAGAGCTTGGGCAGTAGCCAGATCAGCAGAATAATGAACAGGACCAGGCCGCCCAGGAACCAGAGCGGATGGTGCAGCGCCGTCCATAGCCCGCCGAGCACCAGCAGATCCTCGCTGAATGAGGCGGTCCAGTTGGTGACCGGCTCCGGCGAGGTGTTGATCAACACCCGGGTACCGGACTTGAGCGCATGACTGCCAGCCGCCAGGGACGCGCCGGTCAAGGCCGCCGCCAGCTCCACCGCCGGGCTCATCTCCCCGACCGCTGCCGCCGCCAGGGCCGCACCGGCCGGTATGCGAATAAAGGTGTGCAGCCCGTCCCAGGCGGTATCGACCCCGGGCGTTTTATCGGCGAAGAACTCGACGCAATACATGAAACCCGCCGCGATCAGCACCAGGGGGTCGGCGACGATCTCCAGCCCCGGCGGCAGCGTCAGGTGCCCCATGTTGGACAATACGCCCAGCATAAGCACCGTGGCGTACAGGTTGATACCACTGGCCCAGGCCACCCCCATGGAGAGCGCAATCATCGACGTGATCTGATCCAGTTGTTCCATATGGGGCTCTACCTCACTGCTCCCAGTCGCGTACCTGGTCAGCCGGTACGATATTGCACTGACCACTGCGTTCGCTGAAGATCAGTACGGCCTCACCCCGGGCCAGTGCGACTCGGACCTGCGCCACCTTCTGCGCCTGGCTGTACTCCTGTTCACCATAGTCGGTACCGTCCCGGCTGACAAACTCTCCGATCAGGTTATCCAGTGTCGCGGCATCCAGTTCCTGCCAGGGGATGATCATGCCGACTCCAGTTCGGCCAGACGCGCCAGAAATGCCGCTTCATCCAGCACCGGTACACCCAACTGCTCCGCCTTGGCCAGCTTGGAGCCGGCGCCAGGGCCAGCGACGACGGTATACGTCTTGCCTGACACGCTGCCGCTGACCTTGGCCCCCAACGCCAGCAGGCGCTCCTTCGCCTGGTCGCGGCTCATCTGCTCCAGCGTACCGGTCAGCACCCAGGTCTGTCCCAGCAACGGCTGCTCGGCGGCCCCCGCCGGGACCTCCGGCTCACAGCTCCAGTGCATGCCGAACGCCAGCAGCTGGGCTTCAAGCGCCCGCGCCGTGGCTACCCAGTCGGGCTGCCGCAAACAGCCCATGACGCCGTCACGGGCCTTCTTGCTCAACTTGGGCACCTCAACCAGAACCGACTCATCCGCTGCCAGCAGCGGTTCCAGCGCGCTGAAGTATTTCGCCAGCGCCTGGGCGCCGGTCTTGGCAACCCCCGGAATATCCAGCCGCTGAATCAACATGTCGAAGCTGATGCTGCCCTGCAGCTCAGGGGCGATCCCCGCGGTGTCCTTGAACTCAATGCCCTGCGCCAACAGATCGTCAATAACCTGGCGGTTATGCGCATCCTGCATGAAGTTGTGGATTTCATGCGCCACCTCAAGACCGATATCCGGCAGCCAGGTCAGCAGCAACGGCTCCGCCTCACGCAGGCGCTGCAGGTTGCCAAGCTTGGCCGCCAGCGACCGTGCCGTGCCTTCCCCGACTTCGGGAATACCCAGCGCATAGATGAAGCGTGCCAGCGCCACCTGACGGCTGGCCGCAATCGCGTTATGGAGGTTTTCCGACGACAGCTGGGCAAAGCCTTCCAGGGTCAGGAAGTCCTCAACCTGCAGCCGGTAGAGGTCGGCCGGCGACTTGACCATCTCGCGCTCGACCAGCAGCTCAATGCTCTTTTCACCGAGGCCATCAATATCCATCGCCTTGCGCGACACGAAGTGGATCAGTGCCTGAGTCAGCTGCGCGCGGCATGCCAACCGGCCGACGCAGCGGTAGATGGCACCTTCGCTGACCTGCTCGCGCCCCTTGCCGCGTTTGACCAGTCGGGTCCGTTCCACATCGGAACCGCAGACCGGACACTGCTCGGGAATCTGCACCTCAGTTTCGTCGCCGGTACGTCGCTCCTCAACGACCTGTACGATCTGCGGAATGACATCACCGGCACGCCGCACGATGACATGATCACCGGCCTTCACTCCCAGGCGGGCAATCTCATCCATGTTGTGCAGGGTCGCATTGCTCACGGTGACGCCGCCGACGAACACCGGCTCCAGTCGCGCCACCGGGGTAATGGCACCGGTACGCCCGACCTGGAACTCCACCGCCTTGAGCCGGGTGATCTCCTCCTGGGCCGGGAACTTGTGCGCAATCGCCCAGCGCGGCGCCCGGGAGACAAAACCGAGCTGCTCCTGCAGGTCGAGCCGGTCCACCTTGAAGACGATGCCATCGATGTCATAGGCCAGCTGATCGCGCTTCGCAGCCAGCATATCGTAATACTCCCGGCAGCCATCAAGCCCCTGCACCACCGACATCTCGGCGTTGATTTTCAGCCCCCAGGTGTTCAATTGCTGCAGCCGGGCCGCATGGGTCTGGGGCAGCTCACCGCCCTCGACCACGCCGGTGCTGTAACAGCAGAACTCCAGCGGGCGCTTGGCGGTAATGGCCGGGTCCAGCTGGCGCAGGCTGCCGGCAGCAGCATTGCGTGGGTTGACGAAGGTTTTCTCGTCGGCGGCCCGGGCCTGCTCATTCAGTCGTTCAAAGCCGGCACGGGGCATGTAGATTTCGCCACGCACCTCCAAGCGATCAGGCCAGCCCTCGCCCATCAGCCGTAGCGGCACCGATTTCAGCGTGCGCACGTTAAGGGTGATATCCTCGCCGGTGTAGCCATCCCCCCGGGTCGCCGCCCGCACCAGTCGCCCCTGTTGATACATCAGGCTGACCGCCAGGCCATCCAGCTTGGGTTCACAGGCGAAGTCCAGCGCCTCGGTGTTCGCCAGGTCCAAGCGCTCCTGTACGCGGCGTACGAAGGCCGCCATGTCCTCCTCGCCGAAGGCGTTGTCCAGCGACAGCATCGGCTGTTCGTGGGTCACCTCGGCAAAGCCGGTATCCGGCTTCTTGCCCACGCGCTGAGTCGGCGATTCGGCGCTGACCAGCTCGGGGTACTCCTCTTCCAGCTGCTGCAGCTCGCGAAACAGGCGATCGTATTCGCTGTCCGGCACGCTGGGCTGGTCAAGCACGTAGTAGCGGTAGTTGTGCTGTTCAATTTCGGTGCGCAACTGCTCGGCGCGGGAGGATACGGATTCAGGCAGGCTCATCGGGTTTGGCTTGGTCGGGTTGAACGGGGATAGGGTTGAAACAACAGCGGGCCTCAATTGGCCCGCCGTTGACGCTGGTGCATTTCGTAGTCGCGGATGCGCTCGCGATAATGTTCCTTGGTTTGCGGCCGCATCACCGAACGATCGTCGTCAAGCAGATCGCCGTTGAGATGCTTGGCCAGGGTTTCCGCCGTGGCCAGCATGCACTCATAGGCGGTCATGGCATCTTTGGGCTCATCCAGTGACATGAAGAAGGTCACCGCCGGTGTTTCCAGTGCCTCCAGGTTGTCCGGATCGAAAGTGCCCGGCGCGACCGCATTGGCCATACTGAACTGGATCGGGGCATCAGCGCTGCTGTCCTCGGGACGGTGATAGATCGCCATATCACCCCACTCCATACCGCAGGCGGTAACGATCCTGTTCAGCGCCGGGCCCGGCAGGTGTTGGCCGTTACGCCCCACAACGGTAATGATCAGCACATGCTCGGGATCGGGCATGCTCTTGAGTCCTCGCGAGCTGGCCGCCGCTGCAGCGCCAGCGGCGCCGGTTTCGTCAGACGCGGGCACCGCCTCTGACGCCGGCTCATCCGCTGGCTCGGCCCTGCCGGACGGTTCTGTTGGCTCGACGACTACCTCGTCGCGGCTCCAAACCGGCTCGGACGTGGGTGCCAGCGGCTCCGGCGACTGAACGTCCGCGGATTCGATCTGCGGCGGATACACCGGCGCCGTCGGCTCAGCCTCGGCCTGCTGTTGCGTGTCTGCAGCGTCAAGGGATTGGCGGTAAGCTGCCAGGGTATCGCCAGGCAACTCCGGATTGTCAGCCGGGTTAACCTCATCAAACAGAACAGGAATCGGCTGTTCCAGATCCAGCTCCGGCAACTCGGAGGCTACCGAATCGGCCGGAGATGGCACCTCTTCGGGGCGCTGATCCCGCGCCGACAAACCAGCGGCCGCCGGCTCTGTTTGCCCCTGGTTACTGACGAGCGTTGCCGGCTCTGTCCGCCCCGCCTTGGTTCTGGGCGGGATATCATCGAACAGCGGGTCCATCTCCGCCAGCGCCTCGGCGGCGGGATCGGCCGAAAAGCGGTCTTCGGCAAAGCCTGGCTCGACACGCACGGCCTCTTCCTGAATCTGGCCTTCATGATCACGCAAACGGGCGCCACCGTTGGGCAGTTCCGGGTTATGCGGGGCGTCGTCCTCAGACAGCTCGGACAGGGTACGGTCGATCTCGAGCCGCAACCGACTCCGGTTGGCGCTGACACGACGCCAACCATCGACCAGAATCAAAATCACAATCAGTACACCGCCGATGATGAGCCACTCGCGTAGACTGATATCCATGTTGTCGCCTTACCCTGTTGTTGTATCGCCGAAGATTACTGTACCACTTGGTCAATGACCAGTGTAACAGGCTCGGCATTGCCAGTAGTAGCAATTGGACTCAACAGGCCCTGAAGATCACCGGGCTGGGGCATGGGTTGCCCCGACAGGCTAACCCGTGCACTGACCTCGACCTCCTGCTGGGAGGACAGACGGGCCTGAGGCGTCATCGCCATGGAGTCATTGAGCTCTATCTCCAGCGGCAGGTCCTTGACCTGACGTTTCACCGCTGCCAGCGGCATGCGACCACCCACCGGACGGGCGAAAATGAACAGGGTCTGCTCAGGATCCACGCGATCGGCCAGCTCCGGTGACAGTGAGACCTGCAGCACGATGCGGGCTTCGACCAGCTCCGGCAGGTCAGGCACCGGCTGCCCCGCCGCGACCAGCTCATCACGGGCCCGCATGATGCCACTGCGCAAGGATTCGGCCGCCGCGCCGTCGGCGTTGATCAGCGCCTTGCGCCAGTGTTCGATCGCACCGGTGTAATTTTGCTGCTCGTAGGCGTCGATTCCCAAGAGTCCCAGTGCGGCGATCTCGTAGGGTTCAAGTGCCAGGGTCGCATCGATTTGGCGGCGAATGCTGTCGGTCATGCGGCCTTCGTTGGCAAAGTACATCGCCTGGGCCAGCTGTCCCATGACGCTGGGATACTGAGGCGCATCCTCTGGCAGATACTTGAGCACCTGCTCAAACGCCTGCACACCGGCGGCATAGTCGCCGCTGTTCATCTGTGTATTTGCCAGCAGATACCAGCCTTCCGGGTTTTCGGGGTCGTTCTCCAGCTGCTGCTCCAGCGCGGCCAGCGCTTCTTCCAGGGTCGGTTGCCCTTCACCCGGTGCCGGCATGTTCAGCGCCACGGCGAGATCATCGGCTCGCCCCAGATGGTTGTACAGCCCCAGTGCCGCCGCCGGAATCATCAGCGCCAACAGCGTCACGGTTACCAGCTGTGCCTGGCCGACGCGGGTACGCGCCACCGGTTGTGCCGGCTGATCCTCGGCATCGATCAACAGGTTACGTTCCAGCTCCAGCTTCAGGGTGGCAAACTCCTCGTCTGCCAGCGTGCCCTGGTCGCGCTCGTTTTCCAGTTCGGCCAGACGTTCACGAAAGATGTCGATGTTCTGCTGCTGACGCTCGGCCGCTTCCGAACGCGCCAGGCGCTGATGACGCAGCAGCGGCCAGAACATGATGGCGATGGCGATCAGGGTCAGTACCCCAATCCCTATCCACAGATTGGTCATTGATCAGAATCCTGTTGCAGTAACTTGTTGAGGCGCGCAGCCTCCTCGGCACTGAGGCCCTCGCTGGCCTGGTACTCGTTGCCCTGGGTCGCGGGCTTGCCACTCGCGGCACGGCTTTGCTGGCGCCGGTTGCGACTGATCAGGACCACCACCAGGATGCCGATGGCCAGCAGCACGAAGGGGCCATACCAGAGCAACCAGGTCGTTTCGTTGACCCGCGGGCGGTAAAGCACGAAATCGCCGTAGCGGGTAACCATGAAGTCGATGATGCTCTCGTCCGGCTCCCCTTCCTCCAGCATGCGGTGCACCTCACGGCGCAGGTCTGCCGCCAGGGGTGCATCGGAGTCGGCGATGTTCTGGTTCTGGCACTTGGGGCAGCGCAGCTCGTTGGTCAGCTGCTGGAAACGCTCCGCGTTCTGCTCATCAGAAAACTCATAGGCGTCGATGGCCGCCTGCGCCGACAGCGGCGCCAACAGCATCAACCACAGCAGCAAGGCTCTCATTGGCCGGCCTCCTGTGCTACCTGAGCCATCACCTGCTTCAGCGTGGCCCAGACCTTGGCATCCACCGCTCCCACATGACGGTAGCGCACGATACCCTCGGCATCGAGCACATAGGTCTCAGGCGCGCCGTAGACGCCCATATCCAGCCCCAGGGAGCCTTGTTCGTCCAGGATCACCTGTTTGTAGGGGTTGAGGTAACGGCGCAACCATTCACGCGCCTTGCCCGGCTCGTCCTTGTAGTTGATGCCATAGATGGTTACGCCCTCGTCCCTGGCCAGACGGTTGAGGAAGCCATGCTCCTCCTTGCAGGTCGGACACCAGGTCGCCCAGACGTTGAGCAGCGCTACCTCACCCTTGAGATCCGCATTGCTCAGCATCAGAGTCGGCTCGGTCAGCGACGGCAACTCGAATGCCGGCACCGGTCGCTTCTTGTCCGCCAGCTCCGATGGCAGCTCGGTGGGGTCGATCGACAGCCCGCGCCACAGGAAGATGCCCAGCACGATGAAGATCACCAGCGGAATAAATGCAAACAGCTTACGATTATTCATCAGTCCCTCCCAGTGTCAGGCATTGGCCGGACGCAGACGCTTGCGATAACGCGGATCCGACGCGGCCAGCAGGCCACCGGCCGTCATCAGCAAACCGCCCAGCCAGAGCCAGCGCACATAGGGCTTGTACTGCACCCGCACCGCCCAGGCACCGTTTTCCAGCGGTTCGCCCAGTGCCACGTAGAGGTCACGAGTGAAGCCCGGATCGATGGCGGCCTCAGTCATCACGTTGCCACGTGCCGTGTAGAGGCGTTTCTCGGGACGCATTTCGGTGTAGGGCTTGCCATCCAGCAGTACCCGGATCTGGCCCTGGTCCGACGTATAGTTGGGGCCTTCGACATGACGATTGCCCTCGTAGACGAAGGTGTAGTCGCGGAAGGTCACCGTATCGCCCGGTTGCATGCGCATATCGCGCTGCTCGCTGTAGATCGATACCAGCGCCACACCCACCACCAGAACGGCAACACCCAGGTGCGCCAGCACCATGCCGTAGTAGCTGCGGCTCTGCTTGACCAGCCCGGCCAGCTTCTCACGGCGATGACGCAGGCGGTTGTACAGATCACGCAGGCCGGACAGCACCACCCACCAGGCCAGCACGATGCCCAGAGTGACCCAGTGTTTCAGCTCACCGGCATAGAGCCAGGTGGCCGCGATGCCCAGGACCACGGCGATCACGCCCGGCAGCCACAGCTGCTGAACCAGCATCGCCAGCGAAGTCTGTTTCCAGCGACTGACCACACCGGCACCCATGAATACCAGCATGATCGACATCAGCGGCACGAACAGGGCATTGAAGTAAGGCGGTCCCACCGACAGCTTGCCCATGCCCAGCGCATCGACGATCAGCGGATAGATGGTCCCCAGCAACACCATGGCGCAGGACACCACCAGCAGCACGTTGTTGACCAACAGCAGGCTCTCGCGTGACAGCAGACCGAAGCTGGACTCGCTACGCATCTGTCCGGCGCGCAGGGCGTACAACACCAGCGAGCCGCCGATCACCACCGCCAGCATGATCAGGATGAACAGGCCACGTTCAGGGTCGGAAGCAAAGGCATGGACCGAGGTCAGTACACCGGAGCGCACCAGGAAGGTGCCCAGCAGGCTAAGCGAGAAGGCGAAGATCGCCAGCAGTACGGTCCAGCTCTTGAACACACCACGCTTTTCGGTCACCGCCAGGCTATGCACCAGTGCCGTGCCCACCAGCCAGGGCATCAGGGACGCGTTTTCGACCGGATCCCAGAACCACCAGCCGCCCCAGCCCAGCTCGTAATAGGCCCACCAGCTGCCCAGCGCGATACCCAGGGTCAGAAAGGCCCAGGCCACGGAGGTCCAGGGACGGGACCAGCGCGCCCAGGCTGCATCCAGGCGACCACTGAGCAGCGCCGCGATGGCAAAGGCGAAAGCAACGGCAAAGCCGACATAGCCCATATACAGCATCGGCGGATGCACGATCAGGCCGAAGTCCTGCAGCAGCGGGTTGAGGTCGGCACCTTCCTGCGGATAACCGGGCAGGTAGCGCTCGAAAGGACTGGAGGTAAACAGGATGAACAGGTAGAAACCGATGGCGACCCAGCCCATCACGGCCAGTACGCGGGCGATGATGTCCTGCGGCAGGTTGCGGCTCTTGATTGCCACCGCCAGGGTCCAGCCGGACAGGATCAGCGCCCACAGCAGCAGGGAACCTTCATGACCACCCCAGACCGCACTCAGGCGGAAGTACCAGGGCAGGGCCGTATTGGAGTTGCTGGCCACGTAGACCACGGAGAAATCGTTATCGAGGAACGACCAGCTCAGGCAGAGAAAACTGAACAGGGTGAACAGAAACATGCCCTTGCTCAGCGGACGTGCAAAGGCCATCCACAGGGTATTGCCGCGACTGGCCCCCACCAGAGGAACCGTCGCCAGCAGAACGGCCAGACAGAACGCCAGTATGAGGGCGTATTCACCCAACTCCGGGATGATCATTTATTGAACTCCTGACCCTCGGGCATCGGCATCTTGCCCGCCTTTTCCAGTGCTTCCGCAACTTCCGGCGGCATATAGTTCTCATCGTGCTTGGCCAGTACTTCGACCGCTTCCAGCACGCCCCGTTCGTTCAGCGCGCCCTGGGCAACGATGCCCTGACCTTCACGGAACAGGTCCGGCAGGATGCCGGTGTACTCGACGGTAACCGTCTTGGCGTAGTCGGTAATATCGAACTGGACAAAGAGAGAGTCGGTGTCACGCTTGACGCTGCCGTCCACCACCATGCCACCGGCACGGATGCGAGTGTTCTGCGGCGCTTCACCTGCCGCAATCTGGGTCGGCGAATAGAACAGGTTGATGTTCTGGTTGAGCGCAAACAGCGTCAGTCCGACCGCCACGCTGACACCGATCACAATGAACAGAACCACCAGCAAGCGTTGTTTACGTTTCGGTGTCATCGTACTCCCTCCTCGCGGCGCAAACGGCGCTTCTGCTCTTTCAGCAGCTGGTTACCCGCCAGTTTAGGCAGGATCAGGTTGGCCGCCAGGATGGCCACTCCCAGGCCATAGCTGAGCCAGACATAGAGGCCATGGCCACCCATGGAGAGAAATTCGGAGAAACTGTTGAAACTCACCTCGACCTCACTGCTTGTTCAGAAGCTCGCGTACCCAACCGGTACGACGTTCACGCCAGATAATTTCATTTCGCAACCGCTGCATCAGGCTGACGGCAAAGAAGCAATAAAAGCCGATTACCATCACCAGCAGCGGCAGCCACATCTCGACCGGCATCGCCGGTTTTTCGGTCAGTTTGAATGTGGCCGGCTGGTGCAGGGTGTTCCACCACTCCACCGAGTACTTGATGATCGGGATATTAACCAGACCGACCAGCGCCAGTACCGCCGATGCCTGAGCAGCAGTGGACTCGTTTTCGATCGCCGAGTTCAATGCCATGACACCGAGATAGAGGAAAAACAGGATCAGCATCGAGGTCAGGCGTGCATCCCATACCCACCAGGAGCCCCAGGTCGGCTTGCCCCAGATGGCACCGGTGGCCAGCGCCAGCACCGCCATGGAAGCACCGATCGGCGCCGCCGACTTGAGCACCATGTCGGCCACTTTCATTTTCCAGATCAGGCCGATCGCTCCGGCGACCGCCATCAACATGTACGCCGACTGAGCCAGGATGGCAGCCGGCACATGCAGGTAGATGATGCGGAAGCTGTTGCCCTGCTGATAATCGGTCGGAGCAAAGGCCAGCGCCCAGACCGAGCCACCGATTAGCAGCACCAGGGCGGCAACGGCAAACCAGGGCAGCAGCTTACCGGTGATCTGATAGCACCAGCGTGGCGAAGCCAGTTGATAAAACCAGCGCGGCATCCATTTTTTCTCGGCCATAACGTCTCTTCTTGTTAACTACTGATCGATATCCGCAATGCCGCACTGATCGCCAGCGGCGCCAGCGCCAGCGCCAGCGCCAGCAACGCGCCCAGCAGCGCCAGATAGCCACCCAGCGGCAACCCGGTCACCGCGGCCTGAACCGCGCTGGAACCGAAGATCAGCACCGGAATATACAGCGGCAGTACCAGCAGGGAGATCAACACCCCACCCTTTTTCAAACCCACCGTCAGCGCCGCACCGATCGCTCCTACCAGGCTCAGTGTCGGTGTCCCGAGCAGCAGGCTCAGCATCAGCCCGGGCATGCCCTCAGCCGGCAGGAACAGCATTATGCCCAGCAACGGCGCCATCAGTGTCAGCGCCAGACCGGTCATCATCCAGTGAGCAATGACCTTGGCCAGTACCACAATGAACAGCGGCTGGGGGCTGAGCAGCAACTGCTCCAGCGAGCCATCCTCATAGTCGGAGCGAAACAGCACATCCATCGACAACAGCGTCGCCAGCAGCGCCGCCACCCAGACGACACCGGGTGCCAGCTGGGCCAGAAATCCGGGTTCGGGACTGACCCCAAGCGGGAACAGCGTCGCCACCATGAGGAAAAAAATCAGCGGATTAACCAGATCACTTTTGCGTCGAAATGACAGTTGAAACTCGCGCCGACAGGTCGCCATGAAGAGTCCTGCCATGCCCGGTGAGGCTAACTGTCGGGAATTAGTGTACATTTTCATGCCGAAGTTCCCGCCAGCTGGTCCAGATTGATCTTGCGTACCGGGCCATGGATACCCAGCTCATGATGGGTGGTCAGAATCACGCTGCCGCCGCGCTGCGCATGCTGCAGCAGTAACTGTTCCTTGGCCGCGACGCCGCGCTTGTCAATGGCGGTAAAGGGCTCGTCGAGAATCCACAGCGGTGCCTGGCTCAGGTAGAGACGCGCCAGGCTGACGCGGCGGTTCTGCCCCGCCGACAGGGAGTGACAGGGTACGTCTTCAAAACCACGCAGGCCGACCCGCTCCAGCGCATCAGGAATCGCCGCCGCATCAATCATGGGACTGAGCGCTGCATACCAGCGCAGATTTTCTTCCGGTGTCAGTACCGCCTTGACGCCAGCCTGGTGGCCAAAATAGAGCATTTCCCGGCAGAACTGCTCGCGCACTTCAGTCACGGACTCACCCCGCCAGAGGATTTCGCCTTCATAATTGCTCGAAAGGCCGCTGAGAATACGCAACAGCGTGGTCTTGCCGCTGCCGTTCTGGCCTTCGATCTGTACGATTTCGCCGGCCGCCAGGGCAAAACTCAGCTGACTGAACAGCACCCGGTCATCCCGTTCGCAAAAGAGCTTCTGTACTGTCAACAGCGGTTCAGACAAGCGTGGACCCTTTATAAATTGTACGGCTGGTCGATAATGAATTCAGGCGCCATTATATACAGATTGGCCGACCACCGTCAGGCTCAACTTTCCGCCAGCTTGGAGTAAACGGGTGTTACCCACAACGACGATTCCAAACAGCAGTTCCCCCAGCGGCAGCGGCGTCAAAACCGCCACCGTCGACCAGCTGCTGCCGGCGGGTGGGCGCGAGATTTCAGCCGTGGTCCGCCAGGTAGCCGCCGGCGACCTCGGCGGCCAGGTATTTCGAATTCAGGTGGAAGCCAACAACCGCCTGCTGGAGCTGATCACCCGGGCACCTCTGAGCAGCGGCGATCGTATTACGCTGAGCCGCAGCCCCGCCGGCGAGCTGCAACTGTCCCTGGCAACACCCACACCGGCGGCAACCGGCGCAACGTCAACCCAGGCACGCCCCGGGCTGTTACTCCAAGCCGCCGCGCAGATCGCGCTGCTGCAGCAGGCGCTGCCACTGAACAGTCCACAAGCGGCGCGCGTAATCAGTTCAACCCCGGCACCGCCCGGCACTTCAGTACCACCACCCGCCGCCGAGACCACTACTACACCGCCGCCAAACCGGCGCGATGCGGCAGCGGCAGCAACGGCACCCTTACCAGCAGCCAGGACAGCCGGCACAGCGGCTCCGACGGTACCTGCCTCAGCGGCATCAAGGGCTCAGCTCAGCACGCCGACGCCACCCGGCGGCACCGACTCAGCCCCGGCCAGGGCATCCGCCACTCCGACAGCACCCGCCTCACCGACACCCGGCAGTGAAGCTCCCCGCGACACCCGCTCCCAGACTCTGGCCACCGCACCACGCCCTACCAACGACAGCCAGGTATCCCGGCCGGCGGCACCCGCAATGGGACGTGCCCAGGTGTACAGCGCACAACTGCAGCAGATCAGTCAGTTGGGCGAGGCCCTGCAGGCCGGCACACCCGGCCGAGCCCCGGCATCGGCACCCGCAGCTCCCTCGGCAACGGCTGGAGCCAAGGGGACAGCAACAGCTACCGCCGCGCCACCCACCCCGGCATCCCCCGGTACGCAAACCGCCGATACACCGCCCCGAGCTTCGGCCCCTGCCGCCACGGCAAGTTCTGCCGGCCCATCGGCACCGCCACCCGCGCCACCCGCTCCAGGGGCATCCGCCCGGCCAGCCCACGCCGCCCCCAGCCCTCCGGGCCCAGTGGTCACAACGGACAGCAGGCCTCCCGCGTCCCAAACCGGTGCGACGGCAAGCACCACGCCTGCGGCTCCAGCCACAACCGGCACGGCTCCGCTTCCGGCCCGCATCAGCCTGACAGGCAACACCCTGCTGCAGACCCTGGGCCAACAGCAACCGCGACAGCCGACCCCGCACCTGGTCCAGCTCAGCGTCGGCAGCCAGCAGCTGCAACTGATCAGCCCCCGTCCGTTGCAGGCCGGTCAACAGGTCACCCTGACACGGGTCGGCGATCAGCAGGTCCAACTGCAGGGCATGCCCGCCGCCGAGCTGCCCGGCCGCAGTCCGGCCGCCCAGAACGCCATGCAGCAGGCGTTGCGCGAAGCCCTGCCGCAGCAGATTCCGTTCGGGGATGCGCTCAACCAACTGGTGCAACTGAGCCAGACACCAGCGGCCCGCGGCCAGGGGGCGATCGGTCAGCTGGTACAGTCGATGCTCAGCCTGTTCAGTGTTACGCCGGGCAGTGCCGATGCCGACCAGGCAATTCAGCGCAACCTGCAACAGGGTGGTCTGCTGAGCGAGTCCCAGCTGGCTCGCAGCGGCGGCAGCGACAAGCCACCCACCGACCTCAAACAGCAGTTGGGGCAGCTTTTGAAAGCCGCCGAGCAGCTGCCGCCGGAGCCGCGCCAACAGATGCAGCGACTGGTGGAGGCCCTGCAGGCACGTACGACCAGCCACCAGGTCAGCAGCCTGCAAGCCTGGAAGGAGCTGCCCGACGGCGGTCAGGAGCGGGTGTTCCGACTCGACCTGCCGATACGTCAGGCGGAGCACCACGATACGGCGGAGCTGACCATCAGTGAACAGCGTCGCCCCGACCCTGAGGGAGACTGGCAAACCAGCTGGAGCGTAGCCCTGAACTTCGATCTGCAGCAGCAGGGCAGCGTCGATGTACGCCTCAGTCTGCAGGAAGGTTGGCGCCTGCAGCTGCAGTTCTGGGCCGAGGCCAGTGCCACCCTGCGTCGCATCGAGCAACAACTGGATCCATTCACCCAGACACTGCATGACAAGGGGTTTATCGTCGACCGTATCCAGGCGCGTCAGGGCAAGCCTCAGCAAGCCAAACTGAACGACATTCAGCGCCGCCTGGTGGATGTGCACACATGAGTACTAAGAACGAGCAGGAACGCAGTGCTGTTGCACTGAAATACGACCCTGAAACACCCGGCGCGCCGCGTGTCGTCGCCAAGGGACGGGGACTGATTGCGGAGCAGATTCTGGCCCTGGCGGAAGAACATGATATCCATATCCACCAGAGTCCCGAATTGATCGAGGTACTGATACGAATGGAGTTGGGTGAAGAGATTCCCGAAGCACTCTACCGCGCCATTGCCGAAGTCATCGCCTTCGCTTACAGCCTCAAGCAGGACCAGGGGCCGGCCGGCACTCAGTGACGCTGGCGCTGCTCCGGCAGCAGTTCGCTGGTATGCAACTCACGGTGCAGCAGGGCCATGAGTTCGGCCTCGGGACGGCCGATACCGCAGTTACGCACCAGATCATCGACTGACGCGCCCATCTCCATCAGCTTGGCGGCCTGATTGTACGCCAAAGCACCCGGATCACGGTTTTCCAGTTCCTGCTGTTTTTCGACAGTGATATTGAGCTTGCGCTCGATCGCCATCAAACGCTTGCCCATGCCGATGGAGCCGTTGGTCATCGAGCGGATCTCGTTGCGCAACACGTTGATCAGCGCCTGGTACTGTCGCTCCTGGCGCTTGAGCCTGACCAGCACATAGAGACAGATCCCGACCGCCACACAGGCGATCAGGGTCAGCAACAGCATAAAGAACAGTGAATACTCAGCCACACCCGCATCCAGATCCGTTTAAGCACGCCAGGAAAAACCTGCAGTGTAACCGATCAGCCCCCGGGCTTCATCGACTTCATGCACAGGCCGCCTCGAAGTCGAGCAACAGGTGCTCGATATCAAGCACGGCGCAACGCTCCGGCATATAGGTGCCCAGCAGCCAGGTACGCTGGTGCGGATCCCGATTCCAGTTGATCTCGGCCGTCGGGATGCGGACCGACTGCACCAGCTCGTCACAGGCCAGCGCCCAACGCCGTCCCTTCAGAATGACGATTTCCAGATAACGGGAATACTCGGGCTTGTAGCGTTCGGGGATCAGCCAGCGTGCGGTATCAACGATACGCGTCCAAGCCGGCTCCTGACCAAAGCGCCCGATGATCCATTCGGGGCCATCCAGGCTCAGCGACAGGTCGGTCAGGTGCAGAGAACCTTCTACGTAGTCGAACGGAATCGCCAGCTTGAGGCCGTGCATATCCACCAGGATGCAGTTGACCTCCGCCCCCAGCCGTGTCGCCGCGGCCGACAGCGGCTCTGCAGCCGCCGGGGTTGGGACCGGGGCAGGCTCAGGCTCAGGCTCAGGCTCAGGCTCAGGCTCAGGCTCAGGCTCAGGCTCAGGCTCAGGCTCAGGCTCAGGCTCAGGCTCAGGCTCAGGCTCAGGCTCAGGCTCAGGCTCAGGCTCAGGCTCAGGCTCAGGCTCAGCAGTCAGCGTGTCCGCTGGCGAGGGTGCTGTCGAGTCCTCTATGAGGATATCTTCGCTCGAAGCCTGCTCAAGGCCCGGTTCTCCGACGGCTTCCGTTTCGACATCAACAGCATCCGTTTCAGTGTCGGCCTTGTCCTCATCCACCAACTGGGGATCCAGCAACAAGGCTTCCAGATATTCGTATACGACTTGCTTTTGATCTGCCATCGATCACTCCTGTTCTCGCGGTTCCAGCAGGCTGCGCAGCAGGCGGGCATAGGCATGCACGCCGCGGCTGCCCGCGTCGAGTGACGAGGGCACCAGCCCCTTGAGGCTGGCATTTCTGAACTTGGTATCCACCGGCACCACGGCATTGGACAGGTGCTCCGGGTAGCGTGCGTGCAGCTCCCTCAGGCTGTTGACCGACGCCTGGGTACGGCGATCGTAAAAGGTTGGCACGATGGTAAAGGGCAGCTTGTTCTTGCGCGCCCGATTGATCATCTGAATGGTACGCACCATCCGCTCCAGCCCCTTGAGCGCCAGGAACTCGGTTTGTACCGGCACCACCAGGTGACTGCAGGCTGCCAGCGCGTTGACCATCAACACGCCGAGCACCGGCGGGCTGTCGATCAGCACGTAATCATATTCGGCCTGCAAGTGACGCAACGCCTTGGCGACCTGAAGCCCCATGCCCTCCTGGGCAACCGCCTTGCGCTCCAGCGTTGCCAGCGCCGTGGCAGCGGGAATCAGCTTGATGCTGTCGTGGCTGGTATCGAGCACCAGCTCGCGCACCCGTTCGGCATCGACACGGGCCTGACTGAACAGGTCATAGACGCTGCGCTCCAGCTCATCGGGGTCATAACGGAAGTAGCTCGTCATCGAGCCATGAGGGTCGAGGTCGACCAGCAATACACGGTAACCGACTTCAGCCAAAAGTCCGGCCAGAGAGATCGCCGTGGTGGTTTTGCCCACGCCGCCCTTCTGGTTAGCAACTGCCCATACCTGCATCTGTTTCTGATCCTGTTTTCTCTGCGAAAGCCCGACTTAGCGCAAGCCGCGCTGTGCCAGCAATGGCCCGACATCATCCAGCTCGAGGATGGCGTCGGCCAGACCTGCATTGACCACCGCCTGAGGCATCCCGTAGATGGTGCAACTGTCACGGTTCTGCGCCCACATGGTCGCCCCCGCCTGCTTCAGCAGACGGGCGCCGTCACAGCCATCGGAACCCATTCCTGTCAGGATAACGCCCAACACCTTGTTAGCGTAGGTTTTGGCGGCCGAAGCATAGGTCACATCCACACTGGGCTTGTAGGTCAGGCGCTCGTCACCGGTCAGAATCCGCACCCGATCCTTCTGTCGCGGGTCCAGCATCATCTGCAGTCCGCCCGGGGCCAACAGAGCCAGCCCAGGCTCCAGGCGATCGCCGTCCTCGGCTTCCTTGACGCGGATGCGGCACTGCTGATTGAGCCGTTCGGCAAACACCTGGGTAAAGGTCTTGGGCATGTGCTGCACCAGCAACACCGGATAGGGATAGTTGGCCGGCAGCTGGGTCAGCACCTTCTGCAGCGCCGCCGGACCACCGGTAGAAGCACCGATCACCACCAGCTTGCAGTCCGGAAACTGCACCCGCGAAGCCGGAGTCGTGGCCGGATCACCCGCTACTGCAGGCCGGGCCGGAGCCGCAGCGGGCACCGCCGGTCGGCGAGCCTCCGCGCCAGCTGACGAGGCTGCTGCCGGGGCTGAAGGTCGAGTCGGAGTGCGCGGACGCCGGGCAGGAGCCGTACTCTCGGGCCGGAACACCATGGTCGTCCCCTTCTGCTCACGCCCCGGATAGGAGCGCTCCAGCACACTACTTTGCCGGAAGCGGCGAGTGCGGCCAAGCGCGACCAGGCGGTCGATCAGCTGGGCACGGACACCGCTGTTCTTGTCCATCCAGGCCCGAATATCCTTGGGCAGGTAGTCGGCGGCACCGGCCTCCAGTGCCTGCAGCGTCACGCGCGCCCCCTCATGGGTCAACGAGGACAGCATCAGCACATTGGTCGGCGCTTCGCGCATGATGATGCGGACCGCTTCGATACCGTTCATCTGCGGCATCTCCACATCCATGGTCACCACGTCCGGCTTCAACCGTTTGACCTGATCGACCGCTTCCTTGCCATTGACCGCTGTCCCAACCACTTGCAGCCGGGCATCATCCCGCAGCATCTCCTCGATGCGATGACGGAAGAAGCCCGAATCATCGACAATCAGCACTTTAACCGGCATAAAGATCCCTCAACTACGCCTGTTGCCTCAGGTCGATGCGTAATATTTCAACAAGTTCGGTATATCAATGATCAGGGCGATGCGACCATCACCGGTGATGGTCGCACCGGACAGACCCGGCGTGCCGTGCAGAATGCTGCCCAGCGGCTTGATCACCACCTCTTCCTGACCGACCAGCTGGTCGACCACAAAGCCAACCCGTGTGGTACCCACGCTGACGATCACCACATGTCCCTGATCCGGCAGCTCGGCTCCGGCCTGCCCCTGCACCAGCCAGCGCTTGAGGTGGAACAGCGGCAACGCCTGATCGCGCACGATGATCACCTGCTGACCATCGACGATGTTGGTCTTGGTCAGGTCCAGATTGAAGATCTCGTTGACGTTGACCAGCGGCAGCGCGAAGGCCTGACCTTCCAGCATTACCATCAGCGTCGGCATGATCGCCAGTGTCAGCGGTACCTGAATGGCAATCCGCGTACCCTGCCCCAGAATGGAGTCGATACTGAGCGTGCCATTGAGCTGAGTGATCTTGGTCTTGACCACATCCATGCCCACACCGCGACCGGACACATCGGACACCTCGGTCTTGGTGGAGAAGCCGGCCTGGAAAATCAGGTTGAAACACTCCTGATCGGTCAGGCGGCGTGCGGCTTCGGCATCCATCATGCCGCGCTTGACCGCCAGGTTGCGCAATATTTCCGGATCCATACCGGCACCGTCATCCTGGATGATCAGCAGGATATGGTCGCCTTCCTGTTCCGCGGACAAGAGCACATGGCCCTCGCGAGGCTTGCCGATGGCGGCGCGCTTGTCCGGCGCTTCGATGCCGTGATCGACCGCATTGCGCACCAGGTGAATCAGCGGATCGGCCAGCGCCTCGACCAGGTTTTTGTCCAGGTCGGTCTCTTCACCGCGCAGCTCCAGACGCACCTCTTTCTTCAGGTTGCGCGACAGGTCGCGGATCAGGCGCGGGAAGCGGCCAAACACCTTCTTCACCGGCTGCATACGGGTTTTCATCACCGAGGTCTGCAGGTCGGCCGTCACCATGTCCAGCGTACCCAGTGCCTTGGCCATCTCCTCGTCTTCACGAGTGCCGCCCAGACGCACCAGACGATTACGTACCAGCACCAGCTCGCCGACCATGTTCATGATCTTGTCCAGCAACCGGGTATCGACACGCACATTGCTTTCGGCGGCGGCCTTGTTGGCGGAAGGCTTTGCCTTGGCGTCCTTGGTCTCCACGTGTTCTTCCACGACCGGAGCGGGCACCGCTGCCGGAACTGCACTCACGCGGGGCTCAGCTACCACCGGCGCTGCAGGCTTGGCAACCTCGGCAACCTCGGCCGACGGGTGCTGCAGGTGGGCAAAAGCCCCCTCTCCCGCCGACTGAAGCTCATCCAGCAGGGCCTCGAATTCATCATCGGTGATCAGATCGCCACCGTTGCTCGCGGTAGCAGCGGCCGGCACTTCCGGCGCCTCCGCCTCGGCCGAGGTGATACCCGGCCCCTTGCCGGGGCCATGGAGCTCATCCAGCAGCGCCTCGAACTCGTCTTCGGTGATCAGATCATCCGTTGCACCGTCCGCGGCGGCCGGCGCCTGGGCATGGCTGTCCGCCAGATCGCCCAACAGCATCTCGAAATCATCCATCGGCGTATTGGGGTTTGCCGGGATCTCGGTCACGACCGGTTCGGGCGCGGCCGGAGTCGGCACAACCGGGGCCGGGGCCGGGGCTGCAGTTGCGGCCGCCGGCGCCCCGCCTTCGGCGAAATTGGCCAGTGTCTGCAACAGCACTTCCGGTGCATGCTCGGGTTCGTCCCCGGCACGTACGGATTCAAACATGGCATTGATGGCATCCAGTGCCTGCAGCACCACGTCCATCAGTTCGGAGCTGATGCTCAGTTCACCGTTACGCAGCAGGTCAAACAGGTTCTCTGCCTTGTGGCAGCACTCCACCATCGCATCCAGCTGCAGGAAGCCGGCGCCCCCCTTAACGGTATGGAACCCGCGGAAAATTGCATTCAGCAGGTCCTTGTCACCGGGCCGCTGTTCCAGATCCACGAGCTGCTCGGAGAGCTGCTCCAGAATCTCTCCGGCTTCTACGAGAAAATCTTCCAGAATTTCCTGATCGACATCCAAACTCATCGCGAGCTCCTATCAAAATCCCAGGCTGGACAGCAGGTCATCAACATCGTCCTGGTTACACACCGTATCCTGATTTCCCTTCGGCAGCTGGGGGCCTTCCGCCTGAATAGGATTCTTGTCCTTGCCGGTGGCCACAGCAGCGGAAGGGCTATCCTTTCCACTGCCGGCTTCGGCCAGCACGGGCGCGGTCTCCAGGCTGCTCAGTTGCTCAACCTTGGCCGCCATATCCATCAGCTTGACCAGCTGACCTTCAACCTGGGTTACCAGCGTAATTACACGCCGTATCAGCTGACCGGTAATATCCTGTACGCCCTGAGACACCAGGATATCGGTCAGCGTGGTACGCAACTCGGTAATGGTATTTTCCGACTGGTTTTTCAATTCACAGGTACGGTCGTAGGTGCCGTTGAGGGCTTCGAAGTCCCCTTCCAGCTGCCCTACCAGTAGCAGCAGTTCCTTGAACCGCTCGCTCTGCTGATCAAGCTTATCCACCAGACTCAGGGAACGGTCTACCCGGTCCATGGTCTCGTGTGCATTTTTTTCTGTCAGTTCAATAACATAACTCAGTCGATCAGAGGCATCGCCAATTGCGGCCAGACTTTCGTCACCCTCCGCCGGCATCTTGTCGCCCATGTCGCTGGAAAAGGCCTTGATCGCTTCGTGCAAACCGCGCGTCAAATGCCCCACTTCGTTATAAAACACCTGATGGCGGGCGAACTGAAGCTCATTGATCAGTCCCATCGCCGCAGGCAAGTTGCCGGCCTCGAGTTCGGTCACCAGCGCACGGGCACGGTCACGCAGAAACTCGTCAAAGCCGTTGAAATCCACTTTACTGGCCGTTTGCGCTGCCATCAAAACTCCCTGCAAATGCTGTTAGCTTTCGATACGTTCAAAGATCTTGTCGATCTTTTCCTTCAGCACAGCAGCGGTAAAGGGTTTCACTACATAGCCGTTGACACCTGCCTGAGCTGCGGCAATGATCTGCTCGCGCTTGGCTTCCGCCGTTACCATCAGCACAGGGATATGGGCCAGAGCCGCATCCGCCCGCACCACCTTGAGCAGGTCGATACCGGTCATTTCAGGCATGTTCCAGTCCGTGATCAGGAAGTCCACACTGCCCTGTTTAAGAATCGGCAGCGCGGTCTTGCCATCATCTGCTTCATCGACATTGGTAAACCCAAGATCACGCAACAGATTCTTGATGATGCGCCTCATCGTAGAGAAATCATCCACAACAAGTATTTTGATGTCTTTTTTCAAGACACTTCCCCCAATTCAGAAAACATCTCCAAACGATACTCTGACCAGCCGGTCCACGGCTCAACACCAGTCCCGCAAGCGTCCGCGGAGCCTGAGCGCCGCCTGACTGTGGATCTGACTGACCCGCGATTCGCTGACGCCCAGCACCTGGCCGATCTCCTTGAGATTCAGCTCTTCATCATAATACAGCGACAGGACCAGGCGCTCCCGCTCGGGCAAGGCTCCAATCGCCCGCGCCAGCGCCTGTTTGAAGCCATCGCTTTCCAGCATCTGCCGCGGATCCGGTTCAGCCGAGGTAAACTGCTCCGTCGGAGACTCGTCACTTACCTCGGTCAACTGATCATAACTGAACAACCGGCTGTCCACCGAATCCTGCAGCAGCGACTGATATTCCGCGATACCTATACCCAACTCGGCGGCCACTTCGCTGTCGCTGGCATCTCGCCCGGTGCGATGTTCCACCTGGGCGATCGCTTCGCTGATGCGACGGCCATTACGATGTACCGAGCGCGGCGTCCAGTCCCCCCGGCGCACCTCATCGATGATGGCGCCCCGGATACGAATTCCTGCATAGGTCTCGAAGCTGGCCCCCTTGCCGGCATCATAGCGGCTGGCGGCTTCAAGCAACCCCATCATGCCGGCCTGAATCAGGTCATCCAGCACAACATGGCTGGGCAGACGCGCCATCAGGTGATGCGCAATCCGCCGTACCAGCGGGGTGTACTCCTGAATCAGCTCCTGACCCGATTTAAACTCCACTACGTTGTACATATATGCTTCTTTCAGGGTAGGCGCGCGCCCTGCACGAGCCGTTCAACAAAGAATTCCAGATGTCCTCTGGGGCTGTTACTGACCGGCCAGCTATCCACCTTGTTGGCCAACTGGCGATAGGCCAGCGCAGCCTTGTCCTTGGGTGCCGCCCGGAGTACAGCCCTTTGCTTTTGTACGGCTTTGCGAACCGATTCATCATAAGGGATTGAGCCTACGTATTGAAGCGTCACATCCAGAAATCTGTCGGTGACCGTCAACAGTTTATTGAACATGCTGCGCCCCTCGGTATCCGTTCTGACCATATTGGCCAGCACCCGGAACCGGGTCATCTGGTAATCCCGGTTGAGCAGCTTGATCAGCGCATAGGCGTCAGTGATCGAGGTCGGCTCATCACAGACCACGACCAGCACCTCCTGGGCCGCCCGTACGAAACTGACCACCGAGTCGGAGATGCCGGCAGCGGTATCGATCACCAGCACGTCCAGATCATCGGCGATGTCGTTGAAGGCGTGGATCAGCTCGGCATGTTCATGTGCACTCAGCGCCGTCATCTCCTGGGTGCCCGAAGCCGCCGGCACGATCCAGAAATTATCCCCGGCCGGCACCATCACCTCGCGCAGCGAGCAATGCCCCGCCAGCACATCGGCGATGTTCTGCTGCGGCCTCAGCCCCAGCATCACGTCGACATTGGCCAGCCCCAGATCGGCGTCCATCAGGACCACCCGGCGCCCCATCTCACTCAGTCCTACCGACAGATTGACCGACACGCTGGTCTTGCCGACACCGCCCTTGCCTCCGGTTACCGCAATCACCTTGACGGGATGGGTCTGTTTCATCAACTACTCCTTACCCCGTCCCGAACAGCGAATCATCGATATCAAGGCGATCATCGGGGCGCGCACTGCGCTGCGCGATGACAACGGTACGGCTGACCAGATCATTGCGCTGGGCGATACCGATATCGTCCGGGATCTTCTGACCATCGGTGACATAGGCGATCGGCAACTGTTTCTCCACCACCAGCGTCAGTGCCTCGCCCAGGCTGCCGGATTCATCGGTCTTGCTCAGCACGCATCCCTGCAGCCCCAGCTCGACGTAGTTGTCATAGGCACTGCGCATCAGCTGCAACTGGCTGGAACAGGATAGTACCAGCAATTTCTTCAGACGCAGGGTGACCCCGGACAACATCTGCATCTGTAGCTGGCCCTGAGGGTCGGACGCATTCATACCGGCGGTGTCGACCAGCACCAGACGCTTGTTTCTCAGGCTCTGCAACACCTCTTCCAGACTGTGGTTCTCATCCACTACTCGGACCGGCACATCCAGAATGCGGCCAAAGGTCTTCAGCTGCTCATGCGCCGCAATACGGAAACAGTCGGTGGTGACCAGCGCCACGCTGGAGCTGCCGTGCTGCAATACATAACGCGCGGCCAGCTTGCCGATGGTCGTGGTCTTGCCAACCCCGGTGGGGCCGACAAACATGATCATGCCGCCCCGCTCGATCAGCTCCTCGCCCAGCACCGGCAGCGCATCCGCCAACCGCGCCAGCACGTTGCGCCAGGCGTCGTCGACCGTCAGTTCAGGCTCGACGCCGTTCATCAACTGACGCACCAGCGCCGTGCCCAGCCCCAGCTGCTGCAGACGCTTGGCGACCTGGCGGTGGGAAGGTTCATGCGGGCGCTGCTCAACTACAGGCTCGGCGCGCTGCTGCAGCATCCGGCGCAGCTCCTCGATCTCCTGCTGCATGGTGCGCAACGCCGGATCTTCTTCAGGCACCGCCGGTTCGGCATCGAACACCGGTTCCCGGCGCGCCGGCGCCGGCCGGTAGGCTTCAGCCGGCGGCGCCGTGGGCGCTGCTTCGGGTGGAGCCCCCCGGCGCCGATTGCGCGCCTTCAGTGATTCCAGGATGGATCGCAGGTCCTCGTCATCCTCGTCATTGATCTGGCGATTGACGTTGCGGTCGGCACGAACCTCGGGTTCGGCCATGCGCCGACTGGCCTCGGCAATGCGGGCGCGGGTCTTGTTCAGCTCCTCTTCGAGCACGGCGTTGCGACTGGCCTGCTCGGACTGGTGCGAGTGCGACCCGGTCAGTATGCGGATCTGCTCCTCGCGCCGATCGTCGGCGGGACGCGCCGCACGGTTACGCTTGAGCTCGGCCTGCGCCGCCTCATACTCATCTTCCCGTGCCGCCACCACCTCGACACCACCGGCCACCCGGTGGTTGGAGATGATGACCGCGTCGGGGCCGATCTCTTCTCGAACCCGACGCATGGCCTGACGCATATCCGGTGCAAAGATACGTTTAACTTTCATATCCTTCCCTTATCGGCCGCCAGTCGCCAAACCCTAGCCATTTTGCCCACCCACTGTGGCTACGATGGTGACTTTCTTGTTTTCAGGAATCTCCTGATAGGAGAGTACATGAATCTGGTGTTCGCCATAACGGACAAATTTCGCCATCAACGGGCGCACCGGCGCTGCGACCAGCAAGACCGAAGGCTTGCCCGCCATCTCCTGACGCTGCGCCGTTTCCGCCAGCGAGCGCTGCAGCCGCTCGGCCATGCCCGGCTCCAGCACCAGCCCTTCATCCCCCTGCTGCATGGAACCGAGCAGCATCTGCTCCAGCTGGGGCTCCAGCGTGATCACCGCCAGTTCCGGCTCCGAGCCGTTGATGGTCTGCACGATCAGGCGTGACAACGCCACGCGCACCGCCGCCGTCAACGCCAGCGGATCCTGGGTACGCTGCACCGCTTCCGCCAGCGCTTCGGCAATGGAGCGGAAATCTTTCAACGGCACCTGCTCCATCAGCAGATTCTGCAGCACCTTGAGCAGCGCACTGATCGACAGTTTTTTCGGAATCAGCTCTTCGACCAGCTTGGGCGAGGACTTGGTCAACAGATCCAGCAGCTGCTGCACCTCTTCATGCCCCAGCAACTCGTGGGAGTGGGTCTGCAGTACCTGGTTGATATGCGTCGCCACCACGGTACTGGCGTCCACCACCGTATAGCCCAGTGTCTGCGCATGTTCCTTGTGACTTTTCTCGATCCAGACCGCATCCAGCCCGAACGCCGGGTCCTTGACACTGATGCCGTTGAGTTCGCCGAACACCTGCCCCGGGTTGATCGCCAGCTCCCGATCCGGGTAGATCTCGGCCTCCCCGGCGATCACTCCCATCAGGGTGATACGGTAGGCCCCCGGCAGCAGGTCCAGGTTATCGCGGATATGCACCGAAGGCACCAGAAAGCCCAGGTCCTGCGACAGTTTCTTGCGCACCCCCTTGATCCGGCCCAGCAGCTGGCCGCCCTGCATTTTGTCCACCATCGGGATCAGACGATAACCGACCTCCAGGCCGATCATGTCCACCGGCATCACATCGTCCCAGCCCAGTTCCTTGTGCTCCTCTGCAGGCTGCTCGGTTTCAACTGCCTGCTGCTGTTCCGCCGCCTCGGCCGCCTCGGTCTGACGCTTATCCTCCCGCTGCTTGATCCACCAGGCACCACCGGCCGCTGCCGCCGCCAGGCCAACGAAGGCGATATGCGGCATGCCGGGCACGATGCCCATGATGAACAGTATGGCAGCCGCCACGCTCAGCGCACGCGGTGACGAGAACATCTGGCGGAACACCTGAGTACCCATCGCTTCGGATGAGTTGGCACGGGTCACCATCACCGCCGCCGCCGTGGACAGCAGCAGCGACGGGATCTGCGCCACCAGACCGTCACCGATGGTCAGCAGCGAGTAATATTGCAGCGCCATGTCAAAACTGAGGCCGTGCTGAACCATGCCGATACCCAGCCCGCCCAGCAAGTTGATCACCAGGATCAGGATACCGGCCACGGCATCACCACGGACGAACTTGGAGGCACCGTCCATGGCTCCGTAGAAGTCGGCTTCCTGGGTCACTTCACGGCGGCGATCACGGGCCTCATCCTGGTTGATCAGCCCGGCGTTAAGATCGGCATCAATCGCCATCTGCTTGCCCGGCATCGCATCCAGGGTAAAGCGGGCGCTTACTTCTGAGATACGGCCGGCACCCTTGGTGACCACCACGAAGTTGATGATCACCAGGATCAGGAACACCACGATACCGACTACGTAGTTACCGCCGACCACCACGTCACCGAAGGCCTCGATCACCTTACCGGCGGCATCTCCGCCTTCATGACCAAACAGCAGCACCACACGGGTCGAGGCCACGTTCAGGGCAAGGCGCAGCAGCGTGGCTGCCAGCAGAATGGTGGGAAAAACGGCAAAGTCCAGCGGCCGCAGCGCATAGATACTGACCAGCAGCACCACGATCGACAGGGCGATGTTGAAGGTAAAGAAAACGTCGAGCAGGAAGGCGGGCATGGGCAGGGTCACCATGCCCAGAATCACCAGCAGCAAAAGGGGAATCCCCAGATTCCCCTGTGTCAGGCCACGGACATTATTCAGGATGGCATCCCGCTCCACACTTCCTCCACTACGTCAAAAAAACAATAAAAAAGATCCCTGCCGGCCGCTCTCGGGCTAAGCCAGTATTATTAACGGTGTAGCTGATGTTTTTTTGACATTTTACACGCGTCTCGAGAAAGGTCATGCAAGAAATTCGCCAACTATTCCTCGACATCGCGACGAAATTCGTCGGGAATCTCCAGATCCTCGTCGCGCAAGGGCACAGGCGCCTCCTCCAGGCGCTGCTTGTAACGCTTGAGCTGGAACACATAGGCCAACACCTGGGCCACCGACTGATAGAGGCCGGCCGGGATCTCGTCGCCGATTTCAGTGGCATGATAGAGCGCACGTGCCAGCGGCGGCGCCGATAACAGCGGCACATCGTGCTCCTCGGCCACCTCACGAATTCTCAGCGCCACGAAATCCGCCCCCTTGGCCACCACGCGCGGCGCACCGCCGCCCTGCTGGTCATACTTGAGCGCCACCGCATAGTGGGTCGGGTTAGTGATGACCACGTCGGCCCGGGGCACTTCGGTCATCATCTTGCGCTGCGCGATCTCCCGCTGCAGCTGGCGGATACGCCCTTTCACCTCGGGCTTGCCCTCGGTGTTCTTCATTTCGTCCTTGATCTCCTGCAGCGTCATCTTCAGCTTCTTGTTGTAGTCGTACAGCTGGAAAGGCACATCGATCAGCGAGATGATAATCAGCGACAGGCTCATCACCAGGAAGGACCAGCCCAGAATCTGCAGTGAATGCGCGATTGCCGGCTCTACCGCCTCCCGCGCCAGCGCGATCAGGTCGGGCTGATCAAGCCAGAGCACCATGATGGCAAAGGTCCCCACCAGCAGGAACTTGGCCAGCCCCTTGACCAGTTCGATCAACGCCTTGAGCGAGAACATCCGCTTGATACCACTGAGCGGGTTGATGCGGCTGCCCTTGGGCTGGATCGCCTGACCGCTGAAGTTCCATCCGCCCAGCGCAATGGGACTGAGCAGGGCCGCCAGCAGGGTCAGCAGATAGAAGCCCCAGAGGCTGAAAAACCCTTGGTAGAGCGCTTCACCAAGATGGCTAAACATCCGCGCAGGATCGAACATATCCTGACGATCCAGGGTGAAGCTTTCGGTCATGATATCGATCATGCTGCCCGCCACCTGATTGCCGAACAGCAGTGCCGAGGCCGCCGCCGCCAGCAGCAAAGCGGTCGCCGACAACTCCCGCGAGCGGGGAATATCGCCTTTTTCCCGCGCCTCCTTGAGGCGCTTGGCCGTGGGCTCTTCGGTTTTTTCCTGGCCGGTTTCCTCTGCCATCTAGCCCTCCGCGGTTAACAGACCGGCGATGCTTTCCAGCCACTCGGCGGCAAACACCTGATAATGACTGAAGAAGCCGGACAGGCTCGCCCAGACGATGAAGATCCCCATCAGCATGGTGAACGGAAAGCCGATGGCAAAGATGTTCAGCTGGGGCGCCGCCTTGGTCATGATGCCGAAGGCGAAGTTGACCACCAGCAGCGCCGTCACCGCCGGCAGCGCCATCAGCAAGGCCGCCATGAACAGCCAGCCGCCGGACAGCGCCATCTGCCACAGGGTGGCCTGGCTCAGGCTGCCACCCCCGACCGGCAGGACATGAAAGCTCTGGACCAGTATCTCGATCAGCACCAGATGACCGTCCATGCCGAGAAACAGCATCATCACCAGCATCAGGTAGATCTGGGCCACGATCACCACGCTGACACCGTTGGCAGGGTCGGTCATGGAGGCAAAGCCGAGACCCATCTGCATCGCCATCATCTGGCCACCGGCGACGAAGCTCTGCAGCAGAATATTGGCGGAGAAGCCAAGCAGACTGCCGATCACCACCTGCTGTGCAATCAGTATCCAGCTCTGCAGCGACAGGCTGTCAAACTCCGGCATCGGCGGCAGCACCGGCACCAGCAGCACGGTGACCGTCAGCGCCAGGCCAAGACGCAGGCGCGCCGGCAGCATCTGGGTGCCGATGATCGGCATCGCCATGAAGAAGGACATCACCCTGAACAGGGGCCAGAGGAAAGCGTTTACCCAGTGTTCGATCTGCAGCAGGCTGATCTCCATGATCCGCCTACGAAATCAGATGGGGGATGTTGAGGAACAGATAATTGAACAGGTCGGAGATCCGGGTAATGATCCAGGGCCCTGCCCACATCAGAGCCAACAGCGTCACGATCAGGCGCGGCAGAAAGCTGAGCGTCTGCTCGTTGATCTGGGTCGCCGCCTGGAATACCGAAATCATCAACCCCACCGCCAGCGAAGGACCGACGATCACGGCCACGATCACGATCACCAGCCAGAAGGCCTGTCCGAACAGATCGAGCGTCATGCCTGGATCCATTACCGCCCTCCTAAACGCCGAAGCTGGCCGCCAGGGTGCCGACCACCATGGCCCAGCCGTCCACCAGTACGAACAGCATGATTTTGAACGGCAGCGAAATGATTACCGGCGACAGCATCATCATGCCCATCGCCATCAACACGCTGGCCACCACCAGGTCGATTACCAGGAAGGGGATGAACAGCATGAAACCGATCTGAAAGGCGGTCTTCAGCTCACTGATGATGAACGCCGGAATCAACACGGTAAACGGAATAGCCTCGGCACGCTCCACCGGCGGCGTTTCCGAAATGCGCATGAACAGGTTCAGGTCGCTCTCGCGGGTCTGGCGCAGCATGAACTCGTGAAAGGGTACGCCAGCGGCCTTGAACGCTTCCAGCGGCGGCATCTCCTCCGCCATGTAAGGCTGAATGGCGCGGCTGTTCACCTCATCCAGCACCGGCGACATGATGAACAGGGTCAGAAACAGGGACAGGCCGATAATGATCTGGTTGGACGGGGTCTGCTGCAGACCCAGCGCCTGACGCAAGATGGCAAACACGATGATGATACGGGCAAAGGAGGTCATCATCATCAGCATTGCCGGCAGGAACGTCAGCAAGGTCATCAACGCCAGAATCTGGATGGTGACGCTGTAATTGCTGCTGCCGTCCTCCCCGGTTACCAGGGTCACCGCCGGAATACCAGTATCGGCCGCCAGCACTGACCCGGCCGGCAGCAACATGAACAGCAGCGCGAACAGACCCCTCATTCAGGGCCTCCGCGCCCCAGCACCTGCTGCAAGCGATCGGCAAACACCGCGCCGCGCACCACTTCGGAATCCACCACCGGCGCATCGAAGTGCTTGATCAGGCTCACCCGTCCCGGAGCCACACCCAGCAGCAGCTGCTCCTGACCGACCTGAACCAGTACCGCCCGTTCGCGCTGCCCCAGCGGCAGCGCCGCCAGCACTTTCATGCCCTGCCCGGAGGCCGTCGCGCCATTGACCCGCTTGACCAGCCAGCCCAGCAGCAGGATCAGTCCCACCACCAGCAGCAGGCCCAGCCCCAGCTGCAGCAGACTGCTCCAGGACAAGGGATCAGGCAGCTCGGCACGCGGCACCGCGCCTTCCTCGGCGGCGCACGCCAGCGTCGGCAACAGCGTCAGCAGCGCAAGCAATGACTTCATTTCAACCGCCGGATACGTTCCTGGGGACTGATCACATCGGTCAGACGAATGCCGTAGCGGTCGTTGACCACCACCACCTCGCCATGAGCAATCAGCGTGCCATTGACCTTGACGTCCAGCGGCTCACCCGCCACCCGGTCCAGCTCAATCACCGACCCCTGACTCAGCTGCAGCAGGTTGCGGATGGCAATTTCCGTTCCTCCTACTTCCATGGTCAGGGTGACCGGAATATCCAGAATGACATCCAGCTTGGGATCGCTTACCGGTACCGAGTCGTCTTTCAGTTCATCCAGCTCGACGCCCTGGGCCGGCGGCGCCGACTGTGCCTGGACATCATCCAACAGGGCATCGGCATCTACGCCTGCCTGGCCGGTCTGCTCTTCCAGCGCCGCCGCCCACTCGTCGGCCAGAGCCTGTTGATCCGGGTTGTTGTTCTCGTCGCTCACGTTGTTCTCTCCGCTGGCCGCCTCAATCGGAGCCCGGCCGCTTAATGGTATCCTTGATTTTCACCGCCAGATTACCGCGCGAGGTACCCAGCTGGCAGTTGAACAGCGGGATGCCGTTGGCGTTGAGCTGCAGGCTGTCGGACAGTTCCACCGGGATAATATCGCCCGCCTCGAACTCCATCACGTCGCGCAGCGTCAGTTCGCGCTCCGCGACCTTCAGGTCCAGCTCCAGCGTGGCCATCATGATGTCACGCCGCAGGGCCCGCAACCAGCGCTCGTCCTTGTGCTCCTCGGTATTCTGTACCCCGGACAGCAGCTGGTCGCGCACCGGCTCCAGCATGGCATAGGGCATGGTGATATGCAGTTCGCCGGTACCGCCTTCAAGGTCGATCTGGAAAGTGCTGACCACGACCACTTCGGTCGGGTTGACCGCATTGGCCATGGCCGGGTTGACCTCGTGGCCGACATGCTCGAATTTCAGCTGCAACACCGAGCGCCAGGCATCTTCGAGGTCCTCGAACAGCTGCTGCAGCGTCTTGTGTACGATGCGGGTCTCGGTCGGGGTAAATTCACGCCCTTCGATCTTGGCATGGCGCCCGTCGCCGCCGAAGAACTGATCCACCAGCCGGAACACCAGACGGGCATCCATGATGAACAGAGCGGTGCCGCGCAACGGATGCGCCTTGACCAGACTCATGCTGGTTGGCACGTACAGGGTGTGGATATAGTCGCCGTACTTCATCACCTGGATGCCGCCCACGGTCACGTCAGCGGTACGGCGCAACAGGTTGAACAGGCTGGTGCGGGTATGTCGGGCGAAGCGCTCGTTGATCATCTCCAGCGTGGGCATGCGCCCACGCACGATACGATCATGACTCGCCAGGTCATAGGGCTGAATACCATCCTCGGACTCGGCACTGCCCCCTTCATCGGCGTCGACATCACCGTCATCCACGCCGTGAAGCAGCGCATCGATCTCGTCCTGGGAGAGCAGATCCTTGACCGACATCTAGTTCATCCTACTGCATGACAAAATTGGTAAAGAGAAGGGTCTCGACGCCAGGTTCGCCGATTTTCTCCTGCATGATCGACTGCACCAGCGCGGTCGCTTCCTGGCGCAAGGCCTTCTTGCCCTCGATGCTCTGCAGATCTTCGAACGACTGGGCGCTGAACAGCGCGTTCAGACGCGCCACGATCAACGGCATATGCAGCGTCAGTGCCTCTTCCACGACCGGGTTGCGGCTTTTCGCTTCCACGAAAGCCTGCAGGTAGTGGCGTTTATCATCCGTCGATTGCAGCGTCACGACAAAGGAGGGCTTACCCTCCAGGGTGCGCACCTTGGTATAGATCGCATCCAGGCGTACCGGCGCAGCCGTGGCCTGAGCGGTTTCCGCTTCGCTGCCGGGGGCCAGCAGGAAATAGGTCGCCGCCGCCCCCCCGCCAAGCAGGACTACCGCCGCCAGCGCCAGGATAATAATCAGTTTTTTCTTGGAGCCCTTGCCACCCTCGACCTCGGTCTCAGCAGCTTCATTGGTCGCCATTCATGCCTCCACCGGTTGTAGCGTCCTACCGATCAGGCACTAATATAACACACTGTTTTTAGGGCTGTAGCCTCAGGCGTAGTAGTCCACCAGCCCCAAAGCAACGGCAGGGGCGGGCATGGCTTCAGCATCCCCGGAATCGGCGCTGCCATAGCCGCCCGATCGGCCAAACGAGTCGGCCTGTTCACGCTGGCCGGAGCCCTGCCGACTGGCCTCATCCGAAACCGACGAATCCTGCAGGTTAAGTCCCTGATCGGCAAACATCTCCCGCAAACGAGGCAGTTGCTGCTCCAGCGCGTCCCTCACCGCCGGGTTGGCGCTGGTGAAGCTGACGCTGACCTGATCCTGCCCCTGCAGATGCACCCGGATCTGCATGGCACCCAGCTCGGGCGGATCCAGCTGAATATGCGCCGTGCGCGGACCATGCTGCGCCATCATGATCGCCCGCTCGCCCAGCTGCCGTCCCCAGCGCGGCTCAGCCAGCTGTTGCTGCAGCTGCTGGGCGAAGGTGGGCCCGGCCTGTGTCACGGCGGCCGGTGCCGCCTGACCCGTGCGCCCCATGGCGGCGGCTGCCGCGGCATTTTGCCCCTCTTGACGCGATTGCTGTCCCGAATCGGCGGTGTCGCCCGTATCGGTGGTCGTTTGCAGCTGTATCGCCTGGGCTACGCCCTCCTGGCGGGCAGGCAGCGGATCAGTAGGCAGACGCGCCCCCTCCGGCCGGTTGCCCAGCGGCGCGACCTGGGCCTCTTTTCCGACCAGATCCGTTACTTCCCCGGCCGCGCCGGGCTGGACCTGCCGAGTCGAGCTGACGACAGGTTCTTCCGGTCCACTAGCCGCAACGCGCACTGGCGCGTTCAGCTCCCGGCCATCATCGACAGCCGGAGCCGGACGGGACACCGCAGCAGCCGCCTTGGTCAAGTCACCGGCCAGATTCACCCGCTCAGCTGCGGCCTCGCCACCGGTGTGCGGGGGCTGTTCAGTAACGGTCGTCACGGCCGCAGGTACGCTGCTGGCCATGTCGGCAACATCTCCCCGTACTGCCGGCGGCTGCCCGGAGGTGGCACTCCCTTCTGCCGCGACAGGCACGACCGGCTCAGCCGCAGTAGCGGGGACGGCCGGCGTAACCGCTGCTGCCGCTGCCCCGGCGACTGCCTGATCCGTTGCCCCGACCACAGGAGGCGTTGCAGGCGTTGCCAGTATCGTGGCAGGTTTCGGCGTTTCACCGGCAGGCGAAACCTGAGCCGCCACCTTGTCAGCACCGGCTTGAGCACCTTCACCCGGGACGAACGGCACCGAATCCTTCGGCGCCTGGTTCGGCAGCCCCGGCCTCTGCTCAACCGCGTCTTCGCTCGCGGCAAGGCCCAGCAGCTCAGCCGCTTCATCCACGCCTGTCGCGCCATCCGATCCGGTCGGGGCTGAAACCAGCGTATCGACCTCCGGAGCGGCCACCTCGGCGGCGGCCCGTTGATCAGCACCCCTCGGCGGCACGGGGGCTACAGCGGGTGCCTGAGCCTGCGCCTGTTCTGCTGCCGAGTCCGGTGCTGCGGCCGGCAGCTGGGCGGCGCCGGCAGGGGGTAACGCCTGCTCCCCTCCGGCCTCCTCGACTGGCGGTGCTGATGTCACCGGCAGTTGCGGCTCTGGCGCAGGATCAGCCGCGTCAACGGTGGCTTCTGGCATGGTGTCCGTTGCACTCAGGGAGGCAGAGGGATCTACAGCAGTTTCAGGCGTGGGTGCGCTGTCGCTGTCCGGCAAAACTTCGCCTCCCGGAGGCAAGGGCTTTCCGTCATCCGGCGCCAAGGTACGCGCGCCTTGCGCCTGCAGAGAACCTTGAAACAGCAGATGAAATCCGGCGGCTGGAGACGGCCCCGAGGGGGCTGCGGCGCCGCCAGAGGCGGGCAGGGGCGCGACCGGCAAGGATGCCAGATCCAGCGGCAGCGCTGCACTCGAACCCGTTTTGATGATGGCCATGACTGATTCCTGCAAGGGATGACAGCAAGAACAAGCAATTTAAATGCCAGCTTTTAGATATAGCGCGGCCGCACGTGCTGGGAGCGCTCGTCTATATCCTGCTGCAGCTTGCGCTCACGTTCATGGGTTTCACGGTCCCGCGCTTTCTGGATAAGTCGTTCGATCCCTTTTTCACGGGCATAGGTTTGTTGCCAGTAGGCCTGTACCTGCTGCAACTGCTCCCGCGCCTGTACCAGCGCCTGCTCCTGCTGCTGTACGGTATGACTGATCTTCTGCATGAACGCCTGCCGGGACTGAAGCGCACCGATACTGACACCCTGCTGCCCCGTAGTCGTGAACTGCTGCTGATATTCACCAAGGTAGTTTTGCAGCTGGACGATCCCCTGCTCCCCCTGGCTGACGCGCCGCTGGGCATCGGCCAGAAAGCGCTCGGCTTCACGGCGCTTGCGCTCGGCAACCGCCAGCACCACTTCCAGTCGTTGTGAACGCTGCTTGCTCATCCAGCTTTACCTCTACTCAAGGCGTACGCCTCAGTGTTTGCCCCTGAGGCATGTTGTTTGGCGCCTGAGGCGGAGGCGACATCACCATCGCCAACTCCTGCATGCAACGCTGAATCGGCATGGGTTCGTTCATGCCCTGCTGCAGATAAGCCCGGATCGCCGGCAGCATATCCACGGCACGATCGGTTTCCGGGTCGCTGCCTCGGGCATAGGCGCCAACCGCAATCAGGTCAGCATTCTGCTGGTAACGTGAATAGAGGCGTTTGAACTGCAGCGCCAGATTGAGCTGACTGGGGTCGACGATCTGCGGCATGGCACGGCTGATCGAGGCCTCGATATCCAGTGCCGGATAGTGCCCCTGCTCGGCCAGGCTACGCGACAGTACGAAGTGACCATCGAGAATCGCCCGCGCCGAGTCCGCCACCGGGTCCTGCTGGTCATCACCTTCGGTCAATACGGTGTAAAAGGCGGTAATCGACCCGCCCCCCGTGGCCCCGTTACCGGCCCGCTCGACCAGTTTCGGCAGCTTGGCAAACACCGACGGCGGATAGCCCTTGGTGGCCGGCGGTTCGCCGACCGCCAGTGCAATCTCGCGCTGCGCCTGGGCGTAGCGGGTCAGCGAGTCCATCAGCAGCAGCACGTTCTTGCCCTGGGCACGGAAATATTCGGCAATGCGGGTGGTCAACTGAGCCGCCCGTAAACGCATCAGCGGCGAATCATCCGCCGGTGCCGCGACCACCACCGAGCGCGCCATGCCTTCGGCCCCGAGACTGTGGTCGATGAATTCACGCACCTCGCGGCCACGCTCGCCGATCAGGCCCACCACCGTAATTTCAGCTTCGGTAAAGCGGGTCATCATACCCAGCAGTACGGACTTGCCGACGCCGCTGCCGGCAAAGAGTCCAAGACGCTGGCCCCGCCCAACGGTCAGCAGGCCGTTGATCGCCCGTACGCCGACGTCCAGTGTCTGCTCAATCGGATGGCGGTGCAGCGGGTTGATGGTCTCGCCATGCAGAGTCACCATATCATCCGGTCGCAGCGGCCCCTTGCCATCCAGGGGACGGCCGATACCGTCGATCACCCGCCCCAGCAGACCAAAGCCTACCGGCACCAGGCTGGCACCCACTCTGGGACGCACGGCCGCACCCGGTGCCAGACCGTCGACACTGTCCAGCGGCATCAGGTAAATGCGGTCTCCGGCAAAGCCGACCACCTCGGCCTCGACACTGCCATTGTCCTGCAGGGACACCAGGCAATAATCGCCCAGCGCCACCTTGAGCCCCACGGCCTCCAGCGTCAGGCCGATCAGGCGCGTGACTCTCCCCTCCACGTCCGGGCGGGGCGGCTCATATTCACAGGGCAGATAACGCTTGAGGCGCTGATCAAGGTCCGGCACTGGCGATATCCATGCAGAAAGTTCAGGTTTCAGAGGTGTCCGAGGTCTGGATCAGGCGGGCCAGCAACTGGTCGGCCACCTGGCGGAAACGCTGCTCCACCTGATAGTCGACACGGCAGCTGCCACTGTCAATCCGACAACTGCCCGGCGTCAGGCTGTCATCAGCCACCAGCGCCAGTTTGAGCTCTTCGACCAGAGGAGCCAGCGCCGCCTTCTGTTCCGGGTGCACGCTGAGCACCACCTCGCCACTACCTTCCGGCAGCTGCGACATCGCCTCACGGGTGCTTTGTAGCAGGTGATCGATATTGAGACTGAGCTCGGCCTTGACCGCCGCTTCCGCCAGCGAGACCACCAGCTGAATCAGGGTGCTTTCAAGGGCTTCCCGCTGCTGCTCCAGTGGCGTCTGCAGTTGCTGCAGCAGGGCATCCAGCTGTTGCAGATGGGCGGCGATTTCGGCCTGCCCCGCTTCCAACCCTTGCTGCAGGCCTTGCGCGTACCCCTGCTGACGACCCTGCTCCTGTCCCTGGCGCAGCCCCTCGGCATAGCCTTCCTGGCGCGCCGCTTCACAGAGCTCTTCCCACTGGGAAAGCGTCAATTTTTCGGCGAATATCTCCTCCTCAACCACGGAGATATCCACCTCGGCCAATGGCTGCTGAGGCTTGCGTGCCAGTGCCTGCACCACCGGTGCTTCGGTGCCGACATCCGGCGGCAACCAGCGCTCAACCGAACCGGCCTCGGCGGCACGTATGCGGGTCGGGGCATCGCCTTTCATCAAATCATCTCTTCACCGGAGCCGCCCAGCATGATTTCGCCCTCATCCGCCAGACGGCGTGCAGCGGTCAAAATCTCCTTCTGCGCCTCTTCCACTTCGGAAACCCGCACCGGCCCCTTGGCTTCAAGGTCATCACGCAGCAACTCGGCCGCACGCTTGGACATGTTCTTGAAGATTTTTTCCTGCAGCGCGGTATCGGCGCCCTTCAGCGCCAGCACCAGGCTGTCGGTGGAGATTTCGCGCAGGATGACCTGAATGCCGCGATCGTCCACATCGGCCAGGTTCTCGAACACGAACATCAGATCGGAGATCTCACCGGCCAGGCCCTCGTCGTTGTCACGAATGCCTTCCATCAACTCGGCTTCCATCGAGGACTCCATGAAGTTCATGATATTGGCGGCAGAACGTACACCGCCCAGAGTGCGCGACTGACTGGCCTTGCTGCCGGTGAACTGGCTCTCGAACATGTCGTTGAGCTCCTGCAGCGCCTGCGGCTGGATCCGGTCCAGCGCGGCAATACGCATGAGAATTTCCAGACGTGACTTTTCATCGAAAAAGGACAGTACCGCCGCAGCCTGATCGGCATCCAGATAGGCCACGACCACCGCCTGAATCTGCGGGTGTTCATAACGCAGGGCTTCGGCCACTTGACGCGGGTCCATCCAGCGCAGGGTATCCAGCCCCGAGGTATTGGTACTGAACAGGATACGGTCGATCAGGGTCTTGGCCTTCTCCTCGCCCAGTGCCTGGTTCAACATCGCCCGGATGTAGCGGTCGTTGTTGATGCCGATCCCGGTCTGGTCGCTGACCACGTTCATGAAGTCGGCCACCACCGCTTCCACGCGCGACTGGGGTATGTTGTCCAGCTGGGTCATCGCCTCGCCGATGCGCTGTACCTCCTTGGGCCCCAGATGCTTGAGAATCTCGGCGGCGTCGGATTCACCCAGGCTGATCAGCAGAATGGCCGCCTTCTGGATATCCGTGAGTTCACTTTCATCGGTCATGATCGATCACCCACTGTCGAACCGCTTGCGCCACTTTTTCCGGATCCTCCGCCACCATGCTGCGAATGGCGTTCAACTGATAATCAAAACTTTCGTTCGGGGTCGGCAGCACTCCGCGGCCCCCGCTGCTGCCACCCAGTGTCACCTTGTCATCCGCAACACCGGCCCCCTCAAGCCCTTCCAGGTCGGCTGAAATTTCGCCGGCCGGCCCCAGGCTGAGGCCCTCCTTCGGTTTGCCGGCATCCGCCAGACTTTTCAGGATCGGGCGCAGCACGCCCAGAATCAGCAGCAGCACGAACAGCGCCGCCATCACCTGCTTGATCAGGTCCCAGAACCAATCCTGCTCCCAGATGGCCGGCTCCTCGAGGCTCATCGCCTCAGGCGGCACGAACGGGGAGTTGATCACGGTGACGCTGTCGCCACGCACGGCGGAAAAACCCACCGCATTGCGTACCAGCGTCTGCAGCCGCTGCAGCTCGTTCTCAGACCAGGGCTGGCGTTGGCTTTCGCCGGTTTCCGGGTTGAGGCTGGTCAGGTCGTCGACCACTACCGCCACGCTCAAACGCTTGACCACGCCGGTCTGGTGACGGGTATAGCTTAGCGTACGATCCAGCTCGTAGTTGCGCACCGCCTGTTCACGGCTGGAACCATTGGCCGCCCGCCCGGCGCTCGCGCCACCCTGGCCATTGAGTTCTTCCGGAACGGCATTGGGTCCCGGTGGCTGATTGGACAGCGCCCCCGGCACACCCTGGGCCTGCTCGCCGGAAGCACGGCGCTCCTCCAGGGTTTTCTCGCTGCGTAGCGCCGGCAAATCCGGGTTGTAGATTTCGTCGGCCTGCTCCACTTCGGTGAAATCGATCTCGGTGGATACCTCGGCGCGGAAATTGCCCAGCCCCAGTACCGGCTGCAGAATGCTGTTGATCCGGTTGACCAGCGTCTGTTCGATGTTGCGGGTATATTCCAGCTGCTTCGCCGCCAGGACCACATCCTGATCCTGATCGCGGGTATTGAGCAGACGCCCTTTCTGGTCAACAACGGTGACATCTTCCACCGCCAGCTCGGGGATACTGGAGGCGACCAGATTGGCGATGGCGACGACCTGATCCCGCGCCAGGGTACGGCCGGAGAACATCTCGATGAACACGGAGGCACGCGGCTTGCGCTGGTCGCGCACGAAGACGGATTCCTTGGGCAGGGCCAGGTGGACGCGGGCGGAACGTACGGCCAGCATGCTGCTGATGGTGCGCGCCAGCTCGCCTTCAAGACCACGGCGGAAACGCGCATTCTCCATGAACTGGCTGGTGCCCAGCCCCTGATCCTGGTCGAGCAGTTCGAAGCCCACCGTCTTGTCGGCGGTGAACCCTTCCGAAGCCAGCTTCAGGCGCGCCTGATGCACATGCTCTTCGGGTACCAGAATGGCGCGACCATCGGTGTCGAACTTGTAGGGCACATTGAACAGCTTGAGCTGCTCGATCACCTCGTTGGCATCGGCAAAGTTGAGATTGGAGAACAGCACGCGGTAATCCGGCTTCTGTGACCAGAGCACCACGGCAAAACCGATGGCGATGCTTGCTGCCAGCCCCACCATCAGGCCAAGCTGGCGCAGGATACCCAGGCTGTTGAAGCCGGACATCAGACTGCCTTTGTTGCTGGCCTGTGCTGCCGAATTATCCATTAAATCCTAACCGTAAGCCGTCTTAGATCGGCATTTTCATCACATCTTCGTAGGCCGTCACCAGGCGGTTACGCACCTGGGTCATCGCCTGAAAAGAGACCGTGGCCTTCTGTGCCTGGATCATCACCTGGGGCAGATCCACCGAGGGGTCACCCTGTTCATAGGCGGTACGCAACCTGGACGCTTCCATCTGGTGCTCGTTGACCTTATCGACAGCCCCCTTGAGCAACTCGGCAAAGCCGCTGCTTTCAGTCCGACTGATACCGGGCGCTGCAAAATCCGGCCTGGCCACCGGCGCTATGCCCTGTTGCATCTCGGCCTTGATTGAGCGCATCTGTGACAGCAGGCCGTTGATATCCGCACGCTCTACCATGCTTCCCTCTCTCCCTGCGGCAATATTTTGACATTATAGGGTCTCCCCCTTGCGCATCAAGCAAGGCGGCGATGAAGTCGACAATATACTGACGTATTCCGGCATCTGCCGGCATCACCCTAGCACTCAAGCAAAAAGCGGGCCAATAGCCCGCTTCGCATCATACCCGAGATCCCGGCACTCAGTAACTGGTGTTCGGCGTTAAACCGTATTTCAGTCGTACATACATCAGTGCAACCGTGATCGCATCACCCAGGGCGGTATGCCGCTCCAGCATGGGGATATCCAGTTTACCGGCGATGGTATCGAAACGCAGATCCACATCCCCGCCCACATGCTTCCACTTGATGATGTCGTGATAAACGTGGGACAACTCGATCGCCTTGTTGGGCAGGCCGAAACCGTAACGGGGGCGAATGAACTTGTCCAGCATACGGATATCGAAGTTGACGTAATACCCCAGAATCGGGCGATTGCCGATAAATTCCAGCACCTGCTCCAGCGCGTCTTCCAGCTCGATACCATCAGCCAGGTCACTGGCGCGGATCTTGTGGATCTTGATCGAGTCGCCACTGAGACTCTTCGGCGGCTTCAGCTTCAGGTCCAGGCGCTCGCTGGTGATCACCTTGCGGCCCTTGATGCGAACGGCACCAATCGACAGGATCTCGGCCTGCTTCACGTCCAGGCTGGTGGTCTCGCAATCCAGCGAAACCACTTCATCACCCTTGTAGCTCTCGAACAGGTAAGCCCAGGGGCCTTCGCGGTGTTCACGTTTTTCCTTCAGGCGCCGTATGGAGCGCGGGATGATCATGATGCTTCAACCTCCAAGGTGGTAGCGCTGTGCCAGATGCTTCTTGAATCCTTTCACCACATGCAGCGCATCACGCAGCAGATCCCGTTCCAACTTGTTGAGCTGCTGCAGATCGATCTGGTTGGGCGTCGGATCGACGCCCTCTTCGGCCTCTTCCGCCCGGCGGATCTGCTGGCGCAGTCGCAGCTGGATAAACAGCGCCAGCGCCTCGGCCATATCCCTGCCGTGCTGTTCCTGCATCACCCCCTGCTCAACCAGCAGCTCGATGCGCTGGAAGGTGTTGGTCTTGAGGATTCGATGTTCCAGCGCCAGGGTGCGGACGCCGTGCACGATCGGGAAGATCCCGCCTTTCTTGATATCCAGCTGCCCGCGGTCCTTGAGATTACCGAAGAAGGTCAGCGGGGTATCGAACTCCACCGCCGCCCGGGCGAAATGGGAGAAGAACACGTCGTTGTTGCGCAGATGACGCAGGAACCAGTTGCGCGCCACCTTGAACAGCGCCTCATTGCCCGCCACGGGCTTGGCATCCACCGCAATCGCCAGTTTCATCAGCGCGTTGCCTTCACAGGTCGCGGCCCAGTCACTCATCTTCTGGGTCCAGTCACCCACCGAATTGACCCATTCCGGGTTGGATACCATGATATTGCCCGGACAGGGCGGGAAGCCGAAGGAGATCAGCGTCTCGCTGAAGCGGTTCATGGTAGCCTGCATTTCCGGCCAGGCCAGGTTCTCGCGGAAGATCAGTGCGTTGTCCTGATCGGTCTTCATGATCTGTTCGGCACGGCCCTCGGACCCCATGACGATCAGGCAGACGTGGGGCTGCATGTCGGCGGGAATGGTCAGGTCGAACAGTTTCGAGATGATACGACCATTCATCGCCGCCAGCAGGTCCATGGTGAAGCGGATCTTGACCCCGGTCGAGATCAGCGCCTTGATCAGGTCGTTAAGCCCCTGCGCCGCCTCGCGCAGCTGGTCGATGCTGGCGGCGCGCTCGATGCGCAGGCCGATGACATGGGAGTGGCTGGAGAAATAGCTAAGCACATCGGTCAATTCGACCACACCCACCATCTCCTGCCCGGCCATGACCACGACGCGCTCGATCTGCTGCTGGGTCATCGTCACCAGCGCATTGAACAGATAGTCCTCATGGTCGATGCTGACCAGGCGGTAGCTGGCGATCTCGGACACGTCGGTTGCCAGCGGCAACTGATTCAGCACCACCGCATCAAGCAGATCGGTGCCGGTTACCATGCCAAGACGACCGCCCTTGCGCGCCAGCACACAGTCCGCCTTGTGACGGCGCATCAGTTCGGTGGCTTCGCGAATGCTGGTACCCGGCTCGACGACCAGTGGATCGCGCACGGCGGCATCGGTGATCTTGGCCAGCATGAACTCGGCCATATCCTGATTGCCGCCGTGCTGAGCCACGATCTCGCGCTTGACCGCCAGGTTCTGCTGGAAATAGTCGGCGAACTGGGCGTTGGTCGCCATCAGCTCCAGCAGGGTACGGGTCGGCAGGATATGGCAGATGGTTTCCTCTTCGGCGACGAAGTTGTGGATCGCCTTGCCGCGGAGTGCCGACCAGCCACCAAAGTAGTCCTCGTTCTCGTAGTGAACGTAAATGTGCTGCGGCGCGTGTTCACCGGCGGCATCCCCGGTTTCAGCGGCCTCGCTCTCGCTCACCCGTCCCTTGAGGATCACATGGACCCCTTCGGGCACGCCGCCGGCGGCAATGACGGTTTCGCCCTGCTGGTAATAAACGATATCCAGGTTGGCACGCAGCAGCTTCTGCTCATCCTCGTTCAGCAGACTGAACGGGATATTGTCCATCTTGAAGGAATTCGGCATCCGCTTGCCCTCCAGTTTTATGGATCAGAAATCAAACGGGGGCATACCTCAGTGTACAGGCATGCCCCCGCGCCCGGTCACATTGCAGCCGGATCAATGCACCTGAGCTTCGACGGCGCCACGCGGGATACGGATATCCTCGATGATGTGCTGAATCTCTTCCGGCGGCTGAGGCGTCAGGCGTGACACCAGCACCGCCACGGCAAAGTTCAGCAACATGCCGACAGTACCAAAGCCCTCCGGCGAGATGCCCAGCCACCACTGGTCTGCGGTGCCGCCCATGAACTTGAAGTAGACGATATAGGCGATGGTGCTGGCCAGACCGACCACCATGCCGGCAACGGCCCCCTGGGTATTCATGCGACTGCTGAAAATCCCCATGATGATTACCGGGAACACCGAAGACGCCGCCAGGCCGAACGCCAGCGCCACCACCTGGGCCACGAAGCCCGGCGGATTGATGCCGAAGTAGCCGGCGATGATGATCGCCACGATCGCCGCCAGACGGGCATACATCAGCTCCTGCTTGTCGGAGATGTTCGGGTTGATCGTCTTCTTCATCAGGTCATGCGAGATCGAAGTGGAGATCACCAGCAGCAGGCCCGCCGCCGTCGACAGCGCCGCCGCTACCGCTCCCGCCGCTACCAGCGCAATCACCCAGTCCGGCAGGTTGGCGATTTCCGGGTTGGCCAGCACCATGATATCGCGATCGACGTAGACCTCGCTGTCATTTGCGGTCGGGTTGGTGGTCAGGCGTTCGCCCTGCTCACCGCGTGCGCCATCCTCGGCATACTGGGGCTTGCCACCTTCAAAGGCGTTGCCCGCCGAGTAGTACACCTTGCCGTCGCCATTCTTGTCGCTCCAGGCGATCAGGCCCGAGGCCTCCCAGTTCTTGAACCATTCCGGCATCTGGGTGTACTCAACACCGGCATTGTCCTGACCGTTGATGGTTTCGATCAGGTTGACGCGACCAAAACCCGCCACAGCCGGTACGGTGGTATACAGAATGGCGATGAAGATCAGCGCCCAGCCGGCGGAGATACGCGCATCCTTGACCCGCGGCACGGTGAAGAAGCGCACGATCACATGCGGCAGACCCGCAGTACCGCACATCAGCGCCGCAGTCATGAAGAACATGTCGATGGTGCTTTTGTTGCCCTGGGTATATTCGGCAAAGCCCAGTTCAACCGACAGCTCGTTCAGCGTGGTCAGCACCGACTTGCCGCTGTCCAGGGTCGCCCCCAGGCCGGTCTGCGGCAGGAAGTGCCCGGTCACTTGCATCGACAGGAAAATCGCCGGCACCATGAAGGCCAGAATCAGTACGCAGTACTGTGCCACCTGAGTGTAGGTAATCCCCTTCATGCCACCCAGTACGGCGTAAAAGAACACGATGATCATGCCGACCACGACACCGGTCTCGATATCCACATGCAGGTAGCGCGAGAACACGATGCCGACACCGCGCATCTGCCCGGCAACATAGGTAAAGGAGATGACGATGGTGCAGACCACCGCAATGGTGCGTGCGGTGTTGGAGTAGTAACGATCACCGACGAAGTCGGGCACGGTGAACTTGCCGAACTTGCGCAGATAGGGTGCCAGCAGCATTGCCAGCAGCACATAACCGCCGGTCCAGCCCATCAGGTAGGCGGCACCGTCACGGCCGATAAAGGAGACGATCCCCGCCAGGGAGATGAAGGAAGCCGCCGACATCCAGTCAGCCGCCGTTGCCATACCGTTGGCCACCGGGGGAACTCCGCCGCCGGCCACGTAGAATTCCTTGGTTGATCCTGCACGGGCCCAGATCGCGATGCCGATATAGAGTGCAAAGGAGCCACCGATAAATATATAGGTGAGCAGGTCGAGACTCATAACGAAGCCGTCCTTAACTTGTTATTGTTATTCGTGCACGTCGTATTTTTCGTCCAGCCGGTTCATGCTGAACACGTACGCCCAGATCAGGCCAATGAAGACATAGATCGCACCCTGCTGGGCGAACCAGAAGCCAAGCGGGAAGCCGAAGAACTGAATCTGATCCAGCTCGTCGACGAAGAGGATGCCGCAGCCGTAGGAGACTGCGAACCAGATGACCATGTAGGTCGTGATGATTCTTAGATTTTCACGCCAGTAGGACCGGGCGCTTTCGCTTTGGGTAGACATGACACCATCCTGTTGTTTTTATTTGCGGTGATATCCCTTGGGGCTCACCTGAATCTAACAAACCCAGGAAGGTAAGGGTGCCCCGACTTTAGTCGAGACACCGGGCAGCAGAACATCAGCGGCACACACGTGCACGCACCGGGGAGCTGGCCTCCAGTATTTCGCGGGAGTTCAGCACTGGTTTGCGGCTTGCATCCAGTGCATACATCTCCCCGGTCGCACAGTTGAGCAGCTGGGCGTGGTGAGCGACCTGGTCGACATAGCTCTTCTCGAACCGGTACAGCACGAACTCCACCACTCGCTGGTCGCCGACCAGGGTGTCACGGATACTGTCGGCATCCACCACCGTAAAACTCACCGTCATCGGGTAGAGGAAAGTCCAGGGGCGCCAGATCATGCTGTCGGTGCGCACATCGAGCACTTCGGCATTGGCCGGCAGCTGTTCACGCTTGAAATCGTACCAGGTGTACTCGGTGTAGATCTGGTAACCCAGCATGCCCAGACCGGCAAACACGGGCACGATCCACTTGGGGAGTTTCTGTCGGCTGAGCGAGCGCAGTATCAGGGCGATACCCGCCGCACCCAGACCGGCGACAAGAGTTGCGATCAGGTTCCAGATCATACTTCCTCTTCCTGAAAAAAGTCGGGCTTCCAGTTGGAAGCCCGAGGTGGTTCAACGCTTGGCAGAATAATCTGCGGTGGGCGTCATTATGACTTAGTGGTCAACAGCAGCGCCAGCACCTTTCGGGTAACGCACGCTTTCAACCAGCTCCTGAATTTCAATCGGCGGCTCTTCGGTTGCATTGGAGACAACGAAGGCGACAGTGAAGTTGATGATCGCACCGATGGCACCGAAGGACAGCGGCGAGATACCCAGGATCCAGTTATCCACAGTATCCGGCAGGTTGGCGGTACCCGGGATGAAGAACCAGCCCTTGTACATGAAGATGTACACCAGGGTGGTGATCAGACCGGCCAGCATGCCTGCGATAGCGCCCTTGTTGTTGATGCGCTTGGAGAAGATACCCATCATCAGCACCGGGAAGATGGACGCTGCGGCGATGCCGAAGGCCAGCGCCACCACCTGGGCCGCAAAGCCTGGCGGATTCATGCCCAAGTAGGTTGCGATCACGATCGCTACCGTCATGGAAGCACGGGCCGCCATGAGTTCGCCCTTCTCGGAGATGTTCGGATTGATCGAGTTCTTGATCAAGTCGTGACTTACCGCAGAGGAGATCGCCAACAACAGACCTGCCGCCGTGGACAGTGCCGCTGCCAGACCACCGGCTGCGATCAGACCGATAACCCAACCCGGCAGCTGTGCGATCTCAGGGTTCGCCAGTACCAGAATGTCGCGGTTGTAGGTCAGCTCGTTACCCGCCCAGCCCTTGTCGGACATGTCAGCCTTATCGTTGTAGAACTGGATACGGCCGTCGTTGTTCTTGTCTTCAATGGTGATCAGCTGGGTTTCTTCCCAGGTCTTCATCCAGCTCGGACGCTCGTCAATCTGGATCGACGGTGCATCAGTACCATTCGGGTACACGGTATGGATCAGGTTCAGACGTGCCATGGACGCAACCGCCGGAGCCGTCAGGTACAGCAGCGCGATGAAGATCAGCGCCCAACCGGCAGACCAGCGAGCGTCAGCCACCTTGGGTACGGTGAAGAAACGGATGATAACGTGCGGCAGACCTGCAGTACCGATCATCAGAGTCAGAGTGAACAGCACCATGTTCAGCTTGTTCGGCACATCAGCCGTGTAGGCCGCAAAACCCAGCTCCTGAACCACCTGGTCCAGTTTGGCCAGCAGCGGCATGCCGGAAGCGGTGTGATCACCGAACAGGCCAAAGGCCGGAATCGGGTTACCGGTCAGCTCCAGGGAGATGAAGATCGCCGGGATGGTGTAGGCCACGATCAGTACGCAGTACTGCGCCACCTGCGTATAGGTGATGCCCTTCATACCACCCAGTACGGCGTAGAAGAATACGACCACGGACGCGATTACCAGACCGGTGTCCTTGTCCACTTCCAGGAAGCGGGAGAAGGCGATACCGGCACCGGCCATCTGGCCGATAACGTAGGTTGTAGAGGCCACGATCAGACAGGCCACAGCCACCAGACGCGCCGGCTTGCTGTAGAAGCGGTCGCCGATGAAGTCAGGTACGGTGAACTTGCCGAATTTACGCAGGTAAGGTGCGAGCAGCATCGCCAGCAGCACGTAACCACCGGTCCAGCCCATCAGGAAGGTAGAGTTGGCATAACCACCGGCGGCGATCAGACCCGCCATGGAAATGAAGGAAGCCGCAGACATCCAGTCAGCTGCCGTGGCCATACCGTTGGCAACCGGGTGAACACCCCCGCCTGCCACGTAGAATTCTTTGGTGGAACCCGCACGGGCCCAGATCGCGATGCCGAAGTAGAGCGCAAAGGATGCGCCTACGAACAGCAAGTTGATATAAAACTGATCCATAACGGCTTACTCCTCCAGTCCCATCTCTTTATCGAGCTTGTTCATGCGCCAGGCATAGAAGAAGATAAGCACGATAAAGGTCAGAATTGAGCCCTGCTGGGCGAACCAGAAGCCCAGATCGGTACCGCCGACAGCAATGCCGGACAGCAGCGGACGGAACAGGATGCCGCAGCCGTAGGACACGAAAGCCCACACGACCAGGCTACCCACGATCAGACGAAGGTTCGTCGACCAGTATTGAGCAGCTTTGGATTTATCATCTGCCATGGTGTTTCTCCGATTTCTTGTTATTGGAGCCGGGAAAATACACCCTGATCTTGCATAAAGACGGGGAGCAAGAAAAACCCCGACTTTAGTAGAACAGTCTGTTGCCAAAATATTAAAATCAGATATAAAACTTATTAATCAAATACTTACAGACAAACGCCAAAAACATGATTTGGCGCATGTACGACAATAGTCAAGTATCGAAAGGGCGCTTTTTTCGCCCTGATCGCAGGCCTGGCCACACCCGCCCATTACAGTTCTGCAGCCAGGCGTTAAAATCAGCAGCAAACCCGAAACGAGAGACACCCTATGCTGTCCGGCTGGTCCATCATTCTCATCTCCCTCGCGTACCTCGGCCTGCTGTTCGCCATCGCCTATTTCGGCGATAAAAGCAGTGCCGGCAAGCAGTGGGCCAGCAACCCGGTGGTGTACTCGCTGTCGCTGGCGGTGTACTGCTCCAGCTGGACCTTCTATGGCGCCGTGGGCCGGGCCGCCTCGACCGGCTGGGAGTTCCTGGCTACCTATCTGGGACCGGTGATCGTGTTCCTGCTGGCGATACGGCTGATCGAGAAGATCTTCCTGGTCAGCAAGCAGCAGAACATCACCACCATCTCCGACTTCATCTCATCCCGCTACGGCAAGAGCCAAAGCCTGGCGGTACTGGTCACCCTGATTGCGGTGCTCGGCACCATCCCCTATATCGCCCTGCAGCTGAAAGCGGTGGCGATCAGTTACAACGCCCTGGCTCCCGGCGCCACCGAAGCGCTGAGCAAGGGCAGCGATACCGCCCTGTTCGTGGCCCTGCTGATGGCGGTGTTCGCCATCCTGTTCGGCACCCGTCATATCGACGCCACCGAGCACCACGAGGGGCTGGTGCTAGCCGTGGCCTTCGAGTCTCTGGTCAAGCTGACCGCCTTCGTCGCCGTGGGCCTGTTCGTGGTGTTCGGTCTGTTCGAAGGCCTCGATGACCTGGCCTTCCAGATTCAGGCCCAGCTGCGCTACAACACCAATTTCGACACCACCCTCAACACCGGCTTCATGACCGAGATCGTGCTGGCCTGTGCCGCGGCCATCTGCCTGCCGCGCCAGTTCCACGTCAGCATCGTGGAGAACACCCGGCGTCGCAACCTGTTCACCGCGCGCTGGCTGTTCCCGCTGTATTTGATTCTGATGGCGATATTCGTGCTACCGATCGCCACCGGCGGCCTGGTCACCTTCACCGAGGGCAATGTCGATGCCGACACTTTCGTACTGATGCTGCCGCTGGAGGCGGGTTCGGAAAAACTCGCCACCCTGGCCTTCATTGGCGGCCTGTCGGCGGCAACCAGCATGGTGATTGTCGCCAGCATCACCCTGGCCACCATGGTGTGCAACGACATCGTCATGCCACTGCTGTTCCGCATCTCCTGGCTGCACCTGTCACAGTCCAAGGACATGGGCGCCCTGCTGCTGCGGGTACGCCGCATCACCATCTTCTGCCTGCTGCTGATGGGCTACTTCTACTACCGTATCCTGGGTGAACAAGGCCCGCTGGCCTCATTCGGCCTGCTGGCGTTCGTCGCCGCCATCCAGTTCCTGCCGGCGATCATCGGCGGCATCTACTGGAAAGGTGGTACCCGCCACGGTGTGCTTGCAGGCCTGAGCGCCGGTTTCCTGCTGTGGACCTACACGCTGGTGTTGCCGACGCTGAACTCGGCCCGCCTGATCCCCTACGAGTGGCTGCCGCAGCTCAGCGGCAGCGACGGCTGGCTCAGCCCGACCAGCCTGTTTGGCCTGACAGGACTGGACCCGCTGACCCACGGCGTTGTCTGGAGCCTGGGCGTCAACGCCCTGCTGTTTGTGGTGATCTCCCGCTTCGCCTCCCAGCGCCTGGTGGACCGCATTCAGGCCAGCGCCTTCGTCAATATCTCGGCCAAGGGCATTGCCGACCCCTCGCGCCATTTCGGCCAGGTCACCGTGGGCGATCTGCAGATGCTCAGCGAGCGTTTTCTGGGCATGAGCCGCACCCGTCAGGCATTCAGCAGCTTCGGCCAGAAACAGGGCGACGGCCCGCCCATGGCGGCCGAAAAGGCGACGCCTGACCTGATCCAGCACACCGAGCGCCTGCTGGCCGGTGCCATCGGCGCCTCCTCGGCCCGTATCGTCATGGACTCTACCCTGCGCGGCAAAGAGATGGAGATCGGCGACGTGGTGACCATCGTCGACGAAGCCTCCCAGGCGTTGCGCTTCAACCGCTCGCTGCTGCAGTCCACCATCGAGAACATCAGCCTTGGCATCAGCGTGGTTGATCAACAGATGCGCCTGGTGGCCTGGAACCAGCGCTATATCGAGATGTTCAATTATCCGGAAGGGCTGATCTGCGTCGGCCGCCCGATCGAGGAAGTGTTCCGTTACAACGCCATCAAGGGCGAGTACGGTCTCGGCGACGTGGAGTACCAGGTCAGGATGCGGCTGGAGTCGATCCGCTCGGGGGCACCCCACTCCTATGAGCGCTACCGTCCCGACGGCACGGTACTGGAGGTGCGCGGCAACCCCATGCCCAACGGCGGCTACGTCAACACCTACATGGATATCACCGACCACAAGCGGATCGAGGAAGCACTGCGCGAAAGCGAGCAGAACATCCGCATCTACACCGACAACGTGCCGGTGCTGATCGGCTATCTCGACCCCGAGCGTCGTTTCCTGTTCATCAACAAGGCCTATGCCGATACCTTCGGCCTCGACCGACACCACATCGCCGGCGTATCGGCGCTGGATGCCCTGCCCGAGGCGGAGTATCTGCATCGGCGTCAGTATATTGACGCTGTGCTTCAGGGCGAGCGCCAGCGCTTCGAAACCCGCCTGCCCACCAAGGACGGCAGCACCCGTTTTGCCGAGGTGACCTACATTCCCCATATCGGCGAATACGGCGATGTGCTGGGCTACTTCACCCTCTATCAGGACATCACCGAACGCCGCAAGGCGGAGCAGGCGCTGCAGGAAACCAATGAAAACCTGGAACAGCGTGTACGCGAGCGTACCCACGCCCTGTCGGTGGTGAACAAGGAGCTGCGCAAGGAAAACACCATCCGCGCACTGATGGAGGACGAGCTGCGCCAGGCCAAGTCCGATGCGGAAGCCGCCAACTTCGGCAAGACCCGCTTCCTCGCGGCGGCCAGCCACGACCTGCTGCAGCCGTTGAACGCCGCCCGTCTGTTTACCTCGGCGCTGGCGCAGCAGAGCCACAGCAATGAAACCAGCCAGCTGGTGGAAAACCTGGACGGCTCGCTCAAGGCCGCCGAAGAACTGATCACCGCAATCCTCGACATCTCCAAGCTGGATGCCGGTGCGCTGGAGCCTTCACTGACTCACTTCTCGCTGGAAAATCTGTTCCAGACCCTGAACAACGAGTTCAGCGTGCTGGCCAAGGAGAAAGACCTGCACTTCGATACCGTCAGTTGCAAGCAGGTGGTCTACTCCGACCAGGCCCTGCTGCGCCGGATCATGCAGAACTTCCTCTCCAACGCCATGCGTTACACCGCCCAGGGGCGCGTGCTCATGGGCGCCCGTCGAGTCGGCAAGCAGCTGCGGCTGGAGGTCTGGGATACCGGTGTCGGCATTCCGGAAAACAAGCTGCGCGAGGTATTCGAGGAGTTCAAGCGGATCGACAACCCCAAGCATAGCCAGGTCCAGGGTCTGGGGCTGGGGCTGGCGATCACCGACCGCATCGCGCGCATGCTCGGCCATCAGCTCAGCGTACGCTCCTGGCCCGGCCAGGGCACGGTGTTCAGCATCACCCTGCCGCTGGGCGACCCGGCCAAGGCGCAGAAGGCTCGTCCGGAGAAGCGCGGCTGGATCCGCAGCAAGGGCCTCAACGGCATCAAGGTGCTGGTGATCGACAACGAGCCGAAGATTCTCGAAGGGATGAGCGCCCTGCTCAACGGCTGGTCCTGCGAGGTAGTCACCGCGCTATCGGCAGATGCCGCCCTGAGCGAGCTGGATGAACGCCAATGGACACCGGACATCGTGCTGGCCGACTATCATCTGGGCGAGACCGATACCGGCATCATGGCCCTGCAGCAGCTGGCTGCGCTGCCGGGGCAGCCGGAAGGGCGCGCATACTTCTCGCCGGCGATCGTGATTACCGCCGATCGCACCGACGAGGTGGGCGACGAGATCGAAGCGGCGGGCGCTCAGCTGCTGACCAAACCGATCAAACCGGCGGCCCTCAGGGCGATGATCAACAAGATCATCGCCAACCTTCGCGCCGGCAAGGAACAGGCGGGCTAGGGCTCCTGCAGGGGCTTGCCTTGTAAGCGAAGCGCAAGATCGCCTGCAAGCAGGCTCCTACACAGAACCATCAAGATCCCGTAGGAGCTTGCCTTGTAAGCGAAGCGCATGGATCGCCTGCAGGCAGGCTCCTACACCAGACCACCCGGGTTCCGTAGGGGCTTGCCTTGTAAGCGAAGCGCATGGATCGCCTGCAGGCAGGCTCCTACACAGAACCATCAAGATCCCGTAGGAGCTTGCCTTGCAAGCGAAGCGCATGGATCGCCTGCAGGCAGGCTCCTACGCCAGATCACCCGGCTTCCTGTAGGAGCTTGCCTTGCAAGCGATTATTAGAGGAAGAGTGCGATTATCGGAAGGTAAAGCAGGCCTGCAGCCTGCCCTCTCAGACCTCGGTTTTTGGCGGTTCGACACCCAGACGCTGAGCGGCGATCACCGCCTGAGTGCGGCTGTGCACGCCCAGTTTGCGCAGGATCGCGGTGACATGCGCCTTGATGGTCGCCTCGGAGACGCTGAGTTCATAGGCGATCTGCTTGTTGAGCAGGCCTTCGGTGAGCATGGTCAGTACGCGGAACTGCTGCGGCGTCAGGGAGGCCAGCGCGGCAGCGAACTGCTGATCTTCTTCGCTGACTTCATCCATGTTCTCGGTCAGTTCCTGCGGCAGCCACTCCTCACCTTCCAGTACCGCCGCGATCGCCTCGGAGATGGTCTCCAGCGGTGCGGACTTGGGAATGAAGCCGGAGGCGCCATAATCGATGGCCCGCTTCATCACGTGAGTCTCCTCGCTACCGGAGACCACCACCACGGGCACGCCCGGGTGCTGGCCGCGCAGGAACACCAGGCCCGAGAAGCCGTGGGTGCCCGGCATATGGATATCGAGCAGGACCAGATCGGCATCACCATGCTGCTCCACCGCTTCCTGGACCGCCGCCAGGCTGTCCGCCTCCACGATCTCGACACCCGGGACCGCCTGGGTCACCGCCTGGCGCAGCGCAGCGCGGAAAAGAGGATGGTCGTCAGCAATAATGATCTTCTGGGCCAGTTGCATGGATCGTCTCCCTGAGGCTTCGGTACAGGCTCGGCTGCCGCACGGGACAGGGCACTCCGAAGATGGCGAACATTAAGATTTTCGGTGGGGAATCATAGCACCAATTTGTCGACAAAGCCGCATACCACGCGAGCCTGCCAACCCTTGGCGTACAAAAAAACGCCCCCCGGCATTCACCGGGAGGCGTCTGGTTTGCAAGTACTGACTAAGCTCAGCCCTTACGGTTCATGCGGTTCTCAATCAGGTCATCCACCACGCTCGGGTCAGCCAGCGTAGAGGTGTCACCCAGAGCGCCGAAGTCATCCTCGGCGATCTTGCGCAGGATGCGACGCATGATCTTGCCGGAGCGGGTTTTCGGCATGCCCGGGGCAAACTGGATCAGGTCAGGCGAGGCGATCGGGCCGATTTCGGAGCGCACCCAGTTGCGCAGCTCCTGCATCAGTTCGTCGGACTGCTCGTAACCGGTCTGCAGGGTCACGTAGACATAGATACCCTGACCCTTGAGGTCGTGCGGGTAGCCCACTACCGCCGCTTCGGCAACAGCCGGGTGCGCCACCAGCGCGGATTCGACTTCCGCGGTACCCATGCGGTGACCGGAGACGTTGATCACGTCATCGACACGGCCGGTGATCCAGTAGTAGCCGTCTTCATCGCGACGCGCACCGTCACCGGTGGTGTAGACACCCTTGAAGCTGGAGAAGTAGGTCTGGGTAAAGCGTTCGTGGTCACCCCAGATGGAACGGCTCTGGCCCGGCCAGGAATCCTTGATCACCAAGTTGCCTTCGGTAGCGCCTTCCAGCTCGTTGCCTTCGTTGTCCAGCAGCGCCGGCTGTACGCCGAAGAACGGACGGGTCGCGGAACCCGGCTTGGTCGGGGTCGCACCCGGCAGCGGCAGGATCATGATGCCGCCGGTTTCGGTCTGCCACCAGGTATCGACGATCGGGCAGTTGCCCTTGCCGACCACGCGGTGGTACCACTCCCAGGCTTCCGGGTTGATCGGCTCACCCACGGAGCCCAGCAGTTTCAGGCTGGACAGGTCGGAATCGCCCAGCACGTCCTCACCCTGCTGCATCAGCGCGCGGATGGCGGTCGGCGCGGTGTAGAACTGGTTGACCTTGTGTTTTTCGATGACACGGCCGAAGCGGCTGTTGTCCGGGTAGCTCGGCACGCCTTCGAACATCAGCGTAGTGGCGCCGTTGGCCAGCGGGCCGTAGACGATGTAGCTGTGACCGGTGACCCAGCCCACATCGGCGGTACACCAGTAGATGTCGCCGTCATGGTAGTCGAACACGTACTGATGGGTCATGGAGGCGTAGACCATGTAACCGCCGGTCGTGTGCTTCAGGCCCTTGGGCGCACCGGTGGAACCGGAGGTGTACAGAATGAACAGCGGTGCTTCGGCGTTCATCGGCTCGGCCGGGCAGTCGGCAGACTGGGCGGCCACTTCCTCTTCGTACCAGACATCACGGCTGTCGTTCCAGGCCACGTCCTGATCGACACGCTTGACCACGAACACATTCTCGACCAGCTTGCCGGCATCGTGATGGTCCAGCGCCTTGTCGACGTTGGCCTTCAGCGGTACGACCTTGCCACCGCGCAGGGAGTAGTTGGAGGTCACCACGACCTTGGAGTTGGCGCCCTGAATACGGGCCGCCAGGGCTTCCGGCGAGAAGCCGCCGAATACGATGGAGTGAACCGCGCCGATACGGGCACAGGCCAGCATGGCCACGGCCGCTTCCGGGATCATCGGCATGTACAGGGTGACCACGTCGCCCTTCTGCACGCCCTTGGCCTTCATGGCATTGGCGAAACGGCAGACGCGCTCGTGCAGGTCACGATAAGTGATTTTTTCATCTTCGCTCGGATCATCGCCTTCCCAGATGATCGCAACCTGGTCACCGCGGGTTTCCAGGTGACGGTCCAGACAGTTGTAGGCGGCGTTCAGTTCGCCGTCTTCATACCATTTGATGTCGACGTTGTGCGGATCGAAGGAGGTGTGCTTGACCCTGGTGTACGGCTTGAACCAGTCCAGTCGCTTGCCCTGCTCCCCCCAGAAGGTGTCAGGATCGTTGACCGACTGTTCGTACATCGCCAGATAGGTATCGTTGTCGATATGCGCCTTGGCCGCGAAAGCCGGATCTACCGGATAAACTTTTTGTTCACTCATCGTGATGCCCTTAACTTGCGTTTTGTTGTTATACCTGTCACGTCGCACTGTTGTTATTGGTATGGCCGACGCATGCGAGTTGGATAAGAGGGTTATACCCAAGCCCCTCCGTCCCCCTGAATTAGACATTGGTCTACTCGGATCACGACAAAAGTCTTAAACTCCACGGTAAGCGATTACTCACTCACCTGCCAGCATCGACTCCAGATCAATTCCCTCTTCACGCATTCGAGCGAGCTTATACCTTAGTGTCCTGGGGCTGATACCAAGCTTTTCGGCGGCATCCTTACGACTTCCGGAGGTGACCCTGAGCGCCTCCACAATGAGCTGATATTCGTGCTGCTTGAGGTCGTTCCCCAGCAGTCCATCCACCGCCGGGACCTCGGCAGCGGGTTGAGGGGCTTGTGGCAGCGCCGTAGAGGTCAGCGGGATCGCCTGAGTGCCCAGATGCAGATCGGACGCCTGGATGCGCACCCCGCCCTGCAGGATCAGTGCCCGCTGGATTACGTTGTCCAGCTCACGCACATTGCCGGGCCAGCTGTGCTGGCAGAGGCTCTGTATCGCGGTGGCATCCAGCGATGCCGGCGCCCGTCCCATCTTGCGACAATGATGCGTCAGCAGGCGCTGTGCCAGCGGCTCGATGTCCTCCACCCGCTCGCGCAGCGGCTGCCACTGCAGCGGGAAAACATTGAGGCGGTAGTAAAGATCCTCGCGGAACTTGCCCTCGGCCACGGTCTGTTCCAGCTGGCGGTTGCTGGTCGCCAGCACACGCACATTGAGCGGGATCACCTTGCGACCGCCGATCCGCTCCACCTCCTGCTCCTGCAGCACGCGCAGCAGCTTGGCCTGCAGTCCCAGGTCCATCTCGCTGATCTCGTCCAGCAGCAGGGTGCCGCCGTTGGCCTGCTCGAACTTGCCCGGCTGGCTGCTGACGGCACCGGTGAAGGCGCCCTTCTCGTGACCGAACAGGGTCGCTTCCAACATGCTCTCGGGAATGGCGGCACAGTTGATGGCGATGAACGGCTGCTCGGCACGGGTGGAGTGGTCGTGAATGTAGCGCGCCAACACCTCCTTGCCGGTGCCGGACTCGCCGGTGATCAGCACCGTGGAGTCGGTCGCCGCCACGCGTTGCGCCAGCTGCAGCAGCTGACGACTGCCCGGCGCCTGGGCCACCGGCTCGTCGCGGGTAACAGAGGTCAGCCCCTGGGCATGGGTGCGGATCAGTGCAATCAGCTGCTCCGGCTCGAACGGCTTCATCAGATAATCGACCGCGCCGTTGCGAATCGCTTCCACCGCCTTGCTGACCTGGCCATAGGCGGTGATCAGCGCCACCGGCAGCGCCGGCAGGGTCTCCTTGAGCCGCGCCAGCAAGGCATGGCCATCCATGCCCGGCATGTTGACGTCGGACACCACCATGTCCACCGAACGCTGCTTGAGCAGCGCCAGCGCCTCCTCGGCACTGCCGGCTTCCAGGTAGCCAATATCAGCCAGCGCGAGGGTATCGGTGATCGCCTCGCGCAGATCCACATCATCCTCTACGATCAGAACGGTCGCGCTCATGTAACTCCTTGTTCGCCTTGTTACAATTCAGTGTGCAATCAAGTTTGCGGTGAAGTGTGCAGTAAGGGTAAACGGAAGCGGGCACAGGTGCCCTGCCCCGGGGTTGATTCCAGTTCAAAGGTACCGTGGTGGGCACGTGCCATTACCTGGGCGATCGCCAGCCCCAGCCCGGTACCGTGGGACTTGGTGGTGTAGAACGGTTCCTGCGCCTGTTTCAGCGTGGCCGCATCCATGCCGGGACCGTTATCGCAGACGGCGATCAGCAAACGGTCGTCCTCTCGGCTGATGCGCAGTTCCAGCTCGCAGCCCTCGCCACAGGCCTGGAGCGCGTTGTTGACCAGGTTGAGCACCGCACCCAGCAGCGCCTCCAGATTGCACTGGATCAGCGCCTCGGGCGCCTCGTTGATACAATCGCAGTCGGCATCGTATTGAGTCAACGGCTGGTCCAGCAGGTCTTCCAGCCGCGCCATCAGTGTACGGCCATCGACCCGGTCTTCCAGTTTGGTCTCGCCGCGGGCGAAGATCAGCATATCGCGCACCTGCTGCTCCAGATGAGTCAGCCGCGACTTCACCTTGCCGGCAAAACGGATGCGCTTGTCATCATCCAACTGCGGCGCCATCAGATGGCTGGCATAGAGCAGCGCCGCCGACAGCGGCGTGCGTACCTGGTGCGCCAGCGACGCCATCATCCGTCCCATCTCGGACAGCCGTTGATAGTGGTGCAACTGCTCCTGCAGGGTGCGGGTGTGGGTCTGGTCGGTGATGAACACCAGCTGCCCCGGCTCGCTTTCCAGCGCCAGGGTCGACAGACTGACGCGGCGGCCGTTTTTCAGCGATACCTCATGGCCGTCATCCGGGCGCGGCGCGAAGCAGAGGTTGATCACCTCCAGCCAGCTTTTGCCGGCCAGGTCGAGGCCAAGCAGAATTTCGGCCGCCGGGTTGTAGTCGTTGATGCGGCCGGTCTGGCCGATCACCAACACACCACCAGGGATACGTTCGATCAGCCCCTGCAGATGCTGCTGCGCCTGCCGTGACTGGGCCAGCTCGGCTTCCAGCGCGGCGATACGCTGTTCGAGTGCGTGGGTGTCGGTCACTGGCGTTCGATCCCGTATTTGCGCATTTTTTCAACCAGGGTGGTGCGACGGATCTGCAGCAGACGCGCGGCCCTGGACACCACCTGACCACCGGCATCCAACGCCTGGCGGATCAGGGACTGCTCCTGAGTTTCCAGCCAACCCTTGAGGTCGATGCCTTCCCTGGGCAACGGGAGGTCCTCTTTGGGAAGCCGGAGGACATCATTCGGCTCTGCGCCTGTGGATACATTCGTGCAGGTGACGCCCGCCTCCGGTAACACCAGCTGTTCATAACGTTCCGGATGCGGTTCATCCAGGTGACGGAATTTTGGCGGCAGCTCGGAGACTCCGATTACGCCCCCGGGGTGGATAATGCTGAGCCGCTCGATCAGGTTGGCCAGCTCGCGTACGTTGCCGGGCCAGGGATGCCGCTTCAGTGACGCCAGCGCAGCCGGATGAAACTGCAGCAACGCCCCTTCGTCCAGCTGGCGGCACAGATTGTTGATCAGCAACGGCAGGTCTTCGAGCCGATCACGCAGCGCCGGCATCTCGATCGGGAACACATTGAGACGGTAGTAGAGGTCTTCGCGGAACTGGCCATCCTGAATCATCAGGTCCAGGTTCTTGTGTGTGGCGGCGACGATGCGCACATCCACCTCCAGCGTCTTGCTGCCACCGACCCGCTCGAACTGGCGCTCCTGAATCACGCGCAGCAGCTTCACCTGCATCGGCAGCGGCATATCGCCGATCTCGTCAAGGAACAGGGTGCCGCCGTTAGCCAGCTCAAAGCGCCCCGGCCGGCTGGAGATGGCGCCGGTAAAGGCACCCTTCTCATGACCAAAGAGTTCGCTTTCCAGCAGCTCAGACGGAATGGCACCGCAGTTGACGGGCACGAAAGGTCCCTCGCAGCGCGGCGAATGCTCGTGCAGGCAGCGCGCTACCACCTCCTTGCCGGTCCCCGACTCACCGGTGATCAGCACACTGATATCTCGCGGCGCAACCTGGCTAATCAGATGACGGATTTCACGGATCGGCTGGCTCAGCCCCACGAAACCGGGCATTTCTACCGGCTGCTGCCAGGGCTCCAGCTGCTGCTCATGCATCAAGCCACACAGGTGCAGCCAGTCCAGCAGCTGTGGATAACGATAAGGCGGTTGCAGCAACCCCAAAATGGCATGATCGGCACAATCGTCCGGCGACAGCTCCGGCCAGTCACAGGCCAGCAGCTTGGGACGCACCCGCTCGCGGTCCAGCTCGGCGATCAGCTTGGCCATCGCAATCGGCAGACTGCTCTCGCCGATCAGCACCAGGCCGATCGCCGACAGGTCAAAGGTCTTGCCCTGCTGCAGCCAGGTCACAAAGTCAAAAACATGGCAGTTCAGCCCGATAAAGGCAAAACAGGTGTGCAGCGACTGCCGCCGCTCGGCATCATCATCGAGAATCAGCAGCTCGAAACTGGCAACGGGGGTATCCGGTCCTTGCATGGGTGAATCCAGGGGTTCGTCAGGATTCTGTCAAAGGTACTGGATGGGCGTGGGATGTCAATGGATTGACGTCAACAAAAGCAGAGAAACAAAAACCGGGCCTGGGCCCGGTTTCGTACTACAGCACAAGGAATATCAGCCTTCCTTGTACGCCGTGGTCTGGTGTTCTTCCGCCGGAATCTGCGACCAGCCCTCGGATACGGTTGCGATCAGCTCACTCACTTCCTTGACCTTGGCGACATCGTTCTCACGGTTTGCCTGCATCAAGGTGCGCAGCATGTAGTCGTACAGGTTATCCAGGTTGCCGGCAATTTCGCCGCCCTGCTCGAAATTCAGGCTGCCCTTCAGGCTCACGATAATTTCGCAGGCCTTGTTGATTTGCTGGGTACGCAGCTGAATATCCTTGCGCTCAATGGAGCCCGCAGCTTTCGCCAATGCTTCGAGAGCACCACGAAACAGCATGCTGATCAGCTGATGCGGACTGGCCGCTTCCACTGCCGTGTTCAGGTCGACACTCTTATACTGACTCAGAGCCTTGTTCATCATTCAATTCCACTCTCGACAACGAAAAATTATTTTTGCGCGGTAAACGGCAATCGATCAATCAGACCATCAAGGGAGTCGCCCGTCGCATTGAGACTACCGATGATCCTCTCCATCGCCAGGAACTGAGCGCTGAGCCGCGTCTGGTATTTTTCCATGCGTCGATCCAGCGACTCGCGATCATCGGCAACCTTTTCCAGCTGATCATTGATGTTTTCCTCGCGGTTGGCGATGGAACCATCCCGCGCCAGAAAACGATCGATCAGGCTGCCCAGCTCGCCACCCACACCCTTGGAGAAGCCTATCGTGAAGGCGCCTTCTGCCGCCGCCCCCGGGCGAATGGTCAGGTTGAGGCCATAGGCGTCCGAGCCCAGTTTGGGCAGCAGTACCTCACCGGCACCAAAGCCCGGTTCACCATTGATCGTACCGGCCACATCCACCCCTTGAGAGGCAGTCAACGTTGAACCGGTACCCAAGCCAAGACTGTCCATGGCGGCACTCTGGTTCAGTAGTGTCACTTTGGAATTGCTGCCATATTCACGGGAGGTGAAGGTGAACTGACCGGAGACCTGGTCAAAGCTCACATCGATGCCGGCATTCACGCCCTTGAGCTTTTCATCACCGTTGATCAGCGATTGCAGGTCGTCCCTCAGCTCTTCGGCGCTGTTGTACACACCATTCAGAGTGATGTCATTGGACTGGGTACCGTTCACATTGACCCTGAAGGTGTAGCTACCATCGGTGGTATCCAGCGGTGTATCGAACAACGTGGAGACGATGCTGTCGCCGACCAGCTTGCCCTTGGATGGGTCACGGGTAATCTCGACCTCATACTGGCCAGGCACCGTGTTACTGAGACGGGTGCCCGTACCGACATCAACGAACGCATTGGTCGACGAAGTTTTAATCGCGAACAGCTCGCCGACCGCATTGAAGTTTTCATTGAACGCCTTGGAAAACTCATCATCATTGATCGACAGAGTACCGTCACGCTCGGTACGAATCCCCAGGTTGGTCAGCGCCGTGAAACCGGACTCGACCCCTTTCACTTCAGAGCCCACCAGCTCGCGCAACCGGTTGATCAGCGTCTTCGCGGTACCGTCGCCGGACAGGTCCCCGCGCACCACCTGGTTGTTTTCATCGCGGCTGTAACCGGTGAGATTGTTCGCGGTTGTCAGGAAGCTGTTGTAGGCCTCGACGAAGTCACGTACCGCCTGCTGCGCCACCCCCTTGTCCGCATCAACCGAGAAATTGACGGTTTCACCCACCGCTGCCTTGTTGACGGTGAAGTTGAAGCCTTCAATTACGTCATCGATGGTGTTGCTCTGGCGGTTGACGGTCAAGCCATTGACCTTCAGCACGGCATCACTGGCCTGCTGGGTTTCCAGCGCCGCGGCATTGGCCTGAGTGAACTCAAAGCCGGACAGAGAAGGATCGGAGGCCGTGATCTGCATCGCGTTATCGGCACCGGAGGGCGAGCTCAGCATCAGCTGGAACTGCCCATCGACCTTCATCACGCTTGCCTGGATACCGGAGTCGCCGTCATTGATCTTTTTGGCGATGCTTTCCAGTGAGTCCGTCGCCTCGACCGTGATGTTCAGCGCCGCCTTGTCCGCGTTGACCGTGAACTGATCGGGGTTGTCGCTGCCGTCATAGCTCCAGGCGCCGAATTGAATACTCAACTCTCCCGTAGCCCCCAAGGGCGCCTTGGCATCATTGCTGGTCCCCATCACCAGTGTCTGAGCACTGGCCACGCTCTGCACCTCAATCTGGTAGCTACCCGTTTGGGCGCCGGCTGCAAGCGAGTTGGGCGTGATGATATCGGTCTCGGGAAAGGCAACGGAGCGGGCGTTAAAGGTATCGCTGCTGGCAAGCGGCGAAAGAATCCCCTGAAACTCGGACAGCGCGCTCTTCAGCGTGCCATAGGCCGAGATCTGTGCCTCCAGGCTTTCCTGACGGCTATCAAGGCGCTGCTCCTTGGGCGCGCGCTCGATTTCAGTCAGCTGGGAAACAAGGTTGGTCGTATCGATCCCTGATCCGCCACCCAAAGAAGAAATAATACTGGACATGAAGGGCCTCCCTGATCATGTTGAGACCGTGAAAGTGTATCAGAAGCGTGCGCGCAATCAGACCGTTTGATCAAAGATCAGGCCGACCATACCTTCAAGATGCTCGGCAAACTTGAGGGTTTCTTCCGACGGGATCTGGCGCACGATCTCTTCCGTATCCAGGTCCATGACCTTGATCACTACCTTCTCGGTACTGTCATCCACAGAAAAATTCAATGAGCGCTTTCCGCCCTGCATCAGCTCGTTCATCTTTTCGACAGCATCCTGCAGCTTTTCGAGCGACAGGGGGGCCTGCTCAACTGCATCCGCCTGCTGAACCGCATTGGTGGTATCGTTGGCAGTTGCAACAGGCGCGGCCTTGGCGCTGATGCTCGGCTCAGGCTGCTGACGGGAAGAGGCTGCATTGGCAGCGTTGGGCTGTTGGCTGATTAAGCCGGTTGATTCAATACTCATACCCTTAACCTCGTGTTCGGAAAGGCCGCCCCGAAAGGGGGCGGCCTTTATCCATCAAGGATAAACCCTGCTGCTTACTGCAGCAGTGACAACACCTGCTGCGGTGCAGCGTTGGCCTGGGCCAGCATGGAAGTACCAGCCTGCTGCAGAACCTGCGCACGGGACAGGTTGGCAGATTCCTTGGCGAAGTCGGTATCTTCGATTCGTGAACGGGCTGCTGCCTGGTTCTCGGAGATGTTGGACAGGTTGCTCATGGTAGAGTCGAGACGGTTGCTCACCGCACCGAGGTCACCACGGATACTGCTGACCTGCTCCAAAGCCTCGTCCAGAATACCGATCGCTTTCTGGGCTCCGGCGACTGTAGTGATATCGATATCGGCCACGGAGTTGCCTACAGAATCAGCATTGTTGGTCTCCTTGAGACCAGCAGCTGCCTCAATATCAGCGCCGCTAATGTCACCTTGTGCGATCTGAATTTCACTCCCATCCACCGAGCGGAGAGTCATGGATTTGTCACCATTGTCCACCGCAACGACACCGGTCTGATCAGAAACCGCATTGATCGCCTCAACGTTAGCCGCAATCGTTGTCGCCGCTGCCGCTGAGGTCTGTGCAGCGGAAATGGACACGCCATTGATCTCCAGCTCACCATCCTTCAGCAACTGGTCGTTGGCAGTAGTCGCACCGCTAATATCCGAACCTGTGCGGTTCTGCAAGCCGATTTCGTCTGCCATGGCATCGGCGTTGGCAGCAGTTGTACCCATCTGGATATCAACATTTTCGACATTCGGATCGGTGATGCTGAATGCAAGCTGCGCATAACCGGTGAAGGAGCCGCTACTGGCACTGGTAAAGCCGGCAGCAGCCGCACCGTTCGCTGACGCACCGGCGGTGTTGTCAATCTCAATTTCAGCACCGGTTTCGCTGGACAACAGGAGGTCGCCCTCTTCGGTCAGGCTTGCCTTGATCATGCCTGCGCCCTGCTCATTTATCTTAGCTACCAACTCCTCCATGCTGCCAGTATCAGTAATCTCCAGTTTGTTAGACTCTTCACCTGGGCCCACGATGTTGATGGTCAGCTTATCTGTACCACGGATGATACCTGTACCTTCACCTGTACCTTCCACTTCCGTGAAAGCAGAGACCTCCACGCCAGAGATACGTGAGTTGATGGTATCCAGTTTCTCCTGCAGGGTATCACCCGCTGCACCATCCGTCAGGCTGCCAACATCCTGCCCGTTAATTTTCAGCGTCAGGGCACCATTTGTACCAGTTACAGTATTAAGTCCTGTTGTCAAAGACTTACCAACATCTGTACCAACCACATCGCCAGCAGCCTTGCCACCCAGACCTTCAGCATCAAGCTTGCCAATTTCAGTGCTGATAGTTTGGTTGGCATCCGCACCCACCTGCAGCGTCAGCTCACCCAGAGAGCCATCCAGCAGTTTCTGACCGTTGAAGGATGTGGTGTCGGCGATACGGGTCAGCTCTTCTTGCAGCTGCGCAACTTCGGCGTTGAGGGTCGAGCGGTTGCCAGTGTCATAGGTTCCGTTTGCAGACTGGATAGACAGCTCTCGCATACGCTGCAGGATGTTGGTGGTTTCATCCAGCGCACCTTCTGCAGTCTGAATCAGCGCCTGACCGTCATTGGCGTTACGCACGGCCTGATCCAGGCCGCGGATCTGGGAGGTCATGCGGTTGGCGATAGCCAGACCGGCAGCATCATCGGCAGCGGAGTTGATACGCTTACCGCTGGTCAGGCGCTCCATGGATGTATTGAGATCATTCTGACTTTTGGTCAGCTGGTTCTGCGCGTTGAGCGACATGATATTGGAGTTGATTACCATTGCCATGTGTGAGACTCCTCAGGTAGCGGTCACCCGACCGGCTGTATGCAAATTTCGGCAAATTGATTAGTGGCATTCCTGCCCGGTAATCCTGTTATCGACCCATAGAAACAAACCTTGAGTTTTTTTTCACGCTTGTGTCTTTACCTGCGCACGTGCACCCTTGAGACTACAGGTTTACTCATGTCAGTCTCACAGGAAACAAGCGAATGAGCGAGAATCGACGCCCAGCCAAGCAGTCCAAACCCAAGCGGATGTCCGAGCAATTAGCACTCAATAACATCCAGGCTGGACACGACCTTCTGACATCATTGAAAGTACTGTTTGTCATCAACGTGAACAGGGCAGACTATGACAAGGCGGAGGAATGGTGGAACCGCCGAGCCGAGCTCAATTTGAAAGCCGATATTGAGCTAAAGATGCTCTACCTGAAAATGCTGGTACAAACCGGTCGTTATCAGGAAGCCCTGCAACAGGTTACACACCTGGTTGAACAGGATGCTAAAGACGCTGAACATGCCGAGGTTCACTTCTATGCTTCCCACGCCCATTACAAGCTGCACGAGCTTCAAGATGCACTCAGCGCGGTTGAGCGTGCGATTAAGCTTGTCCCCGACAGTGCTCAATACCTGTTTCACAAAGCAACAATCCTGACAGACCTTTTCCGTCATAGCGAAGCAGCACCTATATTTGAACAGCTGATCAAAAAAGAGCCTGAAAACCACAACTTCCTGAATAATGCGGGGAATATGTATCGCGACCTGAGTGATCTCAAGAGGGCGCAAACTCTATTCAAAAGGGCGATGCCTTTATCAGGGCAGGACACCTACCCTTATTCAAATTACTTGACCACTCTGCATTACGACCCCGATGTATCGGCGGAAGAAATCTTCAAGGTATGCCTTGAGTGGGAAAAGCGCTTTGCTCCCAGGAAGAAAATCCCCAGGCCATCACCTGATAACATCAAGCCTGATCACACGGTCAGAATCGGTATGGTATCCGACGGTTTCCAGAACCACCCCGTTGGCAGGATGATCATTGCTGGCCTGGAGAAACTGCCACGTCATGCGTTTAGCCTGTTTGCCTACAGCAGCAGTGGCAAGGATGACGCCATCACCAAGCGCTTCAAATCCATTTGTACCTATAAGCATGTTTCACACCTGAAAGACGAGCAATTAAAAGAGCTGATCATTGCGGATGGTATCGACATCCTGATCGATCTGGCTGGCCATAACAGCGGCACCCGCATGAAAGTCATGGCCATGGAGCCTGCTCCGATTTTGGTTAAATGGGTTGGCGGACTGATCAACACAACGGGCGTTGCTGCCATTGACTATCTTATTAGCGATAACATTGAGACACCTGCAGGTTCAGACAACTTTTATACTGAGAAGCTGATCCGAATGCCTGGCGACTACATCTGCTATGAGATGCCCGCTTACATCCCTCCGGTCTCATCACTGCCGGCTCTTGATAAGGGTCATATTACCCTTGGCTGCTTCAATAACCCCACCAAGGTAAACGACACTATACTTGCGGAATGGGCAAGCATCATGCATGCCCTGCCCAATAGCCAGCTTTACCTCAAAGGTCACTATTACAACGCTGAAGCCTTGAAATCTCGGGTGCTGGAAACTCTCGATTCACTGGGGATAAAGCAAGAAAGAGTCCGCATCGAGGGGCCTTCCGGACATGTGGAACTGTTGGCTTGCTACAACGAGGTCGATATTGCACTTGACCCCTGGCCCTACTCCGGCGGCCTGACCACCTGCGAAGCTTTTGCAATGGGCGTCCCAGTTGTCACCATGCCCGGGCCAACTTTTGCCGGTCGCCATTCGGCGACCCATCTGGTCAACGCCGGTATGCCAGAACTGGTCACTCACAGCTGGGAAGAGTATCGTGCACGTGTAATAGAGCTTGCATCCGACTTGGACAGCCTGGCCACCATCCGCACGCATCTGCGTACCATCCTGCTCCAATCACCAGTCTGTGATGCCGATACTTTTGCAGGTCACCTGAATAATGCACTGCGTGCCATCTGGCAACGTTATACCGAGGGCAAGGAGCCGGCGGCACTCAGCTTCAATGAAAAAGGCGAAATCCTGTTCGAAGGTGAAAGCAGTCCTGTTAAGCTCCAGCACCCGGAAGCCCCTCCCGAGCAAAAGGACGACAGCTTCCACTGGCAATTTGATGGTCGCGTGATTGCCATTGACCAGGGCGCTCAGCTGCTGGATACCCCCGTTGTGCAGCAGATGCTGAATGCAGGAACGCTCGAGCTGATCGCGTTCGACCCTGTCAGCCGGCAGCTGAAGCACCCGATGCGGCAGGCGACGGGGGTTCACTATTACCCGAACATCCTGCTGGGCAAGGGCACACCTGCCACGCTGTACGCCTGCCAGAGCTCAAGCCTGAGCGGCACACTCAAACCGCTGGATACTCCGTCACTGCCTAAGGCGCTGAAACAAAGTCTCTCAGTTCTTGCCGAGCTGCCTGTTAATACCCTGGCCCTGGATCAGGTCAATGAGCTGCCCAGTGTTGACTGGCTGTTGCTGGATGACCTGAACAACAGCCTGGATGTGCTTGAGCAGGGTAACGAAGCCCTCAAGGATACTCTACTGCTGCATGCCGACCTGGCCTTTCAGCCAACCCATGAACATCAGCCCAATTTTACCGAAATCTCGCACTGGGCCGCCCGACACGGTTTCCGTTTCTACTGTTTCAATGGTGAAGAAAACCGCACACCTGTGCCGCAGAACATCATTGGCGCCAACCGCTATGCCAACGAACTGGTCAGCGCCACCGCCCTGTTCATCCCATCGCAGGAACGCCTGGCAGCCCTCAGTGACAACCAGCGCACCAAACTGGCTTTCATCGCCGATACCGCATATGGCTTGGAGGGCCTGAGCTACGAGGTGCTGGGCCATACATCAGCAGAAGCTGCTGAACAGTATATTCAGTACAAGGTAAAAAAACGCGTCGCGGAAAAACAGCCGCATGTGCCTACATCCGGGGTTCGCCGCAAACCGAGAATTATTATCGATAATTCCAATTCGCAGTCAGACGCCACTGCCAGAATATCGAAACCGGAAGTAACTCTGCCTGCTGACGTGGCCGAACATCTCGCACAGGTTTACGCGCAGTCTGATGTCATCCTCGAGTATGGCAGTGGCGGCTCCACCGTTCTGGCGTCTGAAATGCCCAACAAACGTATCTTCACGGTCGAAAACGACGTGAAATGGGCAGAAAAAATGCGTCGTTATATCGAACATGAGCCGCATGCGTCACCTGCCGTCATCCACACGGTGGATATAGGCACAACCGGTCCCTGGGCACGACCGGTCGATGACAAAAACTGGAGAATTTTCCACACCTACCCGCTCAGCGTCTGGGACCGGGAAGATTTCATCGAGCCCGATGTGGTATTGATCGACGGTCGCTTCCGCGTGGCCTGTTTCGTGGCAACCCTGATGAAGATCAAAAAGCCCACAACCGTACTGTTTGATGACTATGGCGATCGTGCTTACTATCACCAAATAGAACGCCTCGCGAAGCCCAAAAAACTAATAGGTCGCATGGCCCATTTTGAGCTGGTTCCCGGGGAGATCCCCCGTGATGAGCTGACTTGGATGCTGGCCAGCTTCAACCAGGTAACCTACGCCGATAACACACGACGCTGACCGGAGAGTAGTTATGAAAGGTTTGACGACGCTGGCACTACAGCTGCTACAGGCAACCCAAGCGTTGCTGGACAGCGTGCAATCAGGGGAGCTGGAGCAACTGGAGGCCCTGCAACAGCAGCGTGCCAGCCTGGTTGCCGAACTGAATGATATCAGTCAGCAAGACTGGCCCGAGGGAGTGAAAGTCGAATGCCGTGCGCTAGTGGAAAGAACACGACAACTTGAACAGGAAGTCATCAGGGTCATGACTGAAAAACGCGACGCCATCGGTCGCGAGCACGATCAGCTCCAACGCAACCAGCAGGCCAGCAAAGCCTATGGCAATTTCAGCTAATACCCGACAGCCAACCGGGGCTCAAGCCCCGGTCGTGCGCCAAACAGCTTACTGAATGTAGTTGAACAGGCTCATGTCCTTGATCTGCGAAAAGCTTTGATACGCCGCCTGCAGCACGGTTTGCTGCAGGGCGAAGCGGCTGAGGCCTTCGGCGTAATCCAGGTCTTCAAACGAGGACAATGCCTGCTTGGTAAACAACTGGTAGTCGATATTGACCGACTCCTGCTGATCCAGCGCATTAATGCGCGCACCCAGCGAGGTGCGTGCACGGATGTTGCTTTCTTCCGCCTGCTTCAGGGTATCCAGGGTATCAGCAATCAGGGTGCCAAATTTTTCCTTTTGTTCCGGGTCGCTCAGATCCAGGTTACGCAGGCCTTCACTCAGGTTCAGTGCCACGTTCAGCGGGTTGGTCTTCTCCGCCCTCATATCTACTTCGGCTGTATAATTACCATCCGTGTCGATGGTATCCGCATTAAGGTCCACGCGAATACCCCAGGTGGTTTCCAGATCAGCAGCCGTTCCGGTGAAACTCTTCGGCGGGGTTCCCGCATCGTTGACCGTCAATGAAATCGTGGCCGGAGGTGTCGCGTTACCAGCCACATCTACTGCAATCGACAATGGCATCGCGGCGTTCTCGCCCAGTGCCTGTTCGAACAGCGCATCGTCCGTGATTTCGGTTGCCAGCAACACTCCATCCGGGTTGTTGCTGACAACCGCCTGCTCCGGCCCCTCGATCTGTTCGAACAATTTCTGGCCCGAGTCGGTCGAGGCGATGCGGTTGTCCGGTCCGATCTGGATATAGCGCTGGCCGCTGTCGCCCTGGTATTCATACTGGCGCGAGTCTTCATCATAGGCATAGGCGGGGCTGTCGCCCTTGAAGCCGGCAAAGAGGTACTCGCCCTGGGCATCCTTGGTGTTCATCAGGCCCAGCATCTGCTGGGTCATCTCGTCCACTTCCGTGGCCAGAGACTCGCGGTCTGCCGCCGACAGAACCCCGTTACCGGCCTGGATACTGATCTCGCGCAGGCGGATATTGATGTTGTTTATCTGGTCGAGTGAAATCTCTTCCAGCTCCAGGCGGCGGCGGGAAACGTCGATGTTGCCCTGGAACTGGTCGTTGCGTGCCACTTCCTTTTTCAGCTTGATGATCTGTGCCGCCGCCAAAGGGTCATCGGACGGCTGCAGCACCTTCTTGCCGGTGGACAGCTGCTGCTGCGTCTTGAACAGGTCGTTGTTGGTTCGGGCCAGGTTATCCAGGTTGGACAGAAACACCTGGGCGGTCGAGATACGCATGGCTGACTCCTTATACGGCGCCGATCAGGGCATCGAAGATGGTTTGCGACGCGCGGATTAACTGCGCAGACGCCGAATAGGCCTGCTGAAACTGGATCAGCTTGGCCGCCTCTTCGTCCAGACTGACACCACTCAGACTGGCTCGGGCATTGAGGTTTGCATCCAGTACCGATTTGCTGGCCTGGGAGTTGATCTGCGCCACCGCGGTCTGGGTGCCGACCTTCTCGATCAGCTGGCCATAGCGATCCTGGTAGGAGGCGTTATCCACAGTGCTTTTGTCGAACTGCAGATCGGACATCGCCAGGGCGTTGCTGTTATCGGAGACGCCGCCCTCGTTATAGCCAACGGTGAAGGTATCGCCCGCCTTGGGCTGGTTTTTGATCACCACCTCATAGCCATAGTCCGGCAGGCTCAAGGGCTCGCCGGCCACGAATGGCGTCGCTTCGATCGGTGTTGTCGCCGGATCGCTCAGGTCGATTTCGACCGGGCTATCCGGGTTGCTCACGTCATACACGCGATAGAACGTCTGCAGCTCCGTCGATCCGTCGGGCAGAGTCACCTCGGCTTCGCTGAACTCGATCTTGATCGGCGGGTTCAGGCTCTGTCCGTCAACGGCACTTTCCAGGTCGACCCGGTCTGTTACCCGTACAGAGGCCACGCCCGTGCCTTCATTGCCTTCGCCGGCTTCCACTTTCACCGGCGAGGCCAATGCCAGATCACGCGGGTCCTGCAACACCATGTCGATATCGGAGGCGGCAGTACGCGCGGGGCGGATGACGAACTGATCACCCGCGGCAAACTGGTTACCGGACGGGTCCATGCTCAGGGTAAAACCGTCAATACGCAGGGTCAGCTCCCCGGTTCCCGGGTCACGGTGGATCTGCTTGTCACCACTGACCGCATCGGCACTGGCCACGGAATTGAAATCCGCTGAACTCCACTGCTTGCCGTCGCTTTCTCGCACCAGGGTGAAGCTGTCGCCGCCATCAAACACCAGCTTGTACTCGCTGGCCTTGAGCTCTCCGGTATCATCGATGCGCACGCTGGCACTGCTGACGTCAGAGGTGTTGCGACCATCGCTGAGCACGCGGTTGGCCATGGCGATAGGGTCGTTGATATCGGTAAAGATCCGTCCGCCTAGCTCACCGTCCAGGTCCATCCCCTTCATGTGCTGCTCGTTCATGGTGTTGGCAAAGGCCAGGGTGATCACCCCGATCTGGTCGCGTGCGGTGTCCAGCATGGTGTCGCGGTAATCGAGCAGGCCGCCAATCTCGCCCCCGCTGACCTGCTCGGTGATATCGTTGATGTTGTTGCCGATCTGCAGCGACACATTGAGCTTGCTGGCGTCCGCCGGGTCTACGGTGGTCACCAGCCGGTTGGCATCCTTGCCCATCACCAGCGGCTCGCCCTTGCCGATGAAGACATTGACCCCACCGGTGTTCTTGTCATCCACCGTGGTGAAGTTGACGAACTCGGCCAGCTGGTCCAGCTGGGCATCGCGCTTGTCCAGCAGTTCGTTGACCTCACTGCCGGACGCGGTGGCGATACGCAGCTTGTCGTTCAGCTCGGCGATGTTGCGCGCAATGGCGTTGACCTGGGAGGCGGAGCTCTCCAGCCGGTCGTTCAGGTTGCGGTTCTGGCGCTCCAGATTGGCATCCATGTCATTCAAGCGCTGCACCAGCGCGTGTGCCTCGGCCACGAAGAGTTCGCGGTTGGGCAGGCTGGTCGGGTCATCGACCGCGGTCTGCAAGGCGCCGAAATAGTTGTCCATGGCGGAGGAGATACTGGTCGCTTCGGAGGCCAGCAGGTTGTCCAGCTCGTTGGCGAACATTTGGTAGAGTTCGGCGTTGCTGTAGGAGGCCTTGTCCGCCCAGATCTGCCGGCTGAGAAACTGATCGGCAATCCGGGTGATGTCATACACCTGAACCCCGGCAATCCCCTCGCGAGAGGCAAACTCGGGCCGCTGGCGACTGTAGCCGTCGGTATTAACGTTGGCGATGTTCTGCCCGACGACGGACAGGGCCGTCTGGTTGGACGCCAGGGCCTGGGTGCCCAGATTCAGCAAACCGTAACTCATGGTGTTCCTCCGCTGACCCGCTTCAGTGCGAGTCCACTGTCATTCTGTATCGGCCCGGGATCAGCCTTCTTGAGCCCTGCGGCCCAACCCGGCCAGCAGTTCGCCGTTAAAAATCCGCTCGATCTTGCTGGCATACTCGGGGTCGGTGGCATAACCGGCATTGTGCAATTCGCGCACGAAGCGGGTCGGGTCGTCACCGCTGTCCAGTGCCTGCTGGTAGCGTGGATTACTGCGCAGGAAGTCGACGTAATCATTGAAGCTGTCAGCGTAGCTGTCATAGGCGCGAAAACGCGCCTGCTCTTTCTCAGGCACGCCGCCGCGGTATTCCAGCGTCTGCACCTGCACCGCCTCGCCCTGCCAGCTGCGGTCCGCCTTGATGTTGAACAGGTTGCGGCTGCTCTGGCCACTGCCCGTATCCCGGCTGATGAACTTGCCCCAGCCGGTTTCCAGTGCCGCCTGCGCCAGCAGCAGGTTCGGGTTCACACCCAACACCTTGGCGGCCTTCTCCGCCAGCGGCAGCAACTGATCGATAAACTGGGCCGGCGTGTCGAAGCGTGCCGGCAAGGCCTCATCATCAGCCGCGTCTTCATCCGTGACGTTCCCGGCAGCAACCGCCTCGATTGCCGGCTCCTCAGTCTCTTCGGATGATTCCGCTACCGGGGCGCTGTACGGGATACCCGCCGGCTGAGTCACCGGCCCACTGGCCAGCGCCCGGTTGAGCATCTGCTCGGTCAGCGAACGATCCTGCTGATCGTCATCATCCGTATCCGCCCGTGGCACCGCATCCAGCTTCTGGCTCAGCTGCTTGACGATAATATCGGCCAGACCGATGCTGTCCTTTTTCGACAGGTCCAGCGTCAGCTGCTGGTCGAACATCTCCTGATAGAACTTGACGTCACTGGAGTTGAACGGACTGTCGGTGGCCAGCACATCGTTGGCCTGACGCATGGTCTTGAGCATCATGTTCATGAACAGCTGCTCGAACTCCTGAGCCACGCCCTTGAGCGCGGCCTGCTCGTCGCTGTGCGCCTGCCCCTTGAGCTTCTGCAGCTGGTTCAGGTCGGTAAACAGACCTGCTGTGGACGCATCGACTCCACTCTTGATCGCCATCAGATCACCACCAGTTCCGCTTTCAGGGCACCGGCCTGCTTGAGCGCTTCCAGGATCGCCATCAGGTCACCCGGTGCCGCGCCGACCTGATTCACTGCCTCGACGATATCGCTCAACGTGGCGCCCGGTGCAAATTCAAACATGCGACCTGAGCCCTCTTCGATCTCGATATCGCTGCGTGGCGAGACGACCGTCTGGCCACCGCCCAATACATTGGGCTGAGACACGTCCAGGTTCTCGCTGATTGCCACGGTCAGACCACCATGGGTAATCGCCACCGGCGACACACGCACGTTCTGGCCAATGATGATGGTGCCGGTGCGCGAGTTGATGATGACCTTGGCCACTTCCTGTCCCGGATCCACCTCAAGGTTTTCCAGCACGGACAGGAAAGAGACCCGCTGTGACGGGTTTCGCGGCGCGCGCACACGGATGGAGGCGGCATCCAGGGCCATCGCCATCTCCGGCCCCAACAGACTGTTGATCTGCTCGGCGACGCGGCGTGCGGTGGTGAAATCCGGCTGGTTCAGGTTAAACATCAGGCTGTCACCCTGGGCGAAGGCGTTGGGCACGGTACGCTCGACGGAGGCACCGTTGGGGATACGGCCCACGCTGGGCACGTTGAGCGACAGGCGGGAACCGTCGTTACCTTCAACGCCAAAACCGGAGACCACCAGATTGCCCTGGGCGATAGCGTATACGTTGCCGTCGGCACCTTTCAGCGGCGCCATCAGCAGGCTGCCGCCGCGCAGGCTCTTGGCATCACCGATGGTGGATACGGTGATATCAATGGTCTGGCCCGGCTTGGAAAAGGGGGGCAACTCGGCATGGATAGCGACCGCTGCAATGTTCTTCGACTTGGGGTCCACGTTCGGCGGGATGGCCACACCGAAGTTGTTCAGCATATTACGGAAGGTCTGCGAGGTGAAGCTGGTCTTGTCGCCAGTGCCGTCGAGACCCACTACCAGCCCGTAGCCGACCAGCTGGTTGGCACGCACACCCGCCACGCTGGCGATATCCTTGATTCGCTCTGCCTGTACCGGCAGCGCGGCCAGCAGTGTTGCACAGGCCAGAACCATCGATTGCAGCAATTTAGCCATCAGGATTACCTCAGAAAGGCCACAGGGGGCTGATAAAGAAACGTGCCAGCCAGCCCATCACATTGGAGTCGTGGGTGGCACCGGTGCCACTGTAGGTGATGCGCGCATCCGCCAGGCGCGTGGATTCGACGGTGTTGTCCGGCCCCACATCCTGCTTGCGCACCAGGCCACTGATGCGGATGTATTCGTCGCCCTGGTTCAGTGTCAGCCACTTCTCGCCGCGAACCAGCAGGGTGCCGTTGGGCAGTACCTGATGCACGGTCACGGTGATATTGCCGTTGAGGCTGTTGCTCATGTCGGAGCTGCCTTCGCCGTCAAACGCCGAACCGGAGTTCATCGACGCACTCAGCGGATTGCCGAACACGGTCAGATCGCGGCCCAGTACATTGGGCGCACCGATGGACACATTGTTGCTCTTGTCCACGGTGGTGGAGGCGGTCTTGGACGACTGGGTCCGTTCAGTCAGCACCACGGTAATGATGTCGCCGACACGGTGGGCACGGCCGTCACTGTACAGATCCATACTGGTTGCGGAGTGATAGATAGACCCGGTCACCGGCTGGGGATGCTGCATTTGCGACGGCTGAATCGGCGCATAATAGGGATTATCCGGCTTGGGCGCCTTGTTCACGCAACCGGTCAATACCACTGCTGCCGCCAGCAGCAGAATCCGCGTAGCCGTTTTCATCGTCATCATCCCCTGCTCACTTCATCACAACTGCTGGCTGACGTAGCCCAGCATTTCGTCGGCGGTGGAGATCACCTTGGAGTTCATCTCATAGGCACGCTGGGTGGTGATCATGTCGACCAGCTCTTCCACGGCATTGACGTTGGAACCTTCCAGCATGCCCTGCTTGATAATGCCGCGGCCTTCTTCACCGGCAACACCGACAATGGGCGCGCCACTGGCTGCGGTTTCGGTGAACAGGTTCTGACCGATCGCCTGCAAGCCCTGGGGGTTAACGAAGTCAGCCAGTTCAATCTGGCCCAACTCCTGCGGATTGGGGTCGCCCGCGACCGTTACGCTCACGGTACCGTCATTACCCACCGAAAAGTTGGTCACTTCATTCGGCAGGGTGATCGCCGGCTCCACTGGATAGCCTTCGGCGGTAACCAGCCGGTTCTCGCCATCGATATGCAGCTCGCCGTTACGGGTGTAGGCGATGTCGCCGTTGGGCATGGTGACCTGCAGAAAACCGCGACCATTGATCGCCAGGTCGAAGGCCTGGTCGGTGATCTGCATGTCCCCGGTATGGAACAGCTTCTGGGTGCCAACGGTGCGCACACCGCTGCCCAGCTGCAGCCCGGACGGCAACTGGGAGTCTTCACCGGTGGCGGCACCGGGCTGGCGGCGGATCTGGTAGAGCAGGTCTTCGAACTCCAGCCGATCCTTCTTGAAGCCGACGGTACTGACGTTGGCCAGGTTGTTGGAAATGACCTTGAGCTGGGTATCCTGAGCGCTCAGGCCGGTTTTGGCGACATGCAAGGCACCGTGCATCGTTAAGACTCCTTAAGCGTTATCAGCTCATCTGCAGAATTTTGGCAGCCGCGGATGAGTTTTCCTCGGCGGTTTTCATCATCTTGACCTGCATCTCGAACTGGCGAGACAGGCTGATCATGGCGGTCAGGTCAGACACCGCATTGACGTTGCTTGCTTCCAGATAGCCGGAGCGCACCCGCACGTCCAACGCCTGCGGCAGGGGCACATCGTTGTCGGTGTGCATGAAACCATCCCGCCCCTTGAACAGCTCGCCCTCCTGCGGACGAACCAGCTTGAGCTGGTCCACCAGGGCCACTTCGGCCGCGTTCTCGCCCAACGGACGGATGGTGATGGTGCCATCGTTGCCGATGAAGATATTTTCCGCCGGCGGAATGACGATCGGAATATCGCCATTACCCAGCACCGGCAAACCACTGCCTGTCACCAGCTGGTTGGCGGCATTGATCTGCAGCCCGCCGTTGCGGGTATAGACCTCGTTGCCGTCCGGGCCTCGCACGGCGATCCAGCCATCACCATCGATGGCAAAGTCCAGATCACGGCCGGTTTCCATCAGCGTACCGCTTTCCAGATTGGTTCCCGGACGCTCGCTCATGGAGTACACGCGCGACTCGTAGCCATCGCCCAGCACCCGCATGGCGCGGGCCTGCTCAAGATCGCTCTTGAAGGCGGTCGTCGTGGCGTTAGCCAGGTTGTTGGCATGCACCTGCTGCGCCAGCATATTTTCGCGTGCGCCGGTCATGGCGACATAGAGAACCTTGTCCATCAACTGCTCCGGTAAAGGCTTGCCGTTTCAGATATTCTGCAGTGATTTAAGCAAGGGTTGTGCCAGAAACGAAAAAGCCGGGCATAAAGCCCGGCTCGATGGCGTATCCAGAAGTCGAATCAGATCTGCAGAATACTCTGAGTCACGGTATTCAGTGTTTCCAGCGTTTTGGAGTTGGCCTGGAAGTTACGCTGCCCCTCGATCAGTTTGACCAGCTCTTCCGACAGATCCACGTTGGACGCCTCCAGCGCGGCGGAACGCAGGGTACCGTTCAAACCGGTACCCGGCGGGTTAAGCACCGCGTCACCGGAGGTCAGCGTCGCTGCCCACTCGGTATCACCGTTGGGCTGCAGGCCGGACTGGTTTTCGAATGACGCGATCGCTACCACCCCCAGCGCCTGGTTCTGGCCGTTACTGAACGACGCGATCATCTCACCCGTGCCGGCGAAGGTCACGCCGATCAGGTCCCCCTTGGTGTAGCCATCCTGCAGGGAGCCATTCACGATGGAGGCCGAGGCAAACTGCGTCGAACCGGTCAGATCCAGGTTGATCTCGGTCAGATCGTTGGCCGGGTCAGCCCCCTTGATGGTGATGCTGGGCACCTGGGTACCGGCCGCAATCGGCTCGCCATTGATCTCACTGAGCAAACCATTGCTCGGGTTGAACTTGATCAGAATCGGACCCGGCTCGGTCAGAGAACCCTCACCCGGATCCTGCGCCTTGCCGATATCCAGCTGCTCGGAATTGTTCAGGTAGGCGTACATGCGGTAAACCCCCATGTACGAATTATCGCCCTGATAAGCATCAGGATCCGTCCAGTCAATCGTCTGAGTAACACCGGCGACAGATACCGGATAGGGGTCGGTGCCCGCACTCGGGTCGGTAATATCACCTTCATCGGCCTTGTAACGAATTACCAGACGAACATCACCGGCCGCTGTTGTTTCAGCCGAAACCGACTCGATGGCCGGGTTACGCTCCAGAATACGCGCCTGCTGTGCATTGATCAGCTCAACCTGCTTGTCGGCACTGCCATCCCCGGTGCCTACCTGGATATCCTGACCGGCAATGGTAATGGTCTCGCCTTCATTGGCAGCACCGAAGCTGTAGACACGTACCTCATTGGCATCACGATAACGCTCGTCCACATCGGTATTGGACGCTGCCAGTACGCCGGTATTGTCCTCAATCACCACATCACCGGCGTCGGTCGCACTGGCCTTGAGTTCGAACTGCAGCGTATCGGTGGCGGTATCCAGCGAGACCGTGGACAGGTCAATACGAGGATCGGCTTCAGCCAGGGCGGTGGCAGACGCCGCATCCAGCGCTCCTGTTCCATCAAAGGTCACGCTGACACCGGAAATGGAGTAGTTATTGCTGCCATCCAGCTGATAAACACCTATCTGGCGCACCGGGCGCTGCTCGGCCAGGTTGTACTTGATGGTGTGTTCGTTACCCAGACTGTCAAAAACGCGGTCAGTCGTGGTCCAGGTGAATGAACCCGGCTCATCCTTGTCATAGGTCGGCAGCAACGCGCTTGAGTCTTCCCGGTCATCGATGTTGAACGACAGGTCAATATTCTCGGTCGCCTTGGGCGGGCTTTCCTTCTGGGTCACCGCCATATTGCCGATCGGCAGGCGGTTGCCGTCCGCATCCAGGCCGTAGCCCTGCAGGAACTTGCCGTTTTTGGAGACGATGTAGCCGTCCTTGTTCAGCTCGAAGGCGCCGGCACGGGTATAGGTCACGCCGCCCTGACCATCGTTGAGCTGGAAGAAGCCGGAGCCGTTGATCGCCAGGTCCAGGTTGTTGTTGGTGAACTCGATGGTACCCGCCTTGAAGTCCTGGGCAATATCGGTCACGGTCACACCGGAGCCCGCCACGTTGGCGGAGCCGGCGCCCACTACGGCAGTGGCGTAGATATCGCCAAACTCGGTGCGGGATGCCTTGAAGCCAACGGTACTGGAGTTGGCGATGTTGTTACCGGCCACATCCAGCATGGTGGTAGATGCTTTCAGGCCTGTAACCGCTGTATTAAAACCTGCCATTCTTCCTTTCCTCGCTTAACCGAGCTGTTTCACTTCACTCATGTCGATGGAACCGATGTTGGTATTCACCTTCATCCCGATCCCGTTTTGACCCAGAGTGACGCTGTTGATATTGAATCCCATATAGGTCGCTACTTCCTCGTAGCTGCCATCAGCACCGGTAGCCGCTTCCGCCACGATGCGGTAATTGCCAACCGGGACACCTTCACCGGCCTTCCAGGCAAAGTTGTGATCGCCTGCCGGCATGGCCCCCATATCGACCGTATCGACCAGGTTGCCGCCGACGTCATAAATGGAGATGCGGATATTGCTGGCACTGACATCAGTGGATACCACACCGTCCACGTAACCCTCTTCCTGGGCCAGCTGGGCGATATTGGTATTGACGTAGGCTCGCTGCCCCACCATGGAAGACGCCTGCAAGGCGGCCTGACTACTCAGCAGCGTACTGCTCATGCTCTCCATGGTGGTAGCCAGGTTCTGGATACTCTCCACGTTACTGAGCGTGGAGATCTGCTGCATGAAGTCGGCCGTATCCGCCGGACTGGACGGGTCCTGGTTCTGCAGCTGCGCAATCAGCAGCTTCATGAACATCTGACTGTCTTCAGACCGGTTATCGATCGATTTTGCCTGACCCTGGTTGGCCTGGTTGATCTGGTCGAAGATGTTACTGCCGACGCCGTTTACGTTACTCATGGCGCTAACCTCTCAACGGCTCTTACTGCCCCAGCGTAAGGGTACGCTGCAGCATCTGTTTGGCCGTATTCATAATATCGGCGTTGATCTGAAAGGAGCGGGACGCCGAGATCATGTCGGCCATCTCCTCCACCACATTGACGTTGGGATACCAGACGTAGCCATTCTCGTCCGCCATTGGATGGTTGGGCTCGTAGGCCATGCGCAACGGCGAGTCACTTTCAACCACCTCGTCCACCTGGACACCCTGCCCCGGAATCAGCGAACGGTATTCCTCCGGAAGCTGCTCGGGCTCGATCGACTTGACCGAAAATATCGGCTTGCGGGCGCGGTAGGTTTCACCTTCGCTGGAGCTGACGCTCTCGGCGTTGGCCATGTTGCTGGCAGTGGTATTCAGACGCACGGTCTGTGCGGTCATGGCCGAGCCGGCGATGTCGAATACATTACTCAATGACATGGTTATTCACCCTTGATCGCAGAAGTCAGCCCTTTGAACTTGCTGTTCAGGAACTGGAACGAAGCCTGATATCGGATGGCGTTGTCACTGTAGCGCGCCATCTCTTCCTGCAGCTCGACCGTATTGCCATCCACGGACGGCTGATGCGGCGTGCGGAACAGCAGGTCGGCCGCCATGTCCGGCTCCAGGAATTCCGTCTGGTGGGCATTTTCGGTTCGCGCTATCGGCAACTCGTATTCACCGGTCTGACCCGCCAATACGGCGGCGAAGTCCAGATCCCGCGCCTTGTAGTTGGGGGTATCGGCGTTGGCGATGTTGTTGGCCAGCACTTCGGCACGACGGGCACGCAGTGCCAGTGCATCATCGTGAACTCCCAGTGCGGCATCGAAATTGATCGCCATGTCCTTCTCCCCGAAACGTGAACGTGATTTGCTCGCTATGCTTCTTAGCAATGCAAGTCATATGCCAGTTTCAGCAGAGAAACGATTTGCGCGGTGTCACGCGGGGTTCAGGGGAGAGATGGAAGAGCCGGCGGAAAGAAAGCGGCAAGGGTATACCGGCTGAAGCGGCAAGGCCGGACCATGCCTTGCCGCCTGAAGTCGTGCCGGCGAATCAGATCGCCTGGTAGATGATGCCGGGCCGGCAATGGATCATCTTGTAAAGGTCTGACAGGCCGGAAAGGGATTCAGACGCGCCCAGCAGCAGATAGCCACCAGGGCGCAGCTGCCGATGCATCTTGCGCAGAATTTCCAGCTTCACGTCGGAGGAGAAATAGATCAGCACGTTGCGACAGAAAATCAGGTCAAACTGCCCCAAAGCACTGTAGGGCCCCAGCAGGTTCAGGCTCTGGAAACGCACCCGGCTCTTGATCCTGTCGTTGATGGTCCAGCTGCCACTGGGCAGCGACTGAAAATACCTGTGCAGGCGCTCCTGCGACAGCCCGCGCCCCAGCGCCAGCATTTCATATTCGCCGCGACGCGCCTGCTCCAACACCGTGGAGGAGATATCGGTGGCCAGAATCTCTTCGCCGGACGAAAAGGCACCCGGGTTGCTCTGTTTGAACTCGTCGATCACCATGCTGATCGAGTAGGGTTCCTGGCCGGTCGAGCAGGCCGCTGACCAGATACGCAGCTTCTGAAAACGGTTGCCATCCTTGAGCTCGGGCAGCAACCGGTCCTTGAGGATCTCGTAGGGGTGAACATCACGGAACCAGAGCGTTTCGTTGGTGGTCATGGCGTCGATCACCTGCTCCTTGAGCGCACCACCGCCGGGGCGGTTGAGACGTGCCACCAGGTCTCGCAGGCTCTTGCACTCCTGCTGCTGCATGATCTTGCCGAGCCGGCTCTGCACCAGATACTGTTTGTGCTCCGCCAGCAGAATCCCGCAGTTTTTCTCCAGAAAACTGCTGAACTCCCGAAACTCATCCGGCGTGATACTGAACCCGCTAGTCACCCAGTCCTGCTCCCTTATCCCTGCTCAATCTGGCGAATGCGATTGACGACGACGCCGGCCAATTCGTTGGGGTTGAACTTGGCCAGGAAGCCATCGGCCCCGACCTTTTTCACCATCGACACGTTGAAGCCGCCACTGAGCGAAGTGTGCAGCACCACATGCAAACTGGACATGCGCTGATCTTCACGGATCATCGATGTCAGAGTATAACCGTCCATCTCCGGCATCTCGATGTCGGAGATCACCATCAGGAACAGCTCTTCGACATCGATCTCCTTGTCCAGAAGATCTTTCAACAGATCCAGCGCCTGACGACCATTATTGGCCACCGATACCTTGACGCCCAGGTCTTCCAGGCTGCGCTGCATCTGCTTGCGCGCCACGGCGGAATCGTCAACGATCAGGACATTATACTCGCGGGCCTTCTCGCGCACCTCGGAGGTGGCCACCTCATCGCTGACATCGGTGGACATGGGGTAGAGATCCGCCAGGATCTGTTCCACATCCAGAATCTCGACCAGCTTGTTCTCGTACTCGAACACCGCCGTCAGGTAGTTCTCGTTGCCGATCTCCTTCGGCGGCGCCATGATCTGGTCCCACTGGGTGTTGAGGATGCGATCGACCTTACGCACCATGAACGCCAGCGTACGCCGGTTGTACTCGGCCACGATCAGGAAAGCCTTGGCCTGATCCTCTTCCGGAATGGCTCGACGTCCAATCGCCTCGGACAGATCCAGCACCGGAATGGTTTCGCCCCTGATATGGGCCATCCCCTTGATCGCCGATGTCTGGCGCGGCACTTCGGTCAGTTCCGGACACTGCAGCACCTCGCGCACCTTGAACACGTTGATGCCGTATCTCTGACTGGTTTCCAGCCCGAACAGCAGCAGCTCCAAACGGTTCTGCCCTACCATCTGCGTACGCAGGTTTACAGTATCCAGGATCCCTGACATGATCTAACCAACCCCGAGGTCACTAACGATGAGTTCATCCCGGCCTTTTTAGCCAGGACGCCCGCGTGAATACACATACTTTAACATCTGTTGCCGCTGTTTTTGCCATAACCTGTGCATTAATGCATCCCTTTTCAGCACGAGCCGACAATCCTTCGACCCAGATCAGGCAACAGGTAACTGAAGCCATTAAACAACACTTTGGTGACAAAGTGCCAGACAGCCGTACCGAGGTGCAGTTGAACCCGATCAACCGGCAACTGGACTTCCCGCCTTGCGGCCATCCGCTGCAGGTAGACCTGCCCTTTCACAGCGGCACCCGTATCACCGCCAAGGCCAGCTGCCGCCAGCCCCGCTGGAGCCTGTTCGTGACCGGCCAGGTCCAGGTGTTCAAGCCCGTGGTCATGGCCGCCAGCCCGATCGTCAAGGGCAGCCGCATCCGGGCCGATATGCTGCAGCTGCGCGAACAGGACATCTCCACGCTGAGAGGAGATTATTTTCAGCGTCAGCAGGATGTCAGTGGCCGCCTGGCCCGCATCAGCATCAGCGCCGATGCCATCATCACGCCGCGCATGCTGACTCATGGCAACGCCATCAGCCGCGGTGACCCGGTGATCATCGAAGCCCGCCGCGGCGCGGTCCTGATCCGGACCGAAGGCACCGCACAGGAAAATGGTCGTATCGGGGATACCATCGAGGTCACCAACAACCGATCAGGCAGCGAGATCCGCGCCCGGATCACCGCACCTGGCCGGGTACAGGTTCCCTGAGCACGAATTCGCCGCTTTACACCCTTTCCGTTATACTCAAGCTGTTTGTTGATCACTGACAAAAAACCTTAAAGTTTTAGTCAAGGCGCCCGATACCCTTGCATAGAACTGATTGCGAGGTAATTGAACATGGCTATCGATTTTCCCGGCCTATCGTCCGTGCAAACGGCTGGTAACCGCGGCAAAGTCAGCGAGCAGACAGCCGACAAGGTATCGAACGGCAGTGCGCCCGCCGCACAGAATGCCCCGTCGGGACAGCGCGACACTGTCCAACTCAGCGATACCGCCCAGGCACTACAGCGTTCGACCAGTGCTCAGGGTAGCTCCGATGTCGATACCGACCGGGTCGCCCAACTCAAGGCTGCCATCGATAGTGGCAGCTACAAGATCGACAATGAGCGCGTTGCCGAGCGCATGCTGCAATTCGACAAGCTGCTGGACTGAACCACTGAATGAGCGTGACTCTCCCCCAAGACATCACACACCAGCTTGATGGCCTGATTCACCAGGGCATCGAGCTGCTGCAGCGCCTGCAGCAGCTTCTGGACACTGAACTGCAGACAATGCAGGCCCGTGATCTCGAACGCCTGCAGCAAAGCAATCGCGACAAGCAGGAGTGCCTGCTGGCGATCGATCGCAACATCCGTGAACGCAACGGGCTGTTCAGCCAGCAGGGCGTCGGTCATGACCGCGTATCGGTGATGGACTTCATGGCCCGCCTGCCGGCCCCCGAAGGCCCACGCCTGAGCGATGGCTGGCAGCAGCTGGAAGCGGCTCTGGAACAGGTCAAAACGCTCAATCAGCGCAACGAGCAGGTGCTGCTGCGCAGCAAGCAAAGCACCGATCAGCTGCTCGCCCTCCTGCAGGGCCACGCCCAGGGCAACAGCATCTACGACCAGAAAGGTGACAAGGGCCGCTACGAAGGCCAACGCAGCCTCGGCAAAGCCTAGTCAAAGCAGCGTCTTGACGTTAGAATTCTTCCCGCTTTCGCAGTGCCTCAGTAGCTCAGTTGTATAGAGCAGCCCCCTCCTAAGGGGCAGGTCGCAGGTTAGAGTCCTGCCTGGGGCGCCATTTCTTTCAAAGACTTATGGTCTTTTCAGGGCGACTCAGCCCAAAATGCAAAGTACATTAAGGCTAGTGCTGGATCTTCACAACGCCCTAACAATCCAATTGGCCATCATCGCGGCAGTGTTGAGCCGCTTGAAACTTCAAGGTGGCCTTGTGACGAAAATACTACCTGTGTTGTGACAGCATTCATCTGACAGTTGGCCGCTAAAAATCACGCGCTTTTTTATCGCGGATGTACTCCCGCTTACTGCAGATACCGTTCTCTTTCCGGGAAAAACTGATCTCTGACAGCGCTGCTGCAGCTGCCTCCTTATGGATAATTATCTTAATAAATTGAAGAGCAGGGGCAGCCAACCCAATAGTTTCAATTTCGGGCTGGCCTTAAATTGCTACCGGTCTAATACTCAAGATTCTTTATAGTGAAACTCCCAAACCATGGCATGAAGCGGCTTTCCTGGAGTCTTTGGCCCCGTACTTTTAAAATCTGAAAGGTCGACATATTCGGCTTTGAGATTCACAAACGGAAAATCTTTATCCAGCATTGCTGATATTGCGTCTGTTTTCCTGGATAGAACCTCTTGGCCATACGTCGTTACAGTAACCAGAAAATTCTTTTCCATTTTATGACCAAGATCGACATTCGAGCAGAGCCAAGCCAGGCGCTCCGCATCCTTCAGCAAGTTCGATGCTTTCACTCCACGCTTGAACTCAACAACATGCCTGAACTTGCCATTTCGGGAATGCTTGATCACCAAATCGGCCCGTTTCAGCCCGTTGATCCGGTATCTCTCCGGCACCTGGCTGATCTGAATACCTGCATCGTCGCAGATATCTTCCAGCTTAACCTCCATCGAGAAAATATAGCTGTCAAAGTGCTCATGGATGGCTTCGGCTGTTTTCAGTGAAAGAAAATATTCAGGCTGAATATTAAGGCTTCTGGCCGTGATTTCTGCTGCATGCTCTGCTATTTCAGGCAGCTTTGCCGCAATTAATTTCCTGATTGAGCGGTACTTTCTGTCAGACATTTTTAATCCCTTCGAGTCTGTTATGGTCAAATCAGCATCGTATCCTTCTTCAAGCTCTCTGTACCCTACTTTTAGAGCCAGTTGGCTGTAAAGGGCTCCCATGTGGCACCTAGTTGCTTGTCTGAGTGAATCGCCACCAGTACGTTAGACACACTCTAGCCGTTTCTCGTACTGCTGCTCATACTCTAGCGGTGACAGCTGATCATTAAAACCGTGACGTCGTTTGCTGTTATAGAACAGCTCGATGTAATCGAAGATATCACGGCGTGCATCACCCCTCGTGGCATAGACCTTTCGCTTGATGCGTTCGCGTTTGAGCAGCTGGAAAAAGCTCTCAGCCACCGCATTATCGTGGCAGTTGCCTCGACGGCTCATGCTTCCCTCTAGACCATGCTGTTTTAAGAAGGCTTGCCAGTCATGGCTGGTGTACTGACTACCTTGGTCTGAATGCACAACGACTTGGTTTTTCGGACTCCTTCTCCAGACAGCCATCAGCAGTGCATTCAACACCAGCTCCTTGGTGATGCGTGACTGCATGGACCAGCCGATCACTCGCCGCGAGAACAGGTCGACCACGACCGCCAGGTACAGCCAACCCTCGTGGGTTTTGATAAACGTGATATCAGTAACCCAGGCCTCGTTTGGAGCCTCGGTACTAAACTGCCGCTGCAACCTATTCGGTACAACGATATGGCTTGTGCCACCCTTCTGGCGGGGCTTGCGGTAACCAACCTGAGCGCGTAAGCCTGCTTGTTGCATTAAGCGATGCACCCGATTGGGGCCGCATTGTTCTCCATGATCTCGCAAATCACTGTGGATTTTGCGATATCCATAAACACCACCAGACTCCAACCAAAACTGCTTGATCAGCCCTGTTAGCCTATCGTCTTGCTTACTGCGATCCGATCTCGGTTGCTTTCTCCAGGCGTAATAACCACTGGGATGCACATCCAGCAGCGCGCATAGCCTGCGCACGGGCCAGTCCTTGTGATTATCACGGATGTAGGTGTACCTCAGTCTGACTGGCTGGCGAAGTACACCGCGGCTTTTTTTAAGATGTCGCGCTTTTCAGTGACGCGCTTTAGCTCTTTCTTGAGACGACGAATCTCAGCCTGCTCATCGGACTTGGCTTGATATTCCGCTGAATCGGGGCCGAACTTCTTTATCCAGGCGTAAAGGCTGTGGGTGGTGATGCCGAGCCGCTTTGCGACATCGGCAACGCTGTAGCCGCGATCAGTGACTTGCTTGACCGCTTCAATCTTGAACTCTTCGGGGTATCGCTTGCTGCTCATGGGCACCTCTCTGTAAGCCATTCTCTATGGCTAGGAGGCGTCTAGCAAACAAGTGGCGATTCAGTTACCAGCAGGATCAGGTTTATAGACTCACCACCACTTCCATTGACCTGCTGGTAACACCTTAACCGAAACGGCGTTAGTCGGAGTGATTGACAACGAACTGACCAACCAGGGCACCACCCTCTCGACCCAGTCGGATAACGATCAAAAAGCGCTCCAGATCATCCTGTGTGAAAAGAATATTCAGCATATCAATGGCCGTGTACACATTGTCGGGCTGGGACAGCATGGTTTCCTTAAGGGGGTGCCCGTCCTCATACCATTCGTCATAGAGTTCAAGATCCTCCCTGGCGTCAGAAACATCTAGATAGACGATGGTGTCCGGACTGTATTCTGCCAACCATTGATGAAGCACCTGTGGATGCTCCAGAAACGCCAGGTTTTGCTTCTCAAACTTAATAGGTATCCCTCGATAGCAAACCGAATAACCACTCTCTGTTGATGACACATCATCAAATGCTTCAAGCAGCTTAAGGTGGAGATTACCTTCGCTAATGCCCTCCGGTCGAGCTGCCACAATTTTTTTGGCCAGCGCCCGATCCATCAGGATAGTTTCTTTATCCATGATTATTCCTTTGTAAAAGGAATAACTTAGTCTTTCAGACCAAGATCAGGAGCAGTATCACGCCTTCGCTCAGCAATACGGGTCTATCCCGTTAATATCCGGGTAGTAGCTTGCGAACTGTTCAGCCGTTTCAATGGTATTGAACTTGTCTGGCTCATACGTCTCCTCCAATGACTCTCGAACAAAAATCGAGCCATGGAAACGCCGGCTGCGAGCCGCATTGAAAACAGGGTTGCTCCTGTTTGATTTGAAATTCCCATTCCCGCGACGACGCAGAATGACACTCCTTTGCAACGGCGCCATAGCCACCAGCAGAGCACAATCAGGGCACTCAAACAGATCGCCACTGTTGAGCCACATATCAACGGTGTTACCTTCGGCAAGGCACTGGGGACAAATGCCATCGAAATACTTCACAAATCCCGAGAAACGCTGCGCCAGCGACACCTCCTTGCCAACCATCTTATCGGGTTTCGCCCCGGACATGGCCGCCAATGCATTGGGGCCAAACTGCCGCTCTATTTGTGCAAGCGCCGCATCCAAAGCCTTTTTTCGCTGTTCATCCATAAAAGCATATCTATTTGAAATTAAAAGATAACACTTCACCGGAGACTAGCAGCATTTGATCAGCAGGAGAATATTCAGCAGACGAGTGTTTGGAGAACCAACTGATGTACGGCAAAAAAAACGGAGGCCGAAGCCTCCAAAGCCGCTTACAAGTAACGAGATTCACATACCAGCAGGATGGCCGGCGCCGACCGATAGCTTGTTGATGAGTGGTCAGCGCCGGGTTGGAGCAGGGTTACAGCAGGTTGGTGCGATAGTCAGCGATCAGACGGATATCGTTGATGCGCGGCACCACGGCTTCGTCGCCATCGGCATGGGCCACACGCAGGCGCAGGCTCAGCCCCTTGGCGGCGCCATCCTGCAGGGTGTACTTGGCATCGAAGTTGGTTTCGCGACGCTGGCCGTCATCACCACCGGCGAAATCGATATCCCAGGACTCGGTGTGACGCGCCATCAGATGCAGTCCCGGTACGGACGGCACATCGTAATCGACGCGAACCTGCAGGGATTGTTCGTCCTTGGCGTTGAAGTCGAGCAGCTGTACGGCGCCCCAGGTGAAGAACTGGGTGTTGTCAGCCCCGCCCCACTGCTGATCGTAGCCGTCGCTGCCGCCGATGGTCTGGTAGGCCAGGGTGTACGCCCAGTTGCCCTTGGACAGACGACCGGTCAGCCCGGTCAGGTTGCTGTCATAGTCAGCGCCGTAAAGGTCACCATCATCCTCACCGCGCATATGGGTCAGGTCCAGCAGCAGGTCATGATCCGCCAGCTTGGTGGCGTAGCTGGCGTTCAGGTAGAGCTGTTTCTGGTAATCGTCGGCCACAGCGTACTGCAGATGGGTATTCAGTCCGTTGCCGAAGTCGTAGGTCGCACCCAATGACTTGATGTCATAGGTTTCGCCATTGGCCGCGCGGTATTGCTCGAACTTCTCGCTGTTGTTCATGGATGCCCGGTCGGAGTAGATCGCATAGACCTCACCGCTGCCCAGCTTGGCTGTGCCATAGAAACCCTGGGTGCTCGGAGCCGAGATGCGCGAGGTCAGGTCGTTCAGCAGCGGCGTCATAAGAATCATGCGACCCAGTTTCAGGTCAACATTCTCGACCGGGCGCAGCTTCAGGTAGGCCTGTTCCAGCGTGGTATAGCCATCGCCTTCAGGCGTCAGCACATCAGAGGAATTCTCGGTCTTGTCCCCCTCCAGCTTGGCCACATGAACGGCAGAAACATCAACGCCAATCATGTCATTCCAGTACGGCGAGAGGAGTTCGAAACGGAACGCCTGGCCCGCTGCGATCGTATCCGGGATACCCTGATCGAAGTCGCGATTCATGTAGAAGGTCCGGAAATCCAGGTTGACCTGCATGCCGTCATCACCATCGGCCGCCATGGCCGGAACAGCAGACATCATGCTCAGTGCAGCGATAGCCAGTGGAAGTTTTTTTATTTTCATGTGTTTTCCTATTTTCCCCTTTGGGTATTGAGTGTTCGATGCACGCATATTGCTACCGGTGGGGGCGGGCCGTTTCCGAACGAGGTCATGCACAGAGGCTGACAACGGCCGGCTGACGACGGGTTTCAATGCCTGCCAAAAGCGATCAACGGCAGATCTGTCACAGCACTGCACACACCAGGTTCCAGTGGCTGAACTGATGACCGTTTGAAAAGGGATGCTCGGGCCCGGGGACACCGCAAATTGAATGAAACAGGCGGATACCCGAGGCTTGTATCCATCGATGGATGCAGTCGGGCTGGAAGGGATATATTGCGGTTCATTCCGCACCTCAGTACTTCGTTATTCTTGTTATGCCGAGCGCGAAGATCGACTTCGCAACAGAATCGGGATTTGAGGAGCAGTCTACCGGTTAGACCGAGAAAGGTGCTTCGAAAACAAACACAACATCCATGCTTTCAAGAAAGAACCCTTCAAAAAGCAGCAGCTTGATGCAACATTATTCACCCTGAATGCTAAGCCCTTGAAAGCACATGGCAGGGGTAAATTTCAGCAAACAACCGTCTTATATTGGAGACATAAACGACATCATTGTTTGATCTAACGCAACTTATTTTTTGGCAAATTCTGCCGTTAGCTGCTACTGTGCAATTCAGGTTCAGGGCTGATCCCGTCAGTCTGGACCACTTTCCAGCGAAGAGTCTCTCTCGAAAAGGCAACGGTCCTTTGGATCGGCGCAAAGCTCAGGGCCTACGGAAGCGGCTGCCGGGTTACCGAAGGAGAGATTCGCCCCAACCGGGCGCCGGACAGACACCCCTGCAAAGCACTGCGTTGAGCAATGCTGTGCAGGGGTGTTTTTCGTTGTCCCTTTCTCAGCTCAAGGCATGCCCAGAGAAGGGCACGATACCGAACATCGCGTTCCGGCCCTCCGCCCGGGGAGCCCCACTGCCGCTATAATACTTATCGGGTTTCATCATCTGTTCAGCCGACCAACGGCAATATCCGCGCATAATCAGGCCCCCGTGGACGCATCCATGCGGGACTCTGCGCGATGGAGACATTTCAATGCACCAACACCCCCTCAAGCTGTTTCGCCCGCTCGTTCTGCTCCTGCTGGCAGGCCTGACGACAGCCTGCAGTCATGACCGTTACCTGTTTCTGGAGCGTGCCGAACTGGACCAGTTGAGCCAGCAGCTGTACCAGCAGCAGAGCCGTCTGGAGACGTTGACGGCCGTCAGCCAGCAGCAGTTCGACTCATTGAGCCAGGCTCAGCATTTTCAGCGCAAGGAACTGCACGACGCCCTCAAGGAACAGAACGCGAAGCTGGACAAACTGCGTCCGGTACGAGAACGGATGATAGTGCCCACCAGTGCAGCTCCCACCAGTCCCGACGCCCCCGGGCACTATCAGGGCAAGCTGGTGGTCGGTGAAGTGGAGAAGTTCTACCTCGCCGTCCCCGGGCTGATTCTGGATGCGCGGATCGACAGCGGCGCGACCACCTCCTCCCTGCATGCGACCAATATCCAGCGCTTCGAACGCGATGGCGAAGACTGGGTTCGTTTCAACATCCTTAACCCCCAGTCCGGAAAAGAGATCACGCTGGAGCGGGAGCTGTCCCGCAATGCCAGGATCCTCCAATCCAACACCGATGGCGCCGAGCGTCGCCCGGTGGTCGAATTGCCCTTCGTGATCGGCAATCACCATCAAACCGCCGAGTTCACCCTCAGCGACCGTAGCCACCTGACCTACCCGGTATTGCTCGGCCGCAACGTACTACGGGATGTCATGTTGATCGATGTGGGCCGTGAAAATGTCACCACCTTACCGGATACCCTGACCCAGCCCGATGACGCAGGAGAAACACCTTGATCCGCCACTCCAAAATGCCGTTCTATCTGGCGACCCTGCTACTGATCGCGGCCGGTCTGCTGCTGGCCGTGCTGCGCCATATGCAGATGGGCGTGCCCTGGCTGCCCGGCGAGCAACAGCCGGTCTGGCTGGTGGAAGCCCGTATCGACTTCCAGGCTTGGGGCGAGCCGGTCAGCGTCAATCTGAATATCCCCGATCAGCCACCGGGCTTCTTCACCCTGACCGAACAGGCCGCCTCCCCCGGCTACGGCTTTGCCATTACAGAACAGCAGGGCGATCGCCGCGCCGAATGGACCATTCGTGACGCTTCCGGTCCGCAAACGATCTACTTCAAGACCCGTCTGATCCCGGACGACTATGCCAGTGAACCGCTGTTGGCACCGGGTCCCGTGGAACCGGCGGAAATCTTTCTGGAGGAGCCGGATGCCACCGCGGCGCGTGCGCTGTTGCAACAGGCCGAAGCCCGCTCCAGCGATGCCACCAGCCTGACCCGGGAGCTGATTGCGCTGCTCAACAGCGCCACGCCGGACCAGAACACCCGCCTGCTGCTCAGCGATGCGGCACTGGCCCCTACCCTGTACCAACTGCTCAATTTCGCCGGCATTCCCGCCCGCATCGCCGACGGCCTGCAGCTGGAGGACGCACGCCGTCAGCAGAGCCTGCAGCCCTGGCTGCAGATCCATGACGGCGACCGCTGGCTGACCTTCAACCCGCGCACCGGCGCCCAGGGTGTGCCCGCCGACGTGCTGCTCTGGCGCCAGGCCGACGGCTCACTGCTGGATGTGACCGGCGGCACCGACTCGATCGTACGCTTCTCCATGCTGCGCCAGACCGTACCGGCGCTGCAGATCGTCCGTGCCGAAGCCAATGATCGTGCCTTCGGTTCGCTCAGCCTCTACCAGTTGCCGGTGGAACAACAGGGCATGTTCCGCATGCTGTTGCTGCTGCCGTTTGGCGCCCTGGTGGTCTGTCTGATGCGGATCCTGGTCGGCATCAAGACTTCCGGCACCTTCATGCCGGTGCTGATTGCCGTCGCCTTCGTGCAGACCTCGCTGCTGCCCGGCCTGGCCGCCTTCATCAGCGTGGTCACCCTGGGCCTGCTGATGCGCGGCTACCTGTCCAGACTCAACCTGCTGCTGGTGTCGCGTATCTCGGCGCTGATCATTGTGGTGCTGGGTATTACGGCCGGCATCAGCATCGTCGGCTACCAGATGGGCTTCAGTACCGGCATGACGGTCACCTTCTTCCCGATGGTGATCCTGGCCTGGACCATCGAGCGCATGTCGATCCTCTGGGAGGAAGAAGGTGCCCATGAGGTACTGATCCAGGGGGCCGGCAGCCTGATCGTGGCCACCCTGGCCTATCTGGTCATGCGGGCGCCCCTGGCCGAGCACATCAGCTTCAACTTCCCAGAGCTGCATCTGGTGGTGCTGGGCATCATCCTGCTGCTGGGCCAGTACACCGGCTACAAGCTCACCGAGCTGCGCCGCTTTGCTCCAATGAAGAGGTACCATTGATGTTCGACTGGATCCGTCCCCGTGAGCTGAAACAGCTGGGCATGCTCAGCATGAACAAGCGCAACATCGACTACATCGCCCGCTACAACGACCGTAGCGCCTACCCGCTGGTGGACAACAAGCTGAAAACCAAGCTGGTGGTGGACGAGCACGAAGTGGCCAGCCCCAAGCTGCTGCAGGTGGTGCGCGAACAGCATGAGATCGGCCACTTCAGTGAACGGGTCGCCGATCTGGACGGCTTCGCCATCAAGCCGGCCAAGGGCTCCGGCGGCAAGGGGATTCTGGTGATCGTGGGGCGTGAGGGCGACGACTTCGTCAAACCTTCGGGCAGTAAGGTCAGCCTGGACGAGATCGAACGCCACCTGTCCAACATCCTCGCCGGCCTCTACTCGCTGGGCGGTTCGCCCGATGTAGCGGTGATCGAAGCGCTGGTGCGCTGCGATCCGCGGCTGGCCCGTTTCTCCCATGAAGGCGTGCCCGATATCCGTATCGTGGTCTTCAAGGGCTATCCGGTAATGGCGATGCTGCGTCTGGCGACACACGCCTCCGACGGCAAGGCCAACCTGCACCAGGGTGCCGTGGGTGTCGGCCTGAACCTGGCCAACGGCAAGGCGCTGAACGCCGTCCAGTTCGACCGACCACTCGGCCGGCATCCGGACAACGACCTCAACCTGGCCGATATCCAGATCGACAACTGGCACTACCTGCTCAACATGGCCAGCCGCTGCTACGAGGCCACCGGGCTGGGCTACATGGGGGTAGACCTGGTAGTGGACGAAAGCCGCGGCCCCCTGCTGCTGGAGCTGAATGCCCGGCCGGGGCTGGCGATCCAGATCGCCAACGGCCAGGGGCTGCTGCCAAGGCTGAAAGCGGTGGAAGCCCTCAAGCGCCCCCACCTGACACCGGAAGAGCGGGTCCACTGGGCGATGACCCAGGCCGGGGCCGAGAATATCCCCGTGCCCCAGCGCTCGATGCCGACACTGGAGCCCGCCTTTCAGCTCTGAGGGCACGGCCTCATCACTGACGGCGGGTCCAGCAAGTAACTAGAGCAGACGTGCCACCCGGGTTACCAGCAACACGCCCAACAATGACAGACAACCGGTGGCCAGCCAGGTCAGCTGCCAGCCACCGGCCCAGGCGGCCAGGGCTCCGATCACCGGTGGTGCCACGAACTGGCCCAGCGCCGACAGCTGCAGCATCCAGCCCACCGAGGTCGACACCACCGAGCTGTCCGGTGCCAGGCGCACCGCCAGCGAAAACAGCACCCCGGGGATCACGCCGCTGACCGACGAGAACACCAGAACGGCCGCGTAGCGCAGCCAGGGAAAATCAGCCGTCATGGACGAAAAGGCGGTCCAGGTGGTCAGCGTCATCACGGCGAAGCCGACATAAAGCAACTGTCGCGGGCCAACACCGGCCTGCAGCAGGCGCCCCGAAGCCACGTTACCCACCACGTTGGCGACGGCGGCAATCGCAGTCAGCACACCCACCATGGCGCCTTCCAGCCCGGCCTGAGTATAGATGGACGGCAGAAAGCCGATCACCGATAGCCACTGACCCGAATAGGTCGGGAAGATCAGGGCTACCAGCCAGGGCCCAGGACTGCTAAGCGTCAGCTTCAGCCGACCGGCCAATGCCCTCAGCCCCGACAGCGGAGAACCGGCGCGCGGGTCATGATCGCGACTGTCCGCGGGTACCGCCATCAGCACCCAGCCCAGCATCAACAGGGTTATTGCCGCGATCAGCCACCACCAGCCCTGCCAGCCCAGCTGTTGCATCAGCCAGGGACCGACCAGCAGGCCAGTGCCGGTGCCAAAGCCCATATAGCAACCCCACCAGCCCAGGCTCAGGCTCAGTTTCTCGGCCACTACCAGCTGGCGGAGCAGGCCCGGCCCAGACAGCGTCACCAGAAAGAAGCCGAAGCCTTCCAGACCACGCAACAGCAACAGCTGCGTCGCGGTTTCAGCAAAGCCACCCAGCACACTGCTGACCGTCAGAATACCCAGTCCCGTCAGGATACTGCGCCTCAGCCCGGCACTGTCGGCCAGCACCCCGATCAATGCGCCGCCGATCATGCCCGCCAGCTGTACCAGCGACAGCAGGAATCCCGCCTGCACCAGACTCACATCCAGCTCGGCCTGCAGCACCGGTATCGCCGGCGGCAGCTTGCCGATATGCAGCGCGGCTACGATGCCGGCCAGCATCACCACAATCTCGGGGGCCAACCCCTTGTGGCGGGAAGTTATCGTGTTCACCCGGGCTCTCCCTGTCATAAAAAGGCGCCCATTGTACGCCTGCTCGCCGCAGGCGCCCACCGGATTGCACAGGATGAACCGATCGGGCTAAGGCTCTCGGCCGAGCGCCCCGGGTCCGGTCGGCGGGATCCTGCGCCCCTGAATATTGACCTCGGCGACCAGCCGATCATCACCCAACAGAATCAGCAGGCTGAGCAGCTCCTCAAGACTGTCGGCCCGCGCCGTGCGCTCGGCCAGCTCCGGCGTCGCCTCCAGGTCCAGCACCAAAAAATCCGCCTCGTTATCCACGCGGAAACTGCCCACCTGCTGCTCCAGATGCAGCGCTCTCGCGCCGCCCAGGGTCGCCAGATAAAACGCCTGCAAGGCGCCAAGCGGCTCACCACGCAACTGCTGCACCCGGATGGCATCGGCCAGTGTCTTGAGCACCGAACAGCTCGGCCCGGCGCCCACATCGGTGCCCACCGACAAGGACACGCCCGCCTGCTGCAGGGCGCGCAACGGCATCAGGCCAGAGCCCAGCAGCAGGTTGGACGATGGGCAGTGCGACACCGCCGCCCCACTCTCGCCCAGCCGCCGCTGCTCGTCGCTACTCAGGTGAATCGCGTGGGCAAAGACCGAGCCCGGGCGCAGAAAGCCAAACCCGTCATACACGTCCAGATAGTCGCTGTAACGCGGAAACGCCCGCGCCACCCGCTCGCACTCCTCCTGCGTTTCCGCCAGGTGCGTCTGCAGGTAGAGGCTGGGATACTGCCGCAGCCAGTCACGACATTGGGCCAACAAGGTTTCGGAACAGGCCGGCGCAAAGCGGGGCGTCAGGGCATAGGCCAGACGATCACGCCCGTGCCAACGCTGGATCAACGCCTCCGTCGTGGCCAACGCCTGCTCCGGCGACTCGCGCAGGCTTTCGGGCACCAGACGATCCTGGAGTACCTTGCCGGCAATCAGGCGCAACCCCAGATGCTGGGCATGCTGGAACAGGGCATCGGCGCTCTCCGGCTGCACCCCGGCAAACACCAGCGCCGTGGTCGTGCCATTGCGCAGCATCTCGGCGATGAAGCGGTGGGCCAGCACTTCGGCCATTCCCGGCTTTTCCAGTGCCGCTTCTGCCGGGAAGGCGCGCTGCTCCAGCCACTCGAACAATGTCCCGGCCGGGCTGGCGGCAATGCTGAGCTGGGGGTAATGGGTGTGGGTATCGATCAGTCCCGGGAGCAGCAGGCAGCCACGCCGGTCCTCGATCGCCTGACCGGCCGGCAGCGTCTTTGCCAGATCGGAGGGCGTTCCCACGGCCTTGATCCGGCCATCGCGTATCCACAGCAGACCGTCATCCAGATAGTGAATGGCCGCCTCTCCCGCCACGGCGGGGTCATCCAGGCAGTGCAGTATCGACCCACGCAGAACACGACTGGTATTGGCAGATTCCATCAGCACCTCCGAGTATGCGCCAAACCCTTGTGAATGGCTTAACCATAACAGAGCCCGGGCAAGTACGCCTGGCTGCAGCGAAGCAAATCCGGCAGGTATTCAGGTGTGCAAGTCAGGCCCCCCCTGTTTTTCCGTGGCGATGCGGACATAGCCAGCCTGGACGACAGAGGACCATGACCAGACCCTAGCCCGTCTCCAGCACCACCTCGCCATCACGGCGAATGGTATAGGTCTCGAAGTCCTTGGCCAGAAACAGCCTGCCGGTGTAATGCCGCTGCGCCTCGATACGCAGCTCTTCCACCGACAGATCGCGCTCGCGCCTGGGGTACAACAGATAGCGGGGGCTGAAATGGGTCAACAGCAAGGCAGGCACGCCCGCCTGCTGGGCAAAGCGCGCCACCCGTTCAGCACTGCTGTGCTGCGGCTCAGGCCCGACCTGCTGCAACACGGCCTCGGTATAGGTTGCCTCATGCACCAGCAGTTGAACACCACGACAGGCAGCGGCCAACAGCTCGGGCCGGTCATTGTCGCCCCCGACCACAACCGACCGCGCCGGGTAGGAAGGGATGCAGTAATCCACCCCCTCCAGTTGGCGCCCGTCCTCCAGCGCCACCCATTTACCCCGCTGCAACTGACCGTACAGCGGCGACGGCATGATCCCCTCGGCCTGTAGCCGCGCGGTATCCAGCTTCACCGGCACCCGGGTTTCCTGCAGCCGGTAGGCCCAACACTCGGTACGATGACTCACCCGCGTCGCCGTGATGCGGAACCCGCCTCGCTCCAACGCCAGCGCCTCGGACACCTCGACAAAACGCAACGGATAATCGATTCGCATCTCGGTATGCTCGATCACCGCCTGCAAATAGGCCCACACCGCCGCCGGCCCCACCAGCGTCAGCGGGGCCGTCCGGCCGTTCAACTGACAGGACGCCAACAGGCCGGGCAAACCATAGCAATGGTCGCCATGCACATGGGTAATCAGAATGGCATCAAGCTTCATGGGTGACAGCCGGGTACGCAGCAACTGGTGCTGGGTCGCTTCACCGCAATCGACCAGCACCCAGTCACGCCCCCGTTCCGGCTGAACGGCGGCCGCGCTGACATTGCGCTGACGGGTCGGGACACCTGAGGAGGTGCCGAGGAGGGTTAGGTTCATGGAGATAGTTTACCGACTACGCAAGGTGTTCACATACCCATGATTTTTCTATCCACCCACGTTGAGGTGCAACTCCTGCATTTGGGTCATTGCCTCCATGACGACCGGGGTTCTATCCACGTACCTACGTGGGTTGCGACGAGCCTAGCGAATTTGAAACCGTTTTACCTATAGCGTTTCGATCCACGCACCCGCGTGGGGTGCGACGCCAATCATGGCGTGGTATTTCCGGTTCATCTCGGTTTCGATCCACTCACCCGCGTGGGGTGCGACCGTCGGCCCACTCACCGGTCCAAGTGGCTTGGCTGTTTCGATCCACGCACCCGCGTGGGGTGCGACGCTCGGCCAGTGCCTGGTCCAGATGCTCTGCAGAGTTTCGATCCACGCACCCGCGTGGGGTGCGACGCCGCTATCTTGGTGAGAGCCATGAGCTTGCCGCGTTTCGATCCACGCACCCGCGTGGGGTGCGACCTGGCACGGGCGAAAGCCAAACCAGTGCAACGGGTTTCGATCCACGCACCCGCGTGGGGTGCGACCTAAATTCGTAGCCGTCTTTTTGCTCCTCAATTAGTTTCGATCCACGCACCCGCGTGGGGTGCGACGTTCTACGTCCAGTCTGTCATCGTCAAACCTAACAGGTTTCGATCCACGCACCCGCGTGGGGTGCGACTATGCTGCTTGCATTACACGCAGCATCCCAAACGCGTTTCGATCCACGCACCCGCGTGGGGTGCGACGGTGGAAGCCAAAACGGGTATACCTGGATGGGCTGTTTCGATCCACGCACCCGCGTGGGGTGCGACTCTTCGAGCCTTACCCTGATATTGCGACGGCAGCGTTTCGATCCACGCACCCGCGTGGGGTGCGACGCCATCCAGGTGAGCACCGGGTCTTCGCTATGCACGTTTCGATCCACGCACCCGCGTGGGGTGCGACCTGCTGGCGCCGAAAGCCCGCTTCTCATCAATCTGGTTTCGATCCACGCACCCGCGTGGGGTGCGACCAGCCGTGTACCGCGACGGTGTCGTATTCGTTTTCGTGTTTCGATCCACGCACCCGCGTGGGGTGCGACTCGCCGTGCTGGGCATGATGGCCCGGGCGGCAATGGTTTCGATCCACGCACCCGCGTGGGGTGCGACGGATCAGCCAGTCGGTGGCGTTCCACTGCAGGGTGTTTCGATCCACGCACCCGCGTGGGGTGCGACCAGCCACCGTGCGCCCGCGTGTGATCATCCTGGAGTTTCGATCCACGCACCCGCGTGGGGTGCGACGTCATCGTGCTGGCAGTTGGGGCAGTTTGCTCTATGTTTCGATCCACGCACCCGCGTGGGGTGCGACTTGTCTTGATTCCGGCGGCAGCAATGCGGTCGTTGTTTCGATCCACGCACCCGCGTGGGGTGCGACGACCGCCACGACAGGTCCAACGGATATCCTGAAAGTTTCGATCCACGCACCCGCGTGGGGTGCGACTTGTACTTTCGGTAGAGTTCAAGGCTTTCGTTTTCGTTTCGATCCACGCACCCGCGTGGGGTGCGACCTCACATTCTCATTCGCCACGCCTCGGGCACTAGTGTTTCGATCCACGCACCCGCGTGGGGTGCGACTCGACACCCAAACCGTCGGCCGCAAGCAGGTCCGTTTCGATCCACGCACCCGCGTGGGGTGCGACCCAATCATGCGGTAGGCATCGGTATCGCTGCAGTTGTTTCGATCCACGCACCCGCGTGGGGTGCGACGCGCACGGCTTTACGGCCGACGGTTTGGGTGTCGATGTTTCGATCCACGCACCCGCGTGGGGTGCGACCGGCGTAGGTTTGGACCTGGGCCTTTTTGAAGGTGTTTCGATCCACGCACCCGCGTGGGGTGCGACAGTTGCAGTCTAAGTTGTTAAAGAACAAAGGAAAATAACCGATTTATCGCTATCGACGGCTGCATATTGAAAAACAACAGGATGCGGAACAGAAGAAACTTCAAAACTCCCTAACTTTCAAAAAGTTAAGATTCCGCTAACCCTCCCGGTATTTAATGAGAACCCAAGGGTAGCGGAATGCCATTCTTACAGGATAAGCGGCGAGGAATGAGGGTCAGGCACGATTTTGGCACCGTAGTGCTCTACTTTTTGTCGCCCTTTTTTACCCAAATGATAGAACCGAAGGCTGTCTTCGTCAGGATTGTAGATATCCATCAATTCTGCCTTTAAAACAACCAATTGTGCAGGGGTCACTTCGCATTCAAATACGGAGTTCTGCACTCGGGTCCCGTAATCCAGGCAGGTTTTGGCAATATTTCTCAGCCTGCGTTGCCCGTCGGATGTCACCACGCTGACATCATAGGTGATTAGCACCAGCATTATTTCAGCGTCCAGGGTGGATAGTATTCAATATCTCCGCGAATGTGCCGCGCCAATAACATGGCTTGGCAATGTGGCAACAGCCCGATGGGTACTTTTTCCTGCAGATAAGGATGTATGAGCTCCTCCTGTTTGCGCTCCTGGAATGCAACCAGTACAGCTTTTCGGCCATTGTCGGACAAACGCACGGCACCACTGGCTTCAGTTACAAAATCCTGCTGTTTCAACTGTTGGCGATTCAATAGCGTAAGTACCAGCCGGTCAGCCCATCCGGCACGAAACTCTTCCAGCAGGTCCAGCGCCAGCCCCGGACGACCTGGCCGGTCCCGATGCAGAAACCCAACATAGGGATCAAGCCCAACGCCCTGAAGCGCTGCCACACAGTCCTGAGTAATCATGGAATAGATAAATGACAGCAAAGCATTCACCGGATCAGTCGGTGGACGTCGTACACGACCATTGAATTGAAAATGATCCTTGCGCAAACGCTGCTGCAGCACCGAAAAATAGCAATTGGCCGCGTCGCCTTCTACACCCATCAGGCTGTCGGCTGTTTTGGTTTTCTGCACACTACGCAGGCTGGTTGCCAGCTTGTCGACGGCCTCGCGCAAGGCTGTATTGTCGCCGTGGTTGCGCAGGTCCCGCTGAATGACCGCGCGGCTGTTGCTCATTTTGGCCGCGATCATCAGCCGAGCCACCGACATGGATTTGTCCGGGTCATCCGCCCAGCGATACTGGCTGCGTCTGAGCAGCACATTGCCGGATTCAGGCCCCTGAACCCGTGCCAGAAAACGGCCGTATTCGGTAAAGAAACTAAGGCCTATGCCCTTCTCCGACAGGTAGCCCATCAGGAAGGGTGATACCGAGACACGTCCAAAACAGAGGATATTGCCCAGCGCCAGCGAAGGAAACTGTCCCAGCTTCTCATCCTTCTGCTTGATGACGATCGTTTCCCGCTCCTTATGCAGGTAGGTTTCCTGACGTGTGATATAGAGCGTATTCAACAGTTTCTTCATGGTTTGAAAAGGTCCCGGATATACGCAGCGGAGTGGTCCTGACGCAAGGCATCAGGCTGGCACAGTTCATACAGAGAACAGGCCCTGCACCGTTTACGTTCTTCGGTGGGCGGTGGAGTCGTACCATTTCGTATAAGGTTTCGGGCATTGACGATAATGGCTTCGGTACGCGCCCGCAGAGCGGTGTCGAACCGAACCTCTTCGCGCCGGCGCGTTTCCCAGTACCAGATGGCGCCCTCTTCGATATCAACGTGTCGCATCTCTTCCAGGCACAGCGCCTGAGCACACAACTGCAGCCGATCCCAGTCCTGGGTTTTCGAACGACCGCGCTTATACTCCACCGGAATGAGGCGATAACCATCCGAGGTATCAATCTCGAGCAAGTCCATTTTGCCAATCAGCCCCAGCCGTTCCGACTTCAATAATACAGTTCGTTCGTAGCGGACATGCCCACGCTGCTCCGGCTCTCCGCCGTCCACCCGCCGATGCAGCAACAGCCCCTCGGCGGTGAAACGGTTGTCATCCCAGACCTGTTCGACATGGATCAGCGCAAACTGACGCGGACAGTAGGCGTAGTGCTGGATAGCGGAAATGTTGAGGGTGTCATCCATGACCATATACCTGGTTGAATCAGATCAACTCCTCGACTGACACGCCGGCCGGTACGGCCTCGGCATTTACCACAACGCGATAGTCATCAAAGGACTGTGCCGGGCTGCCGGCCACACCGTTAACACGTTCAACCGTAACGGTTTCAAACAGCTTGTGCGCCGGAGCGTTCCCCAGTTCTGATTCGTGCTTGAACAACACCAGCTGACGGGCCGCCATCTCGCCACGGGCAGCCGAGCGGTCATGCTCGAACAGGTTGATCAGTGACTGCCACAGCAACTGCAGGTCATCTTCGGAGAAACCGGTTTTCTGCGCCAGCTTGGCAGACACGTAGCCATGCACGCGGTAAAGACCATAGGGAATAATATGCTTACGACCCATGGTGCGTTCCTTTTCCAGATCCCTCTCGTTGGTGACCGCCATCCGCGTGATGGAAACTTCCAGCGGCACCACCGGATCAATGGAGCTGGCGAACGCCAATTGAACAGGGCCACGGACCTGACCGGCATTCACCTCTGTCGTCATCACGGCTCCAAAAGTACGCACGTCGAAGAAGTTTTTGCACATCCACTGTGTCAGTTCCAGTGCCTGTTGCTGGTCTTTCGGCAATTTTTTCGCCACCGGCTCGATGCTCAGCGCCTCATAGGCTTTCTTGTGCTGGTTGTTCAGCACGGACTTTTCCTGCATGTAGATATCGAAACCGGGCTCATCCTCCCTGGCCATCTCCACGAAGTTGCGAATCTTGCGCTTCAGGCACACATCCGTCACCAAACCACGGTTGGTTTCCGGGTCGAGCCTAGGCATGTTGCCGGCATCGGGGTCACCGTTGGGGTTGCCGTTGGTGACATCAAACAGAAAAACGAATTCGTAACGGTTATTGATGGCGCTCATTCTGTGTCTCCTTCCTGGATATCCGATGCATGCTTGTTGAAGATTTCGTTGCGCTGGTGGTAATAACCGATCGCAAAGCGGCCCTGCTCTTCCAGCCCCAGCGTTTTCGGGAACGCGGCCGGCAACAGCTCCATGATTGCACCGGTCTGCTTCTCCAGGTTGACCGCCAACCCGGGCTTTTCCTTGCGCACCTTGCTGAAATGGCTTTGCGCATTACGCAACAATACCGGCAAAACACTGGCCGGCGTCGCCGACGCCGCACCGTAGTAGCGGTCTCTGATGGTTGCGTTCACTTTTCCGCCCAGCGCGGCACGCTGGACGGATTCAAGCGTTGCAAACAAACGTCCGAGCACATAGCCCGGGTCCCTGTTGTCGATATCCAGACTCACGGGTATCTCCTTGTCTTTGATTGAACCGAAACGCTGGTCGCGCACCAGTACCGCCTTGCACAGCGCAACGCGCAGTGGCGACAAATGGCCATCGGCACGCATACGCATGATCATGTGGGTCAAAAGGTGACGCGGATAGCGTCGCCCGGTCAGAATGGCACGGGCCAGCTCCCCGGCCAGATGAGGCGTAACATCATCCGCTTTCGCCCTTCCCCCCTCACGGTGGGGAACGGTTTCCAGCAACAGTCGCCAAATGGAAGGCGGCTTTTTCCAGGGGGTGGGCTGAAGCAACAGATCCCGGTAGTGCTCACCAATGCGTTGAGTAAACCGCTCCAGCGTATCCACCTCCCAGAAACGTACCGAAAGGCGAGCGGCGTTGGGCGCCAGTCCCAGTATGTAAATACGTGTATCGGGGCTCAGTTGCAGATTCAGATTTTGCAAAGGCTCGCCTGCCGCCACCTTGTTCAGCGTTGCGTGCAGACGCTCCACTTCGGGGTTATCCAGGTCTTCCGAATTGGTTGGCGGTGACAGCAAACCACCGAGAAAGTCTTCACTTGCCTCGGCCTCCTGCGGGTTCCCCGCCTCCGCCCAGAACACAACGGTGCTGTCACCAATCTGCAGCCGCTGCCGATTGTTCGGATCGCGCCGCAGCAGGTAATTCAGTGCCGTACCATAGCCAAAGGCGGCACGTTCGGAAACCGGTGCATTCATGCCCTGTTTCTTGCCATGAGACTCAAAGGCGGACAGGTTGAAAGACACCAGTGAAGCACCCGCTGTCTGTGCCCCGTTGACCCCCTTGATGGAAGGGTGCAGCGCCGCTATGGGCGCAGACTCCCCTGTTACCAGGCAAGTACTTGTGTGTCCATCCGGCGATGCCAGTTGTCTATCTCGAACCGCCTTTGTCGCATCACGCTGATGCAAAAAGCCCGGCTCTTCATCAAGTCGGAAAACCAGATTGGTATCCAGTGCATCAACGGGAATCAGACTGACGCAAGCCTCGTCCTCAGGGTCCCACCGGTCCAGAAAAGCAAGCAATGCTTGAAGCCCAAGATCATCCTCACCTTCCAGCCACTGGCGATGATACTCCTTGAAGGCCTCATGGGTTTGTCGGGCTCGGTGAATATCCTTGTCCTTCTCGCTGGCAGTCAGTCCCAGTACATAGCCCGATTTGTCCCACATAAAGCCTGGTGCAATATTGGCCGACCGCTTGGGTGGCTGAGGCACCAGATAAACCGACGGGCGCGGTTTTTTCCCTGTGGTATCCAGCATACTGACCACGTCAATCAAAGCCCCCTGGCGGTCAATAACGAGGCAATAACTGATCTTTTCGGGGCTATAGCCATAGGGAGGCACATCCGGATTGCCCTGCTCTACCAATCGCCCGTAGTAGCTGTTCAACGCCGTCAGGATCATGCCTTCACCTCTTCCGAGCGGAACGGTGGCACCTCAATCACACCATCACGCATCAGGGCGCGAAAATAGTGCGGGGTGGACTCTCGGCTGAAATCGAAGTCATGCAACATCCAGCCCAGATCCCTCTCCCCTTCAAGCTCACCGGAAGGTGTGGGTATCTGTTCGTCCTCTTCGATCAGCTCGAAGTTGGCCGGAAACTCTCGCACGCCCAGGCAGGGGGCATGAAAGAACTGCCCCTTGCGGGCACGGCGGTTAAAGATATCCAGATGCTTGCCTTCGCTGTCGGAAGTATCGGCCCGGCTGGTCAGTTCGAAGTGCGCTTCGATCACATAGGCCACATCGCGCAGTACCGTGGCGGCACGCTGCTGGCGATCCTGATCGACATAATTGACCAGCCCAGCGGTATTGCCCGCTTTCATCGCCTTTTTGATATTGGCGGCAGACAGCTTGCTGCCCACCTCATTGCGGCGGATGGATTCAAAAACGACGGGATTGAGAACATGGATTCTGTCAATGTGCCAGCGAATGGCCGGCTTCCAATGGATGGCTTCGATGATACCCCGTGCCGCCGATGGCGTAATCACGTCATAGCTGACGCGCTCCACCTTCATCTCGGGACGGGTGAAACAGGCGCGTTCGCCCCATACTTTCAAGCGAATTCCGTATGCCATGTAACCTCCTGTAGCGGCACTATCCGATCAAAGTACGCTGTTCTCGGCTGAAATAAAAGTTGCGTTATCCCAACTCAATCCGCATTCCGGGTCATATAAGCTGTCGCTGACCAGCTCCAGAAACTGGTACCCATATTTTTCCTGAGCAACCGGTTGTACGGCACCCGCTGCCATCAGCGCCTTGAGTCCCTGCTCCGGCACCTGAACCAGATAAGGCTGCAGCTTGCGTGCAATTCCGCCTATCCGGTCAGCAAATGCCAGGCTATTAATCTGGCTCCGAGCCTCGTCGTCATAGGGCACAATGACCGGCAGCATATTGCTTTCGATCATGCGGAAGTCACTAGCCATCTGCTCGTAGGGAATACCTTCCAGTTGACGCACGCTGCCAAGGATACCGGGGGCATCCATCTGCTGCTCCTTGACCCAATAGACCTCGCTGAAATAGGCGCGAATCGCATCCAGTGACAGCAGGTTATCTGCATGTTTGCGATACACACGATGAAATGCCTGGGCATATTGTTCAAGCTCCGCCGGCATCGTCCAGTCATCGGCAACGGTAAAGACATTAACCCGACTGTCCGACTTGTCGAGCCGCCCTTCCCGGTTGCAGCGCCCGGCCGCCTGGGCGATGGAGTCCAGTCCTGCATCGGCACGGTAAACTGCCGGGAAGCTGATATCGACACCCGCTTCAATCAAGGACGTTGAAACAAGCCTTACCGGCAGTCCTTTCTGTAACCGCTCACGAATAAGCTCCAGCATGGCGGAACGGTGCCGGGCACACATCAATGTGGTGAGATGGAAAGCCGCTTCCCCCTGTTGTCGCAGCTGCTCAAACAGGCTGCGTGCATGACGCCGATTATTGACGATACACAGCACCTGCTCCTGCGCCAGCAAGGCACTCAGCAGTTTTTCATCGGTGAGAGCCCCCACATGCGCTACGCTCACCCGTTCCAGCTCGGCATGAAGCCGCTGCGGCTCCGGAGCCAGTTCGCGCACATTGGCTAGACCATTTTTAAAGCCATCGACCTCACGCAGGGCAGGCTGGGTTGCGGTACAGAGCACCAGACTGGTGCGATAGTTGCGTGCCAGTTCCGCCACCATAGAGACACAGGGCTGCAGCAGCTTTACGGGCAGGGTTTGTGCTTCATCCAGTATCACAACGCTGTTGGCAACGTTGTGCAGCTTGCGGCAGCGCGACGAGCGATTGGCATAGAGGCTTTCAAAAAACTGCACCGCCGTGGTAACGATAATCGGCGCTTCCCAGTTCTCGGCGGCCTGGCGCAGCTTGTCCTTGCTGCCGGGGTCCCTGAAAGACTGTCTTTCCTGATCGTAGGCACTGTGATGCTCGATCAATGCCGCTTCGCCCAAGGACCCAAGCGCCTCGCGCCATACCTTCGCATTCTGTTCCACAATACTGGTAAAGGGGATCACCAGAATCACCCGTCTCTTCCCGTGTCGAACAGCATGGTCCAGTGCAAAGGCCAGCGAGGCCAGTGTTTTGCCACCACCGGTCGGCACATTCAGTGAAAAAAGCCCCGGTTCCAGCTCAGCCTGTCGGCGGACATGGTTCAGAATGCGTTGACGTATGCCGTTGATGCCATCGGTCGCGTTGAAACGCGGTTGGGACAAATAAGCATCGAGTTGCTGTTTCAACTCAACTATCGAAGGGAAAGAGTTGTCACGAAGAGGCGTATTTTCAATGCGGTTATAGAATGCCTCTGTATCCAGAAAGTCCGCATCGACCAGGCAGGAATAGAGCATCCTCCCCAGCACCGACATCTGAAACAACTTGCCCGTGTACTCTTCCACCATATTCAGCGGTGGCGGCGCAGGCCGTGGCTTCAGAGAGATTTCAGATTGCCACGCATCATCCAGTTTGGTATCGGGCAGTACTGCCAACCGGTCGGCCAAGGGAGTAATCGACTGCGGCTTGTCCAGCCTTAAGCCATCCGCCAGGCCTGTATGGTGCCCGGCGATGGCGTAGGCCAGTAATACCCCCAGATTTTTGTATCGTTCACAGGCAACTCTTGCTCCCCAGGTTGCATGATCAACCCGACGCTGGCTGCCACGTAGACGTTGCTGAAACTCGGGGCAATATTTACCTAAATCGTGCAACAGCCCTTCAACTTCAGCCCATTCCTCAGTGCCGAAATGCGCCGCTTTTGAGGCAGCCATTCGCCCTACGGCCCTTAAATGACCTTCCAAAAGCTGCCATTCTGTTTCTGGGCGTTCACACGAATGTGCGTAGTATTTTGTCACCGTCATCCTGACAATCCCTATCCGGCCATACTGTTAGCTATAAATGTTCTGTTTCATACATTAACGGCTACCCTGCTGATACAGCTTCCTCATCGCCGAACACTCGCACTGCAGCCAGTATTCATCCCCGCGTTTGCGCACACGTGTCTTGCTACTGCTGCATTCAGGGCAGGCGGTTTTCATGGAGGTATTGGTGCCACACTGGCCGCATTTGACGTAGTAACCGTACTGGCCGTACATGGCGGTCAGGTTCTGCTCGGTGCCGCATTTTTTGCAGGCAAGGCCGATGATGTCAGCCTCTGCACTGTACGTCGAGGGAGATTCTTCTACTTGTGCAGAAGCTGCTGCTGAATCGGTTTGGGAAGGAACAGCAGGCACGAAAGCCTCAGCAGATATCATAGGCTCAGACGCTTGTACGGGCGCAGGAGCTCGGTTACCAACCTGAGGGTTAGGCTCCGTTCTGGACTGGTAATGGCTCAGCAAAAACGTACCGATACTGTCCATCTCTTCCAGAGAGAATGCAGGTTTTCCAGAGAACGTCGAAGATAGCCGAGAGTAACCGCCGATTTTCTGTACTTCATCGGCAATAAATTCGCTTTTCACCACACGCTTGCTTAGTTCTGAAGGCATGCCCTCACGGTGTAGGATACAGCTGCTGGACACGGTGCAGAGCACATTCCATTCCCTGAACCTGACCTTCTGTTGCACCCGGCCCAGCAACACCTTGCCCAGAAAGTGCTCGACATTGGCGCCCAGAAAATCGCGCAGCAATTCCATCTGCAGTTCGGCCTGCCGGATGGGTGAAGGCATACCACTCCACTGCCCCTTGTAGCTTCGTGCCCACTCGCCTTGTGTATTGACCTTAACCTCGCCATAGATGCTCTTGGACTCAATAACGAGAAATCCCGTGCGATGCACGATCAAGTGATCAATCTGGGCCGTTTCGCCGTTGTGGGTAAAGCGGTAATCATTGAGAACCAGAATATTCTCATCATCCTTGAAGGCTCGACGCAGATAAAAGGCGACGTTCTGTTCCTGTCGGTCACCAGCCGCCTGGCGCGGCTCAGTTGCTGTGGAAGGCTCCTTGTACTTCAGGATGGTCATCTGTCCTCCTTGGACTCATCAACTCTGTAGCCAGCATGCTACTCTTTTCAACCCCTGTAAAACAGCCAACAAGCGCTCAAGTTCTCACTCCTCAAGCCGATAACCGGTTAAGATATGACCAACCCCAAATCACCGAGTCCAGCATGAAAATCCATAGTCCCAGCACCCAGGTCTTTTCCTCCCGTCCGCAGTCCGAGATGGCGACGAATAACCGCAACACGGCCTCTCAGAATCCGTCGCAGGTGCTGCTGGGCAAGCTGGCCGAGCAGATTCCGGGCATGACGGCCGAGAAGCTGTCCGGGCTGGATGCCGAGAACTTCACCCCTGACAAGGTCGCCGGTCGCATCAGCGACTTCGTCGCCAAGGGACTGGATGCGGCGCGGGCACGCGGGGCATCTGATGAGCGCTTGAACCAGATGTATGAAGCGGCGGTGAAAGGGGTCGAGAAAGGCTTCAAGGAAGCCCGTGACATTCTCGATAACCTCAATGTACTCAACGGCAGTATCGCCGAGCAGGTGGACGAGACCGAGAAGCTGACTTTCGACGCACTGGCCGAGATCGCACCCGGCAGCCGTGAGGCGACCGCGCAGGCGGTGATGGGGGCGGCCGAACGTTACCGCAATGCCGAGGACATGTCGCTGACGGTCAAAACCCAGGATGGCGACGAGGTCACTATCAATTTCAGCCGCAACCAGAGCTACGACGCTACTTATGGCGCGGGGGCCGACAGTGAGGGTAATGCGGTCGCCTGGATGGATGTGAGCCGCAGCGAAAGCAGCCAGTACCAGTTCAGCGTCCAGGGTGAGCTGGACGAGGGCGAGATCGATGCACTACAGCAGATGATTCGCGACATTTCCGGCGTAGCGGACGAGTTCTTTAACGGTGATGTGCAGAAGGCGTTTGATCAGAGCGCCGATATCAGCTTCGATGCCAGCGAACTGCAGTCGATGGAGCTCAACATGAGCTACAGCCGCAGCTGGACGCAGGCCAGTACCTATGAGCAGGTCGGCAACCTGGAGCAGCCGGTGGACAAACCCGGACTGCGCTTGGGTCAGCTGATGAAGGATCTGGCCGAAAGCGCGGGCGCGCCTTCATTGGGCTTTCTGCAGTCACCGGCCCAGGCGGGCCGTGATCTGATGAACGGCCTGGTGGAGCAGGACAGTCGCTTCACGGATGCGCTGAAGGAGCTGCAGGACAGCTACCGCGACAATCTGAAACAGCTGCTGGATACCGTGCTGCCGATTCACGCGCCTGAAGCCGCAGCAGAGCCTGAAAGCGACAGCTGATCAGGCGCCTGATTCCCTTTTATCAAACGCCAAAGAAACGATAAAACCGCTGCAGCTCCAGTTGCGCCTCATGCAGCGGCATGGGCGCAAAACGCACCTCACTATTCGGCTGGCGTTGTGACAGCATGAACGCATCCAGCGCGAACACCGTACCCAGCTTAGGATAACCGCCGATGGTCTGCCGGTCCTTGAGCAGGATGATCGGTTGGCCATCTTTGGGCACCTGCACGGCGCCAAAGCTGATCCCTTCCGAGATGATGCCATCGGCCAGTGGGTGCAGCTCGGGGCCCGACAGGCGCACGCCCATGCGGTCGCTCTGCGGACTGATCTGATAGACCTCGCGGTAGAAGCGCGCCAGCGCCTCGGCCGGAAAGAGTTCTCGCTGATGCCCCTCGATCACTCGCAGCGTCAACGGCTGTGCATAGTCCGGCAACTGGCCAGGGCTGATGGCAACCCTGCCCCGTTGCGGACTGGTGGTACAGGGCAACAGATCACCGGCGGCCAGTTTGCCGCCCTTGCCATCCAGCCCGCCGATCTGTTCGCGCATCACCGTGGCCACCGAACCGAAGACCGGCTCGATGTCGAAGCCATCCTGCACCGCCAGATAGGCGCGCACACCACTTTTGGCATAGCCGAACGTCAACCGGTCACCGGGCTGCAGGTTCAGCGTCTGCCAGCCCGGTGCAGGAACTCCGTTGAGCATCGGTTGCAAGTCGGCACCGGTGATGGCGATACGGGTGGCGATTTCCGCTTCCAGCTGCAGGCCGCCGAAACTGATCTCCACCGTGGCCGCACCGGATGCGTTGCCGAGCAGGCGATTGGCCCAGAGATAGGCGTGTTCATCCGCCGCACCGCCTGTGGATAAGCCCTGGTGTTGATAACCGAAACGCCCCAAGTCCTGAACCAGCGACAGGATGCCGGGGTTGAGTACACGCAGCCCGCTCATTCAAGTTCTCCCCCGGCCGCTAGAAACTCGGCCTTTGAAATAGCGACAAAACGCACCCGGTCACCGGCCTCGACCGGGCAAAGCCCGGCCAGCCTCTGATCGAACATTTTAACGGGGGTGCGCCCGAGGATATTCCAGCCACCGGGGGTGGCGACCGGATAGACCGCGGTCTGCTGATCGGCCAGCGCCACGGCGCCGACCGGCACTCGGGTTCTGGGGGTGTCCAACCGCGGCGTGCGCAGCGCCGGATCGACCTGTCCCATGTAGGCAAAACCGGGGGCAAAGCCGATGGCAAAGACATGATAGTCACGGGCCGTATGCAGGCGGATCACCTCATCGATACCGATGCCGTGCAGCCGGGCGACTCGCTCCAGATCCGGCCCCACATCAGGGTGGTAGTAAACCGGAATCTCGACCCGACGACCGGTTTCGGCCCGAGTCACATCCAGTGAGGCCAGCTGTTGATTGATCCGCTGTACCAGACCGGCAAAGTCGGTGCGTAGCGGGTTATAGACCACCATCAGCGTGGTGTAGGACGGCACCAGGTCATACAGCAGATCCTGCAACTCAGCAGCGATCAGGTCCGAAGCCGCGCGGATCACCGGCACCAGTGCCTCGTCGAGCTGCTGACCAAAACGGATGATCAATGCATCAGGACCGGCGTTTTCGATACTCCAGTGGATCATGCATCCTTGCCTGTATAGAGCTGGTCCAGCGCGGCACGAATATGCTGCACCGCCTGCACCGACTCGGCGTTATCGCCATGGACGCAGAGGGTATCGGCTTCCAGCGTGACCTCAGCGCCATCGAGCGTCGTCACCACACCCGCTTCAGCCAGCCGCAGCGACTGCTGCAGAATGCGCGCTTCGTCATGGTAGACCGAACCGGCCACCGCGCGCGGCACCAGAAAGCCGCGCGCGTCATAGGCACGGTCGGCGAAGGCTTCGAACATCAGCAGCGCGCCGAACTCCTCGGCGATCGCCTTGACCGCGCGGTTGTCGGCGGTGGCCATCAGCATCAGCGGCAGGGTGCGATCATATTGAGTCACGCCCTCCAGCACGGCGCGCAGGATATCGTGATCCCGCATCATGTCGTTGTACATCGCCCCGTGCGGTTTGACGTAGCTGACCTTCATGTCGTGGGCCCGGGCGATGCCGTCCAGCGCGCCGATCTGGTACTGGATCATCGCCACCACTTCCTGCGGGTGGCACTGCAGGCTGCGCCGGCCGAAGCCGACCAGATCCGGATAGCTCGGATGGGCGCCGATCAGCGTCCCGGCATGCTTGGCCAGCAGCACCGTACGGGTCATGGTCACCGGGTCTGAGGCATGGAAACCGCAGGCGATGTTGGCCATGTCCACCAGCGGCATCACCTGTTCATCCAGCCCCATATTCCAGGGGCCGAAGCTCTCGCCCATATCGCAGTTAAGCAGCAGTCGTTTAGCCATCAATTGTACGCACGCCTGTTTCGGTTATCAGTCGTTGAGCTGGCAGATCAGGTCGACCAGTTCTTCCATCGAGTTGATCCGGGTACGCTCCATGACCAGCTCGCGGCCCAGATGCAGCGCCATCGCTTCCGCCTGCGCCCGCTGGTGTTCATCCTCGATCATATCCAGATCGGCGACGTGCGCCAGACCGATGGTACGGCGGATCAGCTCGGTACCGGCATAGCCGAGGCTGTCATGCCAGATCTGCAACAAGCGGCGCTGCTGCCAGTGTTCGTTCTGCAGGCTCGGATCGGTGGTTGCTTCGCGCATCAGGCGACTGAATTCGCGGCTGAAGTGATGCCAGAGCTTCTCCAGCTGCACCAGCAGCCAGTCGCGCCAGGCCTCACGTTCCGCTTCGTCACCGGCCAGACGCTGTTGACCGCACCAGTTGAGCAGCAGGTTGCCGATCAGGCTGCCGACATCGAAACCGATCGGGCCGAAGTAGGCAAATTCCGGGTCGATCACCTGGGTGCTGGCTTCGGTGACAAAGATGGAACCGGAGTGCAGGTCGCCATGCAGCAGGGCTTCGGCACGGTTGAGGAAGGCGTACTTCAGCTCGGCCACTTCCACCTTGAGCAGGTCATCCTGCCACAGGGCTTCGACCACCGGTCGCAGCGGCGGATTGATCGCATTGCGCTCGTGGTCACAGAAAGGGTCGAGGAAGAACAGGTCCTCAGTGATCTTGCACAGATCCGGGTTGATGAACCGCTTCACCAGCTCCTTCTTCTGATGCGCATCCAGATGCATATCGCTGGTGTGGAACAGGGTGCGTGCCATGAACAGACCCAGATGTTCGGCCAGCTGCGGCAGCTTGCGGCGGGCGATCAGCGCATGGCGCAGGTTCTGGTGATCACCCAGGTCTTCCATGATGATGGCGGCCAGCGGCTGGTCGTAATGGTACACCTCGGGCACCCAATCGGCCGCATGTTCGGCCTCCAGCACCAGCGCCTCGGCCTCAATGCGATTGCGGTCCAGCGACAACGGCCAGCCTTCGCCAATGATGCGCACGTAGGGCAGCGCCTGCTTGACGATCACGCTGGCACCACCCGGCTCGGCCACGCGGTAGACGAAGTTGATGTTGCCGTCACCGATCTCGCTCACCTTGAGCACGGCATCCTCGGCAAACAGGCGGATATGGCGGCGGACAAAGGCGATGATCGCCGCATCATCATTGAATTTGTGTTCGATCATTGTTGTTCTATTCATGAATGGATGATGACTGCATTCTGACAAAAAACCGGCCTGGTGTTCAGACTCTTTTAACAGCTGCTTATAATCTGTGCTTTTGAAACCTGCCGAGAACCGGGCCATGAAAGAGCTGATCTCCACCGCGCTGCGCTACCAGAACGACCGCCTAGAACTGCTGGACCAGCACCAGTTGCCGGATCGCGAACTCTGGCTGCACTGTGGCTCGGTAGAAGCGATGGTGGCCATGATCCGCAAGCTGCAGATCCGTGGCGCTCCGCTGATCGGTATCGGTGCCGCCCTGCTGCTGGCCCATCTGGCCGAGCAGGGCTGGAGCGAAGAGCAGCTGCGCGAAGCCGCCGCGACGCTGCGTGATGCCCGCCCCACGGCGGTCAACCTGATGAATTGCCTCGACCGCATGCTGGCGGTGATCGACCAGGGCGCTGCCGCGCTGGTGGCCTGTGCCGAAGCGCTGTTCGAGGAAGACGTGGCGCTGTGCCAGCGCATGTCCGAGTTCGGTGCCGAACTGCTGCCGCAAGGTGCGCGGGTACTGACCCACTGCAACACCGGCAGCCTGGCCACCGCCGGTGCCGGCACCGCCATCGGCGTCATCGCCGAAGCCTTCCGCCAGGGCAAGCTGAGCCATGTCTGGGTCGATGAAACCCGCCCACTGCTGCAGGGCGGCCGCCTGACCGCCTGGGAGATGTGCCGCCTCGGCATCCCGCACCAGATCCAGTGCGACAGCATGGCCGCCATCCTGATGCGCGACGGTCAGGTCGATGCCATTCTGGTCGGCTCCGACCGTATCGCCGCCAACGGCGACTTTGCCAACAAGGTGGGCACCTACAACCTGGCGGTCAATGCCCACTTCCACAAGATCCCTTTCTACGTAGTCGCCCCCTGGACCACCGTGGACCCGCACTGCCCCAACGGCCAGGCGATCCCGATCGAACAGCGCAGCGCCGAGGAAGTGAAAGGCGTCAGCGGCAGCTTCGGCGAGGTACGCTGGAGCCCGGTGGAATCGGAGGTGTTCAACCCCGCGTTCGATGTGACGCCCGCCGAGCTGGTCACCGGCTGGGTACTGGATACGGGGGTGTATGACCGGGAGGGGATTGTGCAGGCGATTGCGGCAAAAAAATGACGACCCATGGCTCGCCGACGCTTGCCATGCTCAGTGGTGCAACAGGCTGAAGAGTGTCAGCGTGGCCGTCATCGCAAGGCAAAAACGGCTCAAATCGGGAATTAATCAGTCATAAATGCCCGATTTGAGCCATTTTTTTAACATCGCGTTTCAGGCGGTTGCCGGTTCAAAGCGCGGGTGACGGTCAGCGATATCGCTGCCGGTATAGTTCGCCACCCAGCCTTCGGGGTTGTTGAACAGGCGAATCGCGGTGAAGCGCGGCGCCGGGCCCATGTCGAACCAGTGGGTGACGTTGGCCGGTACCGAGATCAGGTCATCCTTGCACACATGCACCTGGTAGACCTTGTCTTCCACGTGCAGGTAGAACATGCCCTCGCCGTCGACCATGAAGCGGACTTCGTCCTCGGAGTGGGTGTGCTCGCTGAGGAATTTCTCGCGCAGCGCCACACGGTCGGGGTGATCCGGCTGCAGGCCCATGACGTCCACGGTGACGTAGCCTTCCTCGGTTTTCAGCCGCTCGATCTCCCTTGAATAGGCTTCAAGGATCTCCTCGTTGGCCATTCCCGGGGTGATTTCGCGGTCGGCTTCCCAGCGCTCGAAACGCACGCCGATGCCGTTCAGGATCTGCTGGATCTCGGTAAAGTCGGTGCTGCTGCCGATCAGTTCGGCGCTCTGGTCAGCCAGGATATGGATCGCACTCATGTTGTGCCCGTCCTCAATCAAGTTCTATCGGGTCAAAGTTTTCCACAGCGCGGTGGCGCTCGGCGCCTTCCGGTCGCTCACTACGCACCAGCAGGCAGGTCTGCATGCCGGCGGCGGCTGCAGCATCCAGCTCCTCTACCACATCGGACAGGAACAGGACCTCGCTGGCCGGCAGGCCGATGGCGGCGCTGATACGCTCATAGGCAACCGCCTCACGCTTGGCACCGGTGGTGGTGTCGAAATAGCCACTGAACAGCGGTGTCAGGTCGCCGAAGTCACTATACCCGTACAGCAGCTTCTGGGCCTTGACCGAACCCGACGAAAAGATATGCAGCTGCTTGCCGCTGTCGTGCCAGCGCTTAAGGCCTGCGTACGCATCGGGGTAAAGGTGGCCGGTGAAGTCGCCCTGTTCATAGCCCTGTACCCAGATCAGTCCCTGCAGCGCCTTGAGTGCGGTTTCCTTTTTGTCCTGATCGATCCAGCCGATCAGCCCTTTGGCGATGGCGTCCAGGTCGTCGCTGGCGACACCCAGAGCCTGTGCTGCGTCGGCCACGGCCGCTTCATTCGGATGGCTGTGGATAAAGTCCGCCATGCGCTCGCGGGCATAGGGAAACAGCGTCTTGTGGACAAAATCGATATCGGTGGTGGTGCCTTCGATATCAGTCAGTATGGCGTTGATGCCGTTGAATGTGGTCATGGCGGTACTCACACTTTTGCTCCCAAACGTCGCATCTCCAGTTCACAGGCGAAGAGGAACTCCAGCCCTTCCAGATGACGGCGCGCTTCGCTCATGTCGTGGCCCCAGGTATAGAGGCCATGGCCGCGTACCAGGAAGCCCCACTCAAGCGGTTCGCCCTGCCAGCGCTGGTTCAGCTCGGCGGCCAGCGCCTGCATATCCTGCGCGTTGTCGAGGATGGCGATGCGGATGCTGGCATCGTGGGTGTGATTGCCGCTGAGCGATTTCTGCATCTCGTAGCCGCTGATGCTGAGCCAGTCGCCCGGCTCCAGCCGCGACAGCACCGTCGAGGCTACCGAATGGGTGTGCAACACGGCACCGATGTTGACATCCAGCTCATACAATCGGGTGTGCAGCAGGGTCTCGGCGGAGGGCTTGAGCAGGCTGGCTTGCGGCTGGCCGTCGAGATCCACCTGCAGCAGCTGCTCGGCACGCAGATGCCCCTTGTGACAACCGGACGCGGTAATCAGTGCTCTTTCAGGCCCAAGGCGCACGGAGAAGTTGCCGCCGGTGGCCGGGCACCAGCCCTGGGCGTCAATCCAGCGGCCGGCATCGATGATTTGCTGGGCAGCGGTATCGATCATGCCTGTGCCTCAGTGCTGTCAAGCAGGGTAAAGTCGTCCGCATCCTGCCAGGCCGGGAAGTTGTGGCGGAACTGTTTCAGGTCCTCACCGTTGAGCAGGCCGGTCTTGATGAACGGCTCGCCGGCCGGGCCGTCCAGCAGGGCCTGGCCCTTGAAGTCCACCAGCAGGCTGTCGCCGCTGTATTCCAGCCCCTTGCCATCCTCGCCCACGCGGTTAACACCCGCCACGTAGCACTGGTTCTCGATCGCCCGCGCCAGCAGCAGAGTGCGCCAGGGGTGGCGGCGCGGCGCTGGCCAGTTGGCGACACAGAGCAGCAGGTCGTAGTCGTCACGGTTGCGGCACCAGACCGGGAAGCGCAGGTCGTAGCAGACCTGCGGCAGGATACGCCAGCCCTTGTACTCGATGATGCGGCGGGTCTCGCCCGCCGCATAGTATTCGTGCTCGTTGGCCATGCGGAACAGGTGGTGCTTGTCGTAGTGGCGCACCTCGCCTTCCGGCGTCACAAACAGCAGGCGGTTGCGATAGCCCTGATCCTCGATCACCACGCTGCCGCAGATCGCCGCGCCCAGGCTACGCGCCTGCTGCTGCATCCACGCCAGTGTCGGACCGGACATCGGCTCGGCCACCTCGCTGGGTGACATGGTAAAGCCGGTGGTGAACATTTCGGGCAGCACGATCAGGTCGCTCTGTCCTTCCAGCGGCGCCAGCAGTGACGTCAGGCGTTCACGGTTGGCATCCGGCTGCTGCCAGTCCAGAGGGGTCTGGACCAGGCTGATTCTCAGATTTTGCATAGTCGTTCCGCGGCCTGATCAAGGGTGATTTCGTTTTTGGCAAAGCAGAAGCGCACCAGTTTCATCTCCGGCGGCTGCTGGCAGAACACCGACAGCGGAATCGCCGCCACGCCGGCGTGCTCGATCAGCCAAAGCACAAACTCGGTATCGGGCAGGTCGCTGATGGCGCTGTAGTCCATCACCTGGAAATAGGTGCCCGCCGCCGGGGTGAAGCTGAAGCGGCTTTTGGCCATGCGCGCGTTGAAGCGATCGCGCTTGGCCTGATAGAACGCCGGCAGCGCCTGGTCATGTTCAGGGTCGGCGTTCAGATAGTCCGCCAGCGCCAGCTGCATCGGTGTGCTGGTACTGAAAGTCAGGTACTGGTGAATCTTGCGCAGTTCGGCGGTCAGCGGTGCCGGCGCCACGCAGTAGCCGATCTTCCATCCGGTGGTGTGATAGGTCTTGCCGAAGGAGGACACCACAAAACTGCGCTCGGCCAGGGCCGGGTAACGGTTGATGCTCTGGTGTTCGACGCCATCGAAGACGATATGTTCATACACCTCATCCGCCAGCAGCAGGATATCGGTGCCGGCGACCAGCTCGCTCAGCGCCTGCATGTCGGCGGCGGTCAGCGTCTGTCCGGTGGGGTTGTGCGGCGTGTTGAGGATCAGCATCCGCGTCTGCGGCGTGATCGCCCGGGCCACGGCGTCCCAGTCAATGGCGAAGCTCGGCGGCGCCAGCTGCAGGTGTACCGCCCGACCACCGTTGAGCGTGATCGCCGGATCGTAGCTGTCGTAGGCCGGATCGAACACTATGACTTCATCGCCCGGACGCACCACCGCCGAGATCGCCGCAAACAGGGCCTCGGTCGCGCCGGAGGTCACCGTCACTTCGGCAGCCGCATCCACGACACGGCCGTAGCAGCGCTCGACCTTGGCGGCGATGGCCGCACACAGCGAAGGCACGCCGCTCATCGGGGCATACTGGTTGGCGCCCTGGCGGATATAGTGATCGACACGGGCCAGCAGGGCCTCGGGGCCGTCGAAGTCGGGAAAGCCCTGGGAAAGGTTGATCGCCTGATGGGCTTGCGCCAGCGCAGACATCTGCGTGAAGATCGTGGTACCGACCCTCGGCAACTTGGTTTCGGGGTAATGCATGACGGACTCGGCAAATGATAGAGGTCAAATAGTACCGGACAGAGCCAGATCCGCTCAACAAATGCTCTGGTCTAACCAGGCACGACAGGTAAAATGACACATGCTGGATTGGATTCTGGAGCACAACGGTTTCATCATCGAGGCTGCCATCCTGGCCCTGGTCGTGCTGTATATAGGACTGAAGATCAAATAATCATGTTTGTCCGGAGCTGGAATGACATTTCGTGGAGCCCAACGCCCTCTTTATATGGCCACCCTGCTCGGTCTGGGACTGAGTGTTCAATCCGTTCAGGCGTCCGATGAGCTCTACCTGAGTGAAGAGGCCTTCCTGACCGATATCCCCGAAGTGACCTCAGCAACCCGACTGTCCCAACGCCTGACCGAATCGCCCGCGTCCATCAGCATCATCACCCGCGACATGATCAGCGCCTCCGGCGCCCGTAATGTGCCCGACCTGCTGCGCCTGGTACCGGGTTTCCAGAGCTTCCATGTCAGCGCCAACAAGTTCGCTACCACCTATCATGGCGCCAGCGACAACTTCCCGCGTCGTCTGGAAGTGATGGTGGATGGCCGCTCGGTCTATCTGCCGCTGCTGGCCACGGTGGACTGGACCTCGCTGGGGCTGAACCTGCAGGATATCGAGCGGATCGAGGTGGTACGCGGCTCCAACGTACCAACCCAGGGCTCCAACGCTTTCATGGGCTCAATCAACATTATCACCCGAGAACCCGCCGCCGAGCAGGGCGGCTATGTCAGTGCTACAGGTGGCAGCCTGGATACCCGCGACCTGCATTTCGGCCATTCGGATTCGCTTGGCCTGTGGAGCTACCGCCTGTCCGGTGGCCATGAGCAGAACGACGGCACCGACCTGTTCGACGACAGCCTCAAGCGCAACTATTTGAGCTTCAGCGGCAGCTTTACACCGACCCTGCAGGAGACCCTTTGGGTGCAGGCCGGGGTGGATCGGGGGTATACCTATGTGGGACAGGCCGACAAGCTGGATGGTCAATACCAGCGCCGTGATCACCGCGCCAACTACCAATCGATCAAGTACCAGAACCTCTATTCCGATACCGGCACCCTGCAATTAACCGCTTACCATAATTATCTGGATCTGGAGACTCCGAACATCAGCCCTGAGGTCGTGCGGGCTTTTCTGGAAAAGGAACTGGGGTTCGCACCACCAGCGGACATGGTCGAGGAATTTCGTGCACTGAATACCCCCAGAGAGGATTCCGAGCACGGTACGACGCATACTTATGATACTGAACTGCAAATAACCGAACGCTTGAGCAACCTGAAGCTGGTCAGTGGTGTGGGATATCGCTATGAGTCCGCCGAAAGTGATGTCCTGCTGCAACAGGGCAAGGTTACCGAAGAACGCTGGCGTCTTTTCGGTAACCTGAACTGGGACATGACTCCCAACTGGAGCCTGAACTCGGGAGTCATGTATGAAGACAGCTCGGAACATACCGACGCCTTTTCTTACCGCAACGCACTGATTTACCGTCCCAACCGCCAGAGCAGTATCCGTTTGGGGCATTCGCTTAGCGAGCGCCTGCCTTCGTTGTTCGAACGTTTTGCCAACTACAGCCTGTACGCCCCTGCCAACATTTTCGGCCCAGACCCCGTCGAGTACGACAAAATTCGGGCACCCAATCCGGAACTGGCGCCGGAGAAAATCACCACCTACGAGATTGGCTATTACCACGCCTTGAATAATCAGCAGGGTCATATCGACCTGCGCTTGTTCCACGAGCAGATTGAGCGTGCCATTGACAGCTACTGGATCCCGGCTGCTGAGCTCGTACTTCCAGAAGACAAACGCAGGGTTGAAACCAGCCGCAACGACTTTGGCTGGGAAAACAGGGGGGTCGAACTACAGCTGAAACGCCACTTCGGCGACCAGTTTTTTACCCTGTTCAACTACGCCTACACCAACACCCGTGTCGATACCTGGGTCACCAATAAAGACCTGCACGGTCAAATCAACGCTTTCGAAGATGCCGTTACCCCTGAGCACACCGCGTCCCTGATGCTGAACTGGCAACCAACCGTTGACCTGAATCTGAGCTTAATGCATTACTATATGGATAGCGTCGACTGGTTCGAGGGCGATAACCGTGACGCTTACCAGCGCACCGACCTGCGTGCGGCCCAGCGTTGGGCTGTCGGCCCAGGAAGCGAACTGGAAGCGGCAGTGACCGTACAGAACGCATTTGGCCCGACCTATTCGGAGTTCTATGAGTACAACCTGTTCGACCGGCGCGTCTGGCTTCAGTTGATGCTCAGGTATTATTAATCCGGAGTTTGGATGATCACAGGGATGCAAGGACTGGACAGGATCACCCGACTTTTTGCCCGCAGGCTGCTGCCAGGACTGCTCTGCTGCCTGCTTGGGTCAGGCGCACGTGCCGAGCAGGTGTTGATGGTACTCAGCGATTTCAGCCCCAGCTACAACCAGGTCCATGATGCCGTGCTCGCCACAGCACAACAGCCGCCGACGGTCACCACACTGGACCAGCTGACCCCTGCCGACAGCCACAACGACACCATTCTGGCGGTGGGCAGCCGCGCCTGCGAGCAGATGCTCAACCGCTACCATCCCGACACCCGGCTGATCTGCAGCTTTCTACCCTCCACTACCTTCGCACAGCTCAAACAGAAACTCTTGCCGGAGCAGGCCCAACCCCAGGTTAGCGCCATCTATATCGACCAGCCCCTGCTGCGTCAGATCCGCCTGGCTCGGCTGGTCAAACCCGAGGCCGCGACGCTGGGATCCGCCCTGGGCAGCAGCAGCCGCTCCTTACGCGCGGAACTGGAGCAGGGCAGCCGTGATGCCGGGCTGGCGTTACAGCTGGCCTTCCTGACCTCGCAAGACAACCCGGTAGAAAAGCTGACCCCCGTAATCCAGAACAGCGACCTCTTTTTGGTCATTCCAGACAGCACCGTGTTCAACCGTGCCATCTCCAAGTGGTTGCTCTACCTGTCGCTGCGTCACCAGGTGCCGGTGATCGGCTTCTCGGAAAACTACACCAACGCCGGCGCCGCCGCCTCGGTACACTCCTCCGCCAGCCAGATCGGCCAGCAGGCCGGTGAGTGGCTGAACCGCCTGCAGGCCGGCGAGTCCCTGCCGCCGCCCAGCTACCCGGCCTATTTCGATGTCAGTATCAACCCGGTCGCGGCACGTACACTCCAGTTGCAACTGAGTTCGGGGGAGGCACTGGAACAGGCGTTGCTACACCTTGAGGCGAAACCCTGATGAGCGGGCTGGGCAGTCGCCTGAGCATCCGCAGCCGGGTACTGCTGCTGGCACTGATTCCGATGCTGACCCTGGCCGGCATACTGGGCACCTATTTCACCTACAGCCGCCTGTCCGACAACACCGACAAGCTGCTGGAGCGCGGCCACCTGATCACTGACCTGCTGGCCTCCGCCGCCGAGTTTGGCGTGATCAGCGGCAACCGATACCAACTGCGTATCCTGAGCCAGAAGACCCGGCAAACTCATCCGGAAGTGCGCGACATCCTGTTCTACGATACCAATTTCAATCTGCTGCACCGTACCGAGAGCTTTCCGGTACAGCTGAGCCCGTTCAGCCCTGCTCACCAGGCCTCCGATGAGGGCTGGCTGTTCTTCACCCCGATCACCGCCAGCGTCCTGCTGCTGGAAAGCAACCCCGAACTGGCACTGGGAACGACTCAGCCCAGCCAGAGTGGCTGGGTCGCCATGGTGTTGTCTGCCGATGGCCATGCCGGTGCGCGGCGCGAGATGCTGATCAACAGCCTGCTGTTGATTGCCGCGGGCCTGCTGGTGACCGCCGTGGTAGCCGGCCGCTTCGGACTGCGCATTACCCGCCCTATCGAGGCACTAAGCCAGGTCGTGGAGCGCCTGGAGGAAGGCCAGCTGGATACCCGGGCGGCCACCACCCAGGCGTCCGGAGAACTGGGCCGCCTGGCACGAGGCATCAACCGCATGGCGACCCGCATTCAAGCCTCCAGCCGCGAGCAGGCCGAACAGATCAGCAAGGCGACCCGCCAGCTGACCACCACACTGCGTCACCTTGAACAACAGAACGAAGCCCTATCCCTGGCCCGTCGACAGGCGGATGAAGCCAACCATGCCAAGGACGAATTTCTGGCCCGCATGAGTCACGAGCTCCGCACGCCGCTGACATCAGTACTGGGCTTTTCCAAACTGATGCAGCAGACCCGTCTGACGCGGGAGCAGCAGCAGTACTGCCAGATCATCGACCAGACGTCGACGCTGCTGTTGACCATCATCGACGACATCCTCGATTTTTCCCGCCTGCAATCGGATGCAATCGAACTGGAGCAACTGCCGTTCAGCCCGCGCCAGTGCCTGCTCAACCTGCTGGAGATGCAGGCCCCCATGGCGCAACACAAGGGGCTGACCCTGATCGAAGAACTGTCTCCGGAACTGCCCGAAGCCCTGATCGGCGACCCGACGCGACTGGCGCAGGTACTGACCAACCTGTTGAGCAATGCGATCAAGTTTACCCAGGACGGCGAAGTACGCCTGAGTGCCCAGTCAATCCGCGCCGGTCGCCACTGCAAGCTGATTCTGAGCGTCAGCGATACCGGCATCGGCATCTCACCGGAACACCAGCGCCACCTGTTCCAGGCGTTCAGCCAGGCCGACAACACCATCAGCCGACGCTATGGCGGCTCGGGCCTGGGGCTGGTGATTGCCCACCGCCTGACCCAGATGATGGGGGGAAGTCTGGAGCTGGAAAGCCAGGAAAACCTCGGCACCCGTATCGCTCTGACCCTGACCCTGCCACTGGCGACCGATTCACCGGTGGAGACAGCCGCCAGCCACGCGCCGGAATACGCCTCCGGCTTTACCCTGAGCCGCGCCTTGAAAGTGCTGCTGGCGGAGGATAACGATTTCAACCGTCTGCTGATCTACAAAGTGCTGACCCAGGCGGGCGCCCGGGTGATTACGGCCGTCACCGGCACCCTGGCTCTGGAGCGTTTCCGCCAGGAGCAGCCCGATCTGGTACTGATGGATGTACACATGCCGCAGATGGACGGTATCGAAGCCACCCGGGAGATCCGCCGCCTCGACCGCCAGATCCCGATCATCGCCCTGACCGCCAATGTCATGCCCCACGAGCATCAGGCGCTGAAACAGGCCGGCGTCGACGCGGTGATGCTGAAGCCGGTCAAGCTGCCCGAACTGTTCGCCCAGCTGGACCGGTTGTGCCAGCTGCCGGCGACAACGGGCAGCCCCCAGACGTCTCCCGAACTGCTGGACCACGTGGACGCCGATGAGCTGCATCAGGAACTGGAACAGCAGCTGGATGCTCTCTGCCCCGCCGTGGAAGCAGGTCAGCTGGAGGTGATACGGGCACACGCCCACCAGCTGCTGGGGCTGGCCGGGCTGTATCAGTTACCCGAACTGGAAGCGGCGGTGGCCGAATTGCACCAGGCCGCCGTGGCAGGCGATATTCCGTTGTGCTGGAAACGCTGCTTCCGCCTGCGTCGGCTGATCGAGCATCATCAGTACCATTGATCAGAAGCGGCGATAGAAGGGTTCGTTCTTGATCAGCTGTTCGAGGTCGGCCTGCACCTCGGCCAAGCGCTTGCGCGCGGCGCGGTCGTACAGGTAAGGGGCCAGTCCGTCGCTGGCCGGCGGGTGGCTTTCATCGCCCTCATGGATATCGACGCAGCGACGGCGGATCGCTTCCAGTTCAGGATCATGCAACACCGGCAAGCCAACGAACATCTCCCACTCGTCGCGACGCGCCTCCCCTGACTGCACCTGCTGCATCAGCGCCAGTATCCTGCGCCGGTCCGGGCGCCAGGTCGGTGCCCGCCCCCAGGCCAACGCCAACACCAGACCACCGATCAACAGCAGAGAGACCAGAAAGGCGATCAGGAACTCCGCCATGTCACCCCCTCTGCCTATTGCAGCGGTTCACCGCTGCTCAGCTCACGGGCGATGGCCTGTACGGCGTCCAGGTGCTGCGCCTCCAGCGCACGCATCTCCTGTTCATAGCTGCGCTTGAGCTTTTTCGGCAGCGCTTGCCACTCCTCCTTGATCGGGATATGACTGGTCTTGTCATGGACCTCGGTAATCACCGCGTAGGCTTGCTGCTGCAGCAGCTGGGGACGGAAATTTTCCAGCAGCACTTTAAGGCGAATACAGCCTTCGGTCAGGGTCATCTTCTCATCATGCAAAATGGCACCGGCCACCAGGCGAATGCTCTCCTGCAGATACTGATGACGCTCTTCCAGCGCCGCCATGGTCGCGGCTTCACGCCGGGCCTGCTCTTCCCGTTGACGACGAGCCCGGCCGAGCTGGCGAACGATAACGGCTGACAGGATCACAATCGCGACCAGTCCGGCGGCGATCAGGCTATAGATCAGAGTGCTGCTCATGTTGTCCTCTTGCGCTGTTGGCTGCACCGGCATTATGCCAGATCAGCCACCGGTCTCTCACTACGCATTGAGTACAGCAGAGGATTGCAGGGCGGGAAAGCGACGGCGGGCTTTTCTGACCACCGTCGTTGAGTGCACCTATCTTGCAGGTCAAAAGTGCGGGTTATTCAAAAGTACGGGGCTTGAGGCTATCCGGCTTGAGGAAGGGCTTGTCACCGGTGTTGTCATGCTGACCCAGAACCTGGCCGTTCATCTCGGTGCCGTAGCGGGTGTGCTTATGGAAGTCGATGAACTGCTCACGGGTAGCCTTGGCATCGCCGGTGTACCGCGGATCCTGGGGGCGCTCATGGCTGTTGACGAACCAGGCCACATTCCAGGCTTCATCATCGCTCAGGGAACCCGGTTTACTCAGCGGCATGTTGTTCTTGATGAACGAAGCCGCCGTGAAGACGCGTGTCATCCCTGCCCCCCAGTTGTAGGCGCCATCCCCCCAGAGCGGCGGAAATACCACCTTGCCATCCTTTTTCTGTCCGGCACCGTCGCTGCCATGACAGATGGCACAGTTGGCCTCGTAGACCGCCTGGCCTTTCTCGTAACTCACATCTTCGGGGATTTTTTTGCCCAGGCTACTGAAGCCTCGACCGGCGATGTTGCGCTCGTACACCGGCGCACCTGTGGCCAGCCACTGGTGATAGGCGGCCAACGCCAGCATATCGTCGCTGCCGTAGGCCGGCGGTGTACCGTTCATGGAATAGGCAAAGCAGCCGGCAATACGTTCTTCCAGCGAGTTGACGTGCTTGTTCTTGCCACGGTAGTCCGGCAATGTCGTCGCCGCCGGCCACACCGGACCGGACCAGTTCAGGCGCCCTTCCCCCATGTGGCAGGTCTTGCAGTTCATGTCGTTGAACACGTACTTGCCACGGAACTGCTGGGTGTTCATGAAGATGTCGTGCCCCCTGAGAATCACCTTGCGCAGTTCAGGGTTGATCGACTCGTCCGCCATCAGATCATCGATGGTCGGTGCCTGGTGCACATACTGGCCTTCCTTGGGCTGAGGCAGGTTTACCGGCACCTTGGCCTCTGTCGCCAGCAGGGGTTGACTCATCAGGGTGCCAGCCACTGCCAGCATCAGGTATTTGGCATTCATTACTGCTGCCCTCCCTTGGCGGCGACCGCCTGTTGTGCGCCCAGATAAACCGATACCGCTTCGATCTGTTGCTCGCTCAAGCGTTCGGCAACACCGGTCATCAGCTGGTTGGGGTCGTTATGACGCTCGCCGGAGCGCCAGGCGTTGAGTTGCTGCTTGATGTAGTTGGGGTGCTGGCCAGCCAGTGCCGGGAAGATGCTGCCCATGCCCTGGCTGCCGGGGCCATGGCAGGTTTCGCATGCAGGAATATGCTGGTCCCAATCGCCTCGGGTCGCCATCTTTTCGCCCAAGGCCATCAATTCGTCATCCCCACCTTGCTGGGCGGCCGGAACTGACTGACTGGCGTAATAGGCCGCCACATCCAGAATCTGCTGCTCCGTTAGATTATCGACATTCGGCTGCATGATAACGCTGAGCCGTGACCCCGCGTTATAGTCACGAATCTGCTTGGCGATGTAATCCTCCTCCAACCCGGCGAGGCGCGGGAAGCCGGCCGCGTTATTGCCGGCACCGTCCAGACCGTGACAGGCCAGGCAGGGCGCGCCGCTGCCATCCCCTTGCATGACGACTTTCTGCCCGTCAGCCACCACACCCTGAGCCTGAGCCACCCCACTGAGCAGCAGGCTCGCGGCCAGCGTCAGACGCCAGTTTCGTTTCAACATGGCACTCTCCAGAATATTGATCAGGTCTAATTAAGTTTATTCTTAAAGGAAATAATCATATTCCATATAAAGAAATCCCAACAGCCCAACGGAAGAATATCCTTACGCCATCAGCATTCGTCCCGCGCTCCGAGCAAGCGATTGCGCAGCCCACTGGCGCGGTGTACCCGCGCCCGTACGGCATCATCCAGCCGTCCCCGGTGTGCCAGCAGCAGACTGAACCAGCGGCTGGCCCGGGTAATGCCGGTATAGACCAGCTCCCGCGTCAGCACCGGGTTGATCGCCGGGGGCAGCAGCAGCGCGGTATGGGCAAACTCCGACCCCTGGGACTTGTGCACCGTCATCGCATAGACCGTTTCGATCGCCTGCAGGCGACTCGGCAGCACCCATTTCAGCGAACCGTCCGCCAGCGGGAACACCACGCGCAGTGCCTGGCCGCCCTGGCCATCCGGCAGGGCCAGCGTGATGCCGATATCGCCGTTCATCAGTCCCAGGCCGTAGTCATTGCGGGTCACCAATACCGGGCGCCCTTCGTACCAACCCTGATCCCGTTCGATCAGCCCCGCCTTCAGCAGGGCGGCGGCGATGCGCTCGTTGAGCCCTTCCACGCCCCAGGGACCGCGGCGCAGCGCGCAGAGCAGCTGGAACTGGCCAAAGGCGTGCAGGATCTCACGTGCCCAAATATCCAGTGCGTCCTGTGTCGGTGCAGCCGGGCGCAGGGCCACCAGTTGCTGCAGATAGTGTCGATACCCCTGGGGGGCTGTGTCATCAGCACTCGGTATCTGGTTGCCGCCTTCCAGCACCAGCCGCTCCAGCGCCCGGTCTTCTTGGCCCTTGAGTACCGTCATCCCCAGATCGGCATAGCCGGTGCTCAGTACCTGATTCACCGCCTCGGGTCGGCCAGCGTTCACGGCACGCGCCAGCGCGCCTATACCGCTGTCGGCCCCGAAACGGTGACTGAACCTGAGCATGGCGATCGCCTGCGCCAGCGGCTGGCTCGAGCCCTCCCCCTCGTCCGCCTGCCAGGCGGCGACATCCTGCCCGGTCAGGCTGTGCAGCTGTCTCAGGGTCTCGGACGTATAACCGCCCAGGTCCGCCCCTTCACAGAGGTCGCCCAGCACCGAGCCGGCCTCCACCGAGGCCAGCTGGTCCTTGTCGCCGAGCAGGATCAGCCGGGCCCGCGCCGGCAAGGCGGCCAGCAGCTGGTGCATCATCTCCAGATCGATCATCGAGGCTTCATCCACCACCACCAGGTCGGCATGCAGCGGATTATCCGCGTTGTGGACAAAACGGCGGGTACCCGGACGCGCACCCAGCAGCCGGTGCAGGGTGGTCACCTCCTTGGGGATATCCTGCTGCAGCGGTTTAGGCAAGCGCCCGACGGCGCCGCTGATCGACTCGGTCAGACGCGCCGCCGCCTTGCCGGTGGGCGCCGCCAGACGGATGCGCAACGCATGACCTTCATCCCGGGCCAGACTCTGCAGCAACGCCAGCAGGCGCACCACGGTGGTGGTCTTGCCGGTACCGGGACCACCGGTAATGATGCCGAAACGGCGTCCGGCCACCAGGGCACAGGCCAGCTGCTGCCAGTCGAGACGGCCTTCTACCGGGGTGAACAGCTCGTGCAGACGTTGCTGCAGCCGTGTTTCATCCACAGGGATGGCGCTGAGACGATCACCGACCCGTTCCGCCACGTCCACCTCGTAGCGCCACTGACGGTAGAGGTAGAGCCGTGTAGAGCCCGGCTCCAGCACCAGCGGCGTCGGCGGGTCACCGGCTCCGACCAGCACGGATGCCTGCAGAGCACTCAGCCACTCACTACGGCCCAGCCCCTGCAACAGCTCCACCGGCCGATCCGGCAGCGCCTCGCCAAACTCGCCATCCGGCGGCAGCGACAACGCGGTATCGGGCGCCGACAGCAGGTTATCGATATCGGCACAAATATGCCCCCGGCCCAGCTGGTGGCTGGTCAGCACACCTGCCAGCAGCACCAGCGGCGAGGTCTTCGGCTCCAGCTCCTGCAGGAAACGGCCCAGTGCCAGGTCCAGCGCCCGGATCCAGCCGCGTTCCTGCCAGCGCTGCAGCAGCTCTTCCAGCGCGGGCCAACCCGCCAGCGCCGGATGCAGTTTGGTGTCGGTGGCAAAAAGATCATTCTGTTCAGACATGGGCCAGCTCCTCACCCGCCAGCAGACGGTCCAGGCTGTCGATCAGTTCAGCCTCGGGCCGGTCGATGCAGCAGCCGTGATGATCGGGTTCGTTGATGCCGCGCAGGAACAGGTAGAGGGCACCGCCCACATGCTGCTCATAGCCGCTGATCGGATCGTCGGCATAGCCAGGCAGGCGCGCCTTGAGCAAGCGGTGCAGCGCCAGCAGGTAGAGCACGTACTGCACATCGTAGCGCTTCTCCAGCACTGCCTTTTGCATCGCCGCTGCGCTGTAGTGGCTGTCGTCCGGCCCCAGCCAGTTGGATTTGTAATCGGCCACCCAGTAGCGCCCCTCGTGTTCGAACACCAGATCGATAAAACCCTTGAGCATGCCGCCCAGCTGCTGCGGCGCCAGTCTTGGGCGCGGCTGACCCGGCAGCACCTGACGGCTGATCAGCCGGTCAAGTTTGGCCACCGGCACCTCGGCTACCTGGAACCAGAACTCCAGTTCGGCCTGATAGGCGCTCAGCTCCGCCAGGGGCACAGCGCCCTCCGGCTGCGGCCCATTCAACGGCAGAGGCGTGCTCAGCAGCTGTTCCAGCCAGGTATCCAGTACCGGCAGCCAGGGCTGCCATTCACGTCGCTGGCAACGCGGGGCCAGATAGTCCTGGCGCAAGCGCTCATCCACCGCCACCTGATCAAACCCCTCGTCGGCGGCCCACTCCAGCACGCCGTGCAGGAAGGTACCGGCCTGGGGGCCTTTCCAGAAATGGTGCGGATCGTAGTCGAACTCGACCACGGTGGTACCGGCGGCGGATTCATCCCGGCTTTCGCGTGCGGTTTCCTCGCTCGGTGTTTCTGAGGGCTCGGGTTCAGCCTGTGTTTCCAGTTCCATCTGCCCCTGCAGCTGGGCGATGGCACTGTAACTGGCGATCCACCAGCGCTCGCCGGCTACCGGGCGTTCACAACTGCGCGCCGGTGCCAGCGCCTGGGCGGATACATCGGCAGGCAACAGGGCCGTATCGATCGACGGAGGAACGTCGACTTCAATCACGCCGTCGCTGACCAGCGGCTGCAACAGGCCTTTCAAGGTCAGCGTGTCGGTCTTGTCGGCGCAGCCAAGCAGCTGGCCAAAGGCGCTCTTGTGCACACTGAGGGAGCGGTTGCGCTTGATCGCCGCCACACCCAGCCAGCAGGCATGCACCGGTCGGGTCAGCGCCACGTAAAGCAGGCGCAGATCTTCCTGCAGCCGTTCGGCATCGGCGGCTTTCTTGGCCTTCTGGTCACCGCTGTCCAGCTCCAGCACGGTGCCCTCATTAGTCTGATAGCGGTAACTGCCGTTGTCGGCCGTCACCTCGCGGTAGTTGCAGATGAACGGCAGAAACACCAGCGGGTATTCCAGCCCCTTGGACTTGTGAATGGTAACCACCTGCACCAGATCGGCATCGCTCTCCAGTCGCATGATGTGTTCATCGCCACCGCTGCTGCTGTCGAGGATCTGCTCCTGAAAATAACGAATCAACGCCAGCTCCCCTTCCAGCTGGCTGCTCGCGCTCTGCAGCAGCTCGGCCAGGTGCAGCAGGTTGGTCAGTACCCGCTCACCCCCGGTCTGTTGCAACAGGCGTGCCGGCAGTTCGAACCCCTCAAGCAGGTGGCGCACCATCGGCAGCACGCCCTGACGTTGCCAGATCTCGCGCAGCTGGCGGAAGCGCTCCACCTCCTGCTCCCAGCGCTGTTCGTCCCGGGTCAGCTGCTCCAGAGTGGCATAGCCCAGATCCAGCGTGGCTGTGGCCAGGGCGCCATGCAAGCGGTCGGCCTGCTCGGGTTCAGCACAGGCGCGCAGCCAGCGCCACAGATCTTCCGCCTCGGCACTGGCATAAACCGAGGCCTGGTCGGACAGGTAGACGCTGCGCACGGCGCGCCGCTCCAGTGCCTCACGGATCACCCGTGCCTCGCTGCCGCTGCGCACCAGGATGGCGATATCACTGGGCTTGAGCGGAGTCAGCTGGCTATCGGCATGGCGGAAACCGGCGCGTTGTTGCTGCGCCAGCGTCAGCAGGCGGCAGATTTCGCTGGCGCTGTGTTCGGCCATCAACTGGCGGTAGTCACCCACCGCGACACCATCCGCCTCGTCATCGCTCAGCAGCCAATGACTGAGTGCTGCCGGCCGGGCACCGTCCACCTCGAACATCTCCTTGCGCCCGTTGGCCTCCACCGGAATAAACGGCAGCGGGTTGGCGCCGTCGCGGGCAAAACGGAAAGCCCCTGCCGTTTGCTTGTCCTCCGCCTGTTCGAACAGCCGGTTGACCGCCTCGACCAGCGCACTGGAGGAGCGGAAGTTGCGCCCCAGGGTATAGTGCCGCCCCGCCGTGTCCTGCCGCGCCTGCAGATAGGTGTGGATATCGGCGCCACGGAAGGCGTAGATCGCCTGCTTGGGGTCGCCGATCATCAGCAGGGCCGAGGTTTCTGCCTCGGCCGGGAAATCGTCGGGCTGAACGCTCTGATAGACCCGGCTGAAGATGCGGTACTGCAGCGGGTCGGTGTCCTGAAATTCGTCGATCAGCGCCACCGGGTACTGGCGGCGAATGGTGGCGGCCAGGTGCTCGCCGCCCTCGCCCTGCAGCGCCTCGTCCAGGCGCAGCAGCATGTCGTTGAAGCCCAGCGTCGCAGCCCGTTCACGGGAGCGTGCAAAGCGCTGCTGAATCCAGCGCGCCGCATGCAGTTGCACCGGCTGTACCGGCGGCTTGCCTTCGAGGTAGTCCACCAGTTGCTGCAACTGGTCGAACACCGGATGATCCGGTGTCTGGCCCTGCTTGGCCTTGGCCGTTTTGGCGCTCAGTTTGGCCAGACCAAAGTGTTCCAGCTTGTCGGCCGCCAGCGCGGCGCCCTCAGCCCAGGCAGCCATCTCGGCCAGCTTGTCGGGCAGGGATGCCGGTCGGTAACTCTGGTTGTTGAGCACTTTCGTCTGCACCGCCTCGATCAGCAGCGTTTCGATCGCCTCGCGCTCGGCCGACCAGAGCGCACGCGCCTGCAGTTCCAGCTGCTCTTTCTGCGGCAGCCAGCCGTCCAGTTGCGCGGCATAATCGGCCGGTGACAGCATCTGTGCCACTACTTCCCCCTGATAGCGCACCTGCTGTTCGCCGGGCTGCAGCAAGGGCTTGATCGTGTGCAGCAGACTGTCGGGATCGGACGCCAGGTCACTGAGCGCCTCGGCGGCAGCGGGTGATAAGGCATAGCACCAGCTGCGCCAGTAGTCGCGCGCCATCTCGGCCAGCAGTTCGCTGTCGTCCTGCTCCAGTTGCTGCTGAAACAGGCTGCCGGTATCGAAGGCGTGCTGGGTCAGCATGCGCTGGCTCCAGCTGTGGATGGTGTAGACCGCCGCTTCGTCCATCCACTCGGCGGCCTGTTCCAGCTTGCGTGCCGCCAGTGCCCGCGCCTCGGCATCGGCATAGTCCGGCTCGGCCAGCAGACTCTGCAGGAAGGGGTCTGGCTTGCCCTTGCCCCTGAACACCTGTGAGGCTTCAGCCAGACGACTGCGAATACGGTCACGCAGCTCCCGTGTGGCGGCGTTGGTAAAGGTCACCACCAGAATGTCGGGCGGCAGCAGGGGCCGACCAAAACCGGATTCGGCATCGCCGTGCCCCAGCACCAGACGCACGTAAAGCGCGGCGATGGTGAAGGTCTTGCCGGTGCCGGCACTGGCCTCGATCAACCGCTGGCCGTGCAGCGGAAAAGCCAACGGATTCAGTGTTTCCGGATGGGTATTAGAGGTCTGGGTATTAGAGATCAGAGCGCTCATGCGTCCTCCCGTAACAGCAGTTCACCCTGTTCGATCAGGGGACGGTAAAGAGCCTGAGCCCAGTCTTCCAGACCGGCCGACAGCAACGGCTCAAACTCGGGCCAGGCCCGCTGCAGATAGCGATCGGTAGCCCCTTCACCGGGGAAGCGGCTGTTGCCTTCATAGGCATTGGCGGCCGCCTCAATCGGATCCTTGTCTTCCGGTGCACTGAGCAGTGCCAGCCCGGTACGACAGGCCAGCGGAGCCGGCTGCGCCAGCGCTTTCAGGTAGCGCGCCAGTACCTCATCGAGCAGTTGCTGCGCCCGGTCGGCGGCCAGCGGACGAATGCGAGCGCTGGTATCCGGCCCTACCAGGAAAGTAGTCAGTGAGTACCCGCTCGCGCTAACCGCCAGATGATCCAGCCAGGCACGCACCAGACGATGCCAGCGCGGTGCTCCCTTGTCGCTGATCGCCTGGGGCGAGGACAGGATCAGCGCCAGCTCCTGCCCTCCGTTGTGACGGTAAAGGCCGCTGACCCAGTCTTCCAGCAGCACTTCATGTCCCTCGGCCTTAAGTCTCAACTGTAATTCCAGCGGTTCCGGCAACGGTTGCCAGTCCGCCTGCAGCTGCTGCAGGTGCCTCAGGGTCGACGCCGCCGGACTGAGGATCTCGCGCAGCGCCCGCTCACCGTAGGGCCCCAGCGGGAGTTCACCGGCCCGCTGCCAACGTGCCAGTTGCGACTGGATGCCGGCTTCGTGGCTCTCGGCCTTGAGTCCGGCGCTGATCAGTTCGGAACCGAGGCGGAACTGGTACAGGCGATCGAAGCGGAAGGGCTCATGCTCCTCCTGCACCTCCTCCAGCGTGTCAAACCAGACGCCCAGCCGCTGGTTGAAAAAGGTCTGCACCGGATAACGCAGAAACCGCTGCAGGGTCTTCAGGTTGAGGCTTTCCGGGATCTCCAGTGGCGGCAAAACGCCGGCTTCCTGCGGTTTGATGCCGTCATGCACCTCGCGCCATTCACCGGCGTAGGTGAACAGGCGCGGACTCTGTTCGAAGTAACGTGGGCTGAACGGCTGCAGCGGATGCTCGGTGGTCAATTGCGCCAGCAGCTCAGCGCCATCCTCGGCCTGCCAGCCCTGTTCCAGATGATCGCGCAGCTGGGCCACCAGTACCGACGGCGGCTGCTCGGCGTTGTCGCGTACGCTGCGCCCGATCCAGCTGATGTAGAGCGCATCGCGCGCCGACAGTATCGCCTCCAGAAACAGGTAGCGATCGTCTTCGCGGCGGGAGCGGTCACCGGGGCGGTAGCGCCCCACCATCAGGTCGAAGTCCATCGGCGGCTGGACCCTTGGGTAGTCGCCATCGTTCATGCCCAATAGACAGACGCGGCGGAAGGGAATGGCACGCATCGGCATCAGGGTGGCGATATTGACCGCCCCGGCGAGAAAGCGCTGCGACAGGCTCATCTCGTCGATGCCGTCGAGCCAGCTGTCACGCACCACCTCCAGCGGCAGCACACGTTCCAGCGCGGCCTCGGCACAGGCTTCCTGCCATTGCTGCAGACGCTGGGTCAGACGTTCCATCAGCATCAGATCCTGATCGCTGACCGGCAGCAGAAAGCGCTCCAGCAATGCGGTCAGCACTAAACTCCAGTCATTACAGGGTTTCGGGGTCAGCAAGTGCTCACGCAGCTGCAGCAGCGCGGCAACCAGTTCCGCCAGCGGGCCGACCTGAGCCGCTTCCAGTCCGCCCACTTCAGCGTAGGCCTCGATCTCGGCGAAGGTCTGTTCATCGCCCATGATGTAGCCCAGCAGCATGCGCTTGAGGCCGAACAGCCAAGTGTTCTGCTCCAGTCCTTCCGGCAGTTCCAGACCGGCACGCTGGGCACTGTCGAGCCCCCAGCGGATGCCCGAATCACGGATCCAGTGCTGCAGCTGGGGCAGATCGCTTTCCGCCATGCCGAAGCGTTCACGCAGGGCCGGCACTTCCAGCAGGTCGAACAGCTGGCTGATGCCAAAGCGCTCCTGTGGCAACTGCAGCAGCAGTTCCAGTGCGATCAACAGCGGCGCCTGACCTCGGTTCTGCTGGTCGTTCAGGGTAAAGGGGATAAAGCGCGGGTCCTGTCGTGACAGCCGGCCGAATACCGAACGGATATGCGGCGCGTACTGATTGACGTCCGGCACCATAACGATGATATCGCGGGGTTTGAGGCTGGGGTCGTCCTGGAACCACTGCAGCATCTGGTCGTGCAGGATTTCGACCTCACGCTGGCGGCTGTGCGCAACTTGGAAGGTCAGTGAGTCATCACCTTCAAGCCACCATCGCGGCTTGTCCGGCAGGGGCTCCAGTTCCAGAATATCCTGCTGAATCTGGTTCAGCAGCGACAAGTGTTCAACATCAGGCTCGGCGTCATCAAAGAGGTCAATACGCTGGAACCAGTCGCGGTACTGACTGGTATCATCGAACTGATCCAGCAGGCGAATATAGTCACGACCCTGCTTGCCCCAGGCTGCCAGCAGCGGCTGGGCATGCAGGTGCAGATCGGCATCGCTGACTTCCTCCGGCATGCTGGCCTTGAGCGCCTGACGCCGGCGGGTACTGCGCAGCAGCTCCTTGCCGTCGATGATATCGGCCCAGTAGTGACGGCAGGGGTTATGCACACAGAGCAGTACTTGGGTATGCCTGGCCAGCGCCGACAGCGCCTCGATAAACTGTTGCGGCAGCGCCGAGATGCCGAAGATGATTACCCGGCGCGGCACCGACCGGGGCCGTTGTTTCAATTGGCTACAGGCCGCGAGAAACTGCTGGTGCAGGTCGGCACGGCTCAGGTTGCGCTGAGACTCATCCATATCGGCACGGATGGCGCGCCACAGCAGCGGTTGCCAGCGCTGTTCCTCCGGCAGCGGCTGCTCCTGGCCCTGGGCATCGATCAGCAGGTCACGCCCCTCGGCCCAGGCACTGAGCCAGTCGGCGCGGTACACCTGATACTGGTCATAAAGGTCAGCCAGACGCTCGGCCAGCTGGTACTCCTTGCGTGCGGAGAGGTCATCGGCCAGGAAACGGCGCAGCTGGGCACATTCGGGCTGTTCGATCAGATCGGGGAGCAGGCGCAGCAATCGCCAGGCCAGACGAGACTTGTCGTAGGGCGAGGTTTTGGGCACCCGATCGGCGCCGAGCACGGCGCGGTAGGCCTGCCAGAGGAAGGCCGAGGGCAGCTGGATATCCAGCGCCGCCGCGATGCCGCAACCGGGCTGGTCGGCATCCTCCGGCGAGCGCGCCAGTGCCAATTGCAGCCATTGGGCGATACCATTGCTCTGCACCAGAATGGTTTCGTTCTCCAGCACCCCCAGAGGATTGCTGCTCATCCAGTACACCAGCAATTCACGCAATGCTTCCAGTCGATTGCCGTGAATAATGGCCAGTCCGGTGGACAGGCCCTCCCTGTTCTGTTCGCTCACACTCCGGCTCCCGCTGCTGGTTCAACGCGCAAGGATACTACTCGCGCTGCGGTATTGCATACGGCGACAAGGTCAACAGCATCATGGATGCAATATTAAACTGTCGTCATAAATTGACAGGTATCAACGACATCCAAATTGACTACAGCTAGATCCCCCTTCAAGCCTTAGAATGTGTGCACAAGAATTACAATGGCTTACACCTCATGTCTCATCGTAATCGCGCACCTTCAATTCGCGGCTACCTGCTCAATCGGACCCTGCTGTTCTCGGCCATCGGTTTTCTGGTCCTGCTGCTGGTCTGCCGTCAGGCCTACTATGCCAGCGTCCGAGATAACGCCGAAGAGGTTGCTCGTGCAGTTGCCGAGAGCACCTTCAACGCCATGTACCTGGTGATGAGCCAGGGCTGGACCCGTCAGCAGCTGGAGCAGTTCATCCAGCAGCTTTCACGACCGGAGCACGATGTCTCCGGATTGGGCGTGAACCTGTACCGCGGCAGCCGGGTCTCCGAGCGCTTCGGCGTCATTGAGCAGCCCCCGCTGGATGCCCAGATGCGACAGGCAATGAAAAGCGGTGTCAGCCAGGAAATTACCCAAGGCGACCAACAGCGTTTCCTCTACCCCCTGCAGGCACGAGAGGTCTGCCTGGGTTGCCATACCAATGCCCAGGTGGGTGACAACCTGGGGCTGATCGAAGTCCGCCAGGATCTGGGCCGCCAGTTTGATACCGCGACCCGCAACCTGCTTGCCTACCTGTTGTTGCTGTCCCCCCTGCCCGCCCTGTTCGGCTTCTGGGCGGTACGCAAGGTGAGCCTCAGGGTCAACCGCTCGGTCGAGCAACTCAGCAAGGGTATTGCCCGCGTCGACTCCCTGCAGGACCTGAACCAGCTCTCGCAACACCGACACGAACTGGGCTTCCGCGAGATCAACCACATTTTCACCCAGGTCGAAACGCTGGCGGAACGGCTAAGATCGATCGCGGTGGACAAGGATCTGCTGGAGTTCGAGATCCGTCTGCTGGAGAAGTTCGTCATCACCTCCGAAGTGGTGCGTGACTGGCGGGAATACATCAACCTGCTGATGCTCGACATCAATCAGGTGATCCAGATCTACACCATGTTCTCCATCTTCAAGGTGGATGACGAGATCTTCGACCTGGAGATTTTCTGGCTGCATCCTCCAACCCCGCAGACCAAAGCGATGATGGAGCGGGCCGTACTGAAACGGCTGCAGGCGAATGACAGCTTCACGCTGCCCGGTGAGGTCGTTATTCACCACAACTCCGTGCAGAGCGACGGCGAAATGGCACTGGCGCCCGAGGAGATCGAGCTGCAGACCAAATCGCTGCTGGTAGAAACACCCAAGATTGGCGGCATCGTCGGCATCGGCGTGCATGCCGATATCGTCAAGGACAGTACCAAGGTGCTGGTGCTGGAAAGCATCCTGTCGACGCTGCTTAACGTGGTCGGCTCGGTGAAGGCGATCTACAAGTACACCCGCGATCTTGAGTATTACGCTACCCGTGACCCTTTGACCAATCTGTACAACCAGCGCATGTTCTGGGAGCTGCTCGACTATGAACTCGACCGTTGCCAGCGCCACGGCTATCAGGTTGCACTGCTGCTGATCGATCTGGACAACTTCAAGTCGATCAACGACGGCTATGGTCATGCTACCGGCGATACCCTGCTGCGTCAGCTTGCCCTGTCGATGCAAAACGTACTCAACACCGGTGACGTTCTGGCCCGTTACGGCGGTGACGAATTCGTCGTGATTCTGCCGGAAACCACTCTGGAGCAAACGGAGCAGGCATCGGAACGGCTGCTGCACTGTCTGCAGTCATTCGTACTGGAAACCGATAACAACGAAGCCATTCGCGTCACCGGCTCGATCGGCGTAGGCACCTTCCCGGACCATGCGGACAACCGCAAGGACCTGTTCATGTTCGTGGACAACCTGATGTACCGCGCCAAGAGCCAGGGCAAGAACCGGATCAGCCTGCCACACCAGGATGATGTCGCCGATATCTTCAACGATCTCAACCAGAAGATGCTGCTGGTCAACAACGCCATTGAGGAGCGTAGCATCATACCGGTGTTCCAGCCGATACAACCGCTGGAGGACGGGATAGCGGCAGTGGAGGTCCTCAGTCGCCTGCGTTTACCCAATCAGGAACTGATGTCGGCCGGCGAGTTCATCGAAATTGCCGAGTCCATGGGCAAGGTGCACCTGCTCGACTATATCGTCATGGAGAAGGCATTTGCGATGGTACAGCAGAGCGGCTACACAGGCCTGCTATTCATCAATCTGTCGCCCCGTGCCGTGCTGGTACGTGACTTCCTGCAGACCCTGCACGAGCTGACCCTGCAGTACAGGATGGTACCGGAACGCATCGTGTTCGAAATCACCGAACGGGACACGGTAAAGAATATTGCCCTGCTGGAAAACTTCGTGCGCAGTCTCAAGGACTCGGGCTATCTGCTGGCCATCGACGACTTCGGCTCCGGGTTCTCCTCGTTCCATTACCTCAAGTATCTGCCGATCGACTTCGTCAAGATCGAGGGTGAGTTCATTGCCAATATGGCCAATGACCCCCGGGATCTGGCATTCGTGACCAGCATTACCGAGCTGGCCCAGAAGCTGAAGTTGAAAACGGTGGCCGAGTTTGTCGAAAACGAGGAAGTGCTGGAGCTGGTGAAACAGAGCGGTATCGACTACGCCCAAGGCTATCACATCGGTCGGCCGCAGCCGCACCTGCCGGGGCACTAAGCCCCGGCATCCGGATTCACTGGGCGCGCGCGATCAGCGCTTCTATCTCCGCCACGATCACCCCGGAGAGTTCACATACCTCGCGATACTTGGCTTCCGCCTGGTCTGACCGCTGCTGCTGCCGATCCGCAATAATTTCCTGGATCAACTGGTGCATGCGGTCATGGGGCCGCTCGATCGCCGACATGGCCCCGCCACGGCCAAAGAGCGCGATGCCGCGACCATAGAACCAGCGTCCGAAATCACAATCGTGCGAAGACACGGCCTGCTCATGGGGGATATCCGCACGCCCATCCAGGAAAGCCCGCAGACGCAGCTTCCAAGCCTGGTGTGCCGCCCTGGCCAGTTCCAGTTCGGTCACATCGTCCTGGGTCACCCTGAAGCGGCGAATCGTCTTCATCAATTGTGCCAGCTCCATTCCGATGGTCGACGTGGAGTGCAGAATATCCTCGGCACCTGCAGCGGTCTGGTCAGCGCCGTTACCCACCCGTTCCACCGACTGGTGAATCGTTTCGCTGACCTGAGTCTGTTCCTCGGCCGCCGAGGCGATCTGGGCGGTCATGTCACGGATATCATCCATAGCCCGGGTAATCGCCTGTAACGCACCACCGGCGTGACTGGCCATGTCTACGGTCTTGTCTGACTGCTGCTGACTCTGTTCGATCACCGTGACGGTGCGTCCTGTCCCCTCTCTGAGCGCCGTGATCATCTCATTGATCTCCGCGGTAGCGCCCTGGGTTCTGTGCGCCAGGGCACGGACCTCATCTGCAACCACGGAGAAACCTCGCCCCTGCTCGCCGGCCCGAGCCGCTTCAATGGCCGCATTCAGGGCCAGCAGGTTGGTTTGATCGGCAATGTCACGAATCACATCCAGGATGGTACTGATGGTATCACTGCGGGTTTCGACATCACGCACCACGGTCATCATCGCACCGACGTCCTCGGCCAGCGTGTGGATAGCCGCTATCGCTTCATCCACGACCTGCCGCCCCTGCTGTGCCTGATCATCCGCCTGTTGGGTAGCATCTGCCGAGCCAGCGGCGCTGTGTGCCACCTCCTGCGCCGTTGCCGCCATCTCGTTCATTGCCGTCGCAATCTCGGTGGTTTCCTGACGCTGCCGGTTGGCCAGTCCCAACGTCCGGTCGCTGACATCGAACAGGTAGGAGCTGGACGATGAGACCGAGGCCACGGCCCGCATCAGTTCCTGAATCAGCCTTTCGATACGTTCGATGAACTGGTTGAACTCCTGCGCAATCGCCGTCAGTTCATTGTGACCGCTGACCGGCAAGCGCTGGGTCAAGTCTCCTTCGCCAGTGGAAATATCGCGCATGGCATCACTGAGACGGCGTAACGGGCGGGCGACACTGTGACCGATAACCGATGCCACAACAATGCCGATCACCAGAATGGCCGCGATGATAACCAGCAGTTCAAGGAAGGCGGCCCGGTGCTGGGCGATATAGTCACTGCGATCCATCGCCAACACCAGTACACCAATCGGTGTCCCCGAGTAATCTTCAAGCGCCTGGGCGTGAAGCGCGACAGGACGGCCATTCAGCTCTTGCTCGGTCACCTGCACATCCCCCGAAAATGCCGCCTGTTCAGCGCTGGCACTCAGCAGCCGCTGTTCTCCCCAGGTACTGGCAAAGGTCTCCAGTGAGCCGTTGCGTGCCAACAGCAATGCCAGGTCCAGACCGGTATCGGCCTTTACAGCATCAAAGAAGGGCTGCCCCAATGAAAAACCGAACTCCACCGAGCCCCAGTGTTGTCCTTCTACCTGAACCGGCACGACGCCTCGAATACCCAGGCCGGCAACACCCTGCTCAATACCGCCAACCGGCTGGCGAGACTGGTTCGTGACCACTACGGTCTGGCGGAAAGCGGACAGATCATCGCCATACTTCTCTGGACGATGCAAACGCAGCCAGGAGGAGGCAGGAGGTTGGTGGAACTGCAGCTGCCGCAGGTCAAATGTCCGCTGCAGCTGAGTAAAGGCCTGCCCCAGTTCTACTTCCACCTGAGCACGCTGCCCCTCCGCCAGCAGGTGCTGCAGGTGAGGCTGAGCCGCTACCAGCGTTGCCATCGCAGTCGCCAGCCGACGTTCGGCGTCGATTCGTTCCAGCACCTTGTCAAATTGTACCTGCAGTTCCCGCTTCTCAGCTGACTGAATCAGACCGTTCAGATCACGGCTGACACCCGGCAGTACAATCGCCGCGAACAGTAGCAATAGCAGGCAGAAACCTCCAATGACACGTATGCGGATACTCAGACGGTCCAACATATTTCATTCCTTGTAATCTGTGGGCATAACAGGAGCATAACCGTAAACAGCTGTATGCAGAAGATGTCACTTATTGAGCATTCACTTATTTTATGCCTGCAGCTTCATTTCAATGTCATTCACGTGACTCAATATGGAGACTCATGACTCAGTGGAGAGTGCGGGATGATCGATTTGACCGGTAAACGAGGCGTTATTTTTGGTATCGCCAATCGTCACAGCATCGCTTATGGATGCGCGGAAGTCTTGGCTTCCCTCGGAGCCGAGCTGTGCATAACCTATCTGAACGAAAAAGCACGTCCCTTCGTTGAGCCGCTGGCGCAACAGCTCGGTGCCAGTCTGCTGCTGCCCTGCAATGTGGCCGAACCCGGCCAGCTCGAGGAGGTCTTTGCACAACTGGAAGCCGAATGGGGGAAAGTGGACTTTGTCATCCACTCCATCGCCTGGTCGCCGCTGGATGAGCTCCACGGCCAACTGGTCGACTCCACTGCAGAAGGCTTCGGCCAGGCAATGGATATCTCCTGCCACTCCTTCATCCGCATGGCGCGCCTTAGCCGTGATCTGATGTCGTCTGGCGGCACCCTGCTAACGATGAGCTACCACGGCGCTGAACGGGTTGTTGAGCATTACAACCTGATGGGGCCCGTAAAAGCCGCCCTGGAAAGTTCGGTACGCTACCTGGCCTCTGAGCTGGGCCCGCTTGGTATTCGTGTGCATTCGCTGTCACCTGGCCCCATGCCGACACGGGCCGCCAGCGGCATCAATGCCTTCGATGAACTGATGGAAGATGCCGTCAGCCGCTCTCCTCTGCACCGCCTGGGCACCCCCGATGACGTGGGTCGCATGGCCGCCTTCCTGATCAGCGAACACGCCTCGGCTCTCACCGGCAACCGCATCCATATTGATGCCGGTCACCACTTGATGGCGTAGTGACGCACTGAGGGACGATCAAGCGGTGTGGCAGGGACGCCATAACGCAAAAAACCCGGCCTCAACGAGACCGGGGTTTTCACTTAATTAAATGCTTGGCGATGACCTACAGTATTCGGGCTGCGCCCTCACCCGCTCAGCGCAAGCGCTTCGGGGCCGTCGTCACAGGCTCCGACGTTCAACGCGCTCTGCGCGTTGTCACATGGGCCATGTACGAGCAGGCCACTGAAAACCAAACATAAAAAAAGGGCCATCCTTACGGATGACCCTTTTTTCATTGTTAGGTGCTTGGCGATGACCTACTCTCACATGGGGAAGCCCCACACTACCATCGGCGATGACGCGTTTCACTGCTGAGTTCGGGATGGGATCAGGTGGTTCCACGGCTCTATGGTCGCCAAGCAAAACTGGTACAAACCGGATCTGATTAAACCCTCGTGCTGTGCACGCTGGCCTGATTGTCTTTGTCGTATCGTTGTTACAAGCGTTCAACCGGTGCTCTCTAAGAGCGCGATAATCATATTCGTGACTGTATTCAGTCCAACCATTCACTTCAAACGCCTTGGGCGTTATATGGTCAAGCCTCACGAGCAATTAGTACTGGTTAGCTCAATGCCTTACAACACTTACACACCCAGCCTATCAACGTCCTGGTCTCGGACGGCTCTACAGGGATCTCAAGGATCCAGTGAGATCTCATCTTGAAGGAGGCTTCCCGCTTAGATGCTTTCAGCGGTTATCCCGTCCGAACGTAGCTACCCGGCAATGCCACTGGCGTGACAACCGGAACACCAGAGGTTCGTTCACTCCGGTCCTCTCGTACTAGGAGCAACTCTTCTCAAATCTCAAACGCCCACGGCAGATAGGGACCGAACTGTCTCACGACGTTCTAAACCCAGCTCGCGTACCACTTTAAATGGCGAACAGCCATACCCTTGGGACCGGCTTCAGCCCCAGGATGTGATGAGCCGACATCGAGGTGCCAAACACCGCCGTCGATGTGAACTCTTGGGCGGTATCAGCCTGTTATCCCCGGAGTACCTTTTATCCGTTGAGCGATGGCCCTTCCATACAGAACCACCGGATCACTAGAACCTACTTTCGTACCTGCTCGACGTGTCAGTCTCGCAGTCAAGCACCCTTCTACTCTTGCGCTCATTGGCTGATTTCCGACCAGCCTGAGGGTACCTTCGTGCTCCTCCGTTACTCTTTGGGAGGAGACCGCCCCAGTCAAACTACCCACCACACAATGTCCTCGATCCCGATAAGGGACCTGAGTTAGAACCTCAACAGTACCAGGCTGGTATTTCAAGGTTGGCTCCACTCAAACTGGCGTCTGAGTTTCAAAGCCTCCCAGCTATCCTACACAAGTAATGTCAAAGTCCACTGTGAAGCTATAGTAAAGGTTCACGGGGTCTTTCCGTCTAGCCGCGGGGACGCTGCATCTTCACAGCGAGTTCAATTTCACTGAGTCTCGGGTGGAGACAGTGTGGCCATCGTTACGCCATTCGTGCAGGTCGGAACTTACCCGACAAGGAATTTCGCTACCTTAGGACCGTTATAGTTACGGCCGCCGTTTACCGGGGCTTCGATCAAGAGCTTCGCCGAAGCTAACCCCATCAATTAACCTTCCGGCACCGGGCAGGCGTCACACCCTATACGTCCACTTTCGTGTTTGCAGAGTGCTGTGTTTTTAATAAACAGTCGCAGCCACCTGGTATCTTCGACCGACATCAGCTTAGGGAGTAAATCCCATCACCAACATCGGCGTGCCTTCTCCCGAAGTTACGGCACCATTTTGCCTAGTTCCTTCACCCGAGTTCTCTCAAGCGCCTTGGTATTCTCAACCTGACCACCTGTGTCGGTTTGGGGTACGGTCACACATAACCTGAAGCTTAGAGGATTTTCCTGGAAGCATGGCATCAACCACTTCGACTCATAAAGAGTCTCGTCATCAGGTCTCAGTCTTAAGAAGCCGGATTTGCCTAACTTCTCAACCTACACCCTTAAACGCGGACAACCAACGCCGCGCTGGCCTAGCCTTCTCCGTCCCCCCGTCGCAGTTATGCGCGGTACAGGAATATTAACCTGTTTCCCATCGACTACGCTTTTCAGCCTCGCCTTAGGGGCCGACTCACCCTACCCTGATTAACATTGGATAGGAACCCTTGGTCTTCCGGCGAGGGGGTTTTTCACCCCCTTTATCGTTACTCATGTCAGCATTCGCACTTCTGATACCTCCACGGTGCCTTACAGCTTCCGCTTCAACGGCTTACAGAACGCTCCTCTACCATGCCCTAAGGCATCCGCAGCTTCGGTGTCTAGTTTGAGCCCCGTTATATCTTCCGCGCAGGCCGACTCGACTAGTGAGCTATTACGCTTTCTTTAAAGGGTGGCTGCTTCTAAGCCAACCTCCTAGCTGTCTGAGCCTTCCCACATCGTTTCCCACTTAACTAGAACTTTGGGACCTTAGCTGGCGGTCTGGGTTGTTTCCCTTTCCACGACGGACGTTAGCACCCGCCGTGTGTCTCCCATGATTGCACTCTTGGGTATTCGGAGTTTGCATCGGGTTGGTAAGTCGGGATGACCCCCTAGCCGAAACAGTGCTCTACCCCCCAAGGTGAGACATGAGGCGCTACCTAAATAGCTTTCGAGGAGAACCAGCTATCTCCGGGCTTGATTAGCCTTTCACTCCGATCCACAGGTCATCCGCTGGCTTTTCAACGACAGTCGGTTCGGTCCTCCAGTTGATGTTACTCAACCTTCAACCTGCCCATGGATAGATCGCCCGGTTTCGGGTCTACTCCCAGCGACTTGGCGCCCTATTAAGACTCGGTTTCCCTACGCCTCCCCTAAACGGTTAAGCTTGCCACTGAAAGTAAGTCGCTGACCCATTATACAAAAGGTACGCAGTCACCGTCCGAAAACGGCTCCCACTGCTTGTACGTACACGGTTTCAGGGTCTATTTCACTCCCCTCACAGGGGTTCTTTTCGCCTTTCCCTCACGGTACTGGTTCACTATCGGTCAGTCAGGAGTATTTAGCCTTGGAGGATGGTCCCCCCATATTCAGACAGGATAACACGTGTCCCGTCCTACTCGATTTCACGGTGTATAAGTTTTCGCATACGGGGCTATCACCCACTATGGCCACACTTTCCAGAGTGTTCTGCTAACTACAACACCGCTTAAGGGCTAATCCCCGTTCGCTCGCCGCTACTAAGGGAATCTCGGTTGATTTCTTTTCCTCCGGGTACTTAGATGTTTCAGTTCCCCGGGTTCGCCTCTCAACACCTATGTATTCAGTGAAGAGATACCCGCAAGCGGGTGGGTTTCCCCATTCGGAAATCCTCGGATCAAAGTCTGTTTACCGACTCCCCGAGGCTTATCGCAGGTTACTACGTCCTTCATCGCCTCTGACTGCCAAGGCATCCACCGTGCACGCTTATTCACTTGACCATATAACCCGAAGGCGTCTGGCAAATGAATGGTTCGTAACGATTATCGCCGGTTGGCGCTTGTATCAAACAATACAAGACAATCTTTCAGATCCAATTTGTTAAAGAGCGTTTAAAGCGTGAAGCTTTAAAAGATGGACTCAATCATGAGTACACGTTTTAAAGCTCCGTCTGCTTCAACATTCGATCAGGTAATATGTGTGAACGCTTGCCAGAACTTCGCAATCGTTTAAGGAGGTGATCCAGCCCCAGGTTCCCCTAGGGCTACCTTGTTACGACTTCACCCCAGTCATGAATCACACCGTGGTAACCGTCCTCCCGAAGGTTAGACTAGCTACTTCTGGTGCAACCCACTCCCATGGTGTGACGGGCGGTGTGTACAAGGCCCGGGAACGTATTCACCGCGACATTCTGATTCGCGATTACTAGCGATTCCGACTTCACGCAGTCGAGTTGCAGACTGCGATCCGGACTACGACCGGTTTTCTGAGATTAGCTTACCCTCGCGAGTTCGCAGCCCTCTGTACCGGCCATTGTAGCACGTGTGTAGCCCTACTCGTAAGGGCCATGATGACTTGACGTCATCCCCACCTTCCTCCGGTTTGTCACCGGCAGTCTCCTTAGAGTTCCCACCCGAAGTGCTGGCAAATAAGGATAGGGGTTGCGCTCGTTACGGGACTTAACCCAACATTTCACAACACGAGCTGACGACAGCCATGCAGCACCTGTCACTGCGTTCCCGAAGGCACCAAGGTATCTCTACCAAGTTCGCAGGATGTCAAGAGTAGGTAAGGTTCTTCGCGTTGCTTCGAATTAAACCACATGCTCCACCGCTTGTGCGGGCCCCCGTCAATTCATTTGAGTTTTAACCTTGCGGCCGTACTCCCCAGGCGGTCAACTTATCGCGTTAGCTGCGCCACTAAAGGATCAAGTCCCCCAACGGCTAGTTGACATCGTTTACGGCGTGGACTACCAGGGTATCTAATCCTGTTTGCTACCCACGCTTTCGCACCTCAGTGTCAGTATCGGTCCAGGTAGTCGCCTTCGCCACTGGTGTTCCTTCCGATCTCTACGCATTTCACCGCTACACCGGAAATTCCACTACCCTCTACCGTACTCTAGCTCAGCAGTATCAGGTGCAATTCCCAGGTTGAGCCCGGGGCTTTCACATCTGACTGACTGAACCACCTACGCGCGCTTTACGCCCAGTAATTCCGATTAACGCTCGGACCCTCCGTATTACCGCGGCTGCTGGCACGGAGTTAGCCGGTCCTTCTTCTGCAGTTAACGTCACAGCATGCCCGTATTAAGGACACACCTTTCCTCACTGCTGAAAGTGCTTTACAACCCGAAGGCCTTCTTCACACACGCGGCATGGCTGGATCAGGGTTGCCCCCATTGTCCAATATTCCCCACTGCTGCCTCCCGTAGGAGTCTGGGCCGTGTCTCAGTCCCAGTGTGGCTGATCATCCTCTCAGACCAGCTACGGATCATCGCCTTGGTGAGCCTTTACCTCACCAACAAGCTAATCCGACGCGGGCTCATCTGATAGCGTGAGGTCCGAAGATCCCCCACTTTCCCCCGAAGGGCGTATGCGGTATTAGCAGTCGTTTCCGACTGTTGTCCCCCACTACCAGGCAGATTCCCACGCGTTACTCACCCGTCCGCCGCTCGTCAGCAACTAGCAAGCTAGTTCTGTTACCGCTCGACTTGCATGTGTTAGGCCTGCCGCCAGCGTTCAATCTGAGCCATGATCAAACTCTTCAGTTTAAATCTATGGTGAGTCTTTTAACGAGAGAGGAATATCTCTCAGACTCGGCTCAAGGTATTACACAACGCTAAATGAATATTCAGTTAGGTTGCTTGCCTTGATTAAGCTTTGTGTGCTCAATCCTGACAAGCGCCCACACATATTACCTGATCAATTTGTTAAAGAGCGGGCTTGATCAACCGCACCGTTCGGCGCAACCTGTTGTCTCAAGCGAGGCGCATATCTTACTACGCCGATTTTCGATGTCAACCTTTATTTTCGTTTTTTTTGTCTCAGTGCCGAAGCACTTCACAACGAACCGGTTGCAATCAAGGAGGCGAATTCTACATCAGAAATCTTAGCGATTTCAAGAACTTACTTCCTTCTCATTTGAGGCCTCAGTGTTTCGCGAACCCTGTCGTCTCAAGCGAGGAGGCGTATTCTACGCATCCCCGGCAGGGAGTCAACGCCTTTTGGTAAAAAAGTTTCAAAACGGTTAAAAACGCAAACAGGCGCCAGAAGGCGCCTGTTTGTCTGACTTTATCTACTGGCATTAGCCCAGGTAGAACAGATGGTGTTTCTTCTTGCCCAGCTTCACCAGAAAGTACTTGCCGAAACGTGCCGCTTCCTTGGTGAACAGCCCCGCCGCATTCATGTTCTGATCCATGCCACAAGCCTGGTCGTTGATCACAACTGCATTACGCTGCAGCGCATCCTTCACCTGCTTGCCGGATGCTGCCAGGCCCGCATCGGCAAAGAGTGTAGTCAGCGGCAGCTCTGCCAATTCAGCCGGTACCTGAGTCGCCGGCAGACCATCCTGCTCCAGCTGAGCATAGTCTTCCTGGCTCAGCTCGGACAGGTCACCGGAGAACAGCGCTTCGGTAATGCGGCGCGCGGCCTGCAGCGCTTCTTCGCCGTGTACCAGAGCCGTCATCTGTTCGGCCAGGATACGCTGCGCTTCCGGGCGGCCAGCACGTTCACGGTCCGCCGCTTCGATTGCATCGATCTCTCCGACCGGCAGGAAGGTGAAGAACTTCATGAAGCGGTACACATCCGCATCAGGGGTCTGCAGCCAGAACTGGTAGAAAGCATAGGGGGATGTCTTCTTCGCATCCAGCCATACCGCACCGCCCTCGGTCTTGCCGAACTTGGTGCCATCGGATTTGGTGATCAGCGGCAGGGTCAGAGCATGAGTGGCGGCGCCGTTGACGCGACGAGTCAGCTCGATACCACCAACAATGTTACCCCACTGGTCGGAACCACCGATCTGCATGGTGCAGCCAAACTTGCTGTTCAACTGCTGGAAGTCGTAGGACTGCAGGATCTGGTACGTGAATTCGGTAAAGGACAAGCCCGAACCTTCACGTTCGATACGCTGCTTGACCGACTCCTTGGCAATCATCTTGTTGACGGTAAAGTGCTTGCCGATGTCGCGCAGGAAGCTCAGCACATCCACACCGGCGGTCCAGTCATAGTTATTGGCCAGGATGGCGCCCTCTTCACCGTCGAAGTTGATGAAGCGGCTGATCTGTGCCTTGAGACACTCACTCCACTGCTGCACCACCTCTTCAGAGTTCAGCTGACGTTCCTGATCCTTGAAGCTGGGATCTCCGATCAGACCTGTGGCACCACCGACCAGGGCGATCGGGCGATGGCCAGCATCCTGGAAACGCTTCAGCATCAATAGAGGCACCAGGTGACCCAGGTGCAGACTGTCGGCCGTCGGATCGAAGCCACAATAAAGCGTCACCGGTCCCTGAGCCAGGTGCTCAGCCAGTTCCTCTTCATTGGTCATCTGTGCGATGAGACCACGGGCCTTCAGATCATCGATCAAGCTGTTTGCGTTCATACCGCCGAAATCTCTCTATTGAATTAAAGTAAGCAGACGCAGCATTCTAAACCTTCGCTGAAGACTGAACAAACATGCCCCATCAGGACTCATTGCCGACATGCCTCGGGGAGGTGGAATTTTCGTTATACTGCGTTGTCGACTGTTACTTCTTTACTTGCTGCCATAGGTATCTCCGTGACACCGCTACTGCATCATCTACGCCGCCTGCCCCGATTTCACCTCGTCACTGCAGCGCTGACGTTAACTGCCCTGATGGCCATCGTACTGCTTTGGCCTGCAGAGCCAACCACACCGGACGAGACCCGCCCTGTCGCCCTCTCGGCGCCAGCGCCTTCAACACCTGCAGATGTTCCGGAAACACCGCCTGCAGCGGCGACCATAAAACCCGACCGGTCGGAATTGCCAACACCAGCACCCCAGCCAGTGCCGGCCAGAGTCGAAGACTGGGTTGAATACCCGATCAAGACTGGTGACAACCTGACCACCCTGTTCAAGCGCGCGGGCCTGGGCCCCCGAGAGGTTTATCGCGTTTCTCAAGCGGTCAGCGGCAGTGATGCGCTGAAACGTTTGCGCCCGGGGCAAACCCTGGCCTTCCTGATCGAAGATGGCCTGTTGCGCAAGCTGCGTCACGCCCAGGATCAGCTCAATACCACTCTGATTGAGATGACCGATATCGGCTACCAGGTGCAACAACTGGAGCGCACTCCGGAAGCACGCACCGCCTATGCCGAGGGCAGCATCAGCCGTTCGCTGTTTCTGGACGCCGCCGAGGCCGGGTTGTCGAACAAAACCATCATGCAGCTGGCCGAAATTTTCGGCTGGGATATCGATTTCGCGCTGGATATCCGCGAAGGTGATCACTTCCGCGTGCTCTACGAGCAGGACTATCTCGACGCCGAGCCCCTTGATCAAAGCCGTATTCTGGCCGCCGAGTTCATCAACCAGGGCAAGACATTCTCGGCCGTACGCTTCACCGGCAGTCGGGGTGACAGCCAGTACTTCGCTCCGGATGGGCGCAGCATGCGCAAGGCCTTTCTGCGCTCCCCGGTCGACTTCAGCCGCATCAGCTCCCGCTTCAAGCCCGAGCGCTACCACCCGGTCCTGGGCAAGAAGCGCCCCCACCGTGGCGTCGACTATGCCGCCGCAACCGGCACACCGATCAAGGCTGCCGGTGACGGCAAGATCATCTGGCGCGGCACCAAGGGCGGTTACGGCCGCACCATCATTCTGCAGCACGGCGGCAATATCACCACCCTCTATGCGCACATGAGCCGCTACCAGAAGGGGCTGAGTAACGGCTCCCGGGTCAAGCAGGGGCAGGTCATCGGATATGTCGGCTCTTCGGGCCTGGCAACCGGACCCCACCTGCACTATGAGTTCCGCACCAACGGCGTACACCGCAATCCGCTGACCGTCGCCCTGCCGGCCGCCAAGCCAATTGCCGACAAGGAACGTACCGCCTTCCAGGCCGAGTCCAAGCGTCTGTTGGCGGCCCTCAACCATCAGGCCAGCACCCAGCTTGCCTTGAGTGATCAGGAGAGCGCTCAATGAGCTGTGAATATTTCATCGGCCTGATGTCCGGCACCAGCCTGGACAGCATTGATGCCGTCATCGTCAGCTTCACGCCGGAGTTCCGACTGCATGCCTGCCACTCTCACCCCCTGTCGGCGGAGCTGCGCCAGCAGATTCTGACACTGAACCACAGCGGCCCGGATGAGATCGACCAGCTCGGGACACTGGATATAGCCCTGGGCCGACTGTTTGCCGATGCTGTCAAAGAGCTGCTGGCCAGCAGCGGTTTCAGCGCCAGTCAAATTCGCGCCATCGGCAGCCACGGCCAGACCATTCGTCACCGCCCCGAACTTCATTTCAGCCTGCAGATTGGCGACCCGGCCAGCATCGCCGAAGGGACCGGTATCACCACCGTGGCCGATTTCCGCCGTCGCGATCTGGCCGCCGGCGGCCAGGGAGCGCCACTGGTCCCCGCCTTTCACCAGGCGCTGTTTGGCCAGGCCGGACAGGATCGGGTGGTAGTCAATCTGGGCGGCATGGCCAATATCACCCTGCTGCCGGGTAACGATGGTCAAGCCGTGCTCGGCTACGACACAGGACCGGGCAATGTACTGATGGATGCCTGGATCCGCCAGCACCAGGGGCTGGACTACGACAGGGACGGGGCCTGGGCGGCCAGCGGCCAGGTACAGCCGGCCTTGCTGGAAGCGATGCTAAGCCACCCCTACTTTCAGCGCCAGCCACCCAAAAGCACCGGGCGTGAAGCGTTCGACCTCCCCTGGCTGCAACAGATACTGGGCGCAACGGCTGCCCGACCAGTCCCTGAGGACATCCAGGCCACCTTGCTGGAGCTGACCGCTGCCTCACTGGCCCGTGCGATTGCCGGGCACGAACTGCACCAGCCACAACTCTTCCTGTGCGGTGGTGGCAGCCACAACCGTACCTTGCATCAACGACTGCAGCACCATCTGCCAGAAGCCAGGATCAGCAGCACCGACGCGCTGGGGCTGGCACCTGACTGGGTGGAAGCTGCCGCCTTCGCTTGGTTCGCCATGCGCACTTTGGAAGGACAGACGTCAAGCCTGGCAGCGGTTACCGGCGCCCGGGGCGACCGTATTCTGGGTGCCATTTACCCGGCCTGACCCAACGACACAGAAACGAAAACGCCGGCATGACGCCGGCGCTTTTTCTGCACGATCCCGAGACAGTCTCAGATCGAGAAAGAGGAACCACAGCCACAGGTGGTGGTGGCGTTGGGGTTGTTGATAACGAACTGAGAGCCCTGCAGGCCTTCCTTGTAGTCGACCTCGGACCCCGCCAGATACTGGTAGCTCATCGGATCAACCACCAGCATCACGCCGTCACGCTCAACCGCCGCATCATCGTCCGCCATGTTTTCATCGAACGTGAAACCGTAAGAGAAGCCCGCGCAGCCACCACCGGTGATGTACACCCGCAGTTTCAGCTTGTCGTTCTGCTCTTCTTCCAGCAGTGATTTGACCTTGTTGGCCGCCGCATCGGTAAATACCAGATCGGCCGCTTGTGCAGTATCGCTCATAGTCACACTAAACCCTCTTTGATACAGCGCATTCTGCCTAAACCGACTAATTCAGTCAAGTATTGACAGGTCAGGGCATCAGTGCAACCTGTTGCAGACCGGCGGTTTCCGGCAGATCAAACATGATGTTCATTACCTGCACCGCCTGACCGGACGCACCTTTCACCAGGTTATCAATAGCCGACAGTACCACGACAGTGTCCTCGCCCTGCGGCTGATGCACGCTGATACGGCACATGTTGGAACCCTTGACGCTGCGGGTTTCCGGATGTGAACCGGCCGGCATCACATCAACGAACGGCTCGTCACGATAGAACTCCTCGAACAGGCTCTGCAGATCCGGACCGACCGGATCCTTGAGTACCGAGTACAGAGAGGCATGGATACCACGGATCATCGGCATCAGGTGTGGCGCGAAGGTCAGGCCAACCGGACGACCGGCCATACCGCTCAGGCCCTGCTTGATCTCCGGCAGATGACGGTGACCCGGCACGCCATAGGCCTTGACGCTTTCACTGGACTCCGCCTGCAGCATGGCGACATTGGCACCACGGCCGGCACCGGTGACACCGGACTTGCAGTCGGCAATCAAGCGACGATGATCGATCAAACCGTTCTCCAGCAGCGGACGGTAACCCAGCTGGACGGCCGTCGGGTAACAACCGGCACAGCCGATCAACTGACCTTCACGGATCGCCTCACGGTTGACTTCCGGCAGACCATAGACCGCCTTCTGCACCAGGTCCGGACAGGTATGTTCCAGGTTGTACCACTTTTCCCAGAGCTCGATGTCCTTGATACGGAAGTCAGCCCCGAGATCGATGATGCGCACGCCACGGTCAATCAGCTCCGGTGCCATGCTCATGGCCACGCCGTGCGGGGTAGCAAAGAACACTACGTCGCAGGCCGCCAGGCGATCGACGTCAGGCACGGTGAATGCGAGGTCGTAGTGGCCACGCAGGTTGGGGAACATCTCCGCGACCTGGATCCCTTCCTCGGAACGGGAGGTAATCACCTCTACCTGAGCCTGGGGATGGTTTGCCAGAAGACGCAACAACTCTACACCGGTGTAGCCGGTGCCGCCGACGATACCTACCTTAACCACATCAACCTCTCATCAGTGCGTAAAAACTGTTAGGGTATAATACTTAGCTGCTCAGCAGATGACCATGATCCCCTGAACTCGCCATCATGCCACATCGACCGCTTTCTCTGGAACATTTTCGCCAGCGCCTGGCCCATGCAGATGCCCTGCCACAACTGGTCATACTGGGTGTACTCGCCGGCCTGGCCGCGGGTGGCCTGATCAGTCTGTTTCGCTCGGCTGATACTCTGTTGCAGGCCAAGCTGCTGCCGGGCGGCGCTGAGCGCTTCGAAGAACTGGACGATCTCCAGCGCCTGCTGCTGCCGCTTGGCGGCAGCCTGTTGCTGATTCTGCTGTTCGCCCTGGTACCGGCCCATGCCCGTGCGGTCGGTATCGTGCATATGCTGGAACGCCTGACCAACTACGAAGGTCGTCTGCCGGTCTTCAATCTGTTCATCCAGGGGCTGGCGGCACTGATCGCCCTGGCCAGTGGCCATTCGGTGGGACGCGAGGGTCCCGCCGTGCATCTGGGCGCTGGCGCGGGTAGTCTGCTGGGCCAGCGACTCTACCTGCCCAACAACTCCATGCGGGTACTGGTGGGCTGCGGTGCCGCCGCCGGTATCGCTGCCACCTTCAACACGCCGCTGGCGGCGGTGATTTTCTCCATGGAGGTGGTGCTGCTTGAATACACCCTGATCGGTTTTCTGCCGGTCATGGTCGCCGCCCTGGTCGGCGATATCGTATCCCGGGCACTGGTGGGCGAAGCCCTGGTCTTTACCGCTCCCAACCTGTCGATCGGCGAACTGACTCAGCTTCCCCTGATCGCCGTGCTCGGCCTGGCCTGCGGCCTGCTGGCCACCGGCTTCCACCTGCTGCAGATGCAGGTATTCAAACTCAAGCATTGGCCCTTTCCGATCCGTTTCCTGCTCGCCGGGTTGCTGACCGGTGTCGTGGCATTGCAGTGGCCGGAAGTGATGGGCGGCGGCTATGACACCATCGAGTCCCTGTTCAACACCCCCGAGCCGATCCTCTTCCTGGCCGGCCTGCTACTGGCAAAATGCCTGCTTACACCAGTAGTGATTGGCCTCGGCATACCGGCCGGCCTGATCGGTCCTACCCTGTTCATCGGCGTCGTCGCCGGCGCCCTGGTCGGCGCCATCGGCTCACTGCTTATCGGCACACCCCATAGCGGCCTCTACGCCATGCTGGGCATGGGGGCCATGATGGCCGCCCTGCTCAATGCGCCCCTGGCAGCACTGCTGGCCATGCTGGAGCTGACCCAGAACACCGGTATCATTCTGCCCGGCATGCTGGCCATTCTGGTCGCCAACCTGACCACCCGCTTCGGTTTTGGGCTGCCCTCGATCTTTCATGCGTCCCTGCAACGGCAGGGACTGGATCTGCGCCAGGCGCCACTGGCCCAGATTCTGTCACGAGCGGCCGTGGGCAGCCTGATGCAACGCGATTTCAGTGCCACGCCAGCACAGCTCAGCGTGGCCGAGGCGCAAAACCTGCTGGAATCGGCACCGCACTGGCTACTGGTCAGCACGGATTCACGTTCTGTTCTTATGCCCCCGGCGGATCTGCGCCAGCACCTGGAAACCCTGGGCGAAGATGCCGATGACAGCACTCCGGTCGACCTGCTCAGTATTCCGGCCCAGCGCGCCGATATTGAACCTTTGCTCTACCGCGCCACTCTGAAGGAGGCGCTCGATCGCATGCAGCTAAAACAGCTGAGTCATCTGCTGGTAGTCAGTAACCGGGAAGAACCTTTGGGACTGATCAGCCGCCAGCAGATTGAAGAGTATTACAACCGGAAACAGACCCTGTCATGACCCGACTGCAAGGCCTTTACGGCCTGACCGATGCCAAGCTGATGCCCAGCGACAACGCCATGCTGGAACAGGTGGAAGCCGCCCTGCGCGGTGGCATGCGCCTGCTGCAATACCGCGACAAGTCCTGCGACGCTCAAAAACGACTGCGCCAGGCTAGCGCCCTGCGTGATCTCTGCCGCCAGTTTGACTGCCCGTTACTGATCAATGATGACGTTGTACTGGCACACGCCTGTGGTGCTGATGGCGTCCACCTGGGACAGCAGGATGGCAGTGTTGCCGCAGCACGTGAATACCTGGGCACCCGCGCGCTGATCGGCCAGACCTGCCACGACAACCTGGAGCTGGCCCACCGGGCCATCCAGCAGGGAGCCGACCACGTCGCCTTTGGTGCCTTTTTCTCGTCGCAGACCAAGCCCGGCGCCACACCCGCCCCGCTGAGTCTGCTGCAAGCGGCAAAGGAACAGCTGAATATTCCGGTGGTAGCGATTGGCGGAATCAGTGTGGATAATGCGCCCCAGGTGATCGAAGCCGGTGCCGACCTGGTCGCCGTGGTCCATGCGCTCTTCGCGGCCGATGATATCCGGCTGCAGGCCAACCGCTTCGTGCAACAGTTTAATCTTTCGTAACAACCAACTTTCAAGCTAAAGGAAGTGTCCAATGTCACGTTCAGAATCCCTGTTCCAGGCCGCACAGGCCCACATCCCGGGTGGCGTCAACTCACCGGTACGTGCCTTCAAGGGCGTCGGTGGCACGCCTGTGTTCTTCAAGCGTGGTGAAGGTCCCTTCCTGTTCGATGAAGATGACCGTCAGTACATCGACTATGTCGGCTCCTGGGGCCCGATGCTGCTGGGGCACTCCTACCCGCCGGTGATCAACGCCGTACGCCAGGCACTGGACAACGGTCTGGGCTTTGGCGCGCCGACCGCCATCGAAACCGAGATGGCCGACCTGGTCTGTGAACTGGTGCCGTCAATGGAAATGGTGCGTATGGTCAGTTCCGGTACCGAAGCCACCATGAGCGCTATCCGTCTGGCCCGTGGCTTCACCGGCCGAGACAAGATTGTCAAGTTCGAGGGTTGCTACCACGGCCACTCCGATTCCCTGCTGGTCAAGGCCGGTTCCGGCGCCCTGACGCTGGGCGAGCCCAACTCCCCGGGCGTGCCGGCAGCACTGGCGGAGCACACCATCACCCTGACCTACAACGACATCGACAATGTGCGTGAAGCCTTTGCCGAGATCGGCGACCAGATCGCCTGCATCATCGTCGAGCCGGTAGCCGGCAACATGAACTGCATTCTGCCGAAGGAGGGTTTCCTTGAGGGTCTGCGTGAGGTCTGCGACCAGTACGGCAGCGTACTGATTTTCGATGAGGTGATGACCGGTTTCCGTGTCGCCCTGGGTGGTGCTCAGGAATACTTCAACATCAAGCCGGACCTGACCACGCTGGGCAAGGTGATCGGCGGCGGCCTGCCGGTGGGTGCCTTCGGTGGCAAACGTGAGATCATGGAGCATATCGCACCGCTGGGTCCGGTGTATCAGGCCGGTACCCTGTCCGGCAACCCGCTGGCGATGTCTGCGGGTCTGGCGATGCTGACCGCACTGAAGGAAGAGGGCATCCACGAAGCCCTGAGCGCCAAGGCCGAATACCTGACCCTGGGGCTGGAAGCGATGGCCGCCCGTCATGGTATTCCGTTCACCACTAGCTGCGTCGGTGGCATGTTTGGCCTGTTCTTCACCGATCAGGAGCAGGTCACCAGCTTCGCCGAAGCGACCGCCTGCGATGCCGAACTGTTCGGCAAGTTCTTCCACGGCATGCTGGATGAGGGCATTTACCTGGCTCCGTCTGCCTTCGAGGCCGGCTTCGTCTCCAACGCCCATACCGAAGCGGAACTGGACGCGACCCTGGCGGCTGCGGATCGTGTCTTCGCCAAGCTGGCGGGCTGATTGCTGATGCTGGCTAACAGTCTGCTGTTGTTGGCCGCCCTGGCCGGTGCCGTACTGCTGTTTCGCCGCAGTGAAGCACTGGCCGAAGCGCCTCGATCGCAGCTTCAGGTGGGCAGCCTGAGCCTGGTGTTCGTGGCGCTGTCCGCGATGGGGCAGCTGCTGCTGACGCCAACCAGCCAGGATATCGCGACCCTGCAGCGCCTGCTGGACAATCTGGCGGTATACGCCGGGCTGCCACTGCTGGCAACCGCAACCCTGGCACTGGCGATGGGCTGGTACTGGTCAAAGGCGGGCTGGGGACGCTGGCTGCTGGCACTCTTTGCCCTGTTCGAGCTGTGCCGACGCATGGGGTTGGGTGAGGACTACATCCTCTGGCTCGGTCTGGCCCTGTGCGCCGCCCTGCTGGTCGCCGCCTGGCGACTGCAGGGCCTGCTGTCACAGCTGGCCTGCGCCCTGGCGGCACCGCTGCTGCTGATCAGCCTCAGCGCGCCGGCACTGATGACGGCCGAACTGTCCGACACGATGCGCCTGCTGGCGCAGGCGGTCGGCCTGCTGCTGCTCAGCGGCTCCCTGCTGCAACAGACCTCAAGGGAAACAGCGGCTCAGTAAGCCGCTGCCTTCTGGCGGGCCTCGCGAGCGCCCGCCGCATTCCCCGCTTCCTGGCGAATATCCGCAATCAGCGTCCACAGTCGGCGCAAGGGGCTACTCTGGCCCGAGGCGACACTCACCCCTTTCAACGCCACCTGCTCCGCCTGCAGGAACTGTCCCTGGCGACGCTGCACGTCGGCCAGCTGGATATAGACTTCAGGGTCACGCGGCGCAATGCGCAACGCCCGCTCCAGACGATTCTGCGCGGTGCGCAGGTTGCCGCTGCTGCTGTCCTGGCGTGCCGTTTCCAGCAGCGCCACCACCGCCGGGCTCTGCGGTTGACTGACAACCTGTTCCACCGGCGGCTGCACCTGTACCTGAACCGGCTTATCCAGCGCTTCACGCTGCGCCCGAATCACCGGCGTCTGACCGATAGGTGTCACCGTCACACCCGGTGCCGGTTCCGCCGGCACCACTGTACCCGGCTCACTGGCGCGGACATCAGGCGCTGCATCACGGCTACGATCCTCGACCGGCGCCTTGTAGACATAGGGATTGGGACCGGCACAGCCGGTCACCACCAGCGCCATGCCCAGCATCAGATAAACCTTTTTCATAGCGTCCTTCTAAAGTCAGTTAAACCAGTTGCGGAACCAGTCCAGCGAACGCCTGACCGGATTTTCCAGGCCACAGTCGACCTTTTCCTCGGGTGCCGTACCGGCCAGGAAAGGCAGCTGACGAGAGCCTTCACAGCGCTCGTCGGAGCGCAGCCCGGTCGCCTCGTCGATCCAGACGTACTTGATCCCGGCGGGTCGTGTGGCAATAAAGGGTTCAGGACGCTCACGGCGCATGAACTCGGTCCACACCCGCAGCGCGCCACCGGAACCGGTAAACGGCAGCTGGGAGTTGTCATCCCGCCCCAGCCAGACCACGGCCAGTCGATCGCCGGTAAAACCGGCGAACCAACTGTCACGCTGATCATTCGAGGTACCGGTTTTGCCGGCCAGATTCAGGTTCTGCGGCAGCACACCGTAGGCACTGCGCGCCGTTCCCTCGCGGCCCACCTCCTGCAGCGCATACTGTAACAGATGCACCACCTCGGGTTTGACCTGCTGCTTCAGGGTAAAGGGATAACGTGACAACTCCTCGCCCTCGGCATCGGTCACTCGACGGATAACCCGCAACGGCATGCGGAAGCCGTTGGCGGCAATGGTCTGGTAGATGCTGGCCAGCTCCAGTGGCGACAGTGCCTGAGCCCCCAGCAGCAGCGAAGGATAGGCCTTGAGTTCACGCTCGGCACCGAGGCGCTCCAGCATGTCGATCACCCTGTCCAGCCCCACGTCCATACCCAGTCGGGCTGTAGATTGATTGTAGGACAGCGCCAGCGATCGGTGCAGCGGCACCAGGCCGTGGCTGCGCCGGTCGAAGTTCTGAGGTTGCCACACCGAGCCATCAGGCAGCTTGACACTGAACGGCTCGTCTTCCAGCAGGCTATTCAGGGTGTAACCCTTCTCCAGTGCCGCCAGATAGACCGCCGGCTTGACCAGCGAGCCGATGGGCCGCAATGCATCCAGCGCCCGGTTGAAGCCCTGATAGCGGGTTTCGCGCCCCCCGATCAGCGCCAGCACCTCACCGGTCTGTGGATCGGTGACCACCATGCTCGCCTCCAGGCCCTGAGCACGCTTGCCGTAGCGCTTCTCCAGCCCCTGCACGCTGGTGTCCAGTGCCACTTCGGCACGGGTCTGCACCAGCGGGTCCAGCGCGGTGAACACCCTCAGCCCTTCGGTACTCAGGTCATCGTCACGGTACTCCTCGCGCAGCTTGCGCTTGACCAGATCCAGATAGGCCGGAAAGGCACCCTTGTGCAGACTGCGCTGCTTGACCACACCCAGCGTACGCTGACGGGCGGCGTCATATTCGACCTGGTCGATCTGCCCCTGATCGCGCAGCATCTTCAACACCAGGTTGCGTCGCTCCAGCGCTCGCTCGGGATGACGGCGCGGATCATACCAGGACGGTCCCTTGACCATGCCGGCCAGCAACGCCACCTGGTGCAACTCCAGCTCCTGCACCGGACGGGCGAAATAATACTGACTGGCCAGACCAAAGCCATGAATGGCACGGTTGCCGGACTGCCCCAGATAAACCTCATTGAGGTAGGCCTCCAGGATCTCGTCCTTGTCGTAATGCAGCTCGAGCAGCATCGCCATGGGCAGTTCCAACAGCTTGCGGCTCAGCGTACGCTCGGAGGTCAGATAGAAGTTCTTGATCAGCTGCTGTGTCAGGGTGCTGCCGCCCTGCACGAAGCGACCGGCACGGACGTTGACCCACATGGCACGGGCAATACCCTTGAAGGAGACGCCCCAGTGCTCATAAAAACGACGGTCTTCCACCGCCACCAGCGCCTGTGCCAGATGAGGCGGCGCCTCATCAAGCTTGATCAGATCACGGTCCTCGTTGGACTTGGGGTAGATGCCACCGACCAGCATCGGTTCCAGCCGTACCAGCGGCAGGCGGCGCCCCTCGGCATCACGGATATCGCTCAGGGTATTGCCGGAGAAGGTCAGCAGCATATTGCGCGCCGGTTCGGCACCATCGGGGAAATTGAACCCCCGCGTGCGGATACGGGCACGATTGCTGGCCCACTCCACCGCGCCGGGCTGGTCGGCACTGCGCACGAAACGGTAATGCAGCCCCTTCAGCTCCTGCTTGAGTTCATCCCGGCTCAGGCTCTGGCCGGGATACAGCTCCAGCGGCCGGGCATAAACCTTGGCCGGCACGGCCCAGCGCTTGCCCTCGAATTTGCTGCGCACCTGGGCATCCAGATAGATCAGGCCGACAGCCGCAATCACCGTCAGCACCAGCCCCAGCTTGAGCAGCCAGCGGAACAGTCGAGCCATCAGGGAAGGTTGTTTGGATCGGCGCGTCCTGCGCCCTTTGGCGGGGGGAGTTCTCTTTTTACTCATCGGGTCAGTATAATCTCATGCCATCGCTGACAACAGCTGGAGCCTCATGTTACCCAAACTGATCGAATCATTGCGCGATCCCGCCTGCTATCCACACGCGGTTGACCAGGTCGAGGTGATCGAAACCCACATATCCTGGTTGCTGCTCACCGGGGAGTACGCCTACAAGGTCAAGAAGCCGGTCAACTTCGGGTTTCTGGACTTTACCACGCTGGAACAGCGTCGCCACTGCTGCGAAGAGGAGGTGCGACTGAACCAGCGCCTGGCGCCGGACATCTATATCGGGCTGGTGCCGATCGGCGGCAGTGACGAAGCCCCCGAGCTGGAAGCGGATGAAGGCATCATCGAATATGCCGTCAAAATGTACCAGTTCGATCCTGAACTGCGCCTTGACCGCCTGCTGCAGCGCCATCTGTTCGAAACCCACTGGATCGACCTGTTGGCCGAACAGATCGCCGCCTTCCACCAACGCATTCCCATCGTCGCCCAGGACAGCCCCTGGGGCGAACCCGAGACACTGTGGGAAGTGGTCGCCGACAACTACCGTCATATCCCGCCGGACCACCTCGACACCGAGGACTGGGCGCTGCTGCAACAGCTGTCGGCACGCACGGCGGAACGCTTCCGTGCACTCGAGGGGCTGATGCGCCAGCGCAAACGCGAGGGGCATGTACGCGAGTGCCACGGCGACCTGCACCTGGCCAACATCAACCTGTTCCACGACGAGCTGCGCCTGTTCGACTGCATCGAATTCAACCTGGAATTCCGCTGGATCGATACCATCTCCGACCTGGCCTTCCTGCTGATGGACCTGGAAGCCAACCAGCAGTTTCGCTGGGCCAACCGCTGTCTCAATCTCTATCTGGAGCTGACCGGTGACTACTCGGCGCTGCCGCTGCTGAACTTCTACAAGGCCTACCGTTCCATGGTGCGTGCCAAGGTAGCGATGCTGGGTACCCAGCCTGACGTGCCCACCTGCCGCCACTACCTCAAGCTGACTGAGCACTACTGCCAGCAGCGCTCCCCCGCCGTATTCGTGATGCACGGCGTCAGCGGCAGCGGCAAGAGCTACCTCAGCGAACGCCTGGCCGAAGCGGTCGGGGTCATTCGCATCCGCTCCGATGTCGAACGCAAGCGCCTCTACCGGGAACTGAGTCTGCAGGGGCTGCCACTGGAACTGTACAGTGCCGAGATGAACAGCCGCACCTTCCAGCACCTGCTCGATACCACCGCCCTGATGCTCAAGGCCGGCTACTCGGTGGTGGTCGACGCCACCTTTATTCATCAGCGCACGCGCAACGCCTATGTAGAGCTGGCGGCGCTACTGGAAGTACCGGTACGCATCATCAGCTGTCACTGCGAGCAGAACCTGATCGAAGCCCGTCTCAAACGGCGCCAGGAAGAGGGCCGCGACCCTTCCGATGCCGATGTGGAGGTGATGCACGAACAGATGAAGGTGATGCAACCACTGAGCAGCGAGGAGCAGCTGATCACCCTGCCGGTGGATACCCGCGATGATGAAGCGATCGAACAGTTGATGGCCCAGCTGCGCGCCCAGCGCCTGATCGGAGAATGAGATGAGTGATATCTATCTGTGCCGGGTCGACGAACTGGACCCGGTAGAAGGACGCGGGTTCGAGCTGGACGACGGCACCGCCGGGCTGCTGTTTCGCCGTGGCGAGCGCGTACTGGCCTGGCAAAACAGCTGCCCGCACCGGGGCATCCGCCTGGAATGGCAGCCGGACCAGTTCCTGGATTATGAAAAGCAGTTCATCCAGTGTGCCACCCACGGTGCCCTGTTCGGCATCGAGGATGGCGTCTGCGTGGCCGGTCCCTGTCCGGGCGAAGAATTGGCCCCCCTGACCTGCTCGGTCAGGGACGGCAAGGTCTACCTCAGCCGCGATTGATCCGCTGCTTCAAACGCTGCAACGCCAGCTCAATCCGATCCAGCCCGGTGGTGTAGGAGAAACGGATATAGCGCTCCGGGTGGTGACAGCCGAAGTCCGCCCCCGGCGTCACCGCCAGATGATCTTCCTCCAGCAATGACCAGCAGTAGGCATAGCTGTCATCGGTCAGGTGGGAAGCATCGGCATAGACGTAAAAGGCCCCTTCCGGCATCAGAGGAATACCGAAACCCAATTCGCGCAACCCAGCGACCAGACGGTCACGACGCTCGGCAAAGGCAGCCCGGCGCTGCTCGAAAATGGCCAGCGTCTGCGGCTCGAACGCCGCCAGCGCCGCATGCTGCGACAGCGTGGCCGGCGAGATGAACAGGTTCTGGGCGATCTTCTCCATCTCGGCCACGGCGTCCTCTTCCGCCACCAGCCAGCCCAGCCGCCAGCCGGTCATGCCGAAGTACTTCGAGAAGCTGTTCAGCACCACGGCACTCGGCGCTACGCTGAGCACCGTTTCGGCATCGAAGCCGTAGGTGAGGCCGTGGTAGATCTCGTCCACGACCAGCGCCCCACCGAGGCGGTCTACTGTCTCAGCGATGGCGGCCAGCTGATCGGTCGGCACCACTGAGCCGGTCGGGTTGGACGGTGACGCCAGCAACACACCGGCGGTATCCGCCTGCCAGTGCTGCTCGATCAGCTCCGGTGTGAGCTGGTAGTTGGTCTCCGGTCCTACCGGCACCAGCTGGCCACGGGCTTCCAGCAGGCGCAGGAACTGGCGGTTGCACGGATAGCCCGGATCGGCCAGCAGGAAACGACTGCCCGGTGCGGCCAGCAGGGCAAAGGCCAGCATCAGCGCGCCGGAGGCACCGGCGGTCACCAGCACCCGCTGCGGCGTGATACTGACACCGTAGCGCTGCTGGTAGAAGGCGGCGATGGACTCGCGCAACTGGGGAATACCGCCCGCCGGGGTGTAGCGAGTATGCCCGGCGGCCAGGGCCGCCTGCGCCGCCGCGACGATCGGCTCGGCCGTCGGAAAATCGGGCTCACCGGCTTCCATATGCACCACATCATGCCCGACCGCATCCAGCTCGGCGGCACGCTTGAGCAGATCCATTACCTTGAACGAGTCGATCTCGCGCGCCCGTTCCGTCCAGCCTTTATTCATCGCTTTTCTCTCCGTTCAACACGCGCCGCAGTATATCGACATTCGTCGTAGCTGTATGCCGCTTAACTTCTGCCTGATATCAACGGGATGGCAAAAACCCCAAAGGGGTCTAGCCTAAAGACTGGGCTTCTGGTACTTTCACCGGCTTTTAAAGCACCATAGTGTTCCCATATCAGGGGCGCCGGGCCGGAGCAATAGCGCTCTGACAGAGTCTGAGCCCCCAATGACGTGAGGCTGCGCCAATGCCGAAAACAAACGATACTCAGTTCATGCATTTCGAGCCCTATCCGCTGGATACCGGTGAGGAGTACATGAGTGATGCGCAGAAAGATCACTTCCGCAAGATCCTGCTTGGCTGGAAACGCGAGCTTATGGAAGAGGTCGACAGCACCATCACCCACCTGAAAGAAGAAGCTTCCAACTTTGCTGACCCGAGCGACCGTGCCAGCCAAGAAGAGGAGTTCAGCCTGGAGTTGCGCACCCGCGACCGTGAGCGCAAGTTGATCCGCAAGATCGACGAAGCACTCGAGAGCATCGACGACGATGACTACGGTTTCTGCGAGGCCTGTGGTGTCGAGATCGGCATCCGCCGTCTGGAAGCCCGACCGACTGCGACCCTCTGCATTGACTGCAAGACCCTTGCCGAGATCAAGGAAAAGCAGGTCGGCCGCTGATCCCCGACGCTGAGGTGCCGTTGGCACCTCAGGCAGCTGGTTTGAGAGCTAACCGTGCCCTGTATCGGACGTTTCGCCCCCTCCCCCACCGGCCCGCTTCATTTCGGCTCCCTGCTGGCCGCCCTGGCCAGTTATCTGGATATCCGTGCCCGTAACGGCCGCTGGCTGCTGCGTATCGAGGATATCGACCCGCCCCGAGAACAGCCCGGTGCCGCCGATTCCATTCTGCACACCTTGGATACCTTTGGCCTGCACTGGGACGGCGAAGTGGTCTACCAGAGCCAACGCCATGCCCTCTACAAAGAGGCCCTGCAACAGCTGATCAGTCTGAACACGGCCTACGCCTGTTGCTGCAGCCGTAAGCAGCTGCGCACCCGCGGTGTGCTGGGCTACGACGGTCACTGCCTGCAACACCCGCCGGAAGTCACCACGGATATCGCCTGGCGGGTGCAGCATACGCACCCCCACCAGCAGTTCGAAGACCGTATTCAGGGCCTGCGTCACTATCACTGGCGCGGACACGAAGGAGACTTCGTGGTCTACCGCCGCGACGGCCTTTTTGCCTACCAGCTCGCCGTGGTGGTAGATGATGCCGAACAGGGTATCACCGAGGTGCTGCGCGGCAGCGACCTGATTGACGAGACACCGCACCAGATGGAGCTGCAGGACCAGCTCAGCTATCCACGCCCGCGTTATGCGCACATTCCGGTGATCACCAACCCCCTGGGACAGAAACTGAGCAAGCAGAATCTGGCGCCGGCAATTGATTCCCGGCAGCGCCAGGCATTATTGCTGCAGGCCTTGAGACTGCTTGGCCAACAGCCAGACGCAGCACTGACGGACGCCAGCCTTGACGAGCTGCTACACTGGGGCCGTCAGCATTGGCGGCTGGAGGCCGTGCCCGCCGTATTGCAACTGGCGCCCGACGGTACGCCGCTGGGTACCACTCCGCCAGACGGTAGCGCCGCGCAATGATCCGCCAGCGTCTGCTGTTGCTGCTGAGCTTCGCCGCCCTGCTGCTGGTTCCAGGGCTGATCGACTGGTGGCTGTTCAGCGACCACCACTGGCTCACCCCTTTCCTGATCTGGGCGCTGCTGATCCTGATCACAGCGGCCGCTGAATGGCGTCAACGACATCATGAACTTTGACCTCTCCACTCTGCTGCTGTTTGGCTGCGGCTATCTGCTGATGCTGTTTGGTGCCGCCTGGCTCACTGAACGCAAGCGCCTGCCCGAACGCCTGATTCGTCATCCACTGGTACATGTCCTCGCGCTTGGCGTGTTCGCCAGCGCTTGGACCTTTTACGGCATTTTCGGCGTGGCTTACCACTCGGGCAACCTGTATCTGGTGTCCTACCTGGGCGGCTCGGCCGCGTTTCTGCTGGCACCGCTGATCCTGATCCCGATTCTGCGCATCACCCGGCGCCACCAGCTCAGCTCCCTGGCCGACCTCTTCGCCTTCCGCTTTCGCAGCGGCCGCGTCGGCACCCTGACCACCCTGCTGATGCTGTTCACCAGCCTGCCGCTGATCTCGATCCAGATCCAGGCACTGGCCGACTCCCTGCCGATGCTAAACCCTCAAATCTCCTCGAACCAGGCCGCGATCGGCTTCTGCGCCGTGATCGCCCTGTTCACCATCCTGTTCGGTGCACGCCACGCCTCCCTGCGCAACAGTCACAACGGACTGATTTTCGCCATCGCCACCGAATCACTGGTCAAGCTGATCGCCCTGCTGAGCATTGCCGGCTATGCCCTGTTCGCCATCCTCGACGGCCCCAGCGGCCTGCTCGACTGGCTCGCTGCCAACCCCGAGCAGCTGCAGCGCCTGCACCAGCCTCCGGCCGACCACTGGCAGGTGCTGCTGCTGGCCTTTTTTGCCTGCGCCTTCGTCATGCCGCACATGTTCCATGTCGCTTTCACCGAGAACCTGCCCACCGAGAGCCTTTACCGGGCCAGCTGGGGGCTCCCCCTGTTTATGCTGCTGCTGGCGCTGGCGGTTCCCCCCATCCTGTGGGCCGCAATCAAAAGCAACGCGATCGACAACCCCGAATATATGGTCATGCAGCTTGGACAGACCCTGCAGCTGCCTTGGCTGAGCCTGCTGGCTTTCATCGGCGGACTGTCCGCCGCCAGCGGCATCATCATTGTCGCCACCGTTGCGCTTGCTTCAATGCTGCAAAACCATGTGGTGTTGCCACTGGTACGGGTACCGGACAACGTCCGCTTTTATGCCTGGCTACTGTGGATCCGCCGACTGATCATCCTGGCAGTGGTACTGGGCAGCTACCTGTTCTTCCACTTCATTGGCCATCGCTTCGCACTGAACCAGCTGGGGCTACTGGCTTTTACAGCCTTCTTGCAGTTCCTGCCGGGTGTGCTGGTCACACTGTACTGGCCCAGCGCCAGCCGCAACGGGTTTCTGGCGGGTATCGCAGCAGGTTTTGCCATCTGGGCTCTGGGCCTGCTGCTGCCGATGATGGGGCTGTTTGAAACCGGCATGGACCCATTGCGGCCGGCAGAGCCGGGGTACCAGGTCGCGCTCATTGCGCTGCTGGCCAACTGTCTGGTGCTGGTGGCGGCTTCGTTGCTTTTCCCCGGACGCCGGGAAGAACGCCAGGCCGCCGAAGCCTGCCTGCTCAACGCCCTGCCCCGCCCCTCCGATCAGGGCATCCAGGTGCAAAGTGATACCGATTTCATCAATCGCCTGGCCCCCCGGCTGGGCGAAAAGACGGCCGTACGTGAGGTGCGCCGTGCCTTGCGCGAACTCCAGCTGCCCAACGGGCGACTGGCGCCACTGGACAGCCTGCGCCTGCGCGCTCAGCTGGAACAGAACCTGTCGGGACTGCTGGGACCAGTGGAAGCGGCTGCGCTGCTGCAGCCACTGGATACGCCGGCCAGCAATGGTGGCTTCAAGGCACGCAATGTCCACTTGCTTGAGCAACAGCTGGAAGCCTACGACCAGCGTCTGTCCGGTCTGGCGGCCGAACTGGATCAGCTGCGCCGCTACCACCGCGCGACCCTGCAACGGCTGCCGATCGGCGTCTGCACCCTGGATGCGGAGCAGCGCATCCTGTTCTGGAACGCCGAGCTTGAGACCTATACCGGGCTGACATCGGACAGTACCCTGGGCACCCGGCTCGACCACTTGCCCCCCCCCTGGTCGGACCTGCTGGCCAGATTTGCCGCGACCGATGCATTGCACCAGGTCGCCGAATGTATCGAACTGGAAAATGCCCAGCGCTGGTTCAGCCTGCACAAGGCCCGGCTCGACGATACCCCGGCGCAGGGGATGGTGCTACTGATCGAAGAGGAAACCCAGCACCAGTTAATGGCACGCAAACTGGCACACAGTGAACGCCTGGCCTCGATTGGCCGTTTCGCCGCCGGCGTCGCCCACGAGATCGGCAACCCGGTGACCGGTATCGCCTGCCTGGCGCAGAATTTGAAGCTGGAAACCGAACAACCGGAAGTACTGGAAACCGGAGATCAGATCGTCGACCAGACCCGGCGCATCAACCGCATCGTGCAGTCACTGGTCCGCTTCGCCCATACCGGCCGCCAGGAGGGCCCCGGCCACCTGGAACCGGTCAACCTGCATGACTGCATCGACGAAGCGATTCATCTGGCCACGCTGGACCGCCACGGACGCCAGCAGCATTTCATTAATGACGTCGACCCGACGCTGCTGATCCAGGGCGACCTGCAGCTGTTGTTGCAGGTGTTCGTTAACCTGCTCAACAACGCCAGCGATGCCTCGCCCGCCGAAAGCGGTATCCGGATAGAATCGGACGTTAACGAACACAGCAGCCGCATCCTGATCACCGACGAAGGCAGTGGTATCCCCGAAGAGCACCTTGAGCAGCTGTTCGAACCCTTCTTCACCACCAAGGAGCCGGGCAAGGGAACGGGGCTGGGTCTGCCTTTGGTCTACAACATCATCACCCAGCACTATGGTAGTATCGAGATCGTGAGTCCGGCCAACAAGAAACAGAACAACGGCACTCGGGTCATTATCACCTTACCTCGGCTGCAGTACCCTGTTACCCCAGAACGGCCGGAGGCAGATGGAGAAGGTTTGTCTGGATGAGTCGAATTCTGATAGTTGAGGATGAGAGTATCATCCGCTCCGCACTGAAACGCCTGCTGGAAAAGAACGGTTACGAGATCAGCGATGTCGAATCGGTGGCCGATGCCACCGCCCGCCACAGCCTGGACAGTTTCGACCTGATCATTTCGGACCTGCGCCTGCCCGGCGCACCGGGGACCGACCTGATCGAACTGGCCGGCTCGGTGCCGGTGCTGATCATGACCAGCTATGCCAGCCTGCGTTCGGCCGTGGATGCGATGAAACTCGGCGCCGTCGATTACATCGCCAAGCCGTTCGACCATGATGAGATGCTCAATACCGTTGCGGGCATTTTGCAGCAGCGCTCGGCTCCGGCCAGCCCCCCCGAAGCAGCACCTGCCGAGAGCGGCAGCCAGACCAGCATCATCGGCTCCTGCCAGGCGATGCAGGAGCTGTACCGTCGCATCGCCAAGGTCGCTCGCACCGATGCCACGGTGCTGATTCTCGGCGAATCCGGTACCGGCAAGGAGCTGGCAGCACGCGCCATTCATGAACAGAGTGACCGGGCTCACAAGCCGATGATCTGCGTCAACTGCGCCGCCATCCCGGAAACGCTGATCGAGTCCGAACTCTTCGGCCATGAAAAGGGGGCGTTCACCGGCGCCACCAGCAGCCGCAGCGGCCTGATCGAAGCGGCCGATGGCGGCACCCTGTTCCTCGACGAGATCGGCGAGCTGCCGCTGGAAGCCCAGGCCCGTCTGCTGCGCTTCCTGCAGGAAGGCGAAATACGCCGAGTCGGGGCGGTACACCCCCTGACCGTGGATGTGCGCCTGATCGCCGCGACCCATCGAGACCTCAAGAACCGTGCTCGTTCCGGCCAGTTCCGCGAAGACCTTTACTACCGCCTCTATGTCATGGAGCTGCGCATGCCACCGCTGCGCGAGCGCGACAATGACATCCTTGAGCTGGCCGAAGCCTTTCTGGACAAGCAGGGTCAGAAGCTGGGCTGCGAGCACCTCAGCTTCAACCCCGAAGCGCGCCAGTTGCTACGCAGCTATCACTGGCCCGGCAACGTGCGAGAACTGGAAAACGCCATCGAGCGCGCCGTCATTCTGGCGGACGGACACCAGATCACCCCGGACCTGCTTGGCCTGGAGGTCGAACCACAGAGTCTCAGCGAGCTGGAAAGCCAGTATCGACAGTCCCAGCCGGAGCCCTCACAGAGCACGACCGAGCGCCCGCGCACCGACCTGTCACTGGACGACTACTTCCAGCGCTTCGTGCTGGAAAACCAGGACCAGATGAGTGAGACCGAACTGGCCAAGACCCTGGGCATCAGCCGCAAAAGCCTGTGGGAACGCCGCCAGAAGCTGGGCATCCCGCGCAAGCCCAAAGGGTAACACTCGGTAACACCCGACAGTGTTACCTAACTACACAGGCCTCATGATTGACGTATATTTGGGTAACACTCTGTTGTAAATTTAACACCAATTATCGATCAGAAAACAATCAACACATAGTTAAAACAAATACTTATGTTTTTTGGCACACTATCTGCTTTATTTTAGACAGAACAACAACAACGCACACACTGAAGTCTGGCCAGCAATAAAAATAACAACAGGTCAGGTGGATGAGTGATCTGCCTCGAATAAAAATAACAATGAGGCTTAGTCGGTCGTTAAAGTGGCACTGCAGCGCTCCCCAATCAGTGCTCTTAGGAACAACAACAACAAGCTAAGTTTTCTGTTGCCACTTTACGACCGACACCCCACTCCCTCTGATAGACCCGTTATTCCCACTTGATAAAGCAACCACACCTGCCGTCAACGTTTGCCTGCTGACACCACCTGAATGCCCATTCCCGCTCTGGCCCCGATACCCCGTTAACTTATGCTGACTCGCTGCGCCGACATGATGCCAGTCTCAAGCTGCACACCCGACTCCCCATGCCTCCGCTGGCACTTCAGCCACCGCATCCGCGCAGCCATACCCATACCTAACCAAGGGTTACCGAACTACCCATGCTGGAAACACCTTGCGTTTACTAAGGTAACACTCTGTTGCCAAAATAATCCCAAAGAACTAGTCCAAAAGAACCAATGTCATATAAAACAACAACTTAACAAAACTGGCACGCACCATGCTTTATACCAGTCAGAACAACAACAACGACGCTCGAATGCCTGGCCAGCAATAAAAATAACAACGGCCCTGCTGAAGAGTGACTTGCCTCGAATAAAAATAACAATGAGGCTTCGTCGGTCGCTAAAGTGGCACTGTAGCGCTCCCCAATCAGTGCTCTTAGGAACAACAACAACAAGCTAAGTCTTCTGTTGCCACTTTACGACCGACACCCCCAATCCCCGCTTCCCGACCTGCTCCATCCCGGCTTTACCACCGACTCCGCCGCCGATAACACCCCATTCTTATGCCCTAAGGGTAACCAGGTGTTATGATGCGCCATCCGTGAGACGTTACAGACAGGGACACAGCTCAACCCATGCCGACCACTCTACTTGTAGTTTTTGCAGTGCTCGCTGCCGCCTTGACCGCCTGGATCCTGATCCGCAAGCGCTCCAGCAGTACTGCCTCCGACAGCAACACACTAACCGCTTCCACCGCCACCGAGAGCGGTTATCGCCGCATTCCCGAAGCGGACCACCAGATCCCGCGCCGCTATCTCGACGACAATGCGATGAAAGTGGTGTACCGGCTGGAAGATGCCGGCCATGAAGGCTATCTGGTGGGCGGCTGCATCCGCGACCTGCTGCGCGGCCTGAAACCCAAGGATTTTGATATCGCCACCTCGGCGCACCCGGAAGAAGCCGAAGAGCTGTTCCGACGCGGTCGTTTGATCGGCCGCCGCTTCAAGCTGCTGCATGTCCGTTTCGGCCGCGAGGTGATCGAGGTTGCCACCTTCCGTGCCTCCCATGACCAGGATGAAGTCAGCCGCGACCAGGCACGCACCGCCGACACCGGCATGATCCTGCGCGACAACGTGTACGGCACCATCGAAGAGGATGCGCTGCGCCGCGATTTCACCGTCAACGCGCTCTACTACGACGTCAAAGATCACAGCATCCTCGACTTCGCCGGCGGTTACGATGATCTGAAAAACAACCGCCTGCGCATGATCGGGGATGCCAATGCCCGCTACCGCGAAGACCCGGTACGCATGATTCGTGCCGCACGATTTGCCGCCAAGCTGGGCTTCGATATCGAGCCGGACACTGCCGATCCGATCCGTGAACTGGCACCGCTGATGCGTAACGTATCACCGGCGCGCCTGTTCGATGAGGTCCTGAAGCTGTTGCAAAGCGGCCATGGTGAAGCCTCCTATCGCCAGTTACAGCGTTTCGGCCTGTTCCAGTACCTGTTCCCGCTGACCGATCAGGCACTGGAAAGCGATAATGAGCCGGTGGAAACGCTGATCATCAATGCGCTGTGCAACACCGACCGCCGCCTGGCTCAGGGCAAGAGCGTGACCCCGGCCTTCCTGTTCGCCGCCCTGCTCTGGTATCCGCTGCAGCAGCGCATCCGCGAACTGGAACCCACCTCCGATCTGCCGCCGCTGCCACTGCTGCATGAGGCGGCCAACCAGGTACTGGCGGAGCAGGTCAAATGCACCGCTATCCCGCGCCGCTTCTCCACCCCGGTTCGTGAAATCTGGGAACTGCAGCTGCGCCTGCCACGTCGTCAGGGCAAGCGCGCCGACCAGCTGATGGAGCACCCGCGCTTCCGCGCCGCCTACGACCTGCTGCTGCTGCGAGAAAACAGCGGCGAGGATCTGGGCGGACTGAGCCAATGGTGGACCGACTATCAGGTCGCCAACCCGGTTAACCGGCGCGAAATGATGCCGTCCGACCGTGACGAAAAGCCCAAACGCAAGCGTCGTCGCCGTCCGCGCAAACGTCCGGCGAACGACCAGGGTCAGAGCCAGGGGGAATAAAAGTGAAGCGCGCTTACATCGGCCTGGGCAGCAACCTGGAAGACCCCTTGCACCAGGTCTCGGATGCGCTGCAGGAACTGGCAGGGATCGCGCAGAGTCGCGTGATCGCCCGCTCCTCCCTGTATCGCTCCGACCCGGTCGGACCACCCGGTCAGCCGGACTACATCAATGCCGTTGCAGCACTGGACACAGAGCTGGCGCCCGAACAACTGCTTGATGCCCTGCAGGCGATCGAGCAGGCGCACCAGCGTGTGCGCAAGATCCACTGGGGCCCCAGAACCCTGGACCTGGACATACTGCTGTTTGGCAGCCAGATGATTGCGACCGAGCGCCTCACCGTGCCCCACGTCTGGATGCTGGAGCGCAACTTCGTGCTCTGGCCACTGGCCGAAATCGCCCCCGAACTGCACCTGCCGGACGGCTCAGCGCTGTCCGACCACCTCAGTCATTGCCCACTGGGCACGCTGGAAAGGATATCGTTATAATCCGCTCAAGGCCGAATTGGATCGGCGTCTCATTGATAACAAAGAGAATGCTATGAGTAACATTACGCTGCATACCCTAAGCGCCCGTAAACAGGCGGGCGAGAAGTTTGCCGTACTGACTGCCTACGATGCCACCTTTGCACACCAGGTCAGCAGTGCCGGTATCGAGATGATCCTCGTCGGCGACTCCCTCGGCATGGTATTGCAAGGACAGGACAGCACTCTGCCCGTCACCGTTGAAGAGATGGCCTATCACACCGCCAGCGTTGCCCGTGGCAACCAGGGCGCGATGATCATGGCCGACCTGCCTTTCATGAGCTATGCCACGCCAGAACAGGCGATGGACAGTGCCGCCGTGCTGATGCAGGCCGGTGCCCAGATCGTCAAGCTGGAAGGCGGCGACTGGCTGTGCGAAAGCGTTAGCCTGCTGGCCGAACGCGGCGTCCCGGTATGTGCCCATCTGGGTCTGACCCCGCAGGCGGTCAACAAACTCGGCGGCTACCGTGTCCAGGGCCGTGACAAGCAGTCGGCGCTGAGAATGCTGGAAGATGCCAAGCGCCTGGAAGAAGCCGGCGCCAGCATGCTGCTGCTGGAATGCGTCCCCTCCCTGCTGGCTGACGAAATCACGCGCAACGTCGATATCCCGGTCATCGGCATCGGCGCCGGTCACCACACCGACGCCCAGGTGCTGGTGATGCACGATATGCTCGGCATCACCACCGGACGCACACCCAAATTCGTCAAGAACTTCATGCCTGAAGCCGAAAGCATCCAGGATGCCTTCCGCCTCTACGGAGAGCAGGTACGTAACGGCCAGTTCCCGGCCGAAGAACATGGATTCGAGTAACGATGCAAACGCTTCACACCATCGCTGAGCTGCGTGCTGCGGTGCACCAGCACCGCCAGGCCGGCAAACGCATCGCCCTGGTTCCGACCATGGGCAACCTGCACCGGGGGCACCTGCGTCTGGTCGAGACCGCACTGCAACAGGCCGATGTGGTTATCACCAGTATCTTCGTCAACCCGCTGCAGTTCGGCGCCAACGAGGACCTGGACAGCTACCCGCGCACTCTGGCCGAAGATCAGCAGCAACTGGCCGCGGTCGGTTGCCACCTGGTATTCGCCCCCTCGGTGGCCGAGGTCTACCCCGACGGGCAAGCGCAGCAGACCTTGGTCGAAGTGCCAGGTCTGTCCGATCTGCACTGCGGCGCCAGCCGACCGGGCCATTTCCGCGGCGTGACCACGGTGGTTTGCAAGCTGTTCAACATGGTTCAGCCGGACATCGCCGTGTTCGGCCTCAAGGACTATCAGCAGGTGGCCGTGATCCGCAAGATGGTGCGCGACCTGTGCATCCCGGTGGAAATTATCGGTGTGCCGACCGAGCGTGCCGATAGCGGCCTGGCGCTCAGTTCCCGCAACGGCTATCTGACCGCAGAGGAGCTGACTGCAGCGGCAACACTGCAACAGACGCTGCAACAGACCGCCGCCGCCATCCGCAGGGGCGAGTCGGACTTCCCGGCGCTGGAAGAAGCCGCCTGCAATGCACTGGAGGCCGCCGGCTTCCGCCGCGATTACTACTGCATCGTCGACCGCGACAGCCTGCAGCCGGCCCGACCGGAAGACGACAAGGTGATCCTGGCCGCCGCCTTCCTCGGCCGCGCCCGCCTGATCGACAATCTCGAAATCTGATCGATTTCGCAGCGCACAACCCGCCAAGACCGGTTTTCTGTTGTTCAGAGCCGGTCTTTTTTGTGCGATGCACAAAATTAGCCTCTTGGTCTACTTGACACTGCCTTCCCGCATCGCGCAGACTCGAAGGACCTCGTGGCCGCACGCCGAGCGTGCGCCATACCTGTGCCGTACCGGGGTGCAATATCCCGGTCACCTCACTGCATTAGCATGGTCACAGGATCAATAATGATATAAATGAAAGAGGCACACTTACTATGCGCGATGTTGTTATCGTTGCCGCCGGTCGTACGGCGGTTGGTGCGTTCAATGGTTCTCTCTCCTCCCTCTCCGCTGCATCTTTAGGCACGACTGTTCTGAAAGGACTCCTCGAACAGACCGGCCTCAACCCGGCCGAAGTGGACGAGGTGATCCTGGGCCAGGTGCTGACCGCCGGCTGCGGCCAGAACCCGGCTCGTCAGGCGATGATCAACGCCGGCATCCCGCAGGAAGTGCCTGCCATGACCATCAACAAGGTGTGTGGCTCCGGTCTCAAGGCATTGCAGCTGGCCACCCAGGCGATCCGTTGCGGCGATGCCGACGTGATCATCGCCGGCGGCCAGGAGAGCATGTCCCAGTCTCCGCATGTGCTGCCGAACTCGCGCAACGGCGCACGCATGGGTGACTGGAAGATGGTCGATTCCATGATCAACGATGGTCTCTGGGATGCCTTCAACAACTACCACATGGGCATCACCACCGAGAACATCGTCGAAAAGTACGGCTTTACCCGCGAACAGCAGGACGCTTTTGCCAGCGCGTCACAGAACAAGGCCGAAGCCGCCGTCACTTCCGGCCGCTTCCAGGACGAGATCATCCCGGTCAGCATCCCGCAGCGCAAGGGTGATCCTGTGGTGTTCGATACCGACGAACAGCCCCGTTTCGGCTGTACCGCCGAAGCACTGGGCAAGCTGCGCCCGGCGTTCAAGAAGGACGGCAGTGTTACCGCCGGTAACAGCTCTACCATCAACGATGGTGCCGCCGCAGTCATCCTCTGCTCTGCCGAGAAGGCCGAAGCCCTGGGCCTGAAGCCGCTGGCCCGCATCAAGGCCTACGCCTCAGCCGGTGTCGATCCGGCGATCATGGGCACCGGCCCGATCTGCGCCACCACCAAGGCACTGGAAAAGGCCGGCTGGGGCATTGATGATCTGGAGCTGATCGAAGCCAACGAAGCCTTCGCCGCCCAGGCCATGTCCGTCAACCAGGACCTGGGCTGGAACACCGACATCGTCAACGTCAACGGCGGCGCCATCGCACTGGGTCACCCGATCGGCGCATCCGGCTGCCGCATCCTGGTCAGCCTGGTCCACGAGATGATCAAGCGCGATGCCAAGAAAGGCCTGGCTACCCTGTGCATCGGTGGCGGCATGGGTACCGCACTGGCGATCGAACGCGACTGATTGACTCGCGTGTACAACCAAACAGCCGCCCTCGGGCGGCTGTTTGCGTTTACGGAGACAGGCTTCTGGCTCAGGCAGCGGCAATGGCGCCCTTGCCGATGCCCTCGAAGGCGCGCACCACAATGTCATCATGCGGCTGCTCAGCCTTGATTTCAGCCGCCAGGTGCATGGCGATCTGCTCCACCGTGGTTTCGGTGTCGATCAGGTAGCAGCAACGGGCCGGCAGGATCAGCTCGAAATCGCCCTGAGGCGCCGTGTAGGCATAGTGATGTTCACCGTCAACCTGCGCACGCAGGTGGCTCCGGGTGCCGATATAGATATCCCGGAAACGTTCTGCCCAAACGCCTTCCAGCGCTTCATCACGCACACCATTTCGGTAGATCTCGATCTTCGAGCGATGGCCGTGGGCGATGCGCTGGCAGTTGCCGTCATGCTGCTGCAGGCCATGGCTGTAATGGTAGAAATGGCCATCGATCGACTCGGGTACGAATGCCAGTTCAACACCCCGGACCTGATCGGGAAACAGCGCCAGCAGCTGGTCACGGCACCAGTGTGCCAGGCCCAGCTCGTCGATGGCGGCCAGGGGAACCTCGGCGATCGCCTGTTCCGGTCCGCGACAGATAAAGCGCTCGCCCTCTGGATAACGCCAGTCCACCTGGGTACGGCCATCTTCGTGCTGCAGCTGCAGTCGTTGCATCTGTGCCGGCACCACAAGACAGTGATCCACCCGCTCGTCGAGCCACTGCTTGACACGACGTTTGACCACGCCGAAATCGCAGATCATCCCCTGCTCATCCAGACTGCCATCCAGCACCAGCTGTACCGCCCAGGATTCGCCAAGCAGGCCCCGCTCAGGGTGCAGATAGGAAAAATCCACATGGGTCAGGTTATCGACAAAAAGCTTCACAGCCACCTCAACAATCAGATTAAGAGCGCCATTCTAGCGGATTCGGCCTGAGCTTTCACAACGCCCTGTGGTCACTTGGGCCGCTACTATATACTAGACGTTTTGAATGACGTTCAGGTTCACATGCGACTCGATAAATATATTACCCAGGTCACCGATTTCTCACGCAAGGAGGTCAAGCGCCTGCTCCACGCTGGCGAAGTGACCGTCAACGGCGAGCCGGAGCGCGACCCGGGACGCAAGGTCGACGAGCACGACGATATCGACCTGCAGGGCATGCCGCTGGATGCTCCTCGCACCCGCTACCTGATGCTCAACAAGCCGGAAGGCGTGGTCTGCTCCACCGACGACCCCAGCCACCCGACGGTCCTCGCCCTGCTGGAACTGCCGAGAGTCGAGCGCCTGAACATCTGCGGCCGCCTGGATGTGGACACCACCGGCCTGGTACTACTGACCGATGATGGTCAGTGGGCGCACCGAGTCACTTCGCCCAATCACAAGACCGGCAAGGTTTATCGGCTCACCACTGCCGACCCTATCCCCGAGGATGCGGTGCGCAAGTTTGCCAACGGCGTGATGCTTAACGGCGAGAAACAGCGCACCAAGCCGGCCGAGCTGGAAATCCTGTCCGAGCGTGAAGCCCGAATCTGCCTTCAGGAAGGCCGTTACCACCAGGTCAAGCGCATGTTCGCTGCACTCGGTAACCGGGTGGAGAGCCTGCACCGCGAGCGGATCGGTAACATCCTGCTCGACGAGATGCTCGATCCGGGCGAATACCGCGAACTGACTGACGAAGAGATTGCCAGTATCTGACATGGACCTGCTGACCACCGAACTCAACCGCCTGCTGCGTAGCGCCGCGGGTAACACCCTCTGGCTGGCGGATGAGAACATCCAGCTGGATACACCGGCCAACGCATCCGTTCAGGTGGTCGGTAACCGGCTCGACGTCATTGAGCGCCTGCAGCAGCGTGGCTGGCAGGCCAGCTTCAGTGACTTCGACCTGTCGGCCCTGCCGGATGCCGGCTTCGACCAGATCCTCTACCGTGTATCCAAGGAAAAACCGGTGGTGCACTACCTGATCGGCGAGGCCCGGCGCCTGCTGCGCCCCGCAGGTACCCTGGTCCTGCTCGGCGATAAGGGTGAAGGCATTCGCACCTATGCCAAAAAGGCGGAGGCCTGCCTCGGTGGCAGCCGCCGGGAGCAGAAGCTGGGCAAGGACAGCTGGTATGCCGAAATCAGCCCAGGCCCCGAGGGCGGCGACTGCCCCGAGCACCAGCACTACACCGAACTGCGCCAGGTATGCGAGGACGCTCAGCGACAGTACTGGTCCAAGCCGGGCCTGTTCGGCTGGAACAAGATCGATCGCGGCAGCGCCCTGCTGATCGAACACCTGCCCGCCATGCTCGAGTCCGAACTGCCGCTGCAGGGCTCGGTACTGGACCTCGGCTGCGGCTTCGGCTATCTCGCCTTGAATGTGGCCGACACCTCAACGCGGCTGGTCTGCAGTGACAATAATGCAGCAGCCCTGCACGCCTGCCGCTACAATCTGGAGAGGGCCGGGCTTGAGCACGCCAAGGTGATTGCCGCCAACGCCGGCGACCGGCTGCAGCCGGGCTTCGATCTGTTGATCTGCAATCCGCCGTTCCACAGCGGCTTCTCCGTCGATGGCGATCTCACCGACCGCTTTCTCGAAGCCGCCCGACAGCTGCTGGCAGTGAACGGAACCGCCTGCTTCGTGGTCAACCAGCATATTCCGCTGGAACGCAAGGCCGCCAGACTGTTCGCCGAGGTCCACACACATCTGGATAGCGGCCAGTTCAAACTGGTACGACTGCGTAAACCGATCAACTCTCAGTCTCAGGGACGCACATGACCTTCGACTACCTTCGCCAAAGCCTGTTTTTCTTTCGCAACCATCTCAACCGGTTGGCCCTGATCCAGCTCCCCTTTCTGGCTCTGCTGGCCTTCGTCCAGTTCCAGCTGATCCAGCAACTGCCTGGCAACGCCGAAGATCTGCAGATGGACCTGGTACAGCGCAACCTGTTCATCAGTTCGGCGCTGGATCTGGCGCTGATGCCGGTCTACTGGGGGGCGACTCTGTTCTACCTGCAATCGGTACTCCAGGGACAGCCGCTGGCAGTCGGCCGCGCACTGAGCCTGAGCCTGACCTGCTGGGGCCGGTTACTGGTGACCTACATCCTCTCGGTACTGGCGATCTCATTCGGCCTGGTGTTGTTGATCGTGCCGGGAATCTATATCGGCATCCGCCTGGCCTTTGCCGAGTTCTATTGCGTTATGGAAGGTATGGGGCCGATGGAATCACTGAAAGCCAGCTGGGAAAAAAGCGCAGATTTCTTCTGGCCGCTGCTGCAGGGCCTGGCACTGATTTTCGGTGTCCTGCTGCTGGCGGAAACCCTGATCGGCGAAGCCCTGCATGAGCAGCAAGGAGCAATGATGCTGGTATCCCTGGGCATCCAGTTTCTCGGCGTGCTGCCGACCATCTACGCCTACCGTATCTACTGCGTCATGAAGGCCGACGACCAGCCGGCCTGATCGACCCTGTGCGCCGCGGCCGATGGCTGCGGTGCCAACCCTCCCTGCTCCCGCACCTAGTAGCTGCCTATAAACAGCCTTCAGGCGGTCTGTACAGCACCGCTCCTGCGCAGAGCCGGCCCCATGAGCGTCGCGAATGCTGTGGGTCTCCATGCACCCGCGGAAGGCCGCCCCGCGGCATACCGTTCATCCTGAACAACGTCGCTTTCGTGCATCCATGCACACGCGACATAAGTACGTCCATGTACAAAAAAGCCCCTGGCGGCGAACCGGCAGGGGCTGGGTATTACAGCGGAGCTGTCAGAGAGACTCAGGAAACGGCGTCGTCCGCTTCCAGGTCCTTCATGGACAGCTTGATACGACCGCGCATGTCAACGTCGAGGACTTTAACCTTAATCACGTCGTCCATGTTGACGAAGTCGGTGACCTTGTTGACGCGCTCTTTGGCGATCTGGGAGATGTGGACCAGACCGTCCTTGCCCGGCAGGATGTTGACGAACGCACCGAACTCTTCGATACGGACAACCTTGCCTTCGTAGATCTTGCCGATTTCGGCTTCAGCAGTGATCGCATTAACACGATCCAGCGCCGCCTTGCCCTTGGCCTTGTCATCAGCGTAGATGCGAACAGTGCCGTCATCTTCGATGTCGATCATGGCGCCGGTTTCTTCGGTCAGCGCACGGATGGTCGCGCCGCCCTTGCCGATCAGATCACGGATCTTCTCCGGGTTGATCTTGATCAGCTGCATCGCCGGTGCGTTATCCGGCAGTTCCGGACGCGCGTAACCGATGACCTTGGCCATCTCTTTCAGGATGTGCTTGCGCGCTTCGTGCGCCTGCTCCAGCGCGATCTCCATGATCTCTTCGGTGATACCGGTGATCTTGATGTCCATCTGCAGTGCAGTAACACCTGCTTCGGTACCGGCAACCTTGAAGTCCATGTCGCCCAGGTGGTCTTCGTCACCCAGGATATCGGTCAGGACGGCAAAGCGATCGTTTTCCTTCACCAGACCCATGGCGATACCGGCTACCGGTGCCTTCAGCGGTACACCCGCGTCCATCATGGACAGGGAAGCACCACATACAGACGCCATGGAGCTGGAGCCGTTGGATTCAGTGATCTCGGATACGATACGGATGGTGTACGGGAACTCTTCCTGAGTCGGCAGAACCGCAGCGACACCGCGACGGGCCAGACGACCGTGGCCGATTTCACGACGACCGGTGGCGCCCATACGACCTGCTTCACCGACGGAGTACGGCGGGAAGTTGTAGTGCAGCATGAACGGATCTTTGCGCTCGCCTTCCAGCGCATCGATGATCTGCTGGTCGCGGCTGGTACCCAGAGTGCAGGTCGCAATGGCCTGAGTCTCACCACGGGTGAACAGGGCAGAGCCGTGCACGCCTTTCAGGATGTCGATTTCGACGTCAATGGCACGCACGGTCTTGTTGTCACGGCCGTCGATACGCGGCTCACCGTCGATAATACGGTTACGGACGATCTCTTTTTCCAGAGAGTTGAAGATGCCGGCCACTTCCTTGCCGGACGGCTGGCCTTCTTCGCTACCGGACAGGGCTTCAACCGCCTTGCTGCGCAGGTCGGCCAGGGCACCCTGACGCTGCATCTTGTCGGCTACCTGGTAGGCAGCGGCGATGCCTTCGCCCACCAGCTCACGCACCTGGGCGATCAGCGCTTCGTTCTTGGCAGCCGGAGCCCATTCCCACTTCGGCTTGCCGGCTTCGGCAACCAGTTCGTTGATGGCGTTGATCGCTACCTGCATCTCCTGGTGCGCGAACAGCACGGCGCCCAGCATTTCGTCTTCGGTCAGTTCCTGAGCTTCAGACTCAACCATCAGTACCGCATCGTTGGTACCGGCTACAACCATGTCCAATTCGGAGCCAGCCAGCTCTTCGAAAGTCGGGTTGAGGATGTAGCCCTGGTCTTCGGTGAAACCGACGCGAGCGGCACCGATCGGACCCAGGAAGGGAATGCCGGAAATGGCCAGTGCTGCAGAGGTACCGATCATCGCTGCGATATCCGGATCGTTTACCTTGTCAGCGGACATGACGGTACAGATCACCTGCACTTCGTTCATGTAACCTTTCGGGAACAGCGGGCGGATCGGACGGTCGATCAGGCGAGAGGTCAGGGTTTCCTTCTCGGACGGACGCGCTTCACGCTTGAAGAAACCACCCGGAATACGGCCAACGGCGTAGTACTTTTCCTGGTAATGAACGGACAGCGGGAAGAAGTCCTGGCCTTCTTTGGCTTCCTTGGCACCAACTACGGTACACAGGACCTGCACGCCGGCCATGGTAACCATAACTGAACCGGTTGCCTGACGGGCAACCTTGCCGGTCTCGATAGTGACTTCGTGTTTGCCAAACTGGAAAGTTTTGCTGATCGCTTGCACGATAAAAACTCCTTGGTTTTGAGGTTTCCCGTCAGCTGACCAACCATTCCTCTTTTCAAGCCGGTACTCAGTTATTCACTCTCACAAGTGGATAAGTGAGTACAGGCTGGATGATTGTGTCGGCAGTTACGGGAGCTTTGGCTACAGTGTGGGCTGCTCAAGAGCCCGGATAAAACTGAGGCCATACAGTGTATGGCCTCAGCGGGGTACTGCTTAGCGACGCAGTCCGAGACGGCCGATCAGGGCCAGGTAACGGTCAGCATCTTTGCCTTTCAGGTAATCCAGCAGCTTACGACGCTGGTTAACCATGCGGATCAGACCACGACGAGAGTGGTGATCCTGCTTGTGCGACTTGAAGTGACCTTGCAGGCCTTCGATGTTCGCAGTCAGCAGCGCAACCTGTACTTCGGTGGAACCGGTGTCGCCAGCGCCACGGCCGAATTCAGCTACGATAGCCGCTTTTTGTTCGTTAGAAAGAGCCATTGCAATCTCCTTGATTAATATGCACACAGCCTTGCAGGCTGCGGATTGATAGTCGCGCTGCACCGAGCATATTTTCAGTGCAGCGTCAGTCAGCCCTTATGGCCGAACCGTTCAGGCCGTGCTCACCAGACGCTTGGCCCTGAGCACGCCGTCGACACCGATTTCACCGATGCCCATGAATTCTGTTTGCCCCTGCGCAAAGAGACGCAGTTCACCACTGAGTGAACCCGTGTTGGCGGCGCGGAAACGCTGGCCTACACGCATGCGCTCTACTTCTTCGGGCGTGAGCTCCAGTGCAGGCAAGGCTGCCACCGGGCTCCAAGCCGGTAATAATAGCGCATCCAGGCGCTGATGTATGCTGTTTTCAGCTTCATCCTGGCGCGGTTCCGCCAGGCTTTGCAGCTGCTCCAGTGTCATCATCTGATCCGCGTGGAAGGCACCGGTTTGCAGCCGTCGCAGCACCATCACATGGGCACCACAGCCCAGCAGCAGGCCCAGATCCTCAACGATGCTGCGGATATAGGTCCCCTTGGAACAGAACACCTCCAGATCCAGTTCATCGTCACGCAGCGCCAGCAGTTTGATCTCGTGGATCCGCACCCGGCGCGGCTTGACCTCGACCTCGACACCCTGACGCGCCAGCTTGTACAGCGGCTGGCCATTGAGCTTGAGCGCCGAGTAGACCGGCGGCACCTGCTCGATCTCGCCACTGAAGTGCTGCTCCAGCAAGGCTTCGATCTGTTCGCGAGTCAGGTCCTGAGGCACCGGCTTTTCTTCGGTGACCTCACCCTCGGCATCGCAGGTGTCGGTACGCTGTCCCAGCTTCGCCGTGGTCAGGTAGCGCTTGTCCGAGTCCAGCAGGTACTGGGAGAACTTGGTCGCCTCACCCAGACAGATCGGCAGCAGTCCCGTCGCCAGGGGATCCAGCGCACCGGTATGCCCGGCCTTGGCCGCGCCGTAAAGGCGTTTGACCCGTTGCAGAGCCGAATTGGAGGACAGTCCCTGGGGCTTGTCCAACAGAAAAAGGCCGCTTATCGGGCGGCCTTTAGGTTTACGGGCCATAACAATCAGTTCCCGTCAGTGTCTTCGTCATCCGAGCGCTGAGCTTCCTGCTGCCAGGCCTTTTCAATCAGGCCATGCAGATAGCGACCACGCTCCACACTTTCATCGAAGTGGAAACGCAGCTGCGGCATCACCCGCAGCTTGATGCCACGGGCCAGCTCGGTGCGCAGAAAACCGGCCGCGTTATTCAGGATCTGGGTGGCACTTTTGATCGCCTCCACCTGCGCCTCATCGGTCTGCTCACCAAAAGCCATCACGGTGAAATAGGCATCGGCATAGCCGAGATCCTTGCTCACCTTGACGTGACTGATGGTAACCATACCCAGACGCGGATCCTTGATCTCGCGTTGAATAAGGGCGGCCAGATCACGCTGGATCTGGTCCCCTACCCGGTCAGTTCGTTTGAAATCGCGTGCCATAGTGCTCCGATTACAGCGTACGCTGTACTTCAACGGTGTCGAACACTTCGATCTGGTCGCCGACCTTCACGTCGTTGTAGTTCTTCACCCCGATACCACACTCCATGCCCTGACGAACTTCGGCCACGGCATCCTTGAAGCGACGCAGAGATTCCAGCTCGCCTTCGTAGATCACCACGTTGTCACGCAGTACACGGATACGCTTGTTACGGTATACGGTACCGTCGGTCACCATACAACCAGCCACCGCGCCCAGCTTCGGCGAACGGAACACATCACGTACCTCAGCGATACCGACGATCTCTTCACGGTATTCCGGTGACAACAGACCGGTCATCGCCTGCTTCACATCATCGATGATGTCATAGATGACGCTGTAGTAGCGCAGTTCCAGCTCTTCGCGTTCAACCACAGCCTTGGCCTGGTTGTCGGCACGCACGTTGAAGCCGATCAGGATGGCGGAAGACGCCAGTGCCAGGTTGGCATCGGTTTCGGCGATACCGCCAACACCGCTGGAGACGATGTTCACCTTCACTTCGTCGGTGGACAGGTCTTCCAGTGACTGGATGATCGCTTCCAGAGAACCGCGCACGTCCGCTTTCAGGACGATGTTCAGCGACTTCACATCGCCGGCCTGCATGTTCTCGAACAGGTTCTCCAGCTTCGCTTTCTGCTGACGCGCCAGCTTGACTTCGCGGTACTTACCCTGACGGAAGAGCGCCACTTCACGGGCTTTCTTCTCGCTGGATACGACGGTGAACTCGTCACCGGCATCCGGAGTACCGTCAAGGCCGAGGATCTCGACCGGAATCGCCGGACCGGCTTCTTCGATCGGGTTGCCGTTCTCATCCAGCATGGCTCGTACACGGCCATAGTGCAGACCGGCCAGCACGATATCGCCCTTGCGCAGGGTACCGTTTTGAACCAGCAGGGTAGAAACGGAGCCACGGCCCTTGTCAACACGGGACTCGACGACAACACCCTGACCCGGCGCATCCTTCACGGCGGTCAGTTCCAGCAGTTCAGCCTGCAGCAGGATCGCATCCAGCAGAGCATCGATGCCTTCACCGCTCTTGGCAGAGACGTGGGTAAACTGAACATCGCCACCCCAGTCTTCCGGCAGTACGTCACGCTGTGCCAGCTCGTTCTTGACACGGTCCGGATCCGCTTCTTCCTTGTCGATCTTGTTGACCGCAACCACCAGAGGTACGCCGGCCGCCTTCGCGTGCTGGATCGCCTCTTCGGTCTGCGGCATCACGCCATCATCAGCCGCAACGACCAGCACCACAATATCGGTCAGCTGGGCACCGCGTGCACGCATGGCGGTAAAGGCCGCGTGCCCCGGTGTATCCAAGAAGGTGATCATGCCGTTGTCAGTTTCGACGTGGTAGGCACCGATGTGCTGGGTAATGCCACCGGCCTCGCCAGTCGCCACCTTGGTGCGGCGAATGTAGTCAAGCAGAGAGGTCTTACCGTGGTCAACGTGACCCATAACGGTCACAACCGGTGCACGACCTTCCTGTTCGCCCTGCGCTGCAGCTACGCTCTCGATCAGTGCATCCTCGATCGCGTTTTCCTGCATCGGCTTGGCCTTGTGACCCATCTCTTCAACCACCAGTACGGCGGTATCCTGATCCAGGACCTGGTTGATGGTCGCCATGGCGCCCATCTTGAACATCACCTTGATAACTTCAGCAGCCTTGATTGACATCTTCTTGGCCAGCTCGGCCACGGTGATGCTTTCAGGGATGTTGACTTCGTGCACGACTGGAGCCGTCGGTTTTTCGAAACCATGCTGGTTCGGACCTGAGCTGCGTCCACGAGCCGCACCGGTGCGCTTGCCACCCTTTCCACGACGACCACGGTTATCCTGATCCTGACGACCACCCTTGGCACCCTTGCCACGACGGGGACGATCATCATCATCGTTACGACGGGATTTTTCCTTGTCCTTACGGCGCGGGTTTTCATGCACGGGATCTGCGGCGGGTGCCGCAGCAGCCGGGGCTCCGGCAGCCGGTTTCGCCGGTGCGGCAGCCGCGATGGGCTCGGCAGCTGCTGCCGGCTGCTGAGCAGCCTCGGCAACCGGCTGATCAGCAGCGGCAGCGGCCTGCGGCGCTTCAGCAACCACTTCAACAACCGGTGCTTCCTGTACCTGAGCCTCAACCGGTGTTTCTACCGGTGCGGTCTCTTCTGTCGGCTTGCTCTCATCTTCCAGTACCGCGCGTTTAACATAGGTACGCTTCTTGCGCACTTCAACGCTGACGGTCTTGCGCTGACCCGAGGCACTGGAAATTTTCAGCTGTGACTTGGTCTTGCGCTTCAGGGTTATCTTGCTCGGCTCGGCGGCATCCGCCTTTTCGCCGTGGCTGCGTTTCAAGTGGCTGAGCAGCGCCAGGCGCTCCTCTTCCGAAACACTGGAATCAACTTTCTTACCCTTGATGCCGGCTTCCTGCATCTGCGTCAGCAGACGCTCAGCGGATACACCAACCACATCGGCAAGTTTCTTGACGGTTAGTTCTGCCATATATGTGTTCTCCTCTTCCGCTGGCGTTTACTGCTCTTGTGCAAACCAGGGCGCACGAGCGGTCATGATCAGCTCGGCCGCCTTCTCTTCGGCCAGCCCCTCAATTTCCAGCAGGTCCTCGACAGATTGCTCTGCCAGATCTTCCATGGTGACAATGCCGCGGGACGCCAGCTGGAATGCCAGCGGTCGTTCCATACCGTCCATTGTCAGCAGATCTTCTGCCGGTTCCGCGTCACCCAGTTGCTCTTCACTGGCGATAGCCAGGTTGATCAGGGCATCCTTGGCGCGCGCACGAAGCGCTTCGATCAGTTCTTCATCAAAATCTTCGATATCGAGCATTTCATCGACCGGCACGTAGGCTACCTCTTCCAACGAGGTAAAGCCTTCACCAACCAGTATTTCTGCCAGCTCTTCATCTACATCCAGGTGCTGGACGAACATGTCGACAACCGCACCCACCTCAGACTGCTGCTTGTCGGCCGCTTCTTCTTCCGACATCACATTCAGATCCCAGCCAGTCAGTTCACTGGCCAGGCGTACATTCTGGCCACTGCGACCGATCGCCATCGCCAGCGCCTCTTCGGCAACGGCCACGTCCATGGAGTGGCTCTCTTCATCGATCACGATGGACGCCACTTCGGCCGGCGCCATGGCGTTGATCACCAGCTGTGCCGGGTTGTCATCCCAGAGGATGATATCCACACGCTCGCCGCCCAGTTCGTTGGATACGGCCTGAACACGGGAACCACGCATACCGACACAGGCACCGACAGGGTCGATGCGGCCGTCATTGGTCTTCACGGCGATCTTGGCACGAGCACCCGGATCACGCGCCGCGGCACGAATCTCGATCACCTCTTCGGAGATCTCCGGCACCTCGATGCTGAACAGTTCGATCAGCATGGCGTTGGAAGTACGGCTCAGGATCAGCTGGGGACCCCGACCTTCACTGCGCACTTCCTCCAGCACCGCTCGGACACGGTCGCCCATGCGGAAGCTTTCACGCGTAATCAGGTTCTCGCGTGGCAGCAGCGCCTCGGCGTTATTACCCAGGTCAACAATGATGTTGTCACGGGTCACTTTCTTGACCGTACCGGCAACCAGTTCGCCCTTGCGATCCTGATACTGTTCGACCACCTTGGCCCGCTCGGCTTCACGCACCTTCTGCACGATCACCTGCTTGGCCGTCTGAGCCGCAATACGACCGAAGACCACGGACTCGACTTTTTCTTCGTGGATATCACCCGGCTGCAGGTTGGTATCGATCTCGAGCGCCTCTTCCAGGGTCAGCTCGGTACCCAGTGCAGGCACTTCCTCATTGCTGACCACCAGCCAGCGACGCCAGGTCTCGTAGTCGCCGGTTGCACGATCAATTTCGACGCGGATATCCGCCTCTTCGTCATAGCGTTTCTTTGTAGCCGTGGCCAGAGCAACTTCTATTGCTTCAAAAATGACGCCCTTGGGCACGTCCTTTTCATTAGAAACAGCTTCTGCAACCAGTAGAATCTCTTTATTCATACGACTGCCTCGCCAAACCTCAAACCGGTATTAAAACTGGGGAACCACGTTGGCACGATCGATATAGTCGATCGGCAACAAGTACTCTTCATCATCGACGACCAGCAGAACTTCGTCACCTTCGACGCCGTTCAGCAGGCCCTTGAATTTACGGCGTCCTTCAAAAGGCACCCGCAGGCGCAACTGCACCATATGACCAGCGTAGGCCTTGAAGTGCTCCAACGTGAACAACGGCCGATCCATGCCCGGAGAAGACACTTCCAGCATGTACTGCTCCGGAATCGGGTCCTCGACATCCAGGATGCCGCTCACCTGATGGCTGACACGTGCACAATCATCCACGGTGACGCCGTCTGGCCCTTCAATAAAGATACGCAGCGTGCTGTGACGACCGGCGGAGTGGAACTCCAGCCCCCAAAGCTCAAGACCCAGCGCGGTTACAGCCGGCTCGATCAATTCCTGCAAGGCGTTAAGTTTGGCTGACACTGACGAAGACCTCGTTCTGGATATGCCTGAAACAAAAAATGGGCCTCTTAGGACCCATTTCTGACGCGGCACCTGATGCCTGTTGATCACCTACGAAAAAGCCCCTAACAAGGGGCTTCTTCGTAAAAAAAGTGGTAGCGGGGGCTGGATTTGAACCAACGACCTTCGGGTTATGAGCCCGACGAGCTACCAGACTGCTCCACCCCGCATCAGAAACAGGTGCACATTATACACAACACCTGCCGTTTTTACAAATGGTGCCGAAGGCCGGACTCGAACCGGCACGAGCATAGCTCACCACCCCCTCAAGATGGCGTGTCTACCAATTTCACCACTTCGGCTTGAAACTTATTCTGCAACCGGGATATCAGATTCCGACTGCGCTGCCTTCTCGCCACCCAGGGCCGGCAGCTCCTGCTGAACTTCTGCTGCAGATTCAATCACTTCTGCGGCCGGAATACCAGCATCATTTACACTTTCCGCTTTCTGCTTGGCGAAAACCGCCAGCGCAAAGCTGGTTGCGAAAACACCTGCAGCCATCACAGCCGTCAGACGCCCCAGAAAGCTGGTCGACCCCTGACTACCGAATACCGTCTGCGAAGCACCACCACCAAAAGAGGCACCTGCTTCAGCACCCTTACCCTGCTGCAGCAGCACCAAGGCAACAATCGCGGCAGCCAGCAGCACATGAACGATCAGAATAACATTTTCCATCATCGATACCGTTTAGCCGGCGACTGCCGCCGCACGGCAGATCGCGATAAAATCTTCAGCTTTCAAGGATGCGCCGCCAATGAGGCCGCCATCGATATCCGGCTGTGCGAACAGTGCATCGGCATTTGCCGCATTGACACTGCCACCGTACAGAATACGCATTTCTTCGGCCGCTTCTTCAGAAAGACCACCCAGCACCTTTCTCAGAGCCAGATGAATCTCCTGCGCCTGCTCGGGCGAAGCGGTCAGACCTGTACCTATCGCCCAAACGGGCTCATAGGCTACCACAACCTGCTTCAGCGCCGCCGCATCCAGACCGGCTAGAGCCTGCAACAGCTGATTGGATACAACCGATTCGGCCTCACCCGCCTCGCGCTGCTGCAAAGTTTCACCCACACATACAACAGGTGTCAACTGCACAGCCAGAGCCGCGTTTACCTTGCCTGCCACATCAGCATCACTCTCGGCAAACAACGAACGTCGCTCAGAGTGACCCAGAATGACCAGACTACAACCGGCATCCACCAGCATTTCGGCAGACACCTCTCCCGTATAGGCACCGCTGGCATGCTGACTCATATTCTGAGCCCCCACAGCCACGACTGTGTTTTCCAGCTGCTGCGCGACCGCCTGAAGATAGATACACGGCGGACAGACGCCAATATCAACACGCGCAAAAGTTTCATCTGCAACACCGGAAGCCACTGCCGCCACAAGCTCCGCATTGCGTGCCTGGACACCGTTCATCTTCCAGTTACCGATTACCAGTGCTTTACGCATCGATATCCCCTTACGAAAGAGGCGCATATAGTATCCGAGCCCCAATCAGCTGGCAAGGGCCTGAAGTGTTTTTTCAACACTCTGCGCCAGCTCGGTACAGAGGCGCTGTACTTCGGCCTCATTCTCACCTTCGACCATCACCCGCACCACCGGCTCGGTGCCGGATGGGCGCAACAGTACTCGGCCTCGCTGCCCCAGCTCAGCCTCCACTTCACGCACCGCAGCGACTACCTGATCCTGCTGCATGGGATCGAGCTTGCTCGGCATGGCCACATTGATCATGGTCTGGGGCATTTTGTGCATCCCCGACTTCAGGGTATGCAGATCCTGCTCACTATCGACCATCGCCTTGAGCACCTGCAGCCCCGCCACCAGACCATCACCGGTGGTAGTCAACTGACCGCAAACGATATGCCCTGAGCTTTCACCACCCAGCAACCAGCCGTGCTGCTGCAGCTGCTCGATCACATAGCGATCGCCGACCTTGGCACGCACGAAGGGAATGTCCTGTCGCTTGAGTGCCTGCTCCAGGCCAAAATTGGACATCAGCGTACCAACCACACCGCCTTCAAACTCGCTCCGCTGCTGCAGGGCCGTTGCGATGATGAACAGAATTTCGTCACCGTCGACCACTTCACCGCGATGATCCACCATCATAATGCGATCACCATCACCATCCAGGGCGATCCCCAGATCGGCATTTTCCGCCAGCACTACCGCCTGCAGTTTCGCCGGATCGGTGGCGCCACAGGCCTCGTTGATATTGACACCGTCCGGTGAGGATGCGATTTCGATCACCTCGGCGCCCAGCTCGCCGAGCACCTTGGGCGCCACGTGGTAAGTGGCGCCATTGGCGCAGTCGAGCACAATGCGCATGCCCTTGAGACTGAAACGGTTGCTCAACGTGCCCTTGCAGAATTCAATATAGCGACCAGCGGCATCCTCGATGCGACGCGCCTTGCCCAGCTCAGCCGAAGGCACCGTCGTCATGGCCAGATCCATCTGCGCCTCGATCGCCTGCTCCACACTGTCCGGCAGTTTGGTGCCGTCTCCTGAGAAAAACTTGATGCCGTTGTCGGAAAAGACGTTATGCGATGCACTGATCACGATGCCAGCATTGGCCCTGAAGGTACGGGTCAGGTAGGCAATGGCCGGTGTCGGCATGGGACCGGTCAGCAATACATCCACACCCGCTGCGGATAGCCCAGCCTCCAGAGCCGACTCAAACATGTAACCGGAGATACGGGTATCCTTGCCGATCAGAATCTTACTGCGCCCTTCACGCGCAAACACACAGCCGGCCGCCCAACCCAGCTTGAGCACAAAATCAGGGGTAATCGGGAACTGGCCAACCTCGCCACGAATACCATCGGTTCCAAAATACTTCCTGCTCACCCGCTACTCTCCTTTTGTTTCGTTGATGACTGCTTCCGTCATGCGCACCACATCTACGGTCGGGGCGACATCATGTACACGGATAATTTTGGCGCCCTTGCTGACCGCCAGCGCTACTGTCGCCAGGCTGCCATAAAGACGCTGATCAACCGGCTTGTCCAACGTCAGGCCAATCATCGACTTGCGTGAGGTTCCCACCAACAGGGGCGTACCCAGCCCCTGCAGGCGCTCCATCCGATTCAACAGTTCCAAATTATGCTGCAAGGTCTTGCCGAAGCCAAACCCTGGATCAAGCAACAAGCGGTCATCGGCGATACCCGCGTCACGGCAGCGCTGCTGCTGAAACTGCAGGAAGTGTTCCACCTCCTCAGTCACATCCTCATAGTGCGGCCTGAGCTGCATCGTCGCCGGACTACTGCCCTGCATATGCATGACACAGAGCGCCAGATCGGTGGCCGCTGCCACTTCGAATGCACCGGGGCGTGAGAAGGAACGCACGTCGTTGAGCAGACCCGCTCCCGCCTCGGCAGCCGCCTTCATCACCTCCGGGGCACTGGTATCAATGGACAGTACCACATCCAGCTCCTGACTCAGCCGCTCGACCACCGGTATGACCCGCTCCAGCTCCTGCTCGACCGGCACCGGCTCAGCCCCCGGGCGGGTGGATTCGCCGCCGATATCGATCAGGGTCGCACCCTCATCGACCATCTGTACCGCCTTGCGCAGCGCCAGTTCCACGGACAGTCGACGCTCGCGATAAACACTACCGCCATCGGAGAAGGAGTCCGGGGTTACATTGAGAATACCCATTACCTGCGCTGTCGATAGATCGAGCTTTCGCCCGGCACACTGCAATACCGTCATCGTTTCCGCCCACTTCTGCATTCAAATCATCCCGCCCGGGAACCGGACACAAAAAAGCCGGCCCCAGGGCCGGCTCCATGATATCAGATCAACGCTTAGCTGCGGTCACCCGGGCGGTGCCAAGGGTTCTGATCATCATCACTGTTATCATTTTCAGGGTCATCATCAGAGTTCGCCGCACGATCATCGCGGCCTGACTCCGGACGCGATTCATGTGAGTCGGGCTCCTCTGATGAGCGCTGCTTCATCTCCTGCACATCTCGCTCGGCCTTGTCTGCCCGCTCCTGTGCTTCTTCCCAGCCATCCGGTGGAGAAACCTCAGTACGCGCCATCAGCTGATCAAGCTGCTCGGAGCCAATGGTTTCGTACTTCATCAGCGCCTGGGCCATGGCATCCAGAATATCGCGGTTGTCATGCAGGATCTGAGACGCCCGCTGATAACATTCATCAATGATGGCCTTCACTTCAGCATCAATACGCTTCTGCGTCTCTTCCGACATGGGTTTGGCGCCCTGACCCATACCGCGACCGAAGGGATCGTCATCTTCTTCACCGTACAGCAGCGGCCCCAGGTTTTCGCTCAGCCCCCACTTGGTGACCATATTGCGCGCCAGCGACGTTGCTTTCTGGATATCGTTGGACGCACCGGTGGTCACGCCCTCCTTGCCCAGCGTCATCTCTTCCGCCAGACGACCGCCATACAGGGAGCAGATCTGAGAAATGATCCACTGGCGACTGTGGCTGTAACGATCCTCTTCCGGCAAGAACATGGTCACACCCAGCGCACGCCCACGAGGAATGATCGACACCTTGTATACCGGATCATGTTCCGGCATGACACGACCGATAATCGCGTGACCGGCTTCATGGTAGGCGGTATTCAGGCGCTCCTTGTAGGACATCACCATGGACTTGCGCTCGGCACCCATCATGATCTTGTCCTTGGCCTGCTCGAACTGTTCCATGCCCACAGTGCGACGGTTATTGCGCGCCGCAAACAATGCTGCCTCGTTGACCAGGTTGGCCAGGTCGGCACCGGAGAAGCCCGGCGTACCGCGCGCAATAAGCTCAGGCTTGACGTCATCCCCCAAGGGCACCTTGCGCATGTGTACTTTCAGAATCTGCTCACGACCGCGGATATCCGGCAGACCGACATGCACCTGACGGTCAAAACGACCAGGACGCAGCAGCGCCGGGTCCAGTACGTCCGGACGGTTGGTTGCCGCGATCACGATGATGCCTTCAGTACCTTCAAAGCCGTCCATCTCCACCAGCAGCTGGTTCAGTGTCTGCTCACGCTCATCATTGCCGCCGCCCATGCCGACACCACGGTGGCGGCCCACGGCATCGATCTCGTCGATGAAGATGATACAGGGCGCATGCTTTTTCGCCTGGTCGAACATGTCGCGGACACGGGATGCGCCCACACCGACGAACATCTCGACGAAGTCAGAACCGGAAATGCTGAAGAAAGGCACTCGCGCTTCGCCGGCAATCGCTTTTGCCAGCAGGGTCTTACCGGTACCCGGTGAACCCGCCATCAGCACGCCGCGGGGGATATGACCACCCAGACGCTGGAACTTGCCCGGATCACGCAGGTAATCGACCAGCTCTTTCACCTCTTCCTTGGCCTCTTCGACGCCGGCCACATCATCAAAGGTGGTTTTGATCTGGTCTTCGGCCATCATGCGCGCCTTGGACTTGCCAAACGACATGGGACCGCCCTTGCCGCCACCGCCGCCCTGCATTTGGCGCATGAAGAACATGAATACAGCGATGATCACCAGAATCGGGAAAGAGGCCACCAGCAGCTGGGTCCAGATGCTCTGGCGCTCCGGCTGCTTGCCTTCAATTACCACGTTGTGTTGCAGCAGATCGTCAATCAGCTTGGGGTCCTGAACGGCCGGGCGCACGGTTTCAAAACGCTCGCCATTACTGCGCTGACCGACGATGGTATAGCCATCGATGGTCACTTTCTCCACTCGATCCGCCTGTACCTCGGCCACAAAGTCGGAGTAGCTCAACTTGCCACCCTCGTTCTCGGCACTGAAATTGTTGAAGACGGTGAGCAGCACTGCTGCGATCACCAGCCACAACACCAGATTTTTTGCCATATCGTTCAATGGAGCACCCTCTGTTCTCTCAATTCTGTCGGCCGCTTGTGATTGCCACTGTTACTGAATCAGCACCGCTTCGCAACCTGTTTTATCGTTGTACGCACGCTTATGCACATCCGAGCGGCACCTGATCCGTAGCCCGTGCGCTGAATTTGATCGGCATGAAGCAAAAATGTTCCTTGCAGCACACACCCCGTGAGCCTGAAAAACAGCCAGTCGACGAGCTCATTCCCGCCAGTGCTACTCAGCCCCGCAGGACTCAGGTAAAATAGCTGTTTATTTGATCAACGGGGCGACTCCCCCAATCAAGAGGCACCATATTCTAGTATGAGCTTGACGCCTGAGCAAAAGAAGCATTTCCGCACCCTCGGCCATAATTTGAACCCGATCGTCATGGTGGCCGGCAACGGGCTGTCCGAAAACATCCAGCTGGAAGTGGACCGCGCGCTCGAAGACCATGAACTGATCAAGGTAAAATTTTCGGTTGGCGATCGCGAAGTGAAAAAGCAGATGATCCGCGAACTCTGCGCCATCGTGGAAGCGACGCTGGTACAGGAGATCGGTAACATTGCGTTGATCTACCGCGCCGCACAGCAGCCCAACCCCAAGCTGTCCAACCTCATGCGCTGAGTCGCAGACATAAAAAAACCGCCGATCGCTCGGCGGTTTTTTTTGGCTTTGAGGCAGCCTCAGAGATGAGCTACCTCGGCGATTTCATACTCGGTCATACCTGAGGGTGTCTGCACCGCGGCAATATCACCCTCTTCCTTGCCGACCAGCGCACGCGCGATCGGCGAGTTAACGGAGATTTTGCCCTTCTTGATGTCCGCCTCATCATCACCGACGATCTGGTAACGCACCTCTTCATCGGTATCGATGTTAATCAAGCCAACCGTGGTGCCGAAAATCACCTTACCCGTATGCGGAATCTCGGTGACATCGATCACCTGCGCCTGAGACAGCTTATATTCCAATTCACGGATACGGCCTTCAATGAAGCCCTGCTGCTCACGCGCCGCATGGTATTCGGCGTTTTCCTTCAGATCACCATGTTCACGTGCTTCAGCGATCGCTGCAATCACCGTGGGGCGCTGAACCGACTTAAGGTCGGCCAGCTCCTCACGCAGCGCCTTTTCACCGACAACGGTCATCGGGACGCGTTTCATTCTGCCACTCCTGCATGCAGGTCCTGCAGACGACGGACCATTTTCTCTTCACCATATTTCAGCGCTTCGGCGGTTGCCGCGGCACCGGCCAGAGTCGTGGTGTATGGCACTTTGTGCTGCAGCGCTGAACGACGAATTTCGGCTGAATCAGCAATCGCCTTGCGACCTTCAGTGGTGTTGATCACGTAGCTGATCTCACCGTTCTTGATCATGTCGACGATGTTCGGACGCCCTTCTGCCACCTTGTTTACACGGGTAACAGTCAGGCCGGTGTCCTCCAGCAGGGCCGCTGTACCAGCGGTCGCCACCAGGGAGAAGCCCAGCTCGGCCAGATCCTTGGCGACAGGAACGACTGCTGCCTTGTCCACGTCACGGACAGAGATGAATGCCTTGCCAGTCACTGACGGCATCTTCTCGCCGGCACCAATCTGCGCCTTCATGAACGCCTCGCCGAAGGTAGCACCTGTACCCATGACTTCGCCGGTGGATTTCATTTCCGGACCAAGTATCGGGTCAACGCCCTGGAACTTATTGAACGGGAATACCGCTTCCTTGACGTTGAAGAACGTGGGCACGATTTCCTCGGTGAAACCCAGTTCCTGCAGAGTCTTGCCGGTCATGACACGTGCGGCAATAGCCGCCAGGGAAGTGCCGATGCACTTGGAGACGAACGGCACGGTACGGGAAGCACGCGGGTTGACCTCAATGACGTAGATTTCGCCATCCTGGTACGCCAGCTGTACGTTCATCAGACCGATAACGCCCAGTTCCAGCGCCATCTTGCGCACCATTTCACGCATGTCGTCCTGCACGTCAGCCGCCAGACTGTACGGCGGGAAGGAGCACGCGGAGTCACCGGAGTGAACCCCCGCCTGCTCGATATGCTGCATGATGGCACCGATTACCACGGTCTTGCCGTCGCTGACCGCATCGATATCAACTTCAACGGCAGCGTTCAGGAAGTGATCCAGCAGCACCGGCGCGTCGTTGGACACCTGAACGGCCGTAGTCATGTAACGACGCAGTTCATCTTCCTTGTAGACGATCTCCATGGCACGACCACCCAGTACGTAGGACGGACGAACCACCAGCGGATAACCGATCTTGCCGGCTTCGACGATCGCCTCTTCCAGGCTACGTACAGTCGCGTTTTCCGGCTGTTTCAGACCCAGGCGCTTCAGCATCTGCTGGAACTGCTCACGGTCTTCGGCACGATCGATCGCTTCCGGGCTGGTGCCGATGATCGGCACACCGGCTTCTTCCAGAGCGACAGCCAGTTTTAGCGGGGTCTGGCCGCCGTACTGTACGATTACGCCCTTCGGCTGCTCGACATTAACGATCTCCAGCACATCTTCCAGCGTGATCGGCTCGAAGAACAGACGGTCGGAAGTGTCGTAGTCGGTGGACACGGTTTCCGGGTTACAGTTGACCATAATGGTCTCGTAACCGTCTTCGCGCGCCGCCAACGCGGCATGTACGCAGCAGTAGTCAAATTCAATACCTTGGCCAATACGGTTCGGGCCACCGCCGATAACCATGATCTTGTCTCGATCGGACGGATTTGCTTCACACTCGTCCTCGTAAGAGGAGTACATGTAAGCGGTATCAGTCGCAAACTCAGCGGCACAGGTATCCACACGCTTGAACACGGGGCGCACGCCCTGCTTCTGACGCTGCTTGCGGAACTGTTTCTCGCTCACACCCAGCAATGTTGCCAGACGCGCATCAGAGAAGCCCTTGCGCTTGAGGCGGAAGATCTGATCCTTGTCCAGCTCACCCAGAGCCGTTTCGGATACACGCTGCTCGTCCTTGATCAGATCTTCGATCTGCACCAGGAACCAGGGATCAACACCGCTCAGCTTGTAGATTTCATCGACGCTCATGCCCAAACGGAAAGCATCACCGATGTACCAGATACGCTCAGCACCCGGCTGAGTCAGCTCGGCAACGATAGTGTCTCGCGCATCTTCAGCCGCGAGGTCCACGATCGGATCAAAGCCGGTAGCACCTACTTCCAGGCCACGTAGTGCTTTCTGCAGAGACTCCTGCTGAGAGCGGCCAATGGCCATCACTTCACCTACAGACTTCATCTGAGTCGTCAGACGGCTGTTCGCCTGCGGGAATTTTTCGAAGGTGAAGCGCGGAATTTTGGTAACAACGTAGTCGATGGACGGCTCGAATGACGCCGGAGTACGACCACCGGTGATGTCGTTCTGCAGTTCGTCCAGGGTGTATCCCACCGCCAGCTTGGCCGCGATCTTGGCGATCGGGAAGCCTGTCGCCTTGGAGGCCAGCGCGGAGGAACGGGATACCCGCGGGTTCATTTCGATCACTACGACACGACCGGTCTTCGGATCAACACCGAACTGGACGTTGGAGCCACCGGTTTCAACACCGATCTCGCGCAGCACCGCGATCGATGCGTTACGCATGATCTGGTACTCCTTGTCGGTCAGCGTCTGAGCCGGCGCTACAGTGATGGAGTCACCGGTGTGCACACCCATGGCATCGAAGTTTTCGATCGAGCAGACGATGATGCAGTTGTCGTTCTTGTCACGAACAACTTCCATCTCGTACTCTTTCCAGCCGATCAGGGATTCGTCAATCAGCAGCTCGCTGGTCGGCGACAGGTCCAGACCACGCTCACAGATTTCAATGAACTCTTCACGGTTGTAGGCGATACCGCCACCGGTGCCGCCCATGGTGAACGACGGACGGATGATCGCCGGGAAGCCGATGGAATCCAGCACCTGCAGGGCTTCTTCCATGCTGTGGGCGATCGCAGCACGCGGGCACTCCAGGCCGATGTTCTTCATCGCCTTATCGAAACGCTCGCGGTCTTCCGCCTTGTCGATGGCATCCTGGCTCGCGCCGATCATTTCGACACCGAACTCAGCCAGCACGCCTTCACGATCCAGGTCCAGCGCACAGTTCAGTGCAGTCTGGCCACCCATGGTCGGCAGCAGCGCGTCGGGACGCTCTTTTTCGATGATCTTGGCAACGGTTTTCCAGTTGATCGGCTCGATGTAGGTCGCGTCCGCCATCGCCGGGTCGGTCATGATGGTCGCCGGATTGGAGTTGACCAGAATGACGCGGTAACCCTCTTCACGCAGCGCCTTACACGCCTGGGCACCGGAATAGTCGAATTCGCAGGCCTGGCCGATCACGATCGGGCCCGCACCAAGGATGAGAATACTGTTAATGTCCGTACGTTTTGGCATCTGTCTTAACCGGTCGTCTCTGTTACTGTCACTGACTTGTCAGGGTGCTATCAGGCCTGACGGGCCTTCATCTGTTCGATAAAACGATCGAACAGCGGCGCCACATCATGCGGGCCTGGGCTGGCTTCCGGGTGTCCCTGGAAGCTGAACGCCGGAACGTCCGTACGCTCGATACCCTGCAGTGAACCGTCGAACAGGGATTTGTGGGTTGCACGCAGGTTCGCCGGCATGCTGTCCTCATCGACGGCGAAACCATGGTTCTGGCTGGTGATCATTACATGCTTGCTGTCCAGATCCTGTACTGGATGGTTGGCACCGTGGTGACCAAACTTCATCTTGAGGGTCTGAGCACCGGAGGCTAGTGCCAGCAGCTGATGGCCCAGGCAGATACCAAATACCGGCGTGCCGGTTTCAAGGATCTCGCGGATCGCGGCGATGGCATAATCACAGGGTTCGGGATCGCCAGGGCCATTGGAGAGGAAAACACCGTCCGGATTCAGGGCCTGCACGTCTGCAGCGGGAGTCTGAGCCGGCACTACGGTCAGGCGACAGCCACGCTCAACCAGCATACGCAGGATGTTGTGCTTTACGCCAAAGTCATAGGCAACCACGTGGAACGGCAGATCCGCATCAGCCTTCTCCTCATGACCTTTACCCAACTTCCAGGTGCTGGAGCGCCAGTCGTAACGCTCAGTCACACTGACTTCTTTTGCCAGGTCCATGCCCTTGAGGCCCGGGAAAGCACGCGCAGCCGCCAGAGCCTTTTCCTCGTCCAGATTGTCGCCGGCCAGGATGCACCCGTTCTGCGAGCCTTTCTCACGCAGAATTCGAGTCAGGCGGCGGGTATCGATGTCCGCGATACCGACGATATTGTTGTCCTTCAGGTACTGATCCAGCGTTTTTTCGCTACGGAAGTTACTGGCCAGCAACGGCAGGTCACGAATCACCAGGCCGGCGGCCCAGGTCTGGGTGGATTCTGCATCTTCGGCATTGACGCCGGTGTTGCCGATATGTGGATAAGTCAGGGTCACAATCTGGCGGCAGTAGGAAGGATCGGTCAGAATCTCCTGATATCCAGTCATGGAAGTGTTGAAAACCACCTCACCACTGGATTCACCATCGGCGCCAATTGCTATTCCCCTGAAAATGCTGCCGTCTTCAAGGGCTAGAATGGCTGGTCGCGTCAATTGAACCTCCCCGCGCGTGCGCTGCATAGATAGATAGTCTGGACAGTTGGATAGTATACGTGCAAAAAAGCGAGGCAAAACTGGACGCTTACCTCGCTTCTATTAATCTGGCAGTTATTGACCTGCACTCGTAGCAGGTTAAACCACGATATTCTAGACGATCCCTGTCTCCGAGTCCACGTACGATAGCGTTCAACTGCGTCACCTGACTGTCACAAAACTTTCATACACTGTCGCGCGAAAACAACACTCCAAGCAGGCATGTGATGAAGATTTCCACTCTGGCACGACTGTCGTCCCTCACTCTCCTTGCGATGCTGGCTGCCCTGACTCTTTCCGTCATCTGGTCACTGATGCAACTGGACGAGGCATTCAGCAACAATACCAGCTACCAGGACTACACTCTGGAAATTCAGAACCGGATCGAGCAACCGGCGAACCGCTACCTTGCTTCCGGTGATGCGAGTGAACTGACTTCCATCGAAAATGGCATCGATGAGGCGCTTTCAGCCAACGCCGACACCCTCTGGCTGGACGAACAGAGTCGCCAGCTCATCCAAGCCTCCCTGAGCCACATACAGACTAAAGCGCTCCCGGAACTCAGGGCTGCCGGCAAACTGGCTGACCCCCAGGCTCTGTTGATCAACAACGAGCGCGAACTGGCCTACAGCCTCAACAGCCTCGGCGAATACGCCCAAAAGGGTGCCACCCAGCGTGAACAACAGGCAGTTGCACTCGAGTACCTTCAGCTCAGCTCACAGCTGCTGTCCGAGCTGCACCACCTTACATTGCTGCGTCAGCACTACTTTACCCAACTGGATGACGATACCCTCAAGTCCATTGAGCAACACCTTGAGCAGATGCAAAAAACCGCCACCCGCATCCAGTCGCTGCCCTCGATGGGGATATATAAGGTCAGCGAGATAGACCCCATGGCTGAGCTCATGGGCTGGGATACAACACAAAACAGGATTGAGCTGGGAGAAGAACCCCGTGCCCAGGTTCATGATCTGATCAGCCGCTACCCCAAAGAGCTACAGAACGCCGGCAAGTTCAGCTTGTTAAAGCAACGCGGGCAGGCCACTGCCAGCAACGCCCTGATCGCACTCAAACAGGAGCTGGAACAGATCGAACTGGCGCTCAATTCATCCTATCGCGACACCCTTAACAACACTTACTGGATCCTGGGCATCTCCGTTGCTTTACTGCTGGTAACCGGATCCCTGATGGGACTGTTGCTGAATCGGTTGGCTGCATTGATCAGTGCCAGCTGTCAATTTATTGGCCAACTTGCGGCCGGAGACCTGGCCTCCAGCATTCATTTCAGCAGTCGTTTCGAGGAAGCTAGCAGTCTGGATAACGCACTTAACAAGCTGCAATCCTATTTCAAACAGTTGATCAGCGAAATCAGTCAGCAAACCGGCCTGCTGTCAGCCCTGCAGGCCAAGGCAACCGAGAGCTCCGCACGGATTGAGCACGTGGTGAAGCAACAACAATGCCAGACCGCAGACTCTGCTGAACAGATGCAACAACTCACCAACTCCTATCAGGACGTTGCCAGCAGTGCGGGCAATACCAGCGCGGCTACTCATCGAGTACAACAGCAGGTCCAGCAGGGCAGCGAACAGATCGTCAAGACCAGTGACTACGCCTTGCAGCTGAGCAGAGAAGCCGAACGTACCGAGAGTAGTATCGAGCAGCTGCGCCGAGATACGCTGGCAATCGGCGAAGTACTGACTGTCATTCATGGTTTCGCAGACCAGACCAACCTGCTGGCCTTGAATGCCGCAATTGAAGCCGCACGTGCTGGCAGTGCGGGCAGGGGGTTTGCGGTTGTTGCTGATGAGGTTCGTAACCTGGCCAACAATACAGCTCAGTCTGCCGAGCAGATCCAGTCCATCATCAACAAGCTTAATGACGCCTCACGCACAGCCAGCGATTGTGTAGACACACAGAAAGGCCTGGTTGATGCTACGGTTATGGCTATTGAGGATGCGCGTGAATCCATCCACGAGATTGACAACGCAATCCGCGACATTTCGGATATGAATGCCATGATCGCAGCCGCTACCGAACAGCAGTCTCAGACTACAACACATATTCAGGACACCATTAACCTGAGTGCAGCTCTTGCGACCGATGCCGCGACCGAGGCCAACAATAACCGCGAGCTGGCACTGGAACTTGAAAGCATCAGCAGCTCTCTGACGCGGATGATCAGCCGCTTCGATCAACGTGAGCCCAAGGAATCATAATTAAAATCAGCTACATACTTGACACCCGCAAACGATAATAGGAGAATGCGTTCTCCTTAGCCCAGATAGCTCAGTCGGTAGAGCAGGGGATTGAAAATCCCCGTGTCGGTGGTTCGATTCCGCCTCTGGGCACCAAATTTCTTCAAAAGAGCCTCGCTAACGCGGGGCTTTTTTGTTTTTACACTCAGACGCTGGGCTTCAGTAACACGCCGTCTCTTGTCGGAACGTTTCGCCCCCTCCCTGCCGCGGCAACTCCGGACCATTTCTATTACTGTGTTTATCCTTGGTGGATCGAGCTCTCGGCACAGAAGTTCGACTGCACACAGCCAGAATGCCGTTGATTTACATTTATAAAGTGACGCATGCCACAAGCCATACACATGCGCCTAAACAGCATAACGCAACTCTCAGGAACGGCAGCTGCACGGTTGCATTGCTGGTTATCAATACGCTTTCATCCCATCGGCTCACTTTTAGGAAATATTCCTATATCTAAGGCGAGGCACAGACACTATGCTACTTACCGAGGTTCACAGGAAGTGACCAGCTGAGTGGAGTCTCGGTACCTCAAACGCCTGCGTCGGAGGCACGCAGCGGCTGACACGGATGTCGGTGACAGGGCCCTAAGCCATGGATGCGTCGGGGCCCTTCTTTTTTCTTCCTTTTTATACACCGGTAGCCCCTCATCTTTCCGGCCTTGTCACGCCTTTCAAACCCTAGCTCATCCCGCAACTGCCTGACTCAACACCCTGGACACGTCATGTTATGCACAGCCATTCGCTGTACCGAGCGTTGCGTTATCCTGCTCGGGTTATTCACAGGCGGTGCGTGGAGCACCACGGCTGCCTCCTCGACAGGACCTGTTCACACAACGCCTGTTATCCACACCCTCTCGTTTGCCTGTGGCAATACATCATCGCCATAGCCCGGCCACTGCTCTTGCAACGGACACGCGATAACAGCAGGTGTGCTGCAGCTCCAAGGCCGATCAAAGGGTGGTCACCGATGAGAGGGGTTGGGCAGGGGCACGCCAGGACCAAGTAACCATATTGATATCGATCCCAGCCACCATTTGATGGCGTAGTGGCGCCATGCGGGAAGATCAAGCAGCGGGCAGGGACGCCATAACGCAAAAACCCCGGCCTCAACGAGACCGGGGTTTTCACTTAATTAAATGCTTGGCGATGACCTACTCTCACATGGGGAAGCCCCACACTACCATCGGCGATGACGCGTTTCACTGCTGAGTTCGGGATGGGATCAGGTGGTTCCACGGCTCTATGGTCGCCAAGCAAAACTGGTACAAACCGGATCTGATTAAACCCTCGTGCTGTGCACGCTGGCCTGATTGTCTGTGTCGTATCGTCGTTACAAGCGTTCAACCGGTGCTCTCTAAGAGCGCGATAATCATATTCGTGACTGTTGTTCAGTCCAACCATTCATTTCAAACGCCTTGGGCGTTATATGGTCAAGCCTCACGAGCAATTAGTACTGGTTAGCTCAATGCCTTACAACACTTACACACCCAGCCTATCAACGTCCTGGTCTCGGACGGCTCTACAGGGATCTCAAGGATCCAGTGAGATCTCATCTTGAAGGAGGCTTCCCGCTTAGATGCTTTCAGCGGTTATCCCGTCCGAACGTAGCTACCCGGCAATGCCACTGGCGTGACAACCGGAACACCAGAGGTTCGTTCACTCCGGTCCTCTCGTACTAGGAGCAACTCTTCTCAAATCTCAAACGCCCACGGCAGATAGGGACCGAACTGTCTCACGACGTTCTAAACCCAGCTCGCGTACCACTTTAAATGGCGAACAGCCATACCCTTGGGACCGGCTTCAGCCCCAGGATGTGATGAGCCGACATCGAGGTGCCAAACACCGCCGTCGATGTGAACTCTTGGGCGGTATCAGCCTGTTATCCCCGGAGTACCTTTTATCCGTTGAGCGATGGCCCTTCCATACAGAACCACCGGATCACTAGAACCTACTTTCGTACCTGCTCGACGTGTCAGTCTCGCAGTCAAGCACCCTTCTACTCTTGCGCTCATTGGCTGATTTCCGACCAGCCTGAGGGTACCTTCGTGCTCCTCCGTTACTCTTTGGGAGGAGACCGCCCCAGTCAAACTACCCACCACACAATGTCCTCGATCCCGATAAGGGACCTGAGTTAGAACCTCAACAGTACCAGGCTGGTATTTCAAGGTTGGCTCCACTCAAACTGGCGTCTGAGTTTCAAAGCCTCCCAGCTATCCTACACAAGTAATGTCAAAGTCCACTGTGAAGCTATAGTAAAGGTTCACGGGGTCTTTCCGTCTAGCCGCGGGGACGCTGCATCTTCACAGCGAGTTCAATTTCACTGAGTCTCGGGTGGAGACAGTGTGGCCATCGTTACGCCATTCGTGCAGGTCGGAACTTACCCGACAAGGAATTTCGCTACCTTAGGACCGTTATAGTTACGGCCGCCGTTTACCGGGGCTTCGATCAAGAGCTTCGCCGAAGCTAACCCCATCAATTAACCTTCCGGCACCGGGCAGGCGTCACACCCTATACGTCCACTTTCGTGTTTGCAGAGTGCTGTGTTTTTAATAAACAGTCGCAGCCACCTGGTATCTTCGACCGACATCAGCTTAGGGAGTAAATCCCATCACCAACATCGGCGTGCCTTCTCCCGAAGTTACGGCACCATTTTGCCTAGTTCCTTCACCCGAGTTCTCTCAAGCGCCTTGGTATTCTCAACCTGACCACCTGTGTCGGTTTGGGGTACGGTCACACATAACCTGAAGCTTAGAGGATTTTCCTGGAAGCATGGCATCAACCACTTCGACTCATAAAGAGTCTCGTCATCAGGTCTCAGTCTTAAGAAGCCGGATTTGCCTAACTTCTCAACCTACACCCTTAAACGCGGACAACCAACGCCGCGCTGGCCTAGCCTTCTCCGTCCCCCCGTCGCAGTTATGCGCGGTACAGGAATATTAACCTGTTTCCCATCGACTACGCTTTTCAGCCTCGCCTTAGGGGCCGACTCACCCTACCCTGATTAACATTGGATAGGAACCCTTGGTCTTCCGGCGAGGGGGTTTTTCACCCCCTTTATCGTTACTCATGTCAGCATTCGCACTTCTGATACCTCCACGGTGCCTTACAGCTTCCGCTTCAACGGCTTACAGAACGCTCCTCTACCATGCCCTAAGGCATCCGCAGCTTCGGTGTCTAGTTTGAGCCCCGTTATATCTTCCGCGCAGGCCGACTCGACTAGTGAGCTATTACGCTTTCTTTAAAGGGTGGCTGCTTCTAAGCCAACCTCCTAGCTGTCTGAGCCTTCCCACATCGTTTCCCACTTAACTAGAACTTTGGGACCTTAGCTGGCGGTCTGGGTTGTTTCCCTTTCCACGACGGACGTTAGCACCCGCCGTGTGTCTCCCATGATTGCACTCTTGGGTATTCGGAGTTTGCATCGGGTTGGTAAGTCGGGATGACCCCCTAGCCGAAACAGTGCTCTACCCCCCAAGGTGAGACATGAGGCGCTACCTAAATAGCTTTCGAGGAGAACCAGCTATCTCCGGGCTTGATTAGCCTTTCACTCCGATCCACAGGTCATCCGCTGGCTTTTCAACGACAGTCGGTTCGGTCCTCCAGTTGATGTTACTCAACCTTCAACCTGCCCATGGATAGATCGCCCGGTTTCGGGTCTACTCCCAGCGACTTGGCGCCCTATTAAGACTCGGTTTCCCTACGCCTCCCCTAAACGGTTAAGCTTGCCACTGAAAGTAAGTCGCTGACCCATTATACAAAAGGTACGCAGTCACCGTCCGAAAACGGCTCCCACTGCTTGTACGTACACGGTTTCAGGGTCTATTTCACTCCCCTCACAGGGGTTCTTTTCGCCTTTCCCTCACGGTACTGGTTCACTATCGGTCAGTCAGGAGTATTTAGCCTTGGAGGATGGTCCCCCCATATTCAGACAGGATAACACGTGTCCCGTCCTACTCGATTTCACGGTGTATAAGTTTTCGCATACGGGGCTATCACCCACTATGGCCACACTTTCCAGAGTGTTCTGCTAACTACAACACCGCTTAAGGGCTAATCCCCGTTCGCTCGCCGCTACTAAGGGAATCTCGGTTGATTTCTTTTCCTCCGGGTACTTAGATGTTTCAGTTCCCCGGGTTCGCCTCTCAACACCTATGTATTCAGTGAAGAGATACCCGCAAGCGGGTGGGTTTCCCCATTCGGAAATCCTCGGATCAAAGTCTGTTTACCGACTCCCCGAGGCTTATCGCAGGTTACTACGTCCTTCATCGCCTCTGACTGCCAAGGCATCCACCGTGCACGCTTATTCACTTGACCATATAACCCGAAGGCGTCTGGCAAATGAATGGTTCGTAACGATTATCGCCGGTTGGCGCTTGTATCAAACAATACAAGACAATCTTTCAGATCCAATTTGTTAAAGAGCGTTTAAAGCGTGAAGCTTTAAAAGATAAACTCGAATGAGCGTATGTTTTAAAACTTTCTTGACCATTCCATACATTTAAGGAATGGTGGAGCTATGCGGGATCGAACCGCAGACCTCCTGCGTGCAAAGCAGGCGCTCTCCCAGCTGAGCTATAGCCCCAATTTATACCCTTCCGGGTTATTTTGTGTGAGGCAAGGCGAAGTGTCGCGACGCATAGTGAACTATGCGAGCGATGCTTCAACGCAGCATCACGCAAAATTGGTAGGCCTGAGTGGATTTGAACCACCGACCTCACCCTTATCAGGGGTGCGCTCTAACCAACTGAGCTACAAGCCTACAGTGTTCAACCACCAGGTGGTTGATACGCTCTCTCTAACTTTCGATCAGGTAATATGTGTGAACGCTTGCCAGAACTTCGCAATCGTTTAAGGAGGTGATCCAGCCCCAGGTTCCCCTAGGGCTACCTTGTTACGACTTCACCCCAGTCATGAATCACACCGTGGTAACCGTCCTCCCGAAGGTTAGACTAGCTACTTCTGGTGCAACCCACTCCCATGGTGTGACGGGCGGTGTGTACAAGGCCCGGGAACGTATTCACCGCGACATTCTGATTCGCGATTACTAGCGATTCCGACTTCACGCAGTCGAGTTGCAGACTGCGATCCGGACTACGACCGGTTTTCTGAGATTAGCTTACCCTCGCGAGTTCGCAGCCCTCTGTACCGGCCATTGTAGCACGTGTGTAGCCCTACTCGTAAGGGCCATGATGACTTGACGTCATCCCCACCTTCCTCCGGTTTGTCACCGGCAGTCTCCTTAGAGTTCCCACCCGAAGTGCTGGCAAATAAGGATAGGGGTTGCGCTCGTTACGGGACTTAACCCAACATTTCACAACACGAGCTGACGACAGCCATGCAGCACCTGTCACTGCGTTCCCGAAGGCACCAAGGTATCTCTACCAAGTTCGCAGGATGTCAAGAGTAGGTAAGGTTCTTCGCGTTGCTTCGAATTAAACCACATGCTCCACCGCTTGTGCGGGCCCCCGTCAATTCATTTGAGTTTTAACCTTGCGGCCGTACTCCCCAGGCGGTCAACTTATCGCGTTAGCTGCGCCACTAAAGGATCAAGTCCCCCAACGGCTAGTTGACATCGTTTACGGCGTGGACTACCAGGGTATCTAATCCTGTTTGCTACCCACGCTTTCGCACCTCAGTGTCAGTATCGGTCCAGGTAGTCGCCTTCGCCACTGGTGTTCCTTCCGATCTCTACGCATTTCACCGCTACACCGGAAATTCCACTACCCTCTACCGTACTCTAGCTCAGCAGTATCAGGTGCAATTCCCAGGTTGAGCCCGGGGCTTTCACATCTGACTGACTGAACCACCTACGCGCGCTTTACGCCCAGTAATTCCGATTAACGCTCGGACCCTCCGTATTACCGCGGCTGCTGGCACGGAGTTAGCCGGTCCTTCTTCTGCAGTTAACGTCACAGCATGCCCGTATTAAGGACACACCTTTCCTCACTGCTGAAAGTGCTTTACAACCCGAAGGCCTTCTTCACACACGCGGCATGGCTGGATCAGGGTTGCCCCCATTGTCCAATATTCCCCACTGCTGCCTCCCGTAGGAGTCTGGGCCGTGTCTCAGTCCCAGTGTGGCTGATCATCCTCTCAGACCAGCTACGGATCATCGCCTTGGTGAGCCTTTACCTCACCAACAAGCTAATCCGACGCGGGCTCATCTGATAGCGTGAGGTCCGAAGATCCCCCACTTTCCCCCGAAGGGCGTATGCGGTATTAGCAGTCGTTTCCGACTGTTGTCCCCCACTACCAGGCAGATTCCCACGCGTTACTCACCCGTCCGCCGCTCGTCAGCAACTAGCAAGCTAGTTCTGTTACCGCTCGACTTGCATGTGTTAGGCCTGCCGCCAGCGTTCAATCTGAGCCATGATCAAACTCTTCAGTTTAAATCTATGGTGAGTCTTTTAACGAGAGAGGAATATCTCTCAGACTCGGCTCAAGGTATTACACAACGCTAAATGAATATTCAGTTAGGTTGCTTGCCTTGATTAAGCTTTGCGTGCTCAATCCTGACAAGCGCCCACACATATTACCTGATCAATTTGTTAAAGAGCGGGCTTGATCAACCGCACCGTTCGGTGCAACCTGTTGTCTCAAGCGAGGCGCATATCTTACTACGCCGATTTTCGATGTCAACCTTTATTTTCGTTTTTTTGTTTCAGTGCCGAAGCACTTCACAACGAACCGGTTGCAATCAAGGAGGTGAATTCTACACCAGAAATCTTAGCGATTTCAAGAACTTACCTCCTTCTCATTTGAGGCTTCAGTGTTTCGCGAACCCTGTCGTCTCAAGCGAGGAGGCGTATTCTACGCATCCCCGGCAGGGAGTCAATGCTTTTTCTGAAATTATTTCAGATCCGTTTCACGCAGCACCATCACCGAGCAGTGCGCCCGCTCCACCACCTTGGCGGTTACCGAACCGATCAGGATGTTTTCGACCCGGGTATAATTAACTGCCTGGCGCAAGCTCATAGCTCATAGCTCATAGCTCATAGCTCATAGCTCATTGAATCGCCACCAGTACGTTAGACACACTCTAGCCGTTTCTCGTACTGCTGCTCATACTCTAGCGGTGACAGCTGATCATTAAAACCGTGACGTCGTTTGCTGTTATAGAACAGCTCGATGTAATCGAAGATATCACGGCGTGCATCACCCCTCGTGGCATAGACCTTTCGCTTGATGCGTTCGCGTTTGAGCAGCTGGAAAAAGCTCTCAGCCACCGCATTATCGTGGCAGTTGCCTCGACGGCTCATGCTTCCCTCTAGACCATGCTGTTTTAAGAAGGCTTGCCAGTCATGGCTGGTGTACTGACTACCTTGGTCTGAATGCACAACGACTTGGTTTTTCGGACTCCTTCTCCAGACAGCCATCAGCAGTGCATTCAACACCAGCTCCTTGGTGATGCGTGACTGCATGGACCAGCCGATCACTCGCCGCGAGAACAGGTCGACCACGACCGCCAGGTACAGCCAACCCTCGTGGGTTTTGATAAACGTGATATCAGTAACCCAGGCCTCGTTTGGAGCCTCGGTACTAAACTGCCGCTGCAACCTATTCGGTACAACGATATGGCTTGTGCCACCCTTCTGGCGGGGCTTGCGGTAACCAACCTGAGCGCGTAAGCCTGCTTGTTGCATTAAGCGATGCACCCGATTGGGGCCGCATTGTTCTCCATGATCTCGCAAATCACTGTGGATTTTGCGATATCCATAAACACCACCAGACTCCAACCAAAACTGCTTGATCAGCCCTGTTAGCCTATCGTCTTGCTTACTGCGATCCGATCTCGGTTGCTTTCTCCAGGCGTAATAACCACTGGGATGCACATCCAGCAGCGCGCATAGCCTGCGCACGGGCCAGTCCTTGTGATTATCACGGATGTAGGTGTACCTCAGTCTGACTGGCTGGCGAAGTACACCGCGGCTTTTTTTAAGATGTCGCGCTCTTCAGTGACGCGCTTTAGCTCTTTCTTGAGACGACGAATCTCAGCCTGCTCATCGGACTTGGCTTGATATTCCGCTGAATCGGGGCCGAACTTCTTTATCCAGGCGTAAAGGCTGTGGGTGGTGATGCCGAGCCGCTTTGCGACATCGGCAACGCTGTAGCCGCGATCAGTGACTTGCTTGACCGCTTCAATCTTGAACTCTTCGGGGTATCGCTTGCTGCTCATGGGCACCTCTCTGTAAGCCATTCTCTATGGCTAGGAGGCGTCTAGCAAACAAGTGGCGATTCACATAGCTCAGGGTATCAATGTGTTGAAGCGGACAAGAGAAGCCGCCATCTATTGGCGCTGCTAACTCTGGCACAGGATATCAGTGCCAAGTACCGCTACTACTGGCGTATTCGTCCCAATGACAGCAATGCCCGTGTGGACGCTGCACTCGCCTTCCTGGCGGTGCCCCAATACGACTCCCTCTCCCTCAAGGAAATTCTGATCGACGCCATGGCCTGACTCTGGAGGGCCCCAGATCTCTTGCGAAAGGGAGTGCCTGGGGCCCCAAGAGTTAATCAGGGCCCCGAACCCAAAGGCAAGAAAGAGCATTCTATGCCGACCCCTTTACCCCTAGCGGCAGTCTCGATTTCGGCCGGCCCATAACGCAAAAACCCCGGCCTCAACGAGACCGGGGTTTTCACTTAATTAAATGCTTGGCGATGACCTACTCTCACATGGGGAAGCCCCACACTACCATCGGCGATGACGCGTTTCACTGCTGAGTTCGGGATGGGATCAGGTGGTTCCACGGCTCTATGGTCGCCAAGCAAAACTGGTACAAACCGGATCTGATTAAACCCTCGTGCTGTGCACGCTGGCCTGATTGTCTTTGTCGTATCGTCGTTACAAGCGTTCAACCGGTGCTCTCTAAGAGCGCGATAATCATATTCGTGACTGTTGTTCAGTCCAACCATTCATTTCAAACGCCTTGGGCGTTATATGGTCAAGCCTCACGAGCAATTAGTACTGGTTAGCTCAATGCCTTACAACACTTACACACCCAGCCTATCAACGTCCTGGTCTCGGACGGCTCTACAGGGATCTCAAGGATCCAGTGAGATCTCATCTTGAAGGAGGCTTCCCGCTTAGATGCTTTCAGCGGTTATCCCGTCCGAACGTAGCTACCCGGCAATGCCACTGGCGTGACAACCGGAACACCAGAGGTTCGTTCACTCCGGTCCTCTCGTACTAGGAGCAACTCTTCTCAAATCTCAAACGCCCACGGCAGATAGGGACCGAACTGTCTCACGACGTTCTAAACCCAGCTCGCGTACCACTTTAAATGGCGAACAGCCATACCCTTGGGACCGGCTTCAGCCCCAGGATGTGATGAGCCGACATCGAGGTGCCAAACACCGCCGTCGATGTGAACTCTTGGGCGGTATCAGCCTGTTATCCCCGGAGTACCTTTTATCCGTTGAGCGATGGCCCTTCCATACAGAACCACCGGATCACTAGAACCTACTTTCGTACCTGCTCGACGTGTCAGTCTCGCAGTCAAGCACCCTTCTACTCTTGCGCTCATTGGCTGATTTCCGACCAGCCTGAGGGTACCTTCGTGCTCCTCCGTTACTCTTTGGGAGGAGACCGCCCCAGTCAAACTACCCACCACACAATGTCCTCGATCCCGATAAGGGACCTGAGTTAGAACCTCAACAGTACCAGGCTGGTATTTCAAGGTTGGCTCCACTCAAACTGGCGTCTGAGTTTCAAAGCCTCCCAGCTATCCTACACAAGTAATGTCAAAGTCCACTGTGAAGCTATAGTAAAGGTTCACGGGGTCTTTCCGTCTAGCCGCGGGGACGCTGCATCTTCACAGCGAGTTCAATTTCACTGAGTCTCGGGTGGAGACAGTGTGGCCATCGTTACGCCATTCGTGCAGGTCGGAACTTACCCGACAAGGAATTTCGCTACCTTAGGACCGTTATAGTTACGGCCGCCGTTTACCGGGGCTTCGATCAAGAGCTTCGCCGAAGCTAACCCCATCAATTAACCTTCCGGCACCGGGCAGGCGTCACACCCTATACGTCCACTTTCGTGTTTGCAGAGTGCTGTGTTTTTAATAAACAGTCGCAGCCACCTGGTATCTTCGACCGACATCAGCTTAGGGAGTAAATCCCATCACCAACATCGGCGTGCCTTCTCCCGAAGTTACGGCACCATTTTGCCTAGTTCCTTCACCCGAGTTCTCTCAAGCGCCTTGGTATTCTCAACCTGACCACCTGTGTCGGTTTGGGGTACGGTCACACATAACCTGAAGCTTAGAGGATTTTCCTGGAAGCATGGCATCAACCACTTCGACTCATAAAGAGTCTCGTCATCAGGTCTCAGTCTTAAGAAGCCGGATTTGCCTAACTTCTCAACCTACACCCTTAAACGCGGACAACCAACGCCGCGCTGGCCTAGCCTTCTCCGTCCCCCCGTCGCAGTTATGCGCGGTACAGGAATATTAACCTGTTTCCCATCGACTACGCTTTTCAGCCTCGCCTTAGGGGCCGACTCACCCTACCCTGATTAACATTGGATAGGAACCCTTGGTCTTCCGGCGAGGGGGTTTTTCACCCCCTTTATCGTTACTCATGTCAGCATTCGCACTTCTGATACCTCCACGGTGCCTTACAGCTTCCGCTTCAACGGCTTACAGAACGCTCCTCTACCATGCCCTAAGGCATCCGCAGCTTCGGTGTCTAGTTTGAGCCCCGTTATATCTTCCGCGCAGGCCGACTCGACTAGTGAGCTATTACGCTTTCTTTAAAGGGTGGCTGCTTCTAAGCCAACCTCCTAGCTGTCTGAGCCTTCCCACATCGTTTCCCACTTAACTAGAACTTTGGGACCTTAGCTGGCGGTCTGGGTTGTTTCCCTTTCCACGACGGACGTTAGCACCCGCCGTGTGTCTCCCATGATTGCACTCTTGGGTATTCGGAGTTTGCATCGGGTTGGTAAGTCGGGATGACCCCCTAGCCGAAACAGTGCTCTACCCCCCAAGGTGAGACATGAGGCGCTACCTAAATAGCTTTCGAGGAGAACCAGCTATCTCCGGGCTTGATTAGCCTTTCACTCCGATCCACAGGTCATCCGCTGGCTTTTCAACGACAGTCGGTTCGGTCCTCCAGTTGATGTTACTCAACCTTCAACCTGCCCATGGATAGATCGCCCGGTTTCGGGTCTACTCCCAGCGACTTGGCGCCCTATTAAGACTCGGTTTCCCTACGCCTCCCCTAAACGGTTAAGCTTGCCACTGAAAGTAAGTCGCTGACCCATTATACAAAAGGTACGCAGTCACCGTCCGAAAACGGCTCCCACTGCTTGTACGTACACGGTTTCAGGGTCTATTTCACTCCCCTCACAGGGGTTCTTTTCGCCTTTCCCTCACGGTACTGGTTCACTATCGGTCAGTCAGGAGTATTTAGCCTTGGAGGATGGTCCCCCCATATTCAGACAGGATAACACGTGTCCCGTCCTACTCGATTTCACGGTGTATAAGTTTTCGCATACGGGGCTATCACCCACTATGGCCACACTTTCCAGAGTGTTCTGCTAACTACAACACCGCTTAAGGGCTAATCCCCGTTCGCTCGCCGCTACTAAGGGAATCTCGGTTGATTTCTTTTCCTCCGGGTACTTAGATGTTTCAGTTCCCCGGGTTCGCCTCTCAACACCTATGTATTCAGTGAAGAGATACCCGCAAGCGGGTGGGTTTCCCCATTCGGAAATCCTCGGATCAAAGTCTGTTTACCGACTCCCCGAGGCTTATCGCAGGTTACTACGTCCTTCATCGCCTCTGACTGCCAAGGCATCCACCGTGCACGCTTATTCACTTGACCATATAACCCGAAGGCGTCTGGCAAATGAATGGTTCGTAACGATTATCGCCGGTTGGCGCTTGTATCAAACAATACAAGACAATCTTTCAGATCCAATTTGTTAAAGAGCGTTTAAAGCGTGAAGCTTTAAAAGATGGACTCAATCATGAGTACACGTTTTAAAGCTCCGTCTGCTTCAACATTCGATCAGGTAATATGTGTGAACGCTTGCCAGAACTTCGCAATCGTTTAAGGAGGTGATCCAGCCCCAGGTTCCCCTAGGGCTACCTTGTTACGACTTCACCCCAGTCATGAATCACACCGTGGTAACCGTCCTCCCGAAGGTTAGACTAGCTACTTCTGGTGCAACCCACTCCCATGGTGTGACGGGCGGTGTGTACAAGGCCCGGGAACGTATTCACCGCGACATTCTGATTCGCGATTACTAGCGATTCCGACTTCACGCAGTCGAGTTGCAGACTGCGATCCGGACTACGACCGGTTTTCTGAGATTAGCTTACCCTCGCGAGTTCGCAGCCCTCTGTACCGGCCATTGTAGCACGTGTGTAGCCCTACTCGTAAGGGCCATGATGACTTGACGTCATCCCCACCTTCCTCCGGTTTGTCACCGGCAGTCTCCTTAGAGTTCCCACCCGAAGTGCTGGCAAATAAGGATAGGGGTTGCGCTCGTTACGGGACTTAACCCAACATTTCACAACACGAGCTGACGACAGCCATGCAGCACCTGTCACTGCGTTCCCGAAGGCACCAAGGTATCTCTACCAAGTTCGCAGGATGTCAAGAGTAGGTAAGGTTCTTCGCGTTGCTTCGAATTAAACCACATGCTCCACCGCTTGTGCGGGCCCCCGTCAATTCATTTGAGTTTTAACCTTGCGGCCGTACTCCCCAGGCGGTCAACTTATCGCGTTAGCTGCGCCACTAAAGAATCAAGTCCCCCAACGGCTAGTTGACATCGTTTACGGCGTGGACTACCAGGGTATCTAATCCTGTTTGCTACCCACGCTTTCGCACCTCAGTGTCAGTATCGGTCCAGGTAGTCGCCTTCGCCACTGGTGTTCCTTCCGATCTCTACGCATTTCACCGCTACACCGGAAATTCCACTACCCTCTACCGTACTCTAGCTCAGCAGTATCAGGTGCAATTCCCAGGTTGAGCCCGGGGCTTTCACATCTGACTGACTGAACCACCTACGCGCGCTTTACGCCCAGTAATTCCGATTAACGCTCGGACCCTCCGTATTACCGCGGCTGCTGGCACGGAGTTAGCCGGTCCTTCTTCTGCAGTTAACGTCACAGCATGCCCGTATTAAGGACACACCTTTCCTCACTGCTGAAAGTGCTTTACAACCCGAAGGCCTTCTTCACACACGCGGCATGGCTGGATCAGGGTTGCCCCCATTGTCCAATATTCCCCACTGCTGCCTCCCGTAGGAGTCTGGGCCGTGTCTCAGTCCCAGTGTGGCTGATCATCCTCTCAGACCAGCTACGGATCATCGCCTTGGTGAGCCTTTACCTCACCAACAAGCTAATCCGACGCGGGCTCATCTGATAGCGTGAGGTCCGAAGATCCCCCACTTTCCCCCGAAGGGCGTATGCGGTATTAGCAGTCGTTTCCGACTGTTGTCCCCCACTACCAGGCAGATTCCCACGCGTTACTCACCCGTCCGCCGCTCGTCAGCAACTAGCAAGCTAGTTCTGTTACCGCTCGACTTGCATGTGTTAGGCCTGCCGCCAGCGTTCAATCTGAGCCATGATCAAACTCTTCAGTTTAAATCTATGGTGAGTCTTTTAACGAGAGAGGAATATCTCTCAGACTCGGCTCAAGGTATTACACAACGCTAAATGAATATTCAGTTAGGTTGCTTGCCTTGATTAAGCTTTGTGTGCTCAATCCTGACAAGCGCCCACACATATTACCTGATCAATTTGTTAAAGAGCGGGCTTGATCAACCGCACCGTTCGGCGCAACCTGTTGTCTCAAGCGAGGCGCATATCTTACTACGCCGATTTTCGATGTCAACCTTTATTTTCGTTTTTTTGTCTCAGTGCCGAAGCACTTCACAACGAACCGGTTGCAATCAAGGAGGCGAATTCTACATCATAAATCTTAGCGATTTCAAGAACTTACTCCCTTCTCATTTGAGGCTTCAGTGTTTCGCGAACCCTGTCGTCTCAAGCGAGGAGGCGTATTCTACGCATCCCCGGCAGGGAGTCAACGCCTTTTGGTAAAAAAGTTTCAAAACGGTTAAAAACGCAAACAGGCGCCCCTTTTCAGCCAGGGGCACCTTTCATTCATTACTTTCTAACCACCGGTATAGCTCAGCGGTACATAGGTACCCCAAAGGATTACCGTTGTCGCTATCAGGCCAACCAGCACGCATAAGCCTACCGTCAAGATGGAGGTCGAGAAGAAAAACGCTCTGTCTTCCGGGATCTGCATGATTTCTGGTACGCCGGTGTAAAGCAGATAGATGGTGTATGAGAGCGCTATCAAACCCACGATCACGTTAAACCACAGCATTGGGTATAGTCCGGCCAAACCGGAGAGAAACAGCGGAGTTGCCGTAAAGGTTGTCAGCACTAGACACTCTTCAAAGGACACATTGCCGCCATAAGTTTTTTCCATCCAGTGCACAGACCAGGCTATGAACCCCACGGCCACCCACATTGCAACGTAGAAAGCGATTGCAGCTGGCAAAGCACTGCCGACACTGAGCTTAACGAACTCGGTGCCACCAATACTCCAGCCGACCTGTGTGGTACCAATGAACAGTGAAACTGCGGGAATAGCCGCCAGTATGCTGATCTGGGCGAGGAACACGTGCATGGCGGAGTAGTGCTCCTTGCGGATCGAGCGCCACTCCTGTTTCGGATGGTAGAAAACCCCCATCATATGCTGCAGGAACATAGATCTATCCTCCTTGCAGTCCGGGTCTGGCCCGGGCCACGTCTTTTTATTTTCGGTCGATAGTGCCCGCTTCCGTTCGTTTTATTGGTTTTGTTTCCTGAAGGGTTATACGAAGAGATGCCCATAGTGGTCCATCAGAAGTATGGCAAACAGCCACATGATGTACACAATGCTGTAACGAAACATTTTCATCGGCACCGCTACTTCAGTTGAGCGATATAACTTCAGCGCCCAGTGCAACAGGCGCAGATTGATCATCGTCACGCCCGCCAGATAGAACCAGCCGCTCATGCCGGTTACAAAGGGTAACAGCGTCGCGATCAACGTCAGCAAGGTGTAAAGCAGGATTTGCACCCGGGTGTAAGGAACACCATGGGTATTAGGCAACATGGGCACACCAGCCCGGGCATAATCATCTCGCCGTGCAATACAGAGTGCCCAGAAGTGAGGAGGCGTCCAGGCAAAAATAATCAGCATCAGCAGCAGCCCCTGATAATCGACACTCCCGGTTACTGCCGTCCAGCCCAGCAGGGGCGGCGCCGCACCGGCCACACCGCCGATAACAATATTCTGCGGCGTTGCTCGCTTGAGTATGGCCGTATACACCACGGCATAACCGATCAACGAAGCCAGTGTGAGCCAGGCGGTTACGCTATTGACTGTCACTTCCAGCAAGCTGATTCCGGCAACCCCCAGCACAGCGGCAAACACCAAAGCATTACGTGGACTGATACGGCCCTGCGGCAAGGGCCGCCGAGCCGTCCGGGCCATATGACAGTCAATGTTAAAGTCCAGCACATGGTTCACGGCAGCCGCGGAAGCCGCCGCCAGCCCAACTCCCAGAGACGTCAGCACCAGCAGGAGAGGATCGGGCGCCAGGGGAGCCGCCAGACAGAAGCCGACCACCAGTGTCAACAGCATCACAGCCACAACCCTGAGTTTGCACAGTGCCAGGTAGTCGCGCCAGGTTGCAGAGCCGGCGTGGTGTTCAGTGAGCGACAAGGTAGCCATGATTCACCTCCTGAGCGGCAACACGTGCCTTGGAATTCAGATGCAGGAACATCAACAGCAACAAAACGGCTCCGGCATGGTGGGCCACCGCCAGCTCCAGCGGCAACAGCCAGATCACATTGGCAATCCCCAGCCCGGCCTGCATTAGCAGCAGACACCAGCATCCGATTAATGGTCTTCGCAGAACATCACGTTTCCATAGCGTCCTCGTCGCCAACACGGACACAAGGAACAGCAAAACAGCTCCCAAACGATGGGCCACCTGAATCGCTGATCGCGCTTCTGCCGGCAGCAAACCGCCTTCGTAGTTGGGTCCGACACTCATTACCGGATTGAGCCCTGTGGCAAAGTCATATTCAACGGGCTGATCCCTGTGGCAGTAGAGCCAATCACTGCATGCCCAACCGGCATAATTGGTACTGGTCCAGCCACCCAGCCCCAACTGCAGGAACAGTGCTGCCAGCATCAACTTCACGCGGGGATGGGGTTGAGAGCCAGATTCTGCTTGCGCCAGACGCATCAGACGTTGACGCAGTAGCACCAGCAACATCAACGTTGTCAGCCCACCGAGCAGGTGCAATGTGACGACTGCCGGCAACAGTCGCAACGTCACCGTCCACATGCCGAATATTCCCTGCGCAATTACTAACAGCAGTAATCCGAATGACAGGACCAGCGGATAGCCCTGACGCTGACGCTGTCGATAACCGATTGTCGCCAGTCCCAGAATCAGCAGCCCTAGAGTGCCTGCCGCATAACGGTGGATCATCTCGATCCAGCCCTTGCGCAGGTCGATCAAGGCGTCGGGGTGGGCCTCGGCCAATTCGGCATGATCATCCGGCAGAACCCAGGTGCCATAGCAACCAGGCCAATCGGGACACCCCAGCCCGGCGTCATTGAGTCGCGTCCAGCCACCGAGCAGTACTACAACCAGTGCCAGTCCAATTGCCAGTGTCGTCAAACGCAGGGGTAGATTCATCATCCCAACCTCGATGCCTTGAGCAGACGACGCATGTCCCCCAGCAAGGCCTTGCCTTCATAGGGCAGCGGATGCTTCAAAACCAGATTACCCAAAGGATCTACGACCCAAACACCGGGCTCCAGCGCCCCCGAGAGCGCCGAGCCGACCCGCACTCGGTCCGCTTCTCGACCAAGCGCATCATGCACCCGCTTCAACGCCTCCAGCCTGGGTTCACACTCAGCCGGACAATTCGACTCATGGACCAGCAATAACGACCAGTGTCCGGTATACCTGTCCGGCTCACCACCCCACTGCTCCAGCGTGCGCACCGGCTGCACCAATTCCCCCCGATTTACACCTTGCGCAGGCACTCCGATACCACTGGACCAAACCAGCACGGCCAGCAGCACAGGCACCAGCCCCACTCCCCAGACCATCCAAAACACTCTGCGATTGCTGCTCATCGTTCCGCCTCCTGCCGTTCTTTCCGCCCGACCCAGACCAGCCAGACCACCAGTGCCAGCGTCAGCCCGAACCACTGCACGGCATAGCCGATATGACGCTCCGGCTCGATGCCGGTATAGATTTTTGCTCTCGGCAGAATGGCTTCGCTGACCACCGTTTTCAGGTGCAGGAGCAACGGCTCGACCGGTACCGCCAGCGCCTCACGGATCTGTTTCAGGTCCAGCGACTGAATGCGGCGGGGCCAGCCTGGTTCCACCTGACTGGCCGCCAGCGTCACCGACTCCAACGGTCGCGACAGCACACCTTCTGCCCTCAGCCAGTGGCGCGATAACTCTACCTCAGGAAGCTGTTCCCGACGCGCGGGCGCCGCGACCCAGCCCAGGCTGGCCAGCCACCAGCTGCCCTCATCCACTCGGATTGGCACCACCACCTCGTACCCGGCACGCCCCTGCCGCGTCCTGTTGTCGAGCAGAAACACCTTCAGCGGCACCAGCTCGATTTCCAGTCGTACCGGCACCCAGTCGTAGTGCTCCAGCCGTTCCAGTGCGCCATTCACCGTGGTGGCCGGCGCCTCATCCAGTTGCTGCAGCCAGACCCGCTTCTGCTCGGCTCGCTGCAATTGCCAGCCTCCCAGCGACAACAGCAGGGGCACTCCCAGCAACCAAAGCCCCAGACGAATGCGTTTGAACCGACGACGGCTATCCGCTTTACTGGAGGTATTCGCCAAGGAGGTTCTCCCATGTTTCGTCTGCTGATCCTGATCCTGTTCATCGCCATCCTGGTTGCCCTGTTCAGCAGTTTATGGTCACTGCTCAAGCATCCGTCCGCTGATGGCACCACCGCCAACCGACTGCTCTGGCGGGTGATTCTCAGTGCTCTGCTGATCCTGGCGCTGGTCTACGGCTTCATAACCGGCCAGCTACAGCCTCACGCACCCTGGTAGGTATCAGAGGACATAGACAAACAGGAACAGCCCGATCCAGACCACATCCACAAAATGCCAGTACCAGGCCACCGCCTCGAAACCGAAGTGCTGCCGTGAATCGAAATGCCCCACCACGACACGGCCGAGGATAATCATCAACATCAAGGTGCCCAGGGTCACGTGCAGCCCATGAAAGCCGGTCAGGATAAAGAAGGTCGCACCGTAGATGCCGGCATGAAGGGTCAGCCCCAACTCGTGATAGGCTTCGGCATACTCGTACGCCTGAAAGCCGAGGAATACCATCCCCAGCACAATGGTCAGGAACATCCAGCGGCGTACCTGCATGCGCTCGCCCTTCAGCAACGCCTTGTGCGCCAGCGTCAGGGTGAAACTTGAGCTCACCAGCAAACAGGTATTGAGCAGGGGGATATGCCAGGGACTGATCACCGCCTCAGGGCCGGGAAAACGTTCGGCATCCGGCGGGTTGAGTAGTGGCCATTGCGCAGTGAAGTCGGGCCAGAGCATCTGAGCGACCCCCTTGTCCCCCTCCCCGCCCAGCCAGGGCACGGCCAGCACCCGCACATAGAACAGCGCACCGAAAAAGGCGGCGAAGAACATCACCTCCGAGAAGATAAACCAGCTCATGCCCCAGCGGAAGGAGCGATCCATCTGCGCCGAGTAAAGCCCGCCCCGGCTTTCATGGATCACATTACTGAACCAGCCCACCAGAATCAGGCCCATTGCCAAGGCGCCTGCCAGCAGCAATACCAGCCCCAGACCACCCCCTCGATCAGCATTAAGCGCATTCAGCAAGGTACCGGCCCCGAAGGCCAGCAAAAAAAGTGCAGTGGAAGCCAAAATCGGCCAGCGACTCTGCTCGGGTACATAATAAGTTGCGCTGCTCATAACGGTTGCTCCTTCTCGGACTGTTCCGTCACTGACACCTCGGGCGAGATATCGAACAGGGTGTAGGACAGAGTCAGCGAGCGGATATGCTCGGGAAGTTTTTTGTCGATGACGAACAACAACGGCATCTCCACCGATTCACCGGCAAGCAATGCCTGCTGCTCAAAGCAGAAGCAGTTGATCTTGTGCAGATATTCCGCCGCCTCGGCCGGGGCTACGGACGGGATTGCCTGAGCCACCATACGCCGCCCAGTCGGGTTGGCCGCATGGAAGGCTGTCTGTTTCATCTCACCCGGGTGGGTTTCGATCACCCCGTCGACCGGCCCGAACTCCCAGGGCATGCCCTCGTTATGGACGGCAATCAAACGTACCCTGACCTGCCGTGACAGATCTGGTCCCTCGACCGCGACCGGTCCGGTATTGGTGATCTTTCCGTTGAGACCGGTCACCTCACAGAAGACATCGTAGAGCGGTACCAGCGCGAAACCGAAACCGAACATCAGCACGCTACTGAATACCAGTCGCCGGACCAGGCGGCGGTTATCGGCCTGGGTACTCATCGCAGCGACTCCGGCAGTTTCGGCGGTGTCGCAAAGGTGTGATAGGGCGCCGGTGAAGCCACCTCCCACTCCAGCCCTTCGGCCCCCTCCCAGGCGCGCGCCTCGGCCTTCTGACCTCCGCGCACACAGGCGATCACATTCCACAGGAAGATCAACTGCGACAGGCCGAAGATGAAGGCGCCTATCGAGGCCACCATGTTGAAATCGGCAAACTGCAGTGCGTAGTCAGGTATACGGCGCGGCATGCCGGCCAGACCAATAAAGTGCATCGGGAAGAAGGTGATGTTGACGCCAATAAAGCTGAGCCAGAAGTGAAGCCTGCCCATTCGCTCATTGAGCATATGTCCGGTCCATTTCGGCAGCCAATAGTAGGCTCCGGCCATAATGGCGAACACCGCCCCCGGCACCAGCACATAGTGGAAGTGTGCCACCACGAAATAGGTGTCGTGATACTGGAAGTCCACCGGCGCAATCGCCAGCATCAGTCCCGAGAAGCCGCCGATGGTAAACAGCACCACGAACGCCAGCGCGAACAGCATCGGCGTTTCGAAGGTCATGGAACCGCGGAACATGGTCGCCACCCAGTTGAAAACCTTCACCCCGGTCGGCACCGCGATCAGCATGGTGGCGAACATGAAGAACAGCTCACCGGCCAGCGGGATGCCGACGGTGAACATGTGGTGCGCCCAGACCAGAAAGGAGAGGATCGCGATCGAAGCCGTGGCATAGACCATCGACGCGTAGCCGAACAGCCGCTTGCGCGCGAACGTCGGGATGATATGGCTGATGATGCCGAATGCCGGCAGGATCATGATATAGACCTCGGGATGCCCGAAGAACCAGAACACATGCTGGAACAGCACCGGATCACCGCCACCGGCGGCATTGAAAAAACTGGTGCCGAAATGGATATCCATCAGCATCATGGTCACCACCCCAGCCAGTACCGGCATCACCGCAATCAGCAGAAAGGCCGTGATCAACCAGGTCCAGCAGAACAGCGGCAGTTTCATCATGGTCATGCCCGGAGCACGCAGGTTCAGGATGGTTGCGATGATGTTGATCGCCCCCATGATAGAGCTGATCCCCATCATGTGGATGGCAAAGATGAAGTAGGTCACGCTGGGCGGCGCATAGGTGGTGGAGAGTGGCGCGTAGAAAGTCCAGCCGAAATTGGGTGCTCCGCCATCCATGAACAGGGTGGAAATCATCATGGCGAAGGCGAACGGCAGGATCCAGAAGCTCCAGTTGTTCATGCGCGGCAGCGCCATGTCCGGCGCTCCGATCATCATCGGCACCATCCAGTTGGCCAGCCCCACAAACGCCGGCATCACGGCACCGAATACCATGATCAGCCCGTGCATGGTGGTCATCTGATTGAAGAAACCCGGCTCTACCAGCTGCAACCCGGGCTGGAACAACTCGGCTCGAATCATCAGCGCCATACAGCCGCCGAGAAAGAACATCAACAGGCTGAACCAGAGATACAGAGAGCCGATATCCTTGTGGTTGGTGGTAAACAGCCAACGCCCCAGCCCCCTTGCCGGGCCATGATGTCCCTGCAGCTGTGTATCCAGGGTCGTATCCAGCGTATTCATTGCTCAGCCTCCCCCGTTGCCGGCTCCAGCAGACGTGCGATCTGCGCCGGGGATACCGCCTCGCCCAGGCTGTTGCCCCAGGCGTTGCGTTCATAGGTAATCACGGCGGCCAGCTCGGTGGCGCTGAGCTGATCACGGAACGCTTGCATGGCGGTACCGCTCTTGCCGTTGAGGACAATATCGATATGACCAGCCACATCTCCGGTGGCTACAGGGCTGCCCTTGAGCGCCGGGAAAGCCCCCGGAATGCCGGTACCGGCTGGCTGGTGGCAGGCGGCACAGGCGCGCAGATAGACCTGCTCGCCCTGCTGCATCAGCTCATCCAGCGTCCAGGTTCGTTCGGCCGCCGCCGCTACGCGCTGCTTCTCGGCCTGTGCCTCCGCCAGCCACTGCTGGAAGTCGTCCTGACTCACCGCCTCGATCACCACCGGCATGAAGCCGTGGTCCTGGCCGCAGAGCTCGGCACACTGGCCGCGGTAAATACCCGGCTCATCGATGATGGTCCAGGCTTCGTTGATGAAACCGGGAATGGCATCCTTCTTCACCGCCAGCGCCGGCACCCACCAGCTGTGGATAACGTCATTGGAAGTAAGCAGGAAACGGATCTTGGTATCCACCGGCAGTACCAGATGGCGGTCCACCTCAAGCAGGTAGTGCTCCAGCTTGTCGGCCTCATTGCTGATCTGCTCGCGCGGGGTCGACAGGTTGCTGAAGAAGTTCAGATCATGGTCAAGATAGTCGTAGCGCCATTTCCACTGGAAACCGGTGATCTGCACATCCAGTTCCGCTTCGGAAGGGTCGTACATTTTCACCAGCGTTGCGGTAGCCGGCACCGCCATGGCCACCAGAATCACCAGTGGAATGATCGTCCAGATCACTTCGACCAGGGTGTTCTCGTGGAAGTTGTGTGCTTGTGCACCGCGCGACTTGCGGTGGTAGAAAATCGACCAGAACATGACGCCAAACACCACCAGGGCGATGGCCACACAGATCCAGAAGATCGTCATGTGCAGATCGAAAACCGAACGGCTGACATCCGTGACACCAGGTGTCAGATTGACGGTCCATTCCGCATGTGCCGAAGCGGAGTACAGCGTCAATCCAAGCCCCGAGCCGATGGTTGTTATTATTGTCCTTACCATCATTCAGGCCTCCCCCCGTCTTGACCCCGAGGAAGGCTCATCGTGCTCCCTCACAGGTGATCCGGTTAACTCGAGTATAGCAGCCCATCTGAAAGCGCAAGTTCAGAGCGCTGATTCAGCCCCCCGCCAGAATCAGCGCCCAGCGCACCAGCAGAATGATGGAGATGACGAACAAGGCTGCCATCAACAGCCCGATCAGGATGTAATGCGCGGGGCGTCCACCGTGAAAATCGCGCTCGCGATTACGTTCGGACTGCACCCCGAAAAAGCTGGACAGCACGCTGAGCAGCGTCTGCCAGAGGGTTGGTTTGTCTGACATGGCAATCACCTCCACTTGAGGTATAGGCGATATCCGAGCAGAAAGACCAGTATGAGGGTATAAATCAACACTTCCAGATAGCCGGCCCGAATCAGCCATGCAAAGTGCAGCAACACCAGTAAAGAGATCGGATAAACCAGCCAGTGCAGGGTTTTCCAGCGCTTGCCCAAGCGCCGCTGCCAGCCCTGGGTTGAAGTGATGCCCAGTGGCAGCAACAGTACCCAGGCGGTAAAGCCGACGATGATATAGGGGCGTTCGGTCAGTTCACGCAGCAGCAGATCCGGGCGCCAACCGAGAATAAACGTGGCCACGGCAAGCAGATGCAAGGTGGCGTAAAACAGCGCATACAAGCCGAGCATGCGCCGGTAACGCTGCAGCCAGCCCAGGCCAAACAGACGTCTTGCCGGCGTCACCGCCAAGGTTACCCACAGGTAGCGCAGCGCCCAGATACCGAGGAAGGTGACGATCACCTGCGCCGGATCCGCGCCCAGTTTCTGCTGCACCGCCTGCAGGCTGATCCAGCCCAAGGGCAAGAGGCTGCCGACAAACAACAACGACCAGAACAGCCAGCGCCCGACCGGATGACGGTGCAGTGCAGCGACATTCAATACCATTTGTGCAGGTCCATGCCACTGTAGAGATGGGCCACTTGATCAGCGTAGCCGTTGAACGGCCGGGTATCGATGATATTAGGACTGAACAGCGACGACGGCAGGCGCCGCTCTGTGGACTGACTCCAGCGCGGATGGTCTACCGCAGGGTTCACGTTGGCGTAGAAGCCATACTCGCCAGGCGCCGTGCGGTTCCAGCTGGTCGGCGGCATCTGCTCGGTCAGATGAATGCGCACGATCGACTTGATGCTCTTGAAGCCGTACTTCCAGGGCACCACCAGCCGCAAGGGCGCCCCGTTCTGTGGCGGCAATGCATCGCCGTAGACCCCCACCGCCAGAATGGTCAACGGATGCATCGCCTCGTCCATACGCAACCCTTCCACATAGGGCCAGTCGAGGGTACCGAAACGGGAACGCTGGCCGCGCATCTGGTCAGGGTCATGCAGGGTGGTAAACGCCACATATCGGGCGTTGCCGGTGGGCTCGAAACGCTTGAGCAGAGACGCCAGCGGAAAACCGATCCAGGGGATCACCATCGACCAAGCCTCGACGCAGCGCAGGCGATAAATCCTCTCCTCCAGATCCACCCCTTTGAGCAGGTCTTCCAGTTGATAGGTGCCCGGCTTGTGGACCGCGCCGCTGATCTCGACGCTCCAGGGATCAGTCTGCAACTGCTGAGCATAATCCCTGGGGTCACCCTTGCCCAAACCGAACTCGTAAAAATTGTTGTAGCCGGTTACATGCTCATACGGGGTAAGCTTTTCGTCAGTGGAGAGATCGGCTGCCTGTGTCGCCGCTCTCAGTTTCGACTGCAGCCAGTCGGGTCCCGGGTAGCGCGCGTCTTCCTCCAACGCCGCGCGGGACAATGCGGCTGCGGGTCCACTCATCAGCAGCGCACCACCGGCGGCCAGTCCCTTGATGAATTGACGCCGCTGCCGGTAAACCGACTCGGGCGTGATTTCGGAGGGGGCAATATCGGGGGCTCGACGAATCAACATGGGAAACTCCTGCAACACTACGCATAATTAGACAGGGCTCAGGATGCCGGTTCCGTTTCGGCCGAACGGAGGCAATAAAAAAGCAGGCCTGGCCTGCTTTCTCATATTGTTATCCGCGCTGACGCGTGCGTCGCAAGACCCACAACACAGGGCCAGACAAGCTGTAGCAGAGGAAGAGCACCCACAGTGAAACCGATGTACTGATCGAGATGATGCCAAGGCAGAGCACGATCACTGCCAGGATCCAGAACGGCACCTTGCCGCGGAAGTCCACATCCTTGAAGCTGTAATAGAGCGTATTGCTGACCATCAGCACCCCGGCCAGCGCCACAAACAGCGCGATCGGATACTCCCAGCCAGTAACATTGAGGCTGAATTCATCACATACCCACACCATGCCGGCCACGGCGGCGGCGGCCGACGGACTGGGCAGGCCGATGAAATAGCGCTTGTCGACCGAGCCGATCTGAGTGTTGAAACGGGCCAGGCGCAAAGCGCCGCCGGCGGCATAGATGAAAGCGGCAAAGAAGCCCAGTTTACCGATATCACCAAGTGCCCAATTGTAGGCGACCAGAGCCGGTGCCACACCGAAGGACACCATGTCCGACAGAGAATCATATTCAGCCCCGAACTGGCTCTGGGTGTTGGTCATGCGCGCCACGCGGCCGTCCAGCCCATCCAGCAGCATGGCAACGAAAATGGCGATGGCGGCCGCTTCAAACTGGCCGTTCATGCCGGCCACGATGGCGTAAAACCCTGAAAACAGCGCCCCGGTGGTAAACAGGTTGGGCAGCAGATAAACCCCGCGACGGCGTCGCGAACTGGTGCTTGAGGCGGCCTGCTCTGCCCCATTATCGGGCTCTATCACCGGCTCCTGCGGCTGATCATTCATGATGTAACCTCTGTCAAAACGCTGAACCCGCATTCTACTCGACAGCGGCACTCAAGCCCAATGCCATCAGGCGGCGGCAATGCTGTTATCGTCCTTGTAGGCTGATGCCAGATTGTTGAACAGAGCGCGACTGATACCGGTAATGGCCATGAACTTGTCCAACTCCTGAGCCAGCAGCGAGCTCTGGTAAGACTCCTGCATGATAATCAGACAGAAACCGGTCACCCCATTGACCGCCTTGACCATGCGGCCCAGCAGCTCAACATCATCGGCATAGACTCGAGTCAGGATGGGAATCAGATGCTTCTTGATCAGCAAGGTACCGCTGGACATGAACTCCACCGGCAGCTTGACCTGCACATGCACCTCACCCACCTTGTGCATTTGGGCAGCGAAGGCTTCGTCATAGGGACCGCTGAACACCGTCTCCAACCAGGCCTGGTGGGTCGCCTTCAGCGCATCAATGCGCCCTTCCAGAAAGGGAGCCGCCGCCGGGATCTGTTGCAGATCCTGATAGAACTGCTCGGTTACGGTTGCCAGATGGGGCAGCAGCTTGGAGCCTTCAGCCAACAACACCTGTTCGTCTTCCGCATCAAACCCTGAGCATGCCTTGCCACGCTCACTAAGAGCCGCGAAGTTGATCTGACTCATATGAGTACATTCCTTGAAATAAAGGTTGAAATGAAACCGTAACGACTGGCGGTTAAAGCCCGCCATTCTCTCATGGTTATTCCAAATATCAAGGAACTCCGCACCGATCACGCTGACCGTCGTGATCGGTGCCTCGACCTGCCGTTCCGCTTCAATCCACCGTGACGCCGTTTTTTTCTCGGTAGGCCGCCGCCAGGTTGGCATAGAGTGCTGCGCTGATACCAGTCACGTCCATAAAACGATCCAGCTCATGTTCACGATAGGACACCTGCATGATGATAAGGCAGTAGGTGGTCACCGCATTAACTGCTTTCATAAGGCGGCTCAAACGCTCCAGATCCGTCCCGCAGACATGGGTCAGTACCGGAATGAGATGCTTGCCGATCAGGCCGATGCCGCTGGCCATGAAGCGCTCGGGCAAACGCACCTGTACATGCACCACCCCAACGTGATGCATGTAGGCGGCAAAGTCTGCATCGTAGGGGCCGGTGAAGATCCGCTCCAGCCAGCGCCTGTGCGTCGCCTTGAGTGCCTCCAGCCGCCCTGCCAGAAAAGGCTGGGCTTCCTCGATACGCCCCAGTTCTACATAAAAGGCCTCGGTCACGCGGTCCAGTTCAGCGACCAGCAGTGCATGTGCCTGCGCCAAAACCTGTTCATCCTCGGTATCAAATCCTGAAAACTGTTTGGCTTGCTGATTGAGGTGGGAAAAGTCGATTTGTCGCATTGATTTCGTCGTCCTTGAGGCTAGGCGCATACAGCTTGTACGCACCGCTCTTTTGCATAAATGATGTTAATTGACTGTGTTACGATTCGGCGGTGCTGTCAATAGACACCGCCGCCCGGCTGAAGGCTGAAACCAGGCGGCGGCGGACAGATGAATAGCGGCGGGCAAGCCCTGGCAGGAGTGCGAGGCTCAGGCGGCACGCTCGCGGGAATTGCGATAGGCCGCGGCCAGGTTGTTGTACAGCACCCGGCTGATCCCGGTAACCTCCATGAAGCGCTCCAGTTCATGTCCCCGGTAGGATTCCAGCATGATCAGCAGGCAGAAGCTGGTGGCCGCATTCAGCGCCTTGAGCAAAGGCCCAACCATCTCCGGTTCATGCCGATAAATCTGTGGCAACAGCGGAATCAGATGCTTGTTGATCAGACCGATCCCGCTGGTCATGAATTTTTCCGGCAGCTTCACCTCAACGTGTATCACCCCCACATGGTGCATGTAGGCCGCAAAATCCGCGTCATAGGGCCCCTGGAAGACCTTGTTGAGCCAAGCGGTATGGGTGGTTTTCAACGTCCCGATACGCCCTTCCAGAAACGGCAAGGCCTCGGGAATGGTCTGAAGTTCAGTGTAGAAGGCATCGGTGATGGTATTCAGATAGGGGCTGAGGCGGGGGGCTTCCTGCGCCAGAATCGCGGCATCTTCAGCTTCAAACCCGGAATAGGCTTTCGCCTGCTCACACAGAGCAGAAAAGTCGATTGTAGTCATAATGAACGCATCCTTGACTGATGATAGCGAGTGCTGCATCCGGTCACCGCACAAGTCCGTGCCCACGCTATCGTCATGTTATTTTTATTAGTAGAACCATTGATAGCACGGGGCTTGTGGAGATCAAGCACCCAAAATCCAATTCACGACCTGGATCAATGAAAACTGATCTCGCAGTCATACTTTTGGGGTATGCCGGAAACGGACAGAAACCTGGCACCCAGGTAGCACTAGCAGATGCCGTGCCAAGACCATACGAATATTATGGTTACTGGAGATGACAGAATTATTGCTGATGTTCAGCAACAGTTCCTGGATAGTCGCTGAGCAAAAGTGGTGCATTCTTGCACCAGTAACGGGCAGAAGGGGCGTTACAACAGACACACGGGGACATAAAACGAAAACTGCCGGGCAAGAGCCCGGCAGTGGAGAAAGGATGCTAATCAGTGCATCAGTTCTTTTCTTTGTCGACCAGCTTGTTGGCAGCGATCCACGGCATCATCGCACGCAGTTTCTCACCGGTCTGTTCGATCGGATGAGCCGCGTTGTTACGACGACGGGCAGTCATGGACGGGTAGTTGGTCTGACCTTCAGCGATGAACATCTTGGCATATTCGCCGTCCTGGATGCGTTTCAGCGCGTTGCGCATCGCTTCACGGGACTGCTCGTTGATCACCTCAGGGCCGGTTACGTACTCGCCGTACTCAGCGTTGTTGGAGATGGAGTAGTTCATGTTCGCGATGCCGCCTTCGTACATCAGGTCGACGATCAGCTTCAGCTCGTGCAGACACTCGAAGTAAGCCATTTCCGGCGCGTAACCCGCTTCGGTCAGGGTTTCGAAGCCCATTTTAACCAGTTCAACGGCGCCGCCACACAGAACAGCCTGCTCACCGAACAGGTCGGTTTCAGTCTCGTCCTTGAAGGTGGTTTCGATGATACCTGAACGGCCACCACCAACGCCCATGGCGTAGGACAGAGCCACTTCTTTGGCAGAACCGGAAACGTCACGGAAGATCGCGATCAGGTCGGGGATACCACCGCCTTTGACGAATTCGTTACGCACAGTGTGGCCCGGTGCTTTCGGCGCAACCATGATTACGTCCAGATCAGCACGCGGCTCAACCTGGTTGTAGTGGATGGAGAAGCCGTGAGCGAACGCCAGGGTAGCGCCCTGCTTGATGTTCGGCTCGATCTCAGCCTTGTACAGCTGGCCCTGGAATTCGTCCGGGGTCAGGATCATCACCAGGTCAGCAGACGCAACAGCGTCAGCAACGTCAGCGACTTTCAGACCGTGAGCTTCAGCCTTGGCACGGGAAGAAGAACCGGCACGCAGACCAACGGTCACGTCAACACCGGAGTCTTTCAGGTTGCACGCGTGCGCGTGGCCCTGAGAACCGTAACCGATGATGGATACTTTCTTGCCCTGGATGATGGAAAGATCACAGTCTTTATCGTAATAAACCTGCATGGTTCTGATCCTTTGACTTGAATAAAGTGATTCGGGTGCTGTTAGCCGCAATGACTATAGCAATGGTGGCTACATTAAGGGATCCTTCCCGTTGCGTAAAATGATATATTTGAAACATTACATTTCATTAAACGAAATACTATGGATACCCGCACCCTGCGCCTGTTCCTGAATCTGGCCGAGACGCTGCACTTCGGCCGCAGCAGTGAAGCCTGCCATGTCAGCCCGTCTACTCTGAGCCGGGCCATCAAGCAGCTGGAAGAGTCATTGGGCGTGGAGCTGTTCCTGCGCGACAACCGCAGCGTGCAGCTGACTCAGGAAGGGGTACGCTTTGCCCAATATGCCCGCGAGACCCTGCAGCAATGGGAGCAGATCCGCAACTCCTTGCTCGAAGGCGCCAGCGAATTGCGCGGTGAAATCAGCGTCTACTGCTCGGTCACGGCCAGTTACAGCTTTCTGTACTCTCTGCTGAGCCGCTTCAGGCAGCTTTATCCACAAGTGGAGATCAAGCTGCATACCGGTGATCCCGAACACGCGGTTGCTCGCGTCCAACAGGGCCGCGAGGAGATCTCCATCGCCGCCCGCCCGGCCCAGCTGCCCTCGGGCATCGCCTTCCGGCCGCTGGACCGCACCCCCTTACTGTTCATCGCACCTGTCGAGCAAGCCTTCAACCAGCACGACTGGCGGCACCAGCCGATGATCCTGCCGGAAAGCGGCATCTCCCGCGAGCGCATCAACCAGTGGTTTGCCAGCCAGCGGATCCAGCCCGACATTTATGCTCAGGTCACCGGCAACGAAGCGATCGTCAGCATGGTCAGCCTCGGCTTTGGCATCGGCGTGGTACCTCAGATCGTGCTCGACAATAGTCCATTGGCCGATCGGGTGGAGGTGCTGGCGGTAGAACCGGCACTGGAACCCTACGAGATAGGGCTCTTTGCCCAGGAGCGCAAGTTGCGCTCACCCATCATCCACGCGTTCTGGTCCCTGCTGGACCCGGAGCATGAACCAACCTGACCCTGCCCCACCACAGGAGCCCCGATGACAACGGATATGTGGATCGTTTTTACCCTGCTCGCGGGCGCCATCGCCCTGTTTCTGAGTGATCGTGTACGTATGGACCTGGTGGCTCTGCTGCTGGTGGTCTGTCTGTCCCTGAGTGGCATCATCACCCCGGCCGAAGCCGTGTCCGGTTTTGGCGAACCGGTGGTGGTGATGATTGCAGCCCTGTTCGTGGTGGGTGAAGGGCTACTGCGTACCGGTATCGCCAGTGCCACCGGCAGCTGGCTGTTGCGTGTGGGTGGCGGCAGCGAAACCCGGCTGCTGCTGTTTCTGCTGCCGGTCGTCGCGCTGCTGTCAGCCTTCATGAGTTCCACCGGCGCCGTGGCCCTATTGCTGCCCGTGGTGATGAGTCTGTCGCTCCGCTCCGGCCTTGCCCCCTCCCGCCTGCTGATGCCGCTGGCCTTTGCCGCGCTGATCGGCGGTATGCTGACCCTGATCGGCACGCCGCCCAATATCATCGTCAGCGGCCAGATGCGCAGCAGCGGGCTGGAGCCCTTTGGCTTTTTCGACTTCACCCCGGTCGGGCTGGCTGTATTAATAGTTGGCATGGCCTACCTGATTCTGGTCGCCCGACGACTGCTGCCGAGCCATCCGCTGGCGGCAGACGAGCGCCAGGGCATTCGCGCGCTTTATGAACGCTACGACCTGTCACGCCAGCTGCACCGGCTTGAAGTCCTGCCGGGCAGTCCGCTGGCACAGAAAACGCCGGCTGAAGCCCTGCTTCGCACCGAATACGAGGTCACGCTGATCGCGATTTCACGCAGCGGCGGCTGGCTGCCGAGCCTGATCCCGGTACTGGCCAATACCCGTATGCAGTACGGCGACCAACTGCTGGTCTATGCCGACAGCGACCGGCTCGAGCGTATCTGCCGGGAACAGGCACTGAGCGCGCTCGATTGCCCGGCCAGTGCCGTGAGTCGCATGGAGCAGAGCACCGGCCTGGCCGAAGTGCTGCTGCCGCCGGACTCCAAATTCTGTGGCCAGACCCTGAAACAGCTGCGCTTGCGCGAGCGGCTGGGGCTGAGCGTCATCGGCATGCGCCGCAACCGGGAATGTTGCCCACTGGCGTTTGCCAGTACCGAACTGGCCGCCGGCGATACCCTGCTGCTGGCCGGCAGCTGGGAGCGCATTCGCAGCCTGAGCCAGAGCCGCGAGCTGGTGGTATTGAACCTGCCCCCCGAGCTGGAGGAAGTACCGACTCACGGCAGCAAGGCGCCGTTGGCACTGGGTATTCTGGGCGCCATGCTGGTGTGCATGACCAGCGGCTGGCTGGACAATCTCAGTACGATCCTGCTGGCCGCACTGGCGATGATCCTGAGCGGCTGTGTCAGCCTCAAGGAAGCCTACCGCTCCTTTAATGCCACCAGTCTGATCCTGATCGCCGGCATGCTGCCGATGGCACTGGCGATGGAGCGCAGCGGCGCCCTGGAGTACCTGGTGCGGCACCTGGTGGAACTGATTGGTGATAGCGGGCCGCTGGTGCTCTGCGCCAGCCTCTTCCTGCTCACCTCCGTGCTGAGCCAGTTCATTTCCAATACCGCCACCACGGTGCTGGTGGCACCGGTCGCGTTGAGCACGGCACAGCTGCTGGGAGTCAACCCTGAGCCGGTGATGATCTCGGTGGCGATTGCCGCGTCGACCGCCTTCGCCACGCCAATCGCCTCACCGGTCAACACCCTGGTCGTAACCGCTGGCGGCTACCGCTTTGCCGATTTTGCCCGGGTTGGCATTCCGCTGCAGCTGATCGCACTGGTGCTGACCCTGCTGCTGACACCGCTGCTGTTCCCGTTCTGATCAGCCATCCAGATAGCGGTGCAAAAAGGCCAGGGAGCGCGACCAGGCCAGCGCCGCGTTCTCGTCGTCGTAGCGCGCACCGGTAGGGTTGGCAAAGGCATGATCGGCCACATACCAGTGCACCTCAAGATCGGTCTTGCCGGCCTCGGCCATGGCGCGTTGGAAATCTCCCACCATCGCCTCGTCGATGCTCTTGTCCAACGTGCCGAAGTGGCCCAGCACCGGACTGTGCAGAGCCGCTAATTGCTCGGCACTCCGGCGCACATTGCCATAATAGATGATGGTGGCATCCACCGGCGTCGCCAGGGAGGCATCCAGCGACCAGCCGCCGCCATAACACCAGCCCAGGGTGGCGACCTTGCCGTTGCTGCGTTCGTGCTGACGCAACCAATCGACCCAGCCAACCAGGGTAGCAAGCCCCTCAGCTTCATTGACGGCGCTTTTGAGCGCCAGTGCCTGCTCGCGAGTTTCAGCGACACCGCCACCATACAGATCTACCGCCAGCGCCATGAACCCCTGCTCGGCCAGCTCGTTCGCGACGGCCTTGATCGAGTCGTTCAGCCCCCACCACTCATGGATCAGCACCGCCGCCGGGAAGGGCCCCTCGCCTTCAGGCAGGGCCAGATGCGCCCTGACCTTGAGGCCGCCCGGCAGAGCCAGGGAAACCTCTTGCGTTCGCTGTCCCGCCGCCTGCGCCAACAAGGGATCAGCCAACACCACGGCCAGTGGCAGGCTCGCCATCCCTTTCAGAAACAGCCGCCGCCGGGCGGATGTCACTTGCAGCTCTGGCCCCGCCTCGGTCGTACCACACCCCTGCAGATCACACATCGAACACCTCCTGTCTGGGTTTACACAACACTATAGACAGTGCTGGATACACTCGTTTGGGCCTCCTCTTGCGATCGAGGGCACAAAAAGACAAAAAAGTTTCCCATTGGTTGTCAAAAAGACTTTTTTTTGACCGCTTTTTGTTCCATATTTCGCCCTTTAAGCGTCCGCCGCGCTCGCGGCCGACTTCGCCTGGGGACTCAGCCTGCCCCGCACCCTTCACCCTGTATTGCCGGAGACCCGTGGCGATGAAAAAACTGTTTAAACATCTGCTGCCCGCCCTGCTGCTGACCGGTGCCACTGCCACCAGCGCCCAGGAGCTGCACATCTATAACTGGTCTGACTACATTGCCGAAGACACCATCGCGAACTTCGAGCAGCAGACCGGTATCGACGTGGTCTACGACGTGTACGACGCCAATGAGGTGATGGAAGCCAAACTGCTGGCCGGTCGCAGCGGCTACGACCTGATTTTCCCCACCGCGCGCCCCTTTGCAGAGCGTCATATCAAGGCCGGCCTCTACCAGCCGCTGGACAAGAGCAAGCTGGACGGCCTGGACAACCTTGACCCGGTGCTGATGAAGTCACTGGCCGGTATTGATGCCAACAACGCCCATCTGATTCCTTATATGTGGGGGTCCAGCGGTATCGGCTACAACGTCAACAAAGTGCGTGAAATCCTTGGCGACGACATGCCCAAGGACAGCTGGCGTTTGCTGTTCGATCCGGAAATTGTCGCCAAGCTGTCCGGTTGCGGCGTCACCCTGATGGATGACCCCACCGAAGTACTGGTGGCCGCCAACATCTACCGTGGCACGGCAGCCGATGACTTCAGCAAGAGCAGTATCCAGGGCGCCAGCGATGTCGTCATGGCGGTGCGTGACAACATCCGCTACTTCCACAGCTCTCAGTACATCAACGACCTGGCCAATGGCGATATCTGTGTGGCGCACGGCTACTCCGGCGATGTACTCCAGGCCCGTGACCGTGCCGCCGAAGCGGGCAACGGCGTCGAAATCGCCTATGCGGTACCCGCCGAAGGCGCACTGGTCTGGACCGACGTGATGGCAATTCCAGCCGACGCGCCCAATCCGGACGCGGCGCATGTCTTCATCAATTACCTGCTCAAGCCGGAGGTCATTGCCCCGATCACCGATTACGTGGCCTACGCCAATGCCAACACCGCCGCTACCCCGCTGGTGGATGAGGCGATCCGCAACGATCCGGGCATCTACCCGCCAGCCGAGACCCAGGCCAAGCTGCAGGTGACGCCGACGCCGTCGGAACGCCAGATCCGCAGCCTCAACCGCAGCTGGACCCGGGTCAAGACCGGCCAGTAAGTGGCCGCGGCCGATCGACTGCCCCTGCTATCAGGGGCAGTCTGTTCACCCCGGCATCTATCCGCCCACGAAGACGCGGGACAATCTGATCGTGATCAAGACGCCCTCGGAGCGTCAGACCCGTGACATGAACCGCAGCTGGACCCGGGTCAAAACCGGCCAGTGAACGTGCAACCCCTAACACTCTGCCCCTGACTTCAGGGGCATATTTTTTATCAGGCCGCGATGACCCGGCCTGGATGGGAGAACAACTCAGCAATGAACCGTGTACGTCAGTTCAAGCCCGAGGAGCCCTGGCAGGCGCCGGAAGGCGAACCGATCGTTCGTATCGACCATGTCACCAAGCGTTTTGGCTCCTTCTACGCCGTTGACGATGTCAGCCTGCATATCCACCAGGGCGAGTTCTTCTCCCTGCTGGGCTCCTCCGGCTGCGGTAAAACCACCCTGTTGCGCATGCTGGCCGGTTTTGAAACGCCCACCAGCGGCCGCATCTATATCGATGGTCAGGATGTCACCGACATTCCGCCCTACGAACGTCCGGTCAACATGATGTTCCAGTCCTACGCGCTGTTCCCGCACATGAGCGTGGCCGACAACATCGCCTTCGGCCTGAAGCAGGACGGCATGGCCAAGGCCGAGCGCAACGACCGGGTCGCCGAGATGCTGTCACTGGTGCAGATCGACAAGCTGGCCCAGCGCAAGCCGCACCAGCTGTCCGGCGGTCAGCGTCAGCGCGTCGCGCTGGCGCGGGCACTGGCCAAGCATCCGAAAATTCTGCTGCTGGACGAACCCCTGGGCGCACTGGACAAGAAACTGCGCGAACAGACCCAGTTCGAACTGGTCAACATTCAGGAGCGCCTGGGTATCACCTTCATCGTGGTTACCCACGACCAGGAAGAGGCGATGACCATGTCTTCGCGCATCGCGCTGATGCACGAAGGCCGCATCGAGCAGGTGGATCCGCCGCGACGGCTGTACGAATTTCCCTCCACCCGTTATGCCGCCGGCTTCATCGGCTCGGTCAACCTGTTTGACGGTTACGTGGTGCAGCAGGATGACGATCAGGTGCTGGTCCAGTGCGATGACGCCGACAGCCTGCTGCTGGTTCGGCATAGCCAGCCGCTGGTGCCGGGCATGGCGGTGACCGTGGCGCTACGCCCGGAGAAGATGCGTGTTCTCGGCCAGCTGGACGCCGACGCGCCCAACCAGCTGCGCGGCCTGATCAAGGAGATCGCCTATCTGGGCGACGTCTCCATCTACCATGTGGAGCTGGCCGGCGGCAAACGGGTGCAGTTCACCCAATCCAATGTCCAGGCGCTGGCCGAACAGCCGCTGACCTGGGATGAAGAGGTGCTGCTGGGCTGGTCCGCCAATAGCTGCGGGGTACTGACCGAATGAGCCCGTCATTGAAACTCTGCCTGCCGCCCACCCGCAACCTGATCATCGCCGTGCCCTGGTTGTGGCTGGCGCTGTTCTTCCTGCTGCCGTTTCTGTTCGTGCTCAAGATCAGCCTGTCCGAACCGGTACTGGCCCAGCCGCCCTACATGGACCTGATCCGCGAGATCGAGGATGGCTTCGTCACCATCGTGGTCAATTTCAGCAACTATCAGCTGCTGCTGGAGGACTCTCTCTACCTGAGCGCCCTGCTGGGCTCGCTCAAGGTCGCCGGCATCTCCACGCTGCTCTGCCTGCTGGTCGGCTACCCCATGGCCTACGCCATTGCGCGCTCACCGGCACACTGGCGCCTGCCGCTGCTGATGTTGATCATCCTGCCGTTCTGGACCTCGTTTCTGATCCGCATCTACGCCTGGATCGGCATCCTCAAGGGCAATGGCCTGCTCAACCACATGCTGATGGGGCTGGGCCTGATCGACAGCCCACTGGAGATCATGCACACCCCGATCGCGGTCTATATCGGCGTGGTCTACAACTACCTGCCGTTCGTGGTGCTGCCGCTCTACGCCACCCTGATCCGGCTCGACCTGACCCTGCTGGAAGCGGCCGCCGACCTGGGCTGTCGCCCGTGGAAGCAGTTCCTGCTGATCACCCTGCCACTGTCGATGCCGGGCGTACTGGCCGGCGCCATGCTGGTGTTCATTCCGGTAATGGGCGAGTTCGTCATCCCCGACCTGCTCGGCGGACCGGATACGCTGATGCTGGGCAAGCTGATGTGGACCGAGTTCTTCAACAACAAGGACTGGCCGCTGGCCTCGTCCCTGGCCGCGCTATTGCTGCTGGCGCTGATCCTGCCATTCGTGCTGCTGCGCCATTTTGAACGCCGCGCCGAGGAGACCGCCACATGAACCGTCGTCTGCCTCTGCTGATCACGATTCTGCTGTTCGGCTACGCCTTCCTCTACATCCCGATCGCCAGCCTGATCGTCTACTCGTTCAACGAGAGTCGACTGGTCACGGTCTGGGGCGGCTTCAGCACCAAGTGGTACAGTGAGCTGCTGCAGAATGAACAACTGCTCGGTGCCGCCTGGCTGAGTATTCAGATCGCCGCCCTGACCGCCACCCTGGCGGTCATTCTGGGTACCCTGGCGGCGCTGGCGCTGGTGCGCTTCCGCCGTTTTCGCGGCCGCGGCTCGCTGGAGGTGATGGTGACGGCTCCGCTGGTGATGCCGGAAGTGATCATCGGCCTGTCGCTGCTGTTGCTGTTCGTGGCCATGGAAACGGTGATCGGCTGGCCCGCCGGGCGCGGCATGACCACCATCATCATCGCCCACACCACCTTCGCCATGGCCTACGTCACCGTGGTGGTACAAAGCCGACTGGCGCACATGGACCTGTCGCTGGAAGAAGCGGCGCTGGATCTGGGCGCCAAACCGCTGAAGGTATTCTTTGCCATCACCCTGCCGATCATCGCGCCCTCGCTGGTGGCCGGCTGGCTGCTGGCGTTCACCCTGTCACTGGATGATCTGGTAGTGGCCAGTTTCGTCTCCGGCCCGGGAGCGACCACCCTGCCGATGGTGGTCTATTCCAGCGTGCGCCTGGGCGTCAGCCCACAGATCAACGCGCTGGCGACCATCATTGTGGGTCTGGTCAGTGTCGCCGTGTTGATCGCCGGTTTTATCCTCTGGCGCCAGGAGAAGCGTGGCCGCATGGACGCCAACTGAGCAATAATCTTCAGACAACAAAAAACCGCTGGTCGTTTGCACGGCCAGCGGTTTTTTTGTGACTCAAATGTGGTGCCTTAGAGGCTCAGCACTTTCTCGCCACGTGCGATACCACAGACACCGGAGCGCACCACTTCCATGATAGAAGCGCTGCCCAGCGCATTGATGAAGGCATCCAGCTTGTCGGATGCGCCCACCAGCTGCACGGTGTAGGTGGTCGGGGTCACGTCGATGATCTGGCCACGGAAGATGTCGCAGGTACGCTTGATCTCCGCACGCATCTGGCCGCTGGCCTTCAGCTTGATCATCATCACTTCGCGCTCGATATGCTCGCCTTCGGACAGGTCGACCACTTTGACCACGTCGATCAGCTTGTTCAGCTGCTTGGTGATCTGCTCCACCACACGGTCGTTGCCGATGGTGGTCACGGTCAGACGCGACAGGGTCGCGTCTTCGGTCGGCGCCACGGTGAGCGACTCGATGTTGAAGTTACGCTGGGAGAACAGACCTACCACGCGCGACAGGGCACCCGGTTCGTTCTCCATCAGGACTGAAATGATATGGCGCATGCTCAGGTCCTCTCTGTCTTGCTCAGCCACATGTCACGCATGGAACCACGCGGTACCTGCATCGGATAAACGTGCTCGAACGGGTCGACTGCGATATCCATGAATACCAGGCGATCCTTCAGCGCGAAGGCTTCACGCATGGCGCCTTCCAGGTCGGCGTATTTGTCGACCTTCATGCCCACATGGCCATAGGCCTCAACCAGCTTGACGAAGTCCGGCAGCGACTTCATGTAGGACTGGGAGTGACGGGACTCGTAGTTCATGTCCTGCCACTGGCGTACCATGCCCAGCGACTGGTTGTTCAGACAGAGGATCTTCACCGGCAGGTCGTACTGCTTGCAGGTGGAGAGCTCCTGAATGTTCATCTGGATGCTGCCCTCGCCGGTGACACAGGCCACGTCGGCATCCGGGAAGTTCATCTTCACGCCCATGGCCGCCGGAAAACCGAAGCCCATGGTGCCCAGACCACCGGAGTTGATCCAGCGGTTCGGCTTGTTGAACTTGTAGTACTGCGCCGCGAACATCTGGTGCTGACCCACGTCGGAGGTCACGAAGGCATCGCCGTTGGTGACCTTGCTCAGCATCTCGATGACCTGCTGCGGTTTCATCAGCTCGGAGTCGTCGGTACGGAAGCGACCGCCATGACGCTGACGCCACTCGTCGATCTGCTGCCACCAGGCGTGCAGGGCATCCGCATCCGGCTGCTTCTTGCTGCCCTTGACCAGCTGGATCATCTCTTCCAGTACCACCTGAGCCGGGCCCACGATCGGGATGTCGGCCTGAACGGTCTTGGAGATGGACGCCGGGTCGATATCGATGTGGATGATCTTCGCCGTCGGACAAAACTTGTCGGTGGCGTTGGTCACACGGTCATCGAAACGCGCACCTACGGCCAGAATCAGGTCGGCGTGGTGCATCGCCATGTTGGCTTCGTAGCTGCCGTGCATGCCCAGCATGCCGATGAACTGACGATCGGTACCGGGGAAACCGCCCAGACCCATCAGGGTGTTGGTCACCGGGAAGTTGAGCAGACGCGACAGTTCGGTCAGCTCGTTGCTGGCACCACCCAGGATGACACCACCACCGGTGTAGATCACCGGACGCTTGGCGTTCAGCAGCAGGTCGGTGGCCTTCTTGATCTGGCCACTGTGACCGCGAGTGATCGGCGTATACGAACGCATTTTCACATGCTTCGGATACTCGTACGGATAACGCTCGGTCGGCGTGGTCATATCCTTGGGGATATCGATCACGACCGGACCCGGACGACCGCTTTCCGCGATATGGAACGCCTTGCGCACGATCGCCGGAATATCTTCCGGACGCTGTACGCTGAAGTTGTGCTTCACCACCGGGCGGGAGATGCCCAGCATGTCAGTTTCCTGGAACGCATCTTCACCGATCAGGTGGCTCATCACCTGGCCTGTGATCACGACCATCGGGATGGAGTCCGTGAATGCGGTCGCGATGCCGGTCACGGCATTGGTTGCACCCGGTCCGGATGTCACCAGCGCGACGCCGGCCTTGCCGGTTGCGCGCGCATAAGCATCCGCCATATGAGTTGCAGCTTGCTCATGGCGCACCAGAACGTGCTGTACATCTTCCTGCTGGAACAGCGCATCGTATACATGTAGCAACGAGCCGCCCGGATAGCCGTAGATGTACTTGACACCCTCGTCTTTGAGGGCGCGTACCACCATTTCTGCGCCTGAAAGTAATTCCACTGTTGTACCCTCTACTCAGCACCGGCCTCTGCCGGTGAACTAACAGTTTCAGCGTTTCTGCAACGATGAACACGGCCTCACGCAGCATGATGTTGTCGTCACTGCGTCTGCCCAACGCGGCAGTATTGGATGGCTCGTGTTCGGGTGCTGGTCAGGCGAGGATCTTCTTGCCCGACAGACCTGTTCTGAGACTTAAGCCGGGTAGCGCTTAAAACCACCCGCGGTCTCGGGATTTCCTACCACCGCAAGCCTGTAAATAGCCCACCATTTTCGCACCTTGACAATGTTCGATCAACCGCCTACTCCCCTAACGAACAATGATTTGCCACTAAAGGTATAGGCTGTGCCTGACCTGTCATTGGCGGTATAGTAGATACGACTTCAGTTTCTTTGCCGGAGAGCACGAGATGAGTATTGCCGAGATTAAAAACAAGGAGCGCGTGATCAACGAGCTGCTGCGCTTCATCCGCAAGGTACTGGTGGAACCGGATATCAGTGACAAGGCGCTGGAGATCGCTCGCAAGCACTTCAACGAGAAGGATGCCAAGAACCTGATCGCGGACGAACTGACCTCCACCACCAACGTCAAGATCCCGGTGGAACAGAGCGACGCCGACCGCCTCTTCCTCGAGCTGCTGATCGACGTGGTGCGTGACGAGAAGGCGCTGTACTAAGCGCTCTTCTCAAAAACCGGCTCGGGCCTTATTCGGGCACCAGCCAGTCCACGCGCCAGCGACCACTGCCCGCGGCCACCTGCAGCTGCTCCACCAGCCAGGGCGAAATCTCTGCCAGGGTCTGGTCCAGCTGCCAGGGCGGGTTGATCACCAGCATCCCGCTACCGTACATGCCCCGCTCGCCATCGGCCGAGGCCACTTCCAGCTCACTGCACAGAATCTTGCGAATCCCGGTCGCCGCCAGGTCCCGCTTCATCTGCTGCCATAGATCCGCCGGCAACAGCGGATACCAGATGGCAAAGCAACCGTTGGGCCAGCGCTTGCAGGCCTTGTCGATAAAGCGCACCAGCTGCTGATATTCCTGTTTGACCTCGAATGAAGGATCGACCAGCACCACGCCCCGGTTGGGTTTGGGTGGCAACAGCGCCAGCACGCCCTCATAGCCGTCACGGTGATGCACCGCCACTCGGCTGTCCTGACGGAACACCGCCTTGAGCGCCTCGGCCTCGGCCGGATGCAACTCCATGATATTGACCTTGTCCGCCTCTCGCGCCAGCTGCGCCGCCAGCAACGGCGAACCGGGGTAGGTGGTCAGTGTCTCGCTGTTGACTGCCGCCACCTGCTCCAGATAGCCCTGCACCGCCTCGGGTGCCGGCTGCTGCCAGAGGCGCGCGATGCCATCGCGGAACTCACCGGTCTTCAACGCCTGCTCACTGCTCAGGTCATAGCGCGCCCGGCCGCCATGGGTTTCCAGGTAACTCCAGGGCTTGGCCTTGCGGTTGAGAGACTGCAGCAGCAGGGTCAGGACCAGATGTTTGTGAACATCGGCGAAGTTGCCGGCATGAAAGCCGTGCTGATAACTGAGCATAAGCGATTCCGGGACGGGCGCTGCCAACAGACAGCGTTAGTAAACTCGGGGCACCTTCAGGTGCGGAAACTGGTGCGCCAGCAGGCTGGCAATCTGCTGCAGGGTACTCCAGTCACGGGCATAAAGCACGGTATCACCGGACTCGGTATAGGGTCCGAGCGCCCCGGGCAGCCCTGAACCCAACTGGAACAGCGAGCCGTTGGTCTGGCCGCTGCACTCGAACCGCCCCGGCCGGGTCGGTGAAAATGCCCAGCGTTGGCCCTGCCAGCTGGGCGCACGGTCAGCCCCGGTATTGAGACAGATACGCACCCGCTTGAGCACCAGCGCATAGCCCTGCTCGCCACCCCGCAGCACACGAAAGGCGTTCATGATACTGTCCAGCCCTGCCGTCACGCCCAGGCTGCCCCAGCCCTGATCATTGTGATAGACCACCAGCAGACGGTGACTATCCGGAGAATGCAATGCATGCCCGGCACGGTATTGTTGCGCCAGCAGCAGCGGGGTCGCCATACGGTAGTACGGCCCTTGCAGATAATGCTGCACCAGTGCCTGCGCCAGCGTCACGCCCGCCTGACGGTCATACACGGGTACCAGATTCAATGTCAGCGGGTCGACCCTGAATTCCGGAATCGGTGGTGGAGTCGGTTCAGGGAGCGGTGTTGGTGGCGGAGGCGCCGCACAGCCGCCCAGCACCAGTACGATCAACAATCCCAATCGCAACAGCTGACGGCTCATGGCACGCTCCTATGATTCAGGCGGTTACCGGCTTCAACGCACGCTGGCGATATATTTGGACAGGTGGGCCAGCTTGTCCGGATCATCATCCATAAAGCTGACCCGCACATCGACATAGGCCGCATCCAGCTTCTGCTCGGTGGCCTGCACCGAGGTGACGAAACCGTTGATACGTGCCACGCTGTCGCCGGACAGCTGCTCGATATCGACCACCACCTGCTCCAGCACCTGCGGGAACAGACCTTCGTTCTTGATCACCACCTTGATCTCGCGCAGATTCAGGTCCTTGATGGCACAACGGAAAGTCTGCTGGCTGTTGCGCAACTGGGCCAGCCCCTTGGGCTTGGCCTGGCTGCGCGTGGGTTCGGCAGAGGTTTTCTTTTGCTGATCGGCAGCCAGCATGGCAGCCGCGCGGGCCTGTTGCTCGGGACTGAGCTGCTGGCGCTTGCTCAGTACCTTGACCATTTTCTGCACCAGCTGCTCACGGGTGAACGGCTTGCCCAAATAGTCGTTAACACCGGCCTGAATCGCCTTGAGCACATATTCGCGCTCGCCTCGGCTGGTCACCATCAGGAAGGGAGTGGTTCGATAGCTATCCTGAGAACGGGTCCACTGCAGCACCTCCAACCCGCTCATTTCGGGCATCTCCCAGTCGCAGAGGATCAGGTCGAAAGGCTTCTGCTGCATCGCCTGCCTGGCCTGAAGCCCGTTTTCCACCGCCAGTACATTGAAGTCGGGAAAGGCTTCACGCACCATCGCGGTGACGCGCTCACGGATAAAGCGGGCATCATCCACCACCAGAATATTCAGTTTGCTCATCGAACCCCGCGTTTCCATCACTGCTGCCTAGAGGCAACACTGTCCCACAAAGCGCCGCCGGACTGAAGCCCCGAGGGCTGCGCTGCAGCAAAAAACAGGTGTTCTGATGTTTGCACAGTGGCCCTCGGTGCTATCTCAGCCTCCGAACAGCAGGCACTCCATGCGGGATCCCGTGCACTCACTGGCGGAGCCCTCGTCGCCCGACTCATCCGGCAGTCGCTCACCCTTTTCATAGCGGGCGCGCAGCAGCGGCTTGCCGCCGACATAGCTAATGCTTTCCCCGTGCCGCTGGCCATCGCGATAACGCTCGACTTCGGTCAACAGACCATCATCGCTGAAGGTATAGAAACGGCCCTGAGCACGCCCCTGATCATCATACTGCTGACGCCCGGTCACATAGCCGGCCTCGGAGCGCGCCACCCAGTCACCGACCTGATCGCCCTGGCGGTACTCGCCCTGCCACAACATCAAGCGCACCTCGTAGGGGTCCTGGAACTGCCAGGTGCCATGACGCCGGTCATCGCGGTATTCGCCTTTCGCCTGCAGACGCCCGGCGCTGTTGTACTCCTCGTAGGCGCCATGCAGCTTGCCGTTGCGGTAGTGTGCCAGCATGCGCAGCTCTCCGTCCGGGGTACTCTCGCGCTGTTCACCATGTTCCTGTCCCTGGGCGTTGTAGTGGTTGATGCGGTGAACACGCTCGTCACGATACTCCCAGCGACCCACCTTGTGATCATCGGCATACTCGCCCTGCTCGATCAGCTCACCGGTCAACAGCCGACTCTCATAAGCACCCTGCTGCTTGCCCTTGCGGTAATGGCTGCGCGTCTCGTACTCCGGGCCAGTCCAGCCCAGGTTGCCGCGATTGATCTGCAAACCCTGCCAGCGGTTGTCGATGCTTTCCTGACGCCCGATCAGTTCGCCCTGCTCATCAAAAGCCTCGACCAGCGACCAGTTGCGCGCCTTGTCACTGCTCCAGCGACGCATCGCGCCACCCGCCGTGAAGATTTCACGCTCTCTCTGTTCATTGCCTTTAATGTAACGGACTCGGGCCTCCTCGACCTTGCTGCCGTCACGATCAAACTCCTGGGTCAGCACCAGGCGATGCTGGTCGTCAAAGCGGCTGATGCTTTCGACCTGCTCACTGTTGGCAAAGTAATCCCGGTGCTCACCCACCGGGCGGTTGTCCCGGTAATGCTGAATACGGGTCAGACGACCCTTCTCGTCATAGCGACGGCTCTCACCGTGCTGCTTGCCGTTACGGTAATGACTTTCCTCCATCAGCTGACCAGACTCATACCAGTAGCGATAGAGACCCTGGCGCTTGCCCTTGCGCATCGGGTCCTCGCGCTGCTTCTGCCCATTCTCGTAGAAGCTGACCGCCAGGCCATCCAGCCCCTGAGCCGTATCGTTTGCCTGGTAGGCCAGCTGGCCATTCGAGTGATAGCGCAGGATCTCGCCCTGGCGGCTCCCTTTGACGTAATGACTGCGCTCACGCAACTGGCCGTTGGAGTGATACTCACGCTGAATGCCATGCGCCTTGCCACGACTCAGCGAATGGGTCGCCTGCAGACTGCCATCTTCGTAGTAATGGGCATCCACACCGTCCTGCTCACCGCCTTTCAGCCAGTGAATGCGCTCCAGCTGGCCGTTGGGGTGGAAGCTCTTCTGTAACCCTGCCGCTTCACTGGCGACATAGTTGTTCTCGGTCTGGAGTACACCCTGCGCATCATATGACCGGGTCGGTCCTTCGAACTGGCCCTGCTCATTGCGACGGCCGGTGGACAGCAGCTGACCATTGGCATGACGATAGATGTAAGGTCCGACCGCCTGATGTTTGCCCGGCAGCGGCCCCCCTTTGAGAGCACCTTCGAAGCGGGCCACCTCGCTGTCCTTGTAAAAGACCTTTACCGGCCAGAGCCCATCCACTTCTTCCGGCATGGATTTCATGTAGAACGACGCCTGCTCCGCCGTATCGACCGGATGCCAGTCATCATCCAGCCAGACGATTTCGGCATGGACACAGGCGCTGGCCAGCGCCAGCAATAAAATCAGATAACGCATATCAACTCATCCTTAAGGCAGCGGCGGGAAACTGAGGGTCCAGTCGGTGACGATCGGCTCGGCACCCTGTTGCAGGCGGGCAACACGGCTGACATGCCCGCCCAGGCGCAGCTGGTCCTTGCCAACCAGCACGTCCTGCAACGGACGCTGATCCAGATCCAGCGGGTAGCCCTGATCATCCAGCAGCCCCAGCGCCTCTCCCTGGTCATTGAAGAAGCGATACTGCTGCATGAACGCCCGCACCGGCATCTGCAGATCCACCTCCGGCAACTGCTGCACCGCTATCAGCCAGCGATCTGCGCCAGCACTCAATTCCAGGTCCTGCCATTGCGGCTTGCCACTACAGCTCAACCGGCTGCTCACGTCACGGCCGTAGAAATACCGCTGCTCGCCATCATCGGTGCTCAAACGATACTGACTCTGTTGCTGCAGATAGGGACTGGCACTGTCCTGTTGATCGCTATCGACCACCCGTTGCCACTTCAGCTGATGGCCATTGAGCGGCTCGGCGGCAGTTACGCTCAGGGAGCAGGAAGCATCCCAGTCGCTTGGCAGGTTGACCAGCGCGCCCTGCCCGGTCTCATCAAGATGGCCGAGCTGAGCCGGATCGAAGGCTACCTCGGTCTCCTCGGCCTCACCCCAGTAACGATCGCCGAACAGGGAGTGCTGTCGCAGCGGCGGCAATGTCGGATCAGCCCTGTACACCTTCGGCATGACAAAGGTCACTTCCCCGCTCAGCTCGGCGGCGGGCGAAGGCTGCAGCACATACAGGTTGACCTGTCCCGGCTGCGCGTCCAGCTGCAGACGCCAGTGTTCCTCATTGCCCAGATTGCTGTAGCCATTGAGCAAGTTACGCTCGCCGGGCGTAAGCCAGTCAGGGCCGATTCTCGGCTGCTGCAGCTGCATCCGACCCTCAAGCCCATCCATGAAACGCATCAACCTCACCTCACCGCTACGCTGCCAGCGCAGATCATATTGCAGCGGCATTCCCGCCACCGGCGTGATCGTTACCTTCAGGCCGTCCAGCTCCAGCGTCTGCGCCACACCCGGTGTCCAGTTCACCGCATGCACCCTGAGCAGTTCCGGTCGATAGACCAGCTCCGCCTTGAACGCATCAACCCTTTCCAGCGCCGCTTCCTGGTCCCAGCCCAGCGGCAGCAGCTGGTGGAAGCTCTCCGCCTGCCCTTCACTGTATGACGGACCCATACTGCCCAAATCGGCCAGCTGCAGCGGCACTGTCTGCCCCTGTGCATCGAGCGCACGGACGTTACGCAGGCTCATCCGGCCCGGCGCCGCCCACTCCGGCAGTTCATGAATGACCTTCAACGCGACACGGTCCGACGCTTCATCGAAGAAACCGCGATCATGGGCGAACAGTTGCTCGACGGTCACCGGCGGCTGGTCAGCGAGCCCTTCGGGGGGATGCCAAATATCGCCCCAGTGTTCCGCGTAATCACCGTTGAGCATGAAACTCAGATCAGAAGGTACCTCCCGCTCCGGCAGCACCAGCACACGGGTACGCGCACGCCCCTCGCGGCCGTGGACGTTCAAGGGTGCATCCACCACCACCAGCAGCTGTTCCAACCAGCCCCGGTCACGACTCAGAGTCAGTTCGCCATAGATCTTGCCCTTGGCGGATTCGGTCTCAAGACTGGCTACCAAATGGGTATCGGTAACCTTCACCACGGTCAATGTCGCCGGTTGGCCCTGAAAGTCCGGCAGTTCCACCTGGGCGCCCACCTGCGTCGGCAGTGACTGCATCACCCCCGGCGACGTCAGCCCACGGCTGAGCAACTCGGCCAGCTGCGGGCCACCGCGCTCCATCATCATCTGCCAGGTTTCCGGATCCCGCCCCTTGAATGCCTGCAACTGACCGGTTTCGGCATTCAGCGTCAACTCGAAGCCGGCCCGCATCAGGCGACGCAGCTCGGGCTCTCGCTGGCTGGATTCAAGGCTGTTGAAACGGCTGCCTGCGCCCTTCATCTCCATGTATTCGGGAATCAAGGTAAGGCGAAGGCTGGGCGAGGTTTCTTCCACTCGATAACGCATCAGGCTGCGACTTTGCTGTTCCTGATAACGGCCCATGATATTGGCTTCGGTGTGCGACCAGATCCAGAAGGCCTTGTCTTCACCGGTTTTGGGGCTGAATTCGACATCAGAGGAGCAGGCCGACAACAGCAGGGCGGCCGCAATGGGGGCAAGGTATCGCTTCATCTTTATCCCTGAGGGTAAAACTCCATGAACGGGACAGGTCACTCGGACTCCATCCCTGACCAGGTCTGGGTGAGCAGACCAAAACGCCTTGGCCGCGACTAAACGACCGGCGCGGGACAAGCCTAACGGCCACAGCAAGGCTTGAGAAGAGTGTCCGCAGAGGAAACGGCTAAAAGACGGAGTTAACCGAAAAAGCTGTTGCCAACCCAAGACAAAACAAAGATTTACGAAAAAAGCCCCACCGGCTGGCGAGGCAAGAGAGCTGATTGAGCATATCGGCTACTGGCGATCAAAGCACCCGAGCAGCCTGATCGAAGGTCAGGCGATCACCGCGCGGGTGGTGTCCGCCCTCGGCAGCGTATCCCAGGTTGACGATGAAGTTGGTTTGCCAGCGGCCATCCGGGAAGAAGGTCTTGTCGACCTGCTCGGCATCGAAACCACTCATGGCACCGGCACTCAGTCCCAGCGCACGCGCCGCGATCATCAGGTAGGCGCCCTGCAGAGAGCTGTTACGGAAGGCGGTCGACTGGGCCAGTTCGGCATTGTCACGGAACATGGGCGCGGCATCATAGGCCTTGAACTGGGTCGGCAGGTGTTCGTAGAACTCGGTGTCCGAAGCGATGATCACGGTCAGCGGCGCCTGGCGTGTTTTTTCCACGTTACTGTCGAGCAACGCCGGCAACAGCTGTTCACGGGCTTCGGGCGTGCGCAGAAACAGATAGCGGGCCGGCTGGGTATTCATCGAGGTCGGTCCCCACTTGAGTAGATCATAGAGCTGCTCGATCGTCGCTTCGTCGACCGGCTGGTCGGCAAACTGGTTGTAGCTGTGTGCCTTGAAAAAAGCTGATCAAGGGCGTCCTGGGTAAGTACGGTCTGCATGGGAAACTCCTGTGTCGCTGTCTGGAGCGACCTTAGCGGGTTGACATGCACTCACTTTAATCATCAAAGGATCAGTAATGAACGGTGAAAAATCGTCCCTTGTGATTCAAAAATATGATCATTAGCACATTCCGGCCAACATAAACCCAGTGGCGTCGGCCATCGCCGTTGTCAGCGGTAAAAAACCGCCAGCCAGATCGTAGTCTGGTCCGGGGCGGTCCAGCTGACCCGGTGACGACGATGGGCGGGAATATTCAGATAGTCGCCGGGGCCGAGACGAATGACATCGCCATTATCGAAGGTCAGTTCACCGCCTCCTTGCAGCACCAGCACCCACTCATGCTCGTCCTGATCGTACCAGCCGGAATCCGGTGAGGTTTGGCCGCGGGACAGTATGCGCTCGATGCGCACCGAGCCTGCGTTCAGCAGGTCAGAGAACGCCTCCTGTGGCAGTTCGGCGGGAATATCGTCGTGGAGATTGGCCATCTGCGTTTCCTGTATCCGTTGCCACTATGTTAATCCGGCCAGTGCCAGGCCGGCAGGTCGAACTGCCCCAGGTTGGCAGCACGGGTTTCGCCCAGCTCCTTGTCAAGACAGACCGAACAGCAGCTGTCGTCGGCCTCCAGCGTGGCGATCAGGCGTAGCGCATGAGACACCACCCAGACTTGGCAGCTTTCCGAGGCTTTCAGGATCAGCCGCCCCAGTGCCGGCAAGAGGTCCGGGTGCAGGCTGGTTTCCGGCTCGTTCAGCACCATCAGCTCGGGCGGCCTCGGCGTCAGCAGGGCTGCCACCCAGAGGATATACCTCAGCGTACCGTCCGACAGTTCGGCCACCGACAGGGGACGCAGCAGACCCTGCTGCACGAACTCAAGGAAAAAACGACCATCATCATGGCGCTGCACCTCCAGCCGAGCACCGGGAAAGGCATACTCGATGGCTTCGTCCAGCGCCGCCTCGTCACCGATCTCGCGGATGGTCTGAATGGCGGCTGCCAGATCACGACCATCATGGTGCAACACCGGCGTGCGCGTGCCCAGCTGCGGCTGGCGCGCCGGTGCCGCCTGGTCGGTACGGAAGTGATCGTAGAAGCGCCAGCGGCGGATCTTCTCACGCAGCAGAAATACCTCCGGCGTGGTCTGCACATCTGCCACCTGATCAAACAGGGAGTCAAACCCGGGCAGGTGCTGCGCCACCACCTGCCACTGACGCCCGTCCCTCACCCTCACCATCGGTCCCTTGCGATCCACCAGAAGACTGGCCGGGCGATAGTATTCGCCGTGCCAGATCGCTTCGCGCTTGATCTCCGGGTCCAGGTTAAAGACCGAACGCGGCACCGGCTCCGGCAGTCCCAGCGAGATCGCATAACCATAATCCCCGCCGGCAAAGCCGAGTCGCAGCCGTTTCACCTTCTGGTGCGGCCCGCCCTGCACCGGCACCTCTCCCCGCTTCATGCGGGCACTTAGCGTTTCCGGTCCGGCCCAGAACACCGAATCCAGCCCGCCGTCCGACGCCAGCGCATTGATCACGCCGCCACGCCCGGCCTGAGCCAGCAATCGTAGCGCCTTATACAGGTTGGACTTGCCACTGCCGTTGGGACCGGTAATCAGCGTCACCTGCCCCAGGGGTATGGTCAGTTTCAGGATGGAACGGTAATTCTCAATGGAAAGCGTTTTCAGCATGGGGGCTCCGGGGTGGTGGGTAAAGTCGATCTTACCCCTGGACGGTTGTTAGACACACCCTCCGGCCCGGTATTGATGCGACTGGCGTTCAGTATGGATGGCATCCCTGCCGGTAGTCGATCACTCCTGCGGCCGATGCTCTCGGTCCTGACGATGCATCTCGTCCATCTTCATGTTCTCGTCGCGCATCATTTCCATGTTCTCTTCACGCTTCATTTCCATATTTTCTTCGCGCTCCATCTCACGCTGCTGCATGGCGTCCTCGCGCTGCATCTCGCCTTCCTGCTTGCGCTCTTCGCGGTACAACTGATCCTGTTCCTTGCGCTCGTCGCGCACCTCTTCCCGATGCTGCTTCATCTCCTCGCGCTGCTGCTCGTAACTCTGTGCTGGCATCTCCTGCTGCTTGCCCTTGCCACCCTCATGATGCGCGGCCTGCGCCAGTCCGGTGAACGCCAGTGTCAGCCCCATGACTACAGCCAGTCCGGTTTTCATCTTGCGTACCTCATTGGTTTGGATAGAAGGTATAGCTCTCACAGCATGGCAAGGCTTTTCTGAACAGTAAAAGTACGGCAGCAAAGAATTGTGCAGATGGGATGCGGGCTTCGCCGAGGCTGTGGTTAAGCCTTGGGTTATGCACAGGGCGGCCTCCGATCCGATCAGCCAGCTCTCTTCCCCTGGTGTGGATAATCAGAATCCGGAGCCCGGCTGGCGGAGAAACTCGATCTCGTCCGGTGTGGATTCTCGTCCCAGGATGTTATTCCGGTGTGGATAACGCCCAAAACGATCAATAATCGCCTTGTGCCTGTGGGCAAAATTCAGACTGCTCTGGTCACCCAGCTCGGTATAGAGTCTGACCGAATCCTGCTGAACCAGCGGCGACTCGCTGTGCATAAACGGCAGATAGAGAAAACTGCGCTGCACTGTGGATAAGGGTTTATCCATGCCTCGTTCGATGGCGTACTGAACCAGTACCAGCGCCTGAGGGTCCTGCGCAAAAGCCGTGGGCGTGCCGCGGTAGATGTGGCGGGAGAACTGATCCAGCAGCAGGATCTCCGCCAAGGTGCCTTCTGCAGACTGACGCCAAGCAAACAGTTCACAGCGACGGGCCTGTTCATGCAGCGACAGGAAACGTTGGCGGATCAGGTTATCCAGCGCTTCATCCTTGATCCACCACTGCCTGGGTTCCAGTTGATGGAACCAGAAGTCGATCACGCGTTGAGACATGGCAAACCTCTCTGTAGCTATCCGGCTCTCAGTATAGATAGCGAATCAGATAGCACCGATGACCAGCATTGAAGGCCGACTCAACGGCGCCGCCAAGTATTCACAGGCAGCCTTCCCATCGTTACGCTACCCGCCGCGGCAAGCCCCCTTGATCGGCTGCAACCCTGTCTGGCCCGCATTATTACCCACAAGGATGTCTATGAATTCGGAAACCCGGAACAAAATCGTGCAGATGGACCTGAGCCTGGTCGCACCCATCTGTTATCTGACCGAAACCTTCAATGCGCTGCTCAGGGGCTGTTTCCGCACCGTCCGCCGTTACCCCTGGGCCTGCCTGAGCCTGACCGGGTTGCTGTATCTGATCGGACTGGTGCTGATCAACATCCCCGGCCTCGAGTTTTCCACGGCAACCGCCTTCCTGACCCTGACGGCTCCCGTTACCCTGCCACTGGGCTTCGTACTCGCTTATATAGGAGTGGGCGCGGTACTGCAGGCCCTCTTTGCGCGCAACCCTGCCACCCGACTCCCCTTTGCTGCCCTGCTCGAGGTGCTGCTGCTCGGCCCTCTGTTGATAACCGCCTTGAGCGATACCCGGCTGATGCTGCCTGTCGGTGACAACGGCAGCTTCATCGTATTAGTGGCCCATCTGTGCCTGATGCCCTGGCTGTTTATGCATCATAAAGAGTGGTTCATGCGCCATGCCCTCTGGAGCACTCCCGCGGTTTTCGTGCTGGTTGCTTTGATCGGATTTGAAAGCCAGTCGGGCTTTGCCACCACCCGCATCGACCGGGAGCATTTCACCCTGTCAGACTGCCACTGGGAACGACCGATCAATGGCGTGGGTGTAAAAGGAAAGGCGGTTCAATCCTGCGATGTACAACTGCACCATGGGGGGCAGGAGTATCACTTCAGGGATATGGTGATGCCATCAGGCAGGGTGAGTCATATGGAAGTGCGTCATGCGCTGGTGGATCATTTTCGGTTACGCTGATGACCAGCACCTGATTGATACAGCAGCAACCTGACCCTCAGCTTTTCCTGCTCACCAAAATACCAACGATCAGTGAGCAGGCACAGAGAGCTGTGACAATGAAAAACGTCGATGCGCCGAAAACCAAGACCTGTCCGCCCTCTCCCGCGACCACAAAATGATGTGTGAGGATGACGGCCAGAGCCAAAAAGTAAACCGCGGGCACTGCCACCAAACATCAGCCCAGCAATTTCATGGTTTCGTCTCCATTAGAGGCAGGGCAAAGGCATCCGGCCTAACCATCAAACCGGTAGCCGATGCCGTGCACGGTGACGATGATCTCGGGCGCCTGGGCATCCCGCTCCACCGCCTTGCGCAGTTTGGAGATGTGCTGGTCCAGGGTACGGCTGCTGGGCAGATACTGGCGGCCCCAGCATTCGTCGAACAGGGTATCGCGGCTGAGTACCTTGCCGCGGTTGTGGTGGAACAGCTGCAGGATACGCAGATCGCGCAGGCTCAGGTCGATCTTGTGGCCGTCGCGCTCGGCGCGTAGCTCGTCCGGGTAGACCTGCAGGTCCGCCATCTGGAAACAGGCCTGATCCGGTTCGGATGCGGCATGCGCCAGACAGCGGCGGGCGACGGCACGGATACGGGCGATCACCTCACGGCTGCCGAAGGGTTTCTTGATGTAGTCATCGGCACCCAGTTCCAGCCCCAGCACCTGATCGATCTCTTCCGACTTGGCGGTGATGAAGATCACCGGCAGCTGCTGGTCCTGCTGGCGGATGCGGCGACAGAGGCTGTAGCCGTCGAGCTTGGGCATCATGATATCGAGCAGTACCAGCGCCGGGCCGGGCTGACCGACGATCTGCTCGTTGTAGAGTGCCCAGGCCTGTTCGCCATCGACCGCTTCGATGCAGTCGTAGCCTTCCATTTCGAGCAGGTCCTTCAGCCCCAGGCGGATGTTGAGATCATCCTCGGCGATCAGAATTTTCATCTTCGTGTCTCCAGTCGAATCTGGAAGCAGGCGCCGCGGTCACTGGCTTCCAGGGTCAGATCGCCGCCATGGGCACGAGCCAGATCTCGCGCCAGCCCCAGGCCGATCCCGGTGCCGGTGATGCCATCGGTAAGACGGCTGCTGCTGCGGTAGAAAGGCTCGAATATTTTTTTCCTGTCCCCCGCGTCAATGCCCGGGCCGCAGTCCTGCACCTCAATGCACAGCAGGCTGCCCTTAAGCCACGAACGCACCTGCAGCTCACCGCTGTCCGGCGCATACTTTTCACAGTTGCTGAGCAGGTTATTGAGGATCTGTTCCAGCGTAGCCGGGTCGTAGTTCAGGCTTTGGCTGATACCGGCGTCAAAGCGGGGTTCAACACCACGTTGACGCAGCAATGGTTCGAAGGTTTCCAATATCCGGGCGACCTGCTCATCCGGGTTAACATTCTCATGTGTTAATTTAAGCGACTGGCGCTGCAGCCGTGAGAAACTTAATACATTGTCTATCAAACGTGACAGGCGCTGACTCTCGTCAGTGATCACGCCAAGGTAACGACCGACGGCAGGGTCCGCATCGCCATCGAGGCGCTGCTGCAGCATCTCGGCATAGAGACGCACGTTGGTCAGTGGGGTTTTCAGCTCATGGGAGACCTGATTGACGAAGTTGACCCGCTGCGTCGCCAGTCGAATTTCACGACGATGTTCGCGATAGAACAGATAGCCCAAGGCGCCCAACCCAACACCGAGCAGCATCAACGGCGCCACCAACGTCAGCCAGACCGGCGCCGCGGCCTGCTGCAGCGCCGGAGCACGGTATTCCAGGCTCCAGCTGCCCAGCGGATGGCTCAAACCCAGACTGCGCAGCGCCGAACCGTTGTCCCGATACTGACCCCAGCTGTACAGCGTGCCGCCCTGGCTGTCGAGCAGGCGGATCTGCGCCTCGCCCAAGGCTTTATTGCCCTGCCCGGCATCCGGCAGGCGGTTGATCAGGTCCGACAGCAGCCGGGCATCGTTGAGTACAAAGCCAAGCGTTCGCCCTTCGGGATCACGCCACCAGTAGATATGCATCAGCCGTGCATCCACATACCAGGCGATCCAGCCGCTCTCGGTCGAAATCGCCGGCGCGGCCTTGGCTTCGGCCTGACGTGCGGCGGGCGCAGCCGGTTCCGCCTGGCTGTAGGCGTCCGCTTCGGCGGCATAATCATTCAGCGGCGCCGAAAGCTCCGCCGGGGCACGTTGCGCCAGTTGACCACTGACAAAGTAATCTGCGGATTTGGACATCGCAGAAGGGGCAGGCAATTCAGCCTCTGCAAGGGGCTGCGGACTCGGGGCTGCCGGATCCGTCGCCGCGGGACGCAGCAGGTCCGGCGATTGCCACAGCGGCTGCAGTCGCTCGACCAGGCGCTGCTCGTCCAGGCTCAACGGCTGGTTACGGGGCGGAAACTGGCGCTGGTCATCGCGGCCCAGTACAAACAGCTGCTGCACCTGGGCGGAGTTTTTGACGAAGCGGCGCAGGCGCTCGGCTGAATAGTCCGGGTCCGCCAGACGGTAGAGACCACCCGCCTGACGTTGCAGCAGGGTTTCCAGTTGCTGGAAGTGGGTCTGCAGTTGCTGGTCCACCGACTCGAGCTGCTGCTCGATCAGCTTCTGCAGTTGCAGACCCACCAGTTGCTGCTCATTCTGCTGCAGACGATAACCGAGCCAGCCCAGCAGCAACAGGGGCAGCAACACCAGCAAAATCAGCAGCAGCGCGGCGCGGTATTTCATGGCGCTCTCAAGACACCTTCATGACACTCTCGAATAGCTCAATGCCCGGTGTGGATAACTTCCCCCACCGGGCTCCCTGTTAGTAACTTTGCTGGGTCGCGCGCTTATACTGCTTCTCGCGCAGCTCCTTGCGCTGACGATTCCAGTCCTCCTCGGAGGATAGCTTATCCGCATCCTGCAAGGCTTCCTCTTTCTGGGCTTCCAGTGCAGGCGACGCCAGCGCTTCGGCCTGAGAGCCCAGATACTCGGCGCTCTTCTCCAGCAGCTGACGCGCCCCCTCAACATCACCCTGGTCACGGCGCTCAACGGCCTCGCGGCTGTACTCGTTGGCGACCTGCTCCACCGCCGACTCCAGCGCCGGCTTATCCACCGCCTGCTGTACCTCGTCTTCGGATGCGCTGAAGCTGGCCAGAATACGGCCATCGAGACGATCGGATTTTCGGGTTGCCAGGTTGGCGTAGTCCACCTGTACGCTGGCCAGTTCCAGCTCGCGACCGGCTTCCTGCGCCGGCACCTCGACCTCCAGTACCAGATACTTTTCCTGCTCGCTGTAGAGCTGGTTCAGGCGGGTACGCACACGATCACCGATCACTTCACCTTCCCGGCCCAACAGACGCAGCGGACGCACGCCGTTGAGGCAGTGGATCTCGATGATCAGATCCTGAGCCACCACCGACATCACATCACCGAACTCGTACTGGAAGATGCGCGCCAGGTCTGAAGCGTTCTCGACAAAGACATGGTTACCGTCACTCATCCCCGCCAGCTGAGTCATCAGGTCTTCGTTGTAGCCCAGTCCCAAACCGATGGTGGTGACACTGATCCCCTCCTTGGCCAGTGACTGTCCCAGCCGGCCCAACTCGGACGGTGACTGCGGCCCCACGTTGGCCAGACCATCGGAAAGCAGGATGACGCGGTTAACTCGGTTGCGATCAAGGAACTTGCGCAGTTCCTGCGCCCCCTTGCTGACCCCTGCAAAAAGGGCCGTATTGCCACCGGCACGGATATGGCGCACCGCACGATAGACCGGTTCTCGGTCATGCAATTTGGTCGCCGGCACGACTACCTCCACCTGGGAGTCGTAGGCCACCACCGATACGATATCGCGCGCGTCGAGACGCCCGATCGCCATGATCGCCGCCTCACAGGCATGGCGGATCTTGTCGCCACCCATGGAGCCGGACCGGTCCAGCACGATCGCCACGTTGGCCGGCGTGCGCGCAGCCCGTCCTGCCAGTTCGAAACCATCGAGGGAGATCTTGATAAAGGCTTTTTGCGCGGCATTCGCCGCCATCACCGGCGTCGCCAGACTGAGATCGAGCTTCACCTCCTGTGCCTGCGCCAGCAGCGGCAGACAGAAGAGGATCAGCCAAAACGAAGTGATCCATCGCTTGAGAGGATTGAGCATGTTCATGACCCGACTCCTTGTGCAGTTGATACTAAACAATCAATTTCTGAACTGCACTCTAGGCTCAGCAGCCCTGCGGTTGGTCAGATGGATGTAGCGAGTTTGTAAAAGATTTGTAAATGCCGGCAACCGTGGCTCTTGCAGCGACTGCCGCCCCCGATCACAGCGGCCATACCAGCGGCAGCAGCGGGATACTGATCACCACCACCAGAATTGAGATCGGCAGCCCCAGGCGCCAGTAGTCGCCAAACCTGAAACCGCCGGGCCCCAGGATCAGGGTGTTGTTCTGATGCCCGATCGGGGTCAGGAAGGCGCAGGAGGCGCCGATGGCCACCGCCATCAGGAAGGCATCGGCCGACACCCCCAACGTCGCGGCGGTGCCCAGGGCGATCGGGCACATGGCCGCGGCGGTAGCGGCATTATTGACCACGCTGGAGATCAGCATGGTCAGCGTCAGGATCAGGCCCAGCGCCACCAGCGTGCTGCCCTGCGCCAGATGCTGCATCAACAGTTCCGCTACCAACGTGGCGGTGCCGGTACTTTCCATCACCGCAGCCACCGGCATCAGGGCACCAAGCAGGATGACCACCGGCCAGTCGATCGCCTCGTACACCGAGCGCAACGGGATGGTACGCAGCGCCATAGACGCCAGCACGCCTGCGGCAAAGGCGATGGCGGTCGGCAACAGTGAAAAGGCCGCTGCGGCCACGGAGGCCAGCATGATCAGCGTCGCCGCCAGCGCCTTGCCGCGTTCGGGCAGATGCAGTTCGCGCTCGGCCAGGGGGATACAGCCCTGGTCGGCGGCAAACTCGGACAGCGCCTCCTCCGATCCCTGCATCAGCAGGAGATCACCGGGTCTGATCTGTATGGTGCGCAGGCGTGCTCGGGAGCGCGAACCTTCACGGGACAGGGCCAGCAGATTCAGGCCGTAGCGACTGCGCAGCTGGATATCACGGGCCGAACGTCCCTGCAGGGGTGATTCGGTGCGCACCACCAGCTCCATCAGCATCACGCCTTCGCCGTTATTACCGGATTCGGCGGGCTCTTCCTCAGGTTTGGCGTCCGTATCGGTATCGGACGAGCTCTCATTCTCCGCTCTCTCGCCCGGTTTTTCGTCCTGTTTCTCGGCCTCTTTTTCAACCTCCTTTTTGGAGGGTTCGGCCTCTTCCAGCTCCAGCCCCAGGGCACCGATCACGCCGGTCAGCGCCTCCACATCTGCTTCAATGATCAGGATATCGCCGGCCCGGAGATATCGCCCGGACAGGGGCGCATTGATGCGGACATTATTGCGGATCATGCCGATAACCTGAGCATCGATCTCGCCCAGCGCGGCATCCGCCTCGCGCAGGTGCATGCCCTCGACCTTGCTGCCCTTGAGCACTCGGACCTCGGTGAAGTAGGCACCGGTATCGAACCCCTCGGCGCCCGGTTGCTTGCGGGCCGGCACCAGGCGCCAGCCCGGCAGCGCGATAAACAGCACGCACAGCAGGGCGACAGACAGGCCCACCAGGGTGAAATCGAACATTTCAAAACCGCTGCCGATGCTCTCATGACGAAAGCCGGACACGATCAGATTGGGTGGCGTGCCGATCAGCGTGGTCATGCCGCCCAGAATGGTGCCGAAGGCCAGTGGCATCAGCACCTGCCCCGGGGTCAGGTTCAGCCGTCCCGACAGCTGCATCGCCACCGGCATCAACAGCGCCATCGCCCCCACGTTATTCATGAATCCGGACAGAAAGGCGCCCAGCCCGGTCAGCGCAGCGATACTGAGCACCGGCCCGGCCTGTTTCGGCAGTACATGACGCGTCAGCACATCCACCGCACCGGAGATCTGCAAGGCCCGGCTGAGCACCAGCACGCAGGCTACGGTCACCACCGCCGGGTGGGCAAAGCCGAGAAAGGCATCGCGGGCTTCAATCAGGCCGGTGAGCACACAGGCCAGCAACGCGCCCCCGGCCACCATATCGTGTCGCCAGCGCCCCCAGATAAACATCCCCATGGTGGCCAGCAGAATTAAAACGATCAGCAGTTGATCCTGGGTCATCATCTCGACTCTAGGGCAGCCAGCACCGACTTTTCGGGAGGCTGAGTTTTTTGCATCTGCTTTATAGCAGTTTAGTCAGCATGGTCTAAATTCAAAAGCGGTGCCGCGAAAACAGACACCGGCAACAGAGCGCTTTCTGCACGATATCCCATGACCCACTGACAAAGGGAATACACGATGGCTTACGTAAGTATTGACGGCAATAAATACGAGAAAGAACTGCTCGAACTGGCCAAGGCCCACACCACAGGCCGCGGCGAGGGCAAAATTTCGAAAGACGAAGCAGCTGATCTGCTGAAGTCGGCCAGTGATGGCCAGGGCGTGACCGACACCGAAATGGCTACCCTGAAATATATCCGTGAGACCTTCGAATTTACCGATGCAGCCGCCAGCTTCTTCGACGACGAACTGGCCAAACTCTAAGCCAATCACTCGGGTCCGCCGGCACTTTTCTGCCGGCTTTCCCGCTGTGCGCGGGCCTGACCTGCCTCAACCACTCTTACCAAGCGAGGATACGTTATGAGCCTGATCAACATGGCGGCACAGCTGTTCATCAGCAAACTGGGCAGCAGCGGTGATCAACTCAACCTGAGCAGCGTAGTGACAGCACTGCAAAACCTGCTGCCAACCCAGGATGGTGAGCTCGACCTGGGTGCACTGGTCGCACAATTTACCGGTGGCGGCGAAGGGCTGGCCAGCCTGGCCTCATCCTGGCTCGGGGGTGGCGACAATGCCGCCCTGTCTCCGTCGACCCTGTTGGACGTACTCGGCAATGACCGCGTCTCGTCGTTTGCCAGCAGCCTGGGGTTAGGTCAGGACACAGCGACCAGCGGCCTGGCGCAGATGATCCCGGAACTGATCGACGGCAACAGCGAAGGCGGCAATCTGCTCGGCGGTGCCGTCGGCGACATGGCCAAGGGGGTGCTGGGTAAACTGTTCTAGACGCCTGTATTCACTTCACACAGACATACACCGAGTTGGTGGACTCGCCGTTCTGGAAGGGGTTGTAGAACGAAATCACGTGCGACTCGACCCGCGCAAAGACGGTTTTCAGCAGCGCCTCGAAGTCCGGGTCCGGCAGGTTCTGCGACCACATGGCAAACACGCCCCCGGGCTTCAGCTGTTGCGCCATCAGCGCCAGGTTGTCAGTGGTATAGAAGCTGGCGTTGGACGGGTTCAGGTACTCGCTGGGCGAATGATCGATATCGAGCAGAATGGCATCGAACACCTTGCCCGGCTGGTCCGGATCAAAGCCTTGGGCCGGGTCGGTGGCCAGCTCGAAGAAGCTGCCCAGCACATAACGATTGCGCGGATCGGCATTGAGTTCTTTGCCCAGCGGCACCCGCTCATCCCGGTGCCAGCCGATGACGGTCTCCAGCGCATCGACCACCAGCAACTCGTCGATGCGCGTGTCCTGCAAGGCGGCCACGGCGGTATAACCCAGCCCCAGGCCTCCGACGACCACGTTGAGCTTGTCGCCCTGAACCGCGGCCAGACCGAGGGTCGACAGCGCCTCTTCCGCCTCGACAAACATGCTCGACATCAGGAACTCGTCGCCCAGCTTCACTTCATAGATATCCCGGTCGCCAAATACCGGCATGGAACGCCGGCGCAGGGAGATCTGCCCCAGGGGCGTGGCTTGGCTATCAATTTCTTCGAACATTAGAGACATGGCGGATCGGTCCTGAGGTGATGGGCGGGTATTGGCCAGCATGATGCTGTGTGCAGAACAGCATAACGCCTGGCGCGGGGTGCTGGAACCTTCATAACTCTGCTACCTGTTAATCGCTTTAATCGCCTTGATTAACACGTCAGGGTGGTGAATGGAGTCATAAACCGGCAAAACCTCCTTGCCTGTCTCAAAGAGACCGTAAACTGCCGTTTGGGCACAGCGCACGGAGTACTCAACGGTAAAGACACAGTCCCTGGGCACTTCGGCAAACTGACCCAGGAATGCAAAGTTGGTTGCGCCCTTGGGCAACACATCAGGACGATCACCCTTTGCGCACGGCATGAACAGGCTGTCGATAAAGGGCATGGCGACCGGGATACAGTTGACCTTGCCGGCATCCACCACCGGTTTCATCAGATCCTGAACCCTGAGCTGATACCAGAGTTCTTCAAGAATTTCGGCGCCATTACAGTCGGACATCTTCTTCTTGATGTAATCGCCTTTTTTGTCGGGGTAGAGAGCATAGCCCCAGAACACCTTCACATCCCTGGGCTGGTTGGGGAAATGCGGCTGACGGGCGATCACGATCGACATCAGCCAGCTCGAGTCAGTCATGGTGACCAGCCCGCCGGTACCACTCAGGTTACCGGAGAAGTCCTCCATATAGTCATGAAAGCTATCGTCCTTGAGTGTGGCCGTGAACGAGTACCACTTCTGCAGATCGATATGGTCACTGAAGACACCGGGATTACCGAACGCCTTGTCCTTTTTGGCGACGTTTTCCCACAGCGTCCATGCCCCCGAAGATGCCTTGTCTTTCAGTACTGGCGCTTGCGTCCATGATCCGTTGGCCGAACTTTCCGTGATTGAACCATTGGTGATAAACACATAATCATGACGGCTCAGCCCGATCTTTTTATGGTCGCCACAACGATTGGTTATGTGAACGGCCGTCACCGTTTTCTGATCATCAGACAGATCAAAATCGATGTTTTGCACCTGTGTCCGGGTATCGATACGGACACCAGCCCCCTGCAGGTAGCGCACAAGCGGAACAACGACCGAGTGGTACTGGTTGTATTTTGTGCGCATGACACCACCCAGCCTCGGCATTCCTTCCAGCAGGTGGATAAAGCGTTTCATGTAACGCCGCATCACCGCCACGCTGCTCCACGGCTGAAACGCAAACATGGTTGCCCAGAGATACCAGTAGTTGGTGGTGAAAAACGCCTCTTCGAACCAGTCCTCTATTCGAATGTTGTCCAGTGATGCTTCAGACGCAAAGGTCAGTTCAAGCAGATCCGCCTTGTCTTTAAAGGACAGGCCGAATGATGAGACATCCATGCGTTTGCCCTTTTTCAGCAATCGAGCCTGTGCATGGGAAACATATCGGGAGTTGAACTCAAAAGACTCATCCTTAACGGAGATACCGGGGTCATCATAGGAAGGAATGTTGGAGAGAAGATCCCAATAGCAGACAAAATGCGCTTCATGCATTCGGCCGCCCCGGATGATAAAGCCGGTTTCCGGATCACCGGCACCATCAAGAGCGCCGCCCAGGACGTCGTCCTGCTCCAGAATATGAATATTGCCACCGGGCACGCCGGCATCCTTGATCAGATAGACGGCACTGGCCAGAGAAGCGATACCGCTGCCGATAAGGTATATCTTTGATGCTTTTGGATTCTTGTTTTTGTCTCTCTGCATGGTGTTTGCCTTCCCGAGGGACAGAAACCAGACATCAAGCTAACAGCAGCCCGGTAATTGTCGAGAAAAGCATGGCACTGAAACTGCCGGGGCGCCATGTTTCCAGCGACCCTGTTTACAGCTTCCTCGCGATGAAAAATGCATAGCCGTAATACGCCTTGTACCGGTCGTAAAGCTGCGCCTCATGCCGTTGCGTCGCCACCAGATCCGCTGCAGCCGCATTATCAGGGTGCTGCTGCAGAAATTGCGCCTGAAGCGGTACCTGGGGCGTATAGAAATCATCGGTCCAGCAGTTTTCCGGCAGGATAAACATGCCTACGGGCAGATACCCGGCCTGCTGTATTTGCTGGATCTTGTTGGCGAGGGTATCGATCTCTGGGTAGGCATCGATCCAGAACCGCTCGATCTCCGCTGGCCTTCTCTCGGTAAACCAGCAGGCCTCCGACACCGCCAGATAGCCGCCCGGCTTGAGAAAACCCCGCCACTCCCGAATGCCGCGCTCGAACCCGATATTGTAGATCGCCCCCTCGGACCAGATCAGGTCCAGCGCCTCATCGGCAAAGGGCAAGGCTTCCATCGACCCGACCACGCCCTGCACTCGATCCTGCAACCCGGTCGCCTGAGCCTTGGCATTGAAGCGGTGGATAAAATCCGGGAACAGATCCAGCCCGGTAATCGAACCCGGCGCATGTTCCGCCAGCACCCGTGTTTGGCCACCGGTGCCACAACCAATATCAGCAATACGGAATTTCGGCGAGAGCCCTTCGATAAAACTCAGCGCCTTGACCGTGGCTTCGGGGCTCCCCGGCCCCTGCCGCTCCAACGCTGCGAAATATTCGCAGATCAGGCTGAAATCGAAATCATGAATAGAGTGGGTTTCGTTGTTCATGGGATACCCGTTTGACTTTAACATGCGGCAAGCGGCGCACCGCTGCAGCCTTGATAAGCCCCCCCCCAACAGGACGGGCACCATCACCCAACAAAGACGAAATCGTTCTTGCCGTCCTTCTTCACCCGGTACATGGCCGCATCGGCGGCCTTCAACAGCGCTTCCAGGTCCTGACCATCCTGTGGATAGCGGGCAATGCCGATGCTGGCACTGACGTTGGCACCGGTTTCACCCACCGGGATCGGCACGGCCAGCGTCTGCAGAATACGATTCGCCACCGAAATGGTGTCCCGTTCGGTATTGGCATGCGACAGCAGCACCACATACTCATCGCCCCCGATCCGCGCCAGCAGATCTTCAGACCGAACCACGGCCTGCAACCGCCGGGCTACCTCGCACAGCACGGCGTCACCGGCACTGTGACCCAGCGTATCATTAACGGATTTAAAACCATCCAGGTCGATAAACATCAGCCAGAGCGTCTGGCCATGGCGTTCGGCATGGGCAATCTCGGTTTTCGCCGCCTCCTGCATGTAATGCAGACTGTGCACCCCGGTGAGCGCATCCTTCATGGCGATATCGTGCAACCGGGCACGGGCGGCTTCCACTTCATCCAGTGCGTCGTACAGCTCGGTGAAGTCATACTCCACCACCAGAAACAGGAAGTCGCCGTTCAGCGGATGCCGGGTACGGCGAATATCCAGACTGTGCCGCCTTCGCCCCTCAGCGGTTTGCATAATGAAATCCCAGCGTCCCTCTTCGCCGGCCTGAATGTTACTGAGACAGGCACGGCCCTCTTCGGGATCGGCAAAACGGGCGACAAAGGCGCAGCTGTCTTCAGACTGGGCCTGCTCATGGAGAAAGTTGTAGGCATCCGTGGCCGCCGGGTTCTCGACCACGGGCTCGCCTTCCAGGGTAAAGGTGGTAGCCGGTACGCGGGTATAACGCATGGCTTCCATCAGCAGCAGGTTTTCCGGCTGCTCGCCCAGATTTACCTGCTCGTTGATATAGGCAATGATGCCCCGATGTTTGTCCGGCCCCAGCAGTACGGCCCGGTGCATCATCAGCAGGGTTTTGGGCTTGCCGTTCGGATACGTGGTCCAGGGGTCTACGGTCAGGCCGTCTTTTACTGCCAGCTCGAAGGTCTGCAGGGTACGATCCCGGGCGCCCTGGGTATCGCCGGACAGATCCTTGTCGATCAGTTCCTGCAGGGAGCCCAGCCCCCAGAACTGCACCGCAGCCGAATTGCCCCACCACCAGCCATGCTTATCCAGATCGAAGACCCAAACCACATTGGGGATCAGCTCATAGAGGCGCAGCTCGTCATGGGTTTCGATATGAACCAGATGATCATACTGACTTCGATATGCCATTCTGCAACGACAGCCTCGACAATATTGCACAGGCTTTCACTATATTCGCTCCGCTCGGCAAGCTCCACAGGCAGATGCCGCCCGCGCCAGACATCCCGCGCAGCGACACCTTCGAGTTTACCGACGGATTATCTGAGCCTGACGGGCACCCCGTCATCAATGCTGTTATCAGGATGAGTAATCACGTTTTCGCCTGCTGCGACGCCTTCCAGGATCTGGGCCGACAGGCCGTTGCGTTTACCGACCTTGACCAGGCGACGCACGGCCTTGCCGTTTTCCATAACAAACAGGGCCCAGCCATCATTGAAGCGAAACAGGGCACTGGCCGGGATTTGCAGGACATCCGCCGCCTGCCACAGGATAATCTCCGCCTCAACGCGATAGCCGTCGCCCAGCTCCTGCCATTCGGCGGCATCGGAGGTGATATCCGCAATCACCAGCACCCGTTGCTCCTCCACACCCAGTGCCGAGACCTTGGTGAAACCCACCGGCTCGACGTTCCGCACCCGGCCCTGCAAGGCGGTTTCACCCCCCCAGCGATGGAACTCGACACGCATGCCCGGTTTGATTTTGACGGCGTCGGCGGACAGCACCTCCGTCTCGATCTCCAGGGAACGGATATCACCAACGACCAGCAATGGCTGCCCGGCGCTCACCACACCTTCGCACTCCTGGTGCAGGGCCAGAATCCGGCCATCAATCGGCGACAGGACCTGAACGTTTGCGTCGGGATAGGGCTGGCTACCGGCGCCGGTATAACTCAGCGCGGTCCGTGCCGCTTCAAGCTCATGTCGCGCCACATCAACGGAAAACTGTGCCGAGCGACTCGCCGCCCGGCTGGTTTGTGCCATCGCGGTGGCCTGGTCCAACTGCCGCCGGGAAATGTGACCTTTTTCAAACAGGGGCCGCAGGCGTGACAACTCCCTGGCCGCCAGCTGCATTTCAGACGCGGCCGATGTCGCGGTCTGTTCAGCGGCATAGAGTGCCGATTGAGCGGCGGCGACGCGGGCCTCGGCTTCTGCCTGGCTGCGCGGATCGAGCGCCTGGGACTCAAGCGGTTTGATGGTGGTCAGAACCTGGCCTTTCGTTACCGGGTCGCCCACGTTCAGGTCAACGCGGCAGGTGGTGCCGGCCACGGAGGCCGACACCTCATAGCGGTCAGTGACGCGCGTTTTGCCTTCCTCCTCGACACTCACCCGCATGGGACCGAGCGAGACACTGGCGATATCGACCCTGCTGGGCTGGGGTCGAAACCCGTATACCAGAGCCGCGATAATCAGCAGCAGTACCAGCAGCCAGATGAGTCTTCTGCGCCAAACGACATTCATGTCTCACTCCTTCGTTTTCAATACCGCGATCAGGTCGAGATGGTCCAGACGGCGCCTGACCAGGAGGCCGGAGATTGCAGTACTGACCAGAATCACCAGGGCGGCAAAGGCGTATGTGTGCGGTGAAATAATCAGAGGGACGCGGTAGAGATCATTTTCAATCGAGACGGCAATGTACGCGCACATCAGATAACCCAGCAGCAAGCCGAGCGGAATCGCCAGCAGCGTCAGGAGCGCAAGCTCGCCCAGCAAGATATAAGAGATCTCCCCCCGGGTGAATCCGAGCACCCTGAGGCTGGCCAGTTCATGGCTGCGCTCGGTGAGAGTGATACGCGCGCTGTTGTACACCACACCCACGGCGATGATGCCGGCGAAAAAGGACGCCACCGAGGCCCAGAACAGCATGGTTTCGTCCATGGTCCGGTGATACGCCTCAAGTGCCTGTGCACGCACCACGGTCCCCACGATACGTGGCCTCTCCTTGAGTCGCCGGAAGATCTCATTTTGCTGTGCCTCATCCACATAGAGATAGGCCCCCGAGATCGCATTGCCTTCGCCCATCAGCCGGTTCAGTGCCTTGATATCCATATAGGCACCGACACCCAGATCCTGATGCACCAGTGACACCACGGGGATCTGTTGTACCGGCTGACTGTCTTCGAGCACTTCCACCGTCAGCAGGTCTCCCGGTCGCACGCCCAGGATCTCCTTGCCCAGGTATTCATTCAGCACGATCCCTGAACGCGGCAGACTGACCGGTTGCAGATCCTTGCCCACCAGCCGCTTGATCTCGGCATTGGGCTCATAGCCATTAATATAGGTGCGGTAGCTGCGGTTTTCGAATACCAGACGCGCCGCTACGCCGCGGACGGCCTCGCCATATTCAACACCCGGCAGACTGCGCAGTTCGGTGAGTGCCCGGTAGGAGGTCGGCTCGCTGAACAGCACGGCCAGGTCATTACGATCAGAGATGCCATAGTGCACGTACATCATGTAATCGATGGTGTCTTCCTGAAAACGGCCGGTCATCAGGATGCCGCAGGCGAAAGCAATACCCAGTACCGACAGCGCCGACTTCAGTGGCTTGTGGCCAATATGGCGCAGAATCATGCGCGAAGGCGCGGAGAACAGCCGCTTCAGCCCCAGCGACTCGACCAGAGTCTGGTGATAAACCGCCGGCGCTTCCGGGCGCATCGCCTCCGCCGGCTGCAGCTTAACCACGATACGCACCGCAGCCAGGGTTCCCAGCAGGCCGGCCACGGCCATGAAGGTTGCCGCCTGCACGATTCTGGAAGGTTCCAGCACAAAATTCAGGAACGGCAGGCGAAAGAGCCCGGCATAGATCTCGCTTAACTCGACAGCCAGCCAGGCGCCCAGGGCAACCCCCAACACAATGCCGGCAAACACAATCAGCATGATCAATTTCAGATAATGGATGGCGATGGCCAGGTTGTCATAACCAAACGCCTTGAGCGCTGCGATCTGTTCCCGCTGGGTCCCCACCAGGCGGGTTACGACCACATTCAGCAAAAACGCGGCCACGCCGAGAAAGATGATGGGGAACAATCCCGACAGGTTTTCCAGCTGCTGCAGCTCCTCGCTGAGGAATTTATGCGACCCCTGATCCTCCCGCACAAACGCGCCGGTGCCACCGTAGGGCTGCAGAATCCTGTCGAGTCGGTCAATGATCTCCTGCGCATTCGCCCCCCTGGTCAGGGAGAGCACGACGGAGTTAAACGCCCCTTTCATCTCATAGGCATGGGACAGCGGAGTGCGCGCCATCCACAGCACGCCGAAGTGTTTGTGGTCCGGGAACAGGGTGCCGGGCGCCAGTTGATAGATGTACTCCGGCGAGCCACCGATGCCGACGATGCGGAGCTGCTTGCGCTTGCCCCGAATGATGATGTGCAGGCTGTCCCCCGGCTGCAACGCATGGGCTTCCGCGAATGGCTCACTGATCACCACCTCGTTGCTGCGGCCTGCATCGACCAGTTGGCCACTGCGCAGATAGAGGCGATTGAGCAGCGGATCGCCGCTGTCCGGGATGGAGGTCACGACACCGGTCACCGGGTCGGGGAAGCCCTCAATATCGATGGTCAGCGGCGCCACCACCCGCGTATCCACCTTGTCGACCCCGTCAATCTCAGCAATGCGCTGCCGGACCGAATCCGGCGCGCGCTTCAGTGAGGCGAAGACTTCGGCAAAACGGTAATCCCGGTAGTACAACTCGCGGCTGAGCTGCAGCGAGTCCAGGGTACTGAGAAACATGATGAAGCAGGCGAAGCCGCTCGCCATAACGGCAGCGATGGCGAAAGCCTGCCCCCGCAGGCTTACCAGGTCACGCCACAACTTGCGGTCCAGCGCCTTCATGATCACCAGGCCAGCTCTGCCGGCGATTTCTTGTCGGGATTGGCCTCATCGCCGATGATCTGGCCGTCGCTCACGCGAATGACCCGGTCGGCCATCTGGGCGATATCCACGTTGTGAGTGATCACCACCGTGGTGGTGCCCAGCTCCCGGTTCACCCGTTCGATCGCCTCCAGCACCAGAATACCGGTCTTCAGATCCAGGGCTCCGGTGGGCTCGTCGCACAGCAGCACATCCGGGCGCTTGGCAATCGCTCGGGCGATGGCAACCCGCTGCTGCTCGCCACCGGACATCTGTGCAGGAAAGTGATCAAGGCGCTCCCCCAGCCCCACCAGCCTGAGGGCCTCCTCGGGTTCGAGCGGGTTGGTTGCGATCTCGGTCACCAGGGCAACATTTTCACGCGCCGTCAGGCTGGGAATCAGGTTGTAGAACTGAAACACAAACCCGACATGCTCGCGACGATAACGGGTGAGTACGGCATCCTTGTACTCGGTCAGATCATGGTCCTGGTAGCGCACGGTTCCACTGCTAGGCACATCCAGTCCCCCCAGGATATTGAGCAGGGTCGATTTACCACTGCCCGACGGCCCCAGCAAGACAACAAATTCGCTTTCGTACAGATCAAGATCGATGCCGCGCAGGGCGTGAACCTGCACCTCTCCCATCTGGTACGTCTTGGTGACGTCTTCGGCGTGGAAAACAGGGTTTGAAGCAGAGGCTTTCAAGTCGGGTTTCCGTATACGCTGCATCCAAGAGTGAATGCACGAACTTCATCGCCAGAGAGCGCGATTAGATACAGTGTAGTTGGTGACTGCGAGGATGCCTTCTTTTCAAGACGGTCACTCTCTTTTGAGCACGACTTGTAGATGCTAAGGAGGTTGTTAGGGGACCGCCCCCCTTTTTCCCCGAACAAGAGTGGCTTATCGTGGTCTCACCGCATGTCGCGGCGACAGATTATGGCAGGGCTGCCCGCCGGGACTGGCCCCGAGATGGAACACAATATCCAAATGGCTAATTTCAATACACATTTCTTCGGCGGTGCCGCCACATCCTGTGTGCTGACCTCCACCCTACTGCTGACCGGATTATTTACGCCCGGTCAGGGCATGAGTCTCTGGGTCGCGGGAACGGTCGCCAGTCTGGCACCTGACCTCGACTCGGATACCACCGGCATTCTGAAAGGACTCTTCAGCGCTCTTGGCGTCATGGCATCTTTTGGTGTTCTGTTCAGCTTCCCGGATCTGCCGTTACTGCACCTCTGGGGCGCCATGCTCACCGCCTTCCTGCTGGTCCGCTTAGGCCTGCTGCAACTCTTCGCCCATCTGACCGAACATCGTGGCTCATTTCATTCTCTGCTGGCGGCCGTCAGCTTTGGACTGCTAGCCGCTTTCCTGTGCTGGCGCTTCACCACCCAAGGTATCGATTTTTCATGGGCTCTGGGCGTGATGGTTGTTGCCGGCTATCTGGTGCATCTCATTCTTGACGAATGCTATGCCGTCAACCTGGCCGGTATGGAGTTCAAACGTTCCTTCGGAACCGCATTAAAACCGGTGAGCCTCGATAATTGGTGGGCCAGCGGCATCTTTCTTGTGATCGCCATTTACTGCGCACTTCAGTTGCCGCTGCCTCATAAACTGCCGAGTGAAGTTATCAGGATCGCCAGTGCTGATCTGGCGTGACGGTTAGCAATACGGGCTAGTTTGTTACCACCTCAATAGGCCCATGCTCATCGCAATGGCCATAACTAAAAGGGGTCTGTCCCCTTTTAGTTACTAGAGGAATAATATGCTCCTTCGTGAGATTTTCGGTCTCACCACAATACATGCATATATTCAAAATTTTTTCCATAACCCCAGTTCCCAGACTAGCTGCCTAACGCCCGGCTTTAGGGCGGACTTGTAGCCGCGAAGCGGCGGAAAGGGCGTCCCAGCCCCGAAGGGGCGACAACAGCCGTTTGTTAGGCACTTGAACGCTGCCAAAAATGGTACAAGCCTGCAATATCAGACGAGCACAAAAGAGGCATTGCTTCTTTAATTTGTTCCAACGGCCAATCCCACCACTTCATATCTAGCAACATTGAAATTTCCTGTTCTGAAAAGCGCTTCTTTATCACTTTTGCGGGGTTGCCACCAACAATTGTGTATGGCTCTATATCTTTGGTAACCAAAGCCCGACTGCCAATTACCGCTCCATGGCCAACCTTTACTCCAGGCATAATCATTGCTTCAGAGCCAATCCACACGTCGTTTCCTATGACGGTATCACCTGCCGCCTGGAAAGCATCAACTGATTCCGAAAATGCCAGCTCCTCATTCATATAGAAAAAAGGGAATGATGTAACCCAATCATATCGGTGACCTTGATTTCCAGCCATGATAAAAGATGCACCCGTCCCTATGGAGCAAAAGCTTCCAATTATCAATTTATCAACGTCATCACGATCAGGCAGGAGGAAGCGAGCGCAATCATCAAATGAGTGTCCATGATAATAGCCTGAATAATAGCTATAGCGGCCCACCTTGATATTGGGATTCTTAACTTGTTCTATCAAAGGTTTTCCCTTGAACGGACTCTCAAAATAATTTTTCATTTAATTTCACATCAAATCTAGAACGATATCGTTGCCTAACAGTCTGTTAATGAGGTCTTCGACCTCATAATAATTATTAGCGGGTATACCTTTTAATTCCTTGTACCATCACGTAACCAACTGATAGATAAGGATTTAATTTTCCGAACATTGACAAAAAGGTACATCTGCTCGACATAGGCGTGCTCAGCGGGTACTGCCATCGAAGGCAGCCAGGAGGGCTTCAAAGGTGAAACTTGACGGGGTCTGACCATCCCTAATACTCCTTCATGACGTGCTGACCGCATCCGTGCTCGCAACCAATCAGCACGGTACTCCCTGTCATCCATTCCCAACACTATAGCCAGCCCGATCTGAACTGACTACCCAACCTAAGTAAAATCCCCAATACCCGCACCCGGCACCAAACTCCCCCTCGGGGCAGCCGAGCATCGCAGACTGAAAGGGTTAAAGGGGCCGGACTGTTTGAGCCGCGTAGCGGCGAGTTTCCGGCACCGCCCTTTCAGGCGAGAAGCGCAGGGAAGCCGCAGGCCTGCCCCGTGGGGGTGCCCTTTCTTTTGGTTCGTTTTCTTTTTTGGGCACGCAAAGAAAATGAACGCACCACCCAAAAACAAAAAAGGCCCACCAGTCTCCCGGCAGGCCTCTTACTCAACTCCTAGATCAACAATGGGTCAATTCAGGTACCCATCACCTGAAGGTAAACTCCCCTGCCTCTACATCCACCACAATCTCGGTCCCCGGCTCATACTCCCCGGCCAGCAACCGCTGCGCCAGCGGGTTCTCGATCCACTGCTGGATCGCCCGCTTCAACGGACGCGCGCCGTAGATCGGCTCGAAACCCACTTCCACCAGCTTGTCCATGGCGGTGCTGGTCAGCTTGATGCTCAGCTCGCGCTCGGCCAGACGGCGGCGCAGGCGCTCCAGCTGGATCTCAGCGATACCGGCCACCTGTTCCTTGCGCAGGCTGTGGAACACTACTACCTCGTCGATACGGTTGATCACCTCGGGACGGAAGTGAGTACCCACTGCCTCCATGACCGCCTGTTTCATCAGGTTGTAGTCGTCGTCATCGCTGTAGTTCTGGATCAGGTCAGAGCCCAGGTTGGAGGTCATCACCACGATAGTGTTGCGGAAATCCACGGTACGACCCTGGCCATCAGTCAGGCGACCGTCTTCCAGTACCTGCAGCAGGATGTTGAACACATCCGGATGGGCCTTCTCCACCTCGTCCAGCAACAGCACCGAATAGGGCTTGCGACGTACCGCTTCGGTCAGGTAGCCACCCTCTTCGTAACCGACATAGCCCGGAGGCGCACCGATCAGGCGCGCGACGGAGTGTTTCTCCATGAACTCGGACATGTCGATGCGCACCATCGCTTCCTCGGTATCGAACAGGAAGCTGGCCAGCGCCTTGCACAGCTCGGTCTTGCCGACACCGGTCGGGCCGAGGAACAGGAAGGAGCCGTTGGGACGGTTGGGGTCCGACAGGCCGGCACGGGAGCGGCGCACGGCGTTGGACACGGCGACCACGGCTTCCGCCTGGCCGACCACACGCTGATGCAGCGCATCTTCCATGCGCAGCAGCTTCTCGCGCTCGCCTTCCAGCATCTTGCTGACCGGGATGCCGGTCCAGCGGGCGACCACTTCAGCCACTTCCTCTTCGGTCACCTTGTTGCGCAGCAGCTTGTGCTCTTCGGCCTGCTGTTCAGAGCTGTCAGCAGCCTGCAGCTGCTTTTCCAGCTCGGGGATACGGCCGTACTGCAGTTCGGACATCTTGGCCAGGTCACCGGCGCGGCGCGCCTGTTCCATCTCGACACGCACCTGGTCAAGCTGCTCCTTGATCTGCTGCGAGCCCTGCAGGCTGGCCTTCTCGGCCTTCCACACCTCTTCGAAGTCGGCGTATTCCTTCTCCAGCTTGCTGATGTTGTGCTCCAGCTCTTCCAGACGCTTGCGCGAGGCCTCGTCCTTCTCCTTCTTCAGCGCTTCGCGCTCCATCTTCAGCTGGATCAGGCGGCGGTCGAGACGGTCCATCTCTTCCGGCTTGGAGTCCATCTCCATGCGGATGCGCGAGGCGGCTTCATCGATCAGGTCGATCGCCTTGTCCGGCAGCTGACGGTCGGTGATGTAGCGCTGGCTCAGTTTGGCCGAGGCAATGATCGCGGAGTCGGTGATATCGACACCGTGGTGCACCTCGTAACGCTCCTTGAGGCCACGCAGAATGGCGATGGTATCCTCTTCGGACGGCTCATCGACGATCACCTTCTGGAAGCGGCGCTCCAGCGCAGCGTCTTTCTCCACGTACTGGCGATACTCGTCCAGCGTGGTGGCACCGACGCAGTGCAGCTCGCCACGCGCCAGCGCCGGCTTGAGCATGTTGCCCGCGTCCATGGCACCCTCGCCCTTGCCGGCGCCGACCATGGTGTGCAGTTCGTCGATGAACAGGATGATCTGCCCTTCCTGCTTGGCCAGCTCGTTCAGCACCGCTTTCAGGCGCTCCTCGAACTCGCCACGGAACTTGGCACCGGCGATCAGCGCGCCCATGTCCAGTGACAGCACCTGCTTGCGCTTGAGGCCTTCGGGCACCTCGCCGTTGACGATACGCTGCGCCAGCCCTTCGACGATGGCGGTCTTGCCCACGCCGGGCTCACCGATCAGCACCGGGTTGTTCTTGGTGCGACGCTGCAGCACCTGGATGGTGCGGCGGATCTCGTCGTCACGGCCGATCACCGGGTCCAGCTTGCCGGACTCGGCGCGTTCGGTCAGGTTGATACAGTACTTGTCCAGCGCCTGGCGGGTTTCTTCCGCATTGGGGTCACTCACGTTTTCGCCTCCGCGCATGTTGTTGATCGCATTTTCCAGCGCCTGGCGATTCACGCCGCACTCTTTCAGTACCTTGCCGGCATCACTCTTGTCGTCCAGCATGGCCAGCAGCATCAGTTCGCTGGCGATGTACTGGTCGCCGCGCTGCTGCGCCAGCTTGTCGGTCAGGTTGAACAGGCGGGCCATGTTCTGCGACAGACGGATCTCGCCGTCCGGGCTGCTCACCACCGGCAGGCGATCCAGCGCTTCGCCGACCTTGGCGGTCAGCGTCATGCGGTCGGCACCGGCCTGACGCAACAGCGGCGCCACCGAGCCGTTCTGCTGCTGCAGGAATGCGGCCAGCAGATGGATCGGCTCCATCATGTTGTGGTCCTTGCCGATCGCCAACGACTGGGCGTCGGACAGGGCTTCCTGAAGACGTGAGGTAAATTTGTCGGGTCGCATGAGGTCTCCTGTGGATCTCTCTGTGCCGGGGTCCGACACTCGCAGTCAGACATTTCGGCGTTTCTGTTACCTATATTAATAGGGCCGGTCGCGGCGGCTTCAAGAGGGCGGTCTGATTAAATTAGCTAGCCCTTATGAATAAGCGACCCGTCTTATTTCTGTAATAGCACACTGCTACAACTTTGCGCTGATCGACTGCCTGAGAGCAGTAACCCAACACAGGAAGAGTGACATGAATCAGCACGACCGCTTTGACCCCGAAGATCATCCGGAACTGGAACAGACCGATTTCGACCGCCTGACCGAAAAGGGTGTCAGCCGTCGTAACTTCCTGCGCGGAGGCGCTGCCGCCATGGGCCTGTTCCTCGCCGCCAGTCCGCTGGCCCAGGCCGTCGCTGCCGCGACCCGCACCGAATCCAGCAAGCTGATCGGCTTCAAGGCCGTTCCGGCCAGCACCGCCGACAGCTTCGTGGTACCTGAAGGCTATGTCGCCAAGCCGCTGATCTCCTGGGGTGATCCCATCCTCAAGGGCGCGCCGGCCTTTGACGAGTCCGGCACCCAGAACGCCGCGGCCCAGGCCGGTCAGTTCGGTGACAACACCGACGGCATGAGCTTCTTCCCGCTGGCCGACGACCGCGCCCTGCTGGCGGTGAACAACGAATACACCAACTACGAATACCTGTTCGCGCATCAGGGCAAGCAGGCGCTGACCGCCGATGAGGTGCAGAAGTCCCAGGCGGCACACGGCGTGTCCATCTTCGAGATCCGTCGCAACGCCAAGGGCGAATGGGAAGTGAACCGCGACTCCGACTACAACCGTCGCATCACCGCCTATACACCGATGGAGCTGACCGGCCCGGTCGCCGGCCATGCGCTGGTGAAGACCGCCGCCGATGCCAAGGGCACCCGCGCCCTGGGCACGTTCAACAACTGCGCCAACGGCCAGACCCCCTGGGGCACCTACCTGACCTGCGAAGAGAACTTCCACAAGTACTTCGCTTCCGAGCAGGATGATGTCGAACTGCCCCAGCGTGACAAGCGTTACGGTCTGAAGGCGGGCAACCGCGACTACCAGTGGTATCGCCACGACGAACGCTTCGATCTGAGCAAACACCCGAATGAACCGCACCGCTTCGGCTGGGTGGTCGAGATCGATCCGATGAACCCGACCGCGACGCCGAAGAAGCGCACCGCGCTGGGCCGCTTCAAGCACGAGAACGCGGCGCTGACCATCGACCCGTCCGGTCACGTGGTGGTGTACCTGGGTGACGACGAGCGCGGCGAGCACCTGTACAAGTTCGTCTCCAGGGGCAAGTACAACCCGAACGATCAGCAGGCCAACCGTGATCTGCTGGAAGAGGGCACCCTGTACGTGGCGCGCTTCTCCGCCAACGATGGCGAGATCAAGGGCCAGGGCGAGTGGCTCGAACTGACTCACGGCAAGAACGGTCTGACCGCCGAAAACGGTTTTTCCGACCAGGCGGAAGTGCTGATCTTCGCCCGTGAAGCGGCCACTCAGGTCGGTGCCACCACCATGGACCGCCCGGAATGGGTGGCGGTGCACCCGAACAACAAGACGGTGTTCTGCACCCTGACCAACAACAAGAACCGCGGTAAGGAAGGCCAGCCGGTGGGCGGCCCCAACCCGCGCGCCAAGAACAACTACGGCCAGATCGTGCGCTGGTGGCCGCATAACGCCAGCCATGTGGACAGCCGCTTTGACTGGGATCTGTTCGCCATCGCCGGCAACCCGACCGTGGCGGAAGGCCTCTACGCCGGCAGCGACAACATCAATGCCGACAACATGTTCAACAGCCCGGACGGTATCGGCTTCGACGACACCGGTCGCCTGTGGATCCAGACCGACGGCAAGTACTCCAACAAGGGCGAGTTTGCCGGCATGGGCAACAACCAGATGCTCTGCGCCGACCCGCAGACCGGCGAGATCCGCCGCTTTGCCACCGGCCCGATCGCCTGCGAGATCACCGGCCTGACCTTCTCGCCGGATCACCGCACCCTGTTCATCGGCGTGCAGCACCCGGGCGAAGAGCTGGCCCCGTCCCACTTCCCGGCCGGCGGCAACACCAAGCCGCGTTCCACCATCATGGTGGTACAGCGTGAGGATGGCGGCATCATCGGCGCCTGATCCTTAAACCCAGCCAACAAGGGGCGGCTCTTTCATCGCGGGCCGCCCCTTTTTCATGCATCTCATGATCCGCCCAGTTGATCCCCCTCCGCCGGTTGCCTGATCGGCCTGCAGCCCCGCCAGTACCCGCTTTACATAACTTTACCTCCAACCGCCCAGATCACGTCTGCCGTTTAATATCCGATTCAGTTGCGCTGGTGTCTCATAGTGCCAAACCACCACGGCCGGACTGGGACGATTGGCCGCTTAAGCAACGAGGAGAGTCCTATGAAAAAATTCATCCTGACAGTTCTGTTGACAGTACTGCTACCGGCAACGGCGATGGCGCGCGACCTGAACACTGACGCCGCCATCGGCGGTGCAATCGGAGGGGCCCTCGGCGGCGCCCTGGGGGCGGAACTGGGTGGTCGTGATGGCGCCCTGGTGGGCGCAGGTATAGGCGCGGCAGTCGGCACCGCCGTCAACACCCGGGATTATCCTGATCATGACCGCCAGCGCCGGGACAGAGACTACCGCGACCGGCACTACACTGGCAGGCACCGGGGCGAACCTGACCGACACCGGCATCATCGCCCACTTGCGCCACGACGCTATGTGGTGGTCGAGCGCCACTACTACCCGGTGAAGCACCATGGTCATCGCGATCACAAACGCAAGTACAAGCACCGGGACAGGGACCATCACCGCTATCAGGACCGTCACTGGCGTCACTGATACAATGCCACAGCAACAGCCCACAAACCGAAAAGCCCGGCTGAGTAATCAGTCGGGCTTTTTGTTGTCTGACGCCGGCGGACAGCTGCCGGTCGGATCCGGATTACGCTTGCCGCAACCACCACTACACCCGGCGCAGCTTGAGGTATCGGTGCTGCAGCAGCTGGCCTTGAGACTGGCGCGAATGCGTCGTACCAGCCAGACGGCAACCAGCAGGACCAGTCCGACCAGCACCAGCCAGTCAAAGGCCGTCAGTGTATTCATAGCAGCCACTGCCCCACATGAAAGGTTATCCAGGCGAACACCCAGGCGAGGCTTAACCCCATCACCAGCGACAGCCCTGCCCAGGCCCAGCGCCCGGTCTCGCGCCGGATCACCGCCAGCGTGGCCAGACAGGGCATGTACAGCAGCGTGTACACCATGAACGCCAGCCCGGCACTGGCCGGCAGTGACTGAGCGATCGCCTGCTGCAGCTGCGCCGTGTTGTCGCTGCTGGCCTGATAGACCACGGCCAGCGATGCCACGATCACCTCCTTGGCCAGGAAGCCGGACAGCAGCGCCACTGTCTCGTGCCAGCTGAACCCCAGCGGGGCAAACAGCGGCGCCAGTGCATGGCCAAGCTGCTGCAGCAAGGGTTCGCCGTCACGGGGGAAGGTCTGCAGCAGCCAGATCAGGATAGAGCCGACCAGAATCACCGTGCCCGCCTTGGTCATGAAATCGCGACTGCGATCCCAGAGGTGCAACAGCAGCGAGCGCCCACCCGGCACGCGCCAAGGCGGCAGTTCCATGATGAAGGTTTCATCGTAATGCGCCGGCAACACCCGGGCGAAGATGGCGGCACAACCCAGCGCCACCAGCACGCCCAGCCCATAGATGCCGAACAGCACCGTACCGGCATTGTCCGGATAGAACACCCCGGCGAGCAGCAACAGCACCGGCAGTCGGGCCGAACAGCTCATGAAGGGGTTGATCAGGATAGTGATCAGCCGCGCCCGAGGCTCCTCGATGGAACGGGTCGCCATGATCGCCGGCACGTTGCAGCCAAACCCCATCACCAGCGGCACCAGCGCCTTGCCGTGCAGGCCGACCCGACTGAGCAGGCGGTCGACCAGGAAGGTGGCCCGTGCCATGTAGCCGCTCTGCTCGAGCAGTTCCATGAACAGGAACAGCAGCACCACGTTGGGCAGGAACACCAGCACCCCGCCGACCCCGGCGAAGATGCCATCCACCAGCACCTCGCGCAGCAGCGACTCCGGCATGCGCTGCGCCACCAGTGAGGTGAGCCAGTCCACCCCCTGCCCAATCCAGTCCGCCGGCAGGGCACCGGCGGTGAAGGTGGTTTCGAACATCAGCCAGAGCAGCGCCACCAGGATCGGCAGGCCAAGCCAGCGGTTCAGCACGATGCGATCCAGACGGTCATCGGCCAGGTTGCGCTCCGCATGGCTCTGGCCGACCCGGTGCAGCAAGCCGTGTACCCAGCCGTAGCGCCCTTCGGACACCAGCTCGGCGGCACTGAGTTCGTGTTCGGTCTGGATGCTCGTCAGCCCCTCATCCAGACTGGCCTGCTGCTCGGCGCCCGGGGTGAAATCCACGTCGCCGCCGGACTCCAGCCAGCGGGTGCCCTGCCAGCGCGGCAGTCCCTGCGCCTCCAGCCGGTTCAGCAGCGCATCGATATGGGGTTCGTATTCGATCTTGAGCGGCGCCTTGGCAAGCGGTTGCTGCAACCTTGTCAGGATGGCATCCAGCAGACGCTCGCGGTAGAGCTTGCGCCGCCCGTCGCTGGGCAGCACCGGCACACCCAGCGCGGCGGACATGGCGTCCGGGTCGGGTCGGGCGCCGTTGCGCTCGGCCTCGTCCATCATGTTCAGCGCCAGCAGCAGCGGAACGCCCTGCTCCATCAACTGGCTGGTCAGCGCCAGATGGCGCCCCAGATTGCCGGCATCCAGTACGTTGATCACCAGATCCGGCTGCTGCTGTGCCAGATAATCGCGGGCCACCCGTTCTTCGCTGCGGTTCTGGCTCAGGGAATAGATGCCCGGCAGATCGACGATCCTGAGCCTGATGCCCTGGTGGCGACACTCGCCGGTGCGGCCACTGACCGTCACGCCGGACAGGTTGCCGGTGCGCTGGCTGGCGCCGGTGAGCTGGTTGAACAGAGAGGTCTTGCCGCAGTTGGGGTTGCCGATAAGGGCGAGCGTATAGCAGCGATCAGTCATCTTGCAGTTGAATCCGGATATATTGCGCCTCGGCGTTGCGCAGACAGAACTGCTGGTTGCCGATCAGGTAGGCACGCGGATCTCCCCAGAGGGTCCGGGCACGCAGCTCGACACGCTGTCCCCGCAGGATACCCAGCGCCGCCAGGCGCTGGCGCAGTGTCTGCGGCCCTTCCAGGGCACTGATCAGGGCAACTTGTCGAGCTTTCAGATCGGTCAGGTTCATTCAGTACTCTCTGGTCCCCCCGACGTCAGGGCCAAGCCAGATCAGGCTCGCCATGCGCCCGGTGACACCGTCGCGACGGTAGGAATAGAACAGCGCCTGTTCGCTGAAGGTGCAGCGGTCACCGCCGCTGACCCGGCCGACACCGGCCCGTTCCAGGCGCTGTCGGGCCAGACGGTAAAGGTCGGCGAGCCAGCGATCGGGATGGGATGGCGACGGGATGAAGGCCAGTGCCGCCTCGGCATGGTGCGCGATGAAAGCCTCACGCACCTCGGGACCCACCTCGAACGCGGTCGGCCCGATGGCCGGCCCCAGCCAGGCCTGTACTTCAGCAGGCGCATCAAAGACTTCCAACGTACTCTCCAGCACGCCGTTGAGCAACCCCCGCCAGCCGGCATGGGTAGCGGCGACACAGCTGCCGGCAGTATCGACGAAGAGTACCGGCAGGCAGTCGGCGGTCATCACCGTACAAACCACACCGGGAGTGCGCGTCCAGCAGGCATCGGCCTCGCGCACCACGCCATCGGATTGTGCCTCGACCACCTGAACACCGTGCACTTGCGTCAGCCATTGCGGCTGGTCGACTCCCAGCGCCTGCTGCAGGCGTCGGCGGTTCTCGGCCACGGCGGCGGGATCGTCGCCGACATGATCACCGAGGTTAAGAGCGTCCCAGGGGGCAAGGCTGACGCCGCCGTCACGGGTGGTGGTCAACGCCTGCACGCCGGGGGCGAGCGGCTGGTCGGGCCGGATCAGCTTCATGAGTCAGACTTCATAGTTCGTAGTCGTATTCCTGGGCGTCACGCTTGAGCACCGCCAGCAGCTTCTGCATGTCCTCCGGCAGGTCGATCTCCCAGGAGACCAGTTCGCCGGTGGTCGGGTGCCAGAGTTCCAGTTTCTTGGCGTGCAGTGCCTGACGGCGGAAATTGTGCAGCGTCTTCTGCATCGCCGGGCTGCAGCCCTTGGGCAGACGGAAACGGCCACCGTAGAGCGGGTCGCCGACCAGCGGATAGTTGATATGGGACATGTGGACACGGATCTGGTGGGTACGACCTGTTTCAAGCTTCAGCCGGATATGGGTGTGGGCACGGAACTTCTCCAGTACCCGGTAATGCGTCACCGCTTCCTTGCCCAGACCGACCACCGCCATTTTCTGTCGGTTCTTGGAATGACGCCCCATGGGCTCGTCGACACAGCCGCCACCGGTCATCACGCCGTTGACCACCGCCTCATACTCACGCCCCATGGTGCGCTCCTGAAGCTGGGCGACAATCTCGGTCTGCGCCGCGATGGTCTTGGCCACCACCATCAGGCCGGTGGTGTCCTTGTCCAGGCGGTGCACGATACCGGCACGGGGCACCTGGGCGATGTCGGGGCAGTGATGCAGCAAGGCATTCATCAGCGTACCGCTGTCATGGCCTGCCGCCGGATGGACCACCAGCCCCGCCGGCTTGTTGATCACCAGGATATCGTCATCTTCGTAGATGATGTCGAGCGGAATCGCTTCACCCTCGTGATGTTCGATCCGCGCCAGCTCGGTGCGTACCTCGATCAGTTCGCCGCCATTGAGCTTGTCACGCGGCCGTTTGACCTCACCGTCGACCTTGAGGTTGCCGTCCTTGATCCAGCCCTGGATGCGGGAGCGAGAGTAGTCCGGAAAGAGCTGTGCGGCGGCCTGATCCAGGCGCATACCGAACATCTCGGCCGGTACCTGTACATCGAGTTCTAGCTGTTCTGACATCTGTATGATTCTTCGTCGGCGGAGGTTTGGGCATGGGCTCCGGTTATGTTTAAATAGACCGGAAATTACCGGCCAGTATAACTGAATACGGCCAGTCACGCCGAGTCCGGCTCCAGTATCAGGAATGATCAAACATGCGACCTTTGAAAGTCTTCGCCACAGTGGTGCTTTTCAGCCTGCTTTCCGCCTGCTCCTGGTTTGGCGGCGAAAAGGAAGTGGCCCCGGATGTCCCCGAACAGCAGCTTTACGATGAGGCGCTGAGCGCGCTGGAGGCGGACAACTACACCCTGGCAATCGAAAAGCTGCAGCTGCTGGAAGCACGCTACCCGTTCGGACGCTTCTCCGAACAGGCCCAGCTGGAACTGATCTACGCCTATTTCCGCAACTACGAGCCGGAATCGGCCCGCTCCGCCGCCGACCGTTTCGTGCGTCTGCACCCGAACCACGACAACGTGGACTACGCCTACTACCTGAAAGGGCTGACCGCGTTCGAGGAGGACCGTTCCTTCTTCGAAAAGTACCTGCCGCTTGATGTCAGCCAGCGTGACCCGGGTGCCGCCCTGGAATCGTTCGAGAGCTTCTCCACCCTGCTCAACCGCTACCCGGACAGCGAGTACGCCCCGGATGCGCAGAAGCGCATGCAGTACCTGAAAAACCGCCTGGCCGCACACGAAATCCACGTCGCCGCCTACTACATGAAGCGTGAAGCCTGGGTGGCCGCCGCCAACCGCGGTCGTTACGTGGTCGAGAGCCTGCAGGAAACCCCGGCGGTGCCCGATGCGCTGGCGATCATGGCCGAGGCCTACTCCGAGCTGGGCATGCATGATCTGGCCAAGAACTCGCTGGAAGTACTGCGCCTGAACTATCCGGAATACGAAATCCGTCCGTTCAAACAGCGCAGCGCTACCCTGATGCAGACCGCTACCTTCGGTCTGGTCGGGGGCGATGAACCGGCCCAGCCGGCACGCCCGATTCCGCCGACCGAGCGTCTGCGCGCCGAAGCCCAGCAACGTGCCGAGTCCGAAGCGGCGGCGGAACAGAAAGAACGTTCACTGTTCAGCCGCATGACCTTCGGTGTCTTCGATGACGAGGACGACGCCAAGTAAACGGCGTACTGCGTATACCAAAAGGGCCAGCATCAGCTGGCCCTTTTGCGTTGGGTCGAGTGAGAAAACAGGTTGTTGAAAAGCGTTATCGAGGCAGCGAGAGCAAGCGGAACGCCGCCCGGGCAAAAGCAGGCGAAAAAGCGCAGTTTAGTGAACTAAATGAGCATTTTGAGCCTGCTTTTAACGCTGTACTCGCAACGCAGGTAGCTTTTCAGCGGCCTGTTAAATCCCTGCTTTCCAGCCTGAGGTAATCGGATAACGACGGTCACGGCCGAAACCGCGCTGGGTCACTCTCGGCCCCACCGGCGCCTGGCGGCGCTTGTACTCGTTGATGTCGACCAGACGAATCACCCGGTTCACGTCCGCAGGCTCGAAGCCTTCGTCGATGATCGCCTGGGCGGAGTAATCGCGCTCGACATAAAGTTCCAGAATCCGGTCCAGTACATCGTAATCCGGCAGGCTGTCCTGATCGGTCTGGTCCGGTGCCAGTTCTGCCGACGGCGGACGGTCGATGACCCGCTGCGGAATCACTGGCGACAGCGTATTGCGGTAGCGCGACAACTGGTAGACCAGGGTCTTGGGAATATCCTTGAGCACATCGAAGCCGCCGGCCATGTCGCCGTACAGCGTTGAGTAGCCCACCGCCATCTCGCTCTTGTTGCCGGTGGTCAGCACCAGATAGCCCTTCTTGTTGGAGATCGCCATCAGCAACACGCCACGGCAGCGCGCCTGCAGGTTCTCCTCGGTGGTATCCGGGGCATAGCCGGCCAACTGCCCCTGCAGCTGCTGCATGAAGCTGTCGTACAGCGGCTCGATGGAGATGACGTCGTACTTGATACCCAGTGCATTGGCTTCGGCCTCGGCATCCTCGACGCTCATCGACGAGGTCCAGCGGAACGGCATCATCACCGCTTCGACACGGTCAGCCCCCAGCGCATCCACCGCCACGGCGACACTGAGTGCCGAGTCGATGCCGCCGGACAGGCCCAGCACTACGCCAGGGAAGCCGTTCTTGTTGACGTAGTCGCGCACGCCCATCACCAGCGCCTGATAGACGCTGGCATCCGATGCCAGCGCAGGAACCGACGCCTGTTCCGGCGTCAGCGTGCCCGTATCAGGATCGAAGCTCGCGGTGTACAGGGCTTCCTCGCAGTGAGCGCCGCGGAACAGGGTGTCCCCCTCGGCGGAGATCAGCAGCGAGTTGCCATCGAAGATCAGCTCGTCCTGGCCACCGGTCTGGTTCAGGTAGACCACAGGCGCATTGACCTGGCGTGCCCGCTGGGCCACCACCTCGGCACGCTGGGTCTCCTTGCCGATATGGTAGGGCGACGCGTTGAGGCTCAGCACCAGATCCACACCGGCCTCGGCCAGCTGCTCGGTCGGGGCACTGTGCCAGATATCCTCGCAGATGCTCAGGCCGATGCGCACGCCCCGGTGCTCGAACACGCCGGGCTGAGTGCCGGCGACGAAGTAGCGCTGCTCGTCGAACACCTGGTAGTTGGGCAGGCACTGCTTGGCGTATTCGCAGATCAGCTCACCGTCACGGATCACGCCCGCCATGTTATAGAGCGCGCCGCCGGCATAGCGGGGATAGCCCAGCACCAGCGTGATGCCACTGACGTCGGCCTTGATCCGCTCCAGCGCCTGCTCGATGCGCAGCTCCAGGCTGGGGCGCAGCAGCAGGTCCTCCGGCGGATAGCCGCTCAGGGCCAGCTCGGGGAAGAGCACGAGATCAGCCTTATGCTCATCCCGTGCCTTGAGTGCGGTTTCTATAACGCGCTCGGTATTGCCGGGGATATCCCCGACGCGCAGATTCAGCTGGGCCATCAGGACCCGTATCGGTGTGCTCATCGATCTCCCGCTACTTCTCAGCGTGCTGTTAAACGTCCAGCAGGAGAGTATGCAACAGGATCGATCACGGGTGAACGGCCCAGCAGCAGATCGGCCAGCAATTGCGTCGAGGCAGGCGCCAGTACCAGGCCATTGCGGTAGTGGCCGGTGTTCAGATGCAGGCCCTGCCAGCCCGGTACGGCGCCGATGAAGGGCACGCCATCCGGCGACCCGGGACGCAGCCCGGCCCAGTGGTGCTCGACCTCGTAATCGGCCAGCTCGGGCACGATGCGGGTGGCGGTATCGAACAGCGCCCGGCTGGCCTCTTCGGTGGTGGACTTGTCGAAGCCGACATGTTCCAGCGTACTGCCCACCAGCACCCGACCGTCGTTGCGCGGAATGACGTAGCGCCCTTCCAGCATCACCACCCGATCGACCACGCCCGGCGCCGCCTTGAACACCATCATCTGACCACGTACCGGCGCCACCGGCAGTTCCAGCCCCAGCTGCGCCAGCAGCTCGCCACTCCAGGCACCGCCGGCCAGAATCACCTCATCCGCCTTGTGTTCACCACGGGCGGTCTTGACGCCGTTAACCCGCTCACCGAAGGTGGTGAAACCGATCACTTCGCTGTCTTCACACAGGGTCACGTTGGGGTGCTGCTGTACGCTCTTGCGCAGCGATTGCCCCAAACGCGGGTTGCGGATGCTGGCCACTTCCGGCATCCAGATCGCCGATTCAAAGCCCGGCCCCACATGCGGCTCGGTCTGATAGATGAAGTCGGCGTCGACTTTGGTCAACGGACGGTGGAAGCGTCGCGCCCAGTCCAGCGCCGTCTGCTCTTCCGTCGGCTCCACATCCAGCATCAGCATCCCTTTCTGGCGCAACTCGGGATCGATCCCGGTTTCCGCCAGCAGCTCCTGGGACAGGTGCACATAGCTGCTCTGCGACCAGAGCGCCAGCGCGGTAATTTCATCCTGGTACCGCCAGGGGTACAGCGGCGAGACGATGCCGCCCCCGGCCCAGGAGGCCTCTCGGGCACTCTGGCCGCGCTCGATCAGTTTTACTCGGGCCCCGGCCTGGGCCAGCAAGCGTGCCGTCATCAAGCCGATGACGCCGGCACCCACAATCAGAAAATCGGACATGGATAGACGCTCCCTCATTACGTCTTGATTGCCGGCCCCACCTCTTGTGGAGCCGTTAATGAATCATGGTGCAGGGGTGACCCGTGCCGATCGCACGCGCCCGATCAGGGACACAACGACCTGGTATTCCTGAGCACTGTTGGGTACCTGGATGCGGAAGGTGCCGTTGGAACCTCCCAGTACGGTACCGTCCGGCTGGTATACGAGCACATCACCCCGATTCCAGAGTATGGTCGCAGCTGTGTGAAAGTTCGCAACGTAAAACACTGTTTCGTCATTGCCCACAACGCTGTTCTGATCCAGATCAACGAAGATCAGCCCTCCGCCCCAGCGGCGCGAGCCCTGGCGGGCAGCACCCGCACACTGAAGACCATCTTCAGAGCGACACAGCGTGATGCGCCGATTGCGCGTCAACGCAGTCGAGCGGGCCATGGCCAGCAGATGAACAAGATCGGACTCAACCACGCTCTGGCGACTGGTCGCCACTAGCCGGGTGAACGAAGGCGGCCCCAGCGACGCCAGGATGGCCAGAATAGTAATGCCGAGCAGCAGCTCGACCAGCGTCAGCCCCTGCTGGGCAGACGCCATGGGTATACGGTGATCGTCCATGATCAGTCCCTTTGGTTTGATGCTCCTGACGGCTTTTCCCTAAGCCGGAGACATCAAAGACTGATCAAGGTTTGTGCAGCTGTCAAGCGTTCTCGATCGCCTTGACCTCGACTTCGAAGATCAGCGTCTTGCCGGCCAGTGGATGGTTGAAATCCACGGTAACCTTGTCGTCGTTGAAATCGGTAATCACGCCCGGCAGTTCACCGCCCGGCTCCTGGAAGGAGATCACCAGGCCCGGCTCCAGCTCCATATCCCTGAACTGGCTGCGTGGCAGGACCTGGATGTTGCTCGGGTTGTGCATGCCGAAGCCACGCTCGGGGGCGATGGTCAGCTTGACGTGATCGTCCACTTTCAGCCCCAGCATGGCCTGCTCGAAGCCCTCGGGGATGTTGCCGTCACCGAAGGTAAACTGTGCCGGCGCGGCGTCGAAGTTGCTGTCGATCACCTGACCATCTTCCAGCGTGATCGCAAAGTGCAGCGTAATGGCCTTGCCCGGGCCAATAACGGCGTCTGTCATTCTTGGTTTCCTATCTAGTCGGTCTCTTTGCTGCCGAGGAAGAACATGTCGACCAGCAGCAAAACCGTGCCCAGGGTGATGGCACAGTCGGCGATATTGAACGCCGGAAAGTAATGGTTGGCCCAGTGCAGCGAGATGAAGTCGATCACATGGCCATGGACACTGCGATCGAACAGGTTGCCCAGCGCGCCGCCCAGCACCAGCGCCAGACCGATGCCCAGACAGCGCTGGCTGCGTGGCGTGCGCCACATCCAGTGCAGCAGGAAGGCACTCATGCCGACGGCGATGGCGACGAACAGCCAGCGCTGCCAGCCGCCGGCCGAAGCGAGGAAGCTGAACGCGGCACCGGTGTTGTACAGCAGCGTCAGGTCAAAGACCGGCAGCAGCGGCACCGGGCTGGCGTAGTTCAGCAGGCTGTCGGCCAGCGCCTTGCTGCCCAGATCGACCACCAGCACCAGCAGCGTCAACCAGAGCCAGCGCAGGGCACTGGCTCCGCTCGAGGGGGAAGCGACGGTCGTCATCAGGCAAATTCGCGCTCTTCGCCCTCGCCTTCCACGTTGCTGACACAGCGACCACAGAGTTCCGGATGTTCGCTGTTGCTGCCCACGTCTTCACGGTGGTGCCAGCAACGGCCGCACTTGGCGTGCTCGGAGGCAACCACGGCCACTTTCAGTCCTTCCACATCGGTCAGGCGGGCATCGCCGGCTTCGCTCAGCGGCTTCAGGGTTGCCTTGGAAGTGATCAGTACGAAACGCAGCTCGTCGCCCAGGCGCTCCAGGTCGGCACGCAGATCGTCATCGACGTACAAGGTCGCTTCCGCAGCCAGGGAGGCCTTGACCAGCTTCTCGTTACGGGCATCTTCCAAACACTTGTTGACGGCATCTTTCACCGCCATGACACGCTGCCAGAATTCGCGACCGAAGGAGTCGTCATCCGCCAGCTCGAACAGGTCTTCGTACCAGGTGGTCAGCAGGATGGAGTCCTTGTGCTCGCCCGGCAGTACCTCGTAGATCTCGTCAGCGGTGAAGCTGAGGATCGGCGCTACCCAGCGCACCAGCGCCTGGGCGATATGGAACAGCGCGGTCTGGCAGGAACGACGTGCCAGGGAGTCCGGCTTGGTGGTGTACTGACGGTCCTTGATGATATCCAGGTAGAAGCCGCCCAGCTCCTGCACGCAGAAGTGGTGCACCTGCTGGTAGACATCAAGGAAGCGGTAGCTGTCGTAGGCGGCCAGCACCTTCTGCTGCAGACGCGCGGTAGCGTCCACCGCCCAGCGGTCCAGCGCCAGCATGTCGGCAGCCTCGACCATATCCGTGGCCGGCTCGAAACCGTTCAGGTTGGCCAGCAGGAAGCGCGCCGTGTTACGGATACGACGGTAGCTGTCGGCGGTGCGCTGCAGGATCTGCTTGGACACGGCCATCTCGCCGGAGTAGTCGGTCGACGCCACCCACAACCGCAGGATGTCAGCACCGAGACTGTCGGTGACTTCCTGAGGCGCGATCACGTTACCGAGCGACTTGGACATCTTGTAGCCCTTCTCGTCGACGGTGAAGCCGTGCGTCAGCACCTGTTTGTACGGCGCGCAGCCGTTGATGGCGATGGAGGTCTTCAGCGACGACTGGAACCAACCACGGTGCTGGTCGGAACCTTCCAGGTAAAGATCCGCCGGGAAGCGCAGACCGTCGCGCTGACGCAGCACTGCATGGTGGGTGACACCGGAGTCGAACCAGACATCCAGGGTATCGGTGACCTTGTCGTAGTCGGCCGCTTCATCGCCCAGCAGTTCAGTGGCATCCAGCTCGAACCAGACGTCGATGCCGCCCTGCTCGATCTTCAGTGCCACCTGCTCGATCAGCTCGGCGGTACGCGGGTGCAGTTCACCGCTCTGCTTGTGGGTGAACAGGGTGATCGGCACGCCCCAGGTACGCTGACGGGAAACACACCAGTCTGGGCTCTGATCGACCATGGATTCGATGCGGTTCTGGCCCCATTCCGGGAACCACTGCACGCCCTTGATCGCGTCCATCGCCTGGTTTTTCAGCTGCTTGGCTTCCATGGAGATGAACCACTGCGGCGTGGCGCGGTAGATCAGCGGCGTCTTGGTACGCCAGCAGTGCGGGTAGCTGTGCTGGAAGCGCTTCAGATGAACCAGCTTGCCTTCACGCTCCAGCGCCTCGCACACCGGGCCGTCGGCCTTGTAGACGTGAACGCCGGCAAATTCGCCAGCGGCGTCGGTGTAGGTACCGTTGGCCTGCACCATATTCAGCGTGCCCAGGCCGTAGGCCTGACCGACCATGAAGTCTTCCATGCCGTGATCAGGTGCGGTGTGTACGGCACCGGTACCGGCATCGGTGGTGACGTGATCGCCCAGGATCACCGGCACCTGCTTGTCGTAGATCGGGTGCTTCAGCTGCAGCAGCTCCAGCGCGCTGCCGTTGCAGGTGGCCATCACGTCGAACTTGTCCACGCCCCAGCGCGCCATGATGTCATCGACCATGGATGCCGCCAGTACCATGCGATCCACACCCTGTTCGGTGTGCGCGTCAACCAGGGCATAGTCCAGTTCGCCGTTCAGCGACACGGCCTGGTTGGCCGGGATGGTCCAGGGAGTGGTGGTCCAGATCACCACGGAAACCGGGGCTTCACCGGCGGCGGTGTCGAACAGTGCCAGCACCTTGTCCTGATCGACGAAGGTGAAGCGTACGTCGATGGCGGTGGAGGTCTTGTCCTGGTATTCCACTTCCGCTTCGGCCAGCGCGGACTGACCGACCACGCTCCAGTACACCGGCTTGTAGCCTTTCACCAGGTGACCGTTCTCGATGATCTTGCCCAGGGCACGCACGATGTTGGCTTCGGTGTCGAAGTTCATCGTCAGGTAGGGGTTGTCCCAGTCGCCCAGTACACCCAGACGAATGAAATCGGCCTTCTGGCCGGCAACCTGCTCGGCGGCATACTCGCGGCACTTCTGGCGGAATTCGCGGTAGGGCACCTTCTCGCCGGCCTTGCCGATCAGGGTCTCGACCTTGTGCTCGATCGGCAGACCGTGGCAGTCCCAGCCCGGCACGTAGGGCGCATCGAAGCCGCTCAGCGTCTTGGACTTGATGATCATGTCCTTGATCACCTTGTTGACCGCATGACCGATGTGGATGTTGCCGTTGGCGTAGGGAGGGCCGTCGTGCAGGATGAACGGCTCACGTCCCTGGCCCGCTTCGCGCAACTGACGATACAGGTCGATTTCATCCCAGCGCGCCAGACGAGCGGGCTCGCGCTGCGGCAGGTTGCCACGCATCGGGAATGCCGTTTCCGGCAGGTTCAGTGTCGCTTTGTAGTCGGTCATAACAGGTCGCTTCCAGAGGTAAGGTCAGTCCCGGCCCGCCTGGGCAAACCAGGCGCGGACATGTTCAATATCGGCTTCTATCTGTGTCTTGAGCGCATCCAGCCCGTCGAAGGCACGCTCCTCGCGGATGAAATGGAGGAACTCGACCCGCATCAGGCGGCCGTAGAGCTCCTCTCCGCTATAGTCCAGCAAATGGACCTCCAGCACCGGCTGGCGGCCGTTCACGGTGGGACGCAGGCCCACGTTGCAGACGCCGGGCAGGCAGCGCCCGTCGAAGTGAGCGTGCACGGCAAAGACACCACGCAGCGGACAGGCATAGCGGTGCATGCGCACGTTGGCGGTCGGCACCCCCAGCTGACGGCCCAGCTTCTGGCCATGCATCACCCGACCGGTGACAGCATAGCGCCAGCCGAGCAGCTCTGCCGCCAGGTCGAAGTCGTTCTGCTGCAGGACACCGCGGATACGGGTACTGCTGACCCGGTCACCGGCCAGCAGGAAAGTGGCGGTGCCCTCGACGCTGAAGCCATGACGCTCACCGGCGGCACAGAGCATGTCAAAGTCACCGCGGCGATCGCAGCCAAAACGGAAATCGTCGCCGACCACGAAGTGTTCCACCGCCAGCCCCTGCAGCAGCAGCTCATCGATGAAGGCCTCGGCCGACAGGTTGCGCAGACGGCCGTTGAAGGTCAGGCAGAGCACCCGATCCACACCTTCCGCTTCGAGCAGGCGAACCTTCTCGTCAAACCGGGTCAGGCGCGGCGGGACGCTGTCACCGCCGAAGAACTCACGCGGCTGCGGTTCGAAAATGATCGCCACGCTGGGCAGCCCCAACTCGGCGGCCTTGGCCTTGACCTGAGCGAGCACCTTGCGGTGCCCCAGGTGGACGCCATCGAAATTGCCGATCGTGGCAACGCAGCCACGGTGTCGGTCTCGCAGATTGTGTAAGCCTCGTATCAGTTCCATGCAGTTGCTGAGCCAGCGCCAGAAATATGGACTGCGCAGTATATCGTACTCTGGCCACTGCGAGTACCGCTCACAAAGTGTTCAACCGCGCAAATGACGCAGGCGCAGCCCGGTGGCAACCAGGGTCAGCAGATAGGCCCCGCCACCGGCCAGCACCAGCAGCGTCATCCACTGCACTCGGGTCCAGAGTTCGGCGCTGAGCCAGTCACCCTGTTGCTGCTGGATCAGCAGCAGCGTTGCCACCAACACGGCCGACGCGCTAAGCAGGCGGAACAGCATCGCGCCCCAGCCAGGCTGCCAGCGGAACACCCCTTCCTTGAGCAGACCGTGCAGCAGCCAGCCGGCATTCATGAACGCCGACAGCGAGGTCGCCAGCGCCAGCCCGGCATGATCCAGCGGCCAGATCAGGATCAGGTTGAGCACCATGTTGGCCGCCATCGCCTTGACCGCGATTTTCACCGGGGTTTTGGTGTCCTGGCGGGCAAAGTAGCCCGGCGCCAGTACCTTGATCAGCATGAACGCCAGCAGGCCGAAGGCGTAGGCGCGCAGACTGAAGGCCGACATCATCACGTCACGGTCGGTCATCTCGCCGTAGTGGAACAGCGTCGCGATCAGCGGCTCCGACAGCAGCGCCAGCGCCAGCGCCGCCGGCACGCCGATCAACAGGATCATGCGGATGCCCCAGTCGAGCATCTGCGCAAAGCGCTCGGGGTTCTGAGCCGCATGGGTACGCGACAGGCTGGGCAGGATCACCGTGGCGATGGCGATGCCGAACACCCCCAGCGGCAACTCGGACAGGCGGTCGGAGTAGTACAGCCAGGACACGCTGCCGGTCTGCAGAAAGGATGCCAGCACCGTATCCAGCAGCAGGTTGATCTGCGCCACCGAGACACCAAACAGCGCCGGCAGCATCAGTTTGAGAATGCGACGCACGCCCTCATCACGAAAGTTCGGCTGGGGCACCGGCAACAGGCGCAGCCGCGCCAGGAACGGCAACTGGAACAGCAGCTGCACTGCCCCGGCCATGAGCACCCCCCAGGCCAGCGCCATCACCGGTGTCTCCAGCAGGGGGCTGAGCCAGACCGCCGATCCGATCAGACAGAGGTTGAGCAGTACCGGGGTGAACGCCGGCACGGCGAAGCGCTCATAACTGTTGAGAATGGCACCACAGAAGGCGGTCAGCGAGATCAGCAGCAGATAAGGAAAGGTGATCCTGAGCATCTCGGCCGCCAGGGTAAACTTCTCGCCACCCGCCAGGTAGAAGCCGGGGGCGAACAGAGCCGCCAGCAGAGGCGCACCGATCACGGCCAGCACGGTGACCGCCACCAGCACCGAACCCAGCGCACCAGCGACCCGATTGACCAGCAATTGCACCGCCACCAGATCCCGCTGGGTACGATACTCCGACAGTACCGGAACGAACGCCTGGGAGAAGGCCCCTTCGGCAAACAGGCGCCGCAGAAAGTTGGGAATTTTGAACGCCACAAAGAAAGCATCGGCACTGCCACTGGCACCGAAATAACCGGCAATCACCACATCCCGAATCAGCCCCAGCACCCGCGACAACAGGGTCATCACTCCGACTACACCACTGGAACGCAGCAGTCCTCCACCCGTATTCTTCGCCTGTTCAGCCACAACCCGCCCTTACCGCTCACCAAAATATGCGCCGATCATAGCCCTGATTACAAAACAGACAAAGTCCGACATCGAAACAGGGTCATTTAGTTGACATCAAGCAGCGGGACATGAATAATGTCGCGTCTAATTTTCGGCAACAAAGCGCCGTAATCTGATCAACTCAATTATTGAAGGAGCCGGATCGTGGCTAATTCCGCAGGATCCAAAAAACGCGCTCGTCAGGCGGAGAAGCGTCGTCAGCACAACGCTAGCCTGCGCTCCATGGCGCGTACGTACATCAAAAAAGTATTCGCTGCTATCGACAGCGGTGACCAGGCAGCTGCACAGGAAGCATTCAAGGTCGCTCAGCCGATCATGGACAGCTCCGTGAACAAGGGCATCTTCCACAAGAACAAGATCGCCCGCACCAAGAGCCGCCTGACTGCTCGCATCAAGGCAATGGCTGCCTAAGCCAGGCCTGATCAAGCACAAAAAAACCGGCGTCTGCCGGTTTTTTTGTGCCTGCCTTCAGGGGCGGACGTCATCAAGACCACCCCACCCAAAACCTCAGGCCAGCACCAGATTATCCCGATGCACCAGCTCTTCCTCACCCATGAAGCCCAGCAAGGATTCGATATCACGACTCGGACGCCCGATGATACGACGCGCATCCTCGACACCATAGTTGGCCAGACCTCGCGCAATCACACGCCCCAGCTCGTCCATCATGATCACCATCTCGCCACGTGAGAAGTCGCCACTGACCGAGCGCACACCCGCCGGCAACAGACTCTTGCCCCGCTCAGCCAGCGCCACCACAGCACCAGCATCCAGCACCAGGGTGCCCCGCGCCTGCAGGTGACCGGCAATCCACTGCTTGCGCGCCGCCATCGGCTCACGCTTCGGCAACAACAGGGTTCCGATCGACTCAGCCGCATGCAGCTTCAACAGTACATCCGGCTCGCGCCCACTGGCAATCACCGTCACCGCACCGGAACGCGCCGCCAACCTGGCCGCACGCACCTTGGTCGCCATACCGCCACGCCCCAGCTTGCCACCACCGCCCGCCATCGCGGTCAGGCGATCATCCTCGGCCATCGCCTCGGAGATCAGCTCAGCATCGGGATTGGAACGCGGATCTGCGGTATACAGACCATTCTGGTCGGTGAGCAGGATCACCGCATCCGCCTCCACCGCATTGGCCACCAGCGCACCCAGGGTATCGTTGTCACCAAAACGGATCTCGCTGGTCACCACGGTGTCGTTTTCATTGACCACCGCGACCACACCCAGCTCGATCAGCGTACGCAGAGTGGAACGGGCATTGAGGTAACGCTTGCGATTGGACAGGTCATCATGGGTCAACAGCACCTGCGCCGTGTGCATGCCGTGACGGCGGAAGTTGGTCTCGTAGGCCTGCACCAACCCCATCTGACCGACAGCCGCGGCCGCCTGCAGACGATAGATCTCCGGCGGTCGCTCGGACCAGCCCAGACGGGTCATCCCCTCTGCCACCGATCCCGAGGACACCAGAATCACCTCGACGCCACGACGGGTCAGCTCAACCAGCTGATCCACCCAGCCCGCAATGGCGATCTGATCCAGCCCCTGACCATCATTGGTCAACAGGGCACTGCCGATTTTGACGACCCAACGCCCTGACTGGGCCAGGCCTTTACGTCCCGCTGTCACCTTGCTTTTACTCCGTCAGCGCACATACTCCACTTCGATGTCGTAATCATCGTCATCGAAGTCATCATCATCCAGATCATCTTCCGCTTCGCGACGTGCTCGCATTTCGGCACGCAGACGACGCAGGTTTTCACGCGCCTCTTCATCGATAATGCCGCGGATACGACGCTCCTCATCCAGCAACTCCGGATTCTCGGCAATCGCTTCAACACGCGCATCGAGAAACTCCTGCAGATCATGCACCAGCGGCGTCAGACCGGTTTTGTTCAGCGCCGATACGCGATACACAGGACCTTCCCAGCCCAGCGCCTCAATCACCGCCTGACAAGCCGCCTCCTGCTCTTCTTCCGGCAGCATATCCAGCTTGTTCAGCACCAGCCAGCGTGGCTGAGCCGCCAGGGTTTCGCTGAATTTCTCCAGCTCACGCACCGCCGTCACCGCCGCTTCCGCCGGCGTGGTTTCATCCCAGGGCGCCATATCCACCAGGTGCAGCAACACGCGGTTGCGCGCCAGGTGCTTGAGGAAGCGAATCCCCAGACCCGCCCCCTCGGCAGCACCTTCGATGATGCCCGGAATATCAGCCACCACGAAGCTGCGATGCGCTTCGGTACGCACCACACCCAGGTTGGGTACCAGGGTGGTAAACGGATAATCCGCCACCTTCGGCTTGGCCGCCGAGATGGAACGGATCAGCGTGGATTTACCGGCATTCGGCAGACCCAACAAACCCACGTCAGCCAGAACACGCAGCTCCAGGCGCAGGTTACGCAACTCGCCCTCACTACCCTTGGTGGTTTGACGCGGGGTACGGTTAACACTGCTCTTGAAGCGCGTGTTACCCAGACCATGCCAGCCACCCTGAGCAATTTTTTCGCGCTGACCGATCTTTGTCAGATCCGCCAGCACTTCATTCGTGTCGACATCCACAATCGTCGTACCCACAGGCACCTTCAACACCAGATCTTCACCCTTGGAACCGGTACAGTTACGGCTGGCGCCACCCTGACCGTTCTGGGCGTTATAGCGCCGGGTGAAGCGGTAGTCGATCAGCGTATTGAGGGACTCATCGGCTTCGACGAAGATGGAACCGCCATCACCGCCATCACCGCCGTCCGGACCACCCTTGGGAATGAACTTTTCGCGCCGGAAGCTCAGACAGCCGTTACCACCCTTACCAGCTTCCACCGTAATGGTCGCCTCGTCGACAAATTTCATCTTTACCTCCAACTCTTGTCATTCCGGGAGTGTCCTTCAGCATACACCCTCGACCGGATCTCCGGCAGCCAACAACCGCCGACCGCCGGGTTTACAACGAAAAAAGCTCCGCCTGGGCGGAGCTTTTTAACGCGGTCATTATTCACTGCTTAGGCAGGAACAACGCTCACGTATTTGCGGTTTTTCGGACCCTTAACCTCAAACTTCACAACGCCATCAGCCGTTGCGAACAGAGTGTGGTCCTTGCCCAGGCCAACATTGGTGCCAGCGTGGAATTTGGTGCCGCGCTGACGAATCAGGATGTTGCCTGCTGCAACAGCCTGGCCGCCGAAGCGCTTAACGCCGAGGCGTTTCGATTCCGAGTCGCGGCCGTTACGCGTTGAACCACCAGCCTTCTTATGAGCCATTCTTCAATCTCCTAATTCGGTTTATCAGGCACTGATGCCAGTGATCTTGACTTCAGTGAACCACTGACGGTGACCCTGACGCTTCATGTGGTGCTTGCGACGACGGAACTTGATGATGGTCACTTTGTCGCCACGGCCGTGAGAAACGACTTCTGCAGCCACTTTGGCACCATCCACAACCGGCGCGCCGACTTTGATGTCGTCGCCATTGCCAACCAGCAGAACGCGGTCGAACTCGATGCTGGAACCTGCTTCAGCAGCCAGTTTTTCCAGCTTCAGTGTCTGTCCTTCCTGCACGCGGTACTGCTTACCGCCGCTTACGATTACTGCAAACATGCTTTTCTCCAAGGTTTAACCTGCCCGGCTACTGGATACGAAACCTACTTCTAATGGCCGGGATCCGAAGAATCTCTGGCACCCTATGGTAGGGAGCGTCGGTGGACAGGTTTAAGGCGCGGGATTTTACTGCATTTACCCCCCGCTACGCAAGCATCACACCCCTTTCCCGCCGCTATTTCCGCCGCACTCCGGACGCCACCGCCGCCCTCGACTTGACACTCCAGAGGCCGCCGCCTAGCATGCGGCGGGTGTTCAGTCCATATACAGAACCCTGTCCATGCAGCCACACCAGCTAAATCCGGCGATCGAGCCGCAGTTTGATGCCGTCACCGACTATATTCTCAACCATCTTGGCTCCAACGTGCCGCTGGTGGAGAAGATCGGCCATTACATTGTCTCCGGCGGCGGCAAGCGTCTGCGCCCCCTGCTGGTACTGCTGAGCGCCAACGCCTGTGGCTACAAGGGCGAGCAGCATATCCCGCTGGCCGCCATCATCGAATTCATCCACACCGCCACGCTGCTGCATGATGACGTAGTCGACAATTCGGATCTGCGCCGCGGCAACGCTACCGCCAACGCAAAATGGGGCAACGCACCCAGCGTACTGGTCGGCGACTTCCTTTATTCACGTTCCTTCCAGATGATGGTTGAGATCGGCCGCATGGAGATCATGCAGGTGATCTCCAACGCCACCACCGTAATCGCCGAGGGTGAAGTGCTGCAGCTGCTCAACCAGCGCAACCCGGACACCACCGAAGAGTCCTACATGCAGGTGATTCTCGGCAAGACCGCGATGCTGTTCGAGGCGGCCACCGAAGTCGGCGCTATCCTGGCCGATGCTCCCGCTGCCGAGCGCGAAGCACTGCGTCTTTATGGACGCCACCTGGGCATCGCCTTCCAGATTGTCGATGACCTGATGGACTACCTGTCCGACAGCGAGACCATGGGCAAGAACGTCGGCGACGACCTGGCCGAAGGCAAGGCGACCCTGCCGCTGATCCATGCCATGCGTGTCGGCAGCGACGAGGAACGCAAACTGATCCGCCACGCCATCCGCGAAGGCGGCCTGGAGGATCTACAGCCGGTAATGGCGGTCGTACAACGCACCGGCGCCATCGACTACACCCGCCAGCAAGCCCAGGCCGAGCTGGAAAAGGCAGTCCAGGCACTGGGTGCCCTGCCCGCCAGTTCCTTCCGCGATACGCTGATTACGCTGACCGAACTGGCCCTTGGCCGTACCAGCTGAAGCGGTTTACTGACGCGTGAGGTGGTAGACCACTTCACGCCGCCCCTCCCCCGTCTCCGCCTGATCCAGGCGCACCACGGTAAAGGCCGGCTCGAACAGCTGCCGCACCTCTGCTTCCGTCACCGAAAACGGCGGCCCCTCGCCCCCCGGAAACTCCAGCGTGACCAGCAACATCTCGACCCCTGAAGCCAGCTGCTCACGCAGATGCGTGGCATAGGCGCGCCGCATGGACGGCGGCAGCGCGATTAACGCGGCACGGTCATACACCGCTGCCACCTCACCCCAGTGCTCGCCGCCCAGAGCGAAGATATCCGCGCACCAGAGGGTGATGCCGTCGCGCTCCCGGGTGTGCCCCTCGGGTACCGCCACCGGCGTCACCTGGGTACCGTGCTCGACAAAAAAGTCACGACAGGCCAGATCACTGAGCTCTACCCCGACCACCGGATGCCCCTGCTCACGCAGCCAGAGCATGTCGCCCGACTTGCCACACAGAGGCACCAGCACCCGGGCGTCGCCGGGAACCCCCAGCCGGGACCAGTACTGCCGCAGCCAGGGGTTGATATCGGCCTGGTGAAAGCCGATCCGCCCTTCCTGCCAGCGGGCATGCCAGAATGCATGTTCCATCCCTACTCTCCCTTTTTAGCCCTATGGATGAGCAAATTACATGACACAGCTCGTGCCTGAAAGGTCGCAAACCGGTATAATCGCCGAAATATTGATGAAATGCCTCTGGATATACGGTTTCTTATGTCACGACCTTCCTCATTTGAACGCGAAGAGCTGCTGAAGTGCGGCTACGGCGAAATGTTCGGCCCGGGCAATGCGCAGCTTCCGGTCGGCAACATGCTGATGCTGGACCGCATCATCAACATCAACACCGATGGTGGCCAGTACGGCAAGGGCGAAATCATCGCCGAGCTGGATATCCATCCCGACCTCTGGTTCTTCGAATGCCACTTCCCCGGCGACCCGGTGATGCCTGGCTGCCTGGGACTGGATGCCATGTGGCAGCTGGTCGGCTTCTTCCTCGGCTGGCGCGGCAATGAAGGCCGCGGCCGTGCACTGGGTTCGGGTGAAGTGAAGTTCACCGGCCAGGTACTGCCCAGCGCCAGCAAGGTGACCTACCACATTGAACTCAAGCGCGTGATCGAGCGCAAGCTGGTCATGGGTATCGCTGACGGCACCGTGGCGGTAGACGGGCGTGTCATCTATACCGCCAAGGATCTGCGTGTTGGCCTGTTCAAGCAGACCGATAACTTCTGAGCCTGAACTCAAGGCTCGCTGATCTGCCTATAATAAGACTGCCACATTGTTGAATGATTTAAAGAGAGGCTACACATGCGACGCGTCGTAGTGACCGGTATGGGAATCGTATCCTGCCTGGGTAACGATCTGGAAACAGTTCTGGACTCACTGAAACAGGGCCGTTCCGGTATCAAGTTTCAGCCGGAATACAAAGAACTCGGCTTCCGCAGCCAAGTGGCCGGCAGCATCGATATCGATCTGGACGCCCTGATCGACCGCAAGCTGCGTCGCTTCATGGGTAATGCTTCCGCCTACGCCTATCTGGCGATGAAACAGGCGATCGAGGATTCCGGCCTGCCTGAAGACCAGGTTTCCAACGTGCGCACCGGCCTGATCGCCGGCTCCGGTGGTGCTTCTTCCGCTGATATCGTGGAAACGGCCGACATCCTGCGCACCAAGGGTGTACGCCGTGTAGGTCCCTACCGCGTCACCCGCACCATGGGCTCTACCGTGTCCGCCTGTCTGGCCACCCCGTTCAAGATCAAGGGCGTGAACTACTCCATCACCTCTGCCTGCGCCACCAGCGCGCACTGCATTGGTAATGCCATGGAGCAGATCCAGCTGGGCAAACAGGACGTGATCTTCGCCGGTGGCGGTGAAGAACTGCACTGGTCGCTGAGCGTGATGTTCGACGCCATGGGCGCCCTGTCCAGCAAGTACAACGACACGCCGGAAAAAGCCTCCCGTGCTTACGACGCCAACCGTGACGGTTTCGTCATCGCCGGCGGCGCCGGCATGCTGGTACTGGAAGAGCTGGAACACGCCAAGGCGCGCGGTGCCAAGATCTACGCCGAACTGGTGGGCTACGGCGCCACGTCCGACGGCTACGACATGGTTGCCCCGTCCGGTGAAGGCGCGGTGCGCTGCATGCAGCAGGCGATGTCTACCGTTGACGGCAAGATCGACTACATCAACTCCCATGGCACCTCCACTCCGGCCGGTGACATCCAGGAGCTGAAAGCGATGAAGCAGACCTTCGGCGACGACATGCCGCCGGTGAGCTCCACCAAGTCGCTGACCGGTCACTCGCTGGGCGCCACCGGCGTACAGGAAGCGATCTACTCGATCCTGATGCAGCAGAACAAGTTCATCTGCGCCTCTGCCAACATCGAAGAACTGGACCCGGAAGCGGTCGGCCTGCCGGTGATCACCGAGCGCCAGGACAACGTCGAACTCAAGCGCGTCATGTCCAACAGCTTCGGCTTCGGCGGCACCAACTCAACGCTGGTGTTCGAACAGTACGAAGGCTGAGCCCTGAGCTCCGCGTGATTGGCAGCCCATACTGCCGATCAGCCACAAAAAAACCGCTCATCGAGCGGTTTTTTTTGTACCCGTCGAGAACCCCTCAGTCGAGGCAGCCCTGCTCACGCATGGTGCTTTCCAGCCAAACGGTGGCAGCCTCATGGACTTCTTCTACACTCTTGCCGCGGGTATCGATCGCCGGCCCCACGGCCACCTCGACCGTCCCCGGATACTTGATGAACGACTTGCCCGGCCAGAACAGACCGGCATTATGCGCGATCGGCACCAGGGGTACCTCACCGCTCACCGCCAGCATGGCGCCCCCTTTGTTCCAGCGGCCCAGCTGTCCCACCGGCACCCGGGTACCCTGGGGGAAAATCAGCAGCGGAATACCGTCCGCCAGCCGCGCCTTGCCCTGCTCCAGCAGCTGTTTGAGCGCACCGCGCTTTTTGCTGCGGTCCAATGCGATCGGCTTGAGCAGCGCCAGCGCCCAGCCAAAAAATGGAATACGCAGCAGCTCCTGCTTCAGCACCACCGCCTGAGGACGAATCAGCAGCTGGAAGTAGAGCGTTTCCCATTCACTCTGGTGGTTGGCAATCGCCACATAGCTGCCGGCTGCCGGCAGATGCTCACGGCCGGTCACCTTCACCTTGACGCCACAGCAGATGCGCAACCAGATGATGTAGAAATAGTTGATCAGGGTGAAAAACTTGAACCTTGCACGAAACGGCAGCAAGGGCCCGATGATCAGGCAGAGGGTGGAGAACACAATGGTCACCGGATAGAAGCCGGCATAGTAAATCAGTGAACGTAGAAACAGCAGCGGTGTTGCCTTGGGTGTTGCCTTGGGTGTTGTCTGGAGAGCGCTCAAATCAACCTCCTGTTACCGGTGGAAAGAACGCCACCTCGTCGTTAGCGGACAGAGCGGCTTCCAGGCCAACCACTTCCTGGTTAAGCGCACAGATCAGATCCGGCGCCGTCAAAACGCTGCGCCAGGGCTCGCCACGCTGCGCCAGCCAGTCGATCAGTTCGGCCAGCGTCACCACGCCGAACGGCAACGCCAGTTCCTCTTCATCACAGCCCAGCTGCTCGCGGATGCGAGCAAAGTAGACCAGTCTCATCAGCCCTCCTCCCGACGCCAGTCACCACTCTTGCCACCGGTCTTTTCGACCAGCTCGATACCGCTGATGCGCATCCCCTTGTCCACCGCCTTGCACATGTCGTACAGCGTCAGCGCGGCCACGCTGACGGCGGTCAGGGCTTCCATCTCGACCCCGGTCTGGCCACTGAGACGACAGCGCGCCTCGATGCGCACCCGGTTGTGTTCGGGCTCGGGCAGCAGCTCGACCTTGACCGAGCTTAGCATCAGTGGATGGCACAGCGGAATCAGATCAGGCGTTTTCTTCGCCCCCTGGATACCGGCAATTCGCGCCACCGCCAGCACATCCCCCTTCGGATGACCACCTTCAAGAATCAGTTGCAAGGTTTCAGGCTGCATCTCGACCCAGCCGGACGCCAGCGCTTCACGCACTGTCACCGCCTTGTCGCTGACATCGACCATTCGGGCCTGGCCGCGGGCGTCCAGATGGGTCAGATCGCTCATGAGTGCTCCTGTTCAGCCTGACGCTGATTGATCACGGGGTTGGCATACATCTGCTGCAGGAAAGGCCTTGCTTCTTCATCTACACTGGCCAGACGGGCTTCAAACGCCTGCTTCTGCTCAGCACCGACCTCTTCTCCGGCCGCCGCCAGATTGGTCGGATGCAGACGGTAGTTGAGATGGATCTGACGATCGATCTCGGCCGCCAGCTGCTCCGGCGACTCGAACTCGCCGCTCAGTGGTGTGCCGAACGCCACGTGCACGGCGCCCTTGTCACCGGTGATGCCACGCACGATGCTGCTGATGTCTTCGAATTCCGACTTCTGGTAGCTGCCATGCAGCGCCAGCGCCGCCAGCTCCTGCGCCTTGAGCGCATCGCAGGGATCCAGCTCGTAGGAGATGGACACCGGCACGATATTGAGGCGTTCGACCATCTCGCTCAGCGAGCGCTGCTTGCGGTGTGACATGTAGAACATCTTCATCAGCGCCGGGTCGGTACGGTCGTTGCCGTCCTTGGCCCGTCCTTCACGCTGGGCGATCCACACTGAATGGCCGCTGCAGACACTGTGATCGATGTAGGCGGACAGCTGGGTCAGCGCCGTCATCATTTCACGTCCCTTGGCGGAGCGGTTGACGATGAAGCTTTTGTTCAACCGCATCAGATCGGACACATAGGGCTTGCGCAGCAGGTTGTCACCAATGGCGATGCGCACGGTGGACATGCCAGCCTGGTAACGCACCCAATTGACGAATGCCGGATCCATGGCGATATCACGGTGGTTGGAGACGAACAGATAGGCCTCGTTCGGATCCAGTCGCTCCAGCCCCGAGCAGCTCACCTTGGTAGTGGTACGGGCGATCATCTTCTGCATGTAATTAGCGACCATCATCTGGAAGCCATGTACATCCTCGATATCACCCACACGCGCCGCCACGGCGATACGCACCAGCGGCCGCAGCAGCCAGCCCAGCGGCCCGGAGGCATTGGGAAACTGGTAGCGGGTCAGGGCCGAGATGCATTCATCATCCCGAACCAGACGCTGCAGCACTGATTCGACTTCGTTATCTCGATAGGGACGGATCTCCTGATAGGGATCTTCTGCCTGGCGTTGTGCATTCATTCGCGGCGATCAGCCTCTAGCTGCTGAAAAAACGCACATTTTACCCTGTTAAAGCCCGCTTTTGCAGACCGCCTCGGCACAGACTAGCCTGACAGCAGGCTGAACGGCAGAAATTCCAGCGACTGTCCCGTCGCCACACAACTGTCTGCCGGCACTCGCGCCAGCCCTCCGGCCTGCAGGCTGTTACTGAGCACGCCGGAGCTCTGGTTGCCCTGGGGCACCAGACAGCCGCCCTCGACGCGTACACGCAGGTACTCGTCACGGCCGATCGGTCGATCACGACTGAACCCGGCGGGCAGCTGCCAGCCGCACACTGGCTCGCCCGTCATGCCCTGCAGGCGCCTCAGCGCCGGCAGGGCCAGCAGATAGAAGGTCACCAGACTCGAGGCCGGGTTGCCGGGCAGGCCGATAAACGGCACTCCCGCTACCTGCCCCGCCGCAAAGGGCTTGCCCGGCTTGAGCTTGATGCGCCAGATCTGCAACGCCCCAAGGGCTTCGACCTGACTGCGCACATGGTCCTCCTCGCCCACGGAGACGCCGCCACTGGACAGGATCAGGTCACTGTCGGCTGCCGCTGCACGCAATACTTCGGCTGTCGCCTCCGCGCTATCCGCCACCTGCCAGGTGCGGATCGACGCCACTCCCGCCTGCTGCAGCAGCCCGGTCAGCAGAAAACGGTTGGCATCATAGATCTGCCCCGGCGCCAGCGGCTGACCCGGCTGCACCAGCTCGTCACCGGTGGACAGCAGGGCCACTCGCGGACGCCGATAAACCCTGACCCGGTCGATCCCCGCCGAGGCCAGTACACCCATCGCCTGAGCCGAGAGTTTTGCGCCTGCCGCCAGCAGCGACTGCCCGACCTGAAGATCCTGCCCCTGAGGACGGATATTCTGTCCGGCTCGCACGGCGGCGGTGAAGCGAACACCCTCGGGATCCTCGATCGCCTCTTCCTGCATCACCACCGCATCGGCCCCCGCCGGAATCGGCGCGCCGGTAAAGATACGAGCGGCCGTACCCGGCTGCAGCGGCTCGGGCGCGGTACCGGCCGGAATGCGCTGGGAGATCGGCAGTATTACACCAGCCATCAGATCCTCTACCCTGATCGCATAGCCATCCATACTGCTGTTGGCCTCCGGCGGCACATCGACACCGGCAATCACCGGCTCGGCCAGCACCCGCCCCCAGGCGTCTGCCAGCACCAGCTCCTCACGAGCGGTCGGCGTCGGCATCAACTCAAGCAATTGCGACAGTGCGTCTTCAACCGGTATCAGTGAACTCATTGACGCGCCTCCCGCGCGGCCTGCAGCAGGCCGACAAAATTGCAGGGCTTGAAGCGGCTGTCCAGCTGCTCCGCCAGCAACTGGTCCCAGCCGGTGGCACAGGCGCCGGTGGAGCCAGGCAGACAGGCGATCAGGGTGCCGTTGGCCAGCCCGGCCAGCGCCCGTGACTGGATGGTGGAGGTGCCGATCTCGCCATGGGAGATCTGTCTGAACAGTTCGCCGAAACCTTCCACCTGCTTGTCCAGCAGCGGCGTCACCGCCTCCGGGGTGGAATCGCGCAGGGCAAAGCCAGTGCCGCCGGTGGTGATCACCACCTGCACCCCGGCATCGGCAATCCAGGCCGAGAGGCGGGCGCGTATCTGATAGATGTCATCCGCCACGATGGCCCGATCCGCCAAGCGGTGACCGGCCTGCTGCAGGCGCTCGGCCAGCAGATCACCGGAGCGATCGGTTTCGGGGGTACGGGTATCGGAGATGGTCAGGACCGCTATATCCAGCGGTTGCAGTCTGCTTTCGTTCACCGGCTATCCTCATCGGTTGTCGAATCGGCGGGGGATCAGCCCCCGGTCATGTTCATGAAACGCAGTATCTGGGGCTCGTCATTGAGGTCGAAATGGTGCCGCTCGGGCTTGATCTGCATGGCGTCGATCACCGCCTGGCGCAGCTGGTCCGCACTGCACTCGGGATCGCGCAACAGGGCGCGCAGATCCAGCGAGTGTTCGTTACCCAGACAGAGCAGTAGACGACCTTCAGCGGTCAGCCGGACCCGGTTGCAGTCGGCACAGAAGTTATGGCTGTGAGGCGAGATAAAGCCGATGCGACTGTCGCTGTCGGCCATGCGGTAGTAACGGGAAGGCCCCCCGGTACGTTCGGCGGTCGGCATCAGGGTATAGCGCTGTTCCAGCCGTTCCCTGAGGGTATCGCTGGAGCAGAAGGCTTCGGCTCGGTCATGCTCGCTGATCTGGCCCAGCGGCATCTCTTCGATGAAACTGATGTCGAGCCCACGGTCTCGGGCAAACTCGACCAACGCCGGCACCTCATCCTCATTGCGACCATGCAGCACGACGGTGTTCAGCTTGATGCGCTCGAACCCCGCCGCGCAGGCAGCATCGATACCGGCCAACACCTGCTGCAAGCGATCGGAGCGTGTCAGACTGCGAAAACGTTCCGGATTGAGACTGTCGAGACTGATATTGAGGCGACTCACCCCCGCCCGGCGCAGGGACTGGGCAAAGCGCTGCAGCTGGGAACCGTTGGTGGTCAACACCAGCTCCACCGGCAGTTCGCCAAGCCGTTCGATCAGCCAGAGAATATCGCGCCGCACTAGGGGCTCACCACCGGTCAGGCGGATCTTGCGCACACCCAGTTCGACGAACAGCTGCGCCAGCGTCAGCATCTCCTCCAGCGACAACACCTGCTCGCGCGGAAGAAATTTCATCTGCTCACTCATGCAGTAGACGCAACGAAAGTCACACCGATCGGTCACAGAGAGACGCAGATAATGAACATGACGACCAAAACGGTCGATGAGGGCGGTATCATTTTGACTCATGATTCAAAAGACCCTATCCGCCGGTTATAGTTCTTATCACGGATCAACTGCCTGGGAAGTTATGGACGTGTTCATCGCTTCTCTTGCAAGCAGTACCTGCGTCTCAGTATATGCACAAAACCCAACAATTGGTTATAGGGATAGACATACCTTGAACACCTACATGATTCTGAAGCACAGCCACCTGACCATGGTGGGCCTGAGCATCGCGCTCTTTCTGCTGCGTGCCCTGCTGCTTTACGCCGCGCCCCGCCTGCTCAACGCTCGCTGGCTGAAGGTAATGCCCCACGTCGTCGATACGCTGCTATTGCTCAGCGCAATCGGACTGATGCTGGTAATTGAACAATATCCGCTGACGCACCCCTGGCTGACTGCCAAGGTACTGGGGCTGGTCGCCTACATCGGCTTCGGCATGGTGGCACTGAAACGGGGCAGAAACCTGAAGACTCGCAGTCTGGCACTGATGGCGGCCCTGTTGAGCCTGGGCTATATCCTGGGTGTGGCGATGACGCACTCAGCGACCCTGGGCCTGGCCTGACAAACCAACAGCCACTATTGAAAAGCGTTATCGAGGTCACCGGGGCAAACGGATCGCCGCCCGGGCAAAAACAGGCGAGAAAGCGGAGTTTAGTAAACTAAATGAGCATTTTGAGCCTGTTTTTAACGCCGCATCCGGCAACGCAGATAGATTTTCAGCAGCCTGCTAGAGTTCGCCGTAAACTTCTCGCACAACCCGCTGCAGCTCGCTACGCCAGGGGCGCTGGCGAATGCCAAAGGTTGCCAGCAGCTTGCGACACTTGAGCACCGAAGAAGCCGGGCGCTGAGCCAGGCATTGCAGATTGGCCGAGGAGACCGGCTGCAACTGCTCCACCTTCAGCTCCTCATACTGGCGCGCAGCCGCCAACAGAGCCTCGCTGAAGCCGTAGCGGGTGGTGATCTCGGCACCACAGTAATGGTAGGTTCCCCAGACTTCGATGCCACAGGTCAGCTGGCGCAATATCGCCAGCAGGACTCTGGCCACATCTTCGGCCGAGGTGGGACAGCCACGACGATCGTCCGCGGCTTCGATCAGCCGGTCATGACGCGCCTGCTCCAGAGTGCGCAGCAGAAAGTTCTCGCCGCGGGCACTGAAGATCCAGCTGACTCGCAGAATGAGATGTTGCGGTTGAGCCACCCGGACCGCCTCTTCCCCTTGCCACTTGCTGCGCCCGAATACACCCAGGGGCGAGGCTTCATCCTCTTCACTGTACCCGCTGGCATAGTGGCCATCGAAGACATAATCCGACGACAGGTGCAGCAGCGGGATGCTCAGCGCCGCCGTGGCCAGGGCCAGGTTTTCGGCACCGTCACGGTTAACCGCCTGGGCCTGATCCTGCTGTCGTTCCGCGGCGTCTACCCGGTTGAACGCGGCGCAATTGATGACGTAATCCGGCAGATGCTTTTCCAGTTGCTGACGCACCGCGGCGCGGTCGGTGATATCCAGTTGACGCCGACTCAGGGCGACGGGCTCGATATCCGGTGTCTGTTCCAGCAGCTCCGTCAGGGCATGTCCGACCTGACCTGCTGCCCCGACGATGAGGACCTTGGCTGAAGTTGTATAGGCGCTCGCTGGCATACGGGAATAGTTGACCTGTACGACTGAAAAAATTGGCTTTTACGCTGTTGCGGTAAATTCGAGCATACCCGAAAGCGCGGCGGTGGCACACCCGTGGTCATGAAAAATTGCGCCTGTAAAATGTCAAAAGCCCCGCAGCAAAGGCGGGGCTTTCAAGGCGCTGAAGCGAATCGACTCAGAACGGAATATCGTCGTCGAAATCGTCGAAGCCGGGCGCGGGTTGCTGCGGTGCCTGCTGCGGCTGCTGCGGTGCCTGCTGTTGCGGCGCCGGCTGGCGACGCGGCGCCGGCTGCTGCTGACCGTAACCCATGGGATCCGGCTGCGACTGGTAACCACCGGCATCACCGGCACCACCACGGCTGTCGAGCATCTGCATTTCGCTGGCAACGATCTCGGTGGTGTAGCGGTCCTGACCGTCCTGTCCCTGCCACTTGCGCGTACGCAGAGAGCCTTCCACGTAGACCTTGGAACCCTTGCGCAGATATTCACCGGCAATCTCGGCCAGACGGTTGAAGAACACCACCCGATGCCACTCGGTGCGTTCCTGCATTTGACCGGTTTGCTTGTCTTTCCAGCTTTCGCTGGTGGCCAGTGTTACGTTGGTAACGGCATTGCCGGACGGCATGTAGCGCACCTCGGGATCGCCCCCCAAGTTGCCGACCAGAATAACCTTGTTGATGCCACGCGCCATCAGTTATCTCCCGTTGTTCGGTTGTATCGTGCTGCAGCGTCCTGCCGCTTCATAGGGGGTTGAGAATAGCACACAGCGCCTTCCTATAGTAAGTCACGTCCACACGGGAATGGTGGTTTAGCGACCAGTAGCAAACCTCTATAATAGTTCTTTTTGCCAGTTACAGCGGAGCAGTAATGGACAAGATTCTGGTCAGGGGCGCGCGTACCCACAACCTGAAAAATGTGGATCTCGATATCCCGCGCGACCAGCTCATCGTAATCACCGGCCTGTCCGGCTCGGGCAAGTCCTCCCTCGCCTTCGACACCCTCTATGCCGAGGGGCAACGGCGCTACGTCGAATCACTGTCGACCTATGCTCGCCAGTTCCTGTCGATGATGGAGAAACCCGATGTGGACCATATCGAAGGACTGTCCCCGGCGATATCGATCGAGCAGAAATCCACGTCACACAACCCCCGCTCAACGGTTGGCACCATCACCGAAATCTACGACTATCTGCGTCTGCTGTTCGCCCGCGCCGGCGAGCCGCGCTGCCCCGAGCATGACCTGCCGCTGGCCGCACAAACCGTCAGCCAGATGGTCGACCAGGTGCTGGCCCTGCCCGAAGGCAGCAAGGTGATGCTGCTGGCACCGGTGATACAGGGTCGCAAGGGCGAACACCTGCATATCCTCAACCAGCTGCGCACCCAGGGCTTCGTCCGTGCCCGTATCGATGGCCTGGTGGTGGACCTGGATGACGCCCCGGCGCTGGACAAGAACCGCAAGCACGATATCGAAGTGGTCATCGACCGTATCAAGGTAAGGGACGATCTGCAGACACGCCTGGCCGAATCCTTTGAAACCGCGCTGGAACTGGCCGATGGCATCGCCAAGGTGGCGCCGATGGAGGAAGGGCTCGACGAGATGGTGTTCTCCGCCCGCTTCGCCTGCCCCACCTGTGGCCACAGCATTCAGGAGCTGGAGCCGCGCCTGTTCTCGTTCAACAACCCGCACGGCGCCTGCCCCTCCTGTGACGGCCTTGGCGTACGCCAGTACTTCGACCCGCGCAAGCTGGTACAGGATCCGTCGCTACCGCTGGCACAGGGCGCGATCCGCGGCTGGGACAAGCGCAGCCTGTACTATTACCAGCAGCTGCAGGCAGTCGCGGACCACTACGGCTTCAGCCTGGACACCCCGTTCGAAGCACTGTCCGACCAACACCGCAAGGTGATTCTGGAGGGCAGCGGCAACGAGGAGGTGGCCTTCTATTACCGCAACGACCGCGGCGAGCGTGTACAGAAACTGCATGCCTTTGAAGGTGTGATCAACAACCTGGAACGTCGCTACCGGGAAACCGAATCCGACAGCGTGCGCGAGGATCTGGCCAAGTACCTCAACATGCAGCCCTGCCCGTCCTGCCACGGCAGCCGCCTGCGCCGGGATGCTCGCCATGTCTATATCGACGAGCACACCCTGCCGCAGATCGTCCGCCTGCCGATCGGCCAGGCACAGCACTACTTCCAGAACCTGCACCTGAGTGGCAAGCAGGGCGAAATCGCCGAAAAGATTCTCAAGGAGATCCGTGACCGCCTCACCTTCCTGGTCAACGTGGGGCTGGATTACCTGTCGCTGGAACGCAGTGCCGAGACCCTGTCCGGCGGCGAAGCCCAGCGTATCCGTCTGGCCAGCCAGATCGGTGCCGGTCTGGTCGGCGTCATGTATGTCCTGGACGAGCCCTCCATCGGCCTGCATCAGCGTGACAACGAGCGCCTGCTGCAGACACTGAAGCACCTGCGCGATCTCGGTAACACCGTGATCGTGGTCGAGCACGACGAGGATGCAATCCGCATGGCCGACTACCTGATCGATATCGGCCCCGGCGCCGGTGTGCATGGCGGCCAGGTGATCGCCGCCGGCAAGCCCGAGCAGATCATGGCCACCCCTGAATCGGTCACCGGACAGTACCTCAGCGGCGAACGCTGCATTGCCGTGCCTGCCCAACGCCAGAGTGCCGACCCTGAACGCATGCTCAAGCTGATCGGCGCCCGTGGCAACAATCTCCAGAACGTGGATCTGGAGATTCCGGTCGGTCTGCTGACCTGCATCACCGGCGTGTCCGGCTCCGGCAAGTCGACCCTGATCAACAACACCCTCTACCCGGTGGCCGCCACCGAGCTGAACCACGCCACGACTCTGGATGCCGCACCACACGACCGCATCGAGGGGCTGGAGCTGTTCGACAAGGTGATCGATATCGACCAGAGCCCGATCGGCCGCACGCCGCGCTCCAACCCGGCCACCTATACCGGCATCTTCACGCCCATTCGTGAGCTCTTTGCCGGCACCAAGGAGGCCCGCTCACGGGGCTACAAGCCGGGACGGTTCAGTTTTAACGTCAAGGGCGGCCGCTGCGAGGCCTGTCAGGGTGATGGCGTGATCAAGGTGGAGATGCACTTCCTGCCCGACATCTACGTGCCCTGCGATATCTGCAAGGGCAAACGCTACAACCGGGAAACGCTCGAAGTGACCTACAAGGGCAAGAGCATTGACGAAGTGCTGCAGATGACCGTGGAGGATGCACGGGCGTTCTTCGATGTCATCCCGGCGTTGGCCCGCCGCCTGCAAACACTGATCGATGTAGGCCTGAGCTATATCCGGCTAGGTCAGGCGGCCACCACCCTGTCCGGCGGCGAGGCACAAAGGGTCAAGCTGGCCCGGGAACTGAGCAAGCGCGATACCGGCAAAACACTGTATATCCTCGACGAGCCCACCACCGGGCTGCACTTCTACGATATCCAGCAGCTGCTCAACGTGCTGGATCGACTGCGTGACCACGGCAATACCATCGTCGTGATCGAGCACAACCTGGATGTGATCAAGACCGCCGACTGGATCGTCGACCTGGGACCCGAAGGGGGCAGCGGCGGTGGTCAGATCATCGCCACCGGGACGCCGGAACAGGTCGCCGCCAGCGACCTATCCCATACCGGCCGCTTCCTCAAGCCATTGCTGGGCTGAAGCCAACTGCGGGGCGCTTGCGAGCGTCCCTGATTTCAGTATCCACAGGCACAAAAAAACCCGGACCTTTCGGACCGGGTTTTTTAATGCTGTGCAGTAGCGATTAATCTTCAGCAGATTCTTCGACTACAGCCTGGCCAGCGGGACGATCAACCAGCTCAACGTAAGCCATCGGTGCTTTGTCGCCTGCGCGGTAGCCGCATTTCAGAATGCGGACGTAACCACCCGGACGAGTCGCGTAACGCGGGCCCAGTTCGTTGAACAGTTTACCTACAGCTTCGTTGCTGCGGGTACGGGAGAACGCCAGACGACGGTTAGCAACCGAGTCAGTCTTAGCCAGAGTGATCAGCGGCTCAGCAAAGCGGCGCAGTTCTTTCGCTTTAGGCAGAGTAGTCTTGATCAGTTCATGTTCGAACAGAGACACTGCCATATTCTTGAACATCGCTTTGCGGTGAGCACTTGTACGATTCAAGTGTCGACCAGATTTACGATGACGCATTTTCTAAATCCTTTGTAACTAGGGTTACGAAGTCAGACTCAAGAGGCAACCTTGTCATCGCCTTTCAGACTGGCCGGAGGCCAGTTTTCCAGACGCATGCCAAGTGACAGACCTTTGGATGCCAGCACATCCTTAATCTCGGTCAGTGACTTCTTGCCCAAGTTAGGAGTCTTCAGCAGTTCTACTTCGGTGCGCTGGATAAGATCACCAATGTAGTAGATCTGCTCTGCTTTCAGACAGTTCGCGGAACGGACAGTCAGCTCCAGGTCATCGACCGGACGCAGAAGAACAGGATCAATTTCCGGTTCATTCGGCTCTGCACGGGTCTGTTCGCCAGCATCTTCAAGATCGACAAACACAACCAGCTGCTGCTGCAGAATGGTCGCCGCCCGACGGATGCACTCTTCGGGATCGATCGTGCCGTTAGACTCGATGTCGATCACCAGTTTATCCAGGTCGGTGCGCTGTTCCACACGTGCGCTTTCAACAGCGTAGGATACGCGCAGAACAGGGCTGTAGCTGGCATCCAGCTGCAGGCGTCCAATGGCACGAGTTTCGTCTTCATCGCTCACACGTGCATCAGCCGGCACGTAACCGCGGCCACGCGTCACACGCAGCTGCATGTTCAGCGAATGACCCGGGTTGAGGTGCGCAATCACATGATCCGGGTTGGCAACCTCAACGTCCTGGTTCAGCTGGATATCACCCGCTGTCACCGGACCGGCCTCTGACTTGGAGAGAGTCAGGAGCGCTTCATCACCGTTATGCAGAGCGATGGCAACACCTTTGAGGTTCAGCAGGATCTCAATGACATCCTCCTGAACACCCTCGATGCTGCTGTACTCGTGCAGTACACCTTCAATTTCCACTTCCGAAATTGCACAACCCGGCATGGAAGAGAGCAGGATACGGCGCAGCGCATTGCCCAGAGTATGGCCGAACCCCCGCTCAAGCGGCTCAAGAGTCACTTTAGCGCGGGTTTTGCTAATCTCCTGCACGTCGATGTGACGTGGGTATAGAAACTCGTTTACTGAACGCTGCATAGTTCCACCAGTCAAGAGTTCAAAATTACTTCGAGTAGAGCTCGACAATCAGGTGTTCGTTGATGTCGGCTGACAGATCACTACGTTCCGGCAGGGACTTGAAAGTACCTTCCATCTTCGCAGTGTCAACTTCAACCCACTCAACCGGAGCACGCTGACCGGCCAGTTCCAGAGCGTGTTTGATACGCAGCTGGGTTTTGGCTTTTTCACGAACTGCTACTACGTCGCCAGCCTGTACCTGGTAGGAAGGAATGTTCACAACCTGACCGTTGACAGTGATCTGACGGTGAGAGACAACCTGACGTGCTTCAGCACGGGTAGAACCGTAACCCATGCGGTATACAACGTTGTCCAGACGGCCTTCCAGCAGCTGGAGCAGGTTTTCACCGGTTGCACCCTTACGGCGTGCAGCCTCTTTGTAGTAACTACGGAACTGACGTTCCAGCACGCCGTAGATGCGACGTACTTTCTGTTTTTCACGCAGCTGCAGACCGTATTCAGACAGACGACCGCGACGGGCGCCGTGAACACCAGGTACTGTTTCTGCTTTGCACTTGCTATCAAGCGCGCGGACACCACTCTTCAGGAAGAGATCGGTGCCTTCACGACGGGACAGCTTGCACTTAGGTCCAAGATAACGAGCCATATTACCGTCTCCAGATTAAACGCGACGCTTCTTCGGCGGACGACAACCGTTGTGCGGAATCGGTGTCACGTCCGTGATGTTTGTGATCTTGTAGCCGCAGCCGTTCAGGGCACGAACTGCAGATTCACGACCCGGTCCCGGGCCCTTCACAAACACGTCGAGGTTTTTCAGACCGTATTCCAGAGCTGCCTGACCGGCACGCTCAGCTGCAACCTGTGCAGCGAACGGAGTGCTCTTACGGGAACCACGGAAGCCTGAGCCACCAGAAGTTGCCCAGCTCAGAGCGTTACCCTGACGATCGGTAATAGTGATGATAGTGTTGTTAAAAGAGGCATGGATGTGCGCGAGGCCATCCGCAACCTGCTTTTTAACCTTTTTACGAGTGCGATTACCTGGCTTAGCCATATTCGGAAATTCCTATCGCTTACTTACGGATCGGCTTGCGCGGGCCTTTGCGGGTACGCGCATTCGTCTTGCTGCGCTGACCACGTACCGGCAGGTTACGACGGTGACGCAGGCCACGGTAGCAACCGAGGTCCATAAGACGCTTGATGTTCATGTTGACTTCACGGCGCAGATCGCCTTCAACAGTCAACTTGGCAACTTCACCACGAACATTATCGAGCTGCTCTTCAGACAGTTCTGCAATTTTGGTGCTCGGCGCGATGCCGGTAGCTTCACAGATCTGTTTGGCAGTCGTGCGGCCAATCCCGAAAATGTAAGTCAGAGAAATTACCGCATGCTTATTGTCAGGAATATTGACGCCAGCTATACGGGCCATTCAATGTACTCCATATTAGTGTCCTGGGAGATGCTCACCAGAACCAATCATTCTTTAGTTCGTGGAAGGCGCGCAATGATATACCCTGATCAAAAATAAATCAAGGCTGCGCGCTTCCACTCCCGGCCAGCTGTGGATTAACCCTGGCGCTGCTTGTGTCGGGGTTCCACTTTGCAGATCACGCGCACGGAACCGTTGCGGCGTACGATCTTGCAGTTACGGCAAATCTTTTTAACAGATGCGCGTACTTTCATGATCCACCTCGTTAGGCTTAGCGCAGGAGTCCTGCGCCGCCCTTAAGATTCGATTTTTTCATCAGGGACTCATACTGGTGCGACATCAGGTGTGATTGCACCTGAGCCATGAAGTCCATCACCACAACCACCACGATCAGCAGTGAAGTACCGCCGAAGTAGAACGGCACGTTCCACGCTACCACCAGAAACTGGGGCATCAATGAAACCGCTGTGATGTAAAGCGCGCCGAACAGAGTCAGACGGCTCAGCACGGAGTCGATGTACCGTGCAGACTGATCACCAGGACGGATCCCCGGAATAAAGGCACCTGATTTTTTCAGGTTATCTGCCACGTCACGCGGATTGAAAACAATCGCGGTGTAGAAGTAGCAGAAAAATACGATCGCCATTGCGAACAGCAGAATATACAGCGGCTGTCCCGGACCCAGTGCCAGAGCCACATCCTGCAGCCACTCCATGCCTTCAGACTGACCAAACCACTGGCCAATTGATGCAGGGAACAGCAGGATGCTGGAGGCGAAGATCGGCGGAATAACGCCCGCCATGTTGACCTTCAACGGCAGATGGCTGGACTGAGCTGCATAAACGCGACGGCCCTGCTGACGCTTTGCATAGTTGATGGTAATACGGCGCTGACCGCGTTCCATGAACACTACAAAGCCTACAGTGGCAATCGCCAGGACAGCGATGGCCAGCAGCGCCAGGATATTGAGATCACCCTGACGCGCTGCTTCAAAGGACTGGCCGATCGCACTGGGCAGACCCGCCACGATACCGGCAAAGATCAGAATCGAGATACCGTTACCGATGCCATGCTCGGTGATCTGCTCACCCAGCCACATCAGGAAGACAGCACCGGCCACCAGAGTCACAACCGCTACAAAGTAGAAGCTGAAGTCAGCCATGAAGGCGACACCCTGATTTGCCAGACCAACCGCCATACCAAACGCCTGCAGAGTCGCCAGAACGACCGTACCATAGCGGGTATATTGGCTGATTTTACGCCGTCCGGCTTCCCCTTCTTTCTTCAACTGTTCCAGCTGCGGGCTCACAACGGTCATCAACTGCATAATGATAGAGGCAGAGATGTAGGGCATGATACCCAGTGCCAGGATCGACATGCGCTCCAGAGCACCACCCGAAAACATGTTGAACAGACTGAGGATAGTTCCCTGGTTCTGATCAAACAGCGCAGCAAGGCGATCGGGGTTGATACCGGGAACGGGAATATGCGCCCCGATCCGGTAAACAATGATCGCGATCAGAACGAATCTGAGTCGAGCCCAAAGCTCTTTCAGTCCGCTCTGCATGCCTGCCGGTATTTGTCCTTGTTTAGCCATTTACGCCTCGACTTTGCCGCCAGCAGCCTCGATCGCAGCCTGTGCACCTTTGGTCACTTTCAGACCTTTAACGGTGACTGCCTTGTTGATCTCACCAGACAGAATCACACGTGCAGATTTGATCTCTTCACGGATGATGTCAGCCTGTTTCAGCGCAGCCAGATCGACAACGTCGACACCGGCAGCAGCCAGCTCGTTCAGACGAACTTCAGCTACGTAACGCGCCTGACGAGAAGTGAAACCGAATTTCGGCAGACGACGCTGAATTGGCATCTGACCGCCTTCAAAACCCGGCTTAACACTGCCGCCAGAGCGGGATTTCTGACCCTTGTGACCACGGCCACAAGTTTTACCCAGACCGGAGCCGATACCACGACCTACACGCTTGGGAGCGTGCTTGGAACCAGCGCCCGGGCGCAGAGTATTCAAACGCATTGGGTGACTCCTCTTACTCGCCTACTACACGAACCATGTAGTTGACTTTGTTGATCATGCCACGCACCGCCGGAGTATCTTCCAGCTCAACGGTGTGACCGATGCGACGCAGACCCAGGCCTTTAACGGTCTGGATGTGCTTCGGCAGACGACCGATGGTGCTGCGTACCAGGGTAACCTTGATAGTGTTCGCCATGGTTTAACCCTCCAGGATGTCTTCGACGGTTTTGCCACGCTTGGCTGCAACATCTTCCGGAGCAGACATCTGCTTCAGACCATTGATGGTTGCGCGCACTACGTTTACCGGGTTGGTAGAACCGTAGCACTTGGCCAGTACGTTGTGGACGCCTGCCAGTTCCAGCACTGCACGCATCGCACCACCGGCGATGACACCAGTACCTTCAGATGCCGGCTGCATGTAAACCTTGGAAGCACCGTGACGGGCTTTCACCGGGTACTGCAGAGTGTGGCCGTTCAGCTGAACGCTGATCATGTTGCGGCGAGCCTGTTCCATCGCTTTCTGGATAGCAACAGGTACTTCGCGCGCTTTACCGCGACCGAAGCCAACGCGACCGTTACCGTCACCAACGACAGTCAGTGCTGTGAAACCGAAGATACGACCGCCTTTTACCACTTTAGCGACGCGGTTTACCTGAACCAGCTTCTCTTGCAGTTCACCGTCTTTCTGTTCGTGATTTGCCATATTAGAAACCTTTAGAATTCCAGGCCGCCTTCGCGAGCAGCATCAGCAAGAGCTGCAACACGACCGTGGTATTTGAAACCGGAGCGGTCAAACGCTACCTTGGATACGCCGGCTTCTTTAGCACGGCTGGCGATCAGAGCACCCACTTTCTTGGCTGCTTCGATATTACCGGTAGCACCTTCACGCAGATCCTTTTCCACTGTAGAGGCAGAAGCCAGAACCTGGCTGCCATCAGCAGAGATAACCTGCGCGTAAATGTGACGCGGAGAGCGGTTCACGCAAAGGCGAACAGCACCCTGATCACGCATCTGCATGCGCGAACGACGCGCACGACGAATACGAGCTTGCTTTTTATCGTTCATGACCCTGCCTTACTTCTTCTTAGCCTCTTTACGGCGTACATATTCATCAGCATAACGAACACCCTTGCCTTTGTACGGCTCAGGCGGACGGAATGCGCGAATTTCTGCAGCCACCTGACCAACACGCTGTTTGTCAGCACCGCTGACAACGATAGTAGTGTTGTTCGGGGTTTCGGCAGAAACACCTTCGGGCAGTTCGTAATCGATCGGGTGAGAGAAGCCAAGCGTCAGGTTAACAACCTTGCCTTTGGCCTGCGCACGGTAACCAACACCCAGCAGATTCAGGGTCTTGGAAAAGCCTTCGCTTACGCCGACAACCATGTTGCTGACCAGAGCACGGGTAGTACCTGCCAGAGCCATGGACTGTTTGGCGCCATCACGCGGAGCAAATACCAGCTGACCTTCAGCCTGTTCAACAGTAACTGACGGGTGCAGATCCAGATCCAGCTGACCGTTCTTGCCTTTAACAGCCAGAGACTGGCCAGCCAGCTTAACTTCTACGCCTGCCGGTACAACTACGGGTTTCTTCGCAATTCGTGACATTGGAATACCTCTTAGAAGACCGTGCAGATAACTTCACCACCGATGCCTGCTTTGCGAGCAGCGCGATCAGTCATGACGCCTTTGCTGGTAGAGACAATTGCGATACCCAGGCCATCTGCCACTTTCGGCAGGTCCGCTGCGCTCTTGTAGATACGCAGAGACGGGCGGCTTACGCGCTTGATCTCTTCGATAACCGGCTTGCCTTCGAAGTACTTCAGTTCGACAGACAGAACAGGTTTCACATCACCTTCAACAGAGAAGTCAGCGATGTAGCCTTCATCCTTCAGTACAGTTGCAACGGCAACCTTCTGCTTGGAAGACGGCATGGCAACATGGGCTTTTTCAGCCATGTGTCCGTTGCGGATACGGGTAAACATATCCGCGAGGGTGTCTTGCATACTCATGCTATTAACGTCCTCTTAAGTGCAGCTCAGTGCGGTAGCAGGCTGCGCCTGCCCAGACCACTGGGCTTACCAATAGCAAGCTTACCAGCTTGCCTTCTTCAGGCCCGGAACATCTCCGCGCATTGCAGCTTCACGCAGCTGGTTACGGCACAGTCCGAACTTGCGGTAAACCGCGTGCGGACGACCGGTAACCTGGCAACGACGCTGCTTGCGCACCGGGCTAGCGTCACGCGGCAATTTCTGCAGCGCGACCTGTGCATCCCAAACATCATCTTCAGAGCTGTTCGGGCTTGCGATAATTGCTTTGAGCTCAGCACGCTTGGCAGCATATTTAGCAGCCAGCTGTTCACGCTTGAGCTCACGCTGGATCATAGAAACCTTAGCCATTACTCAACCCTTCTTATTTCTTGAACGGGAACTGCAGCGCAGACAGCAGTGCACGACCTTCGTCGTTGTTCTTCGCGGTGGTGGTGATGGTAATATCCAGACCACGCAGTTTGTCGACCTTGTCGTAGTCGATTTCCGGGAAGATAATCTGCTCTTTAACGCCCATGCTGTAGTTGCCACGACCATCGAAAGATTTCGGGTTCAGGCCACGGAAGTCACGAATACGCGGGATGGAGATATCCACCAGGCGATCCAGGAATTCCCACATCTGCTGACCACGCAGAGTGACTTTACAGCCGATCGGCCAACCTTCACGAACTTTGAAGCCCGCGATGGATTTGCGTGCCTTGGTAACAACCGGCTTCTGACCTGCGATTGCAGTCATGTCGGCCACAGCGTTTTCCAGCTGCTTCTTGTCACCCAGAGCTTCACCCACACCCATGTTCAGGGTGATTTTAGTGACACGAGGAACAGCCATGACGTTCGGGCTGCTCAGCTCTTCTTTAAGCTTCTGCTTAATTTCGTTTTCGTAAAGCGCTTTCAATCTTGACATTGCACCAACCCCTCTTACTTATCACCGCCGACGAGTTCGCCGGTGGACTTGAAGAAACGTACCTTGGTGCCGTCTTCAAGCAACTTGAAGCCTACACGATCACCTTTGCCGGTCTGCGCGTTGAAGATAGCAACGTTGGAAGTCGCGATAGCCGCTTCCTTCTCAACGATACCACCCTGCTGACCCAACATCGGATTCGGCTTCTGGTGCTTCTTGATCATGTTGATGCCAGACACGATCAGACGATCGTTAGCGAGCACGCGCATAACCTTGCCACGCTTGCCCTTGTCTTTACCTGCGATAACGATGATTTCATCGTCGCGACGAATCTTACGCATTATTTTACCTTGTCGTTTCCTGCTACCCTCTCATGCTCAAAAACGCCAAACCCTATCGGGAGTGGCGTTTTCTACATAAGAACAAACTCAAAAGAGAGTCGTCTTAAAGCACTTCAGGCGCCAGGGAAATGATCTTCATGAACTTCTCAGTACGAAGTTCACGCGTTACTGGCCCGAAGATACGAGTACCGATCGGGGCGTCGTTGGCGTTCAGCAGAACCGCAGAGTTAGTATCAAAGCGGATCAGTGAGCCGTCCGGACGACGAACACCCTTACGGGTACGTACTACGACAGCCTTAAGTACCTGGCCTTTCTTAACCTTGCCACGCGGAATTGCTTCCTTGACGGTCACCTTGATGATGTCGCCAACAGAGGCGTAGCGGCGGTGAGAACCACCCAGGACCTTAATACACTGCACACGCTTGGCGCCGCTGTTGTCAGCAACATCAAGCATCGTTTCAGTCTGAATCATGGTCTACTCCACAAACTGTATAAACCGTCACCGCAACATCACTTCAGCCGCGGTGAACTGGCATAATGGAGCAAAGGCGCACTAGTTTACACCTTTGCTGCACGCTCTTCAATGCGAACAAGTGACCAAGTTTTGGTCTTGGACAGCGGACGGGATTCGGCGATAGTCACCAGGTCACCCATCTGACACTCATTCTTTTCATCGTGAGCATGCAGTTTGGTGGAGCGCTTCACAAACTTACCGTAGATCGGGTGTTTTTCTTTACGCTCAACCAGAACAGTGATGGTCTTATCCATCTTGTCACTGACGACCTTACCGGTCACAGTACGAGTACGTTTTTCCGCGCTCATTTAGCCACCTGCTTTTCGTTCAGTAGAGTCTTAACGCGAGCAATATCGCGACGAACCTGACCCAGCAGATGAGTCTGTGCCAGCTGGCCAGTGGCCTTCTGCATACGCAGGTTGAACTGGTCCTTCAGAAGACCCAGCAGAGCCTGCTGAAGCTCTTCAACGGACTTGTCACGCAGTTCTGTAGCTTTCATTACATCACCGTCCGTTTAACAATTGTAGTGGAAACCGGCAGCTTGGCAGCAGCCAGAGCAAAGGCTTCAGTCGCCAGCTCTTCGGGTACACCGCTCATTTCGAACAGCACTTTACCCGGCTGGATCTGAGCAACCCAGTACTCCACGCTACCCTTACCCTTACCCATACGTACTTCCAGCGGCTTACCTGTGATCGGCTTGTCCGGGAAGACACGGATCCAGATCTTACCACCACGTTTTACGTGACGGGTCATGGTACGACGGGCCGCTTCAATCTGGCGAGCAGTGATACGACCACGACCGGTCGCTTTCAGTGCAAACTCACCAAAGCTGACCTTGCTGCCGCGCTGTGCCAGGCCGCGGTTGCGACCTTTCATTACCTTGCGGTATTTCAGTCGTTTCGGTTGCAGCATTGACGTCTACCTCACTTACCTTTCTTCTTGGGCGTGTTCTTCTCGGCACGTACCTGTTCGATACCACCGAGGATCTCACCCTTGAAGATCCAGACTTTAACGCCGATCACACCGTAAGTGGTGTGGGCTTCATAGGTAGCGTAATCGATGTCCGCACGCAGAGTATGCAGCGGTACACGACCTTCACGATACCATTCAGTACGCGCGATCTCGGCACCACCGAGACGACCGCCCAACTGAATTTTGATGCCTTTGGCGCCCTGACGCATGGCGTTCTGAACCGCGCGCTTCATGGCACGACGGAACATCACACGACGTTCCAGCTGGCTGGCAACGCTCTGTGCAACCAGTTTCGCATCGAGATCCGGCTTACGCACTTCTTCGATGTTGATGTGAACAGGCACACCCATCATCTGGGAAACAGCGTTACGCAGCTTCTCGACGTCTTCGCCTTTCTTGCCGATCACGATACCCGGGCGAGCCGTGTAGATGGTGATCTTGGCATTCTGTGCCGGACGCTCGATTTCGATGCGGCTTACAGATGCATTTTTCAGCTGCTGGTCCAGGTACTTACGTACCTGAAGATCGTTCAGCAGCTTTGCAGAGTATTCAGCCTTGTCGGCGTACCATACAGAGGTATGGTCCTTGACAATACCAAGCCGAATACCGGTCGGATTGACTTTCTGACCCATATTGAACTCTCCTAGCAATCAGCTCTTAGTCTGCCACCTTGACGGTGATATGTGACGAACGCTTCAGGATGCGATCGGCGCGACCCTTGGCACGCGGCCGGATACGCTTCATGGTCATCCCTTCATCAACGAAGACAGCTGATACGCGCAGATCGTCAATATCGGCACCTTCGTTATGCTCCGCATTCGCGATAGCAGACTCCAGAACCTTCTTGACCAGATCGGCACCTTTCTTCGTGCTGAACGCCAGGATATTCAGAGCTTCGCCCACAGATTTACCACGGATCTGATCAGCGACCAGTCGGGCCTTCTGGGCGGAGATGCGGGCGCCTGTGTGCTTGGCGATAACTTCCATCATCTACTCCCTTACTTCTTCTTGGCCTTCTTGTCGGCTGCATGACCGCGGTATGTACGTGTCGCAGCGAACTCGCCCAGTTTGTGGCCGACCATGTCTTCGGTGATGAAAACCGGGACATGCTGACGACCGTTATGTACTGCAATAGTAAGACCGACAAACTGCGGGAACACAGTTGAACGACGTGACCAGGTCTTGATCGGACGACGTTCGTTAGCCTCGATTGCAGCCTCTACCTTCTTCAGCAGGTGAAGGTCGATAAAAGGACCTTTCTTCAGTGAACGTGGCACAGCTGATTCCTCTTATTTAGCCTGACGACGGCGTACGATCAGTTTATCGGTACGCTTGTTCTTGCGAGTCTTGTGACCCTTGGTCGGCACGCCCCACGGAGTAACCGGGTGACGACCACCAGAGGTACGACCCTCACCACCACCATGCGGGTGATCAACCGGGTTCATCGCCACACCGCGAACGGTCGGACGAACACCACGCCAGCGCTTGGCACCAGCTTTACCCAGCTGACGCAGGCTGTGCTCAGAGTTGCTCACTTCACCCAGGGTAGCGCGGCAATCGACCAGCACCTTACGGGTTTCGCCAGAACGCAGACGCAGAGTTGCGTAAGCACCTTCACGGGCTACCAGCTGTGCGGAGGTTCCTGCTGAACGCGCGATCTGAGCACCTTTACCCGGCTTCAGCTCGACGCAGTGAACAGTACTACCCAGCGGAATGTTACGCAGCGGCAGAGTGTTACCGATTTTGATATCTGCATCATCGCCAGAGATGACGCGTGCACCGGCCTGCAGACCTTTCGGCGCGATGATGTAGCGACGTTCGCCGTCAGCGTACTTCACCAGCGCGATGTTGGCAGAACGGTTTGGATCGTATTCCAGACGCTCGATTACGCCCGCGATACCATCCTTGTTGCGACGGAAGTCGATAACACGGTAATGGCTCTTGTGACCACCGCCGATGTGACGAGTCGTGATACGACCGTTGTTGTTACGACCACCAGTCTTGCTTTTCTTCTCGACCAGCGCAGCAAACGGCTTGCCCTTGTGCAGACCTTCGCTGACCACTTTAACGACGTGACGACGTCCAGCAGAGGTCGGCTTTGCTTTAATAACTGCCATGGTTCAACCCCTCGTTATTCGCCTGCCAGGAAATCGATTTCAGAGCCTTCGGCCAGGCGAACGTACGCCTTGCGAACATCGTTGCGCTTGCCCATGCCACGCATGGTACGCTTGGTTTTACCCTTGATGTTCAGCACGTTGACGCCTGCAACCTTAACGTTGAACAGCTCTTCAACGGCCTGCTTGATTTCCTGCTTGGTTGCGTCTTTGGCCACACGGAAAACTACCTGCTCGCTGCCTTCAGCAACGATGGTGGCCTTTTCAGAGATGTGCGGTCCGAGCAGCACTTTATAAATGCGTTCCGGGTTCATGCCAGCACCTCCTCAATTTTCTTCAGAGCAGGAACTGTCACCAGGACCTTCTCGAAACCAACCAGGCTAACCGGGTCGATACCAGCAGCATCGCGCACGTCCACATGCGGAACGTTACGTGCAGCCAGATACAGATTCTGCTCGACGTTTTCGGTGATCAGCAGCGCGTTGTCCAGCTTCATTTCTTCCAGCTTGGCAACAAACTGCTTGGTCTTCGGTGCTTCCAGCTGGAAGTCTTCAACGACAACCAGACGCTCCTGACGTACCAGCTCAGACAGGATGCAACGCATGGCAGCGCGGTACATCTTCTTGTTTACTTTCTGAGCGAAGTTACGCGGCTGAGCGGCGAAAGTTACACCACCCGCACGCCACAGCGGTGAACGGCTAGTACCCGCACGGGCACGACCGGTACCTTTCTGACGGAAAGGCTTGGCGCCACCACCAGATACTGCGGAACGGTTTTTCTGCGCCTTGGTACCCTGACGGCCCGCTGCCATGTAGGCAGTCACAACCTGGTGTACCAGCGCTTCATTGAACTCTTTACCAAATGCCAGATCGGATACTTCAACCGATCCAGTGGCTCCAGTCAGATTCAGATTCATGGCAATCCTCCTCAGGCGCGTGCTTTAACAGCAGGTTTAACGATGACGTCGCCGCCGGTGGCGCCCGGGATTGCACCCTTGACGATCAGCAGGTTGCGCTCAGCATCGACACGCACGACTTCCAGAGTCTGCACGGTGCAACGCTCGTCACCCATGTGACCGGCCATCTTTTTACCTTTGAATACACGACCCGGGGTCTGGCACTGACCAATGGAACCCGGAGCACGGTGAGAAACGGAGTTACCGTGAGTCGCATCCTGAGTAGCGAAGTTCCAGCGCTTAACGCCGCCCTGGAAACCCTTACCCTTGGATTGACCGGTAACGTCGATCTTCTGACCTGCTTCGAAGCGCTCAACAGTCAGCGAGTCGCCAACGTTGATTTCCTCGTCACCATTCACACGGAACTCCCACAAACCGCGACCGGCTTCTACACCAGCCTTGGCAAAGTGACCTGCTTCCGGCTTGCTCAGGCGGCTTGCCTTCTTGCTACCGGTAGTCACCTGTACCGCCGCATAACCGTCAGTTTCGACGGTTTTAACGCTGGTCACACGGTTCGGTTCCATCTCGATGACGGTGACTGGCACGGACACGCCATCTTCAGTGAAGATGCGGGTCATACCCGCTTTACGTCCGATAAGTCCTACAGACATGTTTATACCTCTTGCCAGTTGTGTACGGGGCTGTCACCCACTATGGCTGCCCTTTTCAGGGACATTCCACAAATAGCGCTTCATTAATTGAATAATTCTGCGCAGTGCGTATTAGCCGAGGCTGATCTGCACTTCAACACCCGCAGCGAGATCCAGCTTCATCAGCGCGTCGACAGTTTTTTCTGTCGGTTCAACGATGTCCAGAACACGCTTGTGCGTACGAATTTCGTACTGATCACGCGCGTCTTTATTGACGTGCGGAGAAACCAGTACGGTGTAACGCTCTTTGCGAGTAGGAAGTGGGATCGGACCACGCACCTGAGCACCCGTCCGCTTAGCAGTCTCAACGATCTCCTGAGCAGATGAGTCAATCAGGCGATGATCAAAAGCCTTCAGACGAATTCTGATTTTTTGGTTCTGCATTCTGATCACGCATTTCCTGTTAGTTTTTTAACGGCAATAGCCGACCACCCCTAGGAAGAAGGGGACGCAAATTTTACTCACTGGGCCAGTTAGCGTCAACCAAAAGTTTAATTTTTAACCAGCAACGCATGTGACTTTTCCCAGCAACAAAAAAAGCCCTCCGAAGAGGGCTTTTTCAGATCAAATCAGGCGAGTAGATTACTCGATGATTTTAGATACAACGCCAGCGCCGACAGTACGACCACCTTCACGGATAGCGAAGCGCAGACCGTCTTCCATCGCGATCGGGTTGATCAGGGTAACAGTCATCTGGATGTTGTCACCCGGCATTACCATTTCAACGCCTTCCGGCAGTTCACAGGCACCAGTGATGTCAGTGGTACGGAAGTAGAACTGCGGACGGTAGCCTTTGAAGAACGGAGTGTGACGACCGCCTTCTTCTTTGCTCAGTACGTAGACTTCGCCTTCGAACTTGGTGTGCGGAGTGATGGAACCCGGCTTGGCCAGGACCTGACCACGCTCAACTTCGTCACGCTTGGTACCACGCAGCAGCGCACCAACGTTCTCGCCTGCACGACCCTGGTCCAGCAGTTTGCGGAACATTTCAACACCAGTACAGGTAGTCTTGGTGGTGTCCTTGATACCAACGATTTCGATCTCGTCGCCAACGTTCAGGATGCCACGCTCGATACGACCGGTAACTACGGTACCACGACCGGAGATAGAGAATACGTCCTCGATCGGCATCAGGAACGGCAGGTCAACAGCGCGCTGCGGCTCAGGGATGTATTCATCCAGAGTCTCAACCAGCTTCTTGACAGCAGAAGTACCGTAACCGTTTTCGTCTTCACCGTTCAGCGCCATCAGAGCAGAACCCACAACGATCGGAGTGTCGTCGCCCGGGAATTCGTACTGGTCCAGAAGTTCGCGAACTTCCATTTCAACCAGTTCCAGCAGCTCTTCGTCGTCGACCATGTCCGCTTTGTTCAGGAACACAACGATGTACGGTACGCCAACCTGACGAGACAGCAGGATGTGCTCACGAGTCTGCGGCATGGGGCCGTCTGCAGCGGAACATACCAGGATAGCGCCGTCCATCTGAGCGGCACCAGTGATCATGTTCTTAACGTAGTCAGCGTGTCCCGGGCAGTCTACGTGCGCGTAGTGACGAGTCGGAGATTCGTACTCTACGTGTGAAGTAGAGATGGTGATACCACGCTCACGCTCTTCCGGTGCGTTGTCGATACCGTCGAAAGCAACGGCGTCGCCGCCCCATACTTCTGCACATACACGAGTCAGTGCAGCGGTCAGAGTGGTTTTACCGTGGTCAACGTGACCGATGGTACCTACGTTAACGTGCGGCTTGCTACGTTCAAATGCTTGTTTAGCCACGATTAAATCCTCTTGATTCAGTAATTGGCTTATCAGTTCTGCTTGATAACGGCTTCGGCAATATTCTGCGGAGCTTCGGCGTAGCCTTTGAACTCCATAGAATAGGTCGCACGACCCTGGGATGCGGAACGCAGGTCAGTAGCGTAACCGAACATCTCGCCCAGCGGTACTTCTGCGTTGATCACCTTGCCTGAAGTGCTGTCTTCCATACCCTGCACCAGGCCACGACGACGGTTCAGGTCACCCATGACGTCACCCATGTACTCTTCAGGGGTTACGACCTCAACCTGCATCATCGGCTCCAGCAGACACGGGCTAGCTTGCTGTGCATACTTTTTCAGTGCCTGGGATGCGGCGATTTTAAACGCCATCTCGTTGGAGTCAACTTCATGGAAAGAACCATCGTACAGACGGGCTTTCAGACCGATGAGCGGGTAGCCGGCGATAACACCGTTCTTCATCTGCTCTTCGATACCTTTCTGAACGGCCGGGATGTATTCCTTCGGAATGGCACCACCCACGATCTCGTTCACAAACTCCAGACCTTCCTCGTCGCTCGGCGCGAACTCGACCACAACGTGACCGTACTGACCACGACCACCGGACTGACGTGCGAATTTGTGGTTAGCCACAACAGTAGAGCGAATCTTTTCACGGTAGGCCACCTGCGGCTTACCGATGTTGGCTTCCACCTTGAACTCACGCTTCATACGGTCAACGATGATATCCAGGTGCAGCTCGCCCATACCGGAGATGATGGTCTGACCGGTTTCTTCGTCAGTTTCGACGCGGAAAGAGGGATCCTCCTGAGCCAGCTTGCTCAGCGCGATACCCATCTTCTCCTGGTCAGCCTTGGACTTCGGCTCAACCGCTACGGAGATTACCGGCTCAGGGAATTCCATGCGTTCCAGGACAATCTTGTTATCCAGATCGCACAGAGTATCACCAGTGGTAACATCTTTCAGGCCGATCATGGCAGCGATATCGCCGGCACGAACTTCCTTGATCTCTTCACGGCTGTTGGCATGCATCTGTACCATACGACCGATACGCTCTTTCTTCTGTTTGACAGAGTTGTAAACGCTGTCACCAGAGTTCAGAACACCGGAGTACACACGCACGAAGGTCAGGGTACCTACGAACGGGTCGGTTGCGATCTTGAAGGCCAGCGCCGCGAACGGAGCGTTATCGTCGGCTTCACGAACTGCAACGGTCTCAGCCGCATCATCCAGAGTACCTTCGATCGCCTTAACTTCGGTCGGAGACGGCAGGTATTCGATGACCGCATCCAGTACTGCCTGAACACCCTTGTTCTTGAACGCGGAACCAGCCTGCATCAGGATGATTTCGTTGTTCAGGGTACGAGCACGCAGACCAGCCTTGATCTCTTCGATGGTCAGCTCACCCTCTTCCAGGTACTTGTCCATCAGTTCTTCGGAGGCTTCAGCAGCCGCTTCAACCATCTGCTCGAAGTACTGATCAACCTTGTCCTGCATGTCAGCCGGGATCTCACCTTCTTCGAAGGTCATACCCATGTCGTCTTCGTTCCACAGGATCGCCTTGCCACGCAGCAGGTCGACAACGCCTTTGAAGTCGTCTTCTGCACCGATCGGCAGGTTGATCGGAACCGGCACGGCATTCAGGCGCTTCTTCAGCTGTTCTTCAACCATGTAGAAGTTAGCGCCGGCACGGTCCATCTTGTTGACGAATACCATGCGGGGAACTTCGTACTTGTTGGCCTGACGCCATACAGTCTCGGTCTGCGGCTGTACGCCTGAAGAGGCACACAGAACCACGACGGCACCATCCAGTACACGCAGAGAACGTTCTACTTCGATGGTGAAGTCAACGTGTCCCGGAGTGTCGATGATGTTGACGCGGTGCTCGTCGAACTGTTTCTGCATACCGCTCCAGAAACAGGTAACAGCGGCGGAAGTGATAGTGATACCACGCTCCTGCTCCTGCTCCATCCAGTCGGTAGTAGACGCGCCATCATGGGTTTCACCCATTTTGTGGCTACGGCCTGTGTAGAACAGAACGCGTTCAGTGGTGGTAGTCTTGCCGGCATCAACGTGCGCACAGATACCGATGTTACGGTAGCGCGCGAGGGGTGTAGTTCGAGCCACGACTCAATTCCTCTGAAGTTTAGAAGCGATAGTGAGCGAAAGCCTTGTTGGCTTCAGCCATGCGATGCACATCTTCACGTTTCTTGACAGCAGCACCACGACCTTCAGCAGCGTCAACCAGCTCACCAGCGAGACGCAGAGCCATGGATTTTTCACCACGCTTACGGGCAGCGTCTACGAGCCAGCGCATGGACAGAGCCATACGACGAGCGGGACGTACTTCTACAGGCACCTGGTAGGTTGCACCACCCACACGGCGGGATTTAACCTCGACCAGCGGCTGTACGGTTTCCAGTGCTTTTTCGAACAGCTCCAGCGGATCCTGCTTGGTGCGTTCTTCAATTTTTTCCATCGCACCGTAGACGATACGCTCGGCAACAGATTTCTTGCCGTGCACCATCAGGTGGTTGATGAATTTTGCCAGTGTAATGTTACCGAACTTAGGATCCGGCAGGATTTCACGCTTCGCAGCGACGCGTCTTCTTGGCATGGATAAGCCCTCTAAAAAATGTATAAGGTCTTCAGGAATATGCGGTATGTATACACATCCGCCCTTACTCTTATCGTCTTTCGGTCTTGCTTTAACAGCTGCGTAACCCTAAGCGGCCACCGGCTGGAACAGCGCTACCGTCGGAGCGACGGGATCAGGACTTGGGACGCTTGGTACCGTACTTGGAACGACCCTGCTTACGGTCGTTAACACCAGAGCAGTCCAGAGCACCGCGGACAGTGTGGTAACGAACACCCGGAAGGTCCTTTACACGACCGCCACGGATCAGAACAACGGAGTGTTCCTGCAGGTTGTGACCTTCACCACCGATGTAGGAAGACACTTCGAAGCCATTGGTCAGACGTACACGACATACTTTACGCAGAGCCGAGTTCGGCTTCTTCGGAGTAGTAGTGTAAACACGGGTACATACACCGCGACGCTGAGGGCAAGCTTCCAGAGCACGTACGTCACTCTGCTGAACCTTGCGCTTACGCGGCTGGCGTACCAGCTGGTTGATTGTTGCCATTAAGCAAACTCCACGTTTGGATTATTCGCACCTTGATAACGCTGGATATGATCCAGCACGAAAGGGCCGGAATTTTAATCAATTCCGGCCCCGGACGTCAATTATTGAGCAATATTTACTCAGCGTCTGGCGAAGACATTGATGCATTCAATGCTTCGGTCAGTGCCTGCTGCACTTCTTCCGCACTGACGGTCATGCCTTCTGTTGCCAGCTGACGCTTACGCTTGCGCTCGCTGTGGTACGCCAGGCCGGTACCGGCCGGGATTAGACGACCCACAACAACGTTTTCTTTCAGACCACGCAGGAAGTCCTGCTTGCCGGTTACCGCACCTTCGGTCAGTACGCGGGTAGTCTCCTGGAAGGAGGCCGCGGAGATGAAGGACTCGGTTGCCAGCGACGCCTTGGTGATACCCAGCAGTACACGCTCGTACTTGCACGGAATCTTGCCTTCGGCTTCCAGACGCTTGTTGGCTTCAACGATCGCCTGATATTCAACCTGGTCACCCGGGATGAAATCGGAATCGCCGGCATCCAGAATTTCAGCCTTACGCAGCATCTGACGCACAATTACTTCGATATGCTTGTCGTTGATCGCTACGCCCTGGAGACGGTAAACCTCCTGGATCTCGCTGACGATGTACTTGGCCAGCTCTTTTACGCCCAGAATACGCAGGATGTCGTGAGCGTTGGACGGACCGTCCGAGATCACCTCACCCTTCTCAACGGTTTCACCCTCGAACACGTTCAGGTTACGCCATTTCTGGATCATGATCTCATACGGATCAGCACCATCGGTCGGGCTCAGCACGATGCGGCGCTTGCCCTTGGTTTCCTTGCCGAAGCTGACGGCACCGGAAATTTCTGCCAACACTGCAGATTCCTTCGGCTTACGCGCTTCGAACAGGTCGGCAACACGCGGCAGACCACCGGTGATGTCCTTGTTGACCGAGCCTTCCTGCGGGATACGTGCCAGGATGTCACCGATCTGTACATCGGCACGGTCGCTCAGGTTGACGATCGCCTTGGCGGGCAGCAGGTACTGCGCCGGCATTTCGGTACCCGGGTGGTAAACGTCATTGCCGTTGGCGTCGACCAGCTTGATCATCGGACGGATGTCCTTGCCCGCCTGCGGGCGGTCCTTGGCATCCAGAATCTCGATGGTGGACAGGCCGGTCAGCTCATCTGTCTGACGCTTGATGGTGATACCATCTTCCATGCCCACGAACTCAACCTTACCGGCCACCTCGGTGACAATCGGGTGAGTATGCGGGTCCCAGTTGGCCACGACCGCACCGGCATCAACGCTGGAACCGTCACGTACCTTGATGATGGCACCGTACGGCAGCTTGTAGCGCTCACGCTCACGGCCGTGTTCGTCGGTCACACCCAGCTCACCGGAGCGAGAGGTTGCCACCAGGTTACCGTCGGTGCGCTCTACAAACTTCAGGTTGTGCAGACGGATCTCGCCGCCGTTCTTCACCTGAATGCTGTCTACTGCCGCCGCTCGGGAGGCCGCACCACCGATGTGGAAGGTACGCATGGTCAGCTGGGTACCCGGCTCACCGATGGACTGAGCCGCGATAACGCCCACAGCCTCACCACGGTTAACCAGATGTCCGCGACCCAGGTCACGGCCGTAGCAGTTGGAACAGATGCCGTGCTGCGACTCACAGGTGATCGCGGAGCGCACCACAATTTCGTCGATACCGCTGTAGGCCTCGTCGTTCTCGAGACGATATACCCAGGCTTCGTCGATCAGCGTACCCGCCGGGATCAGGGTTTCGGTTTCCGCCGGGTTCAACACGTCCTCGGCCACTACACGGCCCAGTACACGCTCACCCAGGGTCACGATCACGTCACCGCCTTCGATCATCGGCTGCACCACTACGCCGCGTTCGGTGCCACAATCCTGTTCGGTGATGACCACGTCCTGCGCCACATCAACCAGACGACGGGTCAGGTAACCGGAGTTCGCAGTCTTCAATGCGGTATCCGCCAGACCCTTACGAGCACCGTGGGTCGAGATGAAGTACTGCAGTACGTTCAGACCTTCACGGAAGTTCGCCACGATCGGCGTTTCGATGATGGAGCCATCCGGCTTCGCCATCAGACCTCGCATACCGGACAGCTGACGAATCTGGGCGGCGCTACCACGCGCACCTGAGTCGGCCATCATGTAGACGGAGTTGAACGACTCCTGCTCCACCTGGTTGCCTTCGGCATCGGTAATGATGTCGACCTTCAGGTTGTCCATCATCTTCTTGGCCAGCAATTCGTTGGCACGGGACCAGATGTCGATAACCTTGTTGTACTTCTCGCCCTGGGTTACCAGACCGTCGGCGAACTGACGCTCGATCTCCTTCACTTCGGCATCCGCCTCGGCGATGATGTCGACCTTCTCGGCCGGGATTTCGAAGTCGTTCACACCGATGGAGGAACCGGACATGGTTGCCTGACGGAAGCCCATGTACATCAGCTGGTCAGCGAAGATGACGGTGTCTTTCAGACCGCAACGACGATAGGCTTCGTTCAGCAGACGCGAGATCGCCTTCTTCTTCATGGTCTGGTTGACCAGAGAGAACGGCAGACCATTCGGCACGATATCGAACAGCATGGCACGGCCGACAGTGGTTTCCTGCAGGCCGTAACGCTCTTCCACGTTACCGTGGATGTCACGGATCACTTCAGGGATACGCACCTTGATGCGCGCCTGCAGATGTACCTGGCCGGCGCCCTGCGCACGCTGTACTTCCTTGATGTCGGAGAACACCATGCCTTCGCCCTTGGCGTTCAGACGCTCACGGGTCATGTAGTACAGACCCAGTACCACGTCCTGAGACGGCACGATGATCGGCTCGCCGTTGGCCGGTGACAGGATGTTGTTGGTGGACATCATCAGGGCACGGGCTTCGAGCTGGGCTTCCAGGGTCAGCGGTACGTGGACCGCCATCTGGTCACCGTCGAAGTCGGCGTTGTACGCCGCACACACCAGCGGGTGCAGCTGGATCGCCTTACCTTCGATCAGCACCGGTTCGAACGCCTGGATACCCAGACGGTGCAGTGTCGGCGCACGGTTCAGCAGTACCGGGTGCTCGCGGATCACCTCATCGAGGATATCCCAGACCAGCGGCTCTTCACGCTCAACCATCTTCTTGGCCGCCTTGATGGTGGTCGCGTGACCACGCAGTTCCAGCTTGGAGAAGATGAACGGCTTGAACAGTTCCAGCGCCATTTTCTTCGGCAGACCGCACTGATGCAGGCGCAGGTACGGGCCTACCACGATTACGGAACGGCCGGAGTAGTCAACACGCTTACCGAGCAGGTTCTGACGGAAACGACCCTGCTTACCCTTGATCATGTCAGCCAGGGATTTCAGCGGGCGCTTGTTGGAACCGGTGATGGCACGACCGCGACGGCCGTTATCCAGCAGCGCATCGACGGATTCCTGCAGCATGCGCTTCTCGTTGCGCACGATGATGTCCGGCGCGTTCAGGTCGAGCAGACGCTTCAGACGGTTGTTACGGTTGATCACGCGACGATACAGATCGTTCAGATCCGAGGTCGCGAAACGACCGCCATCCAGCGGTACCAGCGGACGCAGGTCCGGCGGCAGCACCGGCAGCACTTCCATGATCATCCAGGCGGGGTTGTTGCCGGACTTGTAGAAGGCTTCCAGCAGCTTCAGGCGCTTGGACAGCTTCTTGATCTTGGTCTCGGAGTTGGTCTGCGGCAGCTCTTCGCGCAGCTGCTGACACTCTTCTTCCAGGTCGATGGAGGCCAGCAGTTCCTTGACCGCCTCGGCACCCATGCGCGCGTCGAATTCGTCACCGAACTCTTCCAGCGCCTCGAAGTACTGTTCGTCGTTGAGCAGCTGGCCACGCTCCAGCGTGGTCATGCCCGGCTCGATCACGACGAAAGATTCGAAGTAGAGTACGCGCTCGATGTCACGCAGCGTCATATCCAGCATCAGACCGATACGGGACGGCAGGGACTTCAGGAACCAGATATGCGCAACCGGAGACGCCAGCTCGATGTGACCCATGCGCTCACGACGCACCTTGGTCTGAGTGACTTCAACGCCACACTTCTCACAGATGACACCACGGTGCTTCATGCGCTTGTACTTGCCGCACAGGCACTCGTAGTCCTTCACCGGGCCGAAGATCTTGGCACAGAACAGGCCGTCACGCTCCGGCTTGAAGGTACGGTAGTTGATGGTTTCCGGCTTTTTGACTTCGCCGTAGGACCAGGAACGGATCATGTCCGGCGACGCCAGGGAGACGCGAATAGAGTCAAACTCTTCGGACTGGCCCTGGGACTTCAACAGATTCAGCAGATCTTTCATTGTCTATAGCTCCTCGCGGAGTTCTCTGCGCCGAAGGCCCCTGAAAATTCAAGGGGCCCCGGCTGGTGATCATTCAGGACTTATTCGCTCTCGAGCTCGATATCGATACCGAGCGAGCGGATTTCCTTGATCAACACGTTGAACGATTCCGGCATGCCCGGTTCCATACGGTGATCGCCGTCGACGATGTTCTTGTACATCTTGGTACGGCCGTTCACGTCGTCCGACTTCACGGTCAGCATCTCCTGCAGGGTGTAGGCGGCACCGTAGGCTTCCAGCGCCCAGACCTCCATCTCACCGAAACGCTGACCACCGAACTGCGCCTTACCACCCAGCGGCTGCTGGGTAACCAGGCTGTAGGAGCCGGTAGAACGCGCATGCATCTTGTCGTCGACCAGGTGGTTCAACTTCAGCATGTACATGTAACCAACGGTTACCGGACGGTCGAACATGTCACCGGTACGGCCATCGAACAGACGTACCTGACCGCTGTCGTCCAGATCGGCCAGACGCAGCAGCGCCTTGATCTCGCTCTCCTTGGCACCGTCGAATACCGGCGTAGCCAGCGGCACACCGCGACGCAGGTTGCGTGACAGTTCGAGGATCTCGTCATCGCTGAAGCTGTCCAGATCTTCCTGATGGCCCGCGGTCAGACCGCCGTGGCTTTCATTGTAGATCTGATGCAGGAACTCACGCAGCGCCTTGACCTTCTCGGCCTTGGCCTGTTCCTGTTCCAGCAGCGCATTGACCTTGCGACCCAGACCGGTTGCCGCCATACCCAGGTGAGTCTCGAGGATCTGACCCACGTTCATACGGGATGGTACACCCAGCGGGTTGAGGACGATGTCGACCGGCTCGCCGTGAGCGTCGTGCGGCATGTCTTCAACCGGCATGATCACGGAGATAACACCCTTGTTACCGTGACGGCCCGCCATCTTGTCACCCGGCTGTACGCGGCGCTTGGTGGCCACATACACCTTGACGATCTTCAGTACGCCCGGCGCCAGGTCATCACCGGTCTGCAGCTTGCCTTTCTTGTCTTCGAAGCGCTTGTCGAGGTTTTCGCGACGCTCTTCCAGCTGCTTCTTGGCCAGCTCCAGCTCCTCACTGATCGCTTCGTCAGCGACACGGATCTTGAACCAGTCCGCCTTCTTCAGATCAGCCAGGAAGGATTCGGTGATCTCTTCGCCCTTCTTCAGGCCAGCACCGCCCTCGGCGGACAGACCGACCAGCTTGCGCTGCAGACGCTCGAACGTGGCCTGCTCAACGATGCGGAACTCTTCGTTCAGGTCCTTGCGGATCGCGTCCAGCTCGGACTTCTCGATCGACAGGGCACGCTCGTCTTTCTGCACGCCGTCACGGGTGAATACCTGAACGTCGATAACCTTACCCACGGTACCGGTCTTCACGCGCAGAGAGGTGTCCTTAACATCGGACGCCTTCTCACCGAAGATCGCACGCAGCAGTTTTTCTTCCGGCGTCAGCTGGGTTTCGCCCTTCGGCGTGACCTTGCCCACCAGGATGTCGCCCGGACCCACTTCGGCGCCGATATGCACGATACCGGCCTCATCCAGCTTGGCCAGTGCAGACTCGCCCACGTTGGGGATGTCGGAGGTGATCTCTTCCGGCCCCAGCTTGGTGTCACGCGCCACACAGGTCAGTTCCTGGATGTGGATGGTGGTGAACCGGTCTTCCTGTACCACACGCTCGGAGATGAGGATGGAGTCCTCGAAGTTGTAGCCGTTCCACGGCATGAACGCGATGCGCATGTTCTGACCCAGAGCCAGCTCGCCCAGGTCGACGGACGGACCATCAGCCATGACGTCGCCACGCTGCACGGATTCACCCGGGCTCACGATTGAGCGCTGGTTGATGCAGGTGTTCTGGTTGGAACGCACGTACTTGGTCAGGTTGTAGATGTCGACACCGGCGTCACCGGCCTGTACTTCGTCATCATGCACACGTACCACGATGCGGGCCGCATCGACGGATTCGATGATACCGCCACGACGAGCAACCACGCAGACACCGGAGTCCTGCGCCACGTTACGCTCGATACCGGTACCGACCAGCGGCTTCTCGGCACGCAGAGTCGGCACTGCCTGACGCTGCATGTTGGACCCCATCAAGGCACGGTTGGCGTCATCGTGTTCCAGGAACGGGATCAGGGATGCCGCCACGGATACCACCTGGCGCGGAGACACGTCCATGTACTGAACACGCTCAGGGCCCATTACGGTGAATTCGTTCAGGTGACGTACCGCAACCAGTTCGTCGGTCAGGCGACGCTCTTCGTCCATGGCCGCAGAGGCCTGGGCGATGACGTACTTGTTCTCTTCGATCGCTGACAGGTAATCGATATCGTCGGTAACCTGACCATCGACCACGCGACGGTACGGCGTTTCCAGGAAGCCGTAGTCGTTGGTGCGGGCAAAGACCGCCAGCGAGTTGATAAGACCGATGTTCGGACCTTCAGGGGTCTCGATCGGACATACACGACCGTAGTGGGTCGGGTGTACATCTCGTACCTCGAAGCCGGCACGCTCACGGGTCAGACCGCCCGGGCCCAGTGCGGATACACGACGCTTGTGTGTAACCTCGGACAGCGGGTTGTTCTGGTCCATGAACTGGGACAGCTGCGAAGAACCGAAGAATTCCTTGATGGCAGCAGCGACCGGCTTGGCGTTGATCAGGTCCTGCGGCATCAGGTTGTCGGACTCGGCCATGGACAGACGCTCACGCACGGCACGCTCGACACGGACCAGACCGACACGGAACTGGTTCTCGGCCATTTCGCCCACGGAACGGATACGACGGTTGCCCAGGTGATCGATATCGTCGACGGTACCCTTGCCGTTACGGATGTCGATCAGGGTCTTCATCACGTCCAGGATGTCATCCTTGTCCAGGATGCCATTACCAGTCACGGCTTCACGTCCCAGACGACGGTTGAACTTCATGCGGCCAACCGCAGACAGATCGTAGCGCTCGTCGGAGAAGAACAGGTTTTCGAACAGACCTTCAGCAGACTCTTTCGTCGGCGGCTCGCCCGGACGCATCATGCGGTAGATTTCAACCAGGGCTTCCAGCTGGTTACGGGTCGGGTCGATACGCAGAGTATCTGAAATGAACGATCCGCAATCCAGATCGTTGGTATACAGTGTCTCGATGCGATCGATGCCCAGCACCTGCATCTTGCCGATCAGCTCTTCGGTGATCTCGGCGTTGCAGTTGGCCACCAGTTCGCCAGTGCTCGGATCTACCAGATTGCGAGCCAGCGCCTTGCCGATCAGGTATTCGGCCGGAACATCCAGCTGCTCCATGCCCGCTTTCGCCATCTGGCGAATGTGACGCGGCGTGATACGACGCCCCGCTTCCACGATGACGTTGCCTTCCGGATCCTTGATCTCGAAGGACATGGTTTCACCACGCAGGCGTTCCGGAATCAGGTCCATCCAGATGGTGTCGCCTTCCAGCGTCCAGCCGGTGTTCTCGAAGAAGGTCTCGAGAACCTCTTCCGCTTCGTAGCCCAGGGCACGCAGCAGAATGGTCGCCGGCAGTTTACGGCGACGGTCGATACGCACGAACAGGCTGTCCTTGGGATCGAATTCGAAGTCGAGCCAGGAGCCACGGTAAGGAATGATACGCGCGGAGTACAGCAGCTTGCCGGAGGAGTGTGTCTTACCCTTGTCGTGGTCGAAGAACACACCCGGTGAACGGTGCAGCTGAGATACGATGACACGCTCGGTACCGTTTACAACGAAGGTACCGTTTTCGGTCATCAGGGGCATTTCGCCCATGTATACTTCCTGCTCCTTGATGTCCTTGACCGCTTTGGTGGATGAATCACGGTCATAGATCACCAGGCGCACTTTGACGCGCAGAGGCGCTGCGTAGGTGATGCCACGCTGCTGACACTCTTTCACGTCGAATACGGGTTCGCCCAGGCGGTAGCCGGCGTACTCGAGGGCTGCGTTGCCAGAGTAAGAGACAATTGGAAATACGGAATTGAACGCAGCGTGCAAGCCTTCGTCACGACGTCCTTCGCCAGCGCTGCCGTCCTGCAAGAAGCGACGGTAGGAGTCGAGCTGAATTGCCAACAGGTATGGCACATCCATAACCTGCCGCAACTTAGCGAAATTCTTGCGAATGCGTTTCTTCTCAGTATATGAATAAGCCATCAGTGTTCCCCAGCATCTGCACCCAGGTTGAGAAGCCAGTCCCCCTCGCATGGCTGCGAACGGGCTGTTTAGCCATTATTTATTTGCTGTCTATAAATAACGGAAAAAGGCCGGTGGCGTTTCGCCACCAGCCATACGCTTTTCAAGCAGTTTTAGGCTGCTTTTTGCGCATCAACGCGATTACTTGAGCTCAACAGTCGCGCCAGCTTCTTCCAGAGCTTTCTTCAGCTCTTCAGCTTCAGCCTTGTCTACGCCTTCTTTGATGGTAGACGGAGCGCCGTCAACCAGCTCTTTGGCTTCTTTCAGGCCCAGACCAGTCGCGCCGCGAACAGCCTTGATGACGTTTACTTTCTTGTCGCCGGCAGCAGCCAGAACAACGTTGAACTCAGTCTGCTCTTCAGCAGCACCAGCGTCGCCAGCCGGGCCAGCCATTACGGCAGCAGCAGCGGTAACACCGAATTTTTCTTCCATTGCTTCGATCAGAGCAACAACGTCCTTAACGGACATTTCAGCAACAGCGTTGATGATATCTTCGTGAGTCAGAGACATGATTCAAATCCTGATAATTGGGTAGAGCGATAGCTCGTTAAAACTTTCAAGAAACGGCCAAGAACGGGTCTTAGGCAGCTTCCTGCTCTTTCTGGTCGCGAATTGCCGCAATGGTACGAACCAGCTTGCCAGCAGATGCTTCTTTCAGAACGCTCATCAGCTTGGCGATAGCTTCGTCGTACGTCGGCAGGCTTGCCAGCATTGCGATGTCAACCACTTCGCCTTCGAACGCAGCAGTTTTCAGTTCGAACTGCTCGTTACCTTTCGCGAAATCCTTGAGGATACGCGCACCGGCACCCGGGTGCTCGGTAGAGAATGCGATGATGGTCGGACCGACAAAGCTGTCCTGCAGACATGCGTAGTCAGTGCCTTCTACTGCGCGGCGAGCCAGGGTGTTACGTACGACTTTCAGCCATACGCCGTTCGCACGGGCTTCTTTACGCAGAGCAGTCATGTCTTCTACAGTTACGCCGCGAGAATCGGCAACGACTGCAGACAGAGCAGACTTGGCAGCTTCCTGGACTTCAGCGACGATCGCTTTTTTGTCTTCGAGTCCTAATGCCACGATTTACTCCTGGATTTAGTCTTTCGACTGTTTACCAACCACCCCTTGCGGGGCTTCTGAGTACGGTGGTTTTCGATTCGCGTGAATCTCACCGTCTGCGCAGGCTGGTGTTTCCATTAAGATGCCGCCACCCGAAGGTGTGACATCACCTGCGGTCTTTGACGGCCTTCGTCTCTGTATTACAGGTCACGAAGACCCTCAAAAAACCTTTACGTCGATCAGAAGCTCAGAGAGGACTGATCGATCGACAGACCCGGGCCCATGGTAGTGGACAGGGTCACTTTCTTAACGTATACGCCTTTGGCAGAGGCAGGCTTCAGCTTCTTCAGCTCAGCCAGCAGCGCTTCCACGTTCTGCTGGATAGCCTGGCCTTCGAAGCCCAGCTTACCAACGGAACAATGGATAATGCCGTTCTTGTCAGTACGGAAACGTACCTGACCAGCCTTGGCGTTGTTGACTGCAGTCGTCACGTCCGGAGTCACGGTACCCACTTTCGGGTTCGGCATCAGGCCACGCGGACCCAGGATCTGACCCAGCTGACCGACAACACGCATAGCGTCAGGAGTCGCGATCACAACGTCAAAATCCAGGTTACCGGCTTTAACCTGTTCAGCCAGGTCATCGAAGCCAACCACGTCAGCACCGGCTGCTTTGGCTTTCTCAGCGTTTTCACCCTGAGCGAAGACAGCAACACGTACGTCTTTACCAGTACCGTTCGGCAGTACGCTGGAACCGCGCACAACCTGGTCGGATTTACGCGGATCAACACCCAGGTTCACAGCAACGTCAACAGACTCGGTGAACTTGACTGAAGAGATCTCACCCAGCAGAGCAACTGCGTCTACTACCGGGTACAGCTTACCGCTCTCAACCTTCTCACGGATCGCCTTCTGGCGCTTAGTCAGCTTAGCCATTACTCATCACCCTCTACGACCAGACCCATGGAACGTGCGCTACCAGCGATGGTGCGGACAGCCGCATCCATGTCTGCAGCAGTCAGATCCGCCATCTTGGTAGTTGCGATCTCTTCCAGCTGAGCACGGGTAACAGTACCCACTTTCTCAGTGTTCGGACGAGCAGAACCGCTCTTCAGACCAGCAGCCTTCTTCAGAAGGATTGCAGCCGGCGGAGTCTTGGTGATGAACGTGAAGCTGCGGTCGCTGTATACAGTGATAACAACCGGCACCGGCAGACCCGGCTCCATGCTCTGAGTCTGGGCGTTGAACGCTTTACAGAACTCCATGATGTTAACACCGTGCTGACCCAGAGCCGGACCTACGGGAGGACTCGGGTTAGCCTGACCTGCTTTTACCTGCAGCTTGATATAAGCATTAATCTTCTTAGCCATTAAGCTACTCCTTTGGGTTCAAACGCCCCTCGGGGCTCCCCATTTCCAACAACAACGAAAACCGCCCTCGGGCGGCTTCGTTACCAGACTCAGGCCTTCTCGACCTGAGTAAATTCCAGCTCGACCGGAGTCGAGCGACCGAAGATGAGCACAGCAACCTGCAGACGGTTCTTCTCGTAGTTGACCTCTTCGACCACGCCGTTGAAGTCAGCAAAGGGACCGTCGATGACACGCACCATCTCACCCGGTTCAAATACGGTTTTCGGCCGCGGCTTATCCACACCGCTTTCAACGCGCTGCAGAATCTCGTCCGCTTCCTTCTGGGTAATCGGCGCCGGCTTGTCCGCCGTACCACCAATAAAGCCCATGACTCGCGGGGTGTTCTTGACCAGGTGCCAGGTCTCGTCATTCATGACCATCTGCACCAGAACATAACCCGGATAAAACTTGCGCTCTGATTTGCGCTTTTTGCCGTCACGAATCTCGACCACCTCTTCGGTCGGCACCAGAACATCACCGAACAGGTCCTGCATGCCATGCAGCTCGATCCGCTCTTTCAGGGCATTCATGACGCGCTTTTCGTAGCCGGAGTAGGCATGCACGACATACCAACGCTTCTTGTCCATGTCCATGCTTACACCTCTTTAACCAATAGCGCCGGAAACCAGCCACCCCAGCAGGGTATCAAGCCCCCAGAGCGCAAGACCGACAAACAACACAGCTACTACAACAATCGCAGTCGTCTGCAACGTCTCTTGACGCGTCGGCCAGACAACTCGGCGAATCTCGTTCTTGGATTCTTTGAACAGCTGGAAGAACGCTTTGCCTTTCGCAGTCTGCAGGGCAACAAAGCCTGCAACCACCGCCAGCGCAACCAGTGCCAGCACCCGGTACAGCAGAGACTCACCAGCAAAAATGGAGTTCCCTACAACACCAGCCGCCACCAATGCGACCACGACAACCCATTTCAGGCCATCGAGTTTAGATCCTTCGGAAGTCACTTTAGAGTTCACGCTTGGAGCCTCGGCTTAATGAAAGCTTGCGCTTTGTGTGACACCATTCCCGATTAGGAATGGCAGGCCAGGAGGGAATCGAACCCCCAACCTGCGGTTTTGGAGACCGCTGCTCTGCCAATTGAGCTACTGGCCTGTTGCGTAACAGGGAGGCACATTATAGGCGCCTCCCCACCTGCATGCAACAGGTAATTATCGAAAATTACTCGATAATTTTGGACACCACGCCGGCACCCACGGTACGACCACCTTCACGAATAGCGAAGCGCAGACCGTCTTCCATCGCGATCGGGTTGATCAGGGTAACAGTCATCTGGATGTTGTCACCCGGCATTACCATTTCAACGCCTTCCGGCAGTTCACAGGCACCAGTGATGTCAGTGGTACGGAAGTAGAACTGCGGACGGTAGCCTTTGAAGAACGGAGTGTGACGACCGCCTTCTTCTTTGCTCAGTACGTAGACTTCGCCTTCGAACTTGGTGTGCGGAGTGATGGAACCCGGCTTGGCCAGGACCTGACCACGCTCAACTTCGTCACGCTTGGTACCACGCAGCAGCGCACCAACGTTCTCGCCTGCACGACCCTGGTCCAGCAGTTTGCGGAACATTTCAACACCAGTACAGGTAGTCTTGGTGGTGTCCTTGATACCAACGATTTCGATCTCGTCGCCAACGTTCAGGATGCCACGCTCGATACGACCGGTAACTACGGTACCACGACCGGAGATAGAGAATACGTCCTCGATCGGCATCAGGAACGGCAGGTCAACAGCGCGCTGCGGCTCAGGGATGTATTCATCCAGAGTCTCAACCAGCTTCTTGACAGCAGAAGTACCGTAACCGTTTTCGTCTTCACCGTTCAGCGCCATCAGAGCAGAACCCACAACGATCGGAGTGTCGTCGCCCGGGAATTCGTACTGGTCCAGAAGTTCGCGAACTTCCATTTCAACCAGTTCCAGCAGCTCTTCGTCGTCGACCATGTCCGCTTTGTTCAGGAACACAACGATGTACGGTACGCCAACCTGACGAGACAGCAGGATGTGCTCACGAGTCTGCGGCATGGGGCCGTCTGCAGCGGAACATACCAGGATAGCGCCGTCCATCTGAGCGGCACCAGTGATCATGTTCTTAACGTAGTCAGCGTGTCCCGGGCAGTCTACGTGCGCGTAGTGACGAGTCGGAGATTCGTACTCTACGTGTGAAGTAGAGATGGTGATACCACGCTCACGCTCTTCCGGTGCGTTGTCGATACCGTCGAAAGCAACGGCGTCGCCGCCCCATACTTCTGCACATACACGAGTCAGTGCAGCGGTCAGAGTGGTTTTACCGTGGTCAACGTGACCGATAGTACCTACGTTAACGTGCGGCTTGCTACGTTCAAATGCTTGTTTAGCCATGGCAAGGTCAACCTGATCAAGTCGTTTCAAGTACGCCAAATACGACAAAGGGTAGACATATCGCTATATCTACCCTTCATCAAAACTGGAGCTCATGGGCGGATTTGAACCGCCGACCTCACCCTTACCAAGGGTGTGCTCTACCCCTGAGCTACATGAGCATAACGCTTTTTCCTTTTGCTCCATTTGGAGCGGGTAGCGGGAATCGAACCCGCCTCTTCAGCTTGGAAGGCTGAGGTAATAGCCACTATACCATACCCGCTTAAACGGAGATGGTGGTGGGAGGTGGATTCGAACCACCGAAGCTTGCGCGTCAGATTTACAGTCTGATCCCTTTGGCCACTCGGGAACCCCACCAGCCTTTCAACCTTCTCCAGACATGGTGCCGGCACGAGGAGTCGAACCCCGGACCTACTGATTACAAGTCAGTTGCTCTACCAACTGAGCTATACCGGCCTTGTCTGTCGAAGTGGTGCGTATCTTACTGATCCGACTGGGGGTGTGCAACCCCTTCACACACTTTTTTTTCAATTTTTATGCCGGGCCAGCCGGCAGACATCATTCGATCCAGAATTCCGTCAACTGCACCCTCTGCAGCAATGCTCACCTGGATGCGAAAACCGGGGGCGTCATCCAATATCGGCTCCCGGGCCAGCTTCAGCTGCAATACCTTATCAATGGCTTCACGCTCGGCCTGCGCCTGCCGCAACCCATCCGCCCCCATAAACGGCCCCAGAACAAAATCGCCATCCCGGGTTTGCGGCACCCAGCCGGCCAGCGCCAGCCGATCCAGCAGCTCAAGCTGCGCCCCCGGATCCGCCGGCCTCGGCAGCCTCAGTCGATAGCCCAATACGGCCGGTGGCGCCGACTCGATCCGCGTATCAAAGCCCCGTTCCTGCAAACGATTCGACGCTGTTTCCACTTCCGCTCGCGCCGCAAAATCGCCCAGCTGGTAGCATACCCGCTCTCGGGACTGCAGGGTTTCGCCACCACCCAGTTCATGCAGCAGCCGCAGCCGACTGATCTGCTCACCGGCCACATCGACCGGTACCGCCGCTTGCTGCTGCGCATACCAGAGCAGCAGCAATGCATTGAACAACAGCAGCAGTAGCGCCAGCCAGCGCATCATCGCCTTACCCCAGCGCCCATCTCAGGCCATCCAGTACCAGATCCGGACATAATTCTGCCTCCGGCATCATTGCCGTCAATTGAGCACCATCACCACCCGTTACCAGGGTGCGTACCGGAGTCGCTACACCGGGGATCCCGCTGCGCAGCTGCTGTGCCAGCGCCAGCAGTAACAGATTGGCACCATGGGCCACAGCGCTGCTGGTATCACACCCCGGTGCTATCGAATAATGCTCCACATCCCTGTCCACCCTCACTTCGGCGGTATTGCCCAGCAACGACTGTTGCATCAAGCGAATACCGGGCAGAATGTACCCTCCCTGATGACAGCCATCCGCATCGAGCAGGTCGACGGTGATCGCACTGCCGCAATCCACCACGCAACAGGGCTGCCCAACCTGCTTCCACGCCGCCAGCATTGCCAGCCAGCGATCAACTCCCATACGTGCCGGATCGGCATAACTGTTGCGCACCCCCGCCGCTTCGGCAACGGTCAAGGCACGGCGCAACGGCACCTGCCAGCACTGCTCAACGCCGGCAGCCAGCGTCTGGTTAAGTCCCTCTCCTGCCACCGACGCCAACCAGACCTCCTCAGGGAGCATCTCGCACGCGTGCAACTGCTCCGCCCGAAACTCAGCCGTCAGCCAGCGCCCGCGATCAAGCACCTGATCATTGTCGACCAGACGCCATTTGATGAAGGTATTGCCCGCATCCAGCTCAAGCCGTTTCATGTGCTCGTACGCTCACTTCGCCGCCATGAAAGACTTCCTGCCCCTTGTCGGTCTGCAGCCGAAGCGCACCCTGATCGGTCACGCCCAGACAGACCCCTTCGAAGCTGTGCGCCCCTGACGTCAACCGTACCGAACGCCCCTGGAACACATTGGCCGCTTCCCAGGCCGGGCGCAGTTGGGCAAAACCACCGGACTCGAAGCGCTGCAGCACACGCACCAGCTGACGCACCAGAGTGGCCAGCAACTCGGTACGCTCACCTTCAAAGCCCAGCGCACGCAGGTCAATGCAGGGCTGATCCAACTGCTCTGCCAGACCTTCCGGCAGCGCCACGTTCAGGCCGACACCGATCGCCACCTGACACTCACCGGCGGCATCGCCACTGAGCTCGATCAGAATACCGGCGAGCTTGGCATTATCCACCAGCAGGTCGTTGGGCCATTTCAGCCCCACCTGCGCCACACCCAATTCGGCCAGCGCCTGTTGCAATGCCAATCCCACGGCGAGGCTCAACCCTTCCAGCGCGGCGGCGCCGCTATTGAAACGCCAGGCCAGGGTAAAGCAGAGACTCGATGCCAGCGGACTCAGCCACTGACGCCCACGCCGACCGCGCCCGGCATGTTGATACTCGGCCACGAAAAGACCGCTGTGCACACCCTGCTGCAGCGCTTCAAGACCCTGAGCATTGGTGGAATCGGTTTCGATTGCGACGTTCACCACCGTCAACCGTTCGTCCAGCCCGGCGCTCTGCAGGCGATCACGCAGCCGCTCGGCATCGATCAGGTCGATGCCACCCGGCAGGCGGTAACCGCGGCCCTTGACGCTGTAGACCTCAAGCCCCAGCTCCTGCAGACGCTGCATGTGCTTCCACACCGCACTGCGACTGATACCCAGCTCTCGTCCCAACTCACTGCCGGAGTGGAAAGCCCCATCCGCCAGTACAGACAGCAGTTTATCCAGCATGCTCAACCTCGGTCCGGCCGCGGTCCAACACGATGAAGCTGTAGTCGTAGGGGTTGGGTTCGATGGCCGCGAAATCCTCCCGTGCCACCTGTTGCCAGGCATTCACGTCCAGTGCCGGGAAAAAGGCATCGCCCTGAACCTCTGCATGCACCTGGGTCAGATAGAGGCGGTCCGCACGGGGCAAGCAGAGCGCATAGATCTCGGCACCGCCGATCACCACCGCTTCCTCGACACCATCGATCAGTGCCAGACTCTCACCCAGGGCCAGACCTTCATCCAGACTATGCACGACGCGCACCCCGGGATGATCCCAGCCAGCATCACGGGTAATGACGATATTGGTCCGCCCCGGCAGCGGCCGGCCGATCGATTCAAAAGTTTTGCGCCCCATGATGATCGGCTTGCCGAGCGTGACCCGCTTGAAGTACTTCAGGTCCTCCGGCAGATACCAGGGCAGTTTGTTGTTGATACCGATCACCCGGTTCTCGGACTGGGCGACAATCATGGCCAGACGCATGCGTTCTCCTTGCATCAGACGGCGATGGGGGCTCGAATGACCGGGTCCGGATCATAACCGGAGACCTCGAAGTCCTCGTACTCGTAACTGAAAATGTCGGCCGGGCGACGTCGGATATTCAGCTGCGGCAGTGCCTTGGGCGTACGCGACAGCTGCTCCTGCACAATGGCCGGATCATTGAGATGGTTGTGATACAGATGCAGGTCACCAAAGGTGTGCACGAACTCACCCACCTCGAGATCACACTGCTGAGCCACCATATGGGTCAGCAGCGAGTAGGAAGCGATGTTGAACGGGACGCCGAGGAAGTAGTCGGCGCTGCGCTGGTACAGCTGACAGCTCAGCTTGCCCTCGGCGACATAGAACTGGAACAGGGTATGACAGGGCGGCAGCGCAGCACGGCCCTGACGCACATTATCCTGCGGACTGATGGTTTCATCCGGCAGATCGGCCGGGTTCCAGCCGCTGACGATCAGACGGCGTGAATTGGGCGTACGCTTGATCTGCTCGACTACGGTGGCGATCTGGTCGATGGTGGAGCCGTCGGGACAGGCCCAGGAGCGCCACTGCTTGCCATAGATCGGCCCCAGATCACCATCTTCCAGCGCCCACTCGTTCCAGATACGCACCCCGCGCTGCTGCAACCAGTTGTTATCGGTACTGCCGGATAGGAACCAGAGCAGCTCGTAGATTACCGACTTCAGGTGGATCTTCTTGGTGGTCAGCAGCGGAAAACCCTGTGACAGGTCGAAACGCAGCTGACGACCAAACACCGAGCGCGTCCCCGTCCCGGTTCGGTCGCCCTTGTCCACGCCGTTGTCGATGATGTCCTGCATCAGGTCCAGATACTGCTGCATAATCGCCCCGTTCCAAAAACAAATAGCCGCCATTTTATGCCGCTGGCCGTTCTTTAGCCAGCATAGCCCATTGCGACACTAGACCCGCGGCACAGACTCGCGTCGATAGGCCAGCAGCATCAGCAATGCGCCCAGCAGGATCATCGGCAGTGACAGCAGTTGCCCCATGGTCAGCCAGTCGAAGGCGATGAAGCCCAGATGGCCGTCCGGCTCGCGCACCAGCTCCACCAGTGAACGAAAGGCGCCATAGCCGAGCAGGAACAGCCCGGACACCGCCATGCGCGGCCGCGGCCGCGCCGAGTACCACCAGAGCAGGATGAACAGTACTACGCCCTCCAACACCATCTCGTACAGCTGCGATGGATGCCGCGGCAGGCCGTCACCGGCACGCGGAAAGATCACCGCCCAGGGCACATCGGTCACCCGCCCCCAGACTTCACCGCCGATGAAATTGCCCAGCCGGCCCGCCCCCAGCCCGATCGGCACCAGTGGCGCCACGAAGTCGCCGATCTCGAAGAAGGTCTTGCCATAGCGGTGCGCAAACAGCGCCAGCACGACCAGTACACCGATCAGGCCGCCATGGAAGGACATGCCCCCCTCCCAGACGGCAAACAACCAGAGCGGATGCTGCAGGAAATAGTCGAAGTTATAGAACAGCACATAGCCCATACGACCTCCGAGGATCACCCCGACAGCGCTCCAGAACACCAGATCGGACACCTGCTGCTCGGTCCAGCCGGAGCCCGCCTTGCGCGCCCGATAATTGCCCAGCCACCAGGCAGCACCAAAGCCGATCAGGTACATCAAGCCGTACCAGTGAATTTTCAACGGCCCCAGCTCCAGTGCCAGCGGATTGATGTCATGCACCCACATAGAAACTTATCCCAGGTTGGAAAGAATGAAACGGCCGCCCACGACCACGAGAAACACCGCGAACACTTTTTTCAGCACCGGCTGCGGCAGGCGATGGGCCAGCCGCGCACCCAGCGGCGCCGTCATCGAGCTGGCCAGCACGATGCCGGCAAAGGCGGGCAGATAGACATACCCCAGACTCCAGTCCGGCAGTTGCGCCTCACCCCAGCCAACCCAGACATTGGCCAGCGCCCCCATCAGCGCAATCGGCAGACCACAGGCGGCGGACGTTGCCACGGCCTGCTGCATGGTCACCCGGCGCCAGCTCAGATAGGGCACGGTCAGGGCGCCACCGCCGATACCGAAAATCGACGACGCCCAACCGATGATGCCGCCGGACACACTCAGCTCGGCACTGCCCGGCACCTGATCACCGGCACTGGGCTTGAGACCGAACGCCATCTGCACCGCGACCAACAGGGCGAAGATGCCGAGCGCAATCTGCAAGGTACCGCCGCTCAACTGCACCGCCGTATTCACCCCCAGTACCGCGCCCGCCAGGATTCCGACTGCCAGCGACCGGAACAGTTCCCAGCGCACGGCGCCATGCTGGTGATGGGCGCGCACCGAACTGAGCGAGGTCACGACGATGGTTGCCAGCGAGGTGGCCACCGCCATATGGGTCAGTACGGCGGCATCGACCCCCTGCAACTGAAAGGAGAAGATCAGCACCGGCACGATCAGCAGGCCGCCACCAATACCGAACAGGCCGGCCACGATGCCCGCAACGGCACCCAGAAGCAGGTAGAGCGCAAGAGTCGTCAACATGATCGATTTATCCGCAGGGTAAAGCGGTTTATCTTAGAGCCTGAATCCCGGAGATGAAACCGAACCGCCATGTGCCTAGCCGTCTTTGCTCTCAACGCCCACCCCGACTGGCCACTGATACTGGTCGCCAACCGTGACGAATTTCATCAGCGTCCGACCCGACCACTGAGCGTCTGGCCGGAGCTGCCCATACTGGGGGGGCGCGACCTGCGCGCCGGCGGCAGCTGGATGGGACTGGGCGACAACAACCGCTTTGCCCTGGTCACCAATCACCGCAACCTGCGCCGGCCGGTACCGGAACAGGCCCGCTCGCGGGGCCAACTGGTCAACGACTTCCTGCGCTCGACGACCCCGGCGACCGCCTTCTGTGCCGAACTGGATGCCAACCACTACGCCGGTTTCAACCTGCTGCTGCGGGACGCTCAGGGCTGGTACCACTACAGCAACGTCAGCGACCGCTGCCGGCCGCTGCAACAAGGTGTCTTCGGGCTCAGCAACGCGCTGCTCGACACCCCCTGGCCCAAGACATTGATGGCACGCGCCCGCCTGCAGCAGGCGCTAGCACAAAACCGGCTGGATCCCGAACACCTGCTGCATCTGCTGCACGAGCGCAGCCGGCCAAGCGATGCCCAGCTGCCGGATACCGGTCTGCCGCTGGCACGGGAACAGCTGCTGTCATCCTGTTTTATCGTGTCGGAGGATTACGGTACCCGGGCCAGTACCCTGATGATGCAACACCGCAGTGGCCGCCTGCTGCTGCTGGAGGAAAGTTATGATGCCCGCGCACAGGCACAGGGGCGGCGGCGCTTTCTGCTCGACCGCCCGCCGCTGGTACCAGCCTAGCCGGGCGGCTGATTCGGCAGTCGCGGCCGGGTCAGCTGACCCAGTCCCAGCTGCTTCAATGCCTGACGCAGATACTGGTGGATCTCTTCGGCATCATCCATACGCAGCACCCGACTCAGTAATGATTGGGCCCGTGCCAGGCTAACCCCTCGGATCGCCGACTTGACGCGCGGCAGGTTGTTGGCGTTCATCGACAGCACTTCATAGCCCATCGCCATCAGCAGCAGGGCACCTCCCGGATCGGCGGCCATCTCGCCGCAGATCGACACCGGCTTGCCCTCCTTGCGCGTTTCACGGGCGATATACTGCAGCGCCCGCAGCACCGCCGGATGGTAAGCCGCATAAAGCCCCGCCACGCGCGGGTTGTTACGATCCACGGCCAGTATGTACTGGGTCAGATCGTTGGAGCCAACGGATACAAAATCAACCAGACGAGCAAAGCGGCGCACCTGATAGACCGCCGCCGGCACTTCCACCATCACGCCGACCAGCGGACGCTGCACCGCATAGCCCTCGTCCTGCAGCTCACTCAGCGCCCGATCGATCTGGCGCAACGCTTCCTCGACCTCATGCACACTGGTCACCATCGGCAGCATGATGCGCAGGTTGTTGAGTCCTTCCGACGCCCGCAGCATTGCCCGCACCTGCACCAGGAAGATCTCCGGATGATCCAGGGTCACGCGGATGCCTCGCCAGCCCAGGAAGGGGTTGTCCTCTACGATCGGGAAGTAAGGCAATGCCTTGTCACCACCGATATCCAGGGTGCGCATGGTCACCGGACGCGGCGCAAAGGCTTCCAGCTGGCTGCGATAGCTCTGCAGCTGCTCATGCTCGCTGGGGAAGAAGTCGCGAATCATGAACGGGATCTCGGTACGGTACAGCCCTATACCTTCGGCCCCGCGCTGCAGCGAGCGGCTCACGTCCGCCACCAGGCCGGTATTGACCCACAGCGGCATGCGGTAACCATCGGTAGTTTCCGCCGGCAGATCTCTCAGCCCCTCCAGCTCCGCGGCCACTGCACGCTCTTCACGAATCACTTCGCGGAAGGCGGCCAACAGCTGCTCAGAAGGGTTGACGTAGACCCGCCCCGAGTAACCATCGACAATCACCTGGCGCCCTTCCAGACGGGTAAACGGCAGATCGACCGCGCCCATCACCGTGGGTATGCCCACGGCCCGCGCCATGATCGCGGCATGGGAGGTGCCCGAGCCACTGACCGACACCAGCCCCACCAGCTTGTCCTCCGGCACCAGCCCCAGCATCGCCGGCGACAGCTCGTCGGCGATCAGAATCGTGTCCTCGTTGCATTCCACCTCGGGCGGACCGGCACTTTCCTGCAGGTAACCGAGAATACGCCGCCCGAGATCACGGATATCACTGGCCCGCTCACGCAGGTAGGCGTCCTCCATCGAGTTGAACTGACGTACCTGGGTCAGCACCACCTCGCGCAGCGCCCCCTGGGCCCAATTGCCGGCTTTGATGCGCGCCTCGATCTCACCGGCCAGTGCCTGGTCATCGAGCATGCGCAGGTAGACGTCGAACAGCGCTTGCTCGTCCGAACGCAGCCGTCGCGCCAGACTCTTGCTGACGGTGCGAATATCGTCACGTACCGCCTCCAAGGCCGCCTGGAAGGCATCCAGCTCCTGCTGCACATCCTTCGCCGGCTTGTCCGGTACCGTTTCCAGCTCCGCCGCCAGCGTCGCCACCACCACGGTACCGATCGCCACACCGGCGGCGGCGGCGACACCGCCGAAATGGCGATCGCGCTGCGGCTTTACCTTGGCCTGGGGATGCTGGTCGGAGTTGACCGAGCCGGTGGCCTCGGCATGGGCGATGATCCCGGCCAGCTGGGCCGACAGGGTCACCATGAACGCCTCTTCGCTTTCGTCGAAGCGGCGGTGCTCCATCTGCTGCACAACCAGCACGCCAAGGACACTGCGGTGATGGATGATGGGCACGCCCAGGAAAGCGTGGAAGCGCTCCTCACCAGTGGCTTTCAGGTAATGGAAGGCGGGATGGCGGGACGCATCCTCGAGGTTGATCGGTTCGGCACGCTGGCCCACCTGACCGACGATACCTTCGGTCGGCGACAGACTGACCTTGCCCACCGCTTCCTGATTCAACCCCTGGGAGGCACGCAGCACATAACGCTGACGCACAGGGTCGAACAGGAAAATGGAGCACACCTGGGTTTTCATCGCCTGCTGAATGCGGCGCACAATCAGATCGAGCACGGAATCCAGGTCCGGTGCCGTGCTGACCTCCTGGACGATCTTGCGCAGCACACTCAGCATACTCATCAGGTGGCTCCTCTGTTTGTTAGTGTCTGGCCTGCAGGCGCGCCAACCGGGGCGACAACTCCTTCATCGCCTTGCGGTACACCTCGCGCTTGAAGGACACGACCTGTCCCAGAGGGTACCAGTAACTGACCCACTCCCAGCCGTCGAACTCGGGCGAGTCGGTATGATCTATCCGCACCGCGCTGTCATCACTGAGCATGCGCAGCAGGAACCATTTCTGTTTCTGGCCCACACACACAGGGTGCGAGTGGCGCCGGATCATGCGTTTGGGTAGACGATAGCGCAGCCAGCCGCGCGTCACCGCCATGATCTCCACATCCGAGGGCGTCAGTCCGATCTCTTCACCGAGCTCACGATACATCGCCTGTTCGGGTGACTCGTTTGACTGTATACCACCTTGCGGGAACTGCCAGGCGTTCTGCCCGATGCGTCTTGCCCAAAGAACCTGACCCTGCGAATTAACCAGAATGATTCCGACGTTGGGTCTGAATCCATCTGCATCAATCACAATTTTGATCCCGATCTATATCTGTTTTGGTTTTTATTGTTCCACAGATCGGCTGTTTGGCAAATAGCCGGTCGGAACCTCGATTGCACCACCCTCTCTGCAGGTCTATGCTTGCGCTTTTGTTTGCCCGGCCCCGCGCCGGCCCAATGCTGAGGAGTCCTGCGTGAGCCTTGCGATTTTTGACCTGGACCACACCCTGATCGGGGGTGACAGCGACCATGCCTGGGGCGAGTTTCTCTGCCGCAAGGGCGTGGTCGATGAAAATGAGTACCGTGCCGCCAACGACCGCTTCTACGAGGAGTACCTGCGTGGCGAGATGGATATCCACGAGTTTCTGAACTTTGCCCTCAACCCGCTGGCCCAGCATACCCCTGAGCAGCTGGATATCTGGCACGCCGAGTTCATGGCCGAGTGCATTGAGCCGATCATTCTGCCCAAGGCGGAACAGCTGCTGGCCGAGCACCGTGCCAAGGGCGATTTCCTGCTGATCATTACAGCCACCAACCGCTTCGTCACCGCGCCCATCGCCCAGCGCCTCGGCGTGGACGCCCTGCTGGCGACGGACCCGGAGATGATCGACGGCCAGTTCACCGGCAAGGTCGCCGGCACGCCCTGCTTCCAGGGCGGCAAGGTCACCCGCCTGCATGCCTGGCTGGAGGAAACCGGTCACAGCCTGACCGGCAGCTGGTTCTACAGCGACTCCAACAACGACCTGCCGCTGCTGGAAGTGGTGGACAACCCGGTCGCGACCAACCCCGACGACCGTCTGCGCACCACCGCCCAGACACGGGGCTGGCCGATTCTGCAGCTGATCCCCGCCTCAGACGCGTGAACGACAGCCTTTCATGCTGGCATTCAGCGCCTGCATGATCTGACGGCGGCTGATCACCCCGAGCAGCCGCCCGTCTCGGGCGACCGGCCAGGTCTTCGGTTTGTTGCCACCCATTTTCTGCACCAGATCGATAATGCTCTCCGTCGGCGAGGCACACAGCGGCTCGCGGTACATGATGTCATTCACCTGAATACGGCTGTCGCAGTGATAGCTGCCGCTGATCAGGTAATCGATGCAGTCGTGCTCAGACACGAAACCCACCACCTGACGCTCATCGTTGACCACCGGCAGGCCCATCTGGCCGGACTGCAGTATCAGATCAACCGCCTGCGACAGCGACATCTCCACATGCAAAGGATTGGGGACGGGCTGCATCAGGTCCTGGACTTGTTGTTGCTGCATGCTGCTTCTCCTTCAGCTGGGGTTTTCCTTGAGTATGGCAAAGGCAGGCAGAATTGGACCAGGATATGGATCCGGCAGACACACTATCTTCATGCCGCCGGGTAACGTGATTGGGTCTGTCTGACACGCCACAAGCCCTCCCTGGGGGCTCGGCTGCGGCCCTCCCTGGCCCGCAGACGGTCAGACAAACCCAACCTCGTTACGCCACTGAGCAGCTCTTGAGCAGGAGGCGATTAAGGACAGGGGTTAGGGTAGCGCTGGTGGATCGCTTCGATCTGCGCCAGCAGCTCGGCACTCAATTCCATGTCCAACGAGCCCAGGTTGGCCTTGAGCTGGTCCATGCGCGTAGCGCCGATAATGTTGCTGCCCAGGAAAGGACGGCTGTTGACGTAGGCCAGCGCCATCTGTGCCGGGTCGAGGCCCGCTTCCGCCGCCAGCTCCAGATAGCACTGGGTGGCCGCCAGCCCCTGCTCGGTCAGGTAACGCTGGTATTCCGGGAAGAGTGCCAGACGCGAGCCTTCGGGACGGGCGCCAGCGGCATACTTGCCGGTAAGCACGCCAAAGCCCAGCGGCGAATAGGCCAGCAGACCGACCTGTTCGCGCAGCATCACCTCGGCCAGCCCGATTTCGGCGGTGCGGTTGAGCAGGCTGTAGGGGTTCTGCACCGAAACGATCCGCGGCAACCCCAGCTGCTCGGCCAGTTGCAGGCACTTCATGGTGCCCCAGGGGGTTTCGTTGGACAGGCCGATATGGCGGATCTTGCCCTCGGCGACCAGCTCGCCCAGCACCGCCAGCGTTTCCGCCAGCGGCGTACCCGGACTGGATGGATCATGCTGGTAGCCCAGCTGGCCGAAGAAGTTGGTACTGCGATCCGGCCAGTGTAGCTGATAGAGGTCGATGTAGTCGGTCTGCAGACGTGTCAGGCTGCCTTCGATGGCAAGGCGCAGATTGCGCGCATCATGGCGCATGTCCGGACGCAAATAGTTGACCATCGCTCCGGGACCTGTGGCCTTGGTGGCCAGGATCACCCGATCACGGTTGCCACGCTGGCGCATCCAGTTGCCGATGTACTGCTCGGTGCGGCCCTGGAACTCCGCCGCCGTGGGCACCGGGTACATCTCGGCGGCATCGATCAGGTTGACGCCGCGCTCCAGTGCATAGTCGAGCTGCTCGAACGCTTCGGCTTCGCTGTTCTGACGGCCGAAGGTCATGGTACCCAGCGCGATGCGGCTGACCTTGAGGTCCGATTGTCCCAGTGTCAGATAATCCATCGATACTCTCCTCGTGCTGTCTTCATACTCTCAGGGGGGAGCAGGCCCGCCGTGACCAGAACCCCCGTCCGGCGAGCCTGTCGTTCAGACAAGCGTATCACGGATCCGGTGGATCAGTTGGACGGCAGTACGCGCAGGAAATAGGCCTTCAGGTACTCGGTCTCGGGAATGGCCGGATGGATCGGATGGTCGGCACCCTGATAGCCCTGGGCGAAGATCTGCGCATTGCGATCCAGCTCGCGGCTGTTGGCCCTCAGGATATCGACCAGACGGTCCTTGGCCAGGTGCATCGAGCAGGACGCCGAGATCAGGATGCCATCCTTGTTCAGCAGACGCATCGCCAGGTTGTTGATACGGGCATAGGCGCGTTCGCCGTTGCGAATATCCTTGCGCTTGGCAATAAACGCCGGCGGGTCCACTACAACCACATCGAAGCGCTCCTTGTCTGCCACCAGCGCCTTACACAGATCGAAGGCGTCGCCCTGCAGGCCGCGGAAACGGGTTTCCCCCTCGTTAAGGCGGGCGTTCTCGGCGGCTACTTCCAGCGCCGTCACCGAAGCGTCGACACAGACCACCTCGCTGGCACCGGCCGCCAGCGCCTGGGCACCCCAGCCACCGACATAGCTGAACAGGTCCAGCACTCGCTTGCCCTTGACCAGCGTCTGCATGCGGGCGCGGTTTTCACGGTGGTCATAGAACCAGCCGGTCTTCTGGCCGGTAAGGATCGGCGCTACCAGGTTGACGCCGTTTTCGTTCAGCGGCGCCAGCTCGGGCACTTCGCCCTGCACCACCTCGATGTAGGTTTCCAGCCCTTCGGTCGCGCGCATCTTGCCGTCGTTGCGCAGCACGATCGCCTGTGGCTGGAACACCTTGTTCAACGCATCCAGAATCTGTTCCAGCGCAGCTTCCATACCGGCAGTGGAGATCTGTACCACGAAGATGTCGTAGAAACGATCCACCACCAGACCCGGCAGACCATCGGCGTCACCGAAGATCACCCGATAACAGGGCTGATCGAAGCACTGCTCGCGCAGCGACTTGGCCACATTGAAGCGGTGCACCAGCAGCGAGCGGTCCAGCGGATGACGCAAATCCCGGCTCAACAGGCGGCCACAGATCAGCGTATTGGGGTTGACCGATGCGATGCCCAGCGCCTTGCCACGTGCGTCCTGCACAATAACCTGTTCGCCTGGCTCGAAGCCTTTCAGCGGCGTGGCCTTGTTGTCGACTTCATTGCTGTAGATCCACAGGTGGCCGCCACGCAGGCGCCGATCGGCACCGGACTGAAGAATGAGTGGTTTGAGGTTCATCGTGCTCTGTCTTTGGTCTGAAATGACTGTCCCGGCAAAGGCCGGGACAGTGGAAAGGTTCGGTCGGTCAGCGCAAGCATGTCTGCACGACCGATAAGAGGGCCAGCTCAGCCTTCGGCTTCGCAGTGGGCGGCGTAGCCGTCCGCATCCAGCAGGTCATCCAGCTCGCTGGTATCGCTCAGCTTCAGCTGGAAGAACCAGCCGTCACCGTAAGGGTCCGAGTTGACCGTCTCCGGCGCATCTTCCAGCGCTTCGTTGATGGCAACCACTTCACCGCTCAGCGGCGCGTAGACATCGGAGGCGGCCTTGACCGACTCAACGACGCCCGCGTCATCGCCTGCAGCCACTTCGGCACCCACATCAGGCAGCTCGACAAACACCACGTCACCCAGCAGGTCCTGGGCATGATCAGTGATACCGATGGTCACGATGCCGTTACCTTCGTCACGGATCCACTCGTGGCTGGCCACATATTTCAGTTCATTCGGGACATTGCTCATCTCGGGTTCCTATCAGGCTCGTTCAGGAAAATACTTTTTCACCATGGCGCACGAACGGCGGCTTGACCACCTGTACCGGCACCCGCTTGCCACGCATCTCGACCTCGGCGCTGCTGCCGGTACCGGCCGGGACACGGGCCAGTGCAATCGAATACCCCAGCGTCGGCGAGAAACTGCCGCTGGTGATTTCGCCTTCGCCCAGACCATCCACCACCACCTTCTGATGGCTACGCAGCACACCACGCTCAGTCAGTACCAGGCCGACCAGCTTGCGCTCAACACCCTTGGCCTTGAGTGCTTCCACCGCCTCGCGACCGACGAACTGACGCTCCGCCGGCTCCAGCGCCAGGGTCCAGGCCATGCCGGCCTCCAGCGGTGAAATCTGCTCATCCATGTCGGAGCCGTAGAGGTTCATGCCCGCTTCCAGACGCAGGGTATCGCGTGCGCCCAGACCACAGGGTGCCACACCGGCCTCCAACAGCTGCTGCCAAAAGGCTTCGGCTTCGTCGTCCGGCAGCATGATCTCCAGACCGTCCTCGCCAGTATAGCCGGTGCGGGCGATAAACCAGCCCTCGGATTCCTGACCGACAAAGGGCTTGAGTTCGGAAATCAGTCGCGCGCGGGACTCACTGACCACCTGTTCGACACGCTGACGGGCCTTGGGGCCCTGAATCGCAATCATCGCCAGCTCCGGCTGCTCGGTCAGCGCCACATCGAAACGCACCGCCTGATCAGCCATCCAGCGCAGATCCTTCTCGCGGGTGCCGCAGTTGACCACCACGCGGTACCATTCGCCGGCAACGTCGGGCTCGGTCATCAGGTAAACGATCAGATCATCGATGACACCGCCTTCTTCATTGAGCATGGCACTGTACAGAGCCTTACCCTTCTGCTTCAGACCAGCCACGTCATTGGCCAGCAGGTGACGCAGGTAGCTGCGCGCCTGGGCTCCGGATACGTCGACAACGGTCATGTGCGAGACATCGAACATGCCCGCGCTCTGGCGTACCTTATGATGTTCCTCTACCTGAGAGCCGTAATGCAGCGGCATCTCCCAGCCACTGAAGTCGACCAGTTTGGCGCCCAGTGCATGATGTTGTGCGTGAAGTGCGGTCTTATGTCCCATCGGCAAACTCATCTGCAGCAGTGTTCCGAACCTCAGCCGAAGCCGTGTCGCAACTGGTTAACAAAAAAAAAGGGAAGACAATGTATCGGCATTTGCGCCACAGATCAATCTTTAACCGTCTGTCAAGTGTATCAGCGTTGCAGCCGCTGCGGCCGCTCTCCGGACAGTCCCATCGCCTGCAGCACCAGATGCTGTTTGACCGGCTCCAGCCGATCCATCAGATTCATGCCGCAGCTGCGCAGCAGGCGGATCGGTGCCGGCTGGGGCGCGAACAGCCGCCGGAAGCTTTCCATCGTCGCCGACATGCACAGGTTGGCACTGCGTCGCTGGCGCTGATAACGCCGCAATACGGCCTCATCGGCGATCGATTCGCCTCGTTGCCAGGCAGCCTCAATCACGTCGGCCAGCGCGGCGGCATCCATAAAGCCCAGATTCACCCCCTGACCGGCCAGCGGATGAATGGTGTGCGCCGCATCACCGACCAACGCCAGCCCCGCTTCCACATACTGATGAGCGTGGCGCTGGCGCAGCGGAATCAGGTGCCGCTCGGCACTGTCGATCACAGCCCCCAGGCAATGATCCGCGGCCCGAGCCAGAGCCCGACAAAAGTCTTCATCGGACAGGGCCATCAGCTCTCGGGCATGCTCCGGTGAAGTCGACCAGACGATCGAACTCTTGCGCCGCTCTCCGCCGGCCAGCGGCAGCAGGGCCAGGGGGCCGTCCTCGGTAAAACGCTGCCAGCAGGTATCCGCGTGTTCCCGCTCGGTGGTAATGGTCGTCACCAGTGCATGGTGGCCGTAGTCCCACTCCGTTGCGCCCAGTCCGCTGAGCTGGCGGGTCCGCGACAGGGCACCATCGGCGCCCACCACCAGCGTGGCTGCCAGACGGCGGCCGTCGCTCAGCTGCAGCGTGCGATGGCCATCTGCCGCGGGAGCCGACAACTGCTGCAGACCGACACCGGTGAGCAGCTGCAGATTGTCATGACGCGACAGCTGCTGCAGCAGGCCCGCCTGAATCATGGAGTTCTCAACGATATAGCCCAGCTGGTCTTCATGCAGGGCATCGGCGCTGAAATGGATACGGCCACTGCCTTCACCGTCCCAGACCTCCATATCGCGGTAGGCACAGGCCCGGAACAACGACTTAATCGCCGACCAGGCACACAGCTGATCGAGCAGTTTGACCGAAGCCAGATTGAGCGCACTGACACGGGGGTCATACTGCGACGCCGGCTGGCCACAAAGCTGATCGAGCCAGTCTTCGACAGGGCCCGGGCGCTGCTCCAGCAGACAAATTCGCTTCCCCGATGGCGCCAGCGCCAGGGCCAGTGCCAATCCGACCATCCCGGCGCCCACAATTACCAGGTCAGCATGCTGCTCGGTCGACATTTTGATTCTCCGGATTCAGCGCAGGCGCGCCGCAGGTTGGTCCAGGCCCATGGCGGCACGGGCAAACAGGGTCTTACCCAGGGGACAGCTGTCCAGCAGCTGCAGCCCCAGGCCGCGTCCCAGCCGCAACAGCGGGTTGTCACTGGTGAAGAGTTTCAGGGTACGGTCACTGAACTGGATAGTGCGCTGCTGATCCTGGCGGCGCTGTTCGACAAATTCGCTAAGCCCGTCCAGCGTGCCCAGCGGTAGCCCCGCCCGCTTGCGCGCGATGATCAGATCAGCCAGCGCCACCACGCCACGCAATGCCAGATTGTAGCCCTGACCGGCGATCGGGTGCAGCGCATGAGCGGCATTGCCCAGCACTACCAGACCGCTGCGCACCTGCTCCTCGGCCTGAGTAAGTTTGAGTGGATAGTGGTAGCGCTCGCCCACCGCGGTAAAACGGCCGGCCCGGTAACCGAAGGTGTCCTGCAGCCGCGCCAGGAACGCCTGATCATCCAGCGCCAGCACCTCGTCCAGCACTGCGTCGGCCAGTGTCCACACCAGCCCGCAACGTACCTGACCATTGAGACTTTCACCGGGCAACAGCGCCACCGGCCCCGCTTCGGTAAAGCGCTCATAGGCCACGTTGGCATGGGGACGATCCAGTGACACATTGGCGACCAGGGCATGCTGACCATAGGCCTGCTCGCGGTAGTGAATGCCAAGCCGTTCACGCAGTGCGGAGCGGCCGCCATCGGCCATCACGACCAGCTCGGCACTCAGGCGCTGTTCACCGGCCGCGGTCTGCAGCCGGACTTCGTTGCCAGCCGCAGCAGGCACCAGCATCTCGACCTCGGCAGGCGAAATCAGCGTCAGACGATCACCAGCACGCTGTTGCAGATGGCGGATCAGTACCTGGCCCAGCCAGTGGTTCTCCACCACATAGCCCAGCGCCGGTACGCCCTCCTCATCCGCCTGCAGGCGGGTGCTGCCGAAACGGCCCCGATCCGACACATGGATCTGGTCGATCGGGGTCAGGTGCGCCTCCAGCGCCGACCAGATACCCATGCGCCGATAGAGCGTACGCACCCCCTGCGCCAGCGCCGTGGAACGGGCGTCGTAACTGGGGGTAAACACCGCTTCTCCGGCTGCCGGCATCGGCTGTGCCTCGATCAGCGCCATGCGCAGCCCCAGCTCTTCTGCCGTCGGCAACAGCGCCGCCGCCAGGCTGGCACCGACCATGCCGCCACCGATGATGATCAGGTCATACTGCTGCATCGTCCGCGTCTCCGACTGCTCAGCTCTGCGCCATCAGCGCTTCGATATCAGCGATGGTTTTCGGCACGCCGCGGGTCAGCACGTCCGGCCCCTGCTCGGTCACCAGGACATCATCTTCGATACGGATACCGATGCCACGCCATTCGGGTGCCACGCTCTCATCATCCGGGGCCACATACAACCCCGGTTCGATGGTCATCACCATGCCCGGCTCCAACGATCGCCATTCGCCATCAATCTTGTACTGGCCGACATCATGTACATCCATGCCCAGCCAGTGACCGATGCGGTGCATATAGAAGCGACGGTAAGCACCCTGCTCGATCAGCACATCTCGCTCACCCTGTAGCAGGCCAAGATCGATCAATCCCTGGGTCAGCAGCTCTACCGACAGGTCGTGAATCCGGTCCCAGGGCACCCCGGGCTGCATCGCCTCGATGCAGGCCAACTGGGTATCCAGCACCAGCTGGTAGAGCGCCTTCTGCTGCGGCGTAAAACGACCGTTGACCGGGAAGGTGCGGGTGATATCGCTGGCATAGTTGTCCAGCTCGCAGCCGGCATCGATCAACACCAGATCACCATCCTGCAGTTCGGCCGTATTCTCGATGTAATGCAGAATGCAGCCATTGGCACCACCGCCGACGATCGGCGAATAGGCCTGGAAGCGGGCGCCCTGCTGCATGCAGTAACCGGTAATCTCCGCTTCCAACTGGTATTCGTACAGACCCGGACGCGACAGACGCATGGCGCGACAGTGAGCCTCGGCGGAAATCTCGGCCGCGCAGCGCATTACCGCCAGTTCGGCGTCGCTCTTGAACAGTCGCTGTTCATGCAGCAGATTGTCCAGCAACACCAGTTCCTCCGGCGCCTGGGCCCCCTGGCGCGCCTGGGCACGGACCTGATTCAGCCAGCCGCGCACCCGGGTATCCAGTGCTTCATCGCTGCCCAGGGCATAATAAAGCCGATGCACGCCATCGAGCAGCTGGGGCATCTGAGCCTCCAGCTCGTCCAGTGCAAACGCCTGGTCGGCCCCGAAATCGCGCACACCGCCCTCGGGGCCGGCCCGGTATCCGGTCCAGATCTCCATCTGCGGGTCGCGCGGCGGGCAGAACAGGACAAACTCGCCTTGGGCACGTCCCGGGATCAGCAACAGCAGGGATTCGGGTTCGTTGAAACCGGTCAGGTAATAAAAATCGCTGTCCTGACGGAAGGCATATTCGGCATCACGGTTGCGGCTTTTCAGGTGGCTGCCGGCCACCAGTGCCACGCTGTTGGCCGGCAGCTGCTGCAGCAGGGCTGCGCGCCGGCGGGCAAATTCATCCTGAGCAATTTTCATATCGGATCCTGAAACCATCAGTGCAATACCGGCGCCGGGGCGTTTTCATCCGGCGCGGACTGGCCATCGGGCTCGTTGCATTCACTGAACACCAGCAGGGCGGCCATGCGCACGTACTCCTGCACTTCCATCAGGTCACCCTCATCTTCCTCGGTGTCCGCATCGGCGTCGGTGCTGATCTGGACGATCTGGGCCAGATCACGCAAGGTCTCCTGCCCCTCGACCGACAATCCCTGGGTACCCTTGCGCTCCTGCAGGCCAAAACCGCTGAGGAAACCGCTGCACCAGACGCCCAGCGCCTCGGCCCGGATCGGCAACGGCTGATCATCATCGGGCAGCAGCAGTTCGAAACTGAAATCGGGGGCTTCAAACTGCTGCAGCGTAGCCAGATACAGCTGCATCACGCCCTTGCGCACCCCCTCACCCTGGAGCGGCTCGATATCGAACAGTTGCTGTATCCGCTGCAACAGGCTGGCCGGATCAAAACGGGCTCCGGCGGCAACCTGACCCGCCAGCAATCCATGCAGCTCCGACGGCGATACGGTCAGCGCTCCCTCTTCAACCAGCCAATCGGCCAGGGTATCGAAATCCGGCAGTTCAACTGCAGCGGCCTGTTCGTGGGTCATAATCATCTATCCGGGGTTGTTATGTTGTGCCGAGGGTAACCGGGCAGGACCGGCACCGCATTGATCTCTATGCTAGCATTTCACTATAAACAGAGCCACGGAGTGTCGATTGACCCTGTGCGGGCAGCTGTTTATAGTCAGCAGGTTATTGCATGGGGTCTGGCATGAGCGAACACTATTTCAACGCACTCGAACAGAAGATTGACCAGTTGCTGGCGCGCGTTCAACAGCTGGAACTGGAGAACCGTCAGTTGCGCCAGCAGGACCTCCAGCTGCGCGAAGAACGTGCTCAACTGGTACAGCTCAACGACCAGACCCGCAGCAAGGTTGAAGGGATGATACAGCGACTCAAGGCACTGGAGCAGAACTCATGAGCGCGCACGCACGCACGGTTACCGTCAAGCTGCTGGACAAGGAGTACACCATCAGCTGCCCGGATGGCGCCGAGGCAGAGCTGCTGGCATCCGCCGACTACCTGAACCAGAAAATGCAGGAGATTCGTCACTCGGGCAAGATCATCGGCCTGGAGCGAATCGCGGTGATGGCCGCCCTGAATATGTCCCATGAGCTGATCAAGAGCCGGGAAGAGCAGCGCCAGAACATCGAAACCAACCTGCGCCGCCTGGGCCAGAAGATCGATCAGGGGCTGGCCCGCAGCGCGACCGGAAACGCCCATGAAAACTCTTCAACTTCCTGAAAAAGCCATTGCCTAACAAGGGTATAGAGTGCCTACTTAGCAGAGCCCCATAAAATTTCAAGGGCTGACAACGCATGGCGAACAGGTATAATGGACTCAGGTTCCTGGAGTGTTCGACAGTCGGTCAAGTCCCTCGAGCCGATAAGCAGTACCCAGGAAGCGTGTAACAGGTGTTGTGAGCATGTCCGCTCGACGGAAAGCCTAATTCGCTTGTAAACGCTTCCACTCTGAACCTTAGGGTTCAGGGCCACGACCGACACCGGCACTCTGGGAAGCCTTTATCACCATGATGCAGGATCGCAAGACACTCCGCCGCCAGATGCGCGCCCGCCGCCAGGCACTCAACCCGCGCCAACAGCGCCAGGCCGCACATTCACTCTGCCACACCATCCGCTCACAGCTCTGGTTTCGACAGGCCCGGCACATCGCGCTCTATCTGCCCAACGACGGCGAAATCGACCCCACACCGCTGATCGACCTCTGCCGCACGCTCGGCAAGCAACTCTATCTGCCGGTGCTGCACCCGATCCGCCACAACCGCCTATGGTTTACGCCCTACCGCACAAACACGCCCATGCGCCGCAACTGCTACCGCATTCTGGAACCGGTACTGCAAGGCAAACCGGTACGCCCGGCTCAGGCACTGGATCTGGTACTGATGCCGCTGGTAGCCTTCTCGGCCGATGGCGGGCGCATGGGGATGGGCGGTGGCTACTACGACCGCACCTTTGCATTCAAGCTGCAGGAAAAGGCGCTCAGAGGGCCCCGACTGATCGGCCTCGCGCATGACTTCCAGCGTCAGGCACAACTGCCGCTGGAACCCTGGGATGTACCGCTGGACGGAATCGCCACAGACCGCTGTTTCTACCGAATCAGCTGTTGAAGACGTCCTGCACCATGGCTGCGATCTGCAGATCACTTTGCGAGATCCCGGTCATGACCGCACCGACGACAAAGACAACTACAAGTACCAATACGAGATCCGGGCTTTTGTTCATGGCTGTCAGGACTTTTGCGAAGAAGTTGTAGAAAAATTAAAGGAAGTTCAGAGAAATACTATCCCTGAAAGAGCGTCCTAGTCTTCCATAAGAGCGTTTTTTTGCAACCCCTGTAGCCAGTTTTTTGAATTTTCGCCTCAACTTTTCAGATTTTGCATGATCTTCGGCAAAAACAACCTTACCACAATATTAACTTGTCGTTTTTTGGATACATAAACCACACCCCCGCCGCACAAAAACCGGACGCCCGGCGGTGATAATCCGCCGCATCTGATATACATTCCCTTACAAGAGGGCAACAAACGTTGCCGCCATCCCATCCAACAGAAGGCCGAACATCATGCTGACATCATTGGTTCTCACGGTCATTGGACCGGACAAACCGGGCCTGGTCGGGCTGCTGTCCCGCACCATCGCCGAACATCAAGGCAACTGGCTCGAGTCCGGCATGTCCCGCTTGGGCGGCAAGTTCGCCGGCATCCTGATCACCCAGGTGCCGACCGATCAGGCGGACGACCTGATCACGGCGCTGGAAGCCCTGGGCACCCAGGGGCTTAAAGTCACGGCTGAGCGCAGCGAAGAGACCGCGCCGGCCGGCGAGATGCAGCCGATGACGCTGGAGTTGGTCGGCCACGACAAGCCCGGCATCGTGCGCGAGATCTCACAAGCGCTGGCGGCCCGCCATATCAACGTGGAGCGGCTGAGCACCGAACTGACCTCAGGCTCGATGTCGGCGGAAGAGCTGTTCAAGGCGGAAGCGGAGCTGCTGGCCCCGGCTGATCTGGATCCGGACGAACTGCAGCAGGCGCTGGAAGCGATCGCAGGTGACCTGATGGTGGATATCACCCTGCGCTGAGGCCAACAGGGATAGAACGAAAAAGCCGCCCGAGGGCGGCTTTTGAACATCAGGGGCGGAGGCTATGCATCCGCCCGCATCGATGCCGATCAGTCAGCACGCGCACCAAGCAGGTCGCGGCCGCGGATCACTGCCGCGCGCACCTGATCCGGCGCGGTACCGCCTATGTGGTTGCGCGCCGCCACCGAACCTTCCAGCGTCAGCACTTCAAACACGTCCTGCTCAATGGTATCGGAGAACTGCTGCAGCTCTTCCAGCGTCATGTCGGACAGGTCCTTGCCGGTCTTGATACCGTAGGCCACGGACAGGCCGACGATTTCGTGGGCATCACGGAAAGCCACGCCCTTGCGCACCAGGTAGTCCGCCAGATCGGTCGCGGTAGAGAAACCGCGACGCGCCGCTTCGCGCATCTCGTCCTTACGTGATTCGATCGCCGGCACCATATCACCGAAGGCGCGCAGACAGCCCTTCACCGTATCCACGGCGTCGAACAGCGGCTCCTTGTCTTCCTGGTTGTCCTTGTTGTAGGCCAGCGGCTGGGACTTCATCAGCGTCAGCAGTGACATCAGGTGACCGTAGACACGGCCGCTCTTGCCGCGCACCAGCTCGGGCACGTCCGGGTTCTTCTTCTGCGGCATGATGGACGAACCGGTGCAGAAGCGGTCCGGCAGGTTGATGAAGTTGAACTGGGCCGAGGTCCAGAGTACCAGCTCTTCCGACATGCGCGTCATGTGCATCAGCAACAGGCTGGAGGCGGCACAGAACTCGATGGCGAAGTCACGGTCGGACACGGCATCCAGGGAGTTGCCGGCCGGGGCGTCGAACTGAAGCAGCTCGGCGGTATAGGCGCGGTCGATCGGGTAGGTGGTACCAGCCAGCGCCGCCGCACCCAGCGGCATCACGTTGACGCGCTTGCGGCAGTCGGCGAAACGCTCATAGTCACGGCTGAGCATCTCGAACCAGGCCAGCAGATGGTGGCCGAAGGTCACCGGCTGAGCGGTCTGCAGGTGGGTGAAACCGGGCATGATGGTGTCCGCTTCCTGCTCGGCCAGATCCAGCAGGCCCTGCTGCAGGCGGCTGATTTCGGACAGGATCAGATCGATCTCGTCACGCATGTAGAGACGGATATCGGTGGCCACCTGGTCGTTGCGTGAACGGCCGGTGTGCAGTTTTTTGCCGGTGATACCGATTTTCTGGGTCAGTGCCGCCTCGATGTTCATGTGTACATCTTCCAGCGCCACCGACCATTCAAATTCGCCACGCTCGATCTCGACGCGAATTTCGCCCAGCCCACGGATGATCGCATCACGCTCATCTTCGGTCAGCACGCCGACCTTGGCCAGCATGCGCGCGTGCGCCACAGACCCCTGGATATCCTGCTTGTAGAGGCGCTGGTCGAAATCGACGGAAGCGGTAAAACGGGCTACGAAGGCGTCCGTCGGCTCATTGAAACGGCCACCCCACTGCTGATTGGTCTCTTTGCTCATACACCTCATACCTCGCTGACGCTGAATCGGCCCGCGCGGGCGGACCGGTGAATGTCGATACCGTGATTATACAGCCCTTTCCGGCCGACAGCATTGCCAATGCCTGCCCCGACTGCACGCCAGGCAGAACCCCTACGCGACAACCGATTTGAATTATTTTGAGACATTTTATCTCATTTTCATTGACCAACACCCGAAATCCATCTATCCATAACGGGACCTGTCGTCTCGAAACAGCACAGATGGTCCGGTATAACGCCGCTCACCAGCATCCTAACCGGATCGAGCCCCCCGACCGGCCCGCCATGACCTGTGCCAACTGACACCTTCGGAGAATAACAATGAGTAACCGAGTCATTCTGCCCCGCCTGATGGAAGTGGGGGCCGGTGCCAGCCGCAAGGCCCCCGAAGTGCTGGCCGCACTGGGCTGCCGCAACCCGCTGATCGTCTCCGACCCAATGATGGTCAAGCTGGGTTATGTGGCTAACCTGCAGGCCGCTCTGAACGAAGCGGGCATTGCCAGCGATCTCTTTGCAGATACCCTGCCCGAGCCCACCGAAGCCTCGATTCTGACCGGCGTGGATAAAGTCAAGGCGGGCAATTACGACGCGATCATCGCTCTTGGCGGCGGCAGCCCGATCGACTCGGCCAAGGCGATCTCGATCCTGGGCAAGTTCGGCGGCCAGATGCGTGACTACAAGTTCCCGCGTGATGTCAGCGAGCAGGGACTGCCGATCATCGCCATCCCAACCACCGCCGGTACCGGCTCTGAAGCAACCCGCTTCACCATCATCACCGATGCCGACAAAGACGAGAAGATGCTCTGCGTCGGCCTCGGCTTCATGCCAGCCGCCACGCTGATCGACTATGAACTGACCCTGTCGGTGCCGGCTCGCGTCACTGCCGACACCGGCATCGATGCGCTGACCCACGCCATTGAGGCCTACGTCAGCGCCAAAGCCAACCCTTACAGCGACAGCCAGGCGCTGGCGGCGATGCATCTGCTCGGCCCGAATCTGCGCACCGTCTATCACCAGCCCGATAACCGCCCGGCACGCGAAGCGATGATGCTCGGCTCAACCCTGGCCGGTATCGCCTTCTCGGCCGCCTCCGTTGCTCTGGTGCATGGCATGAGCCGCCCCATCGGCGCCTTCTTCCATGTACCCCACGGCCTGTCCAACGCTATGCTGCTGCCCACCGTCACCGCCTTCTCGCTGGACAGCGCACCGGAGCGCTACGCCGACTGTGCCCGCGCCATCGGTGCCGCCCTGCAGAGTGATGATACCGACACCGCCAACGCCAAGCTGATCGCCGAACTGCGCGCCCTCAACGAAGAGCTGGAAGTTCCGAGCCCCGCCGCCTATGGCATCGATGAAACGCGCTACTTCGAACTGCGCGCCACCATGGCCGAGCAGGCACTGGCGTCAGGCTCTCCCGGCAACAACCCTCGCGTGCCCAGCGTTGATGAATTGATCGATCTCTATGCCGCTGTCTGGCATCAGCAATGACAGGCATCAGCAGCACAGCGCGCCGGGAAAAGGGCTCCTCGATTCTAAGGGTCCTGGAAATCATTGAAGCCGTGGCCAACGCCGCCAGGCCGATGAATGCCGCGGAGCTGTCAAAGCAGCTGGATATCCCCAAGGCGACCGGCCATCGTCTGATTCAGACGCTGGAAAAGGAAGGTTTTCTGCAGAGCAACATGGGCGGTTTCATCATTCCCGGTGCCCGCCTGCATCAGGCCGCCCTGGGCGTCATCTACGCCGGTCGTTACAAGGCCCAGCGCCGCGCGATTCTGGAAGGACTGTCCGGCCAGATCCGGGAAACCATCGGCCTGGCGATTCCAGACGGCATCGAGATGCTCTATTTCGACCGTGTGCAGACCAACTGGCCACTGCAGATCAACCTGCCGGTAGGCAGCCACACCCCGGCCTGGTGTACGGCCAGCGGCAAGCTGTACCTGTCCAACCTGCCGACCAGCCAGCGCAAGCTGATGCTCGAGAAGCTGCCCATGCAGCGCATGACACGCAACACCCTGACCGACCCCCAAGAACTGCTCGACGAGCTGGACCATGTCTCCGAACAGCAACTGGCCGTGGATAACGAGGAATTCATCGACGGCATGGTGGCCATCGCGGTGCCGGTCAAGGACATCAACGGCCGCCTGATCGCCTGCCTGTTCACCCATGCACCGGTGATTCGCTGTTCGCTCGAGGATCTGCTTGGGTTCGAACCGCTGTTGCGTCAAGCCGCCCAGGAACTGGAACAGGTGATCAGCGTGCCGGCACAGAGCTGAGCCGCATCAGTCAACCGCTGTGCCGCTTTCTGTTACACTGCCGGTCATTCAATTCGATCTGGCGAGGCTCGACCCGGCGAGGCTCCGCCTGCTGACAAGGATTCAACCATGAGCAGAACCATCCGCATCGCTACCCGTCGCAGCCTGCTGGCCCTCTGGCAGGCCGAATACGTCAAGGCCGAGCTGGAAAGGCACCATCCGGGCATTCAGGTCGAGCTGCTGAAAATCGAATCCCGCGGCGACAAGATCCTCGACACCCCGCTGGCCAAGATCGGCGGCAAGGGGCTGTTCGTCAAGGAGCTGGAACATGCGCTGCTCAACGGCGACGCCGATATCGCCGTACACTCGATGAAGGATGTGCCGATGGAGTTCCCGGAAGGGCTGGGCCTGCCGGTGATCTGCGAACGTGAACGCCCCACCGACGCCTTCGTCAGCAACACCTACAACCGTTTCGACGACCTGCCCCAGGGCGCTGTGGTCGGTACCTCGTCACTGCGCCGCGAGGTGCAGATTCGCGAACGCCGCCCCGACCTCCAGGTGCGTTTCCTGCGCGGCAATGTGCAGACCCGGCTGGGCAAACTGGATGCCGGTGACTACGACGCCATCATCCTGGCCACCGCCGGACTGCTGCGCCTGGAACTGGGTGACCGTATCCGCGAAGAGATCACACCGGAACAGAGCCTGCCGGCCGGAGGCCAGGGCGCGGTCGGCATCGAGTGTCGTAACGACGATGCCGAACTGATCACACTGATCAAACCGCTGCACCACGCAGAAACGGCCAGCCGAGTACTGGCCGAGCGCGCCATGAACCGCCGCCTCGAAGGCGGCTGCCAGGTACCGATCGGCTGCTATGCCGTGCTGAACAGCGACACTGACGAACTCTGGCTGCGCGGTCTGGTGGGACGTCCCGACGGCACCCACGTACTGCGTGACGAGATCCGTGGCCCCAGCGCCGATGCCGAAACCCTGGGCATCACCCTGGCCGAACGCCTGCTGGAAGCCGGTGCCGACGAGATTCTGCGTGAGGTCTACAGCGAACGTGGCTAAACCGCTGAGCGGTCAGCGGGTGCTGGTCACCCGCCCGGCCCACCAGTCCGCCAACCAGATCGATTACCTGCAGCATCTGGGGGCGGAGCCTGTCCCCCTGCCGCTGCTGGAGATCCTCGCCACCCGCGAACAGGACGGCGCCGATTACCAGCTCTGCAAGGCCTGCATCCTCGATCTGGATCTCTACCGCGACGTCATCTTCGTCAGCCCCAACGCCGCCCGTGTTGGCGCCGACTGGATCGACGAGTACTGGCCCCAGTTGCCACTGGGCGTGCGCTGGGTCGGCATCGGCAAGCAGACCGCCGATACGCTGAACCAGCTGGGCTTCGAGGCCTGGCACGCCGAAGGCGGTTTCGACTCAGAGACGCTGCTGGCCGACCCGACAATGCAGCAGATGACCGGCGAGCGCGTGCTGATTTTGCGCGCCGAGGGCGGTCGCGACCTGCTCGCTGAAACCCTGCGCCGCCGCGGCGCCCGCGTCGACTACGCCCATATCTACCGCCGTGCCTGCCCGGACTACGCCGGCGCAGTTATCCAAAGTACTATTTATGCACAACCGTTATCGGCTATCCTGATCACCAGTGGTCAAGCTTTGCGCAACCTGCTGCAGCTGTGTGGATCAGCAGCCGCGACCTTGACCGACACCCTGATCATCGTTCCCAGCGCCCGCCTTGCCGAGCTGGCCCATTCGCTGGGATTCAACCGAATCCGGGTAGCCCAGGGACCGGACGACCAGTCGATGGTCGATGCCTTGCTACCCGCCTGACCATCGGAATACGGCATGAAAGAGACCCGCAACGAAACAACGGAACAACAAGAAGGCGAGAACTCAACTCCAGTGCCCGACGACAAGACCACTACCGAGACAGTGGCGGCCGAGTCGACCACAACCGAACAGGGCTCTGATACTGTCAGCACGGCCAAGCCACCCGAGAACGCCGCAGCGGCCACGCCAGTCCCGCCGGCCGCTGAAGGCAAGCGCTGTGGTGCCACCTGGCCCGGCAAGCTGGCCCTGCTGCTCTCCGTCGTCGCCCTCGGTGGCGGCGCTTACCTGGCCTGGGAAGGCTGGCAAATGAAGCAGCAGAACAGCCAGCTGCAGAGCCAGATCAGCCAACAGGTGGAAACACTGATCGCCAACAGCCGCGCTCAAGCGGCCGAAACCGTGGCAGGCGTCAGCCAGCAGCTGGGCCAGTTGCAGGCCCGCGCCGAAGCCGACAAGGCCAATATTGACGAGCTGCAGGACCGTCTGACCCGCAGCATCCAGCAGGTTACCGCCGATGCCGAGGTCAGCCGCAAGGACTGGTTGCTGGCCGAAGTGGAATACCTGTTGCGCCTGGCCAACCAGCGTGTACTGATGGAACAGACCGCCACCGGCGCCCTGACCCTACTCAAATCCGCCGACGAGAGCCTGCGCGAAACCGATGACGTCACCCTGTACGACGTGCGCAAGGCGCTGGCTGAGGATATTGCCGCACTGGAAGCCGTGCCCAAACTGGATACCGAAGGCGTCTTCCTCAAGCTGGCGGCACTGAACCGTCAGGTGAATAAGCTGCGTGTTACGCCGATCACCGACAAGCGCCTGTTGCCGGCCCTGCTGGAAGAGCTCACCCCGGAAAGCGTCGAACAGTCCTGGGGCGAAGGCCTCAAGGCCAGCTGGAACAAGGCGATGGACAAGTTCGAAACACTGATCGTAATCCAGCACCATGACGAGGCGGTCAAGCCGCTGATGTCACCGGAGCAGACCTTCTTCCTGCAACAGAATCTGCACCTGATGCTGGAACAGGCGCAGATGGCACTGCTGCAGCGCAAGCAGCCGGCCTACGACGCCAGCCTGAGCAAGGCCCATGACTGGATCGGCACCCACTTCGATGCCAAGAACGCCACCACCCAGGCGATGCTGCGCACCCTGAACGAGCTGCAGAGCATCAATGTGGCACCGGAACTGCCGGACATCTCCGGCTCCCTCGCCAGTCTGAAAACCTACCTGCGCCAGATGCAGGAACTGCGGGCGGAGGGCTGATCGATGAAGAAGCTGTTCATCTTCCTGCTGATCTTCCTCGTCGCCGGCGCCTGGCTCGGCCAGATGATGGTGCAGGACCCGGGCTATGTGCTGCTGGCCTACAAACAAACCACGGTGGAAACCAGTCTCTGGGTGTTGCTGCTGTTGCTGATCGTCGCTTTTGCCCTGGGCCACTGGCTGCTCAACCTGATCTCCGGCCTGCGCCTGCCCGGCAACAAGGTGCGCAGCTGGAACAGCCGACGCAACCAGCGCCTCAGCCAGCGCAAGTCGCTCAAGGGCATGGTCGCCCTGTCCGAAGGCAACTGGTGGAAGGCTCAGCGCTATCTCAGCCAGGCGGCGGAGCGCTCTGAACTGCCGGCAATTAACTACCTGGCCGCCGCACGGGCCGCCCATGAACAGGGCGACAACAGCGGTACCGATGCCCTGCTGAACAAGGCCCGTGCCGCCACGCCTCAGGCTGAAGTGGCGATCGGCCTGACTCAGGCCCAGTTCCAGCTTGAGCGTGGCCAGCTGGAACCCTGCCTGGCCAACCTGATCAACCTGCGTCGCCAGGCACCGAAAAACACCCAGGTACTGCGCCTGCTGCAACAGGTCTACCTGCGCCTGGAAGACTGGCTGGCCCTGATTCAGCTGTTGCCCGAACTCAAGCGCCAGCACGTGCTCAACGAGGAGCAGCTGGCCGAACTGGAGCAGCAATGCCATCTGCAGCGCCTGCAGCAAAGCCTGACCACCCTGCCGTCCGAGGCTGATGAGCAGGAGCAGCTGCGCGTGCTCAGCCGCAGCTGGCAGGCGGTCCCCCAGCACCTGCTGCGCGACCCGGCGCTGGTGCGTCGCTACAGCGAGCTGATGCGCCAGATCGGCGCCGAAGCGGAGGCCGAACAGGTACTGCAGGGTCTGATCAAGCGCAAGTGGGACAGCACACTGGTCGAGGTCTATGGCACCCTCGCCGGCAAGGACCCGCACAAACAGCTGGAGACCGCCAAAGGGTGGCAGAAGAAGCACCCGGACTGTGCCGAGCTGGAGCTGACCCTGGGCCGCCTGAGCATGCGCAACGAGCTCTGGGGACAGGCGATCAGCCACTTCGAACGCAGCTTCGAGCTGAACCCGCAGGTGGAAACCTTCGGCGAGCTGCAGCGCCTGCTGCAGCATCTGGGCGAAACCGAACGCGCCTCCCAGCTGATGCAGGCCAACTTCAGCCGAGTCGCTCCTCAGCTGCCGGCACTGCCGCTGCCGGAAAACGCCAGCCACTGAGCCAGCAATCACGCACTAAAAAGGGCAGCCTCCGCTGCCCTTTTTTCGTTCTGGATCGCGTACGACTCAGGCCTTGGCGTTCTTGTCCGGTCGCGGTGCCCAGGCAAACACATCCGAGTGGATCTGCGCTTCACTGACGCCCTTCTCTTCCAGCCGGTCCACCAACGCATGCACCATGCCCGGCGAACCGCAGGCGTAGACTGCCAGGTCGGAATCAACGTCAGTCAGATCTGCGGCAATGGCGTCCGGCATCAGCCCGGTGCGACCCTGCCAGCCGGGGCTGTTTTCCGGCTCGCTGACTACCGGGATGAAGCGCACATTGGCGTGCTCGGCAGCCCACTGCTGTGGCAACTTCTCCAGGTAGATATCCGCTTCTACGCGCGCGCCCCAGTAGATCTCGATCGGGTTACCCGCCTGGTTGGCCAGCAGGTGCTCGACCATGCTCTTGATCTGGGCAAAGCCGGTGCTGGCGGCGGCAAAGATGAAGCGGGTCTCCGGTTTCACGTCGGCCTGGCTCAGGTGCACCTTGCCCTTGGGCAGCTCCACATCGATCTCACTCTGGCTACGCAGGGTATCCAGGATCAGCGCGTTGAATTCGCTGCCCGGTACCTGGCGGATATGCAGCTCCAGGTCCCGGCCCTGATCCGGTGCCGAGGCGATGGAGAAGGAGGCCTGCTTACCTTCCGGCAGGCAGATATCCAGGTACTGACCGGCATGGTAGTGCATGTTTTCGCGATCGCTGCTTTCCAGCCGCAGGCGCACGCGGAAAACGTCATGGTTCAAGGCTTCAAAGCCGGTAATGTCGCAATGTTTCTTTTCTACGGGGAACACGTCTTCACTCCCTGGCCGGACAGAGTGACCGTCCGGTCGGTTGATTTAACAGATATCCAGTTGATCCCAGATCTCGTCGACCCGCGTTTTCACCGCCGGGTCCATCTGGATCGGCTCGCCCCACTCGCGGTCGGTCTCGCCGGGCCACTTGTTGGTGGCGTCCATGCCCATTTTCGAACCCAGCCCCGATACCGGCGAGGCGAAGTCGAGATAGTCGATCGGGGTATTCTCGATCATCACCGTATCCCGCTTCGGGTCCATGCGAGTGGTGATCGCCCAGATAACATCCTTCCAATCGCGTGCGTTGACATCGTCATCACAGACGATGACGAACTTGGTATACATGAACTGGCGCAGGAAGGACCAGACGCCGAGCATGATCCGCTTGGCATGGCCCGGGTACTGTTTCTTCATCGTCACCACCGCCATGCGGTAGGAACAGCCCTCCGGCGGCAGGTAGAAATCGACGATCTCGGGAAACTGCTTCTGCAGGATCGGCACGAACACCTCGTTCAGCGCCACGCCCAGCACCGCCGGTTCATCGGGTGGTCGACCGGTATAGGTACTGTGGTAGATGGCATCCTTGCGCCGAGTGATCCGTTCCACCGTAAACACAGGGAAGGAGTCGACCTCGTTGTAATAGCCGGTATGGTCGCCGAACGGGCCTTCATCGGCCATCTCGTCGGGATCGATATAGCCCTCGAGGATGATCTCGGCGCTGGCCGGCACCTGGAGGTCATTGCCCAGGCACTTGACCACCTCGGTCTTGCCACCGCGCAGCAGGCCGGCAAAGGCATATTCGGACAGGGTATCGGGCACCGGGGTCACGGCGCCAAGAATAGTGGCCGGATCGGCGCCCAGCGCCACCGCCACCGGGAACTTCTCGCCCGGATGAGCCGCTTTCCATTCACGGAAGTCCAGCGCCCCGCCACGGTGGGCCAGCCAACGCATGATCAGCTTGTTGCGACCGATCAGCTGCTGACGGTAGATACCCAGGTTCTGGCGCGGCTTTTCCGGGCCTCGGGTGATCACCAGCGGCCAGGTCACCAGCGGGCCGGCATCACCGGGCCAGCAGGTCTGAATCGGGATCCGGTAGAGATCGACGTCATCGCCTTCAACAACCACATCCTGACAGGGCGCCTTGCGCACCTGCTTCGGCCCCATGTTGAGCACCTGCTTGTACAGCGGCAGCTTGTCCCAGGCGTCCCTCATGCCGCGCGGCGGCTCCGGCTCCTTCAGCTGCGCCAGCAGCTTGCCCACCTCGCGCAGCGCACTGACCGATTCCTCGCCCATGCCCAGCGCCACGCGCTCGGGGGTACCAAAGAGGTTGCCCAGCACCGGCATGTCGTACCCCTTGGGGTTTTCGAACAGCAGCGCCGGACCACCGGCCTTGAGGGTGCGGTCACAAATTTCGGTCATTTCCAGCACCGGGTCCACCGGCATGCTGATCCGTTTCAGCTCGCCGCGCGCTTCCAGCATCTTGATGAAATCGCGCAGATCCTTGTATTTGGGTGTCGACATGAAAAAGCTCGTTCCAGCCAGGCTGCCATATGGGCAAAAGGTGATTCGGGTGACATCAACGCCGGGCGTATTGCCAGCGTCCACATACAAAAAAGGGCAAGTCATAGCTTACCCTTTTTTACCCGGTTCGGTTCACACAGCGTGTGAGCCCGGATTACTTGCGTTTCATCGACAGGAAGAACTCGTCGTTGGTCTTGAAGTCCTTCAGCTTGTCGATGACAAACTCGGTGGCGGCCGCATCTTCCATCGGATCCAGCAGCTTACGCAGGATCCACATGCGCTGCAGCTCTTCCTCGGAGGTCAGCAGGTCCTCGCGACGGGTGCCGGAACGACGGATGTTGATCGCCGGGAAGACGCGCTTCTCGGCCACCTTGCGGTCCAGGTGTACTTCGGAGTTACCGGTGCCCTTGAACTCCTCGAAGATCACTTCGTCCATCTTCGAGCCGGTGTCGACCAGCGCCGTGGCGATGATGGTCAGGCTGCCGCCCTCTTCGATGTTACGCGCCGCACCGAAGAAACGCTTCGGACGCTCCAGTGCATGGGCGTCGACACCACCGGTCAGCACCTTGCCGGAGGACGGGATCACGGTGTTGTAGGCACGGGCCAGACGGGTGATGGAGTCGAGCAGGATCACCACGTCCTTCTTGTGCTCGGTCAGACGCTTGGCCTTTTCCAGCACCATCTCGGCCACCTGAACGTGACGTGCCGGCGGCTCGTCGAAGGTAGAGGCCACCACTTCGCCGCGCACGGTGCGTTGCATCTCGGTCACTTCCTCGGGACGCTCGTCGATCAGCAGAACGATCAGGTAGCATTCCGGGTTGTTGCGGGTGATGCTGTTGGCGATGTTCTGCAGCATCAGCGTCTTACCGGCCTTCGGCGGCGATACGATCAGCGCACGCTGACCCTTGCCCATGGGGCAGACCAGGTCGATGACACGGGCGGTCAGGTCTTCGGTACTGCCGTTACCCAGCTCCATGCGCAGACGCTGCTGTGCAAACAGCGGTGTCAGGTTTTCGAACAGGATCTTGTTCTTCGCGTTTTCCGGGCGGTCATAGTTGATCTCGTTGACCTTCAGCAGCGCAAAGTAACGCTCACCATCCTTCGGTGGACGAATCTTACCCGCGATGGTGTCACCGGTACGCAGGTTGAAGCGGCGGATCTGGCTCGGCGATACATAGATATCGTCGGGGCCGGCCAGGTAGGAGGAGTCGGCGGAACGCAGAAAGCCGAAGCCATCCTGAAGGATCTCCAGTACGCCGTTGCCATAAATATCTTCACCGCTTTTGGCGTGTCGCTTCAGAATCGCGAAGATGACATCCTGCTTGCGGGAGCGAGCCATGTTTTCAAGGCCCATTTCGGTAGCAATTTCCAGAAGTTCCGGAACGCTTTTCAGTTTGAGTTCGGTAAGATTCATAGTTTTCAGGAAGCAGCCGCTATCGACTGGTTACGGATGGAAACCGGACGGTTAGTCAGAAGAACAAGGTTAAGATACAGCTTTTGAAGCCCATGCAATGGATCGCCGGGCCGACAAGTCAATCTACTATAAGAGCTAACCAGGGCAGTGTCCAGCCGGGATCAAGAAAAACGCAGCCGGGCGGCTGCGTTATCCCGCACACCTTTAGAGGTTGGCGTCGATAAAGGCGGCCAACTGAGACTTGGACAGGGCGCCGACCTTGGTGGCTTCTACATTACCGCCCTTGAACAGCATCAGGGTCGGGATGCCACGGATACCGAATTTCGGCGGTGTTTCGTTATTTTCGTCGATGTTCAGCTTGCAGACCTTCAGCTTGCCCGCATATTCCTTGGCAATCTCTTCCAGAACCGGGGCGATCATTTTGCAAGGTCCGCACCATTCGGCCCAGTAGTCTACCAGTACAGCGCCGTCCGCCTTGAGGACATCTTCTTCAAAGGAGGCGTCAGTTACATTGACGATATTTTCACTCATGGATAGATTCTCCAGTGCACCAGGTGCGTTAGAAACAATGGTTTCGATGATAACACCTGCTACAGATTCCCGCATATTCCCGCCGGCACCACCCCGGTGCTGACCGTTGTCATCAAAATGGGGTAGCGCGCCAGGCCGTATTACCGGTATTTTGGAACGCTTGTACGCGCTTGATACAGAGGACAACGTTTGATGCACGCTCAGGATCCATCGCAGGCCCCTACTTCCGATACTTCTTTGCTGGCTGCCATCGACCTGGGGTCGAACAGCTTTCACATCATGGTGTCGCAACTATTTGCCGGTGAGCTGAAGCCGCTGGATGTACTGTCGGAAAAGGTGCAGCTGGCCGCCGGCCTCGATGCCGACGACTGCCTGACAGAAGAAGCCATGAACCGAGGCCTGGAGTGTCTGAGCCGCTTTGCCCAACGCGTCAGCGAACTGCCGCGCCAGTCGATCCGCGTGGTCGGCACCAACGCCCTGCGCCAGGCCCGTAACAGCGCCGAGTTCATTGAACAGGCCCAGGCCCTGCTTGGCACCCCGGTGGAAGTGATCGCCGGCCGCGAAGAGGCCCGCCTGATCTATCTGGGCGTGGCCCACACCCTGGCGGATGACACCGGTCGTCGCCTGGTGGTGGATATCGGTGGCGGCAGCACCGAGTGCATCATCGGCGAGCGCTTCGAACCCCGGGTCTGCGAAAGCCTGCACATGGGCTGTGTCAGCTACACCGACCAGTTCTTTGCCGATGGCCGCATCACCGCCGAGGCGATGCAGGCCGCCCGCACAGCGGCCCTGCAGGAATTGCTGTCGATCCGCCGCAACTACCGTCGCCTGGGCTGGAACAGCAGCGTCGGCGCGTCCGGCACGGTCAAGGCGGCTCGTCAGGCCTGCCTGTCGCTCGGCTTCAGCAGCGAACAGATCACTCGGGAGGCCCTGAGCCAGCTGTGCCGCTACCTGATCGACCAGGGTAGCGTGGACAGCCTCAACATCGACGGTATCAAACCGGAGCGCCAGGCGGTGCTGCCCGCCGGCGTTGCCATCCTCAACGCCATCTTCGAGTCCCTCGATGTGGAGCAGATGAGTTTCTCCGAGGGTGCGCTGCGCGAAGGTGTACTCTATGACATGGCCGGTCGGTTGCGCCACGAAGATGTCCGCGAACGCACCATCAACGCACTGACCCGGCGCTACCATGTAGACCGCAAACAGGCGTCTCGCGTCGAGGCCACGGCGCTGATCGCGCTGGCACAGGTAAAGGACAGCTGGGGGCTTGAAGCCAGCAACTACCACGAGATGCTGAGCTGGGCCGCCCGCAGTCACGAAATCGGCCTGGCGGTCGCCCACAGCCAGTTCCACAGGCACAGCGCCTATCTGCTGCAGCACTCCGACCTGCCCGGATTCACCCACCTGGAGCAGCAGCTGCTGTCCTTTCTGGTGCGCGGTCATCGGCGCAAGTTTCCCAAGGAGGAGCACCGTCAGCTGCCCGACAAGCAGCGTCAGCCCTACCGCTACCTTTGCCTGCTGCTGCGCCTGTCGGTGATCATGCACCGCAGCCGCAGCAAGGCGCGCCTGCCGGCGTTCACGCTGAAAGTGGATGGTCAGAAGCTCGAGCTGAGCTTTCCCAACGGCTGGCTCAACCACCACCCGCTGACCCGGGCTGACCTGGAGCAGGAAGCCGGCTACCTGCGCAGCATCGATTTCAAGCTGAAGATCAGCTGATCCGGCCATGCCCCACAACAGGCAGCCGTCGCATCAGGGCTGACGGCCGCCGCACCATCTGAACAACTCGCACACACGGAAGCGAGCCCGCCCCGGACAGGCGCCGCCTTCACCGCCGCGCGCCACCCGACTGCCATCAGACGCACAAACAAAAACGCCCTGCGAATGCAGGGCGTTTGTCCGGTTTGCTTTCAGGTCAGGCTCAGGCCTTGGGACCCGCGGCAATAATCTCTTCGGAGACGCCGGCAAACTTGGTGAAGTTGTTGACAAACTGCTGTGCCAGATCGGTTGCAGCGGCATCATAGGAAGCCGGATCAGCCCAGGTATCGCGCGGGTTCAGCAGCTTGCTGTCAACGCCCGGTACCGCGGTCGGTACGGACAGGTTGATGCCGTCCAGCTGAACGGTTTCGCAATCCTTCAGTGCGCCGCTCTGGATGGCGCTGATGATGGCACGGGTAGTCGGGATACTGAAACGCTCACCAACACCGTAGGAACCGCCGGTCCAGCCGGTGTTCACCAGGTAAACGCGAGAGCCGTATTCTTCGATACGCTTCATCAGCAGCTCGGCGTAGACGTGCGCTGCGCGCGGGAAGAAAGGTGCGCCGAAGCAGGTGGAGAAGGTGGACTTGATGCCGCCACCAGAGCCCATTTCGGTGGAACCGACCAGTGCGGTGTAACCGGACAGGAAGTGGTACGCAGCCGCTTCCTTGGTCAGCACAGATACCGGCGGCAGTACGCCAGTCAGGTCGCAGGTCAGGAAGACGATGGAATCCGGCTCGTCACCCATGTTGGTGGCAGAGCGCTTCTCGACGTGGTCCAGCGGGTAAGCGCAGCGACCGTTTTCGGTCAGGGAAACATCGTTGTAGTCGGCGCGACGATGCTCGTCCAGTACCACGTTTTCCACGATGGAGCCGAAACGGATAGCGTCCCAGATGATCGGCTCGTTCTTCTTGCTCAGATTGATGGTCTTGGCGTAGCAGCCACCTTCAATATTGAACACCACACCCTTGCCCCAACCGTGCTCGTCGTCACCGATCAGGTAACGCTCAGGGTCGGCGGACAGGGTGGTTTTGCCGGTGCCGGACAGGCCGAAGAACAGGGTCGTGGAACCGTCTTCACCGATGTTGGCGGAGCAGTGCATCGGCAGTACGTCTTTTTCCGGCAGCAGGAAGTTCTGCACGGAGAACATTGCCTTCTTCATCTCGCCGGCATAGCGCATACCTGCGATCAGTACCTTGCGCTTGGCGAAGTTCAGGATGACACAACCGTCAGAGTTGGTGCCGTCACGCTCCGGCTCACACTGGAAACCGGCCACGTTGAGGATCTGCCACTCTTCCTTGCCCTTGGTGTTGTACTCGTGCGGACGGATGAACAGGTTCAGACCAAAGAGGTTCTGCCACGCGGTTTCGGTGGTCATTTTCACCGGCAGGTAGTGGTTGTGATCAGAGCCCACGTGAACATTGGCAACAAAGTGCTCCTTGTCCGCCAGATACTCTTCCACGCGCCCCCAAAGGGCGTCGAACTTGTCGGCATCGAACGGGCGGTTGATGTTGCCCCAATCGATGGCGTCAGCAGTGCTGGGTTCTTCAACGATGAAACGATCCATCGGCGAACGGCCAGTACGCTGTCCGGTGGTGACAACCAGTGCTCCGGTGTCAGCCAGGACACCTTCATTACGCTGAATCGCACACTCCACCAGCTCAGCCGGGGTCAGATTCACGTGTACGCTATTGACGGTTTCTTTGGTCATTACTGGATTCCCTTGGCACTTCGCCAAACTATTACCTGAAAGCAAAAAGGCAGCTGCGTTCCGGTCAACGCAGTTCGAATCGTTATTTTTGGGGCGCTATTATTGCACAAAATGTGCGCGGAGGGGACTGCGTTGAACCATTCTCATTTGGCGTCCCGTCAGCGTCCGAAAGGTGCCCGCTAAGCCACTGATTCTCAGTGCATCCGGCCATCCTGATCGAGATAACCCGGCTCGCTGAACAGGGCCCGAATATCGGTTTCGTCAAAATGGTACTGCTGGTTGCAGAACTGACAACCCACATCGATGTGGCCATCCTGCTGCGCCAGGATCTCCAGCAGCTCTTCCAGAGTCATGAACTTGAGCGCCTCGGCACTGCGTTCGCGCGAACAGTCGCACTTGAACCTCAGCGGCTGGGGCTCATACAGGCGGCAGGTTTCTTCGTGGAACAGGCGGTACAACAGCTCTTCGTTGTCCAGCTCCAGCAGCTCGGCAGCTTTCAGCGTCGACGCCAGCATGCTGACGCGGGACCAGTCCTCATCACCGGCCCCTTCGGCCGGCAATACCTGCAGCATCAACCCAGCCGCCCGCTGACCATCGGCCGCCAGCTGAATCGAGGTACCCAGCTGCTCGGACTGTTCGAAATAGGCCTGCAGACACTGCGCCAGCATCGGGTGCTCCAGCGGCACCACACCCTGGTAACGCTGGCCGTTTTCCGGCTCGATGGTCAGCGCGATACGGCCGTTGACCAGCAACTCGTTGAACGCCAGATCATCGGCCACCTCACCCTCGTAGCGAGCAATGGCACGCAGGTCCTGATGGTGGTTGCACTCCGCCATCAACAGTTTAACGGCGCCATCCCCCTGGGCCTGCAACAACAGACGTCCCTCGAACTTCAGTGTCGCGCTGAGCATGCTCACCGCCGCCAGCATTTCGCCCAGCAGGCGCTGCAGGGCCTGCGGATACTCATGCCGGGCCAGCACCTCCTGATAGCTGCCATCAAGGCCCGCCACGACGCCGCGGACATCGATCTGGTCAAAAAGGATACGCTGAATCTGGTCAGGGTTGCTCATCAAGGGGTTCCCGGGTCTGCTGATATAAGTGTTCTGGTCTGAGTTTTCTGGCCTGACCAGGTGAGTCAGCCAGACGGTGTTGCTAGAATAGGTAAACCGTAATTCTAGCCGAATGAGTTCGAAATGATCACCCCAGACCCCGTGTTTTCCACCCGCTGGCGCCCTGCCCTACTGGTCGGCATGCACCTGGCCGCCGCCGCCCTGCTGCTCAGCTTCGTTAACGACAGCGGTCGCGCACTCTGGCGCAGCCTGGATACCCAGGTGTTTTACGCCCTGAACGGCTCCCTGTTCACCAGTGAAAGCTGGGCCAGCTTCTGGGCCTGGATGAACACCCGGGAAATGGACGCGGCGTCGGCCGTCTTGATGCTGGTATTTCTGGTCTTTCCCGGCCTCGGGCTCAAACGCAGCCAACTGCAGGCCGGCTTTACCGGCTTTCTGCTGCTGATGATCCTGATGCTGCCCATGCGCGAGGCGCTGTCGGAGTACTCGGAAGCCAGCGGCCTCAGCGGTCCCAGCCCGTCGCTGCAACTGGAGCCGGCCTACCGCTTCAGTACCGAGCTGCCGGACATCCCAGCCAAGGACAGCGCCTCGACCAGCTTCCCCGGCGACCATGCCAGCGTACTGATGGTCTGGCTCGGCTTCCTGCTGTTCAACCGCCGCAGCCTGGGCACTCTGGCCGCCACGGCGCTGGCCCTGTTGCTGGTACTGCCGCGCATCTTCGGCGGTGCGCACTGGTTTACCGATGCCGCTGTCGGCGGCCTGAGCCTGGCCCTGGTGACCCTGGCCTGGGCCTTTGCATCCCCTCTGCCGCACCTGATCAACCAGGGTCTGATGCGTCTGCTGGGCCCGATTTACCGCCTGGCCGGCCGCATCCCGCTGCTCGGCCGTCTGCCCTTCTTTACCGGCTAATCTCGCTCGGGCAGCTCAGTCCCAGCTGCCCTTGATTCTCAGCAGTTCGCGCCGGCTTTTCTTGTCGGGACGATGCTCCGGCGCACTGCCTTGGGTCTTGCGGGCCAGGGCGCGTTCCTCCCGCGCCTTGATGCTGTCCTCGGTTTCACGATACAGCAGCTGTGCTTCACTGGCGCCGCGGCGCTGGTCAGACAACGACAGCACCTCAACCGTTTTTTCCTCGTAGCCCTGGCGCAACTGGATCAGCGCGCCGATTTCGACCGCCTTGCTGCACTTGGCACGCTGACCGTCATAATGCACCTTGCCGCCTTCAATCATCTGCTTGGCCAGTGCCCGGGTCTTGTAGAAACGGGCTGCCCAGAGCCACTTGTCCAGACGCACCGCCTTGTGTGCCTGCTGTTCCTTGTCACGCGCTTGCTGTTCTTTATAGTGGTGGCTCATAGTGCCGCAATTACCTCGCTGAAATCATTGGTGGCGTCATACTCCTCAACCTGGCGCACCGGCTGAGTGGAATCCGGCTGGGTAATCGACAGCAGATGGCCAATACCATAGCGTTTGGCCGAGGCCAGTACCGCCAGACTGTCATCCACCAGCAGGGTACGCGCTGGATCAAAGGGCTCCACCGCCTGCAGAGCGTGCCAGAACGCCTGCTCCTCCTTGGGGTAGCCGAAGTCGTGGGAGCAGATCACCAGATCCACCAGGGTATCGATCGCGGTCACTTCGATCTTCAGCGACAGACTGCCTCGATGGGCGTTGGTGGCGATTATCGTGCGCCGGCCGCTGGCCCGCAGCGCCTGCAGAAAATCACGCGCCCCGGGGCGAAAACCGATGCGATCCATGATCTCCCGCTTCAGCTCGGCAATCGGCAGGTGCAGCTGCTCGGTCCAGTAGTCCAGACAGTACCAGCTCAGCGCGCCCTGCTCCCGGCGAATGCGTTCGTGCAGCCAGTGGCGCGCCTGCTCGAGCTCCAGCCCATGGTGCTGGGCATAACGTTCGGGCAACAGCTCCAACCAGAAGTGAGAATCGAAGTGCAGGTCGAGAAGGGTACCGTCCATATCGAGGAGAACGGTGTCTATGGCTTGCCAATCAAGCATAATCAGGGAACACTCTGACAGCGAATAACAGTTTTCGGATATTTCAGTATGACTGCCAAACCCGAGATTTTGAAGTTGACCAAAGTGGCCAGCAGCCGGTTGTTTCATATCGAGGCCATGGATCTGCGCTTCAGCAACGGCACCGAACGCCGCTATGAACGCCTCCGCACCGGCGGTCATGGCGCGGTGATGATTGTCGCCATCAATGCGCAGGACGAAGTACTGCTGATCCGCGAGTACGCCGCCGGGCTCGAGGATTACGTGCTGACCCTGCCCAAGGGGCTGATCGATCCGGGCGAAGATGCCGCCACCGCCGCCAATCGCGAACTGCAGGAAGAAGCGGGCTTCGGCGCGCGCGAGGTATCCCATGTACGCCAGCTGACGGCAGCGCCCAACTATATGGGCCACCGCCTGGAAGTGATGCTGGCCCGGGACCTCTACCCCAGCAAGCTCGAGGGCGACGAACCCGAACCGCTGGAAGTGGTGCCCTGGCCACTGAGCCGGCTGCCTGAGCTGTTCGAGCGCACTGAGTTCTCCGAGGGGCGTGCCATCGCGGCCCTCTGCCTGGTACAGCAGCGCCTTGCCGCGCTTGGCTGAACCCTTGTGTTTGCCGTTTTTGCCCATATGAAAGAGGCATCAGGTCCGGCAACCCGCGCGTCCGGTTGTGCCTGATGCCCGTACAAACTGTGTCATGATAATGCCGAACATCGGTGCTATTATCGATTCACACTGGAGGCACGCCTCCATACACAACAATCAGTTTTACGCTGAACCTGTCAGATATATAGGGGATTACTATGAGCTTCGAACTGCCGGCACTGCCGTATGCCATTGATGCACTGGAACCACACATCTCTCAGGAGACCCTGGAATACCACCACGGCAAGCACCACAACACCTACGTTGTGAAGCTGAACGGCCTGGTACCGGGCACCGAGTTTGAAGGCAAGTCTCTGGAAGAGATCATCAAGACAGCTCCGGCCGGTGGCGTATTCAACAACGCTGCTCAGGTGTGGAACCACACCTTCTACTGGCACTGCCTGTCTCCGAACGGTGGCGGCGCTCCGACCGGCGAAATCGCTGACGCCATCGCCGTGAAGTGGGGTTCTTTCGAGAAATTCCAGGAAGAGTTCAACGACAAGGCCGTCAACAACTTCGGTTCCAGCTGGACCTGGCTGGTGAAGAACGCCGACGGTACTCTGGACATCGTCAACACCAGCAACGCCGGTACACCGATGACTGCTGACCAGACCGCGCTGCTGACCGTCGACCTGTGGGAACACGCCTACTACATCGACTACCGCAACGTACGTCCGGAATACCTGAAGCACTTCTGGGCGCTGGTGAACTGGGACTTCGTCAACGAAAACTACGCTGGCTAAGCTCCCCCGCGATATCGCGATATAAAGGCGCCTCAGGGCGCCTTTATTGTTTATACTGGCGGCACACTCAGAGGTACGGATACCTGCAAGCGATGCCCCTATCCCCCACATTGATGGCCAGCGTTTTCTGGCTGCTGATCACCCTGTGCGTATCCTGCATTCTGATCCAGCAGGATCTGGCCAGTCTTGAACGCCACCAGGACGCCTCACTGACCGCCATCGGGCGGCAATTCGACGACCGCCTGCAACAAAGCCGCATACTGCTGCAACAGGCCGCTCGCCTGACCGATCTTGACCAGGATGCCCTCTTTGCCCCGGCCCTGCGCACCGAACTGGACAGTCTTCAGCGACTGGTACCTGCCGTCAAGCGCATCCAGGTGCAGCAACTGGTGCGCGACGACGAGGTACAGGTCTTCGAGCAGCAGATGCGACAGCGCTACCCGGATTTTCTGCTGCACGGCCTCAGTGCGATGACGCCACCGGCAACCGAACGCTCCGGCGCCCCCGTTTTTCACCCGCTGGTACTGGTAGTCCCCGACACGCCTGAAGCCCAGCCGCCTCTGCTGGGCACCGACCTGGGTCTGATTCCCGAACTCAAGGGCGCGCTGCTGACCGCCCGCGCCAGCCACGACATCAGCTACTCACGCGTGTACAACCAGAGCCGGGGTGAACCCCTGCTCAACCTGTTTCTGGTGTCACCGGACCAGCGCCAGCGCATCCTCTCGGCCGTGATCGAGTTGCAGCAGCTGCTGGACCAGCGACTGCTGCCGCCGGGGAGCCAGGTATCCCTGCTGCTGGAGGGCACGAGCGAGGCTATCACACTGGCGGCTGTCGAAGGTTCTACACCGCTGTTCATGCTGCAGCAGGAGCGGCCGATCGAAAGCGAGACCCTGCCGGCACGACTGCAGCTGGCATACCCGGTGCGCTGGCAGGACCTGAGCATCGGGGCCCTGCTGCTGTCACTGGTGCTCAACAGCGTCGGGGCACTGCTGCTGCGTGCCTGGCTGCGCCAGCGCCAGGCCACCACCAGCTGTCATCTGGAAAGCGCAGAAGTGCACCGCCTGCAGCAACATCTGCAGCAACATTCCGAACAGCTGCAGCTGCAGTTGCAGGAAAACCAGCGCCTGACCCACAAGATTCTGGATATTCAGGAACGGGAACGACGCCACTTGGCGCAGGAGCTGCACGACGAGCTGGGCCAGTGTCTCACCGCCATCCGCACCGATGCCCGCATGCTGCTGCAGGAACACCCGGACAGCCAGGACAGCGTCAACCAGCATGCCGAGAGCATCGATGCCGTTGCCGGCCATATCTACGACGTCACCTACGACCTGATGCATGCGCTCAGGCCAACCCTGCTGGATGACCTGGGGCTGGTCGATGCCGTACGCGAGCTGATCCGGGGGCAGCAACTGGAACGGCAGGGCATCCACATGGAACTGCACCTCAAGGGGGCGCTCAACGACATGGAAGAGCGTTACAACATCAACCTCTACCGCATGATTCAGGAAGCACTGACCAACCTGCAGCGCCACGCCCACTGCAACCGGGCCAGTATCCGCCTGCAGCGTTTCGATGCCGACACGGACACGGACCGACTGGAGCTTGAGATCCGCGACAATGGCGGCGGGTTCGATCCTCAGATCATCAGCCAGAAAGGCCGCTTCGGCGTACTGGGCATGCAGACCCGTGCCAAGGCCCTGGGCGGCTCACTGCAACTGTGCAGCGCACCGGCGCAAGGCACCCGATTGCTGCTCAGGATTCCTCTGGCTGCAGCAGCGGATACAGATGCGGCCAGACCGTCTGCAGCAGAATCGGCTGCGCCGCGGCCGTCGGGTGCAGGCCATCAGGCTGCATCAGCTGGGGTTTGAGTGCCACCCGTTCCAGCAGGAAGGGCACCAGCGGCAACCGGTATTCCCGTGCCAGATCGGGATAAATCGAATAGAACCTTTGCGTGTATTGCGGTCCATAATTGGGTGGAATCCGTATCCCGATCAGCATCACCTCGGCGCCCGAGGCCTGACTCAGCTCCACCATCCGGCGCAGGTTCTGTTCCATCACCTGCAATGGCGTACCTCTCAGGCCATCGTTGGCGCCCAGCTCCAGCAGCACCAGATCGGGACGGTGGTCAGCCAGCAGACGCGGCAGCCGCTGTAGCCCACCACTGCTGGTTTCACCACTGATACTGGCATTGACCACCCGGTCGGCAAGCCGGCGCTGCTTCAGCTCCTGCTCCAGCAGGCTGACCCAACCCTGCTCGGCCGGCAGACCATAGGCCGCGGACAGGCTGTCGCCCAGCACCAGCAGCGTTTTTGCCTGTAGCGGAGACGCCCAGACAACCAACACGAACAACATCGAAATCAGGGATCGCATGTCACACCTCAACCGTGAAGAGCCGATTATTGAGGCTCAAGATGTCGCAAAAAGTTTCCGCACACAAGCCGGAGCGGTCGAACTCTTCCGCAATCTTGACCTGCGCATCCTGCCCGGCGAGAGTCTGGCGATCATCGGTCGCTCCGGTGCCGGCAAGTCGACCCTGCTGAGCCTGCTGGCCGGCCTGGACACCCCCAGCGAGGGCCACATTCTGTTTGCCGGCCAAGCGCTGGACCGGCTCGACGATGCCGCCCGCGCGGCACTGCGGCTGGAGCAGCTCAGCTTCATCTTCCAGTCGTTCCACCTGCTGCCGGAGCTGGATGCGCTGGACAACGTGCGCCTGCCACTGGAGATACAGGGGCGCCAGGATGCCGATCATCAGGCCCGACACTGGCTGGAGCAGGTGGGACTGGGCGCACGCCTCGATCACTATCCGGCGCAGCTGTCCGGCGGCGAGCAGCAGCGGGTGGCGATCGCGCGCGCCTTCGCCACCGAGCCCAGGGTGCTGTTCGCCGATGAACCCACCGGCAACCTGGACGACGACACCGGCCACCAGATCATTGAGCAGCTGTTCCGCCTCAACGCCGACACCGGTACCACCCTGATTCTGATTACCCACGATGTCGATCTGGCCGGACGCTGCCAGCGCCGCCTGCACCTGCACAACGGCCGTCTGGAGGAGATGAGCTTATGAGCCTGCTCACCCGCCTGGCCGGGCGCCAGCTGCTGACCCAGTTGCGCACCACCGAATGGCGCGCCCTGCTGCTGGCCAGCTGGATCGCCATCGCCCTGACCACGCTGCTGGCGGTACTCGGCGATCGCCTGGAGCGCGGACTGCTGCGCGAAAGCGCCAGCCTGCTAGGCGCCGACCTGGTGCTGAGCAGCAGCCGCCCACTGGCCGCCGACCGGCTTACCGGCCTGCCGCTGACCGGGATCGAGCAGACCCCGGTGATCCAGTTTCCCAGCATGGTCGGCCAGGGTGACAACCTGATGCTGGTCTCGGTGCGTGTGCTGCAAGCGCCCTACCCGCTGCGTGGCGAGCTGGTTACCGAACCGGCCAGCAGTGGTATTCCGGCTCCGGGCGAGGTCTGGATAGAACCCCGGGTAATGACCCAGTTGCAGCTGCAACCGGGCGACCCGCTGGAATTCGGCTACCAGCCGCTCCAGGTGACTCGGGAACTGCTCGCCTCACCGGACCGCGGCAGCGGCTTTCGCAGCTTCAGTCCCCATATCCTGGTCAATGCCGCCGACCTGGATGCCAGTGGCGTGCTGGCACCGGGCAGCCGGGCCAACTACCGCATTCTTTTTGCCGGCTCGCCGGAGTCGATCCGTGCGCTGGAGCAGGCACTACGACCAGCTCTGGCCAGCCACGAGCGCCTGCATGCGCTGAGTGCCGATCAACCGCTGACCGGCAATGCACTCGGCAACGCCCTGGGTTACCTCAAGCTCAGCGCGCTGATCGCGCTGCTGCTGTCGGCAATGACCATCGTCCTGGCGCTGCGCCGTTTCAGCCTGGGCCAGCATACGCGCAGCGCGCTGCTGCTCAATCTGGGACTGCGGCCTGGCCAGCTGGTGCGGGTCTATCTTTATCAGCTGCTGTTGGCCTGGCTGCTCACAGCAATCGCCGGGGTACTCTCCGGCTACCTGCTGCAGCTGGCGGTGTACCACTGGCTCGCCGACCTGCTGCCACAAGCCCTGCCCTCAGCCCACTGGCTGCGCTGGCTCAGCGGCGCCGCACTGGGACTGGTGCTGCTGGTGCTACTGGGCCTGCCGCCGATTCTGCAACTGGCCCGCATCCCGGTGGCCCACCTGCTGCGCGGTGACACTCCACCGCGCGACCGCACCGCGCTGCTGCTGCAGGGCATCTCGCTGCTGTTGCTCGCCGCGACCCTTCTGGCCTTTCTCGAAGCGCCGCTGGCGGCGCTGGGGCTGCTGCTCTTTCTGCTACTGGGCGGCGCCCTGTTCGGCTGGATCGCCCAAGCCGGACTGCAGCTGCTCGCCCGTCCACTGGCCCAACGCCTGCTGCTCGGCCGTCTGCTGACCATGCGCCTGCGCCAGCAGCGTCGCTGGCATCGCCTTCAAGCCGCCGTGGTGGTGATGCTGCTGACCCTGCTCAGCGTGGTCTGGGTCAGCCGCTCCGACCTGATCGAGCAGTGGCAGGCGCAGTTTCCCAGCGACACGCCGAACTACTTCCTGATCAATATCCAGCCCTGGCAAAAAGCCGATGTGGACCGTTTCTTTGCCGAGCACCAGCTGGCAACCGAGCTCTACCCGATGATCCGTGGCCGCATGACGCAACTCAACGGCGAACCCATCCGCCCCCAGCTCAATGCCGAGCAGCAGGGCCACAACACCCTCAGCCGCGAGCTCAACCTGAGCTGGCGCGCCGAGCGGCCGGCACACAACCCGCTGCTCGCCGGCCGCTGGTGGCAACCGGGGGATACCGGTGCCATCTCGATCGAGCAGAGCATGGCCGAGGAGCTGGGACTGAAGCTGGGCGACCGCCTTGGCTTCGATGTCGGCGGTATTCAGGTGGAAGGCGTCATCCGCAACATCCGCGAAGTGGTCTGGACCTCCTTCCGACCCAACTTCTACATCATCTTCAATCCGGAGGCGCTGCAGAACGCCCCCTCGACCTGGATCACCAGTTTCCATCTGAGCGCAGAGCAGCGGCCACTGACCCGCGAGCTGCTGCAGCAGTTCCCGTCGCTGACCCTGATCGATATCGACCAGCTGCTCAACCAGCTGGCCGGCTGGCTGCAGCGCCTGGGCGACAGCTCGGCGCTGATCCTGGCATTGAGTCTGGTCTGCGGCCTGATGCTGCTGGGCGTAACCCTGTTGCAGGCGCTGGAACAGCGCCGCTTCGAAAGCGCACTGCTGCAAACTTTGGGTGTCACGGCCGAGCAGGCACGCCGGCTGGACCTGCTCGAGTTTCTGTTGCTGGGGCTGGTGTGCGGCCTGCTGGCCAGTGCCGGCACCGAAGGGGTACTGGCGATGCTGCATCAGTGGCTGCTGAAGATTCCGCCACGGCCGCACCTTGAACTCTGGTTGAGCCTGCCACTGCTGGCGGCGCTGGTGTTCGTGCTGATCGGCGGGCTGGTGCGGCGGCCCTTGCGACTGGATCAGTGCTACCGCCTGCTGCGCGCCGGGTGAAGCCCTGGCTCAACCTTTTAACCTTACAAAAACAATGCCAATACCTGGCTATAAAAGCGCCAGCGTATTGGCTATAATCGCTCGCCTTGATATTGATCAACAAATAAACAGTTTTATGTGAGGTTAGACGATGGCACATCATGACGAAAACTTCCGTGATCCTGCAGGCTTCGGCTGGATTATCATCAACCTGCTGGCACTGCTGTGGATCACCATGCCGGTGAGCATCGCTCTGACCAAAGTGGTGCAGTGGTAAGCCACTGACCTCAAGGCGGCCCTGATGACCTTTCTGAAGATCGGTGAACTGGCCCGTCGTTCGGGCCTCAGCGTCGAGACTCTTCGTTACTACGAACGCAGAGGCCTGATCCCGCCCCCCGACCGGTTGCCCTCCGGCTACCGCGTCTACCCGGAAAATACCCTGAAGCGTCTGTCCTTCATCAAACGCTGCAAAAGCCTCGGCTTTACTCTGGATGAGGCTCTGGAACTGCTGCAGTTGCAGCACCATCCCGAGCAAGAATCGGCGGCGGTCAAGCAGCGAGTAGATGAACGCATTGAGGAGATCGACCGCAAGATCAGCGATTTGCAGCAGATTCAGCAGGCACTGCAGGGGCTGTCAGCCCTGTGCAGCGGCAAGGGATCGACGGCGGACTGCCCGATCCTCGCCTTTCTGGAGCAGGAGCCTGCCGACACCGGCACGACAGACTCCGACACCCGGGACTGAGCCTCAGGCGTGACGGATGGTCTGCACCCCGTCCGGCGTGCCCATCAGGATGATATCGGCGCCACGACGGGCGAAGAGACCGTTGGTAACGACCCCAACCATATTGTTGATCTGCGCTTCCAGTGCCTTGGGATCCAGGATTTCCAGGTCCTGCAGGTCGAGGATGATATTGCCATTGTCGGTCACGAAGCCTTCACGGTACACCGGCTGCCCGCCCAGCGCCGCCAGCTGACGCCCAACGTAGGAGCGTGCCATCGGGATCACCTCCACCGGCAGCGGGAAGGCCCCCAGCAGATCGACCTGTTTGCTCTGGTCGACGATACAGACAAACTCCTTGGCCACCGCCGCGACAATTTTTTCGCGGGTCAGTGCACCGCCACCGCCCTTGACCAAGTTCAGGTGCGGATCGAATTCGTCGGCGCCATCAATGTAGAACTCCATCTCGCTGACCGAGTTCAGATCGAACACCTCAATGCCATGACCACGCAGACGCTCGGCGGTCGCTTCTGAGCTGGCGACAGCACCGGCGAAACTGCTCTTGATCGCGGCCAGCGCATCGATAAAACAGTTGGCAGTGGAACCGGTGCCCACGCCGATAATGCTGTCGCTGTCGAGGCGACCCTTGATATGGTCTACGGCTGCCTGTGCGACCGCCTGCTTCATCTCGTCTTGTGTCATGGTTGTGTCCGTTGCTGATTCAAACTGGGCTCTAATTATAGCAACCCGTCGTTGCCCTTGTAGACGCTGAACAGTGGAGCCGATACCATTTGGCCATACTTTATGCACCCCGAACCGGGGTCATCACCGACTTGGCAACCCGGCCCGCTCAGCCGCGGCCCTACCGAGATACAGATAGCTGCCTTATGCCACATCGTTATATCAAGAAGATCCTCGAAGCGCGGGTCTACGACGCCGCCATCGAAACTCCGCTGGACGACGCCCGCGGCCTGACCGAGCGTCTGGGTAACCGGGTGCTGCTCAAGCGCGAAGACGAACAGCCGGTTTACTCGTTCAAGCTGCGCGGTGCCTATAACAAGATGGCGCAGCTCACCGACGAAGAAAAGGCGCGCGGCGTGATCACCGCGTCTGCCGGCAACCACGCTCAGGGCGTGGCCCTGTCCGCTCGCCTGCTGGGCATCAAGGCCACCATCGTCATGCCCAAGACCACCCCCGACGTGAAGGTCAACAACGTGCGCCGTCTTGGCGGCAAGGCCGTGCTGATCGGTGATGCCTTCGATGATGCCCGCAAGCATTCCGAAAAGCTGATGCAAGAGAAAGGGCTGGTTTACGTCCATCCCTATGACGATCCCGAAGTCATCGCGGGCCAGGGCACCATCGCCATGGAGATCCTGCGTCAGGAAAGCGGCCCCATCGATGCCATCTTTGTACCGGTCGGTGGCGGTGGCCTGATCGCCGGCGTGGCGGCCTACGTCAAATACCTGCGCCCGGAAACCAAAATCATCGCCGTGGAATCAGTCGAGTCCGCCTGTCTGGCGCTGGCCAAGGAGAAGGGTTACCGCGCGGTGCTGGATCAGGTCGGCATCTTTGCCGATGGCGTGGCCGTGGCCCAGATCGGCGAGAACACCTGGGAGATCTGCAAGGATTACGTCGATGAGGTGATCACCGTCTCCACCGACGAAATCTGTGCCGCCATCAAGGATATCTTCGACGACACCCGCTCCGTGACCGAGCCGGCCGGCGCCCTCGGTGTCGCCGGTTTGAAAAAGTATGTCGCACGTGAAGGTATCAGTGGCCAGACCCTAATCGCCATCGACTCCGGCGCCAACGTCAACTTCGACCGTCTGCGCCACATCGCCGAACGCTCGGAGCTGGGCGAACAGCGCGAAGCGATCATCGCCGCCAAGATCCCGGAGAAGCCGGGCAGCTTCAAGCAGTTCTGCAAGGTGCTGGACAAGCGCAACATTACCGAATTCAACTACCGCTACAGCGATGATCAGGAAGCAATCGTCTTTGCCGGGGTGCAGATCCGGCCCAACAACGACGGCCGCGAAGAGCTGCTGGCGGAGTTGCGCGAGCACCTGGATGAAGTGGTCGACCTGACCGACGATGAAACCGCCAAGCTGCATGTCCGCTACATGGTCGGCGGCCACGCACCAGCCAGCGTCGATAACGAAGTGGTCTACCGTTTCGAGTTCCCGGAACGCCCGGGCGCGCTGATGAAGTTCCTCAACAAGCTGGGCGGGCGCTGGAACATCTCCATGTTCCATTACCGCAACCACGGCGCTGCCTATGGCCGTGTTCTGGTCGGCATGCAGGTACCGGAAGCGGAACGCGAACAGGTGGTGCAGTTCCTCGACGAGATCGGTTACACCTTCTACGACGAGACCGACAACCCGGCTTACCAGCTGTTCCTCGGCTGAGCCCGAAGCGCAGTCTCCGCACGGAACTGCGCCAACTGCGCCAAGAGCCAGCCCGGGTCATCATGGGGCAAATCATGCCCGCCCCAGGGGTGCTCCCGGAGACGGCACGCCCAGTGGTGCGCCAGCGCCCGGCTGCAGCGTGGATCAACCAGGCGGTCACCCTGACCACTGAGGATCAGGACCGGCTGGGGGGGCGGCACTGACGGGCTGCGGTAGCGCGCGGCGGCACACAGCTGACGCAGAAAGTTGCCGTGGGACACCGGGCGCTCACAGGCGTACTCGACCCAGCGAGCCAGCGTCAGCACGCGATCGTCCCGACGCGCGCAGGTCAGACGGTAGAGCACCCTTTCCCGTTGCTCAGTAGGCAGCAGCAGCGCCTGCAGGATGCGGGGCAGCGCACCGGGGCGCATCCGCTGCCAGGGCGGACTCAGGCCGCCACAACTGCTGTTGATCAGCACCAGCCCCGCCACCTCCTGTGGATAACGGCTGGCCCATTCTGCGGCCACCAGCCCGCCCATCGACAAGCCCAGCAGAGTCACCGGGGCCTCAAGACGCACCCCCTCATGCACCTGATCGAGCAGGGCCGCGATCGACAGCGGGCTGCGCTGCGCATGGCGGATGCCGTTGCCGGGCAGGTCGAGACAGCGCACCGGCGTGCCGAAGCGGTCGGCCAGGCGCTGGGGAAAATCACCCCAGTGGCGCGCCTCGCGCACCAGCCCGCGCAGCAGGACCCAACTACCGCCGGCAGGCCGATCGGCACTGGTGAATTGCGACACGAAAACCGGCGTCGGCTGCCCGTTCATACGCTCTTGCCCTTGTGATTCCAGCGCCGTTCGGCACGGCGTTGATGCTGATGCCGCTGACTGCCATCGGGCAGCCAGTTGTGCCAGGCGGCCAGTGCCCGCAACAGAAAGTCCAGCAGCAAGTGGTGGCGACGCAGGGTACGCTGGTGACGATGAGGCACCAGCGGGTTGAACAAACCGGTGTAGCTGGTCAGCTGGCGCAGGTTCTTTTTCACCCACAGCCAGGAGCCCAGCTCCAGCGTCAGCGGCAGGAAGGGCTGACCCTCGTGCTGGCGATGCTGCTGGTAGAGGTAGTCCCAAAGATCACCGTGGGTACAGTACTGGTGGTTCTGCGGCTCGAAGAGATAGGGGTGGTGCGGGTGGCTGCGCTCGAACAGTTGCACCAGTGCATGCAGCTCGGCGGCGTGCTCCAGCAACTGCGCCCGCCCCGCATAGGGAAACCAGACCCGATCGCGCATGCCGAAGCCGGAATGACAGTCCAGCGCCAGGCTGAACGGCGCCCGGGCGACCTGTTCCTGTACCAGACTGCACAGGCTCTGAGCCTCCGCCTGCATCGGCTGTCCCGGTGCCCCCCTGTACCAGGGCAACCAGCGCCCCAGGCGGTGCCCGGCCAGCAGCCCGGGACTGGGCGTGTCGGCCTCCACCGGGGCATTGCGCATCAGGTCGACACCGTTGCCGTTGCTGCGCCAGCCGCGCGCCATCCCCACCGGGTTTAGCAGCGGGCAGCAAACGATACGCACCCCGGCCAGCGTCTGTTGCAGGCTGGTATCCCAGCGCAGACGCTGAATCAGTGTGGCCAGATGAGCCAGCAACAGCTGGGTGCCGATGCGTTCGATTCCGTGTATGCCGCCACACAGCAGCAACACCGGCGCAGCGGGGTCAATGCTGCCCAACTCAAGGGCATAGACCGGCAGACGGTAAGGCCCGTCTTCTACCTCGGCCAGCACCCGCCAGCGCAGCGCAGGCGCTCCCTTGCGGATCAGTCGCTCCAGTCGCTGCAGTTCAGGAAGTCGGCAACGCAGATAGCGCGCACGCTCAGGCTGGGCCTCATCGGTAGCGCCGAGGGGTGGCAGCAGCAAGCGGGAATCCATCGCATGGGACCTGTAGCTGTTGGATTAGCTTGAGTGTAGTCCCTTGTCGAGCCTGCCGCTGTATCGCAGCGGGATGCCATCGCCACGCCCCCGGTACATCGGGGGCTCAGACGGTATCGGGAGGCGCCTGCTTCAGGGCGTTTCCGGCGAGTAGTTGAACGCGGGGTTGGTGAATGCCTGCAGGGTAAAGGCGGCCAGTGAAACGATCCCCCAGGTCAATCCCAGCACCACGCCGGTATCGATGATGCCACGCCAGGGCTGCTCCAGCAGCCGGACCAGCAGGATCAGGCAGATGATGCCGCCGGTCAGGCAGAAGGTGATGATCTGGCGCCGCCGCTGGGCATGGAAGAAGCCCATGCAGAACACCGGCGCCAGCAATGCGCGCAGCGGCGTCACGTTCTGTTGCAGATAACGGATGCGGGCCGCCACCCGCGGCGAAAAGTTCTGCTGGAAGCCTCGATAGCCTTCGGCAAAACCCATGAACACCAGGCACAGCACCAGCGCCAGCCAGTGGTACCACTCGAAACTGGCCAGCGGCATCTCCAGCGCCATGCCGCCCAAACGGTAGATCGCACTGGAAAACAGCAGGCAGATGCCGGTGAAGCCCCAGAGTGCAGCAATTACTCCGAGCATATTGACTCTCTATCGGGTTATTCGAAAGGGCGGCTATTATAGCGCCAATCAGCAGACATAAAAAAACCGCCACCCGAAGGTGGCGGTGACAGGCCTCTGCCAGCGTCCTGATGGCCGAGGCCGGATCTCCTGGTTGGGATCAGTAGCCCTTCATCTCATCGATCAGTTCCGGCAGGAACAGGGAGATTTGCGGGATGTAGGTGATCAGAATCAGGAAGAACAGCAGCAGACCGAGCCAGGGCAGGCACGCCTTGATCACCCAGACCATGTTGCGCCCGGTAATGCCCGCGGTGACGAACAGGTTAAGCCCCACCGGCGGCGTCAGCATGCCGATCTCCATGTTGACCACCATGATGATGCCCAGGTGGATGGGATCGATACCCAGCTGCACGGCGATCGGGAACAGGATCGGCGCCATGATCAGCAGGATCGCCGAGGGCTCCATGAAGTTGCCCGCGATCAGCAGCAGGATGTTGACCACGATCAGGAAGCCCCAGGCCGGCAGGCCCCACTCGATGATCACTTCGGCGATCTCGTGCGGAATGCGTTCGGTGGTCAGCACATGGGCGAACAGCATGGCGTTGGCGATGATAAACAGCAGCATCATCGACACCTTGGAGGCATCAACGAACACCTTGCGCACCTCCCGGTGGGCGAAGGAGCGCGGCAGCGCCAGCAGCATCTGCAGGGTATTGCGCAGCACCGCCGCCACCAGGGATTCGCCCTGGTTACGCCAGGCCACGCCCTTCATCGGACCGATGTCACGGTAGCCCATCACCGCGATCAGGTAGGCGTACACCGCGGCTACCGCCGCGGCTTCCGTCGGCGAAGCGATACCGCCGTAAATGGAGCCCAGTACAATGACGATCAGCATCAGGCCGCCCATGGCGATGGCGCCGGAACGGAACAGCTGACCGAACCCCGGGAAGGGCTGGGACGGCAGCTTCATCACCCGCGCCGCGATGTAGATCGCGATCATCAGCAGCAGGCCCATCATCAGACCCGGAATGAAACCGGCCATGAACATGCGTGAGGCCGACACCTCGGTGGCGGCGGCATAGACCAGCATCACGATGGACGGCGGAATCAGGATACCCAGGGTACCGGCGTTGGCGATAACACCCGCGGCAAAGGATTCCGGGTAGCCCGAGCGCACCATGCCGGCGATGACGATGGTACCGATCGCCGCTACGGTGGCCGGTGAAGAACCGGATACCGCCGCGAACAGCATGCAGGCCATCACCGACGCCATCGCCAGACCGCCGCGAACATGGCCGATGGCGTCGATGGCAAAGTTGATCAGGCGCTTGGCCACGCCGCCGGTGGACAAGAACGCCGACGACAGAATAAAGAAGGGGATCGCCAACAGGGTGTAGTGCTCGGAGGTTGCCTCGAACAGCTTCAGCGCCACCGACGCCAGTGAATCGTTGGAAAACAGAAGGATCGTGGTGACACTGGACAGACCCAGTGCAATGGCGATCGGCATCCCCATCAGCATGCAGCCGAAGAGGATGATAAACAGCATGGCGGTGGTCATTTGCGCGCCTCCTCATCGGACTCTTTCAGCTCACGGGCAATCTCCATGCTCTCCTCCGCTTCATCGGCAAAGTGGAAGCCGTCGGCCTCACCCTTGAGCACTTTCCAACCCAGCTGCAGGAACCGGATCGCCAACAGCCCGAAGCCGATCACCAGGATGGTCATCACCGTCCATTTGGGAATGGGCAGGTCTTCCAGCTCGATGCCGATCATCTTCATCTTTGCCAGATAGACCCAGGAGCCGTACAGGAAAAGGCCGCAATAGAACAGGCAGAGCGCTACCGCGACCAGCGTCACGCCACGGTGCAAACCTGAGGGCAGCTTTTTGACGAACACATCGACGCCGATATGGGCACCGACCTTAACCCCGTAGGAGGCACCGAACAGCACGAACCAGGCAGACAGCAGCAGCGTTACTTCCTGAGCCCAGTGGATGCCAGCGTTGAAACCGAAACGGGCGATCACTTCTGCAAATACCAGCAGCGTCATCGCCAGCAGCAGCAATGACAGGATCGCCTCTTCTATATGAGTGACCAGATTACGAACAGACATAATATTTCCCCGGTGTCCGGCCAGACTCCCCTCCCGGGAGCCGGCCTGGGGGGAACCTGGAGGCTCCCCGGTGGATCTCGATCAGCGCAGGATCAGTGGTTGGCCTGCAGGGCGGCGTCGATCAACTCGGCACCGATCTCACCTTCGAACTGCTTCCAGACCGGCTTCATCGCATCGACCCACTGCTGACGCTCTGCGGCGGTGATCTCGATCACGTCAGAACGACCGGAATCGATGATCGCCTGACGATCCTTGGCCGCCTGCTCATCGGAGATGGCATTGCCGTAGGCGATGGACTCATCCAGTGCTTTTTTCAGCTCGGCACGGACCTCATCATCCAGACCGTTCCAGAACTCGGCCGAGGTCACCACCAGGTAGTCCAGCACACCGTGGTTGGTTTCGGTGATGTAGGGCTGCACCTCGTGGAACTTCTTCGAGTAGATGTTGGACCAGGGATTTTCAGAGCCGTCGATCGCCTTGGTCTGCAGCAGGGTAAAGACTTCGGAGAACGGCTTCTTCAGCGGCACCGCATCCACCGCCTCGAACTGCGCCTGCAGCACATCGGAGGTCATGATGCGGAATTTCTTGCCGGCGGCGTCGGCCGGTACACGCAGCGGGTCATTGGCAGACAGCTGCTTCATGCCGTTGTGCAGGTAGCCGAGGCCGACCAGGCCACGCTTGCGCAGGGAGTTGAGCAATTCCTGACCCTGGGCGCTCTGCTGGAAGCGGTCCACCGCCGCCATGTCCTGGAACAGGAACGGCAGGTCAAAGATCTGCAGCGACTGGGTGTATTTCTGGAACTTGGACAGGGAGGGCGCGGCCATCTGCACATCACCCAGCAGCATCGCTTCCAGTACCTTGTTGTCGCCGAACAGCTGGGAGTTCGGGAACACCTTCACTTCCACCTTGTCACCGAGACGCTCGGCGACCAGGTCACGGAATTTCAGCGCCATCTGGCCTTTCGGCGTGTTCTCGGCGACCACGTGGGCGAATTTCAGTTCGATCGGGGCCGCGCTGGCCATCTGGGCACCCAGTGCCAGTGCGATGGAGGTGACGGCTGCAGTCAGTAAACGCATGGGGTATCTCCTGGTGTTGCTGTTGTTATGGGTAATCGTTGTTTGTCGATTAGCCGCTCCTCTATTTGGGGCGGGAGCGGTCATGCATGAACACAGGAGCTATAAGCAAGTGCGGTGCCAGACTGAAAAAAGTCGCACAATGAATTGAAATATTATTTGAATATCAAGGCGCTATAAGAGAATGGCGGACCTTTCATCGGCCGCAGACCAGGACTGGAATCGGCGGCTAACGACCCAAAACCCCAGAGAACATGGGTGGAATTCCGCCGATATGATCAAAACACCGGCAGTTGTGGCAGATCAGCGTTTTTTAACTTAGGATCTGTATACTGTCAGCGTCAGTTTTTATCCGGCTTTTCCTATAACACCAGTCACATGCGGGATGGAATACAGTGCAAAAAGGGCTTTCTATTCAACACAAGGTCAACCTGTCTCTGGTTGCCGTATTCCTGGTTATCCTGATCAGTTCGCTGACCACCATCTACCGCAGCGAAACCTCTCTGGTCGACGAGGTCGTCACCCGCAACACCCTGGATGCCGCCGACTCCTATTTCGACAGCATCAACATGCTGATGCTCAGTGGTGCCATGGCCAACCGTGCCACCCTGCAGCAGAAGATCCTGTCCAACGACGCCATCACCGAAGCCCGTATCATCCGTGGCGAGCAGATCACCGCCGTCTACGGCCCCGGCAGCGATGACTCCCACCCGGTGGACGAATTCGACCGCCGCGCCATGCAGGGTGAGCACATCGTCGCCGAGCTGGATGATGACCAGGGCCACCGCCTGACCGTGATCACGCCGATGCAGGCCCTGCCCGACTACAAGGGCACCAACTGCCTGCTCTGCCACCAGGTCAGCGAGGGTGAAGTGATCGGCGCCGTGCGCGTCACCTATTCGTTCGAGGTCCTGGACAAGCAGATCAACCACAACCTGGTTAGTGTCGCGTTGATCGAGCTGGGCCTGTTCGTGGCGGGTATCATTCTGGTCAGCCTGCTGCTGCGCCGCATCGTGGTCACCCCGGTGAACCGCCTGGCCGACACCATCCACGCCATCGAGCGTGACAACAACCTGAACCTGCGCACCGATGTCACCTCCGGCGACGAGGTCGGCCAGATGTCCGCGGCGTTCAACTCCATGCTCGACAACATTCACGACAGCATGAAACAGGTCAACCAGACCGTGGCTCGTCTGGCGGATTCCGGCAACCGTATCAGCCAGGTCGCCAGCGAATCGACCCAGGCCGTGCACCATCAGCAGATGCAGACCAGTTCCGTCGCCTCGGCCATGGAGCAGATGGAAGCGGCGACCCGCAGCGTGGCGGCCAGTGCCGAGAATACGGTCTCGGCCTCCGACATGGCGCTGCAGGAAAGTACCGATGGCGCCGGTATTGCGCAGCAGGCGATCACCGCCATCGAGCAGCTGCAGCAGAACATCGAGCAGGCCACCGGCGTGATCGAGAAGCTGGACAGCCAGAGCCAGAATGTGGGTACGGTGCTGGAGGTGATCCAGAAGATCGCCGAGCAGACCAACCTGCTGGCGCTGAACGCAGCGATCGAGGCCGCCCGGGCCGGTGAGCAGGGTCGCGGCTTTGCCGTGGTCGCCGACGAGGTGCGCACCCTGGCCAGCCGTACCCACAACTCCACCGAGGAGATCAACGCCATCATTGCGGCGCTGCAGGATGACGCCAAGGATGCGGTCAGGGTGATGACCCAGGCACAGCAAGCGGCGGGCGCCGGCGTCGAGCAGGTACAGCGTTGTAACACGGCCCTGACCAACATCAACGAGGAGGTCCGGGTGATCAACGACCTGAACCACCAGGTGGCCAGCGCGGTGCGCGAGCAGAGCGAAATGGCCGGCAGCGTCGAGCACAGCGTCACCGAGATCAGCCGCAGCGCCGACGAGACCGCCGAGCGCTCCGAACACCTCAACCATGTCTCGGACGAGCTGGCCCAGCTGGCCCAGCAGCTGGAGACAATGGTCAACCGCTTCAAACTCTAATACGCCTCAGGCTCCCCCCCACCGCCCGGCTCTGCCGGGCGGTGTTCGTTTCAGCCCCCGGGCCGCACTGAAGCGGCCGTTACTGCTTGTAGTCGTTCTTGTCCAGACCGTACTTTTTCATCTTGTCGTACAGCGTCTTGCGCGGCAGCCCCAGACTGGCCAGGGTATCCTTGATCGAGCCGCCGTGGCGACCCAGCTCGGTGTGGACCAGCATCTTTTCGAACCGCTCCACCTGCTCCGGCAGCGTCATCCCGTCGGACTGCTCCGTCGCCGTGATCGGCCGGTTGTCGAAATCGAAGGTGCAGCTTTCACCCAGCAGCACATAACGTTCCGCCAGGTTGCGCAACTCGCGCACGTTGCCGGGCCAGTCATGCACCATCAGGCTGTGCATGCGTTCGGCAGACAGTTGCGGAATCTCGCGACCATACTGTGACGAGGCGATCAGGGCAAAGTGCTGGAACAGCAGCGGGATATCCTCGCGCCGCTCGCGCAGCGGCGGGATATCCAGCCGCACTACGTTGAGCCGGTAATAGAGGTCTTCGCGGAAACGACCGGCGGCCGCTTCCTGCTTCAGATCCACCTTGGTCGCCGCGATCACGCGCAGGTCCAGCGGAATGACATCATTGGACCCCAGCCGCTCGATCGCCCGCTCCTCCAGCACCCGCAACAGCTTGATCTGCAGCGCCATCGGCATGCTCTCGATCTCGTCCAGAAACAGGGTGCCGCCGTTGGCATGTTCGAACTTGCCGATGCGCTGGCTCTTGGCATCGGTGAAAGCACCGGCTTCATGACCGAACAGCTCGCTCTCGATCAGGTTTTCCGGCACGGCGCCGCAGTTGATGGCGACGAAATTGTGCTCGCGGCGCTGGCCGTGCTCATGCAGGTAGCGCGCCAGCAGGTCCTTGCCACAGCCGGTCTCGGCCTGGATCAGAATATCGGCCGGCATGTCGGCCACCGACCGACTGAGCTGGCGCAGGGCTCTTATCCCCGGGCTGTTGCCAATGATGCGCGGGCCGGGCGCATTCTGTGCCTCCAGCTCATCACGCAGGTGGCGGTTTTCCAGTGTCAGACTGCGCTTGTCCAGCGCCCGCCGCACCACGTCCAGCAGCAGCTCGGAGGCAAAAGGCTTTTCGATGAAGTCATAGGCGCCCTCACGAATGGCGCCGACTGCCATGGAAATGTCACCGTGGCCAGTGATCAGGATCACCGGCAGGTCGGCATCGATCGCACGCACCCGACGCATCAGCTCCAGACCGTCGATGCCCGGCAGGTTGATGTCGGTGACCACCACCCCGGGCCAGTCGGTGCCGATCAACGCCAGCGCCGGCTCTGCCTGCTCCAGCGTGGTCACCTCGTAACCCGCCAGCTCCAGTGTCTGTCCCGCCGCCATGCGGATATGATGCTCATCGTCGATCAGTATCACGGGAGAAGCTGCAGTATCGCTCATCAGGTATCCTCGTTCGGCGGCTGTTGTCCGGGCTGTTCGGGTTCCGGTTGGGCTTGCTCAGGCTGGGCGGCACTGGGCAGCTCCAGGGTAAACACGGCGCCCCCCCGGGGGTGGTTTGCAACGGTCAGGGAGCCCCCCAGATTTTCCATGATCCGGTGCGAAATCGACAGCCCCAATCCCAGCCCCTGGCCACTGCTCTTGGTGGTGTAGAAGGGCTCGAATACCCGTTGCGGGTCTTCGGCGGTGATGCCGGGGCCGGAGTCGTGCAGTGACAGCCGTACCCGGCCGGGCCGTTGCTCCAGGGTCACCTCGATCCGTTTGGTATCACTCGACTCCATCGCCTGCAACGCGTTGGCCAGCAGGTTGACCAGCACCTGTTCCAGCCGCAGGGTATCGCCCAGCACGAACACCTGCTCCAGATGACGCGGCCAGATCAGCTCGACGCCCTTCTGATCGAGCCGCCCATACATGATCGACATGGCGCCGTCGCGCACCGCCTTGAGCGAGGTCGGACAGGGCTGGCCGCTGCTCTGACGTGAGAATTCCTTCAGCGGGTGGATGATCTTGGCCATGCGTTCGGTCAGACCGGCGATCTCCTGCAGGTTGGTTTCGGCCCGTTCCGGCTTGCCCAGACGCAGGAAAGCCGCCGCATTGTCGGCATAGTTGCGGATCGCGGTCAGTGGCTGGTTCAGTTCATGGTTGATCCCCGCCGCCATCTGACCCAGCACCGCCAGCTTGGCCGTCTGGATCAGCTCATTCTGGGTACTGCGATGCTGCGCCATCTCGTCGAGCAGGCGTGCGTTGCTGCTGCTGAGGTCGGCGGTGCGTTCGGCGACTCGGGTTTCCAGCGCATCGCGGGCGTTCTGCAACTGCCGCACGTATTGCTGCCGCTCCCGCACCATGCGCCAGCGCGCCTGCAGGAAAAGTACCAGCAATACCAGCGCCAGATAGGCACAGCCGGCCAGCACCACCGCCTGGAGCACCGCCTCCCGTACCGGCTGCAGTCGGGCCATCACCGAAACCTGAAGCCCGGTCTCGGGCACCGGCCGCTGCAGCAGCAGATATTCACGGGTCATCACCCCGTCGAGCGCACCGTTGCTGATCCGTTCACCCTCCAGCAGGGTGATCAGCTGGGCCTGGTCGTTAAGGCTTTCACGCTTGACCACCTGCAGCGCCGACAGCGGGTGGTCGAGATAGCGCAGACTGGCCAGAATGCGCTGCAGATCGGCCTGAGGCAGGTTTCTGAGCGCATGAAATTTCCACTCGGGACGGGTCGAGATGACAATGATGCCATCCTCGTCGGTGACCGCGATATCCTGCAACGGATCGTTCCAGTCCTGCTCGATCTCGTGCAGGTCGATCTTGACCACCACCACGCCGATCACCCTCTCCCCGGCACGCACCGGCCAGGAGAAATAGTAGCCGCGCTTGTGTGAGGTGGTGCCCAGCGCAAAGTAGCGCCCGGCACGACCGGCCAGGGCATCCTGAAAGTAGGGCCGGAAGCTGAAATCGAGGCCGACAAAGCTGTTCGATTTATACCAGTTGCTCGCCGCCACGGTGATACCGGCGGCATTCATCAGGTAGCTGTCGGCAGCGCCGATGATCGCGTTAACCTGTTGCAGGTACTCGTTGGTGCGCTGCACCTGAGCCGCATCGGTCGCCTGCAGCGCCTGACGCAGGCTGGAATGGGTCGCCAGCAACCGGGGCAGATCCTTGTAACGGTCGAGCTTCTGTTGCACGCTCAGGGCGTAGCGTGCCAGGTCGGCCTCGGCGCGCTGCTGCAGCTCCGACAGTGCCTGCTGACGGCTCAGGTAGGCGGCCTGAATCAGCACCAGCAGGAACATGATGCTGACCAGCAACAGGGTCAGAGGGCGATAGCGGCGCGCGCGACCGGTCTTCATCGCCAAACCTGTTCAATGCCGGCCAAAGTACTGTTTAAACCGGCTGTAACTTGAAAAAAACCTTCTGCAGCCATACTTTAGTCGTAACCACGACCCTCCAATGACATGAGATCCGAATCGATGCTTAAGCGTACCAAAATTGTAGCTACCCTGGGTCCCTCCACCGACGCCCCCGGCACTCTGGACGCGCTCATCCGCGCCGGCGTCAACACCGTGCGACTGAATTTCTCCCACGGCAGCTCCGCCGACCACCGCCGTCGCGTCGAAGCGGTGCGCGAAGCCAGTCGCCGTACCGGTGAGGCCGTGGCGCTGCTGGGCGATCTCCAGGGCCCCAAGATTCGCATCTCCCGCTTCAAGGAGGGTCCGATCCAGCTGGCCATCGGCGACCGCTTCACCCTGGATGCCGCCATGGACGAAACCGCCGGTGATCAGAACGCGGTCAGTGTCGACTACAAGGCGCTGCCGCAGGACTGTGAGCCGGGTGACATCCTGCTGCTGGATGACGGCCGGGTGCAGCTGAAAGTGCTGCAGATCGACGGCAGCCGCATCGAGACCGAAGTCACCGTGGGCGGCCCCCTGTCCAATAACAAGGGCATCAACCGCCAGGGTGGCGGCCTGAGCGCGGCGGCACTGACCGACAAGGACAAGCATGATATCAAGGTCGCCGCCGAGCTGGAGATGGACTACGTTGCCGTCTCCTTCCCGCGTACCGCCGAGGATCTGAACACCGCCCGCGAACTGCTCGAAGCTGCCGGCAGCCGCGCCGAGATCATCGCCAAGGTGGAGCGCGCCGAGACCGTAGCCACCCCGGAGGCACTGGATGCGATCATCAACGCCTGCGACGGTGTCATGGTGGCCCGTGGCGACCTGGGCGTGGAAATTGGCGACGCCGAGCTGATCGGCGTGCAAAAGCACATCATCAAGCGTGCTCGCCAGCTCAACCGCGTGGTGATCACCGCTACCCAGATGATGGAAACCATGATCCAGAACCCGATGCCGACCCGTGCCGAGGTGTTCGACGTGGCCAACGCCATCCTCGACGGCACCGACGCGGTGATGCTGTCCGCCGAAACCGCCGCCGGCAACTACCCGGTGGAAGTGGTCGAGGCGATGACCCGTATCTGTCAGGGCGCCGAGAAGCACCAGCTGTCGCGACCGGCCCCGGTGGCGCCGGATCATCTCTGCACCCGCACCGATGAAGCGATCGCCCGTGCCGCCATGTACACTGCCAACGGTTTGGACAACGTCAAGGCGATCATCTGCCTGACCGAATCCGGCTCCACGCCGCTGTGGATGTCACGTATCCGTTCAGGTATCCCGATCTTTGCCCTCACCCGCAACCACCGCACCATGCGTCGCATGGCGCTGTATCGCGGCGTGATGCCAATGTTCTTCGACGCCACCGCCGTGGCCGAAGCCCGCCTCAACGACGAGATTCTGGCCGGACTGGAAGCCCGTGACCTGCTGGCCAGCGGCGACCGCGTTATCTTGACCCGCGGGGCCAGCATCGGCGAGCATGGCGGTACCAACTCCCTGCAGATCCTGCAGGTGCCCTGAACCTATACGAGCCGCCATGTCGATTGAACAGCAACTGGCGACCGAGCTGAGCATCAAGCCGGCTCAGGTCGCCGCCACCCTCGCCCTGCTGGATCAGGGCGCCACCCTTCCCTTTATCGCCCGCTACCGCAAGGAGCAGACCGGTGCGCTGGACGACACCCAGTTGCGCCAGCTGCACGAGCGACTAGGCCAGCTGCGCGAGCTGGAGAGCCGCCGCGAGTCGATCCTCGGTCGCCTGCACGAGCAGAACCAGCTGACACCGGAACTGGAGCAGGCACTGAACGCCGCTGACAGCCGCGCCCGGCTGGAGGACCTCTACCTGCCCTACCGCCCCAAGCGGCGCAACAAGGCGCAGGAAGCGCGGGAAGCAGGACTGGAACCCTTGGCGGCAGAGGCCCTGCAGAGCGGTACCCTGCCCCAGGGCAAGCTGACTCAGTTCCTGAACGCTGAAGCGGGTTTTGCCGACCAGGATGCGGTCGCCGAAGGGGTACGCCAGATCCTGCTGGAAACCCTGAGCGAAGACGCCGACCTGACCGGCGAGCTGCGCCAGCGTCTCTGGCAGCAGGGTGAGTTCCAGGTGCGTGCCGCCCGTGGCAAGGCCGACCCGGAGAGCAAGTTCCGCGACTATTTCGACTATGCCGAGCCGATTGCACGAGCCCCCTCACATCGAGCACTGGCGGTGCTGCGTGGCGTCAGTGAAGGCGTACTCAAGGCCAGCCTGCAGCTGCCGGACAGCCTGGACGGCTGGCCGGAAGAACAGATGGCCCGACGTCATCGTCTGCGTCCGGCCCAGCTGGACAGCTGGATGCAGCAAACGCTGCAGCTGGCCTGGCAGAAAAAACTGCGCCCCTCGCTGGAAACCGAGCTGATCAAGCGCCTGCGCGAGCAGGCCGAGCAGGCGGCGATCGAGGTGTTCGCCCGTAACCTGAACGACCTGCTGCTGGCCGCGCCGGCCGGCGCCAAAACCACCATCGGCCTGGACCCGGGCCTGCGCACCGGCGTCAAGGTGGCGGTGATCGACGCCACCGGCAAGCTGGTCGACTACACCACCATCTACCCGCACGTGCCGCAAAAGCAGTGGGACAGGTCGCTGCATACGCTGTGCACGCTGGCGAAGAAACACGGCGCCGAGCTGATCGCGGTCGGCAACGGTACCGCCTCGCGGGAAACCGAGCAGCTGGCCCAAGCGGTGTGCCAGGCCGTGCCCCAGGCCATCCAGGCGGTGCTGGTCAACGAGGCCGGTGCGTCGGTTTACTCCGCCTCCGAACTGGCCGCCGCCGAATTCCCCGATATCGATGTCACCATCCGTGGCGCCGTGTCCATCGCGCGCCGCCTGCAGGACCCGCTGGCCGAACTGGTCAAGATCGATCCCAAGTCGATCGGGGTTGGCCAGTACCAGCACGACGTCGATCAGAACCGTCTCGGCGAGTCCCTCGACGGCGTCATCGAGCAGTGCGTCAACCATGTCGGCGTGGACGTGAACACCGCCTCGGCCGCCCTGCTCAGCCATGTCGCCGGCCTCAATCGCACTACCGCCGACAACATCGTCGCCTGGCGTGACGAACACGGCGCGCTGCGCAACCGGCGCCAGCTGCTCAAGGTACCGCGCCTGGGACCCAAGGCGTTCGAACAATGCGCCGGTTTCCTGCGCATCCGCGACGGCGAGGAACCGCTGGACAACTCCGCGGTCCACCCTGAAAGCTACCCGCTGGCCCAGGCGATCGCCGCCAGCTGCGGTTTGAAGCTGCAGGCACTGCTGCAGCAGAGCGACAAACTGAAACAGGTGGATCCGAGTCAGCTGGAAGCTCAGGGCTACGGCCGCTATACCGTGCGCGACGTGCTCAGCGAGCTGGAAAAACCGGGCCGCGACCCGCGTCCGGAATTTCGCTCGGTACAGTACGCCGAAGGCGTGGAAACACTGAAAGACCTGCAGCCGGGCATGGCACTGGAAGGCGTGGTCACCAACGTCACCCACTTCGGTGCCTTCATCGATATCGGCGTGCATCAGGATGGCCTGGTGCATATCTCCCAGCTGGCGGATCGCTTTGTCAGTGACCCGCACGCGGTGGTCAACAGTGGCCAGATCGTCAGGGTCCGGGTATTGGAGGTCGACGAGGCGCGAAAGCGCATCTCGCTGACCATGAAATCCGAATCCGGCGCGGCTGCCGCGCCCCCGGCGGACAAGGATCGCTCCAGCTCTCCCCGTCCCGCCAGCCGACCGGCCAATCCGGCACCGGTGAAAGGCTCGCTGGCCGACAAGCTGCAGGCCGCCGGGCTGGGCCAGAAGAAAGGCCGCTGATCCGGCCCGATATGACATCAGGCCTCGAAAGCGCTGTATAATGCGCGCCCTACAGGCTCAACCACAGGAATGACATGGTGCTGGCAACTCTGGAACACCAACTCGAACGCCTGGCCCACGCGGGCCATGCCGCTCTGCTCACTCAGACCCGCCAGGGGATCGAGAAGGAAGGCCTGCGCGTCACGCCTGATGCCCACATTGCCCAGACGCCGCACCCCCGTGGTCTGGGGTCGGCACTGACGCACGACTTCATCACCACGGACTACTCCGAGGCGCTGCTGGAGTTCATCACCCCGGTGCATGACACCCCGGCCGAGGCGCTGGAATTTCTGACCCAGCTGCACGCTTTCAGCTACGGGCAGCTCGGTGAGGAACAGCTCTGGTGTGCCAGCATGCCCTGTGAGATTCCGTCCGAAGATGCCATTCCGGTCGCCGAATACGGCAGCTCCAACGTGGGCCGCCTGAAGCATGTCTACCGTCAGGGGCTGAAGTACCGCTACGGCAAGATGATGCAGACCATCGCCGGCATCCATTACAACTTCTCGCTGCCCGAGGCCTTCTGGCCCGCCTGGCAGCAGCTTGAGGGCAATACTGAAAGCCTGCAGGCGTTCCGCTCCGCCGGCTATTTCCGCCTGATCCGCAACTTCCGCCGCTACGGCTGGCTGTTGCTCTATCTGTTCGGCGCCTCGCCGGCGCTGTCGGCGTCCTTCATGGCCGGTCGCAACCATCACCTGGAGCAACTCGACCCCGACACCCTGTTCCTGCCCTATGCCACCTCACTGCGCATGAGCGATCTGGGCTACTCCAACAAGGCACAGGCGGACCTGCAGATCTGCTTCAACCACCTGGACAGCTACGCCGACTCCCTGCACCGAGCGATCCACACCTCGCACCCGGCCTACGAGCAGATCGGCGTACTGGTGGACGGCCACTACCGCCAGCTCAACACCAACGTGCTGCAGATCGAAAACGAGTATTACAGCGATGTGCGTCCCAAGCGCGTAACCGAATCCGGTGAAAAGCCGGTGCATGCGCTGATGCATCGTGGCGTCGAGTATGTCGAGGTGCGCAACACCGATATCAACCCGCTGCTGCCGCTGGGGATCGATACCGAGCAGGCCCGGTTCCTCAATGCCTTCCTGATCACCTGCCTGCTGGGCCAGGCCGACGACCTGGATGAGCACGAATGCCGTCTGGTGGCCGAGAACCACGCCCGCATCGTCAACCGCGGTCGCGAACCGGGACTGATGCTGCACAGCCGTGACGGCGAACAGCCTCGTGAGCAGCTGGCCGAGCAGATTCTCGACAAGGTGGCCCGCACGGCGGAACTGCTGGATGAAGTCGAGGGAAATGATGCCTATCGCCGTGCCGTGACGGCACAGCGCGACAAGATCGCCACCCCCGAACTGACACCCTCCGCCCTGGTGCTACAGGCCCTGCGCGGCAGCGGCCTGAGCCACAGCGAATGGGTACTGGAGATGAGCCGCCAGCACCGCGCCGCCATCGCGCCGCAGCTGACCGACGACCAGGCAGCCCGGCTGCAGCAGGCCGCGCTGGATTCCCTCGGCCAGCAGGCCGAGCTGGAAGCTGCACCGGCGCCGGCCTTTGCCGACTACCTCGCGGACTACATCGCCGGCTGAAACAGCGTTTACTGGGTCACGAAGCTGGTGAAGAAGAGATCGGAGACATGGGGTTGCCCGGTCTCCTCCTGCAGCAACTGCTGCACCGCATGCAGCGCCTGCTCGGCCAGCACCTGCTGCGCCGCCACACTGCCGACCTGATCCTCCCGCAGCGCCGAGAACAGGAACACCAGATCATTGCGGATATGCGCCATGTGCGCATTGACCGCATGATGCGCCGCCGGTGTCTCCACCTGAATGGTGACCTCGGCCTTCAGAAAACGCACCTTGCCCGGACCACCGAAATTGGTCACGAAGGGCTTAAGTTCAATGTAGTTGATATAGTCTTCCGCTGTTTTTTCAGCCTGCGCCGGCAGGCTCAGCAGCGCGGCCAGCAGGGCCAGACACAGCCCCAGGTTTCGCCACATGGCATCCTCTCCGTTTGTGCGTAAGCGCCCAGTATACCCCTGTGCAAGGGCTCATCTCCACGCCTGTGGTAAGTGTATTGCACCCTCTCGGGGGTGGCAGTAGTATTGAGCCAACCAACGCCGGAGGACAGATCATGCTCGAGAAATGTCGCAACGCCAAAGAACGCTGGGGAGGTGTCAGTACGATCATCGATCACTGGCTGGAGGAGCGGCAGCAGCTGATCTCCACCTTCGTTTCCATCCCGGGCCAGGAAGCCGGCGCGCCGCTGAACAGCTCAGTGGGTGAATTCTGCGACCTGCTGATGGACTATCTTTCCTCGGGCCATTTCGAGGTCTACGAGCAGCTGCTGCGTGAAGGCAGTGAATTTGCCGATGGCAGCCTGGAGCAGGCCCAGCACCTTTTCCCGCTAATTCAGCCCTCCACCGACCAGGCACTGGACTTCAATGACGCCTACGGTAGCCTCGACACTCCCACTCTGCAGCAGCTCTGCCAGCTGTCGCGGGATCTGTCCGATCTGGGTGAAACGCTGGAAGAGCGCTTTGCATTGGAAGACCAACTGATCGAAATTCTGCACACGGCGCACAAGGATCTGGTAGACACACCGTGATCCCTCTGCGCTCTGCCCCCCTGCTGCTCTCGGGCCTGCTGCTGACCGGGTGCGGCAGCAGTGCCGATTCCGTGTCCGAGTCCCTCGCGCTGACCGAGCAGAGCGGCGCCTACAGTGCCGACCTCTCTCCCGGCGGCCGCTACGCGCTGGTCGGCGCCGTCAGCCATGGCGGCAGTCTCTGGGACCTGTCGCAGAAAGCCCGCCAGTTTGACTGGAACCACCAGCCCCGCGACTTCAGCGTACTATCCGCCGTCGATTTTTCCCCCGAAGGGCGTTACGCATTGACCGCTACGCCTCAAGATCTGGTGCTGTGGAACGTCGAAACCGGTGCCTCCGAGGGATTCTGGAGCTCACCGGGCGAAATTCTCGATGCCGAACTGTCCGCTCAGGGCAACCATGCCCTGCTGGGACTGAGCAATTTCGAGGCGGTGTACTTCGACATTCGCCAGGGCGGCGTACGCACCAGCCTGCGCCATCCGTCCCGTGTCCGTAGCGTGGCGCTGAGCAGCGACGAGCGCTTTGCCCTGAGCGGCGCCGACGATCGTATCGCTCGCTTCTGGGATCTGGAGAATGCCACCGAATTGCAGCGCATCGAGCTGGGCAACAGCGTCGATACCGTGGCACTGTCACCCAACGGGCGACTGGCATTCAGTTCCGGCAGCCTGGATCGAGCACTGGTGTGGCACACCGACAGCGGCGAGGTGTTGTTCAACCTCAGCGGTGACGAAAGCCTGTTCCCGCGCCGGCTGAGTTATCTGAGCGCACGTTTTTCCGCCAACAGCGACCAGCTGCTGACCGGACGGGCCGACGGCACGGTGGAGCTTTGGGACCTTAACCGACAGCATGTGCTGCGGCGCTGGAAACTGGACAAGCGGGCCAGCTACGGGCCGACCAGTACCGGGGTGATTGCGGTGGAATTCGGCCAGGATGGCCGCAGCTGGCTGGCCATAGGCTCCAACGGCCTGGTCAACTGGCTGCGCTGAACAACGGGCTGAGGGATCAACGGGCCGTGCCCGGGGAAGGAAAGACACCTGCCACCGCACGAGGTGGCAGGCACCGGCATTACTGCTTCTCTTCGGACGGGTTAACTTCCAGCAACTCGACCTCGAATACCAGCGTTTCATTGGGGCCGATGGCATTGCCCATGCCACCCGGACCGTAGGCCAGCTCGGCCGGGATCACCAGACGGCTCTTGCCGCCTTCCTTCATCAGCTGCAACCCTTCGGTCCAGCCGGGAATAACGCCGTTCAGCGGGAAGGAGACCGGCTCGTTACGGGCGTAGGAGCTGTCGAACTCGGTGCCGTCGATCAGCACACCGCGGTAATGCACCTTGACCGTGTCCTCGGCGCTCGGACGCTTGCCCTTGCCGGCCGTCAGCTCTTCATACTGCAGCCCTGACTCGGTGGTTTTGACACCGCCCTTCTTGCCGTTTTCGGCCATGTAGGCCTGCCCCTTGTCCAGATTTTCCTGCGCCAGTCTGGCTATCGCCTGGCGCTGCTCTTCCATCTTGCGGGTCTGGAACGCCTGCATCACCTCGGCCACTTCCTGCTGGTCCAGCAGCGGAGTTTCATCCTTGTAGATCGCCTCAACACCGCGGCTGAAGGCATCGATATCCAGCGCCTCCACATCGGCCTGCAGACGTTCGCCCAGGATCAGGCCAAGGCTGTAGCTCAGTTTCTGCTGTTCCGTTTCCAGTGCTTCGGCCTGAGCGCCCGCGCTGGCCACCAGAGCGCCGCTCAGGGCGATGGCAAGCATGCTTTTCTTCATATCATCATGTCCTTCGTTCGCGTTATTCAGCGTACACAGTGTGTGATTAGTACCCTTGCCCGGTGGAAAGTTCAGCCCCCTACCGGGATAGATCCCCTGCCGCTTCTGCCAGTGACCGCAGGCGCCTCTCATCAAGCGCCAGCCCGGCTACCCGACAATAGCGGATCAGGTTGTCCAGCATCAATGCCCCAGCGGCGTATTCCGGCTGACAGGACCAGGCTTCAGACGCTTGCCAGAGCTGCATCAACTCCACCTGCTCTGCCGCCAGCTCGGCCTGGCGCAGGGCACGGTAGCAACCGCCAACCTCAGGCTGTTGCGCCTGCAGCGCCCGTACCCGGTAGCGAATCTGACGCAGCGGTTCGGTAATCTCCTGTCGCCACTCGGCCGGCAATGCCTGCCAGCGCGCCTCGTCGACCGGCACGCCGCGCTGACCCAGCCAGCAGGCCAACAGCAGCCGATTGATCGCGGCTCCCTGATCCTGCAGCTGCAGGCAACATTGTTCAACCCCGGGACGGGCATAAAGTGCCAGCGCATAGCGCCAGAGAGGATTGTCCAAGGCCATGCTGTGGTAATATCCCCGCCATGATTCAGATACAGAACCTTAGCTTACATCGCGGCCCGCAGCAGTTGCTAGCGGAGGCCAACCTGACCCTGCATGCCGGCTGGAAAGTGGGCATTGTCGGTGCCAACGGCGTCGGCAAATCCTCGCTGTTCAAGCTGCTGCTGGGCGAACTGCACCCGGATGCCGGCGAGCTGCAGCTGCCCGGCCAGCTGCGTATCGCCCACATGGCCCAGGAGGTCAGCGCCAGCACACGTCGAGCCGTCGACTACGTCACTGACGGCGACCACCGCCTGCGTGCTGTCCAGGCCGAGCTGGCCACCGCCGAAGCCGAACATCAGGACGGGCGTATCGGGGAACTACATGCCGCGCTGGAAGCGATGGATGGCTACCGGGCTGAATCCCGTGCCCACCAGCTGCTGGCGGGTCTGGGCTTTGCTCCCGGAGATGCCGAGCGCCCGGTGAGCAGCTTCTCCGGTGGCTGGCGCATCCGCCTCAATCTGGCCCAGGCTCTGATGTGCCCGTCCGATCTGCTGCTGCTCGACGAGCCCACCAACCACCTGGATCTGGATGCCACCATCTGGCTGGAGCAGTGGCTGCGCCAGTATCCGGGCACCCTGCTGCTGATCTCCCATGACCGCGACTTTCTCGATAACGTGGCCAACCATATCGTGCACCAGGCCCACCAGGAGCTGACCCTGTACAAGGGCAACTACACCGCCTTCGAACGCCTGCGCGCGGAGAAACTGTCCCAGCAGCAGGCTGCCTTCGAGAAGCAGCAGGCGCGTATCGAGCAGATCGAGCAGTTTGTACGCCGATTCAAGGCCAAGGCCTCCAAGGCCAAACAGGCGCAGAGCCGGGTCAAGGAACTGGAGCGCATGGAGCAGATTGCCCCGGCGCACGTGGATTCGCCGTTCACCTTTTGCTTCGACGCCAGCGACAAGCTGTCTTCTCCACTGCTGACCCTGAGTGATGCCGACCTCGGCTACCCGGATCGCACCATTCTGCGCCAGCAGTCGCTGACCCTGATCCCCGGCGCCCGTATCGGCCTGCTCGGTGCCAACGGTGCCGGCAAGTCAACCCTGATCAAGACGCTGGTTGGCGACCTGGCACTGCAGGCCGGTGAGCGTCACGAGGGCGAACACCTGCGCATCGGCTACTTTGCCCAGCATCAGCTTGAAGCACTGGACATGCAGGCCTCGCCGCTGCTGCACCTGCAGCGGATCAGCCCTAAGGCCAGCGACCAGGAACTGCGCAACTTCCTCGGCAGCTTCGGCTTCCTCGGCGACGATGCACTGGATCCGGTCGGTCGCTTCTCCGGCGGCGAAAAGGCCCGTGTGGCGCTGGCGCTGATCGCCTGGCAGAAGCCCAACCTGCTGCTGCTCGACGAACCGACCAACCATCTGGACCTGGAAGTGCGGCATGCACTGACGCTGGCGCTGCAGGGTTTTGAGGGCGCACTGATTCTGGTGTCCCATGACCGTCACCTGTTGCGCAACACCGTCGACCAGTTCCTGCTGGTCCACGACGGCGAGATCAGCGAGTTCAACGGCGACCTGGACGACTACCACCAGTGGCTGGCGCAACAGCGCCGAGAAGAGCAGAAACGCGACGCCGATGCCGAGATGAGTGCCGCAGATGCGCCCCGCTCACTCAGCGCCGCCGAGCGCAAGGAGCAGAAACGCCTGCAGGCCGAACAGCGCGCCAAGCTGCGCCCGCTGAAGCAGGCGGTCAGCAAGCTGGAACAGCAGATGGACCGGCTGTCATCCGGCCTGGACGAGATCGAGACGGCCCTGGCCGACAGCGGCCTGTACACGGATGACCGCAAGGAGGAACTGAAGCAGCTGCTGCAGCGTCAGGCCGAGCACAAACGCCAGCTGGAGGACACCGAAGCGGACTGGCTGGAGCAACAGGAAGCGCTGGAGGCTCTGGAACAGAGCCTCGCCGGCAGCGACTGATCAGGCCCGGGGGTCAAACAGCCTGGAGATCTGCGCCAGGCTTTCCGCCTGTGCCTTGACCTCGTCAACCGCCTGGCGCACCTGATCCGGCGCCAGCTGCAGCTGCTCCAGCAGGCCTGCAGGCACCTCGACACGGGGGCCGTCACTGAGCCCTTCGGCGCGCAGCAGACGGCTGGCCAGATAGAGCAGCCGGGCATAGTCCCGGTACTCCCCCGCCTCTTCCGGCACCTGCTGACAGCGCACCGCCATGGCCACTTCATCCGGCAGCTTCCAGCTCTCCAGCAGCCAGCCACCGATCTGTTCTCGGGTCACGTGCAACACTTCCTGCTCGACCTGCTGCTGCTCCAGATGCGGGTTGGCTTCAATATAGCGGGACAGGCGCGAGAAATAGGGCGGGAACAGGTAACCCAGCACCAGATAACCGAAGTTGTGCAGCAGGCCCGCCAGATAGGCCAGCCCCGGTCGCGGCCGCTCATCCAGCTGCGCCTGGGCCGCCAGTTTTTCGCACAGGGTGGCGGTAAAGATCGCCTGGTCCCAGTGGTAGATGGAGCCTCGGGGAGTATCCTCGGGCAGCTGCAGCACCTTGCCCATGGCCACGCCTAGCGCCAGGTTGATTACCAGATCAAAACCCAGCACCCGAATCACCGCATCTTCGATCGAGCGCACCTTGCCCGGCGCGGCATAGTAGGGCGAAGAGGCCCAGCCCATCACCTGAGCCGACAGACTGGGATCGCGCTTGACCACCGGCACCAGGTCATCGACCCCGGCATCGGGGTTGGAGCGCAGCCGCACGATGCTGTGCATGCTCTCGGACAGCCCCGGCAGGCCCAGCAGATCCTCAAGGCGCTGCTGCACCCGCAGACCGGTAAAACGTTCGACGGCGCGATTGATCACCTGGGTATCACTGAGCCCGACCGCTTGCTGTGGTGTCTGCGCCGGCAGGGCAAAACTGCCAAGCTGCACCCGCCCGTGTGCCGGGCAGTGCGGCAGCGCAAACTGCCAGCCCGAATGCGGCTCCTGGCATTGCCAGTCGGTCTCCGGGCATTGCACATCCACCAGTAACGGCAGCGACAACAACTGTTCCCGTCCGGATGCACTCCGCAATGCCGGCTGACTGAAAAAGCGCTGCGCATCCTCGGCCTTCACCGGCTGCAGCTCACGATCGGCCAGCTGGCACAGACGTCCCAGATCCAGCAGCGCCGCCGCCGGCAGCAGCGCCAGCACCTTGCCTTCACGGTCATGCAGCAGCACCAGACGAACCGGTGTCGTGCGGCTTTCAGTCAACGGTTGGACAGGAACTCCGACAGGCAAGATTTTCTCTCCCGATAGGTGATTGGGTTAAGCTGTAATGACATCACGCTTGGCGTTACTGTATCCAAGCCTATCCCAAACAGGAAGTTCACACAGCTATGCAGATCAAGATTCTGACCGCAGGCGGCACCATCGACAAGGTCTACTATGATGCGCTGAGCGAGTACAGCATCGGCGCCCCCATGGCCGAGGAGTTGATGCAGATGGCCGGCGTCAGTTGCGAGTACCGCGTCCGCAGCGTCCTGCGCAAGGACAGTCTGGACATGGATGACGCCGACCGGGAAGCGCTGCGTGCCGCCGTAGCCGAGGACGACTGCCGTCATATCGTCATCACCCACGGCACCGATACCCTGGTGCAGACCGCCATGGCGCTGCAGAGCTTCACCGATCGCACCATCGTGCTGACCGGCGCCATGCAGCCGGCTCGCTTCCGTGACAGCGATGCCGCCTTCAACTTGGGCGGTGCCGTGGCACTGGCCCAGGCCATGCCCCATGGCGTCTACATCTATATGAATGGACGCGTGTTCCATCCGGAGCGTACGGTGAAAAACCGCGCCGCCGGCACCTTCGAGGAGCAGCCATGACCCGATACGGCTGGCTGCTGTCACTGCTGCTGGTTCTGACCCCGGCCCATGCGCTCAACGAGTCGCTGGCGCCGGAAAGCGCCACCGGCTGGCAGCGCCGTGACCCCGTGATCGTCGACAACACGCTGGTGGTCAGCGCTCACCCTCTGGCCACCCGGGCCGGCCTTGCCATGCTGGACAACAAGGGCAACGCACTGGATGCGGCGGTCGCAGTACAGGCGATGTTGACCCTGGTGGAACCCCAGTCCTCCGGCATCGGCGGCGGTGCCTTTATGCTCTACTGGGACGCCAGGCGGCAACAGCTGTTCGCCTATGACGGCCGCGAAACCGCGCCAGCGGCTGCGACACCCGACCTGTTTCTGAACGAGGACGGCCGCCCCATGCCCTGGCAACAGGCGCTGGTGGGTGGCCGTTCGGTGGGTACACCCGGCGTGCTGCGCATGCTTGAGCTGGCCCACCAGCGTCACGGTCAACGGCCCTGGCAGCAGGCCTTCGGCCCGGCAATCCATCAGGCACGGGAAGGTTTCAGCGTGACGCCCCGCCTGCACCAGCTGATCGCCGATGGCATCAATCCGGGCCTGGGGCGCTACCCGGAAGCACGCCATTACTTCTTTACCGCCGAGGGTGAAGCACTGCCGGTGGGTACCCAGCTGCGCAACCCGGCGCTGGCGGACTCGCTGACCCTGATCGCCGAACAGGGCGCCGATGCCTTCTACCAGGGGCCTCTGGCCGAGAAGATCATCGCGGCGGTGCAAGCCGCTGGCGATAATCCCGGCCGCCTGCAGGTTCAGGACCTGGCCGAGTACCGGGCCCGTGAGCGCACGCCCCTGTGCCGTCCCTACCGTGAATACCGGGTCTGCGGCTTCCCGCCACCCACCTCGGGCGGCACCACCCTGCTGCAGATACTCGGCCTGATGGCGACCCGGGAGCTGCATATCGGCGCGCTGCCGGACCTGGAGTTCAGCCACCGGCTGACCCAGGCCAGCCGGCTGGCCTATGCCGACCGGGGCCGCTATCTGGCCGATGCCGATTTTGTCGAGGTCCCGGTCAACGCCCTGCTGAATACCGACTACTTGCGGCAGCGGGCAAGGTTAATGGATCCGACCCAGGACATGGGCCAGGCCCTGCCCGGTGAACCGACCACACTGGAGCGCAGCGATGACCAGGCGCCGGAGCGGCCGTCGACCAGCCATTTCGTCATTCGTGATGCCGAGGGCAACCTGGTATCGATGACCACCAGTATCGAGATGGCGTTCGGCTCCACGCTGATGGCCGGCGGCTTCCTGCTCAACAACCAGCTCACCGACTTCTCCTTCCTGCCCGAACAGGACGGCAAGCCGATCGCCAACCGCATTCAGCCTGGCAAACGGCCGCGCAGCTCCATGGCCCCGGTGATTGTCTTGGATCAATTCAACCAACCGGTCGCCGCACTGGGCTCTCCGGGTGGCAGTCGCATCATCAACTATGTCGCCCAGACCCTGCTGCTGATGCTGCATACCGAGCTGTCGCTGCAGGAGATCCTGCATCAGGGACATATCAGCAACCGCAACGGCCTGACTGAGCTGGAACAGGACACCTCAGCGGAGCAGCTGCTGTTTGAACTGCAGGAACGAGGTCATAACGTGAAGATCCGGGAGTTAAACAGCGGGATTCACGCGCTGCGTCGGCGTGACGATGGTCGCTGGGAAGCGGGGGTCGATCCACGCCGAGAAGGGCTGGCACTGGGGCGCTGAACAGCGCCCCACGAGGTCCGGGCATTGCTCCATGCCCGGCTCCTGTCGTTACTGGCGGGTGATATGGGTGACCGAGCTGAGGCCGCGCAGCTTGCGGATCACCCGCGCCAGGTGGACGCGGTTGAACACGGTCAGCTCCATCTGCACGCTGCACAATTGACCGTCGCGCTCGCCGCTGTCGATCTTGAGCAGGTTGGCGCCGACGTCGGCAGCAGCGGTGGCCAGGTTGGCAATGATGCCACGCTGGGAGCGGACTTCCAGCTGCAGCCCCACCACGAACTCTTCCTCGTTGTCCTGAGGCGCGGACCATTCCAGGTAGATGGTCTTCTCGGGATTGTCTCTCAGGTAGCCGATATTGCGGCACTCGGTGCGGTGCACCACCAACCCGCGACCACTGCTGATATGGCCGATGATGGCATCACCGGGAATCGGGTGGCAGCAGCGGGCATACTGCATCACCATCCCCTCGGCACCGCGAATCGCCAGCGCCCGACCCTGCTCCGTCGGATGGTCTTCCTGATCGCTGTGGGACTCGGGACGCAGGCGACGGGCCACCACATAGGCCATGCGGTTGCCCATGCCGATATCCTCGAGCAGATCGTCCAGGGTCTTGAAATCCGCCTCCTGCAACAGCTGCGCCAGACGCTCGGGATCGATATCATCCAGCGAGGCACCATAATTGCCCATGAACTGTCCCAGCAGGCGGCGACCCAGTTCGATCGACTCGTTACGCTGCTGGTTTTTCAGGAAATGACGGATACTGGTGCGCGCCTTGCCGGTGACGACGAAATTGAGCCAGGCCATGTTGGGCTGGGCACGCGGCGTGGTGATGATCTCGACGGTCTGGCCACTTTCCAGCGGTTCGGACAGCGGTGCCAAACGGCGGTTGATGCGGCAGGAGACGCAGGAGTTGCCGATATCGGTATGCACGGCATAGGCAAAGTCCACCGGGGTGGCACCGCGGGGCAGCTCCAGAATGCGCCCCTTGGGGGTAAAGATATACACCTCGTCGGGGAAGAGATCCTTCTTCACGCTCTCGATGAACTCCATGGAGTCACCGGCGTTCTGCTGCATCTCCAGCAGCCCCTGTACCCACTTGCGTGCCCGGTTGTAGGACCCCAGCGCCGTTTCGGTGCTGCCGTTGACCTTGTAGTGGCTATGTTCGGCGATGCCCTGGCTGGCCACGGCATCCATGTCTTTGGTACGGATCTGTACTTCAATGGTCATGCCGCGGGCACCGAAGAGCACCGTGTGCAGCGACTGATAGCCGTTGGCCTTGGGAATGGCGATGTAGTCCTTGAAGCAGCCCGGCACCGGCTTGTACAGGTTGTGCACCGCGCCGAGGATACGGTAGCAGTCGTCAACGCTGTCAGTGACCACGCGGAAGGCGAACACGTCCATGATGTCGGCGAACGCCTTGCGCTGCACTTTCATCTTGCGATAGATGCTGTACAGGTGTTTCTCGCGGCCGCTGACCCGACCACTGAGCCCTTCCTGGTCGAGTCGGTTCTGCATGCTTTCGCGCACCTGCTCGATGATGTCCTTGCGCTGGCCACGGGCATGAACCACGGCGCGGCGAATGCGCTTGGCACGCATCGGGTAGTAGGACTGGAACGCCAGATCTTCCAGCTCGACCTGGAGGTCGCGCATGCCCAGACGGGCGGCGATGGGGGCGTAGATATCGAGGGTTTCGCGGGCGATGCGGCGCTGCTTGTCGGGGCGCATGGCACCGAGGGTGCGCATGTTGTGCAGACGGTCGGCCAGCTTGACCAGGATGACGCGGATATCCTCGGCCATCGCCAGCACCATCTTCTGGAAGTTCTCCGCCTGGGCCTCGGCCTTGGTTTCGAATTCCAGATGGGTCAGCTTGGACACGCCATCCACGATATCGGCCACCGAGGTGTCGAACTGTCCTTCGATACCGGCGTAGTCGATCTCCGTATCCTCGATGACGTCGTGCAGCATCGCGGCCATCAGGCTCTGATGGTCCATGTGCATGCCGGCGAGGATATTGGCCACCGCCAGCGGATGCGTCACATAGGGTTCGCCACTCTTGCGCCGCTGGCCATCGTGGGCCTGCTCGGCGTAGAAATAGGCACGCCGAACCCGAGCGATCTGCTCCGGGACCAGATACTCTTCGAGGCGATGGGAAAGGGCGTCTATCGTCGGCATCAACATCTCCGCTTAGGGTTGAAGGCTGGCAAGCGCCAGCCACCTACCCCTGATGATGCCGTATTACGGTCGCGGGGAAAAGATCAGTTCTGATCTTGAGAGTTCAGAATTTCCACACGGTCGATCAGGTTTTCAGCGATTTCACGCAGAGCGACAACGGTCGGCTTGTCGTTTTCCCACTCGACCTTGGGGTCCTTGCCACCGACAGCGATCTGGCGCGCACGCTTGGACGCAACCATCACCAGTTCAAAGCGGTTTTCTACATTTTCCAGACAATCTTCAACGGTTACTCGTGCCATTGCGACCTCGAACGGGTTGGAAGGAGCTATTAGAACTACTTTTGGAACAACTAAACTTTTGGAACAACTAAAAAGGACCGTACAGTTTACGGGGCTTTCAGTCCTCAGACAAGAGCTCTTCCAGCAGCACCTGATGACGGGTCTGCTGTGCCGACTGACGCAAGCGGCGGGCCTGGAACAGGCTGGCCAGCTGCTGCAGCGCGGTAGCGAAATCGTCGTTGATCAGCAGGTAGTCATATTCGGGGTAGTGGCTCATCTCGCTGGTCGCTTCGGCCATGCGCCCTTCGATCACCTCATCGCTGTCCTGACCACGGGCATTGAGGCGTTCACGCAGCGCTGAGCGGCTCGGCGGCAGAATGAAGACGGTCACGGCCTCCGGCATCAGCCGACGCACCTGTTCCGCGCCCTGCCAGTCGATCTCCAGGATCACGTCGCGACCGGCGGCCAGCTGCTCCTTGACCCACTGCTGGGAGGTGCCGTACTTGTTGCCGAACACCTCGGCAAACTCGAGGAACTGACCCTGTTCAATCAGCGCGTTGAAGTCATCCATGCTGACGAAGTTGTAGTCAACACCGTCCGTTTCGCTCGGGCGCATGGCGCGGGTGGTATGGGATACCGACACCCCGACCTGATCATCCTGCTGCAGCAGTGCCTTGACCAGGCTGGTTTTACCTGCGCCCGAAGGGGCCGAGAGAATGTATAAAGTGCCGGCGAGTTGGGTCATCTGTGCCTTCCGATCATGTGACTGTCAAAGCGCGCACTATAGCCCGGGGCCGCCGGTCGATCAAACCGCCGACCCCGATGCTCAGAACGCCAGATCGCGCAGAAAGAGCGCTATCGGCGGGAACATGATCAGCAGCGCCGCCGCCGCCACCAGCATCAGCACGAAGGGCGGCGTACCACGGATCACCTCGATGTAAGGCCGCCGGAAGATGGCGATGGCGGTAAAGATGTCGCAGCCGAAGGGCGGTGTTGCCGAGCCGATGGCGACCTGCAGCGTGATCAGCACCCCGACCAGTACCGGGTCGAGCCCGGCGGAATCCACCACGGGCGCAAAGATCGGCACCAGCACCAGAATCACGACGATTGGATCGACGAACATGCAGCCAATGAAGAAGGCGATCGAGATCGCGATCAGTACGCCGGTCGGACTCGCCTCGGCCAGCCCCAGCGAGGCCAGGATGGCCTGCGGAATCTGGGCAAAGGAGATGATCCAGGAAAAGGCCGCGCCGGCCGCCACCAGAATGAACACCACCGCCGTGATCAGGCCGGTGGACTTGGCGATGGTATAGAGCTCGATCGGCTTCAGCGCCCGGAACACGATGAACTCCAGGATCACCGCATAGAGCACACAGACCGCCGCCGCTTCCGTCGGGCTGAACACGCCGCCGTAGATGCCACCGACGATGATCACCGGAAAGCCCAGCGGCCAGATCGCCTTGCGCACCGCCTGCCAGCGCTCGGGCCAGGTCGCTTTTTCTTCGGTCGGCACCTTGTGGATACAGGCATAGATATAGCTGTACAGGGCAAACATGCCGAGAATCAGCAGGCCCGGTCCTATGCCGGCGATGAACAGTTCGGAAATCGAGGTATTGGACACCACGCCGTAGATGATCATGCCGATGCTCGGCGGGATCAGGAAGGCGATATCGCTGGAGTTGATGATCAGCGCCAGCACGAAACTGTCCTTGTAGCCGGCCTTGAGCATTTTGGGCCGCAGCGGCGAACCTACCGCCACCACCGTCGCCTGGGTCGAGCCCGACACGGCCCCGAACAAAGTACAGGCCGTGGCCGTACTGATCGCCAGGCCACCGCGGACATGGCCGATGAACTTCATCACCATCTCGATCAGCCGATCCGCCGAATGGCCCCGCGTCATGATGTCGGCAGCCAGAATAAACATGGGCACGGCGATCAGCGAGGCGGGCCGGATACCCGCCATGAACTGCTGAATCATGAAGTCCATCTGTTCGATGCCGCCAAACATCGCATAAAATCCGATGAACGCCGCCACAATCAGCGGAATCATCATCGGAAAACCCAACAACAACAGCACGATCATCGTGCCTACCATAATTGCGGTCATCCCTGCCCTCCTGTACTGCCCGAATACCGCTGCTGGTTCGGTTCAGTCATCGTCATACCCATCCTGTACCTGAGTCGAAAGATAAACATCGCGGCTCATCAGGTTCTTCAGCGCCGTCAGCAGGTACTGGATCCCGGTGACCGCCAGTCCCAGCGGAACCCAGAGAAAGATCCACCAGACCGGAATCTGCAGCGCCGGAAGTATGCGCCCGGAATCAGCCACGCTACCGATGTAACGCACCGCGAACCAGGTCAGGGCAAACATCACCAGCGCCGTGCCCAGGGCGATGAACATCATCAGCCATCGCCGCCCCGTGTCGGGTAACACGTCAAACAAGGCCGACATGCGAATATGACGGCCATGACGGGCGGCATAGCCGATGCCGGCAAAGGTGATCATGACGATAAGGATACGATTGACCTCTTCAGTAAAGAAAAGGCTGTTCTGAAACAGAAAGCGGCCCACGACGTTGGCCACGGTATTGAGCGCCATCAGCAGGACGCCGGCACCCAGCATCAGCGCTTCGGCACGTCCAAGCCAGGTATCTACCCAGCCCAGAATGCCCGGTAGACTGGAGCCCCGCTCGGACGGGCGGTGTTCGGACATGTTGATACGTTCTCGTCAGGGGCCGGCCCCGACCGGGCCGGCCGGAGGGCTTACTGAGCCTTGGCGGCTTCCAGGTCCTGCTTGAACTGCTGCAGCAGTGCCTTGCCGGAGTCACCGGTCATCTCGATGAACTTGGCTTCAACCTCCTCAGCGGCGGCACGGAAAGGCGCACGCTGCTCTTCGGTCAGGTGAACCACCTGCATCTCAGGCTTTTGCTCGAGGATCTTGTCCAGCGAGCGCTCGCTGAGACCTTTCTGGTACTCCATGATGTGATCGAATGCGGCCTGCATGGCCTCACGCACCAGTTTCTGGTCCTCGGCAGGCAGGCCATCGAAGAAGCGCTTGTTAGCCATCACCGCCGTGGTGAAATTGTTGTGGCCGGTAAAGGTGATCACATCGGTCACTTCGTACATCTTGGCCGACTCGACCCAGAACAGCGGGTTTTCCTGCCCCTGGATGATGTTGGTCTGCAGGCCGCCATAGACTTCACCCCAGGGCAGCGGGGTCGGCGTGGCACCGAACGCCTTGTAGGACTCCACCAGCAGCGGGTTGGTCATGACACGGACTTTGACGCCATCAAGCCCGGCGGGACTGTCAAACGGCTCCTGGGTGGTGACGACGACTTCCCCTTCCGGGAACATCTGCAGCAGCTCCAGGCCATGCTGAGCGTAGATCGATTTGAAGTCTTCGTTGATGGCCTTGCTGTGACGGAAGAAATGATCCAGCGCTTCCTGGGTTTCCGGCAACAGATAGGGGATGAAAAAGATCTGGGCTTCCGGAATCAGTGAACCGGTAAAGCCGGGAGACTGATCGACAAACTGCAACAGGCCCGCCTGGGTCTGCTCCATGATATCGGCGGACTCGCCGAGGGTGCCATAGGGGAACAGCTGAATCCGGTGATCCGAATTGGCTTCGATGTGCTCTTTGAACTTGCTGGCATAGACCCCCTGAACATCGGTAAGGGCTTCCTCAAAAGCATAACGCCAAGTCGCAGCTTCAGCTGTTGCCAGGGTTCCCAATGTCGCCAACGCAAAAGTGCATGCGCCTGCCAGTGCTTTGAGTTTACGCATTGATCTATCTCCATGTTTGATCGCTGCTGCCGATGCCAGCAATGAGTTTCAGATGCATTGTTTTAATACAGCGCAACTAAATACTTAGCATATCTAAATATATATTTGCAAAATCTGCACTCCGAACCCTGGCAGAAAAATACTGCACATTGGCGATATAAATCAGTAAAACAGGGATGCGAGCACAGTATTAAAGGCACTCAGACAAGCGAAAATCCGCTCGGAGTGATTGAGCCCACTCAGACGCACGGACGAAAAACAGGCACAATCCAACGCATTTCGTATATTTTGATCAGATCCTGGTGGCTATCCGGTGCCAGCGATCAGCTACGCCCATCCGCCTCAGGTTGTGACGGAAACAGCGGTAGCACCAGCGTAAAGCAGCTGCCCTGCCCCGGTGTACTGGTGACTTCCAGCTCCCCCTGATGTTCCTGCACGATGCTATAGGCAATCGCCAGACCCAGTCCCGTCCCCTCTCCCACCGGTTTGGTGGTATAGAAGGGATCGAATAGCCGGGCCAGGTCGTCAGCGTCGATCCCACAACCGGTATCCCGCACACTGATCCGAGCCTGCTGTGCAATCTCATCCAGCGCACTGCTGATACTGATTCGGCCCTGCTCCTGGCACGCATAGGCCGCGTTCACCAGCAGGTTCAACAGCACCTGTTTGATCTGCCCTTCCGCGCAGAGCACCTCGGGCAAGGGGGATAGTGTGGTCTCGATCGCCACCTGCTGATATTTGAACTGGGCCCTCAGTATCCGAACGGTCGTGGTGATGCAGCGGTTAAGATCGGTCGCTACCCACCGGGGACTGCTGCCACCGCGACATCGATTTCCGAGGTATCGAGCCCGACCTGCACTTTGCCGTAGACAACATCCCCGACCCGAATCAGCGCTTCGGCTGCAAACACAGGGTCGAGATCGTCGCCAGCCGCAATGTCTGCGGTTTCAGCAAGGCGCTCGGTCTCACCAGCCTCGGCCAAGGGCACGTCATCGTCGGTCAGTACCCGAGCATAGACCAACCCCGGGTTTTTCATGACCTCCCTGACGAAACTGTCGAGGGATGCCAGGTCATAGCTCAGCGCCGCATCCTGGGTGGTCGTCGCAAACAGTCTGGCGATGGATTCCCCGCGACGCACCATGCCCTCCGCGTTGGTGTCACGGATAAAATCCAGCAGCATCATAACCAGCAACACCAGCATGAAGCCTTCGATGATGGCGATCCCCAGGACCGTTTTGGCTCGCAGCGACAACCTCATCGGCCTGACCCGATCAACGGCAGCAGCAATTGAATATCCAGCGCCCGGACATCATCCCAGTCACTGTCGGTCGCCACTTCGACTCCGGCAAAGCGGATATTGGATAACAGAGAACGCCCCTGCTCGGTTGTATTCATGTCAACCAGGGCCTGTTGCAGCCGGACTCGAATTTCATCGCTCAGCCGTGGATGCACGGCAAAGGCGTGCGGCGTGAAGCCGTGGGTGCGCCAGAGAACGCATAGCTGGTTACGCAGTGACTCGGGCAGGTTGTTCAGGGTCCGTTCGATCCCGCCGCCGGCCGGAAACAGCCCCTGTGCCACTCCCAGGTAAACCGAATCATGGGACGAGACATAACGGGGTGTAAACTGGATGCCGAGCTGCTTCAGCTCACCACGGGGCAGTATGCTGGCTGCGAAAGCGGCGGGAGAGGGGAAGGCCAGCGTCTCGCCCTGCAGCTCCATCAGGGATGAGATCGGGCTGTCCTTGTGTACCACCAGAAGGCCATGAATCCGCGTGTCTTGCTGACGGGCGATGGCAACATAGCCCGGCTGCTGGTGAAACACGGTGTAATGGTAGGGGTTCATATAGGCAAGATCGTACTGACCCTGTGCCAGACGTTGTTCGAAGGCCGGTATATCAGGGGCCGTCTCAAAGTGCAGCAGCAAGCCGGATTGTCCGGACAGGTATTCCAGAATCGGCGTCCAGAGTTCGGCCAGACGCGCGGCCGACTGCTGCGGCACTATGCCGACTCGGAGGACTGGCCGATCATCCGCGGCCTGCAGGCAAGCAGCCGGAAGCAGCAGGCAGGACAGCAGCAGGCCTGCCAGCAAACGGCGGTAGGTCAGCATGGATCTCGCCCCTAGGTTTCGGGGGGAGTGGTGAAGCTCCCGCCCGGATCAGCAGGGGTATTCAGCGGGGATGCCAATAACGAGGCACGACTATCATTCGATATTCTGGATCTGCTCTCGCATCTGTTCGATCAGTACCTTGAGCTCCACGGCACTGCGCGTGGTGGATGCCACGATCGACTTGGACGACAGGGTGTTCGCCTCGCGATTGAGTTCCTGCATCAGGAAATCCAGGCGACGGCCGATGGGGCCCTTCTGGGTCAGCACACGACGGACTTCCTGTACATGTGTCTGCAGGCGGTCGATCTCTTCATCCACATCCGCCTTCTGGGTCAGCAGTGCGACCTCCTGCTCCAGCCGTCCTGCATCCAGTTCTGTGGCCAGCTCCGACACTTTCTGTTGCAGGTTATCCCGCTGTGCCTGCAGAATTTTCGGCATCATTCGTTTCACCTCGGCCACGATCGCTTCGATGCTGTCCAGGCGCTGGCCGATCAACTGATTCAGCTCTGCGCCTTCGCGCTCACGTCCCTCGAGCAGATCCTTGAGCCCCTCGCGGAACAGGGCTTGCGCCTGGTGTTTGACTTCACGCATGTCGAGCGCCGATTCAACCAGTACTCCCGGCCAGGACAAGAGCTCAAGCGGGTTCAAGGCCTGCATCTCGGCTCCAGCCACCTGCAGCTCTCGCGTCGCGGCCAGCACTTCCTGCAGACGTTCCTGATCAACCTGCAAAGCCCCTGTGGACTTCTCCGGCACGAATCTCAGCGTTGCCTCAACCTTGCCGCGGCTGACCGCCTTGCGCAGCGCCTCACGCAGATACCCCTCGATATCCCGCAGCGATTCCGGCAGCCGAAAATGGGGTTCCAGATAACGATGATTGACCGAACGAAGCTCCCAGATCAGTGTTCCCCAGGGCTGCTGCATCTCCTGTCGAGTAAAGGCGGTCATGCTTCGTGTCATAATCGATCGATCTCTATTAGAATTGCGTTTTTCATTATTCTAACAGCCATCCGTACGCCTTGCGCGAGCAGGATGGCGGCACATCATAAGGGTAGGCCACATGAGTTCGAGCTTTTCTGAACAACTGCACAACCTAGGACTGAACAAGATGCGTCCCAGCGGCAGACAGCCGGACCAACTGCGCGATATCCGTATTACTCGCAACTTCACTCGCCATGCCGAAGGCTCGGTGCTGGTGGAGTTTGGCGATACCAAGGTGATCTGTACCGCCACTGTCGATCGTGGCGTGCCCCGCTTTCTACGCGGCAGTGGTTCCGGCTGGGTGACGGCCGAATACGGCATGCTGCCCCGCGCCACCAACACCCGTAGCGACCGCGAAGCGGCCCGTGGCAAGCAGACCGGTCGCACCATCGAAATCCAGCGCCTGATCGGCCGCTCCCTGCGTGCCGCGCTGGACCTGAACAAACTGGGCGAAAACACCATCACCATCGACTGCGACGTTATCCAGGCCGACGGTGGTACTCGTACCGCGTCCATCACCGGCGCCTGTGTTGCCCTGATGGATGCCATCAACGTGCTGAAACAGGACAAGAACGGCGCCATGAAAGGCAACCCGATCAAGCAGATGATCGCCGCCGTTTCGGTTGGCATCTACAAGGGTGAGCCGGTGCTGGATCTGGATTATGCCGAAGACTCGGCGGCGGAAACCGACATGAATGTGATCATGACCGACGCCGGTGGTTTCATCGAGGTTCAGGGCACCGCCGAAGGCGCACCCTACTCACAGGACGAGCTCAATGCCATGCTGGCACTGGCTCAGAAGGGTATCAGTGAACTGGTGGAGCTGCAGAAGCAGGCACTGGCCAGCTAAACGCCAGGCCGGTTGACCGGGCCGCTCACGGAAGAGCGGCCCGACGGGATTCAAATCTCTATATCGTAGTCGATGGTCAAGGGCGCATGCTCCGAAAAGCGCTGATCGCGGTAGATCCGTGCACTTTTAACGTTCTTGCGCAGATTAGCTGTGGTCAGCTGGTAATCCAGGCGTGCACCTTCATTCAGCGTCCAGGCACGGTTATAGTCCGGCCACCAGGTATACTGACGCTCTGCCTTGTTCACTTCGCGGAAAGCATCCACATAGCCCATCTCACCCAGCACCTCTTCGATCCACTCCCGCTCCTCGGCCAGGAAGCCTGATACGCGCTGGTTCACATACCAGTTGCTCAGATCGATCGGGCGATGCGCGATGTTGAAGGTACCGGCAAAAATGAATTCACGGCGCTTGCGCAGGGTCTTCTTCAGGTGCCCCATGAACAGCTCCAGGTATTCCATCTTGGCAGCCTGGGCTTCATCGCTTCTCAGACCGGAAGGAATGGTCATCGAGCTGACACTGACCTTGTCGAAGTCGGCCTGAATAAAACGCCCATTAAAGTCACACTGCTCAAAGCCCAGACCCGTCATGATCGCCTTCGGCAAGTGACGGGTATAGAGTGCTACCCCACTGAAGCCGTCCTCGAAAGCATCAAAAAAGTAGGCATGATAACCCTCGGGGTGATAGCGATCACCATCAAGCTGATACTCCTTTGCCTTGAGATTCTGCAGACATACCACATCGGCATCCTGCTGGCTCATCCAGTCAAAAAAGCCATTGTCTGCAGCCTGTTCAATACCCTGAGTATTGAAGGTGATCACACGCATAGTGTTTTAGCCCCGTTGAGCGTATTCGAACGAATATGGGATGGAAGGTAAAAGCGAATTGTACCCATTGAGCAGCCAAATTTGAAATTTTTCTAGCCGGATCCTGCATGGATGCGGCTTGCCACAGCAGGTATCATAACCCTGATTTTATTACCGCTGCGGAGAAAACCATGCTGGACTATCAACGTGAATTTATCGAGTTTGCCCTGGAAAAAAATGTTCTGCGCTTTGGCGAATTTACGCTCAAGTCCGGCCGTAAAAGCCCCTATTTTTTCAATGCCGGCCTGTTTGATTCCGGACTGGCTCTGGCCAAGCTGGGCCGCTTTTATGCCGCTGCTCTGGAAAATGCAGGCATCGAATACGATGTGATGCTGGGCCCTGCCTACAAGGGTATCCCGCTGGCTGCAGCCACCTGTGTATCCCTTGCCAACGAGCACGGCAAGGATGTGCCCTACGTTTTCAACCGCAAGGAAGCCAAGGATCACGGAGAGGGCGGCAACCTGGTTGGAGCGCCTCTGGAAGGCCGTGTGCTGATCATTGACGATGTCATCACCGCCGGTACCGCCATCCGCGAAGTCATGGCCATCATCGAGCAGGCAGGCGCCCAGCCGGCCGCAACCCTGATCGCACTGGACCGTCAGGAAAAAGGCAAAGGTGAGCTATCCGCTATCCAGGAAGTGGAGCGTGACTACAAGATGCCGGTTATCAGCATCATCAGCCTGGCCGACCTGGTGGAATACCTGCAGGAGCAGGGCAACATGGCCGATGAACTGGCAGCAATCCAAGCCTATCGCGAAGAATACGGCATTCAGTAAGGAATTAGGAATTTTTCCTATATACCCATGCTATTAGGATGGATATTATTCTTTTCGAGGTTCACAGGAAGTGACCAGCTGAGTGGAGTCTCGGTACCTCAAACGCCTGCGTCGGAGGCACGCAGCGGCTGACACGGATGTCGGTGACAGGGCCCTAAGCCATGGATGCGTCGGGGCCCTTCTTTTTATCCCCCCCTCTTTATCCACAGTTTCCATTGTTGGAGCCGCCAGGGTTCTACTCACTCAGCCTTGCCCTTTTTGGCTGTGCAACGCCGTCCATCAGAGCTCTGAACAGCCAGTGTGAATACGCGAGTTATACACAGTCCTTGAATCCTCGCGCAAGACACCGGGAGACTCTGGTTATTCACAGACAGTGCATCGGTCAGCGGTCGATAGGCCATCAGTAACAGGCTGTGTACAACATTGTTTTACCCCCAGCCTACACATCTGAAATAAGAACCGTGACCTGCCCACATCTCTGCGGCAGGTCGAAGTGCTATCCCTATTCCAAGTGACAGAGGGTCCACAACTGAGCGCAGACCAGGCCAGTCAAGGGAGTAAGGGCGTTGCCGAACGGCACAGGAAGACAGCGATAGAGCAAGACGGGAACGGCGACAGGAAGTCAGGGACCGCCAACCGCAACAGCTCAGTGCGTACTTTCGGCCGGCCCATAACGCAAAAACCCCGGCCTCAACGAGACCGGGGTTTTCACTTAATTAAATGCTTGGCGATGACCTACTCTCACATGGGGAAGCCCCACACTACCATCGGCGATGACGCGTTTCACTGCTGAGTTCGGGATGGGATCAGGTGGTTCCACGGCTCTATGGTCGCCAAGCAAAACTGGTACAAACCGGATCTGATTAAACCCTCGTGCTGTGCACGCTGGCCTGATTGTCTTTGTCGTATCGTTGTTACAAGCGTTCAACCGGTGCTCTCTAAGAGCGCGATAATCATATTCGTGACTGTATTCAGTCCAACCATTCACTTCAAACGCCTTGGGCGTTATATGGTCAAGCCTCACGAGCAATTAGTACTGGTTAGCTCAATGCCTTACAACACTTACACACCCAGCCTATCAACGTCCTGGTCTCGGACGGCTCTACAGGGATCTCAAGGATCCAGTGAGATCTCATCTTGAAGGAGGCTTCCCGCTTAGATGCTTTCAGCGGTTATCCCGTCCGAACGTAGCTACCCGGCAATGCCACTGGCGTGACAACCGGAACACCAGAGGTTCGTTCACTCCGGTCCTCTCGTACTAGGAGCAACTCTTCTCAAATCTCAAACGCCCACGGCAGATAGGGACCGAACTGTCTCACGACGTTCTAAACCCAGCTCGCGTACCACTTTAAATGGCGAACAGCCATACCCTTGGGACCGGCTTCAGCCCCAGGATGTGATGAGCCGACATCGAGGTGCCAAACACCGCCGTCGATGTGAACTCTTGGGCGGTATCAGCCTGTTATCCCCGGAGTACCTTTTATCCGTTGAGCGATGGCCCTTCCATACAGAACCACCGGATCACTAGAACCTACTTTCGTACCTGCTCGACGTGTCAGTCTCGCAGTCAAGCACCCTTCTACTCTTGCGCTCATTGGCTGATTTCCGACCAGCCTGAGGGTACCTTCGTGCTCCTCCGTTACTCTTTGGGAGGAGACCGCCCCAGTCAAACTACCCACCACACAATGTCCTCGATCCCGATAAGGGACCTGAGTTAGAACCTCAACAGTACCAGGCTGGTATTTCAAGGTTGGCTCCACTCAAACTGGCGTCTGAGTTTCAAAGCCTCCCAGCTATCCTACACAAGTAATGTCAAAGTCCACTGTGAAGCTATAGTAAAGGTTCACGGGGTCTTTCCGTCTAGCCGCGGGGACGCTGCATCTTCACAGCGAGTTCAATTTCACTGAGTCTCGGGTGGAGACAGTGTGGCCATCGTTACGCCATTCGTGCAGGTCGGAACTTACCCGACAAGGAATTTCGCTACCTTAGGACCGTTATAGTTACGGCCGCCGTTTACCGGGGCTTCGATCAAGAGCTTCGCCGAAGCTAACCCCATCAATTAACCTTCCGGCACCGGGCAGGCGTCACACCCTATACGTCCACTTTCGTGTTTGCAGAGTGCTGTGTTTTTAATAAACAGTCGCAGCCACCTGGTATCTTCGACCGACATCAGCTTAGGGAGTAAATCCCATCACCAACATCGGCGTGCCTTCTCCCGAAGTTACGGCACCATTTTGCCTAGTTCCTTCACCCGAGTTCTCTCAAGCGCCTTGGTATTCTCAACCTGACCACCTGTGTCGGTTTGGGGTACGGTCACACATAACCTGAAGCTTAGAGGATTTTCCTGGAAGCATGGCATCAACCACTTCGACTCATAAAGAGTCTCGTCATCAGGTCTCAGTCTTAAGAAGCCGGATTTGCCTAACTTCTCAACCTACACCCTTAAACGCGGACAACCAACGCCGCGCTGGCCTAGCCTTCTCCGTCCCCCCGTCGCAGTTATGCGCGGTACAGGAATATTAACCTGTTTCCCATCGACTACGCTTTTCAGCCTCGCCTTAGGGGCCGACTCACCCTACCCTGATTAACATTGGATAGGAACCCTTGGTCTTCCGGCGAGGGGGTTTTTCACCCCCTTTATCGTTACTCATGTCAGCATTCGCACTTCTGATACCTCCACGGTGCCTTACAGCTTCCGCTTCAACGGCTTACAGAACGCTCCTCTACCATGCCCTAAGGCATCCGCAGCTTCGGTGTCTAGTTTGAGCCCCGTTATATCTTCCGCGCAGGCCGACTCGACTAGTGAGCTATTACGCTTTCTTTAAAGGGTGGCTGCTTCTAAGCCAACCTCCTAGCTGTCTGAGCCTTCCCACATCGTTTCCCACTTAACTAGAACTTTGGGACCTTAGCTGGCGGTCTGGGTTGTTTCCCTTTCCACGACGGACGTTAGCACCCGCCGTGTGTCTCCCATGATTGCACTCTTGGGTATTCGGAGTTTGCATCGGGTTGGTAAGTCGGGATGACCCCCTAGCCGAAACAGTGCTCTACCCCCCAAGGTGAGACATGAGGCGCTACCTAAATAGCTTTCGAGGAGAACCAGCTATCTCCGGGCTTGATTAGCCTTTCACTCCGATCCACAGGTCATCCGCTGGCTTTTCAACGACAGTCGGTTCGGTCCTCCAGTTGATGTTACTCAACCTTCAACCTGCCCATGGATAGATCGCCCGGTTTCGGGTCTACTCCCAGCGACTTGGCGCCCTATTAAGACTCGGTTTCCCTACGCCTCCCCTAAACGGTTAAGCTTGCCACTGAAAGTAAGTCGCTGACCCATTATACAAAAGGTACGCAGTCACCGTCCGAAAACGGCTCCCACTGCTTGTACGTACACGGTTTCAGGGTCTATTTCACTCCCCTCACAGGGGTTCTTTTCGCCTTTCCCTCACGGTACTGGTTCACTATCGGTCAGTCAGGAGTATTTAGCCTTGGAGGATGGTCCCCCCATATTCAGACAGGATAACACGTGTCCCGTCCTACTCGATTTCACGGTGTATAAGTTTTCGCATACGGGGCTATCACCCACTATGGCCACACTTTCCAGAGTGTTCTGCTAACTACAACACCGCTTAAGGGCTAATCCCCGTTCGCTCGCCGCTACTAAGGGAATCTCGGTTGATTTCTTTTCCTCCGGGTACTTAGATGTTTCAGTTCCCCGGGTTCGCCTCTCAACACCTATGTATTCAGTGAAGAGATACCCGCAAGCGGGTGGGTTTCCCCATTCGGAAATCCTCGGATCAAAGTCTGTTTACCGACTCCCCGAGGCTTATCGCAGGTTACTACGTCCTTCATCGCCTCTGACTGCCAAGGCATCCACCGTGCACGCTTATTCACTTGACCATATAACCCGAAGGCGTCTGGCAAATGAATGGTTCGTAACGATTATCGCCGGTTGGCGCTTGTATCAAACAATACAAGACAATCTTTCAGATCCAATTTGTTAAAGAGCGTTTAAAGCGTGAAGCTTTAAAAGATGGACTTCATAATGGAAGTACACGTTTTAAAGCTCCGTCTGCTTCAACAGTTCGATCAGGTAATATGTGTGAACGCTTGCCAGAACTTCGCAATCGTTTAAGGAGGTGATCCAGCCCCAGGTTCCCCTAGGGCTACCTTGTTACGACTTCACCCCAGTCATGAATCACACCGTGGTAACCGTCCTCCCGAAGGTTAGACTAGCTACTTCTGGTGCAACCCACTCCCATGGTGTGACGGGCGGTGTGTACAAGGCCCGGGAACGTATTCACCGCGACATTCTGATTCGCGATTACTAGCGATTCCGACTTCACGCAGTCGAGTTGCAGACTGCGATCCGGACTACGACCGGTTTTCTGAGATTAGCTTACCCTCGCGAGTTCGCAGCCCTCTGTACCGGCCATTGTAGCACGTGTGTAGCCCTACTCGTAAGGGCCATGATGACTTGACGTCATCCCCACCTTCCTCCGGTTTGTCACCGGCAGTCTCCTTAGAGTTCCCACCCGAAGTGCTGGCAAATAAGGATAGGGGTTGCGCTCGTTACGGGACTTAACCCAACATTTCACAACACGAGCTGACGACAGCCATGCAGCACCTGTCACTGCGTTCCCGAAGGCACCAAGGTATCTCTACCAAGTTCGCAGGATGTCAAGAGTAGGTAAGGTTCTTCGCGTTGCTTCGAATTAAACCACATGCTCCACCGCTTGTGCGGGCCCCCGTCAATTCATTTGAGTTTTAACCTTGCGGCCGTACTCCCCAGGCGGTCAACTTATCGCGTTAGCTGCGCCACTAAAGGATCAAGTCCCCCAACGGCTAGTTGACATCGTTTACGGCGTGGACTACCAGGGTATCTAATCCTGTTTGCTACCCACGCTTTCGCACCTCAGTGTCAGTATCGGTCCAGGTAGTCGCCTTCGCCACTGGTGTTCCTTCCGATCTCTACGCATTTCACCGCTACACCGGAAATTCCACTACCCTCTACCGTACTCTAGCTCAGCAGTATCAGGTGCAATTCCCAGGTTGAGCCCGGGGCTTTCACATCTGACTGACTGAACCACCTACGCGCGCTTTACGCCCAGTAATTCCGATTAACGCTCGGACCCTCCGTATTACCGCGGCTGCTGGCACGGAGTTAGCCGGTCCTTCTTCTGCAGTTAACGTCACAGCATGCCCGTATTAAGGACACACCTTTCCTCACTGCTGAAAGTGCTTTACAACCCGAAGGCCTTCTTCACACACGCGGCATGGCTGGATCAGGGTTGCCCCCATTGTCCAATATTCCCCACTGCTGCCTCCCGTAGGAGTCTGGGCCGTGTCTCAGTCCCAGTGTGGCTGATCATCCTCTCAGACCAGCTACGGATCATCGCCTTGGTGAGCCTTTACCTCACCAACAAGCTAATCCGACGCGGGCTCATCTGATAGCGTGAGGTCCGAAGATCCCCCACTTTCCCCCGAAGGGCGTATGCGGTATTAGCAGTCGTTTCCGACTGTTGTCCCCCACTACCAGGCAGATTCCCACGCGTTACTCACCCGTCCGCCGCTCGTCAGCAACTAGCAAGCTAGTTCTGTTACCGCTCGACTTGCATGTGTTAGGCCTGCCGCCAGCGTTCAATCTGAGCCATGATCAAACTCTTCAGTTTAAATCTATGGTGAGTCTTTTAACGAGAGAGGAATATCTCTCAGACTCGGCTCAAGGTATTACACAACGCTAAATGAATATTCAGTTAGGTTGCTTGCCTTGATTAAGCTTTGTGTGCTCAATCCTGACAAGCGCCCACACATATTACCTGATCAATTTGTTAAAGAGCGGGCTTGATCAACCGCACCGTTCGGTGCAACCTGTTGTCTCAAGCGAGGCGCATATCTTACTACGCCGAGTTTCGATGTCAACCTTTATTTTCGTTTTTTGTTTCAGTGCCGAAGCACTTCACAACGAACCGGTTGCAATCAAGGAGGCGAATTCTACATCAGAAATCTTAGCGATTTCAAGAACTTACTTCCTTCTCATTTGAGGCCTCAGTGTTTCGCGAACCCTGTCGTCTCAAGCGAGGAGGCGTATTCTACGCATCCCCGGCAGGGAGTCAACGCCTTTCTGTAAAAAAGTTTCAAAACGGTTAAAAACGAAAACAGGCGCGCCTTTTCATCAAAGGAGCGCCTGTCATGAGTTCGTTATTCAATCTCGGCTAGCTGAGCAAACCGGTTACTGCCGATTCTGTTTCTCTTCTTCGATCGCCTCATCCAGCTCTGGATCATCGTCATCTTCACCTCTTGGACGTTTGATCAGAATACTGCCAAGAAAAATGCCAAGCTCAAACAGCAGCCACATGGGTACTGCCAGCAGACTCTGCGAAATAATGTCCGGCGGTGTCAGCAACATGCCCAGCACGAAACAGCCAACGATTACGTAGGCACGTTTAGCCTTGAGACCATCGACACTCACAACACCAGACCAGAGCAGCAACAGGGTTGCGACCGGTATCTCGAAGACAATGCCAAATGCAAAGAACAGCTTGAGTACGAAGTTGAGATAGCTGCTGATATCGGTCATCACCGCGATGTTTTCCGGACCGACACTGGTAAAGAAACCAAAGATCAGCGGAAAGACGACGAAGTAGGCAAAGGCAACACCCAGATAAAACAGGAAGATGCTGGATGCCAACAGGGGCACGGCCAGACGCTTCTCGTGCGAGTACAGCCCCGGCGAGATGAAACTCCAAGCCTGATGCAGCAGGAAGGGCATCGCCAGGAAAGCCGAAGCCACCAGAGTCAGTTTGAACGGCGCAAAAAAGGGCGAGGTCACATCGGTGGCGATCATGCTCGTCCCTTCCGGCAACAGTGCCGTCAGGGGGGCAGATAACCAGGTATAAAGGTCATTGGCAAAGGCGAACAGACCCAGAAAGATCACCAGAATGGCCAGCACCGAATAAAGCAGTCGTTGGCGCAGTTCCACCAGGTGTGCAATCAGCGGTTGTTCCTGGTCCGTGTGTTCTCCACTCATGGCTTGTCCTTACTGCTGGCCGGCTGGCCGGCAGGGTCATCACTGACAGGTGCACGCTCTGAGGTGGCCGCCGTGGATCCGTCGGCTTCACCCTTGTCGGTCGCTGCCTGCTGCTGAAAAGGCTGACGCATCTCTTCCAGTTCGCGTTCCAGCTGCTCCTTCTCTATGGCGGCGCTGCGCTTCAGCTCCTCCATCCGCAACTCTTCGCGAATCTCAGTCTGAATGGAGGTCAACGAACGACGTACACGCCCCAGCCACAGGCCACAGGTACGCGCAGCTGTCGGCAGGCGCTCGGGACCCAGCACCAGCAGGGCCACCACACCCACGACCAGCAGCTCGAAAAAGCCAATATCAAACATGGCCGTTCGACTTACTTCTGGGTTTTGTTGTCAGTCTTGCTGGCGGCAGAATCGCCGTCCTTGAACTGAGCATCCTGCTCGGAGGACAGTTTTTTCTGTTCATCAGCGGCATCGTTCTGCTCTTTGTCGTCTTCATTGACGGCTTTCTTGAAGCTTTTCAATGCGCCACCCAAGTCGCCCCCGATGTTGCGCAGTTTTTTGGTGCCAAACAGCAGAATGATGATGACCAGAACGATCAGTAACTGCCAGATACTAATTCCACCAAGCATAATGACTCCCAGGCTAAATGACGCTCAATTTGGATAAAGGGTTGGCACGCGACTGCGTGCGGCCGAACACATCTGTGTACGGCATTTATTGGTTTCGGGATGCTTTCTCTTCCAGCCCCGACAGATCGAACCGGCGCGCCAGTTCGTTCAGTACCGCTTCATGACTTTCGCCCAGATGCGACAGCATCACCAGCGAATGAAACCAAAGATCAGCGGTTTCATAAATCAGATCCGACGTATCACCACTCAAGGCTGCATCCTTGGCCGCCAGCAGAGTCTCGACACTCTCTTCTCCCACTTTCTCCAGGATCTTGTTCAGACCCTTGGCGTGCAGGGAAGCCACATAGGAACTCTCGGGATCCGCACCCTTGCGGGCTTCAAGCACGTCGTGCAGGCGGGCAAGTACATCACTCATGTCTCAGGCCTTCTTCGTATAGATCTCGTCAGGGTTGCGGCGCACTTCGTCCACAATCTCCCACTCACTGCCATTGCGCAGCACGCGGTAGAAGCAGCTTTCACGTCCGGTATGACAAGCGATTGCACCCAGTTGCTCGACGCTGAGCAGAATGACATCACCGTCACAGTCGAGGCGCAGCTCGTGCAGCTTCTGCACATGACCAGACTCTTCGCCCTTGCGCCAGAGACGGTTGCGGGAGCGGGACCAGTAGATCGCACGACCTTCCTCAACCGTCAGTCGCAGCGACTCTTCGTTCATCCATGCAACCATCAGCACACGCCCGCTCTGGTGATCCTGGGCAATCGCCGGTACCAATCCCTTTTCGTCCCATTTGATCTGATCAAGCCAATCTGCTGACATGTGCCTTCCATCTGTTCTGTTTCTAATATAGTCCGCCGCGAAGCATAACCGATCCACGCAGCAGCGACTACCTCAAGCACGCCACAGCAGCACACCGCCCAGGGCACCGGAGAGATAGGCATACCAGGGCCAATGGGATACCAGCGATCGCAACTCGGGCTGTGCGACCAGCACAGCCACAACTACCAGGCCGCTGCCCAATAGCAGCAGGCGTCGCTTGCGCTGTTGCAGAAACTGTTGTTTTTCCAACAGCTGATACTGAACTCGAGCATCGGCCTCTGAATGCAGCTTCAGCTGCTCCAGGCTGTCATAAACCATCTGCGGCAGGTGGGGCAGTTTCTCCAGCCACTCGGGCGCCTGGTCCTTCACACTACGGTAGACCGCTTTCACGCCCATTCGCTCCTGCATCCAGTTCTCGAGGAACGGCTTGGCCGTCTGCCAGAGATCCAGATCGGGATAGAGCTGACGTCCCAGCCCCTCGATATTGAGCAGTGTTTTCTGCAGCAGCACCAGCTGCGGCTGTACTTCCATATTGAAACGCCGCGCGGTCTGAAACAGGCCCAGCAGCACCATGCCAAATGAAATATCTTTCAGCGGTTTCTCGAAAATCGGCTCACAAACACTGCGGATCGCTGTTTCGAAGGCATGGACATTAGTGTCCCTTGGCACCCAACCGGAATCGATGTGCAACTGGGCCACCTGGCGGTAGTCACGCTTGAAGAAAGCGAGAATATTGCGTGCCAGGTAACTCTGATCCTCGGCATTCAGCGAACCGATAATGCCGAAGTCCACGGCGATGTATTGTGGATCGGACGGGTTATTGCGTGATACGAAGATGTTGCCCGGATGCATGTCGGCATGGAAGAAGCTGTCACGGAACACCTGAGTGAAGAAAATTTCGACACCGCGTTCGGCCAGCTGCTTCATGTCGGTGCCCTGGGCTCTGAGCTGCGCCACGTCGGCCACCGGGATGCCGTGAATCCGCTCCATCACCAGGACTTTCTGCCGGGTGTAGTCCCAGAAGATCTCAGGCACATACAGGATGGGGGACTGATCGAAGTTGCGGCGCAGCTGGGAGCCGTTGGCCGCCTCCTTACGCAGGTCCAGTTCATCAAAGATGGTCTGCTCGTACTCGGCCACAACTTCTACCGGCCGCAGGCGACGCCCCTCGATCCAGAGTGCATGCACCAGGCGCGCCAGCAGGTAAAGCAAGGCCACATCCTGGCGGATGACCCCACCGATGCCGGGCCGAATCACCTTGACCACGACCGCCTGCCCCGTATGCAAGGTGGCCGCATGAACCTGTGCGACAGAGGCCGAGGCCATGGGCTCGACCTCGAACTGGGCAAACACCTCATCAATCGGTTGCTTCAGCTCACGTTCGATGATCTTGCGTGCCCGCTCGCCGGAAAAGGGTGGCACCCGGTCCTGCAGCTTGGCCAGCTCCTCCGCCAGGTCGTCAGGCAGCAGATCGCGTCGCGTCGACAGCATCTGGCCGAACTTGATAAATACCGGCCCCAAAGCCTCCAGGGCCAAACGCAAGCGTTCCGCCTGGCTGCGTCGTGCCGGCAGGATGTAACGCCAGGGCAGCAGCCAGCACAGCGCCCGCACATACCAGGGCAACAGAGGCTGGTTGAAGAAGGTGTCAAGTCGGTAATAGGCGAAGATCCACGCGATCTTCAGCGAGCGCAATAGGGTCCGCACAGCCAGAAAAGTCCTGTCCCGTTCAAGAAGGGGGCTATTCTAGCCTGTAAGGGCAGGCTGTGTCTGGTTTCGTCCCTGTTCTTTGGCTCGATAGAGCGCCTTATCGGCCCGCGTAAACAGCGACTCCAGGTCATCACCGTCCTGAACCTCTGCCACGCCGAACGACAGGGTAACCTCGACCGGTTCGCCCTTGAAATTGAAGGGACTGGCCTGAACAGCAACACGCAACTTCTCGGTTGCCTGCAACGCCTCGTCAGCATTGGTCGACGGGAACAGAATCACGAACTCCTCCCCCCCGAAACGGGCGATGAAATCGGTACCACGCAGGTTCTGACGCAGCACCTTGGCCACCAGCCGCAACACCCGGTCACCCGCCAGGTGCCCTAACTGATCGTTAATTCGCTTGAAAAAGTCGATATCGCCGACCGCCATGGAGAAATGGGCACTGTAGCGCTCCCAACGCTGCATCTCGGTATCCAGATGTTGCTCATAGGCGGTCCTGTTCGGCAGGCCGGTCAGCGGATCCGTGCGAGCGCGCAGCTGTTCCTCCTGCATCCGCGCTCGCGCCTTGCTGGTTTCCAGCTCCATCTGATCGACTTTATGCAGCAGCTCATCGTAACGCTGGTTAAGCCGATCTTCCCGCTCCTGCTCATGCATGCGAAAGTGTTCCATACTGCGCATGATGGAGGCCAGCTGACGGGTCACACTCTGCTTCAGCTGACCCAGGTCGTCTGAGTCCTTGACCGTACGATGGATATTACGCACATCACGACGGACTTCTTCGTCCAGGGTTTGGTGCGCAGCGCGGGCATCACGCTCATCGCAGCGACTCTCCTCCAAAAACTGTTGTACATACGCCAACTGGGAATTCAGGGTCAGCAGATAGTTTTCGAAATCTTCCTGGCTGTTGCCACCCGCCAAGCGGACCAGGTCCGTCAGGACGGCCATGATTTCGGGCAGGCGTTCAAGCTTCAGCCCCTGCTCCAGCTCATGCACCAGCGCCCTCGCCTTGGCAACGCCTTCGGCCGGCACCTGCAGCAGCTCCAACAGGCGGATCAGCTGGCGTGCGATCTCGGCCTGGAGCAGCTCCAGATCCTGGTGACTGTCACGATTGAGTTCGAATTCGTTGGTGGCCACATCGGCTTCACTGCCTCGCAGCATAGAGCCCTGCAGCTCGACCAGCTCACTCATCAATTCCGCCAGCGAGGACAGGTGCTGCACAGCCGCAACAGAGCGTGCTTCTGCGTTCGAAATCAGCGGTTCAAGTGTGCTTACTCGGTTGAGCTGGTGCAGTTGCTGCCCCCAGCGTTTCAATGTCCGCTGCAGGCTTTCAGACGCACGCTGCCGCTCCAGATCATACTGATTCAGCTGCTGTTTGACGCGACGACTGGACGAGAGTACGCGGGAGTTGTTCTGCGATTGCAGGGCCGTGTTCAGAGCGTCCAGATCCTGATCGAGATCGGGAACATTACCTTTCAGGCCCAGGCTCAGATGACGGATCAGCGCATTCAGCTGCTCTTTCAAGTGAGCATCAGCCTGTCGCTGCTGATCGACTTCAAGCGTCAGATCGGTATATTTCCGCTTCCAGTTGATCTGATCAGACACACGCTACCTCGTCACCGGCCTAAAAGGGATCCAGCGTTATAGAATATTCACTTCTGCCGGGAATAGAAATGCAAAACCGCCTTTGCAAGGCGGTTTTCTTATACTGGATCAAACAACAGCACGATCAGCGATTCTCACGCTCCCGCTGTACGAGGTAACTGACGACCTCAAGCATCTCCTTGTGCCCACCAGCGGACTGAGCGGTTACCCGGTACTTGCCGTTTACCACCATCGCCGGAACACCGCTGATTTCATAGCTGCGCACTTTGGACTCCCCCTGCTTGAGCTTCATATTGACGGCAAAGGAGTCGTACAACTTGCTGAATTTTTCCGGCTCGATCCCCAGGGGCGCATAGAAATCAGCCAGCGCCTCGACGCTGGTAAAGCGCTGGCGCTGCAAGTGAAGGGCATCGAACATCGCCTGATGAGTTGCTTCCACCTTGTGACTCAGCTCGGCCACATAGTAGGCGCGCGCCAGCGGCTCCCAACTGCGCCCGAACACTACCGGAAGACCGACAAATTCCACATCATCGGCCTGCTGTTTGCGCCAACTGGCCAGGAGCGGCTCGAAGCTGTTGCAATGGGGACAAAGGTAACCGAAGGCCTCGGTCACTTCGATCTTGTCCGCCGACGCTGTCTTGACCGGGAAGGGCAACTCAAAATACTCGACGCCGGCGCGGTAGTCTTCTGCCCAGGCCAGGGTCGCCATCAGCGACAGTACCGCTGTCATCAGCAGTCTCTTCAACATACGTCTCATCCTTATATCTTGTTGGAGCGTCTCAGGTTGACCGCACAGGCTTACGTTTAGTTCAGCCAAGAGCCTGTACGCGGGCACAAAAAAGGCAGCCTAAGCTGCCCTTTCTGGTCAGGATCATCCACTGCCGATGATCAGTGCAGACCCTGCACATACTGAGCTACCGCTTTAATTTCAGCGTCGCTCAGTTTGCCAGCGATGTCACGCATCATGCTGGCCGGATCATTGTCACGCTCGCTCTTGGCAAACTTGCCCAGAGTGGATTCAACATACTGTGCATGCTGGCCGCTCAGAGACGGATAGGCTGCACTGTCAATGCCCTGGCCGGTCGGTCCGTGGCAAGCTGTACATGCCGCAACACCCTTCTCGGCAACACCCGCGCGCCAGATCTTCTGACCCAGCTCAACCTGATCAGCCGCAGCCTGACCCAGCTGAACCTTCTTGCTGGAGAAGTAAGCTGCGATATCGGCCAGATCCTGATCACTCAGGTTGGTCAGCATGCCGGTCATTTCCGGAACCATGCGCGTGCCGCTTTTGATATCGTTCAGCTGTTTCAGCAGGTATTTTTCACCCTGTCCAGCCAGTTTCGGGAAGTTACCTACAACACTGTTGCCATCTGCACTGTGGCAGGCTGCACAAACGGCAGTCTTGGCCTGGCCTGCAGCCGCATCACCTGCCGCGTGAGCGACACCGGTGAGGCCGATGCTTACCAGTAAGCTGATCAGTAGTTTGTTCATTGACTAACCCAGACTCTTGCTTGACGAAATGTGTGTATATTTCCGCCCTTTGAAGTCAAAACGGCGAAAATGGCCAATTCTACTATTACCCTGACTGGAGACAGGCCCTGTTCGTGGGTAAAATTGGCGGCATTATAAACCGATTTGTGGCCAATCTGAAAAAACGTTAAAAAACAGTAGGTTGCTCTACCTGATATGGAGCAAGCCACAAACGTCTAGTCGATAGCCATCCGCACGGTTACCGCATTCGCCGGATACTATACAGGCGCGCGCGATTTATCACTACAAAAAACGGGTGCATTCGGCCGCAGATGCGACCAAGGTACCGTCTCAGGACGCGAGTTCTGTATGGTGCCTCAATTCTTCCAGCGCGACTCCCGTCCGACGAAGCTGCAGCGCAAGCGCCCCTTGAGAAACGCCTCGGATTCGATCTGTCGGGTCAGCCCTTGACGATACTCGCCATAGTGGCCTGCAACCCTGACACAGGCCTCAGATTCCCGTCGAGCGCTGTATTCATCAGGACAGATAAAGACTTGCTGGCCATCAAACCAGGCCACCGCCTCACGGGTACGGTAGGAGCGCTTGACCTCGTACAGCTCAACACTCAAACGCATCCCTGTTACCAGATCCAGCGCCACCGGCTTTAGCCACTGCCACTCCTTTCCACTGCGATAGGCCACCGGCTCCAGAACACACTGTACCCGTTCACCATAAGCTGCTTCGCGGCGCCTCAGCATCAGCTCGTTCGCTTCTCGCCGTGCTTCTTCCGCACGGGCTTCAGCCTCCCGCGCCAGCCTGAGATCCCGCGCCTGGTCCAGCTCAGCCTGTTGCTGACTGGCTTCCAGTTTCTGCTGGGGCGACAGTTGTCGCCAGCTTTCTTCATCCAGCCCCAATGGATAGGTGGTACAGCCTGAAAACAGCAGTGCCACCAGCAGAGGAATCAAGGCTCTCATAAATCGGTATTCTCGAGTGTGTTCGTGAAGGCTTGAAGATCCTGCAGTCACCTCGGCCTGTCAAGCCAGGGCGCGATGACGCCTGTTCACTCTGTGTTAGAATGTCTGCAATCTTGAATCGCCTGGTGGCCGTCTTTACATGGCCACTGACCTGAATCTCATCGTCCTTTATATCCAGCCGAGCCCATAGCCATGTCCACGCCCGACCTCGTTATCCATTACAACCTAGCTCGCTTCGAGATCAGTGCCGCGCGGCTGGACCAGTGCCCCCCGGATACCGGTGCCGAGGTGGCTTTTGCCGGTCGCTCCAATGCCGGCAAGTCCAGTGCCATCAATGCACTGACCCAGCAGAACAGCCTGGCCCGCACCTCGAAAACGCCCGGCCGTACCCAGTTGATCAATTTTTTCAGCCTCAATATCGAAGGCTTGAAGATTGTCGACCTGCCCGGCTACGGCTACGCCAAGGTACCGATTGCTATGAAACAGCACTGGCAGCGCCATCTGGATGCCTATCTGCAGCACCGCGAAAGCCTGCGTGGCGTGGTGTTGGTGATGGATATTCGCCATCCGATGAAGGAGTTCGACGAGATGATGGTGCACTGGTGCGAAGCTACCGGGGTGCCGCTGCACGTGCTGCTGACCAAGGAAGACAAGCTCAAGCGTGGCCCGGCCAAGGGCACCATGCTGCAGGTAAAGAAAACACTGAAGGAACGTCTCGGTGACAAGGTCAGCGTACAGACCTTCTCTGCGTTGAAGAGCACCGGCGTGGATCAGTTGCGTCAGCGGATCAACAACTGGCTGCTGGAAGACCTGATCGAAGACACAGACGACGAGATCGACGGCGACGCCTGATCAATTAAAGAAAAACCCCGGCCGCAGGAAGGGGAAACCAGGGCCGGGGCAAGAGATGTCATGACAGAGCGAGCCACGTGTCCACGCTGGCACAGACAATGGATTTTTCTTACGTGGCTCCTGATGTAAGACAGCCTCCGCCGGAAAAGTTCACCGCTGTTTAAAAAAAGATCAGTGCGCCTGCTCCCAGTTGTCGCCAACACCCGCTTCGATCAATAGCGGCACCGCCAGATCGGCGGCCTGTTCCATCAACGGCTTCACCTGGCGGCAGAAGTTATCCACTTCCGTTTCGCGCACCTCGAACACCAGTTCATCGTGTACCTGCATGATCATGCGGGCATCCATTTCACCCTGTTCCAACCAGTTATCCACCGCGATCATCGCCCGCTTGATGATATCCGCCGCCGTGCCCTGCATCGGCGCGTTGATCGCCGTGCGCTCCGCGGCCTGACGTTTCATCGGATTACGGTTGTTGATATCCGGCAGGTAGAGTCGACGGCCAAACAGGGTTTCAACATAACCCTGATCCCGCGCCTGGGCGCGAGTTTCGTCCATGTAGCGCTGCACCCCCGGATAGGTGGCGAAGTAGTGCTCGATGTAAGTGCCTGCTTCCTTGTTACCGATCCCCAGCTGCTTGGCCAGACCGAAGGCGGACATGCCATAGATCAGGCCGAAGTTGATCGCCTTGGCACTGCGGCGCTGATCAGCGGTCACCTTATCCACAGTGGTGCCGAACACCTCAGCCGCCGTCGCCTTGTGGATATCTTCACCGTGGCGGAAAGCGTTCATCAGGCCTTCGTCACCGGACAGGTGCGCCATGATGCGCAGCTCGATCTGTGAATAATCCGCCGCGACGATCTTGTAACCCTCGGGCGCGATAAAGGCGTTGCGAATGCGCCGCCCTTCCGGGGTACGCACCGGGATGTTCTGCAGATTGGGCTCGGACGACGACAGACGACCGGTCGCCGTCACCGCCTGGTGGTAAGAGGTATGAATACGGCCGGTGGCCGGGTTGATCATCTGCGGCAGCTTGTCGGTGTAGGTGCTCTTCAGCTTGCTCAGACCGCGCTGCTCGATCAGCAGTTTGGGCAGCGGGTAATCCAGCGCCAGCTCCTGCAACACCTCTTCGGCGGTGGACGGCGCCCCCTTGGGCGTTTTCTTTTTCACCGGCAGGGCCATCTTGTCGAACAGGATCGCCTGCAGCTGCTTGGTGGAATTGAGGTTGAACTCCTCGCCAGCCAGCTCAAAGGCCTCCTTCTCGATCTCGCCCAGACGCTGTTCCAGCTCCCGGCTCTGTTCACCCAAAATGCGGGCGTCCACCAGCGCACCGCGGTATTCCATTTTCGACAGCACCGGGATCAGGGGCCGCTCGATCTGCTCAAACACCTGCAGCAGTTCGCCTTCGGCGGCCAGCTGCGGCGCCAGCTTCTGATGCAGGCGCAAAGTGATATCGGCATCTTCTGCGGCGTAGGGCGCCGCCTGTTCCAGTTCGATCTGGTTGAAGGTCAGCTGCTTCTTGCCCTTGCCGGCAATGTCTTCAAAGCTGGTGGTGGTCACACCCAAATGGCGATCGGCCAGGGTATCCATGTCATGACGGCTGGCGGTGGAATTGAGCACGTAGGACTCGAGCATGGTGTCGGCGCTGATCCCTTGCAGCTCGATACCGTAATGACGCAGCACGTTCATGTCGTACTTGATGTGCTGACCGATCTTTTTCAGTTCGGGATCTTCCAACAGCGGCTTCAACTGCGCCAGCACGGCGGTGCGGTCCAGCTGCTCGGGCGCCCCCATGTAATCGTGCGCCAGCGGCACATAGGCCGCCTTGCCGGCTTCAACGGCAAAGGAGACGCCAACCAGTTGCGCTTCCATATAGTTGAGACTGGTCGTTTCGGTGTCGAAGGCGAACTCGCCGGCGGCCTTCAGTTTTGCCAGCCAGGCATCGAACGCCTCCTGGGTCAGTACCGATTCGTATTCGGTCTCGATGGCATTTTCAGCCTCGACCGGTTCGTCGGCCCCCAGCTCGTCGGCATCACCGGCTTCCAGCTCACGCACCCAGCTCTTGAACTCGAACTGTTTGAACAGCTCGACCAGCTGTGCCGGTTCGGGCTGGGGCAGGGTAATATCGTGCAGGTCGATATGCAGCGGCACATCGGTCTTGATCGTGGCCAGCAGGTAGGACAACTCCGCCGCTTCGCGATTCTCCTCCAACTTCTTCGGCATGGTCTTGGAGCCACGGAAGCCCAGCGCGGGGATTTTCTCCAGACTCTCATAGAGGTCGCTGATACCACCGACGCCCTGCAGCAGCGCCAGCGCGGTCTTTTCGCCCACGCCCGGCACACCCGGGATGTTGTCCACCTTGTCGCCCATCAGCGCGAGCAGGTCGATCACCAGGCGCGGCGGCACGCCGAACTTCTCTTCGACCCCGGCCACATCCATTTTGGTGTCGTTCATGGTGTTGATCAGGGTGACATGCTCGTCCACCAGCTGGGCCATATCCTTGTCGCCGGTGGAGATCACCACCGCACGACCGGACTCACTGGCCTGGCGTGCCAGAGTACCGATGACGTCATCCGCTTCCACCCCTTCCTCGACGAACAGCGGCAGTCCCATGGCGCGGATAATGGCATGAATCGGCTCCACCTGGCTGCGCAGGTCATCCGGCATCGGCGGCCGGTGTGACTTATACTCAGCATAGATCTCGTCGCGGAAAGTCTTACCCTTGGCATCGAAGATCACCGCGACCGGGCTGTCGGGATAGTCCTTGAGCAGACGTTTGAGCATCGAGGTCACGACGCGGATGGCGCCGGTGGGCGTGCCATCGGCCGTGCGCAGATCCGCCTGCTGGGAGGCAAAGAAGGCGCGGTAAAGGTAGGAGGAGCCATCCACCAGAATGACCGGGGCGTGCTGTTCGCTCATGGGAGTATCCATATATCTGTTTCGGGGGTTGTTCGTGCCTGCGACAAGGCCCACAATCATAGACAATTCGACCCCGACTAACCAATTGGGAAGCAATGATGCTGAAAAAACTGACGCTGGCCGCCGTGCTGGCCCTTTCGACCCTGGCGCAGGCCGAAGTGGTGGATGACCCGGCCCAGACCGAGCCGGAGATCACCATCACCCACGATGGCGATAACACCTATTACGAATACACCATCAACGGCCAGCTCAAGGAGATCAAGGTAGTGCCCAAGGTGGGCAAGCCCTACTACCTGGTGCCGGCCGAAGGCTCGCAGAAATTCATCCGCGTGGAGGAATCGCAGTTGCTGATTCCGAAATGGGTCATCTTCCGCTGGTAACCGACCTTGGCCGTTTATACTCAGATCTCCCGCCCCCAGCTTGAAGCCCTGCTCGAGGACTACACCCTCGGGCAACTGGTCGACTTCAGCGGCATTGAAGGCGGCATCGAAAACAGCAACTATTTTGTCACCCTGGAACAAAATGGGCAGCAGACCGATTACGTGCTGACCCTGTTCGAAGAGCTGGGCCAGGACGAAATGCCCTTCTTCGTCGAGCTGGGCCAGTGGCTGCAGGCGCGCCAGGTCCCTGTGCCCCACGCGATCAAGGACCGCAACGGCATCGCACTGAAGCAGCTGTGCGGCAAGCCAGCCTTCTTCCAGCCCCGTTTCCACGGTCACCATCTGGATCGTGAACAGATTACAACGCAGCACTGCGCCGAGATAGGAGCGGCCCTGGCCCGCTTCCACCTGGCCGGCGAGGACTTCTACCTGCGTCGCCAGGCGCAACGCGGCGTGTTCTGGTGGCGCCGCGAAAGTCAGGCGATCCGTCACCTGCTCACGCCGGAAGATGCTGAACTGCTGCAACAGGAAGTGGCCCTGTTCGACGCGCTGCGCAGCCAGCCGTTCGGACTGCCGCTGGGTACCATCCACGGTGACCTGTTTCACGACAATGCGCTGTTCGTCGACGACCGGCTGGAAGCGATCCTCGATATCTACAACGCGGCTACCGCTTTCCTGCTGTTCGATCTGGCCATTGTCGCCAATGACTGGTGCACCGATGCCCGCGGTCGGGTCGATCCCATCCGCGAGCAGGCGCTGACCCGCGCCTACGCCGACGTGCGCGCCTTCAGCGACGAGGAGATGGCCGCCTGGCCGACGCTGACCCGCACCGCCGCCATGCGCTTCTGGCTGTCGCGGCTGATCCCCTGGCTGGGCGTGGAGCAGGCCTCTCGCAGCGGCATCAGCACCAAGCTGAAGGATCCGGACGAGTTCCGCCGCATCCTGCTCAACCGCATCGACACCCCCGCCACGATTTAACCCTCTGCGGCACCCGGTCAACCCTCGGGTTCAGACCCGGTGCCGCAGACTGGTATACTGCTGCTTTCATCCTTCATCTTTTTGATCAACGCGCAGGTCCCATGGACGTTACACATATCATCGACTCGCTCAACGACCACCAGCGGCAGGCCGTGACCGCTGACGTGAAGAACCTGCTGGTGCTGGCCGGGGCCGGTTCCGGCAAGACCCGGGTACTGGTGCACCGCATCGCCTGGCTGATCGAGACCGAGGGCCTGTCACCCTACTCGATCATGGCGGTGACCTTCACCAACAAGGCGGCGCGAGAGATGCGCGGACGTATCGAGCACCTGCTGGGGATCAACACCCACGGCATGTGGGTGGGTACCTTCCACGGTCTGGCTCACCGTCTGCTGCGCGCCCACTGGCGCGATGCCGGCCTGCGCGACAACTTCCAGATCATGGACAGCGACGACCAGCTTCGCCTGCTCAAGCGGCTGTGCAAGGAGATGAACCTGGACGACAGCCGCTGGCCGGCGCGCCAGTTCCAGTGGTTTATCAATGCGCAGAAGGATGAAGGCCTGCGCAGTGCCCATATCGAGCGTACCGGCGACCCCTACCAGACAATGATGGTCCGGGTGTACGAAGCCTACGAGGATGCCTGCGAACGGGGCGGCATGATCGACTTCGGCGAGTTGCTGCTGCGCGCCCTGGAGCTGCTGCGTGACCGCGCGCCCCAGCTGCTGCACCACTACCGCGAACGCTTCCGCTATGTGCTGGTAGACGAATTCCAGGACACCAACGCCATCCAGTACGCCTGGCTGCGCCTGCTCTGTGAAGGCGACAACAAGCTGATGGCGGTGGGCGATGACGACCAGTCGATCTACGGCTGGCGCGGCGCCCGCATCGAGAACATCCAGCATCTGGAAGAGCACTTCCCCGGCACCGAGACGATCCGCCTGGAACAGAACTACCGCTCCACCGGTACCATCCTGCAGGCGGCCAACGCGGTGATCCAGAACAACTTCGGCCGTCTCGGCAAGGAGCTGTGGACCGAGCTGGGCGAGGGCGAACCGATCTCGCTGTACAGCGCCTTCAACGAACAGGACGAAGCACGCTTCATCGTCGACCAAATCCAGAAATGGGTCGAAGAGGGCCACCGCCGCGACGAATCCGCCATCCTCTACCGCTCCAACGCCCAGTCCCGTGTACTGGAAGAGATGCTGATCCGCGCCGGCATGCCCTACCGCATCTACGGCGGCCAGCGCTTCTACGATCGCCTGGAGATCAAGAACGCCCTCGCCTACCTGCGCCTGCTCGCCAACCGCGACGACGACACGGCGATGGAGCGGATCATCAACGTGCCTACCCGCGGCATCGGTACCCGCACCATCGAGGCGATCCGCGACCATGCCCGCGGCGAGAATGTCTCCATGTGGCGTGCCGCCAACGAGATCACCGAACTGAAAACATTGCCAGCCCGCGCCAACAACGCGTTGCAGGCGTTCATCGACCTGGTCAACCAGCTCGATACTGACACCCGCGAAGTGGAGCTGCACGAACAGACCGAGCACGTGATCGAACACTCCGGCCTGATCCAGCACCACGAGAAGGAGAAAGGCGAGAAGGCCCAGTCGCGCATCGAGAACCTGGAGGAACTGGTCAACGCCACCCGTCAGTTCATGGGCCAGTGGCAGGACGACAACGAAGAGGGTTTCAACTCGCCGCTGGCGGCCTTCCTCGACCAGGCGGCACTGGATGCCGGCGAGACCCAGGCCGACGTCAACACCGACAGTGTCCAGCTGATGACGCTGCACTCGGCCAAGGGGCTGGAGTTCCCGCTGGTGTTCCTGGCCGGCATGGAGGAGGGCCTCTTCCCGCACAGCATGTCGGCGGAAGAGCCGGGCCGTCTTGAGGAGGAGCGTCGCCTCTGCTACGTGGGCATCACCCGCGCCATGCAGAAGCTGCACATCACCTACGCCGAGTCGCGCCGCCTGCACGGCAAGGAGACGTTCAACCGGGTGTCCCGTTTCGTCAACGAGATTCCGCCGCAGCTGATCGAAGAGGTCCGCCTCAACGCCACCGTGCGCCGACCCTACGGCGCGCAGCAGGAGCAGCCCAGCAGCCTCTTTGGCGGCGGCTCCTCCCTGTCCAGCGCCGAGATACCCAGCACCAACCTGAGCCTGGGCCAGGCGGTGATGCACGCCAAGTTCGGTCCGGGTATCGTGACCAATTTCGAAGGCAGTGGTCCCAAGGCGCGGGTACAGGTGAATTTCGAGGACGCAGGCAGCAAATGGCTGGTGGTCGGCTTCGCCAACCTGCAGCCGCTGTAAGCCCGCGCTAAGCCAGCAGGCGGGGCAGCAGCGTCTCGCCCGCCTGCCACAACAGGCGCAGCGCCAGCAGCGTCACCACAATGCGGAACAGGCGGCTGAACCAGACCGACGACACCCGGTGCAGCAGGTTCAATCCGATCCAGGTACCGAGCATGCCGCTGAGGATCATCGCACCGACCAGCGGCAACCAGTCGGCGAAGGAGAAGCCGACCACCGAGAACACCAGCCCCTTGAGCAGATGCTGACCGGTCATGGTGGCGGCAAAGGTCGCCACCGTCTGCATCTTGTCGTGGCTATGGCGGTGAACGAACGCCGCCACCAGCGGCCCGGAGGCCCCCACGAACATGGACAGGAAGGTGGTCAGACCGCCGGCAAACAGCGTCTTCAGCGGCGACAGGGTGCGAGCGGCCGGTTTGGGACCCCAGATCATCCACAGGATGAAGCCGCCCACCGCCAGCTGGATCATCTCCAGCGGCAGCTGCACCACCACCAACGACGCCAGCCCGGCGCCAATCAGCCCACCCAGCAGGAAACGGCGGCACAGCGGCCAGTCGATATGCCGACGGGTCATCAGCGCCCGGTTGCCGTTGGAGCCCAGCTGTACCAGGCCATGTACGGGAATAAGTGCGGCCACCGGCACCAGCTGGGCCATCACCACCAGCAGCAGCACGCCACCGCCGATCCCCAGCGTTGCCGTCATCAGCGAGGTAAAGCCGGCGGTCAGTACCAGCAGCAGCGCATCCAGCGGCAGCAGTTCGGCAGGTAATAGATCCAGGAGCAGTGTGGGCATCAGTTGCCCTGCATCGCCTGCAACACCTGCTGTGACCAGTTCAAACTATGGCGGTAGGCCACTTCATAGAAGGGGCGATCCAGCGCCCGGCTGAGCTGATCAAACTCACCGCGTTCGTAATATTCGGCCTGACGCAGGAGCTCACCATAGGAGCCACTGCGTTCGATCAGCGCCGTTTTCATATCCTGCTGCAGGGGAACCTGCTCCAGCAGATCGGCCATCTCCATATCGAGCAGTACATCCAGCTGTGACAGCAGACCAACGATGAAGTGATTAATCGGCTCGTCACGTCCCATCATTTCGGCCAGCAGCTCGCACATGCGGCCACGGGTCAGCATGTTGCGGGTCAGCTCGTCCGGCTTGTCCTTATCGGCGGCGCTGAGGAACAGCAACACCCAACGTTTGATCTGATCAATGCCCAACAGGGTGATGGCATGGGCCAGGGAGCTGATCTCACGCTTCAGGTTAAAGGCCGCCGAGTTGACCACACGCAGGATACGGTAGGTCAGTGCCGGATCCTGCAGCGCGATCTGTTCGATCGACTGCGCCGTCGCATTAGGCCGCTGCAGCTCGGTCAGAATCTGCAGCAGTACCACCTTGTTGCCGGTGATCTTCTTGCCCTTGACCGCTTCCGGCTTGCTCAGGAAATAGCCCATGTACAGGGCAAAACCCATTTCCAGACAACGGCGGAACTCTTCCTGGGTCTCCACCTTGTCGGCCAATAGCTCCAGCTGATAGGGACGCAGTTTCTGCAGCAGCGGCGGAATATTGTCCAGGCCCAACAGCTGGATATCCAGCTTGAGCACATGGACGATGTTCAACAGCGGCTCGAATTTTGGGTCGCGGGGGTCGTAGTCTGCCAGTGCCAGCCGGTAACCCTGCCGGGCCAGATCCTTGACCCGGGCGATCAGCTCCGGCGTGATCCGGGAGTGACCCAGCAGCTCCAGCACAAAGCTTTGCTTGGGCAACTCCGGCAGGTCATTGTTGAGCAGAAAGCTATCCGTCACCTTGAGGAAACAGGGCAGGGATTTGACCGTCCCCTGCTTGGTGATACTGGAATAGGTGCCCAGCAATACCCCCAGTGTCGCCTCATCATCCTTGAGGCCCTCGACAAAGCGGCCGTCGGCATCCCGGAACAGCAGCTCGAAGGCCACCACGTCCTGGCTTTTGGTGTACACAGGCTGACGCGCCATCAAAACCTGAAGCGGATGTTCCTCTGCCATCATCTGTGAGCCGGTTGCTGCCACTGCTGACTCCTTGCATGGTTGCTGGGTGTACGGTTGTTTGAATTGCCTTCAGAGTATATCGGCTCCCTCGGTATCCGAACAGAGTCGGGTTGACCTGCAACACCGATCAACGGCCGTACAACCTGAGCCAGCGGGGGTATACTCGAACCCGCACAGGCATTCACAACAGGAGAACTGCAACATGCGCTGCCACGAACTGGACTACGAAGTGCTCGGCTCTGAGATGCAACTGGTCGAGGTTGAGCTGGACCCGGGCGAAACGGTCATCGCCGAAGCCGGGGCCATGACTTATATGGAAGAGGATATCAGCTTCGATACCCGCATGGGTGACGGTTCCGACCCCGACGAAGGCCTGATGGGCAAGCTGTTTTCCGCCGGCAAACGCGTCTTCACCGGTGAGTCGATCTTCACCACCCATTTCAGCAACAACTGCAGCGGCAAACGGCGGGTCGCCTTTTCGGCCCCCTATCCGGGCAACATCGTACCGCTGAACATGGCCGAACTGGGCGAAAAGGTGATCTGCCAGAAGGACGCCTTCCTCTGCGCCGCCCTGGGCACCAAAGTCAGTATCAGCTTCAACCGCCGCATCGGTGCCGGTTTCTTCGGTGGCGAAGGCTTCATCCTGCAGAAACTGGAAGGCGACGGCATGGCGTTCATCCAGGCCGGTGGCACCGTGGTGAAGAAGGAGCTGAACGGCGAAACCCTGAGGGTGGATACCGGCTGTCTGGTCGGCTTTACCGAAGGTATCGACTACGACATCCAGCGCGCCGGCAGCCTCAAGTCGATGGTGTTTGGCGGTGAAGGCCTGTTCCTGGCCACGCTCAAGGGTACCGGCACCGTCTGGCTACAGAGCCTGCCGTTCTCACGCATGGCCGACCGTATTCTGGCGCACGCCCCCTCAGCGGGCGGCAACGACCAGGGCGAAGGCTCCGTCCTGGGTGGTATCGGCCGCATGCTCGGCGGCGACCGCTGATCACGATGACCAGGCCGACCCTCATGCCAACAGGCACATGACATGGGGGTCTGGCTCGCCCCGGAAACTACAGGCCCCGGGGAGCAACACTCAGGGTACGGCGATCAGGAGTTGTGCTGCTTGAAGGCGGCCATCAGCTCAACCGGCTTCTGCTTTTTGTTGTCGCTACGCAGCACGTAGACCAGGGTTTCACCCTGAGGACCGGCACCGATTTCAGTGTAACGCAGCGGTGCTTCACCGGTGGTACGCACGGCTTCCATATCCTCGATACGATCGAACACGTAGATGCGACCCTCCATGCGCATCTCACCGTAGAAGCTGTCCGCCGCCGGCAACTTGCCATGATAGAGGTTGTAGCCTGCCACCTGCTCGGCCGACTTTTTCTTGTCTGCACCGGTCACGCCAAAGACCAGTGTTTCCCCCTTGGGCCCCGCACCGATGAACGTCTGGCGGAAGGAGGTTTCACCCACCGCAAGAAACTGCTGATAGGTTGCCTGGTCATCGAATACATGGATACGACCGTCGTGGTGAACTTCGTACAGGTCTTCGTTGTTCAGGTCCGCAGCGGCCATCGGTTCTTTCTTTGTGCCCGTGGTACAGGCCGTCAGTGCCGCAACCAAACCACCCAGCATGACAGTCTTGAGTATACGCATTGCTATTATCCTCCAGTTCCAGTTAGCAGGCGCCGAGGGTAGCCGCTGAGTATTGCGATTCATTGACAACCATATAAGGAAACCGAGGGCTGCCACTTCAGCCAGATGCCACCGTTCGCCGGCCAGTCATCAGCCGGCCGGCCAGCAGGAACAACAGCAGCATGCCCAACGCATACAGCATCTGCCCCCCCAGCAGCATCAGAACGCATGCGCACAGCAGCAACGCCACCAGCGCCACCCATCTTGCCCAGCCGTTCAGCAACACCCAGCCCGCGGCCATGCTCAACAGGTAAACCAGCACGAAGTTGCCATTGGCGTAACGCATCAGCGTCTCGATACTCAGCCCCCAGCTCCAGCCCAGCAAGGCACAGATCGCACAGGCCAGCACCACCAGATTGAACGCACGGGCCGGTACACCATGCCGATTGCGCTGTGCCAGGCGCACCGGCAACTTGCCCTCGTCCGCCAGGCTCCAGAGCAACCGTGCGAAGCCTTGCAGATAGATATTGATCGAGGCAAAGCAGGCCAGATAACCGATCGCCGCGGCCAGCCAGCACCACTGCTCTCCCCACAGCATCCCGACCAGGCCTGGCAGTGACGTCGCGTTTGCCTGCTGATCACCGTAGGTTCCGAAACTCACCACCGCCACCGAACAGGCCCAATAGACCGCGCCCGCCAGCAGAACACCCAGCAGCAGTGCCAAGGGAAAGTCCCGCTTCGGATTCCTGAACTCCTCTCCCAGATGGGTAAACGCTTCCAGACCGACAAAGCACCAGAACATCAGCGCCAGTACTGGCGGGATCGCGGCCCCATTCATCTCCTCGGTCGACATCAGCGGCCCTGCGCTGGCCGCCAGGTCGCCAAGCCACCAGAAGGACACCACCGTCGCGATAATCAGCAGCGCGATAGCGGTCTGCACCTGCCCGGACGCCCGCGCCGGTTTCTGCCCCAGCACCAGCATCAACCCCAAAGTCAGCAACTGAATCGCCATGTCACCGGCAGGCGTCACCGGCAAGATGGCGTACCAGAAGCCACTGGCCATCTTCAGTGCCGCGGGCAGTCCCACAGGGATCACCGCCAGGAACAGCAAGGCCACACTGCGCTCCATCGGCAGGCCAAAGGCTCGCCCGATCAATGAGGGCGCGCCGCCCGCATGGGGAAAACGCTGCCCCAGGCCAGCGAAGGTCAATGCCACTGGCAGCACCAGCAACGTCAGCAACAGCCAGGCCCAAAGTGAGGCCTGACCGGCGATTGAGGCCGCAGCCGCCGGCACGACGAAGATCCCGGTCCCGAGCAACGAGGTTGTCAGCAGACCCACTCCCTGCAAAAGGCCCAATTCCCTGTTCAATCGGCTCATGGCACTCCTCCACAACGGGCTGCTTCAGTCTTGCCGACAGCCGCAGGTAATGTTCATCAATGACCGCTAAGCCTACGCCTGATATGCGCCGGAGGGAGCTGGCAGAGCGCCGGTAATAAGCTGCACTTCGCCGGAAAATGGCGGCATAATGCAACCAGCGATCGCAACGCTGCTCCTTCGGGCAAGATGATCGCGACCCTCTGCGCTCAGGTATTAAGGAAAGACGAGTTGGACAAGTTCGATCAGCAGATTCTGGCGCTGTTGCGCAACGATGCACGCATGGCGGTAACCGCCATCGCCCGTGAGGTCTGCCTGTCACGCACGGCGGTCAGTGATCGAATTCGGCAGCTGGAAGAACGCGGTATCATCCGCGGCTATCACGCAGTCGTCAGCGATGGTGCAACACCGGTGGTCCGCGCCTACCTGGAGCTGTGCTACAACGAAAGCCGCTGCGAAACCTATGTCGACAGGATCCGCGCCTTTCCCGAAGTCAAACGCTGCAGCGGCATCAGCGGCGATACCGATATGCTGGTCTACCTGGAAACCGCCAGCATGGAGCGACTGATCGAGATCCGTGCGGCGATCGAAAATTTCCACAAGATGGTGCGGGTGAAAACTCACATCGTATTGAAGGAATGGGAGATGTAACCGGAACCAGAGAGAAGCGGACGCTTCTGGAAAAATGGCGCGCCTGGAGGGATGAATCGGCTTCGCCTCGCCCTTCGGGCTGTTGCCTTCGGCAACCTGGTCTCGCTCCGCTCGGCTCGAACCCATCGGGGGATCTCACCCTCCAGGCACTGATTCTTTGCCCGGCTTGGGTGCACGTCGTTCACAACGAGGAAGTAACAAAAAATGGCGCGCCTGGAGGGATTCGAACCCCCGACCAACAGGATCGGAACCTGCTACTCTATCCAGCTGAGCTACAGGCGCACAATGGAAGTGTTTGCGGACAGCAATGTTACCGATCTACGCGCCGTTTGCAAGCACATTGCGTAGATCCTAGGGTCGGCGGATCGATCCCCTCCAAGCACGCCAAGATTCAGCGGCACACTACGTGCTCCCGGAATGAGATAACGGCTACCCATCCACAAGAAATTTTCAGCGGCACTGTGACCAGTTTGTGGTCACTAATTAGCTTCCGCCTCTATCATGATATCGAGCGTATCCCTCGACATTTCGGATACCGAGAACAGCCCCAGAACGCTTGCCCCGCATTCGCGCCACGGCGAGCGATACGCTTAACCATAGCTTCCCCACACTTAGGACACAAAACCATCTCAGATGCGCTCTCCGTGGCTTGTAACCGCTCTTCCGGAAGTGATTGCCCAGCTTTACGCAACATCTTGTCCAGCTTTTGGCCGTCAATCAGGCCGATAGCTTTTCCTGACGCAAATGAACGCGCCTCTTCAGTGAAGCCTCCGGAGGTAACGATAAATCCTCCTTTTGCTCCACGATCAACCATGATTCCAAATAACTCACGGACTACAGACACACCGACACGCTGAGTTTTCCAGTGCTTACACTGAACAAGATACTTATTTCCGGCTTTCTTCAGATGGACATCAATACCACCATCTGCACCGATCTCGCCTCCGTCAATCACTTGATAGCCAGCTTGACGGAAAGCTTCACCCACGAGAAGTTCAAATTGCTGCCAGCTCATTGAATCAGCAGCTACAGCACGCTCTGTGGGCTCTCTATGGCCATTTCCCACATCTGGAGTAGATAGATACTTTTGCTAAGCGGCGTCCTGAGAGTGCTTTAAACGCAGCGATAGCTGCGCCCAAAACAAATGCGAAAGGCAGAAGATATTGCGCTACCGAGAGCAATGGGCGAAACATCAATGCCCCCATGTTGGTCGGCACAGCTGATCCTGCCTGTGTTTCAACCGTTACCGGTTGAGAGGCATAGTGGCTCAATACAAGATAGGAAATAACAGCGATTCCTAGGCTTAGCCAAACCGGGAGCTTAGAAGCGAGTGCCGCGAGGTCTTCAAGCAAAGAGGAACGGCGTTTCCGTGCCATTTGAAACATCCTTTTGTCAGTATCCGGAGACAAGAGGGTATCAGTTTCCATACATTAGATGAACATGAATGAATCCGGATATATTCTGAACAATGAGAGATCTCCGCCGTGAAGCGGCATGGGAAACAAGCGGTGGAGTAAAACGCCATATACGCCGCAGGCGTATGCGTTTTGCTCCAAAAGCGCAGTTTCCGTTTTTTAAAGATAAAAGACTAAAACACTAAATAACTAGCAAACACGTAATTTTCCGAAAGCCCCGCAGTATGGGGCCTCCAGACAATTCTATTGTGCAATTGTTATAACAAGATCGTTACAGTCGTCATGCAGCCATCGTGATCTCAATTATTAGTGAAATTTTTTTGGTTAAATTTATCCACCACCTGCTCAAGTTTTCTCTTTAAAGTTCTTTCCGGACTATCATGCTTACCGATCATCTGCTTGACGAGCAAACCTAAGTTAGGGGAAGAACACTCTACCTCACTATGGGTTAGCATTTTCTCGGCAACACTAAGTGCTGCCCATAGCTTCCTATCAACACGCTGACTTAAATCCCTACGTCGCCTAAGCTGCGTTTCCCGGCTTCTAAATGTCTTCTCCAGCATCTGCTCTATATTCTTATATGAGGAGGGCTTAAGGCTCAACGCCCCCCAAAGCACCAAGTCTTTGTTCATCTCATCAGGCGTGTAACCCAAGTAGCCCAGCTTTTCATCACTACCACCTGCTGTTGCAGCAAATTTGAGCGCATCATGGAAACTGAAGCGCTCCCCCTCCACCGCTCTTTCAGCGTGTATGTTGTCTGCATCAATGGCACTAATCAAGTAAAGATAATGCAAATCAATCACCTGTGTATCATTGGATAGATCGCAAAGACTACCTGTAGGAGTATTAGACCTTGATAGTCTAGGCCGGAAAGCTGGAGCTGGGACGCACCTCTCACCTCGATCATATCGCTCGTTAAGCTCTACATTTAGCGAGCAATACCTTTCCCGGATGAGAGGATACTGCGTCTGCAAATCATCACAGCCTAAAACCAGCTCCTGAAGCTGATTCATGAGGTCAGATCCAGATAGCTTATTTATTCCATTCTTCACTTGATTTAGCGGAAATACCAACCGATCCAGCTCTTCTTTAGAACGCCTACCTTCTGATTTTTTATCATTTGAGCAATTTGATTTCTTATAAAATTCCATAGTGCCTAATTTAAAACAAAAAAAGATGCATTTAAGCATCTTTAAAAAGTTAATTTCAATAATAAACCGAATTGAAATTGTTAGATTGATTTTTCTAACATTCCGTTCAACCTCCGGCCTCCGTTCAAAATTAATCTATATCGGTTTTAACGGGGTTTCAAACACTTTCGATAGGCACTTGAGATAACAGTTGTCATTTCTATGGACCTACAAGACTGGATACTAAGTCACACTTGATCAATTTTTAGTCACATAAAAATCGAATTTTCAATTCTTATAGATACACCCGAGAACACAAACCCCTAGAAAAAACTTACTCCTACCAAGGTGATGGAGGCAAAACAAATGCTCGCCTCCATTACAACCTTATACATGGATTTTGGCTACCAGATCCTCTGCACGTAGATGGGTATAGCGGTTAAGCATCTCTAGCGTTTTGTGGCCGGTAATCGTCGCAACTTCCATTGTGTTGAGCCCACGTTCAAAAAAGCTGCTAGTAGCTTCGTGCCTCAAGTCATGGAATCTCAGTGAATCGCCACTTGTTTGCTAGACGCCTCCTAGCCATAGAGAATGGCTTACAGAGAGGTGCCCATGAGCAGCAAGCGATACCCCGAAGAGTTCAAGATTGAAGCGGTCAAGCAAGTCACTGATCGCGGCTACAGCGTTGCCGATGTCGCAAAGCGGCTCGGCATCACCACCCACAGCCTTTACGCCTGGATAAAGAAGTTCGGCCCCGATTCAGCGGAATATCAAGCCAAGTCCGATGAGCAGGCTGAGATTCGTCGTCTCAAGAAAGAGCTAAAGCGCGTCACTGAAGAGCGCGACATCTTAAAAAAAGCCGCGGTGTACTTCGCCAGCCAGTCAGACTGAGGTACACCTACATCCGTGATAATCACAAGGACTGGCCCGTGCGCAGGCTATGCGCGCTGCTGGATGTGCATCCCAGTGGTTATTACGCCTGGAGAAAGCAACCGAGATCGGATCGCAGTAAGCAAGACGATAGGCTAACAGGGCTGATCAAGCAGTTTTGGTTGGAGTCTGGTGGTGTTTATGGATATCGCAAAATCCACAGTGATTTGCGAGATCATGGAGAACAATGCGGCCCCAATCGGGTGCATCGCTTAATGCAACAAGCAGGCTTACGCGCTCAGGTTGGTTACCGCAAGCCCCGCCAGAAGGGTGGCACAAGCCATATCGTTGTACCGAATAGGTTGCAGCGGCAGTTTAGTACCGAGGCTCCAAACGAGGCCTGGGTTACTGATATCACGTTTATCAAAACCCACGAGGGTTGGCTGTACCTGGCGGTCGTGGTCGACCTGTTCTCGCGGCGAGTGATCGGCTGGTCCATGCAGTCACGCATCACCAAGGAGCTGGTGTTGAATGCACTGCTGATGGCTGTCTGGAGAAGGAGTCCGAAAAACCAAGTCGTTGTGCATTCAGACCAAGGTAGTCAGTACACCAGCCATGACTGGCAAGCCTTCTTAAAACAGCATGGTCTAGAGGGAAGCATGAGCCGTCGAGGCAACTGCCACGATAATGCGGTGGCTGAGAGCTTTTTCCAGCTGCTCAAACGCGAACGCATCAAGCGAAAGGTCTATGCCACGAGGGGTGATGCACGCCGTGATATCTTCGATTACATCGAGCTGTTCTATAACAGCAAACGACGTCACGGTTTTAATGATCAGCTGTCACCGCTAGAGTATGAGCAGCAGTACGAGAAACGGCTAGAGTGTGTCTAACGTACTGGTGGCGATTCAGTTTCCTCTATATAATCAAGCACTTGCACACCATCCCTCTGTTAGCAAATACAAAACAGAAAACCCTAAATCGCCCTCTGCGCCCAAAAGACACCACAACGACATCAAACCACAGGCCGATGAGAACTTTTACCATCTACATTAAATGGGAGACATAATCACTAGAACTTTAGTCAAAAATCGCCACTCATCACTAAAACTAGTGATGCAACTGACACTGCGCTTTGACTATCACCGGTTAGCTAGCTAGGCGAGGCTAACACGATGACAAACTTGGAGTTTTATTAAGGAATTCGCACACCCCAAGGATCAGAGCCTCTTACTCTCCACTGCGATCAAATCGTGCCGGAAGCATCACAGTATGTTTCCATAAAGCTTGGCCATGCAGGGTGTCATAGCGGCAACATGTAGGGAGGTAAGGCCTATAGCTTATCTGTTTGATTCTGAGGAGGATTTGCACTGCAGAGGGATCGGAACCTGCTACTCTATCCAGCTGAGCTACAGGCGCACAATGGAAGTGTTTGCGGGGCATATAGTACGGATACGCTACCCGTTTGCCAAGTGAATTATCCCCCGGCTGCCGAATCCGGCGTTGGCTTCGCTGCCGGCGTTTTTGCGTTTTGCCGCGCCTCCGGTTTTCAGCACGGTCTCCCGATCAGGGAGATCGATGCAGCAGCGGATGGATCAGGTATTCCAGCACCAGGAACAGCAGCGCACCGGCAATGACACCTACCGCGGCATTGATCAATGTCGGTAGTACGCCATTGACGATCACGCTCAGTGCCGGCAGGCCGCCATTGGCGACTTCCAGATGATGCAGCCACTCGTGGGCACCGGGCACTCCATGCATCAGGATTCCGCCGCCGACCAGGAACATCGCCGCCGTACCGACGACCGACAGCAGTTTCATCAACCAGGGGGCTAGGCGCAGTAGCAAGCGCCCCAGCGCCTCAGCCTTCCGGTTCTCCACCAGGTAGAGTCCGGCATCATCCAGTTTGACGATGGCGGCCACCAACGCGTAAACCCCCGCCGTCATCACCAGCGCGATAGCGGACACCACCGCCACCTGAATGCCGAATGCGGCTTCCTGTACCGTGCCCAGCGCAATCACCACGATCTCGGCCGACAGGATGAAATCGGTGCGAATCGCTCCCTTGATCTTCTTGCGCTCGTAAGCCACCAGGTCCAGTGCCGGGTCAGCCACGGCCTCCAGCTCCTGTCGCCGGGCCTCGGGGTTTGGCTTCAGGGTATGCAGCACCTTCTCGAAGCCTTCGAAGCAAAGGTAGCCACCGCCAATCATCAGCAGCGGCGTAATCAGCCAGGGTGCCACCGCCGCAATCAGCAACGCGGCGGGTACCAGCATCAGCTTGTTGATGATCGAGCCCTTGAACACCGCCCAGACCACCGGTAATTCGCGGTCCGCTTTTACGCCGCTGACCTGCTCCGCATTCAGTGCCAGGTCATCACCCAGCACACCGGCGGTTTTCTTCGCGGCGACCTTGGACATCAGCGCGATGTCATCCAGCAGCGTCGCAATATCGTCGATCAGTGCAAGCAGGTTGGCTCCGGCCAAGGGGAACTCCTTCCTCAGGTTGAGGTATCGATTTTGGTGCAGCGGGAGATATTCGGTTTAGCCGTGACAGGTATGCCAATGAGTGTGCATGACAAGGAATTGCCTTGGCAAGGCTCTCGCCACGGACGAGGCCACCTGGCGGCTCACCCGGCTGGCGGCAATACGCCCCGGTCCGCTCGCTGCACCTAATCTTGCCCAAATTACGGTAATTCACGCGGGATTCAGTCAAAAAGCCGTGACTTTGTATCAACTCAATTTCCGTATGGGATTTTTTGCCGGTATAATCCTTGGCCAGATTTTGTGAGCGCAGTCATGTCTGCATCAGGTCCCAGCCCTAGGCACTCCAAGGCCTTCAGCCAGGCATCACTGCTCCGACAACTTACCCAAGTGATGAGGTCGTGACTGTGAAAAAATTTGCTGCCAAAGCTGCATCTGCACTCTGTGCTTTCGGTCTGGGCATGGCGCTGACGGCGTCCGTTCAGGCAGCTACCGCTGACGAAGCGATCATCGAGCGTATCAAGCCGGTGGGCTCTGTCTGCGTTCAGGGTGATGAAAACTGTGGTGGTGCCGCTTCTGCAGCCGCCGCCAGCACCGGTGGTGCTCGCTCCGGTGAAGAGATCTACACCGGCAAGTGTGCCGCCTGTCACGCCAGTGGTGTTCTGGGTGCGCCCAAGTTCGGCACCAACGAAATGCAGCTGCGTCTGGACGAGAAAGGCATGGAAACCCTGCTGACTCACGCCCTCAACGGCTTCAACGCCATGCCGCCGCGCGGCACCTGCGCCGACTGCTCCGACGACGAGATCAAGAGCGCCATCGAACACATCCTGGGCAAGTAATTTTATTTTGCCCGCATGACGACAAGGCTGCTTCGGCAGCCTTTTTCGTATCCGCCGACCAGGGATAGCGTCGGTTGAGGATATTCAAGGAGGAATACCATGCTCAAGCACTCCCCACTGTTACTGCTGCTCGGTCTTGGCCTGCCGGCCGCCGCATCCCCCGCTCACACGATCATGCAGGGCATGGAGCTCGGCGAAGACCTGAGCTTGCCCCACGACCTGGCCAACTGGCTGATCAGTGAAAAGTATGATGGCGTACGCGCCTACTGGGACGGTCGCCAACTGCTGACCCGCAGCGGCTATCCGATTGCCGTGCCGAAACACTTCACCCAAGGCTGGCCCCGGCAGCACCTGGAAGGCGAGCTCTGGATCGACTACGATGCCTTCGATGCTCTCTCGGCACTGGTCCGCAGCCACTCGGTTTCGGCACAGGAATGGCAACCGGTACGCTTTATGTTGTTCGACCTGCCGCAGTGGCCAGGCACCTTTGCCCGGCGCCACGACCAGCTGCAACAATTGGTGCATTCCACAGCCGCATCCAATCTGCACCTGATCCCCCAGCATCGCGGTACGACCGCCGGCACGCTGGAGCAGCAGTTGGCACAGGTGATCGACAAAGGCGGCGAGGGGTTGATGCTGCATCGCGCCGATGCCCTCTATCAGCTCAGACGTACCACCGACCTGCGCAAGCTCAAGCCGTTCCAGGACGCCGAGGCCGTGGTCATCGCCCACCTGCCCGGCAAGGGCAAATACAGCGGGCTGCTGGGCTCATTGCTGGTAGAACAGGGAGATGGCACCCGCTTTCGCCTGGGCTCCGGCTTCAGTGACGCGGAACGGGCGAATCCTCCCGCGATCGGCAGCACCATCACCTTTCGTCATAACGGCCATACCCGCCACGGCAAACCTCGCTTTGCCCGCTTTCTGCGCCTGAGACCGGATTGAAGACCAAGTCAGCCGGGTCTGGCATTAACCCTACGTCTGACGTAGGATTTTGGGCTCGCCCTCTTCATCTCGGCCCAACTCATGGACAGATCTTCTTTTTTCGGCTCCGCGTCTACACTTCTGTTGGCCTGCTGCCTGCTTCTTGTCGGCGGTTCGGTCAGCGCCAAGACACTGGTGCTGGCACAGATCAGCGACCGGCCGAAGAAGGATTTTCGTCAGTTGCGCCCCATGGCCGAGCATATCGCTCAGGCACTGGCGCCCTTCGGCTATGACAGCGCCACCATCAAGCTCTATCCCGACCTGGCACAGCTTGAAACCGGCATCCGCAACGGTCAGGTGCACTGGATTACCGAAACACCCCTGACGGCGGCCCGGCTCTATCAGCAGCAGTTGGCCACCCCGATCGCGCGCAAGTGGAAGCGTGGCCAGCAGGCCTATCAGAGCCTGATCTATGTGCCCGCGGACAGTTCGGTGCAACGCCTGGAAGACCTTGTTGGCCAAGTGATCGCATTTGAACACCCTAACTCGTTCAGCAGCTACTTTCTGCCCTTGAATGCCCTGCATCAGGCTGGCCTGGCCACGGTGTCGCTGAAAACCCCTCAGCAGTCCTTGCCTGCCGATAAGATCGGCTATGCCTTCAGCCGCAACGAGCACAACAACCTGCTCTGGGTCGACAAGGGCATCACCGCCGCCGGTGCGCTCAATGATGGCGACTGGACCACCCCCGATCGACTCCCCGCCGTGCTGCTGCAGAAAATGCGCGTAATTCATCGCTCGGCCTCCTACCCCCGGGCGTTCGAGCTGGCAACCGCCAACCTTGAGCCCGATGCTCGCCAGGCATTGCAGCAGGCGCTGCTGGCACTGGATCCAGAACAGGACGCCGCCGTGTTGCAGCGCTACGAACAGAGCAGCCGTATCACTCCGCTGGAAGCGGATGATCTCCAGCTGCTGCAATCACTCGACGTCGGCGCTCAACCATGAAGGCCCGCAGCAACAGCTCCCTGACTCGGCGCCTGACCAGTGGTTTCGCCGTTCTGACCATGATTCTGGCCGGCATCCACTTCACCCTGCTGGCCAACAGCTTCCAGGAGTACAACCGTTTTTCCATCGATAGCGGCAATGCCCACTTGGGCAATGCACTAAAAGAGCAGCTGGAGCGGGACACCCGCTTGCTGAGTCAGACACTGGCCACCCAACTGGATATTCCGCTCTACCACCTGGACCTGAGCGAGATCGGTACCCAGCTGGCGCAGATCAGGCGCAACCGAAATCTCGAATATGTGTACCTGTTCAGTGCCAAGGGCAGGCTACTGCACGATGGCAGTGCAACCATCCCCGAGTTCGGCCTGCCACTTGCAACACTGGTGCCGCTGAAACCCGCCCCGACACCACAGCTACTCTGGCGAGGCAATCATCTGCATCTGCTGCAACCGGTCATCACCGCCGGCCATACCGCCGGCTACCTGGCCCTGGCCGTTGACTTTACCTCCGCCCTGGAGAGCCTGACCACGCACAATGAACAGTTACAGGCCGCTGCAAAGACCAAGGAAACCGAGGTGCTGACACGCCTGGTCCTGGTTGCGCTGCTGCTGTTGCTGGTCACCCTCTGGATCGTCTACCGGTTCTGCCACCACCTGTTCAAGCCGCTGCAGCAGCTGGCCGAGAAAAGCTTGCGTTATGGTGATGGCGATCGCAGCGTACGTTTCGATATGGTGCAGCAGGGCGAGATTGGCCAGTTGGGGCGGGCACTGGAGCAGATGCGACGCAGCCTTGAGCAAAGCCATCATCAAACCAACCAGTTGGCCTACCTCGACAACCTGACCCAGCTGCCCAACCGGCACTGGTTTCAGCAGTCGCTGGACAACTTGCTGCAACATGCACAGCAACGTGGCCAACGGCTGGGGGTGCTGTTCATCGACCTCGACCACTTCAAGGAGGTCAACGATACCGCCGGTCACGAGATGGGCGACCTGCTGCTGTTCGAAGCCGCCGCCCGTCTGCGCAATCTGCTGCTGGATCTGGACCTGTCCGCTCCTGACCAGGAAGAGGTGTTGCTGGCCCGCCTCGGTGGTGACGAATTTGTCACTCTCTATCCCGGCCTCGACGACGAAGAACAGGCGGCAGGACTGGCCCAGCGCATCGCCGAGGTACTGGACGAACCTTTCCTGATCGATGGCCGCTACTTCCGCATCTCGAGCAGTATCGGCATCACCGTGTATCCGGATGACGGCCTCACCAGCAGTGAGATTCTCAAGCACGCCGATATCGCCATGTACGCGGCCAAGCAGAGTGGCCGCAATCAATACACCTTCTTCTCGCCACAGATGAACCAGCAGCTGCAGCAGCGTATCGAAGTGCTTCAGGGGGTACGCACGGCGCTGGAGCAGGGGCATTTCCGCCTCGACTATCAGCCGGTGCTGAGCCTCGCGGATGGCAGCATTCGCGGTGCCGAGGCGCTGCTGCGCTGGCACCATCCCGAACGCGGCCTGATACCGCCCGGTCTGTTCATTCCGACCATCGAAGATTCCGACCTGATCGGGCCAGTAACCGAGTGGGTTGCCCGCCAGGCGGTGCAGGACCTGCTCCAGCTACAGCAGCTGCAGCCGGGGTTCGTAGTTTCGATCAATATCTCCGGTGCTGCCCTGCATCAGGACAGCACCCGCGACTTCCTGACCGAGCTGACGCATAACGAGCAGGTTCCGGACCATTGCCTCAGCATCGAACTGACCGAGACCAGCATGATCCGTCATCTGGACGACTGTCGTCAGACACTTGAGCAGTGGAAGGCGGCAGGCATGAGTATCTGGATCGACGACTTCGGCACCGGTTACTCGTCACTGAGCTACCTGCATCAGTTGCCGATCGACGGGCTCAAGATCGATCGCAGCTTTATCAGCGAGCTCAAGCCCGGCAGCAGCAATTCGCTGGTGGCCACCATCCTGACGCTGGCGGAATCAATGGATCTGCTGGTGGTCGCCGAAGGCATCGAGACCGAAGCCCAGCGCGATTGTATTACCCGCCTGGGTCGCTGCCTCGGCCAGGGCTTTGGCCTGTATCGTCCCATGTCGCTGGAGGCGTTGCAGCAACTGCTGCAACAGGATCACGCCATGCAGGAAGTGAAGGCTGGCACGGGTCAAACGGAAATGTGAAGCGCCGATCCCGAGGTTCGAGTTCGAGCGTGATCTGAACGGTCCCGACCGGGACGAGATGAAATGCGAGGCCGGGCTCAGCGACGAATGCTGCGTCCGGCCTCTGGCGGCATCAGAGGCGAACTTCGATGCCGTGCTGACGCATGTATTCCTTCGCCTGCGGAATGCTGTACTCGTTGAAGTGGAAGATCGAGGCGGCCAGTACCGCATCGGCCTTGCCTTCGATACAGCCTTCCACCAGGTGATCCAGATTACCCACACCACCCGAGGCGATCACCGGTACGTGTACCGCTTCGCTGATGGCACGGGTAACGCCGATATCGTAACCGTTCTTGACGCCATCCTGGTCCATCGAGGTGAGCAGGATTTCGCCGGCGCCCAGATCGACCATCTTCTTCGCCCATTCGATGGCATCGATGCCGGTCGGCTTGCGGCCACCGTGGGTGAAGATCTCCCAACGGTCAGGCTCACCCGGCTGGCTCACCTTCTTGGCGTCGATCGCCACCACGATGCACTGGCTGCCGAAACGTTCGGCCGCTTCACGCACGAAGTCCGGATTTTTCACCGCCGCGCTGTTGATCGACACCTTGTCGGCACCGGCGTTGAGCATGGTGCGGATATCCTCGCAGGTGCGGATGCCACCACCTACGGTCAGCGGGATGAACACCTGGGACGCCATCTTCTCCACGGTATGCACCATGGTGTCGCGACCTTCGTGGGTCGCGGTGATGTCGAGGAAGGTGATCTCGTCAGCGCCCTGTTCGTCGTAGCGCTTGGCCACTTCCACCGGGTCGCCGGCGTCACGGATATCGACGAACTGGACCCCTTTCACCACGCGGCCGTTTTCCACGTCGAGACAGGGGATGATGCGTTTTGCCAGTGCCATGGTTCTATCTCTCTCAGTTGCCGGTCAGCTCGTCGCTCAGCGTCTGGGCTTCGGCCACGTCCAGGGTGCCTTCGTAGATGGCTCGACCGGTGATGGCACCCAGAATGCCCTGATCGGCGACCTTGGCCAGCGCCTTGATATCTTCGATGTTGGTCACACCACCGGAGGCGATCACCGGGATACCGGCTTCGCGTGCCAGCTCCACGGTCGCTTCCACGTTGACACCCTGCATCATGCCATCACGGCTGATATCGGTGTAAACGATGGCGCTGACGCCGTCGTTCTTGAACTGCTTGGCCAGCTCCACCGCCTTGATGTCGGTGATCTCGGCCCAGCCATCGATCGCTACATAGCCGTCCTGAGCATCCAGGCCGACGATGATGTGACCCGGGAACTGCTTGCACATCTCGGTAACGAAGCTCGGATCCTTCACCGCCTTGGTGCCGATGATGACGTACTCTACACCGGCATCCAGGTAAGCCTGGATAATCTCGGCGGAGCGGATACCGCCACCGATCTGGATCGGCAGATCCGGATAGGCTTCAGCAATCTTTTTGACAATCTCGCCATTGACCGGTTCACCGGCAAAGGCGCCGTTCAGGTCAACCAGGTGCAGACGACGGCAGCCGGCCTCGACCCATTTGGCGGCCATCTCAACCGGGTTGTCGGAGAATACGGTGGAGTCATCCATGCGGCCCTGACGCAGACGAACACAGGCACCATCTTTGAGGTCAATCGCGGGAATAATCAGCATAATCGGCTCTAATTGATAAAAGTAGTCAGGTTCGGCAGGGTATTAAAAGCGTTATCGAGGCCGCCGAGACAAGGCAAAAACAGGCGAAAAAGCGGAGTTTAGTAAACTAAATGAGCATTTTGAGCCTGTTTTTAACACAGTATCGGCAGCGTAGATAGCTTTTGGCATCCTGCTAAGGACGGCCATCCCAGTTGAGGAAGTTCTGCAGCAGCTGCAGCCCCACCTTCTGGCTCTTCTCCGGGTGGAACTGCACCGCGAAGACGTTATCGCGTGCGATCGCCACGTCGAAGTCGACGCCATAATTGCAGGTAGCGGCAACCAGCTCGCTCTGCTTCGCTTTTACGTAGTAGCTGTGTACGAAGTAGAAACGACTGCCGTCTTCAATATTGGCCCAGAGCGGGTGATCCTGGGTCTGATAGACCTGGTTCCAGCCCATGTGCGGCACCTTCAGGCGTTCGCCAGCGGCATCCTTGAGGTCATTACCGAAGAAATTGACGCGACCCTCGAATTCGCCGAGGCAGTCGACACCGTTGTTCTCCTCGGAAAATTCCATCAGCGCCTGGTAGCCGACGCAGATGCCCAGGAACGGCTTGCCGGAGGCGATCGCCTCGCGCACCTCGGCATCCACGCCCAGGCGACGGATCTCAGCCATGCAGTCGCGGATGGCGCCAACGCCGGGCAGCAGTACCCGGTCGGCACTGCGCACCAGCTCGGGATCGGCGGTCACCCGCACCTCAACGCCCGGCTGAACATGCTCAAGCGCCTTGGCCACCGAGTGCAGGTTGCCCATGCCGTAATCGATTACTGCGATGCTGCTCATGGCTTAGAGGCACCCCTTGGTGGACGGCATGATATCGGCGGCACGCTGGTCCACAGTCAGCGCCATGCGCAGGGCACGACCGAAGGCCTTGAAGATGGTCTCGGCCTGATGGTGGGTATTCTTGCCCTTCAGGTTATCGATGTGCAGCGACACCATGGCATGGTTGACGAAGCCGTGGAAGAACTCGGAGAACAGGTCTACATCGAAGTTGCCGACACGGCCGCGGGTAAACTCGACATCCATCTCCAGACCCGGACGGCCGGAGAAATCGATGACAACACGGGACAGAGCTTCATCCAGCGGCACATAGGCGTGGCCATAGCGGAAGATGCCTTTCTTGTCGCCCACCGCCTGCTTGAACGCCTGGCCAAGGGTAATGCCGATATCTTCCACGGTGTGGTGATCATCGATGTGCAGGTCGCCGATCGCACTGATCTCCAGATCGATCAGGCCATGTCGGGCGATCTGATCCAGCATGTGATCCAGAAAAGGTACACCGGTATCCACATCCAGCTGCCCGGTGCCATCAAGGTTTACGGCAACAGTAATCTGGGTTTCCAGCGTGTTGCGCGTTACCTGGGCTTTACGCTCGGCCATCTCTCTCTCCGCCTGGGGTTTACGAAAACGCTCATTATACATCCAACTGAGGCGTAACGGCAGGTTCATCCGCCGGCATAACAATGCATCCGGCAGATCCGCTATACTCAACCTCAGTTTAAACCCCAGGGAAATTACAGGGCCAATTTATGAAAGCAATCAAGCTGATAGCCATCGCGCTTCTGGTGATCGTTCTGCTGCTCGCAGGGGCGGTAGCAGCGGTCACCACACTGATCGACCCCAACGACTACAAGGATGAAATTCGTGCTGCCGCCCTGGACAAGGCCGGCATCGAGCTGCAGATCGACGGCGATATCGGCTGGTCTTTCTTTCCCTGGCTGGCACTGGAGCTGAACCGGGTTGGTGTCGGCTACCCGAACAAGCCGACACTGGGCCAGCTGACCCGTGCCGAGGTATCCGTCAGCATCCCCGCCCTGATCAGTGGCGAGTTGCAGATGAACCGCCTGCTGGTCGATGGCCTGACGCTGGCGCTGATCCAGGACAGCCAGGGCGACAACAACTGGAGCCCGGCCACGAAAGCGGCAGCCAGCAGCGAACAGCCGTCCACATCTGCCAGCGATGAAGGCTCGGCACCGGAAGGCACCGCTCTGGCACTCGATATCGAAGCAATCGAAGTACGCAACGCGGCACTGACCTTTACCGATCAGGCCAGCAACAACCGCATCGAGCTGAGCGAGCTCAACCTGACCTCTGGCCAGATCAGCAGCGGCAGTGCCTTCCCGCTGCAGCTGGGCTTTGCCCTGCGCCAGTTTGCCGCTGACCAGCTGCAACTGAGCAGCCGGGTCGAGCTGGAATCAGAGGTCACTCTGGATCTGGCTGCCAACCGCTACCAGCTGGCCGGTTTGAGCACCACGCTGGATCTGATCGAAGGCGCCAGTCTGCCGACCGCGCTTAAACTGGCTCTGGCCGCCGACCTGGATGCCCGCCTCAATGATCAGCAGGTCGATATCCGCAAGCTGCAGATCAAGGCTGACCCGCTGACTCTCAACGGCGAACTCAGCCTGAGCAACTTCAGCCAGCCGCAGCTGAGCGGACAGCTGATCAGCAACACCTTCAACCTGAAGCAGCTGTTGACCACCCTGGGACAGAGTGCACCGGAAACGGCCGACAACAATGCTCTGACGGCACTGGCCTTCAGCGCCACTCTGGGCGGCCCTGCCGGCACCGTGCAACTGAAGCCCCTGAGCCTGCAGCTGGATGATACTCATCTCAATGGCGAAGCCAGCCTGGCACTGGATTCCCAGCGCATCGCACTGCAGCTCAAGGGCAACGCCCTGGATGCCGACCGTTACTTGCCGCCCAAGGCCGAAGCCACCGGCAAGAGCAGCGAAACCTCGGCCAAGACCGGCAGCGGTGCTGCCGGCAAAGGCTGGCCCAAGGATGAAATTATCCCGCTGGAGCCGCTGCGTGCGCTTAACCTCAGCGCCGAGCTGGACCTGGACAGCCTGAAGATCAGTGGCATCCAGCTGGGCAAGCCGGGCCTGAGCGTTTCGGCCAGCAACGGCCTGATCAAGCTGACCCGTTTCAACACCGGCGTCTTTGACGGCCAGGTCAGCACCACCGCTCAGCTGGACGCGCGCAAGACACCGCTGCGCATCAGCATCGCCCCCCGCATGACCGGGGTACAGATTGGCAACGCCCTGCAGACCCTGGCCGATACCGACGTGGTGGCCGGCAAGCTCGACAGCCGTGCTGACATCAGCATGAGCGGCCAGTCGGTCCATGCCTGGGTCAACTCGCTTAACGGCAGTGCCAGCGTGCAGATGGCCGAAGGCCTGATCAAGGGAATCGATGCGGCCCAGTCCATGTGCCAGGGGATCAACAACCTGTCGGCGCTGTGGATCAATGCCGAGCAGGTCGACAAGACCACCCCCTTTGCCGACCTGAACTCCAGCTTCAACATGCGTAATGGCGTGGTCAGCAACAACGACCTCAGCGCCAAGCTGGACGCCATGAGCGTGGCCGGCCGGGGCACCATCAACCTGCCGCAGCAGTCGCTGGATTACCGCGTCGGCATGACCCTCGAAGGCAACCTGTTCAACGAAAGCTGCTCGGTCAATAACCGTCTTGAAGGCGTCGAGGTGCCGGTCAACTGCAAGGGCGGCTTCTACGACGAACCGGCCAAGCTGTGCCGCCTGGACACCAGCTTTATCGGTGATCTGCTCAAGGCCGAAGCCAAGCGCAAGGTAGAAGAGAAGGTTGGCAGCCAGGTCGAAGAAAAGCTGAAGGAAAAACTGGGCGAGGAAGGTGCCGGCCAGGTGCTCAAGGGGCTGTTCGGCCGATGACACCTGAGCAGTTCCACACCGCCGTGCTGGAATGGTTTGACCAGCACGGCCGCCACGACCTGCCCTGGCAGGCCGAGAAGACCGCCTATTTCACCTGGATCTCGGAGATCATGCTGCAGCAGACCCAGGTAAAAACGGTGATCCCCTACTTTCAGCGCTTTATCGAGCGCTTTCCCACCGTGCATGACCTGGCGGACGCCGAGCAGGACGAAGTACTGCACCTGTGGACCGGGCTGGGCTACTACGCACGGGCGCGCAATCTGCACAAGACAGCACGCATCGTCAGCCGTGAGCTGGATGGCGAGTTCCCGCAGAACGTCGACGAGATGGAAGCCCTGCCCGGCATCGGCCGCTCCACCGCCGGCGCCATCGCCTCCATCGCCACCGGCAACCGTGCCGCCATCCTCGATGGCAACGTCAAGCGGGTGCTGGCACGCTTCTACGCCGTGGAAGGCTGGCCGGGTACACCGGCCGTGATGAAGGAGCTCTGGGCCTGGGCCGAGCGCAACACCCCGCACCAGCGGGTTGGCGACTACACTCAGGCAATGATGGACTTGGGCGCGACGCTCTGTACCCGCAGCAAGCCGAGCTGTCTGCTCTGCCCGCTGCAACAGCACTGCCAGGCCCGCGCCCTGAACCTGACCGACCAGTTGCCATCACCACGACCGAAGAAAACCCTGCCGGTGAAGCAGACGCTGATGCTGCTGATTCGCAATGAGGAGGGTGAAGTATTGCTGCAGCAGCGCCCGCCCAGTGGTATCTGGGGTGGCCTCTGGAGCCTGCCCGAAGTGGCCGACCTGCGCGATGCACCCACTGCACTCGGATTGGAGATTGACCAGGCGGCTACTGAAGTGCTGGAGCCCGTGCGTCACACCTTCAGCCACTATCATCTGGACATCACCCCGGCACGCGTAGTGGTTAAAGACCCCACAAACTCTGTCATGGAAGGCGCGCCGGCACTCTGGTATAACGTGGAGCAACCTGCAAATATTGGCCTGGCGGCCCCGGTCAAGCGCCTGCTTGAGCGCTACGCCAGCTAACCTCGGAGATCATCAATGAGCCGTACCGTTTTCTGCCGTAAATACCAACAGGAACTGGAAGGACTGGAGCGCGCGCCCTACCCGGGCCAGCTGGGTCAGGAGATCTACGACAACGTGTCCAAGAAAGCCTGGCAGGAGTGGACTGACCATCAGACCATGCTGATCAACGAAAAGCACCTGAACCTGATGGATCCTGAAAGCCGCAAGTATCTGCAGCAGGAGATGGAGAAGTTTCTCTCCGGTGAAGATTACGACCAGGCCGAAGGTTACGTACCGCCGGAAAAATAATTCCGACAAGTGCTTGACCGGCCCAAGGTTTTCCGATTAAATACGCCCCCGTTGCCCAGATAGCTCAGTCGGTAGAGCAGGGGATTGAAAATCCCCGTGTCGGTGGTTCGATTCCGCCTCTGGGCACCAAGATTTTGAAGGCCTGCATGCAAATGCAGGCCTTTTTCATTTTTGCGCTCTGGTTCATATCTGGTCGGAGCAGCGTCTAGCTTCAACGCTCTACATCCAGCAATTGGCAATTTGTCATCAGTCCGGTTCGCGGGCTCACATTTCATATCCCATACTGGTTGGGTTATTGAATTGCTAAGGACCTAACCATGAACCGTTCGCAAAGGGCTGCACAGCTCTGGCCTATACTTGCGCTGGCCGCTTCCAACCGTCAAATACTCGACTATAAAATAGTGTCCCAACTTACGGGCATGTACGTCCCCGGCATTGGACAAATGCTTGAACCCATCCAGTCGTACTGCCTGCTACACAACCTTCCCCCTTTGACCATTCTTGTCGTTCAGAAAGAGAGTGGCCTACCTGGCTCGGGGTTCACAGCGGCAGAGGCCGTAGAGTTCACTCACGCAATGATGAAGGTGTTCAGCACTGACTGGTTAACTGTAGGCTGTCCAACACCGGAGCAATTTGAAGAAGCTGTCCGCACAAGACCATCTAATGGCTCTTAACATTGATTGCCCCAGTATGGCCGCTTAACGCAGGCTCAATTGCAACTGGGCCGTACCTTGAAGCCTCCCTGGCTCGACCTGCTTATGCAGGCCAATAGGCCTGTTCCACTGCACGAAGCGAATAAGAAAGTCCTTTACCCTTCCTTACTGTTCTGAACTCCCTAGCGAACTATGGAGACTCTCAACAAATAATTATCAGCATCCACGCTGGTGTCGGTTGATCGCTGCCCTTGCGAGGCAGGCGATGGCCATTGAGAGCGCCCATCGGGCACATAGCCAATAGCTCAGGGCTCAGTAGAGCCAGAGGATCACATCTATGTTTAACGTAACCACCCAAGAACGTCCGTTCACTGAGTTCAGAAGAACAGACGAGGAAGAACTTATCTGCAACTTGAGCCATGGCGATTTGTCATTACCAATCGCACTTTTAACCCGTGACGGGATAGTTGACCCTGAGGAAGATCCACCTAGGGTCGTTTTGGAAGCGGGCTTTGATGTATATGCAAATGACGATTCAATTTCTATAGAGGTCTACATGCCATCTCAGAGACCTAACCCTCCTTTGCTGCTCCAATTCTCATCTGCGTTTGATCAAGAAAGTGCGTTGGTAATATTGCCAGATGCTTTTCTCGCAGCAGCCGCCTTCGTATGCAGAAATTTTCCCGAGAAAAAGACGTTGGCATTGGAGCTTCTGGCTACAATTTATGCACATAGCACCATTTTGGGCGCACTTTATGATTGGCATTTGTCTGACTATCCGGCTACCTATGTTCTTGATTTATACGAAAGCCAGCGCAAGATCATCTAACCGAATGTAGATCGCATTCAGACTCAAATTACCCAACCCGCTCCCTGAACACGGCCCCCCCCGTGTTCAGGGTCTGCCGTATCAAAAGCAACACCAAGCAGATATCAAAACCTTGAATCCCTTCCACCTCCTGATTCAAGGAAGCTCCCATGCCAATCTCAACCAAACTTATCATCACCGATGACACCATCACCATCGCGCCCAGTGTCTCCGGGGCAGTTGCCGGGGTTACAGCCGGTACTCGTGCAGGTACAGCCATACCGGGCGTCGGCCCCGTTGCAGGCGGCGTTGTCGGCGGCCTGATCGGACTGGTCTTCGGCCCAGCCTCAAAATAGGGGGCCATGATGATCACTATCGACTCTCCTTCATTGATTCCCCAACTACCACTACCAGCAACCACTGTTTCAGCACTGGAGACCGAGATCATTCTCCCCTTCGGTTCTCGCCCCTCTACTGCTGCATTCTGGGAAGAGACCAACACCAGGCTGTTGATACTTCAGGAGTGCGATGATGTTGCAGCCCTGCGTGAAGAAGACCCATTGCTCAATTTCGCCCTGACCTACCCCGAGTGGACCATCGATTTACCAAACGACTTCAGGCTCACCATGGCAATCACCACGGACGAAGGCAGTGGCATCTATCTGCTGACCCCCTCAATTTCGATTGAGCAAATACAGGACTGACTAATGGCTAAACGGAAGAATCCAACGGTTACAACCGCACCGGAATCCACTCCAGCGGGCGAGATCAACATCATCAAGCAGGCATCTGCCCAGAAGTTATCACCCAAGAACCCCGGCACTATCCAGTATGAGATAGGCCATCACTCCGACAGTCAAAGTCTGTTTTTACGGATTTCTGACAATGACTCTGGTGGTTATTTCAGCCGGGAGTGGATAGCGATCCCAGAGATCCGGGCCGTACTGATAAGCCTGGAAGAGGACCGACCATTCAAGTCCACCGTGATGCGCGATCTGTTCCAAGGAGGCAGTAGCAACAATCCCGGTTTTCTGTGTGCAGTACTGCGTGCCGAGGGTGTTTTGACACCCGCACCCGACAGCTTGTATCTGCACATGAAAGGACACCCTGTTGATGATTGGATGGAGTTGCTGACCCCAACCAGTACCTGACCATCAACGCGCCTACAACTCACTGAAAGCTAACTGAAACTGCTTTCCGGGACCGGGGAAAAGACCGGGCCATTACCCCCTGAACAGCCAAGGCTTTTGCACAACTGAAGCCCATCAATTAGAGCATCCTAACCCTAACTCAAAACCTGTTCTTTCCCCTTTGGATCTCTGCATCGTTAACTTACAAAGGACATATCTATGCTCCGCATTACTCATAGCCAGTACCCAGTACCGGTCTCTGCTGATCTCCGGCAGATGCTGGTGAATGTAATCACCCCAGAGTTACGAAAACTCAACATCATCAAGCTGCCCAGCGCCATCACCATCAACTTTCGAGATCCCAGCTATTCAGCTGAGAAAGGGGGATACCGTCCGGTTGAGATTCGTCTTGAGATCCGAGACAACGAAGGCCGTATCAACTACATCACCGAGTTCTGCTACGTCGGACAGGACTGGTGTGCAGAGTTGACCAAATCCGTGGATTTCGATTTCGGTACAGGAGAGTGGATGATGTTAGGTCTTCCTTATGCCCCGGTCGAAACCTCCGCCGAGTTTTATACCCTCTGGGAATCAAACTTCCTGACGTATCACCAAATGGGGCTCTTCACTGTCTCGATTTCCATTGAAGATTGACCCCCTGCCTCAACCGCCCCCGCCAACCCCGCTCTGAATCCAAGCATGCTTTGTACCTGAATACCCAGAAATGGACCGGAGAGGCTCAGACGTCATCCCGTGCCGCTGGTGCGCGGATGCTCATCATCAACATAGCCACGGGATACTCAAGCCAACTCCCTTGTTTTCCGGTGGGGTAGCCGGGGATTACAACTCCCTGGAACAACTAGGAGGTCTCTATGTCACGCGCTTCATCTAACCGGATGCGCCTGACGAACAGGCTCATCGAAAAGCTTCCCCCGCATGATGAAAGCTCCCCCTCGACCGAGCGGGAAATCAGCGACACTGACGTTGTAGGCCTGAAACTACTGGTGGGCAAGAACGGCTCCAAGAAGTTTCTGTTGCGGTATACCTACCGGGGCCGAAAACGCTCGATCGCAATCGGCCCCTTCGGGGCGCTGTCCATCACGGAAGCCCGCCAGATTGCCAATGACTACAAAGGCATGCTGGCAAAAGGCATCGATCCGAAACAGGAGAAGCTCAAGCGCCAGCGAGCGGTGACACTGGATGAGTTCTTTTACGAACAGTATGTCCCGTTGATCGCAACGCGAAAGCGTAGCAAGCGCAATGACCTCAGCCGTTACAAACATCATGTGAAGGGACGTTTGGGAACTCGTCTGTTGGATGAGATCCACACTCAGGACCTGCTCACGTTACAGAACCAGCTGTCCGCTAAGCTTGCCGCCGCGAGCAACAACCGCGTCCTTGCCTTATGCAGGCACATTTTTAACACAGCCGAACAATGGGGGTTGATTGATCGGAGTCCGGCCAAGTCCAGATCCATCAAGCTACTGCGAGAGGACAACCAGAGAACACGTTTACTGACCGATGCCCAGCTACGTGCCTTGTTCAAGGCTTGTGACGAGGATCAGAACTACTTTGCAGGGCAATACTTCAAGTTTCTGTTACTCACCGGGGCACGACGGTCTGAAGCCGCCAATGCAAAGTGGGAGCATGTCCAGCTTAACCTGGCTCGTCCCATCTGGACGGTTCCGACATCCAAAGCCGGTGGGTACACGGCCTATCTGAACCGGCTGGCTGTGGAACTACTGCTCAACCTTCGGCGCATACCGGGCCACCCGTACCTTTTTCCCGGTGGGTATCCTCGCCACGAAGACTATGACGGGCCGATTGTGTCCCCGACCAAAGCTTTCAAGCGCGTCCTGCGCCGAGCAGGTATTCACGGTGACTACTGCATCCATCAGTTACGTCATCAGCATGCCTCCATCATCGCCAACAACGGCGGCAGCGTTGCCGACATCATGCTGGCGCTGAACCACTCTTCTCCTACCATGGCAGCTCGCTACACACACCTTAGCCCCAACCGCATTGCTCAAACAGGACAACGTGTTGCAGACACGGTGGAGCATGCCTTGACGCTTAGCCGAGCGTCCATGGCTGAATGAAACATGACGAGGACTTTCTATGACCCAGAACGAACCTATTGCCTATCAAGAAGCTGCCAGCTTGATCGGACAAAGCAGCATGGACACGTGCAACAACGTCCATGCTGTGCTCTCCCTTCTGAGACAACTGCACAGCAATACCGAGACAGGGGGACTAGAGCTGACTCCCATTGCTAGCCACGGCTTGTGGTTGGTCCACGGGTGGCTCCTTGACGCTCTGGCGTGTGAAAGTCGAAGGCTGGCTCAAAACGACTCAGCAACCATCTGACGGTATTCAGCCCTCAATCGGAAAGGACTGCTCGAAGTCCGCCGCAAAGGCGCTCAGAGTGGTTCCGCAGGCACGGCAAATCATCTCCACCTCGATGTATTCCAGTCGGCGTTCACCGCTTTCATACTTCGATACGAAGCTCTGAGGCTTGTCGAGCCGTACCGCCATTTCCACTTGGCTGAGCCCTGCCTGCTTGCGCAGATCTCTCAGGGCTTGGCGGAAGGCCGACTGTCGGGGTTCCCACAGAAGTTTTGCCATGGAGGCAATGTAAGTTGGTTTGCGAAATATCCCACTTTGGGATATTTTTCAACTTACAAACTGGACGCAAAGAGAGACAATAATGCTGGTACTGGAACCCAAGGACGTCTCACGGGAGGCATTGACCCGCCTCCTGTTTACCGACCCCGTCGATGAATTCGAGATCAAGTGTGTTGATGACTGGAAGCTGGTGCTCAACAACGAGACGGTCTACATCCCCACGCTGCTGGAAGAGATCATCGAAGCCAACGATCATCGCTGCCGCATTTTCACCCAAGCGCGTAGAGCCATGCTGCTGACCGTATCGGTACCGGTCGTCGGACAGGTCACCGCTCTCGGCACCGCCTTGAGTATGGCCGCGCACAACCTGGCCACCTTCAACCCAGACTTCGAGATCCGCAAAGGATTTCGGGAACGCGTTCGTGTAACAAACCGTAAGAAGATCAAGCGGGACAAGCTCGCTCGCAAGCAATCTCGATAAACCAAGCAACCACAACAGGGAAACATCACGATGGGACTGTTCGATTTTTTCTCCAGCTCTGACAGTAACAAGAAGAAATGCGCGAATTGCGGTAAGGCAACCGACCTGACGGTGATCGCGCCAAACGGCAAAGAGTTTTGCTGCAAAGGCTGCATGATTGAGTGGATCAAGAAGATGACCGGGGCTTCCTGAACCATCCAGATACAATGACTGAAAGGACGACAAGATGGATTTTGAAAAGGTATCTGATACCACGCTGCGCACTCAGGGCAGCTATCAGGAATGCTACGACTTTGTAAAGAACGCGCTGCTGTCTGCCGGTGGCAAGATGAAAAAGGACTCGTTGCAAGACGGAAAGCTGGAAGCGGCTTGGCGGTATGGGATCAACCCGTTCGGCCTCCGGGTGACTGTGCAATTCCGTACCGTTGAAGACAACACGATCGAGATCAACTTCAGGGGCGGTTTCAAAGATTCGTTCGATACCACGGGAGCAGGCCAGAAGAAGGCGACTGAGATCATCAACTCGGTCATGGGCAGAACCGCTGGCACGGAAACGTCGGCTGGAGCGGATATGCCGCCTCGTATGGGCAGCGACAGCCAGATGAACCGGGGTAAGACGAAAATATTGGCGGGCCTGCTGGCAATCTTCTTGGGCGGCTTCGGTGCCCACAAGTTCTATATCGGCAGCTGGGGACTGGGCCTCGCCTACCTCGCCAGCTGCTTTGTGATTCCGGGCTTTTCGGCGGTCATCGCCATTGTGGAGGCCATCCGCTACTTCCTGCTGTCCGAAGAAGACTTCAATGCGAAGTACAACTACTGCGAGATCAAACCGTTCGAGTTCAAGTGGTAGTGTTTAGCAGGTAAACGCTGAAATTGGCATCTACACGGCTGTCAGACGCGTTTGAGCAGGGGTCAACTTGAAAACGTGATAGCGCTCTACACGGAGACAATCTCAGAGCCCGTCAACAGCCTGTGGCGGGCCGGGAAAGAACCTGCAACTCCATCACGATCCGGGTACACCCCACACCTTAGACCAATCCAGACTCCTTGGGGCTACTAGACCAGCCCCACTTATCCATCGCTTCCACCTTCAAAAAGCCACCAACACAACATGAAAGATTTTCATATCCAAGAGGAAGACTCTGAGTGGATGGCTTAAAACTATGAAGACTATCCTCTGAACAGAAATAGTTTTCCGCCTCATTCAAAATTCAAAAGCCTCGGACTTGGCCGCTTCCAGGCTGAAAATTATTTCACCCCCAACTTCCTTAGGATATTTACCGGCCGAGCTAAACAGAAAGGAACACGGGGCTAAAACAAAAAACTTCAAAATTATTTAAAAAGTAACATTAGTCCTACCTAATAAAACCTATATTAAATCCACTCAACACTTCACCACTTCACCACTTCTTTTTATATGCCACTGAAAAAGCAAGTTTAAAAACAATGACTCGCCTACTAAAATGTACTTTCGTAAACATGGCAATCAGGGACCAACCATTTCATCTGAAAGTCATTTGGTCTCTTCAAATGATATGGCTTGAACCACTGCCAGGTTACTGCTGATTGAAGTTTATCAGTACGCTCTTTAACAATTCGGACTTCGACCAATACTCGATGGTCGTTAAGGAAATGCATTATGGATACCGAGATCCACAGTGCCCCGGTAGACCTCCTGAAAGGTCACACTATCAAGTTGACCAAAAAACGGGTTCTCGAATACACAGCCCGGCAACTTCCAGAGGGCAAGGCTCAAGTCGAAATCACCGATGCCGAGTGCTCTGCTCTAAAGCTGGTCGTATATTCATCCGGGAAAGCGACATTTTACTCACGGTTCCATTGGAAGTACCGCCGATGTTCAAAACGGATCGGTAGCTTTCCAGAGATATCAGTTGAGCAAGCTCGTCGCGATGCCACTGCGCATAAGCTATCTGTCGAGAACGGTTCAAGTAAGCCTAATCAGCTAGACCAGAGTATTACGTTCTGTGAGGCAATTAAGGAGTACTTGAGCCATGCGAGATCGACAAAAAAGAGTCACCGATCAGATGAAAGTAAAATCAAAAATCATCTAATTCCTTTTTTTCGTGAGCGAATCAGGCTGTCGGATATTTCAAAAGAAGATATCCAGTCATACCTGAACAAACTACGAGGAAAAGGCTTAAGTGACTCAACTTGTGACCGGCATGTAGCTCTTCTGAAAGCTGCAGAAAAGTTCTTCCTCCAGAAGGGCTGGTTGCACACGTCGTTCATGACCAGCATCAAAATGGTCAACCCGAAGAATGGGCGTGTACGCTACCTTTCTGCTGAAGAGCTGGGACGCTTTGTCGCTGCGTGCCGCGAACATGAAGGGGATGCATATCGTTGCTTCGAATTGCTGGCAGCTCTCGGCCTACGAATCTCCGAGGGACTGTCACTCCGGTTTGAAGACTGGGATAGGCAGAGCCAGACGCTCTTCTTGCCTGACTCAAAAACTGGCTCAAGACACGTCATGCTGAACCCCAATGCCACCTCGATTCTGGAAGCACAAGCCAAAAAGTATGGAGCCACAGGACTCATATTTCGCGGAAAGCATCCAGAAACCCCCATGTCACGCCCTGCGCGTGCATGGATGCGAATCCTTAAACATGCCCGACTCAACGACAACACGGTGACACCGCATACACTTCGCCACTCATTTTGCGCTCAGCTGCTGATGGCTGGAGTCGACGAGTACACCGTTGCGAAGCTCATGGGATTGAGCTCTACGCACTGCATCCACCGACACTATGGGCATCTATCAAACCATGCGCTCCTGAATGCCTGCCGAAAGGCATCAGATATCATCAATTCTGCTATTGGAGAACACGATGGAGAACAATCAGCCACTGCTTGAGACGCTACTGACAACCGCAGAAGCAGCGCACTACCTTGGCATTTCCAAAAGCACGCTCGAAAAAGGCCGGTGTTCTGGAAACTCCGGTCTACCCCCTTACTGCAAAGTAAAGTCAGCTGTTCGTTACCGGCCATCGGACTTAGTGAAATGGCTGGATGACAACATCACATTCTAACTTCGCTGCATCTGATCAAGATGCTTAGCTTCAACGCGGACGCAAGCTCCACTATTGAGTAGACATGTTGTGCCGGGGACGCTCGGCACAGCCTGGGAGAGGCTTGGCCAGCCACTCCCTGTCTACCGCAGCAACGCGTCCACTAATCCACATTACATTCTAGGATTTTTTTTATGGTTTCTTTAGAACAGGCCGTAAAGCTTGCTAACAGTCAGGCAACAATTCCGGGAGACATTGAGGAATTCGATGACATCCCGCTCCCTGACCCCTTTTATCATGAAGGCGGCTGCGTCTTCGAAGCCCAAGACAAATGTGATGATATATGCATAACACTACAGCCGTTCAAGGTAATCTCGCTCGTACGGAACGAACATCAAGGCCAATGGGGACACCTACTTACGTGGCTCGACCCTGATACTCAGCAACACTTTGCAATCCTGTTCGACAGCGAGCTGCACTCGGGTACTGCTATTACGATGCTCAGGTCAAAAGGCCTCAAAGTCATGAACGGACAAAACAAGAAGTTCATCGACATCGTCAACCTGACCTCACCGGATGCACGTATCGACCTTGCTCAGGAAACAGGCTGGCGTAAAGGCAAACTACAGTTCGTGACTGGGGATGAGGTGATAGAACCTGACCACGATCAGTCTGCTGGAATCACTGCTTTTGTGCCCGCAGACGGAAGCTCAGCTGCCGAAATGGCAACGAAAGGCACGCTCCAAGAATGGTGTGACCATGTAGCAAATCCCATTAAGGAACATCCACTGGGTCTGTTTGTTATCGGCTGCGCACTGGCGGTTTCGCTGATGCGGTTTCTGAACATCGAGGTGGGTGGCTTCCACCTGTTTGGGCGAACCAGCCGTGGCAAAACCACACTCCAACAAGTGTTCACCTCCGTTTTCGGTAATGGCTGTGAACCTGGCTCCGGGGGCGATAGCTGTATTCGACGGTGGGACTCCACTGCCAACGGTCTGGAGGCAATCGCAGCGAAACACCATGACATTGGGCTTGCGCTGGATGAGATCGGAGCGAAGGACCCGAAAGACATCCGCTTTGTTGTCTACAACCTGTTTTCTGGTCGTGGGAAAACAGTAATGAACAGCAATCGAAAGCTTGTTGCGGCCAACCGCTGGAGAACATTGGTACTGTCATCGGGTGAAAAACCGCTCAGAGAAGTACTTGCCGAAGGTGGCGGTGAAACCAAGGCAGGTCAATTGGTCCGACTGGCTGATATCCCGATCGATAGTGTTGAACTACCTCGTGAGATTGATGCAGCAAGACTGATCCAGTCCGTGAAACGTGCAACTGGTCGCTATTACGGCACTCCGCAGCGCACGTTCATCAAGTCTCTTATCAACATCACGGATGATGAGGGGCCATTGTCACTTGTCGATCTAACAGAGTTGATTGAGGACGAGTTTCACCACTGGGAAGGTGTGCTGGATACGGAGGGGCTCGCACCAGAGCAAGCACGTGTCAACCGTCGCTTCGTACTGGTGCAGACTGCAGGATCTTTAGCTTCACAAATCAGCGAGTTTGGCTTTTCAGAAGAAGAGTTTCTCACCAGTGTACGGCTGGCCCGAGATCTGTGGATCGACGGTATGCGAAACTCAGACCCCGGATTACAAGGGCTTCACAACATTGCCAAGTTGACGGTTGAGCGCTCAGAGCATGTCAACAAGTACCTCGACAGACGTTCCAATCGTACCCTCCTGCTGTTGACCCCTCAGCAATTTGCAGATGCATGCGCTGGGGTTTCGGAAAAGGCCGTGATAGCCAAACTTACCGATTACGGTTTACTACATCGCCAAGAGCAGGGCCGCGCCCGTTCAAACTTCACGATCAATGGCAAGAAAGAACGCTACTATGCGATACGCCCAGAGATAAAAGACCACTACCTCTCGCCCAAAGCATCATAGTTTCACCAACCTGCAACTTTCGAGCAGGGCACACGCCCTGCTCCCTTCACTACAGTCAAGTTACCTGAAATGAGAAACATAACTTTGACTGGTGTTGGTCGTGAATACCGCCAACAAATCGTTATACGCAGCATCGTCAATCAATCACAAGCGACTAACGCTACAGCGTCTAACTGACAATTTCAGGAGCCTGGCATGACCCCTATTCACTATAAGCTGGCGACTGGCCAGCACATCAGCGACCTCTGCTTGACGCTCAACCCCGAGCATTACGTAACACATCTCTGCGGCCAAACCGGGATGGGGAAATCCTCCTGGGTCATGGAGCATGAGCTATGCCAGCAGGGTAATGTCATTTTTGCAGTACCCCAGCGAGCCCAAATCACTCAACTGCAAGCCAAGTATGGTGATCGTGGTGACGTAGAGTTCATTTACGGGGGCCATAGCACACTGAGCGACGCGCCCTCCAACATCGTTTGTACCTACGACCAGTTACAAGCGCTGCAAGCCCAGTTGTACTGCCAACAGTACACACTGGTTATTGATGAGGTACATAAACTCTATCAGGCAGCCAGCTACCGACCGGATGCCGTCTCCAGCCTCGTTGATGCGATTACTGATGCACGGTTCAACCGAGTGGTGACCTTGAGTGCAACCTTCAACCCGGAGCTAGTCCCTTACCAAGTCGACTGCTGGTTGGACGTATCCTGGATTGAAAAGGTCGAACGCCATATTGAACTACACCTCTTCACGGACAAAGAAGCTGCTGCGCAACAGGTATTGGCCGGGGTGAAAACAACTGATGATGGCCCAACGGTCATTCGTATCAACAACAAAAGTGCGATGGAGCAATACCAGCAAGTACTGGAGGTTCAAGGGCTCAAATGCCTGTGCGTCAATCGTGACCAACAAAGCAACGAAGACGTCGTGGAAATGCTAACTGCCGAAAGCATGGCCGGATACGACGTGGTACTGACCACCAGCCTTCTGGATGAAGCCATTAACATTCAGGACCAACACATTGCCGAGCTCATTGTACTGAACGACACCATCCACCCCGAGGAATTGAAACAGTTCATCGGTCGGTTCCGCAAGTGCAACCCTCCCGTCCGAATCTGTATTCCCCACTCCATGCTGAAGAAACGCCCAATGAAGCTTCGTGCTGATAGGCAATCCATACACGCAGTGATCGGAGCCGCTCGACAAATCACTGACGTCATCCTACAGGATGGCGACATTTTGGCCGCCGTCCGCCAAACCAATGAAACCCTCATGAGCCTCTTCGGCTTCACACCACTGCGAATGAAACGAGGCAAAGTAGCAGCCAATGAGGCAGCCATCATGGCCCATCTTTACAAGGCCCACACCCGAGAGTGCTATTCCAGCAGCATCCATCTGGAAAAGGCTATGCGGCAAGAGCTGAAGACACTGACATGGTCAGTAGTAGACTGGCATGATCATGACACCGAAAGCAGTGAAGTCAGCGTGGATCTAGCGCTGGGTTGCGACAATGATGGACGTACTCGGGCACTTAACCAGTGCCGTGTACGTTTGGCGGCAGCCATTGCTAAGAAGAAACGTGACAAGGAGTGTCCCGTCAACACAGTCGATCTGCTCCGTGAGGTGTCCTGCAGCTTCCCCCGCGACGCGCAGGAGCGTGCGCTAACCCATCTTTGGCTGGAACTGCACCAGCATGTGCTGATTGACCCTTGGGAAGCATTCGAGGCGCTGTCAGAGCAACATGAGCGCCAAGTCTGGCATTTCCACGATACCCTCCACAGTAATATCTATCTGAAACCGGTCTTGCAGTATCTGGACACTTTGCCTAAAGGTACCGTACTGACATTGGCAGAAGCCCGGAACACTGTCCTTGAGGGGCTACGAGAAGTCTGCCGCAAGCATCCAACTTTCAAGGACCTGTTGGCATCTTCAGGCGTGAACGGGATTCGTGTTAAGCGCAACAATCACGTCGAGGTTTCTGATCGGTTTGTCCGCATGGTGTTCCGGGAATTCACGGTGACACCCCCTGTGCGGTCCAACAACAAGGACAAGATCGTCTTTAATGGACTGGGACCGTTCGGCTACCAGTACCGCCTCGTACATAGCGACTCACCCAAGGCTGAAGGAAAGCGTACTTTCCGGCGTATTAGGCCGAAAGCACAAGCAGCATAGCAACAGACATAGCAGCCCAACCCCTCTCATGGGGTTGGGCTTTGTTTTTCAGCGGGTCTGGCTGTGGCTATCCAGGCGCTCTTGCACGATCAGGCGAACCATCTGACTGACTGGCCGGAATTGGTCTTGCGCCAGAGCTTTCAGCAGCTGTGCTTCTGTTGGGCTGAGGTAAAAGCTCATCCGTACCATCGACGCCTCAGAACGGGGGCGACCACCGATTGAGTGCTCCAAGTCGGCCAATGTTGGTAGCTCCATCATCAACCCTCAACCAGTGACAGGATATAGTCATAGACCTGTTCGTGAGCACGCTGGGTTTTGCTCAAAGTGCGCGCACCTCGATCGTCATGGATACGCTGTAACCATTCCCGACCGTCTTGGCTGACACGATCAAAGAGCGTGGTTTCACGAATGGCCAGAATTGGAATGTGTTTCCCCAACTTACTTCGCAGCATAGCCAAAGCGACATCATGCTTTTTTTGGACACGGTAGTGGTTGACGATGATCACGACAGGCACGCCTGCTTCCTGGATCAGTTCGTAGGTCCTCTGCGTAGCTTCTAGACTGCGAGCATCGGTGCGAGTGGGAATGATGACCAAGTCGCAGAACGACAAGACGTGAGATAGTTTTCGGTCCAGCATTGTAGACATGGCTCCAAAGTCGTACACGGCTGATGGCAACTCGAGAAGCTCCTTCGGCAGGCGCTTCTTGTCGGTTGGAATCTGGATGATGTCCGCGTGCTTTGGAACGGTGATGTCGTTAGTGATGCAAAGGCAGTCGAGGTGTACCGCCAGATTATAGCCAATCGAACTCTTGCCGACGCCACCTTTCATCGACGTGATGAGAATGCGCATGGTGTATCCCCCATGGGTGATTAGTGATGACGGGAATCCGTCCTAATCTTTTGTTCGGGGTTTTGAGGGCCAGAATAGTACTATTTTGGCCCCCGAAACCTCACTGGGGACCATCAGCTTCAATGTAGCTCTAATGACCGAGGAAGGAAGTCTTGAGGCATTCACCTTACCGTTGCACAGGCTCGGCTGAATGCGGGCCGTTGCTCAGGTATAACCAGCCTGCTTTCACGTCGGAAAGCCCTTGCAAACCAAGTGCAGTGGCATAGTTTTTATGCAGTCAGTTTCCCTTAAAAAAATTTATCGTCTCGACTACTGGGCAACGACGACTGAGACTGCATGAGGTGACAGCGGTTGTCCCCAGTACCAACCGGGGACAACAAAACAGCCCGGGATACTTGAGTGCTTATCATTACTGGCGCGACCCCACTTTTCCACCAACACCAGCTTGATAGCACCATAGTGTCAATGACAATCGCGCTTGCTCCTAGTATCATGATCAAAGCAGTTTTCAGCCATTTCGACCAATAATCATCCTGATCTAGCAAGATGAAAGGAGTATCTAGCTGACGATTGACACTCGCTCCCTGCTTTATAGCACGAATCTTGAACTAACATCGGTGGTAAACAGCCTTGGTTAATTACACCAATAGCAATAATTCGCCGCTTTTCTCTTAGTCGCGGTAGAATTTGAGATCCAAGTTTTTAATAGTCGAAACTACAACCGAGCACCTAAGTAATGCAATTTACTCTTGAGCAAATGATGGATCACGAAGAAAATCGTAAGTCCCCGTCAAATATTACCCTAGCAGACATAGAGAGGGAGCTCACGAGTCTCAAGCCTGAAACATTTCCCAAGCGCTATAATGTCCATAAGTATTGGGGTAAAAAACCGGCCAATGTATTCCGAAAGCTTATTGAATTTTTCTGCGTTGAAAATGGAACTGTTCTTGATCCTTTTAATGGTAGTGGCATCACTACTACCGAGGCTGTTTTATCTGGAAGAAATGGTATCGGATTTGATCTTAACCCATTTGCAATAGAGCTAACTAAATCAATGCTGGCTAATAGCAACATTGATAATTTTAAGAAAAAAGCTCTTGAGCTATCAAGTAAGTTCGATGAACTAGCCTCAGAACTATACTCAACAAATTGCAGGACTTGTGGAAGCCTCGTTGTGCCAACTTCTTTCAGCTGGGCTGAAGAAAAACTAACTCAAGTCAGATATAGCTGCTCCTCCTGCAAGAACAAAGGATCTTTCGAACCGAACGATGCAGATATTGAAAAATCTTCAACTCGTCATCAGTTTACCTATGACTTCCCAGATAGAGATATGCACTATGGCTGGGAAATGCAGAAGCTCAAGCGAAGAAATATAAAAAAATTCTCGGATCTTTTTACAAACAGAAATCTTTATCTTTGTGCCGCAATTTTTTCTGAAATTGAAAAGGTTAAAGACAAGAACTTAAAGGCAATGCTGCGCTTAACTTTTACAGCAAACCTTGCACAATGTACAAGAATGATTGCAGACTCAAAAAATGGCGGCGGTCCTAGCTGGAAGATAAACTGCTACTGGCTTCCTAAAACATGGCAAGAGTTAAATGTAATTCATTATTTTAAAAATAGGATAAACAAGACAAATTCAGCTATAGCAGAGATAAGCTCTCTCATTTCTGATCGGCCAAAATATCTATTGAAAGTAGCTGATAGTCAGAAACTCACTACTCATATTGAGCCTAATAGTGTTGACTATATATTGACCGATCCACCGTATGGCGGCGAAGGAATTCAGTATGGTGAACTGTCTATGCTATGGAATCTATGGCTCGGCTACAGTCAGGACTTAGATTCCGAGGTGGCAGAAAATCCATATAGAGAAAAAAGCCTCCAAGATTATGCCGACTCATTGGCCAAGGTTGTGGCCTGCTGCTATACCGTTTTGAAACCTGGTTGCTGGATGTCTGTAACCTTTAATAATAAAGATACTAAAGTTTGGGATGCTCTTGTCGAAGCGTGTAGAAATGCGGGTTTTAAACTCATAGCTGTTAGCCCGTTGGAGCGAAGCGCTCCTTCATTGACTGAGCATACTACAAATGTAGCTCCAAAAGTTGATGTTTTATTACACTTTCAGAAACCTTTTCATAGCCAAAATGCAAAAGAAAAGCATGGTATCGGTTCTTTCAATATGGAAGAAAAGACTATAGATATAGCTCTCAGAGAAATAAATATCAATGGCAATATAACAACCGAACGTGTCCTCCAACTCCTCACTACAGAGTGGTTAACCTACTACTATAATAATCAGAGGACACATGTGGAAAATTTTGGATCTCTAGCTGTTCCTTTTATAAATAGAGCACTGGATAAAGAATCAAAACTCAAAAAAGAAAGAGCCAGCAACGACAAGAAATTTGATAATTATATCTGGTACGTCCCACAATAGTGGAATAAGAAACCAAAAAGTGCTCGGCTTTCCGAGCACTAATTATTTTATCAGCTAAAATAGTTCTTCAACCATTCGTAAGCCATTCTTTTATCTTTTTCTGGGAATGCTTGCAAAATTGCGATGGTATTCAACTTGCCAGTGTTATCGTCCCAAAGATTCTTTTTTGTGACATTATGACGACCACAGAGAAGCTGATAGTTATTAATATCATTACCTCCCATATCATCATGATTATGTGCTGTCTTATGGTCAACTTGAAGCTTAACCGTACCCCCTCCGATAGGGTCAATATCTCCTTCCTTCAAATTACATCCTGGGTAAGAGCAAACAGGACTAACTGCCATCAGGTCCCGCTTTATCTTTCTATTTATAGCTGTTCTCTTTTTTGCTGTTTCTCTACGTATAGACGTCGGCATGACATACTCGCTCACTGTAAGATTCCGAGTATCTCGCCCTGAAAGGATTGTGTATCCATCATCTGTACGTAGCTCTGATAAGCGTTGATGCCAATTTTCAGGCACATTTCCCGTAACCGGATCTGTTGCAACCTCTATGATTTGCTCACGTGTCACAATCACATTCAAGTTATCAAGAAAAAGAGCCTCAATCCTTTTTTTAATACTGCCGTGCTGATAATTCTTACCAACGCGATCTAGTCTTTTATAAGCCATAAACAACCATCCTTATCAGTACTTGGCTAGTCACCATATAGACTACATGATTAAAGCAAAGTTTAATCAATGTTATCAATACTAATAAGTCGACCCGCTCGAAATCAATCGAGTCAGCTCTGGTCCCTATCTGGTCGGATGCTCAGGAATGTGCTTCCAATAAATTGATGTAATCTGCAAGCAAGAAGTACAACAAGACTCCATGCTTTCAGGCTCCTGGATGCTACGGGAAGCTGCATCTAAAACGGGCTACATCCTTTACAAAGGATTGAAAATCCCCGTGTCGGTGGTTCGATTCCGCCTCTGGGCACCAAAATTCTTCAAAAGAGCCTCGCGAAAGCGGGGCTTTTTTGTTTCTGGGCTCGAGTGCCCACCACTTGTGCTCTATGCCGTTGCAGGTTTCGTCTGAGATTGAAAATCCCCGTGTCGGAGGCCTGGGCGGCCCCGATCGATTTCGCCTCTGGGCACCAGAATTCTTCAAAAGAGCCTCGCGAACGCGGGGCTTTTTTGTTTCTGCACTCAAGTGCCGACCATTGGTACTCTGTGCCGTTGCAGGTTTCGTCTGAGATTGAAAATCCCCGTGTCGGTGGCTTGGGCGGCCCCGATCGATTTCGCCTCTGGGCACCAGAATTCTTCAAAAGAGCCTCGCGAAAGCGGGGCTTTTTTGTTTCTGCGCCCCCGGGCGTCCCCTCCGAAGCTCCACGAAAAACGCCGCTCCACATGAATGCAGCGGCGTTCGACTGTAGCGATCAGCCCCGAATCAGCTTCGGCGCATCAGCGGACTCAGCACCAGATAGGCATAAATGGCTGCTGCCACGCCAATGCCTACCAGGGCGATCCAGTCAGTCACCGTGGTTACGTAGGCCAGTTTCGAGAGCGTCAATGCCGGCGCCAGCAGCGCCACCACCACACCGATGACCAGACTGGCGGGCAATACCAGCCGGCAAGGTTTGCCTGGCCGCTTCAGGCCCACCAGCTGCGCGGCGACCAGCACACCCACTGCCAACACTATCCAGACCACATAGGGCTTGAGCGTATACAGCATCACCACCAGAATCTGTTCAATGGACATCCGACTTCCTCCTTAGACCCGACCGTTGAGCATGGCGTAGTACGCCGGCTGCAGCATTTTTTCCTTCATCACCCAGACCGCCCAGGATTCCTCCGTCGGGCTGATGAACGGGAAGGATGGCATCAGCTTGCCGCCATAGCCGAACTCGGCCAGGATGGCACGGCCGATACTGGTGATCAGCGGACAGGAGGTATAACCGTTGTACTGTGCAGGCAGCGGCTGCCCGGCCAGGTAGCTGAGGATGTTTTCTTCCAGCACCGGCGCCTGTTTCTTTACGCTGGCGGCGGTCTTGCCGAAGGGGGTACCGATCACGTCACCAATACCGAAGATCTCCGGATAACGGCGATGCTGCAGGCTGTACTGGTCTACCTCCAGCCATTGGCCAGCCCAAGGCCCCTCCTGCCAGGCCAGCTCGCTGTGACGCACCGCATCGGGCGCACTCATCGGCGGCACCACATGGATGAAGTCGTATTGCTGACGCTCGGTGGTGCCGTTCACATGACTGAACAGAGCCGTGCGCGTGTCCGGGTCGATGGCGGTCAGGCGGCGCTGGTCATAAAGCTCCACCTGCTGTTCACGCCAGCGATTGAGCACGAAATCATTATAGACCGGTACCGAGAACACCTTCTGCTCGAAGGGAGTGAAGAAATCGACCTGGAAACGTTCGCGCAGGCCACTGTCTTCGAGGCGGCTCAATGTGGTGAAGGTCGCCTTCAACGGCGCCCCGGCGCATTTCAACGGCGTATGCGGCAGAGTGAAGATTGCCCGGCCCTTGCCGGCATCCAGCATCTGCTCGATCGCCTTGCTGGTGCCCTCCGCCGCATTGGGGCCGGCATAGATGCTGCCAATCCCCTGCTGGCCGATCAACTCGCTCGACATACCGTCGATCTCGTCATAATTGAGCTGACAACCGGTGGCAACAACCAGCAGGTCATACTCCAGGGTATCGCCGTTGCTGAGGCTGACCTGCTTGTTATCAGGTGCGAAACCGGCCGCATCCGCTTCGACCCAGGCCACGTCGGACGGCACCCAGTCCCGCGTCGGCGTAATCACATCCGCCTTGTCCCAGAGACCGGCTCCCACCAGCGTCAGCCCCGGCTGGTAAAGGTGCTCCTGGCGAGCACCCACCAGGGTGATGCGGGCGCCGGACAGTGAACGCTGCAGACGACTGGCGATAGCCAGACCGGCCGCACCGGCACCGATAATGACGATCCGGGCCGAGGTGTGCTGACGCGCCAGCACCGAACCGACTGGAAACATGGACAGGACACCCGCCCCGGCTCCCAGTTTCAATAAACGGCGCCGAGTGCTGTCAGGTCCTTTTCGAGTCTGGGCAGACAACATTGATAACCTCCAGGAATATGTTTATAACCATATTTTAATTCAAAACCAGAAGCACAATGTGTGACAAATTGTCGCAGAGTGAAAACGAATAATGTCCGTTGCCATCGGCCTGTCACCCAAACGGCAGATCATGACACCAGACAAGCTAAGACAAATTGCTGCTTCACCTGTGCAGCTACAGTGTTACTCTAGTCGCCATTCAGGTTTTTGCCTCCACGGACCCGGTTTCTATGTCAAAGGATTATTCAGCCTCTTCCTGTTCACTCTGGCTCCTTGGGGCGGTGTTGCTGCTGTGCAGTGTTCTGACCACGCCGACAGAGGCTGCGGAGCCCGTGTCAGCGGTGGAGCAGCCGCGACTGGCCTATATCGCATCCGATACCCGCATCCCCTTTTGGCATATCCTGGCCAGCGGCGTCCGCCGGCAAGCAACCGAACTCGGCTACAGCATCGATATCTACAGTGCCCATAACGACGCCCGCCGTGAACTTGAACTTATTGCCGACGCCATCGAGCAGCAGATGGCCGGGCTGATCATCTCTCCCACCAACTCTTCGGCCGCCACCACGCTGATCAAACTGGCCAAGCGGGCCGGAATTCCGGTAATCATTGCCGATATCGGCGCCGACTCGGATGACTATGTCAGCTACATATCGGCAGACAACTACACCGGCGCCTACCAGATCGGCCAGGTCCTGACCCGGGCACTGCAAGACAGAGGCTGGCAGCAGGGACGGGTCGGCATCATCGCCATTCCGCAGAAGCGCCTGAACGGCCAGGCCCGTACCGCCGGTTTCATGCGTGCCCTGAACGAGGCCGGCATCAATAACGCGGCCATGCGCCAGCAGGTGGATTTTTCCTATGCGGAAACCTATGCCTTCAGCCGCGAGTTGATCGACGACATCCCGGACCTGCGCGCACTCTGGCTACAGGGTTCGGACCGCTACCAGGCGGCGCTGGATGCCATCGCCGACAGCGGACGCAAGGACGAAATCCTGCTGATAACCTTTGACGCCGAACCCGAGTTCCTGCAGCTGATTCCCGCGGGCGTGCTGGTCGGCTCCGCCATGCAGCAGCCCTTCCTGATGGGTGAACAGGCGGTCCTGAGCCTGCACCAGCATCTGCAGGGACAAAGCGTCGCACACGAACAGAAACTGCCGGTGCTGGCCATATCGGCCGACAATCTGGATGAAAACCTGACCACCATCCAGCGCAATGTGCTGGGTCTGGAGGAGACGCGCCCCTGATGCAACACCAGCCGACGCCGCCTTCCATCTTCATCCTGTTGCTCGGCATCATCCTGCCGACCGTATTCATTACCGTCGCCGGCAGCGCGGCTGTCGACTATTTCATCTCCAAGCAACGCATCTCAACGGAGATGCGAGAACGCACCACACACAGCCTGTTCACACTGCAACAGAACATCACCGGCCTGATGGAGGCCTATGCGGTCAACGAGTACGAAAAGATCCTGGCCAACGAGGTCAGGCGCACGGCCAACTGTGCGATTCTGGTCAAGGACTACAACCTGGGCGTCATCCTCGGTGAGCCGGCCTATATCACCGGCAAGATTCGCACTGCCGCCAATCAGATTCTGGACTTCGAGGCCGAGGATGCCAGCCACTGGCAGCAGCTGGACAACTGCTACTATTCCGACAGTCGAGAGATCCTGAGTGCTGCCGGCAAGCCCATCGGCCAGGTTCGCCTCTATGCTTCGGGTGCCGAGCTGGATGCCAGACTGACCGAGATCATCCAGGATTCATTGCTCAACACCCTGATCATCTGCACCCTGATCGTCCTGAGTCTGCTGCTGATGACCCGGCGCTTCATCCTCAGCCCCATCGATGCCATGATCAGGACCATCGGTGATACCGACAAGGGCGGCATTCCACTGCACATGGTGCCCAACAAGGGGCCGCTGGAAGTCCGTACCTTGGCGTCCAGTATCAACACCATGATTACGTCGATCCGTGAGTCGCGCCTGGACCTGCAGGCACAGAAGGATGCGCTGGATCATATGGCGCACCACGATGCCCTGACCGGACTGGCCAACCGCACCCTGTTCAATGACCGACTCAACCACGCCATCATGCAGGCGGTCCGCCAGCGCAGCAAGGTCGCCGTACTGTTCGTGGATCTGGACCACTTCAAGACGATCAACGACTCGCTCGGCCACAATACCGGTGACAAGGTACTCAACATCATCACCAACCGCCTGACCCGCAGCCTGAGAGCCGAGGATACCCTGGCTCGCCAGGGTGGTGACGAGTTCACCATCCTGCTTGAGGGGCTGGAGCATAGCGAACAGGCCGCCGAGGTCGCGGGCAAGATCCTGCAGGCGATCAGTCGCCCCTTGCAGGTCGAGCAGACGGAGCTCTACATCAGCTGCAGCATCGGCATCAGCCTTTTCCCCGACCATGGCCAAACCGCCAACGAACTGTTGATGCAGGCGGATGCCGCCATGTACCAGGCCAAGAGCGAAGGCCGCAATGACTATCAGTACTTCAATGCCGAGCTGACCCAGCAGGCGCTGGATCGCCTGTCGCTCGAAGCCCAGTTGCGAGCCGCGCTGACCAACGCCGAGCTGATTCCCTTCTATCAGCCACAGATCGACGCCGCCAGTGGCCGCATCATTGGCTTCGAGGCCCTGGCCCGCTGGCAGCACCCCGAACAAGGCATGATTTCACCGGCCCGCTTCATCCCGCTGGCCGAAGCGACCGGCCTGATCCATCAGCTGGACCTGGTGATTATCCGCCAGGCGATGCTGCAGTTTGCCAGCTGGTACCGCCAGGGCCTCTGCCCGGGCGTGCTGTCGGTCAACCTCACGGTGCGCCACTTTCAGCATCAGGAGTTCGTCGCCACCCTGCAGCAGCTGATCACAGACACCGGTTTCCGTGCCGATTGGTTGGAGATCGAGGTAACCGAAAGCCAGTTGATGACCAAGCCGGAAGCCGCCATCAAGGTGCTGCAACAGATTCACCAGGCCGGTATTCGCATCGCACTGGACGATTTCGGTACCGGTTACTCATCCCTGTCCTATCTGAAGCGGCTGCCGATCACCAAGTTGAAGATCGATCAGTCCTTCGTACGCGACCTGCCACATGACGAGGAGGACATCTCCATCACCTGTGCCGTGATCGCGCTGGCCGATAGCCTGGGGCTGGAAATCATCGCCGAAGGTGCGGAAACCGGTGAGCAGGTGGACTTCCTGCTCGACCACGGCTGCCGCCAGATTCAGGGCTATTTCTACTCTCGCCCGTTGCCATCGGGGGACGCCGAGCGTTTCATCCTTGATTATGACGGCATTGCCCGGCGCGCCTAGAAGCGCGACGGGTGTGCCAGCAGCCCGGGCTGCGGCATGCCGATCACCTCTCCCTGAGCAAAGTCGATACCGAGTGCCTGTACCTGCTGCAGCACCGCTGCCGAATGCACGAACTCGGCCACGGTCTGTATCTGCAGGCTGTGGGCAAAGCTGACGATACCGCGTACCACGCGGCGGGTGCCGGCATCGGTGTGCAGATGGCGGATCAGGCTGCCATCGATCTTGATCAGGTCCACGTCCAGTCGCAGCAGGTGCTCGAAGTTGGAATAGCCAGTACCGAAGTCGTCGATGGCAATACGGCAGCCACGCTTTTTCACCTGCTCGATGAAATGGCGTACCTGTTCATAATTGTCGATACCATCCGATTCCAGGATCTCGAAAATCAGTTGCGGCCCTACACCGCTGGCATCCAGCTGCTCCAGTATGAATGAGATCAGGCTCTCGTCGCGCAGATCGCCATAGGACAGGTTAATTGAGAACTGCAGCCCGGTACCGGCAAAGTGGCGGCAGCACTTTTCCACCATCAGGCGGGTGATCTGGCGATCCAGGCGTAGCTGGCGCGCCACGTCCAGAAAGAGCCCGGGCGAGACAACCTGACCATCGCTGTCCAGCATTCGCACCAGGCACTCGTACTTTTCCACCTGGCCGCTTTCGAGTCCGCGGATCGGCTGGAACCAGGGCTGCAGGCGATCCGTACGTAGCGCCTCGCGCAAGCGGTTGGCCCACAGCAGATTGTGTTCGAACTGCTGCTCCAGTGAACGGGTCCGGTCATGCAACTGATAGCCTACCCCCTGCTGGCGTGCCTGCTTCAGGGCCTCCAGAGCCTCACTGATCAGATCCGGTGGCGGCTCCTCTGCCTCTGCGGACGATGAAGATGCTCCCAGCGTGGCACCGATATGGAATTCATGGCCCGCCCACTGCAGCGACTGATTCTGGATCAGCTGCAGCAGCTGTTGCACACGGGCTGCCAGCAGACCCGGCGCCTGCTCGGGCCCCAGCCAGACGAACTCGTCCGCCCCCAGCCGATACAGCTGACTTTGGCCGGCACCCGCTTCAGTCAACAGCCAAGCCTGGAGGCGATCTGACAGACTGGTCAGAATATAGTCGCCACAGTCATGTCCCAACAGCGCGTTGAGCTCGCCGAAGCGGTCGATATCCAGCACCACCAACGCACCCTGCTGACGTCGCTGCAGGTCCTGCAGCAGGCGCGCTCGATTGGGCAAGCCGGTCAACTCATCGGTGTAGGAGGCCTGCAGCTCCCGCATCAGTCCGGCAACCTTGAACAGAATCGCACCGGACACCAGCAGAATCGCCAGGCCCGCCAGCCATAGAATACTGCGGTTGGTATTCCGCATCGGCGCCAGCACCGCATCAATCTCGTCTCTCGGCACTCCGACACCAAACACCAGGCCCCCGCGAGTGCGCGCATGAAACAGTTCGAAGCGGCGACCATCCACCTCGATCAGCATCTGGCCGTCATGCTGCCCGGCGGACACGGCCAATGCCTCCTCCACCGCCGCCATGGTTCTTTCCGCCAGCACCCCATCCTCGATCTGGCTCAGGCTCGACAGACGCCGTCCATTCGAGTCGATCAGCCAGGCAAAGGTGCCGGGGGTCATGCGGATACGACTGACATACTCAATCAGGGTGTCGGCATGCCAGTCAACATTGACCAGCCCGATCACCTGACCCTCCGCCGTGGTGATCGGTTGGATCAAACTGATCACCGCGGCATCCGTGAGCGGGTTGTAATAGGCCCGGGTCCAGTAGCGGGCCGAGGCATCTGCCGTAGCGGCCTGCCAGTCGTCTCCCAGTGCCAGTGCAAACCAGATCTGTTGACGATAGTCCTGCCAGGTCTTATCAGAATCAGGGTACAGACGGGCGCCTTCGGCACTGCGGTAGGCAAGCGCCGCAAAGGGGGCTCTGGATTCGATCATGCCGGGCCAGTACCAGACACCGCTGCCAAAGACATCGTCATAACGCTGCAGGCGGTGCAGCAGCGCCTGCTCCAGATCCTGCGGTGACATGTCACCACGCCGGTGCAGGGCATGAAAGAGGGCCGCCTGCTGCACCAGATCATCGGCGTAGGCCTCCAGCCGCCGGTGTGCGGTGTCGATCTGCGCCAGGCTGGCTTCGAAACCATCGGCGATCTGCTGCTGACGCAGCTCGGCCATCGCCTGCTGGGAATACTTCAGGTTCAGCGACGACAGGATCCACAGGCCGGCCATGAACAGCACCACCAGCAGCACCAGTCCCCACATGATCGACTGTTTGGACGACTCCAGACGCAACAGGCCCGGCAGCCAGCGGAGGGCAGCCCCCCGGTGCGGCGGGCTCAATGGCCGACGTCCAGCTGCTGACGCACTCGCTGCAACGCCAGCTGTCGCTGCTGAGGCGTCAGACCTGCCTCCAGGCTGGCTGCCTGGTCGACGCTCCCCGCCTGAAGGAACCAGGCCCAGGCCTGTGCCGGGTCGGCAGTGCCGGCCTGAGTATTCAACGACATCTCGGCCAGTCGAAGCTGTGCCTGCACATCGTCTCGGCGTGCCGCCTGCAACAGCCAGCTGCGGGCCTCATCAAAATGCTGTAGCACCGCCAGGCTTTCTGCCAGCGCACGCTGGGCCTTGAGGTCGCCCGCCCGTGCCGGCACGCCACAAGCCGAAATGGCGTCAACGTGATTGCGGATCTGTGCCAGCAGGTAGCACTCGTTGGCCGCGGCATTACCACCCAGGGTAACGGGTGCAGCGGCTGTCACATCATCCGAAGCTGAGCTCGATAGCGACTGCGCCTGTCTTGCGGCATCGGCCTGAGCAACCTGTTCGGCAAAGGCCTTCACCTGCCGGGGGCAGGAATATTCATATCCGGCCCGGTAGCGGGACAGGACCGCCCCGGTCGTCTCATAGCGGGCATAGCGTTGCGCCACCTGTGCACAACGTTGCTCGCGCTCGACCGCAACCCGCTCCAGTACCGAGCGACGCGATGCATCCCGCCGGTGCTGTTTCAAGTAATTGGTCAACGGATCAATATAGGGCTGGCTCAGCAGCGCCTTTATCTCCTGCTGTGGGCTTGGCTCCACCGCACGGCTGGGCAGCGGCTCCTGCACCGAACAGCCACTCAACAATAACACCAACAATAGCCCCCATCCTTGTCGGGCGAACCGGGCATGACTCAGGCTATGCATTCTGTTCTTACGCTCTTGACAGCTACGGGTACTCTTAACCCGAGATACCCGTCGATTTATCTTGTTTATGGAAGGGTACTACCAGACGCATACGCAGCCGCGACCCAGTGCAGATGATAATACTCAACCCGCGATATTGCAGCCCGGTACGCGACATGCGCGTGCGGCCGGGTCATTCTGCCGCCTGGCGTAACGACATCTGTTAACAGCCCAATCTCGACCTGTGGATAATGTAAATAACCCGACTTGCGGCTTAGTGCCACAGCCTGAGCTGTTGAAAACCCATCCGATTTTATATCCACAAAGGCTCTGCATGCCTTCGTGGATAACCTTTTCACAAGATCGTAACACCTGGCCACAAAGCCCGGAATGAAAGGCCCTGACAAAAGCGATCATTTTTTAACCAGGACTGATAATAACACCCTTTCCTCACACCTTATCCACATTTCAATATCTCGCCTGATACCGACTCAAAATCTGGATACTTTGATCACAAGCTGTGAGTAATCAACGCCTGTGGATAATATGTTGTGGGTAAAATTGAACCGCCACTGTCATCCGCCAGTCATATTGCCGCTTTACCATGCTCCGTACTGCTCAGGACAAGTAGCAGAGGGAAGGGCACGGAAGCCATATCCCGCTCCAGTTTTTCTCCCCGCATACCTGCGTCTCCTTCCAGATACAAACTATTTGACCCACTCGGCAGAGCTGATAAATTGGGCCCGCCATGCGATTCAGCATGTATTCACGCGGTTTCAGGGAGATAAGGAGAGATCAATGCGAAACCCGCCCCACGCCCTCAAGGGACTGGCCCTGGCTTCCAGTCTGCTGCTGCTCGCCGGCTGTCAGACCCTTTCCAGCAAGCAAAGCCAGGAAGACTTCAACCAGCACTTCGCTCAAGGCCAGTACCAGGCCGCTGCCGACTTCGCGCTCAAGGCCGGCGGCATTGACGCCGATGGCGAGGGCGGTGATCTGCTCTGGTCTCTGCAGGCCGGCAGCGCTCTGGGTGCCAGTGGCCAGTTCGACTACAGCAACAAGGTGTTCGACTACGCCGAAACAATGATGAAGACGGAAGATACCGAGAGTATCGGCCGCAAGGGCCTGGAAAAAGTGACGGCCACACTCATCAACAACAACCTCAACCGCTACGACCCGACCGTCTATGACGGTGTCATGGTGAATACCTACAAGGCGCTGAACAGCATCTTCCTGCAGGATATCCAGGGCGCTCGTATCGAGTTCAACCGTGCCGCCGACCGTCAGCGACGCGCCGAAGAAACCTTCAAGGCGCGGATCGAGGAACAACAGGAAAAGCGGGCCCAGACCCGGCAGGAAACCGAGGGTGGCAAGGCCGCGACTTCGCAGCTCGATTTCGGCAAAAGTGAGCAGGAATCGAAGCAGACCGTTTACGAGGCTTTCCCCGAGCTGGAAGCCTGGCAAGCCTATCCCGATTTCGTTAACCCCTACACCGACTACCTGCATGGCCTCTACTTCACGCTGGCCAGTGCGGATCGCGAGGACTACGGCAAGGCCCGCCAGTCACTGCGCCGGGTGGCCGGTATGGCACCGCGCAACAGCGCCGTCCAAACCGACCTGAAAGTGGCGAACAACCTGCGCACCGGCGCCTGGCGCAAGCACAAGTTGAGCCCCGCGGTCTGGGTGATCTTCGAGAACGGCGAAGCGCCTGCAATCGACGAAATCCTGATCCCGCTGCCGCTCTTCCTGGTCAGTAACAAGGTCGAGTACTCGCAGATCGCCTTGCCCAAGCTCAAGGAGCGTGAGCGCGCCTATCCGTATCTGGAAATCCGCTCCGCTGGCAAGCGTCTGGGCAAGACCGAACTGCTGGCCAGCATGGACCGGGTGATCCAGACCGAATTCAAGCGTGAATTCCCGCTCAAGGTAACCGAGGCGGTGGCCAGCACACTGACCAAAGCCTTTATCCAATACCAGGCCAAGAAAGAACTGGGTCTGGCCGGCAGCCTGCTGGCCGGGGTGTATCAGGCCGCCACCACCCGTGCCGATACACGCAGCTGGAGCAGCCTGCCGAAAGAGGTACAGATCTCCCGCCTGCGCAGACCCGCCAACGGCACCCTGGAGCTGAGTGCACCCGGGCTGGCACAACCGCTGAAAATCGAGCTGCCAGACAGCCACTTTTCTGTTATTTATGTCAAGGCAAGTGCCCCAGGAAGCACACCTGTCTATCAGGTTGCAGGCTTTGACGCCTGAATATCGTAAGGAGACGAACCATGCAAATCCGTATCGGCGTGCTGGCAGCAGCCGCCCTTACGCTGCTGGGTTGCCAAACTCAACCCCAGCAGCCTGTTGAACACCCGCAATTGCTGATCGGCCCTCGCGCCCAGTCCTATCTTCAGATCGAAGCGGTGCAGGAAGGCTACGCCTCCAGCAATCTGCTGCGTGCCGGCGTCCGCCTGTACAACCGTAGCAGCCAGGAGCAGCTGCTGCGTTACCGCTTCAGCTGGTTTGATGCCAGCGGTTTCGAACTGAAAGGCCTCTCCGGGCGCTGGGAGCAGCTGCCGCTGCGACCCGCCGAACCGGTGATGATCGACCGCGTCGCGCCCAGTCCCAAGGCCGTCAGCTACCGTATCCAACTGTTTGACCCCCGCACCCCCGTTGCCAACTCTGCACAAGGAATTGATGGATGAGCACCCGTAATACCCTGATCAAAGCCCTCGCCCTGACCACCGTTTTCGGCCTCGCTGCCGGCTGTACGCCCAAGACTCAGCTGCTGACTCCCGGAGCAGTTGACCAGCCCGTCACCATGGGCCTGAGCGGCAGCGACTTTGAACAGGCCGCCTCCGACGCTGTGCAGTCGATGTTGACCTCCGGTGCGGTCGACCGCAACGACGGCAAAAAGCACATCATGGTGGTTTCCACCGTGCTCAACGACACCATGCAGCGCATCGATACCGACCAGCTGGTGAAGAAGATCCGTGTCGACCTGCTGCGCAGCGGCAAGGTACTGACCACCACCGCCATTGGCCTCAACGGTGCCGAAGACAAGATGACCCAGGCCTATGCCGAGCTGAGCCAGTCGCGCAAAGTGGATCGCTCCACTCTTGTTCGCCAGCGCCTGGCGGCACCGAACATGAGCCTGTCCGGCAAGATCATCCAGCGTAACAACCGTGTCGACGGCAACAAGCAGCTGGTGGAGTACTACTTCCAGCTGACCCTGACCGATCTGGCCAACGGCCTGGCGGTCTGGGAAGGCGAAACCCCGATCCGCAAGCTGGGCAGCGCCAAGGGAACCTCCTGGTAACGTAAAGGAAGACGACAATGAAACGATTGCTCCCAACCCTGCTGGCAGCGGCCATCGGCACTGCCCTGCATACCTCGGCCTGGGCGGAAACAGCGCCCGCGGCAGCCACAACGCCAGCCCCGATGACCGAAGCCGAAATGACTGAGGTCGAAATGACTGAGGTCGAACAGGATATTACCGCCTCCGCCCAGCCGGAAGTGATTGACCCCGGCATGGTGATCGATGACATGATCGCCGAGTACAAGCGCAGTGAAGGCCAGGGTTTCGTCCGCAAGGCGCGCAGTGGCAAGCTCTATTTCGGTGTCGGGCAGGCCAGCGTCATGCTGCGTCCGGAAAGCCGCGACTGGGGCAACGCCCGCGTCATGGCCTATAAGGAAGCCCTGCTCAACGCCAAGGCCGACTACCTGACGCACCTGGGAACCAGTGTGGTTGCCAGCAGCGCGACGCGCCTGTTTGACGATGCCAGCCAGATGCCACAGTTCACGCCGGCAGAGCTGACCAGCCGCAACAAGCTGGAAGAGGTGCTCAACAAGGCCGTGGCAGTTGCTGGCGGCATGCTGGACGAAAAGCTGGTCGAGCTGGGCATCGATCCTGAGGAGTTCCGCTCGGCCCCCAGCGAGAAACGTGCGGTTCTGTTTGAACGCTCCGTATCCGACTCGGTTACCCAGCGCGCCCGCCATGAGCTGACCGGCGTAATCCCGGTGAAATCCTTTGAAGCCAGTGATGCCGACGGCAACCATGTGGTCGCGGTCGCGATCGTGGCCTCTCCGAAGATGCGCTCATTCATCGATGATGTTATCGCCAGCAAGGGTGATATCGCCGCCAACCCCGACAAGGCCAGTGCCACGCCGCTGGATCAGCTGTTCGCCGACAAGGCCGCACTGATGAACGAGTTCGGCATCCGCCGCATGTACGACGACCAGGGCTATCCTGTGCTGGTTTCCTTTGGTCAGTCAGGCAACCCCTATCGTGGCAGCGACTATCAACAGCTGTATGACAACCGCAAGGTTTCCTTTGCCGCGGCACGTGCCGATGCCTTTGGCAACTTCGCCACCCTGTTCAAGTCGACAGGCACCTTCGACGAGACCAAAAGCGATGTCATGCGCAACCAGCGAGTCGGCGTCGTACGTGCCGAGGGCCGCGACATTTCCGAAAGCGAAGAGAGCAGCCGCGAGTTCATCCGCGCACTGGAGCAGGAGATGGAAGCCACGGGACGCGTCAAGGACCTGGCCGGCACCAGCGAGCTGATGCGCTGGACCGCCAAACACCCGACCTACGGCCATGAAATCAATGGCGTCATCTATGTCTGGCACCCCGTGTCTGAACAGAATGCACGCCAGCTGCGTGATCACCGGCCGCAAGCCAAACAGCAGCCCCAGGCTCGACAGCCGGTCAATGGCCAGGCCGGCGGCAGTCAGAGCATGAAGCTGATGTCGGCGGACGACTTCTGAGGACGGAATCATGCGATCAGTATTGAAAACACTACTGGCGCTGACCGCCCTGGTCTGGACCTGCTTCAGCTTCGCGGCTGAGCAGGTCGTGGATGCGGTGGGCTACGGCAGCAACCGTAACCTGGCGATCAGCGATGCGCTGGTACAGGGCCTGCGCCAAGCCACCGGGGTCAGCGTGGACAGCCGTGAGGTGATGAGTACGCTGTCCGGCCGGACCAGTATCAGCACCAGCGAAGGTGACCAGTTCACCAGTGCGGTGGAAATTGCACAGCGCGGCGACCTGCGCCTCAAGACCAAGGGCCTGGTCTCGCGCTATGACGTGCACTCGGTGGAACAGGAAACTGACGGCAGCTTCCGCGCCGATGTCAGCGTGCATGTGCTCAAGTACGACAAGCCCGGCCTGCCAGCCGACAGCCGCCGCACCCTGGCGGTGATGCCGTTTCACAGCGACAAGCGCAGCTACTCACTGCTGGGCGACAATACGCCGGCAGCCAGGGTAGAAGCCGAACTGCGCAACCGCATTCTGGATCAGTTCACCCATTCACGTCGCATGAACGTGCTCGACCGGGAGTTCGGTGCCGAATTCCAGGAAGAGAAGGCACTCTGGCTCAGCGATGATGCCGCACTGGCGGAGCAGGCCAAGGCCGGCAATGTGCTGGGGGCGGACTACATCGTGGTGGGTAATATCCGCAATGTACGCAGCACCCGGCATGTCAAAACCCTGCAGCTGACCGGCGAAACCATCGTCAGCTACAGTGGCAGTGCCCAGCTGGACTACAAGATCATTCTGGCCGCCAGCCGTCAGGTGAAATGGTCCGATTCGATCAACTTGAAGCTGGGTGACGCTGATATCCGCGCCATGCTGAAGCAATACGGTTCCTCTCAGGCGGGTATTACGGCTGAGCTGGCACAACAGCTGGCACAGAAGGCACTGGCCAACATCTACCCGATGCGCGTGGTGGCCGTCAAAGGCAAGACGGTGGTACTGAACCAGGGTGGCAAGACGCTGAAGCAGGGCGACCTGCTCGATGTCTACTTCCTCGGTGAAGAGATGTTCGATCCCTACACCAACGAATCCCTCGGTCAGCTGGAAGAGAAGATTGCGGTGGTAAAAGTGGTTCGCGTTAACGCCAAAACGACCTATGCCAAGGTGGTCGAAGGGGATGCGGAACTGATCGAGCAGGACTTTATCGTCCGTCGCTGAACACACCCGATCACAGGTATCACGCTAAAGGTGGCTCAGGCCACCTTTTTTCTTTCCGCCTGGCGACCTGGCTATCCCGGGTCACCGCCGAAATTGACACCAGCCCCGCAATAACTGCCAACTGCGGCAGTAACGCCCGAGAACACCCAGTGTGAGCTCCCATTAATGACCGGCATAAAGCCTTATATATCAGCTAATTAGCTTATCATCTGAAGATTGGCATCCTGATTGCTTTTACCAGTCAGAGGCAGGCTGTCTGCCACCCTGTATCCGCAAGAGGACATTACGATGAGCCATGCACATGAAGATCATGACTATGAAGTAATCGGTGTTGTACCGTCCATCGCCATGGTAGTGGCAGGGCTGTTGGTCGCCATCTCCCCGGCACTGATGCAGCTGTATCTGCTGATCTCGCAGTAAGCCAGGTGAACAATACAACAAGATGCAGTCCCTGACGGTTATGCGCTGTTGGGGGCTTGCTTATATATGACTTCTGGAAAGTAATCCGACTTCAGGACGAACCCGGATGGTGCAGATGGGGAGACTCGAACTCCCACGCCCGTGAAGGCACTAGCACCTGAAGCTAGCGTGTCTACCAATTCCACCACATCTGCATTGGGTGTGACGTTTTAATGTGCGTTACCACTCAAATTGTCGCTTTCGAAGAGCCTATCATCTGACGATGAAAGGTGGTGCAGATGGGGAGACTCGAACTCCCACGCCCGTGAAGGCACTAGCACCTGAAGCTAGCGTGTCTACCAATTCCACCACATCTGCTTCGAAAGTGGGGCGCATTGTATCGACCCCTTTCGACCTTGTGAAGTCTTTTTTTAATTTTTTTCAGTTTTTTTCTTCAGGCAGCGTTCAAAGCTGTCACTGAGCGCCTGCAGATAGTCGGTATAACCCTGGGGACCTGGCTTGGCCGTGCGCGCCAGCGGGTCCAGTTCACCCTGCTGCACGCCCAGCCCGCTGGTGATTGCCGTCACCACGGCGCTGGTAAACTGAGGCTCGCTGAACACACATACCGCCTGGCTCTGCTCCAGTTGATGACGGATCTCGGCCAGGTGACGAGCGCCGGGCTTGCGTGCCGGGTCCACGGTAAAGTAGCCCAGCTGGTTCAAGCCATAATGATTGACGAAGCCACTGTAGGCATCATGAAAGACAAAGAAGCCCAGTGTCTGATAAGGCGCCAGCTGTGCAGCGATTTCGGCATCCTTGCGACGCACGGCTTGTTCGAAGACCTCCCGGTTGGCCTTCAGTTGTTCACGGTGCTGCGGGAAGGCCTGTGCCAGTGCGGGCAGCATCTGATCCGCCATCGCCAATGCGTTCAGCGGGTCCAGCCAGATATGCGGGTCTTCACTATCGGCATGGGAGTGATGTTCTACATGCTCCTCGTGATCTTCATGCTCCTCGTGACCTTCATGGCCTTCATGGTCATGGTCATGGTCATGGTCATGGTCATGGTCATGGTCATCATGATCCACGGCCGCGACAACACCATGCTCATGCGGCTTGCTGTCCGGCAGAAGGGTTACAATCTGGGCGTCGGTGCGGGACAATGGCTTCTGCAAGAACTGCTCCAGCCCCGGGCCAACCCAGATCACCACCCTGGCATCCGCCAACTTGCGCATGTCGGATGGCTTGAGCGCGTAGTGATGAGGCGTCCCCTCCGGCGGCAGCAGCAGCTCGGGCTCGGTTATCCCCTCGGTCAGGGCAGAGGTGATCAGTTGCAACGGTTTGATACTGGTCACAACCTCTGCTGCACCGGCTGGCAGCGCTGCCAGCAGCGTGGTCGACAGGGCAAGGGAGGAAGCTGCAGTTCGGAATAGCTGTTTCATCAGGGCAGGATCTCTTCTACACAAGCAATAAGTTATACTATAACAGAATAGCCGTTAAACGGACTGGATAATTATGGACAACCTGGCTTTTGAATCCGGCCACGATCACCAGCATTGCATCGATCAGGCTTTGCAGCAGGCACGCCAGATATGTCGCGAACGCCAGCAGCGCCTGACGCCGATCCGCGAACTGGTGCTGAAACTGATCTGGCAGAGCCATCGACCAATTGGCGCCTACGAGCTGCTGCCGGCTCTGGCCGAAGCCGGTTTCAACTCCGCGCCCCCCACTGTCTATCGCGCCCTGGAGTTCCTCCAGGAGCAGGGGCTGGTACACCGTATCGCCTCCCTGAATGCCTTTGTCGGCTGTCCGCATCCAGAGCAGGCACACCAGGGTTGTTTCCTGATCTGCCGCCAGTGCCATTCAACCTCCGAGCTGGATGCAGGCCCTGTTCACGCCACGCTGGAACAAAGTGCCCGCGCGGTGGGCTTTACCATTGAGCAGGAAACCGTGGAAGTCATCGGCCTCTGTCCCAATTGCCAGGCAGGGGAGAGCATTGATGGCTGAGCACAACCCCGACCTGGTGCGTCTGGAGGGCGTCAGTGTCCGCTTCAACAAGCAGACCGCGCTGAACACCATCGACCTGCACCTGCATGACAACTGTATCACCACGCTGATCGGCCCCAACGGGGCAGGCAAGACCACGCTGGTGCGCGTGGTGCTCGGCCTGATAAAACCTTCTACCGGAAATGTTTGGCGTAAACCGGGGCTCAGGGTCGGTTATATGCCGCAGAAACTGCACATCGATCGCACCCTTCCATTGTCGGTAGAACGTTTCCTCAATACGCCAAGCAAAGTCGATAACGTGTTGATGACGAAAGCCCTTGAGGATGTCGGCGCCGCCCACCTGCTAAAACATTCCATTCACAATCTTTCTGGCGGCGAGACCCAGCGAGTGCTGCTGGCCCGCGCCCTGCTGCGCGACCCTCAGCTGCTGGTATTGGATGAGCCGGTACAGGGCGTGGACCTGAATGGCCAGTTGGAGCTGTACCAGCTGATCGCCGATATCCGCAAACAGCGCCGCTGTGGCGTGCTGATGATCTCCCATGACCTGCATCTGGTCATGGCGTCCACCGATCATGTCATCTGCCTGAACCGACACATCTGCTGTTCCGGCAATCCCGAGCATGTCAGCAGCGATCCTTCGTTCATCGAACTGTTCGGCCCGGCGCAGGCCAGCACCCTGGCGCTGTATAACCATCACCACGGGCACCAGCATGACGCCCATGGCGATGTCATCATCGACCACCCCCAACCTGACGAATGTAGCGGACATCATTGTGGCTGAGTTTCTGATTCTGGCCCTGGCCGGCGGCCTGGGTATAGCGGCCCTGGCCGGCCCCCTGGGAGCTTTTGTGGTCTGGCGCCGCATGGCCTATTTCGGCGATACCCTGGCGCACTCGGCACTGATGGGCATCGCGCTGGGCTTCCTGTTCGATATCAATCTGAACCTGGCCGTGGTCGCCTGTTGTGTACTGCTGGCCGTACTGCTGGTCTCCCTGCAGCGCCAGCACCTGGTGGCCACCGACACACTCCTCGGCATCATGGCCCACAGCTCACTGTCGCTGGGCCTGGTGGCCGTCGCCCTGCTCGACAACGTGCGTATCGACCTGATGGAGTACCTGTTCGGTGACCTGCTGGCGATTGCACCCAGCGACCTCTACTGGATCTATGGCGGTGGGGCGCTGGTCCTGCTGCTGCTCTGGCGGCTGTGGAACCCGCTGCTGGCGATTACCATCAATGAAGAACTGGCCCAGGTGGAAGGCGTGCCCGTGGCCCGCACTCGCCTGGCACTGATGCTGCTGATCGCGGTGGTGATCGCGGTAGCGATGAAGCTGGTCGGTATCCTGTTGATCACCTCGCTGCTGATTATTCCGGCCGCCGCCGCCCGCCGCCTCGCCAATACACCCGAGCAGATGGCGGTGTTCGCTTCACTGCTGGGCATGCTGGCGGTAGCCGGCGGTATCAGCGCGTCCTGGTTCTGGGATACGCCAGCCGGGCCCTCCGTGGTCGTCACCGCGCTGGTCGAGTTCCTGCTGCTGTATAGCCTGCCGGTTCGGGCATTGCAGCCACGATGAAGTCATCGGCCTACTGGCCGGACAGGGCCACGCACACGCGCGTCTGGTCATTGGCCTGGCCGATGATGTTGTCCAACATCACCGTGCCGCTGCTGGGCCTGATCGATACGGCCGTCATTGGTCACCTGCCCGAACCTCATCATCTGGGGGCGGTGGCCGTCGGCAGCATGATTTTCTCCATTCTCTACTGGGCATTCGGTTTCCTGCGCATGGGCACCACCGGCATGGTGGCTCAGGCCAGCGGCCGCGATGACGGCGAGCGCATCCGTACCCTGCTGGGCCAGTCACTGATTCTGGGCGCCGGCATCGGCCTGCTGATCCTGTTGCTGCGTACACCGCTGACCACGCTGGCGCTGCAGCTGATGGACCCTGAGCCGGCGGTGCTGGCCTCGGCCGTCGAATACACCGCGATTCGCGCCTTTGGTGCACCGGCCGTGCTGTGCAACTTTGCCCTGCTGGGCTGGTTTGTCGGCAACCAGAATACGCGCATTGCGCTGATCCTGCTGACCAGCACCAACCTGCTCAACATGCTGCTTGATCTGCTGTTCGTGTTCGGTTTCGGCATGGCCGCCGATGGCGTGGCATTGGCCACGGTATGTGCCGAATATTTCAGCCTGCTGCTCGGTCTCTGGTTCTGCCGTCGCCTGCTCGGCCACATTCCCGGCGCCTGGGCCTGGCAACAGCTGCGCCGCCTGAGTGACTACCGTGAGCTGATCAGCGTTAACCGCTACCTGTTCGTGCGTACCCTGCTGCTGTTGATGACCTTCGCCTTCTTTACCGCACAAGGGGCTCAGCAGGGCACCAGCATCCTGTCGGCCAACGCCGTACTGCTCAACTTCCTGCTGCTGATTTCCAATGCGCTGGACGGCTTTGCCCACGCAACTGAAGCACTGACCGGAAAAGCACTGGGGCAGAAGAAACGCCAAGGGTTCTACCAGATACTGGTCTGTGCCACCTTCTGGTCGGCGGTCAGTGCACTGCTGCTGACGCTGGTGTTCTGGCTCGGTGGCCAGCCGATCATTCAACTGCTCACCGATATTCCCGAAGTTCGTGAAGAAGCAGCGCGCTACCTGCCCTGGATCATCCTGCTGCCGCTGATCGGCACCTGGAGCTTTCTGCTCGATGGTATCTTCATCGGCACCACCCAGGTGAAAGCGATGCAGGACACCATGCTGATCTCGGTACTGCTGGTATTCGCGCCGGTCTGGTGGCTGGCTCAGCCACTGGGCAACCATGGCCTCTGGCTGGCCTTTCTGTCCCTGTTTGCCGCCCGCGGCCTGACCGGGGCCTGGGTATTCTGGCGTCTGGATCGTAATGACGTTTGGTTCACGCCACGTCAGCGGACTGGCGCAAAACAAACCTGACGACCAGACTCTCCTCATGACCAAAAGGGGAGAACTACATGCGCTGTCTACTGATGATCGCCACGCTGGGTCTTGCCGGCTGCAGCCAGGCCCTGCCTCTGGAACAGCTGCAGCTGCCCCCCGGCTACCACATCGAAGTAGCGGCTGAAGTCCCCAATGCCCGCCAGTTGACGCTGAGTCCGGCGGGTATTCTCTATGTGGGTACCCGCCGTGATGGCCGCGTATTTGCGCTGCAGGATCGCGACGGTGATCAGCGCTACGAGACCCGCTATACCCTGCTGTCGGGACGGCGACTGCCCAACGGCGTCACCTGGGCCGATGGTGATCTATATATCGCCGAGCTGACCCGGTTGATCCGGCTGGCGGATATCGACCATCGACTGGCCTACCCGCCAGCCCCCGAAACCCTGCTCGACGGCCTGCCCGATATCACCCACCATGGCTGGAAATACCTCAAGCAGGGGCCGGACGGCGCCTTCTATTTCACCCTGGGCGCCCCCTGCAACGTCTGCCTGGAGTCCGACCCACGCTTTGCCGGCATCCTGCGTTTTAACCCTGCCTCCGGCCAGGCACGCCCCTGGGCACGGGGTGTGCGCAACTCGGTGGGCTTTGCCTGGCATCCCGAGGATGCCAGCCTCTGGTTTACCGACAACGGCCGCGACCACCTGGGCGATGACCAGCCCGATGACGAACTCAACCGGGCCGGGCAGGGCGGGCTGCATTTCGGCTTTCCCTTCGTCCATGGCGACGGTTTGCCGGACCCGGATTTTGGCGCCGGTGCCGAGGCGATCAACAGCCAGTCGCCGGTGGCACTGCTCGGCGCCCATGTGGCGGCGCTGGGCCTCAGCTTCTACACCAGCCACCAGTTTCCCGATACACCAAGCACGACTCTGTTCCTGGCCCAGCACGGCTCCTGGAACCGCTCCCGCAAGGTCGGCTACCGGGTGATGCGGATCGATACCGCAGGAGAAAGCGTCACCGCCGTCACCCCGTTCATTACCGGCTGGCTGCAGGGTGAAAGCGCCTGGGGGCGCCCGGTGGATGTGCTGGTCGAGCCCGACGGTGATCTGCTGATCTCGGATGACAAGGCCAATGTCATCTATCGCGTCTGGTACCAGAAGGGAGAGTTCCTTCCATCGAAGTAGGCAGCCGCGGCCAAAGAACACTTGCATCGCGGGATTTTATTAAAATACAATTAATAACGATTCGCATTAAAATACATAATACTATCTCGCTGGAATCACAATGAAAAAATCCCTGCTTTCCCTGGCTTGCGCCGCGGTACTGGCTGCTCCGCTGACTGCTCAGGCTGCCGACAACTCCGTTACCGCCGAAATCGAAGCCCTGAAACAACGCATTGCCGAACTGGAGGCCCGTCAGGCTGCCCAGCCGGTCACGACATCGACCGAAGCCGGCAGCAGCTGGACCGACCGCGTGACTCTGAGTGGCCAGGCCGAATTCCTGGCGACCCACAGTGAACTGGACGACACCAGTGAAAACGATCTCGACGTGGACAACGTCGAACTGACCATCGATGCCCAGATCAACGAATTGATCAGCCTGTCGACCACACTGAAATACGAGGACGATCCCGAAGGCGAAGATGATTTCGTCGTTGACGAAGCGATCGCCGTGATCGCCAAAGAAGGCAACCCTCTGTCCCTGACCGTCGGCAAGACCGGCATCCCCTTCGGCGTGATCGAGAGTTCTACCTGGACCGACCCGCTCACCGACGACCTGACCGACAATACCGACGACCTGGCCATGCTGAGCTACGCCCAGGGCGGCTTCAGCTCCGATCTTTATATCTTCAAGGGTGATCAGGACAACGACGAACACGTCAACAATGCCGGCCTGAACCTGGGCTACGCCTTCGACAACGGCCTGTCCGTCGGTGCCGGCTACCTGAACAACATCGGCAACACCGAAGCCTTCGGCCTGACCGAAAACCAGTCAGCCTGGCGCATCAATGCGGCGCTGGAAATGGGTGAGCTGGGCTTCTCCGCCGAGTGGATTCAGACAGACGAGTTTGAAACGCTGGGCAGTGCCAAACCGAGCGTCTGGCACCTGGGTACGCACTACAACACCGCCGTATTCGGCGCTCCGGGCACCCTGGCGCTGGGTTACAGTGAATCGGATGAGGCCGAAGGCCTGGATCTGGCCGAGCAGCGTCTGGCCGCCAGCATCAGCCGCGAACTGGGCGAAAATGCCGAGCTGATCGCCGAATACGTGCGTGAAGAGGGCTACGACTCCGCCGACGATGCGGACACCCTGAACCTGGTGCTGGCCACCTACTTCTGATCCAGCGCTGACAGCTCCGGTCATGCCGCCATGACCGGAGCCCGTCACAGCTTGATCGCTTGCCCCAGTGCCCGGCACGCCTGATGGCGCGGACACCGGCGCAGGTGATCATTCACCAGGCCCACCGCCTGCATGTAGGCATAGGCAATGGTCGGACCGAAAAAGCGTACCCCTTCGCGCTTGAGGTCTTTCGCCAGCTGCTGCGACAGTGCGGTCTGGGCCGGGATCTGCTCCATCCGTTCGAACCCGGACTGGATGGGGCGTCCTTCCACATAGCGCCACAAAAAACGGGCAAAGCTGCCATGGCGCCCCTGCAGTTCGAGAAACACCCGCGCATTGTTGATCGAGGCTTCGATCTTGGCCCGGTTGCGGATAACGCCGGGGTCGACCAGCATCACCGCTATCTCTGATTCACCGAATGCCGCAACCTGCTCGGGATCAAATCCCCTATAGTGATGACGATAGCCCTCACGCTTTTCCAGCACCGTGCACCAGCTCAGCCCGGCCTGGGCCGACTCCAGCACCAGAAACTCGAACAGCACCCGGTCATCGGTCTGGGGCACGCCCCATTCGCGGTCGTGGTACTCGTGTTCAAGGGGACTTTGCATCGCCCAGCCACAGGGCAGGGACGATGCAGGCGGGATAGTCATGGTCAGTGATCGCGGTGCAGGCCGCCCTAGCGAGGGCTGCCGGGATCCATGATGCGGATCGGCTGAGGACTGTCATCGGCCACCGCCGCCGGCGCCTGGTCGGAACGCTCGCCGCTGACCCGGGTCTCGATCTCGCCGGGGTCAGGCCGCCCATCGAGACGCAGGGAGTCGGCAAAGCCGCACTTCACACATTCGCGGTATTCACGCTCCTCGTCACGGTACATTCGCACCGTGTCCATCTCGCCGCAGCGCGGGCAGACCGCGCCGGCGATGAATCGCTTCTGTACACTCATGTTCAAACCTCTCAACGGATGCCGGAATGACGCAGCAGGGCGTCAACGCTGGGCTCGCGGCCACGGAAGGCAACGAACAGATCCATGGGATCACCGGAGCCGCCCTGTTCCAGAATTTCCTGACGGAAAGCCAGACCGGTATCGGTGTTGAAAATCCCTTCCTCCTCGAAGCGGGAGAAGGCATCGGCCGACAGCACCTCAGCCCATTTGTAGCTGTAGTAGCCCGCGGCATAGCCACCGGCAAAGATATGGCTGAAGCCGTGCTGGAAACGGTTGTCGGCCGGCGGGCGGATTACCGCCACCTGCTCGCGGACATGGTCCAGCAGCGCCTGAATTTCGGTCTCGCCCGGCTGGTACTCGTGGTGCAGGCGGAAATCGAACAGCGAGAACTCCAGCTGGCGCATCATCATCATGCCGGACTGGAAGTGCTTGGCCGCCAGCATCTTGTCGAGCAGCGCCTGCGGCAGGGGCTCGCCGGTTTCGTGATGGCCGGAGATCAGCGCCAGCGCTTCCGGCTCCCAGCACCAGTTCTCCATGAACTGGCTCGGTAACTCCACCGCATCCCAGGCAACGCCGTTGATGCCGCTGATATCGGCCTCTTCCATCTGCGTCAGCATGTGGTGCAGACCGTGGCCGAACTCATGGAACAGGGTGGTGACCTCGTCATGGGTCAGCAGGGCCGGCTGGCCGGGCAGCGGCGGGGTGAAGTTGCACACCAGGTAGGCCACCGGCAGCTGCAGCTCGGCTTCGCTCAAGCGACGGCGCACCCGGCAGTCATCCATCCAGGCCCCGCCGCGCTTGCCACTGCGGGCGAAGGGATCGAGATAGCAGTAGGCGAAGGGCTCGCCGTTGCGCTTGAGCGCGAACAGGCGTGCATCCGCGTGCCAGCTATCAAAACTCTGTTGTTCTTCGACTTCCAGGTCAAACAGGCGACCGGCGATGCTGAACATGCCATCCAGCACTTTCGGCAGCGGGAAGTAAGGGCGCAGTTCCTGCTGCGATATCTCGTAACGCGCCTGCTTCAGCTTCTCGCCGTAGTAGGTCACATCCCAGGCATTGAGTGCTTCGATGCCATCGCGCTCGCGGGCAAAGGCCTGCAGCTCGGCCACTTCCCGCTCGGCTACCGGGCGGGTTTCCGTGGCCAGGTCTTCCAGGAAGCTGACCACCTGCTGCGGTGACTGTGCCATCTTGGTCGCCAGCGAGTAGTCGGCGTAGGTGTCGAAGCCCAGCAGCTGCGCCAGTTCGTGGCGCAGCGACAGGATCTCGTTCATCACCTCGGAGTTGTCCCATTCACCGGCCTTGGGGCCCTGATCGGAGGCACGTGTACTGAACGCGCGGTACAGCTCCTCGCGCAGGCAGCGGTTGTCGGCAAAGGCCATGACAGCATAGTAGGCAGGGAAATCCAGCGTGATCACCCAGCCGTCCAGCTCCCTGGCCTTGGCGGCTTCTTTTGCCGCGGCAACAGCATGCTCCGGCAGACCGGACAGCTCGGCTTCGTCGCTGACTTCCTTCCACCAGCCCTGGGTGGCATCGAGCACATTCTCGGAGAATTTCGTCGTCAACTCCGACAGACGCTGCTGCAATTCGGCATAGCGCTTCTGCTGAGCTTCGGGCAAAGCGATGCCGGACAGGCGGAAGTCGCGCAGGGCGTTATCCACCACCTTGCGGCGGGCCGGGCTTAGCTGCTGATAGGCGTCGCTGTTGGCCAGGGCGTCGAATGCCTGGAACAGCCCCTGATGCTGCCCCAGCTCGGTCCAGTACTCGGACAGCTTCGGCAGGCAGGCGTTGTAAGCCTCGCGCCAGGCATCGGAGTTCATCACCGCATTCAGGTGGGAAACCGGCGACCAGGCCTGGGCCAGCTCGTCGTTGAGCTGCTCCAGCTCGGCCACCAGCGCCCAACCACTGACCGAGGCAGCGGCGGTCAACTCGGCGATACGGGCACGGTTGCGCGCCAGTAGCTCGTCGATGGCGGGCTCGGCATGCTCCGGCTGGATACGGCTGAACGGGGGCAGCAGATGACGTTCGAGCAGGGGGTTGGACATGGGATTTCTCCAATATGGATCGGCATTCGGGACCGCATTGCAGGGTCAACACTTCAATCAGTATACAATGGGGGCCCGCCAAGGTGATTTCAATCAGATTCAGGAGCGCCACATGAATGTAAGACCCTACCAGGGGATGACCCCTAAACTGGCCGATAATGTCTTTGTTGATCCCAGCGCCGTGGTACTGGGCGATGTGGAGATCGGTGAGCACAGCTCGGTCTGGCCGATGACGGTGATTCGCGGCGATATGCACCGTATCCGTATCGGGCGCTACTCCAGCATTCAGGACGGCTCCGTCCTGCATATCACCCACGCCGGCCCCTACAACCCGGACGGTTTCCCGCTGATCATCGGCGATCATGTCACGGTTGGCCACCAGGCGATGCTGCACGGCTGCACCTTGGGCAGCCGCATTCTGGTCGGCATGGGGGCGATGATTATGGACGGTGCCATAGTCGAAGATGACGTAATCGTTGGCGCCGGCAGCCTGGTACCCCCGGGCAAAACGCTGAAGAGCGGCTACCTCTATGTGGGCCGTCCGGCCAAGCCTCAGCGCGAGCTGACGCAGAAGGAGAGGGAGTTCTTCACCTATACCGCCGAGAACTACGCCCGCCTGTCAGCCAAGCACAACAGCGAGGAGTGGGCTCAGCGCTGATCTGGCTCCTTCAAGTTCAGCCAAGCCCTGACATGAAAGCCGGCAAAAAACATGCCGGTTTTTTTATACTTAAGCAAATTAATATTATTGATAACGATTTGCATTTAGTTTAGTGTAGCCGCAACTTAACTTGATCCAGGGAGTTGTCATGTCACTGAAACGCCTTCTGCTGCCCGCCGCTATCGCCGCAGCGGTCATGTCTCCGTTCACTCCGGTCGCCATCAGCCAGGCCAGCGCGGCTCCCGCCGCAGCAGAGATCAAGGCTGCCAGTGTCAACCAGCACTACGCCGATATTGCCGAAGCGGTTTTTGCCGACGCCCTGGCCACCGCCAAGGAACTGCAGAAAGCGATCGACACCTTCCTGGACCAGCCCACCGAAGCCAATCTGCAGGCAGCTCGCGAAGCCTGGAAAGCGTCGCGCGTGCCCTATCAGCAATCCGAGGTTTACCGTTTCGGTAACGCCATCGTTGATGACTGGGAAGGCAAGGTGAACGCCTGGCCGCTGGATGAGGGCCTGATCGACTACGTTGATGGCAACAGCTACGGCAGCGAGTCCGACATCAACGACTGGTACAGCGCCAACATCATCGCCAACCCGACCCTGAACATCGGTGGCAAGCAGGTCGACGCCACTAGCATCGACAAGACGCTGCTGGCCGAAACCCTGCACGAGATCGACGGTGTTGAGGCCAACGTGGCCACCGGCTACCACGCCATCGAATTCCTGCTCTGGGGCCAGGACCTGAACGGTACCAATCCCGGCGCAGGTAACCGCCAGGCTTCCGATTTCGACACGCAAAACTGCACCAACGGCAACTGCGATCGCCGCGGCGCCTACCTGAAAGCCGCCACCGACCTGCTGGTCGATGACCTGACAGAAATGGCCAACAACTGGAAACAGGGCGGTGACGCGCGTCAGCAGCTAAGCGCCAAGGGCGAACTGGGTGGTCTGGCGACCATCACCACCGGTATGGGCAGCCTGTCCTATGGTGAACTGGGCGGCGAACGCACCAAACTGGGCCTGATGCTGCACGATCCGGAGGAAGAGCACGACTGCTTCTCCGATAACACCCACTGGTCACACTACTACGATGCGCTGGGTATCCGTAACGCCTACCTGGGCGAATATAGCCGCATCGACGGCAGCACCCTGAGCGGGGCCTCCCTGTCCGCGCTGACTCAAGCGATTGACCCGGCACTGGACGCGAAAATGCGGGCTCACCTGGATGCCACCATGGACGCCGCTCAGGCGATGGTTGACGCCGCCCAGCAGGGTGAAACCTTCGACGTATTGATCGCCGCCGGCAACACCGAAGGCAACGCCAAGGTACAGGCCTTCGTTGATGCCCTGACGGCACAGACACAGGTCCTCGAAGAGGTGATGGCAACCCTGGGTATCACGGATGTCGAGCTGGAAGGTTCCGACAGTCTGGACAACCCTTCAGCTGTCCTCGGCGGCTGATTCATCGATGACCCGTTCTGCACTCAGCCCGACAGGCCTGCTCTCCTTCAAACGGGCCTATCGGCTGGCCCTCTGGCTGGCGTTGTGCACCAGCCAGGCCGCCATGGCAGTGGCAGCCAATTCGGATCGGGCTGATTTCAGTCCCAACCCGCCCGGTCCTTCTTTTTCCGCTGCCGAGCGCAAGGCCTTCATGCAGCCTGTCGAAGGTCTTCCCTTCGAACAGCGCATGAACTTCGTGCTCGGTCGCGCCATTTTCGAAAAGCTCTGGGTCTCATCCCCGTCATCGACCACCGCCAGCGACGGCCTTGGTCCTGTGTACAATGCCCGTTCCTGTCTGCAATGCCATATCAACAACGGCCGCGGCCTGCCGCCGGATGTACCGGGTAGCGCCAACCGCAACGGATTGTTGATCCGCCTGGGGATTCCCGGCAATGGGCATCAAACACCTCTGGGCGTTACCCCCGAGCCCACCTATGGCACTCAGCTGCAGACCTTCGCCGTCCCCGGCATGCTGGCCGAAGCCAACCCTCAACTTGCATACCGTCATCACAGCATCGAACTGAGCGGTGGCGAACAGGTTGAACTGCGTCAGCCGGTGTATCAGCTGACCGGACCCGGCTACGGCGACTTTCACCCGCAAACGCAACTGTCACCGCGCCTGGCACCTGCGATGATCGGGCTGGGGCTGCTGGAGCTGATTCCGGACGCCGACATCCTGGCCCGCGAGGATGCGGATGATCGCAATGGCGACGGCATCTCCGGGCGCGCCAACCGCGTCTATCACCCGGATCATGAGCAGCGGCAACTGGGACGGTTTGGCTGGAAGGCGGGACAGGCCGATTTGCGCCTGCAGAACGCCAGTGCACTGAGCACCGATATCGGCATCTCCAATCCCGACTACCCCCAGCCTGCCGGCGACTGCACCACGGCTCAGCCCAGCTGCCTCAACGCGCCCAACGGCAATACCGAGGCACAGGGCGGGCACGAAGCCTCGGCAGAGATGATGGCCGTGCTGCTGTTCTATACTCAGCACCTGGCGGTACCGCCGCGTCGCCAGCCACAACATCCCGACGTGCAGGCCGGCGAGCAGCTGTTTGCCAAGGCAGGCTGCAGCCAGTGTCATACACCGTCCCAACGCACCGGACAGGCCCCCGACCGCCCCGCACTGAGCAACAAGACCATCTGGCCTTATACTGACCTGCTGTTGCACGATATGGGCGAAGGACTGGCCGACGGACGTCCCGAATTTGCCGCCAGCGGCCATGAATGGCGTACCCCGCCCCTGTGGGGGTTGGGTCGCCATCAAGCCGTTAGCGGAGAGCGCGCCCTGCTGCATGATGGTCGCGCTCGCACCCTTGCCGAAGCCATACTCTGGCACGGAGGGGAAGCGGAAAGTGCCCGTGAGTATTTCCGCCAACTGCCCCCGCAACAGCGTAAGCAACTGATCTCGTTTCTGGAGTCACTCTGATGCAATCAACTCACTTCCGCATGTGGCCGCTCTGGCTGGCCACCACCGGCCTGGTCCTGGCAGCGGGGCTTGCTCATGCCGACACGTACCAGCCGGACTGGCCCCGTTTCAACCATCAGGCCGTGCAGCAGCATGTCCTGCCGCGTTATGCACAGCTGGACACCACGGCGACCGCCCTGGCGCAGTCCTCAGCGGCACTGTGCCAGGCACCCACCGAACAGACGCTGGAGACGACGCGCGCGGCCTGGCGTGACGCCATGCAGGCCTGGCAGGGCATCCAGCACGTGCAGTTCGGTCCCGTACAGTTCCTGATGCGCAACTTCGGCCTGGAATTCTGGCCCGACCGCAAGAACATCGGGGCCCGCCAGCTGCGCCAGGCGCTGGCATCCGACCAGCCCTATGATGCCGAGTTCTTCCGTCACGCCAGCGTTTCCATCCAGGGCTTCCCGGCACTGGAACGACTGCTGTTCAGTGATAATGCGCTGGAGCGTCTGCAACAGGGTCGCAGCTGCGAGCTGGCCCAGGCCACCGCCGATCACGTCGCTCAGGTCAGCCATGCGATCCATCAGGAGTGGCAGGCGCAGGCCGTTGAGGAGTTTCCACTGCAGCAGGATAGTGAAGTCGCTGCCGAACTGGCCGTGGAGCTGATGGCGTCACTGGTCGAGCCGATCGAGGCGATCCGTGACAGCAAGCTGATCAAGCCGATGGGTGAAACGGCCAGCGCGGCCAAGCCCAAACTGCTGGAAAGCCACCGCAGCGGCAATTCCCTGGCCAACATCCGCAGCAACCTGGCGGCGCTGGACGAGCTCTACCAGGGAACCGAGCCCAGTGTGGACAAGCTGCTGCAACAGGCTGGCGCCTCTGATCTGGCACAGGATATACGCCTCAGTTTCAGCAACATCAGCCAGTCACTGGACCAGATTCAGGCGCCGCTGAAAACCGCCATTACCCAGGCGGAGTCGCATGCCCAGCTGGTCAGCGTCACCGCCCAACTGAAGCAGCTGAGTGAACAGCTGGACAGCGCCATGGACGTGCTCGGCATCCAATTGGGGTTCAACAGCCGTGATGGAGACTAACCGCCGCCATTTCCTGGGCTTGCTCGCTGCCGGTCTTATGCTGCCCGCCGCCGGCGTGCTGGCCGGCACCGCCTCGAGCAGGAGCGTGCTGGTCAGCGCCGCCAGTGACCGTAAGCAACACTGGCTGCTGGTCACCGATGCCGAAGGGCAAACCCGATTGCGCTACCCGCTGCCGGAGCGCGCTCACCACGTCGAGCTGCATCCGCAACAGCCCTGGGCTGCCGCCGTGGCGCGGCGCCCGGGCCACTTCATCGAAGTGGTCGACTATGACACCGGCCAGCAGGTCAAACGCATCGACGCCGGCGAAGGTCACCACTTCTACGGCCACGCCCTGTTCACGCCGGACGGCCGCTGGCTGGTCAGCACCGAAAACGATCTTGCCAGCGGGCAGGGGCAGGTGGTGGTTCGCGATGTCAGTAACCACTTCGCCCAGATAAGCCGCATGCCAAGCTATGGCATAGGCCCACACGAGCTGTTATTGAACGGGGGCGAGGTGATCGTGGCCAATGGCGGCATCCTGACACGGCCCGACCGAAGCCGCGAAAAACTCAATCTGGACAGCATGAAACCCTCACTGGCCTACATTGACCTTGGCTCCGGCAAGCTGCTGGAGCAGGTCGGCATGACCGCCGCAGACCATCAGCTCAGCATCCGCCACATGGATCGTAATGCCGCCGGTACGGTGGCGATCGCGCTACAGTACCAGGGCCCGATCAGCGACAACAAACCGCTGGTAGCGCTGCATCGCCGGGGCGAAGCGCTCAAACTGCTGCGAGCACCCGAGCCGATCAATAACCAGATGGAACAGTATGCCGGCAGCGCCCGCATCGACCGCTCAGGCAGGATCGCGGCCGTGTCGGCGCCAAGGGGCAACCTGATCACCTTCTGGGACCTGGAGCAGGATCAGTTCATTACGTCCATGCGCTGTCGCGATGGCTGCGGCCTCAGTGCCACCAGCCAGGACGGCGAGTTTCTGGTCAGTTCGGGGAGCGGCCATCTGTACCGCATGCGCCCGCTGGACAACCTGCGCGAGCGCCTGCCGCTGGACCCGGTGGCCGCCCGGCTGGCCTGGGACAACCATATGAGCCTGCGCTTGAGTTAAGCATGTCACCCAAAAGGACTTACCGGCGGCTGGCCGCCTGCACCTTGGGTCTGCTGTTCTGCCTGGGTAACCCTCAGCCAGTGCAGGCCAGCGCCTTTTCTACCGACGCCTATCGCCAGCCGATTGAACACTGGCCCGCGGCCCAGACACATCCAGAGGCAGGAGCCGTTGCCGAACTGGCGCCGCTGTCCCCACTGCCGCCCGTGAACTGGCACACCCCGGCCACGGAGGCGCTGGGTCAGCAGCTATTCTTTGACCCACGCCTGTCCGGTTCGGGTCAGCATGCCTGCGCCAGCTGCCACGATCCGGACCTGGGCTGGGCCGACGGTCGCCGCTTTGCCTTCGGCCATGACCGCCAAAGCGGAACCCGCAACAGCATGAGCATCCTCAATGCCGCCTGGTTCGATCAGCTGTTTTGGGATGGTCGTGCCGATGGTCTGCTGGATCAGGCACTGCAACCGATCACCAACCCGGTAGAGATGAACGCCAACCTGGAGGACGTCCTGTCCCGGCTCAACCGTATTCCGGGCTACCGTCGGGCCTTCAGCGCGGCCTTCGGTGCAGGCCCCATCGACGCTGACCAGCTGGCCAAGGCCCTGGCGGCTTTCGAACGCCGCATCGTTTCCCGCCCCAACCGGCTGGATCGTTTCATCAACGGGCAATATGACGCCCTCAACGATCAGGAGATCTTCGGCCTGCACCTGTATCGCACCAGGGCAGGGTGCCTCAACTGCCATCACGGCCAGCTGTATTCGGACGGCCAGTTCCACCACACCGGCCTGAGTTACTACGGCCGTCAATACGAAGATATCGGTCGCGAACTGGCCACCGGGCAGGCGGCAGATCGCGGCAAGTTCCGCACGCCCAGCCTGCGCGACCTGGCCTATACGGGCCCCTGGATGCATAACGGTTTATTCCCCAGCCTGCGCGGCATCCTCAACATGTACAACGCCGGCATGATCGGCAGCAGCCAGCTGCACCCGGACCTGCCACCGCTGTCGCCACTGATTCGCCCCCTGCAGCTGAACACTTCGGAGTTGGACGCACTTGAGGCCTTTCTCGCCAGTCTCAGCCACCGACCTTTGCAGCTACGACCCCCGGAGTTGCCAACTGACACCCCATAGAAGGGCCCGCTATTTTTTAAATGATAATGATTATTGAGTTTCATTAGTTTATTATCTCTCTGGCTGCCGGCTATCCTATTGTGCCCCCTGGGATGGCCGCAGCCACACAGCACTCCTCTCCTGTTTGCCTGTAAAGGGATGATATGCGATCTCATAACGCCTTAACGCCATTCATTGCGGTCCTGGCGGGGCTATATGCCGCCCCGGCAGCGGCCGACACCGCCGCGAAGACCAGTAACACCTGTAACCAAGATCAATCGGGCACCTGTGTTCAGGCACTGCCGGACGTCACCGTCACCGGACGTGAAGTCGCTACCGGTCTGCAGGTCATCGATCAGGAACTGATCGAGCAGCTGCCCACCGGAGAGGGCAACCTGGCCGGCCTGCTGCGCACCAACCCGGCGGTGGACTTCTCTCGCAACGGCCGAGGCTCGGCCAACAGTGGCGTGATGCGTCCGGAGGAGTTCTCCTTTCATGGTCAGGCGTACTACCAGAACCTGTTCATGATTGACGGCATCGACACCACCAGCGATATCAACCCCGGCTCCGGCGGCGACCTGTTCAGCAGCCCCAGTCTGACCGGTGTGATCGGTGGCAGCTCACCCCAGGGCTACTATCTTGACGTGGATCTGCTGGAGCAGGTTGAAGTCTACGACAGCAACGTGCCCGCCAGCTTCGGCGGCTTTACCGGCGGGGTGGTTAGCGCCAAGGTCAAGCGGTACGACGGCAACGACTTCGTCGACCTGCGCTACGGCATCCAGCGTGACGAATGGGAGTCTTTCCATATCGACGAACGTGACCAGGAAGAATTCGACACAGCTGACAGCTATAGCGCGGAATACACCCCTATTTATCGCAAGGACAACTACACCCTGTCGGCTCAACAGGGCATCGGTGAGGATACCGGACTGACCCTGGGTGTCAGTCGACGCAGCTCCAGTTTCCTGCAAAGCTACAGTGATGGCCTGGACAGGCTGCACCGGGTTTACTATGACGACCGAATCGACAACCTGCACGCCAAGCTGGATCACCGCTGGCATGAGCGACTGCACACCAGCTTCAGCCTGAGGCATTCCGATCGTAGCCATGACGGCCTGACCTCCACCCGCTATGACGACATGTTCACCAAGAGCCACAGCGGCTGGGGCCTGGGCGGCAATCTGGAATACACGCTGGACTCCGGTGCCCGCTTCAACCTCGACATGGCGCTGGATCGCATGAGCGACGAGCTGGACAGCGGCAGCAACCTGTTCACACGGCACGAGTCTCTGGAGGGCGTCCTGCCAACCCAGTCCGGCGGCTATGGCGATACCAACCAGCAACAGACCGCCTTTTCCCTGTCGCCCGAACTGGTGCTGGCCCCCCTGGCCTGGGGCAGCAGCCGCCATAACCTGATCATCGGCGGCGACCTGAAATACACCAAGAGCTTGTATGAACGACCGGAAGGCGCTTTCTTCCGCGAATACAGCTGTGTCATCGACAACGGCAGCAACGGCTGTGTCGACCAGAATGGCAGCGGTGACAGTGACTTTGGCGACGAATATCTGGCTCGCGCCTTCGACTACGGCGCCGGCAAGGTATCACTGGGCTTCACCACAGCGGCCCTGTATCTGGACGACCGCATCGAGCGGGGCAATTGGCAGTTCCGGCTCGGCCTGAGGGCCGATTACAACAGCTGGCTGGAAAACCTGGATGTCGCACCCCGCCTGAGCGCGACCTGGGATACCTTCGGTGACGGCAGCACCCGGCTGACGGCCGGAGCCAACCGTTATTTCGGGCGCAGCTTCCTGCGCTATGCCATCAATGATGTCATTCGCAGCTGGAACACCCTGACCTATTACGACACCAACGGGAACATAACCAAGACAACCACCTACGCTGACCGCTCCCGCAGCAACAACCTGGCCACCCCTTATTCAGATGAGCTGATGCTGGGTTGGGCACAGCAACTGGGGCCCTTCAACAGCAGCCTGAAACTGGTGCGTCGTGCCAGCCGTGACAGTATCCGTCGCAGCGAGGACGACGACGGCAACTACTACTACGACAACAGCGGCAGCAATGATACCGATAGTATTACCTGGACACTGGATCATGCCGGTCATCCCTTGAAATTAGCCGGCACTGAAACGGTCGCCAGTCTGTCCGTCGGCTGGAAACAAACCGAATCCGACCTGCAAAGCGATGACGCCTATGACCAGGAACCGGACCCTGTCTATTACAAGGGCCGCGTCATCGACGGCAGCGAGCTGCCCGCCTGGGATTACAATATTCCGCTTAACATCGGCCTGAGCACCATTACACAGGTCCCTGAGTGGAACCTGACCTGGTCCAACTTTGCCAAACTGCGCAGTGGTGGCACCATCGCCCGTGACAGCGGTGACAACTACACCGACAGCGACGGCAGCCGCTACGATATCTATGAGGATTACACACTGGCGGACCTGGTTACCCTGGACACCAAGGTGCAGTGGAAACCGCGCCTCTGGTCCTCCAATCAGGGTTATCTGATGGTCGAGGTCAGCAACCTATTCGACCAGGTGGTCAGTACCAAAATCAGTCGCTATGACAGCATCAGCGATACCTACACTCCCGGCCGCAAGATCTGGCTGGAAGTGGGCATGCGCTTCTGATAGGGATGTAGCTGGATAAGCCGAGTGGCGGGGTCTGTGGCGATACAACCCCGCTGAGTTCGCTTTGTCTGAACCGGCCTCAGGCTTTCGCCTTGGCCAGCTCACGCAGCCGCTTGACCACCTGGGCATTGATGCTGCGCTGAGTGAAGTGGCCATCATCCTTGCGCACACCGGCCGTGCGACCCATCAGAATCTCCAGGCACTCGTCGACGCTGGACACGGCGTGGATATGGAAGAGGCCATCCTCCGCTGCCTGCACCACCTCGTCCTTGAGCATCAGGTGACGCACATTGGCACGCGGGATGATGCAGCCCTGCCAGCCGGTCAGGCCGCGGGTTTTGCACAGATGGAAGAAGCCCTCGATCTTTTCGTTGACGCCGCCGATCGCCTGCACCTCGCCATACTGGTTGATCGAACCGGTGATGGCGTACTGCTGCCGGATGGGGATATGGGTCAGGGCGGAGATCAGCGTACAGATCTCCGCCAGGGAGGCACTGTCGCCATCGACGTAACCGTAGGACTGTTCCATCGCCAGGCTGGCCGACAGCGCCAGCGGGAAGTCGCCGGCGTACTTGTGGCCGAGGAAGCCGGACAGGATCAGCACCCCCTTGGAGTGGATCGGCTGGCCCAGAGCGACTTCACGTTCGATATCGACGATGCCCTTGTTGCCCGGATGCACGGTAGCGGTGATCCGCGCCGGGCTGCCGAAGGAGACGTCACCCACCTGCAGCACGGTCAGACCGTTGGACTTGCCGATCGCCTCGCCGTCGGTATCGATCAGTACCGTTTCATTGAGAATACTCTCCAGAATCTTCTGTGACAGCCGCCCGGTACGGCGCTCCTTGGCCTCCAGCGCCAGCTCCACATGGTCGGCGTTGATCAGGGCATCGTTCTGCTCGCGCCGGCGGAAGTCGGATTCACAGAGCAGGTCCACCAGTTCCCCCACATGGGCCGAGAGCAGATCCTGATCACCGGCCAGACGCGAGCTGTGTTCCACCAGCCGGGCCACGGCGCGGCGGGTCAGCGGGGCCAGGTTCTCCTCGCTGGCCAGGGTTTTCATCAGGCGCGCATACTGGCGGATGGAGTGGGGCGTGCGGTGCACATCCTCGTCGAAGTCGACCACCACGCGGAACATCTTCTCGAAGTCATGATCCAGCTCCTGCAGCAGGTAGTAGGTATCCCGCTCACCGACCAGTACCACCTTGACCTTGAGGTTGGCCGGCTGGGGGCTCAGCGTGATGGCACTGATGCCGGTATATTCGCTGACCGGGTTTTCGATACGGATCTCGTGCGCCTTCAGTGCCCGTTTCAGCGCCGCATAGACGAACGGCTGCTCCAGCAGCTTTTCCGCCTCCAGCACCAGATAGCCGCCGTTGGCCCGGTGCAGGGCGCCGGAGCGGATCAGCGTGTAGTTGGTCACCATGGAGCCCATCTCGCTGATGTACTCGACCCGGCCGAACAGGTTTTCGTAGCTGGGGTGGGACTCGAACACCACCGGCGCACCCTTGGTCTTGTGGTTGTCGACCAGCAGGTTGAGGCCGTAGTTCTGCTCCAGATACTCGCGGCGCACCACGTCGCTCTTGCCTTCAAGCGCACCGTCTTCCCCAAGCAGATCACTGGCGTTGCGGATCAGGTCGATCTCGACATGCTTGAGGTAGTCGACGATACCGCCGATATTGGCGTACTTGTCACGCAACGGCTGAATCAGCGGTTCCACCGCCAGGCGCGCGGTATCCCGGTCCAGCGCCTTCATCTGCTCGGCGGCCTCGCGGCGCCACACCGGCAACCCGGTCAGGCTGTCGTTGAGCATCTCCTCCAGCTCGGAGATATGGGCCTGGATCGCATCACGGTCGGCCTCGGGCAGCTGGGAGAAAGCCGCTTCATCCATCGCCTGGCCGTTGGCCACCGGGGTGAAGCCCACATTGGCACCATCCCGATAGACGGCAATGCTGTACTCACGCCCCTTGCGCTCGACCTGGTTCAGCGCGTCGTCGTAATGGCGATTGAAGTCACGCTCGATCTGGCTCTTCATGCGCTGATAGGCCGGGTTCTCATAAGCAGCCGGCAGCTCGGCCAGCACACTGTCGAGCAAGTGACGAATATCCCGTTTCAGCTGGCCAGCCCGCCCGGCGGGCAACTCCAGCACCACCGGATAGCGGTTATCGCTGAGGTTGTTCAGATAACACCAGTCGCTGGGCTTGCTCTGCTTCTTGGCCGACGCCTTCAGGCTCTCCATGGCGAAGGAGAAACGGCCCGTATGGGGGTTACCCATGACGAAGAGGTTATAGCCGGGGCGCTGCATGCCGATGCCGAACGCCATCGCCTCGATGGCACGGTCCTGGCCGAAGAAACCGGCAAAGGGCTCCAGGGACTCGGTGGTCTTGAAAGGCAGGAGTTCAGGGTCGCAGGTACGATAGAGCGCCGCAGGCGCCAGTGGCAGATGCTTGTCCATGCGCGTACTCCACTAACAGAGGGTGTGTCTCTGTTATACCGCCTCACATTTGCCGGATGCAAGGCGACAGTGCCAAAGAGCATGGAAAAAAGGCGTTCAGATTCAGTGGGCTAGCACCAGAGTCTGACGCCTTGATGAATCCTGTCAGCCGGCTGTGAGGGCCGCGCGCATGGCCGCGATCACCGGTGCCGTGTCAGGCTGGACACCGCGCCAGATACGGAAGGATTCGGCTGCCTGTTCCACCAGCATGCCCAGGCCATCGATCACCCGGGCCCCACCCAGCTCGCTGGCCCAGCGGCAGAAAGGCGTCGGCTCGGCGCCATACATCATGTCGTAGCAGGCGGTGCGGGCACCAACCGTTGCTGACGGCACCGGCGGCAGCTCACCCTGCAGGCTGGCCGAGGTGCCGTTGACGATCAGGTCGAATTCTTCGGCGGGGACCTGATCGAAACCGCAGGCCTGTACCCGGCCATCCTCGGCAAAGAGTTCGGCCAGCGTTTCGGCCCGCGCCACCGTGCGGTTGGCGACCAGAATGGACGCCACACCCGCGGCCAGCAGCGGCTGAAGCACGCCACGCACGGCACCACCGGCACCGAGCACCAGCACCCGAGCGCCGTTCAGCGTTACACCGTTGTTGTCTGCCAGATCGCGTACCAAACCGATACCATCGGTGTTGTCACCGGCGATGCGGCCATCGTCCAGTCGATACAGGGTATTCACCGCACCGGCCAGCTCGGCACGCTCGCTGCGCCACTGCGCCAAGGCCCAGGCTCGCTCCTTGAACGGCACGGTGATATTCAGGCCCTTGCCGTCGCCCTGCAGGAAGCGCTCGACCGTCGCCTCGAAATCATTTTCCTCGATATGCTCGGCCGTGTATGTCAGTACCTCCCCGGTCTGCTCGGCAAAGCGGGCATGGATCTGCGGCGACTTGCTGTGCGCGATGGGGTTGCCGAACACGGCATAGCGGTCCGCCATGTCAGACCTCCAGCCAGTTGCGCGGCTGCAGATAACGTTCGTACAACACCGCTTCCTCGGTACCCGGCTCCGGCTTCCAGTCATAGTCCCAGCGCACTTCCGGCGGCAACGACATCAGGATCGACTCGGTACGACCACCGGACTGAAGGCCGAACAGGGTTCCACGGTCCCAAACCAGGTTGAACTCCACGTAGCGGCCACGGCGATGCAGCTGGAAGTCGCGCTGGCGTTCGCCATAGGGCGTGTCCTTGCGCTTCTCGATGATCGGCACGATCGCCGGTGCATAGGCATCACCGATCGATTGCATCAGGGCGAAGCTTTTATCGAAGCCCAGCTCGTTGAGGTCATCGAAGAAGAGGCCACCGATGCCACGCGGTTCCTGGCGGTGCTTGAGGTAGAAGTAGTCATCGCACCACTGTTTGAAGCGCGGATAGATATCCTCGCCGAAAGGCGCGCAGGCATCATGCGCCACCTGATGCCAGTGGCGGCAGTCTTCGTCATTACCGTAGTAGGGGGTCAGGTCAAAACCGCCACCGAACCACCAGACCGGCTCCTCGCCTTCCTTCTCGGCAATGAAGAAGCGCACATTGGCATGGGAGGTGGGTACATAGGGATTATGCGGGTGGATCACCAGGGAGACACCCATTGCCTCGAAACTGCGACCGGCCAGCTCGGGGCGGTGTGCCGTCGCCGAACCGGGCAGGGCATCACCGTGTACATGGGAAAAATTGACACCGCCTTTCTCAATCACCGCGCCCTTACTGATCACACGGGTGCGGCCACCGCCGCCTTCGGCACGCTCCCAGCTGTCCTCGACAAAACGACCTTCGCCATCTGCCTGCTCGAAGGCGGCGCAGATGCGGTCCTGAAGGTCGAGCAGGTATTGTTTCACCAGTTGTGCATCAGGTGCCGACATAATCTCTCTCCATCAAAGTTAGCGAATACTTACTACGCCCTGATCGTTTGCATATCGAGGATGTTGCGAATCACTGTAGGCTTATTCAGTCCGCCAAGCTCACCTGGCAACATAAAATCGAGCTCGGCGCCGAAGTAAGCACTGACTTTCAGTTTTGACCTTGCTGGCTCGGCGGCGCTGCGGTTGGCCGAGGTCGATACCAGGGGCCCGCCATACTCCCGGCACAGTGCCTGCACCAGCGGATGCGCACTGACCCGCACGGCAACCTGGGCGTGACTGCCCTTGACCCAGCGCGGGATCAGGTTCTTCGGATCCGGCAGCAGCCAGGTATTGGGGCCTGGCCAGGTGTCGCGCAGGCATTGACGCTGCTCATCACTTAACGGGGCCAGCAGGGGCTCGATCTGGGCTTCATCCGCCGCGACCAGGATCAGTCCCTTGTGCTCGGGACGTCGTTTCAGTTCCAGCAGCCGCTGTACCGCCTGACGGTTGTAAGGATCACACCCCAGTCCCCAGACCGCTTCGGTCGGGTAGGCGATGACACCACCGCCATTGATGCAGCGAACCGCTTCCTTGAGTTGCCAGTGATTCATGTGTACACCACCGCGAAGAAAGGGAAGAGGGAGCGGCGACCATCTCAGCCGCGGCTCCATGGAAAGGCTTGTGACAGGCGTATCAGCCCTGCAGCTGGGCAAGGCTCCACTCGAATGCGATCTTGTCCTCGTCATCGACCAGCGCCTGCAGCGCCTTGAGGCTGTCGATCAGCGAGGCCACATCGGGGCGGCAGATGTTGACGTGACCGACCTTGCGCCCCGGACGAATCTCCTTGCCGTACCAGTGCACGTGCACGCCCGGTACCTGCAGCCACTCGGGCTTCCAGTTGCGCCCCAGCAGGTTATACATCACCGACACACCATCCACCGGCGGCGTGATCAGCGGCAGGTCGGCCAGCGCACGCAGGTGCAGCTGGAACTGGCTGATGGCCGAGCCTTCCTGGGTCCAGTGCCCGGAGTTGTGCACGCGGGGCGCCAACTCGTTGACCAGCAGCTTGCCGTCGACCACGAAGCACTCCATCGCCATCACGCCGATGTAGCCTTCGTCATCCATGATGCGGCCCAGCCACGCCTCGGCGTCTTTCTGCTGCTGTGCCGGGACCGGCAGGTTGGCTACGCTGGCACGCAGAATACCGTTTTCATGCCAGTTGCGGGTCAGCGGGTAGAACACCTTTTCACCGGCGGCATTGCGCGCACCCACCAGGGAAACCTCATGGCTGAACGGGATCATCGCCTCGGCAATGCATTCACCGGCCCATTCCGCTTCCGGCTGATCGCCTTTCTGCCAGCGCCACTGACCACGGCCGTCGTAGCCGCCACGGCGGCGCTTGACGATCACCTTGTCCGCCACTGACTCCAGCTGTGCGTTCAGGTCGCCGTCTTCCAGGCTGATCCAGGGTGATGTGGGTACCTGCAGGCGATCCAGCAGTGCCTTCTGGCGCTGGCGATCGATCACCATGTGCAGCGCAACCTTGTTGCGGAAATTCGGGTGCTGCTTCAGCTGCAGGCCGCTGACACTGTCGGACCAGTGTTCGATTTCGACGGTGATGACATCATCTGGACGCAGGCCCAGTTCAACATCGCCATTAGGGTCCACCGGCATCACGTCGAGCTGCATGGGCGCACCGGCCTGCTGCAGCATCTGGCCCAACTGACCGTTACCGGCAACGACGATTCGTGGCAGCATGGCAATCAACCTCGCGGATCGGGATTATCGAGAACGGTCTGAGTCTGAGCCTGGCGCCAGTCGGCCAGACGCTGTGCCAGCGCCTTGTCTTCAGTCGCCAGCATCTGTGCCGCCAGCAGGCCGGCATTGAAGGCACCGGCACCGCCGATGGCCAGCGTACCGACCGGCACGCCACGCGGCATCTGCAGGATCGACAGCATGCTGTCCTGACCGTTCAGCGCCTTGCTCTGTACTGGCACACCCAGCACCGGCACCAGCGTCTTGGCCGCGATCATGCCCGGCAGGTGGGCGGCGCCACCGGCACCGGCGATGATCACCTTGTAGCCGTTATCGGCGGCCTGCTCGGCGAAGCGGAACATCTTGTCCGGCGTCCGGTGCGCAGACACCACCTCAGTGTGGTACTCGACGCCCAGGGTGTCGAGGATTCCGGCCGCTTCCTCCATGGTGGGCCAATCCGAACGCGAACCCATCACGATCGCCACTTTTGCACTCATCTGTTACTCCCGTCATCACTCTGACTGCGCAGCAGGGGCAGGAAGGCCGCCACTACACGTACGGTCTGGCTTCCGGCCGGGCCGGAAAAAAGGAAAGGGAGCGATTATAGCAAGCACTGGATGAAAATTCCCCACCCGTCGAGCGGCTAATCGCCATGCCGGGGTGCTCAGCTTCCTAACGCAGCCGACGTACCCGCGAGCCGCTCAATTCAATATAGCCGTCCAGTTCCAGCAGCATCAGCTCCGACTGCAGTTCGGCCACGGGCAGGTCGAGTTCGGTGGCCAGCTGATCCAGCCAAATGCTGTCATAGGGGATCTGCTGCAACAGGGGATGAGGGGCGGCTGATGACGGGGACGTATCCGCTCTGGCGATCTCCTCAGCGGGCAGCAGCGAACCCAACAGGGGGCCCAGATGCTCGATGATCTGATCGACCTGTTCCACCAGCGTCGCCCCTTCGCGGATCAACACATGGCACCCGCGGCTGAACGGATTGTGGATGGAACCAGGAATGGCAAAGACTTCACGTCCCTGCTCCAGCGCCTGGCGGGCGGTAATCAGCGAGCCGCTGCGCAGCGCCGCTTCCACCACCAGGGTACCCACGGACAGGCCGCTGATGATCCGGTTGCGCCGGGGAAAATTGCCGGGCAGAGGCGCCGTACCGGGCGGGTATTCGGAGACGATGACTCCGCCATGCTCAAGGATCGCCGCCGCCAGCGCCTGATGACGCCGAGGGTAAACCCGATCCAGCCCCGTGCCCACCACCGCGACCGTAGGCGTCTGCCGATCGACACAGGCGCGATGCGCCGCGGCATCGATACCCAGCGCCAAGCCACTGGCCGGCACCAGGCCCGAGGCCGACAGCGCCGCGGCAAACTCGTAGGCCAGACGCGCGCCCTCACGGCTGGCCTTGCGACTGCCCACCAGCGCCAGCTGGGGCAGACACAACACCTCAGGAGCGCCCCTCACCCAGAGCAGAGGAGGCGGATCGGGAATCTGCCGCAACAGTTCGGGGTAACCGGGGTCGGACAGCGTCAGCACATGCAGTCCAGGCTGTTCAGCATATGCCAGCATGCGTTCGGCGCGCTGATAGAGTTCGCCCTTGCGCTGATAATCATGCAGCGCCGCAAGTGTTTCAGGGCGCAAGCGGCAGTGGGGTGGCAGACCGGTCTCGGCCCGCAGCAGGCGGGGAATATCAACGCCTTCCTGGCGGAGTCGCGCCAGCGTCACCGGGCCGATGCCCGGCAACAGACTGGCTGCGATCCAGTCCCTTGGATCGCTCATGTCGAAGTCCTGAGTTAGTGGATCAGGGTATGCGCAGTTCGTCGCCGACCGAAATGACGTTGGTCGCCTTCATCACCAGCGCGTAGCTGACCCGGTCGAAGGTTTTGAACACCATCAGTTCACCGGCACGCTCGGACGGCAGACTGACGATCTCGCCGTTGACCGGGTCCTTGACCGCTTCACCTTTTTTGTAAATGGCAAACACATCGCCCGGTTCCAAACCTTCGGATGCACCGGCACTGATCGCGACCGCATCGAACTGGCCAATTTTGGCCACGCCACCAAGGACATCGATGATCAGGCCATCCGTCAGCTCATCACCTGGCTGCGGCTGGAACACGGACTGGATGCGCTCGGATCGATTGGGCAGCAGGCGGTCACGGGTGCGAACCTCCTCACGGGTCTTGCGCAGATCCAGGGTGAGGATATCGCCATCGGTCGCCGCCACTTCGACATCCGCCACCTTGTACAGCTCATAGCCCAGGAATTCACCGGTCACCGGGTGGGTATACTCACGCGCCGGGCGGTACAGAGTCTGTTGCTCTACCTCGGCATCAACCAGAGTGCCGCGGGCATAGACACGGTCACCGGCGCCGGCAATGATGCTCTCGTTACGGCCGCCGATCACATAGGGCGCCGCTTCGAGCTCATCACCCTGGGTGACCAGGTTGTCATTGAGGAAACTGGCGATATCGCGCAGCGGGATCGCCGGAATCGGCTGTGCCAGCGCCTGTATGCGCACCTGGGGGCTCAGCTTGCGGATACCGCGACGCAGGCTCAGACGCGGCCGGCCATCGACCCAGGTCAGGTAGATCTGGTCACCGGGGTAGATCAGGTGGGGGTTGTCGATCTGAGGATTGACGTCCCAGACCTCCGGCCAGCGCCAGGGGCTTTGCAGAAAGCGGCCCGAGATGTCCCAGAGGGTATCACCCCTGACCACCACGTACTCCGTCGGGTGATTTTCCTGCAGCTTCAACCGGTCAGCGCGTTCGGCGGCAGTTGCAGTCCCTGCCAGCAGCAGACAAGCACCGACCACGCCATACAGCAATCCTCTCATTAGTTCAGCTCCCTTGTACGTTGATGGCCTCAGACAACCCGCCGTTTCCACGTGCTCCTGGCCTGCAAAGCAATGCATTAGACAAGTAATTCAGTATAATGATGGCAGTTGATTTTTTTTGCCACTCAAGGGGCGGATTTTAACGCCCGAAAAAGCAGATACCTATGGCCAAGCTCAATATTCTTGAATTTCCTGATCCGCGTCTAAGAACCATCGCCGAACCAGTGGCGCAGGTCGACGACGAGATCCGCCAACTGGTCGACGACATGTTCGAGACCATGTATGACGCACCGGGCATTGGTCTGGCCGCCACCCAGGTCAATGTGCACAAGCGCGTGGTCACCATCGACATCTCCGAAGACAAGAGCGAGCCGCTGGTGCTGATCAACCCCGAGTTCACCGTGATCCAGGACGATCTGGAACAGATGCAGGAGGGTTGTCTGTCGGTACCGGGCTTCTACGAGGATGTCGAGCGCCCCAACCGCATTCTGCTCAAGGCGCTGGGCCGCGATGGCCAGCCCTATGAACTGGAAGCGGAAGGTTTGCTCGCGGTCTGCATCCAGCACGAGCTGGACCACCTGAACGGCAAGCTGTTCGTTGACTACCTGACCGCGCTGAAGCGCAACCGCATCCGCACCAAGCTGGAGAAAAAGCACCGGCTTGAAGCTCACCACCAGGCCTGAGTGGCGCTGGCATGATCCGAAACAGGTTTGCGCAGGCAAGCCTGTTTTTGTATGGAGTCCCGATTGATGAGTGATACCCCTCTGCGCATTGTCTTTGCCGGCACACCCGAGTTTGCCGCCGAGAGCCTGGCTGCCGTGTTCAACACCGAACACCAGGTCGTGGCCGTGTATACCCAGCCCGACCGTCCTGCCGGCCGCGGCCGCAAACTGCGTCCCAGCCCGGTCAAGGCGCTCGCCCTGGAACATGACCTGCCGGTCTATCAACCGCTCAGTCTCAAGGACAGCGAACAGCAGCAGATCCTCGCCGATCTCGACGCCGACCTGATGATCGTCGTCGCCTACGGTCTGCTGCTGCCCCAGGCCGTACTCGATACACCACGCCTTGGCTGCATCAACGTACATGCCTCGCTGCTGCCGCGCTGGCGCGGTGCCGCACCCATCCATCGCGCACTGCTGGCCGGTGACGCTGTCACCGGCATCACCATCATGCAGATGGATGCCGGCCTGGATACCGGTGACATGCTGAGCAAGGCCGAGTGCGCCATCGAAGCCAGCGACACCAGCGGCAGTTTGCACGACCGTCTGGCGGTGCTCGGTGCCCAACTGCTGGTCGACACCCTGGCACCGCTGGCCGCCGGAACCCTGACGCCCGAACCCCAGGACAACGATCTGGCCACCTATGCCCACAAGCTGGAGAAACAGGAAGGGCAGATCGACTGGAGCCTGCCTGCGGACGAGATCCTGCGCCGGGTACGGGGGTTCAATCCCTGGCCGGTCTGCTTCACCCGCCTGGCCGAAGACAACCTGCGCATCTGGTCGGCCGAGATGGATGCAGCCGCCAGTGATGCCGCACCCGGCACTATTGTGGCGGCTGATGGCGACGGTATCCGTATCGCCTGCGGCCAGGGCAGCCTCCGCCTGACCCAGCTGCAGCTGCCCGGCGGCAAGGCACAGCCGGTCAAGACGCTGCTCAATGCCCATAAGGATCGTTTTGCTCCGGGGGTTCGCCTTGGCTGATCCGATCAACATTCGCGCCCTCGCGGCCGGGGTACTGGCGCCGCTGCTGCGCCAGCATGGCTCCCTCAGCACGCACCTGCCTGACGCCCTGGAGCACTGCCCACCGCAGGACCGGGCACTGCTGCAACAGCTCTGCTACGGCAGCATGCGCGAGCTGTTCCGCCTGCAGGCGGTGGCAGGCAAACTGCTGAAGAAGCCGTTCAAGCCTCAGGATATGGACCTGCAAGCACTGCTGCTGGTCGGCCTCTGGCAGCTGAAATTCAGTCGTATCCCGGCCCATGCCGCCTTGCACGAAACCGTTGAAGCGACCCAGACGCTGAACAAGGCCTGGGCCAAGAAACTGTTCAACGCCATACTGCGCCGCTACCAGCGCGAGCAGGACGCCCTGGAACAGGCGCTGGCCGATGATCCATGTTTCACGTGGAACCATCCGCAATGGCTCATCGACAAGCTGAGCCACAACTGGCCGGATCACTGGCAGACGATTCTTGCGGCCAACGACCAGCAGGCACCACTGACACTGAGAGCCAATGCGCGTCAGCAATCGCGTGACCAAGCGCTGAGCCAACTGGCCGACGCCGGTATCGAGGCGACCGCTTGCCGCTACAGCAGCACAGGCCTCAGCCTGGCGCAACCGATGGACGTGGCCGCCATTCCCGGCTTCACCACCGGTCGGCTTAGCGTTCAGGATGAAGCCGCACAGCTGGCCGCCGACCTGGTGGACGCCACCCCGGGGGAGCGCATACTCGATGCCTGCGCCGCACCGGGCGGCAAACTGTGCCACCTGCTGGAAGCCACGCCAGGACTGCAGGAAGTGGTCGCCGTCGAACTGGAACCGGCCCGCGCCCAGCGCATCGCCGACAACCTGCAGCGCCTGGGACTGGAGCTGGAATGCCGCCTGCTGACCGCCGATGCCAGCAGCCAGGACTGGTGGGACGGAACCGCCTTCGACCGCATTCTGGTCGATGCCCCCTGCAGCGGTACCGGTGTCATCCGCCGCCACCCCGATATCAAGTGGCTGCGCAAGGGCGACGAGATCGCGGCACTGGCGCAGGTGCAGCTGAACATCCTGACCAACCTCTGGCAGATGCTGAAACCGGGCGGTCGCCTGGTGTACGCCACCTGTTCCATCTTCAGCCAGGAGAACGAGCGCATCATCGAGCGTTTCCTGCGCCAGCACGACGATGCCCGCCATCAGCCGATCGAGGCGGAGTGGGGCGAGGCTCGCCCCTTTGGGCGTCAGCTGTTCCCACAGGTCGGCGGACATGACGGCTTCTACTATGCCGTCCTGGACAAGGCCGTTCTGGATAAGGCCATTCTGAAGTCAGCAACGGACGATTCGACAGCATGAAGATCATCATTCTGGGCGCGGGCCAGGTCGGTGGTTCTCTGGCCGAGCACCTGGCCAACGAAGCCAACGACATCACCGTGATCGATACCGATAGTGCCCGCCTGCGTGAATTGCAGGACCGGCTCGATATTCGCACCATCGAAGGCAAGGCCTCCTACCCAAGCGCGCTGGAACAGGCCGGCGCCCAAGATGCCGACATGCTGATCGCCGTCACCAACAGTGACGAAGTCAACATGACCGCCTGCCAGATCGCCCGTGCACTGTTCAACGTACCGACCAAGATCGCCCGCGTGCGCGAACACGACTACCTGCAGCGCGACCACGCCATCTTCGGCGAGAAGGGGATCCCCGTTGACGTTCTGATCAGCCCCGAGGAGCTGGTCACCCAGCATATCAAGCGCATGATCCAGTACCCGGGCGCGCTCCAGGTGCTGGACTTCGCCTCGGGCCAGGCCCAGCTGGTGGCGGTCAAGGCTTACTATGGCGGCCCTCTGGTCGGTCGTGAAATCTCCTTCCTGCGCTCGCACATGCCTAACATCGATACCCGCGTGGCCGCGATTTTCCGTCAGGACCACCCGATGATCCCGAAGGGGGATACGGTGATCGAGGCCGATGACGAGGTGTTCTTCATCGCTGCCCGTCGCGATATCCGCGCGGTGATGAGCGAATTGCGCCGCCTCGACCGCTCCTACAAGCGGATCATGATCGCCGGTGGCGGCAACATCGGCGCTCGTCTGGCCGGATCACTGGAAAGCGACTACCAGGTCAAGCTGATCGAGCGCAGCCTGGATCGCTGCAACTGGCTGGCACGCGACCTGAACAACACCATCGTGCTGCACGGCAGCGCCTCCGACCGTGACCTGCTGGTCGAGGAAAACATCGAGGACACCGATGTCTTCTGCGCCCTGACCAACGACGACGAGGCCAACATCATGGCCTCGATGCTGGCCAAGCGCCTGGGGGCCCGCACCGTGATGACGCTGATCAATAACCCCGCCTACGTGGACCTGGTGCAGGGCGGGGTAATCGATATCGCCATCTCGCCGCAGCAGACCACCATCGGCGCACTGCTGACCCACGTGCGTCGCGGTGACGTGGCGGCGGTGCACTCGCTGCGGCGCGGTGCCGCCGAGGCCCTGGAAGCGGTCGCCCACGGCGACAAGCGCAGCTCCAAGGTGGTCGGCCGTGCCATCGAAGAGATCGATCTGCCGCCGGGCACCACCATCGGCGCCATCATCCGCGGCAACGAAGTGCTGATCGCCCATGACGATCTGGTGATCGAGAACAACGATCACGTGATCCTGTTCCTGGTCGACAAGCGGCGCATTGCCGAAGTAGAACGTCTATTCCAGGTTGGCCTGGCCTTCTTCTGAGGTTCTGTCGATGCACTTTCAAGTGATCCTGCGCATCCTGGGTATCCTGCTGATGATATTCAGCATCACCCAGCTGCCCCCCCTGGCGGTGTCGCTCTACTATCAGGATATGACCCACTGGGCGTTCAGTACCGCTTTTGCCATCACGCTGGTGACCGGCTTCATAATCTGGGTACCTGTATATGCCGTTCGGCAGGAGCTGAGTATCAGGGACGGCTTCCTGGTCACGGTGCTGTTCTGGACCGTACTGGGTTTGTTCGGGGCATTGCCATTGGTGCTGTCCGAGCACACCGGACTGTCGGTAGTGGATGCAGTGTTCGAGTCGATCTCCGGACTGACCACCACCGGCGCCACCGTGATGACCGGCCTGGATCAGCTGCCTCGCTCGATCCTGTATTACCGACAGCAGCTGCAATGGCTGGGTGGCATGGGGATCATCGTTCTGGCCGTGGCCATCCTGCCGATGCTGGGCATCGGTGGCATGCAGCTGTACCGCGCCGAAACCCCAGGGCCGGTCAAGGACCACAAGCTGACACCACGTATCACGGAAACCGCGAAAGCACTCTGGTATATTTATCTGTCACTGACCACCGCCTGTGCACTGGCCTACTGGCTGGCCGGCATGACGCCCTTCGACGCCATCGGCCACAGCTTCTCCACTGTCGCCATCGGCGGCTTTTCCACCCATGATGCCAGCATGGGCTACTTTGACAGCGCGGCCATCGAGGCGATCGCCATCTTCTTCATGGTCATCGCCGGCATCAATTTCGGTCTGCACTTCGTTGCCTGGCGACATCGCAAGGTGATGCACTACCTGCAGGACCCGGAGGTACGTTTCTATCTTTCCCTGCTGGGACTGATCACACTGCTGACCCTGTTTGTCCTGGTCATGACCGATACCTACCCCGCGGTGGAGTCACTGCGCAAGGCCGCCTTCATGGTGGTCTCCGTTGCCACCACCACCGGCTTTGCCACCGCTGACTTTGCTCACTGGCCGGCCATGCTGCCGTTCATGCTGTTCGTGCTAGCATTCGTTGGTGGCTGTGCCAGCTCCACCGCCGGCGGCATGAAGGCGATCCGTGTGCTGCTGATCCTGAAACAGGGCTACCGCGAGATCCTGCGCCTTATCCATCCCAATGCGGTGATTCCGGTCAAGCTGGGGCAAAGACCCATTCCGGACCCCATTCTGCAGGCGGTCTGGGGCTTCTTCTCGGTCTATCTGATCGTGTTCGTGGTGATGCTTGTGGCACTGCTGGCCACCGGGCTGGATCAGGTCACCGCCTGGTCGGCGGTCGGCGCCACACTGAACAATCTGGGCCCGGGTCTGGGCGAGGTCGCGGCCCACTTCGGCAATCTCAACCCGACCGCCAAGTGGATCCTCTGCCTGGCCATGCTGCTGGGGCGCCTCGAGGTGTTCACCATGCTGGTGCTGTTTACCCCGGCCTTCTGGCGCCGTTGATCCGGCAGACTTGGTTCAGTCGTAAAAGCGAGGCGCGCCCTCAGGGCGCGTGCTGAAGCGGCGATACTCCCACTGGTACTGGGCCGGCAGGGCACGGACACAGTCCTCTACCGACAGGTTCATCGCCGTTGCCGCTTCCTCCAGGTTGCAGCTGTTGATACGCGGGTCCGCCGCGACGAAATGCAGATCAAAGCCTGCCGCATTCGGCAGACGCTCGGCGTAACCACAGACCACCACGGCGCCGGTCTGCGCCGCCAGTTGAGGCAGCAGCTTCATGGTCAACGCCTGAACACCGAAGAAGGGCACATGAATGCCACCGCTGGCGTCCGGCTCCTGGTCCGGCAGGATACCGACCATCTCACCACGCTTGAGCGCCTTCATCACCATACGCACGCCCCGGGTATCCGCCGGTGCCATCCGGGTACCGAGACGAGCCCGCATCCGCTTGATCAGGTCATCCATCAGCTTCATCCGTGGCGGCTTGTACATCGCCGTGAACGGGTAGTGGGCCGACAGATACAGATTGAGCACCTCCCAATTGCCCAGGTGGGGGGCGATCAGGATCACCCCCTTGCCTGCGTCCACCGCCTCGGTGATCAATGCTTCATTGTGTATCTGGCGAATCTTGTTCAGCGTACGCTTGGCCGGCCAGAGCCAGGACATGCCCATTTCGCACAGCGAACAGCCAGTCTGCTGCAGGCTGGCATGGACCAGTGCCTCGCGCTCGGACTCACTCCACTCGGGGAAGCAGGCGTTGATATTGCGTCGCGTCTGCCGCGTCATCTTGGCGCTTTCACCCTTGTGCCAGTAACGATCGCCCAGCCTGCGGCCCAGTGCCTGTGACCAGCGCAACGGCAACAGCGACAGCAACCCCAGCAGGGCAACGGCCAACAACGACTTGATCAGCTTCACAACTTTCTCCATCCGATATGCCAAGTGGCAGTGATTATAGACAGACCCGCTGGCAGGGGTAAGCATCGCGGGTCGGCGGCCAGAAATATGCCCCGGGGTCAAGCGGAGTAGGGCCATTCACCGCCGTGATCATGTATAATTCTGCTCCTATTTCGACCACATTCAACAGCAATGGTGATTTCCGTGACTGACAAGGTGACTCCAGACGTTAGCACATTCCAGGGACTGATCCTGGCCCTGCAGCAATACTGGGCCGAACAGGGCTGTGTCATCGTGCAGCCACTGGACCTGGAGGTGGGTGCCGGTACCTTCCACCCCTGTACCTTCCTGCGTGCGATCGGCCCAGAAACCTGGCGCTCCGCCTACGTGCAGCCCAGCCGCCGCCCGACCGACGGCCGCTATGGCGAAAACCCCAACCGCCTGCAGCACTACTACCAGTTCCAGACTGTACTCAAGCCTTCACCCGACAACATCCAGGAGCTCTATCTGGGCTCGCTGGAACACCTGGGTATCGATCTGAACGTACATGATGTGCGCTTCGTCGAAGACAACTGGGAATCACCGACGCTGGGTGCCTGGGGCCTGGGTTGGGAAGTCTGGCTCAACGGCATGGAAGTGACCCAGTTCACCTACTTCCAGCAGGCCGGCGGCCTGGAATGCTACCCGGTGACCGGCGAGATCACCTACGGTCTTGAGCGTATCGCCATGTACCTGCAGAACGTGGACAGCGTCTACGACCTGGTCTGGGCGCGTCATCCGGACGGCAGCACCGTCAGCTACGGCGACGTTTTCCATCAGAACGAAGTGGAGATGTCGACCTACAACTTCGAACACGCCGATGTCCCGGCCCTGTTCACCAACTTCGACCACTACGAAGCCGAGTGCCAGAAACTGCTCGCCGCCAACCTGCCGCTGCCGGCGTATGAAATGGTGCTCAAGGCGTCGCACACCTTCAACCTGCTGGATGCCCGTCACGCCATCTCCGTGACCGAGCGTCAGCGCTACATCCTGCGTGTGCGCACCCTGGCCCGCGATGTGGCTCATGCCTATTTCGAAGCACGCCGCGCCCTTGGTTTCCCGATGGCCCCCGACGCGATCCGGGCAGAAGTTCTGGCTGCCTGTGAGGAGGATAAGTAATGTCCCAGCACGATTTCCTGGTTGAACTCGGCACCGAAGAGCTGCCGCCCAAGGCGCTGAAAACCCTGTCCAGCGCCTTCCTCGATGGCATTACCGCCGGCCTGGACGCCGCCGGTATCGGCTACACCGAAGCCCGTCCCTATGCTGCACCGCGCCGCCTGGCCGTGCTGCTGACCGGCATCCAGCTGCAACAGCCCGACCGCCAGATCGAAAAACGCGGTCCGGCAACTCAGGCGCCCGAGAAAGCCGTACAGGGCTTCGCCGGCTCCTGCGGCGTTGGCATCGACCAGCTGGAAGTGATGGAAACCCCCAAGGGCAGCTACTACGTCTACCGTGGCGTAGAGCAGGGGCAGAGCACCGCCTCCCTGCTGCCGGGCATCGTCTCAGACTCCCTGAACAAACTGCCGATTCCCAAGCGCATGCGCTGGGGTTCATCCCGCACCGAGTTCGTGCGCCCGGTGAAATGGCTGTGCATGCTGCTGGGTGACGAAGTGGTCGACGCGGAAATTCTGGGTCTCAAGGCCGGTCGCAAGACCCGTGGCCACCGCTTCCACTACAACCATGACATCGAGCTGATCGCCCCGGTCGACTACGCCCGTGTACTGAAGGAAACCGGCAAGGTGATCGCCGACTTCGCCGAGCGTCGCGAACTGATCCGCGAGCAGGTGATCCGTGAAGGCGAGCGCATCGGTGGTACCGCGCAGATCGACGAAGACCTGCTTGATGAAGTCACCGCGCTGAACGAATGGCCGGTGGCGCTGACCGGTCGTTTCGAGGAGCGTTTCCTCGATGTGCCGGCAGAAGCATTGATTCTCTCCATGAAAGAGAACCAGAAGTACTTCCACGCGCTGGACGCCGCCGGAAAACTGATGCCGTATTTCATCACCCTGGCCAACATCGAGTCCAAGGACCCGCAGCAGGTGATCGAAGGCAACGAGAAGGTCATTCGTCCGCGCCTGGCCGATGCCGCCTTCTTCTTCGAGACCGACAAGAAGCAGCCGCTCGATGCACGTATCGACAAGCTCAAGTCGATCGTATTCCAGCAGCAGCTGGGTACCGTCTACGACAAGAGCCAGCGCATCGAAGGCCTGGCGGCCGCTATCGCCGAGCTGATCAACGGTGATGCCGGCTATGCCCGCCGCGCCGCCGCGCTGAGCAAGTGCGACCTGATGACCGACATGGTGTTCGAGTTCACCGAACTCCAGGGCCTGATGGGCTACCACTATGCGCTGCACGATGGTGAGCCGGAAGAGGTCGCTCAAGCGATGGACGAGCAGTACAAGCCGCGCTTTGCCGGTGACGAACTGCCCGCCAGCCGTACCGGTATCGCCCTGGCGATCGCCGACCGTCTGGATACCCTGACCGGCCTGTTCGGCATCAACCAGCCGCCGACCGGCTCCAAGGACCCCTTCGCGCTGCGTCGTGCTGCCCTGGGCGTGCTGCGCATCATCGTCGAGCACAAGCTCGACCTGGACCTGCACCAGCTGCTGAGTCTGGCCGCTGAACAGCACGGCGAACTGCCGGGCAGCGAAGGCCTGGCCGACCGCGTACTGGACTTCATGCTTGAGCGCTTCCGCGCCTGGTATGACGATCGCGGTATCAGTGCCGAAACCTTCCTCGCTGTGCACGCACTGCGCCCGACCAGCCCGCTGGACTTCGACCGTCGCATCGAAGCGGTCAGCCACTTCCGCAACCTGACGGAAGCTGAAGCCCTGGCCGCCGCCAACAAGCGTGTCAGCAATATCCTCGGCAAGCAGAAGGGCGAGATTGCCACGGATGTCGATGCCGACCTGCTGCAGGAAGACGCCGAGAAGGCGCTGGCCTCTGCACTGGCCGAGGTCGAACATGACCTTCAGCCGGTGTTCGAGCAGGGCGACTACCGCACCGCGCTGGAAAAACTTGCCGCACTGCGTGACGTCATCGACAGCTTCTTCGACAACGTCATGGTAATGGCCGACGACGAAGCGGTCCGCGCCAACCGACTGGCACTGCTCAAGCGCCTGCGCCGACTCTTCCTGGGCGTCGCCGATATCTCGCTGCTGGGCTAACCGGCAGGCCCAACCTGAACAGTTGAACCAAGCCCCGCATCTGCGGGGCTTTTTTTGTTCAATACGCCCGGCATGCCATGCCAGTGGGGTTACGGACGTGACACCGGTTTCACGTGAAACAGCCGAGCTGAAGATAGCCCCATTCTCGACCTATACTCTGTATAGCTCCCCCGAGTTCCACGTGAAACCATCGACCAGGAGGATTCCCATGGAGCTGATTGGTTCGAACACCTCACCCTTTGTGCGCCGTACACGCCTGCTGCTGGCCGGGCTCCCCTATACCTACACACAACTGGATATCTATGCCGAAGGCCGTTCCGCCCTGGCCAACCAGACCCCAATATTGAAGATCCCCGTGCTGATCGACAACGGACAGCAGATCTATGACTCCCGCGTCATCGCCCGTTATCTGGAACAGACTCACCGCATTGGCGAACCGCTCAGCTGGGAAGAGGAAAATCGACTCACCATCATCGATGGTGTGCTGGACTCGCTGGTGATGCTGCTGCTCAGCCAGCGTTCCGGACTGGATACCAGTTCCGAGGTGATGATCTACCGGCTGCAACGAGAACGAATCAAGCGTTCACTGGCCACACTGGAACACGAGGTGCTGGAAGGTAATTTCAGACTCTGGCGATACCCGGCCATCTGCCTGTATACGCTGATAGACTGGGCCGACTTCCGAGAACTGATCAACCTGAGAGACTACCCCACACTGAAGGGGTTCCGGGATGCACATGGCGAGCGCGAAGAGGTGGTCGCCACCGACCCCAGACAGGGTTAGGGGCCGGTAGACGGCGAACATAAAAAAGCCGCTCGAGTGAGCGGCTTTTTGCTTTCGGGCTGTACCGAATCAGATATCCAGGTTGGCCACGCTCAGCGCGTTGGACTCGATGAAGTTGCGGCGCGGCTCCACTTCGTCACCCATCAGTGTGGTGAACAGCTGGTCGGCGGCGATGGCGTCTTCCACGGTCACCTGCAGCATGCGGCGTGCATCCGGATCCATGGTGGTTTCCCACAGCTGTTCCGGGTTCATCTCACCCAGACCCTTGTAGCGCTGGATGGTATTGCCGCGACGGGACTGTTCAAGCAGCCAGCGAATGCCCTGACCCAGCTCGGTGAGGGCAAAGCGGCGCTCACCACGAGCCAGATAGGCACCATCATCCAGCAGCGACTGCAGCTCCTGACCCAGCGCGACAATCGCCTGATAATCACGCGAACGGAAGAACTCCGCATCCATGACATAGTCGGTATCAACGCCGTGCTGAATGATCTTGATCAGCGGCAGGTAGAGGCTGTGTTCGCGATCTTCCTGCAGGGAGCACTCGTAACGCTCGCCACCATCCACGTAGTTGGCCAGTGCCTGGCACAGCTGCTCGGACCACTGACGCACGCTGTCCGCCGATGCCAGCTGCTCCAGCGTCAACGCCGGCAGGTAGAGCAGGCGCTTGAGCACCTCCAGCGGGTAGACACGGCTCAGGCGCTGGCACATGCGCTCGACCTGACGGTAACGGGTGATCAGGGTTTCCAGTGCCGCGCCGGAGATGGCCGGGGAATCTTCACTTGGATAGAGGCTGGTGCCGTCCAGTGCCCCCTGCAACAGGTGGTTGTCCAGCGCCTCGTCGTCTTTCAGGTACTGTTCCTGCTTGCCCTTCTTGATCTTGTACAGCGGCGGCTGGGCGATGTAGATGTGGCCACGCTCGATCAGTTCCGGCATCTGACGGAAGAAGAAGGTCAGCAGCAGGGTACGAATGTGAGAGCCATCCACGTCGGCATCGGTCATGATGATGATGCGGTGGTAGCGCAGCTTGTCCGGGTTGAACTCTTCACGGCCGATACCACAGCCCAGCGCGGTGATCAGGGTACCGACCTCGGCAGAGGTCAGCATCTTGTCGAAGCGCGCCTTCTCCACGTTGAGAATCTTGCCCTTGAGCGGCAGGATCGCCTGGGTACGGCGGTCACGGCCCTGCTTGGCCGATCCGCCCGCGGAGTCACCCTCCACCAGGTAGAGTTCTGACAGCGCCGGATCCTTTTCCTGGCAATCCGCCAGCTTGCCCGGCAGACCGGCCACGTCCAGCGCACCCTTGCGGCGCGTCATCTCACGCGCCTTGCGCGCCGCCTCACGGGCACGGGCGGCATCGATCATCTTCTGAACGACGGCCTTGGCATCCTGGGGGTTCTCCAGCAGGTACTCATGCAGCTGCAAACCCATCAGCTGCTCGACCGCGGTTTTCACCTCGGAGGAGACCAGCTTGTCCTTGGTCTGGGAGGAGAACTTGGGATCGGGCACCTTGACCGAGATGATCGCGGTCAGGCCTTCACGGCTGTCATCACCACTGGTGCTGACCTTGCCGTTCTTGTTCAGCTGCTCCTGTTCGATGTAGCTGTTCAGGCTGCGGGTCAGCGCGGTACGGAAGCCGGACAGGTGGGTACCGCCGTCACGCTGCGGAATGTTGTTGGCAAAGCAGTGCAGGCTTTCCTGGAAGCTGTCGTTCCACTGCATGGCCACTTCAACGCCGACACCGTTCTCGTGCATCAGGTTGAAGTGGAAGATCCGGTTAACCGGTGACTTGTTCTGGTTGAGGAACTCGACGAACGCCGCCAAACCGCCTTCGTATTCGAACACCTCTTCACGGCCACTGCGCTCATCCTTCAGGCGGATGCGTACGCCGGAGTTGAGGAAGGAAAGTTCGCGCAGACGTTTGGCCAGAATGTCGTACTGGAACAGGATGTTGCTGAACGTTTCTTCCGACGGCTTGAAGCGCACGATAGTGCCGGTCTGCTCGGTTTCACCGACCACCGCCAGGGGCGCTTCGGGCACACCGTGGTGATAGATCTGCTCATGCACCTGACCCGCACGGCGGATGGTCAACTTGAGGTCGGAGGAGAGGGCGTTGACCACGGACACGCCCACGCCATGCAGACCACCGGACACCTTGTAGGTGTTGTCGTCGAACTTACCGCCGGCGTGCAGCACGGTCATGATGACCTCGGCCGCCGAAACGCCTTCCTCTTCATGGATATCGGTGGGGATGCCGCGGCCGTTATCGGACACGGTGACGCTCTCGTCCGGGTGGATGGTCACACCAATCTCGGAGCAGAAGCCAGCCAGCGCCTCGTCGATACCGTTGTCGACCAGCTCGAACACCATATGATGCAGACCACTGCCATCATCGGTATCACCAATGTACATGCCCGGCCGCTTTCTGACCGCATCAAGCCCCTTGAGAACCTTGATACTGGACGAGTCGTAACTCTGGTTTTCACCACTCATGTTTGATCTCCTGGCGCACCTTCGTGCGTTAACGTACCGGATTCCACCCTGAACAATGCAACATCAGTCTCTGGTTGCCAGATCCGGCTCAACAGGCCGGGATCCACGCAAGTGATAAAGCACTGATTGGCACTCGCCTCCAAAAACTCACAAAACTGCCGGCAGTGGCGCTCATCGAGCTCCGACGGCAGGTCGTCGATCAGATAGATACAGGCGCGGTTGCTGAGGCGATGAAACAGCGCGCCCTGGGCCAGCCGGAATGCACTGACCACCAGTTTTTTCTGACCACGGGAAAGGCGGTCGGTGGCATTGAGGCTGCCCACCTTGAACCTGAGATCCGCGCGTTGCGGCCCCAGGCTGGTAAAGCCCTGGCGCAGGTCACGCTCGAAGCTTTCCGCCAGCAACACCTCCAGCCCCTTCTTGCGATCCCAGCCGGGACTGAACAGCAAGCGCACCTCGACACCCTGCAGTAGCGCACTCAGCGCCGCTTCAAAATCGGGCAACAGGCGGTCGATATAGGCCTGGCGCAACTCGGTCATCTGCTCGGCATAATGAATCAGCTCGGCGTCCCAGACTTTGCGGACGCGAGGGTCGATTTTACCACATTTCAGCAGGGAATTTCGCTGCTTGAGTGCGCGCCGGAAGCCGCGCCAGTGCTGAATGAACGCCGGATCAGCATGGAAGGCACCCCAGTCGAGAAACTGGCGCCGCACCCCGGGGCTGCCGTCCAGCAAGTCAAAGGTATCGCTGTTGATCACCTGCAGCGGCAGCAGCTCGGCCAGGTCGGTGGCGCCCAGACTCTGGCCGGCATATCGAGCCCGCACTTCACCCTCGAGACTACGCTCCACCCCCAGTGGCCTGCTCTGTCCCTGGCCCAGTGGATCGGCCTGGGCAAACACCAGCGCCTGCGTCTGGCCTTCCTGCAGCAGATGACGGAACTGACTGCCACGGAAGGAGCGGGTGAGGCCGAGAAAATGGATCGCCTCCAGTACGCTGGTCTTGCCGCTGCCGTTATCACCATGAAGGATGTTGATACGGCTCAACGGGGCCAGACTGACCGACGAGAGGTTGCGGATGTGCTGAATCTTGAGCTGCTTGAGCGGCATCGGGTGCGGGAAGCAGGGCGCCGGAACGGGCGCCCGAAAAGATCACATGCGCATCGGCATGACGACGTACAGCGCTTCGGGCTCGCCCTGGCCCTGGATCAGCGCGCTGCTGTTGGAGTCCAGCAGGGTGAAACGCACCACATCGGAGTTAAGGATCGACAGCACATCGAGCAGGTAGTTGACGTTGAAGCCGATCTCCAGATGACCGCCCTGATAGTCCACCGCCACGGTTTCTTCCGCTTCTTCCTGCTCCGGGTTGTTCGCCATCACCTGCAGATAACCATCGTTCAGGGTCAGACGCACACCGCGGTATTTCTCGTTGGACAGGATGGCGATACGGCTGAATACCTGGCGCAGCTCCTGACGATCACCGAGCAGCTCCTTGTCGCCGTTGCGCGGAATCACTCGCTGGTAGTCCGGGAACTTGCCATCGACCAGCTTGGAGGTGAAGGTGAAGTCGCCCACGTTGGCACGGATGTGGTTGGCACCGATCACCAGCTTGACGTTCTCGTCACCGCCCTGCAGCAGACGCGCCAACTCAAGGATACCCTTGCGCGGCACGATGATCTGCTGCTGCGTTGTCACGTCGGTCTGCACCGGGCTGACCGAGGTCGCCAGGCGGTGGCCATCGGTGGCCACACTGCGCAGCTCGCCATCCTTGACCTCAAGCAACATGCCGTTGAGGTAATAGCGGACGTCCTGCTGCGCCATGGAGAAGCCGGTCTGTTCGATCAGGCGACGCAGCGCCGACTGTGCCAGCTGCAGCTCGAAGGTTTCCGGGCTGTCTTCCACATTGGGAAACTCGTGCGCCGGCAGTGTCGACAGACTGAAACGGCTGCGGCCGGACTTGATCATCATTTTCTGGCCGGACAGCTCCAGCTCGATACGGGCATCGTCAGCCAGGGATTTGCAGATATCCATCAGCTTGCGCGCCGGTACGGTCACCGAACCGGCTTCGGCCGGTTCATCCAGCTGGACACGACCCACCAGTTCGACTTCCAGGTCGGTACCGGTCAGCGACAGCTGGTCACCCTCAGCCACCAGCAGGATATTGGACAACACCGGCAGCGTCTGACGGCGTTCCACAACACCAGCGACCAGCTGCAGTGGTTTGATGAGCGCTTCGCGGGATATAACAAGTCTCATGATTCAGGCTATCCTGTCAGGTCCATCACTACGCCGTCAGATGACGCAGCAGGTTTTTGTAATCTTCAGCAATATCGGTATCGGTTTCACGCAGTTCCTTGATCTTGCGACAGGCATGCAACACTGTCGTATGATCGCGGCCACCAAACGCATTTCCGATCTCGGGCAAACTGTGGTTGGTCAGCTCTTTTGCCAGGCTCATCGCCATCTGGCGCGGCCGCGCCACCGAGCGGCTGCGACGCTTGGAAAGCAGATCCGCCACCTTGATCTTGTAGTAATCGGCCACTACCCGCTGAATGTTATCAATACTAACCTGTTTGTCCTGCAACGCCAGCAGATCCTTCAGGGATTCCTTGATAAAGGGCGTATTGATCGCATTACCGGTGAAGTGAGCATTCGCTATCACCCGTTTCAGTGCACCTTCGAGCTCACGCACGTTGGAACGGATCTTCTGTGCGAGGAAGAAGGCAGCATCGTCGGGCAGGTTGACCTGCGCTTCCTGTGCCTTCTTCATCAGGATCGCGACTCGGGTCTCCAGTTCCGGCGGCTCGATCGCCACCGTCAGGCCCCAGCCGAAACGTGATTTCAGCCGCTCCTCGACGCCGTGGATCTCCTTCGGGTAACGGTCGCTGGTCAGAATCATCTGCTGACCGCCTTCCAGCAGGGCGTTGAAGGTATGGAAGAACTCCTCCTGGGAGCGCTCCTTGCCGGCGAAGAACTGGATATCATCGATCAGCAGCGCATCCACCGAGCGGTAATAACGCTTGAAGTCATTGATCGCGTTCAGCTGCAGCGCCTTGACCATATCGGCCACGAAGCGCTCGGAGTGCAGGTAAACGATGCGGGCATTGGGGTTGCGCTTGAGCATCTCGGTACCCACCGCATGCATCAAGTGGGTTTTACCCAGACCCACGCCGCCATAGATGAACAGCGGGTTGTATGAGCCTCCCGGGTTGTCAGCCACCTGCTGGGCCGCGGCCAGCGCCAGCTGGTTGGACTTACCCTGAACGAAGGACTCGAAGGTAAACATCGGGTTGAGGTTGGACTGGTGACGCACAGCGCCTTCCACCTCAACCCGGCGACCACCGCCCATGGTATGAATGCTGCCTGCGGCCTCCGGCTGTTCCAGCTGATCAAAGAAGCCCATTTGAGGGGTCGGTTCGACGACCGGCTCGACCAGGGGCTCGGATACTGCAGGCTCGATCCTGGTCGGCGGTGCAGCAGGCGCCGGTTCAGGCTCGGTTACCGGCTCATATATCGGAGCAGGACGGGAAGCAGGGGCAGAAACAGGGGCAGGCGAGCTGATCGGCGTCATCGGCTCAGGAGCTGGGCGCGGCGACCGCATGCGGCCCGGGGCGGTCCGGGTACGCGGCATCGCCGCGCCCACCTGACCCGCCACATCAAGGCGCACTTCGATGCTCATGTCACCGGTGGCCTCACAGACAGCTTGCTGGATACGCGCCAGGAACTTGTCCGCCACCCAGTCCTTGACGAAACGGTTCGGCGCCAGCAACAGCAGCTCAGTGCCCGCACTGTCCTGCGCACGCAGAGGTCTGATCCAGGTGTTGAATTGCTGGGAGGGAAACTCCTGCTGCAAGGCTCTCAGGCACTGCTCCCAAAGATCAACTGACATCCATCTACTCCCGACCGCTCAGCCTACAGAGCCCAAGGGTGATCGCACTATATAAAGAAGAAAGAAGCGCTATTCTAACGTCTCAAAGAGTGGTTATCCACAGTAAAAGCGGCTTTTGTGTAAAAATATGAATAACCCTGAACCAGCGGTCAAAACCCCCAATCTCTGGCGGACAAGACAGCCAAAATCCTGGAAAAAACAGTTTAGAAACACCTTTTATTCAGAGTTACCAACAGCTTAATTATCTGTTTTTAAATAAATAATTCAGATTAACCCCAGAAAAACATGCCGAACAGAGTCTCACCAATACCTTCCCGGTAGTACGCCGCGCTTTCCTGCATACAACACCCCTGCAGCGAAAGAATCCTGCCCCAAACGCAAAAATTGTTTGCAAGATAACCAGCAATTCCATAAAATTTCGCGTCTCGATTTTGTACCCGTGGTTATCAGCCACCTCACGTACATCAGTGAAAGCAGGACTGAGCAATGAAAAGAACATTCCAACCCAGCGTTCTGAAACGCAAACGTAACCACGGCTTCCGTGCTCGCATGGCCACTAAAAATGGTCGTCAGGTTCTGAACCGTCGTCGCGCCAAAGGTCGTAAGCGTCTGTCTGCCTGATTCAGACTCTGTATAAGGTCGCATGACTGAATGACCGATTTCCGATATCCCCGCCAGTTGCGCTTGTTGACTGGTGGGGATTTCAAACGCGTTTTCGACCGTGCGGTCGTCAAAGTACCGGATCAGCACCTGCTGATTCTGGCCCGCCCCAACGATCTTGGACATCCCCGGATCGGCTTTGTCATATCCAAGAAAAATGTCCGTCGGGCGGTGCAACGCAACCGGGTTCGGCGTATCATTCGCGAATCGTTTCGCCTGCACCAGCATCAACTCCCGGCTCTCGACATGATCATTCTGGCCCGCAAGGGACTGGACGGTCTGGAAAACCCGGATTTGCATGCCATGATCAGGCGTTGCTGGACACGCGCCGGCAAAAAAGCCCGAAAGCTCACATAACAAACTGATGGTTCTACCACCATGGATGTACAGCGAGTCATATTGATCGCCGCTCTGGCACTGGTCTCCTACCTGATGGTGCTGCAGTGGAATGAAGATTATGGTCCTGCCCAGCACCAGCCGCAGCAGCAAGCGACCACCGTTTCCGCCTATAGCAATAACGGCGATTCCCAAAGTGTTTCCGAACTGCCCCAGGCCTCCGATGCGTCTGCCAGTGCCGATATTCCGGTCACTGACAACGGCGCCGTTGCAGAGGCAGAAAGCGGTTCTCTGATCCACATCCGTACCGATGTGCTGGACCTGCTGGTCGACCCGCGTGGTGGCGATATCATCCAGGCCGCATTGCCGCAGCATGATGCGGTGCTGAACAGTGATCAGCCGTTCGTACTGCTGGAGCAGAACAGCAACCGCACCTATGTCGCCCAAAGCGGCCTGATCGGCCAGGACGGCCCGGATGCGGCCAAGGGCGGTCGTCCGCTGTACACCAGCCAACAGACCGAGTATGTCATGGATGGCGACAGCCTGAATGTCGACCTGGTCCTGACCACCGACAGCGGTATTCAGGTGACCAAGCGCTTCAGCTTTGCCAAGGGTGAGTACAAGGTTGGCGTCGAATTCATCGTCAACAACGGCTCCGCCGAAGCGTTCGATGCCGTGCTCTTTGGCCAGATCAAGCGCGACGGCACCCCTGACCCGTCCCAGCAAACCTCCATGGGCATGCAGTCCTACCTGGGCGCTGTCTTCTCCACCGCCGAGAACAACTACCAGAAGGTGGACTTCGGCGACATGGATGAGGAGCGTTTCAAGACCAGCAGCCCGGATGGCTGGGTTGCCATGGTGCAGCACTACTTCCTCAGTGCCTGGATTCCGGCACCCGGTGCCGAATACACCTACCAGACACGTAAGCTGAACGGCAACTACATCGCCGGCTTCCTGTCACCGGACTTCAGCGTGGCACCGGGCCAGGCTCAGACTGTCAGTGCCACCTTCTATGCCGGTCCTAAGGATGTCGACCAGCTGGAGCAGATTGCACCCAACCTGAACCTGACCATCGATTACGGCTGGCTCTGGTGGATCGCCTCACCGCTGTACATGCTGCTGAAGTGGATCCACTCCGTCGTCGGCAACTGGGGCCTGGCGATCATCGGCATCACCATCCTGGTCAAGGCAGCCCTGTTCCATCTGAATGCCAAGGCGTTCAAGTCCATGGCCAAGATGCGCAAGTTTGGCCCGGAAATGGCTCGCCTGAAGGAACTCTATGGCGACGACCGCCAGAAGATGTCCCAGGAGATGATGAAGCTGTACCAGAAGGAGAAGATCAATCCTCTGGGCGGCTGCCTGCCGATTCTGGTGCAGATGCCGGTGTTCATCGCGCTGTACTGGGTACTGATGGAATCTGTCGAGCTGCGCCACGCACCGTTCTTCGGCTACATCCAGGACCTGTCGCAGATGGACCCGTACTTCATCCTGCCGATCCTGATGGGCGTGACCATGTTCATTCAGCAGTCGCTGAACCCGACACCGCCTGATCCCATGCAGGCCAAGATGATGAAGATGCTGCCGATTCTGTTCACCTTCTTCTTCCTCTGGTTCCCGGCAGGTCTGGTACTGTACTGGCTGGTCAACAACATTCTGTCGATCGCTCAGCAGTGGGTGATCAACAAGCAGATCGAAGCAGGCGCAGCGAAAGACTAACGTCCGCTTCCACAGTAAAATAAAAGGCTCCTGCGGGAGCCTTTTTGCGTTTCAGAATCACGATCATGGTCAGGAGACTCACATGCTCAGTACTCAACAGGACACCATCGCTGCCCAGGCCACACCGCCCGGACGCGGCGGCGTCGGCATTATCCGTCTGTCCGGTCCACAGGCACTGAGCATCGCCGAACAGCTGCTGGGCTTTTGCCCCAAACCGCGTTATGCCCACTACACGCCATTCCTGGGTGAGGGCACTCAGGTGCTGGATCAGGGCATAGCGCTCTATTTCCCCAACCCGCACTCCTTTACCGGCGAAGATGTGGTGGAACTGCAGGGCCACGGCGGCCCGGTGATCATCGATCTGCTGCTGCAGCGCTGTATCACCCTCGGTGCTCGCCTGGCACGCCCTGGCGAGTTCTCCGAACGTGCCTTCCTCAACGACAAACTGGACCTGGCTCAGGCGGAGGCGATCGCCGACCTGATCGACAGCTCCTCCGAGCAGGCTGCCCGCTGTGCACTGCGCTCATTACAGGGCGCCTTTTCCGAGCGCGTGCATGCACTGGTCGAGGCACTGATCCAGCTGCGCATCTATGTCGAGGCGGCCATCGATTTCCCCGAGGAGGAGATCGACTTTCTCGCCGACGGCAAGGTCCAGAACGACCTCGACCAGATCCTGCAGCAGCTCGGCGAAGTCCGTCAGGAAGCGCGCCAGGGCAGCTTGCTGCGCGAGGGGATGAACGTGGTGATCGCCGGTCGCCCCAACGCCGGCAAATCGAGCCTGCTCAACGCCTTGGCCGGGCGCGAAACGGCGATCGTCACCGATATCGAAGGCACCACCCGTGATGTCTTGCGCGAACATATCCACATCGACGGCATGCCGCTGCATATCATCGACACCGCCGGCCTGCGCGACGCGCCGGATGCGGTGGAGCGGATCGGCATCGATCGGGCCTGGGAGGAGATCCGCAAGGCGGACCGCATCCTGATGATGGTGGACAGCACCCGTTCGGCCACCACCGATCCGGCCGAACTCTGGCCCGAGCTGGCCGACCACCTGGATGATTTCAGCCATGTAACCCTGATCCGCAACAAGGCCGACCTGAGCGACGAGCCCATCGGCCTGGAACAGCAGGGCGAGTACACCCTGATCCGGCTGAGCGCCAAGGGCGGCGAGGGCGTCGACCAGCTGCGCCAGCATCTGAAGGAGGTGATGGGCTTCAGCAGCACCACCGAGGGTGGCTTCATGGCCCGTCGCCGCCATATCGATGCCCTGGAACGGGCCCGTGAGCTGCTCGATACCGGCGCCGAACAGCTGCAGCTGCACGGAGCCGGCGAGCTGCTGGCCGAAGACCTGCGCCAGGCGCAGCAGGTACTGAGCGAGATCACCGGCGAGTTCACCTCCGATGACCTGCTGGGACGCATCTTCAGCTCATTCTGCATCGGCAAGTAACTGACAGCCTCTCCTTTACCCGGCCCCTGCCACAGGTGTGCCGGGTTAGGCCCGCTCCGCCCGAGCCTGGCAGTCGACGATCCCCATATCAACACCTGCTCGCCGCATAGGACACTCGGAGGTTGACGCTTCAGAGCCCCTACATCCAGCCTGTGGATAAAACACAACACAGATGCTACTATCTCCCCATATACTTTGAATTCAAATTAATTGAATGGAATTAATTATGCCCGCATCCCCCCAAAAACAGTTCGGTATCCGCTTCACCCTGCTCGCGCGCCTCTGGCGTCGTACCCTGGATCAGTTGCTGGCCCAGGAGGGGGTGACCGACATCAGTTGGTCACCGCTGATCCATCTGTCGGACGGGGGCGATGGCTGCACGCAAACGGAACTGGCCGCACGAGTCGGCATCGACGGCTCCAGCCTTGTCCGCCTGCTGGACACTCTGGTCGAAAGAGGCTTCGTCGAGCGCCGTCCCGCTCCCGACGACCGCCGCCGGCGACATATTTTCCTGACGCCGTCCGGACAGGAGGAGGCCGCACGCATCAGGCTCATTCTCGACACGATCGAAGCACGAATGCTGAAAACCATCAGCGATGAAGAGATCGAGCAGATGACCCGAGTACTGGGCCGTATCCGCAAGCAGCTCCAGGAGCTGTCGGAAGGAGATTCAATGTGACCACCTTGCATCTGAGCCTGAACAAGCTGGGATTTGATCCCTCACGTATCGGATTTGCGCTACGCACCGCCAGTGCCGCCGGGCTTGCCCTCCTGCTTGCCTGGGCGCTCGGGCTGGAGCATCCACAATGGTCGGCCATGACCGTTTGGGCGGCTTCCCAGCCGGTCCGCGGCATGCTGATCGAAAAAAGCCTGTTCCGGGGTCTGGGCACCCTGGTGGGCACGGTGTTCGGCGTCTCGCTGGTGGTGGTGGCGGACGGCAGCATCCCGATCCTGGTCATCGGCCTGGCGCTCTGGGTCAGCTTCTGCGCCGGTGCCGGCAACCTGATCCACGGGCTGGCGTCCTACGGCACCCTGCTCGCCGGTTACTCTGCCGCGATGGTGGCATTACTGAGCACGGATGCCCCGGAATCGATCATGACATTGGGGGTGGACCGCCTGCTGACGGTACTCGTCGGGGTACTCACGGCGCTGGTGATCGGGCTGCTGCTGGCACCGACCAGCGTGGCCGACAATACCGGCCAACGGCTGCGCCGCTTGAGCTCAGACCTGATGCAACTGCTGCTGCAGCAACTGCAAACCGGCCCGATATCAACGGCCGCAATACAGTCGCAGCTGGAAAAGATGGCGCTAATAGAAGAGCAGCTACAGTCCCAATCAGCCGGTTCCATCCGCTCCCAGCGCCAGCTGCGCGCCAGCCGCAGGCTGCTGCACGTTCAGGTTGAATTGCTGCTCTGGTTAAGAACGAGCCCGAGTCAGGTATCCATCTCGCCGGCGGCCGTGACCGCGCTGCAACAGCTGGCGGACAGCCTGAAGAAAAACAAGGATGGTCGGCAGCTGCAGACGCGCCTCCAGAACGCTCGCCAGCAATGCGAGGAGGGGCCAGACGTCATCCTGGCATTGCTGCAGATGCTGGAGCCACTGCTGCTGCCCGGCCAAGCGCTGAGCGCTCGGACCCTGGCCCGCCAGCGGCCCGTGATCCTGCATCGGGATTGGGTCGGAGCGCGCCAGGCCACGCTCAGGGCCTGCGGTCTGATCCTGCTCCTTGGCAGCCTCTGGTGGCTGACCGGCTGGTCTGCCGGACCTTATCTGCTGCTGGGCGCCGCGATCATGGTCACGCTGTTTTCCACGACCGACAACCCTGCACGCCTCATGCGCTTCATTTTCATCGGACAGGCATGCGGCGCGATGGCGGCACTGACCTGTGCCTGGCTGATCTGGCCCTTGGGCGACGGCGTCCTGTTTCAGATCTTGACAATGCTGCCGTTCGTCATGCTCGGAGCCGTGCCAATGGCGCATCTGCGCAGCCAAGCAAGCGCCATGGATTTCAACATGATCATGTTGCTGCTGCTGCATCCGACACAGGCCGGCAGCTACGGTTTTTCCCATTCGCTGTCGATGGCGCTGGCGGTCGTCGCCACCCCCCTGATCGCCATGGTTGCGTTCCGCTACGTCTTCCCCACCAACCTGCGCCAGCGCAGCCGCGTACTGGTCACTATGATGCTGCATGAACTGCAGTCACTGGCGGCGGCCACCGATGTGCTGCCGCGACAGCACATCTGGCAGGCGCGCCTGAACCATCGTGTCCTGCACCTGATCCGCCTGTACCTGCGCAACAACGCCGACACCGGTTCAGCCACCCATGGCTGCCTGGCCGTACTCGAGACCGGCCAGAGCATTTTCCAGCTGCATCGACTAGGCAGTGCTCCCGACACCGGTGCTCGTGAGAGAGCCATGATCCAGCAGACCCTGCGCAAACTGAGTCGGCTGGAACAGCAACCGGAACAGGCAGGATACAGCCTGCAACGTTGCGCCCGACTGCTGGCACGCAAGGATTATCCAGGCTGCCCGCAGTTATGCCAAACGGCGGCTCTACTGACGCAACATCGCCCCTGGTTCAAAACCGCCAGGGCAAAGCAGCCCTGAAAAGCGCAAGCCAGGCCCTGGAGTGATCAACTAAACCGATCATTGACCAGCACGGCTTGGCATTCATTCTGCTCCGCTCCGATGCCACAATCAGGTCCAATAGACGTGAGGGGCAAAGAATGCAGTTGAACAACAGCACCGCCGGCCATGGCCTGTCGGCACAGGCCGCCGACTACACCATCGACATCCAAGGCCAGCACGCTTTCATCAACGTCAAGATCAGTCACCTGGGGTACAGCTGGCTCTATGGTCGTTTCAATGACTTCAGCGGTTCATTCAGCTGGGATGCTGCAAGCCCGGAAGCCAGCCAGATCAGTGGAACTGATCCTGCCAGCGTTGATACTAACCGTGCCGAGCGTGACAAGCATTTGCGCGCAGAGGATTTTCTTGCCGCGGCCGCATCCGTCGGCCGCCACTTATTCACAACCCGATTTTGCCCCTTCCGATGATTTCCACAGCACAAATCGTACAGCGCAAAAGTGTATAAAATACGTACAGAGCAAAGTGCGGAGTTCATGAAACACTGTTGAAAAACCTAATATTCACACATTTATAAACATAAAAAATATATACAAGCTTATGTTTTTAAACAAAAAATAGGGTTAACTTCATTATTTTCATAAAGATACCCACAATCTAGCCGGAATAGAGGGAGGCGAGTTATACAGTTCACTCACAAGCTTACACACAGGCCGAAACACATTTTCGTTGGACGGAATTTTTTCCACAGATCGCTTATCCCAATGATATGCTCGGGTTATCCCACGAGACATAACAGAATTGTTCACGCCGCCGATTATCCACATTGGCCTGGGAAGTTGCTGTGAAGCCGACCGGTGAATAACTGTGCTTGAGCATTGGATAATTTTGCCCTGTGCATAACAGGCCATTCTGCCCACATGCTGTCCTCAAGGGTTCACCAGCTCGACCAGCCCCCGACAACAGGGTTTCAATCTCGCTAAGCTAATGACATACAAGGAAAAAAAGGAGATATCCCGGAAAAAGGGCTGCCCTATATATAAAGAACAATAACAATCCCTTCTTATATATATCCTTTCTTCTTACTTATATATGTCCTGTCTGTCAGGCAAAAGGTAATCAGGAAAAGCTGACTAAATTTTGACCATTTCTTAACGCTCCCGGGAAGGCTATACTTGTCCCCCTTTTCTCCGGCCACTATCGGCCAGCTCTAACCTGCAATATTGTGAGGCCTTCAGTGGACTATCCTGACCGCTTTGATGTGATCGTGATTGGTGGCGGACACGCCGGCACCGAAGCTGCCCTGGCAGCCGCCCGCATCGGTGCCAAAACACTGCTTCTGACCCATAACATCGAGACACTCGGACAGATGTCGTGCAACCCGGCCATTGGCGGGATTGGCAAAAGCCATTTGGTCAAGGAGATCGATGCGCTGGATGGCGCCATGGCCTGTGCCACCGATCGTGGCGGTATCCAGTTCCGCGTACTCAATGCCCGCAAGGGACCCGCCGTCAGAGCCACCCGTGCCCAGGCGGATCGAGTGTTGTACAAGGCTGCCATTCGTTCCATCCTGGAAAACCAGCCCAACCTGCAGATCTTCCAGCAGGCGGCGGATGATCTGATCGTGGAAGGGGACGAGGTCAAAGGGGTGGTGACCCAGACCGGTATCCGTTTCCATGCCCGTTCCGTAGTGCTGACTGCCGGTACCTTCCTTGGTGGTGTGATCCATATCGGTCTAGACAATCATGCCGGTGGCCGTGCCGGAGATCCGCCATCGATCCGTCTGGCACAGCGATTACGTGAGCTGCCGTTACGGGTTGATCGTCTGAAAACCGGGACACCACCGCGCATCGATGCCCGCAGTGTCGATTTTTCAGTGATGCAACCCCAGCCAGGTGATACACCGACGCCGGTAATGTCATTCATGGGCAGCGTCGATGATCATCCTCAGCAGGTGAACTGCTACATCACCCATACCAACAGCCGCACTCACGACATCATCCGTGGCGGTCTGGATCGTTCACCCATGTACACCGGCGTCATCGAGGGAATCGGGCCGCGTTACTGTCCGTCCATCGAAGACAAGATCAACCGCTTCGCCGACAAGGACCAGCACCAGGTGTTCGTCGAGCCGGAAGGGTTGACCACCCACGAACTCTATCCAAACGGCATCTCCACCAGTCTGCCGTTCGATGTGCAGATGGAGCTGGTGCGTTCCATCCGCGGTTTCGAGCACGCCCATATCACACGACCGGGCTACGCCATCGAGTATGATTTCTTCAATCCTCAGGATTTGCGCCACACCCTGGCAAGCAAACATATCCAGGGGCTCTACTTTGCTGGCCAGATCAACGGTACGACCGGGTATGAAGAAGCTGGCGCTCAGGGATTGCTGGCCGGTTACAACGCCGCCGCCCGGGCACTGGACCGTGAAGCCTGGTATCCGCGCCGTGATGAAGCCTACATCGGCGTGATGGTCGATGACCTGATCACCCTGGGCACCTCCGAGCCTTACCGCATGTTCACCAGCCGGGCGGAATACCGCCTTATCCTGCGCGAAGACAATGCCGATCTGCGCCTGACCGAAAAAGGCCGCGAGCTGGGTCTGGTCGGAGATCAGCGCTGGGCCCGCTTCGAGGCCAAGCGAGAAGCGATGGAGCAGGAACTGCAACGGCTGAAAAACACCTGGGTGCATCCGAACACGCCGGAAGCGGAGCAGCTGGACAGCCGACTCAAGAGCGGCTTGAACCGGGAATACAACCTGGCCGACCTGATCAAGCGCCCCGAGCTGAACTACCTGGATGTGGCCTACCTCAAGGGCGAGCCGATCGAGGATGAACAGGCCGCCGAGCAGGTCGAGATCCAGCTCAAGTATTCAGGCTACATCGAGCGTCAGAAAGGCGAGATCGAGCAGATGCGCCGCCAGGAAAACACCCGTCTGCCGGATGACTTCGATTACAACCAGGTCAGTGGCCTGTCCAATGAGCTGAAACTGAAGCTGGGCCAGCAGCGCCCGGAGACCCTGGCACAGGCATCCCGTATCCAGGGCATGACCCCGGCGGCGATCTCGCTGCTGCTGGTCTACCTGAAGAAGCGTCAGCTCAACAAAAGTGTTAACAAGCAGGTGGCCGAATGATGTCTGAGTTTCGTGATCTTCTGCTGCGTGGCCTGAAACCACTGCAGATCGAACTGGACGACAGCCAGATCGAACGTCTGCTGACCTATCACCAGATGCTGGTGAAGTGGAACAAGGCGTACAACCTGACCGCCGTGCGTGATCCGGCGCAGATGATTTCACGCCATCTGGTGGACAGCCTCAGTGTCTTGCCCTGGATTGGCGAAGGTCGCCTGCTGGACGTGGGCAGCGGCCCGGGGCTGCCCGGTATTCCGCTGGCGATCTGCCGTCCCGATCTGCAGGTCACCACGCTGGACAGCAACGGCAAGAAGACCCGTTTCCAGGTGCAGGTGAAAGCGGAACTGGGTCTGGACAACCTGAGCGTGATCAATGGCCGGGTCGAGGGCGTCGAGGCCGAGCCCTTCGATATGGTGATTTCCCGTGCCTTTGCCTCCATTGCCGACATGCTCAACTTGAGCGGTCACCTGGCGACGGATCAGGGTGTTTTTCTTGCCATGAAAGGGCTGTATCCTGAGGCCGAGATTGAACAGATGCCGGCAGGCTTTGAGCTGCGTGAAACCCACCGGTTGCAACTGCCGGATACCGATGGCGAGCGGCACCTGCTGATTCTAGGGAGAGCATAGGCGTGGCCAAAATCATCACCATTACCAACCAGAAGGGCGGGGTAGGCAAGACGACCACCTGTGTCAATCTGGCCGCGTCACTGGCGGCGACACACAAGCGGGTGCTGATGATTGACCTGGATCCCCAGGGGAACGCCACCATGGGCAGCGGTATCGACAAGCATCAGCTTGAATGCTCGGTCTATGAACTGCTCACCGACCAGGCCAGCGCCGCCGACGCCATCATTACGGAAACCCGGTGTGGCTACCACCTGATCGGTGCCAACGGAGACCTGACCGCGGCCGAAGTTGAACTGCTGCAGCTGCCACGCCGGGAATTCCGTCTCAAGATGGCGTTGCTGCCGGTAATGGATGACTATGACTACATTTTGATCGACAACCCTCCGTCGTTGAACCTGCTGACCGTGAATGCGCTGGCCGCCTCGGCCGGGGTGATCATCCCGATGCAGTGCGAATACTATGCCCTGGAAGGGATCAGCGCCCTGGTCGGTACCATCAACAAGATCAACCAGCGTCTGAACCCTGCACTGAGGATCGAAGGCATACTGCGCACCATGTTCGATCCGCGCATGAGTCTGACCAAGGATGTTTCGGCCCATCTGGTGGAGTACTTCGGGGACAAGGTGTACCGCACGGTGATTCCGCGCAATGTACGCCTGGCGGAAGCGCCCAGCCATGGCCTGCCGGCGTTGCAGTACGACAAGAATTCACGCGGCGCCCTGGCCTATCTGGCCCTGGCCGGTGAGCTGATCCGGCGTACCGACCAGGAGCTGGCGGCTGAACAGGTCCCGGCGCAAACCGCGTTGACGGAACAGGAAACAGAATAAATGGTAGCAAAAAAGCGCGGACTGGGACGGGGGCTGGATGCGCTGCTGTCCGGTGTGTCGGGTCCTCATGATCAGAGTGAGCCGAGTGTCGCCGACCCGCAGGGCAAGCCGCAGGAGGACAACCTGCGCGAACTGGCAGTGAATGTCATTGAACCCGGGCGTTATCAGCCGCGACGGGATCTGAACCCCGAGGCGCTGGAGGAGCTGGCCAGTTCCATCCGCAGCCAGGGGGTGATGCAGCCAATCGTGGTGCGACCGATTGCGGGTGATCGCTACGAAATCATTGCCGGCGAGCGCCGCTGGCGGGCCAGCCAGATGGCCGGGCTGAAGACGATCCCGGTGATCATTCGCGATGTCCCGGACGAAGCGGCCATCGCCATGGCGCTGATCGAGAACATTCAGCGCGAAAACCTCAACCCGATCGAAGAAGCGATCGCGCTGCAGCGTCTGCAGACTGAGTTCGAACTGACCCAGCAGCAGGTTGCCGATGCGGTGGGCAAGTCGCGCTCCACCATCACCAACCTGCTGCGCCTGATGAACCTGACACCGGAAGTGCGCACCCTGCTCGAACATGGTGATCTGGAGATGGGCCATGCCCGCGCCTTGCTGGCGCTGCAGGGACTGGTTCAGATCCGGGCCGCGGACGAGGTGGTGACCAGGGAACTCTCCGTTCGACAAACGGAACAGTTGGTCAAACGCTACCAGGGACAGGCCGAAACGCCGGCCAAACCCAAGCCCGAGGTGGACCCCGCGCTGGAACAGCTGGCAGGCTCCCTGTCACAGCGCCTGTCGACCGCTGTCAGCATCCGCAGTGGTGCCAACGGCAAGGGCAAGATCTCCATCGATTTCAAGTCGCGCGAGGAACTTGAAGCGATCCTGCAGCTGATCTCATGACCCCGCGCACTCAGGGCGCAGGAAGTTAAGACCTTAGTGCAAAACTGTCGGGATTGAGTTGAGAATGTGGGGGGGAATGCCTATAATCGGGCCGCAATTTGGGCACTGTTCAGGCTGGAAACAGGATCAGAATTGAGAAAAGGTGAGGCAGGACAGGCCCCGGCAGCACGCAGCCGTCATGGCCAGCGCAGCTTTCGCGGGTTTATGCGCATCTTTTTGCTACAGGCCGCGTTGATACTGATCGTATCTGCGGCCTGTTTGCTGCTCGGCACAGTGGAAGCCTACTCGGCTTTTCTGGGCGGCATGCTCTATCTGCTACCGAACCTGTATTTCACCTGGCGCGCGCTGGGTAACCGGAACGCCAACAGTGCACGCACCGTACTGGTCAGTATGTACGCGAGCGAAATAGGGAAAATGATGCTGACGGTGGCGCTGTTCAGCGCAACCTTCATGCTGGTTCGACCTCTGAGCCCATTTTCCCTATTTGGCACTTTCATCTTGCTGCAACTATCCGGATGGATGCTGCAGATGAAACTGTTCAAGACCGGTTCCTGAAAAACTTTGAATGAGAGAAGCTGAGAATGGCAAGTGGAACAGTTACATCCTCAGAATACATATCCCACCACCTGACGAACCTGACCTTCGGTAACCATCCCGAATCCGGTTGGGGCTTCGCACACAGTGCGCAGGAAGCGGCGGAGATGGGTTTCTGGGCGATCAACGTCGATAGCATGCTCTGGTCTGTGGGCCTGGGTCTCCTGTTTGTGTGGTTCTTCCGCAAGATCGCCAAGGCGGTGACTTCCGGCGTGCCGGGCAACGCGCAGAACTTCGTTGAAACCATCATCGAGTTCATCGACGACAACGTGAAGGGCATCTTCCATCACAAGAATCCGGTGATCGCGCCGCTGGCGCTGACCATCTTCGTCTGGATCTTCCTGATGAACCTGATGGACCTGGTGCCGATCGACTGGATTCCGTATGTGGCTGGCCAGATGGGCATCCACTTCTTCAAGATCGTACCGACCACCGATGTCAACGTGACCGGCGGCATGGCGTTCAGCGTTTTTGGCCTGATCGTCTACTACAGCATCAAGCAGAAAGGTGTTGGCGGCTTCCTGAAAGAGCTGTCCTTCCAGCCGCTGCCGAAAATATTTGCACCGTTCAACCTGTTCCTGGAAATCGTCGGCCTGCTGGCCAAGCCGGTCTCTCTGGCACTGCGACTCTTCGGTAACATGTATGCCGGTGAAATGATCTTTATCCTGATCGCGCTGCTGCCGTTCTGGGCTCAGTGGGTACTGTCCGTGCCCTGGGCGATCTTCCACATCCTGGTCATCACGCTGCAGGCGTTCATCTTCATGGTCCTGACAATCGTCTACCTGGCCATGGCCCACGATGATCACTGAGTGCGATCGGATAGTTAACGATTTACGTTTGTAAAACTCTGAAAACTTAAACTTAAACTTAACCTTGAAAATAGTTGGAGAAAGAAAATGGAAGCAATGCTGTATATCGCTGCTGCGCTGATGCTGGGTCTGGGTGCAATCGGTGCTGCTATCGGCATCGGTATCCTGGGTGGCAAGTTCCTGGAAGGTGCTGCTCGTCAGCCGGAACTGGTTCCGCTGCTGCGTACTCAGTTCTTCATCGTAATGGGCCTGGTTGACGCGATCCCGATGATCGGTGTTGGTCTGGGTCTGTACGTCCTGTTCGCTGTTGCTGGCTAACAAGTAGTTCGAATAGCGTTTTACGTAACTACTTAAACCGACAACCGCGAGAGGTAATGGCGTGAATATCAATCTCACCATCATTGGTCAGGCCATTGCATTCTTCCTCTTCGTCGTATTTTGCATGAAATACGTCTGGCCGCCGATCACCGGTGCGCTGGCTGAGCGTAAGAAGAAGATTGCCGAAGGGCTTGATGCGGCCGACCGTGCTGAACGTGATCTGAAGCTGGCTCAGGAAAAAGCCGCTGACGATATGCGTGCCAGCAAGGAAGAGGCAGCCGCCATCATTGAACAGGCCAACAAGCGGGCTAACCAGATTATCGAAGAAGCCAAAGATCAGGCGCGCGAAGAAGCAAATCGCGTAAAAGCCTCTGCTGAAGCTGAACTCGATCAGGAAATCAACCAGGCACGCGAAGCTCTGCGTGCGCAGGTTGGCGCATTGGCAATTGCCGGTGCCGAGAAGATTCTGGAAGCCTCTGTTGACGAAAAAGCGCACGCGCAGCTGGTTGAGAAACTGGCCGCTGAGCTTTAAGCGAGGTTTACGATGGCTGAACTCAATACAGTCGCTCGGCCCTACACCAAAGCCGCGTTCGAATTTGCGCGCGACAAGGGCAACCTCGATCAGTGGTCCAACCTGCTGTCCCTGGCCGCTCAGGCGGTTCAGGACAGCGAGTTGGCTCAACTGCTGGGTAATCCGGCGCTAACAGTTGCACAGAAAGCGGAGCTGGTCATCGCCGTCTGCGAACAGCAGGTCGACGATGCCGGCAAGAACTTTATCAGCCTGTTGGCTGAAAACCGCCGCCTGGCGCTGTTGCCGGAAATTTCTGCTCAGTACGACATCTTGAAAGCAAACCTGGAAATGAAGGTCGATGTTGACCTGACGACTGCGTTTGCGCTGGATGATGCACAGCAGGAAAAACTGGCGAAAGCCCTCAGCAGCAAGCTGGGTCGTGAAGTGAAACTGACCTCCCAGGTGGACAAGTCCATCATTGGTGGTGTGGTCGTTCGCTCTGATGACCTTGTGATCGATGGTTCCGTTCGTGCACGACTGGCGAAACTGGCCGAAGCGATGAATTCCTGAGTGTGAGGAATAACAATGCAGCAACTGAATCCTTCTGAGATCAGCGAGATTCTCAAGAAGCGCATCGAAAAGCTCGACGTGTCTTCTGAAGCCCGTAACGAGGGCACCATCGTCAGCGTTTCCGATGGTATTATCCTGATCCACGGTCTTGCCGACGTCATGTACGGCGAGATGATCGAATTCCCGGGTGGCGTCTACGGTATGGCGCTTAACCTGGAACGCGACTCTGTAGGCGCCGTAGTACTGGGTGACTACCAGGGTCTGGTAGAGGGCATGACTGCCCGTTGTACTGGTCGTATCCTGGAAGTACCGGTAGGTCCGGAGCTGCTTGGCCGCGTTGTTGACGCGCTGGGTAACCCGATCGACGGTAAAGGTCCGATCGAAGCCAAAATGACCGACGCAGTTGAAAAAGTTGCGCCGGGCGTTATCGCACGTCAGTCCGTTGATGAGCCGGTTCAGACCGGTCTGAAAGCGATCGATGCGATGGTGCCGGTTGGTCGTGGTCAGCGTGAGCTGATCATCGGTGACCGTCAGATCGGTAAGACCGCGATCGCCATCGACGCGATCATCAACCAGAAAGGCACTGGCATCAAGTGTATCTACGTAGCGATCGGACAGAAGCAGTCCACTATCGCCAACGTGGTACGCAAGCTGGAAGAGCACGGTGCGATGGATCACACCATCGTCGTGGCTGCAGGCGCTGCCGATCCGGCCGCCATGCAGTACCTGGCACCGTACGCCGGTGCGACCATGGGTGAATACTTCCGTGACCGCGGTGAAGACGCGCTGATCGTATTTGACGACCTGACCAAGCAGGCTTGGGCATACCGTCAGATCTCTCTGCTGCTGCGTCGTCCGCCGGGCCGTGAAGCTTACCCGGGTGACGTATTCTACTTGCACTCCCGTCTGCTGGAGCGTGCGTCCCGTGTCAACGCTGATTACGTTGAACAGTTCACCAAGGGTGAAGTGAAAGGCCAGACCGGTTCTCTGACCGCGCTGCCGATCATCGAAACCCAGGGTGGCGACGTATCTGCGTTCGTACCGACCAACGTAATCTCCATCACCGATGGCCAGATCTTCCTGGAAGCCAGCCTGTTCAACTCTGGCGTACGTCCTGCGATCAACGCAGGTCTGTCCGTATCCCGAGTGGGTGGTTCTGCCCAGACCAAGATCATCAAGAAGCTGGGTGGCGGTGTGCGTCTGGCACTGGCTCAGTACCGTGAGCTGGCTGCGTTCGCGCAGTTCGCTTCCGACCTGGATGATGCTACTCGTAACCAGCTGGAACACGGCCAGGCCGTAACCGAGCTGATGAAGCAGAAACAGTACACTCCGATGTCCGTCGCTGAGATGGGTCTGAGCCTGTACGCTGCCAACGAAGGCTTCCTGAAAGGTGTCGAGCTGGACAAGATCGGTGCATTCGAAGCAGCCCTGGTCGCCTACTTCAACAGCGAACACGCTGATCTGATGGCGAAAGTGAACGAGAAAGGCGGTTACGACGACGAAATCGCGGCTCAGTTCAAGGCTGGCATCGAGAAGTTCAAGTCTACCCAAACTTGGTAATTGCTCGTCAGAGCTGGTGACCGGTCAGACACATCGGCCGGTCCAATACTGATTCAAGTTTATAGGCGGAACTATGGCAGTCGGAAAAGAGATTAAGACGCAGATTGCGAGCATTGGCAGCACGCGCAAAATCACCAGCGCCATGGAAATGGTTGCTGCGTCGAAGATGCGTAAAGCCCAGGATCGCATGCAGTCTTCCCGTCCGTACGCCCAGAGCATCCGTGGTGTTATTCAGCACCTGGCGAAAGCCAACCCTGAATACAAGCACCTCTACATGCGAGAGCGTGAGGTCAAACGAGTCGGTTTCATCGTAGTGGCATCCGACCGTGGCCTCTGTGGCGGTTTGAACGTGAACGCGTTCAAGGCAGCTGTAAGCAAAATGAAGGAGTTCCACGACCAGAACATCGAAGTTGATGTCTGTGCGCTGGGTTCCAAGGCAATCACCTTCTTCCGTAACTTCGGCGGCAACGTCGTAGCAGCGAAAGGCGGTCTCGGCGATGCGCCGGAACTGGAACAGCTGATCGGTTCGGTCAAGGTGATGCTGGATAACTTCGACGAAGGCAAGCTGGATCAACTGTTCATCGTGTCCAACGATTTCGTGAACACCATGACCCAGAAGCCCGTCGTAGAGCAGCTGCTGCCGCTGAAGGCGGAAGACGATGACAAGAACCTCAATCACCATTGGGACTATCTGTACGAACCTGACGCGAAAGAGCTGTTGAACGGCCTGCTGACGCGTTACATCGAGTCCCTGGTCTATCAGGCCGTGGTTGAGAATAATGCCTGTGAACAGGCAGCACGTATGCTGGCGATGAAGAACGCAACCGATAACGCCGGCAACCTGATTGATGAGCTGCAATTGGTATACAACAAGGCTCGTCAGGCGGCGATTACTCAGGAAATTTCCGAGATCGTCGGTGGTGCTGCTGCTGTTTAACGCAGTGAACAGGTTAAAAAGTTAAGAGGATCCGAACATGAGTAGCGGACGTATTGTTCAGATTATCGGTGCGGTTGTAGACGTGGAATTCCCGCGTGACAACGTACCGAAGGTTTACGACGCACTGACCGTCGCAAAAACCGGCCTGACACTGGAAGTTCAGCAGCAGCTGGGCGACGGTGTCGTACGTGCAATTGCCATGGGCCAGACCGAAGGTCTGAACCGTGGTCTGGAAACGACTAACACTGGCGCACCGGTATCTGTACCGGTGGGTACGGCCACTCTGGGTCGTATCATGGACGTTCTGGGTAACCCGATCGACGAATGTGGTCCGATTGGTGAAGAAGAGCGTTACGCCATCCACCGTAAGGCGCCGTCTTACGCGGACCAGGCAGCGACTAACGAGCTGCTGGAAACCGGCATCAAGGTTATCGACCTGGTTTGCCCGTTCGCCAAGGGTGGTAAGGTCGGTCTGTTCGGTGGTGCCGGTGTAGGTAAAACCGTAAACATGATGGAGCTGATCAACAACATCGCGACTCAGCACTCCGGTCTGTCTGTATTCGCGGGTGTAGGTGAGCGTACTCGTGAGGGTAACGACTTCTACCACGAGATGCAGGAAGCGGGCGTTGTTAACGTTGAGCAGTTCGACAAGTCTAAAGTAGCGATGGTCTACGGTCAGATGAACGAGCCGCCGGGTAACCGTCTGCGTGTAGCACTGACCGGTCTGACCATGGCGGAAAAATTCCGTGATGAAGGCCGTGACGTACTGCTGTTCGTCGATAACATCTACCGTTACACCCTGGCGGGTACTGAAGTATCTGCACTGCTGGGTCGTATGCCTTCTGCGGTAGGTTACCAGCCGACGCTGGCGGAAGAGATGGGCGTTCTGCAGGAGCGTATCACCTCTACCAAGACTGGTTCCATCACGTCTATCCAGGCGGTATACGTACCGGCGGATGACTTGACTGACCCGTCTCCGGCGACCACCTTCTCCCACCTTGACGCGACGGTAGTACTGTCTCGTCAGATCGCGGAGCTGGGTATCTACCCGGCGATCGACCCGCTGGATTCCACCTCTCGTCAGCTGGATCCGCTGGTTATCGGCCAGGAACACTACGAAATCGCTCGTGGCGTGCAGTCTACTCTGCAGCGTTACAAGGAGCTGAAGGACATCATCGCGATCCTGGGTATGGACGAGCTGTCTGAAGAAGACAAGCAGACCGTATCCCGTGCGCGTAAGATCCAGCGCTTCCTGTCTCAGCCGTTCTTCGTAGCTGAAGTATTCACCGGTGCTCCGGGTAAATACGTGTCTCTGAAAGACACTATCCGTGGCTTCCAGGGCATCCTGAACGGCGAATACGACGCTCTGCCGGAGCAGGCGTTCTACATGGTCGGCACTATCGACGAAGCTGTCGAGAAAGCGAAAGGCCTGTAAGTTCCAAGCGGAACCTTTTAAGAGGTAATCAAGATGGCTATGACTGTTCATTGTGACATCGTAAGTGCTGAGGAGGAGATCTTCTCCGGCCTTATCGAGTTCGTCTCCGTGACAGGTAGCCTGGGTGACCTGGGTATCTACCCGGGTCACGCTCCGCTTCTGACGGAACTGAAACCAGGCCCTGTCGAGCTGCGTACGCAGGGCGGTAAGGAAGACGTGTTCTACGTCTCCGGTGGCTTCATTGAAGTCCAGCCGCACAAGGTGACAGTGTTGGCTGATACAGCACTGCGCGCGGGTGATCTGAGTGAAGCTGCAGCGCTTGAGGCCCAGAAGCATGCCGAGCATGCCATGGCTGACAAGACCGGCGAGTTTGAATACTCCCGTGCTGCGGCTCAGCTGGCTGAGGCAGCGGCCCAGCTTCGCACCTTGCAGCAGATTCGTCGCAAGGCCGGTAAATAACCGGTTTTCCGACAGTGTTAAAAAAGCAGCCCTCGGGCTGCTTTTTTTGTGTCTGAAACCTGGATAAGACCCAGATCCTGCGATGGGCTGAGTGGAGCGATTACAGCAGCCCCCAAAGCGTATTGAAGATGATCTGCTGAGCGCCGGCGACCTCACGGGAGTCGATCACCACCGCTGTGGGATAGTTGTCCGAGGCCAATGAGATGATGGCGCAGCGCGGCGGGTAGATGGCGATATAGGCCGCATCTACGGGGCCGTCGGTCCTGATCCACTTGCGCTCCGACAGCTCGGCACTTTCGCCGCCTTCACCGATGGCAATGGCACGCACGCGAATGCCGCGCGCGACCCGCTGGGCGGTGAAGTTGGGAAAGGGGCGATACAACAACGGCCGTATCGGCTTGGACGAGAACACGGAGTACACGGGATTCTCCTGAGCACCCACGCGGTTGAGAATGTCGCGCAGTACCTGCTCGATGCCGGCATCCCCTTCATAGAATTCCACATTGGCGATACTGAAGTCGGGCTTCAGATGATGCAGCTCCGGAATCACGCTGCTCTTGAGCAGGTCGATCGCCAGCTCCATCTGTTCCCGGCGCTCATCGGCCAGTTGCAGCAGCACTTCCGGCTCCCGGGCCGAGAAGTAGCGGCGTTTGCCTCTGGGCTGGTAGGTGACGATGCCGCGCTGTTGCAGGCTTTTCAGGCATTCATATGTGCTGCCGCGATTGACACCGGCACGTTCAGCTACGGTTCGGATAGAACTTGGCCCCAGGGCGAGCAAAGCCTTGTAGATACTGATATCGCGTTCGGTCAGACCGAGCAGATCGAAAATTTCTGGCGTCATTTTGTCAATTTTTTTGTGACAAATAGTATTGATCGAGAACGAGTATACGCTAAAGTTTCGTGCACTTTATATCTCAATGTCGTGACAGGCGGTTGCGACCTCAGGGTACCGAGACAATATGAAAACGGATGTAGTGATTCTGGCTGCCGGACAGGGCAGTCGCATGAAGTCGGCGCTGCCGAAAGTGATGCATGGCCTGGCGGGCAAACCGATGCTCCAGCACGTGGTCGACAGTGCGCAGCGTCTGGCGCCCGAGGCCCTGCATGTGGTGATCGGCCACGAGGGCGAGCAGGTCGAACAGGCGATGTCGGGTCAGGCGCTGAGCTTTGTCTGGCAGCGTGAGCAGCTGGGCACCGGCCATGCCGTAGCACAGGCGATGCCGAATATCGGTCAGGACTCGGTGGTGCTGGTACTCTACGGTGATGTGCCGCTGACCCGCTCGGAAACCCTTGCGCAACTGATCAAAATTGCCGCGCATGGCGACCTTGGCCTGCTCACCGTGACCCTGGAAGATCCGACCGGTTACGGCCGTATTATCCGTAACGCCGTGGGCGATGTGGTTGCCATCGTCGAGCACAAGGATGCCACCGAACAGGAAAAACTTGTTCGTGAGGTCAACACCGGTATTCTGGCGCTGCCGTCGTCGGCACTGCATGAATGGCTGCCAAGGCTGTCTGCCGACAATGCCCAGGGCGAGTACTACCTGACCGATGTCATCGCCATGGCGGCGACCGAGGGTATGCGCGTCCGTGCCATCCAGCCCGAGGCGGAGCAGGAAGTGCAGGGCGTCAATAATCGTCAGCAGCTGGCCCAGCTGGAGCGCTGGTATCAACGTCAACTGGCCGAGCAACTGATGGTCGAAGGGGTGACCCTGGCTGACCCGCAACGTATCGATATTCGTGGCGAACTGAAAACCGGCCGTGATGTGCTGATCGACATCAATACCATTTTCGAGGGGGAAGTGGTGCTGGGAGAAGGTGTCGAAATCGGCGCCAACTGCATTATCCGCAATGCCCGCATCGGAGCCGGCACGCGGATCGAAGCCAACTCCATGATCGACGGTGCCCTGGTCGCGGAACATGCCCAGATTGGTCCTTTTGCTCGTCTGCGTCCCGGTACCGAGCTGGCGGCCGGCAGCAAGGTCGGCAACTTTGTCGAAACCAAGAAGGCACGTATCGGTGCCGGCTCCAAAGTGAACCACCTCACCTATATCGGCGATGCCGAGATCGGCGTGGACGTGAACGTGGGCGCGGGCACCATCACCTGTAACTATGACGGCGTCAACAAGTCACTGACCCGAATCGGTGACGGTGCCTTTATCGGTTCCAACAGTTCACTGGTGGCGCCGGTGGAGATCGGCGCCGGCGCGACGGTCGGGGCCGGTTCCACGGTCACCAAGACCGTGTCCGATAATCAGCTGGCTGTGGCGCGCGGCAAGCAGGTCAATCTCGATAACTGGGCGCGCCCGCAGAAAAAGGGATCCTGAACATGTGTGGAATCGTTGGCGCCATCGCGGCGCGCCCCGTGGCGGGGATCCTGCTGGAAGGTCTGCGTCGCCTGGAATACCGGGGCTACGACTCGGCCGGCATGGCCGTGCTCGACCAGGGCGAGATCAACCGCCTGCGTCGCATCGGCAAGGTGCAGGCCCTGGCCGATGCCTGTGAGCAGCAGCCACTGTCGGGGCATCTGGGCATCGCCCATACCCGCTGGGCGACCCACGGTCAGCCGTCGGAGCAGAATGCGCACCCGCACATGTCCGGCGAACGTCTGGCCGTGGTGCATAACGGCATCATCGAGAACTTTGAGCCGCTCAAGCGCGAGCTGCAGCAGCAGGGCTATGTGTTTACCTCGGAGACCGACACCGAGGTGGTGGCACACCTGCTGGATCGCGAACTGAAGGCGGGTCTCAACCTGCCGGCGGCTCTGCGTCAGACCCTGGGCTACCTGGAAGGGGCTTTTGCCCTCGGTGTGATTCATGCCGACCAGCCGGAACAGCTGCTGACGGCGCGCAAGGGTAGCCCGCTGGTGATCGGCGTCGGCATTGGCGAGAACTTCATCGCCTCCGACCAGCTGGCCCTGCTGCCGGTAACCGACCGTTTCATGTTCCTGGAAGATGGCGATATCGCCATCCTGGAAGCGGATCAGATTCAGGTGCTGGATGCACAGGGGCAGGCGGTCGAGCGTGCGATCACGACCTTCGAGCATGGTCAGGGCAGTGCCGAGAAGGGCGAATTCCGTCATTTCATGCTCAAGGAGATCTACGAGCAGCCGCGTGTCATGCAGGCGGTGCTGGAAGGCCGTATCGCCTCCGGACACTTGCTGGAGCAGGCGTTCGGCAGCGAGGCCGGGGCTGTGTTCGACCAGGTGAAGCAGGTGCAGATCGTGGCCTGCGGCACCAGTTACCATGCCGGCATGGTCGCCAAGTACTGGATCGAGGAACTGGTCGGCATCCCCTGCATGGTGGAAGTGGCCAGCGAGTTCCGTTATCGCCCGGTGGTGCTGCCTGAAGGCACCCTGCTGCTGACCCTGTCCCAGTCCGGCGAGACCGCTGATACGCTGGCCGCACTGCGCGAGGTCAAGGACCGGGTACTGGCGACGTTGGCAATCTGTAACGTGCCAGGCAGCTCTCTGGTACGTGAGTCTGATCTCAGCCTGATGACCAATGCCGGTCCCGAGATCGGTGTGGCCTCGACCAAGGCGTTTACCTCCCAGCTGGTGGCGCTGATGCTGACCACCATTGCCCTGGGTCGTCGTCATGGCTTGGACACTGACAAGGAAAGCGAGCTGGTCTCGGCCCTGCAACAGCTACCGGCCCTGCTGGAGCAGCTGCTGGAACTGGATGGACCCATCGAGCAGATGTCGGTGCACTTCGCCGAGAAGCACCACGCCCTGTTCCTCGGTCGCAACAGCCTCTACCCGGTGGCGATGGAGGGGGCACTCAAGCTCAAGGAGATCTCCTACATCCATGCCGAGGCCTACCCGGCCGGCGAACTCAAGCATGGCCCCCTGGCTCTGGTCGACAAGGAGATGCCGGTGATCGCGGTGGCGCCGCACAACGGCATGCTGGACAAGCTCAAGGCCAACCTGCAGGAAGTGCGTGCCCGTGGCGGTGAGCTCTTCGTCTTTGCCGGCTGTGACGAGAGTATCCAGCCGCAGGAGGGGATTTATGTGATCTATCTGCCGGCGCTGCCGCCGGTACTGGATCCGATTGCCTTTACCCTGCCGCTGCAGCTGCTGTCCTACCATGTAGCGGTGCTCAAGGGCACCGATGTGGATCAGCCGCGTAACCTGGCCAAGAGCGTGACGGTGGAATAAGACGGCTTTCTGGTTGTGCACTTCAAACGCCCCGCTTCCAGCGGGGCGTTGTCGTTTGGGTCAGGCGGAATCCCGGGAATCGGGCCAGGCTGCTGTGTCCCGGTCCGGCTCCGGGCGAGACCAGACGATGCCTGCCCCGGTGGCGATGAATAGCAGGATAGCTGTCAGCAGGAGGGGATGGCTGATGCTGATCAGGACGATGACCAGGGCGGCGAGCATACCGGAACTGGCGATCCACTTGGTGCGGCGATCGATGTAGCCCCCCTGTTCCCAGTTGCGCAGGCGCTCCCCGAACAGAGGATGTCGCTCCAGCCAGCCACGCAGACGTGGTGAGCAGCGCGAGGCGCTCCAGGCGGCGATCAGTACGAACACGGTGGTGGGTAATCCCGGCAGGATGGCACCCAGTATGGCCAGGGCGATGCAGACCCAGGTCAGCAGGAGCCAGAGCCAGCGTAGCTGGCCCGTTTTTGTCTGTTGCTGAGTCTGGGTTGGTTGCATGTCAGGGTTCCGTCGCGGTTTGACCATTTCAGTATAGATAATGGTCGGATTTCGGGCGGATGAACAATTTATCTGTTCACTTGTTGCGATAGCTCAACGCAATCGTGCCGGGACCGGGCCAGTACCTCCAGAATGTAGGCGATTACCCGGCGTGAGTAGATCAGGCTGGTATGACTGAGCGGAAACACCTTGTGCTCACTCATGCCGGTGACACGGGTCTCGTCGATCAATACCGTGCCGTCCGATTCCGATTTGGGGCTCAGCAGTGGCATCAATCCCACCGGCAGGTCGCCGGCGATGCTGTAGAGGCGGGCCGGGAAGGGCCAGTGTCGGTTATCCGCCAGCAGGTAGTCGATGCTGTTCTTCAGCAGCCCCTTGAGCTTCGAGTTGCTGATCTCCTGGGCCAGGAAGCTGCCCTTGTGCGGCGTCCCCAGAGTGATCACCGGGTCGACCCAGCGGCTTTGCATGCTGCCGCGTTCCAGGTAGCGCCGGGCGACCAGGCCGCCCATCGAATGGCAGACAAAGGCGGTTGGCTCGCCGTCGATGAAGGTATCGATCTGGTCGCAGATGGCGTCCAGATCCGGCGACAGGGTGTTGTAGCTCAGGTTGAGTGTGCTGTAACCCTGCTTGTTCAGGCGTCGGCACAGTGGCTGCATCACCAGCCCCGACATGTAGAGGCCGTGCAGCACCACGACTTTTTTCGGGTTCATCTTTTCCATGGCTCCTTCCATCTTTGCTGCCCAGCTTAGCGCCGGTTGGCGGATCGGGGAAGTCGGCGCTGCAGGTCATGGCCGTTACACGGACGGCAGGTTAGGATAGGGCGATATTGAATTGACGGGGACAAGGAACGAGATGAACGATACCCTTTTCACGCTGGCGATCGGCTTTATTGCGCTGATCGGTGTGGTCGTGCTGCTGGTCATAGTGGGCGCCCTGATCGCGGCGGTGGTCATGTACCAGGTCGACAAGCGTCAGACCGCCCATACCATCCGCCGCAACTACCCCCTGCTGGGGCGCTTTCGCTACCTTTTCGAGGAGCTGGGTGAGTTCTTTCGTCAGTACTTCTTTGCCATGGACCGCGAAGAGATGCCATTCAACCGCGCCCAGCGCTCCTGGGTTTACCGGGCGGCGAAGAATGTCGACAACACCGTGGCCTTCGGTTCGACGCGCGACCTGCGCAAGCCCGGTACCTACTACTTCCTCAACTGCCCCTTCCCGACGCTGAGCGAGGATGCGGCGGCCAGCCAGCCGATGCGGATCGGTCCCTATTGTCGCAGCCCCTATGATGCGCCGTCGTTTCTCAATATTTCCGGCATGAGTTTCGGGGCCTTGTCGGCCCCGGCGGTGCGGGCGCTGTCGATGGGGGCGGCCAAGGCCGGCTGCTGGATGAATACCGGCGAGGGGGCATTGTCCAAGTATCATCTGGAAGGAGGTTGTGACATCGTATTCCAGATCGGCACGGCCAAATACGGGGTACGGGATGAGCAGGGTCGGCTCGATGACGCACGCCTGGCCGAGGTGGCGGCGATCGAGCAGGTGCGCATGTTCGAGATCAAGCTGAGCCAGGGCGCCAAACCGGGCAAGGGCGGCATTCTGCCGGCGGACAAGGTGACCGCTGAAATTTCCGAGGCGCGGGGTATTCCGGTGGGGCAGGCCTCGATCAGTCCCAACCGCCACCCGGAAATCTCCAGCATTGACGATCTGCTCGACTTCATCGAGCATGTCCGTGACGTGACCGGCAAGCCGGTGGGCTTCAAGCTGGTGCTGGGCTCCACCGACTGGCTGGACAGCTTCTGCGAGGCGGTGACCAAGCGCGGCAGCGAGTCGGCACCGGACTTCATCACCCTGGACAGTGCCGATGGCGGCACCGGGGCCGCGCCCATGCCACTGATGGACAGTGTCGGCCTGCCGCTGCGCGAGAGCCTGCCGCTGCTGGTCAACAAGCTGGTGCAGCATAACCTGCGCAACCGGATTCGGGTGATCGCATCCGGCAAGCTGATCAACCCTACTGACGTGGCGGCGGCGATCTGTCTGGGAGCGGACTTTGTGGTGACGGCGCGCGGCTTCATGTTCGCGCTGGGCTGCATTCAGGCACTGCAGTGCAACAAGAATACCTGCCCCACCGGCATCACCACCCATGATCCCAAGCTTCAGCAGGGGCTGGTGCCGGAAGTGAAGGCGGTGCGGGTGGCCAATTTCCACCATAACCTGGTGCATGAGGTGGAGCTGATCGCCCATTCCTGCGGCGTCACCGAGCCTCGCCAGCTGCGCCGTGAGCACGCTGCCGTGGTGGTTGATGGCGGCGGCGCCGTGCCGCTGAATATTCTCTACCCGAGCTCCTGACAGCAAAAAGCCAGCCCCTTGGGGCTGGCTCCTCCTGCGGTATCAGTGCTCGTCTTCGAACCAGGATTCATCATCGATCCAGGACATCAACTCTTTCTCCTCCCGATGCCTCTCGATGGCGCGCCTGGCTTCCAACAGGCGGCGGGTTGCATGCTGTTTGCGACGATTTTTCTGTTCGACATCGTAACCAACCATGATGTCGAAAACCTCGGTCTGGATAGGGTCCAGGTCCTGCTCTTTCCGTATCAGCATAGCCTTGCTCCGATCTCAGGGTCACTGCAATCAGGAGACATCTGGGTGCCTGACTGATTACAGCAAACACGCATGGAGATTTTTTTGTACCGCGTTGAGGACAAAAGATCAATTCCCCGAAGGGATGGAAGGAAGCTTAGAGCAGGCGTATTGCAGCGGGATGACGGCGAGTGATTACTCGCCGTCGGTATCCAGGGAAGGGCGGCGCATCGGCGGGATACGCTTGTCGTTCTGGCGCAGGCTGCGCAGGCTGCGCTTGATCGTCTTCAGGTGATCGACCAGCGCCGGTCCCAGTTTCATCGCCACACCCACGGCGAGGATATCGATGACCACCAGGTGCACCACGCGGGAGGACATCAGCGTGCTCAGGTCCTTGTCCTCTTCCACATCCACGTGGATCGGAATGGTGGCCAGGTCGGCCAGCGGGGTGTTGCCCGGACAGAGGGTGATCACGGTCGCGCCCTTGTCCTGTACCAGTTTGACCGTGTGCAGCAGGTCTTTGGTGCGGCCGGTCTGGGAGATCGCCACCACCACGTCGCCTTCGCCGAGGGTCAGTGCCGAGATGGTCTGCATGTGCGGATCGGAGTAGGCCGCGGCGGATACCATCAGACGGTAAAACTTGTGTTGGGCGTCGGCACAGACCGGCGCCGAGGCGCCAAATCCGTAGAACTCGACGCGGTTGGCCTTGGCCAGGGCGTCGATCGCTTCCTCCAGTGTGCCAGGGTCGAGCTGATCACGGATGTTGATCAGGTTACCGATCATGGAGTCGAAGATCTTCTGCTTGAACTCGATCACCGTATCCTTGGAATCGAGCGAGAACTGCTCGTAACTGGCGTTGCTGGCCAGCCCCTGGGCCAGGGTCAGCTTGAAGTCCTGGAAGCCGTCATAGTCCAGTGCGCGGCAGAAGCGCACTACGGTAGGCTCACTGACCTGGGCTTCGGACGCCAGGTCGACGATCCGCATATGGATCACTTCGTTCGGGTTGGCGAGGACGTAATCGGCCACCTTTTGCTCGGACTTGCGCAGTCTGGAGCGGGCATCGGCGATCGACTTGAGCAGATTGAAGGAGTTCATCTCCGAAGATTCCAGTTAATCATTGTTTTATCGGCAGTATAACAATGATTGCAACCCCAGCCCATGTCCGCATGCGCCAAGTCGGTCAGGGCCCATGTCGCATTGCAGGGGGTGGGGGAGCGTGCTAATTTCATTGCGATGTTACATCCGGTTTACAACTAACAAGGAATCAAGCCGTGAAGCGTAGACAATTTCTCCGTGGCGCCGGTGCTGCCACCGTTGCTGCCGGCGCACTGGTGTCATCCAAGGCGATGGCCGCGCCGGAATACAAATGGAAGATGGTCACCACCTGGCCGAAGAACTTCCCCGGTCTGGGTACTGGTGCCAACCAGCTGGCCGAGATGATCAACAAGATGTCCAACGGCCGTATCCAGGTCAAGGTCTATGGGGCTGGTGAGCTGGTCGGCGCGCTGGAAATCTTCGATGCTGTTTCACGTGGAACGGCGGAGATGGGCCATGGCGCCGCCTACTACTGGAAGGGTAAGAGCACGGCAGCACAGTTCTTCTCTGCTGTACCCTTTGGTCTGACCGCCCAGGAGATGAACGCCTGGCTGTACCATGGTGGCGGTATGGAGCTGTGGGAAGAGGTCTATGACAAGTTTGGCCTGGTGCCGGGCGCAGCGGGTAACACCGGTGTGCAGATGGGGGGCTGGTTCAATAAGGAGATCAATAGCGTTGAAGACCTCAAGGGTCTGAAAATGCGTATTCCGGGCTTGGGCGGTGAAGTGCTCAAGCGTGCCGGCGGTACTCCGGTACTGCTGCCGGGCGGCGAGATCTTCCCGTCACTGCAGTCCGGCGCCATCGACGCCACCGAATGGGTAGGGCCGTACAACGACATGGCGTTCGGTCTGCACAAGGCAGCCAAGTACTACTACTACCCGGGCTGGCATGAGCCGGGCACCACGCTGGAGTGCTTCATCAACAAGGAAGCCTTCCAGGCACTGCCGGAAGACCTGCAGATTATCGTGCGCAACGCCCTGCGTGTGGCCAACCAGGATATGCTGGCCGAGTTCATGACCAAGAACAACCAGGCGCTGGATCAGCTGGTCAACAAGCATGGGGTCGAGCTGCGTAACTTCCCGGATGATGTCATGATCAAGCTGCGCACCATCTCCGACGAGGTGGTGGCCGAAGAGGCCGAGAAGGACGAGATCTCCAGGAAGGTCTACGATTCCTTTATCAAGTTCCGCGACCAGGTGCAGAAGTGGACCGCCGTGTCCGAACAGGCCTACATTAACGGCCGCTCACTGAGCTGATTGGACCTGATCTGCAAAGGCCGGAACTGTTCCGGCCTTTTTTATTTCAGAGGAGTAGATCATGTCTGACGCCCTGCAAGAACTGCGTGACTATTTGACCCGTCACCACGGCGGTGATGGTGACCTGGCCGCCACCCGGACCCTTGAAGGTCATCAACGCAATCACGATGACGTTTTCCGGCGCTTCTGGTCGGAGCATGCCAATGCACAGCTGAAGGACGGCAGCCGAGTGGTCGACCTAGGCTGTGGCCCGGGCCTGTTCCTGCGCGACCTGTCCCTGACCAGTCCCGAGCTGGAGCTGATCGGCGTCGAGGCGGCTCCCTATATGCTTGAACGAGCCTGCGAGGATGATTACGACTTCAGTATCCGCGTGGCGGACCTGAATGACCCACCGGCCGAGCTGTTTGCAGCGGAATCGGTCGATGTCGCCCTGGCCAACCGTTTGTGCCACGAACTGCATCAACCCCTGGTGCTGCTGCAGAAACTGCATGCCTGGCTCAAGCCGGGCGGGGTGCTGATCCTGATCGATATGGTCCGCCAGCCGCTGGGCAGTTTCCTGAGCCACAAGTTCGGCCAGGATCGGCTGGATGAGGCGCTGGATGCCCGAGAGATGGCGGCGCTGTTCGAGGATTACTTCGAGCATAACCGTTATCACGATTATGACCTGCTGGCACTGCTGGCCATGACCGGTTACGAAATATTGGCTGATGAGCCGATCCGCAGCGGTCGCGCGGTGCAGATTGCGGCGCGCAAGCCGGTGTAAGGTTTTACATTGATGTAGCAGCCGGTAGGCTGTGTAGAGGATTTAATGGATATATCAGCCTCAAGGAGGCTCCTTGGGAGCATGGCTGGATAAGGAACATATATGAATAACTTAGCGAATCCCGAATGGGCCGATGAGGCGATGCTGCCTGATACCAAGGTGATCAACAAAGTAATGCTGATTGACCTGGAAAACTGCCCCAAGCAGCTACAGAACCTGCCCGAGGATATCGACAGCTATAGCCGTGTGGTGATCTGTCATGCACATGCCAATGCCAAGATCCCGCTTAACTGGATAACCTTGCTGGCGGAAGCCATTATCGCAGGCCGGCTGAAAATCCAGCAGATGGAAAAAGGTGGCAAAAACGCGGCGGATTTCGGTATCTGCTTTTTGGCAGGAGCTCTGATGCAGGAGCTGCCGGAGGATACGCACTTTGTCATCGTCTCTGATGACAAGGATCTGGATCATGCGGTTCATCTGCTGCAGGCGCATCAGCGCTCGGCCGAACGGATTGGGCTGGCGGAGCAGGCTGGTAATGGAGGTCAGTCGCAACCGGTCGAGGTGGGTGCAGAAAACTCCATGATCGCCAGTTACTGTGAGTATTTACAAGTCCAGGCAAAGGCCAAAGCCAGACCTACTAAGGCTTCGACACTGCAAAACAGCATCAAAAGCAAATTCAAACTCGAGCAGCGTGAAACCGAAAAAATTTACAAGGCTATGATTTCAAATGGTCTTTTCTGTGTGGTTAATCAGCAGATCCGCTATAACGAAAGCCGTATTCGTATCTTGGCTCAAGCCAGAACCGATTGAGTGGAACATCGTCCGGGAGTCGGTGGGGCCGCACACGTCGTAACAAGCACATGAAGTGCAGTTGGGATAAGGGTGGGGTGTTCAAGGCCGATGCAGCTGAGTCTGTCTGCCCGTCTGCTGCCCGGCCGAAAATTGCTCCTGCATTTTCGGCATTCATGCCATCCATGGCAGTCAATGGCAGCAGTCGAGCTCCCATGGATGGGTTTACGGCGGGTCAGACAGGCTCGGCGACATTGGCGGGTGGCGCCTCTGGCCCCTACCTTCAAAAAAGTCAGTAGAGGCACTGAAGCACCTTCCGGTCATACCTTATGGTAGATCTCGGCGCCGCTGTCCTTGAACTCTTCCGACTTCTCCTTCATGCCCTGTTCCGCCTGGGCATTGATTGCTGCCACCTGGCTTTCGTCCAGGTCGCGCACTTCCTGAGAGATCTTCATCGAGCAGAACTTGGGTCCGCACATGGAGCAGAAATGGGCCACCTTGGCGGATTCCTTCGGCAGGGTCTCGTCGTGGTAGGCGCGTGCAGTGTCCGGGTCCAGGCCGATGTTGAACTGGTCTTCCCAGCGGAATTCGAAGCGTGCCTTGGACATGGCGTTGTCGCGGATCTGCGCACCCGGGTGACCTTTCGCCAGATCGGCAGCATGCGCCGCGATCTTGTAGGTGATGATGCCGGTCTTGACGTCATCCTTGTTGGGCAGGCCCAGGTGCTCCTTCGGAGTTACGTAGCAGAGCATGGCGCAGCCGTACCAGCCGATCATCGCCGCACCGATGCCGGAAGTGATGTGGTCGTAGCCCGGAGCAATGTCGGTGGTCAATGGGCCCAGAGTGTAGAAGGGCGCTTCGTGGCACTCCTTCAGCTGCTTGTCCATGTTCTCCTTGATCATGTGCATCGGCACATGGCCCGGGCCTTCGATCATCACCTGCACATCGTGCTGCCAGGCGATCTTGGTCAGCTCGCCCAGGGTTTCCAGTTCGGCGAACTGGGCTGCGTCGTTGGCATCGTAGACCGAGCCCGGACGCAGGCCGTCACCGAGGGAGAAGGCCACGTCGTACGCCTTGCAGATCTCGCAAATCTCTTCGAAGTGGGTGTAGAGGAAGTTCTCCTCGTGGTGCGCCAGACACCACTTCGCCATGATGGAACCGCCACGGGAGACGATGCCGGTCATGCGCTTGGCGGTCAGTGGCACGTAGCGCAGCAGTACGCCGGCGTGGATGGTGAAGTAGTCCACGCCCTGTTCCGCCTGCTCGATCAGGGTGTCGCGGAACACTTCCCAGTTCAGGTCTTCGGCGATGCCGTTAACCTTCTCCAGCGCCTGGTAGATCGGCACGGTGCCAATGGGGACCGGCGAGTTGCGCAGGATCCATTCGCGGGTCTCGTGGATGTTCTTGCCGGTGGACAGGTCCATGATGGTGTCGGCACCCCAGCGGGTACCCCAGGTCATCTTCTCCACTTCTTCCTCGATGGAGGAGGTGACCGCGGAGTTGCCGATGTTGCCGTTGATCTTCACCAGGAAGTTGCGGCCGATGATCATCGGTTCCAGTTCCGGGTGGTTGATGTTGCACGGGATGATGGCGCGGCCTTCGGCCACTTCCTGACGCACGAACTCCGGTGTGATCTCTTCCGGCAGGTAGGCGCCGAAGTTGTGGCCCGTATGCTGCTCGGCGACGATGTTGCCTTCCGCCTTGGCCTTGGCCAGCTTCATGTTCTCGCGGATGGCGATGTATTCCATCTCCGGGGTGATGATCCCCTGACGCGCGTAGTGCAGCTGGGTCACGTTCTTGCTGGCTTTGGCGCGGCGCGGCTGGCGGGTCAGCTCGAAGCGCAGTTCATCCAGACGCAGGTCGGCGGCACGGGCGCGGCCGTATTCGGAGGTCAGGCCGTCCAGCTGTTCGGTGTCATCGCGCTCCAGAATCCAGTTCTCGCGCAGCGGCGTCAGCCCCTTGCGCACGTCGATGCAGGCGTCCGGGTCGGTGTAGGGGCCGGAGGTGTCATAGACGTACAGAGGGTCGTTCTTCTCGCCGCCCATGTCGGTGGGCGTGTCGTCCAGGGTGATTTCACGCATCGGCACACGGATATCGGGGCGGCTGCCCTCGACATAGACCTTACGGGACTTGGGAAAGGGCTGTACTGAATCCTTGTCCACTTGTGCGGTATTACTCAGGTGCTCTGTGCTCATCATCGTTCCTGCGTTTTATCGTTGTAGGTGTTAATGCCCAGTGATCAGTCGGCCAGGTCCAGGCCCATCTGCCAGAAGCTCACTTCCATGCGGGTGGCGGTGCGGAAGCGTTTTTCCAGCGCAGCCAGACGGCTGGCGGGAAGATCCTGTCCCAGGGTGTCCAGCAGCTCGCGCTCGGTGTTGGCGGCCTGCTGGTATTCGTCACTCAGGTACATCTCGATCCAGGCGTTATACGGGTTGCCGTCACGGACGGTGTCGGGCTGTTCGGCCAGCCATTGGGCGATCTCGGCATAGCCGATGATGCAGGGCGCCAGCGCCACATGCAGGTCGAGCAGGTCACCGGCGAAGCCGGCATCCAGTACATAACGGGTGTAGGCCACGGTGGCCGAGGCTTCCGGCAGCGTCTGCAGCTGTGCTTCGCTGATGCCCCAGTCGCGGCAGTAGTTCACATGTAGGCCGATCTCGGTATCCAGCATGGCGTTCAGGCCTGACTGGGCGTAGCGCATGCTGACCAGATCTTCGCTCTTGAACACCGCCAGGCCCCAGGCGCGGCTGAACTGGATCAGGAACAGATAGTCCTGCTTCAGGTAATGCTGGAAACATTCCTTGGGCAAGGTTCCCTGCCCCAGCTGGCGTACGAAGTCGTGCTGGATATAGGCGTTCCAGTCGTCGAGGCACTGGGCTTTCAGGTGTTCATACAGTGACTTGTTTTCAGACATACGGCACCTCCTGTTCGGTTACGGCTGCGGGGTCGAGGCTGGCGCTGAAAAACAGGTGCTCCAGCACACACATCTGACGGAATAGCTCGGCCAGCTGTTCCAGGCTGGCGTCATCGCGGTCAGCAAAGCTGTCCACTTGGCCGCGCAGCCAGGCGACGAACTGCTCGAACTCCGGCAGCACGTGAATGTCGATCCACTCCTGCAGATAGAAACGGCTGCCGCGCGGTTTTTTCGCCTGTTGCTGCGACCAGCTCAGGTAGCACCATTCGGCCACACAGAGGCAGATGATGGCGCGCTCATAGCTGACTTCAGACGCTTTCATGGTGTCGATGATCGCCCGGCTGACCGGGTGCAGCTCCGGGTTCAGGTAATCGGCCTCGCTCAGCCCCAGCGCTTCGAAGGAACGCAGAAAGTAGGTGTTCTCGTCGCTGGTCAACGCCGCCAGGAAACCGGCCAGCACGGTTTTCGGCGGCATCGCAGGGGCGTTGGCGAGGGTGCGGGCAACCAGGTTGACCAGGGTGTCGATGAAGGCGTAGTCCTGCACCAGATAGCGGGTATAGACCTCATCGGCGAGGCGGTCATCGCCCAGGGCTTCGGTGAACGCATGGTTCACCGCCCGGTTCCAGTCGGCCTCGGCATAGCCGCGCAGCTGCTCGCTCAGTGGCTGCTGCGGGTGCTGTTGGCGGTAGTCGGCAAAGGTCATCTGGCTTTCCATTTTGTTTGGCTCAAGGCTGGTCCTTATTGGTCGCTCAGGGCTGTCCATATCGGTTGGCTCAAGGCTGTCTATATTGGTGCTCAGGGCACGATGGCATAGTCAGCTACCGGCGGGTTGCGCTTGGTCAGACCCTGTTGCTGCATGAAGGCCCCCACGCGCTGGTAGCGGGCCTCGTCCAGTGCCGCCGGACGCAGGGCAAAGCGGCTCAGGGTATCGGCCCAGGCGCGGCGGTTGAGTTCGGTGTTGAGCTCGTCCGGCTTGTAGCTGACAAAGGCTTGCCAGGCATCATCCGGGTGGTTGACCAGATACTGGGTCGCCTTTTCCACCGCCTTGATGAAGCGGGCATGGCGATCGTCACCACGGGCCTGGTTGTTCACCACCAGCACCAGTTCGTCGTAGGCGGGTACACCTTCTTCCTCTATATAGAAGGCACGGCCGGGATGACCTTCGATGTCCATCTGGTTCAGTTCGAAGTTGCGGTAGGCGCCGATCACGGCATCCACTTGGCCACTGATCAGCGACGGCGACAGCGACCAGTTGACGTTGACCATCTCGATATCATCCAGGGTCAGGCCGTGCGGCTTGAGCATGGCGCGCATCAGCGCTTCTTCATAACCACCCACCGAGTAGCCCACCTTCTTGCCCTTGAGGTCGGCCAGGGTTTTGATCGGGCCGCCTTCCAGTACCACCAGTGAGTTCAGTGGCGTGGCCACCAGGGTGCCGATCCGGGTCAGCGGCAGGCCCTGATCGATCATCACGTGTAGCTGCGGCTGGTAGGTGATCGCCATGTCGGTCTTGCCGGCAGCAACCAGTTTGGGTGGCATGGATGGATCGGCCGGCTCGACCAGGGATACCTCCAGCCCCTGTTCAGTGAAATAGCCCTTCTGCTGGGCGACGATCAGCGGGCCATGGTCGGGGTTGATGAACCAGTCGAGCAGCAGCTCGACCTTGTCGGCGGCCAGTGCCTGGGCAGACAACAGGCAAGCACACACGAATGCGGTTAAACGTTTCATAGAGAATCCCCTTGGGTTGCAGACGACGTGGACTCGCTCAACCAGGGGGTGAGCCGTCGTGCGATCAGGTTGACGAAGAAATAAAGTCCCAGTGCCATCACGGCGAGCACCAGCAGGGCGGCAAACATCAGATCCACCTGCATGCGGGCGTTGGCGTTGAGCATCAGGTAGCCCAGCCCGGTAGACGACCCCACCCATTCGCCCACTACCGCTCCGATCGGTGCCACCGAAGCGGCCACGCGCAGGCCGGAGCCGAAGGCGGGCAGGGCGGCGGGCAGGCGAATCTGCAGCAGCTGGGCGCGGCGGTTGGCGCCCAGGGTGCGGGCCAGCTGCAGATAGCCGGTCGGGGTCTGGCGCAGGCCGTCGAAACAGGCGGCGGTGACCGGGAAATAGATGATCAGCGTTGCCATGGCGACCTTGGAGGCCATGCCATAGCCGAGCCAGAGCATCAGTACGGGGGCCAGGGCAAACACGGGAATCGCCTGGCTGACGACCAGCACCGGCAACAGCCAGCGCCTGAGTCCGCCCCAGGTGACCAGTGACAGGGCGCTGGCAAGCCCCAGCAGGGTACCCAGCAGCAGGCCCAGCAGAATCTCGGCCAGGGTGACGCCGGCGTGCTTCATCAGCAGGGGAAACTGGTTGACCAGGGTTTCCAGCACCAACAGCGGACCGGGCAGAATAAAGCGAGGAACACCGCTCAGCCAGATGATCAGTTGCCAGATCAGCATCAGCCCCAGTGCGATGATCAGCGGGCGCAGCAGAGTCATCATTGCAGTTCCTCCGCCAGCAGGCCGAGCAGCTGGGCCTGTTGTTGCAGCAGAGCCGGGTCGTGAACCGGTCGGGGTGCACGGCCTGCCGGTATGAGGGGGGCAGACAGTGTGGCCGGAGATCCCTGGAGTACCAGCACTCGATCGGACAGGCGCAGGGCTTCCAGAGGGTCATGGGTGATCATCAGCACGGTACGTTTGGCCAGCAACTCGGCGGCCAGGTCCTGCAATTTCAGGCGGTTGATCGCATCCAGTGCCGAGAAGGGTTCGTCCATGCACACCAGTGGCTGATCCTGAAACAGGGTGCGGGCCAGGGCGACGCGCTGGCGTTGGCCTCCGGACAGCTGAGCGGGCAGGGCTGAGGCGCGCTCGCCCAGGCCGACCTGGTGCAACAGATACTGGGCCAGTTCGCGCTGCGCCTTGGAGGGGGGGCGATTGTGCTGCAGGCGGGCGCCCAGCAATACGTTATCGGCCAGGCTGAGCCAGGGCAGCAGCAGGTCCTGCTGTGCCATCCAGGCTACCCGTCCAGCCAGCGGCTGACCATCGCTGCAATGGATCTGGCCCTGGATCGCGGCGTCATCGGCAATGCCGCACAGCAGCTGCACCAGCGAGCTTTTACCGACGCCTGACTGACCCAGAATGCTGGTCCACTGTCCGTCGGGCAGCTCCAGGCTCAGGTTGCTGAACACGCAGTGATGCTGCCAGTGCAGACTGGCCTGTTCTAGCCGGATGTCCAAGGTTTACCACCAGGCGTGGAAATGGTGGGTCGGGCCATGGCCGGAGCCCACTTGCAGGCGGTCGGCGGCCTTGATGGCCGCGGTGATATAGGCCTTGGCCTCGGTGACGGCGTCGGGCACATCCAGCCCCTTGGCCAGCCCGGCGGCAATGGCTGACGACAGGGTGCAGCCGGTGCCATGGGTATTGGCGGTCGCAATTCGCTGAGCCGGCAGCCAGCGGGCATGTTCAGGGGTAAGCAGCAGATCGGCACTTTCATCGCTGGCGGAACCGGCCAAGTGACCGCCCTTGATCAGCACGGCCTGAGGGCCGAGGGCCAGCAGCTGTTCCGCCTGGGCCTGCATCTCGGCGGTATTGGCGGCCTCGTCACCAGCCAGCAATACGGCGGCTTCCGGCAGGTTAGGTGTGATCAGGGTAGCCAGCGGCAGCAGTTCCTGGCGCAGGGCCTCGACCGACTCGTCAGCCAGCAGTTTGTCACCGCTTTTGGCTACCATCACCGGGTCGAGCACGATGTTGCTCAGTTCGCGCTGGCGCAGGATGGCGGCGATGGTACTAATCGTCTCCGGGCGGCTGAGCATGCCAATCTTGATGGCATCGATGCGAATATCGTCCAGTACCGTATTGAGCTGGTCGGCGATGAAGGCGGGTGGTACGTCATGGATGGCGCGCACTTCACGGGTGTTCTGCGCGGTCAGCGCAGTGATTACCGAGGTACCGAAGACGCCAAGGGCAGAGAAGGCCTTGAGGTCAGCCTGGATACCGGCACCACCACCGCTGTCAGAACCGGCGATGGTGAGGGCGACGGATGTGCGTGTCTGTGTCATGCGGATGCTCCTGTACGGGAGAAAACCGCACCGACCACGCGCATGCATGGAGTGATAGTAACGGTCATCTCGATTTCCTACGCCGGTACCAACCGGATCAGGTTCAGCGGGTCTCATCTCAGCCCATCCAATGCGGGCACCCCGACCAAGAATCAGCGGCTAGTTTAGGCACTCCAGATCGAACTGTCTATGCTGTAACCAGATGGGTGCCGAACAATGGGAGGATCCCTGATGAACCCTTTGGAAGTGGTTGAGTTGATGTGCCCCTGGTGCAGTGAGCCGATAAGCCTGACCGTGGATGTGACCGAGCCCGAACAGGAATACACTGAGGATTGTACCGTTTGCTGCAGCCCGATCACGGTGCGAGTGGTCATCGGCGCCGAAGGTGAGCCTGAGGTTACGGTCGAGCGGGAGGGAGGCTGACGTCTGCCATGCGAGTGTGGGACATGAAAAGCAGGCTGTGTGCGTTGTCGGCCGATACGACCGGATTTTTGGCGCAGGCGAATGCACGGGATCTGGTGGGGCAGGGGCATAGGCGCCTGCGGTCGTCAGTCGGTGGCGGTGAGCAGGACCTGGAAGAGGTGGTGCACCAGACGCGGGTTGACATGAAGCGCCTGCGTGCACTCTGGTACTTGATTCGGCCGGGACTGGCAGATGAGCCGGGAGAGCGTCTGCACCGGGCTTGCAGGGAGCTGGCCCAAGGGTTGGGCAGCACCCGGGATCGCCAAGTGATGCAGACGACACTGGCCTCCTTGGCCCAGTCGTTACCGGCAGAGGTTGCTCGCCATCTGACCGCTGCCCTGGTGGACACCACAACCGCACCGGCGCCGCTGCCGGTGCTGGAGCTGGAGCTGGAGCTGGAGCTGGAGCTGGAGCAGGCGCTGGAGCGGTATCGACAGCTGGAGCAGCTGCTGGCGGAGGTGGAGTTTGCCACTGTGCGGCGTGTGCATATCCGCCAAGGGCTGGAGCAGAGCTTTGGCAAGGGGGTGAGCGGGTATCGACGCTCGCGCAAGGGTGATGATATGGAGGCTTTGCACCGTTGGCGCAAATGGGCCAAGGTACTGCTTTACCAACTGGAGTGGCTTGATCTTTCGCCCGGCTGGACGTCCGTGCTCAAGCCGTTGGGCAGTTGCCTGGGCGATATTCATGACCTGGACGTGTTGGCCGGGCAGCTGCGTCTGGCTGGCGTTGCGGCCGATGACCTGGCCCTGCTGGAACCCGTGCTGGCACAGACTCGACAGCAGCGGGTAGAGCGTGCGCTCCACCTGGGGCAGCGCGCGTATGAGTGCAAGTCGCCCGCACGGCGGTGTCGGCGCCTGTATCAACGCTGGAATGGAGGAGACTGACTGGCCGGTGATCATGACTTTTCCGTAGTGGGGTCGATATACTGGGCGTATCAGAAAGCTAGCAACGGCGGAGCGTCATGAAATATCGCATCATTCCCGTAACTCCCTTCCAGCAGAACTGCACGCTGCTCTGGTGTGAGCAGACCATGAAGGCCGCTGTGGTTGATCCCGGCGGTGACCTGGCTCGGATCAAGGCGGCTGTGGCCGAAGAGGGTGTCGAGCTGGAAAAGATCCTGCTCACCCATGCCCATATCGATCATGCCGGTGGTACGGCTGCTTTGGCTCGTGAGCTGGAACTGACCATCGAAGGGCCGGGGCGTGACGACGAATTCTGGATCGAGGGTCTGCCCAAGCAGAGCCAGATGTTCGGCTTTCCCGATGTTGAGGTATTTACCCCGGATCGCTGGCTGGAGGATGGCGACAGCGTCAGCTTTGGCGAGGTCAGGCTGGAGGTGATCCATTGCCCCGGACACACGCCGGGCCATGTGGTGTTCTACCACCGTCCTTCGGCGCTGGCGCTGGTCGGGGATGTGCTCTTTCAGGGCTCGATCGGGCGCACCGATTTTCCCCGTGGCGACCATGCCACGCTGATCCGTTCCATTCGCGAAAAGCTGTTCCCGCTCGGTGACGAGATTGACTTCATTCCGGGGCACGGCCCCATGTCTACCTTCGGCGTGGAACGACAGACCAATCCCTTCGTCGCGGATCGTTTCGGTTAACGCCAGCTGTTGCCACCGACGATAAAAGATAAAAGGGGTACATCGCCGGAGACGGCAGAATCTGCAGGCGCAGGAAAAGCGGGGGGGATCCTTCACATCCGCCCCCTCTCCCGGTTACTTGTGCAGCAGCAGGGCCAGCTCGAACAGCTTGGGGTCCAGCCCCTTGCGGTAACGGATCACGCTGTCCAGCGGCACGTCGACGATGGCGCCATTGGCTACGCCGACCATGATGTCGCTGTAGCCGGCCTGCAGGTAGCTGACGGCCATGGCACCCAGACTGGAGGCCAGCACTCGATCATGGCCGCTGGGACGACCGCCGCGCTGAATATGACCCAGAATGCAGACTCTGGGTTCTTCGCCATGCTGCTTGAGCTGTTGCGCCAGGCGGTAGGTCAGTCCCGGTTCCTGGCCTTCGGCCACCACGATGATGCCGCTGGAGCCCTTGCCGGTGCGGCGATTCTCACTCAGCTGCTGTCCCAGCTGCTCGATATGCACCTCGTACTCCGGCACGATCACCATCTCGGCACCAGCGGCAATGCCCACATGGGTGGCCAGAAAGCCGGAGTTGCGGCCCATCACCTCGACCAGGAAGTGGCGTTCATGAGAGGAGGCGGTATCACGGATCTTATCGATCGCATCCAGCGCGGTATTGACCGCCGTGTCGAAGCCGATGGTGTCCTCGGTACCGAAAATATCGTTGTCGATGGTGCCGGGCAGGCCGATCACGGCAAGATCACTCTCCTCGGCGAGCAGGTGGGCACCGGTCAGTGAGCCGTCACCGCCAATCACCACCAGGGCATCAATGCCGTTCTGCTCCAGTACTTCGATCGCCTGCTGGCGTACCTCCTTCTGTTTGAACGCTTCGCAGCGGTCGCTTTTCAGAATGGTGCCGCCGCGCTGGACGATATTGCGTACCGAGGACGAAGTCATCACCCGCAGGTCGCCGGCCAACAGTCCGCTGTAGCCTCGCTGTACACCGTAGACCTGAATATCGTTGTTCAGGGCCGCCCGCACGACACCCCGTACTGCCGGGTTCATACCGGGAGAGTCACCGCCGCTGGTCAGTACGGCGATGGCGTTGAAGTCGCGAAGTGCTTCCAGATCGGGCAGGGTATACATCTTGGTTTCTTCCGCCAGCTGCGTGTGTTTTCACTATAGCGGAATTGGATGACGCTGAAGAGTCTCGCGCATGTCCTGCTCTGGATGATCTATGTCTTCGTTTTCACAGGAAAATTTCGGCGAAAAGTTGAACAGGGCATGAGCCTGACTAATACTGAAAGTCCGAACCGGCTCGATGATTGAGTTACAGAGCCTTTCTGAGACGAAAATGGAGAGTTCAAGATGGCATTGACGAAAACGCTGATGTCCGCCGCGATGGCAACCGCTATCGCCGCGGGTGGTTTGGTGGCGGCCTCGGTTGCTCAAGCGGAAAGCTTCATCACCATCGGTACCGGTGGCGTGACCGGGGTGTACTATCCGGCCGGCGGTGCGATCTGTCGCCTGGTAAACAAGGATCGCTCTGAGCATGGTATCCGTTGCTCGGTCGAAAGTACTGGTGGTTCGGGGTACAACCTGAACACCATTCGCTCTGGCGAGCTGGACTTTGGGGTAGCCCAGTCTGACTGGCAGTACCATGCCTACAATGGGACCGATACCTTCGCCGCTCAGGGCCCAAACCCGGATCTGCGCTCCGTTTTCTCTCTGCATGCCGAAGCTTTTACGGTGGTAGCGCGTAACGACTCCGGTATCAAAGCCTTCGATGACCTCAAGGGCAAGCGTGTCAATATCGGCAACCCGGGTTCCGGTCAGCGAGGTACCATGGAAGTGGTGATGCAGGCCAAGGGCTGGACCCGTGATGACCTGGCTTTGGCGTCCGAGCTGAAGGCCTCCGAGCAGGCCAGTGCGCTCTGTGACAACAAGATCGATGCGATGGTTTATGTGGTAGGCCATCCCAGTGGCGCGATCAAGGAAGCTACCACCTCCTGCGACAGCACACTGGTGCCGGTCAATGGGGGCGCAGTGGACAAGCTGATCGCCGATCACAGTTATTACCGCAAGGCGACCATCCCGGGCGGCATGTACCGTGGCAATCCGGATGATGTGATGACCTTCGGGGTGGGTGCCACCATCGTCAGCTCGGCCAAGGTGCCCGACGAAGTGGTCTACAACGTGGTCAAGGCAGTGTTCGAGAACTTCGACACCTTCCGCAAGCTGCACCCGGCCTTTGCCAACCTCAAGAAAGAAGAGATGGTGCGTGATGCGCTGACCGCGCCGCTGCATCCGGGCGCGGAGAGGTACTACAAGGAAGTGGGTTTGCTCTAAGTCTGCTCTGCGCGGGGGTGCCTGGCACCCCCAGTGTCCTGTTTTTCTGCTGAAGGGTGTTCGCCGTGTCTCAGGATGATGCCTACAAAACCACGAACGATGACATTCAGGAACTGGTGGCCCAATCCGACAGTGGCGCGCGTGCGCCCAGAGGGCTGCCGGGCAAGCTGCTCTGGGGCGTCGCCCTTGCCTGGGCGCTGTTTCAGCTCTGGTATGCGTCGCCCTTGCCCTTTGTTTTCGACTTCGGTGTCATCAATGACTCCAAGGCCAGAGCGGTTCACCTGGCATTTGCCATCTTTCTCGCGTTTACTGCCTATCCGGCGCTGAAAAGCTCACCGCGTTTTCACATTCCCTGGCACGACTGGTTGTGTGCTCTGGGCGGGGCTTTTGCCGCGTCCTATCTGGTGTTGTTCGAAGAGCAGCTGGCGACGCGGGCCGGAGCGCCGACCACGGCAGACATCGTCGTGGCGGTAGCCGGCATGCTGCTGTTGCTGGAAGCAACTCGCCGTGCTCTGGGGCCGCCCTTGATGGTCGTGGCGCTGCTGTTTCTGACCTATACCTTTGCCGGTCCCTATATGCCGGATGTCATCGCGCACAAGGGGGCGAGTCTGTCCAAGGCGATGTCGCATCAGTGGCTTACTACCGAAGGGGTTTTCGGTGTTGCGCTGGGGGTGTCGACCAGTTTCGTCTTCCTGTTCGTGCTGTTTGGCGCCCTGCTGGAAAAGGCCGGTGCCGGTAACTACTTTACTCAGGTTTCCTTCTCGTTGCTGGGACATATGCGTGGAGGTCCGGCCAAGGCCGCCGTGGTGTCGTCAGGTCTCAGCGGACTGATCTCGGGTTCATCCATTGCCAATGTGGTGACCACGGGGACCTTCACCATTCCATTGATGAAACGGGTCGGTTTCCCGGGTTACAAGGCGGGGGCGGTGGAAGTCGCGGCTTCCACCAACGGCCAGCTGACGCCTCCGATCATGGGGGCGGCAGCTTTCCTGATGGTGGAGTATGTCGGAATCTCCTATATCGAAGTGATTCAGCACGCCATCCTGCCGGCGCTGATCTCCTATATTGCCCTGATCTATATCGTTCACCTGGAGGCCCTTAAATCGGGTATGCAGGGACTGCCCAGGCCGGATGAAGGCCGAACCCTGGTACAGAAGCTGGCGACCTGGTGCGGCATCATCGTCGGTGTCTGTCTGCTGTCACTGGGGCTTTATTATGGCTTTGGCTGGACCAAGGAATATCTGGGTAATGCCAGCTACTGGCTGATGGCCGGCGTCATCCTGCTGGCCTACATACTGCTGGTGCGTTACGCGGCCGGGTATCCCGAATTGCATATGGATGACCCCAATGTGGCGATCCTGTCTTTGCCGAAGACGGGACCGACGGTGAAGTCGGGCCTCTACTTCCTGTTACCGGTTTTTGTGCTGGTCTGGTGCCTGACTGTGGAGCGCTTTTCTCCGGGCCTGTCCGCATTCTGGGCCACGGTGTTCATGATTGCCATCGTACTGACCCACAAGCCACTGAAAGCGATGTTCCGCTCCGGGGACGAGGCTTTTGGTGCTGGCGTTCAGGCCGGTTTCCATGATTTGCTCGATGGCCTGGTGACCGGCTCGCGCAACATGATCGGTATAGGGGTCGCTACGGCCGCAGCCGGCATTGTGGTGGGGACGGTCACCCTGACCGGCATCGGCCTGGTGATGACCGAGTTCGTCGAATTCATCTCGGCCGGTAACATCATGTTGATGCTGCTGTTTACGGCGGCGATTAGCCTGTTGTTGGGTATGGGGCTACCAACCACCGCCAACTACATTGTGGTGTCCACGTTGATGGCGCCGGTCATTGTGACATTGGGCGCACAGCAGGGACTGATCGTCCCTTTGATCGCTGTACACCTGTTCGTGTTCTATTTCGGCATTCTTGCCGACGATACGCCCCCGGTGGGGCTGGCGGCCTTTGCGGCTGCGGCGATTGCCCGTTCCGATCCCATTCGTACCGGGATACAGGGGTTCACTTACGATATCCGAACGGCTGTGCTGCCGTTCATGTTCATCTTCAATACCGAACTGCTGCTGATCGGCATCGAAAGCATACCGCATCTGGTGGTCACTGTTACGACGGCGGTGATCGCAATGCTGGTTTTTGCCGCCGCAACCCAGGGCTACTGGCTGGTAAAGAGCCGCTGGTATGAAACCCTGCTGTTGCTGCTGGTTGCCTTTACCCTGTTCCGTCCCGGGTTCTGGTGGGATCAAATCTATCCACCCATCGTCACCTCACCACCGCAGCAGATTGAACAGTTGGCGGCTGAAGCACCCCCGGGGGGAGAACTGTTGCTGCTGGCTGAAGGGATGACCATCGATGGTGATATGGTCAACAAACTGATCCGTCTGCCATTGGGCGAGGGGGCCAGCGGGGCGGACAAGCTGTCCGATGCTGGTCTGACCCTTGCGATCAGTGACGATCGGGTCATGGTGGAACTGGTTGGTTTCGGTAGCCCGGCCCAGGATGCGGGTCTGGATTTCGATTGGCAGATTCTGGGTATAGAGCAGGAAGCGGATCGTCCGGACAAGCAGTGGATGGTCATTCCGGCACTGCTCTTGCTGGCGGGGCTGGCCATGTTGCAGCTGCGCCGCCGTCGTCAACAAGTAACGGCTTAGGAGGAGATATGTTCAGAAAGATACTGTTGCCGGTTGACCTGCAGGATAAGGAAACGGCACGCAAGGCCTTGCGTGAGGCCTGTCGGTTTATGGCCGATGACCAGGCCGAGTTGCATGTGATGGCGGTATTGCCCGGGCTGAATATGCCGATGGTTGCGGCATACTTTCCGGATGATGCGGTGGAGAAGGCATTGAATGGATTACAAAAGGAGCTGCACCAGCTGGTGCAGCAGGGGGCCTCGGGGGTGAAACACTGCCATGAGCATATCGCTGAAGGCAGCCCAGCCCGTGAAATCATCAGTATGGCGGAGAAGCTGAAAACGGATCTGATTGTAATGCCCAGTCATAATTATACCCGGGTCGAAAACATCCTGATCGGCTCGGTAACCGCCAAGGTGGTGGAGCGGGCGCACTGCTCGGTGATGGTGCTGCGTGAAACGGATCTGAAATAATTTCAGAAAAATCGTTGACTCCCCGTCGGGGATGCGTAGAATACGCCTCCTCGCTTGAGACGACAGGGTTCGCGAAACACTGAGGCCTCAAATGAGAAGGAAGTAAGTTCTTGAAATCGCTAAGATTTCTGATGTAGAATTCGCCTCCTTGATTGCAACCGGTTCGTTGTGAAGTGCTTCGGCACTGAAACAAAAAACGAAAATAAAGGTTGACATCGAAACTCGGCGTAGTAAGATATGCGCCTCGCTTGAGACAACAGGTTGCACCGAACGGTGCGGTTGATCAAGCCCGCTCTTTAACAAATTGATCAGGTAATATGTGTGGGCGCTTGTCAGGATTGAGCACACAAAGCTTAATCAAGGCAAGCAACCTAACTGAATATTCATTTAGCGTTGTGTAATACCTTGAGCCGAGTCTGAGAGATATTCCTCTCTCGTTAAAAGACTCACCATAGATTTAAACTGAAGAGTTTGATCATGGCTCAGATTGAACGCTGGCGGCAGGCCTAACACATGCAAGTCGAGCGGTAACAGAACTAGCTTGCTAGTTGCTGACGAGCGGCGGACGGGTGAGTAACGCGTGGGAATCTGCCTGGTAGTGGGGGACAACAGTCGGAAACGACTGCTAATACCGCATACGCCCTTCGGGGGAAAGTGGGGGATCTTCGGACCTCACGCTATCAGATGAGCCCGCGTCGGATTAGCTTGTTGGTGAGGTAAAGGCTCACCAAGGCGATGATCCGTAGCTGGTCTGAGAGGATGATCAGCCACACTGGGACTGAGACACGGCCCAGACTCCTACGGGAGGCAGCAGTGGGGAATATTGGACAATGGGGGCAACCCTGATCCAGCCATGCCGCGTGTGTGAAGAAGGCCTTCGGGTTGTAAAGCACTTTCAGCAGTGAGGAAAGGTGTGTCCTTAATACGGGCATGCTGTGACGTTAACTGCAGAAGAAGGACCGGCTAACTCCGTGCCAGCAGCCGCGGTAATACGGAGGGTCCGAGCGTTAATCGGAATTACTGGGCGTAAAGCGCGCGTAGGTGGTTCAGTCAGTCAGATGTGAAAGCCCCGGGCTCAACCTGGGAATTGCACCTGATACTGCTGAGCTAGAGTACGGTAGAGGGTAGTGGAATTTCCGGTGTAGCGGTGAAATGCGTAGAGATCGGAAGGAACACCAGTGGCGAAGGCGACTACCTGGACCGATACTGACACTGAGGTGCGAAAGCGTGGGTAGCAAACAGGATTAGATACCCTGGTAGTCCACGCCGTAAACGATGTCAACTAGCCGTTGGGGGACTTGATCCTTTAGTGGCGCAGCTAACGCGATAAGTTGACCGCCTGGGGAGTACGGCCGCAAGGTTAAAACTCAAATGAATTGACGGGGGCCCGCACAAGCGGTGGAGCATGTGGTTTAATTCGAAGCAACGCGAAGAACCTTACCTACTCTTGACATCCTGCGAACTTGGTAGAGATACCTTGGTGCCTTCGGGAACGCAGTGACAGGTGCTGCATGGCTGTCGTCAGCTCGTGTTGTGAAATGTTGGGTTAAGTCCCGTAACGAGCGCAACCCCTATCCTTATTTGCCAGCACTTCGGGTGGGAACTCTAAGGAGACTGCCGGTGACAAACCGGAGGAAGGTGGGGATGACGTCAAGTCATCATGGCCCTTACGAGTAGGGCTACACACGTGCTACAATGGCCGGTACAGAGGGCTGCGAACTCGCGAGGGTAAGCTAATCTCAGAAAACCGGTCGTAGTCCGGATCGCAGTCTGCAACTCGACTGCGTGAAGTCGGAATCGCTAGTAATCGCGAATCAGAATGTCGCGGTGAATACGTTCCCGGGCCTTGTACACACCGCCCGTCACACCATGGGAGTGGGTTGCACCAGAAGTAGCTAGTCTAACCTTCGGGAGGACGGTTACCACGGTGTGATTCATGACTGGGGTGAAGTCGTAACAAGGTAGCCCTAGGGGAACCTGGGGCTGGATCACCTCCTTAAACGATTGCGAAGTTCTGGCAAGCGTTCACACATATTACCTGATCGAAAGTTAGAGAGAGCGTATCAACCACCTGGTGGTTGAACACTGTAGGCTTGTAGCTCAGTTGGTTAGAGCGCACCCCTGATAAGGGTGAGGTCGGTGGTTCAAATCCACTCAGGCCTACCAATTTTGCGTGATGCTGCGTTGAAGCATCGCTCGCATAGTTCACTATGCGTCGCGACACTTCGCCTTGCCTCACACAAAATAACCCGGAAGGGTATAAATTGGGGCTATAGCTCAGCTGGGAGAGCGCCTGCTTTGCACGCAGGAGGTCTGCGGTTCGATCCCGCATAGCTCCACCATTCCTTAAATGTATGGAATGGTCAAGAAAGTTTTAAAACATACGCTCATTCGAGTTTATCTTTTAAAGCTTCACGCTTTAAACGCTCTTTAACAAATTGGATCTGAAAGATTGTCTTGTATTGTTTGATACAAGCGCCAACCGGCGATAATCGTTACGAACCATTCATTTGCCAGACGCCTTCGGGTTATATGGTCAAGTGAATAAGCGTGCACGGTGGATGCCTTGGCAGTCAGAGGCGATGAAGGACGTAGTAACCTGCGATAAGCCTCGGGGAGTCGGTAAACAGACTTTGATCCGAGGATTTCCGAATGGGGAAACCCACCCGCTTGCGGGTATCTCTTCACTGAATACATAGGTGTTGAGAGGCGAACCCGGGGAACTGAAACATCTAAGTACCCGGAGGAAAAGAAATCAACCGAGATTCCCTTAGTAGCGGCGAGCGAACGGGGATTAGCCCTTAAGCGGTGTTGTAGTTAGCAGAACACTCTGGAAAGTGTGGCCATAGTGGGTGATAGCCCCGTATGCGAAAACTTATACACCGTGAAATCGAGTAGGACGGGACACGTGTTATCCTGTCTGAATATGGGGGGACCATCCTCCAAGGCTAAATACTCCTGACTGACCGATAGTGAACCAGTACCGTGAGGGAAAGGCGAAAAGAACCCCTGTGAGGGGAGTGAAATAGACCCTGAAACCGTGTACGTACAAGCAGTGGGAGCCGTTTTCGGACGGTGACTGCGTACCTTTTGTATAATGGGTCAGCGACTTACTTTCAGTGGCAAGCTTAACCGTTTAGGGGAGGCGTAGGGAAACCGAGTCTTAATAGGGCGCCAAGTCGCTGGGAGTAGACCCGAAACCGGGCGATCTATCCATGGGCAGGTTGAAGGTTGAGTAACATCAACTGGAGGACCGAACCGACTGTCGTTGAAAAGCCAGCGGATGACCTGTGGATCGGAGTGAAAGGCTAATCAAGCCCGGAGATAGCTGGTTCTCCTCGAAAGCTATTTAGGTAGCGCCTCATGTCTCACCTTGGGGGGTAGAGCACTGTTTCGGCTAGGGGGTCATCCCGACTTACCAACCCGATGCAAACTCCGAATACCCAAGAGTGCAATCATGGGAGACACACGGCGGGTGCTAACGTCCGTCGTGGAAAGGGAAACAACCCAGACCGCCAGCTAAGGTCCCAAAGTTCTAGTTAAGTGGGAAACGATGTGGGAAGGCTCAGACAGCTAGGAGGTTGGCTTAGAAGCAGCCACCCTTTAAAGAAAGCGTAATAGCTCACTAGTCGAGTCGGCCTGCGCGGAAGATATAACGGGGCTCAAACTAGACACCGAAGCTGCGGATGCCTTAGGGCATGGTAGAGGAGCGTTCTGTAAGCCGTTGAAGCGGAAGCTGTAAGGCACCGTGGAGGTATCAGAAGTGCGAATGCTGACATGAGTAACGATAAAGGGGGTGAAAAACCCCCTCGCCGGAAGACCAAGGGTTCCTATCCAATGTTAATCAGGGTAGGGTGAGTCGGCCCCTAAGGCGAGGCTGAAAAGCGTAGTCGATGGGAAACAGGTTAATATTCCTGTACCGCGCATAACTGCGACGGGGGGACGGAGAAGGCTAGGCCAGCGCGGCGTTGGTTGTCCGCGTTTAAGGGTGTAGGTTGAGAAGTTAGGCAAATCCGGCTTCTTAAGACTGAGACCTGATGACGAGACTCTTTATGAGTCGAAGTGGTTGATGCCATGCTTCCAGGAAAATCCTCTAAGCTTCAGGTTATGTGTGACCGTACCCCAAACCGACACAGGTGGTCAGGTTGAGAATACCAAGGCGCTTGAGAGAACTCGGGTGAAGGAACTAGGCAAAATGGTGCCGTAACTTCGGGAGAAGGCACGCCGATGTTGGTGATGGACTTTACGTCCTAAGCTGATGTCGGTCGAAGATACCAGGTGGCTGCGACTGTTTATTAAAAACACAGCACTCTGCAAACACGAAAGTGGACGTATAGGGTGTGACGCCTGCCCGGTGCCGGAAGGTTAATTGATGGGGTTAGCTTTGGCGAAGCTCTTGATCGAAGCCCCGGTAAACGGCGGCCGTAACTATAACGGTCCTAAGGTAGCGAAATTCCTTGTCGGGTAAGTTCCGACCTGCACGAATGGCGTAACGATGGCCACACTGTCTCCACCCGAGACTCAGTGAAATTGAACTCGCTGTGAAGATGCAGCGTCCCCGCGGCTAGACGGAAAGACCCCGTGAACCTTTACTATAGCTTCACAGTGGACTTTGACATTACTTGTGTAGGATAGCTGGGAGGCTTTGAAACTCAGACGCCAGTTTGAGTGGAGCCAACCTTGAAATACCAGCCTGGTACTGTTGAGGTTCTAACTCAGGTCCCTTATCGGGATCGAGGACATTGTGTGGTGGGTAGTTTGACTGGGGCGGTCTCCTCCCAAAGAGTAACGGAGGAGCACGAAGGTACCCTCAGGCTGGTCGGAAATCAGCCAATGAGCGCAAGAGTAGAAGGGTGCTTGACTGCGAGACTGACACGTCGAGCAGGTACGAAAGTAGGTTCTAGTGATCCGGTGGTTCTGTATGGAAGGGCCATCGCTCAACGGATAAAAGGTACTCCGGGGATAACAGGCTGATACCGCCCAAGAGTTCACATCGACGGCGGTGTTTGGCACCTCGATGTCGGCTCATCACATCCTGGGGCTGAAGCCGGTCCCAAGGGTATGGCTGTTCGCCATTTAAAGTGGTACGCGAGCTGGGTTTAGAACGTCGTGAGACAGTTCGGTCCCTATCTGCCGTGGGCGTTTGAGATTTGAGAAGAGTTGCTCCTAGTACGAGAGGACCGGAGTGAACGAACCTCTGGTGTTCCGGTTGTCACGCCAGTGGCATTGCCGGGTAGCTACGTTCGGACGGGATAACCGCTGAAAGCATCTAAGCGGGAAGCCTCCTTCAAGATGAGATCTCACTGGATCCTTGAGATCCCTGTAGAGCCGTCCGAGACCAGGACGTTGATAGGCTGGGTGTGTAAGTGTTGTAAGGCATTGAGCTAACCAGTACTAATTGCTCGTGAGGCTTGACCATATAACGCCCAAGGCGTTTGAAATGAATGGTTGGACTGAACAACAGTCACGAATATGATTATCGCTCTCTTAGAGAGCACCGGTTGAACGCTTGTAACAACGATACGACACAGACAATCAGGCCAGCGTGCACAGCACGAGGGTTTAATCAGATCCGGTTTGTACCAGTTTTGCTTGGCGACCATAGAGCCGTGGAACCACCTGATCCCATCCCGAACTCAGCAGTGAAACGCGTCATCGCCGATGGTAGTGTGGGGCTTCCCCATGTGAGAGTAGGTCATCGCCAAGCATTTAATTAAGTGAAAATCCCGGTCTCGTTGAGGCCGGGGTTTTTGCGTTATGGGCCGGCCGAAATCGAGACTGCCGCTAGGGGTAAAGGGGGCGGCATAGAATGCTCTTTCTTGCCTTTGGGTTCGGGGCCCTGATTAACTCTTGGGGCCCCAGGCACTCCCTTTCGCAAGAGATCTGGGGCCCTCCAGAGTCAGGCCATGGCGTCGATCAGAATTTCCTTGAGGGAGAGGTAGTCGTATTGGGGCACCGCCAGGAAGGCGAGTGCAGCGTCCACACGGGCATTGCTGTCATTGGGACGAATACGCCAGTAGTAGCGGTACTCGGCACTGATATCCTGTGCCAGGGTCAGTATGGCCAGCAGATGGCGACTTCTTTCGTCTGCTTCAATGCGGTCCCCAAGTAGCTCGATCAGGTCTGGCTGCAGGCGGATGCTTTCGGAAATATGTGTCGGCAGGTACCAGCGCTCGGCCATGCGGGCACCGACCTGGTAATGGGAAAAGCCGAAACGTTGCGCTTCCTGCTGCTGCAGAGTGGCACAGTCATAGCCCTGAATATCACGCAGAAAGTCTCGATAGTCCTCGAAGGCCTGAACCATCAGTGGCAGGCCGCAGTCATGTAGCATGCCCAGGGTATAGAGCTCATCGCGGCTGATGTTCAAGCCGAGTTTATCGGCCAGAGCAAGCGACAGCCGGGATACATCCTGTGCAGTGTCCCAGAAACGTTCCATACGCCCGGTCCGGCTCAGGGTGTTGCGCAGGATAATCAGCCGCACCTGGTTGAAGATACGTTCGACACCGAGCAGGCTGATTGCATGTGGAATTGACGTGATCTGACTGGACAGACCGTAATAGGGGCTGTTGATCACTTTCAGGATGTCCGCGTAGATGGCGACATCGCAGTTGATCAGTCGGGCAATGCCGGCGATATCCGGGTCATCCTGCCGACATTGCTGAACCAGCTGCAAAAGAATCTCGGGCTGTGGTGGAATCAAAGAGCTAAAGGACTTGTGCATTATTCGACTGCTTGCGACAGCGTTCCTTGTTTGGCTGGAGAGCCGCCAGTATAGTGCCGAGCTGTGTCAGATTCAGCAGGTTGTATCGTGAAAGTTGAAAACCCTCCTCGAAAACCTTTTGTTGCACGTGGTTCAGGTGTACAGCGGTGTGATGCCTGCCGCTTGCCGCAGGAAGTGTGTATCTGTGAATGGCGATACACCGTCCCGGCGAGCTGTCAGTTCTGGCTGTTGACGCATCGTTATGAGCTGTACAAGCCCACTAATACCGGTCGTCTGATCATCGACTCGATCGAAAACTCCCGCGTTTTCGAGTGGTCTCGTACCGAGCCATCCACTGAATTGCTGGAAGCGCTGGACGACGCGCGCTACGCCCCCTGCCTGGTGTTCCCGGAGGGAGAGGATTATCGGGAGCGGATGGTTGAGCGGGTGGATGATGATGCGCGTATCCCGGCTGGCCGGATTCCCGTGTTTATCATCCTGGACGGCACCTGGCGCCAGGCGCGTCGCATGTTTCGTCACAGCCGTTATCTGCAGAACCTGCCGGTGATCGAGCCACAGACCGACCGCTTGAGCCGCTACAAGCTGAGGCGCTCAACCATCGATCATCATCTGTGTACGGCGGAGGTGGCAGTGGCTTTGCTGGAGCAGGTAGGAGATCAAGCGGCTGCCGATCATCTGGAAGGGTATTTCGAGCGCTTTAACAGCAGCTATATTGCCACGCGTCGGCGTTGGGCCAAGCGGGAGCTGGAATAGGGCTCCCGTTGACCCTGAGCCCTTAGTGGGTCTCTTCGGCCGCCGGTTGCTCTTCGGCACGCTGCTGCATCTGCTGAGCGTAGAGCGCATCGAAGTTGACCGGTGCCAGCATCAGCGGAGGGAAGCTGGCCTTGGTGACAAAGTTGTCGACCGCTTCACGCGCGTAGGGGAACAGCAGGTTGGGGCAGAAGGCACCCAGGGTGTGGTGCAGTTCGGCACCTTCAATGCCGGCGATCATGAAGATGGCCGCCTGCTGCACTTCTACCAGGAAAGCCGTTTCGCCGGCATTCTTGGCGGTAACGGTCAGGGTCAGTACGACCTCGTGGTGGTTCTCGTCCAGTGCATTGGTGCGAGTGTTCATTTCCAGGTTGATTTCCGGCTGCCAGGTCTGGGTGAAGGCTTTGGCGCCTGCCGGCGTTTCCAGAGACGCATCCTTGACGTAGACACGCTGCAGAGCGAATTGTGGCTGGTTTGCGTTTGCTTCAGACATGTGAGAATCCTTGTATCGGTCTTGTTGTCGTGGTTCAGCTGGCGACGAGCAGCGAATCAAGCTGTCCCTGACGCTCCAGTGCGAACAGATCATCACAGCCGCCAACATGGGTTTGGCCGATGAATATCTGCGGAACGGTGCGGCGGTTACTGCGCTGCATCATCTCCTGACGCAGGGCCGGGTCGGCGTCTACATCAATGGCGGTGTATTCCACCTGCTTGCTGTCGAGCAGGGCGACGGCGCGAGTACAGAAAGGGCACCAGCGGGTCAGATAGATGGTTACGTCGGTCATGGTACTCACTTGATGATCGGCATGTTCTGGCCTTTCCACTCGGTCATGCCGCCGCTGAGGCGTACAACCTGCTGGAAGCCTGCAGATTTCAGTTTCTTGGCGGCGGTCCCTGCGGCCTGGCCGAGATTGCAAACCACGATCACCGGCTTGTCCTTGAACTTGTCCAGTTCGCTGAGGCGTCGATCCAGGTCCGCCAGCGGGATATGGTGGGCGCTGGTGATGCGGCCGGTGTCCCACTCCTTGCGAGTGCGGATATCCAGTACCACGCCGGACTCCTTGTTGATCAGGCGTGTGGCTTCCGCCGGGGTGACCGACTTGCCGGCCTTACGCTTTTCGGTAGCCAACAGAATGAGAAGCGTCAGCACCCAGGCACCGACCAGATAGTAATGCTGTGTTGCGAATTCGATCAGGCGTTCCATAGTCATTCCGGTCAAAGGGACGGATAGAAAGTCAGCAAGTATACAATGCCACTGTGACAGCGATAAGGGCATGGGCCGAAAAGCTGGACGCCGGTGGTTAGCTAATCCGGCCGCAAGGCAGTAAAATGGTTGCCTGTTTTTTAATCGACCGGACAGACGTAGCCCACCATGACAGAAGCACGCGCAACCAAGGCCCTGATCATTCTTGACGGCTTCGGCGTGGAGTCCACGCCCTCTTCAGCAATCGAAGCAGCCAACACCCCGACCTGGGACCGCCTGCTGTCGCAAAACCCCAACTCACGTATCCAGACCTCCGGCATGGCGGTCGGCCTGCCGGACGGCCAGATGGGCAACTCCGAGGTGGGGCACATGAATATCGGTGCCGGACGTACCGTGTACCAGAACTTCACCCGCATCTCCAAGTCGATCGCCGATGGTGACTTCTTCGATAACGGGGCCCTGTGCACCGCCATGGACCAGGCGATCGAAGCCGGCCGTGCCGTGCATGTGCTGGGTCTGCTGTCACCGGGTGGCGTGCACAGCCATGAAGAGCATATCTTCGCACTGCTGGAAATGGCGGTGAAGCGTGGCGCCAAAGAGGTCTATCTGCATGCGATTCTGGATGGCCGTGACATGCCACCGCGTTCTGCCGAGCCCTCGCTGCAGGCGGCTGAAGCGACGTTCGAGCGCCTGGGCACCGGCGCCATTGCGACCGTTGTCGGCCGTTACTACGCCATGGACCGAGACAACCGCTGGGACCGTGTCGAGCAGGCCTACAATGCCATGACCCTGGGGCAGGCGCCGCAACAGGCCACATCGGCCGTGCAGGCACTGGTCGACGCCTATGCCCGCGATGAGAATGATGAGTTTGTTGCGGCGACGGTTATCACTAACGCTGAAGGCCAGGCTGTTGCGACGGTTCAGGATGGCGATACGCTGATCTGTGCCAACTTCCGCCCCGATCGCGCCCGTGAAATCACCCGTTGCTTCGTCGAAGACGACTTCGACGGTTTTGCCCGCCAGGCCCGCCCGGCCCTGAGTGGCTACGTCATGCTGACCGAATATGCCGCTGACATCGAGGCACCGGTTGCCTTCCCGCCGCAGAAGATCAGCAACGATCTGGGTGAATACCTGTCCGGCCTGGGCAAGACCCAGCTGCGCATCTCCGAGACCGAGAAATACGCCCATGTGACCTTCTTCTTCAACGGCGGCCAGGAAGCGGTCTACCCGGGCGAGGACCGTATTCTGGTGCCCTCGCCGCAGGTAGCAACCTATGATCTCCAGCCGGAGATGAGTGCACCGGAAGTGACCGAAAAGCTGTGCGCAGCGATCCGCAGCGGCAAGTACGACCTGATCGTGTGCAACTTCGCCAATGGTGACATGGTCGGTCATACCGGCAATTTCGATGCCGCGGTCAAGGCGGTGGAAACCGTCGATCAGAGCCTGACTCAGGTACTGGCGGCGCTGGCCGATGTTCAGGGTGAAGCCCTGATCACCGCCGACCACGGCAACGTGGAGCTGATGCGCGATCCTAATAGTGGTCAGCCGCACACGGCGCACACCACCTGGCCGGTGGCCCTGATCTATGCCGGTCCGCGCGAGGAGCAGTTGCAACTGGTCGACGGCGCTCTCTGTGACCTGGCGCCGACCCTGCTGGCCCTGATGGGACTGGACGCACCGGCCGAGATGAGCGGCCACTCTCTGGCCACCCTGGCCTGAGACGCTCCGGAGTGCCTGCCTGCCCCCGACTGTTGCTCCTGCTCTGCCTGAGCCTCTATGGCCTGGGCGCGCAGGCCGCGCAGGATCCGGCCAAGACCGAGCAGCAGTTGAAACAGGTCAAGCAGCAGATCAGCTCGCTGCAGGCCAGGCTGGCCAAGCGCAAGCAGGTACTGGCCAAGGCGGAAGCTGAACTGCGCAGTTTCGACAAACGGATCGGTACGGTGACGGCGGAACTGCGCCAGCTGGATGATCGCCAGCAGCAGCTGCAGAGCAAACGCGGCAGCCTCGGCGATGACGAGGCTCGACTGGCGGCTCAGCTGCAGCAGCAGGAAGCGTTGATCCGCGATCTGCTGCGAGAGCAGTACAAGCTTGGCCGCCAGCCCGGCGTCGAACTGCTATTATCACAGCAGGATCCGCAACACTTGTCGCGGATGTTGCACTACTACGACAGCCTGACCTCCCGCCTGAGCGACGAGCTGGCCGCCTACCGTGGGCGACTGCAGCAACTGACCGTTACTCAGCATGCCATTTCCGCCACCGACAGCGAGCTGCTGGCCACCCGGACGCGCCTGCAGCAGCAGCAGAAGGCGTTGGGTGAAGCGCGCGAGGGCCAGGCGCGTACTCTGGCGACTTTGCGCCAGGCTCATCAGCAGGACAGCCGGCAGTTGGGGCGCCTGAAGGCGAACCAGGCCGAGCTGGAAGCGGTGCTGAAAGAGATCCGCCGCTCGCTGGAGCAGATCCGGCTGAAGCAGGATGGCCTCAAGTTCAGTCAGCGCAAGGGCAAGATGGACTGGCCGGTAGCCGGGCGGGTCAAGCGCTCCTTTGGCAGCCGGATCGAGAATGTATCCTATGAAGGGATGCTGATTGCCGCGAATACAGGCACAACGGTAAAAGCGGTACACCATGGTCGCGTCGTATTTGCTGACTGGTTGCGAGGCTATGGTCTGGTACTTATTCTGGATCATGGCAATGGCTATCTGTCGCTGTACGGCCATAACGACAGCCTGCTGCGTGAGCCCGGTGAATGGGTTGGAACCGGTGAAAGCCTGGCGCTGGCCGGCAGCAGTGGCGGTAGTACGGAACCCGGACTCTATTTTGCCATCCGATATCAGGGGCGCTCGGTCGATCCGGTCGCCTGGCTAAAACGGCGCTAACTTACCTGCAGGGAACCTGATGATGAAGCTTTTCAGTCGTACACCGCTTGCTGCCGCTCTTCTGGGCTGCACCCTGAGCCTGTCGGCTCCGGCTCTGGCCGAGGACACTGCAGAGAGCGAGCCCAAGGCCTTGCCCCTGACCGAGCTGCGCATGTTTGCCGATGTGTTCGATCGCATCAAGCAGGCCTATGTGGAGCCGGTGGATGACCGTCAACTGCTCGAAGATGCGATCCGGGGCATGTTGACCGGGCTGGACCCGCATTCGGCCTATCTGGAAGCGGAGGCTTTCGAAAACCTGCAGATTCATACCAGCGGCGAGTTCGGCGGTCTGGGCATCGAGGTGGGGATGGAAGACGGTTTTATCCGCGTCATTGCCCCGATCGACGACACTCCGGCACAGCGAGCGGGTGTGCGCGCCGGTGACCTGATCATCAAGCTTGACGATACCCCGGTGCAGGGCATGGATCTGAACGAGGCGATCGACATGATGCGTGGCGAGGTGGGCACGCCGATCCGGTTGACCATCATGCGCGAAGGGCGTGACCAGCCGCTGGATCTGGAGATCGTCCGTGACGTGATCAAGGTGGCCAGCGTGCGTCATGAGTTGCTGGAAGCGGGTTACGGCTACCTGCGCATCTCCCAGTTCCAGGCCCATACCGGCGAAGACCTGGTGGCGGCCATTCGTGACATGCAGCAGGAGGGCGCCCTGAAAGGCCTGGTACTGGATCTGCGCAATAACCCCGGTGGCGTGCTTCAGGCCGCGGTGGAGGTGAGTAATGCCTTCCTCGATGAGGGGCTGATCGTCTACACCGAAGGCCGTCTGCCCAATTCCGAGTTGCGCTTCAATGCCAGTGAAGAGACGGCGGCGCCGGCAACCCCGCTGGTGGTGCTGATCAACGGCGGCAGTGCCTCGGCCTCCGAGATCGTGGCCGGTGCGCTGCAGGACCACCAGCGTGCGGTGATCATGGGTACCGACAGCTTTGGCAAGGGCTCGGTGCAAACCGTGTTGCCGCTGGGCGAGGACCGGGCGATCAAGCTGACCACGGCGCGCTACTACACCCCGAGCGGCCGCTCTATTCAGGCGCAGGGTATCCTGCCGGACCTGCGCGTCGATGATGCCCGCCTGACGCGGATCGACGGTGGCGAAAGCATCAAGGAGCGGGACCTGGCGGGTCATCTTGAGAATGGCAGCAAAACGGAAGTCAGTGAAACGCCGGATGCCTCTGCAGCGCTGTCGGCGCGGGACTTCCAGCTCTACGAAGCGCTGAATCTGCTCAAGGCGATGCAGATCCTGCAGCGCACCTCGTCAACAGCCGAAATGAAAGAGGGAGCCTAAGGCTCCCTCGGGTCACGATCTTATGCCGGTTGCGGTGTTGGCGCCGGCAGCGTTCTGAACAGTCCGGCGGACAGACGGCTCCACTGTTCCAGCCAGTGCTCGGTCGGTCGACGTTTGAACTCCGAGCGTACGAACTGGCGGATGCGCCCCTCGGCCGCTGCCAGCATCAGGTTGGCGGCGGAGCCGGCCGGAACCTCGGTACGCAGACCTTCACGCAGTTCCGCTTCCCGCATCACCTGCTTGAGCTGGGTTTCCAGACGCTCGAACAGCTGGTTGACCCGCACGCGCAGGCGTTCGGTTTCGCCGGCCAGGGCATCTCCGGTGAGGATGCGCGCCATGCCCGGGTTTTTCTCCACGAACGCCAGCAGCAGCGTCAGCATCTGTTCGCACTGGCGGGTTGCCGAGATTTCCGAACCGATGATCAGCTTGATGCGTGAGAACAGCGTCTCCTCAATAAAGCCGATCAGGCCTTCGAACATCCGGGCCTTGCTGGGAAAATGGCGATAGAGGGCGGCTTCGGATACGCCAACCTCCCGTGCCAGGGCGGCGGTGGTGATCCGCTGCCCCGGGTTGCTTTCCAGCATCTGCGCCAGCGCCTGCAGAATCTGCTCGCGGCGGGATATTTTCTGTGCCTTGTCTGTCATGCCGCCGGGGTCTGGTCGCTGGTGTTGGTGATCAGGGTGCCTACGCCTTCATCGGTGAAGATCTCCAGCATGCAGGCGTGCTCGACACGGCCATCGATGATGTGCGCGCTGCTGACACCGCTCTTTACCGCGCCCAGGGCGCAGTCGATCTTGGGCAGCATGCCGCCATAGATGGTGCCGTCTTCGATCAGGGCGTCGACCTGTTCGGTGGTCAGGCCGGTGAGTACATTGCCGTCCTTGTCGAGCAGGCCGGAGATGTTGGTCAGCAGCATCAGCTTCTCGGCCTTGAGCACCTCGGCGACCTTGCCGGCGACCAGGTCGGCGTTGATGTTGTAGGCGTGACCGTCCTCACCGACACCGATCGGCGCAATCACCGGAATGAAGTCGGAGTTGACCAGCATCTCCAGCACCTGGACGTTGACGCTTTCGACCTCGCCCACATGACCGATATCGATGATCTCCGGCGCTTCCATCTCAGGGGTCTTGTGCTTGACCTTGAGCTTGCGCGCGCGGAGCAGCTCGCCATCCTTGCCGGTCAGGCCGATCGCCTTGCCGCCGGCGGTGTTGATCAGGCCGACGATCTCCTTATTGACCATGCCGCCGAGCACCATCTCGACCACGTCCATGGTCTTGGAGTCGGTGACACGCATGCCGTTGATGAAATGGGACTCGATCTTCAGCTGCTCCAGCAGGCTGCCGATCTGCGGGCCGCCGCCGTGGACTACGATCGGGTTGATGCCGATCAGCTTCATCATCACTATATCGCGGGCGAAGCTCTCCTTGAGCTTCTCGTCGATCATGGCGTTGCCGCCGTACTTGATGACGATGGTCTTGCCGACAAAACGCTGGATATAGGGCATGGCGACCGACAGCACATCGGCGGTCGACATCGCTTGCTTACGGGACAGAGGCATAATCTCTCCTTGCTGGGTCACATCCGATTCAGGCGTCGGGAATCTGGAGCGCGCTATCGATGGCGCTCAGGCGGGCCTGGAACTCGGTCTTGATTCGGTTAAGAGCAGCGGCATTCTCGGCTTCGAAGCGCAGCACCAGTACCGGGGTGGTGTTGGAGGCGCGCATCAGGCCCCAGCCGTCCGCATAGTCGACGCGTACGCCGTCGATATGGCTGACATGGCCGCCCGGGAACTCGGCCTGCTGCAGTGCTTCGACCAGAGCGAACTTGTTGTCTTCGCGGACCTCGATGTTGATCTCCGGCGTGCTGATATCTTCAGGGTAAGCGGCGAAGATGGCATCGGCGTCCTCGTCACGGCCGGACAGGATCTCCAGCAGCCGCGCCGCGCTGTACAGGCCATCGTCGAAGCCGTACCAGCGCTCCTTGAAGAAGATGTGGCCGCTCATCTCGCCGGCCAGCAGGGCGCCGCAGACCTTCATCTGGCGCTTGATCAGCGAATGGCCGGTTTTCCACATGGTAGCCTTGCCGCCGGCCTGCTCGATCACCTGCGGCAGCAGGCGGGAGCACTTGACGTCGAACAGGATCTCGGCGCCCGGGTTGCGGCCGAGCACGTCCTCGGCGAACAGCATCATCACCCGGTCGGGGTAGATGACGTGGCCGGTGGGCGTGATCACGCCGACGCGGTCACCGTCGCCGTCGAAGGCCAGGCCCAGGTCGGCCTTATGTTCGGCCACGGCGGCGATGGCGTCCTGCAGATTCTTCAGTTTACCCGGGTCGGGGTGGTGGTTGGGGAAGGTGCCGTCCACGTCACAGAACAGCGGGATGACCTCGCAGCCAAGCTGTTCGATCAGCGCCGGGGCCAGCTTGCCGGGGATGCCGTTGCCGCAGTCGACAACCACTTTCATGCCACGCTTGAGCCGGATGTCGCCCAGAATGCGCTGCAGATAGGTCTCATCCACCGCCAGGGATTCAGTGCTGCCCGCACCATCGACGTAGTCAGCGGCCTGGATGCGGTCGGCCAGTGCCTGGATCTGGTCGCCGGACAGGGTTTCGCCGCCGAGCATCATCTTGAAGCCGTTGTAGTCGGACGGGTTGTGGCTGCCGGTGATCATGATGCCGGTCTGATCGGCGCGCTGGTGAGCGGCAAAGTACAGGGTCGGCGTCGGTACATAGCCGACATCCAGCACTTGGCAGCCACTGTCGGTCAGGCCCTGGATCAGGATCTCCTTCAGCTGAGGTCCGGACAGGCGGCCGTCGGCACCGACCACCACTTCGCGGATCTGCTTAGCTGCGGCCTCGGCAGCAAAGGCGCGACCGATATGGTACACGGTTGCTTCGGTCAGCGACTGGCCGACAATACCGCGAATGTCATAGGCACGGAAGATGTCACGATCGAACTGCTCAAGCGGATAAGGCATATAGAGGCTTCCCTGTAGTCAGTGAGTGTTCACATTCTGGTATCAGTGGCGACCGGATGAGCCGAAACCGCCGGCGCCGCGGTCGGAATCGCCGAATGCGTCGACGATTTCGAATTCAGCCTGGACCACCGGAACCAGCACCATCTGCGCGATGCGTTCGCCCGGCTCGATGGTGAAGGTGGTCTGGCCACGGTTCCAGCAGGACACGAACAGCTGGCCCTGATAGTCGGAGTCGATTAGGCCGACCAGATTGCCCAGTACGATGCCGTGCTTGTGGCCCAGGCCGGAGCGCGGCAGGATCATGGCGCACAGGTTCGGATCCTCGATGTGGATCGCCAGGCCGGTGGGGATCAGCTCGGTCTGGCCCGGTGCCAGCGTCAGCGCTTCGTCCAGGCAGGCACGCAGATCAAGACCGGCGGAGCCTTCGGTGGCGTAGGCGGGCAGAGGGATGTCGCGACCGATGCGGTCATTCAGGATTTTGACTTGCAGTACTTTCATTTCGTGCTCTGGTGGTAATGCTGGGCAATCTGTTCAATCAGTTGGCGGGCCAGCTGACGCTTGGAAGCCTGGGGCAGGCTGACTTCATCGTCGGCGCTGACCAGGGTGACGGCGTTGTCGTCGCTGTTGAAGCCGATTTCAGGGTTGGATACGTCGTTGGCGACGATCAGGTCCAGTCTCTTGCGGGCCAGCTTGCTGCGCGCATAGCCGATCACATCACGGGTTTCGGCGGCAAAGCCGACGGTATAGGGGCGCTGTTCACTCAGCCCGGCCACGGTGGCGACGATATCCGGGTTCTTGGTCAGGTGCAGCTCCATGATCTCTTCGCTGCCCTTCTTGATCTTGTGCTCCGCCACGGAGACCGGGCGATAGTCGGCCACGGCAGCGGCGGCGATGAACAGGTCACAGTCGCCGATGCCGTCCAGTGCCGCGGCCAGCATCTGTTCGGCGGTTTCCACCGGTACGCAGTCGACCCGGGCCGGCGGCGTCAGGGTCACCGGGCCGCTGATCAGCTTGACGCTGGCGCCGGCATCGATGGCGGCTTCGGCGAGGGCATAGCCCATCTTGCCGGAGCTGTGATTGGAGATGTAGCGCACCGGGTCCAGGGGTTCACGGGTGGGACCGGCGGTGATAAAGACGCGCTTGCCGGTCAGGGCGCAGTGCTCGAACTGCGCCGCGGCCAGCTCGGCCAGCTCTTCCGGTTCCAGCATGCGGCCGGGGCCAGTGTCGCCACAGGCCTGAGCACCGACGCCGGGGCCGAACAGGGTTACACCCTGGCTACTCAGCTGGCGGACATTGTCCTGGGTACGGGGATCGCGCCACATCGCCTGGTTCATCGCCGGGGCCAGGCAGATGGGGGCATCGGTGGCCAGGCAGAGGGTGGTCAGCAGGTCATCGCCCATGCCGGCACTGAAGCGTGCGATGAAGTCGGCACTGGCCGGAGCGATCAGAATCAGGTCGGCCCATTTGGCCAGTTCGATGTGGCCCATGCCGGCTTCCGCTTCCGGGTCGAGCAGCTGCAGGTGGATGGGGTGGCCCGACAGCGCTTGCAGCGTCAGCGGGGTGATGAATTCGGTGGCGGCCGGGGTCATGACGATACGGACATCGGCGCCGGCACCCTTGAGCAGGCGGGTCAGTTCGGCACTTTTGTAAGCCGCGATGCCGCCGGTAATACCGAGCAGAATGCGCCGGTTAGTAAGTCTCTGCATACCCTGAGTATCCGATTGTTTCTCATCTTGGGACAGGGCGCTAAGATACCACTTCAGCTGGACAAAGCGTAGCGAGGGTTCAGCCGATATACATCAACTCACAGGGAGGTGGGTATGGCGATAAGGGATTGGCCGGCCGAGGAACGGCCACGGGAAAAACTGCTGGCGCGTGGTTCGGCGGCGTTGTCGGATGCGGAGTTGCTGGCGATCTTTTTGCGCACCGGGGTACAGGGCTGCAGCGCCGTGGATCTGGCCCGGCGGCTGCTGGAACATTTCGGTGGCCTGCGGCCGCTGCTGGAGTGTGGCGAGGCGGATTTCTGCGCTGCCCATGGCCTGGGGCCGGCCAAATATGTACAGCTGCAGGCGGTGCTGGAGATGTCGCGGCGCCATCTGGAGGCGCAGCTGATGCGGGAGTCGGCGCTGGAAAGCCCCGCTGCGGTACGACGTTACCTGGCCAGCCGGTTGCGCCACGAGCCGCGCGAAGTGTTTGCCTGCCTGCTGCTGGACAACCGCCATCGGGTGATCCGCTACGAGGCACTGTTTTATGGCACCATCAATGCCGCCAGTGTACACCCGCGCGAGGTGGTCAAGCTGGCGCTGGCGCACAACGCCGCCGCACTGATTCTGGCCCATAACCACCCCTCCGGCGTGGCTGAGCCCTCAGTGGCAGATCAGCAGATCACCGACCGCCTGGTACAGGCGCTGGGACTGGTCGAGATCCGGGTACTGGACCATATCGTGATCGGTGATGGCGAGTCGGTTTCCTTTGCCGAGCGGGGGTTGATCTGAGTGTCTGGTGAAAAAATCGACAATTGTCTGGCCAGAGCGGGCATGCGGCTGTATAATCCGCGGCCTTCTGTTCCTTAATGGTACGGTATTCTGTCCGTATACGACTGGACGCTCCGCCTGAGATTCTGCCGGTTGCAGGGTCAATAAACATCGAACAGAGGTAACTTAATCCTTTTAAAAAAGGTTTTTCATTATGTCTCGAGTTTGCATGGTAACGGGCAAGGGCCCGGTCACCGGTAACAACGTTTCTCACTCAAAGCGTAGAACGCGTCGTCGTTTCCTGCCGAACCTGCACTGGCACCGTTTTTGGGTAGAAAGCGAAAACCGTTTTGTACGTCTGCGTGTTTCTTCCAAGGGCATGCGTATCATCGACAAGAAGGGCATCGACTCAGTTCTGACCGAACTGCGTGCCCGTGGCGAGAAAGTCTGAGGAGATTGAATCATGGCTAAAGGCGCACGCGAGAAGATCCGCCTGGTATCCTCTGCCGGTACCGGTCACTTCTACACTACCGACAAGAACAAGCGTAACACTCCGGACAAGTTCGAATTCAAGAAATACGACCCGGTTGTTCGCAAGCACGTGATCTACAAGGAAGCCAAGATCAAGTAATTGATGCTGGACTGGAGATCTCGAAACCCCGCAAGGCCCTGCGTCCTGCGGGGTTTTTTTATGCTGGTCGGGATGGGGACGGGTCGGCTAGGATAATGGTCATTACAGTATTCTGAGGCCCCTGCCATGTCCCTTTCGCCCGGTTTGATCCGTTTCGTGCCCCTGGCGTTTGTGCTGCTCTGGAGTACCGGCTTTATCGGTGCCCGTTACGGCCTGCCCTACATCGAGCCTTTCTACCTGCTGCTGTTGCGCATGCTGCTGACGCTGCTGGTGTTCGCGGGCCTGATCCTGGTGTTTCGCTCACCCTGGCCGACGCCACGGCAGGCGTTGCACCAGATGGTGACCGGCGCACTGGTGCATGGCTGCTATCTGGGCGGGGTCTTTGCGGCGATCAAGTGGCAGCTGCCCGCGGGGGTGACGTCGATTCTGGTCGGGTTGCAGCCGGTACTGACCGCGGTGCTGGCCTGGGGGCTTTGGGGGCAGCGGTTACAGCTGCGGCAGTGGCTGGGCTTGTTGCTGGGGCTGGTCGGTGTCATGCTGGTATTGGGCACCGGATTGCAGCCGGGCCAGTTCGAGCTGCGTCCGGAAGCCGTATTGGCGGCGCTGGTGGCATTGGTCGGCATTTCGGTGGGAACCCTGTACCAGAAGCGCTTCGGTGCCGGTACCGACCTGTTGACCGGATCCTTCTATCAGTATTTGTCCACGGCGCTGATGATGGCGCTGCTGACCTTCAGTCTTGAGAGTCAGCAGATCGTCTGGCATCCGGAGTTGATCGGAGCGCTGCTCTGGCTGGTTTTTGGTCTGTCGGTCAGTGCCATTCTGCTGTTGATGCTGATGATCCGTGAGGGCGAGGTGTCCCGGGTCGCCAGCTATTTCTACCTGGTGCCGCCGGTGACCGCACTGGAGGCCTGGTGGCTGTTCGGTGAGCAGTTGTCGTGGCTGGCGCTGGGCGGTATGGCGCTGGCGGTCATCGGGGTTTACCTGGTGTTGAAAGTTCGGCCGGCCAGCTGATGTTGTATGCCGCCTTGAGCGCTGTTGAGAGGAGTATCCATGCCCGAGTTGCCTGAAGTCGAAACCACCCGTCGCGGTATCGCGCCCCATGTCGAGCAGCGCCAGGTGGTGGCGCTGCGGGTGCGTCAGCCTCGATTGCGCTGGCCCATACCGGAGCAGCTGGCGCAGTGGGTCGAGGGCGATCGGGTGCAGCGCATTGAGCGTCGCTCCAAGTATCTGCTGTTTCGGTTTACCCGGGGTACGATGATCGTGCACCTGGGCATGTCCGGCAGTCTGAGAATTCTGACTACGGACGAAGCCGCCGGCAAACATGATCATGTGGACCTGGTGCTGGACTCAGGGCAGCTGCTACGGCTGACCGATCCGCGTCGCTTCGGCGCCGTGCTCTGGCAGGAAAACGGCACCGAACACAGCCTGCTGACCCGGCTGGGGCCGGAACCGCTGGATGATGCCTTCAATGCGGAGTACCTGCAGCAGTGTTGCGCCGGGCGCCGCACGGCGATCAAGCTACTGATCATGAATGCCTCCGTGGTGGTCGGGGTTGGTAACATCTATGCCAACGAGGCGTTGTATGCTGCCGGAATTGATCCGCGCCGGGCGGCCGGGCGTATCTCGGCGGCTCGGCTGGAAGGGTTGGTGGCCGCGATCAAGCAGGTGCTGGCGGCGGCGATCAAGCAGGGCGGAACCACGCTGCGTGACTTTGTCGGTGGTGATGGCAAGCCCGGTTATTTCAAGCAGGAGCTGCAGGTCTATGGCCGGGGTGGAGAGCCCTGTCGTCAGTGTGGCCAGCAGCTGTCGGAAGTGAAGTTGAGCCAGCGCAGTACGGTGTTCTGCCGTCAGTGTCAGCGTTAATCGGGGCGGGTGATGAATCGCAAACGGGAAGAGAACATTGATCTACAGCGCCTTAAGCTGCGGCGCAAGCTGGGCATAGAGTCACTGCTGCGGCAGCGGGAACAGGTCAGCATCGGTGATCTGCCGCTGCATACCGAATACTACCATCATGATGCCGAATCACCGCTGTTGCTGTTTCTGCCCGGTATCGGCACCTACTCCGAGCTTTACGCCGAACTGCTGTCAGGTCTCTGCGAGCAGGGTTTTAATGTTGTCGGTGTGGATCTGCGTGGGCATGGCTATTCAGGCGGCCCACGTGGTCTTTATACCGTGGAGCAGGTTGTCGCAGACTGCCGAGAGGTGATCGATCATTACCGGCAGACAGTGCGTGGCCCGGTGTATATCTACGGTTACTCGATCGGCGCGCTGTTGGCCGTGGCGGTGGCCGAGCAGGATCCGCGGATCGAGGCAGTCATTTGTGGCACTCTGCTGGTGCCCGATGTGGCACCGGATATGCTGCACCAGCTGGGCTGGTCCTGGATCTGGGGCAGCGCCCTGCTGATGCCGGGGATGCCGCTGCCAATGAAAAGCTTCATCGACTATGACCGCCTGCTGGCCGGGCACCCGGCCGGCGAAGAGATCAATGCCGATCCACGTATCGTGTTCGATTACCCGCTGAAAACACTGTCCAGCCTGTTTACCCGTCGTCTTGGCGTGCTGCGTGAGCCGTACGGCTTTCGTGGCTTGATCATTCATGGCGATCGTGACGAGGTACTGCCGCTGAGCTACTCGGCCCGGGTGCAGGAGATGCTGGCGCACCCCTTTGCGCTGCAGCCGGTGGCCGGTGAGGGGCATATGCTGCCCTGGGATAATCCCGCTGAGCTGATCCGGATTATCACCGGCTGGTTGCAGTCGGAGGCTGTCACCAAAGCTTAAAAGAGCAGTCATGGGGCTGTCACTCCCGGCTGGCGACAATGCGGTTGAAGCCAAGTCAGGGGTGGTTGCCATGAACCGTCTGCAGAAACTCAGCGCCTTCGATACTCGTGCCTTTCACTGGTGCAACGGCTATGGTCGTTCGCTGCCGATACTGAACAGCAGTCGCTGGATCTCCCGGCTGGGAGATGGCGGCCTCTACCTGGTACTGGGCATCGGCCTGGCGCTCTGGGAGGAGCAGGACGGGGAGGCCTTCCTGCTGGCGGGGCTGCTGGCCTATGTCATCGAGCTGCCGCTCTATCTGCTGTTGAAGAACACCATTCGTCGCGACCGCCCCTGCCACCGACTGGATGATTTTCAGGCCGCGATCGAGCCGTCGGACAAGTTCAGTTTTCCGTCCGGCCATGCGGCGGCCGCCTTCGTTTTTGCCATGCTGATTGCCGAGTTCTATCCCTCACTGATGGTGCCGGGTTTCATGCTGGCGGGGCTGGTGGGCGCTTCCCGGGTGATGCTGGGCGTGCACTATCCTACCGATATTGCGGCCGGGGCACTGCTGGGCATACTGACGGCGCTGTTGGGGCTCAACCTCTGGGAGATGCTCTGATGCGGATTCTCTACGGAGCGCAGGCGACCGGGAATGGTCATATCACACGGGCGCGGGTGCTGCTGCCGGCGCTTCAGGCCACCGGGGCCGAGGTGGACATGCTGTTCAGCGGCCGGGAGCCGGACAGGCTGTTCAATATGGAGCCCTTCGGTGACTACCGAACTCGCCGGGGGTTTACCTTTGTCACCGAGGCCGGCCGAGTACGCCGGCTGGATACTCTGAAGCGGAGTCGGCCGTTGCAGTTTTTTCGTGACTACCGCCAACTGGACCTGAGTGGCTATGATCTGGTGCTGAGTGACTTCGAGCCGGTCACGGCCTGGGCGGCGCGGCGGCAAAAGGTGCCTTCGCTGGGCATTGCCCACCAGTATGCGTTCCATCATCGCATTCCAGGTACCGGGTCCGCGCCCTTGCTGAAGAGGTCGCTGCAGCTGTTTGCACCGGTGGATGAGGCGATCGGTGTTCACTGGCATCACTTCAATGCACCTGTGCTGCCGCCGCTGGTGGCGCCACCTTCCTATCCGCTGACGGAAGAGGATGGCAAGATTCTGGTCTACCTGCCGTTCGAATCCATGGACGAGATCCGCTACTTGCTGCGGGCCTTCCCTGAGTACCGTTTTCGCATCTACTGCAATATCCCGGCGCCGGAAAAACAGGGGCACCTGGAGTTGGAGCCTTTCTCGCGCGAAGGGTTTCAGCAGGACCTGTGCAGCTGCGCGGGGGTGATTGCCAATGCCGGCTTTGGCCTTTGCAGCGAGGCGATTCAGGCGGGCAAGAAATTGCTGGTCAAGCCGCTGCAAAGCCAGATTGAACAGCGCTCCAATGCGGTGGTACTGGAGCAGATGGGCCTGGGCAGGGTCATGACCAGACTGGAAGCCGAGCCGGTGGAGGACTGGCTGGCTCAGCCGTCGGGAGCACCGTCGCCTTGGCCCGATGTGGCAACCGCGCTGGCCACTTGGATCAGTACCGGGCGCCAGGTGCCGATCCAGGCCCTGACCCGTGAGCTCTGGCGTACTGAAAGCGGCAAAATACTGTCCCTCTGCTGAGGCTGTGACTGCCGGTCACAGGCATACTGAAAGCCCTCACTACTGCCGAGCCTAGACGCTGTGCGCCTGGGCGAGAGTGCCGATATCGCCTGAATGAAACTTGCGGGTGTATAGGTTACGGCACCAGCTTTGGTGTCGCGCGAGACGCGTGTGCTCGGGAAGTGTTTTGCGGTGAAATGGCGCAGGAATAAGGAGGACAGTCAGGCCAGAAAGGTGGGGGCCATCTGAAGAGCTTAAAAGCGAAAGAAATGCGCTGGTCCTTCAGCGCACTTCTTCCTCTGGCTGTCCTATCCGTGCGGTCGAGAGGCGTCCTGCCTGATACATCCTGTTGTCCTGTACCGCTGCGAGGCCATCCGAGTATTCATTCCATGAACAGGAGATCCACACTGGTAATTATGACCATCAGGGAAATTCTGGATATAGGAATTTTTCCTATTTTTCATCTCAGGCCAGTTTAACCACCTCATCGACCAGCTGGTTGATGCCGGCAGCGGCTTCGGAGATGGAGCCGGCCAGCATGTACGCCGGGGTGGTCACGACCTTGTTGGCCTGGTCGACGATAATCTGGTCGACGCCGCAGTTCTTATGCTGGCCGCCCATGGCGTTGATCGCCCCGGCGACGCCCTCGTCGTTACCGATGGTGCACTGGATGCCGCTGCCGAGCAGCTTGGGTGTCATCGCCGGTGCAATGCAGATCAGCCCCACCGGCTTGCCGGCCTGGTGGATGGCGCGGGCAAAACGTACTAGCTCTTCGTTGATGCTGCAGTCGGCGCCCTGGACGGCAAAGTCACTCAGATTCTTGGCGGCACCGAAACCGCCGGGGATGATCAGCGCATCGAACTCGTCGGGGCTGGCCTCGGCCAGATCCTTGATGTCGCCGCGGGCCAGGCGGGCCGCCTCCACCAGAACATTGCGTTTCTCGCCTTCGGCTACTTCGCCGGTCAGGTGATTGATAACATGCAGCTGCTCGATGTTGGGCGCAAAGCACTGGTAGTGAACAGCGTTGTGTTCCAGGCGCAGGAAGGTCAGTACCGACTCGTAAATTTCCGAGCCGTCGAACACGCCGCTGCCGGACAGGATCACCGCAATATTTTTCATGGTCTCGTCTCTCCTCAGTTCCTGAGCTCTATGGGGCTGACGGGCATTGCCAAGCGTCATGTCGAAGTTGTCACAGATTACGTTAAGATGGAAAACAATACCAAATGAAGTGGTGACGCCGGGATGTTGTCAGTTACCGACTGTCACATAAGTGTCACATTTCTATCGTCCAATACTGCCGAGAAAAGGAAGTGAGCCGTGGCCTTTACCAATAGCCAGCGTTTCTACCCGGAAACCCGGATGCGCCGCATGCGTGCGGATGAATTCTCCCGTCGCCTGATGCGTGAGAATGTCCTGACCACCGATGACCTCATCTATCCGGTGTTCGTACTGGAGGGTGAGGGACAGGTCGAGGAGGTGGCGTCTATGCCGGGCGTCAAGCGCTACAGCATCGATCTGCTGGTGGAGAAGGCCCGTGAGTGGCACGCGTTGGGCATCCCGGCGCTGGCGCTGTTTCCGGTCACGCCAGCCAGTGCCAAGAGCGAGTTCGCTGAAGAGTCCTACAACCCGGATGGCCTGGTACAGCGCACCGTACGTGCGCTCAAGGCGGTGCTGCCGGAGCTGGGCATCATGACCGATGTGGCGCTGGACCCGTTCACCACTCATGGTCAGGACGGCATCATCGATGAAGACGGTTATGTGCTCAATGACCGCACCGTGGATACGCTGGTCAAGCAGGCGCTGTCCCATGCCGAAGCCGGTGCCGATATCGTTGCGCCCAGTGACATGATGGACGGCCGCATCGGCGTGATCCGTGACGAGCTGGAAAGCCACGGCCTGGTCAACACCCGCATCATGGCGTATTCGGCCAAGTATGCGAGTGCCTACTATGGTCCCTTCCGCGATGCGGTGGGTTCGGCGGGCAACCTGGGCAAGGGCAACAAGTACAGTTATCAGATGGACCCGGCCAACAGCGATGAGGCCCTGCACGAAGTGGCCCTGGACCTGGCCGAAGGCGCCGACATGGTGATGGTCAAGCCGGGCATGCCCTATCTGGACATTGTGCATCGCGTCAAAACGGAACTGAAGGCGCCGACCTTCGTCTACCAGGTCAGTGGGGAGTACGCCATGCATATGGCGGCGTTCCAGAACGGCTGGCTGGACGAGGAGGCCATCATCATGGAGAGCCTGCTCAGCTTCAAGCGAGCCGGCGCCGATGGCATCCTGACCTACTTCGCGGTCAGGGCGGCGGAGATACTTAACCGCTAATAGAGAATATACTCGAATGGATGACAGCTTGGACCTGGGAGATTACATCATGAGCGACACCTCACTGGACCTGGAGATGGTCCCGGAGCAGAGTGAGGCCACGGCCGCACTGCTGGAGAGCCGCGAAATCCTGCCCACCATCGACCCGATCGAGGAGGTGCCGGTCGACCTCAAGGCACCCGAGCTGTACATCAACCGTGAACTGAGCCATCTGCAGTTCAACGTGCGGGTACTGGAGCAGGCGCTGGATGAGAGCTATCCGCTGCTGGAGCGGCTGATGTTCCTGCTGATCTTCTCCAGCAACCTGGACGAATTCTTCGAGATCCGGGTCGCCGACCAGCTGCGCCAGCTCAAGTACGGCCGTGAGGCGGTGGGCCCGGATGCCATGCACCCGCAGAAGGTGCTCGACAAGATCAGCGAGATCTGTGCGGTCAACGTGGACCGTCAGTACAAGATCCTCAACGACATCATGTTCCCGGCACTGGAAGCAGAGAATATTCACTTTGTTCGCCGTGCCGAGTGGACTGATGCCCAGCGTGCCTGGGTGCAGGAGTACTTCGAAGACCAGGTACTGCCGGTGATCAGCCCCATCGGACTGGATCCTTCGCACCCTTTCCCGCGCCTGGTCAACAAGAGCCTCAACTTCATCGTCGAGCTGGATGGCAAGGACGCCTTCGGCCGTGAGACCGGCATGGCGATCATCCCGGCGCCGCGCTCGTTGCCGCGCCTGATCCGCCTGCCGGACGAACTCTGCGAGGGCGGTGATAACCTGATCTTCCTGTCCTCCATCATCCACGAGTTTGCCGAGGAACTCTTCCCGGGAATGAAGGTGGATGGCTGCTTCCAGTTCCGCATCACTCGTAACGCCGACCTCAGCTTCGACTTCGAGGAGATCGAGGACCTGGCCCGCGCTCTGCGTGGTGAGCTGCACTCGCGCAAGTTCGGCGATGCGGTGCGCCTGGAGGTGGACAGCCGTACGCCGGAGGCGTTGATCGGCTTTCTGCAGGCCGAGTTCAGCCTGCCGGACAGCCATGTCTATCGCGTCAACGGTCCGGTCAATCTGACCCGCCTGATGGCGGTGCGTGATCTGGTCGAGCGTCCCGAGCTGCGCTGGAAGCCGTTTACGCCGGGCATGCCCAACCGGCTCAAGAACAGCGATGACATCTTCACGGCTCTGCGCAAGAACGATCAGCTGTTGCAGCACCCCTTCCAGTCCTTCACCCCGGTGGTGGACCTGCTGCGCCAGGCGGCCAAGGACCCTCAGGTGCTGGCGATCAAGCAGACCCTGTATCGCACCGGAGTCAACTCCGATATCGTCAATGCGCTGGTGGAAGCCGCGCGCAACGGCAAGGAAGTGACCGTAGTCATCGAGCTGCGCGCCCGCTTCGATGAGGAGAGCAACCTGCAGCTGGCCAGCCGCCTGCAGGAAGCCGGCTGCCTGGTGGTCTACGGTGTGGTCGGCTACAAGACGCATGCCAAGATGATGCTGGTGGTGCGCCGCGAGGGCAGCGACCTGGTGCGCTACAGCCATCTGGGTACCGGTAACTACCACTCCGGCACGGCGCGGCTGTACACCGACTACAGCTTCATGACGGCAGACCCCGAGATCGGCGAAGACGTGCACAAGATCTTCCAGCAGCTCACCGGCATGGGCAAGATCCAGAAGCTGCAGAAACTGTACAACGCGCCCTTCACCCTGCATGCCAAAATGCTGGAGCTGATGCAGAACGAGATCCGCAACGTCAAGGCGGGCAAGAAGGGCCATATCATCATCAAGGTCAACGGCCTGACCGAGCCCAAGCTGATCCGTGGTCTTTACGAGGCGTCCCAGGCCGGGGTTCAGGTCGACCTGATCATCCGCGGCATGTGCCGTTTGCGTCCGGGGCTGGAGGGCGTATCGGATAATATCCGCGTGCGCTCGATCATCGGTCGTTTCCTCGAGCATACCCGGGTGTACTGGTTCGCCAACGAGGGGGGCAAGCCGGTGGTGATCGGCTCCAGTGCTGACTGGATGGAACGCAACATGCTCAACCGGGTGGAGACCGGCTTCGAACTCTCTGGCAAGCACGCCGAGCGGATCCGTCGCGAGCTGGAATATTACCTCAGGGACAACACCCAAGCTTGGGAGTTGCACTCCGACGGCAGCTACACCCTGGTGCAGCCGGCTGAAGGTGAAGAGCGCTTCAGTGCCCAGCAGGCCCTGCTGGACGACCTGGCCACCTGATCAATCCCGCAGCAGGGCGACATAGCCGCTGCGGTAATCAGGATAGAGGAAACGGTAGCCGCTGGCCCTGAGCCGGCGGTTGCTGCAGCGCTTGCTGCCGCCACGGCGCACCGGCTGGCGCGTTTCGATCTCGACACCCAACTGCTCGGCCAGCCATTCCATGACCTCGTGAATCGGCGCCGGGCTGTCGTCACTGGCCAGGTACAGCGGCTTCAGGGCGACGCCATCCTCCGCCAGCTGCAGCAGATGCTGCAGCACGCCGACACAGTCATCCCGATGAATGCGATTGCTGTAATGCAGCGGCTCAGCCGGCGCGGCGATGCCTGCTGCTACCTGGCGCTGCAGATGCGTACGGCCAGGGCCGTAGATGCCGCTGAAGCGCACTACCGTGGCGGCAATGCCGCTGTTCAGGGCCAGCTGCTCGCTCTCCAGCAGGATGCGGCCGCGCGCGCTGTCCGGTTGGACCGGTGACTGCTCGTCGACCCAGTCGTGCTCGTGCTGATGATAGACACTGCTGCTGCCGGTCAGGAACAGGTGGCGCGGTGGCTCCGGCAGGGCGGCCAGCAGGTGCTTGAGGCCGTCGACATAGGTGGCACGGTAAACTGCCGGGTCTGCACTCTTGGCGGCCGCGGTATAGAACAGGTAATCGCAGGCCGGGATGCTGTCCAGGCTGGATGGATCGGCCAGATCGGCCGCAATGCCGTGGATGCCATCGGGCAGCTGGTTTATAGTACGGCGAAGCCCGAACACCTGTGCCCCGGCGGCACTGAGCCTGAGCCCCAGCCGGGTTCCGATATCGCCACAGCCGGCGATCAGCACTCGTTGTTCCCGCATGTTGACCCCTTTTACACTTGATTTTGTTCATCCTAACAGAGGTACGCCCCGATGACGCTGACGGAGCTTCGATACATTGTCACCCTGGCCCAGGAGCAGCATTTTGGCCATGCCGCCGAGCGCTGTTTCGTCAGCCAGCCGACATTGTCGATTGCGGTCAAGAAGCTGGAAGAGGAGCTGGGTGTGGCCCTGTTTGAGCGCAGCAAGAACGCCGTTCGCGTTACCCCGGTGGGCGAGAAGGTGGTGCGCCAGGCACAGACGGTGCTGGAGCAGGCCGAGGCGGTCAAGGAGCTGGCGCGCGAAGGCAAGGATCAGCTGGCCAGCCCGTTGCGCATCGGTGCCATCTACACCATCGGCCCCTATCTGTTCCCGCAGCTGATCCCGCAGATCCAGCGCCTGGCGCCGGACATGCCGCTGTATATCGAAGAGAACTTCACCGACAACCTGCGCACCAAGATCCGCAACGGCGAGCTGGATGCGATCATCATCGCGCTGCCGTTCCACGAGGCGGACGTATTGACCCGCCCGCTCTATGACGAGCCTTTCCTGATGGTGATGCCCAAGGGGCATGAGCTGGCGCAGCAGGACGAGATCGACTCGCACCAGATGAACGAGATCCGCATGCTGTTGCTGGGCGAAGGGCACTGCTTTCGCGATCAGGTGCTCGAGGCCTGCCCGACGCTGAATCAGTCGTTCCATGACCAGCACACGGTGACCGAAGGCAGCTCGTTGGAGACGATCCGCATGATGGTCGCCTCCGGTCTGGGCACCAGTGTGCTGCCGCTTTCGGCGATCGAAAACCACCCGGCCAGCGACCTGATCGAGATCCGCCCGTTCAAGCAGCCGCAGCCGACACGCACCGTGGCCGTAGCCTGGCGTGCCAGCTTCCCGCGGCCTCAGGCGATCGATGTACTGGTCGAAGCGATCAATCACTGTCAGGTAAAGGCCGGGAGTGATGCTCAGCACTGAACAGGACGCCGCAATACAGGGCGTCCCGGTACAGGGCGTCCCGGTCACCGAACTCAAGGGCGTGGGTACCGCGCTTGAGTTGAAGCTGGAGCGACTGGGGATCCGCACCGTTCAGGACCTGATCCTGCACCTGCCGCTGCGCTATCAGGACCGTACACGGGTGGTGCCGATCGGCAGCCTCAGGCCCGGTGACGAGGTGGTGATCGATGCAACGATTCGGGCCGCCGACGTGGTGCAGGGGCGCCGACGCAGCCTGTTGTGTCGGGTACAGGATGGCAGTGGCGCGACTCTGACCCTGCGCTTCTTTCACTTCAATGCCGCACAAAAAAACAGCTTTCGGCCCGGCAAGCGCCTGCTCTGCTTTGGCGAAGCCCGGCCCGGTCCCGGCGGGCTGGAGATGGTGCACCCCGAGTACAAGCTGCTCAAGACCGAGGCGTCGGCCGTGATGGCCGATCGCCTGACGCCGGTCTATCCGCTGACCGAGGGCATGACCCAGAACCGCGTTCGATCACTGATAACATTGGCAATGGAATGGATGGATCGGGAAGGGCTCGAGGACCTCTTGCCAGCGGCGCTGTTGAGCAAGTGGCAGCTGCCTGACCTGCAGCGCTCGCTGCACTATCTGCACCACCCGCCGGTGGACGCTGATCAGACATTGCTACTGGAAGGTAAGCATCCGGCACAGCGTCGGCTGGCGATGGAAGAGCTGCTGGCGCATCACCTGTCATTGCAGAAGATCCGTCAGCAGGTGCAGCAGCAGGGTGCGCCCCAGCTGAAAGCGACCGGAGAATTGAGTCGACCTTTTCTGGCGGCCTTGCCGTTCGAGCTGACCGGAGCCCAGCTGCGCGTGGCCCGCGAGGTAGCACGGGATCTGCAGAAGCCGGTGCCCATGCTGCGCCTGGTGCAGGGCGATGTGGGCTCGGGCAAGACGGTGGTGGCGGCGCTGGCGGCGCTGCAGGCGGTGGAAAACGGCCTCCAGGCGGCAGTGATGGCACCCACCGAGATCCTCGCCGAGCAGCACCATATCAACTTCACTGGTTGGCTCGAGCCTTTGGGCATCAAGGTGGCCTGGCTCGCCGGCAAGGTGAAGGGCAAGGTGCGGGAAGCCCAGCTGGAATTGATCCGCAGTGGCGAGGCCCAGGTGGTGGTCGGCACCCATGCGCTGTTTCAGGAGGAGGTCGCCTTCGCCGATCTCGGCGTGGTGGTGATCGACGAGCAGCACCGCTTCGGCGTGCATCAGCGTCTGAGCCTGAAGGAGAAGGGGCGTAACGGCGAGCGCAGCCCGCATCAGCTGATCATGACCGCGACGCCGATCCCGCGTACCCTGACCATGAGTGCCTATGCCGACCTGGACTGCTCAATCATCGACGAGCTGCCGCCGGGACGTACCCCGGTGCAGACCGTGGTGATCGCCGATTCCCGGCGTGATCAGGTGATCGAGCGGGTGCGTCAGGCCTGTGAACAGGGCCGCCAGGCCTACTGGGTCTGTACCCTGATCGAGGAATCCGAGGCGCTGCAGTGTCAGGCCGCTGAAGTAGCCGCTGAGAGCCTCAAGGAAGCGCTGCCGCAGCTGCGCATCGGCCTGGTCCACGGCCGCATGAAACCGGCGGAGAAGGCCGAGATCATGGCCCGCTTCAAGGCCGCCGAGCTGGATCTGCTGGTGGCCACCACGGTGATCGAGGTTGGAGTCGATGTGCCCAATGCCAGCCTGATGATCATCGAAAACCCGGAGCGGCTGGGGCTGGCGCAGCTGCACCAGCTGCGTGGTCGGGTCGGCCGCGGCAGTGTCGAAAGCTTCTGCGTGCTGATGTACCATGCGCCCCTTTCGAAACAGGGGCGCGAACGGCTGGCGGTGATGCGTGAAACCACCGACGGCTTCCGCATCGCCGAGAAGGACCTGGAACTGCGCGGTCCGGGCGAGGTGCTGGGCACCCGCCAGACCGGCATGATGCAGTTCCGCATCGCCGATCTGCAGCGCGATGCCGACCTGCTGCCCAAGATTCATCAGGTGGCCGCCGAGCTGCACCAGCTGCCGGCCCTTAACGAAGCCCTGATCCGACGTTGGCTGGGCAATGGAGATATCTATGCACAGGTTTGATACCCGGCGTCAGCCGCCGACCCCGGCCCAGCTGGAGCTGATCGAGCAGCAGATCGGCCGCGAGCCGCGCGGCATCGAAGCGGTGGCCTGTGCCACCGCTGCAGGCCTGCCGCTGGTGCTGCAGATGCGCACCCTGGTGGCGGACCAGCCCTTTCCCACGCTGTACTGGCTCTGCTGCCGTGACCTATGCCGGGCGATCGGTCGTATCGAGGACAGTGGCTGGGTCAAGCAGGTCGAGCAGGAGCTGCAGGAGAACGATGAACTGCGCGCCACCTATCTGGCCCAGCAGCAGCGCTACGTGGACAAGCGCTGGCGGCTGATGCGTGATGAAGACCGAGCGCGGATCGAGCAGCTGGGCTTCAGCGAGCTATTTGACCGTTACGGTATCGGCGGTATCGCCCAGTGGGACAAGGTGCGTTGTCTGCACATGCAGTATGCGCACTGGCTGGCGGACGGCGACAACGTGATCGGCGAGCGACTGGAGCAGGAGTTTGCACTGAGCCGTACCGATATACGGCTGTGACCGGTATCGCGACCTCAATTAAAAACGGCGGCCCAGGGGCCGCCGTTTTTGATCAAGCTGGTCGCAATTACTTGCCGGTCAGCTTGTGATACTTGTCCATCAGCATCTCTTCGGTCTCGACATGATCCGGATCTTTCGGGATACAGTCGACCGGGCAGACTTCCACGCACTGCGGCGTGTCATAGTGGCCTACGCACTCGGTGCACTTGTTCGGGTCGATCTCGTAGATCTCGTCACCCGGCGCGATCGCCTCGTTGGGGCATTCCGGTTCACATACATCGCAGTTGATGCATTCGTCGGTAATCATCAAAGCCATGACTGGCTACCTCACTCAATCTGACAGGTTCTTTATTTCTGGCTCAGGTGCTGCTTTAGCGCACTGGCGACCGCCGGATGCACGAACTCGCTGACATCACCGCCCAGAGACGCGATTTCGCGAATCAGTGTCGACGAAATGAACGAGAGGTGTTCCGCCGGCGTCAGGAACAGGCTTTCGGCCTGCGGCGCCAGCTTGCGGTTCATATTGGCCAGCTGGAATTCGAATTCGAAGTCGGACACGGCGCGCAGCCCACGCAGGATGATATTGGCGTTCTGTTCGCGGACCAGGTCGGCCAGCAGGCAGTCGAAGCCAATCACTTCCACATTGGGCAGGTGTGCCAGTGTGGTCCGGGCCAGCTCGATACGCTGTTCCAGCGGCAGCATCGGCTGCTTCTTGGGACTGGCCGCCACGGCCAGCACAACACGGTCGAATATGCGCGATGCGCGGCCGACCAGATCGGAATGGCCGTTGGTGATCGGGTCAAAGGTACCGGGGTAGATTGCCGTATTCATGGCGGTTCAGCTGACCTTGTTGGGGCTAATGGGCAACACTGTTGAGCGGATGTTAGCCGAATTGGTCAAGTGGCACAAATAGATTAGAGGAATGACAAATCCAAAAATGGTTATTAAAAGGATGTCCTTTATTTGTATAAGTTATATTTGATTGTGACATATTTATGACGATTTGGTTAAGGTTGATCCTCGGACCTTGAGCTGCAGGGATCCGCTCACTAAGGTCTGTGCCACAAACATACCTTTGCCAATGTCAAAACAAGGAGCCCCCGTATCATGGCAAGACGAACCCCTGAAGAAGCCGCCAGGACTCGGCAGCAGTTGATCGACACCGGCCTGCACTTGTTCAGTCGTCAGGGCATCGAAAATACCACCCTGAAGCAGATTGCCCAGCAGGCTGGCGTGACGCATGGTGCGCTGTACTGGCATTTTCGCAACCGCGCCGATCTGCTGCTGCAGATCCATCACGCCTATGAGCTGCCGTTCGAAGCCCAGTATCTGGAACAGCGTCAGGGGGTGCAGCAGGACGCGTTGGCTGCGCTGCAGCAGTATATCACTGGCGTGTTGATCGAATTTGTCCGCAATCCGGCCGCAGGCGCGCTCTATCGAGTGTTTTACATGGCCGCTACGCCGGTGGCTGATCTGGCCGAGGTCGAACCGGAGATCAACGATAACCGGGCACTCTGGCTGGAGCAGCTCAAGTTTTTTCTCAAGCAGGCGCGCAAGCAGAAGCAGCTGCGCAAAAGTAGTGCACCGGCTGCGCTGGCCTTTACCCTGCAGCTGGCGTTGAACGGCTTGCTGCAGGATTGGTTGCGGTCGGACGGTGGTTTCGATCTGAAGGCCGAGGGGCAGGCGTTACTGGCGATCCTGCTGGCCGGGTTGCCGCACAAATAGTCGGTAAGCGACCTGTCCGGCCGTTTTCTCGCGATACAGCTGCCAGTTGTGCGGTAGCTGATCCAGCTGCAGCTCCGTTTCGGTTTCGATATAGATCAGCGCTTCGTCGGCCAGCATCTGATACTGCTCCAGCAGGGCGCAGACCGGGCCGGCCAGCCCCTTGCGGAAGGGCGGGTCCATGAACACCAGATCATAACGAACCTCTTCATTGGTCGCGCGCTGCTCCAGCCAGGTCGGCACCGAGCTGCCGATCAGTTCGGCATTCTGTACCTTCAGCGTGTTCAGGTTAGTGCGCAGCTGGCTGATCACTTCCGGTGCCTGGTCGACGAAGGTCACCGAGGCGGCGCCTCGGGACAGGGCTTCCAGCCCCAGCGCGCCGCTGCCGCTGAACAGGTCCAGGCAACGTGCACCGGGGACGTAGCTTTGCAACCAGTTGAACAGCGTCTCGCGAACCCGGTCAGGGGTCGGGCGCAGGCCCTCGATCGCCGGGAAGTCCAGCTTGCGGCCGCGCCACTCGCCACCGATGATGCGAACGCTGGATTGGGAGACGGGGGCCGCAGGGCGGCGGGAGCGGTGGTTATTGCGGCGTGGCATCGCGGCGATCCTTAAGGTGAAGCGGGCAGTGAAAGGGTGTGATAGTAATCAGACTCCAGCTGTGCCTGCAACCAGTGCTGCAACTCATCCGCGCTGATTGCCTCCAGCGCCGCGGGCAGTCGTTCCAGGCTGTCGGCCGGCAGCTGGTGCAGTGCCAGCAGGTCGATCCAGGCCCGTTGCTGGCCCGGCTGGCGGCTCTGTGTCAGTACCTGCCGTCGAGCCGCCGCCAGATCGGCCGTCGCCAGTTGTGCCGGCAGCCAGATACGCAGCTCCGGCCAATCCTTTCCCTGCAACACCAGACTGGCCCGTCCCTGGGGCGGAGTTGCCACCCACTGCAGGCTGAAACCGCCGCTGCGCTGCGCCAAGGCGGCCGACAACGGCTGTTGCACCGCTTCCCGGGCCAGCAGACTCAGGGCCAGCTGGTTGATCGACTCGAGGCGAGGCAGGGGCCAGCGGTTCAGCTGCAGCGGTGTCGCGGTGCGAGGTTCGGGGACCGGTAGTGGCATGAGTGACAGCTCAGTGCCAGAGCGTTGCGGCGTTTCCTCTGCGATTGCCGGCAGGCTCAGGGACTGGGGAGCGGGGCCGGACAGGGTCAGTTGCCAGCGTTCGGGGTCCAGCCAGCGGTAGTAGGTATCCGCCGGATCAAGGGACAGGGACTGTTCAGTGGTGGGAAACTGGCCGAGCAGCCAGGATTCGGGCTGTTGGCGGTGCAGGTACTGCTCGGCCTGCACCCGTCGTAGCAGGGCTTGCCAGTCCAGCTCGGTTGGTTGCCGTAACTCTGTCAACAACCGGGCAAGCCGATCCGAGTCGGGGGCTCTGTCAAGCTGCAATTCAAGCAGTAGTAGCCCCGGCCGGGACTGCAGCTGTGGCTGAGCTCCCAGGAGGGCGTGCCAGCGGGGGACTGTTCGGCTCAATTGCTGTTGCAACGCGGCAATCAACAGGCGTTGCTGCAGTCGCTCGGTGGCCGAGTGTGCCGGCGGCTGCGGTAGCAGCAGATGCAGTCGGTAGTTCGCCCTGTCCTGCGGCTGCCAGTAGATGCGTCGGTCTGGGCTGGTCTGCCAGGGTGCCGGGGCCGGCTCCGGGCCGATCAGGGTCAGAAGCAGGATGAGACCGGGCAGAAACAGGATCAGCAGGCTGAGCTGGCGGCGGCTGAGTAATGGGCGTGTCATGGGCAGAGGTCAGCCTGTATTGGCCGGGTTTGTCCGGGGAGGCTCTGTGCTAAGATAGCCGCCCAGTTAGGTATTGAATTTCAGCGCCCCTGCAAGGGGCTCTCTACAGCGGATATTACAGATTATGGACGCGCTCTACACCTGGATGACCGAACAGGGTCTTGATCCTGCTACCTTCCCTTACATCGCCGGCGCTGTGCTGCTGGTGGTCTTGCTGTTGATCGTGGTGCGCCTGAGTCGCAAGAGTGGTCTCAAGGCCGAACAGGCTCGTCTTCAGGCTGAAGCTGAGCGTAAGGCGGAAGAGACTGAACAGAAACGCCTGGCTGACGAAGCGGCCAAACGTGAGGCTGAGGAGAAGGCCCGAGTTGAACGTGAGGCTGTTGAACAGGCGGCTGCACAGGAACAGGCGCGCCAGGCGGAGGCCGAGGCTGCTCGGGTCGCGGCCGAGCAGGCCGCCGTCGAGGAATCGGAGCGTAAGGCAAAAGCCGACGCCGAACGCAAGGCGGAAGAGACTGAACAGAAACGCCTGGCTGACGAAGCGGCCAAACGTGAAGTCGAGGAGCAGACCCGAGTCGAACGTGAAGCCGCCGAGCAGGCGCGCCTGAAAGCGGAGCAGGCCGAGGCAGCGCGTCAGGCACAGGCTGCGGTTGATGCGGCTCGTGAAGCTGCCGAAGCCGAGGCGGCCCGCGTTGCCGCTGAAGCGGAAGCGGCACACAAGGCGGCGAAAGACGCGCAGGCGGCCGAGCGCCAGGCTCTGGAGGCTATTGAGCGCGCGCGTGCCGAAGCGGAACAACTGGCGGCGGAGCAGGCTGCTGCCGAAGAAACCGAGCGCAAGGCGCGGGAAGAAGCGGAGCGTCAGGCCCGTGAAGCGGCGGAACGCAAGGCCGCCGAGGAAGAGGCCGCCCGTCTGGCGGCGGAGCAGGCTGTTGCCGAAGAAGCCAAGCGCAAGGCGCGGGAAGAAGCGGAGCGTCAGGCCCGTGAAGCGGCGGAACGCAAGGCCGCCGAGGAAGAGGCCGCCCGTCTGGCGGCGGAGCAGGCTGCTGCCGAAGAAGCCGAGCGCGAGGCGCGGGAAGAAGCGGAGCGTCAGGTCCGTGAAGCGGCAGAGCGCAAGGCCGCCGAGGAAGAGGCCGCCCGTCTGGCGGCGGAGCAGGCTGCTGCCGAAGAAGCCGAGCGCAAGGCGCGGGAAGAAGCGGAGCGTCAGGCCCGTGAAGCGGCGGAACGCAAGGCCGCTGAGGAAGAGGCTGCCCGTCTGGCGGCAGAGCAGGCTGCTGCAGAAGAAGCCGAACGTCAGGCTGCTGAAAAGGCTGCGACGGCTGAAGAAAAGAAGGGCGGTTTCTTTGCCCGCATCAAGAGTGGCCTGAGCCGTACCAAGGCCAACCTGACCGAACAGCTGGGCGATCTGTTCCTGGGTGCCAAGGAGATCGATGAAGATCTGCTGGAAGAGATCGAGACCACGCTGCTGATGGCTGATGTGGGTGTCGAGGCAACCACCGAGATCATCGAGCGTCTGACCGATCGGGTTGAGCGCAAGCAGTTGAAGGATGCCGATGCGCTGAAAGACGCGCTGCAGCAGGAGCTGGCGGCGCTGCTGGGGGGCGTCGAACATCAGCTGCAGCTGCCGGAGAAAAAGCCGGCGGTGATCCTGATGGTGGGCGTCAATGGTGTCGGCAAGACCACCACCATCGGCAAGCTGGCCAAGCGCTTCCAGGCCGAGGGCAAGTCGGTGATGCTGGCGGCCGGCGATACCTTCCGTGCCGCGGCCGTCGAGCAGCTGCAGGTCTGGGGTGAGCGTAACAACGTGCCCGTGGTGGCTCAGCACACCGGTGCCGACTCGGCGTCGGTGATCTTCGATGCGTTGCAGTCTGCCCAGTCCAAGGGCGTTGACGTGTTGATCGCTGATACCGCCGGTCGTCTGCAGAACAAGGACAACCTGATGCAGGAGCTGCAGAAGGTGGTACGCGTGATGCAGAAGCTGGATCCGGAAGCACCGCACGAAGTGATGCTGGTGCTGGATGCCGGCACCGGTCAGAACGCGATCAGCCAGGCGAAGGAGTTCAAGGGCGCGGTAGGTGTCAGCGGTATCACCCTGACCAAACTGGATGGCACCGCCAAGGGCGGCATCATCTTCGCCATCGCCAAGCAGTTCGATCTGCCGATCCGCTTTATCGGTGTGGGTGAGCAGGCGGATGACCTGCGTCCGTTCGAGGCCGACGAGTTCGTCAAGGCGCTGTTCGACTGAGGTGATACATGGCAGCAATCCGGTTCAGTAATGTCTTCAAGCGCTATGCCAGCGGCCAGGATGCCCTGCTGGGAGTGGACTTCGAGCTCGCATCGGGTGAGATGGCATTCCTGACCGGCCATTCTGGTGCCGGCAAGAGTACCCTGCTGAGGCTGATCATGTTGATGGAAAGGCCCAGTCGCGGTCAGGTCTGGGTGGGGCAGCAGGACCTGTCCCGTCTGCACCGCTCGCAGGTCCCCTATCTGCGGCGCCAGATCGGCGTGGTGTTCCAGAATCACCAGTTGCTGTTTGACCGCTCGGTGTTCGACAACGTGGCCCTGCCGTTGCAGATCAGCGGCTACGACCCGGCCGATGCCGCGCGCCGTGCCCGGGCGGCGTTGGACAAGGTGGGTCTGTTGGCACGGGAAAAACACAACCCGGTCACCCTGTCGACCGGTGAACAGCAGCGGGTCGGTATCGCCCGGGCCATCGTGCACAAGCCGAAGCTGCTGCTGGCAGACGAGCCGACCGGTAACCTGGACCCGGAACTGTCCGAAGACATCATGCGCCTGTTTGGCCAGTTCAACAGCATCGGCACCACGGTGCTGATCGCCAGTCATGACCTGTCACTGATCAATCGCATGCAGCACCGGATGCTGACACTGAGAAACGGGAGGCTGGTGGCCGATGGCTAAACCGGGACGTAATGAACAGGCAGGCACTGGGCCGCGTCCGGCCGGGGGGCGTCAGGCAACGCCACGCCAGATGGAGCGCCGTGCGACGGAGCGCAGCTCGACGGCATCCCGTCGTGGTGCCCAGCAGCATCGCATCCAGTTTGCCGATCGCCGTCGCAGCTGGCGCCGTCATCACCTGAATGTGGCGCGGGAGGCGCTGCTGCGCCTGAAACAGACGCCGGTCGCGTCGTTGATGACGCTGGCGGTGCTGGCGATTGCGCTGGCGCTGCCGGGTTTCCTGCTGGCGGCGCTGGGCAACCTGCAGGCGCTGACCGATGGTTGGGACCCGCAGCCGCGCATCGCCCTGTACATGCAGACCGAGCTCAGTGATGCCGCGATCGACAGCTTCAGTCGTGAGCTGCTGCTGCGCGAAGATCTCAGCTCGGTGGAGCTGATCAGTCGTCAGAAGGGGCTGGAAGAGTTTCGCCAGTACAGCGCCTTTGCCGACCTGCTGGAGCGCTTCGACAGCAACCCGCTGCCGGCGGTGATCATGGTGCTGCCGCGCGACGGTGACCCGTTGCAGTTGCCGCTGTTGCGCAACGCGCTGGCTGCGCTGCCGGGGGTTGATGAGGCCCAGCTCGACATGGAGTGGGTGCAGCGTCTGGCCGCGGTACTGGCCCTGGCCCAGCGCGGCAGCTACGTGCTGGGCGGGTTGCTGGCGCTGGCGGTATTGCTGGTGGTGGGCAATACCGTGCGTATGACCATCGAGAGCCGGCGTGACGAAATTCTGGTCAGCAAACTGGTGGGAGCCACCGATGCCTGGGTACGTCGCCCCTTCCTCTACAGCGGCTTCTGGTTCGGCCTGCTTGGCGGGGTGCTGGCCTGGCTGCTGGTGCAGCTGGCGCTGTTGCTGCTGGCACAGCCGGCACAGGTGCTGGCCGACCTCTACCTGAACCAGTTTCAGCTGCAGGGGCTGGGTCTACAGGGCTCGCTGATCATGCTGGCCTCGGCGACCCTGCTGGGTCTGTCCGGTTCCTGGCTGGCGGTATCCCGGCATCTGCGTGAAATCGAGCCGGGCGTTGCAACGCCGGGAGAAGTGTAAGATTTTTGTAATACTTGCCCCGCAGACTGTTTCACGCTAAGTTTTTCTGTCCGTTGATGATGCAAGGGGCAACCCGGCCGTGAACTTTTGCGGCACCCCGGCGTCAGAACATCGAGTTTTTTACGGCACACCCGCCATACGTGAGCCAAAAGTTTTGCGAGGTCATTCCTGAATGGGCACAAGCTTGCAAGTTGTTGAACAGTTGTCACCGGGCCGCAATGTCGATGCCTACGTTCAGACTGTGAGTGCCATCCCCATCCTCTCTGTTGAAGAGGAGCGGGAGCTGGCAGAGCGCCTGCACTACCAGAGCGATCTTGAAGCGGCACGCCAGCTGGTCATGTCGCACCTGCGTTTCGTGGTTCATATTGCCCGCAGCTATTCCGGTTATGGTCTGCCGCTGGGCGATCTGATCCAGGAAGGCAATGTCGGCCTGATGAAGGCCGTGAAGCGTTTCGATCCGACCATGGGGGTACGCCTGGTCTCCTTTGCGGTGCACTGGATCAAGGCCGAAATGCACGAATTCATCCTGCGCAACTGGCGTATCGTCAAGGTCGCCACCACCAAGGCGCAGCGCAAGCTGTTCTTCAACCTGCGCTCGCAGAAGAAGCGACTGAGCTGGATGACCAACGAAGAGGTGGCCGCGGTGGCCGAAGACCTGGGCGTGGATGCCAAGGTCGTACGCCAGATGGAAGGTCGCCTGGCCTCCACTGATACCGCTTTCGATGCCCCGGTTGGCGAGGATGAGGAGAGCAGCTATCTGTCGCCCTCGGCCTACCTGGAAGACCACACCGCCGATCCGGCTCAGCAGCTGGAAGACGCCAACTGGGAGGAAGATTCCCAGCGCCGTTTGCTCAGCGCCATGAACGCGCTGGATGAGCGCAGTCGCAACATTCTGGCGCGTCGCTGGCTGGCCGAGGAGAAGGCCACCCTGCACGAGCTGGCGGCCGAGTATCAGGTTTCCGCCGAGCGCATCCGTCAGCTGGAAAAGAATGCGATGAAAAAGATTCGCGGTGCCATGCTGGAAGCCTGATGCGCGCACCCGTGGATGAATGAAGCCGCCGTTGTGCGGCTTTTTTCATTTCAGGCACTGTTCACAAACCCGTTATAATGCTGTCCAGGAGAACCGATGTCCGCCCGTTTTACGTTGGTAACCGCTGCCCTGCTGGGGGCTTTGGCCGTGGCATTGGGTGCCTTTGCCGCCCATGGCCTCAAGTCCGTGCTCAGCCAGCACCTGCTGGAGGTGTTTCAGACCGGGGTCGATTACCAGTTCTGGCACGTGGGCGCGCTGCTGGTCACCGGGCTGCTGCAGCAGAAATGCAACAGCCGGGGGTTGAGGGTCAGTGCGCTGGCGTTCATGGCCGGCATCGCCTGCTTCAGTGGCAGCCTCTATGTGCTGGCGCTGAGCGGTATTCACTGGCTGGGGGCGATCACCCCGCTGGGCGGCACCGCTTTCATTATCGGCTGGCTGAGTCTGGCCGTATCGATTTTTCAACAGGACCAATAGCATGCAGATTCAGGTGAATGGTGAGGCTCTGGATGTCAGCGAAAACGCCACCCTTGCCGAGCTGATCGAGCAGCTCGAATTGACCGGCAAGCGGATCGCGATCGAGCTGAACCTGGAGATCATTCCGCGCAGTGAACATGCCGCGACCCGGCTGGGTGCCGGTGACCAGGTCGAGATCGTGCACGCGATCGGGGGCGGCTGAGGCCATGGCTTCGCCGCGCACCACATAACCACATTCATACCAGGGTACAGATGATGTCAGAGCTAGAGAACAACGACCCGCTGATCATTGCCGGGCAGTCCTTCAATTCCCGCCTGCTGGTGGGCACTGGCAAATACAAGGACATGGCTGAAACCGGTGCCGCGATCGAAGCCAGTGGGGCCGAGATCGTCACCATGGCTGTACGCCGTACCAACCTCGGGCAGAACCCGGATGAGCCCAACCTGCTCGACGTGGTCAGCCCCGACCGCTACACCCTGCTGCCGAACACCGCTGGCTGCTACACCGCTGACGATGCGGTACGCACCTGCCGCCTGGCCCGTGAGCTGCTCGACGGCCACGACCTGGTCAAGCTGGAAGTGCTGGGCGATCAGAAAACCCTGTATCCCAACATCATCGAAACGGTGAAGGCCGCCGAGGTGCTGGTTAAGGATGGCTTCAAGGTGATGGTGTACACCAACGATGACCCCATCGTGGCCAAGCAGCTGGAAGAGATCGGCTGCGTGGCGGTGATGCCGCTGGGCTCGCTGATTGGCTCGGGCCTGGGTATCCAGAATCCGCACAACATTCGCCTGATCATGGAAGAAGCCAACGTCCCGATTCTGGTCGATGCTGGCATCGGCACACCTTCAGAAGCTGCCATGGCAATGGAGATGGGCTGTGCCGGGGTGCTGGTCAACTCGGCCATTGCCGGCGCGCAGAACCCGGTGTTGATGGCCCAGGCGATGCAGAAGGCCGTACAGGCCGGCCGTGAAGCCCACTTGGCCGTGCGCATGCCGCGCCGTGCCTATGCCAGTGCTTCCTCGCCGCTGGACGGTGTAATCAGCGGCAGCTAACACCCTGCGTAACGCAAACATTTGGAGTCCTGCCGGGCTCCCGCTACAGACAGACGTAATGATGACAGACGAACAGAAACCGATTCGCCGGATCCGCAGCTTTGTGGTGCGCGCCGGCCGCATGACCGAAGGCCAGCAGCGTGCCATGGACGAGAACTGGCCCAAGTACGGCCTGGAACTGAAGGACGGCATGATCGACTTTGCCGCCGTGTTCGACCGTGAAGCCCCGGTGGTGCTGGAGATCGGCTTCGGCATGGGTGACTCGCTGATCGAGATGGCGCGCCAGGCGCCGGAGAAGGACTTCATCGGTATCGAGGTACACCCGCCGGGTGTGGGGCGCCTGCTGTCCCGCGTGGCCGAGGAAGGCCTGAGCAATATTCGGGTCTACTGTGACGATGCCGTTGAGGTACTGGCGCAGTGCATCCCCGACGCCAGTCTGGACACCCTGCAGCTGTTCTTCCCCGACCCCTGGCACAAGAAGCGCCACCACAAGCGCCGTATCGTACAGCCGGAGTTTGCCCAGAAGATCCGCCAGAAACTGAGCATCGGCGGCTGCTTCCACATGGCGACCGACTGGGAAAACTACGCCGAGCACATGATGGAGGTGATGTCTGCAGCGGAGGGATATCGCAACCGTGCCGGTGCAGGGCAATATGCACCTCAGCCCGAGTGGCGTCCGGTCACCAAGTTCCAGCAGCGCGGCGAGCGTCTGGGCCACGGTGTCTGGGACCTGATGTTCGAACGTACGAAATAGGCAGACAGAGGAGACGGCCTGATGACGGATACACTGGCGCTAACACAGCAAACCCTGGATTATCGTGCCGCGCTGAAAGCGGTCACGGCGGCCGGTGAGCAGGCCGAAACCCTGGGCGTTCGGGTCAGCATTGCGGTGGTCGGTCGTGCCGGCCAGCCGCTGGCCCAGCTGAGCCTCAATGATGCCCCGCCGCAGACCGCGCTGCTGGCGCTGCGCAAGGCGCGCACCTCGGCGGGCTTCAAGGTGGCGAGCAACTTCTTCCGCGACAGGAATGGCGATGATGTGCACCTGCTGGCGGCGCTGGATACCCATCCGGACCTGCTCATGCTCGGCGGCGGCCTGCCGATCAAACTGGCCGGTGAGTGCATCGGCGCCATCGGTGTCTCCGGGGCCTCACAGGCCGAGGATATCGCCTGTGCCGAAGCGGCGCTGGCGGCATTGGGCGTGACTGCGGACTAGGCCTGGCGAATGAGCACGCACACTCAGGGGGCTGGTTCAGCCCCCTTTCTGTTTATGGCCGTTGCCTCGGCGGTGCTGATGGGCACCATCGGGGTGATCTCGAAATATGCCGGGCTGAGCGCCGAGACCCTGACCTTTTACCGACTGGGCCTGGGAGCCGCCCTGATGCTGGGCTATCTGCTGTTGGCCGGCCAGCTGCGCCTGTTGCTGACCTGGCCCTCCTGGCGAGTGCTGATCAATGGCGGACTGCTGGCGGGTTTTATCGTCTGCTATGTGCAGGCGATGCTCTACACCAGCATGGCCAATGCGATCATGATGGTCTACCTGTCACCGGTACTGGCTTCGGTGATCGCTCACTTCCTGCTCGGCGAACGGCTGACGCCGGCTGGCATAGGCCTGATTCTGCTGGCGCTGTTCGGTTTTGCCATGATGATGGAGTTCAAGCTGAGCTTCGCCAGTGCCGATGATGCCACCGGTATGGCATTTGCCGCACTGGCGATGCTGGCCTATGCCGGTTTCATGCTGCTCAACCGGGTGATGCCGGTGCACCTGCATGCCTATACCCGTTGTTGGTATCAGTTGCTGGCCGGGGCGCTGTGCATGCTGCCGCTGATGCTGCAGCAGGGGGAAAACATCGGTCTGGAACAGTGGGGCTGGCTGCTGCTGGCCGGCTTGCTGCCGGGCTTCCTGGCGATCCTGTTTGCGGTGATCGCGCTGCGGGAGCTGCCGGCGGCCACCTTCGGTACCCTGGCCTATATGGAGCCGATTGCCGTGGTGACCTTTGGCTGGGTGCTGTTCGACCAGTCGCTGAACGGACTGCAGTTGTCCGGCTGTGGCCTGATCCTGGGCTCAGGCGTGGCTCAGGCCTTGCTGAGCCAGCGCCGTGAGCGACGCTTGCGGGCGCGATTGGCAGAGGCCGCCTGAAGCGGGGCTTACCAGCGGTCACCTGCCCTTTCATGATGGTGGCCAGGCTCCCCGTGGTGATGCTTGCCGCGTTTATGCTCACGCATCTCGGCCAGTTTCTGTTCCTGTTCCGGGGTCAGGATGGCAAAGAGCGACGCTTTGAAATCGGCGCGTGCCTGTACTCGTTCGGCCAGTTGCTGCTGCATCTCGCTGATCTGTTGCTTGACCTGCTGCTGGTAATCGGCGGCATTGGGGTCCAGTGCCGCCAGGCCTGCCATCCGTTTGCGCGGCTGTTCCGAGCGCTGTTCGGCACGGTCCGCGAACAGCGCTTTCAGCGAAGCCTGCTGCGCCTCGTCCAGTTCCAGATGGCGCGCCATGCGCTCCACTCGCTTGTCGGCGCGGTCTGCCGCGCTGCATCCTTCTTTCTGGCCGGCATAGGCCAGGGCGCTGCTGCCGGCTACCAGGGCCAGGGCCAGTGCGGATACGATCGTTTTGCGTGCTTTCATCGGAAAGGTCTCCTGTGTTGATCTGCTGGCCAGTATGGGCAAAGTCAGCGCAAAGTTGTGTGCACAGGGCGTAAAGTTAGGTAAAGCTTGGTAGGGCGGGGTGGAGGCCGGGCTAGAATGGCGGCAGGAGGAGCGAAGATGCAGACCAAGACATTGCTGCTGGTGGACGACGACCGCGAGTTGTGTGCCATGCTGGCCGAATACCTGGGTCATGAGGGCTACCGGGTTGAAACGGTACACTCCGGCGAAGCGGTGCTGGCGGCACTGGAACAGTTCCGGCCAGACCTGATGGTGCTGGATATCATGATGCCGGGGATGAGCGGGCTGGAGCTGCTGCAGCAGCTGCGTCCCCGCACGGACGTGCCGGTACTGATGCTGACCGGTCGCGGTGAAGCGATCGACCGTATCCTGGGACTGGAGATGGGCGCCGATGACTACCTGTCCAAGCCCTGCCATCCGCGCGAGCTGTCGGCAAGGGTAAAGGCCATACTGCGTCGCAGCGGCAGTGCCGGTGCCGAGCCTGACAGCGAAGGCGCCTTTCCGAGTCGCCCGTTGGAGATGGCAGGGCTGCGGCTCGATCCCGGGCAGCGGGAGGTCAGTCTGGCGGGACAACCGCTGCAGCTGACCAGTGCCGAGTTCAATGTGCTGGCCTGCCTGATGCAGCATGCCGGTCGGGTACTGAGCAAGGACGAGTTGACTCGCTGGGTGCTGCACCGTGAGTTAAGTGCCTACGACCGTGCCATTGATGTTCACGTCAGCCGGTTGCGGCAAAAGCTGGCGGCGCTGGCGGGCGATGACTGCGAGCTGATCAAAACGGTGCGTGGTCAGGGCTACCAGTTCATCCGGAGCTCGTCATGAGGTGGTATCAGCGCCTGTTCTGGAAGATGTTTTTGGTCATCTGGCTGGTCAGTCTGGTGGGGATGGGCAGCGTATTTCTGCTGCTCAGCAGCCGCTACGATCAGGATCATCGTCTGGCGTTGCTGGAAGCCCGTGCGCGGGGGCAGGCGATGCTGATGCTGGAGCGTTATGAAGAGGGCTTACCCGACTGGCACAAGCTGCCGGGGCGGCGTCATCCGATTCCCCTGTGGCTGTTCGAAGTGGGCAGCGGTAAGCCGCTGATGTCGGGGATGCATGAGCCGCCGCGCAGAACGCTGAAGCTTGCGCTGACCACGGACACTGGCCAGGAATACCTTGCCCAGGTGGCGCTGCCGCGTGAGGCGTTTTTTGTCGAGCGTATACTGGGACGCCTGTTTTCGCTGCAGATGGTGCTGATTCTGCTGGTCTCTGGCCTGTCCGGGCTGGTGCTGGGGGCGCTGGTGGTGCGGCCGATTCAGCGTCTGCGCGATCACGTACGTGCACTGCACCAGGCCCAGGATCTGACCCTCAGAGCGGACCAGGGACTGAGTCGCCGTCAGGACGAGATCGGTGAGCTGACCCGTGAATTCGACCGTATGGTAGCATCGGTGGAGCAGACCCTGCTGGCGCAGCAGCGCCTGCTGCAGGATGTATCCCACGAGCTGAGAGCGCCTTTGGCCCGGCTGCAGGCCGCGGCCGGCCTGATCGAGCAGCGCCTGGCCGCCGATGATCCGATGATGGACAGGATCAACCGTGAATGCGAGCGCCTGGATACCTTGATCGGCGAGATCCTCAGCTTCAGTCGTCAGCAGCGCGATCCGGTTGATACCGCGTTTTCGCTGAGTGCGCTGTGTCGCGAACTCAAGGAAGAGGTACAGCTGCGTCAGCCGGAGCGCCCCTTCAGCCTCGACCTGCCGGCGACCGAGGTGCACTACCGGGGGGCGCGGGAGCTGTTGCGCCGGGCGCTGCAGAACGGCATCGAAAATATCCTGCGACACACCTCGGCCCAGACCTCGGCCAGCCTGAGTCTGCGGCCGTTGGCCGATGGTGGTCTGTCACTGCGGCTCTGTGATGAGGGGCCGGGGGTCGACCCCAAGCTGCTGCCGCGGCTATTCGAGCCCTTCGTGCGTGACGAAAACAGCAGCGGGGACGGCTTCGGTCTGGGAATGAGTATCGCCCGGCGGGCGGTCGAACAGCTCGGTGGCGAAATCAGTGCCCACAACCGCCCCGAGGGCGGGCTTGAACTCAGGATCCTGCTGCCGTCGTCAGGCTGACCAGTCGCACGGGGTCGCCATTGTTGACCTCCAGAGCGGCCGCCAGCTCTGGGGTCAGACGTACCCGGTTCAGCGTCGGTTGCAACTGGGCCTGTACGCAGCGGAAGTTGCTGCTGCCGGTGTTGCTGACTAGATAGCTGCGGGCGTCTTCCGGTGCTGGCGTGGCATCCACCACCGCTTCGACCCGACGGCTGCGCCGGATGGCGTCGACCTCATCGGGCCGCGCTGCCAGCGTTGGGCCGGCATCGAAAATATCGACATAGTTCTCGAAGCGAAAGCCCTGCGCCTGAAGCAGTCGGCAGGCCGGCTCGGTATTCGGGTGGACGCGGCCGATGATCGCCTGCGCCTCCGGCGGCAGCAGATGGATATAGATCGGGTGCTTGGGCATCAGCTCGGCGATCACCACCTTGTTGCCGGAGCCGGTGAGGAAGTCGGCCTGCTGGTAGTGCATGGAAAAGAAGTGCTGCCCCAGCCCTTCCCAGAAGGGGTTGCTGTCATGCTGGTCGGTGAAGCCGCGCATCTCGGCGATGATGCGATCGGCAAAACGCGGGCGGTGTTCGGCCATGAACAGGAAGCGGGCCCGGGACAGCAGACCGCCGCCACCACAGCCCCGCCAGGCCGGGCGTAGATAGAGCGAGCAGAGTTCGCTGCTGCCGGTGTAGTCGTTGCACAGGTAGAGGGTACGAAACTCGTTGTAGATCCCCAGCTGATGGGAGGCATGCACGATGGTACCGATGTGGTAGTGGTACCAGGGGGCGTCCAGGCCCACCGCCGAGGTGATGCCGCAGGTGCCCAGCACCTCGTTGCTGTCGGTCTCTTCCAGCACGAACAGGTAGGTGACCGACGAGGGGCCGCAGGCGTCCTGGGCCAGATGGCTGACCGACTGCTCGATCTTGCGCTCCAGCAGGGCCTCATTGTCGGGCAGCGAGGTGAACCCGGTGCCGGACTCGACGGCGATGGTCTTGAGCAGGTCGCCATCCGCGGGGGTGATCGGGCGTACGCGCAGCATGCTGTTTGCCTCCTGCAACAGGGAACATTCAGCTTAGAGTATAGGCGGGCTGGGCATAATGACAGGCATCGCGGCACAGCGGTATGATTTGCAACAGGTTGTCATTGAGGAAGAAACGATGCACAAAAGACTGGTCAGTTTGCTGCTGGGCGGCCTGATGATGCTGCTGCTGGGCAGCGCCGTCAGCGGCTGCAGTACCATCGAAGGGGCGGGCAAGGATATCGAAAAGGCGGGAGCTGCGATTCGGGACGCGGCACGCAACGCCAGCGACTGATTGCGTTGCAGCGGCACCGGCCCGGTCGATGTTGACGCGGGCCGGGCAGCGGATCAGAGTGCGTCCGGGCCGGTTTCGCCGGTACGGATGCGGATCACCTGCTCCAGCGGCATGACGAAGATCTTGCCGTCGCCGATCTTGCCGGTGTTGGCGGTCTTGCTGATCGCCTCGATCACCTGATCGAGCATGTCGTCATCGATGGCGACTTCGATCTTGACCTTGGGCAGAAAATCGACCACATATTCCGCACCGCGATAGAGCTCGGTATGGCCTTTCTGGCGGCCGAAGCCCTTCACTTCCGTAACGGTTACACCCTGAATCCCAATATCGGACAGAGCTTCACGAACGTCATCCAGCTTGAACGGTTTGATCACCGCGGAGACGAGTTTCATCATTCAAGTCCTCATAGATCTGTGGCTGTCCCACTTCGCTCCAGCCGGAAGGCCGGTGGAGAAACCATTGGCGCCAGTATACCCATAATCAAAAGGCTGCGCATAATATGCGCAGCCTGAAAGTTGTCCGTTGGCATGAAATCACTTCTTGCCGCCGGCGAATTCGGGGTAGGCTTCCATACCGCATTCGGCCAGGTCGACCCCTTCATACTCTTCCTCTTCGCTGACGCGGATACCCATAACGGCCTTCAGCGCCAGCCAGACGATCAGGCTGGCCACGAACACCCAGCCGAAGATGGACACGATGCCCAGCAGCTGAGCGCCGAAGGTGGCGTCGGCATTGTTCAGCGGCACCGCCAGCAGGCCCCAGATGCCGACCACGCCGTGGACGGAGATGGCACCGACAGGGTCATCGATACGCAGCTTGTCCAGGGTGACGATGGCGGTCACCACCAGGGCACCACCGATGGCTCCGATCAGGGTGGAGGCCAGCGCACTCGGTGACAGCGGGTCAGCGGTGATGGCGACCAGGCCGGCCAGGGCTCCGTTCAGCGCCATGGTCAGGTCTGCCTTGCGGAACCAGAGGCGAGCCACGATCAGCGCTGCGATGACACCACCGGCAGCGGCGGCGTTGGTGTTGACGAACACTTCAGCCACGGCGTTGGCTTCACCGACATCAGACAGTTTCAGCTCGGAACCACCGTTGAAGCCGAACCAGCCCATCCACAGGATGAAGGTACCCAGGGTCGCCAGCGGCAGGTTGGCGCCCGGAATGGCGTTGATCTCGCCGTTCTTGCCGTACTTGCCCTTACGAGCGCCCAGCACCAGTACGGCGGCCAGGGCGGCAGACGCGCCTGCCATGTGCACGATACCGGAACCGGCAAAATCGGAAAAGCCAGCTTCGCTCAGGAAGCCACCGCCCCAGGTCCAGTAGCCGGAAGTCGGGTAGATGAAACCGGTCATCACCACGGCGAAGACCAGGAAGGCCCAGAGCTTCATACGCTCGGCCACAGCACCGGAGACGATGGACATGGCGGTCGCCACGAACACCACCTGGAAGAAGAAGTCGGAACGGGCGGAGTAGTAGGGAGCGTCCTCACCGCCGGCCAACACGGCATCGACGGCGTTCTCGTCACCGATCAGTGCGCCCAGGTTCGGCAGCACACCGCCGGCGTCGGAGCTGTACATGATGTAGTAGCCGCACAGCAGGTACATGGTGCAGGCGATAGCATAGAGCGCGATGTTCTTGGTCAGGATCTCGGTGGTGTTCTTGGCACGCACCAGGCCTGCTTCAAGCATGGCAAAACCGGCCGCCATCCACATCACCAGTGCACCACACACCAAGAAGTAGAAGGTATCGACCGCATATTTCAGCTGGGCAAGATCCCCGGCTGTGGCATTCAGCAGTTCTTCCATTGTTATATCCTCCAGAGATAAACGGAATCGGACCAGTCGGGATCAGAGTGCATCGTGGCCGGTTTCACCGGTACGGATACGGATCACCTGCTCCAGCGGGGTGACGAAGATCTTGCCGTCGCCGATCTTGCCGGTATGTGAGGCCTTGGTGATCGCCTCCAGTACCTGATCGACGATGTCGTCGGCCACGGCGGCATCGATGCGCACCTTGGGCAGGAAGTCGACAATGTACTCGGCACCGCGGTAGAGCTCTGTGTGGCCCTTCTGGCGGCCAAAGCCCTTGACCTCGGTAACCGTGATCCCCTGCACGCCGATGTCGGACAGGGCTTCGCGAACGTCGTCAAGTTTGAATGGCTTGATGATCGCTGAAATCAGTTTCATGGCATCAGTCCTCTGCTCAGTGTTCAGCTAGCGGCCACTCCGGAATGGGTGGCTTGCTCTATGCCCGGTATAAGCGAAGGCTGTGCCAATTTGTTTTTATCTATTTAAAACAGTCGGTTGTAATTATATGAGGGTCTGGAAGGGGCTTTGGGAACGGGCAGAGGCGGTATGAATGGGGTGTTTTTGTGCACTAATATGGTGCGTGCGCCATGAAGGTGCGCGGCTTCCGGTCTGACCTGACCGGCGTTCTGGTTTATAGTGACGGTTGAGACCCCTTTGACCCTGGAGACCCGGATGATTCACCAAAAACTGATCGACAGCCTGTCCAGCCAGTTCAGCCAGCTGCTGAGCCACCGCCCCGAAATGCCGGGGCAGCAGGAGCTGCAGGGCCAGATCAAGACCATGCTGCAGTCCAGCTTTGCCAAGCTGGACCTGGTAACCCGGGACGAGTTCGATGCCCAGCAGGCGGTGCTGATGCGCACCCGTGAGCGTCTGGAGCAGCTGGAGGCGCGCCTGGCGGCGCTGGAAGCCGAAGGCATGGCGGCGGCGGAAGCACCCTCAGCGAAAATCGCTGACAGTGAATCCCCTGACGCGCGCGATAACTGATCCCCTTTTCTTTGCATCTGAGCCAAGGATGGCCCTATGTCTCTTGCCGTTATTCATACCCGGGCTCAGCTCGGGATAGAAGCCCCTCCCGTTGCCGTCGAGGTGCACCTGTCCGGAGGCCTGCCCTCCATGTCGATCGTCGGACTGCCGGAAACGGCGGTCAAGGAGAGCCGTGAGCGGGTGCGCAGCGCGCTGATCACCGCCGGCTTCGACTTTCCGCAGCGCCGCGTCACCATTAACCTGGCCCCCGCCGACCTGCCCAAGGAGGGCGGCCGTTATGACCTGGCCATTGCCATCGGCATCCTGTCGGCCTCGGGTCAGCTCAAGGGTTGGAAGGCCAGCCCGTCGTTGGAGATGATCGGTGAGCTGGCGCTGTCCGGCGATATTCGCCCGGTACGCGGTGTTCTGCCGGCGGCAGTGGCGGCCGGCAGGCTGGGCCGGGCGCTGGTGGTGGCGAAGGAAAATGCCGCCGAAGCGGTGATGGCAGAGGGTACCGAGGTGTTCGCCGCCGGCCATCTGCTGGAGTTGGTGGCGCATTTGTGCCGGCAGCAGCCCCTGCCGGCACAGGTGCCCGGTGACTGCATCGGAAGTGTGCACCCGGTGCCGGATCTGGCCGACGTCAAGGGCCAGCTGCAGGCACGACGGGCACTGGAGGTGGCGGCGGCCGGAGGGCATAACCTGCTGTTTTCGGGGCCACCGGGCAGTGGCAAGAGCATGCTGGCGTCCCGCTTGCCGGGATTGTTGCCGCCGCTGGCGGTGGCGCAGCGGTTGGAAGTGGCCGCAATTGCTTCCGTGTCGGGACAGAGTGTGGCACCGGCCTGTGCCGGTGTTCGGCCCTTTCGCAGCCCGCACCATACGGCGTCGGCCATCGCGCTGGTCGGTGGTGGCAGTCACCCGCGCCCCGGCGAGATCTCGCTGGCCCATCAGGGCGTGCTCTTTCTCGATGAATTGCCCGAGTTTCCGCGCCGCGTGCTGGAAGTACTGCGCGAGCCGCTGGAGACCGGTGAGATCCTGATCTCGCGGGCGGCCCGCCAGACCCGCTACCCGGCCCGCTTCCAGCTGGTGGCGGCGATGAACCCTTGCCCCTGTGGTTACCATGATGATGGCACCGACCGCTGTATCTGCACGCCGGATCAGATCCGTCGCTACCAGATGAAGATATCAGGTCCCCTGTTGGACCGTATTGACCTGCAGCTTCAGGTGCCGGCACTGCCGGCCGAAACCCTGCTGCAGTCGGGGGGCGCGGCGGAATCCAGTGCTGAAGTCCGGCAACGGGTGATGGCTGCGCTGGAACGGCAGCTGCAACGCCAGGGCAAGATGAACCGGGAGCTGTCCGGGCGTGAACTGGAGCAGCTCTGTGCGCTGGACGCGGCGACTGAAGCCTTGCTGGTGCGGGTGATGCAGCAGAGCCAGCTGTCGGCACGAGCCTGTCATCGACTCTTGCGTGTGGCGCGAACGCTGGCGGACCTGGTAGGCCAGGAACGGGTGGAACGCGTGCAGTTGCTGGAAGCGCTGGCGTTCAGAGGGCTTGCTGGCGGCGGTTGGTGTTGAGCAGGCTGAGGAACTGGTCGAGGCAAACGGCCCGGCTGAAGAAGTAGCCCTGCACCTGATCGCAGTCGTGACGGATCAGAAACTCCAGCTGGGCGCGGGTTTCGACGCCTTCGGCGATCACCTGCTTGTTGAGGTTGTGGGCCAGGTTGATGATGGCACGCACGATCTCCTCGTCATCGGGGTTGCCGGGAATGCCGTCGACAAAGGACTTGTCGATCTTCAGTGTGGTGATCGGCAGCTTCTGCAGCAGGCTGAACGAGGAGTAGCCGGTGCCGAAGTCGTCCAGCGAGAACTCCACCCCCTGGTTGCTCAGCTGGCTGATCGTCGAGCGCACATGCTCCTCGTCGCTGCACAGGGCGGTTTCGGTCAGCTCGAACTCCAGCGTACGGGTGTCCATGACATGGTCACGCATCAGGCGCTCGATGGTTGGCGCCAAGTAGCGGTCCTGAAACTGGCGAAAGGAAAGGTTGACGCCGATACGGCCGTCGAGGCCGGCCTCTTTCATCGCCGGCAGGGTCTTGCCCACCTCCTGAATGATCCAGTAGCCCAGGGGGACGATCAGCCCAGAGGCCTCGCAGGCGGGAATGAAGCTGTCAGGGGTCTGCAGGCCGCGTTCGGGATGGCGCCAGCGGATCAGTGCCTCGGCACCGCAGATGGAGCCACGACGCAGGTCGATACGTGGCTGGTAGAACAACTCGAACTCTTCCCGTTGCAGCGCACGCCAAAGCTCGGGGTCATAGCCGTTCATCAGGCTGGGTTCCGGGGGCGGTGTCGCGCTTTCCTCATGGCCGTTGTGCTGCAGCAGTTGCTGGCAGTAGCGCAGAATGCGGCGGATGGTATCCAGGCTGCTGCCGGGCAGGTAGAGGTAGTCGTTCCAGGGGTCGGCCAGCAGTGCCTGCCAGTCGGATTGCTGCGGGGATGAGCTGAGCAGAACCACCGGCAGCTGGCTCAGCTGACTGCGCAGCCGCTGCAGTGCCGGTTCGGCCTGGGCGGGGCTGTCCGTATCCAGCAGCACGATGGGGGTTTCAAGATGCTGCAGCACCGGCAGGGCGGCATCAATCGAGTGGCAACGGCAAAAACGGCCGCTCCACCAGGGCTGTAGCCAGTCCTGCCAGCATTCCTCCAGGGCTTCGGAGCTGCTGATCAGCACCAGCGGCGGCTGGGTGAGGACTGATTCTGTCTGCGCGGTGTCTACCTGCATGGTACTGCTTCCCCGTCACACCTGAATAAATCCCATCCAGCGGGAACTGAATTTCATCAGGGGGCCATGTCATAATAGGCGATGGCGTTGCATCGCTCGAACGAGATTAACACGGTTTTTCAGTGTCCAGAAAGAGAGCGGTGCGACAGCGGCCAGGGCGGTGGGAATCCGGCGCCAAAAGCAGCCACTTAAACCCTTATCGACCGTTTTTTGACCAGGTTTAATGTTTTTTTGAGGTGTCATGAGCAGACTCAATCCCCGTCAGCGTGAAGCGGCGCATTATATCGGCGGCCCCCTGCTGGTACTGGCCGGTGCCGGTTCGGGCAAGACCAGCGTGATTACCCGCAAAATTGCCTGGATGATCCAGGAGGCGGGGTTCGAAGCACGCCGTATCGCTGCAGTGACCTTCACCAACAAGGCGGCGCGCGAAATGAAGGAGCGTGTCAGCCAGCTGTTGAGCGGCCAGGAGGGGCGCGGCCTGACCGTGTCCACCTTTCACACCCTGGGGTTGTCGATCATCCGCCGCGAGCGCAAGCACCTGGGGCTGAAGACGGGGTTCTCGCTGTTCGACGATCAGGACACCAAGGCACTGCTGCGCGACCTGATGCTGCAGAACGACGAAGATACCGACCAGATCAACGAGGTGCAGCACCAGATCTCCAACTGGAAGAACGACATGGTGACGCCGGACCAGGCCCTGGCCAGCGCCGAGCTGCCCCAGGATATTCTGGCGGCCCGTGCCTACGAGTCCTACAACAGCCACCTGCGTGCCTACAATGCGGTCGATTTTGACGACCTCATCCTGTTGCCGGTACAGCTGTTCAGCGATCACCCCGAGGTGCTGGAGCGCTGGCAGCGCCGTATCCAGTACCTGCTGGTGGATGAATACCAGGATACCAACCTGTCACAGTACCGGCTGGTACGCCAGCTGGTGGGCCACCGTGGCGGCCTGACCGTGGTGGGTGATGACGATCAGTCGATCTATGCCTGGCGTGGCGCGCGGCCGGAGAACCTGGCCCAGCTGCAGACCGACTTCCCCAGTCTGAAGGTGGTCAAGTTGGAACAGAACTACCGCTCCACCAGCCGCATCCTCAAGGCCGCCAACACGCTGATCGCCAACAACCCGCACGTGTTCGAGAAGACGCTGTGGAGCGAAATGGGCTTCGGCGATCCGCTGCGGGTGATCCATGCCCGCAACGACGATGCCGAGGCGGAGCGGGTGGCCACCGAGATCCTCGATCGCCATCTGCGCCAGCGCATCGCCTTCCGCGATTTCGCCATCCTCTATCGCGGCAACCATCAATCGCGGCTGGTAGAGATGAAGCTGCAGAGCTACCAGATCCCCTACAAGCTCAGTGGCGGCACCTCCTTCTTTGCCCGTGCCGAGATCAAGGACCTGATGAGCTATCTCAAGGTGCTGATCAACCGCGATGATGACAACGCCTTTCTGCGCATCATCAACCTGCCGCGGCGTGAGATCGGCCCCAGTACCCTGCACAAGCTCGGTGAGTATGCCTCAGCGCGCGAGATCAGCCTGTTCCAGGCCTGTGGCGAGCTGGGCCTGGAGCAGGTCCTGCCGGCGCAGGGCGTGGACCGGCTGCGCCGTTTCTGCGCCATGATCGACCGACTCTATGAACGCTGTCGTGACGGTGATCCCATCGCCGCCATCCATGACTTGATCGATGAGATCGACTACCCCGGCTGGATTCGCCAGAACGCATCCAGCGATGTGGTGGCGGAAAAGCGGATGCAGAATGTCTACTTCCTGATCGAATCGCTGCAGTCCACGCTGGCGCGACTGCAGGAGGAAGACGAGGGCGCCGGCATCGAAGATGCCATTGCCCGCCTGGTACTGCTCGATATGCTCAACCGTCAGGAGGAGGAAGACGACTCCGACCGGGTGCAGTTGATGACGCTGCACGCCTCCAAGGGACTGGAGTTTCCCCATGTGTTCCTGCTCGGTATGGAGGAGGAGCTGCTGCCGCATCGCAACAGCATCGAGATGGACACCATCGAGGAGGAGCGCCGACTGGCCTATGTGGGCATCACCCGGGCGAAAGAAACTCTGACCATGACGTTGGCCAAGCAGCGTCGTCAGTTCGGTGAATGGATGGAGTGCATGCCCAGCCGCTTTCTGGACGAGTTGCCGCCAGAGGATGTCGAACACGAAGGGCGGGGCGAGGCGCGCCCGGAACAGAACCGGGCCCGGGGCCGGGCGACGCTGAACAGCCTCAAGGGGATGTTTGACGACCTCTGAGGTCGAGCGGCAGGTCGAGGGTAAAGCGGCAGCCCTGGCCGGGTGTGTTTGCGACTCGGATCGACCCCTGCAGGATCTGTGACACCCACTGGTGCACCAGGTGCAGGCCCAGTCCGGTATGGCCCAGCCCGCGGCCACTGGTGACGAAGGGATCGAACAGCGTCGGCAGAATGGTGCCGGGAATGCCGCGGCCGTTGTCGCTGACCTGAAGTTCCAGTCGCGCTTCATCCATCAGCTGGCCTTGCAGCCGGATTTCGCCCGAGGTCTGCTCCGTGAAGGCGTGTTCCAGGGCGTTGTCGATCAGGTTCTGCAGTACCTGCGACAGTATGCCCGGGTGGCTGAACAGGGTGCAGTCGGGCAGTTGCACGTGCAGTTGAATGCCATGCTGTTTCAGCTTGGGCTGCAGGCTGGCGACCAGATCCTGCAGGCAGTCCTCCAGGGTGAAACTGACCGGGGCGTCCAGACTGCGTTCCAGTGCCAGGCGCTTGAAGCTGCGGATCAATCCTGTGGCCTTGCGGATGTTCTGCTCGGCCAGCGCCAGTCCCTCATGGCTGTGCTGCAGATAGCTTGTCATCTGGTCTCGCGTCAGGCGTTCCTGATCCACGGCCTGCTGCAGCTGATCCAGATCCTGGCGCAACGTCGACACGGTCATCAGCACGGCGCCACTGGGCGTGTTCAGCTCATGGGCGACGCCAGCCACCATCATCCCCAGTGACGACAGCTTGCGTGTCTCGACCAGTTCGTCCTGCAGCAGTTGCTGCCGCTGCAGCGCCTGATCCAGCTCGCTATTGCGCTGGTTGAGCCGATCGCGCTCGCAGGCCAGTTGGTCGATCAGCTGACGGCGCTGATGTTCGCTACCGGCCAGGCGCCAGAGCAGTCCGCCGCCCAGCAGCAGGATGGCGGCGGCAATCGAAGCCAGTGGTGGCAGCAGGGCCGCACGCTGCTGTGCCAGAAACTCCGGCGGCGTGCTCAATACCAGGTACCAGAGGTCTTCGGTTTGCTGGTATACCCCGGGTTCGGGATCGATGCGGGTATAGCTCCAGAGCCGGTCCTGCAACAGCAGGTCGCGCCGGGAAGGCTGCTGCTGCATCTGTTGCCACAGTTTGGGAAAGTCCTCGGCCACGACCAGCTCCGGCTGGTGGTAGATGAAGCCCCAGCGACGCCAGTCATCGGGGTGGATCAGCCAGTAGCCGTCATCATTGACCAGCCAGACATCCAGTTGCTCGGACTGCAGCTGCTCCAGGTCGGCAAAGAACTGGCGCAGACTGAAGTTGACCACCAGGATGCCCGGCAGCTGGCCGTCCGTGAGGCCAGTGTGAACCATGCTGCGGATGGTGGGCTTGGGGGGAATGGCGATCTGGCCATGTTCGATGTTCAGGTCCAGCGGCGACAGCTGCACCTCGTCACTGGTGATACTCAGCGCTCGCTTGAAGTAGTCCCGATGGGCCTTGTTCTGCAGTGACTGGGGCGGTTGAAGCTGGGGCCCATCCGGGCCTGTATCCAGGCGCAGGCGCTCCTGTCCGCTCAGGTCGAGCCAGCGGATCTGGTCAATCAGGGGTGAGGTTTGACTGACGCGCAGGAACAGCTGGCCCAGCATCTCCGGGTCGAAGCCGGTCTCGGCGTTCAGTGCCTGTCGCAAGGGTTGGCTCCTTTGCAACAGGCGAGTCAGCTGGATCAGGTGTGCCTGTTTCTGGCTCAGGCGTTGCGTAATGCGATCCAGCAGCTGGCTGTGTTGCACACTGACCGGCAGGCGCTTGAGCTGGGTCCATTTGGACCAGCTCAGCCCCGATGCCAGTGTGACCAGACCCAGCAGCGGCAGCATCAGCACCAGCCAGATCAGCCAGCGGGGCGGGGGGCGGGATGCGCGCTCCGCCGGGTCCATCTAGGGGTGCTCCCGCGCCCAGCGGATGGCTTCGTCCAGGGATAGTGGCCGGGCATAGAGATAGCCCTGGCCGAGGGTGCAGCCCTGGGCCAGCAGCAGTTGGTGCTGCTGTTCGGTTTCAATCCCTTCGGCAATCACCGTACAGCCCAGCTGCCGACCCAGCTGGATGATCATTTCGGTGATGTGTTCGATCTCGCGCGATTGGCCCAGGCGGCTGGTGAAACTGCAGTCGATCTTCAGCGCCGAGGCGGTCAGGTTGCTGATATGTGCCAGCGATGAATAGCCGGTGCCGAAGTCGTCAATACTGACGCCGACACCCAGCTGCATCAGCCGGTTCAACTGGTCCGCGATGCGGGCATATTCCAGTACCGCCTGGCTTTCGGTGATCTCCAGCTCGAGCAGCTGAGGCGGCACGGAGGAGGTTTTGATCAGGGCCAGCATCTGTTCGAAGTAGCCGGGCCTGAGCAGGTCGATGGAGGAGGTGTTGAACGCCAGCGGCACATGGATACCAGCGGCGATCAACTGCTCCTGAGCCGCCAGTGTCTGGTGTAGCACGGCCATATCCAGCTCACTGATCAGGCCGCCGGCTTCGGCAATGGGGATGAAACTGTCCGGCATGCGCACGCTGCCGTCAGGCTGAGGCCAGCGGACCAGCGCCTCGAATCCGGCCAGGCGGCAGCTGGCCAGCTCGACCTTGGGCTGGAAGGCCAGGCTGAACGCGTTCGCGGACAGTGCCTGGCGCAGTTCCTGCAGCTGGGCATAGCGCTCGCGGACCTGTTGTTCCAGTTCCGGGTCGTAGACCGTCCAGCGTTGATGGTTGCTCAGGCCATCGGCCAGGGTCTGTTCGGCAATGCGCAACAGGTGGGTGCCCGGGCGCTGGCTGGCCAGCGCCAGTGGCAGCAGCGCCATGAACAGGGTGACCAGGTGCTCGCCGCCATTGATGTGGTAGGGCTGCTGCAGTATCTGGATAAGGGCTTCGAGATCGCTGACCATCGGCAGTAACAGGGCGAAGCTGCTGCGGTCGGTTCGCGCCAATGCCGCCGGCTCCGGCAGATGGTGCTGCAGGCGCTCGCTGACGGCAAAGAGCAACTGGTCGCAGAAGGTCTCGCCGAAATGCAGCGCAATTTCGTTGAGTTCGCTCAGGTTCAGCAGCAACAGCTGGTGCTGATCGCGTTGTGCTGCAGTCAGGCTGTCCAGGGTACGCTTGAAGGCGTTGCGGTTGGCAATGGCCAGCAGGGGATCATGAAAGGCCAGGTCGGCCAGCTGGTCGTAAAGTGACAGATTGGCCAGGTGGGTGCTGAGCTGCTCACAAAACAGCTGCAGCAGCTTGTGATCGGCCGGATCGGGTGCCTGCTCAAGACGAACCAGAATACGGCAGTGGCGTTGAGATGAGCCCAGTACGCCGGCATCCAGCAGCAGCTCGTTGTCGCGGTACTCCAGGCTGTCGCCGCTGGTCAGATTGAGCTGGCTGGCCAGGGTCCCCAGTCGGGGTGCGTCGGCGTGGCGCAAGGGGGCGAAGCAGCCGTGGGCCGCCAGTACCTGTGGTGGATGATCATGGTCCGGATGGGCCGCGATCAGGATGCCTTGCTGGCCGCGCAGCAGTGCCGACAGGGTGTGCCGGATGCAGTCGAGGTAACCGTTGAGGTCGTGATGCAGGCTGAAGGTCTGCGCCGCATCCAGGATCAGTTGCAGCCCTTGGCGGGCGTGTTCGAGCTGAGAAGTGCGTTCCCAGGTGCGAATATTGCCGGCCAGCACCGACGAGAGGTGTTCGACGGTCAGTTCCGACTTGCACCAGTAATCGTCGATATCGAAGCGGCGCATCACCTCGGTTTCCGGCGCCATTCCAGGTTGCCCCGTCAACAGGACGATGCGCACCTGGTTGTTGCAGATCACCTTGCGGATGGTATGCACCAGCCGCAGGCCGGCGTCATCCTGTTCCAGCACCACGTCGAGCAGGATGACACTGATATCGGGGTGTTCCGGCAGCAGGCGTGCGGCTTCAAGGGCCGAGTTGACGGTCAGTACCTCAAGCGGCCGCCCATCGACCCGGATCTGGGACAGAGCGTGCAGCAGCGACGACTGGTAACCTGGGTCATCCTCGACGCTGAGCACCTTCCAGGGCGGCGCTGTCGTCGAGGGTGTCTGAGCAACGCTGAATTGCAGTAATTCGGAAGCCGACATGCGTTAAATCCCTTTATGCCTGCCCAGTGAGTGTTACCGCAACGGGCAGCTGCTTTCACAGAGTGGCTCAGAACTCGGCACTTGTAAACAGGTCTTCCTTATCCTCTTTTTCAGCCGTAGACCAGGTTCGGCAGCCAGGTTGCCAGTTCGGTCTGCCAGGCCAGCAGCGCCAGCATCACCAGCTGGATCAGGATGAACGGGATCACCCCCTTGTAGATCTGGCCGGTGGAGACGTGCGCCGGGGCTACGCCACGCAGATAGAACAGGGCAAAACCGAATGGCGGCGTCAGAAAGGAGGTCTGCAGGTTCAGCGCCAGCATCACGCCGAGCCAGACCGGGTCCAGTCCCATGCCGAGCAGGATCGGCGCCACGATCGGTACCACCACGAAAGTGATCTCGATGAAGTCGAGGAAGAAGCCGAGCAGGAACACGATCAGCATCACGATTGCCATGGCGCCGACTACGCCACCGGGCAGGTCGTGCAGGAAGTCGCGCACCAGGTCGTCACCGCCGTAGCCGCGGAACACCAGCGAGAAGATGGAGGCGCCGACCAGGATGATGAACACCATGGAGCTGACCTGGGTGGTGGAACGCATCACTTCGTTCAGCGTCTTCAGGGTGAAGGCACCGCGCATGGCGGCCAGTGCGATGGCGCCCACGGCACCCACGGAGGCGGCCTCGGTCGGGGTGGCAAAACCGCCCAGAATGGAGCCCAGCACCAGGCCGATCAGCACCACCGGCGGCACCAGCGCCTTGAGCGCCCGCAGCCAGAGATTGGTGATCTGGTTCAGTTCCTCTTCCGGAATGGCCGGTACCGCCTGGGGGCGGGTGATGGAAACGAACACCATGTAACCGATATAGGCCAGCACCAGCAACAGGCCCGGTACCAGCGCGCCGAGGAAGAGGTCGCCGACGGTGACGGTTTCCGGCGAGAAGATGCCCTGATCGATCTGCGATTGCTGATAGGCGGAGGAGATGACATCCCCGAGCAGCACCAGCACGATCGACGGCGGGATGATCTGGCCCAGAGTACCGGAGGCACAGATGGTGCCGGTGGCCACCGCCGGGTCGTAACCGCGCTTGAGCATGGTGGGCAGCGACAGCAGGCCCATGGTGACCACGGTGGCACCGACGATACCGGTACTGGCGGCCAGCAGCATGCCCACCAGGGTGACCGAGATGCCCAGGCCGCCACGCATGGAGCCGAACAGGGCGGCCATGGTGTCGAGCAGCTCTTCGGCGATCTTGGATTTCTCCAGCATCACGCCCATGAAGACGAACAGGGGCACGGCGATCAGCACTTCATTGTTCATCACGCCGAAGATGCGGTTGGGTACGGCTTCCAGGAAGACACTGTCGAAGTGGCCGGTGAGGGCGCCGATGGCGGCGAACAGCAGGCCGGTACCGGCCAGCGAGAAGGCTACCGAGTAGCCCATCAACAGAATGAAAATGGCGCCGACAAACAGCAGCAGGGGCAGGAGTTCGATCACAGGGCGTGTTCCTCTTCAGCAGGCGGCAGGTGGGCACGACCGGAAATCACCAGCAGGCTGCGCAGCAGTTCGGCGATCCCTTGCAGCACCATCATCGCCGGCATCGCCAGCAGGGCCGATTTGAGCAGGTAGCGATAGGCGATGCCGCCGGCTTCCTGGGAGCCTTCCTGAAGTTCCCAGGAGGTGGCGACGTATTCCCAGGAGATCCAGAACAGGAAGATGCAGACCGGCAACAGCAGGCACAGGGTGCCGAACAAGTTGATCCAGGCCTTGCCCTTCTCGCTGAGCGGACGATAGAAGATGTCGACACGGACGTGTCCGTCATGTTTCAGGGTATAGGCGGCCCCGAGCAGGAACACGAAACTGTGCATGTAGATGACCGACTCCTGCAGGGCGATATTGCCTTGTTCGAAGACGTAGCGCATGACCACGACGACAAAGGTAACCACGACCATCAGCAGGGTCAGCCAGGCGATCAGGCGACCGGTCCATTCGCTGAAACCGTCCAGCAGCCTGAGCAGAGCGGCAGCAGGGTGGGATTGATTCATCGGTGTTCTCGTTTTGGCTAGACAAACGGGCGAAAGTATATCAGTAAACTCCACTATAACAGCAGCGGCCCATGACTACTGCTCGGGCCGGCAAAACCGTACAATAGGCGGACAGACACCAAGGTGGAGACTTCCCATGACTGAACTGCTGAATCTGGAGCCTGAGCTGGAGACCTTCGAGCCCTGGCAGCTGACAGCCTTCTCGGCGGCGCTGACCGAGCGTATGTTCCCCAACTTCGCGCTCTTCGCACGTTTGGTCGAGTTTGGCGATGCCGCCAAGCTGCGCCAAATCCTCGATGGCGTCTGGAACAGCCTGTCCGGGCAGGGCGCGAAAATGAACTTCGAGGTACAGCTCGATGCCGTCGACGCCAACATGCCGGATCTGGACGAGTACGACATGTACGGCGCCTGGCCGGCGCTGGACGCGGTGGTGGCGCTGACCGCCACGTTGAACTGCATCCTGGAAAAGGATGCCTCGGTGGCGGCCAGCATCGGTCAGCTGTCGCGCGAGTGTGTCGCCACCTTCCTCGAAGTCACCGAGGGCGACGACCAGATGTCCGACGAGGAGCTGGTCAAGCTGATCAATACCCACGACCTGATGCAGGCCGAAGACGCCTTCCGCGATGAAGTGATCGAGCGTCTGCGCGGCCAGAAGCACGCCAATCCCGACTTCATTGCCGCGCTGCGTGAACTGGCGCGCAACGAAGGGGTCAGTAACATCGGCATCAGCGACGACGACTGATCATGCTGCGTCCGGGACTGATACTGCTGGTGGTGCCCGCCATACTGCTGATGGCGGGCTACATGTATGACCTGTCGCTGGCCGACGCCTGCCTGGAGCAGGGCGGCTCCTGGGACTATCGCGCCGCCCGCTGCGACCAGGCCGGTGCCGAGCATCCGTTCGTGCCCTTCATGGTGCGCCATCCGCTCTGGGTCAACGGCGGCATGTTGCTGTCGGTGCTGGGGTTGTTGCTGTGTATCGGCGGGCTCTATCGCCGCCGCTGACAAAACCGGCTGCGTGACCCGGATACGGCGTTGCACGACCCGGGCGGAATCCTCATGTATACATGAATACACTGCGGTTCCTTCGGGTCCTGCGCCTTGCCTCCGGGCCACTCGCGAGGTTTTGAGGCTTTAAATTTGGAGTTTTCAATGCTGAAAAAGATCATCCTGGCGCTGGTGCTGATTCCGCTGCTGGTCGGACTGTTTTTGTGGCAGGTGCAGCCGGTCTGGTGGCAGACCCTGAAGGCGGAATGGCTGGCGGACTTCAACAGCGAACGTGCCGAACAGGAAGCGCACTGGCTGGATCAGGGACGGGCTTTTGGTCGTGGCAACGGTCAGAACGCCTGTCTCGACAAGGCGCTGATGGATTTCGATGGCTGTACCGGGTACGCCTGTACGGTCAATCATGGCCGTTTTCTGCGCGGTTGTCTGGCAACCGCCGAGCCTGATCAGGGCTTCTGTGACGAGGTGCCCGCTTACCGCGATGAGCCGACCGAGGATGACAAGAGCTGGACCAAATACGGCTGCTGGGATCGCAATGTTCGCGGTGAAGGCTGCCGCCTGCTGATGCGCCAGCAGCAGCTGTTCTGCAGTGGTGGTGTCCCGGCCGATGCCCCGACACCCCCCGAAAACTGATGGCTAAATGGTCAGCACCAGCTTGCCGCGGACGTGGCCCTGAGCGCTGAGCTGATACGCGTTGGCCGCTTCACTCAGCGGCAGGCTGTCGCTCAGGTTGAGCATCACCTTGCCGCTGGCCGCCAGCCTGGCCAGCTCCTGCAGCTGGGCGCCATCCGGCCGGGCGCGGATGCCGCTGACCTTCAGTCCCCGAGCTTCGCCGGCGGCAATCACTTCAGCGGCTGTGACCGACGGCAGGGTGACCATCTGGCCCTGTGGTGCGAGGCACGCCAGCGCCTTGATAGCTGTGTCGCCGCCCACGCCATCGATGATCAGGTCGACATCGTGGATCAGATTTGCGACCTGCTGGCGGCTGTAGTCGAGGGTATCGTCGCAGCCGAGGCTCTGCAGGAAGCACTTGTTGCCGGCTGAAGCGGTCCCGATCACATGGGCGCCCTTCCACTTGGCCAGCTGCACCGCCAGATGCCCGACACCACCGGCGGCGGCCAGCACCAGCACCGACTGATCACTCTTCAGCTGCCCGATCTCGAACAGCGCCTGCCAGGCGGTCAGGCCGGCCAGACCCAGGCCCGCGGCTGACAGGGGGTCCAGCGCCGCCGGGCGCAGCGCAAGCTGCTCTGCCGGGGCGACCAGGTATTCGGCATAACAGCCGGCTTCCTGTGGAAAGCGGATGAACCCCAGTACTTCGTCGCCGACCCGGACGCGATCGACGCCCTCGCCCAGAGCCACGACGCTGCCGGCAAACTCCCAGCCGGGGCAGAAGGGCAAGGCGTCGATGAACGCGCTGGCGCCGCCGCCGGAGCAGGTTTTCCAGTCGATCGGGTTGACCCCCGCCGCACGGTTGCGGATCAGCACTTCTCCCGGCCCGGGGCTGGGCCTGTCGATCTCGTCCAGCTGCAGGTTTTCCGGGCCGCCAAAGGCATGGATGCGTATCGCTTTCATGTTAATCTCCCCGGTTTCGTGGCCCATTCATCGGCCGGTAACACTCATCTACTGACCGCAAGAGTAAAGTGATCCCGAGTGATCTGGCAAACATTGTGACAAGGAGAATAGATGAAAGCTAATCCCGTTCGCGGCGCCGGCTATCTGCTGCGTGGCGCCGCCATGCTGCCGCAGCCCGGTATCCGTCACTTCGTACTGGTGCCGCTGTTGGTCAATGTGTTGCTGTTCATCGGCGCCATCTGGCTATTGGTGGACCAGTTCGGTATCTGGGTCGACTACTGGCTCGGTTTCCTGCCGGACTGGGCCGATTTCCTCAGCTGGCTGTTCTGGCCGCTGTTTGCGTTGCTGGTGCTGGTGGCGGTCTATTACGGCTTCAGTATCGTCGCCAACCTGATAGCAGCACCGTTCAACGGTTTTCTGGCGGAAAAGGTGGAGAAGCAGCTGCGCGGCGCGCCGGTGACCGACGAGGGCTGGGCCGAAGTGGTGAAGATGATTCCGCGGGCGTTGCAGCGAGAGCTGCATAAGCTGGCCTATTACCTGCCGCGTTTTCTGATCATCCTGGTGATCACCTTTATCCCGGGGGTCAACCTGATTGCACCGCTGCTCTGGTTTCTGTTCGGTGCCTGGATGATGTCGATCCAGTACTGCGACTACCCGATGGACAACAACAAGGTCAGTTTTCACCAGATGAAGCAGTTGATGAAGGCGCGCCGGGTTACCTCGGTTGGTTTCGGCGGCCTGGTGCAGCTGGGTATGCTGGTGCCGGTGGTCAACCTGATCCTGATGCCGGCCGCTGTGGTCGGGGCGACCATTTTCTGGGTCGAGGAATATGCCAGCGAGGCGCGGGAGCTCAGTCCGCGTCCCTGACCGGAACTACCATGTCGGGCGGGAAGTGGCAGATGAAGGTGCTGCCCTTGCCCGGCTTGCTGTCGATGGTCAGGTGGGCACCGTGGCGCACTAGCACATGCTTGACGATGGCGAGGCCGAGGCCGGTGCCGCCGCTGGCGGAGGAACGGCTCTCGTCGATGCGGTAGAAACGCTCGGTCAGACGCGGAATGTGCATCGCCTCGATGCCGATGCCGTCGTCGCTGACCGAGAAATGCCCACCCTTGTGATCGACCCACCAGCGCAGGCTGATGTGACCCTTATCCGGCGTGTAGCGCACGGCGTTGAACACCAGGTTGGAAAAGGCGCTCTGCAGCTCGGTGGCCTGGCCGAGCAGGTCGTATTCGCCATCCACGTCCAGCTGGAACGAGTGGCCGCGGTCCACCGCCAGGGCTTCGGCATCCTGGTGCATGTGCTGAATCAGGTCCTGGATCAGTATCGGGTGCTCGTCGCTGATATGCTGGCTGGCTTCCAGCCGAGACAGCAGCAACAGGTCGGTGACCAGGCCTTCCATGCGTCGAGCCTGCTGCTGCATCTGTTCCAGGCCGCGCTGCAGCGGACGTGGCAGCTCCTGATCGAGAAAGGTCTCCAGGTAGCCGCGAATCACGGTCAGCGGTGTGCGCAGCTCATGGGAGGCGTTGGCGACGAAATCCTGGCGCGTCTGTTCCAGGCGCAGCAGTCGGGTGATATCGCGCGCTACCAGCAGGCGGTCACCCTCACCGAACTTGCTGATCTGGTACTGCAGCTGCAGGTCGCTGTTGACCGGTGACGGCAGTTCCAGCGGTTCCTGGTAGTGGCCCTTGCGGAAGTAGCGTACGAAGCGCGGGTCACGCATCAGGTTGATCAGCGGTTTGCCACGGTCGGAAGTGGCCTTGAGGCCCAGCAGGCGGTCGGCGGAACGGTTCCACCACTCCAGGTTGTTCTGGCTGTCGATGATGACGATGGCATCGCTGAGTGCGGCCGACGACTGCTGAAAACGGGAGATGATGCCGCGCAGATACTGTTCACGGGAACGGCTGCGCTTCTGCATCCGGGCCAGTTCGTCGAACAGGTCGCCCCAGGCACCGTCCGCTTCCGGCGGTTCGGAACCGTCCTCACGCTGCAGCCAATCGTTGAGCCGGTTGAACTGGTGCACCTGTTTCAGGCTCCAGGCCAGCAAGCCGAGACTCAGCCCTGCCATCGGGTGGCCCAGCAGGATACCGCCCAGTATGCCTGCCCCGGCCAGTGCCAGCAGGCTGATGATCAGGGCGTGTCGTGATACATGCATCGAGAGGCTCCATCCTGTGGTCGATCATGCCGGTGGGGGCCGGCGGGCTCAGGCGACCTGAGCCGAGAAGCGGTAACCGGTGCCGCGTACCGTCTGCACCAGGTAGTCGTGGCGCTCGCCCAGCGCCTTGCGCAGGCGGCGGATATGTACGTCTACGGTGCGTTCCTCGACATAGACGTTGCCGCCCCAGACCATGTCCAGCAACTGGCTGCGCGAGTAGGCGCGGTCGGGGTGGGTCATGAAAAACTGCAGCAGGCGGAACTCGGTGGGTCCCAGGTCGACCGGCTGGCCATCGGCGGTGACGCGGTGCGAGACCGGGTCCAGGGTCAGGCCATCCACGGTGACCGGTTCCTCGACGCCCTTGGGCGTGGTGCGGCGCAATACGGCCTTCAGTCGAGCGACCAGCTCACGCGGTGAGAACGGCTTGGTGATGTAATCATCGACACCCGTTTCCAGTCCCTTGATCTTGTTGTCCTCATCCGTCTTGGCGGTGAGCATGATGATCGGGATATCGGCGGTCACCTCCTCCTTGCGCAGGCGGCGAGCGAACTCGATACCGCTGGTACCGGGCATCATCCAGTCCAGCAGCACCATATCGGGCTTGTTGTCCACGATCTGGGCGTGGGCGTCCTGGGCGTTGTCGGCCTCGCTGCATTCGTAGCCGGCCATTTCCAGGGCGACCGCGATCATCTCGCGGATCGGTGCTTCATCGTCGACGATCAGCACACGTTTGGATGCAGACATCGTTCTCTGCCTCATCTACAGGTGTTATCGGAGGCCACTATTACAAGACGTTTCCGTTACACTAATATGACACAGATGCTGGTAATGCGGTATCTGCCTGAAAAGCTCATTGTTTTCCGTAGCTTATAGGCTGGTATAGTCCAGAATGATGCCGCCCAGAATGGCCAGCTCGGCGTAGTGGTTGTTGAGAAAGGCGCGGAAACAGGGCATGCGTTCGCGGTGGCGGATCAGCCACTGCTGATAGATGAAAAAGCCCAGCGCCGCGACCAGCCCCAGATGGTACCAGAGTCCCAGCTGTTCCAGCTGGCCCACCCAGAGTAGAACCCCCAGTGCGGCCAGTTGCAACAGCCCGATAATCAGTTTGTCCAGGCGGCCAAAGAGTACGGCGGTGGACTTGACGCCGATGCGGAGATCGTCGTCGCGGTCGACCATGGCGTACTGGGTGTCATAGGCCACGGTCCAGAGCAGCTTGGCGGCGTAGAGCAGCCAGGCGGTGAGCGGGATCTGCTCCTGAATGGCGGTGAAGGCCATCGGAATGGCCCAGCCGAAGGCGGCACCCAGCACCAGCTGCGGCAGGTGGGTGTAGCGTTTCATGAACGGGTAGACGAACGCCAGCGCCAGGCCGCCGAACGACATCAGGATGGTCATCCTATTGGTCAGCAGCACCAGCAGGAAGGCAACCAGCATCAGGCCGACGAACAGCCCTATCGCCTCGCGTTCGCTGACCCGGCCCGACGGCAGGGGGCGCTGATGGGTGCGTTTGACGTGGCCATCGATATGGCGGTCGGCAAAGTCGTTGATCACGCAGCCGGCGGAGCGGGTCAGGAAAACGCCCAGGCTGAAGATCAGCAACAGCTCCAGCGAGGGTACGCCTTCGGCGGCGATCCACAGCGCCCAGAGAGTCGGCCAGAGCAGCAGATAGGTGCCGATCGGCTTGTCGGCGCGCATCAGGTGAACGTAGGCCAGCAGGCGTTGCTTCAGTGGGCGTGGGGCTGAAATCTGCAATGGGTGACTCCTGCGCTGGGGATCAGAGCGGATATTGTACGTGCTCCATGGCGGGGAGAAAAACCTCGCACACCAGCAGCGGCTTGTCATGCAGGCGGAACACCGAGCGCCGCGCCCAGTAGTCGCAGCCTGCCTCGTCCTGCAGGCAGCTGGCCATCAGCGGACTGCGGTTCAGGCTGGGGTCGCTGAACATTAAGGAGCCCAGGGAGCGGTTGCCGAGCAGGCTCAGACGGCGCTCGCGGCCGGTCAGGGTGCTGGCCGGCAGCACCGAGCGGGCGTAGACCCAGGGGGTGCCCTGACGGCCGAGCAGTTCCACTTCGCGGATCAGCGCCAACTGGCGTGGCGGCATGCCCAGAGCGCGGGCCTCATCGGGAGTGGGGGCCGCCCAGCACTGGGACAGCACGCGCACGGCAAATTCGCCGCCGGCGGCGCGGGTCAGGCGTTGGGTCAGGGAGCCGCTGTCCTGCAGCCAGGGACGCCAGTGACGGGGTGCCCGGTGCGCGCCCTCGGCAAGGGTCCAGCGTTTCAGTTTGAGCGGATTGAGAAGGGCACTGCGGGCTGACACGTACGAGTTTCCGTCAGTTCGAAAGTGCCAGAGTGTACCACGCTTGAAGCGTTTACTGCCTGGTGGCGAAGTGAACGGTTCGAAGCAGGCGAAGCACTCCCGGGATCAGAACGGGAATATCGCCCACAGAGCGGGCTTCCACAGCAAGACCCCAGCGCCAGATCCATACAAAAAGACTCCCCCGGTGTTGCCACCTGAGGGAGTCGATGGGTGCGGCCTGGTAGCAGCGCCGGCGGTGTGCGAAGGTGAGGATTACTCCTCGCCGCCTTCGTCGTCCTGCAGGCTGCCTTCGGCCTCTTCCTGAACCGTCTGCTTGATCTGCTTCAGGCTCTGATGGCGTACGTCGGTGCCGCTGACCTGGTAGATCAGGTGCTCGGACAGGTTGCGCGCATGGTCGCCGATACGTTCCAGGCTGCGCAGCGCCCAGATCACGTTGAGCACGTTGGAGATGGCGCGGGCATCTTCCATCATGTAAGTCACCAGGGAGCGCATGGCGGTGCGGTATTCCTGGTCCACGCTCTTGTCCTGTTTGGCCACACGGTAGGCCATTTCCAGGTCGTTGCGCGCGAACGCGGTCAACACGTCCTTGACCATGTCGCGTACCAGGTTGCCGATATGGCGCACTTCCTGGAAGCCGCGCTGGTTGGCGTTGCTGTCGGCCAGTTCGATCGCCATCTTGCAGATGCGCGTCGCCTCGTCGCCGATGCGCTCCAGGTCGGACACCGCACGGCTGATCGATACGATCAGGCGCAGGTCGCTGGCCGCCGGCTGGCGGCGTGCGATGGTGGTGGTGCACTGCTCGTCGATCATCAGCTCCATGGCGTTGGTCTGCTGGTCGATGCGGCGGGACTGTTCGGCCAGTTCCACATCACCGTTCAGCAGGGCCTCCACGGCATCAGTGACCTGACGCTCCACGATGCCGCCCATGGTCAGCATCTGCGTGCGGATCTTCTCCAGCTCTTCGTTGAACTGTTGAGAGATATGGGTCGAGTAATTAGCGTTTTCGAGTTCCACGATCGGTTTCTCCGTTGCTGACACGGGCCAAATTAACCGTAACGGCCGGTGATGTAGTCTTCAGTCTGTTTCTTTTCCGGTTTGGTGAACAGCGCGTCGGTGGCACCAAACTCGATCAGGTCACCCATGTACATGAAGGCGGTATAGTCGGAAACACGGGCCGCCTGCTGCATGTTGTGGGTTACGATGACGATGGTGAAGTCATCCTTGAGCTCGTGGATCAGCTCCTCGATCTTCAGCGTGGAGATCGGGTCCAGTGCGGAGGCCGGTTCGTCGAGCAGCAGCACTTCCGGTTTCACCGCCACGGTACGGGCGATAACCAGACGCTGCTGCTGACCACCGGACATGCCCAGTGCGCTTTCGTGCAGACGGTCCTTGACCTCATCCCAGAGGGCGGCGGAGCGCAGCGCCCATTCGACGGTCTCGTCGATCACCCGCTTCTTGTTGATCCCCTGAATACGCAGGCCGTAGGCCACGTTTTCGTAGATCGACTTGGGGAAGGGGTTGGGCTTCTGGAACACCATGCCGACGCGGCGACGCAGGTCGGCCACGTTGACGGTACGATCGTAGATGTTGTCGCCGTCCAGCAGCAGCTGGCCGGTGATGTTGCAGCTGTCAACCAGGTCATTCATGCGGTTGAAGCAGCGCAGCAGGGTGGATTTACCACAGCCGGACGGACCGATGAACGCGGTAACACGGTTCTTCGGGATATCCATGTTGATGCCGTGCAGGGCTTCCTTGTCGCCGTAGCTCAGGCGCAGGTCCTTGACCTGCAGCGTGATGTGCTCGTCGGCCAGGTTGAGATTGCTCTCGCCGCGCTGCATGGAAGAGATATCGATGGCGTGGGTTTTGGCTTCGCTAGTCATATCGTAAACCTTCAAATTCTGAGTTCTTTAGCAGCGATTACATCTCAAGCGCTTTGTATTTTTCACGCAGGTGGTTACGGATCGCAATGGCCGAGAAGTTCAGCAGGGCGATCACAACCACCAGCAGGAATGCGGTGGCGTATACCAGCGGACGGGCCGCTTCCACGTTCGGGCTCTGGAAACCGACATCATAGATGTGGAAGCCCAGGTGCATGAACTTCTGGTCCAGGTGCAGGAAGGGGTAGTTGCCGTCCAGCGGCAGGCTGGGTGCCAGTTTTACCACGCCCACCAGCATCAGCGGCGCCACTTCACCGGCGGCACGGGCGATCGCCAGAATGACACCGGTCATCATCGCCGGGCTGGCCATTGGCAGCACCACTTTCATCAGGGTTTCGAACTTGGTCGCACCCAGCGCCAGGGAGCCTTCACGCACCGAACGCGGGATACGGGCCAGGCCTTCCTCGGTGGCCACGATCACCACCGGTACGGTGAGCAGCGCCAGGGTGATTGAGGCCCACATCAGGCCGCCGGTACCGAAAGTCGGTGCCGGTTTGGCTTCCGGGAAGAACAGATCATCGATGCTGCCGCCCAGGAAGTAGACGAAGAAACCGAGACCGAATACACCATATACAATGGACGGTACACCGGCCAGGTTGTTCACTGCGATACGGATCAGACGGGTGATAAAGCCCTGAGTGGCGTACTCGCGCAGGTAAACGGCCGCGATCACGCCGAACGGGGTCACCAGCACGGACATCAGGATCACCATCATCACGGTGCCGAAGATCGCCGGGAAGATACCGCCTTCGGTGTTGGCTTCACGCGGCTCGTCGGACAGGAATTCCCACAGCTTGGCACCGTAGTGGATCAGCTTGTCACCGGTGCCCATGTTGTTGGGCAGGAAGGCGCGGACCACCTTGGCCAGGCTGATCTCGACCTCACGACCGTCGGCGATCTCGGCGGTGAAGCTGTCGCGGTTGATCTGGGTGTAGAGATCGATCAGGTCCTGCTGCAGCACTTCATAGTCAGCATTCAGCTCGCCACGGCGCGCTTCGATGTCGGCATAGGCCTGAGCATCGGTGGACTGTTTCAGCTCCAGTGAGCGCTCTTTCAGGCGCAGGCGCTCCAGCTCATAGTTGATGCTGCCGATCTTGTGCTTTTCGATCTCCAGGATCCGCTCGCGGATCTCCAGCACCCGGTCGAGGCGGCGCTGGAACTCGGCCCAGAGGCTGAGGTACTCGTCGGATTTTGCATGGCCTTCGTGACGCAGCAGGGTTTCACCGTTCTGGCGAATCTCGCGCAGGTAGCCGTAGAAATTGCCCCACTCGAGGCGCTCGGCGGCCATGATCATTTCCGGATGGGTCTTGTCGGTGACCAGGTGATCCATCGCCCAGACGAAGTCGGCGGCACCGAAGTCACGGTTGCCGACCTTGAGCAGGTCACGGCGCATCGCCTCGACGCCCTCGGGCACCTCGACACCGGCACCGCGCAGCTGCTCGGCCGGGACCATTTCCTGCTCGACCAGTTCGCCCAGGATGCGGCCGCTCTGGCCATTATGAGTATAGGTGGCCTGCACCACATCGGCCGGCCAGAAGTGGGCCAGGCCGCGCGCGGCGATCAGCCCCAGCAGGCCGACCACCATGATGACACAGATGGCCACGGCACCGGCATTGAGCCAGACCCAGGGTGAGCCGGATTTGGTCCATTCGCTTACTGAATAACGCATCTAATTAATCCTCACTCTCACCGATCACAGGGAACCGTATTTCTTGCGCAGGTGCTGACGAATGCTTTCGGCCAGGGTGTTCACCACGAAGGTGAACAGGAACAGCACGAAGGCGGCCAGGAACAGGGTGCGGTAGTGGGTGCTGCCCACTTCGGATTCCGGCATCTCCACGGCGATGTTGGCGGCCAGGGTACGCATGCCCTCGAAGATGTTGACGTCCATGATCGGCGTGTTGCCGGTGGCCATCAGTACGATCATGGTTTCACCCACGGCACGGCCCATGCCGATCATCAGCGCCGAGAAGATACCCGGGCTGGCGGTCGGCAACACGACGCGGGTCAGCGTCTGCCAGGCGGTGGCGCCCAGCGCCAGGGAACCGTAGCTGAGGTGCTTGGGTACCGCGAAGATGGCGTCCTCGGTGATCGAGAAGATGGTCGGGATGACCGCAAAGCCCATGGCGATACCCACCACCAGAGCGTTACGCTGGTCGTAGGGGATGCCCACTTCGTTGGTCAGCCAGGTCGGCATATCGCCGCCGAAGAGCATATGTTCGATCGGACCGGCGATTGCCAGGCCCAGCCAGGTGGCCAGAATGACCACCGGCACCAGCAGCGCGGCATCCCAGCCGTCCGGCAGCAGGAAGCGGACCTTGTTGGGCATGTTGTTCCAGGTGAAGCCGAACAGGATTACGGCGACCGGGATCACCAGCAGACAGGTGAAAATACCGGCCAGGTTGGCTTCCATGAACGGCGCCAGCCAGAGACCGGCGAGGAAGCCGAGAATGACGGTGGGCAGGGCTTCCATCAGTTCGATGAACGGCTTCACCTTGCGGCGCATCGCCGGCACCATGAAGTAGGCGGTGTAGATGGCACCGCAGATTGCCAGTGGTGTTGCCAGCAGCATGGCGTAGAAGGCGGCCTTCAGGGTACCAAACGCCAGCGGCATCAGGCTGTATTTGGGTTCGAAGTCGTTGTTGGAGGCGGAAGACTGCCAGATGTAGTCCGGCTCCTCATAGCCTTCATACCAGACCTTCTCCCAGTAGGCGCTCCAGGAAATTTCCGGGTGCTCGTTGTCCACGTGCCAGTAGCTCAGGCGATCGCCGTGCTGTACCAGCAGGGCGTCGGCGCGCGGCGCCAGGGCAAAGGCATCGGCGGCTCCGTCGAACAGCGGCTCGCTCAGCGCCTGACGGTTGGCGGTGCTGCTGTACAGGTTCAGCGTACCGTCAGCGGCCAGGGTGACAATGCCCTTGCGGCGCTGTTCGGTTGTCAGGTTGGTGATCGCGCTGGCATCGTGTTCGAAGTTGCGGATATGGGTCAGCTGGAACTGGTTGGCTTCATCACGGACGAAGAACCACTGCGACAGCTGGCCCTTGGCATCACCGATGATCAGCGAGTTGCCGCCCAGCAGCAGCTCGAAACTGGTGATCTCGGCCTTGGAAGCTTCGACCAGCTGAGTCACGGTCGGGTCGTTGCCCAGTGCCATCACTGCGACCTTGCCCTGCGGCAGGCTGGCCATCAGCCAGCGCTGGTCCGGGGTCATCAGCAGCTTGTGCGGCTTGACACCGATGGTCGGCAGCGCGCGGCTGCTCTGCTCGACTTCCACTTCACCGGTGAGGAAGTTTTCGCTCATTGACAGCGACAGCTCGGTCAGCTGACCCTGGCTCAGCGCGATCAGGCTCCAGGCGTCGCTGTCGTGGGCGAGGGTCAGCTGCTCGATCGGACCCTCGCTGACCTGCAGCGGGGTTTCACCCAGCGGGTAGACCAGCTCTGGGGTCAGCACTCGCTGACCGTTGGGGTAGGTCGCCTTGTAAGCATGCTTGATCACCTTCACGCGGCCGTCGCTCAGGCCCAGCGCGAAGGTCTGGCTGGCTTCGGACAGCAGGGCGAAGCTGGTGATCTGAATATTTTCCGGCAGCGCCAGCTGTTCCTCTTTCAGCACGCGCCCGCTGGTGGTATCGAAAAACACCATGGCGCCGCTGTCGGTGACACGGAAGCCGATCTCGGCCTGTTCCTCAACCGCCAGGTAGAGTGTGCGTCCCTGTCCGGGCACGGCATAGCTGACCTCCTGCTGGCCGCCCCAGGGCTCGATGCTGGCCGAGCGGAACAGCGGCGCAACCTCATACAGCAGGTAGAAGAAGATCATGACGACAGCGAGGATGACGCTGATACCGCCGATGGCTATGCCGCTGGCCGCCAACTTGTCCTTCAGCATGCGCGCCTGTCGCAGACGGCGCTGAGCGGGGGTGTTGAAGTCCAGCTCCGGCACGGTGTTGGTTTGCTCAATACTCATGGTCGAGGGTCCTGAGATGTGTCGAACTTGATATGGCGGGTACAATAAGTCAAATAGATGACTGTTTTGTTACATCTGTAACAAAAGCAAAAAGGGGAGCCCGAGGGCTCCCCTTCAAGGATGCAGGCTGGAGTCTTACAGACCCAGATCCTTCATCTGCTTTTCAACAACCTTGGCCGGCAGCGGGATGTAGCCGTCCTTCACGACCACTTCCTGACCTACCTTGGACAGTACCAGCTTCAGGAACTCACGCTCCAGCGGCTGCAGGTCCTGGCCCGGCTTCTTGTTGATGTATACGTACAGGGAGCGTGCCAGCGGGTACTTGCCAGTGATGGCGTTTTCCGGAGTCGGCTCAACGAAGTCAGTACCGGACTTGGACAGCGGCAGAGCGCGTACGGACGCAGTCTTGTAACCGATGCCGGAGTAGCCCAGGGCGTTGATAGAGGTAGACACAGACTGAACTACGGACGCGGAGCCCGGCTGTTCGTTTACGCCGTTCTGGAAGTCACCTTTACACAGGGCAACTTTCTTGAAGTAGCCGTAGGTGCCGGATACGGAGTTACGACCGAACAGCTGAACGCTCTGGTCTGCCAGAGAACCGCTGACGCCCAGCTGGTTCCACTTGGTGATCGCTTCCGGTGCGCCGCACTTGCGGGTAGAAGAGAACACAGCGTCAACCTGGTCGATGCTCATGCCCTTGATCGGGTTGTCCTTGTGCGCGAATACGGCCAGGGCGTCGATGGCAACGGCGACCGGAGTCGGCTTGTAACCGTACTTCTTCTCGAACGCTTCGATCTCCTTGTCCTTCATCTTACGGCTCATCGGGCCGATGTTGGACGTGCCTTCAGTCAGAGCGGGCGGCGCAGTAGAAGAACCGGCGGCCTGGATCTGGATGTTGACGTTCGGGTAGTTGCGCTTGAACTCTTCAGCCCACAGGGTCATCAGGTTCGCCAGGGTGTCGGAGCCGACACTGGACAGGTTGCCGGAAACGCCGGAAGCTTTTTCATAAACCGGCAGATTCGGATCGAGCAGGTCGCTTGCCTGAGCGGTGAAGCAGGTAGCGGTCATGGCAACAGCCGCGAACAGCTTTTTCATCGGTTTCATCATCGGCTCCTGATTAGGAATCGGGTTATTGAATTGACATGGGCGCACTATAGGGCTGGTTTATGACGCTAAGATGACAGTGATGGTGTTCGCCGTCAGTGGCCGGTGTCGTGCTTGCCTGGGGCTGTCCTTTGGGTGCAACCTTAGTAGTATATGCGGTGCAGCATAAACCGGGGCCCAGGGCCTCTTTCCATTCAGTGGGATCGCGATAATGACAACAAGTGAAGATCAGCTGCTGACGCCCGAAGGTGAACTCAGCCTGCAATTGCCGGCGGGATCGGACGCAGTGAACATGTTTGGTGATGTTTTTGGCGGTTGGGTGTCCTCTCAGCTGGTGCTGGCCAGTGAGATACGGGCGGGTCGTGAAGCCCGGGGGCGCGTGGCGACGGTGTCGGTGGGGCACATGAAGTTCATGTCGCCGGTGATGCGGGGCACGGTGCTCAGTTTCTACACCCGCATTCTGGAGCGGGGTCACAGCTCGTTGCGGATTCAGGTCGAGGTCTGGGGACGTTGTCCGGACGGCAATGAGTTGCGCAAGGTGACCAGTGCCGAGTCAGTTCAGGTGGCAATCGACCATCAAGGACATATCCGCGCCCTGCCGGCAACGGACTGAACCGACCGGGCGTGTCGCCCGGTCGGTATCTCGCGCTGCTGTTAGAGCAGCATCCAGGCGCCGCCGGCGATGATCGCGGTCATCATGATGTTGAGTACCACGCCGGCCCGCATCATCTGCCGTTGTGGCAGATAGCCGGAGCCGTAGACGATGGCGTTCGGCGGTGTCGCCACCGGTAGCATGAAGGCGCAGGAGGCGGCGATGGCGATCACCACGGCCATGATATCCTTGGGCAGGCCCAGGCTGCCGGCGATGCCGACGAAGATCGGCACCAGCAGTGCGCTGCTGGCGGTGTTGCTGGCGATTTCGGTCAGCATCACCACGAAGGCCGCCACCACCAGCAGGAACAGAGGTGCCGAAGCGCCGGCCATGAGATCGCTGATGCCCTGGGCCAGGAACAGGCTGGCGCCGGTGGCTTTCAGCATCGCCGACAGTGTCAGGCCGCCACCGAACAGCAGCAGTACGCCCCAGTCCGCCGATTTTTCGATCTGTTTCCAGTTGACCAGCTGCAGCATGCACAGCAGCAGAATCGCAGTCATGGCGATGATGGAATCCAGCCCCTTTTCGATGCCGATCAGGCCGGACAGCGGCTTGCTCAGCAGCCACATCGCCACGGTCAGCGCGAACACGCCCAGAGTCAGCCACTGTTTGTTGTTGAGCGGATCATGACGGTGTACTTCGCGGAAGCGGTGGCCCATGTCCGGACGGCACAGGAAGTAGAGCGCCAGGATCATCAGCGGCAGCGACAGGATTACGGTGGGGATGCCGAACTTGAGCCAGTCGGTAAAGCTCAGGCCCACCTCGGCGGCGGCGATGGCGTTGGGCGGTGAGCCGACCAGGGTGCCGATGCCGCCGATGTTGGCCGAGTAGGCCACGCCGAGCAGCACGAACCAGTAGGTACGCTGATTTTCCTCATAAGGCAGCTGGCGCAGCAGGCCCAGTGCCAGCGGCAACATCATCGCCGTGGTGGCGGTGTTGGAGATCCACATCGACAGGCCAGCGGCGGTCAGGAACAGCAGAATCGATGCCGCGCCGAGATGACCGCGGGCCAGACGGATGACATGGCCGGCAATATACTTGTCCAGCCCCTGGGCGTTCAGCGCCGCTGCCAGCCCGAAGCCGCCCAGGAACAGGAAGATGATCGGGTTGGCGAAGTTCTTCAGCGCATCGGCCACCGAGAACACGCCCGCGACCACGGTCAGCACCGGCACCAGCAGTGCGGTGATGGTAATATGAAAAGTTTCGGTCATCCACAGGATGGCGATGACGGCCAGAATGGCGAGACCTGTGCGCAGTTCGGCTTCCAGCGGGGCCAGAAACCAGATGCCGGCCGCACTGAGTACTGCCAGCAGAAAAGTGAGCCACTTGCCGGACATGAGTATCTCCAGGACAGGTTGAAAGGAGCGCGAATTCTACACAGTTGTCCCAACAGGGGCTACTTAGGTCGAATACGGTTCTATTGCCAGTGTAGAAAGGCTCAGCCGAAAAACCAGTAGCCACAGGCGATGGCGGCGATAATGCCGGCCAGATCGGCGCTCAGTCCGCACCAGAGAGCATGGCGGCTGTGACGGATACCGACGGCGCCGAAGTAGACCGCGAGCACGTAAAAGGTGGTCTCGGTGGAGCCCTGAATGATCGAGGCGACCTGTGCCGCGAAGGAATCCACGCCGTGGCTGTTCATGGTTTCCAGCATCATCGCCCGGGCACCGGAACCGGACAGCGGCTTCATGATTGCGGTGGGCAGGGCATCGGCAAAACGGGTGTCCAGTCCGAACAGGCCGATGCCTTCGCGCAGCAGCCAGATAAACCCCTCCAGCGCCCCGCTTTCACGCAGCACGCCGATCGCCACCAGCATCGCCAGCAGGTAGGGGATGATCATGATCGCGGTTTCGAAACCCTGTTTGGCCCCTTCGATGAAGGTGTCGTAGACGTTGACACCCTTACGCTGGGCAAGCAGCAGGAACAGGATAATGGCGCCGAAAAGGGCCAGGTTGCCCACCAGCGCCGACTGGCGCTGGAGTTCGTCCACGCTCAGGGTGGCAAAGTAGCCGATGAACGCCAGCAGCAGGCTGATGCCGCCACCGAACCAGAATAGCAGGGTACGCTGCAGCAGGTTGATGCGCTGCACCCAGCAGGTGACCAGCAGGCCCACCAGCGTCGAGCAGCTGGTGGCGATCAAGATCGGGATGAACACGGCGGTGGGATCGGTCGAGCCCTGCTGAGCGCGGTAGAGAAACACGGTGATCGGGAACAGGGTCACCGAGGAGGTGTTGAGCACCAGAAACAGGATCTGGGCGTTGCTGGCGGTGTGCTTGTTCGGGTTCAGCGTCTGCAGGTCCTGCATCGCCTTGAGACCCAGCGGGGTGGCGGCGTTGTCGAGGCCGAGCAGGTTGGCGGACAGGTTCATGGTCATGGAGCCGATCGCCGGATGCCTCGGGGGTACCTCGGGCATCAGCCGGGTGAACACCGGCCCCAGCGCTCGCGCCAGGGTGTCGACCAGCCCCGAGGCCTCGGCCAGCTTCATCATGCCGAGCCAGAAGGCGAGGGTGCCGATCAGCCCGATGGCCAGCTCTACGGTGAGTTTGGACATGCTGAAGGTGCTTTCCACCATGCGCTGGAACACGCCGGAGTCGCCCATGCCCAGCCATTGCCAGAGTGCGGCGATAAAGGCGATCAGAAAGAAGCCGAGCCAGATCCGGTGCAGCATGGGTACGTCCTGTGGAAAGCAATAGCTCGATTCTAGCGACGGAGTAAACGTCTGGCCACTTCATGAATCTGTATAGCTTTATTTGGTGCAACCCGGAGCAATGGGGTCGGCTCTCTCTGACACGCCGTGAACCCATCCATGGGGGCTCGACTGCTGCCGTCCTGGCAGCAGACGGTCAGACAGACCCACCCCATCGCTCCTCGGTGATAGCGGTGGAGTGTCAGTGGGTCGGGAAGTTGATGACAGAAACTGACGATACGCTGTATTCGATGGTTTTTCCTCAATGGAGGTGTTCAGAAATCAGTCCCTTAACCGCCAGCAGGTCACTTCCGACAGCGTATGCTGGAACTTGCGCTGGGTTTCGCGGATCACGAAAGGCACTTCCTCGGGGCCGCGAATCAGCTCGAAGTGTGGATCCAGTGCTGCGTGCAGGCCAGCCAGAGTGGTGACATTCTCGCCGTCGCGCTTGAAGCCGCCGAGCCATTCCTCTTTGGGTGTGTGTTCTTCCAGCCAGGTATAGGGCGACGCGATCACCAGCATGCCACCCGGGTTGAGGCGGGTGTGGACCTGGGACAGGAACAGTCTTGGGCTGTACAGGCGGTCGATCAGGTTGGCGGCCAGGATCAGGTCATAGCCGGTCAGGATCGGTTTCAGGTTGCAGGCATCGCCCTGATTGAACTGTACCCGGTGGGCCGTCTTGGCCAGCCCCAGTGAGGCCAGATCCCGCTCGTGGTAGCTGACCAGCTCACCTTCGTCTTGCAATGTATAGCGCAGCCGCCCCTGCTGCTGCAGCTGAACGCCCAGATTGATCAGCCGGGCGGAGAAGTCGACAGCGTCCACGTGTTGGAAATGGCGGGCCAGTTCGAAGCTGGCGCGGCCGGTGGCACAGCCGAGATCCAGCGTCTTGCCGGCGGTGCCGTTACCGCACACCTCGATTGCCAGCCGGGCCAGTGTCTGCGGGAAATTGGCGACGCCAAAATGTCCATCACCGTAGTGGAATTCGGCGTACTGGGCGGCGAGCTCGTCGCTTTCATAACGGGAATCGGGTACCGGTGCGGGCGGTTCACCCGCCACGTAGCGAAAACCGGCATGCTGGAAGAAGTGGCGCCGGAAGGCATAACGGGCGCTGCGCAGACTTTCGTTGCCGCAGCTGATCCAGCTGCCGCCCTTGATCAGGTTGTGTTGGCCATCGAAGGTCGGTGTCGTGAAGTCGTCATACAAGGGGTGAACCTCGAAGCCCTGAAACGGGTAGATCGGGGTTTGGGTCCACTGCCAGACATTGCCGCTGACATTGTAGAGATCACTCTGGGCGAAGCGGTTCACCGGGCAGGGTGAGGCGCAATGGTCCAGATGCAGGTTGGCGCTGCTGGCTTGGCCTGTTTCGGGCTCGGCGGCATGTGACAGGTCGTACAGCCGGTACCATTCATCTTCGCTGGGCAGGCGGATCGGCAGGCCTGTCTGCACGGCCTGCCAGCGGCAGAAGGCTTCGGCCTCGTGGCAGTTGACCTCCACCGGCCAGTCCCAGGGCATGGCAACCTGCTCGCACATCAGTCGCAACTGCCAGCCAGGGTCTGTCTTGACCCAGAACGTGGGGTGCTCGGCGGCGGCAAAACGGCGCCAGTCCCAGCCTTCTTCGCTCCACCATTGAGAGTCGTGGTAGCCACCGGCGTCGACAAAGTCGAGAAATTCCCGGTTGGAGACCAGCATCTGCGCCGCCTGAAAGCCTTCCAGCTCGACTTCGCGTCCGCCGTACTCGTTGTCCCAACCGTAGCGGGTATCATCACGTGACTTGCCCAGGGCCACGTGGCCGGCAGGAATCTCGATCAGCCGGTTGTCTGGCACCGGGCCGGAGTCTCGGCAGATTGGCCAAGCCGGGTGGGGACGCACATATTTGAGCTCGTGTTGGCGGATCAGCACCGACGAGGTTTCCAGGTGGATGCGTTCATGTTCAATGCCCATCAGCAGGCTCCACCAGGGGTGCGCCCAGTTGATGGGCGCTGTCAGCGGTGCCTCGCGGATCAGGCGGTCGACCGCTTGACGCACCTGGCTGCGGTAAGCGCTTACTTCGTCTGTGGAGGGCCAATCATAATGTGTGTCGTTGAGGTCATCCCAGCTCATCTCGTCGACGCCGACGGCAAAGATCGACTCGTAATGCGGGTTGATACGTTCAGTCAGCAGCCCGGCCAGCAGCAGTTTGTTGATGAAAAAGCTGGCGGTATGGCCGTAGTAGAAGATCAGCGGGTGGCGCAGCGGGATCGGCTTGACGTACCAGGCCTCGTCGCAGGTCAGTACCTTGAACAGCTGCTCGTAACGGTCGAAGGTGGTATGAAAGTAGTTGAGGATCTCGCGACGCAGGGCATCAGAGTCCGGGTTATCCAGTCGGGGGGTACGAGAGAAGCGTTCCATGGGCAGTCCTGATCCGCGGGTGAGCTGACGTCAGTTCAGTATAGACAGGCGGAGATGGACGGCAGGTGACAGCCCCGGCTGTACTTGATGGGACTGATACTGTTGCAGAGTCGGTTTTGGATCATAACCGTCAGGCCCTCGTTCGAGAGCCCGGCGGTTGAGGGCCCTCGGAGGAGGGCCTGAAGGGGCTTAGTCCAGCTGAGACAGGTCGCGCACCGCGCCCTTGTCGGCGGAGGTGGCCAGCTTGGCGTAGGCTTTCAGCGCGGCCGAGACCTTGCGCGGACGCTCTTCGGCCGGTTTCCAGCCCAGCTTGTCCTGTTCGGCACGGCGCTTGGCCAGTTCCTCGTCGGAGACCAGCACGTCGATGGTGCGGTTGGGAATATCAATGCGGATCAGGTCGCCCTGACGCACAAGACCGATGGCGCCGCCCGCTGCAGCCTCCGGTGAGGCATGGCCGATGGACAGGCCGGAGGTGCCGCCGGAGAAACGGCCGTCGGTCAGCAGGGCACAGGCTTTGCCCAGCCCCTTGGATTTGAGGTAGGAGGTCGGATAGAGCATCTCCTGCATGCCCGGGCCGCCTTTGGGGCCTTCGTAGCGGATGATGACCACTTCACCGGCCTTGACCTCGTCATTGAGGATCTTGCTGACCGCTTCGTCCTGAGACTCCATCACGTTGGCCGGACCTTCGAACACCAGGATCGACTCGTCGACACCGGCGCTCTTCACCACGCAGCCATCCAGGGCGATATTGCCGTGGAGCACCGCCAGGCCGCCTTCCAGCGAGAAGGCGTGCTCGATGGAACGGATGCAGCCGTGTTCACGGTCGCCATCCAGCGTCGGCCAGCGGGTCGCCTGGCTGAAGGCGGTCTGAGTCGGGATACCGGCCGGACCGGCCTTGTAGAACTCGATCACTTCCGGCGTCGGGCTGCGCATGATATCCCACTGATCCAGCGCATCCTTCATGGTGGCGGTGTGTATGGTCGGGACGTCGGTGTGCAGCTTGCCGGCACGGTCCAGTTCGCCGAGGATGCCCATGATGCCGCCGGCACGGTGCACGTCTTCGATATGGTATTTCTGCGTATTCGGCGCCACCTTGCATAGCTGGGGCACGACGCGGGACAGGCGGTCGATGTCCTTCATGGTGAAATCGATCTCGGCTTCCTGAGCGATCGCCAGCAGGTGCAGGATGGTGTTGGTGGAACCGCCCATGGCGATGTCCAGAGTAATGGCGTTTTCGAACGCCTTGAAGCCGACGGAACGCGGCAGCACGTTCTCTTCATTGCCTTCGTAGTAGCGCTTGGCCATCTCGACGATGGTGTGGCCGGCACGCTTGAACAGCTGCTCACGGTCGGCGTGAGTGGCCAGCATGGTGCCGTTACCCGGCAGTGCCAGACCCAGCGCCTCGGCCAGACAGTTCATCGAGTTGGCGGTGAACATGCCTGAGCAGGAACCGCAGGTCGGGCAGGCGGAGCGCTCGACTTCCGCCACTTCCTCGTCGGAAGCGCTCGGATCAGCGGCCAGCACCATGGCATCGACCAGGTCCAGCTTGTGCTCGGACAGTTTGGTCTTGCCGGCTTCCATCGGTCCGCCGGAGACGAAAATTACCGGGATGTTCAGGCGCATGGCGGCCATCAGCATCCCCGGGGTGATCTTGTCGCAGTTGGAGATGCACACCAGGGCGTCGGCGCAGTGGGCGTTGACCATGTACTCGACGGAGTCGGCGATGATGTCGCGGCTCGGCAGTGAGTAGAGCATGCCATCGTGGCCCATGGCGATGCCGTCATCGACCGCGATGGTGTTGAATTCCTTGGCGACGCCCCCCGCCGCTTCGATTTCGCGTGCCACCAGCTGGCCCATGTCCTTCAGGTGCACGTGCCCGGGCACGAACTGGGTGAAGGAGTTGGCAACGGCGATGATCGGCTTGTGGAAATCCTCGTCCTTCATGCCGGTGGCGCGCCAGAGGGCGCGGGCACCTGCCATGTTGCGGCCGGCGGTTGAGGTCTTGGAACGATACTCAGGCATGGGGCTCCCCTCGGAATCCGGTTGTCAAATAAGCCCGAGTATATCAGATAAACGGCGTACGCCGAGGGCACAGGACAGGGCAGGTTTTCGTCTACACTGAGTTTGAGAACTCAGGCGGAAGGAGCAGCAAGATGCGTGTCGGCGTGCCCAGAGAGATCAAGAATCGCGAGTACCGGGTTGGCATGACCCCGATGGGAGTACGTGAGCTGGTGGAGCAGGGCCATCAGGTACAGGTCGAGTTGGGCGCGGGGGTGGCGGCCGGTTTCAGCGATCGGGCCTACGAACAGGCCGGCGCCGTGCTGGTCGATGATCCCCGTGCGGTCTTTTCCTGGGCCGATCTCATCGTCAAGGTGAAGGAGCCGCAGCTGAACGAGTGTGGCTGGCTCAGCGCGGATCAGGTGCTGTTTACCTATCTGCATCTGGCGGCCGACCGGTCATTGACCGACGCTTTACTGGCCAGTGGCTGTACCGCCATCGCCTATGAAACGGTGCAGGATCTGCATGGCGGCTTGCCGCTGCTGGCGCCGATGAGCGAGGTGGCCGGGCGCATGGCGGTGCAGGCCGGGGCGCACTGCCTGGAAAAGGCACAGGGCGGTCGCGGCGTGCTGCTGGGCGGTGTACCGGGCGTCAGTCCCGGGCGGGTGCTGATCATCGGCGGCGGCGTGGTTGGCGAAAACGCGGCGTACATTGCGCTGGGCATGGGTGCGAGGGTGACGCTGCTGGACAAGTCCATTCCGCGGTTGAAGCAACTGGACGAGCGCTTCAACGGGGCGCTGACCACGCTCTACTCCACCCGGGAGAATATCGAGCAGCAACTGGTGCTGGCCGATTTGGTGATCGGGGCGGTGCTGCTGCCCGGTGCGGCAGCGCCCAAGCTGGTCACCCGCGACATGCTCGCCGAGATGAAGCCCGGTGCGGTGCTGGTGGACGTGGCGATCGATCAGGGCGGCTGCTTCGAGACCAGTCATCCGACCACCCATGACGACCCTGTTTTCGATGTCGATGGCATCGTGCACTACTGTGTCGCCAACATGCCGGGGGCGGTGGCGCGCACCTCCACGCTGGCGCTGACCAACGCCACTCTGCCCTATGTCGAGCAGCTGGCGCAGCACGGCTGGCGCCGGGCGCTGCAGGAGGTGCCGGGTTTTGTCAGCGGCCTGAATATCCATTCCGGGCGGGTGACCTGTGCCGGTGTGGCCGAAGCCTTTGATCTGCCACTGCATGAGCCCCAGGCCGAGTTGGGCAGCGCTTGAAACCCGGTTAGGCTCGCTCTATGCTCAGAAACTCATATGAGGAGCTTCTGATGCACGAGAAAAACAAGATACATTCAGATCTCTGGCTCAAGCGTTTGATGAGGACGGGCATCCCGCTGGCTCTGGTCTGTGTGCTCAGTCTGTGGCTGGGTCAATGGATCGGCAGTGGCGTGCTGGGCTGGGTGTTCATTCTGACCCTGCCGCCGGTGCTGGCGATCGGTCTGGCGTATAACCTGCGCTATCTGCTGCTGTGGCAGCGGGCTCGGCGCCGCTCTTGCCAATCTTGAAGTAGACAACGTCGACGAGGTTATCATGGAAAAGAATATCGGTATTCTGGATCAACTGGTGCGTGTTCTGATTGGTCTGGTCTTCATCGTACTCATCTTCTTCGGTCCGAAAACCTGGTGGGGCCTGATCGGGGTGCCGATCATCGCCATTGCCATTTCCGGCACCTGCCCGTTGTACAGTCTGTTGGGCTTGCGTACCTGCCGCCGCAGTTGCTGAGGTTCATGCTGTGTTCAGACCTCCAGTCCTAGCATCAAAGCCCTTTGAAATCCGGGCAATCACAACGTCAGGATAATCACGACAGGGAGGAAACAGGATTGGAGGCGCAACCAACACGGCGGGACAGACTATGGTGGTCACGAGGGCTGACTGCCGGTTTGCTGGCGGCCATGATCCTGCCGGTGCATGCCGAACCGGTGGGCCGTAAGCAGGACAGCGGCCCGGCCGGTTCGCGCTCTGTCGACCTGGTACAGGCATCCAGGATCGCCCGGATGGAACTGGGCGGCGAAATCATCAAGGCCGAACTGACCCGTTATCGGGGCAGCGAGGTCTATATGGTACGCCTGCTGGATCGTGGTCGGGTGCGTGAAGCGCTGGTGGATGCCACGACGGGCAAAATGTTACTACCGGGACAGAGCGAGGAGGCTGAATGAAGGCACTGATCGTAGAAGATGACAGCGACCTGCGGCGTCAGCTCAAGCAGCAGCTGGAACAGCGCGGCTATACCGTCGAAGAAAGCGGCAACGGCCGTGAGGCGCTCTATCTGGGGCAGGAGTACGAGTACGATATCGCCATCGTGGATATCGGCCTGCCGGAAGTGTCCGGCCTGGACGTGATCCGTGGCTGGCGCGCACGGGGCAAGGTGGTACCGGTGCTGGTGCTGACCGCCCGCGGTGACTGGCAGGACAAGGTTGAAGGACTGGAGGCCGGTGCCGATGACTACCTGGCCAAACCCTTCCATACCGAAGAGCTGCTGGCGCGGCTTAACGCCCTGGTGCGCCGTGCCTCCGGCCATGCCAGCCCGGTGCTCGGCTTTGGTCCGCTGGAGCTGGATACCTCGGCGCGGGTGGTTAAGCTCAACGGTGAGGAAATCCGCCTGACCAGCTATGAATACCGTACCTTGGAATACCTGATGTTGAATGCCGGCAAGACCATATCCAAGGCCGAGCTGACCGAGCATCTGTATCATCAGGACTATGACCGCGACAGCAATGTGCTGGAGGTGTTTATTCGCCGCCTGCGCCAGAAGCTCGATCCCGATCAGACGCTGAAGCCGATCACCACGGTGCGCGGCCTGGGTTACCGGTTCGCACTCGACAGCGCCGATCAGGCGTGACGACCTCTCCCTCCGCTGTTCCGCTGTCACTGCGGGGGCGCCTGCTGCGCGCCTCGGCGGTGATTCTGCCGCTGGTGATCGTCTTCGCCGGCCTGGCCCTGCTCAAGGCTTTCCATTCCAGTCTGGAAAACGCCGAAGCCTCTCAGGCGCGCCTGCAGGTGTACCTGCTGTTGGGCGCGATCGAAGTGGACGAGGGGCGCCTGCGTCTGCCTGACCGGGTACTGGACCCCGGCTTCAGCCGGCTCGGTTCCGGGGTCTACGGCTTCATTCATGGTCCTGACGGGCGCCTGTTCTGGCGTTCCAATTCCAGCCTGACGCTGCCGGACGAAATGGTACAGCGTTTGCCCAGCAGTGCGCTGCTGCCGGGGCAGTCACTGTTCAGCCACCTGCCGGAGCAAAGGCTTTACCTGTTCCAGTACCCGGTGATCTGGGAGACGCCCGCCGGTGAGCGGCGCTTCCTGATCTCGGTGTTGCGCAGCGATGAGCAGATTCGTAGTGAAATGAAGGCCTTCAGCCTGCAGTTGCTGGGCTGGCTCAGCGGTATTGGTCTGGTGGCGCTGCTGGCGCAGTACTTCATTATGCGCTGGGGGTTGCGGCCGTTGGACCTGATGGCGCGTGATCTGGGCCGGATCGAGGCCGGTGACATCAACCGGCTGGATGGTCGCTACCCGCTTGAAGTCCAGGGCGTGACCGAGAGCCTCAACCGCTTGATCGAAACCGAGCGCAAGCAGCGCGAGCGTTATCGCAACACCCTGGGCGATCTGGCACACAGCCTGAAAACACCGCTGGCGGTGATACGGGGGGCCGGCGAGGAGGGGCTCGACTTTGACAGCTACCGTCAGCAGGTTGAGGAGCAGACGCAACGGATGCAGCAGATCGTCCAGTATCAGCTGGCACGGGCGGTGAAGAGCGAGGGCCGAACGCTGGCGCAGGCACTGCTGGTGGCGCCGGTGGTGGAGCGTTTGCTGGGAGTGATGGCAAAGGTCTATGCACGCCAGCCCAGGGCGGTCGAAACCCGGCTGGACAGGAGTGCGGGCTTTGCCGGGGACGAGCGCGATCTGATGGAGCTGCTCGGCAACCTGATCGATAACGCCTTCAAGTACGGCGACAGCCAGGTCAGGGTCGAAGTGGAGCAGGCCGGCGGTGTATTGCGCCTTGCCGTCTGTGATGACGGTTTGGGCGTTGCGCCCAAGCAGCGTCAGGTGATCCTGCAGCGCGGCGCCCGTCTGGATACCCAGGCGCCGGGCCAGGGCATCGGCCTGGCGGTGGCGCTGGATATCGTCAGCAGCTACGACGGCGCGCTGGAGGTCAGCGAGTCCGACCTCGGTGGTGCCTGTTTCCGGGTTACCCTGCCGGGCGAGAAGCTTACAGCGGCTTGAAGAATACCTTGGAGTTGCGCTGGAAGTTGTACAGCGCCTTCTTCTCCTGCGGCAACTGCTCCAGATCGGCAGCGGCAAAGCCGCGCTCGACGAACCAGTGTGCCGTGCGGGTGGTCAGTACGAACAGCCGCTGCAAGCCCAGCGCTCGGGCCTGGTCCTCGATCGCGGTCAGCAGGCGGTCGCCGCGCTGGCCGCCACGGTAGCTGCCGTCGATGGCGACGCAGGCCAGCTCGCCGATTGCCTCCTCGGCAAAGGGGTAGAGGGCAGCGCAGCCGATGATGGCGCCGTCGCGCTCGACCACGGTGAACTGCTCGATCTCGCTCTCCAGCCGCTCGCGGGAACGGCGTACCAGCACCCCTTTCTCCTCCAGCGGCGCGATCAGTTCCAGAATGCCGCCCACATCCTCGATGCTGGCCGGACGCACCTGCTCGTAGGAGTGGCTGACCACCATGGTGCCCTGGCCATCGCGGGTGAACAGCTCGGTGAGCAGGGCGCCGTCCTGCTGGTAGCTGATCAGGTGACAGCGGGGCACGCCCTGCTGACAGGCGGTGGCGGCGGCTTCCAGCAGGCAGGCGGTCTCGCTGTAGGGCTGCTCTGGGTCTTCGACCCGTGCCAGGTACTGGTGCACCAGGCGGGCCGCCGTTTCCGCCAGCAGTTCGCTGCGCAGCTCGCCGCGACTGTCGTGGATGCCGGCCTCGGAGCCGAACAGGATCAGCTTGTCGGCCTTGAGCGCGATGGCGGTCTGGGTAGCGACCTCTTCCACCGACAGGTTGAACACCTCGCCGGTGGGCGAGAAGCCCAGATTGGATAGCAGCACGATCTGGTTCAGGTCCAGCAGGCGACGGATGCCATCATGGTCGACCCGACGCAACTCGCCGGTATGACCCATGTCGACCCCGTCGAGTACGCCCACCGGGCGTGCGGTAACGAAGTTGCCGCTGCACAGACGGATACGGGCGCCGTGCATCGGCGTGTTGGCCAGCCCCATGGAAAAGCGGGCCTCGATTTCGGTGCGCAGGCTGCCGACCGCATCGATGACGCATTCCAGAATCTCGCTGCTGGTGACCCTGAGGTCATGGTGCAACCGGGTTTCCAGGCCGCGGGCCTGCAGGCGCTGTTCCGCCTGGGGGCGGGCGCCGTGCACCAGCACCAGACGTACCCCCAGGCTGTTGAGCAGGGCGATATCGTGAACGGTATTGGCGAAGTGGGCATCCGCGATCGCTTCGCCACTGAGCATCAGCACGAAGGTCTTGCCGCGATGCGCGTTGATATAGGGCGAAGAGTGGCGGAACCAGTTGACGTAGTTGATTGAAGAGTTGCTGGCGGCGTTGCTGGCGCTCAAGGTTGGCTCCCGATCAGGCTGTGTACAGCCCTCATTGTGCAACCTTTGGCGCAGCGGGTCCACGCCTGAAGACGAGGCCCGCCGCAGCGGGCCTCACGGACCGGATCAGGTGAACATGCCCTTGAGCATGAAGAAGAACATGATGGCCAGAATGGCGCCGGCCGGCAGGGTGACGATCCAGGAGATGAAGATGGTGCCGACCACTTTCAGGTTCAGCGCGGCCATGCCGCGGGCCAGGCCGACACCGAGTACGGCGCCGACCAGGGTATGGGTGGTGGAGATCGGCAGGCCGGTGCCTGAGGCCACGACCACGGTGGAGGCCGCCGCCAGGGTCGCGGCGAAACCACGACTCGGCGTCAGTTCAGTGATGTTCTGACCGACGGTGGCGATCACCTTGTGGCCATACATCACCAGACCGGCGACGATGCCGGCGCCGCCGAGCAGCAGGATCCACGCCGGCATGGCGGTCTTCTGCGCCACTTCGCCACCGGCGCTGACCACGCCGACGATGGCGGCCAGCGGGCCGACGGCATTGGCCACGTCGTTGGAGCCGTGGGCAAAGGCCATGGCGCAGGCGGTGAACATCATCAGCACGCCGAACACTTTCTCCACGCTGGTGAAGTGGAATTCACGATCGGCGCTGGGATCCACCTTGATCTTGCGCTGCATGAACACGCCCACAGCCATGGTGATCAGGCCGATGATGACGGAGACGCCGGCGCTCTGGAACCAGCTCAGGTGCAGGCCGATATGTTTCAGGCCCTTGGTGAAGGTCACCATGGCGATGATGAAGCCGACCAGGAAGATGTAGTAGGGCACATAGCGCTTGGCATTGGCGAAGGGGTCCTCGGTATCGAGGATCAGCTTCTGCACGCTGCGGAACAGGAAAAAGGCGATGAAGCCTGCCGTGACGGGCGAGACCACCCAGCTGGCCACGATGGTGCCAACCTTGGTCCAGTGCACCGCCTCCACGGAAATGCCCACGGCAGCGAAGCCGACAATGGCGCCGACAATGGAATGGGTAGTGGAAACCGGCCAGCCGAAGTGCGTCGCCACCAGTAGCCAGATACCGGCCGCCAGCAGTGCGGCCATCATGCCGAATACCAGAAGTTCAGGGTTGCCGGAGAGCAGCGAAGGTTCAATGATGCCTTTGCGGATGGTCGCGGTTACCGCGCCGCCGGCCAGATAGGCACCGGCAAATTCAAACAGGATCGCGATCAGAATCGCCTGCTTCAGGGTCAGGGCACGGGAACCGACGGAGGTTCCCATCGCATTGGCGACATCGTTGGCCCCTACACCCCAGGCCATGAAAAAGCCGAAGACACAGGCCATGATGACCATGATGTTGCCGTACTGAGCAATGATATCCATTGTGTAGCCTTGATCGTGATAATTTTAACGGGCGAGCAGCATCTGCAGGCGGTTGCCAACCTGCTGTGCCAGGTTGGCCAGGTCGCCAACCCACTGAATGATCTGGTACAGAAACATGACGTCGATCGGGTAAAGCTCGCGCTCAACCGCGAACAGGGATGAACGCAGCTTGCGCTCATGCTGGTCGGCCTTGTGTTCCAGTTCATCCAGCTCCGTAATCAGGCGCTCGACGATGTTGACTTCATGGCCGCGGAAGCCGGCAGCCAGCAGTTCGTCCAGTTCATTCAGCGCCAGTACGGCCTGCTCGATTGCCAGCAGTGTGGTGCGCAGCAGTTCCAGCAGTTCTTCCTGGATCGGCTGCGGGACTTGCATCTGGCGGCCCAGCATCAGGCCGGCGATATCCTTGGCACGGTTGGCGATTTTGTCCTGCATGCGCAGCAGGTCCAGCAGGTCGGTGCGGGGCACCGGCAGGAACAGGCTGGCGGGCAGGCGCTGGCGGATATCACGTTTCAGATCGTCCGCCTCGTTCTCCAGCTCGGCGATGCGTTGCTGGCAGGAGGAAGCAGTGTCCCAATCGTTCCTGATCACCGCCTCGAAGAAGGGGATCAGTTCCGCGGCGCTTGCCTGCGCCTTGACGATGTGTTCCTGCATCGGCTTGAACGGGGAACGTGCAAACATTTGCATGAAGGGGCTGTTAACCATGTTGCGGTTCCTGTTGCAGGTGAAAAAACTCGGCGCAAGTATACGTGCTGATGTCATATATCTGTAGTGATGGCGTCACAAAAAAAGCCGAAATCTGACGTCCATCAGCGCAAATCCTTGGGTACACTGGTAAAAAACTACCGGTGCTGAACGATGGCAACAGAAACCGAACTGAAACTGCAACTTAACGCCGCCGATCTGGACGCGTTCCGTGTTCACCCACTGCTCCAGGCCGGAGCGGCCGCCGGATCGAACACGCTGCTCAATACCTACTACGACAGTGCCGACCTGGCATTGGCCGGTGCTCGGGTGGCCCTGCGCCTGCGCCGCCAGGGTGAGCGCATCATTCAGACCCTCAAAACGAAGGGGCAGAGCATCAACGGTCTGCATCAGCGCGGTGAGTGGGAGTGGGAGCTGCCGCAGGCGGTGCTGGATACCGAACGGCTGAGCGGTGATATCTGGCCGGCCGGTTTGGCGCCGGCCGCTGAGCTGCAGCTGGTGCCGGTGTTTACCACCGATTTTGAACGGGAAACCTGGCTGATCCAGTATCAGGGCGCCGAGATCGAGGTCGCCCTGGACCAGGGGCAGATCCGCTGTGACTGCCGACAGGGTGGCCGCCTGCAGGATGAAATCCTGGAGGTGGAGCTGGAGCTCAAGTCTGGTGAAGCCCCGGCACTGCTGGCGCTGGCGGATGAGCTGGGCAGCCGCCTTGAGCTGCGGCCGTTCGATCTGAGCAAGGCGCAGCGCGGTTATCAGTTGTTCCGGCAGTGCCAACAAAGCGAACAATAAGGGGAAGTTCATGCAACAGGCAGAGCAATTCTATACCTCAGTACCGGCAGCGCTGCACCCGCTGTTGGAGCGTAATCTGGCCCGTGTCGAAGATGCACTGGCCGGTCTGGACCCCCTGCCTGAGGCGCTGCACACCCAGCTGGCCCGGGTGCTGGTCGGCAGCGACTATGTCGCCGAACAGCTGCAGCGTCATCCCGCGTGGCTGAGCGAGCTGATCAGCAGCGGCGACCTGCAGCAGGCCTATGCGGACAGCGCCTATGCCGAGCACCTGCAGGCACTGCTGAATGAGATCACTGATGAGAAGGAGCTGCATCGTCAGTTGCGCCTGTTTCGTCAACGGGAAATGGTGCGACTGATCTGGCGTGACCTCAATCGTCTGAGTGACATGCGTGGTACCACCCGTGAACTGTCTCGCCTGGCGGATGCCTGTATCGATCGTACCCTGGACTGGCTCTACGACCAGGCCTGTCAGCGCTGGGGCGTGCCCCACTCCCGTCCGGATGCCGACGGCCAGCGTCACCCGCAGCGAATGGTGGTACTGGGCATGGGCAAGCTGGGTGCTGATGAACTCAACCTTTCCTCCGATATCGACCTGATTTTCTCCTTCCCGGCCAACGGCGAAACCGACGGCGAGCGCAAGAATCTGGACAACCAGGACTTCTTCATCCGCCTGGGGCAGAAGCTGATCCAGGCGCTGGACAACCTGACCGTGGACGGCTTCGTGTTTCGCGTCGACATGCGCCTGCGCCCCTTCGGCTCGGCCGGTCCGCTGGCGTGCAGCTTTGCGGCGATGGAGGGCTACTACCAGGACCAGGGTCGCGACTGGGAACGTTACGCCATGATCAAGGCGCGGGTGGTGGCCGGTGACAAGGATGCCGGGCAGGAGCTGATGCAGCTGCTGCGCCCGTTCGTGTATCGCAAGTACATCGATTTCAGTGCCTTCGAGTCGCTGCGTGACATGAAGGCGATGATCAACCGCGAGGTGCGGCGCAAGGGGTTGGACCAGAACGTCAAGCTGGGGGCCGGGGGGATCCGCGAGGTGGAGTTCATCGCCCAGGCGTTTCAGCTGATCCGCGGCGGCCGCGATGCCGAGTTGCAGCAGCGCGAACTGCTCAACATCCTGCCGCAGCTGCCGGACAAGGTCGGCATGCCGGTCGAGGCGGTGACCGAACTGACCGAGGCCTACACCTTCCTGCGCAATGTGGAACACGGCATCCAGGCAATCGCCGACAAGCAGACCCAGGAATTGCCGGCTGACGAGGAGGGTCGAGCGCGACTGGCCTTTGCCCAGGGGTATGACAGCTGGGATGCGCTGGCTCAGGAGCTGGAGTCCTGCCGGGCGGCGGTGTCGCGCCACTTTGCCGATGTGATTGCCCCGGCGGAAGAGAGTGAGGCCGGGCCCGAGGACCTGCGTACCGAATGGCTCGCGCTCTGGCAGGGGATGATGGATGACGCGGTTGCGCTGGAATTTCTGCAGGAGCAGGGATATGGCGAGCCGTCTGTGGCGCTGAAGGCGCTGCGGGATCTGAAAGGTCTGCGTACCGTCCAGGTGCTGCAGAAAGTCGCGCTGGAGCGGCTGGAAGCGGTGTTGCCACCCTTGCTGGAGCAGGCGGGACAGTGCGATAACCCGGAAGTGACCCTGGAGCGGGTGCTGGTGCTGGTGCAGGCGGTCCTGCGCCGCTCGGCCTATCTGGTGTTGCTGGCGGAAAACCCCGCGGCGCTGAAACAGCTGGTGCGCCTCTGCTCCGCCAGTGCCTGGTTTGCCGAACAGCTGGCCAAGCAACCGGTGCTGCTGGATGAGCTGATTGATCCGCGGACTCTCTATGCACCGCCCAATCTGGCCGCGCTGCGCACCGAGTTGCGTCAGCAGCTGCTGCGCATTCCCGAAGATGATATCGAGCAGCTGATGGAGACGCTGCGCTACTTCAAGCATGCCCATATGCTGCGGGTAGCCGCCTCTGACATTACCGGCGTGCTGCCACTGATGCGGGTCAGTGACTACCTGACCTGGCTGGCAGAAGCGCTGCTGGAAGCGGTGCTGGAGATCGCCTGGCGTGATCTGACGGAAAAACACGGCACGCCCCAAAAGCATCCGGGGGTGCCCTGTGATCCGGATTTCATCATTATCGGTTACGGCAAGGTGGGCGGGATCGAGTTGTCCTACGGCTCGGACCTGGACCTGGTATTCCTGCACGATGCTGAGGCCAATCTGGAAACGGACGGCGGGCGCCCGATCACCAACAGTGTGTTCTTCAACCGCCTGGGCCAGCGCATCATCCATATCCTCAACACCTTCACCCCCTCCGGTATTCTGTATGAGGTGGACATGCGCCTGCGGCCCTCCGGCAATTCCGGCCTGCTGGTCAGCTCGCTGAGCGCCTTCCGTGATTACCAGCAGAAGGATGCCTGGACCTGGGAGCATCAGGCACTGGTGCGCGCACGAGTCGTTGCCGGCAGTCCGGCACTGGCTGAGCGTTTTCAGGCGGTGCGCCAGGAAGTTCTTGCCCGACCCCGCGATGAAGATAAGCTTCGCTCCGAAGTGGTGGAGATGCGCGAGAAGATGCGTAAGCATCTGGGCACCAAGCCAGCGAACGATGTCCCGGCCGTGTTTAACCTGAAGCAGGATCGTGGCGGCATCGTCGATATCGAGTTCATGGTGCAGTACCTGGTGCTGCGCTATGCCCAGGAGCGCCCGGGCATGATGCGTTGGACCGACAACATTCGCATCCTGGCCAGCATCGAGCATGAGGGGCTGCTGGCCTCGAATGAGGTCGAGTTGCTGCGTGAAGCCTATAAGGCCTACCGTGCGGCGGGTCATCGTCAAACGCTGCAGAACCGCTCCGGCGTATTGAGCGAGGAGGCGATGCGAGAGTATCGCGAGGATGTCTCGGCTATCTGGCAGCGCGTGTTGGGTAGCTAATCGCTGGACGACGCTGGGCCGAAGGCTCCGGCCCAGCGTCGTTGTCTGAAACAAAAAAGCCGACGCATGCGTCGGCTTTTTTCTGGCTGGGGTAACGTCTTAGAGGCTGGTCAGCCAGCCGTGGGTATCTTCCGCCTTGCCCCACTGAATGTTGTTCAGGGCCTGGCGCAGCTTGACCGTGGTCTCGCCGATGCCGCCATTGCCAACCGGGTATTCCTTGCCGTTGTGGATCAGCGTACCGACCGAAGTCAGTACGGCCGCGGTGCCGGACAGCGCTGCTTCGCAACCCGGGCGAGCGCTGCGTTCCAGCAGCTCTTCCACGGTGAGTTCGCGCTCCTGCACATCCATGCCCATGTCGCGGGCCAGGGTGAGAATGGAGTCGCGGGTGACGCCGTGCAAGAAGGTGGTGTCCAGCGCCTTGGTGATGATCTCGTTGCCGTCGATCAGCAGGAAGTTGGCGGCGCCGGTTTCCTGAACATCGCCACCCGGGCAGAACAGCACCTGGTCGGCCTGGAACTCGGCACGGGCCTTCATGATCGGCTGTAGGGCGCCGGCGTAGTTGCCGCCGGACTTGACCACACCCATGTGGGGCGGGCAGCGCATGTTTTCGTCATCCAGTAGCAGGCGCAACGCCTTGTCGCCGCCGGTGAAGTAGTCGCCCACCGGTGACAGCAGCACGTACAGACAGGAAGTCAGCGACGGTACGGCGGCCTTGCCGATCGCCGGCTCGGTGCCGATATGGGTCGGGCGAATGTACAGCGAACCCGGAGGCGCCGGGACCTCGTCCTGGAAGCGGGCGACAATGTCGCGGATCATGTTTTCGAGCATGGCTTCATCGAATGCCGGCAGGGCCAGCAGTTCGGAACTTTGCGCCAGGCGGCGAATGTTCTTGTCCATGCGGAAGATCTTGACCGAACCGTCCTCGTGGCGGAACGCCTTCAGGCCTTCGAAGCAGGTGCTGGAGTAGTGCAGTACGTGGGCACCCGGGTGCAGCTGCAGACTGTCGCTCGATACCACCTCGGCGTCGCTCCATTGAGAGCCGTCGAACCAGGAGATCGCCATTTCTGGCATGAAAACGGAACCAAAAGCAGACATAAAACCTTCCTAACAAGCTGGTTTGAAAGAGTTCGAGGAGGTGAAACCGCAGGTGCATTGCGCGGGGAGCTGCAGCAACTCTAGATTGTAAGCATTCAGGACAAAAATGGAATGACCTGAAGGCAGAAATAGTGTTGCGTACTTCGTTGCAGCGTGCTGCCGGTGGTACCATAAGCGTTTTGGCGGCGGGCCAATTGGGTGGATATGACAGGTGCCGCCGGTGGTGGAGGCCGATGTGAGCGACAACAGCAAACAGATCTGGATCGTCAGTGATGGCAAACCCGGGCACCTGAACCAGTCCCGCGGTCTGGCCGAGGCGATCGCGCGCCGGTGCGATGTGCGTATCAGCGAACAGCCGCCGATGGGTAAGCTGCAGGCACTGCGGCTGTGCTTCAGTGCCGGCTTGCCGCGGATGGACGACAAGCCGGCACTGATCATTGGTGCCGGCCATGGGACCCATCTGACCCTGCTGGCGCTGCGTCGCTTTTACCGGGCGCCGGTGGTGGTGCTGATGAAGCCATCGATCTCGACCGGCTTTTTTGATCTCTGCCTGATTCCGGAACATGACCAGCCGCCGCCACGGCCCAACATCATTGCCACGCACGGAGCGCTGAACCGGATGCGGCCGGGTGAGAAGTTGCCGGGCAGTGGTGTGGTACTGGTGGGCGGACCATCGAAGCATTTCGACTGGAACGAGCAGGCGGTACTGACACAGGTCGAAGCCTTGCTGGCGGCGGACACCCGCGACTGGCTGATCGGCTCCTCGCGCCGCACACCCGCCAGTACCGAGCAGGCGCTGCAGGCATTGGTCGAAGAACGTTTCGTGCCGGCGGCCGACACCGGGGCCGACTGGCTGCCGCAGCAGCTGGCTCGGGCCGAGGTCTGCTGGGTGACTCAGGACAGTGCATCCATGGTGTACGAGGCGCTGACGGCCGGCTGCAAGGTTGGCGTGCTGATGCTGGATGACCAGGCGGATAACCGTATCAGCCGAGGCGTGGACAGGTTGCAGCAGCAGGGTATCGTCAGCGGTTCGCCGGACTGGCAGCTGGAGCACCTGGCGGAGTCCGATGCCTGTTTTAACGAGGCCGAGCGTTGTGCCGAAGCAATCTTTAAAAGAGGGTGGCTGTGAAAGTCGTACAGGTATTACCGGCGCTGGAACTGGGCGGCGTCGAGCGTGGGACGCTGGAGATCGCACGGGGGCTGGTGGCCGCCGGGCACGAATCTGTCGTGGTGTCGGCCGGTGGCCGCCTGGTCAAGCAGCTGGAGCATGAAGGCAGCCGTCATGTGCAATGGGAGTTGGGCAAGAAGTCTTTGCTGACTTTCCTGCAGGTGCCCCAATTTCGACGCTGGCTGGCGCAGGAAAAGCCCGATATCGTCCACGTACGCTCGCGCATGCCCGCCTGGGTCGTCTGGCTGGCCTGGCGCAAGATGGACCCGGCCACGCGGCCGCGTTTCATCACCACGTTGCACGGCATGCATTCGGTCAACCGCTACAGTGCCATCATGGGCAAGGGTGAACGCGTCATCGCCGTGTCCGAAACGGCAAAACGTTATCTGTTGGACAGCTTCCCTGAAGTGGATCCTGCCAGGGTCACCGTGATTCATCGCGGCATAGACCCGGGTGAGTTCCCCCGTGGCTACCAGCCTTCCGAGGCATGGCAACAGCAGTTCTACAGCGACTGCCCACAAGCCAATGGCAAGCACCTGATCTGTTTCCCGGGCCGGATCACCCGCTGGAAAGGGCACTTGGACCTGGTCAAGGTGGTGGCTGAGCTGAGCAAACAGCGTCAGGACTTCCATGTGCTGATTGTGGGCAGCGATCCCAAGGGCAAGTTCATCGATGAGGTGAAGGCGGCTATTAATGCGGCTGGCCTGGATGAGTATTTCTCGTTCCTGGGCACGCGCTCGGATATGAAGGATCTTTATGCCATATCGGATGTGATGCTGTCGCTGACCTCGACCACGGCGGAGGCCTTTGGCCGTACCGTGGTGGAATGTCTATCGATAGGGGCGCCGGTGGTGGGATATGCCCATGGAGCCGTGGATGAAACCCTGGGGGCGATCTATCCCTGGGGACGGGTCAAGACCGGCGATCTGGCCGCCGCCGTCGCGCGCATACAGTCACTGTTACAGGGGCAGAGTGCAGATGTGGGAGCCAATCCCTTTCTGCTGTCCCGCATGCAGGATGAAACACTAAAGCTCTATACCGAGATGGCAGGAGTCAAAAGCCTATTATGAAACTGGGATCATCTTTGGCGCGGCAGGGCGGTTCGCTGGCCGTAGGCCTGTTCGCGTTGTTCGTCGTATTACTGCCGCTGACCGAAGCCGTCCATATCGTACCGGTGCTGCTGATCCTCGCCAGTCTGCTGTTGTGGGGGCAGTTGAGTCGCTTCGAAGCCATGGGGCACTATGTGGCCATCGCCTTGTTGCTGACCCTGCCGGTGGCCGTTGCCGCGATCGATGCCCGTGATGTGGAAAAGACGCTGATCGATGCCGTGCGTCTGGGGCTTTATTTTTATGCCGGGCTGGTGCTGTTGCGCATGAATGCCGAGCCTTTGTCACTGCGCCTGTCGGATCTGCTGTTTACCCTGGTGTTGCTGATTTCACTGGCCTGGAGCCTGGATGCGATCCTGCAGTATACGACGGGACGTAACCTCATGGGCTTCGAGTACAACAACCATCGCGTCACCGGTGTGTTCCACCCGAAAATGCGGATCGGTATCGTATTGGCCCACCTGTTGCCTTTTTCGATTGAAGCCTGCCGCCGCTTGTCGCTGCGCGGGCCGGTCGGTCACCTGGTGTGGTTGTTGCTGATCCCCGTGCTCTTCGTCATCATCATCGGCGGCAGCCGCTCTTCCTGGATGGTGGCGGCGTTGGCAATCGTCGGTTACATGCTGTTCTTTGTCTGGCAGGGCACGCTGTCGATCAGGATGTTGGTTGCGGGCAGTGTTCTGGCATTGGCCACTGCGCTGCTGTCCTATCAGTTCGTGCCCCAGTTCCAGCAGCGTGTGGATCGCACGGCGAAAATATTTGAAATGACCGAAGATTCGTTGAACGCGGCCACATCCATGCGTGGTGAAGTCTGGGGGGCGGCCTGGTCACTGTTTAAGGATGATCCGATCAATGGCATCGGCCAGGGGGCCATGGCGGTCATGACCGAGGAACAGCAGCTGGCCAGTCGTGGTTACCCGCATGCACATTTCTTTGGCCTGGATGTGCTGATGTATGCCGGAGTGATCGGCTTTGTTACCTATATGGCGGCCTTTGCCTTGCTGTTACGGCGAGTCTGGCAGGCGGTCTGTGCCAAGCGTTGCGGTGATTTCGCGCTGGTATCGGCGGCGGTGTTGATGTCGATGCCGATCAATACCCATTGGGGCATCTACTCGACGCTGTCATCGTCGATCATGTGCATGCTGATTATCCTGAGTTTCCTGCGGACGCGGGACGCGGCTCCTGAGGAGGCGGCTGCGTGATCGATCTACAGGGCCGAGAGCCCTTCGCCACCGGCGGCAACCGGCACTGTTACGTGCATCCGGAAGACGCCGACAAGTGTGTCAAGGTGGCACGTGAGGACGTGATGCAGCAGCGCTTTGCGCGCCAGCCCTGGTTCAAGAAGCTCTTGGGTGCGGACCGCCTGGATGACAACGTGCAGGAACTCAAGGGCTATCGCCAGCTGGAGAAGGCCGGTGATAGCCCGGCGTTATATGACCATATTCCGCGCCTCTGGGGCCGCGAGCCGACCAGTGCAGGCTGGGCCAATGTCAGTGAGCTGATTCGGACACCTGAGGGCGCGGTCGCCCCCAATCTGTCGCAATGGCTGGTGCAGTACGGTCTGGACGAGGCTACTCGGCTGGCCATCGCCGAATTTCAGCGCTGGCTGCGCCGACACCAGATCCTGACCCGCAATCTGTTGCCACATAATCTGGCGGTCAAGCAGACACCGGACGGGTTGCGTCTGTACATTATCGACGGCCTGGGAGCACCGGAATTCCTGGCGCTGCTTTATCCGCTGACCCGTTGGCGGCGTAACTATATCGAGCGCAAGATCCGCAATATGAATCTGCGTATTCAGTGGGAGCTCGATGGCCGCCCCGGTCAGTGGCGCACGGCGCAGAAGGCAATTATCGCCCGCAGCAAACGTGAAGATCGGGGCTGACTCTACGCGTCCGCCCGGTTCAGCATGTGCTGATACAGGGCAATATAAGCGCTCATGACGCTGTCGGCGGTGTAGTGCTGCTGGTACTCCTCATATCCGCGCTGTACCAGACGGTGCGCCTGTGATTCGTCATCCCTGAGTTGCAGTACGGCTTTGCTCAGGGCGACAGCATCGTCCTTGGGGAAGATCAACGCGGTGTCACCGTTTCGCGTGATGGCCGTGGCCCCCTGGGAGTCCGAGCTGATCAGTGGCAGCTGGTGGGACCAGGCTTCCAGCAAGACGCTGCCGAAGGGCTCGTGGCGCGATGGCACCAGAAACAGATCACTGATCCGGCAATACTGGGTGATGTTGTCGGTCCAGCCAACCAGATGCACCCGCTCCTGCAGTTCCAAACGTTCGATCTGCTGACGCAGTCGTGCCTCTTCCGGGCCCTTGCCGGCCAGAATGTAGACATACTCCTTGGGCAGCAGCGCCAGCGCTTCCAGCGCTGTATCCAGTCCTTTCACCGGGTGCAGGCGTGCCGGTGTAAAGATGACTCGGCGGCCATCCAGTTGCAGTTGCTGGCGCAGTTGTACCGACCGGGCCGGGTCTTCGGGCTGTGGCGGGTTGACGAAGTTGGGGATCACCGCCGTGCGTTCTGCATCCTGGCCATGGTCACGAATATGCTTGGCCAGGTCCTCGGTGGCGCCCACCAGCCAGTGCATGGAGGTGAAGTTCTTCAAGGCATAGTAGCCACCCAGACGGCCCAAATTCAGGGTGCCGGGTACCCGGGGCATCAGGCTGGCGGCGCGGCTCATCCAGCATTGTGCAACCTGCACCTGTTCTCGTCGCGCAATCTGTTTCAGGCGTAGCCGGGTCAGCAGATCCCAGCGGCCCATGAACGGCAATTCGTAGACTTTCGGCGAGCAGTGTTTGAGTTGCCCGGCCAGCCAGGAATTTTTGCGTACGGCGACGACCACCCGCACGTCATCTCGCTTGTCCATTTCCAGACAGAAACGCAGAAAGTGGGCTTCGGCGCCGCCGGGTTTATTGGCGCCGCAGACCTGCATTACGGTGATCATTGAGAGTGCGACTCGTGAGTGGATGAGCGGTAAAGGTAACCCTTGCCTTTGGGGTGGGTCTTGAAGCGACGGTGTACCCACATGTACTGCGCCGGGTCCTTGCGGATGGCGCGTTCGATCTCGGCATTGATGCGGGTTGCATCGGCCTCCTCGTCCCCGGTGGGAAAAGGTTCTATCACCGGGAAAAGTTCCAGTTCATAGCCCGAGTCGTCCGGCAGGCGGTGCTGGGCCAGCATCAAGATGGGTGAGCCGTTCAATTTGACCATGCGTGTCGTGGCCGTGATGGTGGCGGCAGGCACACCGAAGAAGGGGGCATAGACCGACTGTTTGCGGCCAAAATCCTGATCCGGGGCGTACCAGATGATGTGATTCTTGCGCAGGGCACGCACCACGCGGCGGATGTCTGATCGTTCGATGGCCTGGCCGAAGTAGCGCAACCGGCCTCGAGTAATCAGCTTTTCCATCAGTGGATTGTTGTGACGTCGATACATGGCGTCGACCGGATAGTATTCGGAGAACAGCAGCCCGCCCAGATCCAGGGTCGAGAAATGCGCACCCAGCAGGATAACGCCCTTGCCTTGTGCCAGTGCAGCGTCCAGATGCTCTCGGCCCTTGAAGGAGATATGCCCGCGCAGTTTTTCCCGCGGTGTCCACCAGGCCATGGCCGTTTCAAACAGGCCAATGCCGTTGTTGGCAAAGACCTCGCGAACTCTCTGCGCCTGTTCTTCCCGTGTCAGCTCAGGGAAACAGAGGCGAATATTGGTACGCGTGACGTGCCGTCGGCGGGCACTCATATGGTACAGCAGGCGCCCCAGCAGGCGACCGGTACGAATCTGCCAGCGCCAAGGCAAGCGGTTGAGTAGCCACAGCAGACCCATGCCCAGCCAGATGGGCCAGAAACGGGGATGAAGAAAAGATGGCTTGGGAGATTCCTGGCTCACGGGCACAACAATTGGCGGCTAGTGGAGCCCTGATTGTATAGCCCTCCCCTGCAGGCGGCAAACCCGGCCGGACGGCAATGGCGGTTGCCGTCCGCGGAGCTGCAGACTCATGATATGATGCCTTCTACTCTGTTGACAGATGATCCGAATGGGTAAGCGATGAAAATAGCCGTTGCAGGAACCGGGTACGTAGGACTGTCCAATGCCGTGCTGCTCGCACAGCATAACGAGGTGGTGGCGCTCGATATTCTGGCTGAAAAAGTGGATATGTTGAATGCGGGCCAATCGCCGATCGAGGATGCCGAAATCGCCAGCTATCTGGCCTCCAGTCGTTTGAACCTTCGGGCGACCCTGGATGCCGGTCAAGCTTTTGCGGGTGCCGATTTTGTCATTATTGCGACGCCCACCGACTATGATCCGCAGACCAACTACTTCAATACCCGTAGTGTCGAAAGCGTAGTCGAGCAGGTTATGCGGATCAATCCTGAAGCCGTGATGGTCATCAAGTCCACCGTGCCCGTGGGTTTCACCCGTGACCTTGCGGCTCGCCTGGGTACGGATAATCTGTTGTTCTCGCCCGAGTTTCTGCGTGAGGGCAAGGCGCTCTATGACAACCTCTATCCGTCACGCATCATTGTGGGCGAGCGCTCCGAACGTGCTGAAGCGTTCGCCGCTCTGCTGCAGCAGGGTGCGCTGAAGACAGATATCCCCGTTTTGTTCACCGATGCGACCGAGGCCGAGGCGATCAAGCTGTTCGCCAATACCTATCTGGCCATGCGGGTCGCCTACTTCAACGAATTGGATACCTACGCCGAGGTGCATGGTCTGGATACGCGCCAGATTATCGAAGGCGTGGGCCTGGATCCGCGTATCGGCACCCATTACAACAATCCTTCCTTCGGTTATGGCGGCTATTGCCTGCCCAAGGACACCAAGCAGCTGCTGGCCAACTATGACCGGGTGCCCAATAACCTGATTCGTGCCATCGTTGATGCCAACACGACGCGCAAGGATTTCATTGCCGAGTCCGTGCTGCAGCGCCAGCCCAAAGTTGTTGGTATCTACCGCCTGGTGATGAAAGCGGGCTCGGACAACTTCCGTGCTTCGGCGATTCAGGGTGTCATGAAGCGGATCAAGGCTCAGGGCATCGAAGTGGTGATTTATGAGCCGGTTCTGGACGAGGACAGCTTCTTCAATTCGCCGGTTATGCGCGATCTGGAAGCGTTCAAGCAGCTGAGCGATGTCATTATCGCCAACCGGTTGTCTGATGAGTTGCTCGACTGCTCGGATAAGATCTACACCCGAGACCTGTTCGGTGGTGATGCCTGATACCGGTAGCCCGTTTGAGTGGCCGAGAGCCAACCCCGCTAGACCGAAACGAGACGTCTGAATTATGTCGGTACAAGATTCTCAAGCCCCAACTTCTGCTGCCAAGGATGTCAGTGCCTGGAAGATATACCGCCGCCTGCTGCAATACGTCGGACGCTTGTGGATAGGTTTTGTCGTCAGTTTCATCGGTTTTGCCATCTATGGCGCGGGTCAGGCACTGTCCGCCAAGTGGTTGGAGCTGGTCGTGGATACGGTGCAAAGGGGCGCCTACGATCAGCGCTATTTCCTCGCGGGAGCTGTACTGGGCATCTTCTTGCTGCGAGGCCTGGGCGCCTTTATCGGCAACTACAGCCTGGCCTATGTTGGACGTGAAGTGATTCACCGTCTGCGTACTCAGGTATTCGAGCAGCTGTTGCTGTTGCCTTCGCAGTATTACAACCATCATTCCAGTGGCGAACTGTTGGCGAAGCTGACCTATAACGTGGAGCAGGTGACCGAATCCGTGACCAACGCGGTCAAGGTATTGCTGCGGGAAGGACTTACCGTGGCCGGCCTGTTGGGATATATGTTCTATCTCAACTGGAAGCTGACGCTGATTTTCATCGCGGCAGGTCCGTTGATCGGATTTGTGGTTTCCATTGCAGCCCGTCGCATGCGCAAGCTGAGCAAGCGTATCCAGCAATCGGTGGGGGATATTACCGAGGCGGCTTCCGAGTCGATCAAGGGCTACCAGGTGGTACGTATCTTCGGGGGCGCCGAGGCGGAGAAACAGCGCTTTGATGCGGCCAGTAGCAAAAACAAGCGCCAGTTCATGAAGCTGGTGGTGACCAAGTCTCTCAACACGCCACTGATTCAGTTTCTGGTTGCTCTGGCTCTCTCCGCCCTGCTGTTCCTGGCCATGCATCCGGACGTGATGGGCAGCATGAGTACCGGTGGCTTTGTCGCCTTTTTGACGGCGGCGGGCATGATCACCAAGCCGCTGCGCCTGTTGACCGATGTCACCTCGATCGTGCAAAAGGGCATCGCCGCGGCCGAAAGCCTGTTCGAGGTGCTGGATGAGCCGGTGGAGCAGGATAGGGGTACCCGTACTCTGGATAAGGTGGGGGATATCGAGTTTCGCCATCTGGGCTTTGCCTATCCCGGTACGGACAAACAGGTATTGCAGGATATCTGCCTGAAACTGCCTCAAGGCAAGACCGTGGCCCTGGTGGGGCGGTCCGGCAGTGGCAAGACGACGCTGGCGAGTCTGCTGCCGCGTTTCAATGATGGCTGGAACGGTGAGCTGCTGGTCAATGGCGAACCGCTGGAATCGTTCACGCTGGAGAGCCTGCGCAGCAACATCTCGCTGGTGAACCAGAACGTGGTGTTGTTCAACGGCACCATCGCCGAGAACATCGCCTACGGTTCCATGGCGGGCGCCAGTGACGCGGCCATAGTGGCAGCGGCCGAGGCGGCCCATGTGATGGAGTTCGTCAAGCGCCTGCCGGAGGGGATCCACACCCGAGTCGGCGAGAACGGGGTGCTGCTGTCCGGAGGCCAGCGCCAGCGCATCGCTATCGCCCGTGCCATCCTCAACGATGCGCCTATCCTGATTCTGGACGAGGCGACCTCAGCCCTGGATACCACCTCCGAGCGCCATATCCAGGAAGCACTGGAAGGCGTTATGCGTGGACGTACCACCCTGGTGATTGCCCACCGCCTGTCGACCATTGAAAAAGCCGACATCATCGTGGTGATGGAAAACGGCCGTATCGTGGAGCAGGGTTCGCATTCCGAACTGCTGGAGCAGCAGGGTGCCTACGCCAACTTTCACATTCTGCAGACGGCGGACAGGGGTTGAGGCTTGAGTATGCGTAACCCCGATTCATATGGCCGTTGTCTGTTACTGATTCTGTTGCCCTACTTTCTGCTCTGGGCACTGTTGCCGGGCCTGTTGATAGAGAGTCTTCCGCTGGATGTGGTCGAGGGCGTGTATTGGGGGCAGGAATGGCAGTGGGGTTACTACAAGCATCCGCCGCTGCCGGCCTGGGTGCTGTATCTGTTCCAGCAGGGGATCGGCGACTTCGGGCCCTTCCTGCTCAGTCAACTCTGCATAGCCCTGACCCTGCTCTGTGTCTGGCGCCTTGGCTGCCGCATACTGGATCGTCAGCGAGCGGCCTTTGGTGTGCTGGCGCTTATGGGGGTGTATTTCTTCACCTGGCCGACAATCGAGTTCAACCACAATGTGGCGCAGATGCCGATCTGGGCTGCGGCGGTGCTGCTGTTTCACCGGGCAATCAGTGATTGGCGTTCTACCGACTGGTTACTGCTGGGGCTGGTGTCTGGCCTGGGGATGCTGACCAAGTATTCCTACATCATGCTGCTGGCCGCCATGTTCCTCTGGTTGCTGACCCACCCGAAGCTGAGATCTGGCCTGCTTAAGCCTCAACCCTGGCTGGGTGTGCTGGTGATGGGGCTGGTTTTCCTTCCGCACCTGTGGTGGCTGATGGAGCATGATTTCCTGCCCTTCAACTATGCGGCGGCTCGTTCCGAAGCTGCGGCGGCGTCGGCGTCACGCTGGCTGGGACCGCTCAAGTTCCTGCTGGTACAGCTGGTGGATCATCTGCCCCTGCTGCTGATCCTGCTGCTGGCGGGCTTCTGGCGCCGTGACAGCTGGCAGAGACGGGCGTCGGGCAGTGCTTTCCTGTTCTGGGTCGGGTTGATGCCGGCACTGCTGACGGCACTGGGAGCCCTGATCACGGGGGCTGGCACCCGTGACATGTGGGGAGCTCCCATGTGGAACCTGTCGGGCCTGATGCTGGCCGCGCTGGTCCCCGCGACTGTGCTGGCGCAGCGCTGGCGCCGGCTCTGCTGGAGCTTTGCGGCTTTTCTGGGCGTGCTGACAGTGCTGATGACACTTTTTGTGGGTTTCAAGGATCAGATCCGTGACAAGCCCTCTCGAACCGGCTGGCCGGATCGGGCGCTGGCCCAGGCGTTGCAGCAGCAGTGGCAACAACATACGGATTGCCCTCTGAGCCTGGTGGCGGGAGATTACTGGCTGGCGGAGATGTTGGCGATCAACCTGCATCCGCGTGCCTCGGCGATCCCGGATGCCGATCTTGGCCTGGCTCCCTGGGCTGATATGGCACGCATCAGGCAACAGGGTGTGGTACTGGTTTGGCAGGCGAAGGAGCGGCGTTGGCAGCAGGCGCTGCCAGAGGCTGGTGACTGGGATATGGAAGGCGAGTTGGCGCAGCCCTGGCCGCGTCTGCCCGAGCGGGAGCCGCTATTGCTGCGCTGGCGTATCTGGTTGCCCGAAACCAGCTGTCAGCACTGATCAGTTCAGCCGGGGCTCGGTGGCCAGAGAGCGGCCGGCATGTTTGAGGGCGTCTGCAAAGGTGTCGCTGGCGAGCCAGGCGCGCTCTTCCTCTCGGGCCTGTTCCAGCGCGGACTGACCGCGTGTGTAGCCTGGATGACACATGATCAGGGCGCCGTCCGGCAGTGTTTCCAGCCAGTGTCGCATCATGTCGCCGAAGCCGGCCTGTGGCCGTAGCGAGTACATGCCGGCAAAGTCCGGGTGGCCGGCAATGCCAAGACGCCGGCGAAGCCGATCGAACCCCAGTCCCATTACTCTCAACACCAGTGCCTTGATGCGGGCATCATGACCGCTCAGGGCCGGTGTCGAGACGCGAACCCAGGGGCGGTGACTGCCGTAACGCTGCGCCAGATTTTCCAGCACGACCTGGCGAATGCCGGGAAACATCTGCACATGCTGATGGCCGTCGACGAAGTCGGGTGGGCGTCCCAGCCGCTGCTCAAACCGGTCCAGTTGATGCTCCAGGGCAGTGGCGATGGCGCCGGCGTCGATGCGTCCGCTCAGGCTGAGCTGCATCAGTTTGCCCAGTGGTATGGCGTTATCGCCTTCGGTCAGGTTGAAGTGCAATCCCAGCGCCGCCCTGTCTTCCAGCTGCAACAATGCATCAGCTGCCGCTTGGGTCCAGGCCGGCATGGTGGTCATGCAGCTGGTGGCCGACAGACGGCCCGCGCTGATCAACTCAAGAATGGCAGCGTTGATGCCGTTGGAAAGGCCGAAGTCGTCGGCACAGATGACCAGTGATCGGCTCATGCGAAGGCCCAGAATTTGCCCAGAATGTACGTCAGGACGGCGACACTGCCAAGGACCAGCAGCATGGCGATGTCATAGCGCAATGGCGTAAATGTCAGCAGTAGCCAGTACATCGCTTCATTAAGCAGGAAGCTGCTGGCCGCGACGGTGGCAAAGCGGGGCAGGGTCTGCCGATGGGAGCGCTCACTGGCCTTGAAGGTCAGGTGGCGATGGCCGAAATAACTGACATTGAAGGCCACCAGAAAGGCGATCACGTTGGCCAGCAGTGGATGCAGGCCGGCCAGGGGTACCAGCAGTACCACCACCAGCCAATGGGTCAGCAGGGCACTGATCCCGACGAAGATAAAACTCAGCGCCTCACGCGTCATCGGACGCTTCCTCTGCCACCTTGCCGTCGCGGAAGGACACTCGACGACCGACCAGATAAAGCGGCCGGGCCTTCACTTCCGAGAAGATACGGGCGATGTACTCGCCCAGGATACCGACCGAGAACAGCTGAATGCCACCCAGAAAGGCGATGCCGGCCGCGATGGTCGGCCAGCCGGGGACATCGGAGCCGAACAGCAGCGTACGCAGTACGATCACAAATGCATACAGCAGCGAGAGCACCGATACCCCGGCGCCGATCAGCATCCAGACCCGCAGGGGGGCGCTGCTGAAGCTGGTGAAGCCGGTCAGCGCCAGCGATGACAGGTGGCGCAGGCGAAAATTGGTGGTGCCGCCCATGCGTGGGGCTACCTGAAAGGTAACCGCTTTGCTGGGGAAGCCCACCCAGGCATAAAGCCCCTTCATCATGCGTGACCGTTCGGGCAGCTGGCGCAGGGCCTGGACTACCTTGCGATCAAGCAGACGGAAATCGCCGGCATCCGGATGGATGTCAATTTCGGCGCTGCGGCTCAGAATACGGTAGAACAGGTTGGTCAGATGGCGTTTGGCGGCGGACTCGTCATTGCGGTTGTCACGTACCCCGTACACCATGTCGAAGCCTTCCCGCCAATGCTGAAAGAACTGATCCACGACCTCCAGCGGGTGCTGACCATCGGCATCCATCAGTAGCACCACATCACCCTCTGCATGATCGATGCCGGCGCTGAGGGCTGCTTCCTTGCCGAAGTTGCGTGACAGCTGCAGCAGGGTAACGGGGTAATCCTCTGCCAGTGCGGCCGCAATGATGGCGGTGTTGTCCTGACTGCCGTCATCGACGATCAGCAGTTCGACCTGGTCGGAAAAGCGCGCCAGATAGGTCGTCAGCTCGGGAATCAGACGGCCAAGGTTATCGCCTTCGTTATAGGCCGGCAGGATGCAGGTGAGGCTGGGCCGCTCGGGCCGCTTTGCCTGAAGAGGAGGCAGAGTGTTGTCGTCCATACTGAAGTCCAGAGTCGCCATCGCGTGAGTCGATATTGTCCTTGATCAGAGGGACTTGTGCCAGCGTCGGCGTGGCAAGGCTTGTGTTAGACTGGCGTTTTGCCGCTGTGAACACACCCACAACCGATGAATGCCTTGTTGCTCAGCCTGTACAGCATCCTGTTCTATCTCTTCACCCCCGTCCTGCTGCTGCGCCTCTGGTGGCGCGGCCGCAAGGCGCCGGGCTATCGGCGCAACTGGACTCAGCGACTGGGGCTTGGCGCCGCAATCCGTCAGCCGGTGATCTGGGTGCATGCGGTGTCGGTGGGCGAGACGGTGGCGATCGCGCCGCTGGTGCGCTGGCTGCTGGTGCGTTATCCACAGCATCGGGTGCTGATCACCAACATGACGCCAACCGGGGCGGAGCAGGTGCGCACGCTGTTTGGCGACCGGGTTGAGCAGCGCTTCTGTCCCTGGGATCTGCCGCTGGCGCTGAAAGTCTTCCTGCGCCGCGCGCAACCGGAGCTGTGCATCATCGTCGAAACCGAACTCTGGCCCAACCTGGTGGCCCAGTGCGCCCATGCCGGGGTGCCAGTGTTGCTGGCCAATGCGCGCCTGTCGGAGCGCTCCGCCCGCGGTTATCGCAAATTCTCGGCGCTGGCCCGCCCCATGCTGCAGCGACTGAGCCTGATCGCGGCGCAGAACCCGGCCGATGCCGAGCGCTTTGTCGCGCTGGGCATGCCGGCCGAGCAGGTAGAGGTCACCGGCAGTATCAAGTTCGATCTGCAGCCGGATGTCGACAAGGTTCAGGCCGGACAGGCACTGCGTCAGCAGCTGGGCGCGGACCGCCCGGTCCTGATCGCGGCCAGCACCCATCAGGGTGAGGATGAGATCCTGCTTGAGGCCTGGCAGCAGCTCAAGGCGGCGCATCCGGAGCTGGTGCTGATATTGGTGCCGCGTCACCCTGAACGCTTTGCCGATGCGGCCCGGCTGTGCCGTCGCTACAGCGAACGGCTGGTGTGCCGTAGCCATGGCGAACAGCCGGATACGCAGACCGAGCTTTTGCTGGGCGATACCATGGGCGAGCTGATGCTGTTCTACGCGGCGGCGGATATCGCCTTTGTCGGCGGCAGTTTCAGTGGCACCGGGGGCCACAACCCGCTGGAACCGGCGGCGCTGGGGTTGCCGGTGGTGATGGGGCCGGACTGCTTCAACTTTCAGACCATTACCGATGCGCTGGTGGAAGTGGGCGGACTGGTGCGTGTCGATGATAGTGCAGCCTTGCAGGTGCAGCTGTCGGCCTGGCTGGGCAATGCGGACCAACGTCGTGATGCGGGGCGGCAGGGGCTGGACTTCGTCGCGGCCAACCGTGGCGCGCTGGAGCGGCTGCAGCAGGCGGTGGAGCGCCTGCTGGGCTGAGGCCGGCTGAGCGGGCAGCGCCCCCGGCCATCAAGCTCTCGATTCAGATATCACTGAAGTCGAAATCCTCACCCGCCTGCTCGGCGAAGGCGGCCTGCAGCACTTCGGCCAGGGGCGCACCGTCGGTATCGCGCAGCCACTGGCTGCCATTGTGGTCGAAATGGAAGCCGCCATCGCGGGTGGCGACCCAGAGCTGCTTCACCGGCGGCTGGCGGGTAAAAATGATCTGGCTGCCGTTCTCGCACTTCACGGTCATCATGCCACCCTGGCTTTCGTAGTCGAGATCGCTCTCGGCGTCATCCAGGATCTCTTCGATCTGCTCCAGGGTCGCATCCACCCGGCTCATGAATTCGGATTCGGTCATTGCGGCCTCTCTTATCTGCATGAAAATTCGGTGGATGAGTATAACTCAGCCGCAGGCGGTACTCAGCCCCTGTAGCTGAGGGTATAATCGATCGATTAATAACCTGGAGGCCCTTGCCCCGGGTGCAACCGGATATACAAGGATTGATGATGCTGAAACGCTGCTGGCCAGCCCTGCTGCTGGGGGTTCTGTTGCTGTCGGGATGTGGTCAGAAGGGCCCGCTGTATCTGCCCGATGAAACCGCTTCACAACATCAGTCACACTGAGAGATTTCATGGACAATTTCGAATACCGCAATGGTCGCCTGCACGCCGAAGAAGTGGCACTGGACCGTATCGCCGAAGAGTTCGGCACTCCGACTTACGTTTACTCCCGTGACGCCCTGGAACGTGCCTACCTGAGCTATGCCCAGGCGCTGGAAGGACGCGATGCGCTGGTCTGCTATGCCGTCAAAGCCAACTCCAACCTGGCGGTGCTGAACGTGCTGGCCCGTCTGGGTGCCGGCTTCGACATCGTTTCGGCCGGTGAGCTGGAGCGGGTGCTGCGCGCCGGCGGCGACCCGGCCAAGGTGGTGTTCTCCGGTGTCGGCAAGCAACCGGCGGAGATCCGTCGTGCGCTGGAAGCGGGGATTCTCTGCTTCAACATCGAATCCGATGCCGAGCTGGATCGCGTCAATGCCGTGGCCGGCGAGATGGGCGTCAAGGCGCCGGTCTCTTTCCGCGTCAATCCGGACGTGGATGCCGGTACCCACCCGTACATCTCCACCGGCCTGAAAGAGAACAAGTTCGGCATCGCCATCGACACGGCGGTCGAGGTATATCGCCGTGCCGCCGCGCTGGAGCATGTCGACGTGATCGGCATGGACTGCCATATCGGCAGCCAGCTGACCGAGGTCAGCCCCTTCCTCGACGCCATCGATCGCCTGTTGGTGCTGCTGGATACCCTGGCGGAAGAAGGCATCAACATCCACCACCTGGATCTGGGCGGTGGCCTGGGCGTCTGCTATACCGATGAGGTACCGCCGACGCCGGGCGAATACATCGAGCAGGTACTACAGAAGCTGGCAGGTCGCGACTACAAGCTGATCTTCGAGCCAGGCCGCTCCATCGCCGCCAATGCCGGTGTGATGCTGACGCGCGTGGAGTTCCTCAAGCAGAGCGGTGACAAGAACTTTGCCATCATCGACGGCGCCATGAACGATCTCATCCGCCCGTCGCTGTACAGCGCCTACCAGGAGATCATCCCGGTGGCGGTGCGCGAAGAAGGTGATGCCAAGGCCTGGGATCTGGTCGGCCCGGTCTGCGAGACCGGCGACTTCCTTGGCAAGGATCGCCAGCTCAACCTGGAGCCCGGTGATCTGCTGGCCGTTTGTTCGGCCGGTGCCTACGGCTTCGTGATGGCGTCCAACTACAACACCCGTCCGCGTCCGGCCGAGGTGATGGTGGATGACAATCAGGCCTTTCTGGTGCGTGAGCGTGAAACCCTGAATGATCTGATGCGCGGTGAACAGCTGCTGCCGGCACAGGCCTGAACGGGGAGCGCGTCAATGCTGGTACGCTTTACCAAAATGCACGGTCTGGGCAACGACTTCATGGTGATCGATGCCGTTTCCCAGCGGGTACGCATCACACCCAAGATCGTGCGCAAGCTGTCGGATCGTCATCTGGGCATCGGCTTCGACCAGCTGTTGCTGGTGGAACCGCCGAGCCGCCCGGATATGGACTTTCGCTACCGTATCTATAATGCCGACGGCTCCGAAGTGGAGCATTGCGGCAACGGTGCCCGCTGCTTCGGCCGCTTCGTGCGTGAACGCCGACTGAGCATCAAGGATGAGATCCATGTGGAAACCGCCCGTGGCCAGGCGGTGCTCTATCTGCTGCCCGACCGTCAGGTCGACGTGGACATGGGGGCCCCAGAGCTGCGCCCTGCCGAAGTACCCTTCCGGGCCGAACGGCAGGCAGCGACGTATGTCGTTGACGTGAATGGCGAACGCATTGAACTGAGTGCGGTCTCCATGGGCAATCCGCACGGCGTGCTGGTGGTCGACGATGTCGATACCGCGCCTGTCGAAACCCTGGGACCGATGCTGGAGCCGCATCCGAGCTTTCCGCAGAAGGCCAATATCGGCTTCATGCAGGTGGTCAATCGGGGCGAGATCCGGTTACGCGTCTATGAACGCGGCGCCGGTGAAACCCTGGCCTGTGGCACCGGAGCCTGCGCCGCCGTGGTGGCGGGGCGTCAGCGTGGCTTGCTCGATGAGGAGGTGCTGGTGCACCTGCCGGGCGGTGATCTGCGTATCCGCTGGCCGGGCGAGGGGCAGTCGGTACGCATGACCGGCCCCGCGACAACCGTATTCGAAGGACAGATCTACCTATGAATGACGCAAGTGAAGTACTGGAACAACCCGTAGTGACTGCGGATCTGGTGGCCGACTATCTGGCCGAGCATCCGGACTTCTTCAGTCAGTACACTCATCTGCTGGAGAAACTCTACGTGCCGCATCAGCGTGGTACCGCGGTGTCGCTGGTAGAACGCCAGACTTCACTGCTGCGTGAACGTAACCAGCAGCTGCATGGGCACCTGTCTGAATTGATCGATGCGGCGCGCTACAACGATGTCCAGTTCGAGAAGACCAAGCGCATGGTGCTGGCGCTGCTCGAAGCCTGGACGCTGGACGATGTGGCGGTGGCGATCGAGGAGAGCCTGTGCCGTGACTTCTACGGTGACGAGACGGTACTGCTGTTGTTCAGCGAACGCTCGCTGGAGAGCAACAGTGTGCGTACTCTGGCACGTGCCGAGGACTCACTGGTGCAGCCGTTGATCGAAACTAACCTGCCCAGTTGCGGCCAGCTGTCCGAGGCGATGAATCGTTTCCTGTTCCAGGAGCGTAGCGTCAAGGTGCAATCCGCTGCGGTGGTACCGCTGGTCAAGGGCGACACCCTCGGCCTGTTGGCGATCGGCAGCCACGACCCCAACTATTTCCAGAGCAGCCAGGGCACCCTGTTCCTGAGCTATGTCGGCGAGGTGCTCAGCCGGGTGATCTGCCGCATCCTGCAGGAACAGGAGCGCTGAGATGTCGGTGCCGGCCGAAGCCGATTGGCCGCAGCACTTTCTGCACTACCTGCGGGTGGAGCGCCAGCTCTCCCCGCATACGCTGAAGAATTATCAGCGCGACCTCGCCACGCTGCTGGCCGAGATCGGCGCTGATCGCCACCCCTGGAGCGAGCTGGACGAAACCGGGCTGCGCTACGCCATCGGTGCCCTGCATGCCCAGGGCCAGTCCGGTCGCAGTCTGCAGCGGCTGCTTTCCGCCACCCGCACCTTCTACCGTTTCCTGGCTCGCGAAGGCTGGCTTGAGCGCAATCCCGCCCTGTCGGTACAGGCGCCCAAAGCGGCCAGACGGCTGCCGCAGACCCTGGATACCGAGCAGGTCGGTGCCCTGCTGGATGTGAGCGGCAATGAGCCCCTGGATCTCCGCGATCGCGCCATCATGGAACTGATCTACTCCTCGGGACTGCGCGTATCCGAGCTGGTCGGTGTCGATCTGCGCGATCTGGACCTGGCCGAAGGCGTGGTGACTGTGCTGGGCAAGGGCAACAAGACCCGGCAGCTGCCGGTCGGGCAGCTGGCACGGGACGCGATCCGGCAATGGCTACCGGTACGCAATGCATTGGCACTGCTGGACGAGACGGCGCTGTTTGTTGGCCAGCAGGGGCGGAGGCTGACCACCCGGGCGGTGGAGCAGCGACTGCGCAAGCGGGGCGCCGAACAGGGCACCAACGGGCGCGTCTATCCGCACCGTCTCAGGCACAGTTTTGCCAGTCATCTGTTGGAGTCCAGCGGCGACCTGCGCGCGGTGCAGGAGCTGCTCGGGCACGCCAATATCAGCACTACCCAGATCTATACTCACCTCGACTTCCAGCACCTGATGGAGGTTTATGAACAGGCTCATCCGCGGGCAAGGGAGAAACGCGATGATTAAATGTGTCACCTTCGACCTGGACGACACCCTCTGGGCGGTCGATCCGGTGATCCACCAGGCGAACAGGACGCTCTGGCAGTGGCTGGAGGAGAATGCGCCGTTGTTCACCGCCTGTCATCAACTGGCCGATCTGGCCGAAGGGTCGGCGCTGCGCAAGGACCTGTTGCAAGCGATGCCGGAGATCGGCCACAGCATGAGCCTGATCCGCGTCAAACTGCTGGAACGGGGCTGTATCGCCGCCGGTTACACCGCAACGGAGGCGATCCTGCTGGCGGAGCGGGCGTTCGAGGTGTTCATGCAGGCGCGTCATCAGGTCGAGCTGTTCGAACATGCCCAGGCGATGCTGGAACAGCTGCGCCGGGATGGCTACATCATTGGCGCGCTGAGCAACGGCAATGCCGATGTGAATCAGACCCTGATCGGGCATTTGTTCGACTTCCAGTACAACGCCGATACCGTCGGCTATGCCAAGCCGCATCCGCAGATGTTCAGTCAGGCGCTGCATCATACTGGTCTGAGACCGGAGCAGGTGGTGCATGTGGGTGATCACCCGGTCAACGATGTCCAGGCGGCACGGGAGGTGGGCATGTGGACGCTCTGGGTCAATCTGCCGGGACAGCACTGGCCGCAGCCGGCCCGGGCCGATGCCCGGGTCAGCTGTCTGTCGGAGATTCCCGTTCAGGTCGGCAAGCTGGCGTCACGGGGTCAGGATCGCGTAACGCTCTAGCTCATGTTCAGGTTCAGGTGCGGAAGCTGGCCACGGCGCGTTGCAGTTCGGACGCCTGCTGTGCCACCAGCTGGCTGGCATCGGCGTTCTGACCCACCTGGTCGTTGGCACCGGCCATGATGCTGCGGATATGTTCAATGTTACGGGTGATCTCGGCCGCCACCGACGCCTGTTCCTCGGTGGCCGATGCGACTTGCGTCGTCATGTTGACGATGCTGGCAGCCCCGCTGGTAATGGTGCCCAGGGCACTGATGGTCGCGCCGGCCTGATCGGCACTCTCTTCGCTGTCCCGCACGCTTTCCTGCATCAGTCGGCTGACATTGTGGGTCTGTTCCTGCAGGCTCAGCACGCGCTGCTCGATCTCGGCCGCCGACTGCTGTGACCGGGCCGCCAGCGTCCGTACCTCGTCCGCGACCACGGCAAAGCCCCGACCCTGTTCACCGGCGCGAGCCGCCTCGATGGAGGCGTTCAACGCCAGCAGGTTGGTCTGATCGGCAATATCCTTGATCACATCCAGCATGCTGCCGATGCTGTCGCTTTCGCTGCGCAGTTGATCGACCACCTGGGCCGTCTGGCGCGCCTTTTCGGCCATCAGATGAAGTGCATCGATACTGTCGCGCACCCGGGTCGTGCTGTCAGCGGCATCCTGCTGCGCCTGAGTGGCCGTGGCGGCGGTGTGTTCCGTATTGCCGGCGATCTCCTGCATGGAGCTTTCCATCTCCTGTACGGCGGCCGCAACCTGAAGTACCTGGGTCTGTTGCTGGCTCAGCCCTTGCGAGGTATCCCGGGTGGTGCCCGACAGCTGTTCGGCGGCGGCGGCCAGTTGGGACGTGGTGCCGGCCACGCGAGCGATCAGGTCGCGGAAGCTGTCCATCATGCGGTTGAAGTCCTGGGCCATCTGCGCCACTTCATCCTGGCTGTCGGTGTTGAACCTCAGTGTCAGGTCGTGTTCGTCGCTGGCGCGTTTCATGGTGGCGGCCAGGGCGTGGATCGGGCGCAGAATGCTGCGGCCCAACAGCAGAGCCGGTACCACGGTGGCCAGGATGGCCAGGATGACGGCCAGCACGGCGGTGGTCATCAGTCGCTGCTGTTCGTTTTGCAGACGTGTGTCGAGGTGCTGTTCCAGTGTGCTTTGCAGCTCGTCGGTGCTCTTCACCGCCTGACGCATCTGGCCCATCAGACCGTCATCAACGGTCAGGCCCAGCTGGGTATAGGCCTCGACCAGGCGCTGGAAGCGGTCACGATACTGGGTCAGCAGCGGATGCAGGGGGGCGCTTTGCGCAGGCAGCAACAGCATGTCGATCTGCTGGCCGAAGTGGTCCACCTGTTTCAGGAAGCGGTCCAGATACTTGCTATTCAGGCGCAGCAGGAAGTCCTTCTCGTGACGGCGCAGCATGAGCAGACTACTGAGCAGCTCGCTGTTGTCGGTGGCGCGGATCTCCTGTTCCACGCCATGGATGGCACCACGCAGCTGACCGCGCAGGCCTGACGCTTCATCCAGCCCGATCTCCAGGCGCAGCTGGCTGACCGCGGTGAAGGCCTGCTCATAGGTCTGCATGCGTGCGGCGAAGCTGTCCAGCCCGGTTTGGATGGCCGGTTCCGGCAGCAGCTGCCTGAGTTGGCCGAGCCGGGTCTGAAACTGCTCATAACTGGTTGTAAAGCGCTGTAGGTAGCCTTTATCCAGGCGTGCGAGGAAGTCTTTCTCGTGGCGGCGCAGATCCTGTTTGTGATTTTCTACCTGGGCCAGGGTCTCACTGATGGTGACCAGTTCGCGGTACTGTCCCAGGGTGTGGAAAACGATCAGTCCCATGGCGATAAAGCCGGCCAGGATCAGGGCGATCAGGGTGCTCAATTTTTGTTTAATCGTCATGCCGGGAAACATCCAGTGCGGGGTGACAACATCCGTGCAGGGAACAGGGCATGTTTCAGTCCAGAAACAGTGCCAGCAGGTCATTCAGGAACAAACGCCCCTGAGGCGTGGGCGCCAGCCGAGCCTCGTCGCCGACCAGAAGCCCGCGCTGCCGGGCCTGTAGCAGCAATGCCTCGACCGTCGATAAACTAACGCCAGTGCGCGCGCTGAACAAGTCTGCAGGCACGCCCCGGGTCAGCCGCAGCGCATTGAGCATGAACTCGAATGCCCGGTCTTCGGGCGGAATCGGCTCGTTGCCGGCCAGGCGGCGCTGAGGATCCAGGTAGCCCTTGGGCTGGCGCTGCTTATGGCGGCGGCTGATCTGCAGCTGACCATCAGCGTCCAGATGGCTGAGCTTGCCGTGGGCGCCGGCGCCGATGCCCAGGTAGTCGCCGAACTGCCAGTAGTTGAGGTTGTGACGGGCCTGCTGCCCCGGACGCGCGTAGGCGGAGATCTCGTACTGCTGATAGCCGCGGGCCTCCAGCAGGGCCTGTCCCTGTTCTTGGATCTCCCAGAGCGCCTCGTCCAGCGGTAGCTGCGGCGGGCGAGCGTGGAACTCGGTGTTGGGCTCGATGGTGAGCTGGTACCAGGACAGGTGGCCGGGGTCGAAGGCCAGTGCCTGCTTCAGATCATGCAGTGCCTGGTCGGCGCTCTGGCCCGGCAGGCCGTGCATCAGGTCCAGGTTGACCCGCGGGAAGAGTGCCACGGCGGCTTCGGCTGCGCGCAGGGCTTCGTCTGGGTTGTGGATGCGGCCGAGCTGCTTGAGGTGCTCGGCGTTGAAGCTCTGCACGCCGATGGAAAGTCGGTTCACGCCGGCGGCACGGTAGCCTTCGAAACGCTCCTGCTCGAAGGTGCCGGGGTTGGCTTCCAGGGTGATTTCGATGTCATCCGCCTGGGGCACGCGTGCGGTGATGCCCTGAAGCAGGCGGTCGATCGACTCGGCGCCGAACAGGCTTGGTGTGCCGCCGCCGATGAAGATCGATTGCAAGGGGCGCTCGCCGGCCAGCGGCAGGTCGGCGGCCAGATCGTCCAGCAGGGCGTCCACGTACACCGCTTCGGGCAGCTGTTCCGGGGCGGCGTGGGAATTGAAATCGCAATAGGGACATTTGCGCACACACCAGGGGATGTGCACGTACAGCGACAAGGGCGGCAACCGGCCCTCAGTTGGCAGAAGGCTCATGCGTGCTTGAGCCAGGGACCGATGGCATCGATGAACTGGCGCACCGCTTTGCCGCGGTGGCTGTACTGCTGTTTCTGCTCCGGGCTCAGCTCGGCGCTGGCACAGCCGGTTTCCGGCACGTAGAACAGCGGATCGTAGCCGAAGCCGTTATGACCCTGGGGCTCGGTCAGGATGCGGCCTTCCCAGCTGCCCTGGCAGATCAGCGGTGTCGGATCTTCGGCGTGGCGCATGAATACCAGCACACACTGAAAGCGGGCGCTGCGCCGCTCTTGCGGCACCTGTGCCAAGGCCTGCAGCAGTTTGGCGTTGTTCTCGTCGTCGCCGCAGCCTTCGCCGGCATAGCGCGCCGAGTAGATGCCCGGTGCGCCATTGAGCGCGTCCACTTCCAGACCGGAGTCGTCGGCCAGTGCCGGCAGGCCGGTGATGCGGGCGGCATGACGGGCCTTGAGAATGGCGTTCTCGACGAAGCTCAGGCCGGTTTCCTCGGCGTCATGGACGGCAAAGTCCGACTGCGGCATCACTTCGATCTGCAGGGGAGCGAAGATCTTGCCGAATTCTTTCAGTTTGCCGCGGTTACCGCTGGCCAGGACGATCTTGTCTATCATGTGATTTGGTTAACTCAATCGACGTAAAAACGTTGGTCAAATTCAATGTTGTAGGCCGGCTTGTTCGGGTCCGGCTGCACGCTCAGGGTGATTTTCAGTTGCTCGTCTTCGGTGAAGCGGAAGCCGCCGATGTAATACAGGGCGTTGCCTTCATCGATCTTCTTGAACTCCAGTTGCTGAGCCTGGCCAATCAGGTTGGCGGCCTGGCCGGAGACGATCGCGGTGGCGGCCTTCTTGCTGCCGTCGTCCTGGATTTCCAGCACCGATACATTGACCAGTGCGCGGTATTTACTGCGTATCAGGCCGTTCTGCTGCGCCACTTCCGGCGTGATGAAGCTGGAGTTGAAGGCGTTGTAGTGGATTTCGTAGTGGCCGTCGGACATCATCTGTTCGGCCAGGGTGAGCGGGCTGAATACCAGCGCCGCCACTGCCAGCAGGCGGCTCAGGGTGGCAGGATAAGAGCGCATAATCGGTTCCTCGTCCTAGCGGGTGATACGGTAGATGGCGATTTCGCCGAGCATGTTGGGCCACAGCTTGATCCACCAGTGATGGCGGTGCTGGTGGTCAACCACCGTGCGTTCCAGAATCTCGATGTTGCGGTCCACGCACAGCTGCTCGAAATCCTTGAAGGTGCAAAAGTGGATGTTCGGCGTGTTGTACCAAGTATAGGGCAGAAACTTGGACACCGGCATCTTGCCGCGGAAGGCGAGATAGCCGCGGGCGCGCCAGTGGGCAAAGTTGGGGAAGGTGACGATGCACTCCCGGCCGATGCGCAGCATCTCGTCGATGATCAGGTCAGGCCGGTGCATGCTCTGCAGCGCCTGGGTCATTACCACAGTGTCGAAACTGTCGTTGCCGATCGAGGCCAGGCCGTCGTCGATATCCTTCTCGATCACGCTGACGCCTTTCTCGATGCAGGCGGTCAGGTTGTCGTGATCGATCTCCAGACCGTAGCCCTTGACGCCTTTTTCGCTGGTCAGGTGTGCCAGCAGTTCACCCTCGCCGCAGCCCAGGTCGAGCACCCGGGCGCCGGGCGCAATCCACTCGTTGATGATCTCCAGATCAGCGCGCATCGTCGGTTCCTCCATTCGGCTGGGGCAGGGCATTGGCAATCCGGTTCATGTAAGCACCGAATACCTCCATGTAACGCGGAATCGGGATCAGGAAGGCATCGTGCCCCTGAGGCGCGTCGATCTCGGCATAGCTGACCGCCTTGCCGGCTGCGACCAGAGCATCGACCAGCTCCCGTGAGCGCTCCGGCGAGAAGCGCCAGTCAGTGGTGAAGGAGGCTACGAGGAAATCGCACTTGGCCGGTGCCAGTGCCGCCGCCAGATTGTGACCCTGCTCGCCGGCCGGATCGAAGTAGTCCAGCGCCTTGGTCATCAACAGGTAGGTGTTGGCATCGAACGAGGAGGAGAAGCGCTCGCCCTGATACTGCAGGTAGGATTCCACCTCGAACTGGGCGTTGAAGTCGAAACTGAGCTTGCCGTCCTTGAGTTCGCGGCCGAATTTCTCGCGCATGCCGTCGTCGGACAGGTAGGTGATGTGGCCGACCATGCGTGCCAGCATCAGGCCGGTGCGCGGCACGGTGTCATGCTCGTAGTAGTGCCCGGCATGGAACTCGGGGTCCTTGCTGATCGCCTGGCGTGCGACCTCGTTGAAGGCGATATTCTGGGCGCTGAGTTTGGCCGCCGAGGCGATCACCACGCAGTAGCGCAGCCGGTCCGGGTAACTGATCGACCACTGCAGCGCCTGCATGCCGCCCAGGCTGCCGCCGACCACGGCGGCCCATTGGGCAATGCCCAGATGGTCGGCCAGCAGGGCCTGACTATGCACCCAGTCCTGCACCGTCATGATCGGAAAGTCGGGGCCATAGGGCTTGCCGGTGTCCGGGTTCAGCGTGTTGGGGCCGGTGGAGCCGTGGCAGCCGCCCAGGTTGTTCAGGCTGACCACGAAGAAGCGGTTGGTGTCGATGGTCTTGCCGGGGCCGATGGCGGAATCCCACCAGCCGGGCTTGCGGTCGTCCATGCTGTGATAGCCGGCGGCATGGTGGTGGCCGGACAGGGCATGGCAGATCAGAATGGCGTTGGAACGGTCGTCGTTGAGCTCGCCGTAGGTCTCGATCATCAGGTCCCAGCTGTTCAGCGTGCGGCCGCAGCTCAGTTCCAGGGGGTGGTCGAAGTGGATGCGCTCGGGGCTGACCAGCCCTACGGAGTCATCAGGAATTACAGCAGGCATGGTGGATCTCACTCTTCAGGATGCAGGAAGTGTCGGGATGGCGCTCAGGCGCCTCGATTCGAGCATCACATGTCGTAGTGCAACACCCGGCAGAGCATCAGAAACCTGGCTGTAAACAACGTCGTGTCCCTTTAATTCGATGATAGGTCGAGCCCGTCCGGCAGTTTCGCGGGGGCGTGGATGCGTACCCGCTTCTCCCGGCCCAGCTCGCCGCTGATAATGTTGACATCGCGTTTGGCGACGCCGAAGGTTTTGGCCAGAAACTTGACCAGTGCCGCATTGGCGCGTCCTTCGATCGGTGGCGCCGCTATGCGGATCTTAACACTGTCCCCGTGCAGCCCGGAAATTTCATCCCGGGATGCCTTGGGTTGCAGGTGGCAGCGCAGGATCAGATCCTCACCCTGCCAGCTGAAGTAGGGTGCGCTCATGTCAGATGATCACGAAAGCCTTGAGGTAACTCTGTACGATCTGGATCAGCAGGAAGATCAGGATCGGTGACAGGTCCAGCCCGCCGATCGGCGGGATCACCCGACGCGCCAGCGCAAACAGCGGCTCGCTCAGCTGCAGCAGCAGTTGCGGTGCTGGATGGTAGCTGTCCGGTGCGACCCAGCTGATGATCACCGCGCCCAGCGTGGCCCAGAAGTAGATGGTCAGCAGGGTATTGAGTACACCGGTCAATGAGAAGATCAACAGGTGCAACGGATTGATCGACCCGCCGGCGGAGGCAAACAGCGGCGAAAACTGAATCAGCAGCACGATGGCGATCGCCTTGACCACCAGGGCCACGATCAGCGTGGCGAAGTCAAAACGCCCCTTGGGGCGCAGTACGCGTTGCAGTGGGCCGACCACCGGCTGGGTCAGGCGCACTACCGATTGCGAGATGGGGTTGTAGTAGTCGGCCTGAGAAAGTTGTAGCGCAAAGCGCATCAGCAGCAGGAAGGAGAAGATGCCTCCTACCAGGCTGACAATAAGGGTAATCGGGTCCTGTCCCATGATTGGTCCTGTTTGGCAGATGAATCGTCAGTCGTTGCAGAGCTCGTCGGCCATCTCGACGGCGCGGTCGCGACAGGCGGTCATTGCCTGCTCGACGATCGCCTCCAGCCCCTGGGCCTGGAAGGTGTTGATGGCTTGTTCGGTGGTGCCTTTGGGCGAGGTAACACGACGGCGCAGCTCGGCGGCATCGACATCGCTGCTGCTGGCCATGCGGGCGGCGCCCAGCGCAGTCTGCAGTGTCAGGTCGCGGGCGGTGGCCTCGCTCAGGCCCAGCTTGACGCCGGCGGCGGTCATCGCCTCCATCATCAGGAAGTAGTAGGCCGGTCCTGAGCCGGAGACGGCGGTCACCGCATCCAGCTCGGCTTCGTGCTGCACCCAGAGGGCGATGCCGACGGCCTGGAGTACCTGAGTCGCCTGCTCGCGCTGCAGCTCGCTGACCCGGGCATTGGCGAACAGGCCGCTGGCGCCGGTCTGCACCAGCGCCGGAGTGTTGGGCATGCAGCGTACCACGGCGGCATCGCCGCCCAGCCAGCGGTCCAGCGCCTCCAGGCTGATGCCGGCGGCGATGGAGACGAACAGCGGTTGGTGTTGCTGCGCGGCGGCTGCCAGGTCGGCGGCCACGGCCTGCATGATCTGGGGTTTCACCGCCAGTACCACCAGATCGGCCGCCGCCACGGCGGCCTGGTTGTCGGTGGTGGTGTTCAGTCCCTGGGCGGCCAGGTCTTCCAGACGGGCAGACTCGGGTTCCGCGGCCCAGATGTTCTGCGGCGCGAAACCGTTCTCGAGCAGGCCGCCGATGATGGCCCGGGCCATGTTGCCGGCACCGATGAAAGCGACTACGGGTTGTTGGCTCACGAATCTACTCCTGTGGTTCAAACATTGGTGGTGGCGCTGGGGTCGGCGTCGGGATGGCTTCCCGAGTCGGCCTCTGAGTTGGCCCCGGAAGAGGCCTCCGCGTTGTTGTAGTTGCGCGGACCGAACAGGGCGGTGCCGACCCTGACCAGGGTCGAGCCTTCGGCGATGGCTGCGTCCAGGTCGCCGGACATGCCCATCGACAGGGTGTCCAACTGGGGCAGCTCGGCCTGCAGGGTTTCCATCAGCTTGCGTACGCGGGCAAAGATGGCACGCTGACGGGCCGGGTCGGTCTCCGGCTCAGGGATCGCCATCAGGCCGCGCAGACGCAGCCCAGGCAGCGCCGCGACGGCCCGGGCCAGTGCGGGCAGTTCCGCGGGTGTGCAGCCGGACTTGCTGGCCTCGTCGCTGATGTTGACCTGCAGGCAGAGGTTCAGCGGCGGCAGCGACTCGGGGCGCTGCTCGGACAGGCGACGGGCGATCTTGAGCCGGTCGACACTGTGTACCCAGGCAAACTGCTCGGCGATGGCACGGGTCTTGTTGGACTGGATAGGACCGATGAAGTGCCATTCCAGCGGCAGGTCGTTCAGTGCCTCAATCTTGTCCAGCGCTTCCTGCAGATAGTTCTCGCCGAAGGCGGTCTGGCCGCAGGCATGCAACTGACGCACCTCGTCGGCGCTGCGGGTCTTGCTGACCGCCAGCAGTTGCACGCTCTCGGGCGGGCGCCGGCTGTCCCGGCAGGCGTTCAGAATCTGCCGACGAACACTGTCATACTTGTCTGCTAACATAATCACCCATGAATACTGACGGCTGTCATTGGCACGTTATGCCTATTCTGCTAGAACAGTAAAGTTTAATGGAAGCTGCTTCGGATCTCGACTGCTTATGGATATTACAGAACTTTTGTCATTCGCCGTGCAACAGGGTGCCTCCGACCTGCACCTGACTGCCGGCATGCCGCCCATGATTCGTGTCGATGGTGATGTGCGGCGTATCAAGCTCCCGGCGCTGGACCACAAACAGGTGCACACCCTGGTCTACGACATCATGAATGACCGGCAGCGCAAGGAGTATGAAGAGAACTTCGAAGCGGACTTCTCGTTCGAGGTGCCCAAACTGGCCCGTTTCCGTGTCAACGCCTTCAATCAGCACCGCGGTGCGGCGGCGGTGTTTCGAACCGTTCCGAGCAAGGTGCTGACCATGGAAGACCTGGACATGGGCAAGGTGTTCAGGGATCTGTCCGAGCAGGCCCGTGGCCTGGTGCTGGTGACCGGCCCGACCGGTTCCGGCAAGAGTACCACCCTGGCGGCGATGATCGACTACGTCAACGACACCCGCTCCGATCATATCCTCACCATCGAGGACCCGATCGAGTTTGTCCACGAAAGCAAGAAGTGCCTGATCAACCAGCGTGAAGTGCACCGTGATACCCACAGCTTTTCCAACGCCCTGCGTTCGGCGCTGCGTGAAGACCCGGACGTGATCCTGGTGGGCGAGATGCGAGACCTGGAAACCATTCGTCTGGCGCTGACCGCCGCCGAGACCGGGCACCTGGTGTTCGGCACTCTGCACACCACCTCGGCGGCCAAGACCATCGACCGTATCATCGATGTCTTCCCGGCGGCGGAGAAGGACATGGTGCGCTCCATGCTGTCCGAATCCCTGCAGGGGGTGATCTCCCAGACGCTGCTGAAGCGGGTCAAGGGCGGTCGTGTGGCGGCCCACGAGATCATGATCGGTACCCCGGCGGTACGTAACCTGATCCGCGAGGACAAGGTGGCGCAGATGTACTCGGCGATCCAGACCGGTGCGGCCTATGGCATGAAAACGCTGGACCAGTCGCTCACCGAGCTGATGCAGAAGGGTATCATCTCCAAGGAGCTGGCCCGTGAAAAAGCGAAGAACCCCGCCGCGTTCTGAGGCCGGATGAAACAGGAGTCATAGAGTGGACTTTACCCAACTTTTGAAAGTGATGGTGGACCGGGGCGCGTCTGACCTGTTCGTGACCGCCGGGGCGGCGCCTTCGATCAAGGTGGACGGCACCGTCCGCCCCCTGACCAAGGAGAAGCTGAAGCCGAGCCAGACCCGCGCGCTGGTCTACAGCACGATGAACGACAAGCAGCTGGCCGAGTTCGAAGGTACCAACGAGTGCAACTTCGCCATCAGTGCGCCGGGCATCGGTCGTTTCCGTGTCAGCGCTTTCATGCAGCGCAACACGCCGGGTATGGTGCTGCGCTCGATCAACAGCCATATCCCGAGCATGGACGAGCTCAAGCTGCCGAACGTGCTGCGCGACCTGTCGATGACCAAGCGTGGCCTGATCCTGTTCGTCGGCGGTACCTCTACCGGTAAATCAACCTCGCTGGCGTCGATGATCGACTACCGCAACGAGAACCACGCCGGGCATATCATCACCGTCGAGGACCCGATCGAGTACGTCCACAGCCACAAGAAGAGCATTATTACTCAGCGCGAGGTGGGCATCGATACCGAGTCCTTCGAGGTCGCCCTGAAGAACACGCTGCGCCAGGCGCCGGATGTGATCCTGATGGGTGAGATCCGCTCCGCCGAAACGATGAAGTATGCCCTGGCCTTTGCCGAAACCGGCCATCTCTGTCTGGCCACGCTGCACGCCAACAACGCCAACCAGGCGCTGGACCGCATCATCTCCTTCTTTGGCCCCGAACATCATGACCAGGTGTGGATGGATATGTCGCTCAACCTCAAGGCAATCGTGGCCCAGCAGCTGCTGCCTACCGTGGATGGCAAGGGCCGCCGCGCCGCCATCGAGGTGATGATCAACACCCCGTTGATCCAGGATCATATCCGCAAGGGCGAGGTGCACGAGATCAAGGAAGTGATCAAGAAGTCCACCAACCTGGGCATGCAGACCTTCGACCAGGCACTGTTCAACCTCTACCGCGACGGCATTATCACCTATGAGGTGGCGCTGGCGCATGCAGACTCCGCCAACGACCTGCGTCTGATGATCAAGCTTGATGCCGAGACCAGCGGCAAACCGGATGTCCAGCAAGAGCCGGAGATGCCCAGTTTCACCCTGCAGGACGAGGACGATGACCTCAACCTGACGGGCGAACTGGACGTCAAGGGTATGTAAGCAGGCGCGTCGCCGGAACCGGCTACGGCAAGACGAAAAAAGGGGCGGCCCCATCGCGGAGCCGCCCCTTTTTTTGGTGCTTGTTTTGGTGCCCGTGCGACCTTAGCGGCGGAACACGATGCGACCGTCCATCAGCGTGGCGTTGACGCGTCCCTTCAGCGTCTGGCCCAGGAAGGGGGTGTTCTTGCCGGCGGATTTCAGGCTGTCTTCGGTCAGTTCCCATTCGAGGCTGGGGTCGAAGATGCAGATATCGGCCTGGGAGCCGATGGCCAGAGTGCCGGCTTCAATGCCCAGAATGCGCGCCGGCGCGGCGGTCAGCGTTTCGATCAGCTGCGGCAGCTCCAGCAGTTGCTGCTCCACCAGCGACAGACTCAGTGGCAACAGGGTTTCCAGTCCGGTCATGCCCGGCTCGGTGGCCGCGAACGGCGCCTGCTTGGCGATGGGATCGTGCGGCTGGTGGTCGGAGCAGATCGCGGCGATGGTGCCGGTCACCAGGCCCTGGCGCAGGCCGGCACGGTCGAGCTGGCTGCGCAGCGGCGGCTGCAGGTGGTAGGCTGAATTGAAACCGTTAACGCTCTCGTCGGTCAGCAGCAGGTGCTGGATCGCCACATCGGCGGTGACGTCCAGGCCGCGTTCGCGGGCCGCTTCGATCATCCGTACCGAACGTTCGCAGGACAGTTGGCCGAAGTGGGCGCGCACGCCGGTCTGCTCCACCAGCAGCAGGCAGCGGGACACCTCGATGGTTTCCGCCGCTTCCGGGATGCCGTTCAGGCCCAGACGGGTCGAGGTGGTATCGTCGTGCATGCAACCATTGGCCGCCAGGGCGTTGTCCTGGGCCTGGAACACCACCAGCAGGTCGTGGGTGGCGGCGTATTCCAGGCAGCGCAGCAGTGTCTGGCTGTTGGCCATGGCGTTGCGCATGTTGGTAAAGGCGATGCAGCCTGAGCTGGCCAGGCCGTGCAGCGGTGCCAGCTGCTCCCCTTCCAGGCCACGGGTCAGCGCGCCCATCGGCAGCACGCGGGCAAAACCGAGGTCGGCGGCACGATCCTGGATCAGTTCGGCCACGGCGGCGGTTTCCACGATCGGCTGGGTATCGGGTGTCACCACCAGCGTGGTGATGCCGCCGGCGGCCGCCGCGACGGTTTCACTGGCGATGGTGCCTTTCTGAGTGAAGCCCGGCTCACGCAGGTTGGTGCACAGGTCGATCAGGCCGGGGCAGACCACCTGGCCGCTGGCGTCGATCACCTCATCGGCGACGAAGCCTTCGGGCGCCTGGCCCAGGGCGGCGATCTCGCCGTTCTGTACATAGAGGTCGGCCACTTCATCCCACTGCTGGGTCGGGTCGATGACGCGACCGCCGGAAATCAAAATGTTCATGCCTGCTCCTCCTGACCAATCTCGCCGCGCTGTGACAACTGTCCGCCCATCGCCTTGGACATCACCGCCATGCGCACGGCGATGCCGTTGGTGACCTGGTCGAGGATCAGCGAGCGCGGTCCATCGGCGACCTCGGACTCGATCTCGACGCCACGGTTGATCGGACCCGGGTGCATCACCACGGCATCCGGCTTGGCGTAGGCCAGCTTGTCGCGGTTGAGGCCGTAGAGCTTGTAGAACTCGGACTCGCTTGGCAGCAGTGCGCTCTGCATGCGCTCCTTTTGCAGGCGCAGCATCATGATCACGTCGACGTCGCGCAGGCCCGGCGCCATCTCGGTGTAGACCTTGACGCCCAGCGCCTCGATATGGCGCGGCAGCAGGGTTTTGGGGGCGATGACGCGGATCTCGTCAACGCCCAGGGTGCGCAGCGCGTGGATCTGCGAGCGGGCTACACGAGAGTGCAGGATGTCGCCGACGATGGCCACTTTCAGTGGTGCGAAGTCGCCCTTGTGGCGGCGGATGGTCAGCATATCCAGCATCGCCTGGGTCGGATGCGCGTGACGGCCGTCACCGGCGTTGATCACGGCCACGTTCGGCGTCACATGCTGGGCGATGAAGTGGGCGGCGCCGCTGTCGGAGTGACGCACCACGAACATGTCGGAGTGCATCGCTTCCAGCGTCATCAGCGTGTCTTTCAGCGTCTCGCCCTTCTTGGTCGAGGAGGTGTTGATGTTCAGGTTCAACACGTCCGCGGACAGGCGCTTGGCGGCCAGCTCGAAGGTCGACAGGGTACGGGTACTGTTTTCGAAGAACAGGTTGGCGACGGTCTTGCCGCGCAGCAACGGGATCTTTTTGACCTGCTGCTGGCTCATGTCGACGAAGGAATCGGCGGTGTCGAGAATCTCGATCAGCAGCTCGCGAGGCAGCCCCTCGGTGGTCAAAAAATGGCGCAGCTGGCCGTCGGCGGTCAGCTGTATCGCGTTCGGGTCGTTAGCCTCAAACATGGTGATGTGCTCTTGTCGTTTCAGTCACGCTGACGGATGGTCAGCGTCAGGGGATCGGGGCCGTTGAGTTTGACCTGCTGGTCGGGACCCAGCGCCAGGGTGCCGCCGATGACATCGGCCTGGATCGGCAGCTCGCGGCGCTGCAGGTCGAGCAGGGTGATCAGACTGACCGACGCGGGACGACCGTAGTCGAACAGCTCGTTCAGTGCCGCGCGGATGGTGCGTCCGCTCATGATCACGTCATCAACCAGCAGGATGTCGCGGCCTTCGGTGGCGCAGGGCAGCTGGGTCGGCTGCACTTTCGGATTCATGCCCACCTGGGTGAAGTCATCACGGTAGAAGCTGATGTCCAGAATGCCCAGCGGGCTGGTCAGCTCCAGCTGCCGGTGCAGGCGTTCCGCCAGCCAGACCCCGCCGGTGCGGATGCCGATCATCAATGGATCCTTGAGGTGGCGCTGGGTGATCAGGGAGCGGGTTTCGCCTGCCATCTTGTCGAGCAGTGCATCAACGCTCAGGGTGCCTGAGACCATAAATGTCCTCCAGTCGGGTGTGGCTTGGGATACGGTCGGGACTGTTGAGCCAGTCCTCGAGAATCAGCTGGGCGGCGATGCCGTCCACCGACTCCTGCTTGAAATTGGTACCGCCGCCGGCATCCAGATGGATGCGCTTGGCCTCGGCCGTGGTCAGGCGTTCATCACAGAGAAAGCAGGGTAGCTGGTAGCGATCCTGGATGCGGTTGGCGAACTTGCGGGCGCGGCGCGCCATCTCGGAGATGGTGCCGTCCATGTTGAGCGGAATGCCCACCACCAGGGTGTCAGGGCGCCACTGCTTGACGGTGGCGTCCAGGGCGTCCCAGTCGGGAATGCCGTCGCGGGCCCGGATCGGGTCGATCGGGCTGGCGCTGGCGGTCAGGCTCTGGCCGATCGCCAGGCCGATACGTGTCGTGCCGAAATCGAATCCCAGCACCAGTTGGGTGTCGCTGCTCATCCAGTCGATTCAGTCAGGCATGTCCGGCATGGGCCGGCAACAGGTTCAGGTTGATGCCCAGGGTGGCGGCCGCGGCTTGCAGCCGGTCCTCCAGTGGCAGGTGGAAAAGTATATCCGAATTTGCCGGGCAGCTTAACCAGAGGTTGTCGCGCAGCTCCTGTTCCAGCTGTTCGGGGCCCCAGCCGGCGTAGCCCAACGCCACCAGAAAGGTATCGGGGCCTTCGCCGCGGGCGATCGCTTCGAGGATATCCAGCGAGGTGGTCAGGCAGAGCGCGTCGTTGATGGCGTGGGAGGAGAGCCATTCCTGACCGGGGGTGGGAGTGTGCAGCACGAAGCCGCGGTCGTCGCGTACCGGGCCGCCGTTGAAGATTGGACGTTCGGATTCCAGCCCGGTCTGGTTGTCCAGTTCCAGGTGATTGAGCAGGTCGCACATGCGGATGCCGCTGGGGCGGTTGACCACGATACCCATGGCGCCGTACTCACTGTGGTCACAGATATAGACCACGGTCTGGGCGAAAGTGTCGTCCAGCAGGTGCGGCATCGAGATCAGGAAATGGTCACGAAGTGAGGTGAAGGGCATAGGGAAGACTCTCTTCGTTGAACGTAATGTAGCTTAGGCTTAGTACACCCGTGCCTGTTTCTCAAATTTCCAGGTGCGGATGATTTCCAGACGGTCCACGTGCTTGCGCATTTCCACCGGAAAACTCTGGAACGGCGAGGCCAGCTGGACGATGCGGATGGCGGCATCATCGAGTACCCGGTAGCCGGAGGAAGCGAGGATTTCGACATTGACCACCCGGCCGTCCGGGTCCAGCGCAACCAGCAATCTGAGGGTGCCCTGCAGGCCTTGTCGGCGGGCCTGTTCGGGATAGTTCAGATTGCCCACCGTTTCAACCCGGCGACGCCAGTTGTCCAGATAGGCGGCGTACTTGTGGGCGCGGGTATCGGCCGAGGTCAGGCGCAGCACGCGCGGTTTTTTGGCGCGCTCCTCGCGGATCAGGTCCAGCTGAGCCTGGAGGCTGGCCATCTCCAGGCTGCGCGCCATCAGTGAAGTGGAGCTGGCTGACTGAGGCGCGGCAGCGGGTGCTGCCGCCGGTTTGTCGGCGGCGGCCTGGGTGCTGCGCGGTGCCTTTGGTGTCTGTCGGGCCACCTCGGTGCGTGTCGTCTGGCGGGCCTGATCCGGTTGCTCGGCAGGCTGCTCGGTACCGGGTTCGGCGGCCGGATTGGGGGCGGTCGGTAGCGGTGCCGGCGCGGGAGGCTGCTGGGCCGCCTGCTGGTGCGACTCGGTACTGGCCAGTGGCGAGACTTCGGTGGTTGATGGCGTGGCGGCGCGATCGGCACTGCCGCTGCCGCGCTGATTGTGTTGGGCGATGAAGTCAGCCTGGTCCGGTTCTTCCTTTTGCGGGTACTGCGCCAGGGTGACATCCAGCGTCTGTTGCGGCGGCTCCACCTTGGGCAGGTTGAATCCCAGGGCAAGCAGGAGGACGCCGTGAACCAGAGTGGCCATGAACAGCATGAAGCCGAAGCTGTCCGTGTTCAGGTGGTGCCAGAAGGGTAAACGGTCGTCCCGGGTGATCATCGTGTTGCCAGCTTTCCTTCGATACAGTCCATCAGCTCCATGCCGATGTCGAGCTTAAACTGGTCATCCAGTTCACGGATACAGGTCGGGCTGGTGACGTTGATCTCGGTCAGGTAATCACCGATCACATCCAGGCCGACGAACAGCAGTCCCTTGGCCTTCAGCGTCGGGCCGACCTGCTCGGCGATCCAGCGGTCGCGGTCGGTCAGCGGGCGGCCTTCGCCGCGGCCACCGGCGGCCAGGTTGCCGCGGGTTTCACCGGCCATGGGAATACGGGCCAGGGCGTAGGGCACCGGCTCGCCGTCGATCATCAGGATGCGCTTGTCGCCGTCCTTGATCTCGGGAATGTACTTCTGCGCCATGATGGTCTGAGTGCCGTGCGCGGTCAGGGTCTCGATGATCACGCCCAGATTGGTGCCGTCCTCGCGGATATGGAAGATCGAGGAGCCACCCATGCCGTCCAGCGGCTTGAAGATGACATCCTTGTGCTCGGCGTGGAACTGGCGCAGCAGGTCTTCGCGACGGGTCACCAGCACCGGCGGGCAGCACTGCGGGAAGTGGGTGGCGAACAGCTTCTCGTTGAAGTCGCGCAGGCTGCCGGTGCGGTTGACGATCAGCGTGCCCTGAGCTTCCGCCATCGCCAGCAGGTGGGTGGTGTAGATGAACTCGTTATCGAACGGCGGATCCTTGCGCATCAGGATGACGTCCAGCTCGGCCAGGTCGCGGATCACGTAATCGCCGCGTTCGAACCAGTTGTCCGGGTCCATGGCGACCTTCAGCGGCGCCATCTGTGCCTTGACGGTACCGTCACGCAGGAACAGGTGCTGCTGCTCCATGTAGTGCAGTTCCCAGCCCTTGCGCTGGGCGGCCCAGAGCATGGCCAGGGAGCTGTCTTTCTTGTAGCTGATGGCCTCGATGGGGTCCATCACGATGCCGACTTTGACTGTCATCACAAATGTCCTGTGTGAAATGGATGGAAGTTACCCCAGGTCGCCCCAGAGGTACTGCAGAATGGCGCAGGCTGCGACCGGCGCGGTTTCGGTGCGCATTACCCGCGGGCCAAAGGCCACCGGCTTGAAGCCGGCAGCCAGGGCGGCGTCGACCTCGGCTTCGGTGAGGCCGCCTTCGGGGCCGATCAGCAGGGCGACGGAAGCCGGGGCCTCCATCGCCTGCAGCGGTTGTGCGGTGTGGTGGTGCAGCACCAGCTTGAGCTCGGCATCCACGTTCTGGATCCACTGTTCCAGCGGGCTGACGTCGAGGATCTCGGGGACCCGGGTGCGCAGGCTCTGTTCGCAGGCGCTGATCGCCACCTGCTGCCAGTGGCGCTGGCGCTTGTCCTCGCGCTCCGCCTTGAGGCGCACTTCGCAGCGCTCGCTGGTCAGCGGCGTGATGCGGGTCACGCCCATCTCGCTGGCTTTCTGCACCGCGTAATCCATGCGTTCGCCGCGCGACAGGGTCTGGCCGATATGGATCTGCAGGCTGGATTCGACGGCGGGCTGTGTTATCTCGATGATCTGTGCGCTGGCGCGACGCTTGTCGACCCCGGTCAGGGTGGCGGTGTATTCCGCGCCATCGCCATTGAACAGACGGATCAGATCGCCATCGCGCAGGCGCAGGGCACGCACGACATGTTGAATACTGGTGTCGGACAGTTCGATCAGTGCGCCGGCTGACAGCGGCTGGGATTCATAGACGCGTGGTATGCGCATGAGCGTCCTGCTGGTTGGATAAACAAGCCGCTATTATGTCGCATGGAACGCGGGGGATGCCAGTGGGGCGAGCAGGGATCGCGTGGAGGCAGGGGTATATGGGTGAAGGTTGTTGGTGGTCAGAGACAGATCGCTTGCGAGGCAAGCTCCTACAGTCACATCAGCATGCTGTAGGAGCGCGCCTCGCGCGCGATACGCGAGCAGGACCTGTGGTTACAGGCCGGCAGCGTCGCGCAGGGCGTCAGCCTTGTCGGTCATCTCCCAGGGGAACGCCATGAAGGTGTCGTCGCCCACGGTCATCTCGAACGGGTTGCGGCCGAAGTGGCCGTAGGCCGCGGTCTGACGGTACATCGGATGCAGCAGGTCGAGCATGCGGGTGATCGCGTACGGACGCAGGTCGAAGTGCTCACGGACCAGTTCGATGATCTTGTCATCGCTGATCTTGCCGGTGCCGAAGGTGTTGATCGATACCGAGGTCGGCTCGGCCACGCCGATGGCGTAGGACACCTGGATCTCGACGCGGTCGGCCAGGCCGGCGGCGACGATGTTCTTGGCCACGTAGCGACCGGCGTAGGCCGCGGAACGGTCCACTTTGGACGGGTCCTTGCCGGAGAAGGCGCCACCACCGTGACGAGCCATGCCGCCGTAGGTGTCAACGATGATCTTGCGGCCGGTCAGACCACAGTCGCCCACCGGGCCGCCGATGACGAACTTGCCGGTCGGGTTGATGTGGTACTGGGTGCCCTTGTGCAGCAGCTCAGCCGGCAGTACGTGCTTGATGATCAGCTCCTGTACCGCTTCCTGCAGGTCGGCCTGGGACACGTCCGGGTTGTGCTGAGTGGACAGCACCACCGCGTCGATCGCCACCGGTTTGCCGTTCTCGTAGCGGCAGGTCACCTGGGACTTGGCATCGGGACGCAGCCAGGGCAGCAGGCCGGACTTGCGCGCTTCCGCCTGACGCTCCACCAGACGGTGAGAGAAGGTGATCGGTGCCGGCATCAGTACGTCGGTTTCATTGGCGGCGTAGCCGAACATCAGGCCCTGGTCGCCCGCGCCCTGGTCTTCCGGCTTGCTGCGATCCACGCCCTGGGCGATGTCGACGGACTGCTTGCCGATGATGTTGATCACGCCACAGGTTTCGCCGTCATAACCGACGTCGGACGAGGTGTAGCCGATATCGCAGATTACGCCGCGCACCAGCTCTTCCAGGTCGATCCAGGCCGAGGTGCTGATTTCACCGGAAACGATCGCCACGCCAGTCTTGACCATGGTTTCACAGGCAACACGGGCATACTTGTCTTCTGCGATGATCGCGTCCAGTACGGCATCGGAGATCTGGTCGGCAATCTTGTCCGGATGCCCCTCGGACACGGACTCGGAGGTGAACAGGCTGTATTCGCTCATTCCGGAAAAAATCCTCACACAGGGTCAGGCTCGGCCATCACGCATCAGGAGCGGGCCGGGCTGAAGATTGAATAGTGTTGTCTAAAACCGGTTATTTTAACGCCAGCCTTGGCTGGTTGCATAACCTCGAGTGGCTTTTTGCTTGAAAATTTTGCGTATTGCGCATGAAAAACGCTCTATTTGCGTTTTTGGATTTGAAGCCGGTGGCCATCTGGGTGAAAATTGCCCCCTTAATTTCCCGAATCCGTAAACCTCAGGTTGGGTCCAACCCCAGGAGTAGATTGATGTCCTCTCGCCGAGAACTTGCCAATGCCATCCGCGCATTGAGCATGGACGCCGTACAGAAAGCCAAATCCGGTCACCCGGGTGCCCCGATGGGCATGGCGGATATTGCCGAAGTGTTGTGGAATGATTTCATGAAACACAACCCCGGCAACCCGCACTGGTACGACCGTGACCGCTTCGTGCTGTCCAACGGCCACGGCTCCATGCTGATCTACTCCCTGCTGCACCTGACCGGTTACGATGTCAGCATTGATGACCTGAAAAACTTCCGCCAGCTGCACAGCAAGACCGCCGGTCACCCGGAATACAGCTACTGCCCGGGTGTTGAAACCACCACCGGCCCGCTGGGCCAGGGCATCACCAATGCGGTGGGCATGGCGATTGCCGAGAAGGCGCTGGCGGCACAGTTCAACCGCGAAGGTCATGACATCGTTGATCACTACACCTACGCCTTCATGGGCGATGGCTGCCTGATGGAAGGTGTTTCCCACGAATCCTGCGCGCTGGCTGGTACCCTGGGCCTGGGCAAGCTGATCGCCTTCTGGGATGATAATGGCATTTCCATCGACGGCGAAGTGGAAGGCTGGTTCACCGACGATACTCCGGCGCGCTTCGAAGCCTACGGTTGGCAGGTGATTCGCGGCGTTGACGGTCACGACAGCGACCAGATCCGCGCCGCCATCGAGCAGGCGCGCGACAACAGCGAACAGCCCACGCTGATCTGCTGCAAGACCGTGATCGGTTTCGGTTCCCCCAACAAGCAGGGCAAGGAAGATTGCCACGGCGCGCCCCTGGGCGACGACGAGATCGCGCTGACCCGCGACGCACTGCAGTGGGCGCACCCGGCATTTGAAGTGCCGGAAGAGCTGTACGCCGACTGGGATGCCCGTGAAGCCGGTGCCCACGCCGAGAACGAGTGGAACGAGCGTCTGAGTGCCTACACCGCGGCCTATCCGGAGCTGGCGGAAGAACTGCTGCGTCGTCTGTCCGGCGAGCTGCCGGCCGACTTCGCCGAAAAAGCCGATGCTTGGATTGCTCAGGTGGCCGAGAAGGGCGACACCATCGCCTCCCGTAAAGCTTCGCAGAACGCCATCGAAGCCTTTGGTCCGATGCTGCCGGAATTCATGGGCGGCTCTGCCGACCTGGCCGGCTCCAACCTGACCCTGTGGTCCGGCTCCAAGGGCCTGACCCGCGACGACGCCAGCGGCAACTACATTCACTACGGTGTGCGTGAGTTCGGCATGAGCGCGATCATGAACGGCCTTGCTTTGCACGGCGGTTTCATTCCCTACGGCGCCACCTTCCTGGTGTTCATGGAATACGCCCGCAATGCGGTGCGCATGGCGGCACTGATGAAGCAGCGTGCGCTGTTCGTCTACACCCACGACTCCATCGGTCTGGGCGAAGACGGCCCGACCCACCAGCCGATCGAACAGATCGCCAACCTGCGTCTGACGCCGAACATGGAAACCTGGCGTCCCTGCGATGCGGTGGAATCCGGCGTCGCCTGGAAAGCCTCCGTGCAGCGCACCGACGGTCCGAGTTCGCTGATCTTCTCCCGTCAGGGCCTGCCGCATCAGCACCGTGATGCCGACCAGATCGCGGCGATCGAGCGCGGCGGCTACATCCTGCGTGACTGCGCCGGCACCCCGGATGCGATCCTGATCGCCACCGGTTCCGAAGTGTCACTGGTCGTCGATGCCGCTGAAGCCCTGGCCGCCAAGGGCAAGCAGATCCGCGTGGTGTCCATGCCCTGTACCGAACGGTTCGACAAGCAGGACGCGGCCTACAAGGAGCAGATCCTGCCGGCAGCGGTCACCGCACGCGTGGCGGTGGAAGCGGCTCACGCCGACTTCTGGTACAAGTACGTCGGTCTGAACGGCGCCATCGTCGGCATGCGCAGCTTCGGTGAATCGGCTCCGGCTGGTGAACTGTTCAAGCTGTTTGGCTTCACCGTCGATAACGTTGTCAGCACCGTTGAAGGCCTGCTCTAAGCGGTCTGCCGGGCGCCGAGTGCGCCCGGCCATGCTCTTTATATAAGCATCGATATGAGCTACCGAATCGCGATCAACGGCTATGGCCGTATCGGTCAGGGTGTCCTGAGGGCGATCTATCAGCGCGGCCTGCAGCAGGAGCTGCAGGTGGTGGCGATCAACGAGCTGTCCGACCTGGACACGCTCACCTACCTCACCCGCTACGATACCACCCATGGCCGTTTTCCCTGCCCGGTGAGTAACGACGGCGAAGCGCTGCTGATCAACGGCGACCGTATCCGGGTGTTCAGCGAGGCAGAGCCCGAGCAGATTCCCTGGGGGGCGCTGGACGTGGATCTGGTGCTGGAGTGCTCCGGTGCGTTCAAGACCCGCGCCGATGCCGAACGGCACCTGGCCAGTGGCGCCCGGCGCCTGCTCTATTCGCACCCGGCGCAACCCGATATCGATGCCACCCTGATCTTCGGTTACAACGAAGACAGCCTGAGGGCCGAACACCGTATCGCCTCGGCCGCTTCCTGTACCACCAACTGCGTGGTGCCGGTGCTGGATCTGCTGGATCGCCATTTCGGCATCGACAGTGGTGTCACCACCACGATCCACTCGGCGATGAACGACCAGCCGGTGATCGACAGCTATCATCGCAGTGACCTGCGTCTGGCGCGTAGCGCCATGCAGTCGATCGTGCCGGTGGATACTGGCCTGAGCAAGGGCATCGACCGGCTGCTGCCGCACTTGGCGGGGCGCTTCGAGTGCCTGCATGTGCGGGTGCCGACGATCAACGTTTCGCTAATGGATCTGTCGGTTAATCTGCAGCAGGATACCGACCCGGTCGAGGTCAACGCCATGTTGCGGGCGGCGGCGAACAACGAGCTGACCGGGTTGCTGGGCTATACCGAAGAACCGCACGCCTCCATGGACTTCAATACCGACCCCCGCTCGGCAGTGGTGGATGGCACCCAGACGCGGGTGTCCCGGGGGCGGCTGCTGAAGCTGCTGTGCTGGTTCGACAATGAATGGGCGTTTGCCAACCGGATGCTGGATATCTCCCGGTACTGGCTGCGCCTTAACGACTGAATAACCGACTCAAACAAGAAACAGGAATCCCTCTGATGAGCGTTTTGAAGATGACTGATCTGGATCTGGCCGGCAAGCGCGTGCTGATCCGTGAAGATCTCAATGTCCCGGTCAAGGATGGTCAGGTGACCTCCGACGCCCGTATCCGTGCTTCCCTGCCGACCATCGAAGTGGCCCTGAAAGCTGGCGCCAAGGTGATGGTGATGTCTCACCTGGGTCGTCCGACCGAAGGCGAATACGAAGAGCAATACTCGTTGGCACCGGTCGCCGAGCACATCAGCAAGCTGCTGCAGCGCCCGGTTCCGCTGGTCAGGGACTGGCTGGACGGCGGCTTCGACGTGGCAGAGGGTGAGCTGGTTCTGCTGGAAAACGTCCGCTTCAACGCGGGTGAGAAGAAAGACAACGAAGCACTGTCCCAGCAGATGGCCGCGCTGTGCGACGTCTATGTAATGGACGCCTTCGGTACCGCGCACCGTGCCCAGGCATCGACCCACGGTGTGGCCAAGTTCGCACCGGTCGCCTGTGCAGGTCCCCTGCTGGCCAACGAGCTGGATGCGCTGGCCAAGGCGCTGGACAAGCCGGCGCGCCCGATGGCGGCGATCGTCGGTGGCTCCAAGGTATCGACCAAACTGGAAGTGCTTAACGCCCTGTCCGAGAAGTGCGATCAGCTGATCGTCGGTGGCGGCATCGCCAACACCTTCCTGGCCGCCGCCGGCAAGCCGGTGGGCAAGTCCCTGTGCGAACACGACCTGATTCCGGCGGCCAAGGCGCTGATGGAAAAGGTTGATATCCCGCTGCCGGTGGATGTGGTTGTGGCCAAGGAATTCGCCGAGACCGCTGAAGCGGTGATCAAGTCCGCTGACGACGTGGCCGACGACGAGATGATCCTGGATATCGGTCCCGAATCCGCCAAGAACCTGGCGGCGCTGCTGACCAGCGCCGGTACCATCATCTGGAACGGTCCGGTCGGCGTATTCGAGTTCGACCAGTTCGGCGAAGGCACCAAGGCGCTGTCGCTGGCGATCGCCAACAGCGCCGGTTTCTCCATCGCCGGTGGTGGTGACACCCTTGCGGCGGTGGATAAATACGACATCGCTGATAAGATCTCCTACATCTCCACCGGCGGTGGCGCTTTCCTGGAGTTCGTGGAAGGCAAGGTACTGCCGGCGGTTGCGGTTCTGGAAGAGCGCGCGGCCAAGTAAGATTTTTTTGATTAATCAATTCAAAGGGTGAAACCATGGCTCTGATCTCCATGCGTCAGCTGCTGGACCATGCCGCCGAATATGGCTACGGCATTCCGGCGTTCAACGTCAACAACCTGGAGCAGATGCGTGCGATCATGGAAGCGGCGGCCAAGACCGACTCGCCGGTGATCGTTCAGGCCTCTGCCGGTGCGCGCAAGTACGCGGGCTCCAACTTCCTGCGCCACATGATCCTGGCCGCCATCGAAGAGTTCCCGGACGTGCCGGTGTGCATGCACCAGGACCACGGCACCAGCCCGGCTGTGTGCCAGCGCTCCATCGCCATGGGCTTCTCCTCCGTGATGATGGACGGTTCCCTGGGTGAAGACGGCAAGACGCCGGCTGACTATGCCTACAACGTCGACGTAACCCGTCGTACCGTTGAAATGGCGCACGCCTGCGGTGTCTCCGTGGAAGGCGAACTGGGTTGCCTGGGTTCCCTGGAAACCGGTCAGGCCGGTGAAGAAGACGGTATCGGTGCCGAGGGTATCCTGACTCACGACCAGATGTTGACCGACCCGGACGAAGCGGCTGACTTCGTCAAGGCTACCAACGTGGACGCCCTGGCGATCGCCTGCGGTACCTCTCACGGTGCCTACAAGTTCACCAAGCCGCCGACAGGTGACATCCTGGCGATCGATCGCATCAAGGCGATACACGATCGTATTCCGGGTACCCACCTGGTGATGCACGGTTCCTCTTCTGTACCCCAAGAGTGGCTGGCGGTGATCAACCAGTTCGGTGGCGAGATTCCGGAAACCTACGGTGTGCCGGTTGAGCAGATCGTTGAAGGCATCAAGTACGGTGTGCGCAAGGTCAACATCGATACCGACCTGCGTCTGGCGTCAACAGGCGCCGTGCGTCGTTTCCTGGCGGAAAACCCGGCCGAATTCGACCCGCGCAAATTCCTCAAGGCCACCATGCAGGCGATGAGCGAAATCTGCATCGCCCGTTATGAAGCCTTCGGTACCGCCGGCCATGCCAGCAAGATCAAAGCGATCTCGCTGGAAGACATGTCCGAGCGTTACATGACCGGTGAGCTGGACGCCAAGATCAACTGATCCCAGGCACTTCTCCCGAAAACCCGGTACAGGCCCACCCGGCCCGTGCCGGGTTTTTTTGTGCCTGTTACATGGATCTTTCGGTGTGTCGCTGTTTAATGACGATATAAGTTATTGATTTATAATGGTTGTAAAAATGAATGCAGGATGAATCAGGCAAATGGCGACACTTTTGTACAAGTTTCCATAGCAGTTCGGGCCTTAACCGGGGATGAGTCGGTTGCGTTGTGTTTAATTCGTTGTTTTATAAGAATAAATTTTTCTTGGCACGGCATTTGATTAGGGTGTATCAGCTGTCATAAAAAGGAGTAAACAGGATGGTACGTCTGACATTGGTATTGACCGTAATGCTGGCGGTGATCGGGTTGCCGGAAGCCCTGAAACCGCTCTTGTTTCAGAGTGAGCCGCGTCTGGTGGTTCTGACCACCGATGAAGAGCCTCATGTACTCAACCCCAGTGCGCGCGCGCATGTCGTCGCGCCGTTGCGCGTTCAGCCGGGAGAGATGCTGTTGCCGGTGGAGGAGCTCGACGGGCCGCATCTGAGCCAGCTGCAGCCCTATGCCGAAGTGTTGATCGCTGACACTCAGAGCTGAGGAGGACTGTGCCATGACAGGTACCAGAACCGGAATCGCCATTCTAACGTTGTCGCTGCTGCTGAGTGGTTGCGGCACCATCATGCACCCCGAACGCAAGGGCCAGATCAGTGGCCGCATTGATCCCGGTATTGCCGTACTGGACGGGATCGGCTTGCTGTTCTTCTTTGTCCCCGGTGTGATCGCCTTCGTCGTGGATTTCAGTAACGGCACCATCTACCTGCCCGGTGGACGCGGCGCCGATGCCGGTAGTCTGGACAGCAGTCGACAGATCAGTTTTGAAGGTCGACCGGACCGGGACCAGCTGGAACAGTTGCTGCAGCAGGCCGGAATCGAGGTGGTGCTGGATCAGGCGCTGGTGCTGACGCCGGACCAGTATCTGGCGCTGAACGGGGCCGATCATCATGGGAAGAGATCCACACCGCTGATCCTCTAAACGGCAGTGTCGCCAAAGGGCAGACAGGGTATCCTTGGCTGTTTTAGCAGCTGCAAGGAACTCTCATGCCCTATCTGATTGCGGTTACCCTGCTGTGGGCCGTTTCGTTCAGCCTGATCGGCGAATACCTGGCCGGGCAGGTCGACAGTTACTTTGCCGTGCTCACCCGTGTGGTGCTGGCCGGTGCGCTTTTTCTGCCGCTGCTGCGCCCCTCGCGACTGCCGGCCCGGTTGATGTTCGGTATTACCGGGGTCGGGGCACTGCAGTTCGGCCTGACCTATATCTGTCTCTACTTGTCCTTCGAGTTTCTCAGCGTGCCCGAGGTGCTGCTGTTCACCATCTTCACGCCGCTGTATGTGGCACTGATCGACAATGCGCTGCAGCGCCGTTTCAGCCTGGCGCCGCTGGTGTCGACGCTGGTGGCGGTGATCGGTGCCGCCATCATTCGCTATCAGCAGGTCAGCGACGACTTCATCCGCGGTTTTCTGCTGCTGCAGCTGGCTAACCTGGCGTTTGCCGCCGGTCAGGTCGGCTATGCTCACCTGAGCCGGCACTACGACCAGAGCGGACGCCAGGCCTGGCACAGCTTCGGTTTCTTCTTCATCGGCGCTTTCCTGCTGGTGCTGCCGGCCTGGTTGTGGCTGGGCAATCCGGACAAACTGCCCCAGACCGGGCTACACTGGGGCGTACTGGCCTGGTTGGGACTGGTGGCGTCAGGACTGGGGTTCTTTTTCTGGAACCGGGGTGCCACCCAGGTGGATGCGGGAACGCTGGGGATCATGAACAATGCGCTGATTCCGGCGGGTCTGGTGGTCAACCTGCTGATCTGGAACCGGGATGCCGACCTGACGCGGCTGCTGATAGGCGGCGGTGTGATTCTGGCCTCGATCTGGCTCAACTCAGCCTGGTCACGCTGGTTTCGAACGGGCTCTCGCTGGGCGTGATCCGGTTGTCCCGAATTTGCCTATAGCAGAATAGGGCTCTTGAACAGGGGGTGATGATGGAACGTTGGCACAACACCTGTCGTAGCGGTTTGAAACTGTCTGAACTGATCAGTGCATTGTCCCATGCGCTGGACATGACCGAAGGGCAGCCACCTGGGCACTGTATGCGTTGCTGCTGGATCGGTATGCAGTTGGCGGATCAGCTTGAACTGGATACCGATGCACGCTGGGAACTCTATTACACCCTGTTGCTGAAGGACCTGGGTTGCAGCAGTAACGCCGCCCGGATCTGTGAGCTTTACGGTACCGACGACCTGAGTTTCAAGCGAGACTTCAAGTGGGTCAACGGCAGTCTGGGGCAGGTGGTACGCTTTCTGCTCAAGCACACTGGCAGAAACCAGGGCATCGCTGAAAGTTTTCGGCGACTGCTCAGTATCGTGCGTGACGGCGATGCATTGGCCACCGAGCTGATTCAGACCCGGTGTGAGCGCGGTGCCAGCATTGCACGGGAGCTGGGCTTCAATGAAGCCGTCGCGGCCGGTATCCACAGCCTCGATGAACACTGGTGTGGCAGCGGCCGCCCTCAGGGGCTGGTCGAAGTACAGATCCCGCTTTATTCCCGTATCGCTCTGCTGGCCCAGGTGGTGGATGTCTTCCATACCGCGGCAGGGCCAGACGCGGCCATGGCCGAGGCGCGGGATCGCAGTGGCCGCTGGTTTGATCCGATGCTGGTTGAAGCGCTGGAGCGCGTTGCTGAAAACGCCGAGTTCTGGCGTACCCTGGCCAGTGATGGGCTGATGCAGCAGGTACTGGAATTGCCGGCGGCAGAGCATGAGTGGGCGATCGACGATGAGTGCCTGGACCGTATCGCGGCCGCCTTCGGCCAGGTGGTCGATGCCAAGAGCCCCTATACGGCTGGGCACAGTGAACGTGTCGCGCTGTACACCGACCTGATTGCCGAGCAGTTGGGGCTGCCGGCCGAACGGCGGCGTTGGCTGCGGCGAGCGGCCCTGTTGCACGACATCGGCAAGCTGGGTGTCAGCAACAGTATTCTGGACAAGCCGGGCAAGCTGGATGACGAGGAGTGGCTGCAGGTGCAGAACCATGCCCGCTTCACGGAAGAAATATTGTCACGTATCGGCGCGTTTGATGAGCTGGCTCAGGTCGCGGGCGCTCATCATGAGCGTCTGGATGGCAAGGGTTATCCTCGAGGGCTCAAGGATGAACAAATCTCACTGGAGACCCGGATCATCACCACGGCGGATATTTTCGATGCCATTACGGCCGAGCGGCCCTATCGGGGGGCGATCCCGGTGCCCAGGACGTTGGAAATGATGGCTGAGAACCTGCATACCGCGATTGACGCGCGCTGCTTCGAGGCGTTGCAGCAGGCCGTGGTTGAAGTGGAAGAGGGGGTTGCTGAGAGGTTAGTGGAGGCGGTCGACTGAAGGGGCGGAACACGAGGATCCGCCCCAGCGTCTACTCAGTGTACCAGTGCTGAAGCGCCGGCCAGCGGGCGGCGGGGCTTGAGCATGCGAACGATGCCGCTAACCAGTGACTTGATGCCGTTCATGATGAATTCAGCGCGCTCGCGGCGAGCCTGTTCAACATAGTAATCCACGTCTACCAGACCATTCTGTGTCATTACCATGCGATTGAAGTCGGACATTTTAGAGTAGAGCTCCTTATTGGGTAGTTAATTTACAAGGCTAATACTAAGGTCTAAAAGAACAGGCGACAAAAGATAGATTTTCAGGCTATAGTTGAAAAAAACTAAACAGTCACAGGAGAGTCGTCATTCGTCGTCTTCCGCCTCTCAATGCCCTGCGCAGCTTCGAATCTGCCGCCCGCAACCAGAGTTTCAATGTGGCGGCCGAAGAGCTGTGCGTCACGCCTTCGGCGATCAGTCATCAGATCAAGTCACTTGAAGAGTTCCTGGGCTTGAAGCTGTTTCGGCGCGAGCGTCGTCAGGTCAGCCTGACGGCGGCCGGCGAGCGTTACCTGCCCTCGATACAGCTGGCGCTGGACGAGGTGGAAAGCGCGACCCGCCGCCTGATGACCTCGCCCAACCTCAGTGCGGTCAACATCAGTGTCGCGCCGGCGTTTCTCAGTCGTTGGCTGGTGCCGCGTATCTCACGCTTCCAGGAACAGTATCCCGATGTGGAGCTCAGATTCAGTGCCACCACCGGCTATGTCGACTTCGAGCATTCGGATACCGATATGGCGGTCTATTACGGCGAGGGTGACTGGAAAGGGGTGGATATCCACTTCCTGCGCTACCTGGTATCGACCCCGGTGTGCAGCCCGGCGCTCCTGGCAAAAGGTCTGCAGGAGCCGCGGGACCTGCTGAACACCACGCTGATTCACGTCAGCGGACGACGCCAGGAGTGGCAGCAGATCCTGAACCAGCTGGGTGTACGTGCAACCGGCCTGACCCGCACCATGTCGTTCTCCAGCACCGCACTGGCGGTATCGGCCGCCATCGAAGGCATAGGCGTGGCGCTGGCGGACCGGGCGTTGGTGCAGCGCGAGTTGGACTCGGGGCAGCTGGTGGTGCCGTTCGACATTACGCTGGACAAGCCCAAGGGGTTTTATCTGGTGTATCAGGAGAAGCGGCAGCTGACCTATGGCATGGAGGCGTTTCGCGACTGGATGCTGCAGGAGATGCAGCAGGATCAGCTGTGAGGACCGGGGGCGGCGGCAGTGCCGCCCCGACCGGGGTTATTCGCTGATGTACTCTTGGAACTCTTTCATGGTCAGCATCCACCAATCGATGGTGTCGTCAAAGTTGTCACGACTGACGCCGTATTTCAGGTTGACGACCAGCTCGATGTTGGGATCGCCATCGTTGTCCAGATAGGCCTTGCCATAGCGTTTGGTCCGGTTCCACTCGTTGAGCCGGTTCATGGATACATCATAGCCGGACCAGGCGGCGGAGAACTGGACGTCCTTGCAGTTACGGTTGTCGTTGCAACCATAGAAGTAGATGCCGTACTTGCTGCCGTTGATACGTCCGGTGATCAGCGGATCACCATAGTCATCCTGTTCCAGGGTGGCTGAGCCGAACCCCCGTACCAGCTGGACGATTTTGTCCGGGTCGGTGGCGTCAATCAGGGGCTCTGCCTGGACGCTGGTTACACTCAGGCCTGCTGCGAGCAGCATTGTCGGTATCGCTTTCATCAGTCGCTCCATGTGTTGATGTCGACGGCCATTATCGCGCATGTGGCCGGGGCGGGGTACCCCGAGAGGACGCGGGTCTGTGGGGCCAGATCATTCAAGCGGCCCGTTATTGTCGCCAGAAAGGTTGGAGCCGGACAGGACAGCAGCGCTAGAATAGAGCTTTTGCCATAAAGCAGGTGCGCCATGTCGGACAACAGCCAGCCGTTCTACCAGCTTACGCCCGATGCCGTCATCGATGCGGTCGAGTCGCTGGGCTATCTCAGTGATGGCCGTATCCTGGCCCTGAACAGCTACGAGAACCGGGTCTACCAAGTGGGACTGGATGAGCGCGAGCCGCTGATCGCCAAGTTCTACCGTCCCGGGCGCTGGAGTGATGCCCAGATTCTGGAAGAGCACCGTTTCTGTTTCGAACTGGCCGAGCAGGAGCTGCCGGTGGTGGCGCCGCTGTACAACGAGCAGGGTGAAAGCCTGTTCCATTTCGGCGCCTACCGCTTTGCGCTCTATCCTCGCCGGGGTGGTCGCGCGCCGGAACTGGGCGACCCGGACCACCTGTACCGGCTGGGCCATACCCTGGGCCGGATTCACCTGGTTGGCGCCATGCACCCGTTTGAGGCACGGCCGGCCCTGGATATCCAGAGCTATGGTCGTGACAGCATCGAGCTGATCGCCCGCGACTTCATCCCGTCTTCGTTGCGAGAGGCCTATACCAGCCTCACCGTCGACCTGCTGGATGGTATCGAACAGTGTTACCGGGATGCGGGCGATGTCCGCGAAATCCGGGTGCATGGTGACTGCCACGGCGGCAATATTCTCTGGCGCGACGACACGCCCAACTTCGTCGATTTCGATGATGCGCGCATGGCCCCGGCGATCCAGGATCTGTGGATGCTGCTGACCGGGGATGATCGCCAACAGCAGCAGTTGCAGCTGTGCGAAGTGATTGAGGGCTACAGCGAGTTTGCCGACTTCGATCCGCGCGAGCTGCATCTGGTGGAAGCGCTGCGTACCCTGCGTATGCTGCACTACAGCGCTTGGCTGGCGCGGCGCTGGCAGGACCCGGCGTTTCCGCACAACTTCCCCTGGTTCAATACCGAACGCTACTGGGGTGAACATATCCTGCAGCTGCGTGAACAGCTGAGTGCCCTGCGCGAGCCGCCGTTGCAGCTGCTCTAGCAGGGCGGCGACGGATCAGCGGGGCGGGTCGATCTGGTTGTTGATGCTGGTGTTGACCCTGAACCAGCCGGCGATGCTGTAGCGGTCGGTGCTGGCGGGCAGCACCTCATGCGGGAATTGCTCGCTGAGGAAGATCACCAGCGTACCCATCTGTGGCACTACTTTTTCAATCACCGTCTCGCTGTCCGGCTCCGGCCAGATCAGCAGCTCGCCGCCTTGCTGCTCGTCCCAGTCAGGGTTGAGGTAGAGCACCGTGGTCAGGACGCGGTTGGTCTGGCCACGAAACGCATCCAGATGGCGCTTGTAGAAGGCGCCGGCCCGGTAGTGGGAAAAATGGGCCTCGTAATCGAACAGCCCCATGAACAGACGTCGGTTCAGTCCCTCGCGCAGGTCTTCCATCCAGTCCAGGTATTCGGCTTCGATCGTCTGCTGGCGGCCCAGCCAGCGAATCTGGTCCCGGCGAATGCCGCCATGCAGCTGGTGATCCTGCTCGCGGCCGACGCCGGCGCGCTGAAACTGCTGGTCGTTGAGGGCCTGCAGGTGCAGGTACAGCTCGCTGGTCAGGGTTTCCGGCAGGGCTGAAGGCAGGATAATGTAGCCGGTGTCGACCAGCGCATCGGCGATCTGGTCGTACAGACCCTGTTGCAGGTCGAGGGTGAGTTCAGGGGGTGAATACACGCATGCATCCTCCGATTATAGGATGATGCTGTATACTGCCGATTCTGCTAAATGTCACGAAAAAGTTCACAAGATGAGTTTAAATGTTTTCTTCTCCTTTTAAATGGTTGTTTTTTATAGCGCTGCTGGCGCTGGCGGGGTGCCGTGAGGCGATGTCCGAAGTGCATACCCTGAAAGTGCAGGCCAGCGCCTACAATTCGGTGGCGGCGCAGACCAATGCGCAGCCGGCGCGAGCAGCCTGGGGCGATACCCTGAAGCCGGGGATGAAAGCGGTGGCGGTTTCACGCGACCTGATCAAGGCCGGTCTGAGCTACAACACCCTGATCGAGATCGAAGGTCTGCCTGGTCAATACCGGGTGCTGGACAAGATGCACTCGCGCTGGACGCAGAAGATCGATATCTACATGGGGACGGATGTGGCAGCGGCACGGGAGTGGGGCGTGCGCGAGGTCAGGATTCGCTGGGTCGAAGGCATCGAGGACTAGTCTGCGGCACCTCAACGGACCCGTGCGGGCTGAGGTATGATGCGCAACCTGCGCCTCAGGGTGTGGAAGCATGTATGAGCGAGGAAAGGTAAAACGTGGAATATGAATTCAGGCGCGACCTCTATGATCAGCCGGAAGCCATTGTCGAGATGGAGCAGGCGCTGTTCGGTCGCTGGCTCGGTGAGGAGCTGGGCGAGAACCGGATGCAGGCCGAACGCATTCTGCAGCAGGCGACAAGGTTGCTGGCCGAGCGTCGCGGCCAGTTCGACTGGCATGGCAGCGAGTTGAGTGTGCAACTGGACAGCGACAGCGCTCGTGTCTGGCTGCAGGCCGAGGGTGATATCGATGAACTGGAAGAGGGGTTCGGTCTGGCGGACGAGGCCTGTGAAGCGGGGCTGGAGGACTTTATCGGCCTGCTGCGGGGCTGGCTCGATTACTTGGCTGCTTGAGTCATAGGCAAGTGTAATCATGTGCTGCTACAATCCCGAGTGAATCAGTCAACTATGGACTCCATGGAGAGCACAGCATGAGCATTCAGATCGGCGATCGTATCCCCAATGTAGAGTTGCGTGTAATGGGCGCGGAAGGCCCTGAAGCGGTCAATACCGAGGACCTCTTTGCCGGCAAGAAGGTGGTTCTGTTTGCAGTACCGGGCGCCTTCACGCCGGGCTGTTCCATGACCCATCTGCCGGGCTTCGTGGTCAAGGCGGACGAGATCAAGGCCAAGGGCGTGGACAGCATCATCTGCACCGCCGTCAACGATGTGTTCGTGATGGATGCCTGGGGCAAGGCTCAGAACGCCGAGGCGATCACCATGCTGGCTGACGGCATCGGTGAATTTGCCGCTGCCATGGGGCTGGACCAGGACCTGTCCGGTATCCAGTTCGGCAAGCGCAGCCAGCGCTATGCGATGATCGTCAATGACGGCGTCGTTGAGCTGCTGAACGTGGACGCGAAGGGCATCGACAAGAGCAGCGCCGAGACTGTTCTGGCCGCGCTCTAAGACTTCGCTTTCCGTAGACGAGAAACGCCGATCAGGGTTGTGCTGATCGGCGTTTTTTTGTGGCTGGCTTCAGGCCTTCAGCGCATCGGCATGATGGCGCAGATGGTCTTCGATAAAGCTGGCGATGAAGAAGTAGCTGTGGTCGTACCCCGGCTGCAGGCGCAGCTCCAGCGGATGATCAGCCGCCTCGCACGCCGCCTGCAGCGCTTCCGGCTTGAGCTGCTCGGCCAGAAAATCATCGGCCTCGCCCTGATCCACCAGCAGCGGCAATTTCTCGTCTGCCGTGGCGATCAGTGCACAGCTGTCCCAGTCCTTCCAGGTTTCGCGATCTTCCCCCAGATAGCCGCTCAGGGCCTTTTCGCCCCAGGGGCAATTGCTCGGGTTGCTGATCGGCGCAAAGGCCGACACCGAGGTGTAACGGCCCGGATTCTTCAGCGCACAGATCAGTGCCCCGTGGCCGCCCATGGAGTGGCCGCTGATGGCGCGCTTATCGGTCACCGGGAAGTGCTGTTCGATCAGTGCCGGCAGTTCGTCGGTCACGTAGTCGTACATGCGGTAGTGGGCCGCCCAGGGTGCTTCGGTCGCGTTGACGTAGAAACCGGCGCCGGAGCCGAAGTCGTAGCTGTCATGCTCACCGGGCAGATCGGTGCCACGCGGACTGGTATCCGGCGCGACAATAGCGATACCCAGTTCAGCGGCGATGCGCTGGGCACCGGCCTTCTGCATGAAGTTCTCGTCGGTGCAGGTCAGGCCGGAAAGCCAGTACAGCACCGGCACCGGTTGCGTCTGCGCCTGTGGCGGCAGGTAGATGGCAAAAATCATCTCCGTGCCGGTCGCCGTGGATACGTGCTTGTAGCGCTTGAGCCAGCCGTCGAAGCACTTGTTGCTGACGATCAGCTCGGGGGCTGCTTGTGACATGTGCGTTCTCCTGAATAGGTATTCGTACCGGTTGGGTTTGCCGATTGGTGAGGGCTTTGGAGGCGCTACTGTTGCTCGACACGCTGTGAATCCGTCCTTGGACGCTCGATGGCGCCATCCCTGGCGCCAACGGTCGATCAACAGTATCGCCTCCACGCTGGTCAGCTGGGTGCCAGCCTCGAAATGGGGCTTGAGCGCGCTGTCCAATTCCCATGTGCAGGCCGTGCCGGGCTTGGCACAGACTGTCCATGGACGGGGTGGCCTCGTCTGACTGACCCTCTGCCGCCAGGGATGGCGGCAGGGAGCCCCCATGGATGGGTTTACGGCGTGTCAGGCAGATGAGGTGACCACGGCCAAAGGCACCCCAGCACTCCAAATTACTGATCGAACAGAATCACCGAGCGGATGCTCTTGCCTTCGTGCATCAGGTCGAACGCCTTGTTGATGTCTTCCAGCCCCATGGTGTGGGTGATGAACGGATCGATCTCGATCTTGCCGTTCATGTAGTCCTCAACGTAGCCCGGCAGCTGGCTGCGGCCCTTGACGCCACCGAAGGCGGAGCCTTTCCAGACGCGACCGGTCACCAGCTGGAACGGACGGGTAGAGATCTCCTCGCCGGCACCGGCCACACCGATGATGATCGATTCGCCCCAGCCCTTGTGGCAGCACTCCAGTGCGGAACGCATCACCTGTACGTTACCGATACATTCGAAGGAATAGTCCACGCCGCCGTCGGTCATGTCGACGATCACCTGCTGGATCGGATCGGAGAAATCCTTCGGGTTGACGCAGTCGGTGGCACCGAACTGGCGCGCCATCTCGAATTTGTCTTCGTTGATGTCGATGGCGATGATGCGCTCGGCACCGGCCATGCGAGCACCCTGGATACAGGACAGGCCGATGCCGCCCATACCGAAGATGGCAACGGTAGAGCCCGGCTCAACCTTGGCGGTGTTCAGCACTGCACCGATACCGGTGGTGATACCGCAGCCCAGCAGGCAGACTTTTTCCAGCGGCGCGTCGATGTTGATTTTCGCCAGTGAGATCTCCGGTACCACGGTGTACTCGGAGAAGGTAGACGTGCCCATGTAGTGGTACAGGGTTTCACCGTTCAGGGAGAAACGACTGGTGCCGTCCGGCATCAGGCCCTGACCCTGAGTGGCGCGTACCGCCTGACACAGGTTGGTCTTGCCGGACAGGCAGAATTTGCACTTGCCGCATTCGGCGGTGTACAGCGGAATGACGTGGTCACCCGGCTTCAGGGTGGTCACGCCCGGGCCGACTTCTTCAACCACACCCGCACCTTCATGGCCCAGGATCGACGGGAAGATCCCTTCCGGATCCGCACCGGACAGGGTGAAGGCATCGGTGTGGCAGACGCCGGTGGCAACGATGCGAACCAGGACTTCGCCCGCTTTCGGGCCCTGAACGTCCACTTCTTCGATGGTAAGAGGGGCGCCTGCTTTCCAGGCAACGGCCGCGCGTGATTTCATGATGGGATCTCCTGTATTCGGTTTGAACACAGTCTAGACCCGGTGGGCGCCAGTGATAATGGCACCAATTGAAAAGTATTTTTGCTGAGTTGCAATAATCAGGAGAGAGACGGCCTGGGGTTTATCCACAGGCCCGGGCGGATCAGTCTTCCACGGCAGCGGTGACGGTCATTTCCACCAGAATCTCCGGGCGCGCCATGCGGGCTTCAACACAGGCACGGGCCGGCTTGGGCAGGTCGGCGACCCAAGCATCCCAGACTTCGTTCATGGCAGCGAAGTCCTTCATGTCGCGGATGTAGATGGTCACGGACAGCATGGATGCCGTGCTGCTGCCGGCTTCCTCCAGCAGGCCTTCGATCTTGGCCAGACACTGGCGGGTCTGCTCGGCGATATCCCATTCCGCCTCGCCGGCGGTCTGGCCGCAGAGGTAAACGGTGCCGTTGTGCTTGACGATACGGCTCATGCGGTCGGTAGACTGGATGCGTTCAATCGACATGGATGGCTCCTTGTAAGGTGAAAAGCTTGGGTAAAAATCCGAGCGGTTACCTGCGGGTACCGGCTCATGGGTGACGGCCTATATTTTCCACAGTTTTACCCGATATGTTCGGCTGTTTACTATGAGGTTTAGCCGTGTTCACAGGAGATTTTTCTGTGTCAGCGGGTTCCGTGGCGGCTGATTTCATGGCTTAGGGGCTCGCGGGAGTGCCGGATTGAAGCTCGTGGGCCGTGTTCTGCGGCATAACGCGCCTGAATTCTGTACATTATTGTTGTTCAACAACAATTCGGGTGCGAAGCCGGCCAGCCAGCACCAACAGGAGTCAGCATGCGTAACTGGGATGCCATTGAGGCCTTCGTCGAAGTGGTACAGCAGGGCAGTTTTTCGGCGGCGGCGCAGAAGCTCAAGGTGTCGCCCTCGCATATCAGCCGGCTGGTGTCGCGTCTGGAGGCGGACCTGAGCACGCCGCTGATGTACCGCACCACGCGCAAGTTTCGGCTCAGCGAGGCGGGTGAGCATTACTACCGGCACTGCCGGGAGCTGCTGCATGGCTTTTCCGCGGCTGAGGAGGAGCTGGCCAGTTTCCAGTCCGAGCCCTCGGGCAAATTGCGCGTCACCTGCGCCACCACCTTCGGCGAGCGTTTTCTGGCGCCGCAGCTCAATGATTTCATGCTGCAGTATCCGAAGATCAGCCTCGACCTGCACCTGACCAACCGCCAGACTGACCTGATTGCCGAAGGCTACGATCTGGCCGTGCGCATGGGCACGCTGAAAGACTCTTCACTGCTGGCGCGGCGGCTCTGTGGTCGGCGCGAGTATCTCTGTGCCAGCTCTGATTACCTGCAGCGCCATCCCATGCCGCATACGCTATCTGAACTTAGCCAGCACAACTGCCTGCTCGGCTCCAATACCTTCTGGCTGTTCAGCGACAACGGCCAGCGCCGCGAGCTCAAGGTCAGCGGCAACTGGCGCTCCAATTCGGGACCCGCGCTGCTGGATGCGGTGACCAAGGGGCTGGGGATTGCCCAGCTGCCGGATTACTACGTGGAGCCGGCGCTGCAACGGGGCGAGCTGATCTCGATGCTGGAGCAGTACCGCTATCCATTCAGCGGCGTCTGGCTGGTGTATCCACAGGCGCGGCAGCGCTCGCCCCGGCTGCAGCTGCTGTGCGACTTCCTGATCGAGCGGTTCAGCGCCGGCCTGCCCTGGTGAGGCTTACTTGACCTTCAGCAGCTCTTCAGAGGGTTCGCGTGGGTGTTCTTCCCAGCGGATGCGGATGCTGAGCTGGTTGCGGGTCTCATCCTCGCTGGCGGAGACCTTGAGGTGCAGCAGTCCCTCGGGGGTCAGCTCGATATCCTGGTCGCCATCGCTGAATTCCAGCTTGCCCTTGCCCAGACCACGCGCAATCGCCTTGAGCAGACCCTGGATCGACTTGCCGTCCTGATAGGACTCGTGCACGAATTCGTTTTTGGCTTTCATGAACGGGGGGTTACCTCGCCGGGTTGAACGTATCGGGGCGGAATACCTTGGCGAACGGATAGTCGTTGCTGATGCCGAGGATATGCCGTTTGGGGTCGATGATCGTGGCACCGCAACCGTATCCGCGCAAGCCTTCCTGCTGGCGCGAGTTGCGATCCAGCGTGATATCGCCCTCCACATGCAGCAGCCCCTGTCGCAGGGCCAGACGCTGGCCGCGCGTGCGGTTGATATGGCCGTGGACCAGCACACGCACGCCGCAGCCATGAATCTGCTGCACGCCGTCGTCGGTCAGCGGCAGGTCGGCGGCACGGTATTTGGTTCTGAAGGTGTTGGCCAGAGAGCTGTAGTAAAAGCTGAACAGGTCCTTGCGCAGCGCCTTGCGGAATCGCTTGTTGACGTCCTTGAGGCCGCGTTCGGCAATGCGCCGGCTCATGCCATCATCCAGCCCGGCGTGCAGAAACAGAAACGAACCGGTCCGGCGAACCAGCTGCATGCGTTTGAAGAACCAGTGAAACTCGCCCTTCGGGTGGAGGAAAAGGCGCTGACAGTGGCGGGCAACGCCGTAGATCGTGCGGATATCCAGCCCGGCCGCCAGGCAGTGGCGTTCGAAGCTGTCCGCCTTGCTGCGCATCTTTTTCAACTCCCGCGTAATTCCCGCATCGGTCAGGATGCCGCGGGCATGTTCGGGGAAACGCTCGAACCAGTCGTCTTCCGGAAGCAGCAGCGCGCGGCAGGCGTCGGCATCGGGTACTCCCTTGAGCCAGTTGCGCTGCGGATGGGCATCAAACACTTCCCGGAACAGGGGGATCACCTTCTTGCCCATGCGGGTAAACAGGTGCTCGTTGCCGGTGTGTCGGGTCTGCTGCATCGACAGCAGCCCCATCAGCAGGCGCAGATCGTGGTTGCCGGCGAGCAGGGTGACCCTGGCGCCGGTGTCGTACAGGCGCTTCAGGCTGCGCAGCATCTGCAGGTTGCTCGGTCCCTTGTCGAGGCAGTCGCCGCCGATAATGAATTCGGCCTGGCGTCCCAGCCGCGTCAGTTCGAAGCGGGCGCTGCCGGCGCTCTCTTCCAGCTGGACACCGCCACTGGCCACTAGTGAGGCTTCAAAGGCTTCGGCATCGGCATGGGGGTCGGAGATGAAGATCACCGGGCGTTTGGGCCAGTGCCAGTCACCCTGGTCAGGCGAGGCGTTGATCAACGCCTGCTGCAGCTTCGCTTCATCGCGGAGTTCGCTGTCGGCCGATCCCTTTTCCAGCGGCCAGGCGCAACTGGTTAACGGCAGGGTGGCGCGGATATCGGTGTGGGTGGACCGGTTCTTGATTCTGGGCAATGCAGGCTGCGGCATGGCATCCTCGGTCGGAGCGCCGATCAATCGGGACGCTCGGTTCGCTGTCTGAGTTTCCAGTCACCGCTGTGGTGGCGCCAGCCGGAAATCGGTTCATGGGCCAGCACCACAGGGCGGCCGTGGTACATGCTTAACCGTTTAATATCGTCGAATTCCATGACATGCAGATGATAGGCCGCATGACGGAAGGCGGCACCGTGGCCGAATATCAACTGCAGTCCCCGGTTTTCGGCCAGCGCACAGAGGCGCAGATGACCGGCCACCCTCGCGCCGGCATCCAGCAGCGACTCGGCGCCTTCCAGCGGCAGGCGGTAGTGGCTGTCCGACTTCCAGCCTTCAGGTGCCGGCTCAAAGCGCGGGTCCAGTGTCAGGATACGCTCGATCTCGGCGGTAGTCAGGTTGGCGGCGGAGCCGACCCGGCGTTCGCAGAGATCGGAAAAGCTGGTCAGTTCCGGTGCCGCCGTGAAGCGGTCGGCCAGCTCTTCCATATACACCTGCGCGGTTTGCCAGGCGCGCAGCAGGGTCGAGCTGTGGACATCCGGGCTTAACTCTATTTCCTCGGCGCGGAGCCACTCGCCCCAGCGGCGTGCCTGCTGACGGACCTCTTCGCGCCCTTCCGGAGTCAGTGGATAGGGCTGGAGGGCGCTGGGTGTCCCGGCCAGTTGCTCATAGTCGCCGTGGCGAATCAGGGCGATCAGCCGGGTCATGATGCGATCCTGTCGTTCAGTGCACGGATAAAGCGGGCAATATCCTCGATCACGCAGGCCGGAGCCGCTTCTTCAGGGCTGAGCCACTGGCAAAAGCGCTTGTCGTGCCACCAGTGAGCCGCGTCCGGTGCTGCGGTTACGCGCATGGCAAAGAGCCGCAGATCGCACTCGCCGCCCCATTTGGCATGGCGGGTATCGCCCAGCGGCTCGGGGTCGACCTCACCGCGAATGCCCAGCTCCTCCCAGGCTTCCTTGGCGGCGGACTCGGCGGCACTCAGGCCGGGTTCGATAATCCCCTTGGCCAGTTTCCACAGCGGATTGTGCAGGGTCTTGAACATCAGCAGCTGAAGCTGGCCGTCGTGGATGCGATAGGCGAGCACTCCGGACTGTTGATAATAGTAGGCCGGGCGGTCCCACCAGACTGTCTGGCCGTCTACCTGGATGGCGAACTGGCGTGGCAGGCTGCGCGGCCGGATCAACCGTTCCAGCCGCCACTGACCGGCTTCGGGCTGTGCCACCTCGGTGGTCAGGTGCGCCAGCGCGGCCGTGGGCAGCAGTTTGCCGTCGTCCGGGATCGCCAGCGGCTCATCCAGCAGTTGCTGCAACAGCTGCTCCAGTCCCGGGTTGTGCGCCACCAGCAGAATGCGCTGGTGCCGGCTCAGTAGTGGCTGCAGCTGTGCCAGCAGCTCGTCCGGGGAGGCCAGATAGAGTTCCTCCTGAACCCGGATGGCCAGCGCCGGCAGGCCCATTACCTTGCCGCATTTCTCGGCGGTGAGCCGGGCGCGTTCGGCGGAGGAGCTGATGATGAGGTCCGGCTGCAGCGACTGCTGGCCGAGCCAGTGGCCGATACGCTGAGCGTCACGCTTGCCGCGGTTTTTCAGCGTGCGGGCGTGATCGCCGTCGACATGGTCGGTTTTCGCCTTGCCGTGCCGTAACAGCAGCAGTTCAGCCAAGGTGCAATACCTCCTGACGATACCAGTCCGCGACCTGGTCGAAGTCGGCCCGGCCGGTCACTTCGTATACATTCAGGCCGCCCAGCTGTTCCAGATAGTGTGCTTCGGGGGGCAGGGTGGGGGCGGCCAGGAAGCGGTCATCGTCGTCCTGATAGAAGGCGCCGGGGGATTTCATGATGCCCGGCAGCAGCTCGGGTGTCTGGGCCAGATCGACGCGGCGGATCCGGCAGGGCTGGTCGCTCTGGTGGGACCAGTTGAGCAGGATCAGGTCGTGCAGGGGGGCACTCAGCGCCAGCGTGCCGGGGCCGTAATAGTCCTCGACCGGGACATCGGATTTGAACTCCAGCTGCCAGAGATCGGGCGTCGACAGGGCCGCAAATTCAGCCTGATGCGCCTCGCTCAGGACCGGCTTCAGGCGCGGATTGTTGAGCAGGGTGCCGGGGTTGATCCGCGGCAACTTGGCGACGCCCTGACCCCGGGTGCCCCGATCCGTGCGTTGCACGAACAGTCGGTCGTTGGTGATGAAGCGGGCCTCGGGCAGTTCCATCAGACGCAGCATCAGGGTCGACTTGCCGCCACCGGAGCTGGCCGCCACCGCGACACCCCGACCACTGCAGGACAGCGCGGCAGCATGGCAGATCAGGCCACCCCGATGCTGCAGGAAATTGATGTGCTGGTTGTTGATGAAATTGACCGCCTGGGCCAGCTGTTCCCGGGCGGGGCCGATCAGCAGCGGGTCCTGGCGGCGCTGCAGCATCAGCATGCCGGTCTTGATCTTGTGAATCAGGCGCTGACCATCGGGCAGGTCGAAGATCGCTTCCTTGCGGCCGCTCTTGCCGGTCTCTCGGGGCCAGTCATGCCAGTTCAGCTCCGGCTTGATGGCGGGCTGGTCGATCATCCAGATCTGTACGTTGGCGTCGGCGGCCTCCGGTTGCGGGTAGCTGCGATAGTAATCGCGCAGGGCGTCGATCAAGGCAGCGCTGTTGCTGCCGACGCGGGCGACGAAGCCGTCCAGTTCCAGCAGGAAATGGTGCTGGCAGTGGGCAATGGCGGTGCTGACCTGTTGCGAGTCCAGTGGATTGTTCAGCATGAGCGCTCCTGTGCCAGTGTCTGCAGGATCCAGTCCAGATAGGCAGCCGCGGCATCAACGCCACAGCCTTCCAGCGCGCCCCGGAAACCGCCGAAGGCGGAAACTTCAAACACCACCGGTCCGGCATCGGTCAGGGCGATATCCACGGTGGTGAAATCCAGTGTGAAGCAGGCCTGCGCCTTGCGGCCCAGCTCGATCAGCTCGGCATCGGGCTCGAACGGCTCATAGCGTCCGCCGCTGTGGATGGTGGTATTCCAGGCCCCCTTGCTGCCGACACGGGCATAGGTGCAGAGATACTGGCCGCCGACAAACACCATGCCCAGATCACGCCCGGACAGATCCAGTTTCTTTTGAATGTAGAGCATGGCGTTGCTGGCCGCAAAATCTTCCAGCTGGCGCTGGGCGGTCGGATCGGACGCCTCCACCAGCGTCATGCCGCGTGCCTTGGTGGAGTAGAGCGGCTTGAGTACGGCACTGCCAAAGTCCTGCACCGCCTGCAGGGCGGCGGGCAGGGATTCGGTGACGCGGGTGGGCGGCATGGGAATGCCGGCCTGCGACAGACCGAGGGTGCCACTGAGGCGGTCGATCAGCTGCAGCAGGCTGCGCGTCGGGCTGAACACGCGGACCCCGGCCTGTTCGGCATGGCGCAGCAGTTCGATGCGATCCAGCGTATGCGGGGTGTACACCTCACTGATCTTCTTCACCACCAGGGCGTCCAGGGTGCTCAGGTCGACACCGCGATACAGCAGTCGGTTGCTGTCCAGCTGCAGTTCCACCTCGGCCATATCGATCACCAGCCGGTAGCCGGTGCGGGCTTCGATGGCGTCCGCCAGGGCTTCGGTAGACCACTTGCCGGGAATGCCGACAACACCAATACGCAGATTACTCAAGGAACAACTCCTTCAGGGGCAGTTTGAAACGGGTTTCTTCGCCGGCCTTGACGGCGCTGCTTTGCTCCATCAAATAGAGCGCGCGCAGGTACATGCGGCCGGCCAGAGACTTGTCGAAAATGAAACGGGTCGAGGTGATGAACGAACGCGCCAGGCCAATCGCCAGCCGCAGATCAAAGGTGTCGTCCTTCTGCTGTTGCGCAAAGCGACGGCAGGCATTGAACAGGGTACGGGCAACCGCCATCAGGCGCCGGCGGCGATCACGCTCGAGGATTTGCAGGCGGTAGATGGACACCATCAGCACCGAGATATCCTGGCAGTAGTCCAGGTAGCGGGAGCGGTGCAGGTCGATGAAGAAAATCCGCTTCTCCGCCGGGTCGTAGATGATGTTATCCACATTGAAATCGCCGTGGATATAGACCGAAAACGGTGGCGGGCAGCGTGCCTCGACGGCGGCGGTGGTCGCGACCAGTGTCTGCAGCGATGGCAGGGTCTCGCCGCAGATCTGCTGGCGTGGCCGGTCGAACTCCGGGTGTACCGCCAGGATCGAGGGCAAGCGTTTGCCCAGCTGGCGCATGAACTGAGCCGGCTCCGCCTTGTGGTTTTGCGTTTCACGCCAGATGCTGCGCAGGGTACGCATCAGCTGACGGCTGGCCTGGTCCAGCAGTACCTCGTCTTCGGCGAACAGCAGCGATTCGAAAGTCTGGCCGGGCAGGTGCTCGATCAGCATGGACGCCGAGCCGTCCTTCTCGGAATGGCCCAGAATACGGGGCGCCAGGCCGGGATAGATCGCGTGCCAGCTCTCCACGCCCTGTACCTCTTCCACCACCTTGTTCGGGTCGCCTTCCTTGTAGATCGCCAGATAGCGGCTGGAGCCGTTCTGGCGGATGCCGGCGATGGCGCTGCCCGAACGGGTTTCCGCCAGGGTATTGATCTCCAGCTTCTTCAGCGGTTTCTGCAGCTGGGCCGCTGCCTGGCGGATATGAGACAGATTGGACAGGTTGATGCTCTGTCCCAGGTTGGCCGACAGTATCGCCTCGGCCATCTGCTCCAGCGCCTGCACCATCTGGCGCAGGGCATAACAGGCAAACAGGGCCGGCAGCCGGGCGGCGGGAGCATCGGCGGGCGCATCGCTGATCAGCTCGGCCTGCAGCTCATCACAGGTCTGCAGCATGCGGTCGGTACGTTGCTTGAGGCGTACGGCGGCATGGGCGTCGGCCTCGAACAGGCCCGGTTCCACCAGCTCCAGCGCCGATGCGATCCGCTTGATCAGGCGGCGAAACTGCTTGCGCTTGGGCAACGGAGGCAGGTCGGTATCGGTCTGCTTGATGAACTCACGGAGGCAGCTGCGGCCCGCATCGGTGAGCTGTTCCAGCGAGCGAGCCAGGTTGTCCACCGCGCGCATGCGCACTTCCTGCTGTGCCGGTTTGCGGCTGCGGCTGAGCAGACGGATGGTTTCGCGCTGGACACGCATGCGCAGGTTGCTGACATAGCCGCGACGCGACTCCAGCGTGGCCAGCGGTGCTGCCGAAGGCTCACGAAAAAACCGGACCAGCTGCTGCAGTTGGGTGTCGACCTCGCTGACCAGAAAGTGGAGGTTTTCCTGTATGATTTGACTTAACGCACTCATGGATGCCGGCTGCTGCAGAAATTCGGGTGTCACTATACGTTAATGCCCCCGACCGTAACATGACAGGGACATGACGGGGCTGTTAAGAGATCAGCCCGCCGCAAAAGAGGACAGCATGCCACGCATACTCATGACCCATCAGGTCAACATACCGGATTCACTCAAGCTGACCCGCTACCGCAAACTGCCCGAACTGGGGCCGCGGATCCTGTTCTTCAGTGGCGGCTCCGCCCTGAACGGGCTGTCGCGAACGCTCAAGCAGTACACGCATAACTCCATCCATCTGGTGTCGGCCTTCGATTCCGGTGGCAGCTCTGCCGTGCTGCGCGAGGCCTTCGATATGCCGGCGGTGGGCGATCTGCGCTCGCGCCTGATGGCGCTGGCCGACGAGACCGTGCTGGGGCACCCGGAGATTGTCAAGCTGTTCAGCTACCGCATGCCTAAGGTGGCGGATGACACCAGCCTGCGGACACAGCTGACCCGGCTGGTGCAGGGCAAGGATCCGCTGGTGCGGGACATTCCCAACCCGATGCGCAGTCTGATCTGCAATCACCTGGGCTATTTTCAGCAGGCGATGCCGGATGACTTCGACCTGCGCGGTGCCAGTATCGGCAACCTGATCCTTACTGGCGGCTATCTGAACAACAACCGTTCGCTGGATCCGATCATCTTCCTGTTCTCGCAGCTGGTGAACGTGCGCGGCGTCGTGCGCGCCATCTCCGGCGATGAGCGTCAGCTGATGGCGCAGCTGGAAGACGGCAGCCGTGTGGTGGGCCAGCACCTGCTCACCGGCAAGGAGGTCGCACCGATCAGCAGCCGGGTCGAGCGTCTGAAACTGGTGCACTCCCAGCAGGAACCCAGGCCGTCCGGCTCCAAGCTGCGCAAGTCCAACCGCAAGCTGCTCGCCTCCGCCGAGCTGATCTGCTATCCGCCCGGCAGCTTTTACAGCAGCCTGATGGCCAACCTGCTGGTGGACCGGGTCGGCGCCTCGGTGGCCGAAAACCCCTGCCCGAAGGTGTATATCCCCAACCTGGGTCAGGACCCGGAACAGTACGACATGACGCCGCAGCGGCAGGTCGAGACGCTGCTGGACTACCTGCAGGCCGACCAGGATGAGCCGGTGGCCGTATCACGCCTTCTCAACATCGTGCTGCTCGACAGCCGTTTTCTGACGGGCGTGGACACCGCCTTCAAGGCGCGCCTCGAGGCGCTGGGGATCCAGCTGGTGGATATGGACCTGACCGACCCGGACCAGCCGGACCGATACGACAACGACAAGCTGGTCTCGGCACTGCTGTCGATGACCTGAGCCGGTTAGCCACAACGAAAAAAGCCGCCCCGAAGGGCGGCAAATGAAGATAGAGGTTTACGTCAGTCTCAGTTGCGGATCAGGTGGTCGAAGGCGCCCAGCGCCGCGGTGGCGCCTGATCCCATCGAGATGATGATCTGCTTGTACGGCGTGTTGGTCACATCGCCCGCGGCGAACACGCCCGGCATGGAGGTGGCGCCGTGGCCATCGATGAGGATCTCGCCGCGCTCGGTCAGCTCCAGCGTCTCCTTGAGCCACTCGCTGTTCGGTACCAGGCCGATCTGAACGAAGATGCCGGCCAGATCCACCACGTGGGTCTCATCGGTGCGGCGATCCTTGTATTTCAGGCCGATCACCTTGTTGCCGTCGCCCAGTACCTCGGTGGTCATCGCCTGCTTGATGATGGTCACGTTGGCCAGGGATTCCGCCTTCTTCACCAGTACATCGTCGGCGCGCAGGGTGTCGGAGAACTCCAGTACGGTGACATCTTTCACGATGCCGGCCAGGTCGATCGCCGCTTCGATGCCGGAGTTGCCGCCCCCGATCACCGCTACACTTTTGCCCTTGAACAGCGGGCCGTCGCAGTGCGGGCAGTAGGCCACTCCCTTGCCACGGTATTCCTGCTCGCCCGGCACGTTCATTTCACGCCAGCGGGCACCGGTGGCCAGGATGACGCTGCGGCTCTTCAGCGTTGCGCCGCTGGCCAGTTCCACCTCGATCAGCTCGCCCTTTTTCAGCTTGGCGGCGGACTGCTCGGTGATCACGTCGACCTCGTACTCTTTCACGTGCTGCTCCAGGCTGGCGACCAGCTTGGGGCCTTCGGTGTAGGGCACGGAGATGAAGTTCTCGATGCCGACGGTATCCATCACCTGACCGCCGAAACGTTCAGCCACGACACCGGTGCGGATGCCCTTGCGCGCAGCATAGATGGCCGCTGAGGCACCGGCCGGGCCACCGCCGACCACCAGCACTTCGTAAGGCTCACGCTCGTTCAGCGCGGCGGCCTTCTGCTCGGCAGCACCGGTATCGATCTTGTTGACGATCTCGGCCAGCGTCATGCGGCCCTGACCGAAGTGCTCACCGTTCAGGTACACGGACGGTACAGCCATGATCTGACGCTCATCCACTTCCTGCTGGAACAGGGCGCCGTCGATCATGGTGTGCGTGATGTTCGGGTTCAGCACCGCCATCAGGTTCAATGCCTGGACCACGTCCGGGCAGTTCTGGCACGACAGCGAGATGTAGGTCTCGAAGTGGAACTCGCCTTTCAGGTTGCGGATCTGCTCCTGCAGCTCGGCATCGGCCTTGGACGGGTGGCCACCGGCCTGCAGCAGCGCCAGCACCAGCGAGGTGAACTCGTGACCCATCGGGATGCCGGCAAAGTTGATACGCGGTGCTTCACCGGCGGCACCGATTGCCATGCTCGGGGCGCGGCGGTCGTTGCCAGCCTTGACGCTGATCTTGTCGGACAGCGCGGCGATCTCGTGGGTCAGCTCGGCCAGTTCCTGAGACTTGGCGCTGTCATGGGTGGTCAGGGTCAGCTCGATCGGCGTGACGATGTTCTGCAGGTAAGCGTTCAACTGCTGTTTCAGGTTTGCATCCAACATGGTCCGTCTTCCTTCAATGCCAAAATCAGGTCTAAGTGCTTGAACGGCGTCCGCCCCCTGGATCTCCTGTTGCGGCGGTGCTGCTCATCTCGAATATGGAACTATCTTAACCAGTCGTTATTAATGTTTGAAATTAATCGTAATTAACAGACCGATAGATTTTGTTTATTTATGGCCATATCTGATTGATACACAAACGAAAACGCCGCCCCGAGGGGCGGCGTCTTGCCAGACTCTCTTACCGGCCAGGGCTGGTCAGCAAGCGTCGGTTGGATTTAGATCTTGCCGACCAGATCCAGAGACGGAGCCAGAGTCGCTTCGCCTTCTTTCCATTTCGCCGGGCACACTTCACCCGGGTGAGCGGCGACGTACTGAGCCGCTTTCACCTTGCGCAGCAGGTCGTCAGCGTCACGGCCGATACCTTCAGCGGTGATCTCAACCGCCTGGATCACGCCCTGCGGGTCGATCAGGAAGGTGGCGCGGTCTGCCAGGCCCTGGCCTTCACGCATCACACCGAAGTTGTTGGTGATGGTGCCAGTCTGGTCGCCCACCATGTAGTAGTTGATCTTGCCGATCGCTTCAGAAGTGTCGTGCCATGCCTTGTGGCTGAAGTGAGTGTCGGTCGACACGGAGAAGACTTCAACGCCCATGCCCTGCAGCTCTTCGTACTTGCCTGCCAGGTCTTCCAGCTCGGTCGGGCAGACGAAGGTGAAGTCAGCCGGGTAGAAGAAGAATACGGCCCACTTGCCTTTCACGTTTTCTTCAGTGATTTCAACGAATTCACCCTGTTTGAACGCAGTTGCCTGGAACGGCTTGATCTCGGTGTTAACGATACCCATGTGTGGATCTCCTGAGAGTTGAAAAATGGTCTCGAAACTGGAAGCCATCATAACGAGCGGATTCTGATTCTAGAAATTGATCATGACGATTGGGTTAATAGTCATTAGCTATCAATAGAGGGTGCGCGTCGTCATGATCGTCACATAATAATTGATTTGTATTACATGTTTTGAAAGCATTGCGCCGACGATACTGGCGATGGCTGGTCCATAGGCAGGTGCTGTGTCGAGAGACCGCCACTTGCCGGAGCAGCCGACCGCCGAACCGAGGTGAACGAGGAGGCGCAGAAAAATGAAGCTGGAACGAGACGAGTCACTGCTGCGAGCCCTGCTGGGGCTGGGTGACAACACCACCAGCCATCTTGAAAAGCTGATCTCCGGCCTGGGGGCCATGCTCAGCCTTGTGTTGGTCTACTTCATCTCGCACTGGTATCTGGAGTCGCACAGCGGCGCCCTGATGGTCGCCTCCATGGGCGCCACCGCTGTGTTGCTGTTTGCCGTGCCCCACGGCGCGCTTTCTCAGCCCTGGGCGGTTCTGGTGGGCCATATGGTCTCGGGCGCCATCGGCGTCACCTGCCAACTACTGTTGCCGGACGCTGCCTTCACTCCGGCACTGGCTGTGGGGCTCGCCGTCGCGGCGATGCACTACCTGCGCTGCATCCACCCACCGGGCGGTGCCACAGCGCTGACCGCCGTGGTCGGCGGCGATGCGATCCATGCCCTGGGCTACACCTATCTGTTCACGCCGGTACTGCTCAATCTGCTTTGTATGCTCGCGGTCGCCTTACTGTTCAACGGACTCTTCCACTGGCGTCGCTACCCCACCGTGCTGGCGCGGCGTCAGGCACCGGCTGATCAAACCCCGGCGATGGAGCGACACGGCAGCATGCTGAGCCACGAAGACCTGGCCGCTGCCATGGAACAGATCAACTCCTACGTGGACGTCACCTCGGAAGAGCTGGCGGAGCTGTTCGACCTGGCGGTAGAACATGCTGCTCAGTCCCGGAACTTGCCCCTGAAACTGGAAATCGGCGGCTACTACAGCAACGGCTTGCTGGGGCAGCAGTGGGCGGTACGCGAGCTGCTGGATGGCCCGCCCACGATGGACGCAGAGCGCAGCACCCTGGTGTTCAAAACCGTGGCCGGTGCCGGCAGTTACCAGACCGGCAGTTGCACACTGAGAGAGTTTCGCGAGTGGGTGGGTTTTCCGGTGGAGTTTACTGGGGAGCGGTGGGTGCGGGTGGCTCGGCCCGAACCTGCTGAGGCTGACGAGACGGCTGGGTAACCTCAGAGTGAGCGGGTGTTATTAGGCTAAGGTTTGCAATGGGAATGGTGGTTACATTCGGTATACTCGGGAGATATCTAAAAGGAAGTGATACCAACAAGGGACGGTTATGCCGAAGCAGACCATTGTGCACTATCACCAGTACGCCGACCATTTTCAGTCGCAATATGATTCGGTAAACGCTCAGGATGTGCATGCCGACTGGGCAGACCTGCTTGCCGAGCAAACATCGGGTTTGGCACTGGATGTAGGCGCGGGCAGTGGCCGCGATGCTCACTGGCTGGCGCAGCAGGGCTGGCAGGTGACAGCGGTTGAGCCAGCCGAAGGCTTACGTGAGCGTGGGCGGCGCACCACCGGCGATCAAGTGAATTGGGTCGATACCCAGCTGCCACTTCTCAACGATCTTGAAGCGCCAACACAGGGCTATGACCTGATCCTTCTATCGGCCGTCTGGATGCATCTGCCTGCAGCCGAACGCCCAGAGGCCTTTGCCCGTTTAGCTAAACTGCTGGCTGAAACCGGCATGCTGATTATCAGCCTCCGTTTTGGTCCCTCCGATCCAGCCCGCCCCATGTATCCTGTGAGCACTGAAGAGTTGGCGCAACTGGCTGCACAGCACGGACTGAAACTTCAGTCACTGACCGACAGCGCTTCCGCTGACTTTTTGAAGCGTAGCGAAGTGAGCTGGCAAACGGTTTGTATCCGCCGTCAGTTGGAGGCGCAAGGATGAGTGCACAACAGTATCTGCTGACCGGCGGTAATGACCGTCAATTGCTGCCTGCGCTGCGCCGTGCGCTGACCCACGCCACCGAGATCGAAATTGCCGTCTCTTTTATCCGTTCCACCGGGCTTAATCTGATCTTTGGCGATCTTGAAGCCGCTTTACAGTCCGAAACCCGTAATGTTCGGCTGACACTGCTAACCAGCGACTACATGTGCATCACCGATCCCAAGGCATTGAAAAAGCTAATGCTGTTGGCGGAGAGGGGGGCAGATGTTCGCGTATTCGAAACCGGCTCGGCCTATAGCTTTCACCTCAAGGCCTACATCTTTGTCCGTTCAGAGCAGGGCGAATTGATCAGCGCCGATGCCTTTGTAGGCTCCAGCAATATCAGCGCTAAGGCGCTCACCGATGGATTGGAGTGGAACTATCACCTGGACTACCCCAACGCGTCTGATTCCTTGGCAGCGCAGCGGTTGGACGAGGTACGTCAGCAGTTCCAACACCTACTGCAGCAACCGCAGGTGCGTGAGCTGAGTTATGACTGGATCGAGCAATACCAGCGCCGCTATGACGAGGCGCGTAAAGTGGTCTCGATCCACACCGCCAAGGTCGACGAGCAGGAGCCTGAACCCGAGATCCCAACGCCCAAGCCTCATCAGGAGGAAGCATTGGACGCTTTGCTGACAGCGCGGCAACGCGGCTGGCAAAAGGGCCTCGTGGTGTTGGCAACGGGTATGGGTAAAACCTATCTTGCTGCTTTCGATGCAGCACAGTTTGAAGCCGGGCGGGTACTGTTCGTCGCGCATCGTGAAGAGATATTGCTGCAGGCAGAAGAGAGCTTCTTGGCCATCTTGCCACATAAGCGAGTGGGTCATTACACCGGTAAACAGAAAGACGATCAGTGTGATTTGCTGTTTGCTTCGGTGCAGACCTTGGGGCGTGTGGCCCACTTGGAAAGGTTCAGCCGGGATTATTTTGATTACATCGTTGTGGACGAATTCCACCACGCGGCCGCGGGCAGCTACCAGCGTCTGTTGGAATACTTCCAGCCCAAGTTTCTGCTGGGTCTGACCGCAACACCAAATCGTACCGATGGCTCCGATATTCTACGTCTGTGCGACCATAATCTGGTCTACCGTCGCGACCTGTTCGATGGCATTAACGATCAGCAGTTGTGCCCATTCAGCTATTACGGCATCTTCGACAGCGAAGTGGATTATGAGCATATCCCTTGGCGCAATGGCCGCTTTGATCCGGATAAGTTATCCACACAGCTCGCCACTCGCGGCCGTGCCCGCCATGCATTGAAGGAGTGGCGGGGTAAGTCACAGGCCCGCACCCTCGCATTTTGCGCTTCTCGTCGTCATGCCGATTACATGGCGGATTACTTCGTCAAAGAGGGCGTGCGCGCCGCCAGTGTGCATACCGAGTCGAACCTGACGCGCTCTGAAGCCTTGGAGCAGTTAGGTAGTGGGCAGTTGGATGTGCTCTTCTCGGTAGACCTGTTCAATGAAGGGGTCGACCTGCCGCAGATCGATACCGTGTTGATGCTGCGTCCCACCGAATCCAAAATTTTGTTCCTGCAGCAGCTTGGCCGTGGCCTGCGTTTGAGCGAAGGCAAGGACCGGTTGGTGGTGCTGGATTTTGTCGGTAACCACCACAGCTTCCTCAACCGACCTGAGATGCTGTTTGGCGCGGTGTTTGATCATAAACCGACGCGTAAACAGCTGGTTGCCGCCGCCAAGAATCCGAGCGACTTGCTGCCGGATGGTTGCTACGTCAATTACGACCTCGGCTTTATCAACTTTCTGGATAGCCTGGTAGGCGACAAGCTGGATGCCCAGTACACCAAGCTGAAGCAGAGCTTGAAACGGCGCCCGACGCTGAAGGAATTTTCGTATAGCGGTGCAAACCTGAGCCAGCTTCGACGCAATTACGGCAGTTGGTGGGAATTCATCGACGAGCAGGGCGATGCTGCCGTGGACGAACTGCAAGTGCTGGAACAGCATGCGCAGTGGTTCCGAGATCTAACCATTACTAAAACCTCCAAGTCGTACAAACTGGTATTGCTGCAGACCTTGCTGGATCAAAAGGCCCTGAGCCAGCCGGTGTCTCTGCAGGTGTTGGCGCAGTGGGCTAAAAGCTGGTTGTTACAGCACCCGAGTTGGTTAGCGGATCTGCCAGACAGCTTGCAACCGCTGGAAACGATCAGCGACAGCGTTTGGCTGAACCACTGGCGCAAAATGCCGATTCATCACTGGTGCACACCGGAACAAGGCTCCAAGATTGAATGGTTCGCGCAGGATGGCATGCAGTTCCGCTACCAGCAGAGTTTGAGTGCAGCAGAGTTACCGACATTCAGCACGATGACACAGGAGATCCTGGAGTGGCGCTTGGATCAATATGCCCAAAGCAAGCTGGTACAGGTCACGACGGAGCGACCCACAGCGCCTGATGCCGCACCTGCTGAGCCCGAAACCCAATTGCCTTTTTTCCCCAATATCAAGATTGCCTGTGGCCACTTCAAAACCGGCCTTGCGGATGTGGAAGAATATCTGCCAGCCCCCAGCGGCTTTGGTCACTTATCCCCAGACCGTCACTTCATCGCCCGCGCTTCGGGCAACTCCATGAACGGTGGCAAGAACCCTGTGCATGATGGTGACTACCTGCTGCTGGAGCAGGTGACCCCTGAAAATGCCGGCAGCATCAGCAACCAGATGATGGCGATCGAGCGCCAAGATGGCGCAGGCGATAACCAATACCTGCTGCGTAAGGTGTGAATCGCCACTTGTTTGCTAGACGCCTCCTAGCCATAGAGAATGGCTTACAGAGAGGTGCCCATGAGCAGCAAGCGATACCCCGAAGAGTTCAAGATTGAAGCGGTCAAGCAAGTCACTGATCGCGGCTACAGCGTTGCCGATGTCGCAAAGCGGCTCGGCATCACCACCCACAGCCTTTACGCCTGGATAAAGAAGTTCGGCCCCGATTCAGCGGAATATCAAGCCAAGTCCGATGAGCAGGCTGAGATTCGTCGTCTCAAGAAAGAGCTAAAGCGCGTCACTGAAGAGCGCGACATCTTAAAAAAAGCCGCGGTGTACTTCGCCAGCCAGTCAGACTGAGGTACACCTACATCCGTGATAATCACAAGGACTGGCCCGTGCGCAGGCTATGCGCGCTGCTGGATGTGCATCCCAGTGGTTATTACGCCTGGAGAAAGCAACCGAGATCGGATCGCAGTAAGCAAGACGATAGGCTAACAGGGCTGATCAAGCAGTTTTGGTTGGAGTCTGGTGGTGTTTATGGATATCGCAAAATCCACAGTGATTTGCGAGATCATGGAGAACAATGCGGCCCCAATCGGGTGCATCGCTTAATGCAACAAGCAGGCTTACGCGCTCAGGTTGGTTACCGCAAGCCCCGCCAGAAGGGTGGCACAAGCCATATCGTTGTACCGAATAGGTTGCAGCGGCAGTTTAGTACCGAGGCTCCAAACGAGGCCTGGGTTACTGATATCACGTTTATCAAAACCCACGAGGGTTGGCTGTACCTGGCGGTCGTGGTCGACCTGTTCTCGCGGCGAGTGATCGGCTGGTCCATGCAGTCACGCATCACCAAGGAGCTGGTGTTGAATGCACTGCTGATGGCTGTCTGGAGAAGGAGTCCGAAAAACCAAGTCGTTGTGCATTCAGACCAAGGTAGTCAGTACACCAGCCATGACTGGCAAGCCTTCTTAAAACAGCATGGTCTAGAGGGAAGCATGAGCCGTCGAGGCAACTGCCACGATAATGCGGTGGCTGAGAGCTTTTTCCAGCTGCTCAAACGCGAACGCATCAAGCGAAAGGTCTATGCCACGAGGGGTGATGCACGCCGTGATATCTTCGATTACATCGAGCTGTTCTATAACAGCAAACGACGTCACGGTTTTAATGATCAGCTGTCACCGCTAGAGTATGAGCAGCAGTACGAGAAACGGCTAGAGTGTGTCTAACGTACTGGTGGCGATTCAATGTCCACTTTGTCAGCAACCTTTGCCTCAAGATTTCTATGCTGAACTTCGTAAAGTCTTCGATAAGACTTATGAACAGCGGCTTAGCCAGCTCCGGCAACTCGAAAACCGTTATAGAGGTGCCATAGAGAATATTTTGCAACAGTGCGAAGCTCCGGAATATCAGGTGCAAGCTATAAAGCGACCACGTCGCAAGGCTTCAAGCTGTGTTCCAGAAAAATTTACAAGCGATTGCCACGAAAATTCACACCCCATCCCTTCCTATTACGCTCGAGCCCTCTGAAGCTTTGGTTAACACATTGAATGCTGAAATTGCCACTGAGCAGCTCAAAATTGACGCTTTCAATACAAAAATTAAAAATAGAAAGAAACATGAGGAAGACATTAAGCGACGCTTCTGGAATTGGTACAGGGCTTCGTGCAATGCTGCACTAGTTGAATTTGAAGAGATCAACGAAAAACTTAGTCGCCAACGCCAGATTGCCAAGGATGAGGTTCTATCTCTGCGGAGTCGCATTCAGGAACAACGCAATATCGTTGCCCAATCCAAGGCTGCGATCACGAACATCGACCAGTCAATTGATAGTATCAATAATTGGTTACGCGTATTAGGTCTGAAGGGGTTCGAGTTGATAAAAGAAGAGGGAACTTTACCTCAGTATCGACTTGAACGCTCGGGTCAAAGTGAAGGGGTATTCAAGACACTCAGCGAGGGCGAAAAGACCCTGATCTCGTTTCTTTACTTCCTTGAAGTCTGCAATGGTGAGCTAGACACAGCCGGAGGAAAGCTTATGCAGGATCGTATTATTGTGATTGATGATCCAATTTCGAGCCTTTCCCATAACTATGTCTACGACATTGCATCGTTGATCAGGAGCCAGGTGCTCACCCCGATAAACCGGTTCAATCAAGTGATTATCCTGACACACAATCTGTTCTTTTTTCATGAAATGGTTAGGCTCATGAAGGATGATAAAAAAGAAAAATCCTTGGCTATGTTCCGTGTCACTAAATCTAAATACAGTTCGATTGTTGCCATGAAAGCAGGGGAAGTTCAGAACGACTATCAAGCCTTTTGGCAAACAATCAAAGACGCATTAGACGGCCGTACGTCACCTAATGTGGTACCAAACATGATGCGTAATATTTTGGAATACTATTTCAGTTTTGTTCATCAGAGTGAAAGCTTACGCAAGGCTCTAGCTGAACTAAGTGAGGAAAAACCAGAGTATAGAGCCCTTTACCGTTATATTAACCGTGAGTCACATTCCGACTCGATTAACCTTACGGATTTTGGTGAGATAAATCCGGAAATATTTGTTGAGCGGTTTAGGGATGTGTTCATAAAAACCAGATTTGAATCCCATTTTGATAAGATGATGGCGTAGCAAGCTGTGTATGCTGGGATAAGGAAAGTAGCTTCACTGTTTTTTAGTCAGCCACTAAGAATTAATGCGTGATGATATGGGCTTACTCGTGCTTTTCAATTTTATGACTAGCTGATAGCATTAGACCCGCAGCTACCACCAAGGACTCTCCTTCTTGCCTAACACTCATCTGCTTGCTTTGCACATGGTGTGTAAAGGCTATCAGCGGCCCGCTGAGATCAGATGGAGAAGACGTCATGTCCGATCGTGGAAAAGTTGTACTGGTTCGCCAGTACAACCGTTTCCGGTACGGGAAATGGGAGACAGTGTGTAAGCACAAGCGCTCCCTGCCGCACCGGTAAGTGAGCGTACCGAGGTGGTAGCTGCACTTCTTTCCGCTCCACATCTTTAATTCTTTTCCAACCACTTTTAAACATCTTATGGGTATTTGTAGCGCTAGTCCCCAGTAGCCCCACCCAGAGGCAGGGTGGTCGCTCTGCGCCAACGCGACCCAATCAATAGCGATAAAGTCTGCAATGGGCCAACCCATGTCATTTTGTGCATTGAGAAATTAAAACCGTCTCCCGGTGCTGCTGCATTAGCTTCGGATCAGGACTAAACCTCTCAGGCAGCTCAATCTGTTGTCCTTCGATGGATAGAAACACATGCTTCATTGCTGGCTCTGGTTTTTGCAGCTGAGGAGACAGCACCACCCGCCAATCTTCATCAAACGTCATCAGTCCCTGCTCGAATGCCCGGTCATACAGCGCCGACAGGCAAAGGCCATTACTAGGATTAAGCCGGTTCGCTTTGTCCTGGCTCCAAGGCACGATATGGCTGGCGATCAGAAGACGAGGTTCTGACAAGCCGGTGATACAGCAGCGGTTGCCATAGCTGGAGAGTACCGCGCGGCGGAAGAAGGACTGCTTGATGCGTTGTTGCACAATTTGCGTGCGCGTTTCGCCGGTGAAGTCATCTGTTGGAATGTCTGCAAGCCATTCAACATCAGAAGTTGTATCACCTTCCAGAGCTGCCTGGATACGATTGCTTTCCAGTACTAAGCCTTCCCAGTCAGCATGAAATTGATCCCAGATCTCACGGTCGAGTTTGGACGTGTTGCTGAAGCCTCTGCGGCCAGAGGCGAGAATCACAGGATCAAGACTGGCAAGATTGACGAGCTTCATTGCCACCGCAGATGGTGTGCGTCCAATCAGGTTGGCCAGTGCAATGATCTCTGGGTTACGTTGGTGCAAACGGCCATAGGGCAGCTGGCAGTATAGGTGGAAGGCCAGTTTGACCTGCTCAGGTGTCCAGTCTTTCCGTGACATAAGAATGCTCCAATGGGGCTACCAGAATGTGCTATCGATACGCACAAGGTCATATTTTTCGCCCAACCGTTCAACCAGTTCCCATGGGCTTTCGTTGCTCTGCAAACCATCCCGCAATTGCCGTTCATCGGCAAGATCATTCAGGCTTAAACCGAATAATCTTTGCGCCAGTGACGCTACCTCATCGCAATAGGCTTGCCAGCGCTGCTCTGCGCTCTTATGTGAAATGTTGAGCATAGGATTTACCTGCAAATTTTCTCGTGACTTTAGCCTGGCATTCTGGGTGATGTCACGGCTGAGAATCTTTAGTTATCCACATCAATAAAAAATCCTGTGTCTGTGAATACTTTGCTTGCAGATTAAAACTGTTGTCGTTCCTACATTATTGAACATCGAAACTTACCCCCAAAAGCTATGAATAGTTCTGTGGATAAGCTCCGGACAACAGGTCCGCATCCTTCGCTTAAGCCCTTATAGTACGGGGTCTGTAAAACTGTTCAGGCATTACTCAACTGCTTGAACAAAGTCACTCTCATGTCATATCCCTGCATAAGCTTTCGGATTTTGTCTGTGAATAACCATGTTCTGTCCTGTGTAGTAACCTGTTAATTAACTTTTCCACTGAGCAAATTGTGTACATGGCGATTGCGCGTTTCGCTGATGCCTTGGCGGTGGCTTTCTTCGGCGGCAGCGGCCCAGTTGCCGTTGCGGATGTGCAGGTTGAAACGGGGGAAGCCGTGTTTCAGTTTGGGCAGGCCCAGGTTGAAGATCATGTCGTATAGGGCCAGTTGTACCCGCTCGGGCATGGCGGCCAGTTCGGCCTGGCCGTAGAGGCTGCCGAGTTCCTCGGTGAACGCTTTGATGTGTTGGCGGGTGAGGGCATCGATCAGGGGATCGGGCAGGACTAGTCGAGTATGGGGCCTGAAGCTGTGGGCGCTCAGGTGCTGTCCGTAGGGGCGGGTTAACAGCTGGCGGAATTCGGCGCGGATGTCGGCGTCGGAGGCGGCTTGGCCGCTGTCCTTGTGCACAAATGCCAACCGGGTGGCGGTGTGCGGGTAGGGCAGCCGATGGCCGACGCCTACGGTAATGAAGCCTCGGGTATCGCGGTACATGTGGTTGATGCGGCCTTCCTGCTGTTCCAGCTGGCGCATCAATTGGGCGGTTAAAGCGGGTGTCGTTGTGTTCATCGGCGGAGTCCTTTTCCTTGATGAATGACGGCAGTCCTTGCCGGGTTTGGTTATTGTCTAAATCAATCAGCCCTAGTTAAAAGATAAATTTCAACAAAATTCATACTCCGGTTAATCTGGCTCCATAACACACCGGAGGACAACATCATGGCTCACATTGCACGTTACATCGTTGAATCATCTGCTTCTGCTGCTCGTCCGGCAGCGATCGAAGCGACGGCTGACAAGGGGCAGGCGTGTCAGTACTGCAACTATAGCAACAACTACTACGGTGATCAGGTCTGCCTGCCGCAGGTACGCTGATGCCGATGCTGAACAGGGAGCGGCACCCACATGCAGTCGCCCCCTGTTGGACCACCCGCTGAGGCTCAGCCTCTGGCGGCGCGCTTGATGATTTCGGCAAAGCGATGAAAGTCGTTATTGCCACCACTGAGAATACAGACGACGGTTTTACCGGCGATCTCCTCCCTGAACCTTGCCAGTGCGGCGATGCTCAGGCAGCCGGACAGCTCCGCGACGATGGCTTCTTCCTGGTACAGGTCGATCAGGGCCCGGCAGGTGTCGGCATCTTCCACGGCGATCACCCGCTCCAGCGTCTGGCGACAGATCTCGAAGCCCAGCTCCCCAATCCGCCGTGTCGAAGCGCCGTCCACAAAGGGATCGATCTGGTCCAGTGTCTGGTTGCTGCCGGCTGACAGCGAGTGCTTCAGCGCGGCGGCATTGACCGGCTCAACACCGATCAGACGGGTGTCCGGCGACTGTTCACGAAACACCGCGCCCAGGCCGCTGGCCAGCCCGCCGCCGCCGACCGGAACGAACAGGTAGTCGATGCTCTCGGGCTGGTCCTGCAGCAGCTCGAGTCCTAGGGTGCCCTGGCCGCAGATGACGTCGAAATCGTCAAAGGGGTGGATGAAGCCGGCCCCTTGCTGACGCTCAAACTCGCGGGCGGCGGCACAGGCGTCGTCGAAGGTGTGGCCGGTCAGCACCACGCGCACCTGCTGGCCGCCGAACTGGCGCACCTTGTTGACCTTCAGCGCCGGGGTGCTGGCGGGCATGAACAGGGTGCCGCTGATGCCCAGAGCGTGACAGGAGAAGGCGACGCCCTGGGAGTGGTTGCCGGCGCTGGCACAGACGATGCCGCGCTGACGTTCGGCCTCGGTGAGCTGCACCATGCGGTTGTAGGCACCGCGCAGCTTGAACGAGCGTACCGGTTGCAGGTCTTCGCGCTTGAGCAGGATGTTGGCGTTGAACGCCCGGCTCAGGAACTCGGAGCGCTGCAGCGGCGTATGGCGCACAATGCCTTCCATGCGGGCAGCCGCAGCAATGATGTCGGCCGTGGTCGGCAGAATGCTTGTCGATTGAGTGGCGAGTGCTGAGGCTGCTGTCGTCATGGTGTCACCTTTCCTTTGGGTGTGGCCACTGACGGCGGGTATTAAAAAACCCGCTGAGTGGCGGGTTCTTTTCAGTCGTATTGCGCGTACGGACTATCCCACCAGGCGGTTGCCAGTGCGAATAATCATCATGATGTTGCGGGAGCTGGTTCGGTACATGCGCTGCGACGTGTTGAGTAATTGGTTAAACAATATGCAGATCACTATCGGCTACCCGGACGGTGGAGTCAACCCCGATGATTTCATACCGAGGCGCAGATCACGCGGTTACGGCCCTGGTGCTTGGCGGCGTAGAGCGCGTTGTCGGCCTGCTGCAGCAGTTGTTCCGGGGTGGCGGTATCGGCCGACAGGCTACAGATACCGGCGGACAGGGTTACCGGTCCCAGGCTTTTGCCTTCGTACATGATGTCGAGTTTCGACAGCTGCTCACGTAACTGCTCGGAGCGCCGCTGGCAGTTATCCAGATCGGCGCCGGGCATCACCACGACAAACTCTTCGCCACCGTAGCGCGAAATAATGTCGGTCTGGCGGAAGGTGTCTCTGAGTTGTTTGCCCACTTCCTTCAGTACGACATCGCCGGCGGCATGACCATGGGTGTCGTTGAGCCGTTTGAAATGGTCGATATCGCAGATCATCAGGGTCAGGGGTGTCTGATTGCGTTGTGCCAGCAGGAATTCTCGTGGCAGCATTTCGTCCAGGTAGCGGCGGTTGTGCAGGCCGGTGAGTGCATCTTCATAGGACAGCCGGCTGAGGGCCTCCTGCAGTGCGATTCTGGACAGGGCCAGCCCCATGCGTTCAACCGCCCGGGTGAACAGGGTTGTCAGCGTGTAAACCTGGGGTTCCTCGAAATCGATCGTGTCACTGCCCAGGTTGATGCAGATAATGGCGGCGACCTGCTGGCCGGCATGCGGATGCTGATAGCTGAGGTTAAATGAGTGCCAGCCGGGGTGGGGCAGTATGACACTGTTGATCGCCTGCACCGGCAACGACTGCGCGCTGTTGCCCCAGTGTTCGGACATGCGATAGCGCTCTTCCTGGCCCTCGCGGCGGTAGCACACACCGGGCACCGGGGCGCAGAATTCGGCCAGGCCTTGCTCGAGCAGGGTCAGCGCAGACTCAACATCCGCCTGGGCTTCTATCTGACCGGTCAGCTGGTCCAGCAAGCGACTTTTCTGATTGCCGAACTCCAGCGCACGGGCGCGCGCCGATTCCAGGTCGGCCAGCTGCTGCAGTTTTCGGGTCCGCTCCCGGACCTGGGCTTCCAGCGTGGTATTAAGTCGGGTCAGCGAATGCTGTGTACCAATGTAGTGGCGCAAGGACAGGCTGATAACGGCCAGCACAAACACCAGTGCTCCCCAGTCGACCGGGATATGGCGCCATTCGATCCAGCTGTGCGCCACCGCCATGTCCAGCAGCAGGAGCAATGTAAACAGCCCGCAGGCGGCCAGGATAACGCGCTCTTCCAGATTGTGAGGACGCAGCTTGCGCACCATCATGGCCAGCATTAACGGCACCAGGATGGCAAAGAAAGCATCGAATACGGGATAGGTATCGGACAGGTTGACCCATCCGCTCAGCGACAGTCCCAGCGCGGCGGTCACAAAGGCGAGGAAGAACCACTGCAGGGCCTGCAGGAAGCGGTGGCGCTGAGGTTTGAAGGTCTCTGACAGCAACATTGCCATGGCCAGCGGCAGCAGATAGTAGCTGCCGGCGCTGATGTACTCCCAGAACAGCGCGGCATTCAGAATGATCTGCTTGAATGGGCTGCCACTGAGGGACAGGCCGGCACTGGCTGCAGAAAACAGCGCCACGGCCAGGAACAGCCTGCGCTCAGCCCCGATCAGGGCAAAGAGGGCCGCCAGCAGGGTGACCAGCAGGCAGAAGACGGTAATGATCAGGTTCTCGACCGATTGTTCACTGACCTGGTCGTAGAGCGCCATCCTCTCCATGATCTTGACCTCGCCCCAGAGGCCGATATCCAGGTAATCGGAATAGATGCGGAAGTAGATCGGTTTGCCCGCCGCGTCTTCGGGCAGGGTGATCATATGCCAGGGCCAGCCCTGGAAATGCCCCTTACCCTCCTGATCGAACTCGCCGTAGTGATAGATCCGCTGACCGTCGAGATAGACTTCCACGATCAGGTCGACGCTGTAGATATAGAGGACGGGATCACGCCAGTCGCCGTCGGGCAGAACTGTGCGATACCAGACATTGGTGCGGCTCTGTCGGTCGGGTGGGTTGGAGGGGAAGTCGATGGCATGCCAGTCGGGTCCTCCGCTTTCCTGTGTCCACAGGGGCACTCCCGTCGCCGAAAAGGGCGAATCGCCCCAGCGGTATTGCCAGCTCTGCTCCAGGCTAACCGGTGCGGCTCTCAGGCTGAAGCTGATCATCAACAGGGATAGCAACAGCATCAGGCGAACGCCGAGCCTTGACCTGGCAGTGGCACTCAGAAGCTGGGGGCTGGTGTTGACGAAGGCTTGCATCAGGGTGTGCCTGCTCACGAAACGATCCAGCGCCCAGTATATCGACATAATCAGTAGGGGTGTATGCCGGTATCATGAAGATTGCGGGCTCGTTGCCTGAGTCGGTCTGTCGCCAGGCCGACAGGGATAGCCGTGCAGCAAGCGATGTTAAGCTGGTGGTAGGGATAAACGGGAGATGCAGATGAAACGCGTAGAAGAGTTGCGGGTACTGTCGAGTGATCATCACCGCGGACTGGTGCTGGCGAAGAAGGCGCAACAGGCGGCCGGCTCAGGCCTGTCGGCAGAGGTGGCCTGGGCGGATCTCGAGGCTGCATTCAAGCGCGAGCTGGAGCCTCATTTTCAGGTCGAAGAACAGACGCTGATCGAGCCGTTACGTGCCCTGGGTGAGGATGCGCTGGTCGATCAGCTGACGCGGGAACATGCCCAGCTGCGCGCCTGTTTCACTGCCGATCAGCCGCGGGGTTATGCTGCGCTGAAGCGTTTTGGTGACCTGCTCAAGGCACATATCCGCTTTGAGGAGCGGGAGTTGTTCGAAGTGGTACAGGCACGCTTCAGTGCCGAGCAACTGCAGGCGGTGGCCGCCGCGTCGGCAGAAAGCTAGTTGCCGGCGCTCGAGTCCATGAACAGCTGTGGATGGTCGGTCATCACGCCGTCCAGTCCCCAGTGCCAGAGCGAGGCGATATCGGCGGGCGAGTTGGCAGTCCAGCAGTAGAGTTTCAGCCCGGCCTCCTTGATTGCCAGAGTGCGTGCCTGGTTCAGGTAGCGCCAGTCGACATGCAGGCTGAACAGCGCCAGCTGGCGTGCCTTGTCCTGCCAGTCGAGCGGCAGATCATCGAACAGCAGGCCGCGACGAATGCCCGGCATCAATGCTTGGCAGGCCTGCAGAATCGCTTCGCTGAAGCTGGAGAGCAGCAGACGTCCCTGCGGGAAGCCGCTGGTTTTCAGTGCGGCCTTGACCTGTGCCGCGATGAGTTCGGGCTCAGCGCCGTAATCCTTCAGCTCCAGATTCACCCCCATGCCCAGCTGCTTCAGCAACAGCAGTACGTCGTAAAGCTGTGGCAGGGGTTCGTGGGGCCAGTCGGGATGATCGTTGGCCATGTTGACATGGGCCAGTTGGTCCAGCGTTGAGTGGGCCAGTAACAGCTTCTGGCCACCTTCGAGCAGCAGGGCCGGATCATGGCAGACCACGGGGATGTTGTCGGCCAGCAGGCTGACATCCAGCTCGACCCAGGTGGTACCGAGTTCGGAGGCCTTGCGGAAGCCGCCGAGGGTGTTTTCGGGTGCCAGGCTGGGTATGCCGCGGTGGCCCATGATGCTGGCGGGGAGTTCGAAGGTGCTGTCCTCTGGATTCATGCGGGCGCTTCCATTGACCATGAGGCTGACGGCAGAAAACCGGAGTCCAACGGGCTCCTGGTTAAAAAATAAGCATTTTCGCCAGTTTAATCCACTGCCGATGACAGCCGGGTGACGGTGGCGGTCAAGACCGGTGCAATGGGCGCGTCCAGTTTCAGGCTGAGCAGTTCGTCGGCCCGGGTTTTGCCCAGCGTCAGCGCGGCGATCGGCTTGTGCCACTCGTTGGCGCGGCGGCAGAAGCGAAAGCCCGAATAGACCATCAACGAGGAGCCGATCACCAGCAGACCATCGGCATTTTGCAGGCTGTCCAGCGCATCGAGTACGCGCTGTTTGGGCACGTTATCGCCAAAAAACACCACATCCGGCTTGAGAATACCGCCGCACTGAGGGCAGTCCGGAATGCGGAAGCCGCTGAAATCCACTTCCAGGTCGGCGTCGCCATCCGGTGCGGTGGCGGCGGTGAAGCGGGTGAAGGCCGGGTTCAGCTCGGCGCTGCGCTGGTGGACCTCGTCACGGCTGCAACCGAAGTCGCAGCTCATGCAGATCACTCGGTCGGAGCGGCCGTGCAGGTCGATCACCTTTTGGCTGCCGGCGCGCTGGTGCAGGCCATCCACGTTCTGGGTGACCAGCAGGTCGATATGGCCCAGCTGCTCCAGCTGCGCCAGGGCCTGATGCGCCTGGTTGGGGTGGGCATCACGCATTACCGGCCAGCCGACCAGGCTGCGGCCCCAGTAGCGCTGGCGGGTATGTCCGCAGCGCATGAAATCCGGGTGCTGCACCGGCTGCTTGCGTTTCCATTCGCCGTTCCGGTCGCGGTAGTCGGGGATGCCGGAGTCGGTGCTGATGCCGGCGCCGGTCAGCACCAGCAGGCGCGGATGGCGGCGAATGAAATCAACCAGGTCGGTGTGGGGTTCAGTCCGGTTCATGGGCATCGGGCTCGCTGCGTTCAGGTGCTTGTTTTCAGGTAACGAGTGTTCAGGTGTCGGTGCTCAGGGTATTGTGGCTACGGGCCAATTCGACGAAGGCGTTCAAATAGTCAGTATCCACATCTTCCTTACGCAGGCCAAGGAAGATCTGTTTAGCTACCCCGGCCTTGCCCAAGCGTAGCGGATGCAGCGGCAGGCGCTGTTGATATTCCTCCACCAGCCAGCGCGGCAGGGCGGCAACGCCGCGCCCTGCGGCGACCATCTGCAGCATGATGTCGGTAGTCTCGATCTGCTTGTGACGACGCGGGCTACAGCTGGCCGGGGTCAGGAAGTGACTGAAAATATCCAGTCGGTCCGGCTCCACCGGGTAGGTGATCAGGGTGTCCTGCACCAGCTGTTGCGGCTCGACCTGCTCCTGCCCGAACAGTGCATGCTCTGGGCCGACCACCAGCACCTGTTCGTAATCGAACACCGGCTCGAAGATCAGGCCGCTGCGGTAGAGCGGGTCCGGCGTCACCAGCAGGTCGATCTCGTGGCCATAGAGTGCGCCCATGCCGCCGAACTGGAATTTCTGCCGCACATCCACATCCACGTCGGGCCACTGCTTGAGGTAAGGACTCACGACCTTGAGCAGCCACTGGTAACAGGGGTGGCACTCCATGCCGATGCGCAGGGTGCCGCGCTGGCCGCTGGCAAACTGCTGCATCAGCGACTCGGCATGTTCAAACTGGGGCAACAGCCGTTCGGCCAGCTGCAGCAGATATTCACCGGCCTGGGTCAGGCGCAGGCGGCGGCCCTCCTTCTGCCACACGGGCGTGCCCAGCTGCTGCTCCAGCTTGCGTATTGAGTGGCTCAGTGCGGACTGGGTCAGGCAGAGTTTCTCGGCCGCTGCCGTCAGAGACCCTTGCTGGTCTACGGCGCGAAGGATCATCAGGTGGTGACGTTCGAGCATTTCAATCCATGATTTCAATTAATCGTTTGATGAGATAATGCCATTATTTTTCATCGTTTTTAAGGGCTAGCATCTTTCCCGAATTGAAATTTGGAGAGAGACATGAGCCTTCAGTCTGCCGGCAAGAGCCGCTTGCATAACCTGGGTTTCCCACGCATCGGGACCCGTCGTGAACTGAAATTTGCCCAGGAAGCCTTCTGGAAAGGCGAGAAAAGCGAATTCGAACTGCTGGCCACTGCCGCCAGCCTGCGTGAGCAGAACTGGCAGCGTCAGGCCGGCCTGGACTTTGTTCCCGTGGGTGACTTTTCACTTTACGATCAGGTGCTGGACCTGAGCTTTACCCTGGGCAACCTGCCGGCTCGTGTGCAGGGGCTGGATGGCTCGGAACTGGACCAGTTCTTCCGCGTGGCCCGTGGCCGTTCGGCCAACGACAATGGCTGCAACTGTGTCCACGCCGGCGAGATGACCAAATGGTTCGACACCAACTACCACTACATCGTGCCGGAGTTCAGCGCCGACACCCGTTTCAACCTGAACCCGAACCGCCTGCTGGCGCAGATCGAAGAGGCACTGGCGCAGGGCCATAACGCCAAGCCGGTGCTGGTCGGTCCGGTGACCTACCTGCTGCTGGGCAAGGCCAAGGACGACACCGATCCGTTGAGCCTGCTGGCCCAGCTGCTGCCGGTCTATGCCGAGCTGCTCTCATTGCTGGCCGACAGAGGTGTCGAATGGGTGCAGATCGATGAACCGGCACTGGTCACCGAGCTGGCGCAGGAATGGCAGGACGCCTTCCGCACCGCCTATGCGGCCCTGTCCGACAGTGGCGTGAAGCTGCTGTTGACTACCTATTTCGGTCAGCTGCGCGAGAACCTGGAACTGGCGTGCAGCCTGCCGGTGGCCGGTCTGCATCTGGATGCGATCAACGCCCGTGAGGAAGTGGATGCGGTGATTGAGCAGCTGAGCGATGAACAGGTACTGTCGCTGGGTGTGGTGAACGGCCGCAACATCTGGAAAACCGACCTGAGTGCACTGCTGGACTGGCTGGAACCGGTGGCGAAACAGCTGGGTGACCACCTGTGGATTGCACCGTCCTGCTCCCTGCTGCATGTGCCGGTGGATCTGGACAGTGAACAGAAGCTGGATGCGGAGATTCTGTCCTGGCTGGCCTTTGCCCAGCAAAAGCTGGATGAGCTGCGTGTTATCCACAGCGCGCTGAATCATGGTCGGGAGTCGGTAGCGGCCGAGCTGGCCGAGAATTTGGCGGCGTTGAACAGCCGTCGCACCTCGCCGCGTGTGCATAACCCGCGCGTGCAGAAGGCCGTCAGTGCCATCGATGCTGCCCTGGGTGAACGCCAGAGTGCTTATCCACAACGGGCGGCGGTGCAGCGTGACAAGCTGAACCTGCCGCTCTACCCGACCACCACCATCGGCTCCTTCCCGCAGACGCCGGAGATCCGCAAGGCGCGCCTGGCATTCAAGAGGGGTGAGCTGGATGCAGCCGAATACGAAACCCGCATGAAGCAGGAGATCAAGTTCGCGGTACAGCAGCAGGAAGCGTTGGAGCTGGATGTGCTGGTACACGGTGAAGCCGAGCGCAACGACATGGTGGAGTACTTCGGCGAGCAGCTCGACGGCTATGCCTTCAGCCAGTTCGGCTGGGTACAGTCCTATGGCTCTCGCTGCGTCAAGCCGCCGATCCTGTTCGGTGATATCAGCCGTCCCAGGGCGATGACCCTGGACTGGATCAAGTACGCCCAGTCGCTGACCGACAAGCCGATGAAGGGCATGCTCACCGGTCCGGTCACCATCCTCAACTGGTCCTTCGTGCGTGATGACCAGCCGCGTTCGCTCAGCTGTTACCAGCTGGCGCTGGCGATCCGTGAAGAGGTGCAGGACCTGGAAGCGGCCGGCATCGACATCATCCAGATCGACGAAGCGGCCCTGCGTGAGGGGCTGCCGCTGCGCCGCCGTCAGTGGGCCGAATACCTGGCCTGGGCGGTGGAGTCTTTCCGCATCACGGCGAATGGCGTGGCCGATAGTACCCAGATCCACACCCACATGTGCTATTCGGAGTTCAACGACATCATCGAGGCGATCGCGCACATGGATGCGGATGTGATCACCATCGAGACCTCCCGTTCCGACATGGAGCTGCTGGACGTGTTCGATGACTTCCGTTACCCCAACGAGATCGGCCCGGGCGTGTACGATATCCACAGCCCCAACATCCCGTCGGTGGAGCAGATGGTGCAGCTTATGCGTCTGGCGGCCCAGCGTATTCCGGCGGAACGGCTCTGGGTCAATCCGGACTGCGGTCTGAAAACCCGCCAGTGGAGCGAAGTGATCCCGGCGCTGCAGAACATGGTTGAAGCGGCGAAGGCGTTGCGTGCGGATAAGGCCGCTGCGGCTTAAACCGGGCTGGAACGGCCATATGCTGGTGCAGGCTGCGGATCACTCTGGTGCCGCAGTTCTGTGCCGGGAAATCGCGCGCGATGATTTTTTCGATCAGAATGATCAGCCTGGCGCGGTTGATGGAACGCTATTGTTGTACGAACATGCAAGCAACTCGCTGCTGTTCCGTCAGTGGCTACAACGACTTCAGTGGAGTACCTGCCATGCCAGCCATCCAACCGACCCTCTTTGTGCCCCATGGCGCCGGTCCCTGTTTCTTCATGGACTGGAATCCCGCCGATGCCTGGGACAGGATGGCTGCCTATCTGCGCGGTATCCGCGACACCTTGCCGGAGCAACCGAAGGCGATCCTGATGGTGTCGGCGCACTGGCTGGAAGACGAATTTCGTGTTACCTCGGGCTCGAATCCTGAGCTGATCTATGACTATTACGGCTTTCCGGCCCACACCTACCAGCTGACCTATCCGGCTCCCGGTGAGCCGGTGCTGGCGCAGCAGGTGGTGGAGTTGCTGCGCAATGCCGGACTGGCGGCCGCGGGCGATGACGAGCGTGGTTTCGACCACGGCATGTTTATCCCGCTCAAGCTGATGTTCCCGGAAGCCGAGATCCCGGTGGTGCAACTGTCGCTGCGCTACGATATGGCTCCCGAAGCGCACCTGCAGGCGGGTCGTGCGCTGGCATCGCTGCGCGAGCAGGGTGTGCTGATCGTCGGCAGCGGCATGAGCTTCCACAACATGCAGGGCTACCGGGACTCCCGCTTCGGCCCCATCTCTGACCAGTTCGATGCCTGGCTCAAGCAGACCGTTGAAGCAGACCCGGCCCAGTGCTGGCAGGGTTTGAGTGACTGGGCACAGGCACCGATGGCGCGGCTCTGTCATCCTCCGCATGCCGAGGAACACCTGATTCCGCTGATGGTGGCGGCCGGTGCAGCCGGTGAAGACAGGGGCCAGCATGTGTTTTCGGACCGTGTACTGGAGACGATACTATCCGGCTACCAGTTTGGCTGACGGGGTGGATATGAATATGCAGGTCGCAGTTTACGGAACCCTGAAGAGGGGGCAGAGCAACCATCACTATCTGGCCAGCGCCGACTATCTGGGCAACGTCCGGCTGGATGGCTTTGCGCTTTATGACCTGGGTCCCTGGCCGGCGGTCAAACAGGAACCCGGTGTCGTTCAAGTGGAGGTCTATGCGGTCGATGTGGCAACTTTTGCCGCGCTGGATGAGCTGGAAGACTACTGTGCCGCAGCCCCTGACAGGGGACTGTACGATCGCATCCAGGTCAATACGCCCTGCGGACGGGCCTGGCTCTATCTGTACAATGGCGCTGTGCTGCCTCGGCAGCGCCTGAACTCGGGCAACTGGGTCAGGCGCTGACTCAGTCCCAACCCCAATCCCTCGTGCGGATCAACGCATCATCCACTCCTCAATCCACTCTCGCACCGGTGAGCCTTCGCTCAGGGCGTCCACCGCGCCCATGCGGAAATGCTCGGTGTAGGGCTTCAGACCCGGACCCAATATACGGTCGTAGGGGCAGGTATCGGTCGGGTCCACGTACAGAATCACCGCCTCACCCAAGCTGCCGTGATAGGCCTCGAGACAGAACTGCAACACTGATTCGCTGCTGCCGACCACCAGAACCAGGTCATGCCGGCTTAGCGAGTTCATCAGGTTGAACAAGTCACGGTAGACCGGTGCCGCTTCGCCGAAGAACACCACGTTGGGCTTGAAGTGGCGCGGGTGTTCTTGATGATTGAATGCCTCGTAGCCGATCGGCTCGACCCGGCCCTCGGCCAGATTGACCAGTTCCAGCAGGTTGCCGTGGATATGCACCACGTCGGGGCTGCCGGCGCGTTCGTGCAGGTCGTCCACGTTGGTGGTCATCAGTGTTACCCGGTCGCCATGCTGGCGCTGCAGCTCGGCAATGACCCGGTGGGCGTCGTTGGGCTCCACGCCCTGTAGTGAGGTGCGGCGGTCGTTGTAGAACTGGTGCACCAGATCGTAGTTCTGCTCGAAGGTGTCGATATGGCAGACATCCTCGATGCGATGGTTGTGCCAGAGGCCGTCGGGTCCGGTGCGGAAGGTAGGGACACCGGACTCGGCCGAAATGCCGGCTCCGGTGAAAATGATCAGGCGTCGGTTCGTGGGGTTGGTCATGGGTCTGGATCTCGCAGTTGTTGCTGCGTTCAGTGTACCAGCCCGACGCCAGGATGGGGGCACCGGCGACCCGTGGTCGCCGGCTCAGGCCTGATCAGGCCAGGTTGTAGAAGAACACCACCAGTACGGCGATGGGGGTGATGAATTTCAGCGTGTTGTGCCACAGACGGAAGCCACCCTCAGACAGGGACAGCTCGTTCTGCAGTGCCTGCTTCGACATGAACCAGCCGACCAGTACAGCTACCAGCAGGCCGCCCAGCGGCAGCAGGATATTGGCGGTCAGGTAGTCGAGCAGGTCGAAGATGGTTTTGCCCTCGAACATCGCAAACATTCCCAGCGGGGTGACATCGGACCAGAGGTTCAGTGACAGGATGGAGGCGATGCCCAGTACCCAGCAGGTAAAACCGGCGATCAGGGTACTGATGGTGCGGTTCATCCCTTTCTGCTCTTCCAGCCACTCCACCAGTGGTTCCAGCAGGGAGATGCCGGAAGTCCAGGCGGCGAACACCAGCAGCACGAAGAACAGGGTGCCGAACAGGCCGCCCATCGGCATCTGACCAAAGGCCAGCGGCAGGGTCTGGAAGATCAGGCCCGGACCGGCGCCGGGTTCCAGGCCGTTGGCAAACACGACCGGGAAGATGGCCAGACCGGCCAGCAGGGCGACACCGGTATCCATCACGGAGACGGTGACCGAGGCCTTGGCGATGGAGACGTTTTTCGGCAGGTAGGAACCGTAGGCCATCATGACGGCCATGCCCAGGCTCAGGGTGAAGAAGGCGTGGCCCAGTGCGACCAGGATGCCGGAGGTGGTCAGTTTGGAGAAGTCCGGCTGGAACAGGAAGCTGACGGCTTCACCGAAATGACCGCTGGTCATGGCGTAGCCCACCATGATCAGCAGCAGCACGAACAGGCCCGGCATCAGGATGCTGGTGGCGCGTTCAAGGCCGGAGCTGACGCCACGGGCGACCACGACCATCACCAGTGCCATGAACAGGGTGTGCCAGGTCAGCAGCGTCATCGGGTCGCTGAGCAGACCGGAGAAGATGCCGCCCACGGCTTCAGCAGTCTGGCCGGTGAATTGGCCTGAGGCCGAGGTGCCGACGTAGGACAGCGCCCAGCCGCCGATGACCGAGTAGAAGGAGAGGATCAGGAAACCGGCCAGCACGCCGATGGCGCCGACCCACTTCCACAGCGGGTTCAGTTTGTCCCGCTGGGTGATCAGCCGCAGGCTGTTGACCGGGCTGTGGCCGCCACGACGGCCAATCAGCACTTCCGCCATCATGATCGGTATGCCGACGGCGGCGATACAGATCAGATAGACCAGCACGAAAGCCCCGCCACCGTTTTCACCGGTGATATAGGGAAACTTCCAGATATTGCCCAGGCCGACGGCGGATCCGGTGGCGGCCAGAATGAAGGCCAGCCGTGAGGACCAGAAGCCGCGTTTGGTGACGGTGCCTTCCTGGGCGCCGGTTGCGGTGGCGGAAGAAGAGTAGGACATAAACTGTCTCCTGCTTGAGTTTTTTTGTTTTCGGGGGACAGGAGCCGACCGAGGCCGGCTCAAGTGGTCAGGGTTTCACACCAATCGGTCAGCCGGCTTTCGCCAGACTGGCCTCCTGCTGCGTCGGAAGGTGTTCGAAACGCTCTTCGGCCAGTTCGTTGGCGATGATGCCGGTGGGGCGGCCGTCGCGGTCGGAACGGGCAAAGATTTCGCTCAGGGTGTCGCCGATGGTCTCGACATGGGCGCGTACCTTCTCGGGCTCGTAGCCGGTACGACCGTGGCAGACGTCGATAATGCCGCCGGCGTTGATGACGAAGTCGGGGGCGTAGAGGATGCCGTGCTGCATCAGCAGGGCATCATGTTCGGGGCGCTCCAGCTGGTTGTTGGCGGCACCGGCGACAACCCTGGCCTGCAGCTGGGGGATGCTGGTGTCGTTGAGCACCGCACCCAGGGCGCAGGGCGCAACTACATCCACTGGCAGGGTAAGGATCTCGTCGGCGTTGACCGGAGTGGCACCGAACTCCTCGACGGCACGGTCCATCTGGTCCTGATGGATGTCGTAGACCCAGAGCTGAGCGCCGGCTTCGTGCAGATGGCGGGCGAGGCGGTAGCCCACGTTGCCGATGCCCTGCACGGCCACTTTCAGGCCGGTCAGGTCAGTGCGACCCAGCTTGTGCTGCACTGCGGCCTTGAGGCCGACGAAGGTGCCGTAGGCGGTGGCCGGGGACGGATCGCCATCGCTGGGCTTGCCGTCAAAGCCGATATGGGCATCGACACCCGCAACCTGGGTGGTGCAGCGGCCCATTACCTTCAGATCCGGCACGCTGGTACCGGAGTCTTCGGCGGCGATGTAGCGATCACCGAGCTGTTCCAGGCAGCGGCCCATGGCCTCCATCAACTCTTCGCTCTTGTGCTGGCGCGGATCACCGATGATCACCGACTTGCCGCCGCCCAGGTCCAGGTTGGCCAGCGCCGACTTGTAGGTCATGCCCTTGGACAGGCGCAGCACATCGCGCAGCGCTTCCTCGTCGCTGGCGTAGGGATACATGCGGCAGCCGCCAAGCGCCGGGCCACGGGAGCTGTTATGCACGGCGACAATCGCCTTGAGGCCGGTCTTGGGATCGGTGAAGAAGCAGACCTGTTCGTGGTTGTCGAATTCGGGATGTGAAAATACGTTCATGTTGTTTGCCTTTTTCTTCGGTTGCCGGGGGCGCCTCTTGGGCGCGCCGCCGGGCTTGAATTGGGTTCTAAATTGATTAAGCCGCTGCGCTGCTCTTTAAATGGCTGCGCTGCGCAGGTCTGACGCCTCGGGGCGGATAGCATTGCGCAGCTGGTCGCGTTCCTGCCGTGCCGCCTCATACGCCTTCTCCTTCACCGGCCCGTAGCCACGAATCCGGCTCGGCAGTGCGGCCAGGGTACGCGCGGCATCGATCTGGTCGCGCTCCAGATGCTGCAGCAGCCAGTGAATATCGGCCTCGTACTCGCGGATCAGGCTGCGCTCCAGGCGTCGGTCGGCGCCGTAGCCGAAGGGGTCCAGCGGCGTGCCACGGAGGGACTTGAGACCGGCCAGCAGCTTGAAGCCCTGTTTCATCCAGGGACCGAACTTGAGCTTGCGCGGGCGGGCGCCGTCCTTGCCACGGCTCAGCAGCGGCGGGGCCAGGTTGAATTCCAGCTCGTAATCGCCTTCGAACTCCTCGTCCAGCTGGCGGCGCAGGCTGCCGTTGCTGAACAGGCGTGCGACCTCGTACTCGTCCTTGTAGGCCAGCACCTTGGCGTAGTTCTCGGCCACGGCGCGCACCAGAATGGCATCGCCCCCCAACTTGTCCTGAGCCACCTGCTGTACCTGGTTGACCAGGCCCTCGTAGCGCTGCGCCAGTCGGGTGTTCTGGTACTCGGTCAGATGACGCTTGTTGCGCTCGATCACCTGTTCCAGTGACTCCAGAATTTGCAGCGGACTGCCCTTGGCGGTGGACTTCTGCGGGAAGGCCAGCGCCTTGACCGCATCCAGATCGTGAGCAGCGCGGCGGCCCCAGAGGAACGCCAGCTTGTTCTTGTCCACGGCCACGTTGTTCAGCTCGATGGCCCGTTCAATGGATTCCGCTTTAAGCGGCAGTAGGCCCTGTTGGTAGGCAAAGCCGACGGTGAACAGGTTTACCGCCATGCCGTCGCCCATCAATGCCTTGGCCAGAGCCCCGGCATCGAGGAACCAGCTGCCATCGGCGCGGGAGGCTTCACGGATGGTAGCTTCCATCGCCTCGCCCGGGTATTGCAGGTCCGGGTCACGGGTGAAGGCGGCGGGCATGGCCGCTTCTGTGTTGACCAGGCTGCGCGAGAAACGGTTGTCCAGCTTGGCCAGGGCCTCGTCACTGGCGGCAACCATCAGGTCGAATGCCAGCATCAGGTCGGCCTCACCGGCCGGGATGCGCACGGCGTGGATATCGTCCTGGCGGTTGCCGATGCGGATATGGCTGACTACGGCACCGAATTTCTGTGCCAAGCCGGCCTGATCGAGAATGGCGACGCCCTTGCCTTCCAGGTGGGCGGCCATGCCGAGCAGGGCGCTGACGGTGACCACGCCGGTACCGCCGACGCCGGTCAGCAGGATGCTGTAGGGGTCATGCTCGCCAACAAATTCGGGTTCCGGCAGCTCGGCAAAGTGCACCTCCTGGCTGACGCCGGCGGGCTTCTTCAGCTTGCCGCCCTTGACGGTGACGAAGCTGGGGCAGAAGCCACGCACGCAGCTGAAGTCCTTGTTGCAGGCGGACTGGTCGATGCTACGCTTGCGCCCCTTGTCGGTTTCCTTGGGCAGGATCGACAGGCAGTTGGACTGGATACCGCAGTCGCCGCAGCCTTCGCAGACATCGGCGTGGATCATCACGCGCTGGTCCGGGTCCACCATGCTGCCGCGCTTGCGGCGACGGCGTTTCTCGGCAGCGCAGGTCTGGTCGTAGATCAGCACCGAACAGCCCTCGATCTCGCGCAGTTCACGCTGTACCGCATCCAGGTCATCACGGTGGTGGAAGGTGGTGCGGTCGGCAAAGTCGGCCCGTGAGGGGTACTTGTCGATATCGTCGCTGACCACGGCGATACGGCGTACGCCTTCGCCGTACAGCTGATGACTGATCTGCTGCACGCTCAAGGTGCCGTCCACCGGCTGGCCGCCGGTCATCGCCACGGCGTCGTTGTAGAGGATCTTGTAGGTGATGTTGGCACCGGAGGCGATCGCCGCGCGAATGGCCAACAGGCCGGAGTGGAAATAGGTGCCGTCGCCCAGGTTCTGGAATACGTGCTTCTGTTTGGTAAACGGCGCCTGACCCAGCCAGGTCACGCCTTCGCCGCCCATCTGAGTGAAGGTGTCGGTGCCGCGCTCCATCCAGGTGGCCATGTAGTGACAGCCGATGCCGCCGAGAGCGCGGCTGCCTTCCGGCACCTGAGTCGAGGTGTTGTGCGGGCAGCCGGAACAGAAATGCGGCGTGCGTTCCAGACGTTCCTTCGGCTGCGCCAGGCTGGATTCCTTCTCGGTGAGGAAGTCGAGGCGCTGGCGCAGCTTATCGGTGCAGTAGTGGTCGCGGATACGGCTGGCGATGGCGCGGGCCACCATGGCCGGGGTCAGCTCGGAGATGGAGGGCAGCAGTTCTGCACCCTGTTCATCGCACTTGCCGATGATGCGCGGGCGCTGCTGGTCCTGCCAGCCGTACAGCTGGGTCTTGATCTGTTCCTCGATCAGACCGCGCTTCTCTTCCACCACCAGGATCTCTTCCAGGCCGGAGGCAAACTCGAAGATCCCTTCCGGCTCCAGCGGCCAGGGCATGGCGACCTTGTACACGCTGAGGCCGATCGCCTCGCGCTCGGTTTCGCCCAGCCCCAGGTCGGACAGGGCCTGAATCACGTCGAGATAGGATTTGCCGGTGGTGACGATGCCGATACGGGGTTGGCGGGCGCTGAGCACGATCTTGTCGAGGCGGTTGGCGCGGCAGAAAGCCTTGGCGGCGGCCAGCTTGTAACGGTGCAGGCGCTCTTCCTGCTGCAGCGGCTTGTCCGGCCAGCGAGCATTGAGGCCATCGGAGGGCAGCTCGAAATGCGCGGGAATCTTGATGTCGATGCGGCTCAGATCCAGATTGGCGGTGATGGAGGAATCCATCACTTCGGCCAGTGCCTTGAAGCCGACCCAGCAGCCACTGAAGCGTGACATGGCCCAGCCATACAGGCCCAGGTCGAGAATCTCCTGTACGCCGCTGGGATTAAGAACCGGCATGGACGAATCCATGAACGCGTAATCACTCTGGTGCGGCAGGGTGGAGGATTTGCAGGCGTGGTCATCGCCGGCCACGGCCAGCACACCGCCATACTGGGAGCTGCCGGCGGCATTGGCGTGCTTGAATACATCGCCGGTACGGTCGACGCCGGGGCCCTTGCCATACCAGAGGGCGAAGACACCATCATACTCGGCGCCTTCAAACATGTTCACCTGCTGGGAGCCCCAGACGGCAGTGGCGCCCAGATCCTCGTTCACGCCGGGCAGGAAGTGAACCTTGCGCTCCTTGAGATAGTTCTTGGCTTGCCAGAGGGTCTTGTCGAAGTTGCCCAGAGGGGAGCCACGGTAGCCGGAGATGAAGCCGGCGGTGTTGAGGCCGTTGCGCTGATCGAGCTGGGCCTGCAGCAGGGGAAGTCGCGCCAGTGCCTGGCTGCCGGTCATGTAGACCGGGCCGGAGTCGCGTTCCCAAACATCGTTGAGACTGACATCACGCATGGGGTCACCTTTTTCCACGAATGCCGGACGCAGGCAGAGTCATGCCCAGACCGGACAGAAAACCGAAATAAGTCGGAACGGATTCAGCAGCGGGTCAGACGCACGGGGTCTGAGGCTTGGGCGTTAGCACGCCAGCGAATCCATGGGAAAAAGATGAAACAGGGGATGAAACGGATAGATTGCGCCCGAGGCGCAGCAGGGCTGTAAAAGCCTTGTACATTGTCATGGTGAAATCCTCTACTGCCCGCCCGGATCACGGTGCCGGCAGCTTTTCTCTTGTTTTTGTTGTACGGATTTTGGCCGCTTGGGCGATTTCAGTGTTCGTCTGCCCTTATGGGGGAGAGAACAGAGATTCAAGCTAGAGCGTTTTCCATGACGGGTCAATGATAGTTTTGTGACCGCTACACTTGCGCTGCAACTGGTTGATTGTTGGTGTTCTTTTCGCAGTTGCACAAAACGTTTGCGTGGTTGGGGTGTCAAGCTTCTGTAAGAAAACCTGCTTAAACTCTGTTTTGGTATAGACCAGTTTGAGAGATGAACAGGATGATAGTCGAACAACCGGCGGCACTGGCCGCCATTGAACAGCTCTACGCCGACATGGGACAGAACACTTATGGCGAGGGCATTACCCAGACCGAGCATGGCGTGCAGTGTGCCGAGCTGGCGCGCCGTGCCGGGGAAAGTTCGGCGCTGATTACGGCGGCGCTGTTGCACGATATCGGACATTTGCTGGAAGAGGTCAGTGCCGAACACGGCAACTTCCGTCATGACAAGGTTGGTGCGGAATACCTGATGCCGTTGTTCGGTCCCGAAGTGGCGGAGCCGGTGCGCCTGCATGCCCAGGCCAAGCGCTACCTGTGTACGGTAGAAGAGAGTTACCTGGCCTGCCTGTCGGAAGCCTCGGTGTATTCGCTCAAACATCAGGGCGGGCTGATGAGCGAAGATGAAGTGGCTAGCTTCAAAATGGAACCGCATTTCGAGGCGGCGGTGAAGCTGCGCCGCTGGGATGATGAAGGCAAGGATGCCGAACTGGCGTCACTGCCGTTCAGCCGCTATGGCGAGTTCATGCAGGCGGCACTTATCCACGATTGCTAAACCGGGACCAGTAAACCGAGATCAGTAAACCCGGCGTGCCCGGATCGTTATACTCTTCCCGAAATGATCATGGGAGGAGTCGCAGGTGTTCAGGTTTACAGCAGAGCCCCTGACCCGGGAAAACGTGCCGGAACAGCTGGAAATGCTGGGCGCCCTGGTGGTACTGCAGGGGGCCGTGCTGCAGGTTTCGCTGCTGGACTACCATTTCGCCTTTCGCTGGGTCGAACTGCCGGCAGGGCTTGAGGTCGTCCGGGAGGAGGTTGCGCAGGTCGCTGACGAAATGCATACCTGGCATCTCGATGCGGGAGCAGGCGATGAGGAACAGGCCCGCTTGCGTCGGTTGGCCGTCGAACAGAGGCTGGAGTATTGCGCGCTGACGAATGCAGAGCAGGTATTCACGCAGCATCGTCAGCTGGTCGAAACAGGGGCGTGCGAACGTATCCTGATCAGCCTGCGGATGAGCGGCAGCCCCGAAGCACTGGTCTGCGATTATATCGTCTGACCCAAGGCCGGCGGAAAGGCGCCGACCCCGGTAACCAACGCTTACATCTGTGACTGCAGGTAGTTTTGCAGGCCGATGCGGTTGATCAGGCCCAGCTGTTTCTCCAGCCAGTAGGCGTGATCTTCCTCGGTGTCGGCCAGTTGCTGGCGCAGCATCTCACGGGTCTGGTAGTCCTGCTCCTGCTCGCACAGGGCGATCACCTGTTTCAGGTTATGCGCCACCTGGTATTCGGTATTGAGGTCATGCTGCAGCATTTCCGGTACCGTCTTGCCGATGTGGATGGGCTCGCGCTTGGTCATGTCGGGCGTGCCTTCCAGGAACAGAATGCGCTCGATCATCAGCTTGGCATGTCCCTTCTCATCGTCGAACTCGTGGGCGATGCGCTCGTACAGCTTGTTCAGGCCCCAGTCGGCATACATCTCGGAGTGGATGAAGTATTGGTCCATGGCGGCCAGCTCGCCGGCCAGCAGTTTGTTCAGGGCGTCGATAATCTTCTGGTTGCCTTTCATCGTTTTACTCCTCTTCGATGGCCGATTGCAGATAGTTCTGGATGCCGATTTCGCCGATCAGGTGCTGCTGCGCCTCGATCCAGTCGACGTGTTCCTCTTCCTGTTCCAGGATCTCGACCAGCAGTTGACGGCTGACGTAGTCACCACCGGCTTCACACTGGGCGATGACATCACGCATCAATGCGATCTGATCCATCTCCAGGTGGAGGTCGCCCTGCAACATCTCTTCGGTATCTTCACCGATGCGCAGCCGTTCCAGATGCTGCAGGTTGGGCAGCCCTTCCAGAAACAGGATGCGCTCGATCAGCCGGTCGGCCTGTTTCATGTCGAGGATCGATTTCTTGTAGGCCTTGTGATTGAGCTTTTCCAGCCCCCAGTTCTTGAAGATGCGCGCATGCAGGAAGAACTGGTTGATGGAGGTCAGCTCCAGGGTCAGCACCCTGTTCAACTGTTGAACCAGTGCCTGGTCATGTTTCATGTGAAATCCTCTCTACAGTGTTCATTGACTGACGGTGCACAGGGTGCGGGGCATTACCCGGAGTTTAGGCCTTGGTGGCGTTGCGCGCACCCCGGTCGTCCGAGGCGCGACTATAAAGTTGCTAAGAAAGTATTGCAAATAAGAATGATTCGCTTTACATTATCGGTCGTTCATTGACAGGTCTGACTCACTAAAGGCATGACAGCCGTGTGCCCAAGGTGATTGGCGCCGCCCTCCACTCCCCCGGAGGGCGGCGATTTTTTTGTCTGTTCGGTTCCACTCATCTTCACTTGAACAGTCTCCGTTTGACCTCACCAGTATCACTCCCTAGAATCCGCGCGTGCTTCCGGTGTGCTGAACAGCTGTTCAGTGCTTAAACGGGAAGTCGGTGCGTACCCGGTCGTAGATCGGGTGCAAGGCCGACGCTGCCCCCGCAACGGTAGAGGCGTGAGGTGATGACGAAGAGCCACTGTATCCACGGATATGGGAAGGCGTCATTCCTCCTGGCCATACGGCCTGACGCCTGAGCCCGGAGACCGGCCTGAAGCACTGTAGTCGGTATCGCGGTGGGCGGTCATGACTGGCGCAGTCCTTCCCCCTATGGCTGCTGTCCGTCCATGCCTGAGCGTTACCTTTATCTTCAACCGCGTGCGGGTAGGCACGCGCTGACACTCAGGCAAGCAATGAAACAGTTCTCTCTTCCGGCAGCGCTGCTGCTGGGCAGCTCCGTGATGGCCGCTCAGGCCCAGACCAACTCTGATACCCTGCTGGTAACTGCAACCCGCACCGCCCAGACTGCCGATCAGGCGTTGGCCTCGGTCACCGTAATCGATCGCGACGAGATCGAGCGCAAGCAGGCACAGACCGTCACCGAACTGCTGCAGCAGACGCCGGGCGTGGTGGTCAGCAACAGTGGCGGTCGCGGCAAGGCGACCTCCGTGTTTCTGCGTGGTGCCAAGTCCAACCAGCTGCTGGTGTTGATTGATGGTATCAAGGTCGGCTCGGCAACCGATGGTGCCGTTGCTTTCCAGCAGCTGTCACCGGCTCAGATCGAGCGCATCGAGATCGTTCGTGGTCCGCGTTCTTCGCTGTATGGTTCAGAGGCGATCGGCGGCGTGATCCAGATCTTCACCCGCAAGGGCAAGGACGGCTTCAAGCCACGCTTCAGTGTCGGGGCCGGCAGCGACGGCAGCCGTGAAGTGACTCTGGGACTATCCGGTGGCAATGAGCAGGGCTGGTTCAACCTGGGGGCCAGTGACTACTCGACCGATGGTTTTGATGCCACCACGGCCGACAACTCACAGAATGAGCCGGACAAGGATGGCTACGACAACCGTTCCTATACGCTGGGCGGCGGTTACCGTTTCAGCGACCAGGTCGCGGCGGAACTGAATTTCAGCCAGAGTCGCGGTGATAACGACTACGACGGCTACTTCTTTGGTCCCATGAGTGACTCAACCGACAAGCACCGTGTACAGACGCTGGGCGGCAAGCTGACACTGGACCCGCTCGACAACTGGCAGCTGACGCTGTCGGCCGGTCGCAGCTGGGACGAGTTCAGCGGTTATAACCATGGTATCTTCAGCTATGATTATGAAACCGTGCGTGACACTGCCGGCTTGCAGAGCAGGCACATGATCGACGCCCGCAACCAGCTGACCTGGGGTGTGGATTACACCGAAGACAATATCGATGGGTCCACCTCCTATGATGTGGATGAGCGCGAGAACGTCGGCGTGTTCGGTCTGTATCAGCTGTTTTTGGGCAAGCAGGATATTGCCGTCAGCCTGCGTCGTGATGACACCGATGGCTTTGATGCCGAAACGACCGGCTCCCTTGCCTGGGGCATGGATTTGTCAGACGATCTGCGCGTAACGGCGAGCTATGGCACCGCCTTCAAGGTACCCGGCTTCATTGACCTTTATCACCCCTGGGGCTCAAACCCGGATCTTGCGCCTGAAAAATCCGATACCATCGAGTTGGGTGTCTCGGGCGATCACGTCGATGTGCGCTGGTCAGCCAACCTGTATCAGACCGACATCGAGAACATGATTCTGCTGGATGCGTTCTGGATTCCCTATAACCTGGACGAAGATGCCCGCATCCGTGGTCTGGAGCTGACCGCTGCAACGCGCCTAGCCGACTGGGACCTGAGCACCACCCTCGATTTGCTGGACCCGAAAGACCGAAGTGATGACTCACTTCTGCCACGTCGTTCTCGCAAGATGTTCAACCTCAGTGCCGACCGTGACTTTGGACAGTATGCACTGGGTGCCAGCTTGCGTGCTGTCGGCAAGGCTAAGGACAGCGGTGGCCAGGCCATTAACGGCTACACCACGGTCGATCTGCGCGGCAGCTACCAGCTGACTCAGGACTGGGCGCTGAAGGCCAAGATCGAGAACCTGTTCGACGAAGACTACCAGACCGTGTACAGCTACAATCAGCCGGACCGCACCTGGTGGCTGTCACTGCACTACGCGCCCTGATGGTGGTTGTGGCCTGATTGTCATGGCCAGAAAAAGCCCGGCCCGGTTGCCGGGCTTTTGCGTTTTTAACAAGGGATGAGCTGAGATGCTGAAAAACCTGCCGGCGGTTGTAGTGATGCTGGGGCTGTTGGCTGGCGGCGTGAATGCGGCAACGGTTTCCGGTTCGCCCGAGCGCGTGGTATCACTGGACCTGTGCATGGACTGGCTGCTGGCACTGCATGCACGCCCGGACCAAGTGGCGGCTCTGTCACCGGTACATCAGCAGTATCGGTTGCCCTTTGCGATACCGGATTGGTCGGTGCACGACGGCACGCTGGAGCAGATCTATCGGCTGCAGCCGGATCTGGTGTTGGTGGGGGAATACAACGCCCTGCTGTTGCGCAAGCGGCTGCTGGCGCTGGGGCAGCCGGTGGCAGAGATCGCTCTGCCCACCAGCCTGGCGGACATTGAAGCCTATGAGCAGCGGGTGCTCACGCTGTTGGGGCGTTCGCCCGAACTGGCGCGCACGGCGCCAGAGACCGAGCAGCCCGCATCGGATGCCCCGCGACTGTTACTCTTGGGTGCCAATGGCATAGGGACGGGCGCGGGGACCTTTGAGGATCAGATTCTGCGCCAGGCCGGCTGGCGCAACTACCTGCAGGCAAGGGGCTATATCGCCCTGGATCTGGAACGGCTGGTGGCCGACCCGCCGGACGCCATCCTGTGGGCCGCGCCCGCCAGCCCCTCTCTGGCGAGCCGCTTTGCCGAGCATCCGGCGCTGCGAAAGATCGTCGTCAGTGAGCACTGGCTTACCACCGACTACTGGCGCTGGCAGTGTCCCGGTCCCTGGACATGGGATTTGATCGAGCAACTGAAAAGGACGCGAATGCAGTGAACAGGGTACTTATCCCCCTAGTCATTTTCTCCGCGCTGTTGTCACTCTTCATCGGCAGTACCGAGGTCGACTCTCTGCGGGGCCTGTGGGACTGGCTGAGGGGCGAGCAGACCGTGGATGCCATCGTCAGCGGAGAGATCCGTCTGCCGCGGACGCTGCTGGCGCTGCTGGTCGGGGGCGCCCTTGGCCTGAGCGGCGCCGCCCTGCAGGGGCTGCTGCGTAACCCTCTGGCGGACCCCGGACTGACAGGGGCCAGCCAGGGCGCGGCGCTGGGTGCGGCCAGCGTGTTCTACTTCGGCCTTTTGCCCGCCCTGGGTGCGGCCGCCCCCGCACTGGCGGGCTTGGTCGGGGCTGGAGTGGCTCTGCTGCTGATGCTGTTGCTGGCCGGACCCGGCGGGCAGGCGATGGTAATCATGGCGGGTCTGGCCATTTCAACGTTGACCGGCGCGCTGTTGGCGGCGGTCCTGAACTTTGCTCCGAACCCCTTTGCGATGCAGGAGCTGGTGTTCTGGCTGCTTGGTTCAGTCGCTGAGCGTGGGCTTGAACACCTGTGGCTGCTGCTGCCGGCATTGTTGCTGGGCGGTGGCCTGATCTGGAGCCAGCGTCGGCTGTTGCTGGGACTCAGTCTCGGTGACCAGGTCGCCCAGAGCATGGGGCTGTCGCCCAGGCGGGGTGGTCGCCTGATTGTGCTGGGCGCGGCCCTGCTGGTGGGAAGCTCGGTGGCGGTGGCCGGCGCGATCGGCTTTGTCGGCCTCATCGTACCGCACCTGGTTCGGCCCTGGGTCCAGCATCGCCCCGACCGGGTCCTGATGCCTTCGGCGCTGTTGGGCGCGGTGCTGGTCTGCCTGGCCGATGTGGTGGTACGCCTGTTGCCGCCGGGGCAGGAGCTCAAGCTGGGTGTGCTGACCTCGCTGATCGGGGCGCCCCTGTTTATCTGGCTGGTCTGGAAGGAGCGTCGCCGATGGATCTGATGCGTATCCAGGGTCTGAGTCTGGAACCACGCCTGATCAATATCGATCTGGTACTCAAGCCGGGTGAGCTGTTGGGCATTATCGGCCCCAATGGCGCCGGCAAGTCCTCCCTGCTGGAATCACTGGCCGGGGTTCAGCCCTGCACGGGCAGGATCTCCCTGCGCGACCAGCCGTTGGAGATGATGGTTCCCCAGGAGCGGGCCAGAAAAATCGCCTTTCTACCCCAGCGTACCTCGGCCGCCTGGGCCTTGACCGTCCGTGACGTCATCGCTCTCGGGCGTTTGCCCTGGGGTGACGAATCGTCTGACCTGATTGAAGCGGCGGCCGAACAAACCGGTGTGGCCGACTGGCTGTCGACACGGGTTGATCACCTGTCCGGTGGCGAACAGGCACGCGTTTGGCTAGCACGGATCCTGGCCGGCGAGCCGCAGGTGATTCTGGCCGATGAGCCACTGGCTAGCCTGGATCTTTACTATCAGCAACGCATGCTGGCCGTCCTGCGCCGCTTTGCCACCGGGGAGCGAGCCGTTCTGTTGTCCATGCACGATCTTGCCCAGGCTGCCGCCTGGTGTGATCGTCTGGTGTTGATGGAGGCCGGGCGCGTACACGCCGTCGGTGCACCCGAGCAGGTGCTGACACGGGAGAATCTCCGGCAGGTCTATCGTGTGGAAGCGGAGATCGACTTCACCGCCGCAGTACCTGTGCTGCATCTCTATGGAGCCTGAACCATGAGTATTACCAACAGTCGGGATTTGGATGAACTCTGTTATCCCTTTATCCATGAAGCTTCCTGGTTATGTGACTATGAGTTGCTGACCGATGAGCTGTGTGCCCAGATCGGTGCCGTGCTGGCGGCACTGCAGGCCAACTCCGCCGATATCCGGCAGGACCTGGAGCGGCTCCAGCCGCTGGTGTTTCACGCCAATGGCTCCATTCGGGGGCGCATGGCGCTGGTTGAAGCGGATCTGGTCTGGCTGAAAGCGCGCCTGCAGCATTATCGGAGTCTGCTGCCGTCACCGCCCGCCGGATTTGTGTTGCCGCGCGGGGCTGCTCCCGTACCTCAATTGCATATGGCGCGCTCCAACTGCAAAAAGGCCATACGTGCACTGGTGCGGGTCGATCAGGAAGGACGCACCGTGCCGGATATTCTGCCTCGCTTTCTGAATCTGTTGTGCAATCTCTGCTTCACGCTTACGCTGGTCATTAACCACCGCAGAGGGCTTGATGAAACGGCGTTTGCAAGCCTGAGCTATGGCCCTCGGCCGAGAGTCGAGTCATAACCGCAGGTCTTATATGAGCCAAAACCCCTGGCAGTTCAGCGCATCCGTGGCCGTGCTCTGCATCGTCCCTGTGGACAAATTCTATGAACGGCCGATGCTGGAACAGGAAGGCTGGGCCGAGGCACAGCCGCTGGCAGCCCTGCTGGCGGAGAATCGCTGGCCGGACTCGGAGTAGGGGCTGTTTGTCCCTGGCAGCATGAGTTCGGTGCATTCTTGTGTTGCACCCATGATGGATTGGACAACTGCCGACTGCCGATAAATACATTACTCCATGTCTGTTAAATCACACCATGTCTGTATCAGGAGGAATGGCATCATGAAAATCACCGTGTTCTGTGGTTCCAGCTACGGCAACAACCCTATCTATCGAGAAACCGCCACCGAGCTGGGACAGTTTCTCGCAGCCCATGAAATTGAGCTGGTCTTCGGCGGCGGCCATGTGGGGCTGATGGGCACCATCGCCGATGCCGTGCTGGAGGCAGGCGGTCGTGTACATGGCGTGATCCCGGAATACCTGCAGTCGCGTGAGCTGGCCCATGATGGCCTGACGGTGCTGGAAGTGGTGCCGGACATGCACGCGCGCAAGGCGAGGATGGCGGAGCTGGCGGACGCCTTTGTTGCTCTGCCCGGTGGCATCGGCACCTTGGAAGAGCTGTTCGAAGTCTGGACCTGGGGACAACTGGGTCATCATGCCAAGCCGGTGATCCTGTACAACGTCAACGGTTTCTATGACCGCATGCTGGAATTTGTCCACAGCCTGGATACGGAAGGCTTTATCAAGCCCGCGCATACCGCGATGTTGCAGGTTGTGGATAACCCCCAAGCCCTTTTGGTGGCGGTGCAGCAATACCAGGCGCCGGCGGACAAATGGTGAATATTTAACCAATCAAGGTTGACAAGTGGCGGCCCAAACCGCAATTATTGTGCACTGCACAATGAGAGTCGGAGGGGCTGCCATGAAGCCGCATAAGCTGAATATGGCCCTGCAGGGCGGAGGTGCCCATGGGGCCTTCACCTGGGGGATGCTGGACCGATTGCTGCAGTGCGAAGAGATCGGTTTCGAGGGCATCAGTGGCACCAGTGCCGGTGCCATGAATGCTGTGCTGCTGGCGGCGGGGTGGCAGCAGGGTGGCGCCGAAGGCGCACGTGACCTGCTGTCCCGTTTCTGGCACGGCCTGATGCTGCCGGGCCCGCTGGACCCGGCGGGGCTGGGCCAGCACTGGTCCCAGTGGTGGCGGGACATGACCAAGCACCTCTCCCCCTATGATCTCAATCCTTTCGATATCAACCCCTTGCGTAAACTTCTGGGAGAGCTGGTCGACTTCGAGCGCCTGCGCCGGGATCCGCCCTGCAAGCTGTTCATCGCCGCCACCGAGGTGCATTCGGGCCGGCTGCGCTTGTTCCGCGAGCAGGAGCTGACCGCCGAGCACCTGCTGGCCTCAGCCTGTTTGCCGGAGCTGTATCAGGCCGTCGAGATCGATGGCCAGTCCTACTGGGACGGCGGCTTTGTGGGCAACCCGGTGGTCTATCCGCTGGTATTCGAATGCCAGACTCCCGATCTGATGCTGTTGCTGCTCCATCCCCGTGACCAGACGGGCACGCCAACCTCGGCTCAGGCGATTGCCGATCGCGTCGCAGAACTGGGTTTCCAGACCACCTTCATGCGCGAGATGCGCGCTCTGGCCGCGATGCAACAACGGCTGAAGTGTCGGCCCTGGCTGATGGGGGAGACCGAGCGCAGGGTGCGGCGGCTGCGCCTGCACCTGGTCGGCCCCGATGAGCGGCTGAGCAGTCTGCACCGCAACACCAAGCTCGATACCCGGCGCAGTTTCCTGCTCGCGCTGCAGCAGCGCGGGGCCATGCAGATGGAGCGCTGGCTGCAGGCGGAGGGGCATCATCTGGGGCGGCGCAGCAGCTGCGATCTGCGTGCGGAGTTTCTGTAATCCGTCGGTTCACGGTTACACTAGAGGGTAAGGCCAACCTCTAACCGACCCGGCGGAGAACACAGTGATTCGACTTATTCTTGGCGGCGCCCGTTCCGGCAAAAGCCGGCAGGCGGAGCAGCTCGCCCTCGCTTCCGGACGCGACGTCTTCTATATCGCCACCGCTCAGGCCCACGACGACGAGATGCGCAAGCGCATCGAACGGCATCGGGGTGAGCGCCCCGTCCACTGGCAGACCGTTGAGGAGCCGCTGCAGCTGGCGGCGACCATCCTGGCGCAGCAGGCGCCGGATCGTTGTCTGCTGATCGATTGCCTGACCCTCTGGGTGACCAATCAGTTGCTGGATGATGCCAACATGCAGGCCGAGCGCGAAGCCCTCTGCGCGGCCCTCGAAAATGCCCGCGGTGAGGTGATTCTGGTCAGTAACGAGACCGGCATGGGGGTGGTCCCCATGGGCGAGCTGAGTCGACGTTTCAGTGACGAGGCCGGCTGGCTCAACCAGTCGGTGGCGGCACTGGCCGACCAGGTGGTGCTGATGGTGGCCGGCATCCCGATGGTGATCAAGGGGCCGGTGCTGGAGCGCCGTCGATGAGCTGGATGGTACAGCCGGTCAAACCGATTGACCATGCGGCCGAAGCGGCGGCAGAGGCACGCCAGCAACAGCTGACCAAGCCGGCTGGCGCACTGGGCCAGCTGGAGCAGCTGGCGATTCGTCTCGCCGGCATGCAGGGGCGGGTCTGTCCGCAGCTGGAGCGGGTCAGTATTGCGGTCTTCGCCGCTGATCATGGCGTAACGGCCGAAGGCGTCTCGGCCTATCCGCAGGCGGTGACCGCCGAAATGATCCGCAACTTTGTCCGGGGAGGCGCGGCGATCAGTGTGGCAGCGCGGGTGCTCGGCGCCGAACTGAGGGTCTGGAACCTGGGTACGGTGGCGGCGCTGGAAGCCTTGCCCGGTGTCGAGTCCAGGCTCATCGCGCCGCAAAGCGGCAACCTGCTGCGCGAACCGGCGATGACCGACACACAGTTGCAGCAGGCGCTGGATACGGGGCGAGAGGCAGTGCTGCATACCCCCGCCGAGCTGTTTATCGGCGGTGAGATGGGGATCGGCAACACCACCGCCGCCACGGCGCTGGCGGCAGCGCTGCTGGAGCAGCCGGTCTCGGATCTGGTCGGTCCGGGGACAGGGCTGGCACCTGATGGCATGGCGCACAAGTGCCGGGTGATCGAGCAGGCATTGCAGCGCCACGGCGCCGACCGTGATCCGTTGGGGTTGCTGGCCTCGCTGGGCGGGTTTGAGGTCGCGGCGCTGAGCGGAGCCTACCTGGCCTGCGCCCAGCAGGGCATCCCGGCGTTAGTGGACGGATTCATCTGTACCGTGGCCGCGCTGCTGGCCTGCCGTCTCAAGCCCGCCGTGGCCGACTGGTTGCTGTTTGCCCACCATTCCGCTGAACCCGGTTATCGTCTGCTGTGTCAGGCATTGCCCTCGGCTCCGCTGCTGGATCTGGGGCTGCGTCTGGGCGAGGGCAGTGGTGCGGCCACGGCGGTACCGCTGCTACGTATGGCCTGCAGTCTGCATGCGCAGATGGCCACCTTTGCCGAAGCCGCCGTGTCGGAGCAGGGTTCATGAGTGATCTGCGCATTGACCTGTTGCGCCACGGCATGACCGAACGGGGCAACTGTTTTCTGGGCCGCACCGATGCCGCGCTGACGACAGAAGGCTGGCAGCAGATGAAACAGGGGCTGAGCGGTGCATTGCCCCAGGAGTATGAGCGTATCTACTGCTCGCCGCTGCAGCGCTGTGCGGCCTTCGGGCGCGAGTGGGTTGGCGCCCGACGACTGCAGATCGACGAGCGCCTGCGCGAATACGATTTCGGTGACTGGGACGGCGAAACCGCGGCCCAGATCCATGCCCGTGATCCTGAGCCGCTGGGGCGCTTCTGGGCCGATCCCTGGCACAACCCGCCGCCCAACGGTGAATCCCTGGCCGACTTTTTTGCTCGTCTGGAAAGTCTGATCGATGAACTCCAGCGGCGCCATCAGGGGGCCGTGCTGCTGATCTGTCATGGCGGTGTCATTCGTGCCCTGCACGCTATTCTCAACGGTCTGCCGGTCAGCGAGATGTTCAATTACCCGGTGGGGCACGGCAGCCTGCATTCGCTCAGGGATGCGCGCCGATGAGGGGACACTGGCAATCCTTTCTCTGTGCACTGCAGTTCCTGACCCTGATACCGGTGCGCCTGTCCGGCATGCCCGATGCCGCGACCCAGGCCAGAGCCCTGCTGTACTACCCGCTGGTGGGATTGCTGCTCGGTGCCTTGCTGGTTGGCCTGGCCGGACTGAGTCAGGGGCTGCCGGCAGGCGTGCAGGCTACGCTGGTGCTGCTGCTCTGGTGCGGCCTGACCGGAGGGCTGCACCTGGATGGCCTGGCCGACAGCGCCGACGGCTGGATGGGCGGTCTGGGCGATCGTGCGCGCACCCTGCAGATCATGAAGGACCCGCACGTCGGTGCGACAGGCGCGCTGGCCCTGATGCTGCAGCTGCTGCTCAAGTGGAGCCTGCTGCAGGCGCTGCTGGCGGGACAGCTGCTCTGGCCGCTGCTGTTGGCGCCGCTGGTCGGGCGCTGCGCCGCCCAGTGGCTGCTGCTGACCACGCCTTATGCACGTCCTCAGGGCATCGCCCAGGGCCTGCAGCAGGCTGCGCGTACGCCGGTCTGGTTGACCGCGGCCATACTGGCCTGGGTGCTGTTGGGCAGTCACCCCCTGCTGGTGCTGCTGCCGCTGCTGCTGTTCTGGTGGCTCAGACGGCTGATGCTGGCACGCCTGCAAGGCTACACCGGCGATACCGCCGGGGCTTTGATCGAGCTGGTTGAGGCGGCGGTACTGGCGGCGGGGTTGGGCTTGATATGACACATATGAAGCCTCGCCGTCAGTTGTTAATATTGAATGCTGCGCCCGCAAGTGGTGTTGACAGGGAACTGAAGTCTGAGGGCTGTAGTAGACATGAAGTACAGGCACCTTACGCGATCTCCACAGCGCTGGCGGTTCTGGTCAGCAGGGCTGCTGGTCTTGATGCTGCTGGCTCTGGTGGTGACGTTGGGTTTGCAGCGCTCGCTGCAACAGGAACAGCGGCTGCAACAGCAGCAGCGTGACTACTACCTGAGTCAGCTCGGCCAGAGTATTCGCACGACCCTGGCGGCGGTGGAGCGGGACGTCAGTCAACTGGCCCATGCGCCGTTGCTGCAACGCTATCTCGATCAGCCAGAGTCACATTGGCTCGAACTGCTGCAGCAGAGTTACCTTTCCCTGGCCCGGCTAAGGGCCGAATACGATCAGATCCGCTTCATTGACCGAGCAGGGATGGAGCGGATCCGCATCAATCGACTCAATAGTGGCGATGCCTATGTGGTGCCGGCGGCGCAGTTGCAACACAAGGCGCACCGCTACTACGTGGCTGAAGGATTGCGCCTGAAGGCCGGTGAGCTCTACCTGTCTCCTCTGGATCTCAATATCGAGCGACACGAAGTCGAGGTGCCCTACAAGCCCATGCTGCGTATCGCCATGCCGGTCTATCACCACCAGCAGCTGCAGGGATTGGTGATCATCAACTACCTTGGGCAAGAGTTGCTGGAGAACCTGAAGGCATCGCTGCCGGAACCGCTGGCGCCGCTGCTGTGGAACGCCTCCGGGCACTGGTTGCACGGTAGTGAGGGGCGTGACTGGCAGTTCATGTTTACTGAACCGACCGGTTTGGCGGTGGAAATTCCTGAGCGTTGGCAACAGATACAACGGCAGGCGCAGGGGCAGGTGACTGTCGGCAACGAATGTTATGTCTACCGCTGGATCGAGAGTGGCGGTGGTCACCGAAAGGCGCCGCGCTGGTTGCTGGGGGTCAAGGAGAGTGGGCAGAGCTGCGCGGCCCTGCAGTCCCGCTATTGGACGCTGGGAGGGCAGCTGTTGGCGGCCGGAGTCGGCGGTGGGCTAATGCTGCTCTTTGGCTGGTACCGTTTGCGACATCGGCAGTGGCGGCTGGATCAGCGTATCCGTCAGAGCGAACATCAGTTGCGGCTGATTACCGATGAGGTGGGCAGCGGCCTGATCATGGTGGATCAGCAGGGCCGTGTACGCTGGATGAATCCGGAAGCCGAGCGCCTGCTGGGTTGGACCGAAGCGGAGCTGCTGGGGCAGGAGCTGCATCCGGTGATCCACGTGACCCTGAGCGGGCAGGTGCTGCACGCCGAGGCCTGTCCGACGCTGGAAGCGCTGCGCACCGGCGAGCGTCAGCATGCCGAGCGTGATTTCTTCCGGACCCGAGAGGGCAATATTCTGCCGGTACACACCACGGTAACGCCGTTCTCTGAGGAATCCAGTGAAGGCGGCGCGGTGATCACTTTCAGTGATGACAGCGGGCACCTGGCCGCTGAAGACCGGCTACGCCATCAGGCGATGACCGATGAACTGACCGGCTGCCTGAACCGTCGTGCCACCCTGCAGCTGCTGCAGCGGTTGCTGGCATCGCCGGACAGCTACCCCGGAGTGGTGTTGTTCGATATCGACCATTTCAAGCAGGTAAATGACCGCTACGGCCATGCTGCCGGCGACAGAGTACTGTCCTACTATGCCCAGGAAGTTCGCGACTTGCTGCGTGCCGGTGACGGCTTCGGGCGCATCGGCGGCGAGGAATTTCTGGTCGTGCTCGACGGTATCCACATGGACACCCTGCTGCAGTTGGCCGAGCGTTTCCGGCAGCGCTTCGATGAGCGCCGTTGTCCGGTCGATGAACACCGCCTGCATGTGACCGCCAGCTTCGGGGTGGCGGTGCGTCAGCCGGGCGAGTCGGCGCATGCGCTGCTGGCGCGGGCCGATGCCGCGCTCTATCGGGCCAAGGGGCAGGGGCGCAACCGGGTGGAGTGGGCGTCAGGTCTGGACCGCACGGCCTGAGCCGAAACGGCCCGGCGCCGCTAGAACTTGACCCTGTACATCACGGCAAACAGCACCGGCACAATCAGCAGCGTCAGCAGCGTCGCGAAGCCCAGGCCAAACATGATGGTGACGGCCAGAGGCCTGAAGAAGGCATCCGGCAAGAGCGGCAGCATGCCCAGTATCGTGGTTAAAGCGGCCATACTGACTGGCCTTAGCCGGCTGACAGCGGCCTGCTCGATGGCATCATGCCAACTGCAACCGTCCTCGTCATGCAGGCGTTTGATCTCTTCCACCAGTACGATGCTGTTCTTGATCAGCATGCCGCTCAGACTCAGGATGCCCAGTAGCGCAGTAAAGGCAAAGGGTGTCTGCATGGACAGCAGGCCGATACAGACGCCGATAATGGCCATGGGCACCGTAAGCCAAACCACCAGGGTCTGCCTTACGGAGCCAAACAGCAAGACGGTCAGCACGACCATCACCAGAACCCCGACGGGGACAAACGCAAACAGAGCCTGGTTGGCATCCTGTTGCGCTTCATATTCGCCTCCCCAACTCAGGCTGTAGCCCGGCGGCAGGGGCAGTGCTTCCGCACGGGGGCGAAGCTCGGCAAACAGGGCCGCCGCGGTCAGGCCGCTGGCGGGATCCGGGTCGGCGAGCACGGTAAGCGTGCGCTTGCGGTCGCGTCGCATGATCAAGGGGTCCTCCCAGCCAAGACCAAGCTCGCGCATGACCTGACCGGCATCGACCCATTGTTGCAAGGCCTGACTGAAGATTGGCAGCGATTCCAGCTGTTCTGGCGTCTGGCGCTGCTCCTGGGGCGGACGCAGGATTACCGGCAGCAATTGTGCGCCGTCGCGAACCAGCCCGCTGTACTGACCGTCGACATTGCGTGCAATGGCGCTGCTCAGGTCGGCTTGGGTGATGCCCAGGCGCCGGCCTTCAGCCTCATCAAAACGGGGCTCGATGACCGGTGTGCGTTCACGCCAGTCATGACGGATATTGATGGTGCCCGGTGTCTGGTCGAAGACTTGCGTGATCATCTGCTGGCCCAGGCGTCGCAGGGTGTCGGCGTCCGGTCCGCTGATTCTGGCTTCAATCTTGGACTTGGTGGTCGGGCCTATGGAGATGCGGGTCAGCTTGGTCTGTGCCTGGGGATAGTGTCGGCTGAGATAGCGGCGTATTTGCGGTTGCAGTTGCGACAGGCGTTCAGCGGTGTCGGTCTGAATCAGCAGCTGGGCGTAACTGGGATATTGCCGTTCCGGCGCGTAGGTCAGCATGAAGCGCTCCGCCCCTCGGCCCAGGGTGCTGGTGATCTGCTCGATGCCGTCCAGTTGCTGCAGGTCTGCCTCGATTTGGCGGACATCCGCTTCCGTTGTGCGGATATCGCTGCCCTGAGGCAACCAGTAATCCACCTGCACCAGCGGCAGAGTGGCATCCGGAAAGAAGCCCTGGCGCACATGTTTGAACCCCGCTACGGATGCAACCAGCAGCCCGACAGCCAGCGCCAGGCTGAGCCAGCGCCAGCGCAGGGTCAGCAAGAGTGCAGTGCTGAAAAGCCGATAGAACAGGCTTTGGTAGGGTTCAGGCCGAGCCTGATCCTGCTGGGGCTCGGCGAATAGCCAGGATGCCAGGAAAGGCGTGATCGTGATGGCCAGCAACCAGCTCAGCAACAGTGAGATGAACAGGACCCAGAACAGGCTGCCGGTAAACTCTCCCGTCGCATCGGGCGACAGGCCGATGGGGGCAAACGCGGTGATGGAGATCAGGGTGGCTCCCAGCAGGGGCCAGCGGGTATGGCCGACGATACGGACCGCCGATTCCAGCCGGGAATAACCACGCTGCAGGTTGATCAGAATGCCTTCGGTAATCACGATGGCATTATCGACCAGCATGCCCAGTGCGATGATCAGTGCTCCCAGCGAGACCCGGTGCAGGCTGATAGCCGCCACATTCATTACGATAAAGGTGCCAAGAATGGTCAGCAGCAGTACCAGGCTCATCAGCAGGCCGGAACGCGCGCCCATGGTAAGCAGCAACACCAGCACCACGATGGCGATGGCTTGCGCCAGGCTTATCAAAAAATCGTTGACCGAAGTCTCAACCTGGCGCGGCTGGTCATAGATGGTCTCCAGCGCCATGCCGATCGGCTGGTGATATTCGATCTCGGCCAGTTTGGCTTGTACGGCCTTGCCCACCGCCACGACATTGACCCCCGAGGTGAAGGACACGCCCAGTGTCAGGGCTTCCTGCCCGTTGTACCGGTACAGGTGACCCGGCGGCTCGGCATAGTCGAGGTAAACCCTGGCTACATCGCTCAGGTAAACCAGCTTGCCGCCGGCCTGGCCGAGCAGCAGGTTGCTCAGCTGCTCGGCCGAAGTGGAGCTGCCCTGCGGCCGCACATAGAGCCTCTGCCCATTGATCCTCAGGCTGCCGGCGTTGCTGATCAGGCTCTGCGAGTTGATAGCGGCCTGAATCATCCGGGGCGACACTTGCATGGCAGCCATGCGGTTGCGGTCTACCTCTACCACGATCTGCTGCTGCCGCTTGCCTCCGATGCTGACCTTGCTGACACCTTCAACCAGCACCAGCTCACGACGCAGGAAGTCGGCATGATCTTCCAATGAGCGATAATCGAAGTCCTCGCCCGTGAGGGCCAGAAAAATGCCGAAGACATCACCAAAGTCATCATTGATCTGCATGGCTCCGGTACCGGGAGGCAGGCTGGGTGCCAGGTCGTTAAGCTTGCGGCGCATCTCATCCCAGATCTGGCGCAGTTCCTGCTCACGGTAGGTGCTTTTCATGGTAACCGTGACCTGGGCCAGGCCGGCCGAGGAAATGGACTCCACCGTGTCGACCTGAGCCAGTTGCTGCAGTGCAAGTTCGACCGGCAGTGTGACTTCTTCCTCTACCTCCAGTGCAGAGGCGCCGGGATAGGGCACTGCAATGATCGCCTCCTTGACAGTAAACTCGGGATCTTCCAACTGGCCCAGTTGAAAGAAGGAGATGATCCCGCCCACGAACAGCAGGAGGACACACATCCAGCTGACGACCCGCTGGCGGATGGCGTATTCGGTCAAGTTCATAACGCCTCCACTCAAAGTCCGCGCTCGCGGGTGATCGGGTGCAGCGGCATGCCTTCGCGCACCTTCGATGTCCCGGCCGCGACCAGGCGATCACCCGGCAAAAGATCGGCCGAGACCAGCATCAACTGGCCGCGTACCTCCAGGGGGATGACCGCCAGCGCCCGGGCACGGCCGTCCTGATCGAGACGCCAGACAAAGTGTTCAGTGTCGCGCATGAATACGGCCCCTGCCGGCACCGGGACAGCCTTCCCGTCCAGGGGCTGGACCAGGGGCGCCAGATCAACGCTCATCTCCACGCTCATGCCGCTGTGAGCCGGGAAGAGCTCGGGCTGTTCCATGCGGAACACCACCTCATAGGTTCTCGTATGTTGATCGGAGACCACTTCATGTTCGGCATAGCAGGCATCGAAGGCATGTTCTGGATGGGCCGCGAAATGGACCTGGCCACAGATCTCCCGGCTGGGCTCGAGGTCGGCTCGTAGCTGGCTGATAATCGACTCAGGCACCGCAAAGCGGATATCCAGGTAGCGCTCGTCCTGGAGCCGCAGGATTGGCTGTTGTGCCTGTACCTGTTGATAATTCTCGGTCTGCAGATGGGACAGGGTGCCACTGAAAGGCGCTTCCAGGCGTGTGTAACGCACATTATCGCGGGCAATTTCGAGTGCCGCGCGTGCTGCTTTCAACTCGGCCCTGGCTTCATCCAGGCTGACTTCAGACGTGAAGCTGCGGGCCAGCAAAGACTCCTGCTGTTTGAAGCGGATCCGGGCCAGTTCAAAGCGTGCCTCCCGCTCGGACAGCAGGCGCTGGTAGTCGGTACTGTCAAGTTGTGCCAGGAGGTCTCCCCTGGTGACCTCCATCCCCGCCTGAACAGGCAGTTGCTCCAGCGTGCCGGGAACGCGAAAAGCGAGCGAAGCGGTACGCCAGGCTTCAACAGTCGCCGGGAAAGTGCGCCTGAGCTCTGTTGTCGGATCCCTCACTTCATACAGCTTGGCAGGGCGTGACTGAATGATGGATGGATGACTGGCAACGGGGGCGTCATCACAACCGCTCAGAGCCAGGGCGAAAACAAGCATCGCAACAAGACGTCTGTTGCCAGTAAAACGCTCAGGTCTCTTGCCTGACTCATTACCCGTTAAGAACATATATATGAACCTGTAAATTGGACTGCATGACGAGGGCTGGTGAAAAAGGAGGAGCGGGGCATCGCCATGGCCTTATTCCCGCTATAATAAGTAGACCAGTGAGTCCAGTTTAGATTTGCAAGACTGGACTGTCCAGTTTGATTTTGAGCAGGAGTCGATCTTGAGACCCAGCAGCGTTGCCAAGCGGGAGCAGATTCTGGAAGCTGCCTCGATATTATTTGTTCAGCGTGGCTTTACCGATACCAGTATGGAGCTGGTGGCCCAGCAGGCCGGCGTATCCAAACAGACCGTGTACAGCCACTTCGGCAACAAGGACGAGCTTTTCACCGCGGCGATTCAGTGCAAGTGCCAGAGCTATGAACTGCATGACCTCTTTGTCGCGACCGAGGGCTCCTTGCGGACGCGTCTGCTCGATATTGGCCGTCAAGTCGTACATTTGATTCTGTCGGAAGAAGCGTGCCGGGTTCACCGGACCTGTGTCGCCCAGGTGGATACCCAACCGCAGGTGGCGGAGTTGTTCTTTGCGGCCGGCCCGCAGACGGTGATCACCGGGCTGGGCGAAATGCTGGCCCGCGAGGCCGCCAGCGGGCAGCTTGGCATCGCCAACCCACGGCATGCGGCGATCCAGTTCCTGCTGATGGTGCAGGGTGAAGCCAAGATCCGCTCCGAGCTGGGTATTGAGCCTCAGTTGGATGCTGCCGAGATTGATGCCTATGTCGTCAGCTGCATCGACCTCTTCCTGCGCGGCTACGCCGCCTGACTGTCCGGACGGCCGCTGCTGTGGCCGTCCGTCCTTCCCCGAGTGACTTTCGCCTGCAGCACCCTGCCGTTGATCTCCTATACTGCAAGCATCTGTGGAGGTGGCGATGATGTCAGCCTATATCCGTTCGCTGCTCTGCCTGCTGCTGTGCTGCGGCCTGTCGCTGGCCGGGATGGCGCAGGCCAGGGCGGCTGAAACGCCTGACAACGCGGTCTGGTTGCTACGCCTGGAGGCGGTGGTCGGACCGGCCAGTGCGGACTATCTGGTCCGGGGGCTGGAGCGGGCCGCTGAAAGCCGTGCTCAGGCGGTGGTGCTGGAGATCGATACGCCGGGCGGACTGGATCTGTCGATGCGGCAAATGATCAGCGCGGTGCTGGCCTCGCCGGTGCCGGTGATCGGCTATGTGGCACCCGGCGGGGCCCGCGCCGCCAGCGCCGGCACCTACCTGCTGTACAGCTGCCATATCGCCGCCATGGCACCGGCGACCAATCTGGGGGCGGCAACGCCGGTGGCGTTGGGTGGCATGCCCAGCCCCGACCCTGAACCCGATGGTGAGCCGGCACCACCCAAGCGCAGCGGCGGTGCCATGGAGCACAAGATCATCAACGACGCCGTAGCCTATATTCGCAGCCTGGCCGAGCTGCGCGGACGCAATGCCGACTGGGCCGAGCAGGCGGTGCGCGAGGGCAGTAGTCTCAGTGCGTCTGAAGCGCTGAAACGGCAGGTGATCGACCTGATGGCTGACGACCTGGGTCAGCTGCTGGTGCAGCTGGATGGGCGCGAGATCGAGATCGCCGGGCGGCAGCTGACCCTGCAGCTGAGTGCCGCGCCGCGGGTCGAATACCGACCGGACTGGCGCACCGAGTTCCTTGCCGTGATCACCAACCCCAATGTGGCCTACCTGCTGATGCTAATCGGCATCTATGGTCTGATCTTCGAATTCTCCAACCCCGGCTTTGGTGTGCCCGGCGTGCTCGGCGTGATCAGCCTGGTGATCGCGCTCTACGCCTTTCAGGTACTGCCGATCAGCTATGCCGGACTTGGGCTGATGCTGCTCGGTATCGGCCTGATGATCGCCGAGGCCTATGCGCCCAGTTTTGGCATTCTTGGTATCGGGGGCGCCCTGGCCTTCACGGTGGGCTCGATCATGCTGATGGATACGGACCTGCCGGCCTACCAGATTGCCTGGCCGGTGATCATAGCCCTGGGGGTGAGTACCCTGCTGGTGGCCTTCGGCCTAGTGGCGATGGCGCTGCGTGCGCGCAACCGGCCGCAGAGCATCGGTGTCGATGCGGCCCGAGGTCAGGTGCTCAGTGTCGAGCAGCTTCAGGATGGCCAGGCGATGGTGCGTTTCGAAAGTGAACTCTGGCCGGTGCGATGCAATCAGTCACTGGTCCCGGGCGATCAGGTGCGGGTGAGGGGCAGTGCGGGCCTGCATCTGTTGGTCGATAAACAGGAGAAATGAGATGTTTGGCTTTCCCTACTTCATGACGACGCTGGTCGTGCTGGTGGTCCTGCTGTTTCTCTCCATGTTCCGTATTCTGCGCGAGTACGAACGGGGCGTGGTGTTTCTGCTGGGCCGTTTCTACCGGGTCAAGGGGCCCGGGCTGATCATCATCGTGCCGCTGATCCAGCAGATGGTCCGGGTCGACCTGCGCACCCTGGTGATGGATGTGCCAACTCAGGACGTGATCTCGCGTGATAACGTCTCGGTACGGGTCAATGCGGTGATCTATTTCCGTGTCGTCGATCCCGAGCGAGCGGTGATCCATGTGGAAAACTACCTCGAAGCGACCAGCCAGCTGTCGCAGACCACGCTGCGCTCGGTACTGGGCCAGCATGAGCTGGATGAGATGCTGTCGGAGCGTGACCAGCTCAACGTGGATATCCAGAAAATTCTCGACAAGCAGACCGATGCCTGGGGCATCAAGGTGGCCAACGTGGAGATCAAGCACGTGGATCTGGATGAGAGCATGATCCGCGCCATCGCCCGTCAGGCAGAGGCCGAGCGTGCTCGAAGAGCCAAGGTGATCCATGCGCTGGGTGAGCAGGAAGCCTCAGAACAACTGCTGAAAGCCGCCCAGACGCTGGCGCAACAGCCGCAGGCGATCCAGCTGCGCTACATGCAGACGCTGACCGAGATCGCCGGCCAGCACAGCCATACCATCGTGTTTCCGCTGCCGGTGGACCTGCTCAGCCAGTTTCAGCAATGGGCCGCAGACCGGACTCAACCTCCCAGCGCTGATTCTGCTGCCGGTGGGCCAGCCAAGACCGGTTTGTGATCCCGAATGGATACGCCTGTAGTATATAATGTCGCCGAGTCGAGAGCGTTGTCATCCAAACGCGGCGGATCGAGAGAGCATCAAGGACAATCGATGAATGGAAGCGCGCATGCTGCCTGCACATGAAGTAGAGGCCGATCTGAGCATCGCCGAGCTGGACCATATTCTGGGCCTGCAGCAGGCGATCTGTGGTCTGGTAGCCTCCGAGGCGCCTTATCTTGATGTACTCAACGAGACCTGCCGTATGGCTGAACAGCTGCTGCCAGGGGCGGTGGCTTCGTGCATGCGCCTGGAACCGGAGAGCGGGCAGATGTATGTGCTGGCCGCGCCCAGTGTGCCGCCGGATGGCATCGCACGTTTGCAGAGCATGCGCCCGGGGCCGGGCAGTGGCTCCTGCGGCAATGCGATTTATCGCAATGAACCTGCGTTCGTCTACAACACTTTCGAGGACCCGCGCTGGTCCAATCTGCGCCAGCTGGCGCTGGATTTCAATCCCTGCTCCTGCTGGTCCGTCCCGGTTAGAGACGAGCAGGGTCAGGTGATCGGCTCCTTTGCCCTGTCATCCTTTGAACACCGCAAGCCTTCCGCCTATCACCAGCGCCTGCTGGACGTGGGTGCGGCATTGATCTCGATTGTGCTGCTGCGCCATGCTCAGCAGCAGCACCTGCACAGTGAGCAGCGGCGCCTGGAACAGCAGCTGAAACTGGATGCGTTGACCGGATTGCCCAATTTTCCGAGCCTGCTGGAAGCGCTCTCCCAGGCACCGGATTCGGCCGTGCTGATATTGCTCAACCTGAACAACCTGGGGTTGGTCAATGCCCGCTACGGCGTAACTATGGGCGATAAGCTGCTGCGGGCCTTCGCCGAAGCACTGCGCGCCTTGTCGGGGGGCGGGCAGTTGTTTCGCGGCAGTGCCGACCAGTTTGTCCTGCTGTATGACACTCTGCGGGATCCCCAGAGCGAACTGCAGCGGTTGAAGCAGCATTTCTTCGCGCAGCCGGTGGCGCTGGACACGGTGAGTTTCTACCTGACCTTCAATGCCGGTGTGGCCGATCAGGGGCAGGACCTGCTGCGTCGCGGCATGGTGGCCCTGAAACGGGCGCGGGACCGGGGCAAAAACGCCACTCACCTCTACAATCCGGAGACCGATGAGCCGGCCAGGCAGCAGCAGGTTGATTACATCGGCTGGAACCTGCGTTTGCACGAGGCCCTGCGCAATGGCGGTATCCGGGCCTGGTTCCAGGGGGTGCGTGACAATCGGGACGGCCAGATCCGCAAATGGGAAGCGCTGGTCCGGCTGGAGCATGGCGGCGAAGTGTTCGGGCCGGGGCAGTTTCTGCCGGTGGCCGAGCTGACCGGGCTGATGCCGGCGATCACCCGCGAGGTGGTCAAGCAGGCGGTGGACCAGTTGACCCGGGTGAACGGCGCCATCGCGGTCAATATCACCGAGACCGACCTGGAGCTGGGGTATCTGCCCGACTTTCTCGCCCAGACCCTGGCCGCTCGGGGTGTGGAGCCCTGCCGCCTGATCCTGGAGATTCATGAAGGGGTCAGCAGCGGCAGCAAGGAAGCCTATGTGGAGCAACTGCAGCATCTGAAGCGCTGCGGCTATCAGTTGGCGATCGATGACTTCGGCACCGAGTACTCCAACTTCGAGCGCATTCTCGAGCTGGAGATCGATATGCTCAAGATCGACGCCAAGTACATCCGCAATATCCATCAGGATGTGACCAGTTACGAGATCGTGCGGGCCATCGTGTTCTTTGCCCGCAATGCCGGCATCCGGACCGTGGCCGAGTTTGTCCACAGCCAGGATGTGCAGGACATCATCGGCTTTCTGGGCATCGATGAATCCCAGGGCTTTCTGTTCAGTGAACCGGCTCCCCGGCCGCTCGGGGGCTGACGGACTCGGTCTCCCCCTGGCACCCCATCAGGAGAGTGGTTCAATGATCATCGTAATGGATCACCGACAGCAGCTGGATCGGGACTTCCAGCAGTTCTTCCGGGCCGTGGGGAATCTCGGCATCGAATGACAGTGCATCGCCCGGGCCCATGTCATACAGATGGTTGCCGTGACGGTAACGGATCTGCCCCTTCAACAGATAGATGAACTCCTGCCCCGGGTGGGAAAAGGTCGGGAACACCTCGCTGGCATCATCCATGGTGATCAAAAAAGGCTCGTAGCTCTTCTTCTTGCCGCGGTGGTAGCTGAGCAGCTGATAGGTATGGCCCTTCTCGGTACCGCGCCTGACAACCTCCATGCCTTCGCCGGCCTTGGTCAGTTGCGCCGTCCCTTCCGGGCGGTCGTAGTCGGTAAACAGTTGTGAGATCGGCAGGCCGATGGCATCGCAGAGCCGGCTCAGCGTATCCAGGCTGGTGGAGACCTGAGCATTCTCGATCTTGCTGATCATGCCCTGGCTGAGCCCGGCAATGCGGGCCACATCGGTGATCTTCAGCCCCTGCTCGGTGCGTTTGCTTTTGACCCGCATGGCGATGTACTGCTCCAGCCGCAGCCGTGAACTGTCTTCTTCTTGTTCTTTCATGCTCGCATGCTCCTTTATTGTGCAGCCTGATCCGTGCTGGTGCGTCATTTGCGTGTCTGCCCCGCGCCAGATCCGAACACTTTCGCGAATCGCTGTTTATTCCTATCAGGAAAAATAGTTTCACATACCCCGATTTTACGGCCTTGCAGCCCCGCGGGTGAAATTTTTTTGGCAACAAATGCAAAGTTGGCAAAGTGATTGCTTTTACCTTGATGAAATAAATTTTCCCCATGAGAAATTTGGATCAAGGTCATGGCTATCGAAACCCAAAATGCACGTAAATATCGTTTGACCGTCTCCTGCCCCGACAGGGTCGGTATCGTGGCCGCCGTCACCCAGTTTTTCGCCTCTCATAGCGGCTGGATCAGTGAAGCGCACCAGTTCGCCGATACCGAGAACTGCCAGTTCTTCATGCGTTATGAAGTGCTGGCGGACTCCCTGCCGTTCGGCCTTGAAGAGTTGAAAGCGAAATTCGCGCCACTTGCCGAAGAGTTCAGCATGCAGTGGCAGATCACCGACTCGGCCGAACGCAAGCGCGTCGTACTGATGGTATCAAAAGAAGCGCATGCGCTGTCCGATCTGCTATACCGCTGGCGCTCTGGCGAGATGAACATCGACATCCCCTGTGTCATCTCCAATCACGACGTGCTGCGTTCCTACGTTGAGTGGCACGGTATTCCTTTTGTGCATGTGCCGGTCGACATGAGCAACAAGGAGCCGCACTTCCAGGCCGTGCGTGAGCAGATCGCGGCGGCCGAAGCCGATGTCATCGTGCTGGCGAAATACATGCAGATCATCCCGGAAGAGCTCTGTGAGCTGTATCCGAGCCGCATCATCAATATTCACCACAGTTTCCTGCCTTCCTTCATCGGTGCGCGCCCCTACCACCAGGCGGCCGAGCGGGGGGTGAAGCAGATCGGTGCCACCTGTCACTACGTGACCTCTGAACTGGATGCCGGCCCGATCATCGAGCAGGACGTGCATCGCGTGACCCATCACAACACCACGGCCGACATGGTCCGCCTGGGCAAGGATGTGGAAAAAGCCGTGCTGTCCCGAGGCCTGCGTTACCACATCGAAGACCGTGTCCTGGTACACGGAAACAAAACCGTCGTTTTTGCCTAGGAGAATCCCATGCCCTGGCGCCTGCTTAAATACGGTCTCAAGTCGTCCCATGACGAGCCCCGGTTCTTTCCCGAATCCAAGCCGCTCAAGTCCCACTACGATGTGGTGATCATCGGCGGTGGTGGACACGGCATGGCCTGTGCCTACTACCTGGCGAAGGAACACGGCATCACCAATGTGGCGGTGCTGGAACAGGGGTACATCGGCGGTGGCAACACCGGCCGTAATACCACCATTGTGCGTTCCAACTACCTGACACCGGAAGGGGTCAAGTTCTACGACACCAGCCTCAAGCTGTTCGAGGATCTGGCCGACGACTTCGACCTCAACATCTTCTATTCCACCCGTGGCCACTTCACTCTGGCGCACACCGACAGCTCCATGCGGACCATGCGCTGGCGTGCCGAGGTGAACAAGCATCACGGTATCGACTCCGAAGTGGTTGACCGGGACTTCATCGCCAAGGAAGTGCCCTACATGGACCTGGACTGCGCCGGTACTCATCCGGTCATGGGGGCGCTTTACCACGCACCGGGTGCCGTGGCACGTCATGATGCGGTGGCCTGGGGCTATGCCCGCGGTGCCTACAACCGAGGCGTGGAGATCCACCAGAAAACCCGTGTCACTGCCATTCGTACCCAGGGTGACAGGGTAACCGGCGTCGAGACTGACCGCGGCTTTGTCAGCTGCAATAAGGTGGTCTCCATGGTCGCCGGCTCCACTCCACGCATCACCTCGATGCTGGGGCTGGAAACGCCGATCGAGATCTTCCCTCTGCAGGCCTGCGTGTCCGAGCCGGTGAAGCCGTTCATGGACACCATCGTAGTGTCTGGCAGCCTGCACGTTTACGTCAGCCAGTCGTCGCGTGGCGAGATGGTGATGGGGGCGTCGGTGGATCCGTCGGTACTGCATTCCACCCGTTCCAGCTTCAACTTCGTCGAAGGACTGACCGACCAGATGATCGACCTGTTCCCGTTCATGAGCCGCATGAAAGTGATGCGTCAGTGGGCCGGGATGAGCGATATCACGCCGGACTTCGCGCCGATCATGGGTAAGACCCCGATCGACGGTTTCTATCTGGACGCCGGCTGGGGTACCTGGGGCTTCAAGGCCACACCCGTCAGCGGCAAGACCATGGCCTGGACCCTGGCCAACGACCGCAACCATGAACTGATTGAACCCTTCCGTCTGTCCCGTTTCACCGACTTCGATCTGGTCGGCGAGAAGGGCGCAGCATCGGTTGGCCACTGAGGAGAGGGGACGATGAAAGTATTCGACTGTCCCGTGATCGGCCGCAGACCGATCAGCGAGTTTGACTACGGCGGTGAAGTCCGTCGCCCGCCAATGGATGCCGACGAGCCTACCTGGGCGGCCTATGTGTTCAACCGCCAGGGCGCACCGGGCCTGCTGCGCGAGTGGTGGTATCACCGCCCGACCGGACGCTGGTACGTCATGGAGCGCGACACCCTGAAGGATGAAGTGCTGCGTTTTATCGATCTGGAGGAGGTGCGTTATGACATCCCGGCTTGATCCCCAGCCGCTGGAGTGGCTCGACCGCTCCGAAACGCGGAGTTTCGAATTTGAAGGCCAGCGCTTTACCGGCTTTGCCGGTGACAGCATCAGTTCGGCGCTGCTGGCGTGCAATCAGACCCTGCTGGGCCGCAGCTTCAAGTACCACCGTCCCCGTGGTGCCGTGACGCTGGCCAACCACGACGTCAACGCGCTGTTCCAGAGCAGTGAAGAGCCGAATATCCGTGGTGATGTTACGCCGCTGGAAGCAGGCATGTCGCTGACCGCCTGTAACGTCAACGGCAGCCTGGCAAAGGACAAGGACCAGGTTATCGGCAAGATATCCCGCTTCCTGCCGGTCGGTTTCTACTACAAGGCGTTCCACAAGCCGAAGAAACTGTTCCCGATGTGGGAACGCGTGATCCGCGAGAAAGCGGGTCTGGGCACCATCGATACCCACTGGAGCGCTCGCCGCAAGGCCAAGACCTACGGCTTCTGCGATCTGCTGGTGATCGGTGCCGGTGCCTCCGGCATGCAGGCGGCACTGACCGCGGCCGAACAGGGGCTGGACGTGGTGATCGTGGACGAAAACCCCTACATCGGCGGCAGCCTGGATTATCAGCTGGTCAACGACACCAAGGCGGCTCCGGTACGCACGGATCTTAAACAAAAGGTGCAGCATCACACCAATATCCGCGTGCTGCCGGGCCATCTGGCCTGCGGCTGGTACACCGACCACTATGTGCCGCTGCTCGGCCCGGAAGGCCTGATCAAGATGCGTGCCCGCGCCGTGATCAGCGCCACCGGTGTCATGGAGCAGCCGGCGGTGTTCCGCAACAACGACCTGCCTGGCGTGATGATGGCCTCGGGTGCCCAGCGCATGGTGGCACGCTACGCCGTCAAGCCGGGTGAACGGGCCGTGGTACTGACTGCCAACAGTGAGGGCTACCGTGCCGCGCTGGACATGATCCAGGCCGGTGTTGAAGTGGCTGCCGTGATCGACCTGGGCAAGGCCAACGGCCGCGGTCCCTGGGCCGAAGAGCTGAAGGCCAAAGGCGTCAGCGTGCTGGAAGGTCATACGGTGTATGAGGCCAAGGGCAAGCAGACACTGACCGGCGTGGTCGTGGCGCCCTTTGACGGTTCCGACTGCGACCTGTCCAAAGCGCGTGAAATCGATGTCGACCTGCTGCTGATGAGCGTGGGTTGGGCACCGGCCGCACAATTGCTGTACCAGGCGAACAGCCGTATGGGTTACGACGCGACTCTGGAGCAGATTCTGCCGCAGGAACTGCCCAAGGGCATCTTCGCCTGCGGTCGTCTTAACGGCGCCTTCACGCTGGCACAGCGTCTGGCCGATGGTGAGCGTGCCGGCACTGAAGCGGCCGCTTTCCTCAAAGGCGAACCCCTGCCGGCAGCGCTGGCGGAATGTCGTGACAGCGCAGCGCACTCTCACCCCTGGCCGATCGTCGACCATCCCAAGGGCAAGAACTTTGTCGATTACGACGAAGACCTGCAGCTGAAGGATCTGGTCAATGCGGCGAAGGAAGGCTTCGACAACATCGAGCTGATGAAGCGCTTCTCCACCGTGGGCATGGGGCCGAGCCAGGGCAAACACGCCAACATGAACGGCATCCGCGTATTGGCTGCCGTCACCGGTCGTACCATCGACCAGACCGGGTCCACCACGGCGCGCCCGATGTTCCACCCGGTACCGGTGCAGGCCCTAGCGGGTCGCCGTTTCCGTCCGGAGCGCCTGACCGCCCTGCAGCAGTGGCACCTGGACAACGGCGCCCAGATGATGGAAGCCGGTGCCTGGTTGCGTCCTGAATACTATCTACCTTCTTCGGAAGCGTTCGCTTCCGAGGCCGCGGGCGCTCTACCTCCCTCAGAAGCTGGCGCTTCTGACGCCGCAGGCGCTGGTCGCCGCTCTCTTCGCGAGCAGGCGATCCTGCGCGAAGTACAGGCGGTGCGTACCGGCCTGGGTCTGATCGACGTGTCGACGCTGGGCAAGATCGAGGTAATGGGGCCAGACGCCGGCAAGCTGCTGGATGGCGCCTACACCATGCGCATGTCCAACATCAAACAGGACATGACCCGTTACGCTCTGATGGTGGACGAAAGCGGCGTCATCGTCGATGACGGTATCGCTGCCCGCGTCGCCGAAGATCGTTTCTATGTGTCTGCCACCACCAGTCATGCCGACGCCACCTTCCGTACCCTGTCTCGCCACATCGTGGAGTGGGGGCTGGATGTCCGCCTGGTCAACCGCACAGGCACGCTGGCGGCGATGAACCTGGCTGGTCCTCACGCGCGCAAGCTGCTTACGCCGCTGACCGACATCGACCTGAGTGAAGAGAACTTCCCTTACCTGGGCTTCAAGGAAGGCAATCTCTGCGGTGTGCCGGTGCGGCTGATCCGCGTCGGCTTCGTCGGCGAGCTGGGCTACGAGATCCACCTGCCGGTCGAGTCCGCGCAGCAGGTCTGGAATACGCTGATGGCACAGGGTGCCAAGTACGGCATCCGCCCCTTCGGTGTCGAGGCGCAGCGTGTACTGCGACTGGAGAAGGGACACATCATCGTCGGTCAGGATACCGACGGTTTGACCAACCCGTTTGAAGCCAACATGCCCTGGGCGGTACCGCTCAAGAGCAAGCCCTGGTTTACCGGCAAGCCGTCGCTGGTGCTGCTCAAGGAGCGCTGCCAGCGCACCTTGAAGGGCTTCATGCTGCCCCAGGGCTACAGCGGTGAACTGCCCAAGGAGTGTCATCTGCTGATCGATAACGGCGACATCGCCGGTCGCATCACCAGTATCGCCTACAGCCCGTCACTGGGCCGCTACATCGGTCTGGCCATGGTCGACCAGCCGCTGGCCGGCAGTGACCGCATGTACCAGGTGCGAGTGGACAGTGGTGCTCTGGTACCGCTCGAACCCTGCGCAACTCCCTTCTATGACGCCGAAGGTGTGCGTCAGACCGTTGATCTGACGGAGGTGGCCTGATGATTGCTATTCACCTTAATGGCATGCAACTGAAAGAAACCGAACGGGCCAGCTACCTGCTGACCGGTCCCGAGAGCAGCAGCGCGCTGGCGGCAGCCGGTCTGCCGGTACCGGAACAGCTGCTGACCGCTGAGGAGCGCTCCGGCGCTCTGGTGGCGCGCACCGGGCGCGACGAATACATGGCGATGCTCAAGGCCGGCCAGCCGGCACCGCAGAACGAATGGTGTTTCCGCCGTTATGACTGCGTCTTCGAGCTGGCTGGCAGCGGTTGGGTCGAGTTGATGACTCACCTGTGCCAGTACGACTTCCGCCAGCTGCAGCCGGGTGACTGGCTGATGACATCCGTCGCCGGGGTCAACTGCTGGCTGTATCACGAAATCGAGAGTGGCAGCCTGCTGATCGGTGCTGATCCGGGTTACCGCCATTACCTCATCGAAACGTTCAGCGCGGTCCTTGATGACCTGAGCGCAACTCGAAATACCACAGGAGAAGCATCATGATGCCCGCAGAGATCGAACGCATTGTCAGCCAGAACGACATCAAATACGTGCTGGCCCAGTTTGTGGATATCCACGGCGTTGCCAAGACCAAATCGGTCCCGGCCAACTGCCTGATGGATGTGGTGGAAAAGGGCGCGGGCTTTGCCGGCTTCGCGGTCTGGGGCATGGGCATGGAACCGCACGGCCCCGACTTCATGGCCCGTGGCGATCTGGATACCTTCAGCGTCGTGCCCTGGCAGCCGGGCTATGCCCGCATCGTCTGTGATGGTTACGTCAGCAACGCACCCCATCCCTACTGCAGCCGTGTGGTACTGAAGCAGCAGCTGCAGCGCCTGGCTGACAAGGGCTGGACCCTGAACACCGGGGTGGAACCGGAGTTCTCCCTGTTCACCCGTGACGACAAGGGCACACTTAAGCCGGTGGACGAAAGCGACGTGCTGGACAAGCCCTGCTACGACTACAAGGGTCTGTCCCGCTCCCGCGAGTTCCTGGAGCAGTTGGTCGAATCGCTGCAGAAAGTCGACTTCGACGTCTACCAGATCGACCACGAAGACGCCAACGGCCAGTTCGAGATCAACTACACCTACAGTGATGCCCTGACCTCCGCCGACCGCTTCACCTTCGTGCGCATGGCCGCCGGCGAGATCGCCAACGAGCTGGACATGGTCTGCTCCTTCATGCCCAAACCCTCGTCCGAACGTACCGGTAACGGCATGCACTTCCATCTGTCGATCACCGACAAGGATGGCCAGAACCTGTTCCACGATGCCGACGACAAGAACGGCATGGGCCTGTCCAAGCTGGCCTACCACTTTACCGCCGGCCTGCTGGCACACGCTCCGGCACTTTGTGCCTTCGCGGCACCGACGGTGAACTCCTACAAGCGTCTGGTGGTGGGTGGCAACGCTTCTGGCGCCACCTGGGCACCGGCCTATATCTGCTACGGCGACAACAACCGCTCCGCAATGGTGCGTATCCCTTACGGTCGCCTGGAATTCCGCCTGCCGGACTCCGGCTGCAACCCCTACCTGGTGACGGCGGCAATTATCGCCGCCGGTATGGACGGAGTTGAGCGCGAGCTGGAGCCGGGCGAGCCGATGAACGTGAACCTGTACGGAATGAGCCTGGACGAGATCAAGGAGAAGGGCGTCGAGATCCTGCCGCAAAACCTGAATGAAGCCCTGGATGCGCTGGAAGCCGACACCGTCTTCAGTGAAGGCCTGGGCAGTGAAATCGTGTCCGAGTTCCTGAAAGTGAAGCGGGCCGAATGGGTTGAGTACAGCCGCCATGTGTCTGACTGGGAAGTCAGCCATTACGCCGAATTTTTCTGATCCGGATCTGTTACGAGGAATTTGATTATGTGTGGAATTGTTGGGCTTTATCTGAAAAACCCTGAACTGGAAAGCCGGATCGGCGAACTGTTCAAACCGATGTTGATTGCGATGACCGACCGTGGTCCCGACAGCGCCGGCTTTGCCATCTACGGTGACGAAGTCGGTGAAGGCTGGATCAAACTGACCTTGCGCCATGCCGACGCTGAGTATGACTGGGAAGCGCTGGCGACCCGCCTGAAAAACGAACTCCAGCTGGAACTGAGCTGGTTCCAGAACGCCAGTGTGGCGGTGTTCAAGGTGCGTGCCGAAGAAGCGGCCCTGCGTGAGTGGCTGGCGGTAGAAGCAGCGGACGTGCTGATCCTTAGCGTCGGTCAGTCGATCGAGATCCTGAAAGAAGTGGGCCTGCCGGAGAAGATCGCCGAGAACTTCAGCCTGGATCGCATGAAGGGCAGCCACATCATCGGCCATACCCGCATGGCGACCGAATCGGCGGTCACCATGGAAGGCAGCCACCCGTTCTCCACCGGCATGGATCTCTGCCTGGTACACAACGGTTCTCTGTCTAACCACAACCGTCTGCGTGAAAACCTCAAGCGCGAAGGGATCACGTTCGAGACCCAGAACGACTCCGAGGTGGCCGCCGGTTACCTGACCTGGCGTCTGCAGAAGGGCGACAGCCTGAAGGAAGCGCTGGAGCATGCGCTGGAAGATCTGGATGGCTTCTTCACCTTCACCATTGGTACCCGCGACGGCTTCGCCGTGATGCGCGATCCCATCGCCTGCAAGCCGGCGGTACTGGCGGAAACCGACGATTACGTCGCCATGGCGTCCGAATACCAGGCACTGACCACCTTGCCGGGAATCGAGAACGCCAAGGTCTGGGAGCCGGAACCGGCCACTTTCTATGTCTGGGAACGTAGCAGCAACTGAGCCTGAGTCGAGGAGAAATAACGATGAAAACTTTTGATCTGGCTGAATCCAGCATCCGTGAACTGAACCAGGCGCTGCACGATCAGGCCCCCGAATGCACCGAACGTGAATGGGAAGTGCTCAATCCCAAGGGCCAGCACAACATCGCCTGCGGCCTGGACCAGAACCTGTCCGTGGATATCCAGGGCCATGCCGGCTACTTCTGCGCCGGCATGAACAAGAAGGCGCACGTGGTGATCCACGGTAACGCCGGCCAAGGTGTTGCCGAGAACATGATGTCCGGCACCGTGCGCGTCAAGGGCGATGCGTCCCAGGCGGCCGGCGCCACCGCTCATGGCGGTCTGCTGGTGATCGAAGGCAATGCCGGTGCCCGTTGCGGCATCTCCATGAAAGGCGTGGATATCGTGGTCAAGGGCAGTATCGGGCACATGAGCTGCTTCATGGGCCAGTCCGGCTCCCTGGTGGTGTGCGGTGATGCCGGCGACGCTCTGGGCGACTCCATGTACGAAGTGCACATCTACGTCAAAGGCCAGGTGAAGTCTCTGGGCGCCGACTGCATCGAGAAGGAGATGCGCCCGGAACATATCGAAGAGCTGACCGACCTGCTCAACCGTGCCGGTGTCGATGAAGACCCGGCCAGCTTCAAGCGCTACGGCTCAGCCCGTCAGCTGTACAACTTCAAGGTCGACAACGCTTCTGCGTACTAATCAAAAGCTACCTGCGTTGGCAGCGCGGCGTTAAAAAACGGCTCAAATCGGTCATTTATAGAGTATAAACTCCCTCATTTCGCCGATTTTTGTCTGGGCGGCACTCCGCTTGCTCTGCCTGCCTCGCCAACGCTTTTCGGACTGTAGTCTGAATCAAGAGGAATCGATTATGAGCAACGATAACAACGTCAACCCGGGTCTGCGTGAGTCCGCGACTTTTGACCGTACCACCATGACCGAGATCCGCCGTGCCGCGGACACCGGTATCTACGACATCCGCGGCTTCGGCGCCAAGCGCAAGCTGCCGCACTTCGACGATCTGCTGTTCCTCGGCGCGTCCATGTCACGCTACCCGCTGGAAGGTTACCGCGAGAAGTGCAACACCCAGGTGACTCTGGGCACCCGTTTCGCCAAGAAGCCGATTGTGATCGAAACTCCGGTCACTATCGCCGGCATGAGCTTCGGCGCCCTGTCCGCCAACGCCAAAGAAGCCCTGGGCCGTGGTGCCTCCATGGTGGGTACTTCCACCACCACCGGCGACGGCGGCATGACCCCGGAAGAGCGCGGTCAGTCCAGCAAACTGGTGTACCAGTACCTGCCGTCCCGTTACGGCATGAACCCGGATGACCTGCGCAAGGCCGATGCCATCGAAGTGGTACTGGGCCAGGGCGCCAAGCCGGGCGGTGGCGGCATGCTGCTGGGTCAGAAGATCACCGACCGTGTTGCCCAGATGCGTACCCTGCCGAAGGGTATCGACCAGCGTTCCGCCTGCCGTCACCCGGACTGGACCGGCCCGGACGACCTGGCGATCAAGATCCAGGAACTGCGCGAGATCACCGACTGGCAGGTGCCGATCTACATCAAGGTGGGCGCGACCCGTACCTACTACGATGTAAAGCTGGCAGTTAAAGCGGGCGCTGATGTCATCGTGGTCGACGGCATGCAGGGCGGCACCGCGGCAACCCAGGACGTGTTCATCGAACACGTGGGCATCCCGACGCTGGCTGCCATTCCGCAAGCCGTGCAGGCACTGCAGGAGATGGGTATGCACCGCAAGGTACAGCTGATCGTATCCGGCGGTATCCGTAACGGTGCCGACGTGGCCAAGTGCATGGCGCTGGGTGCCGATGCGGTGGCGATCGGTACAGCCGCGCTGGTGGCACTGGGCTGTAACGACCCGAAATACAGCGAAGAGTACGAGAAGATCGGTTCTGCGGCCGGTTTCTACGACGATTATCAGGAAGGCAAGGACCCGGCCGGTATCTCGACTCAGGATCCGGAACTGGCCAAGCGTCTGGACCCGGTTGAAGGCGGCCGCCGTCTGGCCAACTACCTGCGTGTACTGACGCTGGAAGCCCAGACCCTGGCCCGTGCCTGCGGCAAGAACGACCTGCGCAACCTGGAACCGGAAGACCTCGTGGCTCTGACCGTCGAATCTGCCGCCATGGCGCGTGTGCCGCTGGCCGGCACCAGCTGGGTTCCCGGTCAGGGATTCTGAGCGCCTTTAACCCTGGGCGGGAGGCACTCGGCTCCCGCCTCTGCGAAAAGGAGACAAGCGTGAATCAGGCGCTGAACATGAGCGACAAGCGGATCGACGGCAAGACTGTCGCTGCTCGTCTGCGCGAGGAGATAGCGGCCAAGGTTGCCGAGCGTGTCTCGGCCAACAAGCCGCGACCGGGCCTGGCGGTGGTACTGGTGGGGGAGGATCCTGCCTCTCAGGTTTACGTGCGCAGCAAGGTAAAGGCCTGTGAGGAAGCGGGCATCATCTCCCGCAATCACAGTCTGCCGGCCGAGACCTGCCAGGACGAACTGCTGGCGCTGATCGACAGCCTCAATGCCGATCCGGTCATTAACGGTATTCTGGTGCAGCTGCCGCTGCCGAAGCAGATCGATGTGCAGACCGTGCTGGAACGGATCGATCCTGCCAAGGATGTGGATGGCTTCCACCCCTATAACCTGGGCCGCCTGGCTGCCAGGGCGCCGACACTGAGACCCTGCACCCCCTATGGTTGCATGCGTCTGCTGGACACCTGCGGCTTCAACCCCGAAGGCAAGAAAGCCGTCGTCGTTGGTGCGTCCACCATCGTGGGGCGTCCCATGGCGCTGGAGCTGCTGTTGGCCGGGGCGACCGTCACCATTTGCCATGCCAAAACGGTCGATCTGCCGGGTGAGTTGGCCAATGCCGACCTGGTGGTGGTCGCCACCGGTGTACCGGGGCTGATCAAGGGCGAATGGCTCAAGCCGGGCGTTGTAGTGATCGACGTCGGCATCAACCGTCGTGATGACGGCAAACTGGTGGGGGATGTTGATTTCGACACTGCCTGTGAGAAGGCGTCGGCGATCACGCCTGTACCGGGCGGTGTTGGCCCGATGACCATCGCCTGCCTGCTGCAGAACACGCTGGAAGCCTGTGAGGCTGCGGAAGGGAAGTAACCCACTGACAAAGCTTCACTGTATACAGGGCCGTACTACCCTTACCGGGTGTACGGCCCTTCTTTTTGGCGGCACATCGGCGGCTTTTAACACCCCTTAGATACGCCACTGCCCCGCAATGGACCCTGTGCACCTTATGCTGCTCTATTTTTGACCACCAGAGTCGCTTCTGATACATGGCTTTTGTTTTTTATCTATAAAAAACAGTTGCTTATAAAATTGGCCCGGCCTTTGCAGATTCATATCAGGAAACTAAATATCCTTTTGGGAAAGGTTAGCACTGCCTTTGCAGGGCGCAGCTGACAGGGAAACCAAACGACCTTCGGGAGAACGATATGGATGGCATGGTGTTAGAACTGGGCTACGCCCTCGATACCTTCTATTTCTTGATGTGTACCGCACTGGTGATGTGGATGGCGGCTGGTTTTGCCATGCTCGAAGCCGGTCTGGTACGGGCCAAGAATACGGTGGAAATTCTCAACAAGAATGCGCTGCTCTACGGCGTGGCTTGTATTGTTTATCTGGCAGTTGGATACAACATCATGTATCCCGCCAACCCGATCAGCTCGGTGATTCCGGGCATCGACTTCCTGCTGGGTGCCGATAACACCACTGAAGCCGTTGTGGCCGGTGGTGAAGATGCGCCTTACTACTCCGGCATGGCCGACTTCATCTTCCAGGCGGTGTTCGCCGCCGCGACCATGTCCATCGTCTCCGGTGCCGTGGCCGAGCGCATGCGCCTCTGGCCATTCATGACCTTTGCGGTGGTGATGGTCGCCGTGATTTATCCGGTGGAAGGCTACTGGAAGTGGGGTGGCGGTTTCCTGGATCAGCTGGGCTTCCAGGATTTTGCAGGTTCTGTCGTCGTGCACATGGCCGGTGCGGCCGCAGCGCTGGCAGCGGTTATCCTGGTGGGTCCGCGCAAGGGCAAGTATGGCAAGGATGGTGAAGTCCGCGCGATTCCCGGTGCCAACCTGCCGATGGCCACGCTGGGCATGTTCATCCTGTGGATGGGCTGGTTCGGCTTTAACGGCGGTTCCGAGCTGAAAATCGCCAATGTGGAAGAAGCCAACGCGGTGGCCAAGATCTTCGTCAACACCAACGCGGCGGCGGCGGCGGGCATGGTGGTAGCCGCCCTGTTCGCTCGTGCCCTGTTCGGCAAGACCGACCTGACCATGACCATCAACGGTGCACTGGCCGGCCTGGTTGCCATTACCGCCGAGCCGCTGCAGCCGGATGCTGGTTTGGCGAGCATTATCGGTGCCATCGGTGGCCTGGTTGTGGTGGCGTCTGTATTGGCGTTGGACAAGCTAAAGCTGGATGACCCTGTAGGTGCCATCTCCGTACACGGCGCGGCCGGTATCTGGGGCATCTTCGCGGTACTGCTGAGCAATGACGATGCAACCTTCACCGGCCAGCTGATCGGCATGGCCGCGACCTTCGCCTGGATGTTCGTGGCCAGCTTTGTCGTGCTGCTGGTGATCAAGGCGGTGATGGGACTGCGTGTCAGCGAAGAAGAAGAGATGGAAGGTATGGACGTGCACGAGTGCGGCATGCAGGCCTACCCGGAATTTGGCCCGGCTCACAGCTCCATGGGCCTGAGCAGCGGTTCTGGCAAGTCCGGCATGGAGCCGCAGGGGCATGGTATTGCGGCTTATCAGGAAGCATCTGTCAGTAAGTAATTGACTCCTCCAGAGTCAAAGGGCCCTTCGGGGCCTTTTTTTCGTCTGGCCCGTCATGACTTTTCACTCTGCTGCAGGCAGAGGTTCAGCCAGGCGTTGATACCCGCGCTGCGGTATTTCTGTTTGTGGATGATGAGATACAGCTGGCGGCTAAAATCCCGACCGGGCACATTCAGACGTTTCAGACTGCCACGGTTAAAGGCATCGGTCAGAGTAATCATCGACAGGCAGCCAATGCCCAGACGCGCTTCGACCGCACGCTTGATGGCTTCGGTATGCTGCAATTCGATGGCAATGGTCAGATCCGGCAACAGTCCGGACATCGCCCGATCGAAGGCCTGGCGGGTACCGGAACCGGCTTCACGCAATATCCAGCGAGCCTGGCGCAGATCATCATCAGACACCGTCTGCTGCTCCGCCAGCGGATCATCCGGATGACAGAATACCGCCAGCTCGTCCTGGCGCCAGGGAAGCATCTCCAGATCCGGATGGTTAATCTCTCCCTCAATCAAGCCAACATCCAATTCATAGTTCAACACCCGCTCAACGATATGCCGGGTATTGGCCACATCCAGCTGCAAACTGGCTTTCGGATAGCGCTCCATATACTGCGCCATCAGTCCTACGGCCAGATAGTTACCGATGGACAGTGTGGCGCCCACATTGAGCGGGCCGGCTTCGGCGTGCTGCAGCAAATTCTGCTCGAAATCCCGTGCCTGAGCCAGCAGAGCTTCCGCCTGTGGCCTCAGTAAACGGCCCTGTTCGTTCAGTTGCAGGCGTTTGCCGATGCGGTCAAACAGCTGCAGTCCGAACTGGCTCTCCAGATCTTTCAGTGAGCTGCTGGCAGCACTCTGGGACATCGCCAGTTCCTCGGCCGCACGGGTCAGATTCTGCTGATGCGCGATGGCGACAAACACTTCAAGCTGGCGCAGTGAGTAACGCATGGAGAGTCCTTTTCGGAAAAACCGAATATGGATATTTAAATAACCCAATTTATCGATATTTTGGGCGGCGCTAGTATTGTCTGCAAGGTCAATTTCTACAGGAAAGCAGCAAGACGATGAGTAACCTGATCCGCGAAACAGTTACCAGTGTTCACCACTGGAATGAGACCCTGTTCAGCTTTACCACCACCCGGAACCAGGGCCTGCGTTTTAAAAATGGCCATTTCACCATGATCGGTATTGAAGTGGATAACAAGCCACTGCTGCGCGCTTACAGTATCGCCAGCGCCAACTATGAGGAGGAAATGGAATTTTTCTCCATCAAAGTTCAGGACGGCCCACTGACCTCACACCTGCAGAACCTGACCGTCGGCGATGAACTGCTGGTCAGCACCAAACCCGTGGGCACGCTGATTACCGACAGTCTGTTGCCAGGCAAAAACCTGTATCTGCTCAGTACCGGAACGGGTTTGGCACCCTTTATGAGCATCATCAAGGATCTGGATGTGTACGAAGAGTACGACAACGTGATCCTGACGCACGGCGTGCGTTATGTGTCTGAACTGGCGTATCAGGACCGAATTCAGAACGAATTGCCGAACAATGAATATTTCGGCGATGTTGTACGCGAACAACTGATTTATTACCCGACGGTTACCCGTGAGCCATTCCGCAATCAGGGGCGACTGACCGATGCCATTACCAGCGGAAAACTGACCCGGGATATTGGTCTGCCGGATCTGAACCCGGAAACTGACCGCTTTATGCTGTGCGGTAGCCCGGCGATGCTGGCGGATCTGACGGAGATTCTTGATGCGATGGGCTTTAAGGAAGCGCGTGCTGGAGAAGCCGGGCATTATGTGATTGAGCGGGCATTTGTCGAAAAGTAAGCAACGCCTGCTACTGCTGATGTATCTCTGGACAGCGGCTGCCATGCAGCCCGTCAGGTCACTGACAGACCCCGGCTATTTTGGCCGGGTTTTTTTCTGGATACTGTTAAAATTGCCTTGCACACGACTTTGATTTCATAGCCTCACACACGACAGGTGCCCGCTTTAGGAAAAGCGTTAAAGCTCACCCTCAACGTATTTGGGTAGCTGGTCTGATCGAGGCACTTCGATTGGATTTCCTTGATCATTCAAGGCGACAAATTTGAAAATTGCCTCAGTCACTTTCTCTCGTTTGCCGATGCGCCCTCGTCGGACCCAAGCCTCGACATGAATATCGATAGAGCTTCGTCCCACGCGAACAACCTCGGTGTATACCCCGAGGATGTCGCCAACTTTTACCGGTTGGATGAAACTCATGCTCTCCAATGCAACGGTAACCACTCGACACTGGGCCCGCTGACCCGCACATATACCGGCAGCAAGATCCATTTGTGATAGCACCCATCCGCCGAAAATATCGCCGGCTGGGTTGGTGTCTGATGGCATGGCGAGTGTACGTATCGTCAGACGTCCACGAGTTGGCGATTCTGAATCCTGTGGGTGCATGATGTCAGAAGGTCCTTTTTGATTTCGGTATGTAATCTGAGTCGCCAGGAGCTTTCTGGAACAATACTCTCATCAAGGCCACTCATCTACATCAGTAACTATCGACCGCTGTGTGTCAATACCGGAAATGCGGCTGCGCTCCACGACTGATCGGGCAGGCCGGGGCGAGAGGCAGGATCGAAAACGCCCTGAAGCCCTCACTTTTGCCTCTCCTTTTTGGCTCCTTTCTGGCTCTTCTTTCTGCTTTTCCTTTCTGGAAACCAGAATCCCCTTTCTCGACAGGTATCGGGGATCACTCTTTTGCCGCCAGGACGGGCGATCGGGTAACGCCGGCTGCCCCGTGCTGAGTCACGCGTCTGCCGGCGTGCACTGTCGCTGTGCCGTCAACAGGGCATGAATCCGAAGTTATTTTTTTAACTGATTGAAATATATTGATTTATTTTTTGTGGCAGGGGATTTGCTTTTCCTGATGGGAAACAAATTATACCACTAATAAATTTTGGGTAACCCCAAAGGAGTAGATCCCATGGCCATGAAATTTGTCAAAGAAGCCACCAAGCTGGCACTGCCGAGCATGAACCAGCCGGGCAGCAACGCCTTCCTGGACGATGTCATTGCGTCCACCGACCCTGAAAAAACCATCGTGGCCGGTTTCTTCCGCATGGAAAAGTCCGACAAGCCGCTGGAGTACTACTACCACTACCACGAAATGAAAATCATCGTGGAAGGCGAAATGCTGATCTCTGACGAGGCCGGCAATCAGGTTCACGCCAGGGTCGGTGACGTGCTCTATTTCGAGAAGGGCAGCACCATCACCTTCCAGTCGCCGAGTATGGGTCTTGGCTTTTTCTGTGGTCAGCGTATTGAAGGCGATGCCTGATACCTGAATACCAGTCTTGAACGGATATCCGGGAGGTGTAGCCATGCAGATCGATCCATCCATCAAGAGTCGGCCCAAGTACCAGTCCCCCATGCTGGTGGACTCGGCCCGGTTGCAGCTGTTCGTCTGCCAGACGGCGGCACGGGATCAGTTGCTGCCGCTCTATCAGCAATGTGAACCCGAACAGGCTCGCTGGCTGGGAGTCGGTGATTCAGAGGCCGATGCCGGCACCGGTGAGGCGTTGCCGCAACGTTTGCAGTCGCTACTGGTCGATGCACCGGTGGCAACGCGCCTCTATGTGTCGGGCGACGAGGCTTTCCTCTGGGATGTCCGCAATCAGGCACTGGCCGCCGGGCTGGTGGATGAGCAGATCCAGCTGGCGCCCCCGGTCAGCCGGGCCCGACGGCTGTTCTGCACCCATTGTTACACGCTGATGGACGGTGTGGAGTTCAGTCCACACAGCTGCAGTGGCTGCGGTCGCCTGTTGCTGGTGCGGGACCACTTTGCCCGTTTGCACGGTGCATACGTGGGGGTGCAGATCAACGCCGAAGACCCCGGCGAGCAACCCGAGCAGGAGGTGTTGCAGTAATGAGCGTCGATAGCATAGCGGTAAGAGTGGCAGCGATCGAAAGTGTCGCGCCGCTGATTCGTGAATTCAGGCTGGAAGCGATTAACGGGACGCTGCTGCCGTTCTCGCCGGGCAGCCATGTGCAGGTGGCCATGCCGGGCGAGGAACGCGAGATCCGCAACGCCTACTCCCTGTGCAGCGATCCTCAGGACACCAGCGGCTACACCATCGCGGTGCGCCTGCAGGAAAACTCGCGCGGCGGTTCGCAGTTCATGCACACGCGGGTCAAGGTGGGTGACCGGCTTAACATCACCCCGCCAGCCAACTTTTTTGCTCCGCTGCGGCAGGCGCGCAAGCATCTGTTGCTTGCCGGTGGCGTGGGCATTACCCCGTTCATGTCCTATATCCCCGAGCTGGAGCGCCTGGGTGCGGATTTTGAACTGTACTACATGTACCGGGGGACCCAGACCGGCGCCTATGCTGATTCGCTGCCGCAGCGACTGGGGTCGAAATACCACAGCTATGACTCGGACCAGGAGGTTTTCTGCGACCTCAACATCCTGTTAAGCAACCGTGAACCCGGTACCCACGTCTATATCTGTGGCCCGGAAGCCCTGATTGAAGGGGTCTGCGCCACAGCCCGGGAGCTGGGCTGGCCCGACAGTCTGATCCATTACGAAGCCTTCGCCGCTCCGGAACCGGGGGAGCCTTTCCAGGCCCGACTGGCAAGAAGCGCCCAGTCAGTGGATGTGGGCGCTGATGAAAGCCTGCTCGAAGCGCTGGAGCGGGAGGGTGTGGCCGTGCCCAACCTCTGCCGTGGCGGCGTCTGTGGCCAGTGCGTTACCCAGGTAGTCGACGGCGGGGTGGAGCATCGTGACGACTTCCTGTCGGCCGATGAAAAGGCCAGCGGTACCTGCATCATGCCCTGCGTGTCCCGCGCAGTCGGCAACCATCTGACTCTGGATCTATAGGAGCGGCGTCATGCGCATGTCACCCAAACCCGTACAGACCTTTCGCGACGACTTCAGCTACAGCAACAGTCCCGGTGCGATCGCCCGTTTCCCCTTTCCGTTCCCGGATGACGAATACCGCTACTCGGTCAATATCGAGCCGCATGTGACGCCGGGGCCGGAAGGCTCGGTGTATGAATTCCTGCTCGATATCGACGAGCACTACCTGTCGGAGATGGCCGAGCGCGATATCGTGCTGCAAGAAAATCCACAGCGCTGTCTGGCCATGCCGCATATGGACCTGGCCTGTTGGGACATGATCGAGCGCTGCATGCAGTCACTGGCGGCAGACTATCCTCAGCACTTCAGCCTGAGCATCGACGGCGACCAGTGGAGCTGGCAGAACCGGCTGCTCAATATCCAGGACACCTTCACCTTCGGTGACAGCAGTACTTTGCCGTTGCCGCCGATGGAGTACATGGGGCGCCAGCTGCAGGGTGATTTCGCGTTGCTCGATCAGCGTGACGGCGATCTCTTCCTGGATGCCGGTATCGTCACCTGTCCGGCGGACTGGTCGCTGGCCTTCGATGCCGGCATGAGCTTTTCCGAGTGGCACGGCCCCGTGCCCCTGGCGCACGAAATGGGCGTGTTCGAGCGCGCGCTGAAATACCTGACGGCCATTCCGGTGGGTCGTCCCGTGCGCCGCCTGAACTGGACCCTCACCGTCAACGCCCGCATGGATACTTCACCGGAAACCTATCCGAATTGGGGCACCGACCGGGCCAGCGTTACCGCTGACAATGTGGGGGAAAAGGTGCACCTGCGCGTGGAGCTGCAGGTGCTGGATCGCATGCCGCGCAGCAATGCGCTGATGTTCAGCATCCGTACCTACCTGATCAGCTTCGAGGATTTGGTCACCAACCCTGACTGGGCCCGCCGCATGCACCGGGTGCTCAAGACACTGCCGCCGGAACTGGTTGAATACAAGGGACTGGGCCGTTACCACGACCTGGTCGTTGAGTGGCTATCGGGCTTCGATCCGAGCAACTGATGCGGAGGCCGTCATGGGCTGGATCTACCTGTTGATCGCCGGGGTACTGGAATGTCTCTGGGCGATCGGCCTCAAGCACAGCGATGGCTTTACCCGTCTCTGGCCCTCGGTGATCACCGCCATCCTGATCGTCATCAGCCTGGGCCTGCTGTCGCTGGCGATGCGCACCATTCCGGTGGGTACCGCCTATGCGGTCTGGTCCGGCATCGGTGCTTCGGCACTGGCGGTGGTGGGTATCCTGTTCATGCAGGAGCCGGGTGGCCTGATCCGCATCGGCTGCATCGGCATGATCATTGCTGGCGTAATCGGGCTTAAGCTGTTCGCCGGTGAAATGGCCTGATCCCAGGGGCTGTCGCGGCCTGCATGGTTGAGGAAAATACCAACCGAAGCCGAGCCCAGGTGCTCGGCTTTGTCGTCCCTATCTCTATGATGGCTCCATCGAATATGAAACCCGCTATCTGCGCACCTATGTGGAGTTTGAGCAGGTAGAGGCACGCATCAGGGGGTAGCTGTTCTCAAGCATGTATGCACGCAGTTGCCGCTCCTCTCGCATAACAGAAAGGATGAATACCCCGCTGTTCATCTTCACGATAAAAAATGCGACAGGGTGGAATCACGACCTTCCTGTATAACGAGTCAGGGAGTTCGGGGGGGAGTCCGCCCGGGCTTTGGAAATCTGCCAAACGGCCGGTCTTATCGAACACTTGATGCACCAGATGGCTTGCCGCTCGACAAGAGTGAACTGATGTTGAATTCGCGACTGTTTTGAGTAGCCCGGTTGAAGCGCTATTGATTAGTGGCAGAGGAAGTCTAAGCAGCTTCTGATATAAGGAATGAAGTATCGACAAACAGGGAAGGATGTAGACGTTCGATGAACTATAGCAATGGAGTGGTTGCCATCTTCTTTACAGGGCTGTTTGCCGTTTCTCCCCTGTATGCCAGTGACGTTATCGAGGTGGGTGCGTTTCAGGTCGAGTTTCTCAATGCCGGTGATTCAGCGATCGGTGGGCAGTACACTCAATTCGGATATCCGAATACGATCACCTCCACAGTGACCTGGAGCGATGAACAAAAACAGAGCGTGATCCGGTCGCTGGAGGTGCTGAATAACGCCATAACCAATGAGACTGCACGCTCCATCCGTGTCGCCATGTCCTTAACCGATGACCTTCCTGAAAATTATTTGGGTCAGTCGCGGGCGACAGCGTTAATTGATATGTCGACCGGGCAAGCCCGAACCACTGCTGAGGCGGCCTGGCGTGACGCCGAGGCGGTAGATGCCTTTCCGGAAGCGGCGGACATCCTGATTGAATACTCCACAAACTATTCCTGGTATTTTGGCGAGGGCCTTCCCGGCAACAAAGACGATTTTTCATCCACGCTTATTCATGAGGTGTTTCACGGCCTTGGACTCGCAACTGCCTATGATCCCGCGGTCGGATTTGAAGCACTCAGCCGGTGGGACTCGCTGCTGGAAGATCATCTGGGCAACCGGCCTCAGGCGGGCACATGGGGCGTGCCGGATGATTTAACGGTTATCGGCCCCATGGGGACTGTGCTCTGGCGCGGAGAGTACGCCAATGCCACCTATGGCGGGCCGATGCCGATTACCACCTTTGAGGATGAATATAACGCGAGCAGCCTTCATCATACCGGTCCTGCCAAGGAGTTGATGTCATGGTCAGGCTATGATGGACAAGTACAGCGTTCTCCCAACAAGCTTTTGCTGGATATTCTGCGTGATCTCGGCTGGACAATTGATATGGATCTCTATCAGGCGTTTGGGCCAACCTACTATCGAAATGCCGACGTCATCGACAGCCATGAGGATTTTTCGACAAATCACGATTACGTCTACGCCCTCTACGTGAACGGCGATAGCAATCATATTTCCCAGAGCGGAGCACTGGCGTCACATGGCGAGGGTTCCGATGTATTTCGCCTCTCGGGGGATGACAACATTGCCGACATCACTGGCAGTCTGATGTCTACCGGTGATTACTCCACAGCGCTATATGTTGATGGTACTCAGAATCGTCTGTTCATCAGCGGTGACCTGAGCGCACAAGGCTCAGGGTCCGCCGGGATCTACGTGGTGGGGCCGTTGAATAAGCTGGTTCTATCCAACGCGGTTCTTGGCGGAGAAACCGCCGTTTATTTTGGTGGAGGTAACGGACTGTATATTCAGAACGGTGTAAAAATCGATGGTAATCTGGTTGCTGATGGCCTTCGATCAGTGATGCGGTTCGGATATCTGATTGATGAAGATGGCGCGTATATTGGTGTCGATACCAATTTTCGTTTTCGGTTCGATGATGATATTTCCGGCCTTTGGGCCGGATATCTGGGCGCTGGGGAGCTAACCCTGAATGGCGATGCCGCGTTCACTACGTTGGTCGTCCGTGAGCCAGCAACCCTCAAGGGTACAGCGACAATTCAGGGGGCTGTGGATAACCAGGGCAGAATTGCGCCCGGGAACTCCATAGGAACACTAACCATTGATGGGAACTATACCCACGCAGAGAGTGCCGTGCTGGAAGCCGAGATTGGAGCGGAGCAAGCCGATCTTTTACAGGTGACCGGGACCGCGGATCTGCAGGGGGGCACTCTGCTGCTGATCCCGACGGGTTACTTGACCGATTCCCAATATACCGTGCTTGAAGCCGGTCGTGTGCAGGGTTCTCTCGATACTGTATGGAGCCCCGCCGCATTCAGCGCTGTACTGGATACCAGCCACGCCAATAGCCTGACCGTTGATCTGTCCCGCAACACTTATGAGTCCCTGGTCAGCAACTCAGGTCAGCTCAGTCTTGCCCGGGCACTGGATGAGATGCGCCCGGTAGCCACCGGTGCTGAGGCGGTGATGCTCAACGCGCTCGATGGACTGGCTTTGACGCAATTGCAGGGTGTCATCGATGAGTTGAATCCGCGCCTTTACACGGCGCTGACGACAGCATCCCTCGATGCAACGCACAAACAGGGCCGCATGCTGTTCCTGCGCATGGATAGAGAACAAGGCACCCCTGAGGGGCCGCGGTTGTGGGTGCTTCCAACACACGAAAATGCCCGCTACGACGCTACTGCAACCAGCCCTGCGCTGCGCAGTTCAGCAAAGGGCATTATGCTGGGTACAGAACAACAACTGAGTCCAGGCCTTTTGCTGGGTTTTGCGGCAGGCTATAGCGATATGGATCTGGACCTGGACCTTTTGCACAGTGCATCCCGGGCGAATCGACAGTCCTGGGACGGTTATCTGTATGCCCATTGGCAGGATTCAACAGCAGCGGCGGGCTGGTTTGCTCAAGCCGCCGTCGGCCTGGGCAGGGATATGGTCGAGAGTCGGCGTGCCATAACCACATTGGGGGTACAGGCGGACAGTGAATATGATGCGCTCCATGGTTGGGTGTCTGTGAACAGCGGGTATCGTTACCCGATGGGCGCGCTGGAGCTCCTGCCTTCTGCGGGCCTGGAATACCTTTGGTTGCGGGAGGATGGTTTTACCGAGCAAGGTGGAGAGGGGGCGGCGTTACGTGTGTCTGAACGAAACTCAGAGTTAGTACGAAGTGCCCTGGGGTTGCAACTCGAGCATTTCGCCCGGCATAACGAGGTCGCGTTGCAGACCCGGCTTGGCGCTGTCTGGCATCACACCCTCAGCTCCAGCGTTGACCCTGCCGATGCAGCTTTCGCGGCAAGTGGAACGGGCTTTGGTTCGGATGCCCGTGATCCGGCGGACAATACGTTGGAACTGAACCTTATGCTGGATGCTGAGTTTGGTAACAACGTTGATACCTGGCTCGGGTATCAGTATGCAATACAGGATGACGGTGGCTATCGTTCCGATCAGTTCGTACTGGGTGTTGGGTGGCGGTTTTAACCCTGAGTGGCGAATAAGATCGGATGGCTGCACCTGTCAGCTTTGGGCAGACTCAGTCACGAAGACTAATTTCGTGAACGGCGGCTTCGGGTCGAAAGTGACGACCGGGGTCGATACCCTCTAACGTCTGCTCTGTACGCCAAGGGGGCTTTTGCCGATAGCCGGTGGGTGGTTGCATTGGGCCGGCACTAGAAACGCAGGGCTTTCAGCCAGTCCCAGCATAGAATAGTAATGAAGTATCAGGGTGCCCGGTCAAGGCGTGTGGGCCTGAGACCGGGCGGTCGGGTTTGATCTATCTGTTCGGGGTTACTTCAATTTAATCGCAAAGTGCTTCACGATCGGGGCCGTAATCTCCCAGGTGCCGACAAAATCCGGCTCGATGACAAAGGCATCGCCGGGACCCACTTCCACCGGATCACCACCTTCTGGCGTGATGATCGCCGCTCCTTTGATCAGATGGATAAACTCCCAGCTTTCGTACCGCGTGAACCAGGTGCCCGGTGAGGCTTCCCACCAGCCGCTGATCATGCTGCCGTCATCGGCGGTGTACTCGATCCAGGTGGTCATGGTCGGCTCGCCACTGACGGCGGTCCAGCCCGGCAGGGCATCGGTGATCGGCTCGGCGGTGCGATTGGGGATACGGGTAACGGATGAGTTGCTCATAAAACTTGTCCTCGACTGGGCGCCGGTGGGGTATCGGCGCCGGAATGATTAACCGGCCTTGCGGGCGGCTTCGGGCAGGGGCGCGTCAGCCAGGTAGACCTCCATGGAGTCGTCCAGCGCATCCAGCCAGGGTGTGTGGTGCGGCGGCGCCATGGTGCCGGTCATCAGCGAAGCGTAGGAGTGGTCGCGGAAGGTCATGATGTTGTCCTTCTTGTGCTGTTTCCATTCCATGAAGGTGCGGTTGACGCCGTCGATGTCGAAGGTGGGATAATCGGTCTGCTCGATCAGGTGCAGGATGTAGCTGCCCTGGTATTCGTACATCTCCTTGGCGGTTTCCAGCGCCAGTTCCGCTTCTCGCCATTTGAGGCTGTCGGCGATCATTTCCACTTTCGAGGGCAGCTCGATGCGGCCGAGAATGATGTCGCGCACGTACCAGGCCTGGGCGTCGAACATGTTGAAAGAGTACCACTGGTCCTGCATGCCGACGTAGAAGAACTGCGGGTTGTCTTCCCAAACGACCCCTTTGTAGAGGTTCAGTGGCCAGAGACGGTTATCGGTCTTCAGCGCCAGGTCGTCATCCAGGAAGGGGAAGTGGTGCAGGTAGCCGGTGCAGAGGATGATGGCGTCGATCTTCTTGCTGCTGCCGTCCTTGAAGTACGCCGTATCCACGTCAACGTGGGTCAGCGAGGGCTTCTCTTCCCAGTTGGCCGGCCACTTGAAGCCCATCGGCGCGCTTCGGTAGCAGCTGGTGATGGAGCGGGCACCGTATTTGTAGCACTGGGAGCCGACATCTTCCGCCGAGTAGCTGGCGCCGACGATCAGAATATCCTTGTCCTTGAACTCCAGCGCATCGCGGAAGTCGTGGGCATGCAGGATACGGCCGCCGAAGGTTTTGAAGCCTTCATATTCCGGCACTTTCGGGGTGGAGAAGTGGCCGCTGGCGCAGACCACGTAGTCGAAGGTTTCGCTGTAGGTGGTGTCGGTGTTGTGATCATGCACCGCGACGGTGAACTGGCCAGTGTTGTCGTCATAGGAGACATTGCGCACCGGGGTGTTGAAGCGGATGTATTGGCGTACGCCGGCCTTGTCGACGCGGCCCTTGATGTAGTCCCAGAGCACTTCGCGCGGCGGATAGGAGGCGATCTGACGTCCGAAATGCTCCTCGAAGGTGTAGTCGGCGAACTCCAGGCACTCCTTGGGGCCGTTGGACCAGAGGTAGCGGTACATGCTGCCGTGGACCGGTTCGCCGTTTTCGTCCAGGCCGGTGCGCCAGGTGTAGTTCCACATGCCGCCCCAGTCGTTCTGTTTCTCGAAGCAGACCAGCTCGGGGATTTCGGCTCCCTTGGCTTCGGCTGACTGAAAGGCTCGCAGTTGGGCCAGACCGCTCGGGCCTGCGCCGATGATGGCTACGCGTTTTTTCATGGTTATCTCCACATCAATCCTGTTGTCTGGATCAGGGAGGTCACACCCGAAAGGCTTCAGGGGTGACCGTTGATAACCAAAGTACCCGCGAGCATTGCAGGGAAAAATTCCCCGTTGAAGGTACTCCCAGGGGGCTAGGATTGGGGGTGGTCGAAGGTCATGATGACGCCTTCAACCCCCAGAATCGCGCCATTGTCGGCGTAGAGGCCGCAGCCCTTTTCGATGACGGGCAGCAATCGACCATCCGCATGCTGCAGGCGATAGCCGATTTCGAACGACGTTCGGCGGCTCAAGGCTTCCTGAATCCAGTCCCAGACGGCATCGGCATCCTCCGGGTGAATCAGGTCGCCGTAATTCAGGCTGGATTGGTTGGTCAGCACGTCCGGTGGATAGCCGGTCAGTGCCAGACATCCGGCGCTGACGTATTCCATGGTCCAGTCGCGGTTGTTGCGGCTGCGGTAGAGCATGGCGGGCAGCTGTGCGACCAGCTGGTTGAGGCTGCGCCAGTCCGCATCCAGCCGTCGTGACCGGTCCATCTGATCGCTGACATCGGTCAGGGTGATACTGATCGGCCAGGGAGCCGAGGGGTGCAGCGGACTCAGTTTGAGTTCGTACCACCGGCTGGCGGCCGAGTTCGGCAGCAGGCGCAAGCGGACGGGGCTGTCATGCTGCAGCAGTGCTTGCTGCCAGAGCGACTGGTCGCCCGGATGCAGATATTCGTGAAACAGTCGTGAGGAGATCGGTTGTGAGGCTGTGTCTTCGCTCAGGTGGTGCCAGTGCCGGTTGGCGGCGAGAATATCTCCGCTCTGGTCGATGACCAGAACCGCCGTGTCCAGACTGTCGAGGACGAGATCGGCCCTGATCTCGTTCGCTGGCGGCTGAACGGTGCGGTGCAACAGACGGCTTAACATGGATCGGTCTCCGGCAATGGGTGATTGTGGACCCAGGCCGCCAGTTCCAGTCGCGAGTGCAGGTGCAGCTTGCGCAGCAGGCTTTTGACATACACCTTCACGGTGCTGTCGCTGATGCCCAGCTCGCGGGCGATCAACTTGTTGCTCAGGCCGCGGGAGATCCAGACCAGGGTTTCCCGCTCACGCTCGGTGAGCACTTCGTGCCAGTCGTCATCCGCGGCCGCGGTGGTTGGGCCGGGGGGGACAGGTGTTTCCGGAACATCCCCCTGCTGGCGCAACCCCTGTCGCAGCAACAGCAGCATCTCTTCATCCAGACCGACATGACCTGACATCACGGCGTCGAGTCGCTGCAGCATCAGCTCGGGTGCCGTGTCCTTGAGCAGGTAGCCATCGGCACCGAGACGCAACGCCTCCATCAGATGGGTGGGATCATCGGAAGCGGTCAACATCACGACGCGAATGTCCGGCCGGATTTGCTTAATCGATTGCAGCAGGTCGAGTCCGCTGCTGTCGCGCATCTGCAGGTCGAGCAACATCAGCTCGGGCGGCGTGGATTCGATCTGTTCGAGTACACCTGCAGGGCCATCGAACTCCGCGCCGACTTCGAAGCGGCCACTGTCCTGCAGCAGCTCGGCGACGCCGCGCCGGAACAGTGGGTGGTCGTCCACCAGTATGACGTGAACCTGAGTCACGAGCAGATCTCCTCAGCTATCAATTCTATACAGGTGCCCTGTCCCGGGGTGGAGCTTAGCTGGAAACGGGCACCGATACGGCGGGCGCGTTCTTCCATGATGCCCAGGCCGAAACTGTCCAGGTTGCGTTGCGCGGGCAATCCCTGGCCATCGTCTTCGATGCGGATGTGGAAGCCGCGGCCGTTGTGCGGCAGCAGCTGAATGCTGACGCGCCGGGCATGGGCGTGACGCACGGCATTGCTGAGCGCTTCCCGCAGAATCAGCAGCAGTTCGACGGAGACCGGCTCGGGCAGGTACCGCCCGGCAAGACGATTGTCGAGTTCGAATATCAACCCTGAATGACGCTCGAATTCGGCAATGGCGCATTGCAGCTCCTGTTCCAGGCTGTGCTGCAGACGGATGCGGGCGCTGCTGATCAGTTCACGGGTCTGGCGGTAGGCCTGACGGGTCTGGTTGCGCAGCTCGCTCAGCCGTATGCCGAGTTCTTCGGTGGACAGTTGCCCGGCCTGCTGTTCGAGCCGCCCGCTTTGCAGGCAAAGGTAACAGAGTTGTTGGGCAACGGAATCATGCAGGCTGGCCGCGAGTGTCTGCTGGATCTCCTGGCGTTGAGCCAGCAGGGCCTGTTCCTGAGTCAGGCGCAGATCCAGGCCTTCGCGAGCCGCCTGGCCCAGGTCATGGAGCAGCTGCCGCCAGTGGCTTGTCATCCCGGACGAGGGGCTGGGTGCGAGAATCCACAGCTGCAAACCTGTGTCTCCGTCGGGCATTCTCAAGCCCTGTATGCGGGTGTCGGCCAGGGATTCATCCGATGAAAGTTGATCGCGGTCGCCACGGGTCGCCAGATCCAGCTGGTAAAACAGACGGGCGGTTTCCAGTTCGCTGGGTGAGGGACCGCTTCCGCTCAGCGACCAGTGCGCATTCGGGGCTCTGCGCCAGGCGAGCCATACCGGCGTCGCAAAGCCGGAAGCGACTACTGCCTGCCGCAGCAGGTCGGGCAGCGATTGTTCGATGCCCGGGCAGCGGATCAGCGTCAGCGTCAGCCGATGCAGCAGTTCGCGCTGCGGTCGGTAGCACCGCGTGTCGGGTTGATGCTCTGAGTGTGTGCGTCCAAACCAGCGTGTGAGACTGACAGCCACAGCGTCCTCCTGTGCGATCCTGGTGTTAACGGGAAGCTAACTGCACACATCATGCCAGCATTGTCCCGGTTACCCCCGTTGGGGTAGCCCCTTTGACGCATTGCCCATTAATTACTGGAAGTAAAGAATTTTTACTGTAATGGGGTGTGTCCAGGCCGCCGGAAGAGCCGATCAACAAGGACACACAACGGGGCACCGTACCGAGATGTGCACGTATTTGTGGCACGCCAGGGTGCGAATGACAGTTGCTGAGGGGGTACAGAATGAACATGGGGTTGAGTAGCGCGATAGGGGTCAGTCCACCGGCCTCGCGGACACGCCGACTTGCACCGCAAGAGGTGATTCGGGTGGAATTGCTGCCGGGCGAAGCGATCATGATCGACAGTGAGGATGGAGGGCAGTGTTGTGAACTGTTGGTGCTGGATGGCCAGGGCGCACTTGGTTATGAAGGGCTGGAGCCGATGCTGTCGCTGCAGCCAGCCGAACGGACGCTGGCTCAGTTGGCGGCAGAGCGCCCATCGGCGGAGCGACTGAAGCGTCGGCTGGATGCCTGGGGTGTCGCGGTTGAACAGCTGCAGCAGGCGGTACATCTGGCGGCCGATGAGTTGCCCTTCGGCATTGAAGCAACGCAGCAAAGTGGTCCGGTCAGCCTGATTCTGATCGCACCGGGTGTGGATATGTCGCCGCAGGTGCAGGCTACGGTGACGGAACTTGAAGTCTCGATCTGGCTGCAGCCGGAGCGAACCCCGGAGCTGCCGGAGCCTCTGGCAGAACCGGTACAGGAGATTCGTGTCCCCCACAGCAGTGCCCGGGTGTACCGGGTGAAAGCCGGTGAGTGGATTCAGATTGTCGATGTGGCCGGCAAGCAGAGTTCCGATTTTATCGCCTTCGACGCCGAGGCGCTGGAGCAGGGTGAGGAAGTGACGCTGGATGCGGTGGCGACCCGTACCCTCGCCGGTCATGCCCTGCCGCAGCCCGGGCTTTATTCCCGCTTTGCCGAAAGCCGGCTGCAGCCGATGCTGGAGCTGGTGCAGGATACCGTCGGCCGTCATGACAGCTTCCTGCTGGCCTGCACACCGAAATACTACGAAGACAGCGGCTATTTCGGTCACGCCAGCTGTACCGACAATTTCAACCGGGCCCTCAAGGGCTTTGGCGTGAAGCCGCGTGCCGGCTGGCCGGCGATCAACTTCTTCTTCAATACCCTCGTTGAACCCTGCGGCAGGGTCGGCATGGACGAGCCTTGGTCTCGCCCCGGTGATTACGTTCTGCTGCGCGCCAACCGGGATCTGATCTGTGCCTCGTCGGCCTGCCCCGACGATATCGATCCGGCCAACGGCTGGACCCCCACTGACATCCACGTCCGCGTTTATGGCGCGGAAAACCAGTTCGAGCGCGCCCTTGCCCATCGCGTGGTGCCCGAGGAGTTGCCCCGCATGACACGACAGACCGCTTTTCATAGCCGTACATCCCAGTTGACCAAGCACTTTGCCGAGTACCGCGGCTACTGGGTGCCCACAGAGTTTGAAGGCTGGGGGGCCCGCGCCGAGTATCTGGCCTGCCGCGAAAAGGTAGCGGTGATGGACCTGTCGCCGCTGCGCAAGTTCGAGGTGGTGGGGCCGGATGCCGAGGCGCTGTTGCAGTATGCCCTGACCCGTAACGTGCGCCGTCTGGCAGTGGGCGAGATCGTCTACTCGGCCGCCTGTTTCGAAACCGGCGGCATGGTCGATGACGGCACCCTGTTCCGCATGGGGGAACAGGCGTTCCGCTGGGTCTGCGGCGATCCCTGGACCGGTACCTGGTTGCGAGAACTGGCCGCGCAGCGTGGTGACCGGGTCAGCATACGCGAATCCACCGATCAGCTGCACAACCTGGCGGTGCAGGGACCGAACAGCCGGGCGCTGCTGGCCGAGCTGATCTGGCAGCCGGAAACCCGCACGCCGGTCAATGAGCTGAAATGGTTCCACTTCACCATCGGTCGTCTGGGTGGCCCCGAAGGCATTCCGCTGATGATCTCCCGTACCGGTTACACCGGTGAGCTGGGCTTCGAGGTCTGGTGTCATCCGGATGATGGCACCGAACTTTGGGATGCGATCTGGCAGGCCGGACAGGCCTACGGGCTGGCGCCTCTGGGCTTCGATGCGCTGGATATGCTGCGTATCGAGGCGGGACTGATCTTCGCCGATCACGAGTTTTGTAACCAGACCAACCCCTATGAAGCGGGCATCGGCTTTACCGTGCCGATGAAAACCAAGGAGGAGGATTTCAGTGGTCGCACGGCGCTGCAGCGGCAGGCACCGGAGAGCCGACAGAAGCTGGTTGGGCTGGTGCTGGAGGGCAATGAACCGGCGTCGCATGGCGATCTGGTCTATCACGGCCGCATGCCGGTGGGGCAGGTCACCAGCGCCACGCCTTCGCCGCAACTGGGTAAGATGATCGCCCTGTGCCGGGTGCAACCCGCCTGGGCTGAACCGGGCACGGAGCTGGAAGTGGGTCAGCTGGATGGCTTGCAGAAGCGGCTCGCGGCGCGGGTGCAGGGATTGCCGTTCCACGATCCCGAGCGCATCCGGGTGCGCAGCTGAGCGGCGCAGGAAACAAAAAAACCGACGGCAAGGGTCGGGGTTGTGTGTCGGCTCAAGGCCCTCGGGTGAGAGCCTTTGCTGTGGCGCGCAGGATTATTCGGCGGCCGCTCGCGTAGCGGTCGTTTCCTGCCAGCCGCCACCCAGGGCGCGGTAGAGGTTGACTCGCGACTGCAGCAGCGACAGGCGGGCGCGGATGCTGGCCTGCTGGCTGGATACCAGATTGCGCTGGGCATCCAGTCGAGTCAGCATGCTGTCGACGCCGTTCTGGTAGCGCTGTTCGGCAATGTCGAAGTAGCGCTGATAGGCCGCTTCGGCACGCTGCTGACTGGCCAGCTGGCGGCTATAGCCTTCGCGCTCGGTCAGGGCATCGGCGACTTCGGTGAAGGCGCTCTGGATACTCTGCTCGTACCGGGTCAGAGCGATATCGCGGTCGATTTCCGCCGTTTCCAGCTGGGCATCCAGTTTGCCGGCGTTGAAGATCGGCAGGCTGATGCGGGGACTGAACAGCCAGGTATCACTGCCGCTGTCGAACAGGCTGCTCAGATCGCCGCTCATGGAGCCGGCGCTGGTGGTCAGGCTGATGCTGGGGAAGAACGCCGCCCGCGCGGCACCGATATTGGCATTGGCCCCTTTCAGCTGGTATTCCGCTGCCAGGATATCCGGGCGCCGGTTGAGCAGCGAGGAGGGCATGTCCGGCTCCACATCGGCAACGTTGACCGAAGCGAGGGTGCTGGCCGGTGTCCAGGACTCCGGCAGAGTACCGCCGACCAGCAGGGTCAGTGCGTTGCGGTCCAACCTGGTCAGGCGCTGGTACTGGGCCAGGGTCACCTCGGCCTCCGCGTAGGAGGCCTTGGCCTGCGACAGCTCCAGCTCTGAGGCAACACCCAGTTCGTAGCGTTTGTTGACCAGATTCAGGTTGTCCGCTTCGATATCCCGTGTCTCTTTGGCCAGCAGCAGCTGTTCGCTGTCTGCCACCAGGTTCAGGTAGGCATTGGCGACGTTGGCAACTAGCGTCAGCTGAGTGCTGCGTTGCGTCTGTTGCTGAGCAAAAAACTGCTCCAGCGCCTGCTGCTTGAGGCTGCGCACGCGACCGAAGAGATCGATCTCGTAGGAAGTCAGCCCCACCGAGGCACCGTACTGGCTGGAGATGTTGGCTTCATCGGCACCGGAGTAGGTGGTGGGGATGCGCTGACGGCTGCCACTGCCGTCCACCGACAGGGACGGAAAGAGATCGGCACGCTGGATGCGGTACTGTGCCTGGTAGCGCTCCACGTTTAGCAGGGCGACTTTCAGGTCCTTGTTGCTGGCCAGCGCCTGTTCAACGACCTGCTGCAGGGCAGGGTCGTCGAACAGGTCACGCCAGCCGGTATCGGCCGCGGTCAGGGTTGCCTGGTCCTGCGGTGTGCCTTCCCAGCCGTTGATCGTCGCAACCTCGGGGCGCAGGTAGTCTGGCGCCAGGGAGCAGCCACCCATCAGGGCGGCGGCCAGTATCAGCGGAAAGGGTTTCAGGGTCATCATGCTGTTGCTTGCTCCTCGGTTTCACCCGCCCGTTTGGCGCCACTCAGTTTCATCACCAGGATGTAGAACAGCGGTACGAAGAAAATGGCCAGGAAGGTGGCCGCCAGCATGCCGCCGATAACGCCGGTACCGATTGCCTGACGGCTCATGGCACCCGCACCGGAACTCAGGGCCAGCGGGGTGACGCCCAGAATGAAGGCCAGTGAAGTCATCAGAATGGGGCGCAGACGCATGCGGGCCGCTTCCAGTGTGGCCTTGGTCAGGTCCATGCCCTGATCGTACATCGCCTTGGCGAATTCGACGATCAGGATCGCGTTCTTCGCCGACAGGCCGATGGTGGTCAGCAGGCCGACCTGGAAGTAGACGTCGTTATCCAGTCCACGCAGGGTGGCCGCGACCAGTGCGCCCATGACGCCCAGGGGAACGACCAGCATGACCGCGAATGGTACTGTCCAGCTTTCATACAGTGCCGCCAGACAAAGGAACACGATCAGGATCGACAGCGCATAGAGCGCAGGAGCCTGGTTGCCCGCCTGACGTTCCTGGTAGGACAGACCGGTCCACTCGATACCCAGGCCCGGTGGCAGCTGAGTCAGCATCTCTTCCAGTGCCTGCATGGCATCGCCGGTACTGTAACCGGGCGCGGCCTGGCCCTGGATATTCATGGCCGGTACGCCGTTGTAGCGCTCCAGATTGGAGGGGGCGTATTCCCAGAAGAAGGAGGCAAAGGCGGAGAAGGGCACCATCTCGCCATCGTTGTTGCGCACGTACCAGTCACCCAGGTTCTCCGGCAGCATGCGGTAGGGTGCATCCGCCTGCACGTAGACCTTCTTGATACGGCCGCGGTCGACGAAGTCGTTGACGTAGCGGGACGCCCAGGCGGTGCTCAAGGTGTTGTTGACGTCGCTGATATCCAGACCCAGCGCCTTGACCTTCTGGTAGTCGATATCGATCCGGAAGGTGGAGACATCTTCCATGCCGTTGGGGCGCACGCCGGTCAGACGCGGGTCCTGGGCAGCCATGCCCAGAACCTGGTTACGGGCCTGCAACAGAGCCTCGTGGCCCAGGTTGTTGCGGTCCACCAGCATCATGTCGAAACCGGACGCGGTGCCCAGCTCTCGAATCGGCGGCAGGTTGATCGGGAATACCCGCGCATCCTTGATCTGGCTGAGGGCACCGAAAGCCCGTCCAATGATGGCCGAAGCCGACTGGCTTGGGTCGGTACGCTCATCCCAAGGCTTGAGGTTGATGAACGCCAGGCCCATGTTCTGGCCCTGACCGGCGAAGCTGAAGCCGGCCACGGTGAAGTACTCCTTCACGTTGTCCTCGGTCTCCAGGTAAGCTTCGATCTGCTTCATCACTTCCAGGGTTCGTTCCTGGGTCGCGCCGGAGGGGAGCTGAACCAGGGTCAGGAAAATGCCCTGGTCCTCTTCCGGCAGGAAGGAACTGGGCAGTTGGGTGTACAGGTAGCCCATGCCAACCACCATCGCCAGGAAGATCGCGACCATGCGTTTGGGCGCGTTCAGGGTCTTGCGCACGCCCTGGCCGTATTTGTCGTTGGAGCGGTTGAAGAAACGGTTGAACAGGCCGAAGAAGCCCTTTTCGCCGTGGTCATCATGCGGCCGTTTCAGAATGGTGGCACAGAGGGCCGGGGTCAGGATCAGGGCGGTCAGCACCGACAGCACCATGGCGGACACGATGGTCAGCGAGAACTGACGGTAGATGGCGCCGGTCGAACCCGGGAAGAAGGCCATCGGCACGAACACCGCGGACAGCACCAGTGCGATACCGATCAATGCACTGGTGATCTGATCCATGGAGCGGCGCGTCGCCTCTTTCGGCGGCAGGTTCTCTTCCAGCATCACACGTTCGACGTTTTCCACCACCACGATGGCGTCGTCGACCAGCAGGCCGATCGCCAGCACCATACCGAACATGGTCAGGGTGTTGATGCTGTATCCGAACGCAGCCATGATGCCGAAGGTACCGAGCAGCACTACCGGAACCGCGATGGTCGGGATCAGCGTGGCGCGGAAGTTGCCCAGGAACAGATACATCACCAGGAACACCAGACCGACCGCTTCAAGCAGGGTATTGGCAACCTCCTGGATGGAGATTTTGACGAATGGCGTGGTGTCGTAGGGGTAGATGATATCGATGCCTTTCGGTACGAAAGGCGCCAGCTGATCGATGGTTGCGTGTACCGCTTCGGCTGTCTCCAGTGCATTGGCACCGGTGGCCAGCTGAATGGCGATACCGGTGGCCGGTTTGCCCTTGTAACGGCCATCTGTTGCGTAGCTCTCGGCGCCCAGTTCGACCCGGGCGACATCGCTCAGTTTGACCTGGGAGCCGTCCTGTTGAACCTTCAGCAGGATGTTCTTGAACTCATCCACGTTTTCCAGACGGGTCTGGGCGATGATCGGCGCGTTCAACTGCTGGCCGGGCACGGCCGGCAGGCTGCCGAGCTGACCGGCGGTGACCTGGGAGTTCTGGGCGGAGATCGCCGCGGTGACGTCTGTCGGCGTCAGGCCGTAGGACGTCAGCTGGTCAGGATTCAGCCAGATGCGCATGGCATACTGGGCGCCAAAGACACGCAGTTCACCGACACCCGTGGTACGGGATAGTGGGTCCTTGAGCGTGCTCTCGGCAAAGTCGGCCAGGTCGGTCCGATTGTAGGTGTCATCCGTGGCCACCAGCCCCACAACCATCAGGAAGGAGGTGCTGGCCTTGGTGACGGAGATCCCCTGGGCCTGCACCGCCTCAGGCAGCAGGGTTTCGGCCAGCGACAGCTTGTTCTGCGTCTGTACCTGGGCGATATCCGGGTCGGTGCCCGGCGCGAAGGTCAGGGTGATGGTTGCCCGGCCGGCGTTGCTGCTGCTGGCCGACATGTACAGCAGGTTATCGAGCCCGGTCAGGTTCTGCTCGATCACCTGGGTCACGCTCTCTTCGAGTGTCTTGGCCGAAGCCCCCGGGTAACTGGCCGAAATACGGACGGACGGCGGCGCGATGGTCGGGTACTGCTGGATCGGCAGTTCGATGATCGACAGGGCGCCCGCCAGCATGATGACGATGGCGATAACCCAGGCGAAGATCGGCCGGTTGATAAAAAATCTAGCCATGAATCAAGGGCTCCTTACTGACCACCGTTCTGAGCAGAAGCGGCTCCGCGCTCCTGGGGGATAACCGTCGCGCCGGCCGCGATTTTCTGTAGTCCGGCAACGACAACGCGCTCATCGGCTTCCAGGCCGGAGCGAACCAGCCATTTGGCACCGATGGCCTGATCGACCTCTACCGGGCGAGCTTCCACCACATTGCCGTCACCGACCACCATGGCGACTACTGAACCATTGGGTTGGCGGATGATCCCCTCCTGAGGGGCCAGGATGGCGTTGTCCAGATGATCGATGGTAACGGTGGCACGTACAAACATGCCCGGCAGCAGCAGGTCTTCAGTGTTTTCAAACAGAGCCCGGACATTCACGGTGCCGGTGCCTTCATCAACACTGCTTTCGGAGAATTGCAGGGTGCCGGCCTCATCCAGCAGCGTGCCGTCTTCCAGTGTCAGCTTTACGCTGCGGTTATCGCTATTGCGGCGCATTTTCAGAGCGGAGAGTGCAGGCTGTTTGATATCCACATATACCGGCGCGTACTGGCGAACCGTCGCCAGTGCATTGCTTTGACCCGCTGATACCAGAGCACCTTCGGTGATGTTGGAGCGGCTGATGGTACCGGAGATCGGGGCGGTGATGCGGGTGTAGTCCAGGTTGATGCGCGCACTCTTGACGGCGGCCCTGGCAGACTGGATCTGGGCCTGGGCCTGTTTCCAGTTGGCGGCGGCATCATCGGCTTCCTGGCGGCTGACGGCCGAGCTCTCGACCAGTGCCTGGTAGCGTTCGGCCAGCAGCTTGCTGCTTTCGGCGTTGGCTGTGGCGACGGCCAGTTGTGCCTCGGCGCTGGCGAGCTGGGCTTCATACACCGACGGGTCGATCTGGTAAAGCAGTTCGCCAGCTGCAACCTGAGCGCCCTCTTCGAAGGTGCGTTTCAGGATGATGCCATCCACCTGGGGGCGAATTTCGGCGCTGCGATAGGCCGACACACGGGCGGCCAGTGTGTCGGTAATGTCGACGGCTTCCTGCTTCAGTGTGACGACTTCAACCGGTACGGCAGGAGCCGTGGTTGCACCCTGCTGCTGTTCGTTCGAATCCTGGCATCCGGCCAGACCAAGCAGAAGTATGCTGCCGATCAGGAGCCCCGGTAAGCGGCGAAATGATGCGATAGCTTTTCCCATGATGTCCTCATGCATGTCGAAAATAAAATAAAGTGCAATGACCGGGCAGAATGAATGCTGCAACGGCATGATTAACAAATTAATCAAAGATTACATACCGGCCCGTATGTATGTAAACTCTATTACCAATAAAAACCCACCAAAAGGGTCAAAAATTGCGCAGAACGAAAGAGGAGGCCGCTGCTACGCGCCTCTGTATCATGACAAACGCGCTGGAGCTATTTTCCGAACAGGGAGTATCGGCAACCACTCTGGCTGAAATTGCGGCCCGGGCTGATGTGACCCGAGGTGCTATTTATTGGCATTTCAAGAACAAGTGGGACCTGTTCGATGCAACCTGGGACCATTTTTCAGGCCCTCTGAAAACCCTGGGTGAGGCCAGCGAAAGTGATGAGGAAGCCGATCCGCTGGGCAAGCTGCGAGAGCTGCTGACGCTGTTGCTGATCAGTGTGGAAGAGGATGAGTCGATCCGGCGCATGTCATTGATTTTAATGCGTGAAAGTGCTGTGACTCAGGTTCGGGAAGTCCCGGAGCGGATGCAGGTATTTTTGGAAAAGCTGCATCTGCGCCGTGTCCGCACACTGAAAAATGCGATGAAAAAGGGGCAGCTGCCGGCGGACCTGGACCCGGAAGTGGGGTCGCTGATGATCCACTTGATGCTTGAAGGACTGATGAAAACCCGGATTCAACATCCCGATTGTCTTTCATTCCGTGAACGGGCCGGGCAGTTTGTCGACTCAATCATTGCGGTTCTCCAGCATGGAGCCCGTCGTTTGTAAACGAGTATACGGCTTCTATCTCTCTCGGCTGCCTGGCTGATTCAGGCAGCATCTTTTCTTCCTCTGCTGTCTGTTTGCATGATCACTTTGGGTGCACGCAGATGCAAAAAGCCCCTGCATAAAGCACGTTTACTTTTTTTCGCTATACCTGGTGTTTTTAAACTGCCAGGTTGTCTCTTGTCTTGTTATTTTTATATTTAATAAAAACAGATTGTTAGAATAATATTCTGCAAATCATCACGGTGTTTTAAAGGCATTGGCATATGGATTGCTTTTTCTTGTCAGGAAATAAATATCACTGAAGAGCAAGGATGCGCGGGTCTTGTGCTGCTTTGCAGCATGATAAGAAGCGGACCTTTTCCGCATAGATGAGGACCAGCCTATGACTGTGGAAACCGTGGAGTCGCTGAAAGCGACGTTCGAAATGCACCAGGCGATGAATGTGGAGGTGTTCTATTGGTGGTGTACCGCCATCATGTTCATGATCCATGCCGGATTCCTCGCCTATGAGATCGGCGCCTCGCGCGTCAAAAACGCGCTGACGTCGGGGATGAAGAACATTCTGACTTTGTCGGTGATTATTCCGACCTTCTATTTCTTCGGCTGGTGGATTTACAACGCCTTCCCGAACGGCCTGATCCCGGTCGATGCCTCTGCTGCACTGCCCTGGAGCCTGAGTATGGGGCCTGACGTCCAGGATATGGGTACCGGTATCTTCTTTGCGGCCTTCGCACTCTTCGGTGCGACTACAGGTTCCATCCTGTCCGGCGCCGTGATCGAGCGTATCCGCCTCAGTGCCTTCCTGATTCTGGCCGCGATCCTCGGCTCCGCCGTATGGATTCTGGCCGGTGCCTGGGGCTGGCATCCGGACGGCTGGCTGCTGACCAAACTGGGCTATCACGATGTGGGCGCCTCCGGCGTGGTGCATGCCGTTGCCGGCTTCTTCGCATTGGGCGTGCTGATGAACCTGGGTGCGCGCGTTGGCAAGTTCAAGGATGGCGTGGCGATGTACATTCCGCCACACAGCCTGCCGATGTCCCTGATCGGCCTGATGATGATCATCGTCGGCTTCTTCGGCTTCCTCGGTGGCTGCATCATCTTCAATGGCGGTGATACCGGCTGGACCACCATCTACGGCAACCCCACCAACCTGTCTGCCTTCGCCTTCAACACCCTGATGGGCTTTGCCGGCGGTGTGATTGGTGCCTATCTGACCTCCCGTGAACCCTTCTGGACCATGTCCGGAGGCCTTGCCGGCATCATCACCGTGGCGGCGGGGCTGGATCTCTACTACCCGGGTCTGGCCTTCGTCCTGGCGGCGACGGGCGGTGCGCTGATGCCGCTGGTCGGTCGCATGATCGAGAAGCTGGGGGTCGATGACGCTGTAGGTGCGGTTGCGGTGCACGGCTTCTGCGGCGCCTACGGTGTGGTGCTGGTCGGTGTCTTCGCCTCCACCTACCCGAACGTGGGTGACCTGCCGGAGATCACGCTGACCGGGCAGCTGCTGGGTGCCATCGTCATGGCACTGACTGGCTTCATTCCGGGCTGGGGCATCTCCTTCGTGCTGAAGAAGCTGAACGCCCTGCGTGTTCCGCCTCAGGTGGAAGTGTTGGGTCTGGATCTGGTCGAGATTCCGGCCAAGCCTTATCCGGAGTCCCTGCCGGCCCATGCGATTGTGGAAAACACCCTGGAGCCGTGTCAGGAAAAACTGGTCTGAGCTGCAAGCAAACGGCGCTGCTGCGGCAGCGCCCGGTTCACTTCACGATGCAATAACACAGGTGCAGCCTGCACCGAGGAGCACGACATGTTTTCAAGTCCGATTACCAGCTGGGAAAATGTAGCCGCCTACTTCACCTTCTCTGACAGCCCGACCGGTATAGCGATCAGTCTGGCAGCAGCGGTTGGGGTCTATCTCTTTCTCAACGCCAGCATCATCAAGCATGAGAAGGAATCCTTCGACAAGCACCTGTAATAACTGACAGGGGCGGCCGAAGGCGGCCCCTGACGCCCTCAGACACCAGTGCCATACTTGTGCACTGCGCCCGCTAAACAAACTGCTCCAGGGTGAATGGTATGAGCTATCACTGCGCTATCGGCCAGACCCGATATTCCTTCCAGGACCTGAAAACTCTGATGGCCAAAGCGACGCCGCTGCGCTCGGGGGACTGCCTGGCCGGGATCGCGGCCGAGAACGCCAGCGAGCGAGTGGCGGCACAGCGCTGTCTGGCCGAGGTGCCGCTGAAGCGTTTTCTCAACGAAGCGCTGATCCCCTACGAACAGGATGAGGTAACCCGGCTGATCCTCGACAGCCATGTTGCCGAAGCCTTTGCCCCCGTCTCGCATCTGATGGTAGGGGGATTTTCGCAACTGGAGGCCGATCTGGCTGCTGCCGGGCTGCCGGGCTGCCGGGCTGCAGAGCCTGCGCCTGCACAGCCAGGCAGCGGATCGCGCCACCTACCTGCAGCGCCCGGACAAGGGGCGACGGCTGGAGGCGGACTCGGCGGCACTGTTGAAACAGGTAAGCGAACAGCAGCCGCCCGCGGATGCGACCATCGTCATTGCGGACGGTCTTTCATCCACCGCCGTGCAGTGTCATACGGCCCGGGTTGCCGCCGCGGTGGATAGGCGTCTGGCCGCCGAGGGACTGAGCCGATCGCCGGTCTGCATCGTGCAGCAGGGACGGGTGGCCGTGGGCGACGAGGTGGGCGAACTGCTGGCAAGCCGCGTGCTGATCCTGCTGGTCGGTGAGCGTCCTGGGCTCAGCTCGCCGGATAGTCTGGGCATCTACTATACGTATAACCCGCGAGTGGAGCTGACCGATGCGGCGCGTAACTGCATTTCTAATGTGCGTCCGGCCGGTATTGCACCCGAAGATGCTGCCGAGCGTCTGCTCTGGCTGGTCAGGGAGTCGCTCAAGCGTCAGCTCTCCGGCGTGGAACTGAAGGACGAGTCCGGCGATGCCGAAGCCCTGGAAGGGGAAGGCAGACGCAACTTCCTGCTGGAATAGTTGCGCCAGTCCCTCGGGGAGAAGTGAAATTCCCGGCCGATCAGCTCAGCTCACTGGCCTCCTGAGGTGCCGCCTCGGAGTTGCGGACTTCGGTCTGCAGCAGTGACTTGATCATGGACACGCACATCAGCACCATCACCAGCGAGAATGGCAGGGCGCCGATAATCATGGCGGTCTTGATGGCGCCCAGACCACCGGCGAGCATCAGCGAACCGATGACCAGCGTCAGGATTACCCCCCACACCAGACGGTGACGACGCAGAGGTTCACTGTTGCCGCCGGCCATGATGGTGTTCAGCACCAGTACGCCGGAGTCGGCGGAGGTCACCAGGTAGGTGATGATCAGCACAATGGAGCCGAACTTCATCAGTTCTGCCAGCATGCCCGAGGTCAGCAAGTCGATGGTAACGAAGAGCACCGTGGCGATTTTGCTGCTGGCAGCCTGAGCGATGGCACCATCTGCACTACCGTTCAGTTCCAGGTCCAGGCCTGTTCCACCCATGAACGCCATCCAGGCGAAGCAGATCAGGCTCGGTACCAGCATGCAGCCAATAACGAACTCGCGAATGGTGCGGCCACGGGAGATGCGTGCCAGGAAGAGGCCGACAAAGGGAGCGAAAGCGATCCACCATGCCCAGTAGAAAATGGTCCAGCCGGTCTGCCAGCCACCGACCTCTGTGCTGCTGTCCCACACGGCGAACGACATCGGCATCAGGTTGACGGCGTAGTCCATCAGGCTGGTCCCGAACAGGGCCAGGCTATACAGGCTGGAGCCCAGCAGCATGAAAAACGCCAGCAGTCCGATGGACAGGTAAACATTGATCTGGCTGAGCCACTTTACGCCCCGGGTGACACCGGTCAGGGCCGAAATGGTGGACAGCAGCATGACCAGTACCAGAGTCGTAATCAGCGCTGCCAGTGTGGGTTCGCCATTGGCATTGATCAGCAGGCCCGTACCGGTGATGAACTCCACGCCGGCGACCAGCTGGGTGACGCCGGTGCCCATGGTGGTGGCAACCCCCAGGCTGGTGGCAACGACCGCCAGCACATCGATGGCATGTCCCAGGGGGCCGTTCAGCGAGCGTCCCAACAGAGGGTAGAGGGTAGAACGGATGGTCAGTGGCAGCCCCTTGCGGAAGGCAAAGTAGGCCATGCACAGGCCGGCCGACACATAGATGCCCCAGGCATGCAGGCCCCAATGCAGGAAACTGTAGCGCATGGCGCTGGGTACTGCCGCTACATTGCCGCCCTCCGCTCCGGACTGCATCAGCGCGGGGTTGGACTGGAAGTGATACAGGGGTTCGCCGATGGAATAGAACATCAGGCCGATCCCCATGCCGGCGCTGAACATCATGGCAAACCAGGAGAAAAAGCCGAACTCGGGAGCTTCATCTTCGCGACCCAGACGGATGCGACCAAAACGGCTCAGGGCCAGCCCAAGGCAAAACAGCATGAACAGGCTGGCGACGTAGATGTAGTAGGTGTTGAACGTTTTCAGCAGCAGCCCGTTAACGGCACTGAGGGTGGCCACGGCTGCTTCTGGAAACACAACAGCGTAGAGCACGATCAGCGCGATAATCGCTTTGCTGACCAGGGTTACGAAGGGGTTGAGTCCGGCGTAGAAGCCCTTCTGGGACAGGCCGATCTTCATGTGGTTGGAGTAACTCATGCCTGACCTCCCAAATCCAGGGTCAACTTATGAGTCCAGGTTGTATTATGAGGGTGGGGTTTTATATCGAGTGTAAAGATAACTGCCTCCAGTTTTCAGGTTGTATGAAACCGGATACCACAGCATTACGAAGATTATCCCGGCTTTCAGGCATGAGCTGAAAGATCCTGCCTGACCTCAGCGGGCTTTAGCTCAAGGCCTTGTAAATGCTGGATTAAAAGATGTTTTCTGGCATCCGAGCGAGCCGAATCAAGCGACCGATCAAATCCTGTGCGGACATCCCGGCGTTGTATTCGTGAACATTCTGATAAAAAAGGAGAAAAATTATATAGTGATGCGATATATTCGCATACGCATTAAAAACTCATCATTTAAGATAACCTGAAGTTATGAAGAGCCTTAGGCATCGTTTGCCCGCCCCGATCAGTCTGCTGGTATTTGAGGCCGCCGGGCGCACCCTGAATTTCACCCGGGCAGCACAGGAGCTGCACGTGTCCCAGGCCGCAGTGAGCAAGCAGATAAAATATCTGGAAGGTTATCTGGACTGTGAACTGTTTGAACGACATGGGCGGCGGGTGACGCTGACCGCCGTGGGTCGGCAGCTGCACCAGAAAGTCAGCGCCTCGTTCAACTACCTGGCCGGTGCCGTGGAAGAGCTGAGTGATGTCAGCCAGCAGCATACGGTCACTATCGCTGCCAATACGGCGGTATCACACTACTGGCTGGGTCGAGCCATCAGTGCCTATCAGCAGGAACATCCGGCTCGGGAGCTCAACTTCCGGGTGATCACTTCGGATACCACCGCAGACCTGTTCACCAACGATGTGCATATGGTCATTACCTACGAGCCGGGGCCGCATGCGGGCTGGGAGATGGAGCAACTGTTTCCGGAAGTGCTGTTTCCGGTTGCCAGTGCGGCGTATCTCGAGCGATATCCCTTCGATGCCAGCCGGCCCGAGACGCTGCTGACTCACACGCTGCTGGACGCCGAGCGGCTCGAACCCACCTGGATCGACTGGGCGGCCTGGTTGCAGTCCCTGGGGCTGGATGTCAGCGGTCTGGCGGTGTCGGGTCTGTTCAACAACTACATCATGCTGATCGATGCGGCCAAGCGGGGGCAGGGCATTGCACTGGCCACCCGCTACCTGCTGGACGACAAGCTGGCGGACGGCGATCTGGTGCGGGTAGGGGAATCCAGCATGACCTCCGGGCGCAATTACTGGATCGCCCTGAACAACTCCCGGCCGCTCAATCGCAAGGTGCTGGGGCTGTACGATTTTCTGCGCAAATATACCCCTGTCTGATGGTTCACTGCCTGCCTTCCTGACCATCAGGCGTTAGTCGGTTCGGCCCCTGCACCAGCACCACCGATGATCCGGTTGCGACCGGTTTGCTTGGCTTTCAGCAGCGCCTTGTCGGCCCGTGCAATCAGTTGCTCGATGCTTTCTCCCGCGTGCAGTTCTGCGATACCCAGGCTGAGTGATACGCCCACCAGACGGTCATCAATCTTCAGATGATGCTGTTCGACGGATCTGCGCAGCTCCTCGGCGAGGTGGGCCGCCTCGGCGTGAGCGGTGTTCGGCAGCACCAGCAGAAATTCGTCACCGCCCCAGCGGCAGATCAGGTCCGAAGCACGGGCACGGGCCTTGAACAGATGGGCAATGGAGGTCAACAACAGGTCTCCGGTCGGATGGCCATAGGTGTCATTAATCGACTTGAAGCCGTCCAGGTCGGCAATGATACAGCTGAGGGCCTCCTTGCGGCGCTGGGCCATGGCCACCTGCTGCGGCAGCATGTGATCCAGTACCTGTCGATTGGCCAGACCGGTGAGTTTGTCGGTGTGCGCCATCGTTTCTAGGCGGCTCTGGAACCGGCTGATGGTGATCCAGGCCAGTGTCAGTACCACCAGTGTAATCAGCAGGGAGCCGGCCAGGTTCAGGACCAGGGTCTGGAAGATCTTGTCCGCTGTCGGGTTGATGCGCTGCTGGACCACCAGATACCAGTTAAATTCGGGGATCAGGCGGCTGTTAACATAGACGGTATCCCCATCGGACGAATAACTGAACTGGGTGCTGGGAGAGGTCAGGATGCGGGTGGCATATAGCCCAAGCTCGCTGTCTTCACGGATCTTGTCGGCACCGGTGTAGCTGTCACTGTGCATAGTGACGTTACCCAGCTTGTCGACAAAGAAAATTTCCCGGTTGTAACGGCGCTGATAGTCCTCGATCAGTTGCTTGACCATCGAGGTCGACAGGCCGACCCCGGTGGCGCCAATGAAATCCCCGGCATAGTCGAACACCTTATAGTTGATGAAAACGGAGATCCGCTTCGGGTCGGCGGTATCCTGGTCGATATTGATCTCATAATCATCGACCTGCTGTTTGAAGTTGAAATACCAGCTGTCCAGAGGGTCAGCGTGGTCCACGGTCTTCAGCATGCCCTGAGGGTGGTAGTAGTGCCGGGTTTTCTCGGAGACAAAAAAGGCGCTTTCCGTGTCATGCCGTAACTGAATCTCCTTCAAAAAACGGGTGATCGCCTGCCGGTCTTGCTCACCGACCAGCACCCAGTCACGCAAGAAAGTGTCATGGGCCATCAATGATGAGATGAATATAGGCCGCAGCAGGTCCTGCTGAATCTCGGAGTAGATGTTGTTTCCGGTCAAAGGCAGGGTGCTTTCCTCGATTTCCCGTGCCAGGCTGTCCCGAGCGGAGTGGTAGCTGAGGAGGCTGCCACTAATGAAGCCGGTAAACAGGATCACTCCGAGAATCAGCAGATAAGGGTACTTTTTGGTCAATGTCATCTACCTTGAGGCTGCATATGGATGGCTTATCCACGGATATCGGTCCCTAAAGGATGATACAGGGCTCGCATTGACGGGAGAAGATCACTTTGATCCACCACAACCTGCACGTCCAGCGTACCTGTCAGCCGTTTTTCCTCGCCTGAAATTGAGCAAACGGCTGAAAAATGATCAGATGCCGCCAAAATGTATGGACAGGAAGGTTGTTTTACGGCATTAATTAGACAGTCGTCTAATTAATTTATGGTCGTTCCCTCGGCCGTTATCGCTCAGCCCTCAGGAGGACATATGTTCAAGGCTATCGTGCTCGACAAGGTGGAAGATCAGCAGACCGTCAGCTTCAAGGAGCTGGATGAAGGCCAGTTGCCCGAAGGGGATGTAACGGTGCGGGTGGCCTACTCCACCATGAACTACAAGGATGCATTGGCACTGACCGGCAGTGCGCCGATCGCCAAAAGCTACCCGATGGTTCCGGGTATCGACTTTGCCGGCGTGGTTGAGCAGTCCGACAATCCCGATTACAAGCCCGGTGACCAGGTGGTGCTGAATGGCTGGGGCGTCGGCGAGAAGCACTGGGGTGGTCTGGCGGAGAAGGTGCGCGTACCGGGCGAGTGGCTGGTGCCGCTGCAGGCACCCTTTACATCCCGCCAGGCAATGGGGCTGGGGACGGCTGGCTATACCGCCATGCTCTGTGTGCTGGCGCTGGAGAAACAGGGCGTTAAACCGTCTGACGGGCCGATTCTGGTCACCGGTGCAGCCGGTGGTGTCGGCAGCGTGGCCGTCGCCGTACTGGCCAAGCTGGGCTACGAAGTGGCCGCGATGACCGGTCGTCCGGAAGAAACCGAGTTCCTCAAGATGCTGGGCGCGTCCAGCATCGTGGATCGAGCCGAATACAGCGAAAAGGGCCGCCCGCTGGCGAAAGAACAGTGGGCCGGTGCGATCGACGTGGCCGGTGGCCAGGTGCTGGCCAATGTCTGTGCCGCGATGAAATACCGTGGCGTGGTGGCGGCCTGTGGTTTGGCCGCTGGCATGGGCTTCCCGGCCACGGTGGCACCGTTCATTCTGCGGGGCGTGACGCTGGTCGGTGTCGACAGCGTGATGGCGCTCAAGGCGGAGCGTTTGGAAGCCTGGCAGCGTCTTGCCGCTGATCTGGATATCAGCAAGCTGGAACAGCTGATCACCGACGTACCTTTCGAGTCGGTACTGGATAAGGCGCCGCTGATGATGCAGGGGCAGATTCGTGGCCGCATCGTTGTTCCGGTATCCGGCGAATAAGCAGTGACTATTAACAAGGAGTTGTCTAAATGAGTGAAGCCAAACAGCATGCCATCAGCCGTTTCCCAGTGCCAGAACTGTCCGAGATGCCGGAGGATATCCGCGATCGGATTCTGGCGGTGCAGGAGAAGGCCGGTTTTGTGCCCAACGTGTTCCTGGTGCTGGCGCACCGGCCGGAAGAGTTTCGCGCCTTCTTCGCCTATCACGATGCCCTGATGGAGAAGCCGGGCAATCTGACGGTGGCGGAGCGTGAGATGATCGTCGTTGCGACCAGCAACCTGAACCAGTGCCAGTACTGCGTGGTGGCGCATGGCGCGATTCTGCGTATCCGCGCCAAGGATCCGCTGATCGCCGATCAGGTGGCGATCAACTACCGCAAGGCCGACATCACCCCGCGCCAAAAGGCGATGCTGGATTTTGCCATCAAGGTGTCGATGCAGGCGTACGAAGTGGGTGACGAGGATATGGCTACGTTGAAGGCGCATGGCTTTGACGATGAGGATATCTGGGATATCGCCGCCATCGCAGCGTTCTTTGGCCTGTCCAACCGCATGGCCAACGTGACCAGTATGCGTCCGAACGACGAGTTCTATAATCTCGGTCGTCAGCCACGCTGAGCCGACCGGTCGAGGGGCGTACTCATGGCGTCCCTCGACTTGTAGTTATTTCGGCCGGTGAGTCAGGCCGGTGGTTCAGGACTAAGAGCCGGCCTTCAGCCGCTGGAAGAAACCCTCGGCGAAGATCTCCAGTGGCAGGGTGGAGGCTTCCAGCTTGGCTCTGAGGACGGCGCCTTCCCAGCCGATCCAGAACCAGGCGGCCAGGCGGTCGCAGTCCTGTTCGGCGGACAGAGTCCCTTCGGACTGGGCTTCACGCAGGCAGCGGGCGGTGCGTTGCTGCCAGTCGCTGAAAACCGCACTGAGCTGCTGGCGAAAAGATTCCGGCAGCAGGCTCATCTCCTGACCCAGGTTGCCGACCAGACAGCCACGACGAAATGCGTAGCGGGCCATCCCCTGTCCAGCATCATCGATGAAGTACTGCAGGCGCTGCAGCGGCGCTACATCCGTATTGAGCAGGAAGCGGTCCAGCTTGCGCGCGAAATACTCGCCATAGGCCTCGATCAAGGCCTGACCGAAAACTTCCTTGCTCTTGAAGTAGTGATAGAAGGAACCCTTGGGTATTTCGACCGAGCGCAGAATCTGATCGATGCCGACAGAGGAGTAGCCCTTCTCGGTCAGCATGGCGAGCCCCGCCTGGATCAGGATCTGACGCGTTTCGGCGTAGGGGCGGGCGCTGTCCTTGGGCGGACGGCCACGGCGGCGTACGGGCTTTTCGGGATGGTCGGACGGCATGGTCTTTCGTTATTCAAGTGTTAGGCTGATTATCGGCAGTATTAGACCGAGTGTCTAGTTTTGGCTGTTATTGATGGTTTGCTCTTTATCCACAGCGTTCTCGTTATTGACGGCTCCTTCGGCGCCAGCGACCAGGCGGTCGATGTCGGCTTGCTGCTTTAGTGCACAGACCCTGAGCTGTTCCTTGCGCATCTGCTTGATCGCCTCCAGCGGGTCGAGTGATTCCTGCTGGTCGGTCGCTTCCATGGTGTGCTTCAGTTTGATCGAGTCTTGCACGGTCAGCTTCCCCTGGATCTCGTTGGTGGCGTAATAGCATAAGTTTACCCGGTTTATCGGCAGTGGTGGCAGCGGCGGCAGCCGGGATGCCAGTGTTGCCAGCCGGCTGTGGATATCGCTCAGCCGCCGGGCCTGTTGATAAAACCCCAGCGTGATATGGGGCCGGTAATGACTGGCCGGCGTGTCCTCGGTCATAATGGCCGCCAGCATGCGACGAATCAGTGCCAGGCGATTATCCACAGATCGGACACCGAGCCAGGGGGCGGTGGTAAAGGTGGATAACCCGGCCGCGTTCAGCTGCAATGTGGACAAATTCAGTTCTTTCAGAGCCGCCAGCTGGCCCCGGGCCTGCTCCGGCCGAAAGTGATTTTTGTCCACAAGCCCACAGGCGAACAGGGTGATGTGGGGCTGGCGAGCGTAGCCGGGGTGCAGCAGCGGGGCCAGGTGCTGCTGCAGATAGAGAATCCGCTCAAGCCAGGCCGGTTCCTCTACCGGCAGTGTCCAGACAGCGTAGTGGCGAATGCCCTGGTGCCATTCGGGAAAGTCGCGCAACTCGGTGGCCAGCGTATGGGTTTCACCCGATGTCATCCTGTGCACAACTCCTTAACCTGTGTCTGGTATGCTCGGAGGTCGTCTCAATGTCCTGCCGTCCCGGGAGCCTCGCCAGTATGCATGACCATTCGCTGCGTGACCAAATCGTGTCCGAAGTTCACGCCCGTCCTTTCCAGAAGCTCAGTGCTCCCCTGGCGCTCTGTCATCAGGCGATCCTCTATGAGGGGGTGGCCGAGGAGGCGGTCAATGGCAGCGTACGCGATCTGGTCAGTGCGTGGGGACTGCCGCTGCCGGATAACCGCGAAGGTTTTTTCTTTACCCGTAACGACCGCTGGGCGCTGAGGTTCGAGCCGCATGGCGAATTTTACAGCCTGACGCTCTATGCACTGACGACTACCGTGCCGCCCGCCTTCAGTGACACTGAGCGCGAACAGTTGCCGGGGGCCTTTCTATGTGGCGTGGAAGTGATCTGCCAGCCGTATGAAGATGGTGATCTGGAGGCGCTGCTGGAACAGCATTTTGACGACCATCAGGTGTCCGGCTCCGCGGTGATGGGGGCAGCCGGACAGGTATTCACCGATTTCCGCGAACGCTCCGACAGCCGCATGAGCCGGGTACTGGTACTGCAGCAGCCGAAGATGATCGATTACCGTTGTGGCCGCCTGCTGCAGCGGATCTGCGAGATCGATACCTACCGTCATATGGCGCTGCTGGGGCTGCCCTTGAGCACCGAGGTGATGCCGGCAGTGACCGAGCTGGATCAGGCCCTGGCGGAAACCGTGGCGGCGATCGCCGAAGCACGCCGAGAACCGGCGGAGCTGGTCCATCAGTTGATGCAACAGGCCGCACGGGTGGAAGACTTGTCTGCCCGCAGTGCCAACCGCCTGGCGGCCTCCGAAGCCTACTTTGCGCTGATGTACAGCCGTATCGAGGAATTGCGTGAGGAACGGCTGGAAGGGATTCAGACCATCGAGCAGTTTATGGACCGACGGCTGGACCCGGCGCGACGGACCTGCCGTGCCACCGGTGAGCGCGTGGAGCGGCTGTCGAAACGGATTGCCCGCTCCACCGACCTGATCCGATCTCAGGTGGATCTCTCCATCGAAGGACAGAACAAGGACCTGCTGGAGGGCTTGAACCGCCGCGCTCGCCGCCAGATCCGCATGCAGGCCAAGCTGGAAAGCTTCACCGTGATCGTGGTGACCTACTACGCCTTCGACCTGATCGATCGCACGCTGAGAAACATCCTCGGCGACACCGAGCTGGAACGCCAGCTGTCGCTGGGCCTGAGCCTGCTGGTGCCATTGATGGCGCTGGTACTGTTCTGGTACCTGCGCCGTCTGCTTAAGGGCTACGACGAGGAGTGATACTCGGTCAGGGGTATCTCAGTCGACCCGTTTCAGCTTGGTGGCACAGTCGCGGGACTTGCTGACATAGGACTGGGTACCGGCACTCATCATCTTCAGTGCATCCTCGCTCAGCTCCCTTACCACGCGGGCCGGGCTGCCCATGATCAGCGAATTGTCCGGAAACTCCTTGCCCTCGGTGACCAGGGAGCCGGCACCGACCAGGCAGTTCTTGCCGATTTTGGCGCCGTTCAGTACCACGGCCTGAATGCCGATCTGCGAATTGTCACCGATGGTGCAGCCGTGCAGCATCACCTGATGGCCGATGGTGACATTGTCCCCGACCTGAAGCGCTATCCCTGGATCGGTATGCAGCACCGCACCGTCCTGCACGTTGCTGTTGTGGCCGATATGGATCAGGTCGTTGTCGGCGCGCAGTACGGCCTGTGGCCAGATACTGGCGCCGGCCTCCAGCCTGACCTGGCCGATCAGAGTGGCCTGTTCATGTACCCAGGCTTCGCTGTCTACCTCGGGGCGCTGTCCGTCGTATTCGTAAATCGCCATAAGCTTCTCTTGTTATTGGGCTTGTTGGTGGATATCGAGTTGGCATGACAGCAGAACAACCCTGTTGTCCTGCTGAATGTCAGCCCATCTTACCCCATAGCGCGGATCAGGCGGATTCCAGCGGTCCCTGCGGATGGATAAAGGGCCAGGGCGAGCCTTCCAGGCCGCGCTCGGACTGAATCTCGATCAGGCAGGGTTGGTTCAATTCGATACATTTGGCCAGCAATGGTTTCAAGGCCTGAGGGCTGCTGACCCGGTAGCCGCGTACGCCGAAGCTCTCGGCCAGCTGCACGAAATCCGGGGTTTTCAGCTCGGAACCGCTGAAGCGGCTACCAAATCCCATGGCCTGGTCGCGGCGAACATTGCCATAGGAATGGTTGTTGACGACGATGCTGACCAGCCCGATATTGAACTCGGCAGCGGTCATCAATTCCTGCATGCCGAACATGAAACCGCCATCACCGCTGACCGAGACCACCGCCTTGTCCGGGTTGGCCACCTTCACGCCCAGCGCGGTCGGGAAACCGAAGCCCAGCGTGCCCTGATAACCACCTTCCACGTAGGTGCGCGGCTGGTACACCGGCAGGCCGCCGACCCAGGTGGTGAAGCCCATCTGGGACAACTCAGGCACATAGAAGCCATCCCGTGGCAGCACCTGGCGGATCACATCCAGGTAGGCCATCTGCGGCTGCACGCTCTGCAGCGCCTTCCAGGCCACGGTCTTGGCCTGGGCGATCTCGTCCAGCCGGTCCGGATTCGGTTTGGCCTTGGTGATCAGCAGGTCATACAGGGCACGGCAAACCTGCGCCGAATCGCCGACAATGCCCAGATCCGGCGCGAAGATCTCCATCTGCGCCGGGTCGATGTCGATGCGGATCAGCTGGGGGCCGCTGCTGGGCTTGCGCTCGTACTGCATGTAGTTGTTCCAGCGCAGGTAGGGCATCTCCAGTCGTGAACCTATGCCGATCAGCAGGTCGCAGTCGTCCCACAGCTGGCGCGCCGCCACCGCGGACAGGCCTAGCAGATGATCCTCCGACACCACACCACGGCCGCTGCGAAAGGCGGTGACCGGTGCGTTGAGCAGTTCGGCCAGCGCGGTGACCTCTTCGGACGCATGCAGGGCGCCGGCGCCACACATGATCATCGGTTTGCGTGCCTTGGCGATCATTTCAGCGGCTGACTTGAGCGAGTCCGGGTTGATCTCGGGCTCAGGCTCGTCAGCCGGCACCGGCGCGGGGGAGGCGAACCGGGCTTCGGTGGCCATGGTGTCCCAGCACATCTCCACCGTGACCGGTCCGGGTCGTCCCGTGCGCACGGTCTCATAGGCCCGATTGATCACGGTGGCCGTGTCCTCCGCCCGGTCGATGCTGAAGGCATCCTTGATGATCGATCTCAGCGTGCCGGCCTGATCCTTGAGCTCGTGCAGGTGACCACGCCCCCGGCCGACAAAGGGAGCCGGTACCTGGCCGGTGAGGCCGACCACCGGGCTGCAGTTGCCCATGGCGGTGCACAGCGCGGCCGTGGTGTTGAGGATGCCGGGGCCGGGCACGACAGCGAAGGTGCCGGTCTTGCCGGTGGACTTGGCATAGCCCATCGCCATGTAGGCCGCGCTCTGTTCGTGGCGTGGCACGATCAGGTTGAGGTTGTGTTTGTAGATGCCGTCGAACAGGGGGTAGATCTGTGCCCCCGGAATGCCGAATACGGTATCAACGCCGTTGGCGATGGCGGATTCGATCATGGCTTCGCCGGCGGTCATTTTTTTCATGGCGGTGTTGTTGATGCTGCCGGGTTTCATGGCTGTTTGCTTCATGACGCAGAAACTCTTATCGGGTAGTGAGTTGATAAACCTTATGAGTTGTCTGGCCGTCAGTACTCACGGCTGCGGGCAGCCACGAGCACAGCGCCGAGCCTGGGCTCGGACGGGACTTTACCGGGTGATCCATTTCGGTGTTGCCGATGCCGACGCAAACGATGCCCTCACAGGCACGCGACGCTCAGTTGTCGTATCGCACAACGCAGGGCTTGAGTATCAGATGTCCGCGCAATAGCCTGCGTACGCAGATGTGCGTATCAGCTGAAACGACAGTCGCTACCGAAAATGGAGATGTGGAAAAGCTCGGCCAGATCAGATCTGTCCGATGAAGCGGGGAGGGGGAATGGCGATACCACGGATGCTCCGCGACCAGTGTTGACCGATCGAGAGACGCCATTGATGTTTATGCATGGAACGGTTGATCATGTCCTGCAGCCGTCATTATTTTTTTGCCACCTTAGCCGGTTCGGGGCGATTAATCCAGTCGGTGGCGCCGCGCTGCCCATCTGCGGCGGATCAGCCGGACATTCGGCTCAGCTCTGCCTTCAGCGCCTGCAGCATGAGGCGCATGCTGTCTTCATCCGGGCGCGAAAAACCCAGAATGAACCCTTCTGGGGGCGCGAAGAGCCTATCGTCGCTGGTGTAGGCCACCTGGTCTGGATGGCCATAGTGGATCGATAACGGCTGCAGACTGATGCCATCATGCCGCAGCACGCGGGCAATCTGCTGATCCAGCGGAGCCCGATCGGCGTTCGTCGGTCGGGACAGTTGTTCACGTATCTCCCGGCGGAAGCGGACGATCAGGTGCATGCCGCCCTGGGGACTCTGCCAGTCGAACCAGGGCGCCAATAATTGTTCGGCGAGGGTCAGCAGACAGTCCCTTTTACTCCGGTAATGACGGCGCATGCGGTTGATATGGCGTCCGAACTCACCGCTGTTCATGAACTCGGTCAGCACCGGCTGCATGGGCAGTGCCGCCGATCCGCCCAGCTGCTCGCGGCTGCGCTGCAGGCTGGCGCAATGCTCCAGTGGCGCCACGATAAACCCCAGTCGCAGTCCCCGGAACAGGACCTTGGAGAAACTGCCGATGAAAAACACCCGCCCGGAAGGATCCGCCTGCATCAACGGCAGCCCCGTACGCCCCTGATAGCTGAACTCGTTGTCGTAATCATCTTCCACCACCCAAAGGTGCCTTTCTTGCAGCGCTCGCAGCCAGTGCTGGCGCCGTTCGGAGCTCAGTGCAACCCCGGAAGGGTACTGGCGGTTGGGCGTCAGCAGTACAACAGGTGGGGACTGTTCAGGCCGGGGCAGCTGGCAGCCCTCTTCGTCCACGGGCAGCAGGAATGGAGCTGGCTGGGCCGCGTGACCGGCCCAGCCCGACAGCAGATGCCGGATGGGGATATGTGACGGGTTTTCGGTTAGCCAGCGACTGCTCGGGCTGATCATGCCGAAGACATGGCGCAGCAGGGTCAGGGCATCCCGGTTGCCGGCGGTGATGAACACCTGCTCTGCCGAGCAGTTCAGGCCCCGCAGCTGATGGAGGTAGTCGGCAATAGCCTGTTTCAGCGACGGATAGCCGGTCGAGTAGGCATCCTCCAGGATCCGAGGGTCCGGTGTTTGCCAGCTGGCTCTCATGCTTTTTTGCCAACTGCGGTTGGGAAAGGCGTGGCTATCGGCGCCCGAGTCAAAGCTTCTTGGCCGGGGTTCGGGTTGCGCCGAAGGCTGTGGCCGTATGTTGATCCCTCTTGGTGGCTGGTTGGCCACGAATACGCCGCTTTTGGCCCGGCTGGTCAGAATGCCTTCGGCAATCAGGCGCTCATAGGCATGGACCAGCGTGCTGCGCGAAACTCCCAGCGCCTGTGCCAATGCACGGCTGCCGGGCAGGCGGTCCCGGGGTCGGAGCTGCCCGGTATCGATCGCCTGCAGAATCTGGTCGATCAGCTGCTGGTAATAGGGGCCTTGGCCGGGATGCAAAACGAAGCTCAGGCTGCCGATGCTGTGACGTCGGGTTTGGTTCATCTGGACTGGTAAAAAAGATGAAAAGTGGACATTTTTCAGAATACCTCAAGAGGCTAGAGTGTGCTCATCCTTTTCCACAGCCCGCAACCGGCGCCAGGCGTACACGGAGTTGCTGCGGCCAAGCACAAAGCGGAGATTCACCATGTCCCAGACTCATGCCCTCGGCAAGCTTTCACCCACCCCCCTTACCCAGCTGAAGCGGGGTGCCAAGCGAGCAATATCTGAACGCCAGGCGATGCTGGATTTTATCGACCAGTCGCTGCTCTGTTTTGTCGGTTTTCAGATCAACGGCCAGGTGAGGGTGATCCCGACCTGCCATTGGCGCGACGGGGATTATCTCTACTGGCATGGGCACAGCAAGGCGGCCAATATCCATGGCGCCGAGCAGGCCGGGGAAAAGGTGTGCATCACGCTGGCCACACTGGACGGGCTGGTGATGGCGCGCTCGGCGTTTCACCACTCCGCCAATTACCGCTCGGTCATGGTCTATGGCGTGCCTGAGGCCGTGACGGATCCGGCGCAGAAGCGTTATCACTTCGAGCGCTTCGTGGAAAAGCTCAGTCCTGACCGCTGGGATCAGCTGCGCCCGGTCACGGAGCGGGAAACCCAGGCGACCGGCATACTGCGGGTCAGGCTGGATGAGGCATCGATGAAGGTGCGTGCTGCCGGTGTGGTCGATGATGAGGCGGACCTGGATTGGCCGGTCTGGGCAGGAGTGCTGCCGGTGCATCAGGTGTGGGGTGAGGCGGAGCAGGATCCGGCACAGGCGGCAGCGCCTCATGTGCTGCCGGCCTATCCCCACTGCGATGTTCGGCGGGTAAAGTAACGGCTCTTTCGGGTTGCTTCGTGTTGCCCTGGGGCAGGCTACACTGAGGTTGAATGACCCTGAGGACAAGCGCCATGGGTACTGACCCTTTCGACTTGAACCGTTTTGTCGCCGCCCAGCAGGGCGTGTATCCACAAGCACTGGCCGAGCTCAAGGCAGGACGCAAGCGCACACACTGGATCTGGTACATCCTGCCCCAACTACAGGCGTTGGGGCACAGTGGTATGGCGCAGCTGTATGGCATTACCGGAGGGGAGGAAGCGCGTGCCTATCTGCACCATCCGGTCTTGGGACCGAGACTGCGCAAGTGTTGCGAGGCTCTGCTGATGCATGAGGGGCTCAGCGCCCACGCGATCCTGGGCTCGCCGGACGATCTCAAGCTGAGGTCCTGTGCCACCCTGTTTGCGCAGGTGAGTGCGCCGGATTCGGTGTTCGAACGGATACTGGACAAGTACTACGACGGTGAGCCGGATCCGCTCACCATCGAGTATCTTGATCGCCGCGACGACAGACCCTGAGGGTTGCCTGCAGAGCGTTCCTTCTCGGTCCGGAATGTCAGTGCCCGAAGGTGTCGGCGTCGAGCATATTCGGATCGTTCTGGCCGAGCCGGTTCAGTGACGCCATCTCCCCATCGTTGAGGACAAAATCAAACACGCTCAGGTTCTGTGCCATCCGTTCAGGGTTGGCTGACTTGGGCGCGGTTGCAAAGCCCTGTTGCACGGCCCAGCGCAGCACGATCTGTGCCGGTGTACGCTGATGCTGCTCGGCGATGCCGGCGATTACCGGGTCGGTCAGCATGGCATTGCCGCAGCCGAGCGGACGCCAGGACTGGGTGACGATATTGTTGTCCCGGTGCAGAGCGATCAGATCATCGCGGCGGTGGTAGGGATCCAGCTGGATCTGGTTCAGATGTGGGGTCAGCCCCAGATCGAGCAGACGCTGCAGATGAGCCGGCTTGAAGTTGGAAGTACCGATGGCGCGCACCAGTCCAGCGTCCAGCAGGTTCAGCAGGCCCAGATAAGCCTCGACGAAGCGGTCCTGATCCGGGTTGGGCCAGTGGATCAGCAGCAGGTCGATATAGTCCAGCCCCAGACGTTCAAGGCTTGCCTGACACGCCTCGCGGGCACCATCGAAACTGTGCCACTGGCGGTTGAACTTGGTGGTCACGAACACCTGATCGCGTGGTATCGAGGCGTTTTGGATACCCTGGCCTACGCCGCGCTCATTGTCATAGTTCTCGGCGGTATCGATCAGGCGATAGCCCAGTTCCAGAGCCGTGGTGACGGCTTCGGCGGCTTCGGCATCGCTCATCGGCCAGGTGCCGAGCCCCAGCTGGGGCATCTCGACGCCGTTGGCCAGCGTCAGGGTGGGGGCGGTTTTAATGCTCATCGGCGACTCTCCAGTGTCATACAGGGGTGGTTAGACCCGGATGTTACTACCCTTGCGGACAGCGGCACTATCCGGCAAGTGCACGTTGGCTCATCAGGGCTTGATGCGATACCCGGTGCGAAAAATCCACCAGACCAGCGCCAGACAGATCAGCAGGAACACCAGTGTCATGCCCAGGCTCATCCCCATATGAACATCGGCGACGCCATAGAAGGCCCAGCGGAAGCCATTAATCAGATAGACCACCGGATTGAACAGGGTCAGTGTGTGCCAGGGCTCCGGCAGCATGTTGATCGAGTAGAAGGCACCGCCAAGGAAGGTCAGTGGTGTGATCACCATCAGCGGTATCACCTGCAGCTGCTGGAAGTCGTTGGCCCAGACCCCGATGATGAAGCCGAACAGGCTGAAGGTCAGTGCGGTGAGCAGCAGGAAGGCCAGCATCCAGAACGGGTGGGCGATGCTGTAGTCGACGAACACTCGGGCGGTGAGCAGTATAAGCGCGCCAATTATCAGCGACTTGGTTGCGGCAGCACCGACATAGCCGGCCAGAACCTCAAACGCTGACACCGGTGCCGACAGCACCTCGTAGATGGTGCCGGAGAATTTCGGAAAGAAGATGCCGAAGGAGGCATTGGAGATGCTTTCGCTGAGCAGCGACAGCATCAGCAGGCCGGGAATGATGAAGGCGCCATAGCTGACGCCGTCGATCTCGCCCATGCGGGAGCCGATCGCCGTACCGAACACGATGAAGTAGAGCGAGGTGGACAGCACCGGGGAGATGATGCTCTGCATCAGTGTGCGCCGGGTGCGATTCATCTCGAAGGTGTAGATTGCGCGGATGCCGTTGAGGTTCATTGTGGTTGCTCCGGGCTGTGGACCAGGCTGACGAAAATCTCTTCCAGAGAACTCTGCTGAGATTGCAGATCCTTGAGGGCGATGCCCTGCTCACTGAGGCCGCTCAGTAGCTCGGCAATACCACTGGTTTCCTGGTGGGCGTCGAAGGTGTAGGTGAGCTGGCTGCCGTCTTCGCTCAGGCTCAGATTGTACTGGCTCAGCGCGGTCGGCAGGGCTGCCAGCGGGGTCTGCAGGATCAGGTGCAATTGCTTCTGGCCCAGCTGCTGCATCAGTGTTTCCTTCTCTTCTACCAGAATCAGCTCGCCCCGGTTGATGACGCCGATACGATCGGCCATCTCCTCGGCTTCCTCGATGTAGTGGGTGGTGAGAATCACCGTGACACCGTTCTCGCGCAGTCCGCGCACCATCTGCCACATGTCGCGGCGCAGCTCCACATCGACACCGGCGGTAGGCTCGTCGAGGAACAGGATGCTCGGCTCATGGGACAGCGCCTTGGCGATCATCACGCGGCGTTTCATGCCGCCGGACAGGGCCAGCATCTTGGATTTCCGCTTGTCCCAGAGCGACAGCTGGCGCAGCACTTTCTCGATATAGGCCGGGTCGGCGGGCTTGCCGAACAGGCCACGGCTGAAGGATACGGTATCCCAGACGCTTTCGAAGGCATCGGTGGTCAGCTCCTGGGGTACCAGACCGATCAGGCTGCGCGCCTGGCGATAGTCGTCGACGATATCCATGCCGTCGGCCAGCACCCGGCCCGAACTGGCGTTGACGATGCCACAGATGATACTGATCAGCGTGGTTTTGCCCGCGCCGTTGGGGCCGAGCAGGGCGAAGATCTCGCCGCGGCGAATCTCCAGGTCGATCGATTTCAGCGCTTTGAATCCCGAGGCGTAGGTCTTGCTGACCCCCTGGATTTGGATGATCGGTTGCACGGGCACTCCTTGTCGTTTGGCGGCTACTGCAGGGGAGAGTAACAGGAGATGAGTGTAGCGCGTTCTCAGGTGAGGACGCGATGCCAAGGGGATAAGAGCGGTAACGATAGAGTCGAGCTCAGGGCGCTTTTGGGAAGATCAGAATCACCCGCTGGCGATGTCTGAGGCCAGCGGGTGTATTGGCAGATACGAGAATCAGGCCTGAAACAGGAAGTTGGCGATCAGTTCCTTGCCGCCTTCGGTGGCGAAGGATTCCGGGTGGAACTGGATACCGTGGATCGGGTGCTCGCGGTGACGGACGCCCATGATCTCGAAATCACCGCCCTGATGAATACGGGCATGATTGGTAAAACTGCTTACCGGCAGGTCGCCGACTACCGCGGTCACGTCGAGGCATTCCGGCAGGCTTTCCGCCTCGGCCATCAGCGAGTGATAACGCATGATCTCCAGCTGGTCCGGCGTATTGGCGAACACGCCCTCGGCGGTGTGGCTGATTGGGCTGATCTTGCCGTGCATCGGCAGCGGTGCCTTGACCACCTTGCCGCCGAACACATGCACGATGCCCTGCATGCCCAGGCAGACGCCCAGTAGCGGGATCTGCGGACCCAGTTCATGGATCACCTCGGCGCAGACGCCAAAGTAGTCCGGGTCTTCGGGGGAACCCGGTCCCGGCGAGATGATGATCCGGTCCGGCGCGGCGGCGCGCACGTCATCCAACGTCACCTCGTCGTTGCGCTTGACGACGATTTCGAAGCTGTCGAGACGGCCCTGATGCTGCTCGGTGCTGAGGATCTCGCCGATGTACTGGTAGAGGTTGTAGGTGAAGGAATCGTAGTTGTCGATGATATAGACCTTCATGCCTTGGCCTCCGCACTGAACTGGTCCAGAACCTTCTTGGTGCCGGCAAACTTGCGCCGGATCTCTTCGTATTCGTCCTCCGGGTTGGAGTCGTAGACGTTGCCGCCGCAGGTCTGTACATAGGCGTTCTCGCCGTTGGCAAACACGGTGCGGATCGGGATGGCGAAGGTGCAGTCACCGTTGAACGAGAAGTGACCCACGGCACCGCCGTAGGGGCCGCGACCGTCCGACTCCAGATCGTCGATGATCTTCATCGCCTCGATCTTGGGTGCACCGGTCAGGGTCCCGGCGGGGAAGTTGCTGGCCAGTGCGGAGAACATGTCGTGATCTTCTGAAATGATGCCGACAATCTCACTGGAGATGTGCTGCACGTGGCTGAACCGCTTGATGTCCATCAGGCTGCGCACTTTGACGGTGCCGAAGCGGGCCACCCGGCCGATGTCGTTGCGGTGCAGGTCGACGATCATGTTGTGCTCGGCGATCTCCTTGGGATCGTTGAGCAGCGCACGGGCGTACTGGGTGTCTTCGACATCATTGGCGCCACGCTTGGTGGTACCGGCCAGCGGGAAGGTCTCCATCTCGCCCTGACGCAGGCGGAACAGCAGCTCGGGGCTGGCGCCGATCAGCTTCTGCTCGCCGAACTTGACGTAGTACATCTGCGGCGAGGGATTCACCTCACGCAGCTGCTCGTACAGGTTGATGCTGTCGCCTTCCAGGCGGAAGCGCTTCTTGAAACCCACTTCGCACTGGAAGATCTTGCCCTCGATGATGTCCTGTTTCACCTTCATCACCGCCGCCGCATGCTCGTCCTGCGACATGGTTTCGTCCATCGGCGTCACGGTAAGCGGGCCATTCTCTATTTCCGGCTCGGACAGAATCTGCTCGATCATCGCCAGACGGCTGTTATCGTAATGGAAATAGATCACTTCGCCGGTCATTTTGTCGAGGATGAGACCATCCTTGAACACGCCGAAACGGAACACATCAAACATGTCGCTGTGCTGCAGCTTCAGGCTTGGTTCGAAGTAGTTCATGCAGTCGTAGCCGATGTAACCGGTCAGGCCACCGGCGTATTTCCGCGAGATGATGTCCTGAGGCACGATCTCACGCAGCAGGTAGTAGGGGTTATCGCTGGCGTAGCTTTGTACATTGCCGTCGCGTTCCTGCACATGCAGTTCGCCCTCGGTGGCCCAGAGAATCTGCTCCGGATCGAAGCCGATGATGGAGTGGCGGGAGATAAAGCTTTCCTCGCCCAGCGACTCCAGCATGAAGCAGTTGTCGAAGCGTTTCTCGATCTTCTTGAACAGGCCAAAGAAGTCGATATCTGCCGCCAGAGTGACGTAATGGGGCTTGCGGGGCAGCCTGATGCGGGCCGGTTTCTGGCTCATGTTAGCCTCTGTTGCTGTTTGATCTTCAGGGCGCGTGCCCCGCGGGTGACGGTGGCGATGCCGACGCTGAGCTGCTTGGCGATCTCCCGCTGGGGCACGCCGGCCTCCAGCATGCGCAGAATCTGCAGCCGGTTGCAGACCTCGGTCAGCTCCGCCGGCGTCAGCAGGTCGCGCAACGCTTCCTCAAGGGCGTCGCGCTCGCGCATGTCGAGCAGGTGATCGAGCAGCTCATTCAAATGGGTTGTATTCATGTACTAGTACGGTATCAGAATACAGGGTGGGGTCAATCGGTAATTGTTCGTGATGTCAGTGCCGGGAGCAGGGGGGGGGGGCATGGAAATGTTGAAACGGCACTCGCGACTACCCTTGGGCCTTGCAGAAATCGGCAAGGGTAGCCGCGGTATCGGTGCTGATATCGGGGCAGATCAGCGGGAAGACCTCGGTACCATGAATGGTGCCCATCACCTCGCGACAACGGGCGGGCACACCTGCTCTGAGTAGTAGTCGGTAGAATTCGATCCCTTCGTCTCTCAGTGGGTCGAATTCATTGACGCTGATAAAAGTCGGCGGAAAGTCAGTAACGTCTTCCTCGCTGGCGAAAGCGGGCCAGGCCAAAGGGTTCCTGGCTTCGAACGCTTCAATACCATAACCGATACGCCCTTGGTTGTTATGCAGTTCCAGCATCACTCCGTTCAACTCGGCTGATGAAGGGTATTGTGGCTGGGGCCACTTGCCGGCGATGTACGGACAGAGTGCAAATAGCCCTTTAACCCTGCGGTGAAGCCCGGTTTCTTTCAGTTTCAGAATGCTGGCGATGGCCAGGTTGCCGCCACCACTCTCGCCGGCAACGACGACCTGGTCCGGGTCGATATTCAGTAACTCATGTTTGTTCCATAGCCATTCAAGGCCACTGATACAATCGTTCAACCCCGCCGGGAAAGGCTCAATTTCAGGTACGGATGAAGGTGCGACTGCATTACGGAAATCGACCATGGCGACGGCAACGCCCTGTTGAGCGATGATCTTCCCCCAGGCCCGGTAGTTGCCGTCATAACAGGACAGGTACTGCATGCCGCCGCCATGTATGTAGTACACGCAGGGGAGTTTGGCATTGTTGTCGGGACGGATAAAACGCAGGTTGCACAGGTTGTCGTCGGGGCTGGATCTGAACTGATAGTCTTGAATGACCAGTCCGGTATCGGGGGCTATCATGGGATTATCATTCGCTTCGAGAAACTGGCTGAACAGTGCCTGTGCCGCTTTTGCCTTGTCGCTGTTCGCAGCGGCTATCAGCTCTTCACGACTGACGAAATCACGGGGAGAAGCCGGGGGCAGTACGCCAAAGGCTGCCTTGATGCGTGGATCGATACCATCAATTTTCAGAATGGGGTTGTTCATGCAGCTCTCCCTGTTATTGGCTTGTCGGGTGTGAAACCGGCTCCAAGCGTTACTTATACATCCGACACATCCGGATCTCCAGGCATGAGGCCTTCTACTGAACGTCGCCCAGTTATGGTGGCGACAACGTAATAAGTCTCTACTATTATCCTCATAGGGATGTTAAATTTCACCAAGTTATAAGCTTATGTGATTATGTTCTCAGCAAGGGCGCAATAGCCCACAACGGACGACAACTGGAGAAATGACAGATGGCACTTCGTATCAATGACATCGTACCGAACCTTGATTTGAAAACCGATCTGGGCGATTTCAAGCTTCATGACTTCATCGGCGACAGCTGGGCAATCCTGTTCAGTCACCCGAAAGACTTTACCCCGGTGTGCACTACGGAGTTTGGTGCCGTAGCTCAGTTGGCGGCAGAGTGGGAAAAGCGTGGCACCAAGGTGATCGGCCTGTCTGTAGACGGCGTTGACGAGCACGTTGAGTGGAAAGCGGACATCGAGAAATACGCCGGTGCACCGGCCAAGTTCCCGATCATCGCGGACGAGGACATGGCGGTTGCCAAGGCGCTGGACATGCTGCCGGCTGATGCCTACCTGCCGGATGGCCGCACCGCCGCCGACTCTGCCAGTGTGCGTGTCGTGTTCATCTTCAGCCCGGACAAGAAGCTGCAGTTGTCCATGACCTACCCGATGTCCATCGGCCGTAACTTCGCCGAAGTCGTGCGTGCGCTGGATGCCCTGCAGGCAACCTATCAGGTGCCGATCGCCACTCCGGCCAACTGGGAAGTCGGCGAAGACGTGATCGTGGCCCTGTCGCTGAATGACGAAGAAGCCAAAGCGAAGTTTGGCGAGATCGATGTCAAACTGCCTTACCTGCGTACCACCAAGCAGCCGTAACAACGGCAGCATAGTCGTAAGCTAAGAGATCCCTGCCTGGAAACTCCGGTTTTCGGCAGGGATTTTTTTTGCCCATATCGATACTGCTAGCGCATGGCCAAGCATTCAGGCCGTCACCGTGCTGAGCATCTCTCCGGGCGGCACGCACGCTGATTACTCAACCGCCCTGAAATACTGCCCTGGCGGTTTGCCCAGCGTTTTCCTGAACATTGCCACAAAGGCGCTCGGACTGCGGTAGCCCAGCTCAAGTGCTACGTTCATCACCGATTCGCCCCGCCCCAGCCGGTCCACCGCTTCATGCAGCAACAGCTGGCGGCGCCACTGCTGGAAGGTCATCCCCGTTTCCCTGACAAATAATCGGCGCAGGGTGCGCTCACTGGCACCGACACGGGCGGCCCAGTCGGTGAGGCCGGAATCGGCACCGGGGTGCTCGATCATGCCCTGCATCACGCGCTGAAGACGGCGATCGCCGGACAGGGGCAGGTGCAGCCGAGAGGGTTCCAGTGCCTGGAGTTCGTCGAGGATGACGGCGCAGAGTCGGCTGGCGGGACTGTCCGGAGCATAGTTGTCGCCGAAGTCGGCCAGGCGCAGGATCAGTTCACGCAGTAGCGGCGACACTTCCACCACGCTGCACTGATCCGGAAGTCGGTGCAGGCAGGAAGGGTCGACAAACAGGTGGCGGATCTCCGAGGTCACTTCAGGGTTCACCGAGTGGCGCAGATCACCGGGAATCCACACCGCCTGGGAGGGCGGCACGATCCAGCTGCCGCTGTCGGTGTAGACCTTGATCACGCCGGAGGAGGCATAGGCGAGCTGACCCCGCGGGTGGTGATGAAAGTCGAACTCGAAGTCGGTCAGAATCAGGTCATGCAGGCCGAGAATCGGCAGGGACGGATCCAGCCTCAGCCCCAGCCTGGATCGAAAGCGCTTGCGCGGGGTAGTGGATGGCTCAATCATGATGGCCGAAACTCGATATTGAATGTCATTTTGTCGACTTAAACCTTAACCGGCCTTTGGCAGAATAACCAGTATCCAGTTATTCGGGGTTTTTATATGACGATTCCACTGAAACGCTCGCAGCTCGTTGCGTTGATTCTGATACCGCTGCTGTCGGCATTACTGCTGTTGACGCCGGCGGCGGAGCTGTTTACCGGCAAGCAGCAGCTGTCGGCACTGCTGATCATGGCGGGGATGGTGCTCTTCGCCACCGGCGCGCTGCCGGAGTTCGTCAGTGCGCTGGTGGTACTGGTGCTGGCGATGCTGCTGTCGCTGGCACCGGCCGAGGTGGTGTTCTCCGGGCTAACCTCGACCGCCTGCTGGCTGATCTTCTCCGGCCTGGTGATCGGCATCGCCATCGCCGAAACCGGGCTGGCGCAGCGCATCTCCAACCGCTTCAGCCGCTATCTGGACAGCAGTTACGCCCGCTTGATCTCCGGTATCGTGCTGATGGGGGTGCTGCTGGGCTTCGTGATGCCCTCGTCGGTGGGACGGGTGGTGCTGTTCATTCCCATTGCGCTGGCGATCGCCGAGCACTGCGGGTTCGCCCGGGGCAGCAATGGTCAGCATGGGGTGCTGCTGGCGGCGGCGTTCGGCTGTCATCTGCCGACCTTCGCCATCCTGCCGGCCAATATCCCGAACATGATCATGATCGGTTCGGCCGAAAGCATTCACGGCTGGACGCCGATGTTCGCCGAGTACCTGTTGCTGCATTTCCCGGTGCTGGGGGCGCTCAAGGCGGTGTTGTTGATTCTGATCATTCTGAAGCTTTACCCGGACACGCCGCAGAAGACCACGGCGGTCAGCCGTAATGACGGTTTCAGCTTCAGGGAAAGCCGTTTGATGCTGATCATGTTGGCGACGCTGGGGTTCTGGCTGACCGATTCCGTACACCATATCTCGGCGGCCTGGATCGGGCTGGCGGCCGCGACCCTGCTGCTGTTGCCGGGCGTGGGCATGGTGTCGCCGAAGAGTTTCAACGAGAAGGTCAATATCAGCTCGATTCTGGTGGTAGCGGGTCTGCTGGGCATCGCCAGCCTGATCAACTACAGCCAGGTCAGCCAGGTGGTGGGCGAGCGGGTATTGGACTGGCTGCCGCTGGCGCCGGGCCAGGATGCGGTCAACTTCTTCTCGCTGTCGTTGGCGGCGATGCTCACCGGGGTGGTGGCGACCCTGGCCGGGGTGCCGGCCACGCTGACGCCGTTGGCAGAGCAGATCAGCCAGATGACCGGCTTCAGTCTGGAAGCGGTATTGATGACGCAGGTGTTCGGCTTCTCCACCGTGGTCTTCACCTACCAGTCGGTGCCGCTGATGATGGCGATGCCGCTGGCCGGCGTACCGATCGGCCATGCCGCCCGGCTGTGCCTGATACTGGCGGGGCTCACGGTGCTGATTCTGTTGCCGCTGGATTATCTCTGGTGGCAACTGCTCGGGTGGATCTAAGTTACCTCGTTCAGCAATTCCAGAGTGTATTGCAGGCGCTGCTGGGCGCTGTCCATCTCCAGCAGGGCCTGCAGAATCTCGGGGTCAAAGCGGATCACGCCGAACAGTGCCATGCTGAATTCGGAATCGGACCTGGCCTGCCACTCGGGCGACTCGGTCAACTGTGCAATGGCTTGTCGCGCGGCGGGGTCGGGGTGCGACAGTGCCTGCAGGCGATGGATGATCTTGTCGCGCAGCAGCGCATTGGCATCCTGCTCGTCTGACGTGGGGGCGCGATCCGGGAAAGGCGTGCATTCGTAGACCTGATAGGGCAGCAGCTGAATCTCCCGGTCGCGTCGATAGCGCTGCTCCAGATGTATCTTGAGCATCAGACGGCCATCCTCGGTGGTTTCCAGCAGTTCGCAACGACCGGCACTGAACACGTCATAGGGCTGGTAGGTAGCCTGGTTGGAGCTGAGTGTTGCGACCAGGTTCTCGGCGGGCTTGCCTGGACTGATCTCCTTGCGGGGGTGGCAGATGGCCACCGGTGTGCCGGTGTTCAGGCAGTGGTGGATCATCTCCCGATAGCGCGGCTCGAATACGTGCAGCGGGAACACCGTGCCGGGAAAGGTCACGCAGCCGGGAATCGGAAAGATACAGATTTCAGCCAAGGTTCTGCTCCATTCAGGTTGAGGCACCAGGGTAAACAACTGAGAGCAAGTCTGTGCGGGGGGCGTGAGGCGACATCACAGGCATTGGCTTCACCGGGTGATGCTGTCAGGATAGCGCTTTTTGCTGCTGCGCGGAGGTTTTCTGTGTCCCGACTGTATATTTACGATCACTGTCCCTTCTGTATCCGCGTCCTGCTGGTGGCCCACTACAAGCGGGTATCCGATCTGGAGCAGGTGGTGCTGGACAACGATGATGAGGAAAGCTGCCGCCGCCTGATCGGCAAGAAAATGGTGCCGATCTTCGAGCATCAGGGAGTCGCGATCGGTGAGAGCATGGATATCGCCAGGTTGCTGGATGATTTGGGCGAGCCCGACCGGAAGATCCGTCCGCTGCAGCTGAGCGAAGCCATTCAGCCACTACTGCAGCCAGTGCAGGCGCACAGCCAGGCGCTGAGTTTCCCCCGTGTCACCCGGATCGGGATGGCAACCTTCGCCACCGAGTCGGCGCGCGAGTATTTCCGCGGCAAGAAGGAGGCGCTGTTGGGCTGCAGCTTCGAACAGGCGCTGGCCGAGACGGAACAGCACAGGGCCGTGATCGAGCGGGTGCTGGCTGAGTTGCCGCCGCTGACACTGCCGTCTGAGCAGGGCAACACCCTGAGCTGGAACGATGTGATGAACTTCCCGCCACTGCAGTATCTCACGCTGGTGAAAGGTCTGACGTTTCCGCCTCGCCTGAAGCAGTGGCTGCACGAAGTGGCCGAGATTGGCGGTGTTGAGCTGTATTTCGATCGCGCAATTTGAGGAGACGAGGATGAAAATTCAAACCATGCTGCTGGGGGCATTGCTGAGTGTGTCGGCTCCGGTGGTGGTGGCCGAGACCGACCTGGATGCCGCGATCAAGTACCGACAGGGTGTGTACCGGGCGATGGAATGGAACCTGACGCGCATGGCGGCCATGGCTCAGGGGCGTGTTGCCTTTGATGAGGCTGATTTTGCACGCCGGGCGGATCGTATCGCCCTGCTGGGTCAGATCGTCCCGGAAGGCTTTGTTCAGCAAAGTCCGCGCGGTGACGTGGTCCGGACGCGGGCATCCTACCGCATCTGGGAAGCGCGCGAGCGATTCGACGGGCTGATGTCCGACATGCAGGCACGCAGCCGGGCGCTGCAGCAGGCAACCGCCGTGGGCGCCGAGCGGGATGACCTGCGGCCCCTGGTCGGACGTCTGGCACAGAGCTGCAAGGCCTGTCACGACAAGTTCAGGGATTAAGGCTGTCGCCACGTTCATCCCGAACATAAAAGCCCCGCAGGCGTTGGCCGGCGGGGCTTTTGTCTTATGGCTTATCGAGTCTGAATCAGCCGGCCAGTTTGGCCTTCAGCTCCAGACGACGACGGTGCAGCACCGGCTCGGTGTAGCCGCTCGGCTGCTCGCAGCCCTTGATGACCAGTTCGCAGGCCGCCTGGAAGGCGATGCTGTCATCGAAGTTCGGTGCCATCGGCTGATAGGAAGCATCACCGGCATTCTGACGGTCCACCACGGCGGCCATGCGCTGCAGGGTTTCCATCACCTGTTCCTCAGAGCAGATGCCGTGGTGCAGCCAGTTGGCGATGTGCTGGCTGGAGATACGCAGGGTGGCGCGGTCTTCCATCAGGCCGACATCGTTGATGTCCGGTACCTTGGAGCAGCCGACACCCTGGTCGACCCAGCGTACCACGTAGCCGAGGATGCCCTGAGCGTTGTTGTCCAGCTCCTGCTGGATCTCTTCGGCGCTCCAGTTCGGGTTCTGCGTCACCGGGATGGTCAGGATGTCGTCCAGGCTGGCGCGCGGACGGCTCTTCAGTTCCTGCTGACGGGCAAATACATCGACCTTGTGGTAGTGCAGGGCGTGCAGCGCGGCCGCCGTCGGAGACGGAACCCAGGCGGTGTTGGCGCCAGACATCGGGTGACCGATCTTCTGCTCCAGCATGTTGGCCATCAGGTCCGGCATGGCCCACATGCCCTTGCCGATCTGGGCACGGCCACTGAGGCCGCAGGCCAGACCGATATCCACGTTCCAGTCCTCGTAGGCCTTGATCCAGGCGGCGCCTTTCATGTCGCCCTTGCGGATCATCGGGCCGGCTTCCATGGAGGTGTGGATCTCGTCACCGGTACGGTCGAGGAAGCCGGTGTTGATGAACACCACGCGCTCCTTGGCGGCACGGATACACTCTTTCAGGTTGACGGTGGTGCGACGCTCTTCGTCCATGATGCCCATTTTCATGGTGTGGCGCGGCAAGCCCAGCGCATCTTCAACGCGGCCGAACAGCTGGTCGGCGAAGGCGACTTCTTCCGGACCGTGCATCTTCGGCTTCACGATGTAAATGGAGCCGGTGGTGGCGTTGCGGAACTGGCCGTTGCCCTGGAGGTCGTGCAGCGAGATCAGGGTGGTGACCACGCCGTCCATGATGCCTTCCGGGATCTCGTTGCCGTCGCGGTCGATGATCGCCGGGTTGGTCATCAGGTGACCCACGTTACGTACGAACATCAGGCTGCGGCCCTTCAGCGTCAGGCTGTCGCCGTTCGGAGCGGTGTATTCGCGGTCCGGGTTCATGCTGCGGGTGAAGGTCTGCTCGCCCTTGCTGATCTCTTCGGTCAGGGTGCCCTTCATCAGGCCCAGCCAGTTGCTGTAGGCCAGGACCTTGTCGGCGGCGTCAACGGCGGCAACGGAGTCTTCGCAGTCCATGATGGTGGTCAGCGCCGCTTCCATCAGGATGTCCTTGACGCCGGCGGCATCAGATTTGCCTATCTGGCTATCGCGGTCGATCTGGATCTCGAAGTGCAGACCGTTGTGTTTCAGCAGGATGGCATCAGGGTTGCTGGCGCTGCCGGTGTAGCCTTCCAGCTGAGACGGGCTTGCCAGGCCGGTTTCACCGCCGTCACGCAGGGCGACGCAGAGCTGATCATTCTGGATGCTGTAGCCGGCGGAGTCCTTGTGGGACGCGCCTGCCAGCGGTGCGCTCTCGTCGAGGAAGTCGCGACCGAAGGCGATCACCTTGGCGCCACGGGCCGGATTGTAGCCCTTGCCCTTCTCGGCGCCGTTCTCTTCCGAGATGGCGTCAGTACCGTAGAGGGCGTCATACAGGCTGCCCCAACGGGCGTTAGCGGCGTTCAGCGCGTAACGGGCGTTCATCACCGGTACCACCAGCTGCGGGCCGGCCATGGTGGCCATTTCCGGATCCACGTTCTCGGTGGTGGCGGTAAAGTCTTCGCCTTCCGGCAGCAGGTAACCGATCTCCTGCAAGAACGACTTGTAGCTGTTGAAGTTGAAGTCGCTGCGGTGGTCGCGGTGCCAGGCATCGATCTGTGCCTGAATGGCATCACGTTTGGCCAGCAGCTCACGGTTACGCGGTGCGAGGTCGTGCACGATGCTGTCGAAGCGGCTCCAGAACTGCTCCACGTCGACGCCGGTGCCCGGCAGTGCTTCGTTATTGATGAAATCGTAAAGCTCTTTGGCGACCTGCAGGCCACCGACCTGTACCCGTTGGCTCATCTTCTTGCCTCAATTTTTATGATTGTCTTGCTCCCGATGCCGCAGAGCAAGACTGGAAATCTGTCCATCACAGGATTGTGCATTGCGAAAATAGCGCATTTTTTTTCGCCTGTCCCGCGTATGCGCCTAAAGTATGAGGAAGTGGGTCGATGGTGGTGTTTTCGTGAAAGATCGCTGTGTGTTGACAGTTTTTCGTGAATTTTGCGTTGTTTTTTTACAAGCAAAGGGGCCGGTGGCCGGCCCCTTGTATACCTGTTAAACAGAATTGGCGGCTTGTCGTAATTTTAGAACAACCAGCTGCCTGAATCGGGCAGGGGCTGGCGCTTGTCCAGACGTTGCAGGCCCTTGATGCAGCGGACGATGTACCAGACCAGGGTGAACAGCAGGATCAGGTAGCCCACCAGAATCAGTGAGGTCACCAGACCGATGAGGCTGTAGAGGAGGCCGATCCAGAAGGTACGGATCTGCCAGCGGTAGTGATCACGCAGCCACTCCGGTGCGTCACCCCTGTAGATGTAGGCCATCACTACACCCACGATGCTGGTGATGCCGACAACCAGGCCGACCAGGTAAAGGATGTAGACAATCTTGGCGTTGCCGGATTCACCGGTGTTTTCCTGCGTCAGAGTTGAGGGTTCGTTCATCAATGTATCCTTTTGATTAACTGCTCGTCGGTCCGGGTTTGGCGCGATGCAGATGGACATCGAGCTGAGGGTAGGCAATCTCGATGTCATGCTCATTAAACAACCGGTTGATCGCCTTGTTCAACTCGTCGGTCACCGGTACTCGGTCCGCCATGCTGCTGACGAAAACACGCAGATCGATGTTCAGGGTGCTGTCGGCAAACTGGCGGAAGTAGGCATCCGGTGCCGGGTCGTCGAGGACGCGGGCATTTTCCCCGGCGGCCTGCAGCAGCAACTGTTCCGCCAGGTCGGTGTCGCTGCCGTAGGCCACTCCGACGGTAATCACGACTCGGGTGATGGCGTCACTGAGCGACCAGTTGATCAGCTGTTCAGTGATGAAAGTCTTGTTGGGGATGATCACTTCCTTGCGGTCCCAGTCGGTGATGGTGGTGGCGCGGATCTGGATGCGCGACACCGTGCCGGTCACGTTGCCCAGGGTGACGGTGTCACCGATACGGACCGGCTTCTCGAACAGGATGATCAGGCCGGAGACGAAGTTGGCCACGATCTCCTGCAGGCCGAAGCCCAGCCCCACACCCAGGGCCGCCACCAGCCACTGCAGCTTGCTCCACTGTACGCCGAACTGGCCGATGGCGATCATCACGCCGATCAGGATCAGCGAGTACTTGAGCAGGGTGGTGATGGCATAGCCGGTACCGGGGGATAGATCGAGATGGCGCAGGGCCAGCAGTTCCAGCAGGCCTGGCAGGTTCTTCGCGGCGAGCAGGCTGAGCCAGACGATCAGGCCACCCACTGCCAGGTCGCGCAGGGTGACATGGGTGAGAATTTCCTGGTCGCCACTCATCTCCAGGCTGCTCCACAGCTGCACGCTCTCCAGTACCTGCAGGGTCGGCAGGAAGTCGCCCAGGGTCAGCCACAGGGCGATACCCAGCAGCAGCACGACGGCCGTTTTCAACAGCACGCGAGACTGATCCGAGATGGTCTGCAGGTCAAGGTAGTCCTCTTTCAGCGGGGAGGCGTCGTCCTTGTTCTCACGGGCGGCGATGATCTCGGCGCGCCGGTTGCGGGCACGGCTGAAGGCCAGGCGGCGTTCTTCGATCAGCAGCCAGCGCAAGCCCAGCTTGAACAGGATGAAGGCGCCCAGCCCCTGCAGGATTACCACCAGCAGGATCAGCATGAAGAACAGGGCGGTCAGGGTATAGCCCCAGAGCCCCAGTCCGAACATCACCAGGTTGAACAGGACCATCAGGCCGATCCACAGGTGAGCGTTGTACCACCAGCGTCGTTGTTGGGTCAGTTGTTCGAAGGTATGGCTGACACGCCAGAAGCCCTGCCAGAACAGGACCAGACTCAGTACCAGCAGCAGAAACAGCAGGCGGCCAGGGCCGCTCTGCAGCTCGACCGCGTTGTAGCTGTCGGTGATCAGCAGAAGGGAGAGCAGCGGCAGCGAGACCCAGAACAGCAGGTGCAGCTGGCGGCGCACCACGCGAGCCAGGGTGATGGGTAGGGCAAAATGGCCACACATCAGACCGTCCGGGATGCGCAGCCAGACCAGCGCCATGCCGTAGAACTGAAGGCTCAGGGCCCAGAGCAGCAGTAGCTGGCTGAGTGCCAGATAATCGGGATGCGTCGGGTTGAGGGTGTTGCGGCACAGCAGCATCAGAGCCGGCAAAGGCAAGGCCGCGACAGCTGCCGCCAGCAGTAGGCGCAGGGTGCGGGAAAAGCGGTCGTGCACCACGTTGCCCAGCTCCTGGCGCCAGCGCTGACGGTGTTGCTTCTGGTAGCGGTAGACACTCAGAGCCAACGCCAGCAGCAGGGCAAAAACGCCCAACAGCGAGCTTGGGTGGGCATCTTCGGCCAGCAGAGGGGCCGCGAACAGCTGCATCAGGTGTTGCTGCAGGACCTCCAGTCCGGTTGCGACCTCAGCGGGCCATTGCCAGGACACGGGCGGTGAAACCGGCAGCCACAACAGCTGTTGTTCGATCAGGCGTCGGGCCTGGAGCAGACGCTCGTTGAGCTGCTCCTTGACCGCCAGCAGCTGGGACAGTTCGCTGATCAGCTGCTGGCGGCTGTCCTGCAGTCGGTCGCGCAGGGTCTGCTGATTCTGCTGCAGCTGCTCCTGGTAGTCACGCTGCTTTGCGGTCAGCGACGCGCTCGGTGTTTTCGTGTCGATGCTGTCCTGGCGCAGACTGTTAAGCTCGAGGCTGCTCAGACGCAGTGCATTCAGGGCCTGGCGGGTGGTCGCGGTATCCACCGGGCGTGACAGCTCCTGGGTAAAACGGCGCAGCTCGTAGCTGGCACTGTAGCTCTCCAGCTCCAGCTGCTGTTGGATGGTTTTAAAGCTGCGGGTGATCAGATCCAGCTCTCGCTCAAGCGAGGTACGATGATGCTGGGCCTCGCTGGTCTGTTCGATCAGTTGGCGCAACTGTTCGCTCAATTGCTGGTTCTGTTGCAGCAGTTGAGACAGCAGCGGATGTTCCAGTGCGCTTTCGTCCGGGACCGTCAGGCTGCTCAGGGTGTTCTCCAGCTCGTCGCGTTGTATCTGTTCGCGGCGGTCCAGCATCGCTTTCAGAACCAGGCTGGCCTGCTGCAGCTGCAGGCGCAGTTGCTCCAGTTGCAGATTGGCCAGCTCGGTCTGGCCGGGCAGTGCCAGCAGCTCCAGTTCCAGGGCGCGAATGTGGCTGCTGCGCCGCTCCTGCAGGGCGTTTTTAAGCTGCAGACGGGCATCGTTGAAATCCCGGCCCGCTTGCTCCGCTGGCAGGGGCGGTAGCTCCGGCGTGGTCTGTTTCAGCTCTGCCAGCTGCTCGCGCAGGCTCAGCAGCTTCTGCTCGTTGAGTTCGACCTGCTGGTTCAGCTGTTCCTGCTGTTGCTCCAGTTGTAGCAGGGCCGCTCGCTTGAGGGTGATCGCCTGTTCCAGATCGGGTCGGGTCAATTGCAGAAATCCGGTTTCCTGAGGCGGCTGCCGATGCTGCGCCAGCACCTGCTGCTGCTGGCGCAGCTCCTCCGGTTGGCGTTCAAGCAGCTGCTGCAACTCATCTGCACGGCTCTGGTATTGCTGGCGGCTTTTCAGTGCATTCAGGGTCTTTTGATACAGCTCACTGAGCGCGGTCTGGTTGCCGGCGGCGTCGGTCTGCTGCAGCTGTTGTTCGAGCCGCGTAATGCTGTCTTCCGGGGAAGCGGCTAAAGTTAAAGTACAGGCCAGTAACAGGCCGGACAGTAACAGCCAGCGCTGGAGTAATCGTTTTGTCATCAGTTTGTCAATATCAGCACATGGAGAGGAGGCACAATCGGTACAGGCTAATCAGAGCATAGGAGCATCACCGTGAACAGAACAAAAATAATACCGCCGGGTGATCATGACGAACCGGGTTTTCATCCCTGCCGACTGCGGGAGTCTCTCGATACCTTCATCCCCGGGGAGCAGACCCTGTGCAGTGCCGAGGTGCAGGCCTATCTGGCCTATTACGGTCTGGAGACGGCTACGGCAAGAGCACGCTACAGTATCGGCACTGAACTGATCGGTGACACCCTGCTGGTGGTACAGCATTTCGGCCGTGCGCACAGCAAGGGCACGGCTGTGGTGGTACACGGTTATACCGATCATGCCGGGTTGTATCGTCATCTGATTACCCATCTGCTCGATCAGCACTGGGATGTGCTGATTTATGATCTGCCTGGCCATGGTCTGTCATCGGGGCAGCGCTATGCCATCGACAGTTTTGGTACCTATGCCCGTCAACTGACCAGCCTACTACAGCGGCATGAACATCAGCTGACGATGCCCTGTGTTGGCATTGGCCAGAGCACCGGGGGAGCCATTCTGCTTCAGGTCGCCCTGGAGCGGCAGCGCGGCGGCCTGCTGTTGCAGGACCGGGTATTGCTGTCGCCGCTGGTGCGGCCTCGCCACTACAGTCGTATTGAGCTGAGCTATCGCTGGCTGCACTGGTGTCTCAAGCGGGTGAATCGCGAACACAGCGAGAGCTCCAACGATGCCGAATTCGTCCACTTCATGCGTCATCTGGATCCTCTGCAGGGCAACTTCGTCGATGTTGGCTGGGTCGGTGCCATGCTGGACTGGGTGCATCAGGTGGAGTCTGCTGCACCCGTTCAGCTCCCGGCCCTGATCATTCAGGGGACCGACGATCAAACACTGGAGTGGGAACATAACCTGGATGTGCTGGCGCGCTTGTTGCCACAGGCCAGTATCGAACGGCTGGTTGCTGCCCGCCACCATCTGGTCAACGAGGCGGAGCCCTGGCGCAGTGAGGTGCTGGATCGGATCAGCCAGCGGCTCAAGGCTCACTCGCGGCCGCAACGGTTGCGCCGGGTGGCGGGCGGATAGAGTTCGAGCGCTGACGGAAGGACATAAAAAAGGCAGACCCTGGAGTCTGCCTTTTCATATGCGCTGCTGGCTGTCTTAGAACAGGCGACGGCAGCGGATGGTGCCGTTGACCAGCTTCAGCTTTTCCAGCGCCAGTTCGGAGTAGTCCGCATCCACGTCGATCACTACGTAGCCAACCTTGTCGTTGGTCTGCAGGTACTGACCGGAGATGTTGATGCCGTTTTCGGAGAACACGGAGTTGATCTGGGTGAGCACACCCGGGATGTTCTCGTGGACGTGCAGCAGGCGGTGCTTGTTCGGGTGCTCCGGCAGGGCCACTTCCGGGAAGTTCACGGAGGTGATGGAGGAACCGTTGTCGCTGTACTTGACCAGCTTCTCGGCCACTTCGTAACCGATGTTCTCCTGGGCTTCCATGGTGGAGCCACCCACGTGCGGGGTCAGGATCACGTTGTCGAACTCACGCAGCGGGCTGATGAACTCGTCGTTGTTGCTGCGCGGCTCGACCGGGAATACGTCGATGGCAGCACCCAGCAGCTTGCCGGCTTTCAGCGCTTCGCACAGGGCGTCGATGTCGACCACGGTGCCGCGGGCGGCGTTGATGAAGATGGCGTCCTGCTTGATCTGTTCGAACTGCGCCTGGCCCATCATGTCCTTGGTGGCTGCAGTTTCCGGCACGTGCAGGGTGACGATGTCACACATGCCGAGCAGTTCCGGCATGGAGCTGACCTGCTTGGCGTTGCCCAGCGGCAGCTTGGTGACAACGTCGTAAAAGTAGACGTCCATGCCCAGGCTTTCGGCCAGCACGCTCAGCTGGGAGCCGATGCTGCCGTAGCCGACGATACCCAGTTTCTTGCCACGAATTTCGTAGGAGTTCTTGGCGCTCTTCTGCCACTCGCCACGGTGAGCCTTGGCGTTCTTTTCCGCCACGCCGCGCAGCAGGATAATCGCTTCAGCCAGTACCAGCTCGGCCACGGAGCGGGTGTTGGAGTAGGGTGCGTTGAAGACCGCGATGCCACCTTCGGTTGCGGCCTGCAGGTCGACCTGGTTGGTGCCGATGCAGAAACAGCCAACAGCGACCAGTTTTTCCGCTGCTGCGAACACCTGGCGGGTCAGCTGGGTGCGGGAGCGGATGCCGATGAAGTGAACGTCACGAATCTTTTCGATCAGTTCCTCTTCCGGCAGAGAACCGGTGTGGAATTCGATGTTGGTGTAGCCCTGCGCGTTCAGCGTGTCGATCGCGGACTGGTGCACGCCTTCCAGCAACAGAATCTTGATCTTGCTCTTATCCAGAGAAGTAGTTTTGCTCATCTTCTGCGACTCATGCTGCAGCTGGGCGGGAAAGTCGTCCAGCCAAGGGAAAATTTGAGGCGCAAGTGTAGCACAAAGTCGATGGTTTTTTGGTGGTGGCACCTGGATGCAGTGCGGAAAAATATTCAGCTTATCTTGAACACAAGCGAATATCAGGGCCGAGGTGGGATCGGCCCTGGAGGGATCAGGTCTGCCTTAGCTGTAGTAGCACAGGTAGGCTGTGGTGGTTTCGATCTGGACGTCGAAGGAGTCACCGGCAGTGATGTTGAACTCGGTACCGGCGGGGAACGCGGTCCATTCTTCGCTGCCCGGCAGGCGGACAGTCAGTTGGCCGGCCGTAACGATCATGCGCTCGTTCTGGCTGGTGCCGAAGGTGAATTCACCCGGCAGCATGACACCGGAAGTGGCCGGGCCTTCCGGGGTTTCGAATGCGATGGAAACGACTTTGCCGTCGAAGTAACTGTTGGTGCTGAGCATGGGGCTCTCCTTGAGTTCAGGGCCAGCAGGCCGGAATTTATGGAGTCGCATCATAATCCGGCGGGCTGGTGGCTGTCATCTGCGCCAATCGGTGCTGCCTGCTCAAGGACCAGGTCGACAAAGGTCTGGTTGGCCCGCGACAGGCGGTGGCCCTTGCGCCAGGCCAGTGACAGGTTGAGCCAGACCGGCTGAGTGAAAGGGATGGCGACCAGAGAAGGGTCATCGGCCACCACCATTTTCAGCAGGGTGGTGATGCCATAGCCGTGGCTGACAATCTGCTTGATCAGTGGAATCAGATTGGCTTCAAAGCTGATGCGTGGGGGCAGGCCGGCTTCCTGACTGATGCGGTCGATTACTTCACGGTGGAAATAACCTTCCTTGAACAGCACCAGCTCCTCGGCGAAGAAGGCTTCGTAATCCATGCTGTCAGCTTTGGCCTGTGGGTGATCGGCGGGCAGGATCGCCATCATCTGATCGTGCAGAAAACGCTGGGTTTCCAGATCCTCCGGCGGGATGTCGGTGACAATCACACCCATATCGATTTCGCCGCGGTGGATCATCTGCTGCAGCTTGCGCGTGCCGGCTTCCACCACTTCCAGGTGAATGCCGGGATAGCGGTGATGGAAGGCCATCAGAATGGGGGGGAAGTAATAGGAGCCGAGCATGCTGGGGATGCCAACGCGGACCTCGCCACGTTCAAGGGTGTGCAGCTCACGCATCTCCCGCTCGGCATCATCCACCGCCTGAAGAATGGTGCGAGCGTGGCGTAGTAGTACCTCGCCCTCATCCGTCAACCGGATCTGTTTTCCCTGGCGGTCGAACAGGGGCAGGTCCAGTTCTTGTTCCAGTTTGCGGATCGCCATACTTACGGCTGGCTGGGCGATATGCAGTTGCTCGGCGGCGGCGGTAAAACCGCCCTGTTCGGCCACGGTGAGGAAGTAACGCAGGTTGCGCAGATCCATATCAATAATCGTTATGGGTTGGATAAAAACTATATATTTTAATGATTCTAGTCCGGCTGTTATTGTCTCGCCACTGATGTTTCCGATTGCTTGATTCAGGTCGACACCATGATTACTTCCGGCAGTGCCGCCTTCTGGCGCGCCACCCTGGCGCTGTGCCTGGGCTCATTCATGATCTTTTCCAATGTTTATATCACTCAGCCGCTGTTGCCGATGCTGGCGCAGACGTTTGAGGTGTCGGCATTGCAGGCGGGCTGGACCTTTACCGTTACCACGCTGACCCTGGGGCTGTCGCTACTGATCTGGGGGCCCTTGTCCGACGCCTTGGGACGGCGCTCGATCATGCTGTTGACCATGTCCGGCGCGACCCTGATCACCTTGCTGCTCTCCTTTACCGACAGCTATACCGGCGTACTGCTGCTGCGCGCCCTGCAGGGCGTGTTGTTGGCCGGACTACCGGCGATCGCCATCGCCTGGATGGGCGATGAGTTCGAGCGCTCGGCGATGCTGCTGGCCGTGGGGCTCTATATCGGCGGCAACAGTCTGGGTGGGATCAGTGGCCGTCTGATCGGTGGCTTCGTCGGCGACTGGCTGGGCTGGTCGCAGGCGTTCATGGTTATGACGTTACTCAGCCTGGTTTGCCTGGTGGTGTTTGCCCTGCTGCTGCCGCCATCCCGGCACTTCCAGTCGCAGCCGCTGAAGCCGCGGCGGATGCTGGCAGACCTGGGCGGTCATCTGCGCAACCCGTTACTGCTGCTGGCCTACCTGATAGGCGGCTTCAACTTTTTCATCTTCATTAACCAGTACAGCTACATCACCTTCGTACTGGCCGAGGCGCCCTACCATCTGCCGCCCAGTCTGCTGGGGATGCTGTTTTTGACCTATCTGGCAGGCACCTTCGGGTCGGCCATATCTGGCAAGATTGGCCAACAGATACCGCAGCCGCTGTGTATGGCGCTGGGCATCCTGGTGCTGATGCTGGGTAGTCTGCTGACGCTGTCGGAGCCGCTGTGGCTGATCCTGATCGGCTTTCTGGTCAACAGTTTCGGTTTTTTCTTCGCCCATTCCAGTGCCAGCAGTTGGGTCAGCCAGAATGCCCACCACGCCCGCGCCAGCGCCTCGTCGCTTTACCTGTTGTTCTACTACACCGGGGCCAGCAGCGGTGGCTTTTATCTGTACCCTTTCTGGCAGTGGCAGGACTGGAACGGGGTGGTGGTCGGCTCGCTGCTGGTACTGGGCGTGACGCTGACGCTGAGCCTCTGCCTGTACGGCTTGCAGCAGCGGCAGTTGAACGCGGTTTTGAGCTGATCTGTTAGACTGTGGACAGAATCTGTTGTCAGGAGACGCTTGCGATGAGTTATCAACACCGTGCGGCCGATGGCCGTGATTTGGAGCTGCCGCTGGGCAAGGTGGTCTGCATCGGCCGCAACTATGCCGAACACGCCCTGGAGCTCAACAACCCCATCCCCAAAGAGCCGATCCTGTTCATCAAGCCGGCCACCTCCGTGGTGTCGATGGAGCTGCCGTTCCGCATTCCCACCGACAAGGGCGCGGTTCACTTCGAGACCGAGATGGCGATTCTGATTGGCGAGACCCTGCGTAATGCCGACGAACAGAAGTCGATGCATGCCATCGCCGGCATCGGCCTGGGGCTGGATATGACCCTGCGTGAGGTTCAGGACCAGTTGAAACAGAAGGGGCAGCCTTGGGAGAAGTCCAAGTGCTTCGATGGCGCCTGTCCGCTGTCGGTGTTTCTGTCGCCGGCGTCGGTTAATGACCTGACCGATGTGCAGATCCGCCTGACCGTGAACGACGAAGTACGCCAGGATGGCAACTCCTCGCAGATGCTGACACCGGTGCTCAAGCTGCTGGCCTACGCCAGCCAGTGGTTCACCCTGGAGCCGGGTGACGTGGTGCTGACCGGCACACCGGCCGGGGTCGGTCCGGTACAGCCGGGTGATCAGCTGCGGGTGGAACTGGTTGACCTGCTCAGGGTCGATACATCGGTGCTCTAAACCTCGGTGCTCTGAACGGCCGCTCAGAAAGCGGACGACTGAGGTACGCCCGGCGCCATAGGGGTGCCTGTACAACTACCGACACAAGTATCGACAAGGGGACTTTGATGCTCTGGTTCAAAATGCTGCACATCCTGGCGATGACCAGCTGGATGGCGGGGATCTTTTACCTGCCGCGTATCTTCGTGCACTACGTGGAGGGCCGCGAGGCGGGGCAGGACGTGACGCGGCTTGAAGTCATGGCGCGCAAACTCTACGGCTTCATGACCATCATGGCGGTGTTTACGCTGGGGCTGGGGCTCTGGCTCTGGCTGGGTTACTGGTTCGACAGCCCGGGCAAGTGGATCCATGCCAAGCTGCTGTTCGTGGCCTTTTTGATCGGTTACCACGTTTGGTGCCGGGCCTATCTGAAGCAGATGCAGCGCGGTGAACTGAGTCGCAGCGGACGTTATTTCCGTCTCTATAACGAGCTGCCGCTGCTGATCTTCATTCCGATCCTGATCTTCGTGGTGGTCAAACCGTTCTGATCATCAGTATAGCTGCCGGGAAATTGGCAGTACTATGGAGAGGAGAGGGTGACCTGTGTGGGTGACCGTCTGCCACCAGGGATGGTGGTAGACGGTCATGGACGACGAAAAGCGTGTCGCACACGTAAGGCACCATTCGCTTGTCTGAAAAAGCTTAATTCCGCTGTCGCTGCTCCACCCGCGTGATGCGCGCTTCCAATCGGTCGGTCGCGTCGCGCAACTCCTCGACTTCTTCCTGCCAGATATCGATCTCGACCTGTGTCGGCAGCAGTCGCGCTTCCTCGTGCAGGTATTCTTCCAGGCTGTGGATCAGGCTGCTGCTGCCGTAGCGCAGCTGGTGGCCGGCGGAGCGCAGCAGGCTGGCCAGCGGGTGGGCGGCGGTATCGCCGATCAGGTCGGCCAGCCAGGCTTCCCAGTCGATCTGACTGTCGGCGAGGATCTGCTGCAGTCGGTGGACCAGTCCGCTATCCCCTTCGATGGTGACGCCGTGTCCGAACAGCACCTGATTGCCGGCCACGGGCAGGCGCATCAGGTTCAGGGCCGAGCCGCGAAGGCAGGCATCGGCTTCGCCGGCGCTTTCTGCCAGCAGGTCGATGCCCTGGTTGTGTGGCAGCAGGTAGAGATGCCAGTCCGGGCTGGAGCACTCGACGCGGATCTCGCGCCCGGCCAGTTCGCCCAGCCGGGCCAGGGTTACCGTATCCCGCGCCAGCACCAGGTTCAGGCTTTCCTCGGCCAGGGTCAGCAGGGTAGCGTTGATCATTCCGGTGGTCATGGCAATGCTCCTGTCAGGCTGGGTTCGGGGCTGGTTTAGAACAAACAGGCTCAGGGCTAATTCAAAACAGGTTCAGGGCTGTTGTCGTGCTCGCTGTCAGGGCTTGATACCGGTATGCAGAGCGACGATGCCGCCGGTCATGTTCTGGTAGCGGCAGTTGACGAAGCCGGCCTGTTCCATCATCCCCTTCAGGGTTTCCTGGTCGGGGTGCTTGCGGATCGATTCGGCCAGGTAGCGGTAGCTGTCGGAATCGCCGGCGATTACCTTGCCCATCTGCGGCAGGATGTTGAACGAGTAGAAGTCGTACAGCTTGGTCAGCGCCGGGTTGTCGGTCTTGGAGAACTCCAGGATCATCACCTTGCCGCCCGGCTTGAGTACACGCAGCATGGAGGCGATGGCGGCGTTCTGGTCGGTGACGTTGCGCAGGCCGAAGGCGATGGTGATGACGTCGAAGGTGTTGTCCTCGAACGGCAGGCATTCGGCGTTGGTCTGGACATACTCGACGTTGCCGGCGACGCCGGAGTTGAGCAGCTTGTCGCGGCCGACCTTGAGCATGGAATCGTTGATGTCGGCGAGGACAACCTTGCCCTCGGGGCCGACCATACGCGAGAACTTGCGCGTCAGGTCGCCGGTGCCACCAGCGATATCGAGCACCTTGTGACCACGGCGCACGCCGCTCTGGTCGATGGTGATTCGCTTCCACAGGCGGTGGATGCCGCCGGACATGAGGTCATTCATCAGATCGTACTTGCCTGCCACCGAGTGGAAAACATCGGCGACGCGTTTGACCTTCTCCTCGACCGGGACGTCCTGGTAGCCGAAGTGAGTGGTTTTCTTCTCGTTCTGCTCTGACATGGTTCTCTGTCCGACTGTTGATCTGGTTGGAGGCATTCTACTCTGCGCCCCCGCGTTTGTCGCACCTGCGTACACAGGATTGCCGCGATGGTACCTGTCAGCCGCGGGCGATCAGGCCGTTGTCGCGGCTGGCGCCGGCCGCCTTGAGCTGGTCCAGGTAGCGCTGCCAGTATTGCGCCTGATTATGCGCCAGATCGTGCAGGTATTCCCAAGTGTAGAGTCCGGAGTCGTGACCGTCATCAAAGATGATCTTCAGCGCGTAGTTGCCGGCGGGCTCGATGCCCTTGAAGCCGACATGCTGCTTGCCGGTCTGCAGCACGCCGTTGCCGATGCCGTGGCCGCGCACCTCGGCGGAGGGCGAGTGCACGCGCAGGAATTCGGCGGTCAGCTCGAAATTGCCGTCGGCATAGATCAGCTCCAGGGTACGGGACTTCAGGTGCAGCTTGATATCAGAGGGAAGGGGAACCGAAGTGGTCATGGTGGGGCTCCATAGAAACCGGGGCAAGTGGCTTGCCCCGGTGATTAACAGCCGATGAGCCTTAAAGAATGTAGTGGCTCAGGTCTTCGTCATGGCTGAGTTCATCCAGCTGGGCGTTGACGTAGTCGGCATCGACCTGAACGCTCTCGCCGGACTTGTCGGACGCCGCGAAGGAGAGCTCGTCCAGCAGACGTTCCATCATGGTGTGCAGGCGACGGGCACCGATGTTCTCAGTCTGTTCGTTGACCTCGTAGGCCAGCTCGGCGATACGCGCGATGCCGTCTTCGGTGAACTCCACGTTGACGCCCTCGGTGGCCAGCAGTGCCTTGTACTGCTCGGTCAGCGATGCCTTGGGCTCGGTCAGGATGCGGCGGAAGTCGTTCGGCGTCAGCGCGTTCAGCTCGACGCGGATTGGCAGGCGGCCCTGCAGTTCCGGGATCAGGTCGGACGGGCGCGCCAGGTGGAAGGCACCGGAGGCGATAAACAGGATGTGGTCGGTCTTGACCATGCCGTACTTGGTGTTGACGGTGCAGCCCTCGATCAGCGGCAGCAGGTCGCGCTGTACACCTTCACGGGAGACGTCGCCGCCACCGTTGTTGTCACCGCGTTTGCAAACCTTGTCGATCTCGTCGAGGAAGACGATACCGTTCTGTTCCACCAGGTCGACCGCCTTCTGCTTGGTCTCGTCTTCCTTGACCAGTGCCGCTGCTTCCTCGTCGGTGAGCAGCTTGAACGCTTCCTTCACCTTGAGGCGCTGGGACTTCTTGCGGTCCTGGCCCATATTGGAAAACATGCTCTGCAGCTGGTTGGTCATCTCTTCCATGCCCGGAGGGGCCATGATCTCGACGCCCATCGGCTGTTGGGAAACCTCTACGTCGATCTCCTTGTCATCCAGCTGGCCTTCACGCAGTTTCTTGCGGAAGATCTGGCGGGTGGCGCTGTCGGTCTTGCTCGGTTCTTCGGCATTGCCGAAACCGGTGGGGCGCGCCGGCGGCAGCAGGGCATCAAGGATGCGCTCTTCGGCGGCTTCCTCGGCACGGAAACGGACCTGTTCCATCGCCTGCTCGCGCACCATCTTCACCGCCATCTCCACCAGGTCGCGGACGATGGTTTCCACGTCACGGCCGACATAGCCCACTTCGGTGAACTTGGTCGCTTCCACCTTGATGAACGGCGCGTTGGCCAGCTTGGCCAGACGGCGGGCGATCTCGGTCTTGCCGACACCGGTCGGGCCGATCATCAGAATATTCTTCGGCGTCACTTCCGGGCGCAGCTCAGCATCCAGCTGCATGCGACGCCAGCGGTTGCGCAGTGCGATCGCTACGGAGCGCTTGGCATCGTCCTGACCAATGATGTGACGGTTGAGTTCATGCACGATCTCGCGCGGGGTCATGTTGGACATGTTCAGCTCTCCTCGCGGCTGTTGGCCAGGGCTTTGTTGGCAAGGGTTTCGATGGTCAGGTTGTCGTTGGTGAAGACGCAGATGCCGGCGGCGATATGCAGGCTCTTTTCGACGATATCGCGGGCGCTCAGCTCGGTGTTGTCGACCAGGGCACGGGCGGCGGCCAGCGCGTAGTTGCCGCCGGAGCCGATGGCGATGACGCCGTCTTCCGGTTCGATGACATCGCCGTTGCCGGAGATCAGATAGGTTTTTTCGTGGTTGGCCACCAGCATCAGCGCTTCCAGACGACGCAGTACGCGGTCGGAGCGCCATTCGCGCGCCAGATGGATAACGGCGTTGATGATGTTGCCCTGGTGCTTGTCGAGCTGCTGCTCGAACAGGTCACGCAGGGTGATGGCGTCCGCGGTACTGCCGGCAAAGCCGGTGATCACCTGGTGCTTGGGCAGCATGTTGACCTTCTTGGCAGTGCCTTTCATTACGGTGTTGCCCAGGGAGACCTGGCCATCACCGCCGACTACGACCTGGTCGCCACGGCGCACGGAAACAATTGTTGTCATAACAGAAAAATCCTATCGGTCCGATAATGCTTACAGATATGGATGCGACCGACAGGATTTCAAGGGGGGACCCGGATCAATCGATCCGGATCGGCATCGGGATGATGTTGAGCTTGCCCAGCTTGTTGTGGGCCAGGTTCATCTCGGTTTTGTTGTCGAACGGGCCGAGTCGAACCCGGTACCAGACCCCGTTGCTGCCGTCGGAGCGGTCGGTGCGTACACCGGGGAAGCCCTGCAGGATCAGCTTGGCGCGCATGCGCTCGGCATCGCCCGGGTCACGGAAGGAGCCGGTCTGCAACAGGTAGCGATGCTCCATCTTGGCATCCTTGGGCGTGGATTTGTAGACGTCCACCTTGGGTGCCACGACCTCGGCCCTGGGCAGCATTTCATAGAAATCGAACTTGCTCTTCTCTGGCTCGGGGTTCGGCTGTGCTACCGGCGTCGGCTTGGGTGCCGGTTTAGGTGCCGGTTTGGGCGCAACCGTCGCCGTCGCCGCCGGTTTCTGTTCCGGCGGTGTCTGCAGCAGGGTAAAGACCAGATAGCCGAAGCCGCCCAAGACTACCAGCGTGATCAGCAGCAGTTTCCAGGGCATACGACGCGGGGGCGGCGGCGCGGAACGCCTGGCCGCCGCCTGGCGGGCCGGTTGCCGCGCCGGTTTGCGGCTGGCGCTGTTACCGCTGCGGCGCTTGCGGGCAAAGTCCTGCTTGGCCATCGATTACATCTGCTCCGGTGCGGATACGCCCAGCAGTTTCAGGCCGTTGGCCAGTACCTGACGTACGGCGACGCTCAGGGTCAGACGGGCGTTGCGCAGCTCGGCATCGTCGATGATCAGCTTGTGGCCGTTGTACCAGGTGTGGAAGTCACCGGCCAGGTCGCGCAGGTAGTTGGCCAGCACGTGCGGCTCGAAGTTGAGTGCCGCGTGCTGCAGGGTTTCCGGGTACTTGGCCAGCTGCTTCACCAGATCGGTCTCGGTTTCGCTTTCCAGACGCTCCAGTGAAGCCAGGCCGGCGGCCTGATCCCAGGCCATGCCTTCGCTGTCCAGCTTGCGCAGCACCGAGCAGACACGGGCGTGGGCGTACTGGATGTAGTACACCGGGTTGTCCTTGGATTCGGACTTGGCCAGCTCCAGATCGAAGTCCATGTGCTGGTCGGCCTTGCGGGTCACGTAGAAGAAGCGGCAGGCATCGTTGCCCACTTCGTTGCGCAGCTCGCGCAGGGTGACGAAGGAGCCGGAACGGGTGGACATCTGGACGCGTTCGCTGCCGCGGTAGAGGATGGCGAACTGTACCAGGCGCACTTCCAGCTTGTCGGGATCGTAGCCCATCGCCTGGATCGCCGCCTTGACGCGAGCGATGTAGCCGTGATGGTCGGCACCCCAGATGTTGACCACCTTGTCGAAGCCGCGTTCGAACTTGTTCATGTGGTAGGCGATGTCGGACGCGAAGTAGGTGGTCTGGCCGTTGGCACGTTTGACCACACGGTCCTTGTCATCACCGAAATCGGTGGAGCGGAACCAGAGGTTGCCCTCCTGCTCGTACAGGTAGCCCTTGGCTTCCAGCTGCTCCAGGGCACGGCTGACGTCGCCGCTGCTGGTCAGTGAGCGCTCGGAGAACCACTCCTGATAGTTGACGCCGAACTCGCCCAGGTCTTCACGGATATCGGCCAGAATGGAGTCGAGGCCGGCAGCGAACACCAGTTCGTAGTCGTCGCCGAGCAGCTGCTGGGCGCGTTCAATCAGCGCATCGATGTGGTTTTCCTTGTCACCGCCGGCCGGTTCGTCGGCCGGGATGTCGGCGAAGACTTCGGCGACCGGACGGTTGAAGCGGTCGCCGTGGTCCTTGATCAGGTCGTGGGCGATGTCGCGGATGTAGTAGCCCTGGTAGCCGTTGCTCGGGAAGGTCAGTTCCTGCTCGTGCTGCTCCAGGTAGCGCAGCCAGACGCTGGCGGCGAGGATGTTCATCTGACGGCCAGCATCGTTGACGTAGTACTCGCGTTCCACTTCCACGCCGGCGGCTTCCAGCAGGTCGGCGACGGTCGCGCCATAGGCGGCGCCACGGCCGTGACCCACATGCAGCGGGCCGGTGGGGTTGGCGGAGACGAACTCGACCTGCATGCGCGGGCCGGAATTGGCCGCGCCGCGACCGAAGGCATCACCCTGCTCGAGGATCTCGCCGACGACCGAGAAAGTGGACGCCTGGCTGACGAAGAAGTTGATGAAGCCCGGACCTGCGATCTCGGTTTTTTCCACGCTGGCGTTGGCCGGCAGGGCGTCGCACAGCTGCTGGGCCAGTTCACGCGGGTTGCGTCGGGCCGGTTTAGCCAGAGTCAGAGCGATGTTGCTGGCGAAGTCGCCGTGGGCCTTGTCACGGGTGTTTTCCACCTGGATGTTGGGGGTGATGTCGGCCGGCAGGGTGCCGTTGGCGATCAGGGTTGATAGTGCCGCGTCGATCAACTGGGCAATCTGTTCTTTCATCGGGGTACTCTGGCTGGAATTGAAGATCAGAATGATGCAATAAACCGGATAGTATACGCCGCTGAAGTGGTTAGTTTCCAGTCAGTAGCGCTGTGCTTACAGGGCATGCGCACTGTATCCATGCAGATGCCGGTCGGGGTGATGGGATGACGTAAAGCGGATCGCACAGGCGCGGCATCACCAGCCTGGTATGGATAGCTTGAGCAGGTTTGTTCTGGACAGCACATGCCTCAATAACTGTCGATCGGATCCACATCCAGCGTCCAGCGAACCCGGCGTGCTTCCGGGTGGGCCTGCATCAGTCCGATCAGTACCGCCAGCGCCTGATGCAGCGGCTTGCGCTGTCCGGCCTGCAGCAGCAGTTGGGCGCGGAACAGCCCGGCGCGCTTTTCCATCAGCGACGGAAACGGCCCGATGCACTGGGCACCCTGTGGCAGCAGCTGTTGCTGCTGCGCCAGTTCGCGCAGGCTGAGCAGGAAGTTCTCGGCCAGTCCCTGGCGGGTGGCCTCGGCGCGGATCAGGCAGTGGTGGGCAAAGGGTGGCAGATGGCCGCCGCGGCGCAGCTGTAGCTCCTCGCGGCCGAAGGCATCGTAACCGGCATGGACCAGGGTGTTGAGCATTGGGTGGTCGGCGTTGAACGTCTGCAGCACGACCTCGCCGGGCAGGTCGGCGCGACCGGCGCGACCGGCCACCTGCAGAATCAGTTGGGCGGTTTTCTCCATGCCGCGGACGTCGGCGCTGAACAGGCCGGCATCGGCATCGAGAATGGCCACCAATGTCACTCTGGGGAAATGATGGCCCTTGGCCAGCATCTGGGTGCCGACCAGGATGCAGGGATCGCCCTGGTGGACCTGTTCCATGATCCGTTCCAGTGCATGCTTGCGCTGGGTGCTGTCACGGTCGACCCGGAGAATCGGTGTGTCGGGAAAATGCACCGCCAGACGGTCCTCGACCCGCTCGGTGCCGCTGCCGGCCGGGCGCAGCTGGCTGCTGCCGCACTGGGCGCAGTGGCGCGGAATCGGCGTCTGCCGGTCGCAGTGGTGGCAGTGCAGGTGCGGCGGCTGGCGGTGCAGCGTCATGCGGGCGTCGCAGCGGGTGCAGTCCACGGGCGTGCCGCAGTCGTGGCAGACAAGCGCCGGTGAAAATCCGCGTCGATTGAGGAACAGCAGCACTTGGGTGCCACGTGCCAGGTGTTCGTGAATACGTGTGATCAAGGGCGCTGACAGGCCGGCATCCAGTGTCTGCTGGCGAATGTCGAACAGCTCGAACTTGGGGGGCTGGGCGTTGCCGGCGCGGCGGGTCAGCCGCAGGTGGCGAAAGCGCCCGCTCAGCGCGTTGTGCAGGCTCTCCAGCGACGGTGTGGCGCTGCCGAGCAGGATCGGGATGTCATGCTCGCGGGCGCGGTAGATCGCCAGGTCACGGGCGTGGTAACGGAAACCGTCCTGCTGCTTGAACGAGCCGTCGTGCTCTTCGTCGACGATGATCAGGCCCGGCGCTTTCAGCGGCGTGAAGATGGCCGAACGGGTGCCGATCAGGATGCGGGCGCTGCCTTCGCGCGCCCAGAGCCAGGCGTCAAGACGCTGACGGTCGGTCATGCCCGAGTGCAGGGCCAGTACGGGCACGCGGAAGCGGGCCTTGAAACGGGCGATGGTCTGCGGCGTCAGGCCGATCTCGGGCACCAGTACCAGGGCTTGCTTGCCTTCTTCCAGGCAGCGCTGGATCGTCTGCAGGTAGACCTCGGTCTTGCCCGAGCCGGTGACACCTTCCAGCAGTATCGGGGTGAATCCCTGTGCCTGGTTTACCGCCTCGACGGCGGCCAGCTGTTCGTCGTGCAACGTCAGCGGCGCTTCGCGCAGTACTTCGGTGCCCCGGTCATCGGCATGGGGCAGTGCGGGCTGGTGCTCAAAGGATACGGCCAGCCCCTTGTCGGCCAGTGTCTTCAGCTGCGCGGGATTACCGCCCTCGGCGCGCAGGGCGTCGGTGCTGATTCCCTGTGGGTGTTCCAGCAGCAGGGCCAGCAGCTCGCGCTGGCGTTCGGCTCGGGTCGATAGTTGATCCAGATCGGCATCGGTGGCGGCTCGCCAGAGGGTCTGGTGCTGGAAGCGGGCAGGTTGTCCCTGACGCAAGAGCACCGGCAGCGCCTGTTGCAGGGCGTCACCCATCGGATGCTGATAATAGCGTGCCGCCCAGGAGGCCAGTCGGAACAGGTCGGACGTCAGCACCGGCTCGGTGTCGAGCAATTCCAGGGCTGGTTTGAGCTTTTCCAGGGGGAATGCGCTCTCAGTTTCGAGCGAGACCAGCACGCCGATCACTTCCCGCCGGCCGAAAGGTACGCGCACGCGACAGCCGGGCTCAGCCGTCTCGGGGCCGTAGATCGGCGGACGGTAGTCGAACAGGCGATAAAGCGGCGTAGGGATGGCAACGCGGAAAATCAAAACGGGGCCTCGGAGTGGCGAATGGGCACTGGATGCATGGGTGCAGTCTAGGGGTTTTGGTGGCTTCAGGGAATGCTTGTTTATGCTTGCCCATACGGGTGGCGGTGCGTATAATTTCGCGCCTTGGTTGTACATATATTGTGCTTTCTGAAAGCACGTCATTGAATGTGCGGTGCCTGGCGTCAAAATGCGCGACCGGGTGGCGGCACGCCAATTTTATCGAGGTTTATGATGAAAGCTGGTATCCATCCGGAATACACCGAAATCACCGTTACCTGCTCTTGCGGTAACGTAATGAAAACCCGTTCTACCCTGGGTGAAGACATGCTGGTCGACGTATGCAGCCAGTGCCACCCGTTCTACACCGGCAAGCAGAAGGAAGCGACTTCTGGTGGCCGTGTTGACCGCTTCAAGAAACGTTTCGGTTCTCGTGGTTTCAAGTCGTAAGCGACTGCTTTCACGCGAACACAAAAGGGCACTCATGATGAGTGCCTTTTTTGTATCTGCGTTTATATTCTCCACGCTCGTCTCCTTTTTTCTTGTTGTCCCCGCAGCTCAGGCCCGTTGCCCGCAACTGCCCGGCGGTTTTTCTGCCCGGGTCGAGTATGTCTATGATGGTGATACCCTTCGTTTAAGTGATGGGCGCAAGGTGCGTCTGATCGGCGTGAATACACCCGAGCTGGGGCGTGATGGCCGCCCGGACGAACCCTATGCGCAGGCGGCGCAGGGCTGGTTACAGCAGCATGCCGATGAGCAGCAGGTCTATCTGCTGCCCGGTGTGGAGCCACAAGACCGCTACGGGCGCCTGCTGGCGCATCTTTATTTGTCGGATGGTCGGCTGGCGGCTGAGGAGCTGGTGCGCTCCGGTCTTGGTTTTGCGCTGGCGGTAGGCCGCAACGGCCGCCTGGCAGGTTGCCTGTTTGCGGCCGAACGTGAGGTGCGACAGAGTCGCGGGCGACTCTGGCAACAATCACCCATTGCGGCGGCCAAGGTCGATCGTGCCGGTTTTGCCCTGATACGGGGGCGAGTGACGCGGGTCACGCCGACCCGGCGCGGGCTTTATCTTGATCTGGATGATCGTCTGGCACTGTTCCTGTCGCCCGCGCTGGTGGCTGAAATGCAGGCTGAAAACTGGCGTCCGGGGCAATTGGTGGAGGCGCGCGGCTGGGTGATCGATCGCTTGCAGCGGCAGCGTCGCTTGGTTGCAGGGCAGCAGCGCTGGCTACTGAAATTGGCGCATAAGTACCATTTACAGTCACACTAAAGTAAAAAAATTACACTTCTTTAGCACGGTTGTTGTGGTTATAGGTTTTTTATATGATGCAAGTCCGTCTTATTAAACCTTAGTTGGAAACAGCAACCATGTCTCAAGATTTCAAACAAGCTGCTCTCGATTACCACGAGTTTCCGCGCCCGGGTAAGATCAGTGTAGAGCTTTCTACTCCTGCTGAGACTGCGCGTGATCTCTCCCTGGCCTATTCGCCGGGTGTGGCCGAGCCGGTCCGCGAGATCGCCAAGGATCCTGAAGCAGCGTATCGCTACACTGCCAAGGGGAACCTGGTTGCCGTGATCTCCAACGGTTCCGCTATCCTGGGTCTGGGTGACCTGGGCCCGCTGGCTTCCAAGCCGGTTATGGAAGGCAAGTCCCTGCTGTTCAAGCGCTTCGCCAATATCGACTCCATCGATATCGAAGTAGACGCTGAGAGCCCGCAGGCGTTCATCGATACGGTTGCCCGTATCGCTGAAACCTTTGGCGGAATCAACCTGGAAGACATCAAGGCACCTGAATGCTTCGAGATCGAGCGCGCACTGATCGAGCGTTGCAACATCCCGGTATTCCACGATGATCAGCACGGCACCGCGATCGTAACCGCGGCCGGCATGATCAACGCGCTGGAACTGGCTGGCAAGAAGCTGGATGAAGCACAGATCGTATGCCTGGGTGCAGGCGCTGCTGCCAGCGCATGCATGAAGCTGCTGATCAACATGGGTGCCAAGGTCGAAAACATCTTCATGATTGACCGCAAGGGTGTGATCCACTCCGGTCGTGAAGATCTGACGCCGGAAAAAGCGGCATTTGCCACTGAAACCGACAAGCGTACTCTGGAAGACGCTATCACTGGTGCAGACGTATTCGTTGGCCTGTCCGGCCCGGACCTGCTGTCACCGGAAAACCTGCTGAAGATGGCGGACAACCCGATCGTCTTCGCCTGCGCGAACCCGGATCCGGAAATCAAGCCGGAACTGGCGCGTGAGACCCGTTCTGATGTGATCATGGCAACTGGTCGTTCCGATTACCCGAACCAGGTCAACAACGTCCTGGGCTTCCCATTCATCTTCCGTGGTGCACTGGACGTACGTGCAAGCGCCATCAATGAAGAAATGAAGGCTGCTGCGGTTCGTGCGCTGGCTGATCTGGCGAAACAGCCGGTAACCCAGGAAGTGCTGGATGCCTACGGTATGGACTCTCTGGAGTTCGGTCGCGAGTACATCCTGCCGAAAGCTACCGACTCGCGCCTGCTGGGTGCCATCTCCTACGCTGTAGCCAAGGCTGCAATCGATACTGGAGTAGCACGTCTGCCGATGCCGGAGAGCTACCCGCTGTAAGCGGCTGTTCTTTCGGGAAAATACAAAAAAACCGCTGCCTTTGCAGCGGTTTTTTTGTGCCTGTTTCTGGCGTTTCCTGGCTGGAAGGCGGCTACCGGGTCAGTAGCCGAAAATCGCTTCGGTTGCTGGTGCCTCCAGCTGTTGCTCCGGGCTGCGTGCGGTTTCGCGGGGTACATCCTCGCTGCGGAAGTACTCGTTCATGGCATTATCCTGGCCGGCATAGGCGCGCTTGCCGGTGGCCGGGTCGATGCGTACGCGTACTACGCCTTCCGGTACGGCAGGCGGGTTGTCCGGGATATCCGTCAGGGCTTGTTCCATGAAGTCGATCCAGATCGGCAGGGCGCGGCTACTGCCGTATTCACCACGGCCAAGCGGTGCCGGCTGGTCGAAACCGACCCATGTGGTGGCGACCAGATCGGGGCTGAAGCCGCTGAACCAGACATCCTTCTGTTCGTTGGTGGTGCCGGTCTTGCCGGCCAGATCGGCGCGTTCAAGTACTCGGGCGCGACGGCCGGTACCACGGGTGATGACATCGCGCATGACATCATAGATCAGGAAGGCGTTGCGCGGGGTGATGATGCGTGCCGCCGGTTGTGGGGTGGCGGGAGCTTCGTCCGGTGGCAGCAGGCCGGCCAGGGTTGGGTTGTCGATGGTCTGCGCAGGCTCAGCGTCCGTGTCGTCCGTGTCGTCCGTGTCGTCGGTGACGGCAACGGCAGTATCGCACTGAGGGCAGGCATGTACAGGATTGGCCTGGAGGATGATGTCACCCTCTGCGTTCTCAATGCGGGCGATCAGGTGGGGATCGACCAGGAAGCCGCCGTTGGCCAGGGCCGCATAACCGCGGGCAACCTGCAGTGGTGTGGCGCTGGCACTACCCAGCGACAGCGACAGGTTGCCCGGGAAGTTGTCCGGTTCAAAGCCGAAACGCAGGATGAACGCGCGCGCCTGCTCGATGCCCAGGGCGCGCATCAGGCGGATGGAAACCAGGTTGCGGGAGCGGAACAGGGCTTCTCGCAGGCGGGTCGGGCCGTTGAACTTGCCGTTGTCATTCTCGGGGCGCCAGGTGCCTTCCAGGCTGACATCATGGAACACCACGGGGGCATCGTTGATGATCGAGGCCGGGGTAAAGCCGTTTTCCAGTGCCGCGGTATACAGGAAGGGCTTGATGTTGGAGCCGGGCTGACGGTAAGCCTGAGTAGCCCGGTTGAATTTGTTGTGGTAGAAGCTGAAACCGCCGGTCAGCGCGCGGATGGCACCGTCCTGCGGGTTCAAGGCGACCAGGGCGCCCTGCACGCGAGGCATCTGGGTCAGGCGCAATGTGCCTTCGTCATCCAGCATGACGCGAATGATATCACCGGCATCCAGGACATCCTGCGGCCGCTTGGGCTCGGGGCCGGTCCAGTGCACGCTACGGTAGGGGCGAGCCCACTTGATGCCGTCCCAGTCCAGCTGGCTCTCGCTGCCGTCGGTGCGCAGCAGTCGGGCGCCACCGTCGTTCACTTCCAGTACCAGGGCCGGTTCCAAACCGGCATAGGCGGTATGCTGGCGCAGTGCGCTGAGCTGATCTTCGGGGTTGAGGGTGTCGAGTTCGATGTTGGCTTCGGCGCCCCGGTAACCATGGTCATCGGTATAATCGAGCAGGCCGCGGCGCAGCGCAGCGGTGGCTTCGTGCTGCATCTGGCTGTTGATGGTGGTCCAGACGCGGTAGCCATCGGTATAGAGGCCTTCGCCGTATTGTTCATATAGCTGCTGACGGACCATTTCGGCGATATAGGGCGCGTCCAGTTCGATATCGCTGCGGTGGTAGCGGGCGGTGACCGGCGCGGCCACGGCGTCGTCATGCTGTTGCTGTGAAATGTACCCCAGTTGCAGCATGCGGCCCAGAATCCAGTCGCGGCGCTCTTGGGCTCGGTCGGGGTTGGTGATCGGGTTGAATGCGGAGGGGGCCTTGGGCAGGCCGGCAATCATCGCCAGCTGAGCGAGGCTCAAGTCAGCGATGTTCTTGCCGTAATAGGTATTGGCGGCAGACTGGATACCGTAGGCGCGGTGGCCAAGGTAGATCTGGTTGACGTACAGTTCCAGAATTTCCTGTTTGCTCAGTTCCTGCTCAATCTGCAGTGCCAGCAGGATCTCGATGAACTTGCGCTTGAAGGTCTGTTCGCGCGTCAGGAAGAAGTTCTTGGCGACCTGCATGGTGATGGTGGAGCCGCCGCTCTGGATACGTCCGGTAGACGCGAGCTGTAAGGCCGCGCGGCTAAGTCCCTTGATGTCGATGCCGAAGTGCTCGAAGAAGCGGGCATCCTCGGCTGCCTGAAGGGCCTTGATGAAAGTATCGGGAATCTGTTCAAACGGAATTGGAGCACGCTTCTTCTCACCGAATTCGGCGATCAGTTTGTCGTCAGCGGAGTAGACACGCAGCGGGGTCTGGAACTTGACCTCACGCAGGCTCTGGACGTCGGGGAGTTCCGGGCTGAAGTAATAGTACACGCCGGCAAAGGTCGCAGCGCCAGTAAAGACGCCGATCAGAGACAGTGTCAGTAGCCATTTGAAGAGCCGTTTCAGAATACGCATGCGAGCCTTGGGGAATCCGTTGGAAAAAAATAGAGCTGGATCATTATATAGGTGTAACTAGCACGGTCCACAGTGAACTGGCAGTTTAAATTGTCCCCCAATCAGGCTACATTGTGACCGATTGCGGGACTTCACCTGGTTGATGATATAAGGAAAATGTCGTGCTCAGCTTATTCAAGCCCAAGACTGCCGGCTGGGTAGGAGTGGATATAGGCTCCGCTTCTGTCAAGTTGGTGGCGCTTACTAAACAGGGACAGTCATACCGGATTGAAGGCTATGCTGTCGTGCCTTTGCCGCCAACGGCGGTGGTTGACGGCAATGTCGAGATCCCAGGTGAAGTATCCGACGCCATTGAGCGTGGTATCAGGATCTGCGGCGTTAGCCTGTCTCATGCTGTTACGGCAGTACCTTCCTCGGCCGTCATCACCAAGCGCCTCGAAATCAGCAACGCCTTTGTGGGGCTGGAGCTTGAAGAGCAGGTACAGGTTGAGGCCGATCAGTTCATCCCCTATCCACTGGAAGAAGTCGCGCTGGATTTTGAAGTGCTGGGGCCGGTCGACAAGGCGCCAGACCTCAACGATATCCTGCTGGTCGCCTGTCGCCGCGATGATGCTGACAGCCGTGAAGAGGCGATCAACGGCTCGGGCCTGAAATGTGAAGTGGTTGATATCGATACCTATGCCATCGAGCGAACCCTGCCGTTACTGGAGCAGGGCGAACTGGGTGGGCAACTGGTGGGTATCGTCGATATTGGTGCGGCAACCCTGACGCTTAATGTGTTCAAGGGCAACAAGATCATCTACAACCGTGAACAGGCTTTCGGCGGTAACGACCTCACCCACATGATCCACCAACAGAAAGGGATCGAAGTTGCCGAGGTTGAACGGATGCTGGGCACGGGCGAGCTGGATGAAGACACGATGGCAATGCTGGTGCTGCCTTTCCGTCAGACCGTCGTACAACAGGTGTCACGTGCCCTGCAGTTCTACTATTCCTCGGGTTCACAGGGGCAGCTGAACAAGCTGTATCTGGCAGGCGGCACCTCGGGGTTGGAGGGGCTCGCCACCATGGTCGGTGACGAGGTGGGTGTGAATACCTATATTGCGAACCCCTTCGCCAATATGCAGGTGGCCTCCAAGGTGAACGTGGCACGGTTGCAAAAGGATGCGCCTTCTCTGCTTAAGGCGTGTGGTCTGGCGCAACGAAGCTTTGATATATAGGGATCATAGGGATTATGTATGGCACGTATTAACCTCAGGCCCTGGCGTGAAGAACGAAACGAACGGCTGCAGAAGCGTTTTGTCGGCAATATAGTCGGTGCTGCTTTGCTGGGCGTGCTGGTCGTGCTGGGGATCAGCTACTACTACGACGTTCAGATGGATCGTCAGAATGCGCGTAACAGCTACTTGAAGACCGAAATCGCCAGGCTCGATCAGAAGATCAAGGAAATCAGAGAGCTGCGCGCCAAGCGTGAGCGTCTGCTGGAGCGTCTAAACGCCATTCAGCAGCTGCAGGGCAACCGCCCGGTGATCGTGCGCAACTTTGATGAGTTGGTGCGGGTGCTGCCTGATGGTGTGCATTATGAGCTTCTGGTCCGCAACGGCGAGACTATCACCATTGATGGCTTTGCCGAGGACAATAACGAAGTCTCGGAGTTGATGCGCCGTCTGGACCGCTCTATCTGGTTTACCGAGCCCGATCTGCGTCAGGTGGACCAGAGTGATGGTGTGAAACATTTCAATATGCAGGTTGGTATGACACGGCCTGACACTGAGGAGGCAAAATAATGGATGCCAACTCATTCAAGCGTGCTTTTCAAGGGTTCGATGTCAACAATGTGGATATCAACCAGGCGGGTAGTTGGCCGATTGGTGTCAAAATAATCGTTTACCTGCTGGTTTTTGTATTGGTTGTTGGAGGCGGCGTTAACTTCTTCATCAAAGACAAGCATGTTGCGGTTGAGCGTGAGATCGTGAAAGAGCGCGAGCTCAAGCAGGAATACCAGACCAAGGCGTTTCAGGTCGCGAGTCTGGATGCCTTGCGCAAACAGATGGCCGATGTCGAAGGCCGCTTTGCGGAGTTGTTGAAACAGTTGCCAACCGACAAGGAAGTGCCGGGCTTGCTGGAGGATATCACCGAGATCGGCAAGGCCGCCGGCCTGGATTTCAACCTCATTGCACTGGAACCGGAGCGCAAGGAGCAGTTTTATGTAGAACTGCCGATCAAGATTATGGTGCAAGGCAACTATCACCAGATGGGAGAATTTGTCAGTGGTGTGGCCGCGATCAAACGTATCGTGACGCTGCACGACTTCTCTCTTGCGCCTGAATCAGGTGGACAACTGTCAATGGAAATCAGCGCGAAGACCTACCGCTATGATGATACGAATTAAAGGAATGAAGGCTCAGTCCACAGGCCGGTTGGGTTGGGCGCTGCTTCTGATGTTGCCATTGTCCGGCTGTCTCTGGGTCGATGATACTCAGGACCTGCAGCGTTATACCCGTGAGCAACAGGCTCGGCCCAGCGGCAAAATTGAACCTCTGCCTACCTTCAAGCCCTATGAAAGCTTTGTCTACGAGGGGGCCAGTCTCAGAAACCCCTTCCGTCCTTTGGTACGCAGTACCGGTGAGCATGAGGATGTGGCTCAAAATGACGCCCTTCAGCCCGACCTGGAGCGACCCAAGGAATATCTGGAAGAGTTTTCGATTGATACGCTGCATATGGTTGGCATCATCACCGAGCCGGGTGGCGATACCCTCTGGGCATTGATCAAGGATTCCAACCAGGAAGTTCATCGCGTCATGGCCGGGAATTACCTGGGTAACGATTATGGTGAGGTGATCGCCATTAGTGAGCGCGAGCTTCAGCTGGTAGAGATTATTTCGAACGGACGGGGCGGTTGGATGAAGCGGCCACGTACACTGACGTTAGAAGAACAGCAGGATTGATAAGGATGCAGACCGTGAAAATACACAGACGGATCGATACCAACCGGATGCAGACCCGATGCCTGGCACAGTTCTGGCTCTTGCTCAGTGCACTAGTGCTGGTTTTCTTCGGGCGTACTGCTATGGCGCAGGATGCAGTTTTGCAGGATGTCGGCTTTGCGTCCCTGCCGGGCAAGAAGATCGAAGTTCAGCTCAGCTTTGATTCCGTGCCGCCCGTTCCCAAGGCCTATGTGATCGAAAGCCCGCCCCGGCTGGTGATGGATCTCTGGGGAGCCAGCAATGGGCTGGAGCAGAAGATGCTGACGGTCAAGTCCGGTGATATCGATAGCCTGCACTTCGCTGAAGCCAGTGGTCGGATGCGAATTGTGACCAACCTGAATGCAGTGGTTGGCTATGATATCCGTACTGAAGGCAATCAGCTGATCCTTGAGCTAGGGGGGGCGCTGTCCAGCGCTGCCCAGAGCAGTCAAGTTCAGGTTACTCGTCCTGCTGTTGAGGCCCAAACTCAGGTGAAAGGTATCGACTTCCGTCGCCTTGAGGGTGATCGTGGTCGTATCACCATCGATTTGACCGATTCGGGTGCAGGCCTCGATATCATCGAGGAGGGTGGCAATGTGGTGGTCAATCTGACCGGTGCCAACCTTGATCCTGCTCTGCAGCAGCGAATGGATGTTCAGGACTTTGCCACGCCAGTGAATTACATCGATACGCTGGTGAAGGGGGCGAATGCCACTATACTGATTAAGCCGACTTCAATGCCCTACGACTACATGGCCTACCAGAGCGGCAGTCAGCTGGTACTGGACTTCCAGCCGTTGACACCCTCTGAGCAGAAAGCCAAGGAAGATCTTTTTCCTTACAAGGGTGAAAAAATCGATCTGAACTTCCAGAACGTCGAAATCCGCACCGTACTGCAGATTATCGCTGAGGTGGCTGAGAAAAACTTGGTGGTTAGCGACAATGTTCAGGGTGATATCACCCTGCGTCTGAAAAACGTGCCCTGGGATCAGGCGCTGGATATCGTGCTGAAGACCAAGGGGTTGGACAAGCGTGAAGCGGGTAATGTGCTGCTGGTCGGCACCGTGACCGAAATTTCCGAGCGCGAAGCGGTCGAAATGCAAAGTCAGCAGCAGGAAAAAGAGCTTGCCCCGTTGGCTACCGACTTTATCCAGATCGATTACCGCAAGGCTTCCGATATCAAGGAGCGCATTGTAGGAGCTCGACTGGTTTCTGAGCGCGGGTTTGTGCTCGCCGATGATGAAACCAATACGCTGATGGTCAGGGAAACTGCCAAACAACTGGAGGAGATTCGAAGCACCATCAAGCGTTTTGACCTTGAGATCCCGCAAATTATGATTCAAGCTCGCCTGGTTACAGCAACAACAGATTTTGCCAAGGGCTTGGGTGTACGCTGGGGTTTCAATGATCGTAATACCAGTGGCGATGGCTGGTCGATTGGCTCAGGCACCGGTAATCTCCAATCTGGAGACAGCAGTGGTGCAACATCATTGGTAAACCAAAACTTGCAAGTTGACCTTGGAATCGGCAATGCCACAAGCTCACTGGCAGTGGGTTTCCTGAGTAATAATTTCTTGTTGTCGGCGGAACTCTCAGCATTGGAAAGTGATGGCAAAGGTGAGATCGTATCCCAACCTAAAATCATCACGACGAATGGTAAGAAGGCGACGATAAAGTCTGGTCAGGAAGTCCCGGTCCTGGAACGAGATGAGGAAACCAACCAAATTGATGTTGCAGAATGGAAAGAAGTTGTACTCAAATTGGATGTTACGCCTCAGATAATACCTGGAAATAAGGTACAGCTTGAAATCGATATTGCAGATGACAAACTGGGTGAGGTGTACGACAGCCTGGGTAACAGGATAATAAACACTCGAAATCTTATGACTTCGGTGGTCGTGAATGACGGAGAAACGGTGGTGCTTGGAGGGGTTTTCGAGCAGCAGTCCCAGTCGGATGTTGAGAAAGTACCTTTCTTCGGAGACCTGCCGCTCATTGGTGGTGCTTTCCGCAACAACATCAGTAGTCATGAAAAAACAGAACTCCTGATCTTCATCACTCCGCAGATGATTCGAGAGTCACTCAGACGATAAGTACAAAGAGCTAAGAACAACTTGAATGTGTTTCTAATTGGCCCTATGGGTGCTGGCAAAAGCACCATAGGGCGTTTGCTTTCTCAGGAGCTGGCGCTGGAATTTCACGACTCTGATCGTGAAATCGAAGAAAGAGCCGGTACCAATATTCCGTGGATCTTCGATGTCGAGGGTGAAGCGGGCTTTCGCCAGCGCGAAGAAGCCGCGATCGATGAGCTCAGCCAGCTGGACAATATCGTCCTGGCCACGGGGGGCGGTGCCGTGCTTCGCGAAGCCAATCGCCGTCATCTGCAGAGCCGCGGCACCGTGGTCTACCTGCATACGTCGATTGAGCAGCAGCTGGAGCGAACCGCCAAGGATCGCAACCGGCCTCTGCTGCAGACGGAAAATCCCCGTGCCGTGCTGGAAGCCCTGATCAAGGAGCGCGATCCACTGTACCGCGCCTGCTGTGATCTGTTGATCAAGACTGATCGGCGTCATCCCAGAGGGGTCGTCAACGATATCGTTCGCTTCCTGAAGCGGCAGCAACCCCTCAAAACACCCAACTAAAGCGCTTTCGGAGACGTACTGATGCAAACGCTGAATGTTGATCTGGGGGAGCGCAGCTACCCTATCCATATCGGCCAGAATCTGCTGGCACAGCCTCTGCTGGCGCCGTTCATCAAGGGTCGTCAGGTGATGGTGGTCAGCAATGAAACCGTGGCGCCACTGTATCTGGATAAGCTGACAGCCCAGCTGTCCGGTTTTCAGGTGGACAGAGTGATCCTGCCTGACGGCGAGGCGTTCAAGGACCTGGACCATATCAACCGTATCTTTGATGCTCTGCTGGACAAGCGTCATAACCGCACCACTACCCTGATTGCACTGGGTGGCGGCGTGGTGGGTGATATGACCGGCTTTGCTGCTGCCTGCTATCAGCGTGGTGTGGCCTTCATTCAGGTGCCGACCACGCTGCTGTCGCAGGTCGACTCCTCGGTGGGTGGCAAGACCGGGGTCAATCATCCCCTGGGCAAGAACATGATCGGCGCTTTCCATCAGCCGCAGGTGGTGCTGGCCGATACCGATGTGCTGGTGACGCTGCCAGAGCGGGAACTCTCGGCTGGCCTGGCTGAAGTGATCAAGTACGGTTTGATCCACGATGTCGAGTTCCTTGAGTGGCTGGAGCAGAACATGCCGGCGTTGCGTCAGCGCGATGCCAAGGCGCTCAGCTATGCCATCTATCGCTCTTGTGCGATCAAGGCCGAGATGGTGGCACAGGATGAACGGGAGGCAGGCGTCCGAGCATTGCTCAACCTGGGCCACACCTTTGGCCATGCCATCGAGACCGATCAGGGCTATGGGCAGTGGTTGCATGGTGAAGCCGTTGGTGCCGGAACCATGATGGCAGCCGATCTGTCTGCCCGATTGGACTGGCTGTCGCAGCAGGATCTGGATCGTGTGCGGAATATTCTGCTGGCCGCCGGCCTGCCGGTGATGCCGCCGACCGAGATGACGCCTGAGCGCTTCCTGGAGCTGATGGCGGTCGACAAGAAGGTGATTGATGGCAACCTGCGTCTGGTGCTGCTGCAGAAGCTGGGCAGCGCACTGGTGACGTCTGACTTCCCGGCTGAACGCCTGACCGAGACGCTGACCGCGGGTGAGCGCCTGGGGCAGTTGTAACCGAGAGGCGACGGGATCGGATAGGGAGGCGTGAGGTCAGACATGAGTGTACCCAGTTACTACCATGAGCCGGGGTCGCGGCTGCAGTTGTCGGAAAAGCTGCAGCACCTGGTGCGTTTTTCCGATTTCCTGATATTGATCGCGGGTGTTGAGGGTTGTGGCAAAACGACCCTGTTGCACAAGCTGCGAGAGGGCCAGGCAAACGTTGGTCGTTCGGCGCAGGTGGGCTTTGAGGCGACGGCCGATGTGACCGGCTTGCTGCAGGCACTGACACATGCTTTGCAGATGGAACCTGCAGATGGCAATCAGGTACGGTTGTCCCAGCTGCATGGTCTGGCAAAGCAGCTGGCTGAGGATGACCTGCCGCTGGTGTTGCTGATCGATGATGCCGATTATCTGACCAACAATGCGCTGGAACTACTGATCAACTTCGCCACATTGGAGGGGGCGGCGGCTCCCCGTATCCTGCTAACGGGGACGCCGGCCTTTGAGCGGCGTTTCCGTGAGCTAGAGCTGGACCAGCGCCTTGATGGACATTTACATGTCGAACACCTGGAGCCCTTTACGGCGGAGGAGTCGGCCGAGTTTATCGAGTCGCTGCTGCCGGACGGGGTGGTGCTCAAGGAGCGTCAGTTGCGTGTGCTGGTCGAGCAGTCTGCGGGGCGGCCAGCGCGGTTGCGCCAGGCTGTGGCCGAGGTGCTGAAACGTGATACCAGCGTCGCGCGGTCATCCGGTAAGCTTCCCATGCCGCCTAAACATATCAGTGCGGCGTTCATTATCCTGTTGCTGGTGTTCTCCGTTGCCATCTGGCAATACCTGCCCGAGGACGAAGACGAGGCCGTCGTGGCGGAGCGGGTGACCCTGCCACTGGCGATCAATGCCGTGCCTCAAGCACAGACTGGTGCAGCGGAGGACATCCGGCTGGACGTGGCGCCAGCTCCGGAAGAGCGTACGGACGTGGCACCGGTCGTTGTCGCGGCGGTGGCGCCGGCAAAGACTGTGCCGGAACCGGTGCAGCCTGCAAGCCTGGCGAGCAATAACCAGCCTGGGATGGAGACGTCTGTTGTTGTGGCAGAGGAGGCATCCGAGGTTGCACCCGCCGAGGTTGCGCCTGCAATAGCGCCGGTAGCCGCCACTTCCCTTGCTGCCAGGCCCGAACCGGAGCAGATTGTGGCACCTGCACCTGCACCTGCACCTGCACCTGCACCTGCACCCAAGCCAGAGCCCAAGCCAGAGCCCAAGCCAGAGCCCAAGCCAGAGCCCAAGCCAGAGCCCAAGCCAGAGCCCAAGCCAGAGCCCAAGCCAGAGCCTGTTGTGAAACCCGCTCCGCAACCGGCAGCTCAGCCAAGACCTGTCGCCGAACCGAAACCGGCGCCCACGCCTGTAGTCGCCCAGCCTCAAGGGAAGGTGGGTGTTGCCCAGCGTTGGCTGCGTGAGCAGGAATTGCTGGGTTGGCCGGCGCAGGGGTATACCCTGCAGATGCTGGGCGCGCGCGAAGAGCAGAGTGTGAAGGCCTTCATTGAGTCCCAGGCCCAGCCGGAGCGTTTCTATTACTTCCGTACCCTGTTCAAGGGCAAACCCTGGCATGTGGTGGTCTATGGTCAGTATGCCGATCGCGCCGCAGCCGTGAACGCGGTCAAGGCGTTACCCACCGGTTTGCAGAAGCTTCGACCCTGGGCAAGATCCATTGCCGGTGTGAAGGCAGATATTCAGAAAAATCAGTAACTTAACTGTAAAAATGGCACCCTTGGGTGCCATTTTTTTTACCCGGTCTTGTCACCTTTATTGGGTAAAATTTGTTCTTTTGCCATTGCGCGTGTAAAATTGCTTCCCCTTTTTGCCCGTCCAGTATGCCCCGGGAGAAAGGATTTATTATAACTATTTGTTTTTAAAGAGTTTTTAGTGAGGTCGGCTTATGAACAAAGGTCTGTATCGCCTCGGAGAATTCAAGGATAACTGTGGCTTTGGTCTAATGGCCCATATGCAGGGACAGGCCAGCCACGACTTGTTGGACAAGGCGATTGAAGCACTGGCTTGCATGACTCACCGCGGGGGGATAGCTGCGGACGGCAAAACAGGAGATGGTTGTGGTCTGCTGATGCAGAAGCCGGACAGCTTCCTGCGTGCGGTGATGAAAGAAGAACAGGGTGTCGAGCTCGGCGAGAACTATGCCGTGGGCATGGTATTTCTGTCCCGGGAGCCGGCCCTTGCCGAGCAAGCTCGCAACGAGCTTAATAGTGCTTTGGAGGCACAAGGCCTGGAAGTCGCAGGCTGGCGTACGGTTCCAACTGATCAAGGCTGTTTGGGACCGATCGCAAAAGATACCTTGCCTCAGATCGAGCAGGTATTTATCAACCCAAACGGCAAGGATGATCGTCAATTTGCCGTTAGCCTCTTTACCGCCCGCCGCCTTACCGAAAACGCACTCAACCAGGATCCTGATTTCTACATCTGCAGTCTTTCCGACAAGGTTCTTTCCTACAAGGGCCTGATGATGCCGGTAGATCTTCCGGTGTTCTACCAGGATCTCAACGATCCGCGCCTCGAAACAGCGATCTGTACTTACCACCAGCGTTTCTCGACCAACACCGCTCCGCGTTGGCCGCTGGCGCAGCCGTTCCGCTTCCTGGCGCACAACGGCGAGATCAACACCGTTGACGGCAACCGCAACTGGGCGCGTGCACGTCGTACCAAGTTCGTCACCGAACTGCTGCCCAACCTGGACGAGCTGCAGCCGATCGTCAACACCACCGGTTCCGACTCCTCCAGCATGGACAACATGCTCGAGTTCCTGCTGGTCGGTGGTATGGATATCTACAAGGCCGTACGCATGATCGTACCGCCGGCGTGGCAGAACGTTGAGACCATGGACTCCGATCTGCGTGCCTTCTACGACTACCACTCCATGCACATGGAGCCCTGGGATGGTCCCGCCGGCATGGTGATGACCGACGGTCGTTTCGCGGTCTGCATGCTGGACCGTAACGGTCTGCGCCCGTCCCGCTGGGTGATGACCCGCGACGGTTACATCTGCACCGCTTCCGAGATTGGTGTGTTCGATTACAAGCCGGAAGATATCGTGGCGCAGGGCCGTGTCGGACCGGGACAGATGCTGTCCATCGACACTGCAACCGGCGAAGTGCTGCATACCGATGACGTGGACAACAAGCTCAAGTCTGCGCACCCCTACAAGCAGTGGCTGAAAGAGAATGCCATTCGCCTTGAGCAGCACATGAACTTCGACATGGAGTCCCAGTCCTTCCGTGAGATGTCTCCGGAAGAGACCAAGGAACACATGAAGATGTTCAACGTTTCCTTTGAGGAGCGCGATCAGGTACTGCGCCCGCTGGGCGAGTCCGGCATGGAAGCGGTCGGCTCCATGGGTGACGACAAGCCAATGGCGGTGCTGTCGAGCAAGATCCGTTCACCGTACGACTACTTCCGTCAGCAGTTCGCGCAGGTGACCAATCCGCCGATCGACCCGCTGCGTGAAGCGATCGTCATGTCGCTGGAAACCTGCATCGGTGCCGAGCAGAACGTGTTCGAGGAAACGCCGCAACACGCGCGCCGTATCATCCTGACCACTCCGGTACTGTCTGCCAACAAATTCCGCTACCTGTGTGACTGCCCGAACGAAGGCTTCGAATCGCACAAGCTGGACCTGCAGTACGACCCGGAAGTGGGTCTTGAGCAGGCGATCCGTGACCTGTGTGCCCAGGCTGAAGAAGCGGCCCGTAACGGCAAGGTGCTGCTGGTGCTGACCGACGCCTATATCCAGCGCGGCAAGTTGCCGATCCATGCGGCCATGGCGACCGGCGCAGTGCACCACCACCTGGTGGAGAAGGGTCTGCGTTGTGAGACCAACCTGATTGTGGAAACCGCGACGGCGCGTGATTCCCACCACTTCGCCGTGCTGTTCGGTTTTGGTGCGACTGCGGTTTACCCGTACCTGGCGTACCGCGTGCTCAACGACCTCTGCCGTACCGGCGAGTTGGGTCTGGAGCCGATGCAGGCGCACGAAAACTACCGCAAGGGCATCAACAAGGGCCTGCTGAAGATCCTGTCCAAGATGGGTATCTCCACCGTTGCCTCCTACCGTGGCGCTCAGCTGTTCGAAGCCGTGGGTCTGTCCAGCGAAGTGGTCGACCTCTGTTTCCGCGGCGTGTGTAGCCGCATCGAAGGTGCCCGTTTCGCCGACTTCCAGAGCGAGCAGGCGGATCTGGCCAAGCTGGCCTGGAGCGCGCGCAAGCCGATCAGCCAGGGCGGCCTGCTGAAGTATGTCCACGGTGGCGAGTACCACGCCTACAATCCGGATGTGGTCCGCACCATCCACGAAGCGGTCACTACGGGTGATCAGCGTGCCTATGACCGTTACGCCGAACTGGTCAACAACCGTGGCGTCGCGACCCTGCGTGACCTGCTGGGTCTGAAGAAGGGCCTCAAGCCGGTACCGCTGAACGAAGTCGAGCCGGTCGAGAACATCTTCCCGCGCTTCGACAGTGCCGCCATGTCACTGGGTGCACTGTCACCGGAAGCGCACGAAGCGCTGGCCGTTGCCATGAACGAGCTGGGTGGTCGCTCCAACTCCGGTGAGGGGGGTGAAGATCCGGCCCGTCACGGCACCATCAAGCGCTCCAAGATCAAGCAGGTAGCCTCCGGTCGTTTCGGTGTGACGCCGGAATACCTGATGAGCGCTGATGTCATGCAGATCAAGGTAGCTCAGGGTGCCAAGCCGGGTGAAGGTGGTCAGCTGCCGGGCGGCAAGGTCAACGACCTGATCGCGCGTCTGCGTTACTCGGTACCGGGCGTGACCCTGATTTCGCCGCCGCCGCACCACGATATCTACTCGATCGAGGACTTGGCGCAGCTGATCTTCGACCTCAAGCAGATCAACCCTGAAGGTCTGGTCTCCGTGAAGTTGGTATCTCGTCCGGGCGTCGGCACCATCGCCTGTGGCGTGGCCAAGGCCTATGCTGACCTGATCACCATCTCCGGTTACGACGGTGGTACAGCGGCCTCTCCGCTGACCTCCATCCACTACGCCGGTTCTCCGTGGGAACTGGGTCTGGCCGATGCGCAGCAGGCGCTGCGTGCCAACCTGCTGCGTGGCAAGATCCGTCTGCAGACAGACGGTGGTCTGAAGACCGGTCTGGATGTGGTCAAGGCGGCCATGCTGGGTGCCGAGAGCTTCGGTTTCGGCACCATGCCGATGGTTGCGCTGGGCTGCAAATACCTGCGTATCTGCCACCTGAACAACTGTGCCACCGGTGTCGCGACTCAGCGTGAAGACCTGCGTAACGACCACTTCCGCGGTACCGTGGAGATGGTGAAGAACTTCTTCCGCTTTATTGCTGAAGAAACCCGCCAGCTGATGGCTCAGCTGGGCGTGCGCAGCTTCGACGAGCTGATCGGCCGTGTCGACCTGCTGGAAATTCTGGAAGGTGTGACACCGAAACATGCCAACCTGGATCTGACCCCGATCATCGGCAATGCCGGTGTACCGGAAGAGTATCCGCATACCTGCCAGCAGCCGCGCAACGAGCCTTACGATGCCGGCAACCTGAACACCGAAATGCTGGAACTGGCGCGCGCAGCGATCGCCGGCAAGCAGGGCGGTGAGTGGACGCTGAAGATCACCAACTGTGACCGTTCTGTCGGTGCTCGTACTTCGGGTGAGATCGCCCGTCTGCACAGCAACCTGGGCATGAGCGATGCACCGATCACCTTCCGTTTCCAGGGGCATGCGGGTCAGTCCTTCGGTGTCTGGAACGCCGGTGGCCAGAACCTGTTGCTGGAAGGCGATGCCAACGACTATGTCGGCAAGGGCATGGCCGGTGGCAAGATTGTCGTGCGTCCGTTCGAGGCGGCGACCTTCAAGTCCAACGAAACCGCGATTCTGGGCAACACCTGCCTGTATGGCGCAACCGGTGGCAAGCTGTTCGCGGCCGGTCACGCCGGTGAGCGTTTCGGCGTGCGCAACTCTGGTTGTCACGCGGTGATCGAAGGTGCCGGTGACCACTGCTGTGAATACATGACTGGCGGTATGGTGACCGTGCTGGGTGAAACCGGCTACAACTTCGGTGCCGGCATGACCGGTGGCTTCGCCTATGTGCTGGATATGGACAACAGCTTTGTGGACAAATACAACCACGAGCTGGTGGATATCCACCGCATTGGAACCGAGCAGATGGAAGCGTACAAGAACCACCTGCGCTCGGTGATCGAGGAGTTCACGGCGGAGACCGGAAGTGCCTGGGGTCAGGAGATCCTCGACAACTTCTACGACTTCAGCGGCAAGTTCTGGCTGGTGAAGCCGAAGGCTGCAAGCCTGAATGAACTTCTGAACACTGTGCGTGTACGTCCCGAGTAAGCACAGAGAACGACTAACAGCAGCACCTGCCCAGGGGGCAGGTGCCGGACGAGGTGGTAACATGACTGACCGTCTGAAAAACGATTTCCAGTTTATCGATGTTGGCCGTCAGGGACCGGAAAAAATCCCGGCGGACGTGCGCAAACAGCAGTTTGCCGAGATCTATGAACCGTTCAAATCCAAGGATGCGTCCTCCCAGGCACACCGCTGCCTGGAGTGTGGCAACCCTTACTGCGAATGGAAGTGCCCGGTACACAACTTCATCCCCAACTGGCTGAAGCTGGTCACCGAAGGCAACATCATGGAGGCGGTGGAGCTGAGCCATCAGACCAACACCCTGCCGGAAGTGTGTGGCCGTGTGTGCCCGCAGGACCGTCTGTGTGAGGGTGCCTGTACGCTGAATGATGGCTTCGGTGCCGTGACCATCGGCTCCGTCGAGAAATACATTACGGACACCGCTTTCGCCATGGGCTGGAAGCCGGATATGTCCAAGGTGCAGTGGACTGACAAGAAAGTGGCGATCATCGGTTCCGGCCCGGCGGGTCTGGGCTGTGCCGACATTCTGGTGCGCAACGGCATCAAGCCGGTGGTGTTCGATCGCAACCCGGAGATCGGGGGTCTGCTGACCTTCGGTATTCCGGAGTTCAAGCTCGAGAAGAGCGTGATGAGCCGTCGCCGCGAAGTGTTCACCGAGATGGGTATCGAGTTCCGTCTGAACACTGAAGTGGGCAAGGACATCAGCATGCAGCAGCTGATGGACGAGTATGACGCCGTCTTCCTGGGCATGGGGACCTACACCTACATGAAGGGCGGCTTCCCGGGTGAAGAACTGGATGGCGTCTACGATGCACTGCCGTTCCTGATCTCCAACGTCAACCACTGCCTGGGCTTCGAGAAGGACGCAGCCGAGTACATCAGCGTCAAGGGCCAGAAAGTGGTCGTGCTGGGTGGTGGTGACACCGCCATGGACTGTAACCGTACCTCCATCCGTCAGGGTGCCGAGTCGGTGACCTGTGCCTACCGTCGAGACGAAGAGAACATGCCGGGCTCCAAGCGTGAAGTGGAAAACGCGCGCGAAGAGGGCGTCCAGTTCCTGTTCAACCGCCAGCCGGTTGAGGTCGTGGGCGAAAACGGCAAGGTTGTCGGCGTCAAGGTCGTTGCAACTCAGATGGGCGAGCCGGACGAAAACGGTCGCCGCCGCGCTGAAGTGGTTCCTGGCTCTGAAGAAGTCCTGCCTGCTAATGCCGTACTGGTCGCCTTCGGTTTCCGTCCGAGCCCGGCGCCCTGGTTCGCCGATTTCGGTATCGAGCTGCACGACGATGGCCGCATCAAGACCCAGGCGCAGCCGCAGGAAGCGGGTCGCTTCGCCTTCCAGACCAGCAACGCCAAGGTGTTTGCCGGTGGTGATATGGTGCGCGGTTCCGACCTGGTGGTCACTGCCATCGATGAAGGTCGCAAGGCGGCTGAGGGTATCCTGGACTTCCTCGAAGTCTGATCACTCTCGCAGCTCTCTCGCAACTGCGTACAAAAAACCGGATGCTGTTATGGCATCCGGTTTTTTTATGTCTGAAGCCTACTTCGCGGCTCGATCGATCGACTTTCTCAGGTAAAGCTCCAGCCGAAACGTGAGGGCCCAGCGGGGTTCGAAGTCAGAATCACGATTGAAGTGCAGCTCGGGGATCAGATCGAGGAACAGGCGTCCCTTGTGGATATCACGTCGATACCAGACCTGAAGATAGTAGTCATCAATGCGTGGTTCGGAGAGGCTATCGCCGACCAGAATCAGGCCGTGGCGCAGGCTGCTGCGGTGATTGATGCGGCGGGCAATTTCGAAGCGTTGGGAGAACTCCAGTGTATCCTCCGTTTCCTGCCATTGCAGCTGGGTGTAAGAGCGCAGGTGGCGATCGGGCATCAGTGGGCGGTTCAGGTCCCAGTGGCTGCGAGCCGAGTAACCATCACTGTTGAACCAGGACAGCCGGTTGTAGCTGTGCAGTTCCCAGGGGCTGTCCTCCCAGTTCCAGACCCGCTCTCCCGTGGCGCGTACATAAGGATCGACCGGGGTCCTGACCTTGATGCCGCCGCCAAAACGGTAGCTCCAGTGCTGGTGTTTGTCATCGGGATCCAGCTTGTCCAGGCCGATGGTAGCGCTATTGTTGTCCAGTCGCGGGCCAAGCTGGCTGTCACTGCCCTGCTCGGCCAGAGTGCCGAGTGACTCTTCGGGGTCACTTTCAAGCAGCAGTCGCAGGCGCTCCTTGCTGGTGGGCAAGTCAAGCTTGAAGCGCACGCTCAAATCGTCAGCGAACCCGGCGGACTCCCGCCATTGGGTTTCATGACCAATGCGCAAGTAGGACTCGTTATCTACAGTCAGGCTTTCCTCGGTACCAAGCAGGCCATCGAGCCGACGGGCGGAAGAGTCGACCCAGCTACCGACGGTGTCCTGGGTCTGGTCCAGGCTGTGGGCAGCCCAGTTGGGCAGATCGGAGCCCTCGTCCGCCAGTAGAGACTGACTGCAGAGACCCGCGAGGGCCAGCATCGGGATGATTGCTTTCATGCTGATGGCATCTCAGAGCATTCAGTTTAGGTATAGATGATATTGCGACTTGTTGCCGCTACTATCGACGGGAATACCTAAAACGCGGCTCTGACAACTCAAGGGACAGCATGATGCAAACACGACTCGAAGGAACGAGGTAGAACCCCTTTGCAGTTCGAGCTACAGGACTACACCCGTGTGCAGGGGAGGCTTGCGCTGGAACTCAGTCGTCCCCGGGGCAGGCTGCAGCCCCTGAACATGCAATATGTCCACGCATGGCGAGCGCAGGCGGATGGCGTTCGGGCCAACTTCCCGGGTGGTGTGGGTGAAGGGGTTTGGTTTGATTACGCGCCCGGTGACCAGGACTGGGGTGAGCTTGCCGCTGGCCTGAATATTCAGCTCGCCGCTGTCGATCTGCTGTTGAAGGCGGAGTCCAGTGTAGGGCGCTCGGATCTGCAGCAGCAGGCGTTCGGGCTGGAAATCAGAGGCAGGTTTTAGGGAAGGACCACCCCCGCGACAGTCGCCACGGGGGTGATAGACCATTAGAGGTTCTTCAGCATGCGTTCGTGCTGAGCCTGAATTTCGGCATTGGGCTCTTCACCCATCAGGGATACTGCGACGATGGCGATGGTGGCAAAGATGATGCCCGGTACGATCTCGTACATGTCGAACAGACCGCCGGACAGCTGCTTCCAGACCACCACGGTGACGGCACCAACCACGATACCGGCCAGGGCACCGTTGCGGGTCATCTTCTTCCAGTACAGGCTGATCAGCAGCGCAGGACCGAAGGCGGCACCAAAACCGGCCCAAGCGTAGGATACCAGACCCAGTACAGTGCTTTCCGGGTTGAGCGCCAGGAACATGGCGATCAGAGACAGTCCGATCACGGCCAGACGACCGACCATGACGATCTCCTTCTGTGACGCGTTCTTGCGCAGCAGTTGCTTGTAGAAGTCCTCGGCCAGCGCGGAGGAGGACACCAGCAGCTGGGAGTCGGCGGTGCTCATGATGGCGGCCAGAATGGCGGCCAGCAGGATACCGGCAACGATCGGGTGGAAGATGGCGTTGACCAGCAGCATGAAGATGGTTTCGCCGTCGCCCAGTTCGCCACCCATCTGGTTTTCCACGAACAGCATACCGGCCAGGCCGACCAGCAGGGCGCCGGCCATGGACAGGCCGCTCCAGCCCACGGCGATGCGGCGTGCGGTGGGGATGTCCTCATTGCTGCGGCAGGCCGCGAAACGGGCCAGGATGTGCGGCTGGCCGAAGTAACCCAGGCCCCAGGCGGCCAGGGATACGATGGCGATGAAGCCCAGGGGTTCACCATCCACGTTGTTGAAAATGGTCAGCAGTTCGGGGTTTTTCATTTCCACGGCGCTCCACATGGCGGAGAAGCCGCCGTCGGCCTGAATCGCGGCGATCGGTACGATCAGCAGTGCTGCGGCCATCAGCAGGCCCTGTACCAGGTCGGTCCAGGAAACGGCGAGGAAACCACCGAACAGGGTGTAGGACACGATGCAGACGGTGCCGACGATCAGTGCAGTGGTGTATTCCAGGCCGAACACGGTTTCGAACAGCTTGCCGCCGGCAACCAGGCCGGAGCTGGTGTAGAACAGGAAGAACATCAGGATGAAGAAGGCGGAAATCACCTGCAGCATGCGTGACTTGTCATGGAAGCGGTTGGCAAAGAACTCGGGCAGCGTCAGAGCATCCCCCGCCTCGATGCTGTAAGTACGCAGGCGCTTGGCGGTCAGCATCCAGTTGCCCCAGGTACCCAGCAGCAGACCGCCGGCCAGCCAAAGTGCTTCCAGACCTGAGCCGAAGGCATACCCTGGCAGGCCGAGCAGCAGCCAGCCGCTCATGTCGGAGGCGCCGGCGGACAGGGCCGCGGGCCAGGGGCCGAGGGAACGGCCGCCGAGGAAGTAGTCGGAGGAGTTGGCGGTACGCTGGTAGGCGATAACACCGATCGCCAGCATCATGATCAGGTACACGACAAAGGTGCCGTAAACCGCGTAGTTGTTTTCAATCATGCAATAAGCCTCTCTGCAGCCCTCTTGGGGCCTGGTTATTGTGCGCCTGCCTCATGCGGGAGCCCAGAGAAGCTGAGGCAGGTCGACAATGAATGGGAGCGCCGCTTGAGCCCTCCCTATTCATGTTACGTTAGACGGTGCGGCTACCCAGCTCAAGCAGGGTGGCGTTGCCGCCTACGGCGGTGGTATTGATGGTACGGGTTTTCTCCGTCACCAGTCGCAGCAGGAAATCGGGGCTGGTCAGCAGCGGGCAGTGCTGCAGATCCGTTTCCGCTACCAGTTGCAGCAGGACTCCTGCCTGCATCGCCAGCGCTCGGTTCAGGCTGACCTCCTGTTCCGGACTGCAGCTGGTAATTACCAGGCGCAGGTCGGGATGGTTGAGCAGAGCCGGTTCCGGTGTGTCACTGTCCACGGCTAGCAGGGCGCGAGGTACGCCGGCCTGTTGCAGGGCCTCTACCAGTTGGCTCAGCCAGCGTTCCTGGCCGGACCAGCGCAGAATGACGGCGTTACCGCAGGCCAGCGCGGCCAGCAGCTGGCAGGCCACCAGCATTTCGCTGCTTTCAGCGTTGCCCAGCACTAGGGCGACGCCCCGGCCGGTCAGGTAGAGCTCGTTGGATTCGCCGGTGGGGCCCGGCATTTCCAGGGTTGCGCCCAGGCTTTCGGCATCGTGCAGCAGCTGGCGCGCCAGGCGCTCGGTCAATGCCGCCTCAGCGTGTGCCGGCAGGTGCTCCAGCGCTTCGGTCAGCAGGTGGCAACGGTCGGCAAAACCGCGCCGGTTCCAGGCCTCCCAGACAGCGGCGGCCTGGATATCGTGAGAATCAGAGTGATGCATGATTATCCCTCCACCTTGTCAGTTTGGGATGCCGGCCGAACGTGGCTCAGCCGGGTGAAGCGCAGCAAGTAGTGCGGGCCGCCTGCCTTGGGGCCTGTGCCGGACAGGCCCTGGCCACCGAACGGCTGTACGCCCACGGTGGCGCCTACCTGGTTACGGTTGATGTAGGTGTTGCCGACGCGCGCGCGGGACTCGATATGAGCGGCCGTGCCTTCGTTACGGGTATGAATACCCAGCGTCAGGCCGTAGCCACAGCGGTTGATCTGATCGATCAGCTTGTCCAGATCGCGGGCGTCGTAGCGCACCAGGTGCATGATCGGACCGAACTGCTCGCGGCCCAGGCGCTCGATGGAATCGATCTCGAACGCACTGGGCGGCACGAAAGTGCCCTGTTCGGCATCCTCATGCAGGGTGGTCTGTGCCAGCAGTTTGGCATGAGATTTCATCTGCTCGATGTAACTGAGCAAGCCATTTTGCGCAGCGGTATCGATCACCGGTCCTACATCTGTGCTGTGCAGGCAGGGGTTGCCGGTCTTCAGCTCTGCCATGGCTCCCTTGAGCAGGTCGATTACGCGGTCGGCGATGTCCTGCTGCACGCAGAGCACTCGAAGAGCGGAGCAGCGCTGGCCGGCGGACGCGAAGGCGGATTGCACGGCATCCTGTACCACCTGTTCCGGCAGCGAGGTGGAGTCGATGATCATCGCGTTCTGGCCGCCGGTTTCGGCAATCAGGGGTACCGGTGCGCAGTCACGGGCCGCCAGCGTACGATTGATCAGGCGCGCGGTCTCGGTGGAGCCAGTGAAGGCAACACCGGCGATGCGCGGATCGCTGGTCAGCGGCGCACCAACCTCGGCACCGGTTCCGGGCAGCAGCTGGATGGCGCCGGCGGGGATGCCGGCGGTCAGCATCAGTTCAATGGCACGGCAAGCGATCAGGCTGGTCTGCTCGGCCGGTTTGGCCACCACGGTGTTACCGGCGGCCAGCGCAGCGGTGATCTGGCCAAGGAAGATCGCCAGTGGGAAGTTCCACGGGCTGATGCAGACGAAGACGCCACGGCCATCGCGGATCAGTGAGTGGTTCTGGCCGTCGGCGAGCGTGCGCTTGAGAGGGGCGCTGAACAGTTCATTGGCCTGAATGGCGTAGTAGCGGCAGAAGTCCACGGCTTCGCGCACTTCGTCGATGCTGTCCTGGATGGTCTTGCCCGCTTCCTGGTGACAGAGGGCGACCAGCTCTTCCAGGTTCTCTTCCAGCAGGTCGCCCAGGCGCATCAGCGCCTGAGTGCGGATGCCCACCGGCGTGGCGTGCCAGTCGGCAAAGCTGTCATGGGCGACTTGAATGGCTTGAGCCACCAGCTCGGCATCGGCAAAGTCTATCTGGCCGGTATGATGGCGGCGGTCATAGGGAGCCTTGACCTCGTACCGGTGACCGGTTTCGACACGCTGGCCATTGATGATCGGGCCGCCCAGCCACCGGTGATCCAGCCATTGCTTGATCGTGTCGCGGAAGGGCTCCCACTCGCAGGCGATTTCGATGTTCGGGCCGCGCGAGTTGGGGCGCTGCGGGCCGTAAATATCGCGCGGCAGCGGGATGTGCGGGTTGTGCAGCGGATTGCGCTTGCTCAGAGTCAGCCAGGGGTGCTCGGTCAGGTCGCTGATCGGACAGCGGGCATCGACCAGGCGATGCACGAAGGAGCTGTTGGCGCCGTTCTCCAGCAGGCGGCGCACCAGATAGGGCAGCAGGTCCTTGTGGTTGCCCACCGGGGCGTAGATGCGCACGGCAACGCCGGCCTGTTCCAGTACGCGGTCGTACAGGGCATCGCCCATGCCGTGCAGGCGCTGGAATTCGAACTGGTCGTGCTGGGCTTCGGTCATGATGGTGGCGACCGTGTGCGCGTTGTGGCTGGCGAATTGCGGCCAGATCAGCCCCTTGACGTGGTGGCTGAGCAGGAAGCGGGCGCAGGCCAGATAGGATACGTCGGTGGCCTCCTTGCGGGTGAATACCGGGTAGCCGTCCAGACCTTTCTGCTGACACAGCTTGATTTCAGAGTCCCAGTAGGCGCCTTTTACCAGGCGTACCGGGATCAAGTCGCCCTGCTGTCGGGACAGTGCGGCCAGCCAGATCAGCACCGGCAGGGCGCGCTTGGAGTAGGCCTGGACCACCAGACCGAAACCGCCCCAGCCCTTGCAGTCCGGGTGCTGGTACAGTTTCTGGAACAGTTGCAGTGACAGCTCAAGACGGTCGGCTTCCTCGGCGTCGACGGTGATCGCCACGTCCAGCGCGCGCGCCTGACGGATCAGCTTGAGCACGGTGTCGAACAGCTGCTCCATCACCTGGGCTTCCTGGCCCGGCTCGTAACGCGGGTGCAGGGCAGACAGTTTGATGGAGACGCTCGGTTTGGGCCCCTTGGCCTTCTTGTCCCGGTAGTTGCCAACAAAATCGATGGCGCGGCTGTAGTCGTTCAGGTACTTGGCGGCGTCGCTGCGGGTCAGGGCTGCTTCACCGAGCATGTCGAAGGAGTAGGTGTAACCCTTCTGACGCTCGTCGCTGCCGCGCTTCATCGCCTCGTTGATATCACGGCCCAGCACGAACTGGTGGCCCATGATCTTCATCGCCTGCTGCATCACCTTGCGGATCAGCGGCTCGCCGAGACGGTTGACCAGGCGGTTGATGACGCCGGACGGGGTGCCGTCCTCGCGTTCATCCATGGTGACCACCTTGCCGGTCAGCAACAGGCCCCAGGTGGAGGCGTTGACCAGCACGGAGTCGGAACTCTTCAGGTGGCTCTTCCAGTCCGCGACGCTGAGTTTGTCGCGGATCAGGGCGTCGGCGGTTTCGGCATCGGGGATGCGCATCAGCGCCTCGGCCAGGCACATCAGCAGGATACCTTCACGGGTATCCAGGCTGTATTCCAGCAGCAGGGCATCGATCATGTGGATGGCGCCATCATCGGCGCGGACCTGTTCGATCAGGCTGGTCGCACGGGATTCTGCTTGGCGGATCTGATCGCCGGTCGGTTCGGCCAGCGCCATCAGTTCCCTGAGCCAGCGGCTCTCGTCAATGGCGTAAAGCGGGGAAATCTGCTCCCAGAGCGCCGATAGCGGCTGCTCGATCAGTCCCGGATGCAGAGCATCGATCGCTTTGAACATAGACTTTTCCTCAACTCGTCCGCAGATGCCGGGCTGTCAGTCCAGGCGGGCACCTTTGGATATTGCCGGTTCAGAGAGCCGAATTGCCCACTGAATCGGCATTTAATAACAGTCGTTGCGGAGCGGTCTTGTTCGTTTCTACGAAGTTTTTGCGCGATCCTCCGGTGACAGATCGCTCCGCTGACGACGGAACTGGGCCGGTGACATGTCGAAACGCTGGCGAAACGCGCGGGTCAGGGCGCTTTGGTTGCAGAAACCGTAGCGACCGGCCAGCTGGGCGATAGGGTCAGGGGCATGCATCAGCGCCTGGCGCACGGCCTGCAGGCGGCGTTCGCTGACATACTGGCTCGGGGTAACGCCGGTCTGATCGCGGAAGCGGGCAAAAAACTGGCTGCTGCTGAGGCAGAACAGGCCCGCCAGTTCCTCCACCGGCAGGCGTCGCTCCAGATGGGTGTCGATGTAGTCATCGAGCAGTTCCAGGTTGAGCTTGCCTTGAATGCGTGCTGGCAGGCTCTGGTCGAGCTGACGCTGCAGGGCACAGATCAGGGTATTGCTGCAGGCTTCCTGCAGCAATGTGTCCTGGGGGTTGTATTCGATCTCGCGGCTCAAGGAGCGTAACAACAGTTGCAGCTCGGGCGGGCAGTGGAAATAGCTGGCCTGCTGGAACAGGCGGTCGATCCGCTCCTGTTGCAGGCGGTCATCACTCTCCGTGGGCAGGTCCAGCACCAGAATGCGGTTGTCGCCCAAACCACTGAATACGTGGTCGGTGGCGCAGGGAACCAGGCAGCCGTGGCCGATACGAACCTCGCGGCTGTGCCCCACCAGTTCAAAGGCGGTATCACCCTCCAGGCCAAACACCAGCTGGTGGTGCTGGTGGTCATGCTGGTCGGCAGCTGGGGGCAGGCTGAGAACTTTGGTGCTTCGGGTCATGGGACATGGTCACCGCATTATCGTTATTCGGGTTAACCTTAGCCTACTAATTATACAGTGCAACCGGGGGGATGTGATCAGGCGGAGCGCATTTGACCGCTTTTACGGGTACAATGGCGGCAAATGAAACCTTACCTACAGGATAGATGGCGAGATGGCTGAACTGAAAAACGATCGCTTTCTGCGTGCGCTGCTGCGTGAACCGGTCGATGTGACCCCGGTCTGGATGATGCGTCAGGCGGGGCGTTATCTGCCGGAGTACCGGGCGACCCGAGCTCAGGCCGGTGACTTTCTGAGTCTGTGCAAGAACCGTGAACTGGCCTGCGAGGTAACCCTGCAGCCGCTGGAACGCTACGATCTGGATGCGGCCATCCTGTTCTCCGATATTCTGACCATTCCCGATGCCATGGGGCTGGGGCTCTACTTCGAACAGGGCGAAGGCCCGCGTTTCAAGAAGATCATCCGCACCGAGCAGGATGTGGCCGAGCTGCCGATCCCTGATGCCGCCACGGACCTGGATTACGTCATGGCTGCGGTCAGCGAGATCCGCGGTGCTCTGTCCGGCCGGGTGCCGCTGATCGGTTTCTCCGGCAGCCCCTGGACGCTGGCGACCTATATGGTCGAGGGCGGCTCCAGCAAGGACTTCCGTCATATCAAGCAGATGATGTACGCCACCCCCGAGGTGATGCATGCGCTGCTGGACAAGCTGGCACAGTCGGTCACCGGCTACCTGAACGAACAGATCCGCTGCGGTGCTCAGGCGGTACAGATCTTCGATACCTGGGGCGGCGTGCTCAGCGGTCCCATGTACCAGGAGTTCTCGCTGAAATACATGCAGCAGATCGTTTCCGGCTTGATCCGCGAACACGAAGGCCGTCGCGTGCCGGTGATCCTGTTTACCAAGAATGGCGGTCAGTGGCTGGAAATGATGGCAGAAGCCGGTGCCGATGCGCTGGGTCTGGACTGGACCACCAATATCGATGATGCCCGCCGCCGTGTCGGCGACCGTGTCGCCCTGCAGGGCAACATGGATCCGAGCGTGCTCTACGCCCCGGCAGACCGTATTCGTGCCGAGGTGGCCGACATCCTGCAGCGCTTCGGTACAGGCAATGGTCATGTGTTCAACCTGGGTCACGGCATCCACCAGTTTGTCGATCCGGAAAGTGCCAAGGTGTTTGTCGATGCGGTGCATGAGCTGAGCGCCCAGTATCATCGTTGATCGCTCGCGGAGCGAGCTTCTACCTGGAGCTTGTTCCAGGCTACGAGTGTAGAGCGTACTCCGTGCGCGAAAAATGACTAATTTTATGCGTCTGACAGGCAGCGGTGTGATCCATCGCTGCCTGTGCTGTATCTGGGGGCTGAACAACCATGAAAAAATTGTCTAATCTTTTCAACAACAACCGTAGCTGGTCCGACCGTATCCATGAACAGGATCCGGAATTTTTCCCGACGCTGGCGGGGCAGCAGGCGCCCGAGTACCTGTGGATTGGCTGCTCCGACAGTCGCGTACCGGCCAACGAAATCGTCGACCTGCTGCCGGGCGAGTTGTTCGTGCACCGCAACGTGTCCAACATCGTGGTACATACCGACATGAACTGCCTGTCGGTACTGCAGTATGCGGTCGAGGTGCTCAAGGTGAAACATGTCATGGTGGTGGGCCACTACGGCTGTGGTGGCGTACGTGCGGCGCTGGAGCAGCGTTCTCACGGTCTGATCGACAACTGGCTGCGCAATATCCGCGATGTCTACAACAAGCACCGTGCTCTGGTTGGCCCCTGGAAGGATACTTCGGTTCAGGTCGACATGATGTGTGAGCTGAACGCGGTCGAGCAGGCCTACAACGTCTGCAACACCACCATCGTGCAGGATGCCTGGGCGCGTGGTCAGGATCTGAGCATCCATGGCTGGGTGTACAGTCTGAAGAATGGTCGTCTGACCGATCTGGAGTTCTGCGCCGGCAATCAGGGGGAAGTGGAGCACGAGCTGCAGCAGGCGATTGCCCGCATCGAATCAACTCGCGCTTTCAGTTGAAACCTCAGATGATCCGACACTAGGCCTCTTTTATGCAGAGGGGCTTTTGTATTTTTATTGTCCGCAATACACGGTGTATAGAGAAAACCGGCAGTGGGTCTTACATCTGCGTGGATGTCGGCAACCGTATTGAGTCTGGCGACAGCGTGATATGTCCTTTGGGATGGTGTGGGTGTTCATAAAATAGCCAGCTATTGCTTGTTTCGTGTTCAATAGACAGGCAGTATTCTGGTTTTTGGTGCCGTCGAACTATCGTGGACGGCAGAGATACCTACCCATTGTCATCTGCAAAGGACTGCATTCATGCGGCGAATACTGCCCTGTGTGTTCTTGTCATGTGCCGGAATCTTCTCTGCCGCTACGTGTGCGCAAACCTACACGTTGGGTGAGGATTATGATCGAGAGCGCTACCTGGCGGTGCCCAAGGTCGCCCCTCTGTCGCGCGGCGACTTCGATGACCTTCCTTCACGCGTTAGTCTTCTGAATTACGCACCACCGGTAGGCGATCAGGGAAGCTCAGGCAGCTGTGTAGGCTGGGCCAGTACTTATGCGGTGGGCAGCATTGCCTGGGGCCTGGCGGTCGAGAAGTCGCAGGGGCGGCTTGCATCTGCCGGCCCATTTTCCCCGGCGTTTGTATTTAACCGCATCAAGGTCAGTTCGGACTGTGAAGGTGGCAGCAACATCGAGAGGGCACTGAACGATCTGGCCCACAACGGAACCCTGCCCCTGTCTCAGTTTGCCTACTACGAAAATGCCTGCTCTCGCACCCCGACCTCAGCCGAGATGGATCGGGCCGAGCAGTACATGATTGAAGGTTATCGCCGCCTCAGTTCCGATTATTCGCGCCGCTCCCTGCATCTTTCCGTACGCCGTGCCCTGGCACAACAGCATCCGGTCGTGATCGGCATGCTGGTCGGCCCCTCTTTCATGCAGTACAACACCCGCAACGGAGCGCTACAGATCAGTGCGGAAGAAAATGGGCTCTACGACCGGGTGGGTTTCGACGGTATGTATGAGGTTGAGGGCTTTGGTGGCCATGCCATGGCGGTGGTGGGCTATGATGACAACCGCGCAGGTGGTGCCTTCCACATCATGAACTCCTGGGACAGGGGCTGGGGGGATGGTGGTTTTGCTTGGGTCAGGTATGAGGATTTCATCCGCTGGGTACGAAGCGCCTATGAGGTCATACCGCAGATTTCAGAAGAGCCCGAGCCTGAACGGCCTGACTTCAACGGCCGCATTGTACTGAAAGGCTTTCGCCAGGCCGCTCTTCCTCTCAGTGCCCATGAGCAGGGCTTCCGCCTGCCTGTCCCCTTGCATTCAGGTGCTCGTTTGCGCGCCGAGCTCAGTGTTTCGGCTGACAGCTACGTCTACGTTATCGGGACTGACGACAGCAGCGGCAAACACACCGTCCTGTTCCCTCAGCAGGGCCGGGTCAGTCCGCTGGTCAGTGCCGGCGATACCCTGCTACTGCCGGGGCCTACCGAGGATTTCTATTCCCGCCTGGATCAATCCGCCGGTACCGATTATCTGGTCGTGTTGCACAGCCGTCAGCCACTGGATGCCCAAAAACTGGCGCAGGCCATGAGACAGTCCGGCAAACCAGATGTCTATCAGCGTCTGCGGGCCGCCGGGGGCACCGGGTTACTGAGTGCAGACAAGTTGAGTTTCAACAGTGCCGGCACCTATGAAGCCATCATGGGTAACGAAGGAATTGTCGCCACGGTCGTCAGTATCCAGCATCTGGATGTTCCCGCAGGGGGTATTGACCAGAGTGGGCCGCAGATCGTCATTGTATCACCCGAAGTGGATAACGCTGACGCCTATGCCGATGGCGATCAGACCCTGCGTTATGTCAGTGGTGATGAGGTCGTGATCAAGGGGATCGCTCAGGACGAAAGCGAAATAGCCGACCTGGACGTTACCAACGGTTTCGACATCAAATTTTCCTCCCGGGGCCCCTTTGTGGCACGGGTTGACTTGACCGACGTGGCGGTGGGCAGCCGCAAGGTGCTTACCGTTCGCAGCCGCGATGCACACAACAACGAATCCACACAAGCCATTACCATTCAGCGGGTGAACCCATGAGCAAGCCGAACCTGTTTCCGACTGGCCGACTGATCGTCTGTGCGCTGTTGACGCTGATAGCGTTGCACGCTCCTTGGGTGATGGCGGCAGAGGATGCCAAAAACCTGTACGAAAACAGCCTCACGGCAAATGACAAGGATCTGCGTGGGTACTATCGCAAAAAGCTGGCGCAACTCTATCCGGACACGGCCTATGGGCTGTTTGCACGTGGCTGGCTGGCCGATGTCAATGGTGATCAGCAGGCCGCTATCGCGTTTTACCGTCGCGCCGAGCAAGTCGGTCATGTGGCAACGGCCTACAGCAACCTGGCCGGTTTGCTGTCAGAGAAGGATTCGGCGGCTGCGGATCGGTATCGCAAGCTGGCGATGGAGTACGCTATAAAGAACCAGGACCCTCTGGAAGATCTCTTCGTTTACTACTATTACGCGGCTGTGCATGACAGTCTGGCATCAGACCAGGAAAAGCAGCAACTCTACCGACAGTTGGGCCAGTCAAGGCGCCTCTCCGAACGTCTGGCGGGCATGCGTATTCGGGCGCTGGCTCTGAAATCCGAGGGCCGCTATCAGGATGCGCTGGAGGCGCTCCACGAGGATCAGCACAACACCAGTGTGGATTTGATAGATCTGGAGCTGGAACTGATCAGCAAACTCAGCCGACAGCAGCGGCTAGGGGTCCAGGAAACGCTCACGGCGATGCTGGACAAGCGGCGTTACCTGCACGAGAACTATCCGAGCAATCACCCCAAGCTGGAGTACTACTACAAGCGGGTATATGACTACACCCGCGACCTGGTTAAAAATCATGAACTGAACAGTAAATTGATCAGAATGGCATACGATGTCAGACAGTCGCCAGGGCTGATCGATGACCTGTATTCGCCGCTGCAGGTTACCGATATGCGCGGGTTCAAAACCATTCTGGATGAACTGCTGCAGCAGTATCCGGACTATGGCCCGCTGTACTCCTACCAGGGGTTGTACTACCAGAACGGTGAGCAGAATCCGGCTCGCGTATTCGCGGCCAACGAAAAAGCGATTCAGCTCGCTTACAGCGATAAGGCGAAGGCCGATAACATCAGCTGGGCCGTGGGTGACGCCATTAACTTCGGTATGCTGGCCGAGGCGGAAGCCCTGCTGAAGCGGGAGGCTGAGGGGCTGCAGCAGGAAAGTGCTTACCGGGCACGGATACGGATGGCGCTGTTGAATCAGCGCTTTGATCAGGCGCGTCAACTGATCGCGGCGGCAGAACAACACCAGGTGACCGTCGACAAGGACGATGTGTGGCTGACGGAGCTGGGTGAGAACAATGCACAAAGCCTGCAACGATACGCACAGCAGAACCCCTTCCTGACCCGCTGGGACCAGGAGTTTGGCGGTTCGTTGAGCCTGGCGATTGAGTTTCCGATCAACTCGGCGGTCATCCCGCCAGCGGCTCATGCTGCCCTGGACAAGGCCGCCCGTGCGCTCAAGCGTACAGGCGGTGAGCAGTATATCTTCCGGGTTGAGGGACACACCGATCCCAGTGGCGGCAACAAGGTGAATATTCCCCTGTCACAACAGCGAGCAGAAGCGGTGCGTCGCTATCTGGTCGAACGTCACGGGATCGACCCCGGCCGACTCCAGGCGATCGGCATGGGGGATGTACAGCCGGTAGCGACCAACCTCACCGAAGAGGGCCGCATGCGCAACCGTCGTGTCGATATTCGCCCCTATGGCAATATCAGTGAGCCCACTCTGGTCACCAGTGGTTACCTGGATACGGCGAGAGCGGTATTCAGCAATGATGGCCGCTTTGTGGCCACGGGCAGCATGCCGATTACCCTCTGGGATACGCGTTACGGGGTGCGCCTGCGCGAACTGTATATCGGTGGCAATCAGCGCCGTTTCTCGCCTAATAATCGCTATCTGGCGGTTCTCTCCAGTAACACGGACGTGCGTGGCGTCACCGCCAATGCGCTCTACGTGACCGACATCAAGACGGGCAATTTTGCGGCCATTATTCCGCTGTACTACCAGGGCGGCAGTCTGAGCTGGAGCCCCGATGGCAGCCAGCTGGCGTTCACCAACCATAACGGCATCCTGTCGGTGTTCGATCTGCGCCAGCAGCGGCTGGTGGCGGCTACACCGATGAGCGAAACGCGTATCAGCGGCTATGTGGAGTGGACCCGGGACGGTCGTTATCTGGTGGCAGGGCAGGCGCAGCGCAAAGAGATCGATATCTTCGATGCCCGTACCTTGACCAAGGTGCAATCGATCGGCGGCGTCAACTGGCCCCACAGCATGGGCTTGAGCGACGACGGGCGGGTGCTGCTGGTCGCCAACAACAACGGTACCCTGAGCCTCTACGATACCGAGAACTGGGTTCTGCTCGATAACCTGCGCCTGCAGTCACCCATTCCGGAAAATATCTACCCGATTCCCGGTACCACCAAGGTGGTGATGGATGACAAGTTCAAGGACAAGGGCGTCGCCATTTTTGACTATCAAAGTCGCAGCTGGGATGTGTCTGCCGAGACCAATGAAAAGTCGCGGCTGGGTGCCGCACCGGATGGCGAGGGTATCTGGCTGGCGAGTGATCATCAGGTACAGCTGCTGGAGCGTGCATCCTTGCAGGCGCAACATGGTTTCGACAGCGCCGCAGACCTGGCACGCTCCGGTTTGAACTGGGACAAGTCCGGTGATCTGCTGTTTGCGCAGGACGAAGCCGGCGTCAACATCTGGCACGTCAACCAGGCGCGCCTGGTGCAGCGGGTGCAGGAGGACACCATGCGCTGGGTGCAGGATACGCGTGATGAAAAGCGCTGGTGGACGTTTACCAAGGAAGGCGAACTGTTGAGCTTCTCCACCACCGACTATGCGCTCACACGCTACCCCGGGGTGGACTTCAAGCCTGATTTTGCGGTGCAGAAGGGGCACTGGCTGGTGGTGGCCGAAGATGTCTATGAGGATGCGGCCACCCATGCCCGGGTGGCCATCTTTGATCTGCGTAGCGTACGCAAGCAGGCCGAGTTCAGTGTCGGCCTGATAACCGCGCCTCTGCGCCACGGCAACGGTGTGGCCTATTCCGGCATTCGTACCCTGGATATCAATGCCGACGAGGGTGTGGTCGCGCTGTCCAGCTGGTGGAATGACCGTTTTGAAAGCACCTACTCCAAGAATATCCAGCGGTTCCGCCTGGCGGATGGCTCGTCGGTGGGTGAGGATGTGCTTAGTCCTTCACCGATTCAAAACCTGAGCTTCAAGGATATGCCTGCCGGGGATATCAAGGTGGGTACGCCCGTAGACTCGTTTATATTGACCCTGGCAACCGGCAGGCATCGAGAGGTGACGCCGAAGGACTGGTACAAGGTCGAGCTGGATAACGGCAAGACCCTCAAATATGGCAGTTTCGTGCTGGAATATGACGGTCGCCGTCGCGTGGTGAAAGACAACATCATTGATGTGGTCGCCGACAGCGAGCGCAATGTGGTAATTGCCCAGTCACAGAGCAACGTGCTGACTTATTACAGCCTCGATACGCTGGAGCCGCGCCTGTTTGTGTATTTCAAGAAAGACGGCGAATGGCTGGCCGCGGATACCCGAGGCTACTTCACCAGCTCGCTCAACGGCACCGCCAACACCTACTGGTCGCTGGGAGATAATTTCCTGCCGTTTGAGGCCTTGCGTGAGAAATATGAAAATCCGCGCGGGGTGAAAGAATCGCTGGTGGCGCTGTTCAATGGTCAGGCGCCGATCGATCCTCAGCCGATTATCGAGCCGGATATTCTCGATGTGCCCTTTGAAATTGCGCTTATCAGCGACACGGATGTGGCCACGGAAGATGAAAGCTACAAGCTGACCCTGAAGATTACCAAACAGGGCAAGCAGGTTGCCGATCCGACGGTGTACTACCGGGTGAACGGCCGCAAGTCCCGTGGCTTTGACAGCGATCCCTTTGCCGATCTGGATGAATCCTTGACCTTCGTGCGTACCGTCCCGCTCAGTGTGGGCGAGAACACCATCGAAGCCATCGTGAAATACAAGGGGGTCGATGTGGCGACCCAGGTGGTGAGGGTGACCCGTACGGAGAATCGCAAGGCCCAGTTGAGCCAGAATACGCTCTGGTATTTTGGTGTGGGGGTTTCGGAATATGCCAACACGCTGCAGAACCTGGACTTTGCCGACCGCGACGCCCTGGAGTTGGAAAAGGCGTTCAAGGCTCAGCAAGGTCGCCTGTTTGATCAGGTGCGCACCAAGGTGCTGGTGAATGCGGATGCCACGGCGCGCGATATCAAGATCCAGCTGTATGACTTCCTGTCGCAGGCCAAGCCGGAAGACAACGTGGTGATCTTCATCGCCGGGCACGGGGTGCAGGATGGCAACCAGACGCTGTATTACATGCCGCACGATGGTGACATGAAGCGCCCCTTCACCGGTATGGCCATGGATGACTTCAAGAATTTCCTCGATCAGCGACCCATCAACCAGAAAGCGCTGTTCCTGATGGATATCTGTCATGCCGGTGCCTTTGATAACAGCGGCAATGGTCGCCTGTCGTCCGAAGACGTGATCAAGAAACTGTCCAGCGGCACGGCCACGACCGTGTTTTCATCTTCCACCGGTGCACAAAAGTCGCTGGAAGACGAACGCTTCGGTGGTGGTCATGGTGCTTTCACCTACGCCATTTTGCAGGCCGTCAGAGGTGCTGCCGATCGACAGGCCGGTGATGAAGATGGCTTTGTGTCCTTGATGGAGATGATCTTCTTTACCAAGAAGGAGGTGGCACGTCTGACCGACAAGGCGCAACAGCCGACGGTGCCGGTGATGAGCAGCTTCCAGGATTACTCCATCTCAGCGGCTAACTGAGGGCGCCTGCCGAAAGCATGGGTCAGGCTGTCGCCCATGCTTTCGGTTTTCTTCTATGACAGCCTGCCCGTGTCAGGTGTCTGATGCCAAGTACGCGCCTCCCACTGGCCAATGCCGGCCCTTCAGTTCAGCAGCAGAGTCATCGCAGTGCCTCCCAGCAGTAGCAGCAGGAACAGCAAGGCCCCCAGAGCCATCGGCTTCCAGCCGGCGGCGCGGATGGCGCTGAGGCGGGTTGCGAAGCCCAGTGCTGCCATCGCCATGGCCAGGCACAGCTGGTCCAGTTGATGCAGCAGGTTCAGCACCTGTGGTGGCAGCAGCTCCAGGCTGTTGACCAGCGGCAGCAGCATGAACACCAGCGCAAACCAGGGGACGGGCAGCTTTCTGGGCTCATCACTGGCTGCGTCATTCCGACCGAACAGCTGGCTCAGCACCAGCAGTACGGGCACCAGCAGCATCACCCGCATCAACTTGGTCACCACGGCCGTATGGGCGGCATCGGCCGGAAGGGTGGCGGCCACCGCCGTAACCTGTGCCACTTCGTGGGTGGTGGCGCCGACCAGTCGGCCGAAGGCGGCGTCGCTCTGCTGGAACAGGGCCTGTACCCAGTCCTGCGCAAACAGCCAGGGGTACAGCAGCATGGCGGCGCTGCCGAACAGTACCACGGTGGCAATCGCCACCGGCACCGCCTGCTGGCGGGCGCGGATGGTGGGTGCGCTGGCCAATACCGCCGCAGCGCCGCAGATGGCGCTGCCGGCGCCAATCAGAACCGCCGTGCGGGCATCCAGCCTGAGCCAGCGAATGCCGACCCAGGCCGCCGTGGCAAGGATGCCGATCACGATCACCAGATCGATCAGCAGGGCATTGAGGCCGGCGCTTTGCAGGTCATCGAAGCTGATGCGCAGGCCATAGAGTATGATGCCGGCGCGCAGCAGATAGTGGCGGCTGAACTGCAGGCCCGCCGTGCTGTGTTGCTCAACACGATCACCGGCCAGGTGCCCAGCCAGAATCCCCAGCAACATCGCCAGTGTCAGCGGTCCGACCACGCCGAGCCCGGACAGCGGCAGCTGGACCAGCATCAGTGAAGCCAGGCTCAGGCCCAGGGTCAGCAGCAGGCCTGGCAGTAGCGGGGTGATACGAGACAGCAATGGCATGGAGCACCTCCTTGAAAACAGGGGTGCACTTTAATGCGATTGGTTATAAGTTTAAAACGGATTGATTTGGTAATATCTACCTGTTTTTTCGATAAGTTGTTTTCAATCAATAGTGTTCGATAGGCGAGGTGGTTGTGCTTTCCCTGCGTCAGTTGCAAGTTTTCCTGGCCGTGATCGAAACCGGCTCTACCACCCGGGCGGCCAGGGCCGTGGCCCTGTCCCAGTCCGCGGCCAGCAATGCCCTGAGCGAGCTGGAATCGCGACTCGGGGAAAAACTGTTCGACCGGGTCGGCAAGCGTCTGGTGCTTAACGCCAGTGGCCGAATCTTGCAGCCGCGAGCACGGGCATTGCTGGTGCAGGCGCAGGATGCCGAGGCCCTGTTTCGCAGCGGCGGTGGTCAGTTGAAGGTCGGTGCCAGTACCACCATAGGCAACTACCTGCTGCCGCGCCTGTTGGGGGCTGCCGGTACCGACCTGCCCTGTGAGCAGGTGGAGATCGCCAATACCGACGATATTGCCGAGCGGATGCTCAGGTTCGAGCTGGATCTGGGGCTGATCGAGGGGCGGGCGCTACATCCTGATCTGGTCATGACGCCCTGGCGTCAGGACGAGATGGTGATTGTGGCGGTGCCCGGTTTCGCCGGTCGGCCACTGGAGCAGCTGCCCTGGATTATGCGGGAGCCGGGTTCGGGCACGCGCAGCGTAGTGGAACAGGAACTGTTCGGGACACTTGCAGGAGGGCCGTCGGCGCTGGAAGGGGTTCAGCCGGTGCTGGAGCTGGGCAGCTCCGAGGCGATACATAATGCGCTCCGGGCCGGCCTGGGTGTCAGCTGTCTGTCGCGGCATGTGGTGCAGCAGTCGCTGCAGAGTGGCGAGCTGCAGGTGCTGGCGCCGGAACGCAGTATCCGCCGCCAGCTGTACCTGCTGCGCCATCGGCAGCGGCCGGATACCGCTGCGGTGGCGCGTTTTCTGGCATGCTGTCCGCCAGAGGTTTGAGCGCGTTGCCCAAGTCTTAGTGGGTGCTTTGTGCCAGTGCCTGGTCCAGATCGGCGATCAGGTCGTCGATGTGCTCGATGCCGATCGACAGACGCACCATCTCCGGTGATACGCCGGCGGATTTCAGTTCTTCGTCGTTGAGCTGACGGTGAGTGGTTTCCGCCGGGATGGAGGCCAGTGACTTGCAGTCGCCGATATTCACCAGGCGCAGGAAGATCTGCAATGCATCGTAGAACTTGCGCGTGCCTTCACGACCGGACTTGAGGCCGAAGCTGAGAATGCCAGAGGCCTGGCCGTTCATGTATTTCTTGGCCAGGGCATGGTCCTTGTGGCTTTCCAGGCCGGCGTAGTTGACCCAGGTGACTTCCGGGTGGTTTTCCAGGTACTCGGCGATTTTCTGGGTATTCTCGCAGACTCGCTCCATGCGCAGCGACAGGGTTTCCAGTCCCTGCAGCAGCATGAAGGCGCTCATCGGCGACAGGGCGGCGCCCATGTTGCGCAGCGGGACTACACGGGCGCGACCGATGAAGGCGGCCGGGCCGAAGGCTTCGGTGTAGACCACACCGTGGTAGGACACGTCCGGCTCGTTGAGCAGCGGGAAGCGTTCCTTATTCTCGGCCCAGGGGAAGTTGCCGGAATCGATGATCAGACCGCCGATGGTGGTGCCGTGGCCGCCGATATATTTGGTGGCAGCGGTGACGATGATGTCGGCGCCCTGTTCGATCGGACGCCACAGCGACGGGCTGGGTACGGTGTTGTCTACCACCAGCGGCACACCGTGACGGTGGGCAATCTCGGCCAGCTTCTCGATGTCGGCGATACCGCCGGACGGGTTGCCCACGGACTCGCAGTAAATCGCCTTGGTGCGTGCATCGATCTTGCTCTCGATGGCCGCGAAGTCATCCTTCCGCACGAAGCGTACTTCCAGCCCCTGACGCGGCAGGGTGTGGGCGAACAGGTTATAGGTGCCGCCGTACAGTTCGCTGGTGGAGATGATGTTGTCGCCGGCTTCGGCCAGGGTCTGGATGGTGTAGGTGATTGCCGCCATGCCGGACGCCACTGCCAGTGCTGCCACACCGCCTTCCATCGCCGCCACGCGCTTCTCCAGCACGTCGGTGGTCGGGTTCATGATGCGGGTGTAGATGTTGCCCGGCACCTTGAGGTCGAACAGATCAGCGCCATGCTGAGCATCGTCGAAGGTGTAGGAGGTGGTCTGGTAGATGGGTACGGCCGCCGACTTGGTGGTCGGGTCGGTTTCGTAGCCGGCATGCAGAGCAAGTGTTTCCAGTTTCATTATTGGTTTTTCCTTGTTGGCTTGATCGGGGCGGCAGCTTCCATGGGGGCTGAGGCTGACCCGGGCGGCGGCCGCTTGATACAATTGGGCTGTGCAAACAGTCGCTCAGTGTAAACCCTAATCCTCCAGGAGGCACCCCGATGGCCAAAACCAAAACCGCCTTTGTCTGCAACGATTGCGGCGCCGATTACCGCAAGTGGCAGGGGCAGTGCAATGCCTGCGGGGCGTGGAACACGATTACCGAAGTACGTTTGGGCTCGGATGCCGGTGGCGTACGCAGTACCCGCTTCGAGGGCTATGCCGGTGGAGCGGGAACCAAGAAAAAGGTGGTAACGCTCAGTGAGGTGGCCTTGGAGGAGATGCCGCGCTTCTCCAGCGGCAGTACGGAGCTGGACCGGGTGCTGGGCGGTGGCCTGGTGCCGGGGTCGGCGGTGCTGATCGGCGGCCATCCGGGGGCGGGCAAGAGTACCCTGCTGTTGCAGACCATGTGTCATCTGGCCGCGCAGATGCCGGCGCTGTATATCACCGGCGAAGAATCGCTGCAGCAGGTGGCCATGCGCGCATCGCGTCTGGGGCTCAAGGCGGATCAGCTGCAGATGCTGTCGGAAACCTCGGTGGAGACCATTTGCGACCTGGCCAACGAGCTGCGGCCCAAGGTGATTGTGATCGACTCCATCCAGGTGATGCACGTGGCCGATGTGCAGTCGGCGCCGGGCTCGGTATCCCAGGTGCGTGAGAGCGCCGCCTTCCTGACCCGTTTCGCCAAACAGACCGGCACCGTGCTGTTTCTGGTCGGCCATGTCACCAAGGATGGCTCCCTGGCCGGGCCCAAGGTGCTGGAGCATATGATCGACTGTTCGCTGCAGCTGGAAGGTTCCTCCGACAGCCGTTTTCGTACCCTGCGCAGCCACAAGAACCGCTTCGGCGCGGTCAATGAGCTGGGTGTGTTTGCCATGCTGGAAAACGGCCTCAAGGAGGTGAAAAACCCCAGCTCCATCTTCCTCAGTCGAGGCAGTGAACCCAGCCCCGGCAGCGTGGTGATGGTGGTCTGGGAGGGCACCCGGCCGCTGCTGGTGGAGCTGCAGGCGCTGGTGGACGAGTCACATCTGTCCAACCCGCGCCGGGTGGCGGTGGGGCTGGAGCAAAACCGGCTGGCTATGCTGTTGGCGGTGCTCAACCGTCATGGTGGTCTGATGACCGGCGATCAGGACGTATTCGTCAACGTGGTGGGCGGCGTCAAGGTGCTGGAGACCAGCGCCGACCTGGCGCTGTTGCTGGCGGTGGTGTCCAGTTTCCGCAATATGGCGCTGTCGCAGGAGTTGATGGTGTTCGGCGAGGTGGGGCTGTCCGGCGAGATCCGTCCGGTGCCCAACGGTCAGGAGCGCATTCGCGAGGCGTCCAAGCACGGCTTCAAGCGTGCCATCGTGCCGATCGCCAATGTACCGCGCGAGCCGGTACCGGGCATGAAGGTGGTAGGCGTCAAGACGCTGTCGGAGGCGCTGGACGCGATCTGATCGCCTGCGGGCGAGGCTCAGCCTTCGAGCAGCTGTTCCAGTTCCCGTTCGAGCAGGGCTTCGTCGCCCAGGTTCAGCTCGATCAGGCGGCGCAGATGGGTGATGCTGTCGATCTCCATGTCGGCGGCAACAAATCCGTACTGGGGGGGCTTGGAGTGTTTCAGTATGGCCGGAATCTCAATCAGAATGTCATTGGCCAGATAGAGGTGCAGCCGGGCTTCGTCGCCGGGCTCGATCGGCAGCGGGCGCTGGGACTCCACCAGGGTGCCACGCAGCGAGATATCAATGAGTTGCACCACTGCTGTGCCCTTGTCGCTGTGCAGCTCGCATTCGGCGTCAAAGGGGATGCGGGTAAAACGTCGCCGTTCCTGGGAATTGTTCACGCTCGGGCTCCTGATGGTCCTGCCGGGTTATCCAGATGGTATTACACCACAGTCTGATTGTGGAGACAGAGTGCGCCAGATCAATATAGTCTCGACCTTGTTGGCCTAGTCTAGTCGGTTTCACTCTTTCCAATCCGAGGCACGACATGTGGGACGTCATGACTGATCTGCTGGCTGCAGGGAGGCACTCTCGCTATTTCAACCATACGCGCAGTTACCATCTGTTTACCCGGGTGCGGATGATTGCCTGGCTGCTGATGGTGTTGCAAAGTGCCTGGATTCTGATCGACTGGTGGCTGCTGCCCGCCGATGTCAGCCCCACCATCGCCTATGCTCGTCTGGCCAGCAGCGCCGGCTGTCTGTTGCTGGGGATCTGGGCGGCCCTGCCTTATCGCCTTGAGGCGTCTCTGATCCGGCTGCTGTTACTGGTGCTGGTGCTGACTCTGTTTCAAACCGGCAGCACACTGATTCTGGAGCAGCACGGTTATCAGAGCAGTGTCGCCGGCTACGCCTTCTTCCCGTTCATGGTCATCACCATGTTGGCGATTTTCCCGCTGACCGTGCTGGAGGTGCTGGGCTTTACCCTGTTCGTGGTGCTGGTCGAACTGGTGACCCAGCTCTGGCTGAGCAGTTTCGGTCAGGTCGGGTCGCTCAATGACCTCTGGCTGCTGGCGCTGCTGGGCTGTATCGCCGGCTGGGCATCGGTGAACCAGCTCAATATGTTGCTGGTGCTCTATCGTCAGGCGACGCGTGATCCGCTGACCGGGCTGGCCAACCGGCGTCAGGTGATGGAGCAGCTGGACGAGGATATTGACCTGGCACGGCGTGAGGGTACGCCTCTGGCCGTCATGCTGTTTGACCTGGACAAGTTCAAGAGCTTCAACGACAACCATGGTCACGCCGCCGGGGATATCGTACTCAAGCAGTTTGCCAAAATCCTGCGGGAGCATGCCAAGCGCAAGATCGACCTGGCCGGGCGTTACGGTGGCGAGGAGTTTTTGATGGTGTTGCCGGGGCTGGGCACCGGGCAGGCGGCGGAGGTTGCCGAGGCCATTCGCAGCTCCTGTCACGCGGCGCGGCTGAAAGTTCCCACCGGAGAAGAGGTCAGCTTTACCACCAGTATCGGTATCGCGGCCCTGCAGGCCGATGAGGATGCTGCCGGTTTGCTGCAGCGCGCCGATGAAGCACTGTACCGCGCCAAGGATACTGGGCGGGACCGTTACTGCCTGGCAGAGCTGGAACAGGAACGGGTGCAGGCCGCCTGAGCCCGAAATGAAAAAGGCCACCCGAAGGTGGCCTGAACGTCACTGAGGGACTCAGCTCATGCGGCGGTACTTGATCCGCTCCGGCTGATGGTCCTTGCCGTAACGGCGCTTGTAGTCCTCGGCGTACTCGGTGTAGTTGCCTTCGAAGAACTCCACGTTGGAATCACCCTCGTAGGCGATGATGTGCGTACAGATGCGGTCGAGGAACCAGCGGTCGTGCGAGATCACCACGGCGCAGCCCGGGAACGCCAGCAGCGCTTCTTCCAGCGCACGCAGGGTCTCGATATCCAGGTCGTTGGTCGGTTCGTCAAGCAGCAGCACGTTGCCGCCTTCCTTCAACAGCTTCGCCATGTGCAGACGGTTGCGCTCACCGCCGGACAGGTCCTTGACGAACTTCTGCTGGTCGGAACCCTTGAAGTTGAAACGACCGCAGTAGGCACGGGCCGGTGTCTGGAAGTTGCCCACGGTGATGATGTCCTGACCGTCGGAAATTTCCTGGAACACGGTGTTGTTGCCGTTCAGCTCGCGGGACTGGTTGACGTACGCCAGCTGCACGGTGGAACCGATCTCGATCTCGCCGGAATCCGGCTGCTCTTCCCCGGTCAGCATGCGGAACAGGGTGGATTTACCGGCACCGTTGGGGCCGATGATACCGACGATCGCACCCGGCGGGATGGCGAATTTCAGGTTCTCGAACAGCAGCTTGTCATCGTAGGACTTGGTGACGTTGTGCAGCTCGATCACCTTGTCGCCCAGACGCGGACCCGGCGGAATGTAGATCTCCTGGGTCTCGTTACGCTGCTGGAACTCGCGTGAGTTCATCTCTTCGAACGCCTTCAGACGTGCCTTGGACTTGGTCTGACGGCCCTTGGCACCCTGACGCACCCATTCCAGCTCGGATTTCATCGCCTTGCGGTGAGCCGCCTCGGTCTTGGCTTCCTGTTCCAGACGGGCTTCCTTCTGCTCCAGCCAGCTGGAGTAGTTGCCTTCCCAGGGGATGCCGTGACCGCGGTCCAGTTCCAGAATCCAGCCGGCGGCATTGTCGAGGAAGTAACGGTCGTGGGTGATCGCCACCACTGTGCCCGGGTATTCCTGCAGGAAGCGCTCGATCCAGGCGATCGACTCGGCATCCAGGTGGTTGGTCGGCTCGTCCAGCAGCAGCATGTCCGGGTGGTCCAGCAGCAGTCGGCACAGGGCGACACGGCGGCGTTCACCACCGGACAGGTGTTCGACCTTGGCATCCCAGGGCGGCAGGCGCATGGCGTCGGCGGCGCGCTCCAGGGCCTGGTCCAGATTGTGACCGTCCTTGGCGGTGATCAGGTTCTCCAGTTCGGCCTGCTGTTTGGCCAGAGCATCGAAGTCGGCATCCGGGTCGGCGTAGGCGGCATAGACCTGATCCAGCTCGGCCAAGGCATTCTTGACGTCGGAGACTGCTTCTTCGATCACTTCACGGACGGTCTTGCTGTCATCCAGCTCCGGCTCCTGCGGCAGGTAGCCTACTTTCATGTTGGGCATGGGGCGGGCTTCGCCGGTGTAGTCCTTATCGACGCCAGCCATGATGCGCAGCAGGGTGGATTTACCGGCACCGTTCAGACCAAGCACACCGATCTTGGCGCCGGGGAAGAAGGACAGGGAAATATCCTTGAGGATTTCACGCTTGGGCGGTACCACCTTGCCCACGCGGTTCATCGTGTAAACGTACTGAGCCATCAATATGCCTGTAAATTAGGGGGTTAAAAAACAGCCAGATTCTACCTGTCGCCGCAAGCGAAAGCCATTTGCGCCGGCGTAATGGCAGGATGCACGGCCTCGATCTACACTCATGACGATTGGCCATGGGGCCAACAGGGTTCCCAATCAATGATTCACCCATGATGGAGGGGAATTGTGATGAGTAAAAATCTGACCCGTTTCAACAGCCTGTTCGATGACACCTTTCTCAACGATTTCTTCCGCCCGCTGGCAACCCGTTCCAATGGTGACCGGGTGCCGGCGATCGATGTGCACGAGACCGACACGGCCTACAAGGTTAATGTGGATATGCCGGGAGTAAAAAAGGAAGACATCCAGATTTCGCTCGACAACGGCGTGCTGACCGTGAAAGGTGAAACCCGCAAGGAAGACAAGGAGGAAAAGGATGGCAAGCTGATCCGCCAGGAGCGCCATGTGGGTCACTTTATCCGCCAGTTGTCGGTTGGCAGTGATGTCGATGCCCAGTCGGTGAAGGCGGGTTTTGAGGATGGTGTACTGGCGATTACCCTGCCGAAAAAGCCTGCTGAAACGGAAAAAAGCGTCAAGATCGGTATCGATTGAGCACCGATTCGGCCAGGGACTGGCCTCCCACAGGTTTGGGGGCGGGTGTGTCTGATCCGGGGAGCCCGCTCTGTGGGCGAAAAACCGTCAAAGCAGCCGGGCGGTCTGTTTCTGCACTTAAATGAATCTTTTGCGTAATGGACTGACCCCTTTTCATGTGCCTTCCGTACGATTTTTAGACTATAATGCGCCTCTTTTTGAAGGCAGCTCCAGGTCAGTTCGTCGCTACCTGCACCAACCTTGCCGCTATTTTTGCAAATTCAGGGGACAGCTAATGTTTAGCAAAGATATGTCTATCGCCAGTTATGATGCGGATCTGTGGTCTGCGATGCAGTCCGAAGCGACTCGTCAGGAAGAGCACATCGAACTGATCGCGTCCGAGAACTACACCAGCCCGCGCGTAATGGAAGCTCAGGGTTCCGTGCTGACCAACAAGTACGCCGAAGGCTACCCGCACAAGCGTTACTACGGTGGTTGCGAGTACGTCGACGTGGTTGAAGAGCTGGCGATCGAGCGTGCCAAGGAACTGTTCGGCGCTACTTACGCCAACGTACAGCCGCACTCCGGTTCCCAGGCCAACGCCGCTGTTTACATGGCGCTGTGTCAGCCGGGCGACACCGTTCTGGGCATGAGCCTGGCTCACGGTGGTCACCTGACTCACGGTGCAGCCGTGTCCTTCTCCGGTCGTATCTACAAGGCCGTTCAGTATGGTCTGAACCCGGAAACCGGTTCTATCGACTATGACGAAGTCGAGCGTCTGGCGGTTGAGAACAAGCCGAAGATGATCGTGGCCGGCTTCTCCGCCTACTCCCAGATCGTTGACTGGGCACGTTTCCGCGAGATCGCCGACAAGGTTGGTGCTTACCTGTTCGTTGACATGGCGCACATCGCCGGTCTGGTTGCGGCTGGTGTATACCCGACGCCGCTGCCCTTCGCGGACGTGGTGACTACTACTACTCACAAGACCCTGGGTGGCCCGCGTGGCGGCCTGATCCTGTCGGCTAACGCTGATGAAGATCTGCAGAAGAAGCTGAACTTCGCGGTATTCCCAGAATCCCAGGGCGGCCCGCTGATGCACGTCATCGCGGCAAAAGCCGTCTGCTTCAAGGAAGCGATGGAGCCGGAATGGAAAGAGTACCAGGCTCAGGTGGTGAAGAACGCCAAGGCGATGGCCAAGGTCTTCCTGGATCGTGGTATCAACATCGTATCCGGTGGTACTGAAGACCACCTGTTCCTGGTTGATCTGATCAACAAGGACATTACCGGTAAGGATGCGGACGCTGCCCTGGGCCGCGCCAACATCACCGTGAACAAGAACTCCGTGCCGAACGATCCGCGCTCTCCGTTCGTAACCTCTGGTCTGCGTATCGGTACTCCGGCCGTGACCCGTCGCGGCTTCAAGGAAGAGGAAGTGGCTCAGCTGGCGAACTGGATCTGCGATATCCTCGACGATATCGAAAACGAAGCTACTATCGCTCGCGTGAAAGAGCAGGTCAAAGAGATCTGTGCTCGCTTCCCGGTTTACAAGTAAGCCGGTAGAATGGCAGGGCGGCTGCGGCCGCCCTTTTTTTATCAGGGCTTTTGCCCAGACATTTCCTTCGGGAGGCGCTCCTTCGGGAGGTCCCTTCTGAAATACGCTCTTTAAGCTGAGGCATGCATGCACTGTCCGTTTTGTGGCACCCATGAGACCAAAGTTGTCGACTCCCGTTTGGTGGCCGAAGGCCAGCAGATCCGTCGTCGGCGTGAGTGCATCAGCTGCCATGAGCGTTTTACCACCTACGAAACTGCCGAACTGCTGATGCCGCGCGTGATCAAGACCGACGGCAGCCGTCAGCCCTTCGATGAGGACAAGCTGCGCGCCGGTATCCAGCGGGCACTGGAAAAGCGTCCGGTCAGCATCGAAGAGATCGAAGCCTGCATCACCCGTATCAAGCAGCGCCTGCGCGCCACCGGCGAACGCGAGCTGCCGTCTCGCGAGGTGGGCGAAGCGGTGATGGCCGAGCTGCGCAAGCTCGACGAAGTGGCCTATGTGCGTTTCGCCTCCGTTTACCGCAGTTTCCAGGACATCAAGGAGTTCCGCGAGGAGATCGAGCGGCTTTCCAGTCCGTCGGGCGGTATCAGTGATGGGGAGGCTGACTGAGATGAGCCTACCCTTCAGCGCTCAGGATCATCAGTGGATGGCGCGCGCCATCCGTCTGGCCCGTCAGGGGCTCTACACCACCGATCCCAATCCCCGTGTCGGCTGCGTCATTGTGCGTGATGGCGAAGTGGTGGGCGAAGGGGCTCACCTCAAGGCCGGTGAGCCTCATGCCGAGGTGCATGCCTTGCGTGCCGCCGGCGATCATGCCCGCGGTGCTACCGCCTACGTGACCCTGGAACCCTGCAGCCATCATGGCAAAACGCCCCCCTGTGCCGAAGCGCTGGTCAAGGCTGGTGTGGCTAGGGTGGTCTGTGCCATGCAGGATCCCAATCCGCTGGTGGCCGGTCGCGGCCTGGCGCGGCTGCAGCAGGCCGGTATCGAAACCGCTTCCGGGCTGCTGGAAGCGGAAGCGCGGGCGCTGAACCCCGGTTTCATCAGTCGCATGGAACGGGGCCGTCCCTATACCCGGCTCAAGCTGGCGTCTAGTCTGGATGGTCGTACCGCCATGCAGAGCGGCGAGTCACAATGGATCACCGGCTCGGCCGCGCGGACGGATGTGCAACGCCTGCGTGCGCGCAGCTCCGCCGTGCTGACCGGCGTGGACACGGTGCTGATCGACAACGCCTCGTTGACCGTGCGGGCGGCCGAGTTGGGCCTGCCGGCTGAACAGGCGGCACTGGCCGCGGCCACTCAGCCGTTGCGCGTGGTGGTCGACAGCCAGTTGCGTCTGCCGGCGTCTACCGCCATGCTGAGCCTGCCGGGCAGTACGCTGGTGGCGACCAGTCGTGCCGACAACGAACCGAGCGCAATTGCGCTCAGTGCCACCGGCGCGCGGGTCCTGTCGCTGCCGGGAGAGGATGGCCGGGTGGATCTGACCGCTCTGCTGCCCTGGCTGGCGGAGCATGCCCAGTGCAATGAACTGCTGATCGAATGCGGCGCGACGCTGGCCGGTGCGGCCCTGCGTGCAGGACTGGTCGACGAACTGGTACTCTACCTGGCGCCGACCCTGCTGGGCAGTTCGGCGCGACCGCTGTTCAATCTGCCGCTGGAACAGATGGCCCAGCAGTACCGCCTGCAACTAACCGATACACGCCAGCTGGGGGATGACCTGCGTCTGACCCTGAGCTGCCACCAGGATACTGACTGATGTTTACCGGAATCATTGAAGCCCAGGGCAGTATCGCCGACATCCGCATGATCGGTGGCGACATGCGCCTCTATGTGCGCACCGGTGCGCTGGATCTGAGTGACGTCAAGCTCGGTGACAGCATTGCCACCAACGGTGTCTGCCTGACCGCGGTGGAACTGCCCGGCGACGGCTTCATCGCTGATGTGTCGCTGGAGACTCTGGCGCATACCCGGTTCGAGGCGCTGGCCGTTGGCGAAGCGGTCAACCTGGAAAAGGCGATGCGCGCCGATACCCGCTTCGGCGGTCATATCGTCACCGGCCATGTGGATGCGCTGGGCACGGTGGTTGACCGTCGCGACGATGCGCGTTCGGTACGGCTGAAAGTACGTATGCCGGCGTCCATCCAGCGCTATGTGGCCGCCAAGGGCTCGATCACCGTGGATGGTGTCAGCCTGACGGTGAACGCCCTCGATGGCGACTGCCTTGAGCTCAATATCGTGCCGCATACGGCACAGGAAACCATTATCGACAGTTACACGGCCGGTCGTCAGGTGCACCTGGAAGTGGATATCATAGCCCGCTACCTGGAACGCCTGATGGGTGCAGCGCAGACCGACGAGTCGACCGACGGCGATGCCGGCGGGGTGACTCTGGCGCTGCTGGCTAACCACGGATTCATGCGTCGCTGAGGCGGCGGGAGAGGATTATGCAGCTGAACACCACAGAAGAACTGATCGAAGATATCCGCCAGGGCAAGATGGTCATCCTGATGGATGATGAGGACCGCGAAAACGAGGGCGATCTGGTGATCGCTGCTCAGTGCGTGCGCCCCGAAGACATCAACTTCATGATCACCCACGCGCGTGGCCTGGTCTGCCTGACCCTGAGCCGTGAACGTTGCGAACAGCTCAAGCTGCCGCTGATGGTGCAGAGCAACGGCGCCGCGTTCTCGACCAACTTTACCCTGTCGATCGAAGCGGCCAAGGGTGTGACCACCGGCATCTCCGCGGCCGACCGTGCCGTGACCGTGCATGCGGCGGTCAAGGCTGATGCGCTGCCCGAGGATATCGTTCAGCCGGGCCACATCTTCCCGCTGATGGCGCAGCCGGGTGGTGTACTCAGCCGTGCCGGTCACACCGAAGCCGGTTGTGACATGGCTCGCCTGGCCGGTTTTTCACCGGCATCGGTGATCGTCGAGATCATCAATGAAGACGGCAGCATGGCGCGTCGTCCGGACCTGGAAAAGTTTGCCGCCAAGCACGGTATCAAGATCGGCACCATCGCCGACCTGATCCATTACCGCACCATGAACGAGCATACCGTCGAGCGTACCGACGAGGGTGTACTGCCGACCGAGTTCGGCGAGTTCCGCTATGTCAGCTACCGCGACGAGATTCAGGGCTGCACTCACCTGGCTCTGGTGAAAGGTGATATTGCAGAGGATGACGCCACGCTGGTGCGTGTGCATGTACGTACCGAGGTTCTGCGTGATGTGGTCGGTGTCCGTCGCGGTCCTGAAGTGAAATGGACCATGCGACGTGCGCTGCAGCGTGTAGCCGACGAGGGCAGGGGCGTGGTGCTGCTGCTGGACAGCGGTCGCCGTGTTGACCTGGGTGAGGCGGTCGACAGCCTGCTCAACGCCAGTGAAAAACGTTCCAAGGTTAATGTCAGTGCCTCCGGTGCCTACCTGACGGTGGGTACGGGCTCACAGATTCTGCGTGATCTGGGCGTGCGCAAGATGCGCCTGCTCAGCTCGCCGATGAAATTCAACGCGATCTCCGGTTTTGATCTGGAGATCGAAGAGTACATCCCCTACGAGGATTGATGGACAAGCTTATGACAGTACAAGTTTTTGAAGGCGACTTCGTCAGCGCCAACGGCAAATACGCCATCGTGGTCGGCCGCTTCAACGCGTTCGTGGTTGAAAGTCTGCTGGACGGCGCTATTGACGCCCTGACCCGTCACGGTGTGGATGAAGAGAACATCCGCGTGATCCGTGTACCGGGTGCGTTCGAGATCCCGCTGGCGGTCAAGCGTGTCGCCCAGCAGAAGCAGGACGATGCGATCATCGCGCTGGGTGCCGTGATCCGTGGCGGTACGCCGCACTTCGAATACGTCTCCGCCGAGAGCTCCAAGGGCGTGGCCCAGGTCTCCATGGATTACGACGTACCGGTGGCCAACGGCATCCTGACCGTGAACTCCATCGAACAAGCCATTGAACGCTCCGGAACCAAGGCTGGTAACAAGGGCGCTGAAGCCGCACTGTCTGCACTGGAAATGGTCAGCCTGTTGCGTCAGCTTGAGGTCTGAGCATGAGCGACACCACTCCGCGTAAGAAGGGCAAGCCCAACCTGACCGAAATGCGTCGCAACGCCCGCAGCTTCGCGCTGCAGGCGCTGTACCAGTGGTCTCTGGCCGGGCAGAGTGCCCACGAGATCGAAGCCCAGTTCCGTGTCGACAACGACATGGGCAACACCGATACGCAGCTGTTTTCCGAACTGTTGCGCGGTGTCATCAGCGGTACTCGCGATCTCGATGAGGCCTTCCGTCCTTTCTTGGACCGTCCGCTGGACGATCTGGACCCGGTAGAACTGAGCGTACTGCGCATCGGTGCCTATGAACTGATTCACCGTCTGCAGGTGCCCTACCGAGTGGCGATCAACGAAAGCGTGGAACTGGCCAAGGTGTTCGGTGCCACCGAGAGTCACAAATACGTCAACGGTATTCTCGACAAGCTGGCCCAGCGGGTCCGTGCCGCCGAGATCCGTGAGCGCCGTTCCGGCAACTGAGCGTGTAGCGGCCGACTGTGGGTGAGTTCGAGCTGATCCGCCGCTGCTTCATGCAGGCCCGGCAGGGTGCGGGCGTGGTGACCGGTATCGGTGATGACTGTGCCGTGCTGCAGGTGCCTGAGGGGCAGCAGCTGGTGGTCTCGATCGATACCCTGGTCGAGGGCACCCACTTTCTGCCCGGCACGCCGCCGGACCAGGTGGCGACCCGCCTGCTGGGGGCTGCGGTCAGTGACCTCGCCGCCGCTGCCGCCACGCCGGCCTGGCTGACCCTGGCGCTGACGCTACCCCGCGGTGATGCCGACTGGGTGGAGCCCTTTGCGGCGGCACTGGCGAAGCGCGCCGACGAGCTGGGCGTCAGCCTGGTCGGCGGCGATACGACCCGCGGTGCCACGCTGACGCTCAGTGCCCAGGTGCATGGCTTTGTCCCCGCCGGACAGGCGCTGCTGCGCCGTGGTGCTCAGGTCGGTGATCGGGTGCTGGTGTCCGGTACGTTGGGCGACAGCCGCGGCGGACTGGAAACCCTGCTGCAGCCGCGCTCGGTTGATGCCGATCTGCGTTATCTGCAACAGCGCTTCCACCGTCCCGAACCCCGGGTGGCGCTGGCACAGCAGCTGCGTCCGCTGGTCCATGCCGGACTGGATATCTCCGATGGCCTGCTGGCCGATCTGAATCATCTGCTGGAAGCATCGGGTGTCGGCGCCGAGGTCGAACGAGACCGGCTGCCCTGCTCGGCTGCCCTGCGACGGCTTTATCCACAGCAGGCCGCCGACTGGGCGTTGTCCGGCGGCGAGGATTTCGAACTTTGTCTCAGTGTCGCGGCCGAACAGGTAGCGACCTGTATTGCCGAGTCTGATCGGTTGGGCATCCGTCTGACTGAGGTCGGCCGTATCACGGCCGAGCCGGGGCTGCGCGTGCTGGATGGCGCTGGCCAGCCGATCGAAGGGCTGGCGCAGGGCTATGATCATTTCAAGGAGTCCACATGAACAAGGCCCCGGCTTCGGTCTGGCGTAACCCCGTTCACTTCCTGGCCTTCGGGCTGGGCAGTGGTGCCGCACCCAAGGCGCCGGGCACTTTCGGGACCCTGGCGGCGGTGCCGCTCTGGTACCTGATGGCACAAACAAGCCTGCCGGTTTATCTGGGGCTGACGTTGATCGCCTTTGTGATCGGAATCTGGCTCTGTGGTCGTACATCACGCGATCTTGGCGTCCATGACCATGGCGGTATCGTCTGGGACGAATTTGTCGGTTACTGGATCACCATGATCGCGGTACCGGTGGACTGGATCTGGGCGCTGCTCGGTTTTATCCTGTTCCGCCTGTTTGATATCTGGAAGCCCTGGCCAATCCGACCGGTTGACCGTCGCGTTCATGGCGGGCTGGGAATCATGCTTGATGACGTGCTGGCCGGTGTCTTTGCTGCGCTGGTGCTGCAGGGGCTGCTCTGGTTCTGGGGCTGAATCGGCCCCGTTCCGTGAATTGAATTTGTGACAGAGGAAACAACCAAGGTGTCAGTACAGTATGTAGCCGATTCGCGGCTGCCGACCCCCTGGGGGGTCTTTACCATGGTGGGCTTTGAAGATCCCGCCACCGGCAAGGAGCACGTCGCGCTGGTGTTCGGTGAAGTGGCCGGTGACGAACCGGTACTGGCCCGCATCCACTCCGAGTGCCTGACCGGTGATGCGCTGTTCAGCCTGCGCTGCGACTGCGGTTTCCAGCTGCAGGAAGCGCTCAAGCGGATCGCCGAAGAGGGCAAGGGTGTGTTGCTGTACCTGCGTCAGGAAGGGCGTGGTATCGGCCTGCTCAACAAGATCAAGGCTTATCACCTGCAGGATGGCGGCGCCGATACGGTCGAAGCCAATGAACGCCTGGGGTTTGCCGCCGACATGCGTGACTACAGCATGTGCGAGCCGATGCTGGAACATCTCGGCATCAAGGCGGTGAAGCTGATGACCAACAACCCGCGCAAGGTGGCGGCACTGGAGAAATACGGTGTCCAGGTGGCCGAGCGGGTACCGCTGCAGGTGGGCAAGAACCGCCACAACGAAGATTATCTGCAGACCAAGATGGGCAAGCTGGGACATATGATGACCGAGCACCACTTCAAGGATGAATAACTAGCTGCGTTGCTGCTGCGGCGTTGAAAATGGCCTCAAAATGCTCATTTATAACGCATAAATTTCGCTTTTTCGGCCATTTTCGCCCGGGCGGCGATCAGCTGCCTCGCTTACGTTATTCACAGCGCAGGCGGTCAATATCCCAGCCGCTGCCGGATCGAGGTTTCGATGCCGGCAGCATCCAGTCCGCATTCGGCCAGCTGCTCACTGCGGCTGGCATGTGCGATCCAGCGATCGGGAATACCCAGCATCAGCAGTGATGTTGGCACGCCGGCCTGCTGCAGATACTCCGTCACCGCCGATCCGGCACCTCCCTGTACGGCATGATCCTCGAGTGTGACCAGCAACTCATGGCTGGCAGCCATCTGCTTGATCACGTCTTCATCCAGCGGTTTCACGAAGCGCATGTCGACCAGCGTGTAGTCGTTGGCCTCGGCAACCTGCTGGGCAGTCTCCAGTAACGGGCCGAAGTTGAGCAGCGCCACCTGTTGGCCCTGTCGCAGCGTGCGGCCTTTGCCCAGTGCCAGCGGTGTCGGCTGGCCCGTCTGTGGCCGGGCGGCGCTGCCGCGCGGGTAGCGCACCGCCGCCGGCCCTGCATGTTCGTAACCCAGTGTCAGCATCGCCTCCAGCTCCGCTTCGTCGGCGGGGGTCATCAGCACCATGTCGGGCAGGCAGCGCAGGAAGGCCAGGTCGAAACAGCCTGCATGGGTGGCGCCGTCTTCGCCGACCAGTCCGGCGCGATCCACTGCCAGCAGCACATCCAGCTGCTGAATGGCGATATCGTGTACCACTTGATCGTAGGCGCGCTGCAGGAAGGTCGAGTAGATCGCCAGCACCGGTTTCATGCCGCGACAGGCGAAGCCGGCGGCCAGGGTCGCCGCATGCTGCTCGGCGATGGCGACATCGAAGTAGCGCTCGGGGTGCTGCTTGGAGAAGGCGACCAGATCGGAGCCTTCGCGCATGGCCGGGGTGATGCCGATCAGGCGGTTATCCACAGCCGCTCGATCACAAAGCCAGCGACCGAAGACATTGCAGTATTTGGGGCGTTTGGGCGTGGCTGCCGTGGCTGGCTTGCTGGGTGGTTCCAGCTTGGTCAGTGCGTGGTAGCCGACCGGGTCCGCTTCCGCCGGCGCAAAGCCCTTACCCTTGCGCGTAACCACGTGCAACAGCCGTGGTCCCGGCTGGGCCAGTGCCTGCTCCAGCGCCGGCAGCAGCAGGCTGAAGTTGTGGCCGTCCACCGGGCCTGTGTAACCCAGCTCCAGCGCCTTGAACAGCTCGGCGGTGACCGGGCTGTCGCTGCTGTCTTTCACGTTGTGCTTCAGGTTGCGCGCCAGGTAGCTGGCCAGTCCGCCCTCGTTGCGCGAAATCGACATGTCGTTGTCGTTCAGGACAACCAGCAGGTTGGCACCGGTATGGGCAGCATGATGCAGTGCTTCGAAAGCCATGCCGGCGGTCATGGCGCCATCGCCGATCACCGCGACCGTATGGCGGTCGTGCCCCTGCAGCTGCTGCGCCAGGGCCATGCCCAGCGCCGCCGAGATGGAGGTGCTGGAATGGCCGGTGCCGAAGGTGTCGAACGGGCTCTCGCTGCGCTTGGGGAAGGGCGACAGGCCGTCCTTCTGGCGCATGCTCAGCATCTGTTCCCGGCGACCGGTCAGTATCTTGTGTGGATAACTCTGGTGGCCCACGTCCCAAACCAGGTCTTCATCGGGTGCCTGCAGCAGGTAGTGCAGAGCGATGGTCAGCTCGACCACGCCGAGGCCGGCACCGAAATGGCCACCGGTCTGGCCTACAGAGTAAAGCAGGAAGGCGCGCAGCTCCCGTGCCAGCTGGGGCAGCTGAGAGCGGGATAGCCTCCGCAGGTCCTGGGGAGTATCGATCAGATCCAGCAGGGGGGTCGCCGGACGAACGGTCGGAATCTGGTGAAACATCTCAGTGGTCGCGGTTTACGATGTAATCGGTCAGCGCAATCAGATCATCGGCTGCAGGGCCGAAGCTGCGCAGAATGGCAACGGCTTCGTCATGCAGCTGGTGCAGGCGCTCCCGGGCACCGTCCAGTCCCAGCAGGGCCGGATAGGTCGGCTTGTTCTGTGCCAGGTCGGAGCCCTGGGGCTTGCCCAGCGTGACGGTGTCGCCTTCGATATCGAGCAGGTCATCCTGGATCTGGAAGGCGAGGCCGATCAGGTCGCCGTAGCGGCGCAACGGCTCCAGCTTGTCGACGCCGGCTTCTCCGGCGGACAGCACGCCCAGCTCCACCGCAGCGGTGATCAGTGCTCCGGTCTTGCAGGAATGCATCGCCTGCAGCTGTTCCAGGGTCAGTGGCTTGTCCACGTGGGACAGGTCGAACGCCTGGCCGGCGACCATGCCGCGCTCGCCACTGGCACGGGCCAGTACATTGAGCATGCGCAGCTGCAGGGCGGGAGACACCCCTTCACAGGGGGCGCTGAGGTGCTCAAAGGCCAGACATTGGAGTGCATCGCCGGCCAGGATGGCGCTGGCTTCGTCAAAGGCGATATGGCAGGTGGGCTGGCCGCGGCGCAGGTCGTCATCGTCCATGGCCGGCAGGTCATCATGCACCAGCGAGTAGCTGTGGATGCATTCGATGGCGGCGGCGGCCCGGTCGGTCAGCAGGTTGGTGTCTTCGCCGCTGCACAGCTTGTGGCTGAGGTAGACCAGCGCCGGGCGCAGGCGTTTGCCGCCGTTGAGCAGACCGTGACGCATGGTCAGCTGCAAGCGCGGCTCAAGACTCTGCTCGGTGGTCACCAGCTGGTCCAGCTGCTGTTCGACCCGTTGGCGATAGTGCTGCAACAGCTGTGCGAGACTGCTCATGCCTGGGCGTCTCCCTGTTCAGGGAAGTCGCTGGCGTGAATTTCGCCGTCCTGCTCGGTCAGCAGCTGCACCTTCTGTTCCGCCTGTTGCAGGATGGTCTGGCAGTCGCGGGTCAGGCGGATGCCCTGCTCGAATGCCTTGAGCGCTTCTTCGATCGGCAGGTCGCCCTGCTCGAGCTGTTCGACCAGCCCTTCCAGCTGTTGCAGCGACTGTTCAAAGTCGGGAGTCTTGGGTTTGGATGCCATGGCGGTTCACTGTCCTCTATAGGCCGCTCACGTTAACCAACCCTGTGAGGAGGGTCAATCCGCATCGGGAAAAACCCGGTAAATGGGGTGAACACCTGTTCCATTCTGGTATCATCGCTCCTGGCGGAGCCCTCGCTTTGCGCGTCAATTGGGTCGGAATTTTCTATTCAGGAGCGATCAGTGGATCTGGCTACCCTCGTTGGCCTCATCGGGGCCTTTGGTATCATCATCGCGGCGATGGTTCTGGGCGGTGATATCGGTATTTTCGTCAACCCCCCCTCCATCCTGATCGTTCTCGGCGGCACCCTGCTGGTGGTGCTGATGAAATTTACCCTGGCTCAGTTTCTGGGGGCGGGCAAGGTGATGGCCAAGGCATTCATGTTCAAGGCCATAAACCCCGAAGACATTATTGCTGAAACCGTCGACCTGGCCGATGCGGCGCGCAAGGGTGGTCTGCTGTCGCTGGAAGACAAGCAGGTTTCATCCGACTTCATGCAGCGTGGCATCCAGTTGCTGGTGGATGGTCATGATCCTGAGGTGGTCAAGCAGCTGCTCAAAAAGGAAGCGGCTCTGACCTATGATCGGCATGACTTTGGTAACAAGATTTTCAGGGCGATGGGTGATGTGGCACCGGCGATGGGCATGATCGGTACGCTGGTTGGCCTGGTGCAGATGTTGTCCAACATGTCGGATCCCAAGTCGATCGGCCCGGCGATGGCGGTTGCGCTGCTGACGACGCTCTATGGCGCCATGATCGCCAACATGTTCGCGCTGCCGGTGGCGGACAAGCTGGAGGTGCGTCGTGATGAAGAGGCGCTTAATCAGGCGCTGGTGATCGATGGTCTGCTGGCGATTCAGGCGGGCCAGAACCCCCGTGTCATCGATCAGATGTTGCGCAGCTACCTGCCCGAAGGTAAACGTGCCGTTGCTGAAAGCTGAGGGATGCAGCGATGAGTGACGACAACGAAGAAAAATGTAAATGTCCCCCGCCAGGATCGCCGGCGTGGATGGCGACCTTCGCCGACCTGATGTCGCTGCTGATGTGCTTTTTCGTACTGCTGCTGTCCTTCTCCGAAATGGACGTACTCAAGTTCAAGCAGTTGGCCGGGTCCATGCGCGAAGCCTTCGGCGTGCAGAACCAGATCAAGGTGGAGGATATCCCCAAGGGAACCTCCATCATTGCGCAGGAATTCAGCCCGGGACGACCGGAGCCTACGCCGCTGAACGAAGTGCGACAGATGACCGTCAACAACGACATGAACAGTCTGGATGTTCGCTCCCGTGAAGGTGAAGCTCAGGTAGAAGACCAGCTCAAGGGCCTGGAGGAGCTGCGTCGTCAGCAGGAAGAGGAAGCGCGTGAGGAGGCGATTGCGGTCGCACAGGCGCTGTCTCAGGAGATCGGTGAAGGCAGTATCGAGGTCGAGACCGATGGCACCCGACTCATCATCCGGGTCAAGGAGCGCGGTTCCTTCCAGTCCGGTTCGGCCGAACTGAGGTTCGAATACATTCCGGTAATCGCCAAGATTCGTGACCTTTTGCTAGAGATCAGCGGCAAGATTACCATCGAAGGGCATACCGACAACATCCCCTACGGCGGTCGCCAGTTCGAGTCCAACTGGGATCTGTCCTCAGCACGAGCCCTGGCGGTAGCACATGAGCTCTTTTCCGATCGCCGTATCAACCAGTCGCGCTTCAGCATTACCGGCTATGCGGATACTCGTCCACTGGCACCTAACAGCAGTGCGGAGCTGCGGGCGCGCAACCGCCGGGTCGAAATCGTGATTCAGAAGGGTAGTGTCGAAGAAGCGCTGGACAGGCTGCAGTCATGGCCTGACGGGGATACCGAAGGTGAACCGATGGATCCGGGCAGCTTGTTCTGATGGGCCGCCTTGATACGGAATACAAAAAAACCGCCAGCTGGCGGTTTTTTTGTGCGCGGGCCAAAGGTGTTACTTGGCTGCGTCCAGCATGAACTGGATACCGGCTTTCAGCTCGCTGTCGGAGCAGTCCATGCAGGTGCCTTTCGGCGGCATGGCGTTGAGACCGGTGATAGCGGTAGCCAGCAGGCCATCGATGCCTTTTTCGGCACGCGGCGCCCAGGCAGCTGCATCGCCGAACTTGGGTGCGCCTGCTATGCCGGCAGCGTGGCAAACGGAACATTTGGTATTGTAGATCTCTTCGCCAGAGCGTTCAGCCATGGCGGCAGCCGGGGTCAGCAGCACGGCCGTTGCTGCGATCAGCAGAGTCTTTTTCATTGCAGGTTTCCTTAATTTACTCGGTTTTGTACCGATTATACTCAAATTCAGGCAGTTTAGGTCTGTCGCTGCCTGAAAGTAAATAGATCAAAGGTGCGGCATCTGGCCGCAGCCTGTACGGAAACCTGAGCGGTGAGGCTTAGCGCTGGCGTCCCAGGCGCATGGCAAAGTCAGCCTGGCCCTGCAGCAGGCGATCGTGACGGCGCGAGTGTTCCTGCAGACGATGTTCGCGGATGGCCTGTTCCAGAACTTCGTGCGGTACCGGCACCAGGTTGCGGACGTCTTCAATGGAGTAGCCGCGGTTCAGCAGCTGGCGCAGCTGTGCAGTCAGTTGGGTAGCAGTCATGGTTTTGTCCTCTTTAATTGTGTCATGAGGCCATTATGGACGGCGAATTATGACCGCCGCGTGTCAGTTTTGCGGCGCTTTTCTGACAAGGCTGAAGGCAAAGGCTGCCGCCGCCAGGGCGACAAACAGTGGACTGGCGGCCGCCAGCAGTTCCGCCATGGTGAAGCCGGCGAACACTTCCGGGGTATAACCGCAGGATTCCCAGATTTCGAACATCCAGGGCCACCATTCTCCCGGGGTAAACCAGGCGGGCAGGCCCGAGTCGAAGGAGCAGCTGCTTTCGGTCCAGGAGCGTTCAATGGCCAGTGTGCGCCAACTGCGTTCGGCAAAACCGAGGGCGATAATCAGGGTCAGCAGGCGACCGCCAAGCTGAATTTTCGGGCAGCGAGGCAGCAGCAGGGCGGTCAGGGCGACCAGAGCCAAGGCAAACAGCCAAAGCCGTATATGGATACAGAGCACACAGGGGCCGTAGTCGAGTACGTGTTGAAAGTAGAGTGCGACGGCTTCGGCGGCAACGGCGCCAACGAGCAGCACCAGCCAGTAGATGCGGGAGTTCAGCAGTTGCTGGACAAACTTCATGATGACCTGTCCCTGTGACAAATTGCGGCAGAAAGAGTAGCCCGATCCGTTGTAACCGGGCAAGTACCGGTATCAGACGAGAAGCGCTCAATTAAGTTCAATGCCCCAAAATGGTGCGTAATTTCTGCGAAAGTCGCAGTTTTGGTGCATTGTATGCACTAATGTAGTGTTTTATTATTAGCGGGCTTTATCGCGTCAGAACATTCCCCGAGTTTCCAACTCCTGTCAGAAATCCTCTGACTCCAATCATGAATGCAGTGACCAGGCGTCATATGCACTCTGTTGTTCTGGCCAACTTCCGCTTCATCATCTGAGGTACTTAATGTCCTATATCCATGACACCATCGCTGGCCTGATGGCCTCTAGCCCTGCCCAAGCCGAATTTTACCAGGCGGTTGAGGAGGTGCTTGAGTCCCTGGAGCCGGTGCTGGAGCAGAGCCCCCACTATAGTGACAACAGCATCATTGAACGCATGGTCGAGCCCGAGCGCCAGATCATGTTTCGAGTTCCCTGGGTCGACGACCAGGGCAAGGTGCAGGTCAACAAGGGGTACCGAATCGAATTCAACTCGGCGCTGGGGCCGTACAAGGGCGGTCTGCGTTTTCACCCGTCGGTCAATGCCAGCATCATCAAGTTCCTGGGCTTCGAGCAGATCTTCAAGAACGCGCTGACTGGTCTGCCGATCGGCGGTGGCAAGGGTGGCGCCAACTTTGATCCCAAGGGGCGCTCCGATCAGGAGATCATGCGCTTCTGCCAGTCCTACATGAACGAGCTGTACCGTCATATCGGTCCCAACACCGATGTGCCGGCCGGTGATATCGGTGTGGGTGCCCGCGAGATCGGTTACATGTTTGGCCAGTACAAGCGCCTGACCGGCCGTTATGAAGGCGTGCTCACCGGCAAGGGCCTGCTCTGGGGCGGTTCACTGGTGCGCAAGGAAGCGACCGGCTATGGCTGCGTCTACTTTGCCGAGAACATGCTCAAGGCTCATGCCGACAGCCTGGAAGGCAAGACCTGCCTGGTATCCGGCGCCGGCAACGTGGCAATTTATACCATCGAGAAGCTGTACCAGCTGGGTGCACGCCCGGTCACCTGCTCCGACTCCAGTGGTACCCTGTACGACTGTCACGGTATCGATTTGGAAACTCTGAAGATCCTCAAGGAACAGAAACGGGTCTCTCTGCGTGAATACCTGAATGAATTCCCGAAAGCAGAGTTCATTCCGGTAGAGGAGTACCCGGAAGATGGTCATGCGGTCTGGCGCTTCAAGGCCGATGCGGCCTTCCCGTGCGCGACCCAGAACGAACTGACCGAAGCCGATGCTCGTGCCCTGCTGGACAACGGCTGTCGCTGCGTCAGCGAAGGCGCCAACATGCCGTCGACACCGGCCGCCGTGGAGCTGTTCATTGCCAACCGTATCCACTACGGCCCGGGCAAGGCGGCCAACGCCGGTGGTGTGGCGACCAGCCAGCTGGAGATGAGCCAGAACGCCAGTATGCAGCGCTGGACCTTCGAACAGGTCGATCAGCAGTTGCAGGCGATCATGGCCGATATCTACACACGCTGCAGCGAAACCGCGAAGGAGTTCGACCAGCCGTACAACCTGGTACTGGGCGCCAACATTGCCGGTTTCCGTCGTGTCGCCGATGCGATGCTGGAGCAGGGCGTGGTGTAATACACGCTTAAGCGCTGTTCAAGGCCCGCCACGTGCGGGCCTTTTGCTGTCAGTCGGCCTGCACCTGTTCGCGAAACTGGCCGATTGCGGCCACCACCCGTTGTGCTTCCTGCCGAATCTCCTGCATCACCGTGCCTGTCCTGTTGGCCAGCAACACCCCTTGCTCCACTTCGGCCCTGCTATTCAGGCTTTCTTCGCTGGCTGTACTGGCCAGTACGCGGTTATGCTCGACAACCTGCCGGATCTCCTCGGTAGCCTGACGGGTGCGCTGGGCCAGATTGCGGACTTCAGCGGCCACAACGGCAAAGCCGCGCCCCTGAGCCCCGGCGCGGGCGGCTTCGATGGCCGCATTCAGGGCCAGCAGGTTGGTCTGCTCGGCAATGTCCTTGATCACATCCACGATGCGTTCGATCTTGCCGGACTGCTCACTCAAGGCACTGACCTGGTCGGCGACAGTCTGCAGGTGCTGCTCGATGCGGCGTACCATGCTGATGGTCTCGTCGACCGCTTGGGCACCGTTGCTGGCGCTCTGGTCGGTTTCCAGAGCCGTATCATAGGCCAGCTGCGCGGCCTGTGACTCCGCATTGCGGCGCTCGATATCGGCGCTGACATCGCTGGCGATCTTGATCACGCCGTAGAGCCCACCCGCTGCGTTGCGCAAGGGATTGTAAGTGGCCTGCAGCCAGACTCTGCGGCCGTCACGGCTACGGCGCTCAAAGACACCGGCCATATATTCCCCTTGACCGAGTCGCTGCCAAAAGTGACTGTAGGCTTGGCTGTCTACGTAGTCGGGGTCACAGAACTGGCGGTGATGCTGGTCTGCGATCTCGGCGTGGCGATAACCCATGGTACGCAGGAAGTTGTCATTGGCACCTGTGACCTGCCCCTGCAGATTGAACTCGATCACGGCCATGGAGGTGTCGATGGCGCTCATGACGTTGTTCAGATGCTGTTCCTTTTCCACGCTTTCGGTAATGTCGCGGGCCAGCTTGACTACCTTGATTACCTGACCGGCGGCATCCGTGACCGGTATATAGCTGGCTTCCAGCCAGACATGGCGGCCTTGGCGAGAGACCCGGCGGAAGCGCCCGCTCTGACTTTCGCCGCGGGTCAGTTTTTGCCAAAAGAGCCGATAGTCAGCGCTCTGTGCATCGGCTTGCGTGCACAGCAAGGCGTGCTGCTGTCCCAGCAGCTCCTGTTCGGAGTAGTGAAGAGTCTGTTCGAACAGCCTGTTGGCACTCAGGATCAGGCCGTCGGGAGAAAATTCGATAATGGCCATGGTGGCGTCCAGTGCGCTGGCCAGTTGCTGTGCTGCGGACAGTTGTTCCTTGCAGGCGGAGACTTCTTGCTTCAGCTTGCGATTAAACATATGGAATCCTGGAAACAGGTATAGGCAATAGCGGCTCTTGGGCAGGACCTGAGGTTGAATGGGCAGATCCCTGGCAAGAGTATTGGAAACTGTTGTTTAACACATACATTAGATGGACTAATACCAGGCGGATCGATTGCTGGGCGTCAAAAGAACCTACGCCGGCGGTGCCTGATTGGATCAGCCGGCGTGCACCGAGAAACGCAGCCGATCAGCTATTTTCTTTCTCGGCGGCGCGGATGAGGATGGCATCCAGCCAGCGTGCCGGCAGCAGGCGGCGCAGATAGCCGAGCAGATAGGTCGGCACGGTGACATAGTAGCGGGCTTTCGGGCGGGTGCTTTCCAGCGCATGGCGCAGCGACTTGAATACCGCCTCCGGCGGCAGGGTGAAGCCTGAATCCTGCTCTTCGCCCCCTTCCAGGCGCTTGAGCACCCCGGCATAGGTGCGGGCATGGGCGCTGTGTTCATGATCGATATTACGCCTGAACGCTTCCAGCGCGTTGCGGCGGAAGGCGCTGCTGATCGGACCGGGCTCGATCAGCGAGATCTGTACCCCCGAGCCATGCAACTCCTGGCGGTAGGTATCGGTGATCCCCTCCAGGGCGAACTTGGAGGCGTTATAGGCGCCGCGGTACGGCATCGCCACCAGTCCCAGCACCGACGAGTTCATCACGATGCGGCCGTGCCCCTGCTGGCGCATCACCGGAAGCACCCGGTTGGTCAACTCGACCCAGCCGAACAGGTTGGTCTCGAACTGATCTCTCAGCACCTCTCGGCTCAGGTCCTCGACCGCCCCGGGCTGGCCGTAAGCGCCGTTGTTGAACAGCGCATCCAGGCGACCTCCGGTCAATTCCAGCGCATGGGCCACACCGCGTTCGATCGATTCCGATGAGTTCAGATCCAGCACGAAACTCTCCAGCCCCATCGCTTCCAGTGCCGCAACATCTTCCGGTTTGCGCGCGGTTGCCAGTACCCGATAGCCGGATTCGCGCAGACGCAGGGCGCAGTGCTGGCCGATACCGGTGGAGCAACCGGTCACAAGAACGGTGGAGATCATTTGGGCCTCGTTGTGGATAAGTACGTTGTCTGGTGCCGGATGCTAGCATGGCCGCCGCTGTGGAAAACCCTGTACGTGTTACTTGGCTGCAGTGCTCAGTGACGCCATTCTACATAGGTGATGGTATTGCGGTAGGTTTGCACGGTATAGGTCACCTTGTTGGCGTGATATTCGTAGATGGTGCCGGGGCGGGAATCCTGTTTGCGGCATTGGTGGTGCGAGGGCTTTTGACAGACCCTGCCTGCATATTGAGTCACAGGCTTGAGGTGACGGTTCAGCTTGGTGACTGGGTCACCGACGCTGATCAGTACCTTGCCATTCTGCAGCCGGATATCGGCATTGGCCTGGGGGATGCCGACTGCTGTGGCAAGCAGAAGGCTCATGAAAATCCGTTTCATTGATAGCATCCTTGCGTGTTGTCAGTCAGGACACTTTAAAACACTTGGGGAAAGGATGCGAAATCGGGTGGCGGTATTATTACGGGGCGCAGGTGACACCTGGTCGACATCTTGAGCAATAACGGAAGGCCAGAAACGAAAAAAGCCTGTAAAAACAGGCTTTTAACTTTTGCAATCTGGTGGAGGTGGCGGGTGTTTCCCTCTACGCACCTAACCCACTGAAATTGCACCAATTTATGTAAATTCCCTATCAGGATGGCACACAAAATGGGCACAGGCAAGGGGCACATCCTCATGCTTGCCCCCTCACCTAAAAGACTTCTGGCAACAGGCGAGGCCGCTAGCAATGCTAAATCGTGGAAGCCGCTGGGCATTGGCCCCCAGCGGCTGCAAGGATTGTGCAGTGCTTGAGGGCTGGCTGATGTCTGAAGGCTGGGGCAAGTATCTCAGCACTTGGTTACCTGATCGCCAACAGTCAACTTGTGTACAGGGCAGATTTGAATAAGAGCTTGTGGTTGCGGGTTGAAATCGAGCGTTAGATTTGATCGATTAGAGGCCTACCTATAGAATAGAGTTTCTCTTTACGTGTTTTTGAGGCCTTATAGCCTTAGTCGGGTGATTAGCCAGACTCAAACTTTTTGATACACACTTAGGCAGCGCTGAAGTCTTCTCTGGGCTCCAGTCGCAAGCTCCTAAAGCCCAGAGAAGCCTCCAGCGCTTCCTCTAAGGTAAAGAGAGCCCTTTCTCGTGTTTCAAGGTCGCTGGCTTGTGTCTAGAGCTCACCCATTTTTAATAGTGGGTGTCCGACTCTTGAAATACAATGACAAACGAATAGAGCAAGCCTCTAAAATTGAACTAACTAAGAGCAAAGCAATGCTCAATCCCCCGATAATTTTCATGTGTGGTGGGATTGTAGATGTCACTGAAACAGTGTCTTGCTCGGTTAGAGATGCTCTATTAAGCCACCTTGCTGAGGTAGGGTCAGACCTTAGTGATCAAATTACCTGCGCTGAAAACTATAAGGACTGGTTGCATGATGGTGTGTATTCCAACTTGCTTCAGTTCGAAGATGATATCGCGCATCTGGCATCACTTACCGTAATTATCCTTGAAAGTGCTGGTTCGATTGCTGAGCTCGGAGCTTTTGCAGTTAATGACGTTCTTAACAGAAAACTATTAGTATTTATATCTGAAGAGCATCATGAAGATGATTCGTTTATAAAACTTGGACCGCTAAGGCATATCGAGTCTATCAGAGAAGGGGCCATTTGTTCTTATCCTTGGGATATCAATAACCCTGACCCAACAATACAGCCATACCTTGGAGATATCAGGTCAGATATTATTGAGTTCTTAGACGATGTTGATGAAACAGAAATATTTTCTGCTGATAATGCCGGTCACCTCGCGTTCCTAATTTATGAGTTCGTATCTATCTTCCGCGCACTTAAACTAACTGAAATCGAAGCATTTTTAAAAGCGACAGGGCTTGATCTTGAGCGAGATAGAGTTAAAAAACTACTTTTCTTACTCGATAAATTCGACTTTGTTGGGGTTAAAAAGAGAGGGAAAATTGATTTCTACTACCCAAAGCGATTTGAGAAACGCTTGCGTCTTGGAGGGGACTTTGATCGAAATAAGGTCACGATGAATGCCATGCAGTATTATGTCTCGAATAAGGATGATTTGCCCACTGAGAGTAAACGCCTTAGTGTCATCCAAGAGTTTGTGCTCTCAAAGACTGTAGATCAAGGAGCAGCAGCATGAGTATTTTGAAACTGATCAGCACGACGCTTTATATGGGCGAAGATGAAGTTAAACGCTTTATTGACCAGTCCCCTCATCGCTACAAAGTATACAAGATCGCAAAACGAAACAGCGACAAAAAAAGAACTATCGCTCAACCATCGAAGGAGCTAAAGTTCATTCAGCGGTTAGTAATGAACGAGTATTTCAGAGATTTGCCGGTTCATCCTTGCGCGCAAGCATACGTTGAAGGCAAAGGCATAAAATTGAATGCACGAGCCCATCTAGGTAGCAGTTTTCTTCTGAAAATGGACTTCAAGGACTTCTTTCCTTCTATCAAGCCAGAAGCATTTCTTGCTTATCTCCAAGAAAAAGGCTTTGATTTTGATGAAAGCGATAGGGAGTGTATCGAACGTATTTTTTTTTGGCGTCCAAGGAACTCTCCCGGTTTGCTACTTAGCATTGGAGCCCCCTCCTCACCACGCATATCAAATCTAGTGATGTTTACCTTTGATAAAAAAGTGGAGGATTACTGCAAAGAAAAAGGTATAACTTATACTCGCTATGCAGATGACTTGACATTCACGACTAATGAACAGGGTGTACTGTTTAGTATTCCGGACTTTATCGAAAACGTATGCTCTCAGATTCAGTATCCTGAGCTTACCATAAATAGTGAGAAAACTGTTTTTTCATCTAAGAAACACAATCGACATGTCACAGGTTTAGTGCTGACGAATGATAATAAAATTTCAATAGGCCGAGATAAAAAGAGGGAAATCAAAGCATTAGTGCATAGATATATTAATGGTTTTCTAGAAGAACATGATATTAACCGTCTTAAAGGATATCTTGCATACATTCATGACGTGGAGCCTGCTTTTATAAACTCCCTACAGGCCAAGTACGGTAGCCACGTAATTTATAGCATCAAACACTATGGGGTCGAATAAAAGATAATTAGGTTCAGCAGGAATGATTTTTTATGGGTAGAAATTAAGCCATTTGAAAAAAATAAGTTTTGCTGAGAATAAAATTATCACCTTCGGAGCTAAATATTTTATCGAAAAAGTTCCTATGAAGCTCCGCACCATCCACGTCTTCTGACGACCCCATTGGGCACTAGAATAGAAAAAATGCTCCGAGAGGTTGTTTTAATAATCCAACTCGGACACTTCAGGATAATCTGAGGACTGTGATTGAAGCTGAGTAAGTTGCAGTTCGTCCATATATGAATCAAGCATGTCCTTCACCTGCTCAGCCAATAGGTTTTTGTCCATGAGCCTCTGAATGTATTCAAAATGCCTTTGTAACGCCCCCGTTTCTTTCAATGCGGGATAATCATCAACTGATACTGAAAGTGCCCTCTGAAGGGCATTTAACGCCCCAACAGCGTGATCATGCTGTTTCTTTACAGCATCATCCCGATCAATCCGCGCACTGAGGTGGTCAACTTGCTTCTTCATGCCTGCAATCTGCTGTTGGAACTTGGCCTCGGCGTTCCGTTCGATCCGCTGACGGTTACCAAGCCATCCGAGTACCCGACCAAACATACCATCGTACTTGGACATTTCACGAGCACGCTCATCCAGCGCCGATTTAACTTGTTCTGCCTGTACTTTCAGTTCAGCTGCCTGACGCACCTCTTCCTCGGCTTGTTGCTTCAGAGCCTCTGCTCGCTGGCGTTCTTGTTCCGCTCGCTGTCGTTCTTGTTCAGCTTTTTTACGCTGGTGGCTGGCCTCTTCCTGTGATGCATCAACGATAACCTGTGCCTGCATGGCAGCATCAGCCAGATCACAGTCGATTTTGGCTTGAACTTCATCAGCCTGACGCTTTGAATTCGCCAGTGCTTCGGCTTGTGCCTGTTCCTTTTGCCACTGAGCACGCGTCAACCGGCGCCGTCCCGGCCCTAATCTCGCTTGTCCATGGTGCAGGCTGACCTCAGCATGGTATCGGTCCTGAAACCGGCGCATTTCCTTCGTGTAGGCATCATTGCCCGCTTTCTTCCCTTGTGCAGTTCGATCATTGCCCTGTGCACGCTTTCGAGCACGTTCACCATTATGGATAATCTGGAAGTCGTCAGTCGGCTCGGTGCTACCGATTAGAATGTGGATATGTGGATAAGACTCGTCCCAGTGCAGTGCGGCGACTTGAACTTGGTTGGGGTATTCCGACTGCGCAAAGGTGATGACGTGTTCAGCCCAGTCTTTAACCGCTGCGATAGCGGCTTCACGCTGGGCTTCTGGTAATGCGTGTAGATCGTTCAGTGCAAGTGGGTGACTCGCCACCAAGCCAATGCCGACATTCGCATCTTTTCGGATTTTGCGTGGTTTCCCACTATGGGCGACTTTGCTCAGGTCAGCCGCTGCCACAATTTTTTCAGCCGCATCCGTGAATGAGTGTCCAAGTAGGTATTCAGGTGGGAGTGGGGTGGTAACGTGCGGGTGACTACCCGAATCACGATCTGCTTCCTGTGCGATTGATATCAGGCTGCGTTTCTTTGCCGTACCTTTGCGTGCATACGCCTCGATGTGAATGAATTGATATCCTGCCATGTGAAGTTCCTTTTCATTTTCAAAATCCTTGTATGGGTTGTTTTCAAGTTACGCGGTAAAGCCAAAGTGACCGACTATGTCTTACCCATTTTCCCTACGGTCGATGGGTAAGACGTCGGCCAAAGGGGAGCCCCCCTTTGGAATCCCCAGCGGATCGATTGATCCGCTCGATATCCGGTAGACCGGATATCGGATGCTCAGCGCCGTCCACGTTTCGCACGTCTGCCGGATACGCCTGATTGGCTTTCCATCTTGCGCAATCGCAACTCAGCAATGTGTTGGCGTTTATTGGGTTTGCCATCAGCCAGCTGGAACAGGCGAAAGCGATCATAGTGAATATGGCTGAGATCGACTGGGTAGTTCAGGCGGTCGATGATCTGCTTGAGTGTGCTCAGCTCATAGTCACCACCGTAGTGCTCCGTGGTCAGTCCCGGCTCGTGTCCAACCAGCGCTGCAATATCCGTTGCCGGGACACCCAGCTTGCGCATGCGATTGATGATTGTATGACGAAAGCTGTGAAACACCTTTTTCTCACGAATGCGCAATCCGATCAGGTCGAGGTGGCCTTTTGTACCACTGTCACCCACGAACCAACGGCTGGTTTGCTTGATCCATTGATTCTTGGCATCCCAGCTCAGGTCACGGAACAGCATTGCGGCTGTGCCATCGGCCTGTTTACGTTCATTCAGGAATGTCATGAAGCCGATGCGTATCAGCTCATTGTGGAGCGGGATGCGGCGCTTGGACGACTCATTTTTGCTGCTCTGGTCTTCACTCAAGTCATCGGAGTTGATGAACCAGATACCGTCTTCCTGCTGGATATCCTCCACCTTGAGCTGACAAATCTCGTTGAGGCGCATGCCAGCGAAGAGGCCCAGCAACGGTGCCCAAAAATAGCTATGGTGAGTTCAACCGGTCGGTGCAACATAATGCATGAATACCGGAATCTGGATGGACAAGATGAGCAAGGACTCCACTCGTGGCCTGACTTCTGCACAAAAACGAGAGCTTTGGGAGCGCTGGAAGAAGGGGCAATCCCTCAGCGAGATCGGGCGTGCGCTCGGTAAGCATGCGGGCTCTATCAGCGGCGTGTTAGCCATCCATGGAGGTATTATACCGTCCATCCGTACGCGCTCACCCCGCGTGCTCACATTAGATGAGCGTGAAGAAATATCGAGAGGACTCGCCGCCGGGAACTCCTTACGTCAGATCGCTGCTTCCATCAGTCGTTCGCTCTCAACGATAAGTCGCGAGGTACAACGAAATGGTGGTCGAGAGGCGTATCGTGCAGGAAAAGCAGACCGAAGGGCATGGAAATGCGCAAAACGCCCAAAGCCCTGCCGGCTTGCCACAAGCCCTGAGTTACGGGAATTGGTGGCTGAAAAACTCAAGCTAGACTGGTCGCCTGAACAGATCGCAGGCTGGCTCAAGCGCCACTTTCCGGACGATCACGCGATGCAAATATCTCATGAAACGATCTACCGCAGTTTGTTCATTCAAGCCAGAGGCGTATTGAAAAAAGAGCTGGTGAAACACCTTAGGTCACGGCGTGGAATGCGCCGGTCCAGGCATACCTCCACAGAAGAGCAACCGCGAACCAGTATCGTCGATGCGGTCTCGATTCGAGAGCGTCCAGCTGAGGCTGATGATCGCGCTGTCCCGGGGCACTGGGAGGGCGATCTGATATCGGGCTCCAAGAACTCTCATATCGCTACTCTCGTTGAGCGGCACTCCCGCTTTACGATGCTTGTAAAGGTCAACGGCAAGGATACAGACAGTGTCGTAGCTGCCCTAAGCCGGCAAGTTATGACATTGCCTACTCAACTGCGTAAAACATTAACCTGGGACAGAGGCGGAGAGCTGGCTGGTCACAAGCAATTTACGATCGCGACAGATGTGAGCGTCTACTTCTGTGACCCCCAGAGTCCTTGGCAGCGCGGCAGTAATGAAAACACCAACCGGTTACTTCGTCAGTATTTCCCCAAGGGCAGTGACCTATCGGGCTACTCACAAGAACAGCTCGATGATATCGCTCTGCAACTCAACCAGCGGCCTCGAAAAACCTTGAGCTATTCGACGCCAGCTGAAAAACTAGAGTCAGTCGTTGCACCGACCGGTTGAACTCACCATCTAATACTTTGCGGGTCGATTTCAGGTCTTCATTGACATATAAATATCGGCCAAAAATCTTCTCAATATCATCATGGGTGAATGGGGCATACGGGTTTAATTTCTTTTTACGTGGGGTCGTGCTGTTGACCAGATCACCCAAAAACTCGGCCACGTTTTCATGAATATAGCGTTTTTTGTAGCACCAGCGAAAAAACTGTTTGGTAAGGCTGATATACCCTTTGGCTGTGCCCACGGCGAGCGTGGTATCTGTCTTTTTACGGCCACGGCGAGAACTGTTGATATCAATGCGACTGACAATATCATTTTCGAGGCGTTCGATATCTTCAAATTTAATATACCCGATATCCTTGTCGGCCCCGATAAACTCAACGACTTTGGTCAGACGAGTAACACCTTGAGTGGCGGTCGCGGGCTTTTTCCAGCGCCCCTTGATCATCAGGCTGATGTACTCCTGCAAAGCCTGAGACAGTGTGAGGCCCTTCGCGCCCCCGCCGTTGCCGCCACCGCCGCCCAGCGCGGTCTGTAGGGCAGCGATCTCACCCGCGGCCTGATTGGGATCAGTGGCATCGGAGTAGATGCGGTAACCGGATGCGGTCTGCTCGTATATTGCCTTGTTTGCCGGTTCTTTATATCTGCCATCGAAGGGCTCGATAGAATGAATATTGGCGCTATCCATGCTCATGGCAGGCATGTGTTTTTGTATCCTCAATCGAATCGATTTTTCATCAATTCGCTCTGACGTATACTGAATACAAGGTGCCAGCAGGGCGGGCTCATATTGATTAATGGAGGCTAGCTGCATAAAAAAATCCCTTTTATTTATGACTGTCTTGGTTTGAATTAATATTGTTTTGACTTCACTGTCATTTAATATATTAATTCTGGTGGTGACTTTGTCAATACTGTTATAAAAATATTTTGACAAGGTGATTATTTTATGGCGTGCATCGACCGCATTATACGTATTCAGGGATACACGAATATCTTTGGGGAAACCGATACGTTCAGCATGGGGATGCAAAATTTTAGGCAGCCGAAAGCGGGCATAGTACATGCCGGAGCGGCGGTAGGTGTTGGGAATGAGTGTTGCCATTGAAGCCCTCTGATCGATCTCAGTGGGCACAATCCGTGGGCACAGTCCTGTCAGACGTCCGCTGTAGGGATATTGGAATCCACTACAGGCCGCGTTACATCTGGTTTCCAGAAAAGGGTGGTGGAGGTGGCGGGTTTCGAACCCGCGTCCGCCAATCCTCTGCCTCAAGATCTACATGCTTAGGCATCTCTATTTAGTTAACCCGTCGCGACCCGAGAGCCAGGGTGCTATGGGCGAGCTCTTTTAGTTTTAACCGTTCAGCTTAGAGCAAAGCATCCAGGCGATTCTGTCTCGAATGACACCGCAAAATCTCTGAGTTACAGACACCTTAGAGCGCGGCGCTAGCCGACTTAAGCGGCTAGAGCGTAGTTATCGTCGTTTGCAACTATAACTGTGTGATGAGGGATTTACGAGAATCATCACGTTCTCGGCATGCACCCAAGGGTTCGTAATCAGCGTCGAAGCCAAGTCACCCCCAGATATGTAACGCGCTATTGTAACGACTAAATGGACTGGGCGAAAGTGAAAAAGTTCAGCGAACCGCAACGGACATTTCGCGCTGTTTCTGACGGTTCCAGTCTTTCTCTTTCTCGTCGGCGCGCTTGTCGTGCAGTTTTTTGCCTTTCACCAGTGCGATTTCGCACTTCACCATGCCGTTTTTCCAGTACAGCGCCAGCGCCACACAGGTGTAGCCCTTGGCCTCGACCGCTGTGGTCAGCTTGTCGAGTTCGCGACGGTGCAACAGCAGTTTGCGGTCGCGGCGCGGGTCAGTGACATAGTGAGTGGAAGCCGAGATCAGCGGCGTGATGTGCGCACCGACCAGCCAAGCCTCGTCGTTCTTGAATACCACGTAGGAGTCCACCAGCTGGCCGCGTCCTTCGCGCAGGCTTTTCACTTCCCAGCCTTGCAGGGACAAGCCTGCCTCGAAACGGGTTTCGATGGTGTATTCGTGCTTGGCACGTTTATTAAGGCAGATGGTGTTTCCGCCTGGAGCCTTCTTTTTCTTTGCCATAGTGCGATTATATCGCTGGCACCGGTGCAAGGAAAGCGGGTAACACGCGCTGTTTCAGTGACTTGGCATGGCCGCACGGTAACAAATGGCCGAAAAGGTTGTCACCCCTGTCCGATTTATGAACAATTGCCCCCGTGTACAATTTTCAACTTGAGAGCGATATGCAGTCTAAACAGTCAATTCACGGTTCATGGGCGAACCGGTGGATCTTCATTCTCGCAGCGACGGGGTCTGCCGTCGGACTGGGTAACATCTGGAAGTTCCCCTACATCACAGGTGAAAACGGTGGTGGTGCCTTTGTGCTGGTGTACCTGTTCTGCATTCTGCTGGTCGGTATTCCGATCATGATGGGCGAGATCCTGGTAGGACGTCGTGCCCGTCAGAGTCCGATCAACGCGGTACGTGAAACCGCGGCCGAGGCGGGGCTCAATCAAAACTGGAGCCTGATCGGCTGGCTGGGTGTGTTGGCCGGCTACATCATCTTCTCCTTCTATTCCGTGGTCGCCGGCTGGGTGCTGCACTACATCGCGGGGATGGGCACAGGGCAGTTTGTCGATATCAGCAGCGATCTGGCGGGCGAGCGGTTTACCGACCTGCTGGCCAGCCCGGATCAGATGCTGATGTGGCACACGCTGTTCGTGCTGATGGTGGTCGGCGTGGTCGCCGGCGGGGTCAACAAGGGCCTGGAGCGTGCCACCAAGATCATGATGCCGGCGCTGTTCGTGCTGCTGCTGGTGCTGCTGGGCTACTCCGTCAACACCGGAAGCTTTGCCGAGGGTTGGTCATTCCTGTTCAGTTTCAACCCGGACAAACTGACCTGGGATGCGGTACTGGTCGCGCTGGGTCATGCCTTCTTTACCCTGTCATTGGGCATGGGTGCGATCATGGCGTACGGTTCCTACATGGGCAAGAAGGACTCCATCGGCATGACCGTCATCGCCATCGGCGCGCTGGATACATTGGTGGCGCTGATCGCCGGTCTGGCGATTTTCCCGGTAGTCTTTGCCAACCAGATGGATCCGGCTGCAGGCCCAGGCCTGATGTTCATCACGCTGCCGGTGGCCTTCGGCCAGATGCCAGGCGGTCAGGTGTTCGGCTTCCTGTTCTTCCTTCTGGTCGGTGTAGCGGCCTGGACGTCTGCCATTTCTCTGCTTGAGCCGGCAACGGCCTGGGTGGTCGAACGCTTTGGCCTCAAGCGGCTGCCCGCGGCTGCGCTGCTGGGTACGGTGGTTTGGCTGATGGGTATTGCCTCGCTGCTGTCGTTCAACCACTGGGAAGAGATCAAGCTCCTGGGGATGGGGATCTTTGATTTCCTTGACTTCATTACGGCCAATATCATGCTGCCGTTGAGCGGCCTGATGATCGCGATTTATTCCGGCTGGGCGCTGAACAAGCATATTACTCGTGATGAACTGGCGCTGGGTTCGAACGCGACCTACAGTGCCTGGTCGCTGGTGATCCGTTTCGTCGCACCGGTTGCAGTGATGATCATCTTCGTCGTCAACCTGTATGACAAGCTGGCCTGATCGGGCCAGCCAGGTATTTGCCGACATGACACAAGTAAATCGCAGTGCGCTGGTGCTTCATACCGCCGAGCAGATGTTCGATCTGGTCAATGATGTGCGCAGTTATCCGCAGTTTCTGCCCTGGTGCGCGTCCACCGAGCTGATCTCGGAGCGTGAAGACGAGCTGGTGGCCACCCTTAACCTGTCCAAAGGCGGCCTCAAGTACAGCTTCACCACGCGCAACCAGCTGCAGCGGCCTGGAAAAATGGAGATCGCGCTGGTGGAGGGGCCCTTCTCCTCCCTGCGCGGTGTCTGGGTGTTCACGCCGCTCAGTGATGAGGCCTGCAAGGTGGAATTGACCATGGATTTCGAATTCAAGGGGAAACTCACCGGCATGGCGATGTCCAAGGTGTTCAGCTCAGTGGCGACCACGATGGTGGATGCCTTTGTTAGCCGAGCGGATCAGGTCTACGGTTAGGAGTGGGATGATGAAAGTTGAAGTCGCCTATGCGCTGCCTCATGAGCAGAAGATCATAGCGTTGCAGGTCGAGGATGACTGCACGGCGCAGCAAGCGGTGGTGCGTTCGGGGATCGTTGAGCTCTTCCCGGATATCGAGCCTGAAACCGCTCCCATGGGGATCTTTGGCAAGGCGATCAAGGATCCGGCGACCACGGTATTGAGAGAGGGCGATCGTGTGGAGATCTATCGCCCCCTGATCGCTGACCCCAAGGAGGTCAGGGCGAAGCGGGCGGCCAAGATGAAAGCTCAGAAGGCCGCCGAGGCCAAGCAGGACTGAACGGGGTGCCGGAAATCAGGGAGTGGTTTCCGGCTTGGCACCCGGACGGAAGTCGCCGCTGAGACGGGCCAATTTGTCGTCTTCAAAGAACAGGCTGATGCGTTCCTGATAACGCGTACCATCACCTTCCTTGATGCTGTAGATGTAATCCCAGCGGTTTTCGCTGAAGCTGTCGTTGACCAGCGGAGTGCCGAGGATATATCGCACCTGTGAGGGTGTCATGCCGGGGCGCAGCTGGTCGACCATCTCCTGGGTCACGACGTTGCCCTGGGGGATGTCGATCTTGTACACACCGGGAAATTCGGAACAGCCGGCAATCAAAAGTGCAACTGTAGCGCTGAGAAGAACCTTTCGCATCGGACAATGGCTTCCGTTTTCATGCCTAAACAAAGATAATGGAGTCTAACATTGCAAATCCCGAACAGCATAGTGATTGAGACCTAATATGGCACTGGAAAATCAGGAACTGCGGAAGGCCGGACTGAAGGTAACTCTGCCGCGGGTCAAAATTTATCAGATTCTGGAGCGTGCCGGAGAAGGCGACCACTTCAGTGCTGAAGATATCTACAAGCTCCTGATGGAGCAGGGTGAGGATGTCGGTCTGGCGACCGTCTACCGTGTATTGACCCAGTTCGAAGCGGCGGGTCTGGTATCGCGCCATCATTTCGAGGGCGGTCACTCGGTATTCGAGCTGGCCCGTGAGGAGCACCATGACCACGTGGTTTGCGTGAAGTGCGGTAAGGTGCGTGAGTTCAGTGAGCCCAAAATCAATGAGATTCTGGACAAGGTGGCGGACGACCTGGGCTTCACTATCACCGACCGTACCCTGTACCTCTATGGCGTCTGCAAGGGTGGCTGTGAAGAGGACAAAAAATAACGGCGTATTCCGTTGCTGTCAGCCCTCAGGCTGACAGCATCTCCCGGGCGTGGCTCAAGGATGTCCGGGTAATATCAACCCCGCCCAGCATTCGGGCCACTTCCTCCACTCGCTGCGTCTTGTTGAGTCGATGGACCCGTGTATGGGTGCCGTTCTGCAATCCCTTTTTGGTCACAAACAGATGCTGATGTCCCTGGGCTGCGACCTGCGGTTGGTGGGTGACGCAGAGAATCTGTACGCGCTGACCCAGTTCGCGCAACATGCGGCCGACCACCTCAGCCACGCCACCGCCGATACCCACGTCAACCTCGTCGAATACCAGCGTGGGGGTACTGGAGGTTTGAGCCGTGATCACCTGGATCGCCAGGCTGATGCGTGACAACTCGCCGCCGGAAGCGACCTTGGCCAGAGCGCGGGCCGGCTGGCCCTCGTTGGTGCTGATCAGGAATTCCACGTCTTCCAGGCCGTTGGCGTTATAGCGATCTTCATCCAGCGGGGTCAGGCAGGCGCTGAAATGAGCCGCCGGCATACCCAGCGCATGCAGCTGCTCATCAACCTGGAGGTCCAGCAAACCGGCGCAGTGCTGACGGGCTTCGCTGAGTTCGGCGGCGGCCTTGAGGTAGTCTTCGCGGGCGTTGTGCATGGCTTGCTCCAGCTGTGCCAGGGCCTCGTCCGAGCCGGTCAGTCCGCTCAGCTCGGTCTGCAGTGAGCGGTGAAACTCGATCAGTTGCTCCGGCAGCAGCCGGTGTTTACGGGCGACCTCGTATATGGCGGAGAGGCGCTCTTCCACCTCCTGCTGACGCTCGGGGTTGGTTTCAATGCTGTCGAGGAAATGACGAATCTCGCGTTCCGCTTCTTCCACCTGGATCAGGGCGCTGTTGAACATCTCGCCCGCCTGTTGCACCCGCTTGTCCTGGCTGTGCAGCTGCTCGAGCAATTGCAGGCCGTGCTGCAGCATCGACAGGCAATTCGCCCCCTCGGCATCGCCACTCAACTGCAGCAGCTGATGACCAGTGCCGAGCAGGCTGTCGGCGTTATCCAGTAATTGTTGTTCCTGCTCCAGCTGTTCCAGCTCGCCGTCCTGCAGTGCCAGCTGGTCCAGCTCTTCGACCTGGTAGCTGAGCAGCTGGATGCGGGCGTTGCGTTCATCGGAGATCTGCGTCAGTGCCAACCATTCGCTGTCGAGTCGGCGCCATTTGTGGAACTGGCGGCGTACCTGCTCGGCCAGTTCGGCGTGGCCGCCGAACTCGTCCAGCAGTACGCGGTGGTAGTCCTTTTTCAGCAGGCGCTGGTGTTCGTGCTGACCGTGGATATCGACCAGGTACTGACCGAATTCCCGTACCAGAGCCAGCGGGGTCGGACGTCCGTTGATATAGCTGCGGCTGCGACCTTCGCGGGTGATCACCCGGCGCAGCTGGACCTCCTGTGGGTCACCTTCCAGCTCGTGCTCGTTGAGCCAAAGCAAGGCGGGTGGCAGGGCGCGGATGTCAAAGCTGGCGGTCAGCTCGGCCCGGTCGGCGCCCTTGAGCACGCTGTCGCTGTCGGCCCGGTCGCCCAGGCAGAGGCCAAGGGCGTCCAGCATGATCGACTTGCCGGCACCGGTTTCGCCGCTGATTACGGTCATTCCGGTATCCAGTTCGACTTCCAGAGCATCGACAATCGCGAAGTTGCGGATCGTTATCTGCGTCAGCATGTGGCTCACCCTATGGGTTTATATACAGTGGTTATTTATACAGTACTGTATAAGCCATTTTTCTTCGGGCATCAATCTTTGCCGCAAAAAAATCTGTGGCAAAGGTTGAATCGCCTTTGGTGGTCCCCATATAGGTTGGCATCTAGGCGTAACCTCAAGAGTCAGTTGGAGAGACCTGATGGCGAAAGAGCAGCAGAACACCCAGGAAACCGTTGAGCCGATTCAGGACGCGGCTGAAACCGTGGTCGAGACAGAGGCCGGCGAGCCGAGTGCTGCCGAAGCGACAGCGGCAGATGTGCTGCAACAGCTCGAGGAATCGCGTGTCGAGATCGAGGCGCTGAAAAAGGAACTGGCCGAGCTGCAGCCGCGTGCTCAGGCAGAGATCCAGAATATCCGTCGTCGCGCTGAACAGGATGTGGAAAAGGCGCACAAGTTCGGTCTGGAAAAGTTCGCCAACGAGCTGTTGCCGGTGGTGGACAGCCTGGAGCGCGCGATCGAGGCAAGCCAGGGTGAAGATGAGCAGACCAAGGCGATCCGTGAAGGGATCGAAATGACCCTGGGCATGTTCCTGAGTGGCATGGAAAAGTTCAATGTGGAGCAGGTGAACCCGGAAGGGCAGCCGTTCAACCCGGAGCACCATCAGGCCATGTCCATGGTGCCGGCGGAAGGTGTTGAGCCCAACACGGTGGTTGCCGTGGTTCAGAAGGGCTATCTGCTTAACGGCCGCTTGATGCGCCCGGCCATGGTTATGGTCGCAAAAGGCTAACGCGGGGCGTTGAAATTCGACAACGCGTACCCATATAGAAAGCAACCAGTTTTTTAGACAGATTATCAGCCCGCTCGGCGGGCAAGAGAAATATCGGAGCAGAACATGGGCAAAATTATCGGTATTGACCTGGGTACCACCAACTCTTGTGTGGCAATCCTGGACGGTGACAAAACCAAGGTAATCGAGAACGCCGAGGGCGATCGCACCACCCCGTCTATCATCGCCTACACCAACGACGGTGAAACCCTGGTCGGTCAGCCGGCCAAGCGTCAGGCGGTAACCAACCCGGACAACACACTATTTGCGATCAAGCGACTGATCGGTCGTCGTTTTGACGACAAGGTCGTGCAGAAAGACATCAAAATGGTGCCGTACAAGATCACCGCTGCCGACAATGGTGATGCCTGGGTGGATGTCAAAGGCCAGAAAATGGCACCGCCGCAGGTGTCTGCTGAAATCCTGAAGAAGATGAAGAAAACCGCCGAGGACTACCTGGGCGAGGCCGTGACCGAAGCGGTTATCACCGTGCCGGCCTACTTCAACGACTCTCAGCGTCAGGCCACCAAGGACGCGGGCAAGATCGCCGGTCTGGAAGTGAAGCGTATCATCAACGAGCCGACCGCGGCTGCGCTGGCCTACGGCATGGACAAGTCCAAGGGTGACAAGACCGTTGCCGTATATGACCTGGGTGGCGGTACCTTCGATATCTCCATCATCGAGATTGCCGATGTTGACGGTGAGCACCAGTTCGAAGTACTGGCTACCAACGGTGACACCTTCCTCGGTGGTGAAGACTTCGACCTGGCGGTCATCAACTACCTGGCCGACGAATTCAAGAAAGAGAGCGGCATCGACCTGCACAACGATCCGCTGGCGCTGCAGCGTCTGAAGGAAGCAGCCGAGAAGGCCAAGGTTGAGCTGTCCTCCGCTCAGGCAACCGACGTCAACCTGCCGTACATCACCGCAGATGCGACCGGTCCGAAGCACCTGAACGTGAAGCTGTCCCGCGCCAAGCTGGAATCGCTGGTTGAAGAGCTGGTGGTGCGCTCCATCGAGCCGTGCCGCATCGCGGTGCAGGATTCCGGCGTGTCCGTGTCCGAGATCGACGAGGTGATCCTGGTTGGTGGTCAGACCCGTATGCCGCTGGTTCAGCAGAAAGTGGCCGAGTTCTTCGGCAAGGAACCGCGCAAGGACGTTAACCCGGATGAGGCCGTCGCTATCGGTGCTGCCATTCAGGGTGCTGTTCTGTCCGGTGATGTCAAAGACGTACTGCTGCTGGACGTGACTCCGCTGACCCTGGGTATCGAAACCATGGGTGGCGTGGCGACTCCGTTGATCGAGAAGAACACCACTATCCCGACCAAGAAGTCGCAGGTGTTCTCGACCGCCGATGACAACCAGACTGCGGTGACCATCCACGTGGTTCAGGGTGAGCGCAAGCAGGCGGCACAGAACAAGTCCCTGGGTCGTTTCGACCTGGCCGACATTCCGCCGGCACCGCGTGGCATGCCGCAGATCGAAGTAACCTTCGACATCGATGCCAACGGTATCCTGAACGTGTCCGCCAAGGACAAGGCTACCGGCAAGGAGCAGTCCATCGTGATCAAGGCCTCTTCCGGCCTGAACGATGACGAAATCGAACAGATGGTTCGCGATGCTGAAGCACACGCTGAAGAAGACAAAAAGTTCGAAGAACTGACCGGTGCGCGCAACCAGGGTGACGCCATGATCCATACAGCGAACAAGACGCTGAAGGATGCAGGTGACAAGGCGACCGACGAAGAGAAGAGCCAGATCGAAGCCGCCATCAAGGAGCTGGAAGAAGTCCTGAAAGGCTCCGACAAGGAAGCGATCGAAGGCAAGACCGAGGCGCTGACCGAAGCTCTGTCTGCTGTGGCACAGAAGATGTACGCCGAAGCGGCTCAGGCTGAGCAGCAGGCGGGCGGTGCCCAGGCGGGTGCCAAGGATGCGGCGGACGACGTTGTTGACGCCGAATTCGAAGAAGTTAAGGACGACGACAAGAAGTAAGCGCTTCAATGCGTTCGCGCATGTCGATCGTTGCAGTGTGACAGCGCGGGCTCAGGCCCGCGTTGTCATGTCCGGCTCTTGCGGGCCAAACCTTAACCAGTCAGATTCGGATCATGTCAAAGCAGGACTACTACGAACTTTTGGGTGTGGAACGTGACGCATCCGACCGGGATATCAAGAAAGCCTACCGTCGCCTGGCGATGAAATATCACCCGGACCGCAATCCGGACGATAAGGCGTCTGAAGACAAGTTCAAGGAGATCAGCGAGGCCTACGAGGTCCTGTCTGATGCCCAGAAGAAGGCGGCCTATGATCAGTTCGGTCATGCCGGTGTCGATGGTCAGGGCGGCGGCTTTGGCGGTGGCGGCTTCGAAGGCAACTTCTCCGACATCTTCGGCGATGTATTTGGCGACATTTTCGGCGGTGGTGGCGGTGGCGGTCGACGCCGTTCCGGCGTTCAGCGTGGTGCCGATCTGCGCTATAACCTGGATCTGTCGCTGGAAGAGGCGGTTCGTGGTTGCGAGAAAACGCTGGAGATTCCCACGCTGGTGGGCTGTGAAGTCTGTGACGGCAGTGGTGCCAAGCCGGGTACCAGTGCCAAGACCTGCCCCACCTGCGGCGGCATGGGCCAGGTGCGCATGCAACAGGGCTTCTTCTCGGTCCAGCAGACCTGTCCCACCTGTCGTGGCGAGGGCAAGGTCATCTCCGACCCCTGTGATGCCTGTCACGGTCAGGGACGTGTCGAGAAAACCAAGACGTTGCAGGTCAAGATTCCGGCGGGTGTCGACACCGGTGACCGCATCCGTTTGACCGGCGAAGGCGAAGCGGGCAGTCATGGCGGCCCGGCGGGCGACCTCTATGTTCAGGTTCATGTGCGCGAGCACCCGATCTTCCAGCGTGACGGCAAGCACCTGTACTGCGAAGTGCCGATCAGCTTTGTCGATGCGGCGCTGGGCGGTGAACTCGACGTGCCGACCCTGGATGGTCGCGTCAAATTGAAGATTCCGGCCGAAACCCAGACCGGCAAGCTGTTCCGCCTGCGTGGCAAGGGCGTGGTCCCGGTCCGTGGCGGCAGCACCGGTGACCTGATGGTCAAGGTGGCGATCGAAACACCGGTGAATCTCAACGGCCGCCAGAAAGAGCTGCTGCGCGAGTTTGCCGAGGCAACGGCCGAGGGTAACAGCAAGCACAGCCCGAAAAAGCACGGCTTTTTTGACTCGGTGAAGAAGTTCTTCGAAGATATGACCTGATTGCGTGCCCTGAGGGGCATGCCGGTGCAGACAGACACAGGAATAGAGCATGATCAGAGTAGCGGTGACCGGCGCGGCCGGCCGTATGGGCAAGACCATTATCGAAGCACTGCAGCAGGATGATGCGGCTACCTTCAGTGCCGCCATCGTCGAGCCGGACAGTTCGCTGATCGGTGCCGATGCCGGTGAGCTGGCCGGTGTCGGCAAGCTGGGTGTGGCCCTGGCCGGAAGTCTGGACGCAGTGGTCGACGATTTCGATCTGCTGATCGACTTCACCGCGCCTGAAGTGACCATGCAGAACGTGGCTTTCTGCGCCGCTCACGGAAAAAAGGTGGTGATTGGAACTACCGGTTTGAGCGATGGTCAAAAAGAAGAGTTGAAGCAGGCCGCCGACAAGACCGCCATCGTGTTCGCACCGAACATGAGCGTGGGCGTCAATCTCTGCTTCAAGCTGCTGGAGATCGCGGCCAAGGCGCTGGGTGATGACAGCGGTTACGATATCGAAGTGATCGAGGCGCACCACCGTCACAAGGTGGATGCCCCTTCAGGTACCGCACTGCGCATGGGTGAAGTGGTCGCTGATGCCCTGGGACGTGACCTCAAGGAGTGCGCCGTGTACGGTCGTGAAGGTATCACCGGTGCGCGCCCGGCCAAGCAGATCGGCTTTGAGACCATCCGGGCCGGTGATGTGGTCGGTGATCATACGGTACTGTTCGCCACTGAAGGCGAGCGTATCGAGATTACGCACAAGGCGTCCAGCCGCATGACCTTTGCCAAGGGGGCGGTACGTGCCGCCGGTTGGCTGGACAGCAAACAGACAGGCCTGTTCGACATGCAGGATGTTCTGGGTCTACACTGAATTCAACCTTGTTGTTGTTCCCTCTGCCCGCTCCCGTAGCGGGCTTTTTTATGCCCGAGCGCAATCTTTCTGTCACTGAGTGACGGCATGCTGTTGATATCGCTTGCTGCAGCTGCACAGTCGGCGCTAATGTATAGCCGGATATGGATGGCTGGAGGCAGGATGTACAAGCTCTGTTTCTTCGTTCCCGAGGTTGATGCCGAGCCGGTCAAGACGGCTCTGTTCGCGGCCGGGGTGGGCAGAATTGGCGATTACGACCAGTGTTGCTGGCAGACGTCGGGTACCGGGCAGTTTCGCCCACTGGCGGGCGCCAACCCGCATCTGGGGCAGCTGGGTCAGTTGGAAAAAGTGGCCGAACTGAAGGTGGAGATGGTGTGCAGCGATGCGCTGATCTATACCGCCGTGGCAACGCTCAAGCAGGCCCACCCCTATGAAGAGGTGGCCTACGAAGTCTACAAGTTGGCGGATATCTGAGACCGGGCACGGAAAGGGAGATCGGTGTGACACAGTTGTTGGTGCGCTATTCGCGTATTCTGGAAATCGTCGGCGATATCGTCAAAGTTCATGTTCCCGAACCCGACGAGGGGGAAGTGGCCGCCATCGGCTATGGCGATCTGGCCCTGATCGAAAATATTCTCGACCCTGATCAGCCACCCTATATGGCCCAGGTGATTCAACTGGAGCGCAACAGCGTCTCGCTGCAGGTGTTTTCCGGCACCAAGGGCCTGTCCACCAAGGCTGGCGTGCGCTTTCTGGGTCATGCCATGCAGGTCACCTTCTCGCCCAATATTCTGGGTCGGGCCTTTTCCGGTGCCGGTCGTGCCATCGATGGTGGACCCACCCTGGCAGAAGAGGCTCGGATCGAAATCGACGGCCCGACCGTCAATCCGGCCCGGCGTATCCTGGCGTCACGCATGATCCGCACCGACGTGCCGATGATCGATGTGTTCAACTCGCTGGTTGAGAGCCAGAAAATCCCGATCTTCTCGGTGGCCGGTGAACCCTACAACCGCCTGCTGGCGCAGATCGGCGCCAACGCCGATGCGGACGTGGTGGTGTTTGGCGGCATCGGCCTGATCTTCGATGACTATCATTTCTTCCGCCGTGCCTTCGAGGAGGCTGGCGTCAGCGCGCGTACCGTGATGTTCGTGCACCTGGGGTCCGACCCTACGGTCGAAGGCCTGCTGGTGCCGGATATGGCGCTGGCCGTGGCTGAGCGTTTTGCGGTCGAAGAGGGCAAGCGGGTGCTGGTGTTGCTGACTGACATGACCGCCTATGCGGATGCGCTCAAGGAGGTCGGTATCTCGATGGAGCACGTACCGTCCAACCGGGGCTATATCGGCGACCTTTACTCCCAGCTGGCGCGTCGCTACGAGAAAGCGTGTGACTACAAGGGCGCCGGCTCGGTCACCATCCTGTCGGTGACCACCATGCCGGGTGATGATGTCACCCACCCGGTGCCGGACAACACCGGTTACATCACCGAAGGTCAGTTCTATCTGCACAACGGTGTGCTCGATCCGTTCGGTTCCCTGTCCCGCCTCAAGCAGCATGTGATCGGCAAGGTGACCCGCGAGGATCATGGCCAGATCATGAATACCATGGTGCGTTTCTACGCCGAGGCGCGCGATGCTCAGCAGAAACAGGCGATGTCCTTCGATCTGACCGAGTATGACGAGCGCCTGCTCAGGTTTGGTGATCTCTTCCGGGCTCGTTTCATGGATATCAGTGTCTCCATGCCGTTGGAAGAAGCGCTGGATCTGTGCTGGCAGACGCTGGCGGAGTGCTTCCAGCCGCAGGAGCTGTTGATGAAGCAGCAGCTTGTGGACAAGTATTTTCCACAGGTTCAGGCGTCAGAGTAAGACCGCATGAGCAAGCTGGCGCTCAACAAGAGCACTCTCAACCATGAAAACCAGCGGCTGAAATCCTTTCGCCAGTTCGTGCCGGCACTGGACCTGAAGCGCAAGCAGATTCTGGCGGCGCGGATGACCTCACGGCGCGCGCTGGCCGAGTTTGAGCAGCAGATGCAGCAGGTTGATACCGAAGTGGCTCGTCAGCTGCCGATGCTGGCCGGCAGTCAGCTGGATCTGGGCTCACTGGTACAGCTGCGTCGCGTCCATCAGCGCACCGACAACCTGGTCGGCATTGAGCTGCCGGTCGTGGAACAGATCGAGATCGACAGCCGTCAATACTCGCGCCTGGCACTGCCGCCCTGGGTCGACATTCTAGCGGCCCGCCTGCAGCAAATGCTGGAACTGAAAGTTCGGCATCAGGTGGAGCAGGTGCGCCTGGAACGGCTGGAAGCGGCGCTGCAGAAGACCACTCAGCGCTTGAACCTGTTCGACAAGGTGCTGATTCCACGGACCGAGGCCAATATCCGTCGTATTCGCATCGCCCTGTCGGATGCCGAGCGTGCCGGTGTAGTACGCGCCAAGATTGCCAAGAACAAACGTGCCAGGATGGCAGCGTCATGAGTATCCAAACCCTGAACAAGGCGACCCTGGTCGGCCTGACGGTTGACAAGGCGGCGGTGCTGGACCGGCTGCAGTCGCTGGGGCTGCTACATGTGATCCCGCTGGCGAAAAGCCGGCCGGAGCCGAGCATCGAGCTGCCCGAGGCGGTCCATCCCGATCAGCTGCAGCAGGTAATTCGCTACCTGCTCAGCTGCCCGCAAAAACGGCGCCAGGTGACGGTGGAGCGACATTTTGACCTGCCTCGGGTGGTGTTTTCAGCCCTCGATAATCGCAAGCGCCGCCTGGAACTGCAGGAGCAGCTGGATTTTCTGCGCAAACGCATTCGGGATCTGGAGCCCTGGGGCAGCTTCGAGCTGCCCGGTGAGCAGGGGCTGCTGGGATACCGGCTCTGGTTCTACCTGGTGCCCAATTACCGGATGCAGGAAGTAGCCAAGACCGACCTGCCCTGGTCGGTGGTGCATCGGGACAATCGCTATTCCTACGTCGCCGTTATGGCCAGGGAAGAACCACGTGCCAACCAGATGCCGGTGCCACGTACCCATACCGGCTCGGTGCCGCTGGATCAGCTGCGCCGGGAGCAGGAGGATCTGGAGATCGAGCTTGAGGCGCTGGATGCCGAACGCGAGGCGCATACTCGCTGGTTGTATCTGTTGCAGCGCTCGCTGGCAGGTAGCCAGGACAGGGCCGATTGCGCCGAAGTCAGCCAGCAGACGCTGGATGCCGGCGAGATTTTTGCCATTCAGGGCTGGTTCGCGGCCGATCAGCGCTCGCTGCTGGAGCAGTTTGCCCAGGACGAGGGACTGGTGCTGGTGATCGAGCCGGTGGCCGAAGGCGAGTGCCCGCCGACACTGTTGGACAACCCGGATACCCTGGCCGGCGGTGAGGAGATCGTGCGTTTCTACCAGATGCCCGGTTACCGCGCCTGGGACCCGTCGCGGGTGGTGTTCTTTTCCTTTGCCGCCTTCTTTGCCCTGATTCTGTCCGATGCCGGCTATGCCCTGCTGCTGGGCGCGGTGCTGATGTTCTACTGGTCGCGCATGGGGCAGAGTGAAACCGGTCGTCGGCTGCGAGCCCTGGGCACGACGCTGACCCTGTTCTCGGCCGGTTGGGGCGTGCTGGTGGGCAGTTATTTCGGCGCCGCACCGCCGGAGGCGCTGGCGCCGCTGAAGCTGTTCGATATGAACGACTTTGACAGCATGATGCGGATCTCGGTGCTGATGGGCGCCGGGCATCTGTTGCTGGCCAACCTGATCACCGCCTGGCGCTGCCGCGGGCGACTGCAGATGCTGGCGCCGCTGGGCTGGGCGCTGCTGGTCGTCGCCGGCGTCAGCGGCTGGCTGCGTCAGCAGCTGGATATTGAATGGGGCCTGATGGCCCTGGGCATGGCGCAGATACTGCTCTGTTCCAGTGAGCGGCCCTGGCAGGGCGCGCAAAACTGGCTCTGGCGACTGGTGGACGGCCTGCTGGCGCTGACCGGGTTGTCGAAGATGTTCGGCGACGTGCTCAGCTACCTGCGTCTCTTTGCACTTGGCCTGGCCAGTGCCTCTCTGGCGATTACCTTCAATCAGCTGGCCAGCGACGTGGCGGCGGCCGTGCCGGGCATGGGGCTGTTCCTCGAGGTGCTGATTCTGCTGCTGGGGCATCTGCTCAATTTCGTGCTGGCGGTGGTCAGTGGTGTCATCCATGGCCTGCGCCTGAACCTGATCGAGTTCTACAACTGGAGCCTTGCGGATGAAGGCTACGCTTTTCAACCTTTCACCAAGCGGGAGGTGAACCCTTGGATAACCTGATTTTGGCCCTGGGATGGGCAGGACTCTATGGCCCCATGGCACTGGGCGCGATCGGCAGCATCATCGGCTGTGCCCTGGCCGGCCAGGCCGCCTGCGGCGCGCTGCTGGAGACGGAAACCGGCCATGGGCGCTATGTCGGCATCGCGGCCATGCCGTCTTCACAGACCATCTACGGCATCGTGGTGATGTTTTCGCTCAACCGCACGGTGACACTGGATAACGCCCCGGGCCTGTTTGCCATCGGTATCCTCGCCGGGCTGGCGCTGCTGTTCAGTGCCGTACGTCAGGGCCAGTGCTGTGCCAGTGCGATCAACGTGTCCAAGATCAAGCCGGAGATCTTCGGCATGTCGATCGCGCCGGCGGCGATCGTTGAGGGCTTCGCGGTGTTCGCATTTATCTTCGCGCTGGTGATCAGCGCGGGCATTCCGGCATAACGGAGGCAGGATGAGCGATCAGGCCAAACAGCATGCAGCCTCGGGCGTGGAAGCGCTGATCGAACGGCTGCGGCAGCAAGGGGTCGAGCAGGGGCAGCGTGAAGCGGCTGAACTGGTCGAGGAAGCGGAACGCCGGGCCGACTGGCTGCTGGAACAGGCGCGCCAGGAGGCGGATAACCTGCGCCGGCGTGCCAGGGAGGATGCCGAACGCCTGCGTCGTGCCGGCGAGGACGCGCTGAAAATGGCGGCCCGGGACATGAACCTGCAGCTGCGCGAGCAGCTGGCGCATACCTTTGCCGACCGGGTGCGACTGCTGGTCAGCGAGCAGCTCGACAGCGAGGCGTTTATTCGCGAGGTGATCCGTGAAGTCGTTATGCAGGCCTGTCAGGATGCCACTCTCTGCGCCATGCCCAAGGTCGAGATCCTGTTGCCGGCCGGTGTGGTCGGACTGGAAGAGCTGCGCCGTAACCCGCACGCCTATCGTGAGGGCAAGCTGAGCCAGTTCGTGCAGGAGCAGCTCAATCTGCAGCTGCGTGAGGGCGTCACCCTGGAGCTGCATGACGGTCGCGGCATCCGTATTCGCTGCAACGGTGACGATGCCGAGATCGATCTCAGCGATCGGGCGCTGGCGGAGCTGCTGCTGCGCCACCTGCAGCCGCGTTTCCGAGCCATCCTGGAGGGGGTGATCCGCTAGTGTCGGTCTACTACACCCTGATCCCGGCGTTGCCGGCGCTGCCGGTCAGGCTGGAGCAACTCAAGGAACTGCCGATCTCGGTGCTGCAGCTGGAGCGGCGGCTGGGCATGCTGCCCGAGCCGGATCAGGTGTTGCTGCGTCGGGCCTTGCGCCTGTTTCAGCGCGAACGTACCGGCGATGAGGCGTTTTCCGATCGGGATGAAGTGCTGCACTGGCAGCAGGAGCTGGCCGCGATCCCGTACAAGCCGCTGCGAGCCGTGCTGGCGGAAAACCTGGAGTGGCGCAGTCTGATCGCGGCTCAGCGTTACCGGCTGGCCGGTCAGCACGAAGGTGACAGCTTTCAGGGCTATGGCAAGCGTACCTGGATTATCCGCCGTGACTGGCAGCAGCCCGACTTCGGCCTGGGGCGTCGTTATCCCTGGCTGGTGGAATCGCTGGCCCAGTTGAAGCAGGGCCAGGGCGTGGAGCTTGAGCAGCAGATCCTCGCCCGCCTGTGGCGCAAGCTGCACATGCTGGAGCAGAGTCATCCCTTTTCCCTGACCGCGGTGGCCGCCTACCGGCTGCGCTGGTCGATCGCCGAGTATCGCCTGCGCTGGCAGACGGAAGCGGCGCAACAACATTTTTCGCAACTGGTCGATCGGGCGCTGGCTGGCGTCATGCAGGATAGCGAGATCGACCCGGTAACAGAGGCCGACCGATGACAACCCCGAACACTCCGACCGCCCGTGTAATCGGTGTCCGTGACGATATCGTCAGCATTCGCATGCTGCGTGATGCCGAGGGTGAGTATTACCCGGTCACCAAGAATGAAGTGGTGCTGATCTGCCCGCAGCGTCACGATGGTGAACGCCAGGAGCGGCTCCAGGCCGAGGTGCTCAGGGTACGCCACGGCGAGGCCGACGTGCAGGTGTTCGAGACCACCCGTGGCGTGGCGATCGGAGATGCCGTCGAGCAGACCGGACAGATGCTGTCGGTGGCGCTGGGGCCGGGGTTGCTGGGCCAGGTGTATGATGGCCTGCAGAACCCGCTGGAACTGATCGCCGGTCAGCACGGTTTTTTCCTGCCGCGCGGTCTCGACGTGGATGGTATCGACCAGCAGCAGAAATGGTCCTTCCAGCCGGTGGTCAAGGTTGGGACAAGGGTCAAGGCCGGCGACTTGCTTGGCCGGGTGCCGGAAAGCCGTTTCAGTCACAAGATCATGGTGCCGTTCAACCTGCGCGGTGAGGCGGAAGTGACCTGGGTGCAGGAGGGTAGCTTTACCGTGGCCACGCCGGTGGTGCGCCTGCGCCTGGACAGCGGCGAGGAGCGTGAGGTGAGCATGCAGCAGCGCTGGCCGGTGCGCGTACCGGTCAACCGCGACTTGCTGCGCGAGGGCTACAACCAGCGTCTCTATCCGCAGCAGCCGATGTTGACCAGCATCCGGCTGATCGACACCTTCTTCCCGGTGGCGCTGGGCGGTACCGCCTGTATTCCGGGCCCCTTTGGTGCCGGCAAGACGGTGCTGCAGGGGCTGATCTCGCGCTACTCCAATGTGGACATCGTGGTGATCGTGGCCTGCGGCGAGCGTGCCGGTGAGGTGGTCGAAACCATCACCGAATTCCCCAACATGCCGGATCCACGCGGCGGTACGTTGATGGACCGCACGGTGATCATCTGCAACACCTCCTCGATGCCGGTAGCGGCGCGCGAGGCGTCGATCTACACCGGTATCACCATCAGCGAATACTACCGTCAGATGGGCTACAGCGTACTGCTGATCGCCGACTCCACCTCGCGCTGGGCCCAGGCGATGCGTGAAACCTCGGGGCGTCTGGAAGAGATCCCGGGCGAAGAGGCGTTCCCGGCCTATCTGGACTCGGCGGTGCGGGCGTTGTACGAGCGTGCCGGTCTGGTCGAGACCAATGACCGGGAGCAGGGCAGCCTGACCCTGATCGGTACCGTATCGCCGGCCGGGGGCAACTTCGAGGAGCCGGTGACCCAGTCGACGTTGCGTACGGTGAAAACCTTCCTCGGTCTCAGTGCCGAGCGGGCCTACAAGCGTGCCTACCCGGCGGTGGATCCGCTGATCTCCTGGTCGCGCTACCTGGATCAGTTGGATGGCTGGTTCAGTCGTGAGCTCTCGCCGCAGTGGGTAACGAACGTCAAGCGGATGCTGGAGCTGATCCGTCAGGGCGAACAGGTACAGCAGATGATGCAGGTGACCGGCGAAGAGGGCGTGACGCTGGAGGACTATCTGGACTGGCAGAAGGCGCAGTGCCTGGATCAGGTCTACCTGCAGCAGGATGCCTTCGATGATGTCGATGCCTCAACGCCGGTGGCACGTCAGCAGGAGCTGTTCACGCTGCTGTTGCAATGCCTCGACGATTCGCGTGAGTTTGCCGACAAGGAGGCGATTCGTGATCACTTCGTCAAGCTGACCAGCCTGTTCCGCAACCTCAACTACAGCCGTCACGACGGCCCGGACTACCGCCGCTACCGCGGCGAGATCGAGCAGCTCGGGCTTAGTTGATCAGCACCAGCTCGTCCAGCTCCGGGCTCAGCGCGATGTGGCGCAGCGGGAATGAAGGCGCAGCGTTGGCCCGGTCAGCGAAATAGAACTGGAGCGCGTTGCGGATGGTGGTGAAGGCGAGCTGATCCCAGGGAATTTCATCTTCGCTGAACAGTCGGGTTTCCAGTGTTTCCTCGCTGCTGCCGAAGCTGGCCTCGGGCAGGTCGGCCAGGTAGATCAGCTGCACCTGGTTGACGTGGATGATCGAGGTCAGCGTATACAGCTGGCGCAGCTCGACCCGGGCGCAGGCCTCTTCCAGGGTTTCTCGCAGCGCGGCTTCTTCGGTGCTTTCCCCGTTTTCCATATAGCCGGCCGGCAGGGTCCAGTAGCCGTAGCGCGGCTCGATCGCGCGGCGGCAGAGCAGCACCTTGTTATCATGCACCGGCAGGCAGCCGGCGACGATGCGCGGGTTCTGGTAGTGGATCTGCCCGCAATTGTCGCAGACATGGCGCTCGCGGTTGTCCCCGGCGGGAACCCTGAGGCTCACCGGGGAGCCGCAGCGGCTGCAGTAATTCATCCTGGCTCCTTGATCGTCCCGTTCTGGGCGTGGCTGGACATTGTGACATGTCTGGTCAGGGTCGCGACAGTCCGGCGACAGGGGTATTATAGGCGGATCAGATGTAACCGGACCGCCCATGCTAGATCATCTTCGCCTTCGGCTGCAGCATCACCGTCCCTGGCGCCTGCGTACCCGCGGCCGGGAAGCCGGTGTGCTGGTGGCCCTGACCGACTGTGCCGACCCCGAGGTGATCCTGACCCTGAGATCGCCTTACCTGTCCACGCACAGCGGTGAGATTTCCTTTCCCGGCGGCAAGCGGGACCCCGATGATCGGGACCTGCTGGCCACCGCCATGCGCGAGGCCGAAGAGGAGATCGCGCTGAGTCCCGGGCAGGTGGATATCATCGGTTCTCTCGGGCAGGTGGTGTCCAAGCATCACCTCCAGGTGACCCCCTGGGTGGGCGTGATCGCGCCCGAATTGCCACTGGCGGCTAACCCGGAGGAGATCGCCGAGATCTACAGGGTGCCGCTGAGTTTTCTGCTTGAGCCGGGTAACCGGCGTATGGACCGGTTGGAGTTCGCTGGTCAGGCGCGTTTCGTACCGGCCTGGCCCTGGCAGGGCGAAGTGATCTGGGGGCTGACCGCCTACATCCTGAGCGAGTTGCTCAACGTTGGCTTCGATGCCGATATTCCCATGCGCCCCCGCCCCGAACACCTGGAGAATCCCCGTGACCGATAGTCCCGATAACAAGCCCGTACCCAGCCCCTGTGTCAGTATCTGTGAACTGGGCAAGGGCGACATCTGTGTGGCCTGCCATCGCAGTGGTCAGGAGATCAGTCAATGGGGGCGCATGACCAATGCAGAGAAGCGGGCGGTCTGGGCGCTGATTCGGCGTCGGGAACAGGGCGAAACGGTGTAGCGGTAAGCTGCGCCGGTGTTACCACCGGCGCGCTGTGCAGGTCTGTCTGGCGTGGGTGTCAGAGGCTCTCGCGAGCCCTGGCGGTCTTGACGACGCGGACGGTCTTCACCAGGTTGTCGCAGATCTGCAGGGTTTCCATGCGGTAGCCGGCCACTTCCAGGCAGACATTGGCGCTCGGGATCGACTCCAGAATCTCGGTGATCAGCCCGTTCAGGGTTTTCGGTCCATCGGTCGGCAGCTGCCAGTTGAGCGACTTGTTGACCTCGCGGATATAGGCGCTGCCGTCAATGAAGAAGCTGCCATCTTCCTGCGGATGGATGTCCTGGTTCATCTCGTCATGGTCGTTGGACAGCTCGCCGACGATCTCCTCCAGAATGTCTTCCAGGGTGACGATGCCCTCGATGTCGCCATACTCGTCCACGACCACGCCGATGCGGCGGCTCTGCTTCTGGAAGTTGAGCAGCTGGGTCTGCAGCGGGGTGCTTTCGGGCACGAAGTAGGCCTCATGCACCACCTGCATGATCGCCGGCTTGGTGACATTGCCCTGCTGGATCAGCTGGGCCAGGTTGCGCATGTGCAGGATGCCGACGATGTTGTTGATGTCGCCGCGGTATACCGGCAGGCGGGTATGGCCGGTTTTCGACAGCAGTTCCAGAATCTGATCCATCTCCAGGTCCAGATCGATCCCTTCCACCTCGTTGCGCGGGATCATGATGTCGTTGACGGTCACCTCGTTCAGCTCCAGCACGCCGAGCAGCATCGACTGGTTGCGGTGCGGCAGCAGAGAGCCGGCTTCATGCACGATGGTGCGCAGCTCCTCGGTGCTCAGGTGTTCATTGCCGGCTTCGTTGACGTTGACGCCGAACAGGCGCAGGAAGCCGTTGGTGATGCCGTTGATGATCCATACCAGCGGGTAGGCCAGTTTCAGCATCGGCTTCAGAATATAGGAGGCCGGGAAGGCGATCTTTTCCGGGTGCAGTGCGGCCATGGTCTTCGGCGAAACCTCGGCGAAGATCAGGATCACCAGGGTCAGGCCCGCAGTGGCGATCATGATACCGGCGTCACCCCAGAGGCGCACGGCGATCACGGTGGCGATGGCGGAGGCCAGGATGTTGACGAAGTTGTTGCCGATCAGAATCAGGCCAATCAGGCGGTCGGGGCGCTCAAGCAGGCTGTTGGCCTGGCGGGCGGCGCGGTGCCCGTTTTTCACCAGGTGGCGCAACCGGTAACGGTTGAGGGACATCATCCCGGTTTCGGAGCTGGAGAAGAAGGCTGAACAGAAAATCAGCAGGACCAGGATGGCGGTCAGTGTGCTTATCGACGCATCGTCCAAGGGACAAAAACCTTAATTGGATTTGGGGCGTTCATTTTCTGGTCAGACAGGGGGGCTGTCAAGGCGTAGCAAGCTACGCCTTAAGCAGTAGTTCCAGTACCAGTTTGGAGCCGAAAAAGGCCAGCATCAGCAATACGAAACCACCCAGCGTCCAGCGTATCGCGGTGCGGCTGCGCCAGCCCATGAAATGACGTCCGGCCAGCAGCACTGCGTAGACCACCCAGGCGATGAGCGACAGCAGGGTCTTGTGTACCAGATGCTGGGCGAACAGGTCGTCGACGAACAGGAAACCGGTGATCAGGGCGGCGCTGAGCAGCAGGAAGCCGGCCCAGAGGCTTTCGAACAGCAGTCGCTCCATCATCTGTAACGGCGGCAGGGAGGCGACCAGGCCGCGGGTGTGGTGTTGCTTGAGCGCCACTTCCTGACGCGACAGCAGCACCGCCTGCACGGTAGCAATGGTGAACAGGCTGTAGGCCAGCAGTGACAGCAGAATATGGGTGATCAGGCCACCGGAATAGGGTTTGGGCGCAGCACCGCCATGGATGAAGGCCGCCAGGATCATGGTTAGCGCCGCCAGCGGGAAGACACCGATGAACAGATTGTCGAGGCGCTGGCGCAGGCTACTGGCCAAGACCATGCCGACCACACCCCAGGCGATCAGTGCGCCCACCGGGAAAAAACTCAGGTCGATGCCGCCCGGCTGGTGCAGCAGGATATAGACGCTGTAACCCTGCAGCGCAAAACCGGTCAGGCCCAGCAGGCGCGTGGGCAGGCGCAGTTGGTCTTCATTGCCGGCCGACAGGCGACGCCATTGCAGTACGGTTGCAACGATATAGCAGAGTGCGGCGATAAGCGTCGTGGTGATCAGCATCCATATCCTCCTTAATGGCGGCTAAGTGTGGCACAAATGCCGGGGGGAGGAAATATAGGTGCCCCCGGGGCGGGGGGTTCTGTATAATATGTCGCCAAAGCGTTTACAGGGCGAGTGCCGGGAGGGTGCCGCCGGCAGATAGAGGTATTCGATGTTTGATAATCTGACAGAACGGCTTACGCAGACGCTGCGCTCGGTGACCGGTCAGGCAAAGCTGACTGAAGACAACATCAAGGGCACGCTGCGTGAAGTGCGCATGGCGCTGCTGGAAGCGGACGTGGCCCTTCCGGTCGTGAAAGCGTTCATCAACAGCGTCAAGGAGCGGGCTGTTGGTCAGGAGGTCAGCAAGAGCCTGAGCCCCGGTCAGGTCTTCGTCAAGATCGTCAACGAAGAGCTGGTCAAGGTGATGGGTGAGGCCAACGCCGAACTCGACCTGGCTACCCAGCCGCCGGCCGTGCTGATGATGGCGGGTCTGCAGGGGGCGGGTAAAACCACCTCCGTAGCCAAGCTGGCGCGCTTCCTGAAAGACCGCAAGAAGAAAAAGGTACTGGTGGTTTCCGCCGATATCTACCGTCCAGCGGCGATCCGTCAGCTGGAAACCCTGGCCGGTGAAGTGGGCGTCGAGTTCTTCCCGTCCACGGCGGAACAGGACCCGGTGGATATCGCCGAAGCGGCGATCCAGCATGCGCGCGTCAAGGCGTTCGATGTGCTGATCCTCGATACCGCCGGCCGTCTCCATGTTGATGAAGACATGATGCAGGAGATCAAGCGCCTGCACGCCTCGGTCAAGCCGGTAGAAACCCTGTTCGTGGTTGACTCCATGACCGGTCAGGACGCCGCCAACACGGCGAGTGCCTTCAACGAAGTGCTGCCGCTGACCGGTGTCATTCTGACCAAGACCGATGGTGATGCCCGTGGTGGTGCCGCCCTGTCGGTGCGTCATATCACCGGCAAGCCGATCAAGTTCCTTGGTGTCGGTGAAAAGACCGACGCGCTTGAGCCCTTCCATCCGGATCGAGTGGCATCCCGCATCCTCGGTATGGGCGATGTACTGTCGCTGATCGAGGAAGCCGAGCACAAGATCGACAAGCAGAAAGCGGAGAAATTCGCCAAGAAGATCACCAAGGGCAAGGGTTTTGACCTGGAGGACTTCCGCGAGCAGATCCAGCAGATGCAGAACATGGGCGGCATGATGTCGATGCTGGAGAAGCTGCCGGGCATGGGGCAGATGGCGCAGGCGGCTCAGGCAGCCCAGGCGGAGAAGGGCATCCAGCAGATGTGCACCATCATCAACTCGATGACGCCGCACGAACGTCGTCACCCGGATATCATCAGCGGCTCGCGCAAGCGCCGTATCGCTCAGGGCTCGGGTACCCAGATCCAGGATATTAACCGTCTGCTCAAGCAGCACAAGCAGATGGCCAAGATGATGAAAAAGTTCGGTTCCAAATCCGGCATGGCCAAGCTGGCACGCGGCATGAAAGGCATGATGCCGCCGGGCATGGGCGGTGGTGGCGGTTTCCCGCGCATGTGATGCGGTCTGGGGCTGATTAAAAACTGATCTTTATGCTTTTAACGGGCGGTGATTTCACGTAAAATTGCCGCCCTGTTTGATTTGGCCTTCGTTTATCTGGGTAGTTTGGCCGGGGAAGCGAAGCAACTAAACGATGGGCGATCCTAAAACCCATCCAGCGAAATAAAGGGGTCCAGCGCATGGTCACTATTCGTTTGTCTCGTGGTGGCGCTAAAAAGCGTCCGTTCTATCACATCTCCGTAGCTGATTCACGCAATGCGCGTGATGGCCGCTTTATCGAGCGTGTCGGCTTCTTCAACCCGGTTGCCCGTGGTCAGGAAGAGCGTCTGCGCATCAACCTGGAACGTGTTGAATACTGGGTTGGCAAGGGTGCTCAGACTTCTGAGCGTGTTGCTCAGCTGCTCAAAGAAGCACGCAAGGCAGCAGAGTAAGGTCGGATACAGGCCGTGTCAGTAAACAGTGAAAACAGCGAAGACCTGGTTGTACTGGGTCGCTTCACATCTCCCTACGGCGTTAAGGGGTGGATCAAGGTCTACTCGTTCACCGACCCGATGGAGAACATACTGAACTACAACTCGTGGCAGGTGGAGTGCGACGGGCGTCTGACGCCGGTCAAACTGGAAGCTGGCAAGCGCCACGGGAAAGGTCTGATCGCCAAATTGGCCGGTGTGAACACTCCGGAAGAGGCCAGGTTGTGGAACGGGCGTGAAATCAAGGTGCCCAAATCCGAACTGCCGCAACTGGAGACCGGTGAGTATTACTGGAGCCAGCTGGAAAACCTGTTGGTATACACCGAATCCGGCGTATTGCTGGGTCGGGTCAGCCATCTGATGGAAACCGGTGCGAATGACGTGCTGGTGGTCAAGGGCACCGCCGAGAGTATCGATCGCCAACAGCGATTGATCCCCTGGCTGCCGGATCAGGTGGTGAAAGAAATTGATCTTGATTCGGGATTGATGCGGGTCGATTGGGACCCGGATTTCTGAATCATGTGGTTCGGGATCGTCAGCCTGTTCCCGGAGATGTTCGAAGCGGTTACCCGCTATGGCGTCACCGGACGGGCAGTGCGCAACGGCTTGATCGATGTGGAGTGCTGGAATCCCCGCGATTTCACGCATGATCGTCATCGCACCGTGGATGACCGCCCCTACGGCGGTGGCCCCGGCATGTTGATGAAGGTTCAGCCGCTGCGCGATGCGATCGACGCTGCCAGAACGGCTGCAGGCGAAGGTGCCCGGGTGATCTATCTGTCACCGCAAGGGCGACGCCTGGATCAGGTCGGGGTGTGTGAGCTGGTGACAAACGACAAGTTGATCCTGGTAGCGGGTCGCTACGAAGGCATCGACGAGCGTTTGTTGCAGAGTGAGGTCGACGAGGAATGGTCGCTGGGTGATTTTGTCCTCAGTGGCGGCGAACTGCCGGCAATGGTGCTGATCGATGCCGTGGCGCGTATGGTGCCCGGAGTCCTTGGGCATCAGGACTCGGCAGTGGAAGACTCCTTCTTCGAAGGCTTGCTCGACTGTCCACACTATACCCGTCCCGAAGAGCTGGATGGCCAGCGGGTGCCGGCGGTATTGCTCAGTGGCAATCATGCCGAGATCCGTCGCTGGCGCCTGAAGCAGCAACTGGGGCGAACCTGGGAGCGGCGTCCGGACCTGTTGGACAAGATCGATTTGAACCCGGAACAGCAGACGTTGTTAAGCGAATATATCCGCGAGGCCCGGGCGGCCGGCGGGAGCAATATCTAGGAGCGAGCAATGAGCAACAAGAGCCTGATTATTCAGCAGATCGAAGCTGAACAGATGAGCAAAGAAGTCCCGGCTTTTGCACCGGGCGACACTGTAGTCGTACAGGTACGCGTAGTAGAAGGCAGCCGTAGCCGTCTGCAGGCGTTCGAAGGCGTAGTGCTGGGCAAGCGTAACCGCGGCCTGAACTCTGCTTTCACCGTACGCAAGATCTCCCACGGTGTGGGCGTTGAGCGTACTTTCCAGACTTACAGCCCGACCGTTGAGCAGATCGAAGTGAAACGTCGTGGTGATGTACGTCAGGCCAAACTGTACTACCTGCGTGAGCGTAGCGGTAAGTCTGCACGTATCAAAGAGAAGCTGGGCTAAGGTTAACCCTTACCCGCTTGAGAAAAAGGCAGCCCTTGTGGCTGCCTTTTTTGTTGACCTGAATACTCGCCATTTCCTTTGGCAACTCCTAGAATTGGACGTTCCGACTGGCAACTGAATGGACTGCGGGGTGTTGCATGCGCAAGCTGGGAACATTGCTTGGAATACTGGTGTTGGCTACAGCAGCGGCGTACGGCGTGTATTGGTATCAGGTCAAGAGCAAGGTCGACGAGCTGGTGCAGCAACTGGCGCCTTTTGCCAGTGTTCAGTACAGCGCGATCTATGCACACCCGAATGGTACCGTCGGGGTGAATGGCCTCAGCATTTCACCGCACCAGGTGCACGCGCCGGTCAAGGTCGCACAAGTCCGTGTACGTACCGGCAGTCCGCTGGATCTCGTTTTCGGCAGTGATGAGCCGCCCGAAGAGCTGTTCGTCAGCTTCAAGCAGGTCGAGCAGAGCCTCGAATCCGCCGTATTCCATGATCTGCAAAAACAGATGGATCTGGCTCGTGAGGCCAACCCGCTCTATGTCAGCCCTGCAGCGTTGGGTTGTGGCTCCATTCGTCAATTCGATGTCAACTCCGCCCGGATGATGGGCTACCGCGACCTGCTGATGGATATCGACCTGCATTACCGCGGCGACGAGGTGGCGCGCAAGATCCGCTTCGAGGCCCGGGTGGATATCGACAAGATGGCCGATACCCGCATGGAGCTGGTTCTCAGTGCCGATCCGGCGCAGCTGAAAAATCCGATGATGGCAACCGGCAGTGCGCGCCTGGACAAGCTGGCCGTAGACTATCGAGACCGTGGCTATAATCAGCGCCTGGTTAGTCTGTGTGCCCGAGAAGCAGAAATGCGTCCGGCCGATTACCCGGCTCACCATCTGGTGCTGTTTCAGCGCTGGCTGGAAGCCAATGCCATCAAACTGCCAGCCGGCTGGCTGGAAGCCTATGCGGAACTGCAAAAGGATGGCGCTGCCCTTGAGATGGTGATGAATCCGGTGGGCGGCTTTGGCTCGGCTGAGCTGATGATGATGCAGGATCCGCGTTACCTGATCGAAAAGCTCAATCCGAGCGTCAAGGTGAACGATGCGCGCTTGAACCTGGATGGTATCAAGTGGGATGAGCTGGCCATGCAGTTTGCCATGGCCGGCAGCGGCAATGGGGTGGTACAGGAGAACGAACTGGTGCCGGATGAGGCGCTCGTCGAGCCGGCTTCCGTGACGGACGTTGAAGCTGAAAGCCTGGTGACAGGCCTTCCCGTCCCGACGGTGCGCAAGTCGACCATGCCTGAGGTCAAGCGCTTTCGCGAAACCCCGGTCGATCAGTTGCAGGCGCATATCGGCGCCAATGTGCGCATCTTCACTTACTTCGGCAACGATGTGGAAGGGCGTCTGGTGGCGGTTGAACAGCAGGGTTTGCGTGTCCTGCAGCGCCTGAGCCAGGGCGTGGCCGAGTACCCGCTGGAGTATAAGCGGATCCAGCAGGTTGAGGTTTATCGTTGAGCGAAGACCGACGTCGTTCGGTACAGCCGCCGCAGGCAGCGGATGTCGAGCTGATCGAAACCTGGGCCAATATGCTTTGGCTGGAAAAGGGGCTCAGTGAAAACTCTCTGGCGTCCTACCGTCGTGATCTTCGCCAGTATGCGCTCTGGCTGAACCAGCAGCAGCTTGGCCTGCTGGCAGCCGGGCGCCCCGAGCTGCAGCGGTACCTGAACTGGCGCCTGGAGCAGCAGCTTAAAAGCAGTTCCACCTCACGTCTGCTTTCCTGTCTGCGCGGTTTCTACCGTTTCCTGCTGCGCGAGGGACGCATCGCGGCTGACCCCACGCTTAACCTGGACAATCCCCGCAGTGGCCGGCCGCTGCCGAAAACCCTGACCGAACAGGATGTCGAGGCCCTGCTGGCGGCGCCCGATACCGGGGATGTGCTGGGCGTGCGCGACCGTTGCATGCTGGAGGTGCTCTATGCCACCGGGCTCAGGGTCAGTGAACTGATCGCCCTGCAGCTGGAGCAGATCAACCAGCGCATCGGTGTCATCCGTGTGGTCGGCAAGGGCGACAAGGAACGGCTGGTGCCGGTGGGTGATGAGGCGCTGCGCTGGGTGCAACGCTACCTCCACGAAGCCCGGCCGGGGCTGGTGCGGGATGTCCGCGAGGAGGCTCTGTTCCTCAGTCAGCGCGGACAGATGATGACCCGACAGACTTTCTGGTATCGTGTCAAACGCTATGCCATCGAAAGCGGCGTCAACAAACCGCTGTCGCCTCACGTGCTGCGCCATGCGTTTGCCACCCATCTGCTCAATCATGGCGCCGACCTGCGTGTGGTACAGATGCTGTTGGGGCACAGTGATCTGTCGACGACCCAGATCTACACCCACGTGGCCAGCCACCGCCTGCAATCCTTGCACCGTGAGCACCATCCGCGTGGCTAGGAACTAAAACGGCCTGTACGGATCACAGGCGTATAACCCGATTGATTTACTGAGGCTCTCATGCGATCTACCACCCTGACATCGGCAATGATGCTGGTCCTGACAGGTTCTGTCTGGGCTGCGGACAGCGCCGAAGAGAATATCCGCCAGCAATTGAGCCAGGTCGACAGCCGGCTGCAGGTGCAGAGCGTCGAGCCGGCACCGGTCGCCGGGCTGTACGAAGTGATATTGAGCAGCGGCGAAACCCTCTATGCCGATATGAACGGCGAGTACCTGCTGGCCGGCCAGCTGTTCAAGGTCGACAAGGAGCAGGGGCTGGTCAATCTGACCGAGCAGAAGCGTAATCAGGCGCGCCTGGTGGCGATGCAAGGTCTGGATGAGGCCGACATGGTGGTGTACAAGCCGGACGGCGAGGTCAAGGCTACGCTGCACGTGTTTACCGATGTGGATTGTCCCTACTGCCGTAAGCTGCACGAAGAGGTGCCGGCGCTGAACAAAATGGGCGTGCAGGTGAACTATCTGGCTTTCCCGCGTGGCGGTCCGGGGTCGCCGGCACACCAGAAGATGCAGACCATCTGGTGTGCCACTGAAGAGGGGCGTCGTGAACGCATGGATGAGATCAAGCATGGTGAGCGGCTGGACAACGAGAGCTGCGACAACCCGGTGCTGGACCAGTACCTGCTGGGGCAGAAACTGGGCGTGACTGGTACGCCGGCGCTGATTACCGACGACGGCACCCTGCTGCCGGGCTACATGCCGGCGGCACGTCTGCAGCAGATTCTGCAACTGAACTGAGCCGTACCCGGCAACAGCTCCGGCAGGCAGTGGTGACGAAGGCGGGCATACATAGTGTATGACCCGCCTTTTCGCTATAATGGAGCCCATTTTTTGACCGCCTCTTGGCGGTGACTGATCTGACCGAACTATCAGTGAAGAACTATCTGCGACGAACTATCTGCGAGGTGTAGGCTTGAAACCTGTAAAAGTAGGGATCTGTGGTCTGGGGACCGTCGGTGGCGGTACCTTCAATGTCCTGACGCGAAATGCAGAGGAGATTTCCCGGCGTGCCGGGCGTCATATCGTGATTGAGCAGATTGCGATGCGCCGTGAAAACCCTGCCTGTGATACCAGCGGCATGCAGACAACCACGGATATCTTCGAGGTGGCAACCAACCCCGAGATCGATATCGTCGTCGAACTGATCGGCGGCTACGACACCGCCCGTGACCTGGTGATGACCGCAATCGAGAACGGCAAGCATGTGGTCACCGCCAACAAGGCGCTGATCGCGGTGCACGGCAACGAGATCTTCGAAGCGGCACAGGAAAAGAACGTCATGGTCGCCTTCGAAGCATCCGTGGCGGGTGGTATCCCGATCATCAAGGCGATCCGTGAAGGCCTGGCCGCCAACCAGATCAACTGGCTGGCCGGCATCATCAACGGTACCGGCAACTTCATCATGACCGAGATGCGTGAGAAGGGCCGCGAGTTCGCCGACGTGCTGCAGGAAGCTCAGGCGCTGGGCTATGCCGAAGCCGATCCGACCTTCGACGTCGAAGGCATCGATGCCGCGCACAAGCTGACCATCCTGTCGTCACTGGCATTCGGTATCCCGCTGCAGTTCAGCAAGGGCTACACCGAAGGCATCAGCAAGATCACCCCGCAGGATATCGAATACGCCGAGGAGTTGGGCTACCGCGTCAAGCACCTGGGTATTACCCGTCGTACCGACAAGGGCATCGAGCTGCGTGTGCATCCGACGCTGATCCCGCGGAATGCACTGCTGGCCAACGTCAACGGTGTCATGAATGCGGTGCTGGTGGATGGCGATGCCGTTGGCCAGACCCTGTACTACGGTGCCGGCGCCGGTGCCGAAGCGACCGCCTCTGCCGTGGTGGCCGATATCGTCGACGTGGTGCGTACCCTGACCGCCGACCGCGACAACCGCGTGCCGCACCTGGCGTTCCAGCCGTCCGCGCTGTCTGATGCGCCGGTCCTGCCGGTAGACGAGACCACCAGCGCCTACTACCTGCGTCTGCAGGCGGTGGAGCGTCCGGGCGTGCTGGCCCACGTGACCCGCATCCTGGGCGAGAAGGGCATCAACATCGAAGCGATCATCCAGAAGCAGACCACCGAAGCGCAGGTGCCGGTGATCATGCTGACCCAGCGTGTGGAAGAGCGGATGATGAACGAAGCGATCCGCGAGATCGAGGCGCTGCCGGATATCCTCGGCGAGATCGTCCGTATCCGCGTCGAGCAGCTGGCTGACTGAGGCCGATTTGAGGAACAAAGTGCAATGAACTACATCTCTACTCGCGGCCAGGCGCCGAAACTGAAATTCGCCGACGTGCTGCTGGCCGGTCTGGCCAGTGACGGCGGCCTCTACGTGCCGGAAACCCTGCCCACCTTCTCCAGGGAAGAGATCGCCTCCTGGGCCGGTCTGTCCTACGCCGAACTGGCGTTCAAGGTGATCAAGCCGTTCGTTGACGACTGCATCGGCGAGGCCGATCTCAAGCGCATGATCGACGAGACCTATGCCGGCTTCAACCACAGCGCCGTGGCACCGCTGAAGGAACTGGGCACCAACGAATGGGTGCTGGAACTGTTCCACGGCCCGACCCTGGCGTTCAAGGACTTCGCGCTGCAGCTGCTGGGCCGCCTGATGGACCACGTGCTGGCCGAACGTGGCGAGCGCCTGGTGATCCTGGGCGCCACCTCCGGTGACACCGGTTCCGCCGCCATCGAAGGCTGCCGTCATTCCGAACACCTGGATATCTTCATCCTGCACCCGTACCAGCGTGTCTCCGACGTGCAGCGTCGTCAGATGACCAGCATCCTGGAAGACAACGTGTTCAACATCGCGCTGGAAGGTAACTTCGATGACTGCCAGCAGATGGTCAAGGACAGCTTCGCCGATCAGGGCTTCCTCAAAGGTCTTAAGCTGGGTGCGGTGAACTCGATCAACTGGGCGCGCATCATGGCCCAGATCGTCTACTACTTCTCGGCGTCACTGGCCGTGGGTGGCCCGCACCGCCCGGTGTCCTTCTCCGTGCCGACCGGTAACTTCGGCGACATCTTCGCCGGTTACCTGGCCAAGCAGATGGGCCTGCCGATCGAGCAGCTGGTGGTCGCCACCAACCGCAACGACATCCTGCACCGCGTAATCAGCGGCAACGACATGTCCAAGGGCGATCTGGTGCACACCCTGTCACCGTCCATGGATATCATGGTCAGCTCCAACTTCGAGCGCTTGCTGTTCGACATTTACGGCCGTGACGGCGCTGCCATCGATGATCTGATGGCACGCTTCAAGACCGAATCCGTGCAGCTGGATCCGGCGCAGTGGGAGCAGGTGCGTGAGCTGTTCGACAGCTACGCGGTCAACGACGACACCACCTGCGAGGTGATCAAGGACGTACACGCCGAAACCGGCTACCTGCTCGACCCGCACACCGCCATCGGCGTCAAGGCGGCGCGCGAATGCTGGCGCGACAAGTCGGTGCCGATGATCACCCTGGCCACCGCGCACCCGGTCAAGTTCCCGGAACCGGTGGTCAAGGCCGGTCTGGAATCGCCGCAGCTGCCGGCGCACATGGCTGACCTGTTCGAGCGTGAAGAGCGCTACGAAGTGCTGGCCAACGACCTGTCCAAGGTACAGGAATTCGTCGCCGGCCACGTACACCGCGACTAAGCCTGACGGTCTCGGCCGTCCCGGCGGGCCTGCTCCCTGCAGGTCCGCCACGTTTCTCTTATCCTCTGCCTTTACCCTTGTCACTGCTGGACCGCCCTGCATGAGTGTATCCGACCCGATCATTGAACAGCGGCCGTTGCTGGTCGACCCTGCCCAACCCGGACTGGCCGGTCTTGATCCGGTGTTGGCCCGTGTCTATGCCGCCCGTGGTATCGATGATCCCGAGCAGTTGGGACGCCGCCTGCAGGAGCTGCTACCGGACAGCCAGATGAAGGGTATTCCCGCCGCCGTGGAGCGGCTGCTGGCCGCGTTCGAACAGCGCCAGAAGATCCTCATCGTCGGTGATTTCGACTGTGACGGTGCCACCAGCACCACCCTGGCGCTGCTGGGGCTGAGAATGCTCGGCGTGGCGGAAGTGGACTACCTGGTGCCCAACCGTTTCGAATACGGCTACGGCCTCAGTCCGGAGATTGTTGACGTGGCGGCAAAAAGCCGACCGGATCTGCTGATCACTGTGGATAACGGTATCTCCAGTATCGAGGGCGTGACCCGTGCTCGGGAACTGGGCATCGATGTCATCGTCACCGACCACCATTTGGCCGGTGCCGAGCTGCCCGAGGCCTGCGCCATCGTCAATCCGAACCAGCCCGGTTGTGACTTCATTGCCAAGTCCACCTGTGGCGTGGGGGTGATCTTCTATGTGCTGATCGCCCTGCGCCGGGCGCTCAATGAGCGTGGCTGGTTCAACGGTCAGCCGCCGAACCTGGCCAGTCTGCTGGACTTGGTGGCGCTGGGTACCGTGGCCGACGTGGTGCCGCTGGAGCGCAATAACCGGGCGCTGGTCTGGCAGGGATTGCAGCGCATCCGTGCCGGTCAGGCGCGGCCCGGCCTGCTGGCGCTGATTGAGGTGTCCGGGCGCCGTCGCGATCGTCTGGTGGCCAGCGACCTTGGCTTTGCCATCGCTCCGCGGCTCAATGCCGCCGGTCGTCTGGAAGACATGTCGATCGGTATCGAGTGTCTGCTGGAAGAGAACTACGACCGGGCGCTGACCATGGCGCGGGAACTCGATGAGCTGAACAAGGAGCGACGCGGCATCGAGCAGGAGATGCAGCAGCAAGCCTTGGAGCTGCTTGGTCAGCTCAGCCTCAACGACCGTGAGCTGCCCTTTGGTCTTTGCCTGTATGACGAGTACTGGCATCAGGGCGTGATCGGCATTCTCGCCTCGCGCATCAAGGAGAGGGTACATCGCCCGGTGATCGCCTTTGCCCCTGGTGACGAAGGTGAGATCAAGGGCTCGGCACGTTCCATCAACGGTTTCCATATCCGTGACGGTCTCGATGCCGTGGCGGCGAAACACCCGGGGCTGCTGAAGAAGTTCGGCGGTCACGCCATGGCGGCAGGACTGACCATCGCCGCCGAGGATCTGGCGGCGTTCAGCGATGCCTTCGATGCCGAGGTGCGCCGTCAGCTGGCCACGGACGACCTGACCCAGCGCATCCTCACCGATGGCGAGCTGGCGGAAAGCGCCTTCAGCATGGAACTGGCCGAATCTCTGCGTAACGCCGGCCCTTGGGGGCACCAGTTCCCGGAGCCGCTGTTCGAAGGGCGTTTTCACCTGCTGCAGCAGCGCATCGTCGGTCAGCGCCACCTCAAGCTGGTGGTGATGCCCGAGGGCGGCACCCTGGCACTGGATGCGATTGCGTTCAACGTGGATACCCTGGTCTGGCCCGACGAATCGGTGCAGAAGGTGCGCCTGGTCTACCGGCTGGATGTAAACGAATTCCGCGGCCAGCGCAGCCTGCAGCTGATGGTGGATTGGATCGGGACGGACTAGTTTGCACCAGATCCGGAATTTGATGGTGTTGTTATCCGAGCCGTTAGGCTAGGATACGCGCCCTGTTTTGATCGCCCATTCAACCGGCCTGATGCTGGCCGAGGAGTACCCCATGCACGAACTGACCCTGGAAGAATTGACTGCGCTGCTGAACGTGTTTGACCGTGCCGGCGCCAGCCAGGATGCGATGGAATCCGACCTGCTGACTCGCCTCCAGGCGCACCATGCCGAGAAGGAAGAGCTGGCGTCGATGGATTTTGATGACTGCCTGGGCGGCGCCTGCAAACTCTAAGAGGTCGTCATGTACTACATCGGAGCCCATGTCAGCGCGGCGGGTGGTGTTGAGAACGCGCCGTTGAACGCGGCCAGAATCGGAGCCAACGCCTTTGCCCTGTTCACCAAGAACCAGCGTCGCTGGGATGCCAAACCGCTGACCAGCAAGAGCATCAAGGCGTTCAAGGCCAACTGTGAGCGGCTGGGGTTCAGCGCCGAGCAGATCCTGCCGCACGACAGCTATCTGATCAATCTGGGTCACCCGGAAGCAGAGGCGCTGGAAAAGTCACGTACCGCCTTTATCGATGAGATGCAGCGTTGCGAGCAGCTGGGGCTGAAGCTGCTCAACTTTCATCCCGGCAGCCACCTGCGCAAGGTGGATGAAGCGACCTGCCTGAGCACCATCGCCGAGTCGATCAACCTGGCGCTGGCGCAGACCGAAAATGTCGTCGCTGTGATCGAGAACACCGCCGGACAAGGCTCCAACCTGGGCTGTCGCTTCGAGCAGCTGGCGGCCATCATTGATCAGGTCGAAGACAAGTCCCGCGTCGGGGTGTGTCTGGATACCTGCCACACCTTCGCGTCTGGTTACGATCTGCGCACGCCCGAAGCCTGTGAGCAGACCTTCGCCGAATTCGAGCGTATTGTCGGCTTCGAATACCTGCGTGGCATGCACCTGAACGACTCCAAGGGGGCGCTGAACAGCCGTATCGACCGCCACCACAGTCTGGGGCAGGGCGAGATCGGCTGGGCCGTGTTCGAGTACATCATGCAGGACCGTCGCTTCGAGGGCATTCCGCTGGTGCTGGAAACCATCGAGCCTGAGATCTGGCCGGAGGAGATCCAGCAGCTGCGCGAGTTTGCTGCGGCCTGACCCGGTGTCATGCTGATGTCATTGAACTGACATAGACTCCCCTGCTGTCATGCAGTTATCGGGGTCAGGGATGCAGTTCAATCCATCAAAGATATATGACGCTCAGCAGGAAGCGGAACGGCTGGAGCTGACGCGGATACTGGAGCAACAGCTGCTCCGGCCGCATTTCCAGCCGATCATCAATCTGGAAACGGGCGCTCTGCTGGGCTACGAAGCCCTGATTCGTGGTCCCGAAGGCAGCCTGTTGCAGCGCCCCATCGCGCTGTTCGGGGCCGCCCTGCGCCAGGGGCGTCAGCTGGAGCTGGAGCGGCTCTGTCGCCAGCGTTCGCTGGAAGTCTTTGCCGAAATGAACTCAGACGCCACCCTGTTCCTCAATGTCTCGGCCGCCTGGCTGGCATCGCCCGAACATCAGCCCGGTTTTACCGTTGATCTGTTGCGCCGGCTCGGCATCCCCATGGCGCAGATCGTCATTGAGTTGTCCGAACAGCACCCCTTTGATGCCAGTGGCCTGACCCGGCGCGCGGTGGAACACTACCGCCGTATGGGGTTCCGCATTGCCATTGATGACCTCGGCACCGGCTACTCCGACCTCAAACTCTGGTCAGAACTGCAGCCGGAGTACGTCAAGATCGACCAGCACTTCATCCGTGACCTGGACCGGGACCCGGTCAAGCGCGAGTTCGTCCGCTCCATCGGTCAGATCGGCCGTGCCCTGGGCTGTCAGGTGCTGGCCGAGGGGATCGAGCAGATGAGCGAGCTGCGCGCGCTGCAGGCGCTGGATATCCCCTGTGGCCAGGGTTACCTGCTGGGCTATCCGGAAGCTACGCCGGCACGGGCGCTGACCCCGTACCAGGTGCGCCCCGCCCTGTACCAGCGCTCCGGGCAGGCGTTCCGCCGCGCCCTGACCGCGCTGTTGCCCAGATGGGGTTGGCCGGTGCTCTGATTACCCGCCTTGCGTTGGGGTCTCTTGGCCGGCAGTGGTATAGTCGCTGTTTGATTCAAGCGTACCGAGGTGAGCCCCATGTCCACTGTCTGGAGTCCCGTGTTCGATCAGCGCGATGTGCGTCTGGAGCAGGATGAGCCGTTGTACAAGGGCTTTTTCCGCCTGCACCGGCTGACGCTGAGTCACCCCCGTTTCGAGGGTGGTCGTGTACGTATCCAGCGCGAGATTCTCGATCGCGGTGATGCCGTTTGCGTACTACTCTATGATCCTGTGGCCGATGCGGTGGTGCTGGTCGAGCAGTTCCGTGCCGGCGCTCTGGGCAAGGTCGACAGCCCCTGGCTGCTGGAACTGGTCGCCGGTATCGTCGAGGAAGGCGAGTCGTCCGAAGACGTGGCGCGCCGCGAGAGTGTCGAAGAGGCCGGTATCGAGCTGGGGCCGGTGTTTCCGATCACCGGCTATCTGCCCAGTCCTGGCGGCTGTGACGAGTGGATCGAGCTGGTCTGTGCACTGGTCGATTCCCGTGGGGCCGGTGGCGTGCACGGTCTCGACAGCGAAGGCGAGGATATCAAGGTGCACGTAGTGGAGGCGGCGGATGCCTTCGCGCTGGTACGTGACAACAGACTGAATAATGCCGCGGCGATCATCGCATTGCAGTGGCTGGAACTGAACCATGGACGGCTGCAACAGATGCGGGTGTCCGATGAAGCGTAAATATGTTCCCGACTTGAAACGGCAGATGGCACAGGGTGAAGCCAATTACCTGCGCCTGCTCAAGCTGCTGCCGAATCTGGATCACTGTGATCAGCGCGAATTTCTGGTAGTGGTCGATAACCAGCGGGCGCGGGTACGGCTGGCTGTGGATGAGCGTTTCGTCTATACCACCAGCGTGGTCGTGTCCCAGCAATACGAGAACGCTTCCGACTGGCTGGAAGCGCCCAAGCTGGTGGTGCGCCTCTACCATGATGCGCGGGTGGCGGAGGTGATCTGCACCCGCCAGCGCCGCCAGCTGTCCGGGGTCTACCCCTACCCGAACCGGCAGATGCACCAGCCGGACGAAAAGGCCCAGCTCAACGCCTTCCTTGGTGAATGGCTCAGTCATTGCCTGGCTCACGGCCAGCTGATGGAAGAGGTGTTCGCTGAGTGAGTCTGCGTGTTCTGCAACTGAGTGACTGCCATCTGCCAGCCGTGCCGGGGACGCCCTTTCATGGCCGTGATGCAGACCGGTCGCTGGCCGAGCTGGTCGCCGAGCTGGCATTGTTGCCGCCGTTCGATCATCTTCTGCTGACCGGGGATCTGACCCACCATGCAGGCCCCGAGGTCTATGCGCGGCTGTTGTCGATTATCGAGCCGCTGAGCGGCGAGCGTCACTGGCTGCCCGGTAACCATGACGATGTTTCCACCATGCAGGTGGCTGACCCCAGTGGACAGCTGGGGCGCAAAGAGGTCGATCTGAGTCATGACTGGACCCTGCTGCAGCTGGATACCACTGCCTGTCCGGATGGACGTGGCAACGGTTCGCTGGCGGGCGAGGAGCTGGCCTGGCTGGAAGAGCGGCTGATCGCCTTGCAGGAACGCCAGGTGTTGCTGGCGCTGCATCATAATCCGGTGGCCACCGGTAGCCGCTGGCAGGATGAGATCCGTCTGGCTAACCCGGAGGCACTGGAGGCCATCCTGCGACAGGCACCGCAGGTGCGCGGGCTGATCTGCGGTCATCTGCATCAGGCCTTGAGTCTGAGCTTTGCCGGCCGGCCGCTCTGGTCGGCGCCGTCGACGGTGGTGCAGTTCGCCCAGAGGTGTGACGATTTTACCCTGGAGACGGATATCAGTTTATCCACAGCCGGATGCCGCTGGTATGAACTGCATGCGGATGGCCATATCGAGGCCCATCTGCTGCGCTTATCCACAACCCCTGAAGAGGCTGTCCCGGATGTCTGAATCGACCCTCATTTATGCCCATGGTTTCAACAGCTCGCCGCAGTCGGCCAAGGCGTGCCTGCTGCAGGCGGTGATGCAGGCACAGGGATTGGAGGCTCAGCTTAGGGTGCCGGCACTGTCGCACTGGCCAACGCGTGCGATCGAGCAGCTGCAGGCCGAGATCGACGCGGCTGAAGGCCCGGTGACACTGGTGGGCAGCTCCCTCGGAGGCTATTACAGTACCTGGCTGGTGGAGCATAATCCTGGTGTGCGTGCGGTGCTGATCAACCCGGCGATACGCCCCTTCGAGCTGCTGGAAGAGTGGCTGGGGCAGAACACCAACCTGTATACCGATGACAACTACGAGCTGACCGAAGAGCACCTGGCGCAGCTGAAGGCGCTGTACTGTCCCCAGCTGCGGGATCCGTCCCGTTACCTGCTGCTGGTGCAGACGGCGGACGAAACCCTCGATTACCGTGATGCGGTAGCAAAATTTGCGGCCAGCGCACAGTTCGTGCAGCCCGGCGGCAGCCATGGATTTGAACAGTTCGAGGCGCTGATACCGGCAGTGCAGGCGTTCGCCAACGGCAGGATCGACCTGCCCGAGCCCAGGCCCCTGCCGGCCGTCTCTCTCTGAACAGGAAGACCCGATGTCGAAGCAATACAACGCCGAAGCGATAGAAGTTCTCAGTGGTCTGGACCCGGTGCGCCGTCGTCCCGGCATGTATACCGAAACCGATCGTCCCAACCACCTTGCACAGGAAGTGATCGACAACTCGGTCGACGAGGCGCTGGCCGGCCATGCCCGCCAGATTGAAGTCACCCTGCACGACGATGGTTCCCTGAGCGTGGCCGATGACGGCCGAGGCATGCCGGTGGATATCCATCCGGAAGAGGGCGTCAGCGGGGTCGAGCTGATCCTGACCAAGCTTCATGCCGGTGGCAAGTTCAGTAACGACAGCTACAGCTACTCCGGTGGTTTGCACGGGGTCGGGGTATCGGTGGTCAACGCCCTGTCCAGGCTGCTCAACGTGGAGATCAAGCGTGATGGCGAGGTCTACCGCATCGGTTTTGCCGACGGTGATAAGGTGTCCGAGCTGGAGGTGATCGGCACCTGCGGCAAGCGCAACACCGGTACTCTGGTGCGTTTTCTGCCTGATCCCAAGTACTTTGACAGCCCCAAGTTCAGCGTCGCCCGACTGAAGCACAATTTGCGCGCCAAGGCGGTGCTCTGCCCGGGGCTCAAGGTGATCTTTACCGACCTGAGCAGCGGCAAGAAGGAGCAGGAGGAGTGGTACTACGAGGATGGCCTGGTGGCCTATCTGCGCGGTAGCACTCAGGTGTACGAGACCCTGCCGGCGGAGCCGTTCAGCGGCAGCCTGCAGGGCGAGGAGGACGCCGTCGAGTGGGCGGTGCAGTGGCTGGTCGACGGTGGTGACATGACCACCGAAAGTTACGTCAACCTGATCCCCACGGCCCAGGGCGGTACCCACGTCAACGGCATGCGCACCGGTTTGCTGGACGCCATGCGCGAGTTCTGTGAGTTCCGCAACCTGCTGCCGCGCGGCGTCAAGCTGAGCCCGGACGATATCTGGGATCGCTGCTGCTACATCCTGTCGGCGAAAATGCGTGATCCCCAGTTTGCTGGTCAGACCAAGGAGCGTCTGTCGTCACGTCAGATCGCCGCGTTCATCTCCGGTGCCATCAAGGATGCCTTCTCGCTCTGGCTCAACCGCCATGTGGAGGAGGGGGAGAAGCTGGCCGAGCTGGTGATCGCCAGTGCCCAGCGCCGCATGCGTGCCGGTCGCAAGGTGGTACGCAAGAAGGTGACCCAGGGGCCGGCTTTGCCGGGCAAGCTGGCCGACTGCTCCGGCGCCGATGCCAGCCAGTCCGAGCTGTTCCTGGTGGAGGGCGACTCCGCCGGTGGCTCCGCCAAACAGGCACGCAGCCGTGAGTTCCAGGCGATCATGCCGCTGCGCGGCAAGATCCTCAACTCCTGGGAGGTGGACCCGGCGGAGGTGCTGGCATCCCAGGAGATCCACGACATCTCGGTGGCGATCGGCGTCGATCCTGGCTCCGATAAGCTCGATGGCCTGAGGTACAACAAGGTCTGTATTCTGGCGGATGCGGACTCCGATGGCCTGCATATCGCCACGCTGTTGTGTGCCCTGTTCGTGCGTCACTTCAAACCGCTGGTGGCCGCCGGTCATGTTTACGTGGCCATGCCGCCGCTGTACCGCATCGACTACGGCAAGGAAGTGTCCTATGCCCTGGATGACGCCGAGAAGGACGGCATCATCGAGCGCATCCGTGCCGAGCGCAAGAACGCCAAAATCGGGGTGCAGCGTTTCAAGGGGCTGGGCGAGATGAATCCGCTGCAGCTGCGTGAAACCACGATGTCGCCGGATACCCGACGCCTGGTACAGCTGACGCTGGCAGCCGGAGACGATACTCTGGAGATCATGGATATGCTGCTGGCCAAGAAGCGCTCCGGTGACCGCAAGAAATGGCTGGAGCAGAAGGGTAACCTGGCCGAGGTGATCTGACGCCGGATGGGCCTGAAATGAAAAACGCCGGGCATTGCCCGGCGTTTGCGTTAAAGCGATCTGTTCAGCAACCTGTTAGGAACGGGGTACATAATGGAACAGGTTTTCGCGCTCATCGTCGCTGTAGAGGCAGCGGAAGCCTTCATCGGCCGGCAGCAGTATGCACTGGCTGCTGATCAGCTCTTCCTGTTTCCATTCTGCATCGCAGATGTCACGGCTTTCTATCTTGCTCGGGGTGATGCTGAACAGGTTGCCTTCCTGGCTCCAGGTGTATTCGGTGCGATAAAGGTCGCAGCCCTCGTGAGTGAAGGTGTACGTACCGGTCTTGTCGGCACGGATCTCCTCGTTGCCCTGGGCTTCGCCACCGGCACAGTCGTAGGTTTGATCCATCAGCGTATAGCTGCCGACCGGGTTGACGGTTTTCAGCGAGGAGGTATCCATCTGCATGGCGATATCAGTGCTGACGCCCTGATCGATGATGTCCAGGGTGTAGTCGATGCTGGCGCCTTGGGTGCGCAGCATGTTCGACAGCTGAGCCTGGGCGACGCAGCCGCTTTCAGACATGCCGGTATTCATCTCGCTGGCGATCTGCGGCGGGATGGCGTCGATCAGGTCGGCGAAGCGGCCATAATCGGCGGACACGCGGGTCAGGCCGTTCGGCTCCAGCGACTCGTCCTTCAGCTTGTCGACCGCCTGCTGGGCCTTGTCACCGGAGAAGGCGACCAGGTGGTTGCCCTGCACACCGGTCTTGATGCTCATGCCCGGTGCGATGAAGGAAAGATCAACATCAGCGAGGCTGCCATCGGTTGGGATCTGGATCTGGCGGCCCAGCGGTGACATGGCCAGCATGCCGAGCAGCGGCTGGGGATTGCTGGTGGCGATGCTGAACAGGAAGTCGTAGCTGGTTGGCATCGGGCTGTTGCCATCCAGTTTCAGATCGTACAGCGAGAAGCCGATGCCCTTGGCGCCCTGCACCATACCGGTGAACATCGCCATCATCGCCGGGTTGGCACCGTTCAGGTCACGCTGTATGCGACGAATCTGGCGGCAGCTGGACTCGGTGGCGGTCACCTTGTTGAACAGGGTGGTGGCGGCCGGAACCAGATTGTCGATATCCAGGCCGGCACCGAAGCCGATAATCTGCCCAGCAGAGGAGCCGGTATGGCTCGGCACGTGACCGCGCAGAGACGACAGGGCGCCGACCACTTCGCCATTGTTGATCTCCAGCACGGAGCGGCTCTGCATCTTCAGCACCTTGCCACTGCTGGCGTTGGTGTTACCGGCCACCAGGCGTGGCATCTGGCCGATCAGGTCCAGTACCTCGGTACGGCAGGCGGCGTCCATCTCCTCGGCGGGCAGGCGTTCATCCTGTGCCTTGAAGATTGCGCTCAGATCCTGGCCAAAGCTGTTGCTTTCCGGCTGCAGGAAACCCTGTGCCAGACGCTGGAAGTGCACCAGTGCCAGCATGCTGTCGTCGAACTTGTAGGTCTTCTGCAGCTGCTCCAGCTCGCCGCTGTCAGCCAGAGACTGGGCCGGCTTGGTCAGCGCCAGGCGTTGCTGCTGGTCGGCATCCTGGTCGAGGAAATGGAAGGCGGTGAGGGTCGCGACACCGTCACGCACATTGACCGCCAGTTCCAGCGACTTGTCGTCTTCCGGACTCAGGCGCCAGAGCTTGACCGGGGTGTCAGCGATGGTCACTTCGCGCGGTTGCAGGCCGCTGTCGTTGGAGGCCTTGTCCAGTGCCTGCCAGAACGCGGTTTCATCTTTCAGGCCAAAGCGGATCACCGGCACCAGGCCGTCCATGTAGATCGCCTGCGGCTTGGTCAGGTCCAGGCCGTAGTGTTCGACCATGTCGCCGTAGGTGTTGGCATTGCGGATGAAATCGGCAAACAGCGCGGCGGCGAACTGGCCCTGCGGGGTTTGCCTGCGATTGCTGCGCTCCAGTTCGGCCAGCAGCTGCTTGGCCTGGAACTGCGAGTTGGCCATCAGCGGCAGCTTGCGAATATGCTCAATCTGGTCAGCGTCCGCCTGGCCGCCCACGTAGAGGACGGTATCCGCCGGCACGTAGGCGGTCAGCGGCTCGCTACCGTCGCCGAACCATCCCTGCTGCCATGCCAGTCCTGCACCCGCAGCTGCGACCAATACACCCGCACCTATCCACTTTTGCATCCTTTTCTCCATCGTACTCGGGTTATTTCATAGCGCAGCGACCGCCCGGGGGGCCGCCTGCTTGCCTGTTCGCACAGAGCATATCACCAAGTGAAAACAGGCTATAGTGAAGAAAGTGGAAATCCGCGGAGGGAGTATGATTGGCTCAGCCAGGAGAAGGCTCGGCAGGTATCTGCTGCCGATTCTGTTAGCGTTTTCACCGTTGGTGTCGGCTGTCGCCATGCCGCCAGGCACACACCTGCAACAGCTGCTTGCTGCCGGGCATCAGGGGGCGCTGCCGGGAGTGGCGATCGAGCAGTGGCCGGAACTGCAGCGCCTGTACCAGCAGCGTGGCTGGCAGCTGCTTTGGTCCGATGGGCTAGGTGAGCCTCTGCCCCTGCGCCGGCAGCAGCTGGCGGCGTGGATCGCCCTGTCACAGGCACATGGGCTGGACCCGCGAGACTATGGTTATGAGCGTCTGGGTTACGAGCACCTGCGCGAGTTGCCGGCCATGTCTGCGACGGGCCCTGTGCCGGGGTTGAGCAGCGAAGTGCTGCTCAACGATCTGCTGATGAGTCATGCCTTTATCCAGCTGGCGCGGGATCTGTCCGGCAGCCGGCTGGATCTGCGTCAAATCGATTCGCTGTGGCGCTTGCCACCCAAAACGCTTGATCCGGTGGCCCTGCTGCTGCAGCTGGATCAGGGGTTAAGCGTTGACCAGCTGCTGAGCGGGCTGCTGCCCCGCTCGGACGAGTATATGCGCCTGGTCGCTCTGCACCAGGCGCTGGTACAGCAGGCGCAGCAGCCTTTTCTGCCACCGGAGCTGCCGACCGGGTTGCTGCGGGTGGGCGATCAGCGACCGGGGGTGGCGCAGCTGCGTGACTGGCTGAGCCGCCAGGGGCTGCTGAATGCGGCTGAAAGTTCTCTGGAAGCGGAAAATCGCTACAGTGACAAGGTCGCCGAGGCTGTGCGTCAGTATCAACAGCAACAGGGGCTGAAGGTTGATGGTATCTTCGGGCCCGATACCCGCGCGGCCATGCTGCTCAGCCCGGCGCAGAAACTGCAACAGGTACGCGCCAACCTGGCACGCTGGCGCGCGTTGCCGGCCTTTCTGGGTGAGCGTTACCTGCTGGTACGCACCGCCGCATTCAGCCTGGACCTGGTGGCACAGGGGCAGGTGGTTGAGCGCCACGCGATCATCAGTGGGCGTCCGGCACGTCCCAGCCTTTCCTTTGCGGCCGAGGTGAACGAACTGATTGTTAATCCGTCCTGGACAGTGCCCTTCCGGCTGGCGGTGGAGGACCTGTTGCCCAAGCAGCGGCGTGATCCGGAGTATTTCGATCGCCTGGGGATCGAGGTGCTGGAGTTGCGGCAGGGCCGCTGGCAGGCCGTCAGCAGTCAATCGATCGACTGGTCCGGGGTGTCGCGGTCCAACTTCCGCTTCCTGCTGCGTCAGCGCCCCGGAGCGCATAACAGCCTGGGGCAGATCCGCTTCGGCATGCATAATCCACACAGCATTTTTCTGCATGATACGCCGCAACAGTCGCTCTTTGCCGCGCACTCCCGGGCGTTCAGCTCCGGGTGCATTCGCGTGCAGGGGATCCAGCAACTGGCGCAAACCCTGCTGGCCGGGGAACCACTGGATGAGGCGTTGCGTGCGCGCGCGACTCAACATCTGGCACTGCCCGCGCCACTGCCGGTGTATCTGGTCTACCTCAGTGTCTGGGTTGATGAGCAGCACCAGCCACATTTCTACCCCGACCTTTATGGCGCGGATGCCCACATGGCTGCGGCGCTGGGGCCGCTGCCGCGGCCACTCAGTCCTCAACTGATGCAACTGGCACAAGAAATGCTCAAAAAGTAGTCAAATCCAGCGAATATGGGTAAAATTCGAGCACTTTTGTTTGTGTTTTATACAGTTGTTGATTCAGTTGAGGTTTTTCATGCTGTTGACCCCCCGCCGCCAGTCCCGCACCGAAACCAGTGAACCCGAATGCCGCAAGCGCCGTCGCTTGCTGGGGGGGCTGGCCGGTTCCGCCGCGCTGCTGCACCTGCCAGTGGCGCAGGCCAATATCCGTCCCCTGTTCGGGCGGGAATTGAAATTTGATAACCTGCATACTGGTGAGAAGCTGAGTACTACTTACTGGGCAGAAGGGCAGTATGTCAGCGCCAGCCTGGCGGATATCAACCACCTGCTGCGCGATTTTCGGACCGGCGAGGTGCACCCGATCGACCCCAAACTGTTGGACCTGCTGCACCGTCTGCAGCAGCACACCGGCAATGCCAATCCGTTCCAGATCATCTCCGGCTACCGTTCACCGAAGACCAATGCCCAGTTGCGTTCTGCCAGCGGCGGGGTAGCCAAGAAAAGCCTGCATATGCAGGGGCGGGCACTGGATATTCGCCTGCCGGGAACACCGCTGAAGGAACTGCACCGCCTGGCCTGCGAGGCGAAGGTAGGTGGTGTCGGCCTCTATACCGGCTCCAACTTCGTCCATGTCGATACCGGACGCGTGCGTTACTGGGGCAGCTGATCCGGCAGGATACTGGCCAGCCGGCTTTTCAGGCTGGCCACTGACAGCTCGCCCAGATGGGTGTCCTGCAACTGCCCCGCGGCATCGACGAACAGAGTGGTCGGAAGCCCCCGTGAACCATAGTGCTGCCCCAGCTGGTTGTGCTGGTCCAGCAGTACATGCTCTAGCTGCACATCCAGCTGCATCAGAAAGGCCTCCACGGTGGCACCGTCTTCGCCCAGATTGGCAAACAGAAACTGGACTTCGGGGTAGTCGTGCTGGGCCTGTTCCAGTACCGGCATTTCACGCACGCAGGGCGGGCACCAGCTGGCCCAGACGTTGAGTACGATCGGCCGGCCGGTATAGTCTTTCAGGTTGACCGGCGTACCCGTCGGGGTCATCAGCACCATGTCGGGCAGGCTACGGGTACTTTGCTGAATCTGTGCCAGCGGAATGGCGGTGCTGCCCCAGACCAGGCCGCCGGTGATCAGTGCGATGCTCAGCGAGCGGCGTACTTCCGGTTGTCGCCAGAGATATACCAGAGTCGCCAGGGTGCCGCTGAGCAGGCCGCTGAGCCACCAGAAACCACCGTCACGAATATCGATGATCTGCAGCGGATCGGCCAGATAGTCGTTGCTGAAACGGATGACGAAGCCCAGACGCGCACCCAGTACGGCGATCAGCAGTATGGCGATCAGTGCCGGTTCCGGGTTGCGCCCGCCCCGGCGGCTGCTGATCCAGCCGGCGAAAAGGGCGGCAAGTACGGCCAGCAGAAGCAGCAGGCGGTCGACGGACAGGGCAAAGGGCCCCAGGGCCAGGGATTGCATGACAAAACTCCTTAGTGTCCAGGTGCCGGCGTGATGAGCCGGGCAATGCTTTGGGTGCAGGTCGGCTAATGGACCGCGCCCAGGTGTTCGGGTTCAGCTAAGCTTCATTCGTGACTGCCTTCAATGGCAGGCGGATTCTACGAGGGACAATCTATGCGGCTTCGATTCTATACCATCTGTCTGTTGATGCTGGGCACGCTTCTGTCTGGCTGTGCCGGGTTGCAGCCGGGCTATGAGCCTCCGAAACTGGAGGTGACCGGGGTGCGCCTGGACCCGTCCAGTCGCGGTGCCGTGCCTCAATTCCTGATCGGCCTGAAAGTGATCAATCCCAATCGCCAGTCGCTGCAGCTGGACGGGATCAGCTACAACTTCTACCTGCAGGGGCAACGGGTGCTGAGCGGCGTTGCCCGGGATCTGCCGGATGTGGCCGGTTACGCCGACCAGGCGATAGAAGTCAGTGCCACGCCGGCGCTGCTGGGCAGCATGCGCCTGCTGACCGAGTTGATGAACAGCCCTCAGCTGGAGGCGCTGGATTATCGCGTTGAGGCCAAGCTCGACGGCGGTGGCTTGCGCTGGCCGGTGCAGGTCGAGGAGGAGGGACAGTTGCCGCTGTTGCCGATGCGTTAATTGCGCTTCTCCGTAAAGCCGGCGCAGTAGTCCTTGTCCGGCAGGGCGCTGGTGAACAGCAGATAGTCGGTGACTGGCTGGCCGGGTAATCCGTCCGGCAGGTAGTCGACCGGGGCGTCGCCGTTATCCGCCGAAACCATCAGTACGCTGACCAGCGGACCCGACAGCCAGCGGGGAATGCCCAGGTCACGGCGAGCATGGATGCCGCCGGTCAGCATGACGCCGGTGCGTGCCGCATCCGTATACTGGCGCAGCACCTCGGCCATCTGCTGATCGCGGGCCAGCTGCACCTGGCGCATACCGTCGAGGGCGGTGTGCGGCATCTGGCCGCAATGACTTTCGTACAGCAGGTCGCGCATGAAATCGGCATGCACTTCGCCCAGCTCCCCGTGTGGCGCGCCTTCACGGTAGGCCTGACGTTGTTCGTCGCGGGTCAGGTCGGCAGCGGCCACGGCGGAGGCCCGGTTCAGCGCGGTGGCAATCACCTCGCCATAGAGTGACCAGGGCCAGCCGGTCTGCCAGTGCAGCGCTTCCGGCGTGACCGCATCTCCCTGCCCCAGCGCGGCGTCCAGGGCCTGCTGCTGATCGTGGTTGGCCATCTCCAGCGCCACCGCCCCCAGTTGCTGACGGTCGTCCAAAGCCGCGATCCACTCGGCCTGAATGCTGTGATGTTGCGGATGGTCATGTTGCTCGCCCAGCAGCAGCCAGCCACCGGCGGGGAGTCGGTCGAACAGTTCCTCACGGGAGATGAATGTGGCCGATTCGACCGCCCAGATACGCCCTTCCAATGGATGAAGGGGGTGTGCTGATGACAGGGGGCTGGCCAGCAGTGCCGCCAGCAGCAGGAGCGCCTTCATCGTCCCGCGTGCCCGTCAACATCCAGGTAGTCGCGCGAAATCAGGCTTTCCAGCGCGTTCACCGCCGCCACCAGCTCATCGAAGGTCTCGCGACTGCGCTTGAGTGCGGCGACTTGCTCCGGCGCCGGCGGCTGACCACCACCGCTGTCGGCCAGTTCCAGCAGTTGGGCGACGTAGTTGGCGCGGGCATGGGCCGCCATGGTCAGCACCGGTTTGAGGTCGTCGAGTTTGAGCTCGGGAAAGCGTGGATTGATGATCTCGCGGTTGATCTCGCGACGCAATCGGTCCAGTTCCAGCAGCAGGCGGTTGTTGTCGGTGGACATGGCAGAACCCTCCGTGTTGGCTTTGGGGACCTCAAAATCTCTCGTCAGGCTTGTTTGAAGTTCCCGTTTGCTTTCATCCTATACGCAAAACGCGCCGGGCGGGAGCGCTCGGGGTGCGCTTTTTGCGTCTAGCTGGCATACTGCCGGCCATATCCGCAATTGGCGCCACGCTCGGCCGTGGGCACTTCCGCGCAAGGATCAGTTGATGAGTGTAGAAACCACTTTTGACGGCGAAACCGAGCAGCTGTCACTCCGCGACTTTACCGAGAAGGCGTACCTGGACTATTCCATGTACGTGATTCTCGACCGCGCCCTGCCGCATCTGGGTGACGGCATGAAACCGGTACAGCGGCGTATCGTTTATGCCATGTCCGAACTGGGGCTCAAGGCTACCGCCAAGCACAAGAAGTCGGCGCGCACCGTCGGTGACGTGCTGGGCAAGTTTCATCCCCATGGCGACTCGGCCTGTTACGAGGCGATGGTGCTGATGGCGCAGTCGTTCAGCTATCGTTATCCGCTGATCGACGGCCAGGGCAACTGGGGCTCGCCGGATGACCCCAAGTCCTTCGCTGCCATGCGTTACACCGAGTCGCGGCTGGCGCCCTATGCCGAGGTGCTGCTCAAGGAGCTGGGCCAGGGTACGGTGAATTGGGTGCCCAACTTCGACGGCACCCTGAACGAGCCGGAAGTGCTGCCGGCGCGGCTGCCCAATGTACTGCTCAACGGCGGTACCGGCATCGCCGTGGGCATGGCCACGGATATTCCGTCGCACAACCTGCGTGAAGTGGCGACCGCCTGCTGTCATCTGCTCGACCATCCCCAGGCCACACTGGACGATATTTGTGCCCTGGTGCCGGGGCCGGACATGCCCACCGAAGCGGAGATCATCACCCCCGCCGCCGAGCTGAAGAAGCTGTACACCAGCGGCAAGGGCAGCTTCCGCATGCGTGCCCTGTGGAGTCGGGATGAGGGCGAAATCGTCATCACCGCATTGCCGGCACAGGTCTCCGGTGCCAAGGTACTGGAGCAGATCGCGGCCCAGATGCAGCAGAAAAAGCTGCCCATGGTCAGTGACCTGCGTGACGAATCCGATCACGAGAACCCCACTCGCCTGGTGGTGGTGCCCCGTTCCAACCGGGTCGACTGTGATCAGCTGATGGCGCACCTGTTTGCCACCACGGATCTTGAGCGCAGCTACCGCGTTAACCTGAACATGATCGGCATCGATGGCCGGCCCCAGGTGAAGGACCTGCGTCAGATTCTGGTTGAATGGCTGAGCTGGCGTACCAGCGTGGTGCGTCGCCGCCTCGAGCATCGTCTGCAGAAGGTGCGTGATCGTCTGCATATCCTCGAAGGCCTGATGGTGGCCTACCTCAATATCGACGAGGTGATCGCCATCATCCGTGAGGAGGAGAAACCGAAAGAGGAGCTGATGCGTCGCTTCGCGTTGAGCGATGTCCAGGCCGACGCCATCCTCGACCTCAAGCTGCGCCATCTGGCGCGTCTGGAGGAGATCAGGATTCGCGGCGAGCAGGATGAGCTCAACGAGGAACGCCAGCGACTGGAGCAGACGCTGGATTCCGACGAGCTGATGCGCAAGCTGATCCGTGAAGAGATTGAGGCCACCGCCGAGGAGTTCGGCGATGAGCGCCGTTCGCCGCTGGTGGAACGAAGCGAAGCTCAGGCGTTCAGCGAGAAGGATCTGCTCAGCGCCGATCCGGTCACTGTGGTGCTGTCGAAGCAGGGCTGGATCCGGGCCGCCAAGGGGCATGACATCGATGCCGAAGGGCTTAACTACAAGTCCGGTGACGGTTTCAAACTGGCCAGTCCGGGGCGGATGAATCAGCCCTGCATACTGCTCGACTCTACCGGGCGCAGCTATACCCTGGAAACGCACAAGCTGCCCTCCGCGCGGGGCCAGGGCGAGCCGGTGACCGGTCATGTCAGCCTGCCCAAGGGGGCCGTGGTGGATGGGCTGGTCTGCGGCCGTGACGCGGATGTGGTGCTGCTGGCGTCCGATGCCGGCTATGGTTTCATCACCCGCATCGACCAGCTGACCAGCAAAACCAAGAACGGCAAGGCGGCGTTGACCCTGCCGACGGCGGCCAAGGTGCTGCAGCCGGTGCTGGTGCCCGGTGCTGATGCCCTGCTGGCTGCGGTCAGCAGCGAAGGGCGTCTGCTGGTGTTCCCGGTGGCGGAGCTGCCGGAGTTGGCCCGTGGCAAGGGCAATAAAATGATCAATATCCCGAGTGCTCGGGCGGCGGCACGGGAGGAGCTGATGAGTCAGGTGATTCTGCTCAACCCGGACGATACCCTGGTGGTCAACGCCGGTCGCCAGCACCTCAAGCTCAAGGGCGCCGAACTGGATCATTACCGTGGCGAGCGTGGCCGCCGCGGCAACAAGCTGCCGCGCGGCTATCAGAAAGTGGACAGTCTTGAGGTGATCAGCGGTTGATCAGGGCGGCGGTGCCGGTGCTCAGGTGCCGGTATCGCCCTCGGTTTGGCTCTGGGATAGTGCTCTTTACTGGGCGTTGCGCTCGTTGAGTTTGCTCAGCAGGTGCTGCGCCTGCTTTTCCAGCAGGGTCTGATAGGCATCGCTGATGCTCAGAATCAGTACCTTGTCCTCATCTTCACGCCGGATATCGGCCTTCTGCAGCAGCATCTCTTTCAGCAAAGCTGCCTCGGTCAATGCGGTATGGCTGATCAGCTCGTTGCTCTGTGTGGTGCGGGTCAGGAAGTGGGCTTCCTCCTGCATGCGATCCACGCGTTCTCCGGCGCCACGCACCAGCGCCATGTGCAGATTCATCACCGGCCGGAAGGCTCGGATCTGCTGCTGGTTGTACTGCTTGTACAGCCAGGTGAACAGCATGGCACAGCAGAGCGCATTGATGCCGTGGCTGTCCTTGTCATCGCCATCGGTGAACAGGATGCGCAGGTTACCGTCCTTGAGGGCGCTGATCTCGCCGCTGTAGATCCGGGCGGCCGAGTTGGCCAGGGTGCGGTAGTTGCGCAGCAGCTGGGCACGCTCCTCCTCGTCCACGTTGTCCGAGTGGGCACTGCGGGTGTCGATCAGCAGCAGGTAGCCGGCTTCTTCCGGGGTCAGCATCAGTTCCAGCTCCTGCTCGAAACTGTACAGGCCAAGCTGTTCTTCATCACTGAGCTGTAGCGGGTTGGGGCGGCTGCCCGGTTTTTCGGTCGGGCCGCGTTCGGTCGGGCCGCGTTCGTCGAGAGCGAAATCGTCGTCCAGGGCGCTACCCAGATCCGGTACCAGTGCCTCGTCACGGTCTTCTTCCAGCGGGTCAGCGCCCGGGGCGCGTGGTGTGAAGCGGGGGATGGTGGCGCCGCTTCGCTCCGGCTTCAGCAGTGAAACCAGTTCACCGGTATCCAGCGTTGTGTCGGCTTGTTCTGTTTGCGCAATGTCTGCTGGCTCTGCCAAGCCTGCATCGGCCGCTTGTGGCATCGGTGCCGCAGTGACTGACGAGGGCTGAACCTGGTTGCTTGATGCAGTGTCGGTCGTCGCAGGCTGAGCACCCGTTGCCGCCGGTTCGTCAAGCAGGGGGTCGAATACCCTTGGGGCGGAGGCGGTTGCCTGCAAGCCGGGTTCCGCGGCGGATAGCGGTGCCCTGGGGGGGGGGGTGGCCGGGGCCGGTTCCGGTACCAGGGGGGCGGCTGCGTCTGTGTCCGGGCCGAAATCAAAGTCCGGAATTCGGTCGCTTTCCCGAGGCTGCTCAAAGGCGGCCTTGACCTCGGCAAAGCTCGGCTCGGCGGCGGTCGCAGGGGCCGTGTGGCGCCTCAGGCTGAGTGCGATCAGCACGGCGGCGACGCTCAGGCAGATGCCCAGCAACAGGGCAGACTCCAGCAGCTGATTGCGCAGCGGGGCACTGAACATCTCGGGATTGCTCCAGATCGACAGCTGTCCGATGGGGACGTCGTTCTGGACTAGTTCCAGCGCATGCAGGCGGCCCTGGGGCGTACCGGCCAGCGCGATCAGCGTCTGATCAGGGGCGGTCAGGCGTACCCCGTTGATCAGCGGCTGGTTGGTCAGCTCGTTGAGCAGGTAGTTGAGGCTGATACGGTCGTCGGACAGCACCAGCGGCTGGATCAGGATGGCACTGCTGCGGCCAAAGGCTCGGCTGGTTTCGGCGGCCTGGTCGGCGGCCCGTTCCTGCAGGCGCAGATATTCGAATACGCCCCCCAACAGCAGGCTCAACAGCAGCACCAGCGAGACAGAAAGCAGGGTGCGCAGGGACAGGCTGGTGGTCGGGGTTGCAGAAGTGTCGGCCGTCGGCTTCATCAAGGCTCCACATCTGAAGCAGGCAGATGTTCAGGTTAAGGGTCCGATAATAGCAATATCCCCGTCAGGGGCACAGCGTTGCCGGATTATGCATGGATCTCAAAGACCTTGATCCAGGTTAAGGTTATACTGTACCGCTAAAATCATCGAGCCGGATAGATGAGATGAATGTAGAAGCCTATATGACCGAATTGGGGGAGCGTGCCCGTGCCGCTTCCCGTCTGATGGCGCGTGCCGATACCGCCAGCAAGAACAAGGCGCTGGCTGCCATGGCCGACGCCATCGATGCCAGCCGAGCGGCCCTGGCCGACGCCAATGCACAGGATATGCAGAACGGCCGTGACAAGGGCCTGGACGCGGCGATGCTCGATCGCCTGGAACTGACCCCGGCCCGTATCGACGGCATGATCGAGGGTCTGCGTCAGGTAGCGGCGCTGCCGGATCCGATCGGCGGTATCCGTGACATGAACTACCGCCCATCCGGCATTCAGGTGGGCAAGATGCGCGTGCCGCTGGGCGTGATCGGCATCATCTACGAGTCCCGTCCCAACGTGACCTGCGAAGCCGCCAGCCTGTGTCTGAAGTCTGGCAACGCCACCATCCTGCGCGGCGGCTCCGAGGCGATCCACTCCAACCAGGCGATCGCCGCCTGCATTCGCCAGGGACTGGAAGCGGCGGGCCTGCCGCAGCAAGCGGTACAGGTGGTGGAAACTACCGACCGCGCAGCCGTGGGTCGCCTGATCGCCATGCCGGAATACGTCGATGTCATCGTGCCGCGCGGCGGCAAGGGGCTGATCGAGCGTATTTCCACTGATGCCCGCGTACCGGTGATCAAGCATCTGGACGGCATCTGCCATGTCTATATCGATGCCGAGGCCGATCGCAGCAAGGCGCTGAACATCGCCATCAATGCCAAAACGCACCGCTATGGCACCTGCAACACCATGGAAACCCTGCTGGTGGATACGGCGGTAGCGGCGGAGCTGCTACCGGAACTGGCCGAGCACTATGGCCAGTTGGGGGTGGAGCTGCGCGGCTGTGAGCAGACCCGGGCGCTGCTGCCGGCCATCAACGCCGCCAGCAACGAAGACTGGGATACCGAATACCTGGCCCCGATTCTGGCGGTGAAGGTGGTGGCCGACATGGCCGAGGCGATCGAGCACATCAACCGCCACGGTTCGCACCATACCGACGCCATCATCACCGAGAACTACACCAAGGCGCGCGCCTTCCTGCGCGAGGTCGATTCCAGCTCGGTGATGGTCAACGCCTCGACCCGTTTTGCCGATGGCTTCGAATACGGCCTGGGCGCCGAGATCGGCATCTCCACTGACAAGATCCACGCCCGCGGGCCGGTGGGTCTGGAAGGGCTGACGTCCGAGAAGTACGTTGTGCTCGGTGATGGCCAGGTTCGCATTTGATGCAACCGCTGGTGTTCATGGGCGGGACCTTCGACCCCGTCCACAACGGTCATCTGCGCACGGCGCTGGAACTCAAGCAGTGGCTCGGGGTCGATCAGGTGTGTCTGATCCCCTCCGGGGCGCCGGTGCATCGAGACGAGCCTGGCTGTACGCCGCGACAGCGGCTGGCGATGGTCCGGCTGGCGGTGCAGGACGAGCCTGCACTGTGCGCTGACCCGCGTGAAATCGAATCGGATGCGCCGTCCTACTCGCTGTTGACGCTGCAGGCGTTGCGCCGGGAGCGGGGCGCGGATTGCCCGATCATCATGACGATGGGGATGGATGCCTATCAGACGCTGCCCAGCTGGCACCAATGGGAATCCTTTCTGGATTATGCCCATATTCTGGTGCTGGCCCGGCCCGGTTACGAAGGTGCCGAGGCTGACCCGCAGCTGCTGCACTTTACCCGCGAACACCAGACCAGCGAGGTCGGCGAGTTGCTGAGCCGGCCGGCGGGCAGGGTGCATATTCAGGAATTAACGCCGCTGGGGATCTCGGCCACACAGATCCGCCGGCTGATTGCCCAGGGGCAGTCGCCGCGCTATCTGCTGCCGGAACCGGTATGGCAGTATATCCAGCAACACAAACTCTATGGTTATCACTAATTAAAGGTACAAGGCTCTGATGGAGATCGATCAACTGCGTGAACTGGTGCGCACCGCACTGGACGACATGAAAGCACGTGATATCACCGAACTGGATGTACGCGGCAAATCCAGCGTCACCGATTACATGGTGATCGCCAGCGGCACGTCCAAACGTCATGTGATGTCGGTGGCGCAGGAAGTGCTGGACAAGGTGAAGGCCGCCGGTCTGCAACCGATGGGCACCGAAGGGCAGAGTGCAGGCGACTGGATTCTGGTCGACCTGGGCGACGTCATCGTGCATGTGATGATGCCGGATGCACGCAGCTTCTACGACCTGGAACGCCTGTGGCAGTTCGACGCCGATGACGAAGCGGCGGCGGAGTAACCACTGAACCATGCGTATCCGTTTGCTCGCGGTGGGACACCGCATGCCGGACTGGGTGGAGGCGGGCTACAACGAGTATGCCCGCCGTCTGCCGTCCGACTTTCAGCTGGAACTGGTCGAGCTGGCGCCGGGACACCGGGGCAAGAACGCCGATCTGGCCCGTGCCATCCGCAGTGAAGGCGATGCCATGCTGGCCGCCATCGGCAAGGGTGACCGGGTGGTGGCGCTGGACGTAAAGGGGCGCCCCTGGTCCACCGAACAACTGGCCGAGCAGGCCGAAGGCTGGCGCATGGATGGTCGCAACATCAGTCTGCTGGTGGGTGGCCCCGACGGCCTGGACCCGCGCTGCCTGGCGCAGGCCGATCAGAAATGGTCGCTGTCGGCGCTGACCCTGCCGCACCCGCTGGTGCGGGTGGTGCTGGCCGAACAGCTGTACCGTGCCTGGAGCATTCTCCAGGGTCACCCCTATCACAAGTAATTCCGCAGCATGGCATCCTTCGAACGCTTAAAGGACTACTCCCGGGAGAGCATTACCTTTACCAGCCGGTCGGCGATCGCGTTCGGGTTCGTAATGCTGCTGATGCTGGTGCTGATCGGGCGCATTTATTACCTGCAGGTGATCGAGCACGACCGCTATGCGGCGATCTCGGAGAACAACCGGGTTCAGCTGCAGCCTGTGGCGCCGCGCCGTGGGCTGATTTACGACCGTAACGGCGTTCTGCTGGCCGATAACCGGCCCAACTTCAGCGTGACCCTGCTGAAGGAGGAGGTCAAGGATCTGGAGGCCACGCTGGCCGAGCTGGGCCAGTTGATCGAACTCAACGAACGCGATATAGAGCGTTTTCGCAAGCGCCTCAACCAGCGCCGCCGCCCTCATGAAACGGTGCCGCTGCGCTTCGGTCTGACCGAGGAAGAGATCGCCCGCATCTCGCTGAACTATCACCGCCTGCCCGGTGTGCAGGTGGAGGCCGACCTGATCCGCTACTACCCGCATGGCGCTTCGCTGGTGCATGCGCTGGGCTATGTCGGGCGGATCAACGAACGTGAACTGAGCCGGGTGGACGCGCAGAACTATGCGGCGACCCATTACATCGGCAAGCTTGGCATCGAAAAATTCTACGAGGACGTGCTGCACGGCCAGGTCGGTTTCCAGAAGGTGGAGACCAACGCCCGTGGGCGCGTGCTGCGCGTGCTGGAGCGCCAGGACCCGGTGCCGGGGCGTGACCTTCAGCTGAGTCTGGACCTGCGCCTGCAGCAGTTCATCGAATCCCTGCTGAAAGATCAGCGGGCTTCCGTCGTCGCGATCGAGCCCAAGACCGGCGAGATTCTGGCCATGGTCAGTACGCCGAGCTACGACCCCAACCTGTTCGTCACCGGTATTTCCAGCAAGGATTACAGTGCCTTGCGTGATTCGCCGGACCTGCCGCTGTTCAACCGTTCCCTGCGCGGCAGTTACCCGCCGGCTTCCACGGTGAAGCCGATCATTGCACTGGCGGCACTGGAGACCAATACCATTACCGCCGAAGACAGGGTCTGGGACCCGGGCTACTACCAGATCACCAAGAACGGCCGTCGCTATCGTGACTGGAAGCGCTGGGGTCACGGCTGGGTGGACCTCAACGACGCCTTGGCCGAATCCTGCGATGTCTGGTTCTACGAGGCGGGCCACAAGATGGGCGTGGACCCCATGTCGGAGATGCTGGGGAAGTTCGGGGTCGGCCAGGATGCCAGCCTGGACCAGCCTGAGGCCTTGACCAACTTCCTGCCGTCACGTGAATGGAAAGAGGGCAGCCGTCGTTTGCCCTGGTATCCCGGTGATTCGATCAACCTGAGTATCGGTCAGGGCTTCCTGGTGATGACGCCGCTGCAGATGGCAACTTCAACCGCGATCATGGCCAACCGTGGCCGCTGGGTACAGCCGCGCATGTTGCAGGGCGTGATCGAACAGCCCGGTGGCGAACCCCAGCCCTATGCGCCGATGCTCAACCGCAAGGAAAAACCGGACGACATCCAGCTCAAGAACCCGCAACACTGGCAGCAGGTGATCGACGGCATGGTGTCGGTGATGCAGGGTCCCAAGGGCACGGCTCGACGTTCTGCGGCGGGAGTGTCCTACACCATTGCCGGCAAGACGGGGACGGCGCAGGTGGTCGGGATCGCACAGGATGCGGTGTATGATGCCGAAGCGCTGGAGGAGCGTCACCGTGACCATGCCTTGTTCGTAGCCTTCGCGCCGGTGGAAGATCCCAGGATCGCCTTGGCGGTGGTGGTGGAAAACGGTGGCGACCGTGGCGGCGGCGGCTCCAGTACGGCGGCACCGGTGGCACGGGAAGTGCTGGATGCCTGGCTGCTGGGCGACTACGTCAACGACCTGGAGGCCAAGTGATGCATAATCGTGACTTTCAGCGCACCATGCCGGGCAGCAGTACGCACCTGCAGCGCCCCGCCGGGCTGTGGCATTACACCCATCTGGATGCCTGGCTACTGTCACTGCTGCTGATCCTCTGTGGTTTTGGCCTGTTTGTGCTGTACAGCGCCTCGGGCCAGGATATGGGGTACGTGTACCGGCAGGCCCTGCGCATGGGGGCCGGTTTTGCCGGTCTGATCTTCCTGGCCCAGCTGCAGCCGCGGAGCTACCGTCGGCTGGCGCCCTGGGGCTATCTGGCCGGGGTCGGCCTGCTGGTCGGAGTGCTGCTGTTCGGGGTTGGTGCCAAGGGCGCCCAGCGCTGGCTGGAACTGCCCGGCTTCCGCTTTCAGCCCTCGGAAATCATGAAACTGGTACTGCCGATGATGGTGGCCGCCTGGCTGACCCGGGAACAGCTGCCGCCGACCTTCAAACACCTGCTCAGTACCCTGGTGCTGCTGGCGATTCCCACAGTGCTGATCATGAAACAGCCGGACCTGGGTACTTCGCTGTTAATCGCGGCGTCAGGTGTGTTTGTTATTCTGCTGTCCGGGGTGTACTGGCGCTGGATCTTCATTGCGCTGGGGCTGCTCGGCGCGGCGTTGCCGGCGCTTTGGGCGGTGATGAAGGACTACCAGCGCCAGCGGGTGCTGACCTTCCTCGACCCCGAAAGCGATCCTCTGGGGTCTGGCTGGAATATCATCCAGTCCAAGACCGCGATTGGCTCCGGCGGCCTGCCCGGCAAGGGCTGGCTGCAGGGTACCCAGTCGCAGCTCGATTTTCTGCCCGAGTCCCACACCGACTTCATCATCGCGGTGATTGGTGAAGAGCTGGGGATGATGGGAGTGTTGATCCTGCTGGGGATCTACCTGATGATCATTGCCCGAGGCCTGATCATCGCAACCCGGGCGCAGGACAGTTTTTCCCGCCTGCTGGCGGGGAGTATTACACTGACATTTTTTGTCTATGTGTTCGTCAATATTGGCATGGTCACCGGCTTGCTGCCGGTGGTGGGTGTCCCGCTGCCGATGGTCAGCTATGGCGGCACCTCAATCGTAACCCTGATGGCCGGGTTTGGCGTGCTGATGTCGATCAGTACCCACCGGCAGATGCTGACTCGATGATGGAGATAGGAATGCGCAAGACACTGGGACGGATACTGCTGGCGGGCTCGCTGTTGTCGGCCGGTACGGTATGGGCCAGCAGCGGCTATGAGGCCCACCCGCTGGCGGATGAAGTGGTCAACCAGCTGACGGCTGAAGGCTTCGAAGCCAAAGACGTGCGCGCCGTGCTGGCTCAGGCCAAGCGCCAGGAATCGATTCTGGAGGCCATTTCGCGTCCGGCTGAACGTCGGTTGACCTGGGGCGAATATCGCAAGATATTCGTCGAGCCGCGTCGCATCGAGCAGGGCGTGGCCTTCTGGAACAAGCATGAGGCGGCGCTGCAACGGGCCGAGGCAACCTACGGCGTACCGGCGGAGATCATCGTTGCCATCATCGGCGTCGAGACCCGTTACGGCCGCATCATGGGCCGCTACCGGGTGCTGGATGCGCTGGCGACGCTGGGCTTCGATTACCCCAAACGCGCCGACTTCTTCCGTGGCCAGCTGGTGCAGTTCCTGCAGATGGCCCGTGAAGAGCAGCTGGACCCGACTCAGCCACTGGGCTCCTACGCCGGCGCCATGGGCTATGGCCAGTTCATTCCGTCCAGTTTCCGCAGCTTTGCCGTCGACTTCGATGGTGATGGCAAGCGCGACATCTGGAGCAACGAAGTCGATGCCATCGGCAGCGTCGCCAATTATTTCAGTCAGCATGGCTGGAAAGCCGGTGAGCCGGTGCGTTCCAACGTGGTGATCAATCAGGAAGCCGACCCGAGCTGGTTCAACGCCGGCCTCAAGCCGGAGCTGACCCTGGCGCAGTGGGCCGAGCGCGGCATCGCCACGCGCAAGGATCTGGACCCGCAGCAGCCGGCCACGCTGATGGAGCTGACCATGGCCGATGGCGAACACTACTGGTTCGGCCTGCACAACTTCTACGTTATTACCCGCTACAACCACAGCCGCCTCTATGCCATGGCGGTGTACGAGCTGAGCCAGGCGATCAAGGATGCACGCCAGCCGGATGCGGCACAGGAGTCCTGATATGAAACCCTGGATGGTCCTGGGGCTGAGCGCCAGTCTGTTGCTGACCGGTTGTGCCTCGAAAGAAGAGAATGCCGGACGCTATAGCCTCAAGCATGATCGCGGGCCGGACAGCTCCGTGGACCTGTCGCGGGTGCCGGATGCAGTGCCGCGCGCGGAACCACGCAGCCGCTGGGGTAACAAGAGCCCCTATACGGTATTGGGCAAACGCTATCATGTGCTGCCCTCGGCCGAAGGCTACCGCAAGCGGGGCATCGCCTCCTGGTACGGCAAGAAGTTTCACGGTCATACTACCTCCAATGGTGAGGTCTACGACATGTACCAGATGAGTGCGGCCAACAAGGAGCTGCCGCTGCCCAGCTTTGTGCGGGTCACCAACCTGGATAACGGCCGCCAAGTAGTGGTGCGGGTCAATGATCGGGGGCCTTTCCATGACGGCCGGGTGATCGATCTGTCCTATGCGGCGGCCTACCGTTTGGATATGCTGGGCAAGGGCACGGCGCGGGTCGAGGTGGAAGCGATCACCCCCGGAAAACAGTTGATGACGGCGGCGCACGGACGCAGCGGTGTTCCGGCCGAGCAGGCGGCGATTACTGGCCGCACTCTCCAGGTAGCGGCCCTGAGCAGTGCCGGTGGTGCCGAAACCCTGGCGGCCGAGCTGAGGGCGCTGCTGAACGAGCCGGTGCAGGTGCAGCCTGCCGAGCGTGATGGCCGCGCGCTGTACCGGGTGCGCCTGGGGCCGCTGAGCGGCGCACATACATTGAACTGGTTGCTGCAGCAGCTGTCTCAGGCTGGATACTCCGGGGTGCATCTGGTGGACTTGCCCTGATGCCGCGGGTAGAGTGGCAAACTTATGTGTGGGGTCGCACGGGCGGCTGCACCTTCACCCATTGATTAACGATGTAACTGACTATGGCGCAACGAATCCCCTTCTCGACCGCATTTCTCTATCTCACCCTGATGCTGGCGCTGTTGCTGGCCAGCACGGCGCAAGCGGCTTCGGCGTTGATTCCGGCCCCGCCGCAGGTGTCGGCCCGTTCCTATCTGGTGATGGATGCCGACACCGGTCATATCATCGCCGCCGACCGGGAGAACGAACGCTTCGCGCCGGCCAGCCTGACCAAGATGATGACCAGTTACATCGTCGAATACGAGATCAGCAAGGGCAACATCGCCGAGGATGATCTGGTGCTGGTCAGCGAGAGAGCCTGGCGTACCGGCGGTTCGCGCATGTTCATTCAGGAAGGCACCCAGGTAAAGGTGGGTGACCTGCTGCATGGCGTGATCATCCAGTCCGGCAATGATGCCTCCGTTGCCCTGGCAGAGCACATTGCCGGCAGCGAGCGCGCCTTTGCCGACCTGATGAACCAGCATGCACGCCTGCTGGGCATGAACGATACCCACTTCGTCAATGCCACCGGCCTGCCGGCGGACGATCACTACTCCTCGGCCATCGATCTGGCGAAGCTGGCCAAGGCATTGATCACCAAATTCCCAGAACACTATGCGATCTACTCGCAGAAGTACTTCACCTACAACAATATCCGTCAGCCCAACCGCAACAAGCTGCTGTGGCGTGACAACAGTGTCGATGGCATCAAGACCGGTCACACCGATGATGCCGGCTACTGCCTGGTGGCGTCGGCCAAGCGTGATGACATGCGTCTGATTTCGGTGGTGATGGGGACCGACAGCGAAGAGGCCCGTGCCCGCGAGAGCCAGAAGCTGCTGTCCTACGGTTTCCGCTACTACCGCACTCATCAGCTGTATACCGCGGGTCAGGTACTGCAGGACAGCAAGATCTGGGCTGGAGCTCGTGATCAGATTCGTCTGGGCCTGACCGAGGATCTGGCGGTCACAGTCCCGCGCGGCAAGGCGGACCAGCTGGAAGCCAATATCGAGCTGGACAAGGTGATCAAGGCGCCCGTCGCTCAGGGTCAGGAGCTGGGCAAGGTACGCGTCAGCATCGATGGCGAAACCGTGACCACGGTACCGCTGGTCGCGCTGGAGAACGTGCAAGAGGGCGGTTTGTTCAAGCGCATCTGGCATGCCATCGTGCTGTTCTTTCTCGGCCTGATCGGCTAAAAAACAGACAAAACCTTGAAACGGGTTTATGCTGCCCGCATCTAACAGAGTGTAGATGTGGGCAGTCGCATTTATGAGTAACGAAGTCGTATACCTCAACGGTCGCTTTGTCGCGCCGGATCAGGCACAGGTCTCGGTGTTCGATCGGGGTTTCCTGTTCGCCGACAGTGTCTATGAAGTGATCCCCTATTACCGGGGCGTCGGCTTTCGCCTGCAGCAGCATCTGGATCGGCTGGCGTACAGCCTCAAGGCGATCCGCATCCCGGCCGAGGCGGACTGGGCGGCCATCCTGGACGAGCTGGTTCAGCGCAACGGCGGTGGCAATCTGTCAGTCTACCTGCAGGTCAGCCGTGGCAGCGCCGGCTACCGCACCCATACCTACGATGACAGCATGCAGCCGACCATTTTCGCCTGCACCTCACCGATCCGTGATATCTACGGCGAGGGGGCGGATCAGGTCAAGGGTTACAACGTCATCGTCACCGCCGACCTGCGCTGGCATCGCTGTGATATCAAGTCTACCGGGCTGCTGCCCAATATCCTGGTGCTGCAGCAGGCGCGGGAGTCCGGTGCCGATGAGGCGCTGCTGGTGCGTGATGGCCTGCTCAGCGAGGGTACCTCGAGCAACCTCTTTGTAGTGCGCCAGGGCGTGATCTATACCCCCAAGCGCAGCTCGGAGATCCTCGGCGGCACCACCCGGGAGCTGATCCTGGAGCTGGCGGCGGAAGAGGGGATCCCCTACCAGGAAGTGGATATCCGCCCCGAGGAGCTGGCGACGGCCGACGAGGTCTGGATCTCCAGTTCGACGCGCGGCGTGATGCCCGTACTGACCATTGACGGTGAACCCGTTGCTGATGGCCAAAAAGGTCCGCTCTGGCAGCGGATGTTCTCCCTGTTTACCCGTTTTCAACACCGGCTGATGACCGGAGAGGCGTAATGAGTACCGAAACCGAAGCACCGAAAATCGAATTTCCGCATCCCGACTACCCGATCAAGGTGATCGGTGATAACCAGACTGACTTCAAGGGAATGGTCATCGAGATTGTGCAGGTACATGCGCCCGATCTCGACATCGAGCAGGTGGTCGTACAGGAGAGCGGCAAGGGCAACTACAGCTCCGTGCGGTTGAAAATCACCGCTACCAGCGAGCAGCAGCTGATCAACCTGCATCAAGACCTCAAGGCCACCGGTCGTGTGAAGATGGTCCTTTGATGGCCGTCATCGATGAGCTGATTATCCGTGAACTGCCGGGGCTGCAGCCCTATGCGCCGACCTGGCAGGCGATGCAGGCACTGACCGCCAATCGTGACGAGCACACGGTGGACGAAATCTGGCTGTTGCAGCATGAGCGTGTCTTTACCCAGGGGCAGGCGGGCAAGGCCGAACACCTGCTGCAGACCGGTGATATTCCGGTAGTGCAGGTGGATCGCGGTGGTCAGGTGACCTATCACGGCCCCGGCCAGCTGATTGCCTACCTGATGCTGGACCTGCGTCGGCGCAAGCTGGGTGTACGCGAGCTGGTCGATATCATCGAGCAGTCGATCGTCGAGCTGCTGGCCGACTATGGTGTCCAGGCCTACCCCAAACCCGATGCGCCCGGCGTTTATGTCGATGAGCAGAAGATCTGCTCGCTGGGTCTGCGTATTCGTCGCGGCTGCTCCTTTCATGGCCTGGCGTTGAACCTGAACATGGACCTGGAGCCCTTCCTGCGCATCAATCCCTGCGGCTATGCCGGCTTGCAGATGACCCAGCTGCGTACTCTGGCGCCGCAAGCCGATCTGGAGGCTGTTCCCAATAACCTAGTGAATCACTTGGTTAAGAAGTTGGGGTATACTCTCCTCACTCGCACACACACACTGGAAGACTGATTAGTATGGCTGAATCCTCCGAAAACAAAACCGGCCGGGTCGAGCAGGGCGTCAAGCTGCGCGGTGCCGACAAGGTCGCCCGTATCCCGGTCAAGGTCATTCCGACGGAAAAGGAAGAGATGCTGCGCAAGCCGGACTGGCTGCGTGTGCGCATGGGTTCCAATGCGGAAGTAAAACGGATCAAGGATAAGCTGCGTAAACACAAACTGGCGTCCGTCTGCGAAGAGGCCAGCTGCCCCAACCTGGGCGAGTGCTTCAGCCACGGCACCGCCACCTTCATGATCATGGGCGATATCTGCACCCGTCGCTGTCCCTTCTGCGATGTGGCCCACGGCCGTCCCAACGCGCTGTCGCCGGATGAGCCGCGTGAACTGGCCGAGGCGATCGCCGACATGGGGCTCAAGTATGTGGTGATCACCTCGGTGGACCGCGATGACCTGCGTGACGGCGGTGCCCAACACTTTGCCGACTGCATCCGCGAAACCCGAGAGCGTATTTCCAGCATCCAGATCGAAACTCTGGTGCCGGATTTCCGTGGTCGCATGGATGTGGCGCTGGAGATTCTGGAGCAGACCCCTCCGGACGTGTTCAACCACAACCTGGAAACCGTGCCGCGCCTGTACCGCAAGGTACGCCCTGGCGCCGATTACCAGTGGTCACTGGACCTGCTCAAGCGCTACAAGGCGCTGCGTCCGGAAGTGCGCACCAAGTCCGGCCTGATGGTCGGCTGTGGCGAGACCAACGAAGAGATCATCGAAGTGATGCACGACCTGCGTGCTCACGATGTCGACATGATCACCATCGGTCAGTACTTGCAGCCGAGCCGCAACCACCTGGCACTGGACCGTTACGTGACGCCGGAAGAGTTTGCCGAGTTCGAACGTATCGCCAAGGAGATCGGTTTCACCCACGTGGCCAGTGGCCCGCTGGTGCGCTCTTCTTACCATGCCGATCTTCAGGCCAAGGGTGAAAAGGTGGGCTGAGCCCTGTCTCCTTGATCTGGATCGAAAAAGCGCCCTCGGGCGCTTTTTTTGTGCTTCCTGTTGATTGCACCCCTAAGGGCAAACCCATAACATTAGTCGAATCTTATTTATTCTGCCAAGGGGATAGCGATGAGCGCCAACAAGCGAGTTTCCGTCAATGCCGAGATGAATGAAGGGTTTCTGGTCAGTGCCGATATCCGTGGTCACCAGATGAAAATCGACCAGCCCGAAGCGGCCCGCGGCAGCGACCAGGGGCCGACGCCGCTGGAATACTTTCTGTTCTCGCTGGGCGGCTGTATCTGCACCATCGGCCGTATCGCCGCGATGCAGCAGAAGATCGACCTGCGCGGCATGAAGGTCAGTGTCGAGGGGGACTACAACCCGGCGGGCCTGCTGGGCAAGCCGAGCGAAGATCGCATCGGCTTCCAGCAGATCCAGGTTTCGGCGGAGATCGATGCGGATCTGTCCGACGAGGACAAGCAGGCGTTCCTGGATGCGGTCTGCGAGCGTTGCCCGCTGCATGACAACATCAAGCTGGAAACCCGGGTAACCCACCACCTGATGGAGCCGAGCTGCGTCGCCTGAGGCGCATTCGGCTCATGACTCAACCGGCGGGCGGCATTTCCAGCAGGAAGGTGACCGGCCCGTCGTTGAGCAGTTCCACCTTCATGTCGGCACCGAAGCGCCCGGTGGCCACCGGGGTGTGGATAAGTTTCGCCTGCTCAACGAAGTAGTCGTACAGCCGCTCGCCTTCAGCGGGCGTGGCACCGGATGAAAAGCCGGGCCTGAGTCCCTTGCGAGTATCGGCTACCAGGGTGAACTGGGATACCACCAGCAGGCCACCGCCGGTATCGGCCAGACTCAGATTCATCTTGTCATCGGCATCGGCGAAGATACGGTACTTCAATACCTTCTGCAGCAGCTTGTCAGCGGTTGCTTCGTCATCCCCCTTCTCCACGCCCAGCAGCAGCAGGATGCCACCCTCGATCTGGCCGGTGATCTCACCCTCCACGGTGACGCGGGCATGGCGGACACGCTGAATCAGTCCTTTCATTACAACTCCTTGGGGTTATGCACGTTTAGCTCAGGCGCTCTGGGTGGCAAACTCGTCGGTGGCCTGGATCAGGTTATCGATGATGCCGGGTTCGAAGGCGGAGTGGCCGGCATTGCGCACGATATGCAGGCGCGCCTGTGGCAGCATCTGATGCAGGGCATGGGCCTGTTCCAGCGGGCAGACCACGTCGTAGCGGCCGTGCACGATGGTCAGTGGGATACCACGCAACCTGTCCGCGTTGCGCAGGATCTGGTCCGGCTCCAGGAACGCCTTGTGGGTAAAGTAGTGCGCCTCGATCCGGGCCATCGCCAGGGCGAAATGCGGCGCGCCGAAATGGTCGACCACACCGGGGTTGGGATCCAGCGTGGAGCAGCGCCCTTCCCACACCGACCAGGCCTTGGCCGCCTGCATCTGGGCCAGCTGATTGTCGGATGTCAGGCGCCGGTAGTAGGCGCCGAGCAGGTCATGGTGCTCGGACGTCGGGATCGGTTCCAGATAGTCCTGCCAGTAATCGGGGAAGAGCGCGCTGGCGCCCTGCTGGTAGAACCAGTGGATGTCGCGGTCACGGCACAGGAAGATGCCGCGCAAAATCATGCCCAGTACCCGCTCCGGATGCGTCTGGGCGTAAACCAAGCTCAGCGTTGAGCCCCAGCTGCCGCCGAACAGCAGCCACTGGTCGATGCTGAAGAAGTCGCGGATGCGCTCCATATCACCGACCAGCGCCTGGGTGGTGTTGCCCTCCAACTCCGCGTGGGGCGTGGAGCGACCGCAGCCACGCTGATCGAACAGAATAATGCGGTAACGTTCAGGATTGAAAAAGCGTCGGTGCTCGGGGCTGCAGCCGCCGCCGGGGCCGCCATGCACGAACAGGACCGGGATACCGTTGGGGTTGCCGCTTTCCTCCAGATAGAGGGTGTGGTGCTCGTCCACCTCGAGGTAGTACTCGTGATTGATCCCGATCTCCGGGTAGAGGGTGCGCATGGGGTCTCTCCTTATACGGCTGAAGTCCCAGTATAGCCAGCCGCCCGCTGGACTTGAACCGGAGCGGCGCCTGGTTCAATCCAGAATGATATGGGGCAGGAAGCGGGACAGGTCCTGGGTGATCCTGTGGCTATCTTCACGAATGGAGATGCCGGCGGGCCGGTCATTCACCAGCCAGGAGCCGACCAGGGTATGGTTGTCGCCGAAGCGGGGCAAGGGGTGATACTGCTGCAGGATATAGCCTTCGGCGCCATAGGGCCCTGCGGCAGACGCTTCTATCCGGCCATCGCGGATAATCTGGATATTGGCGCCTTCACGGGAAAAGATCGGCTTGCGCACGTAATGACTCAGCACGGCGGCCGCCGGGTCGTCTTCAAAAAAGGCCGGCAGCAGGTTGGGGTGGCCGGGAAACAGCTGCCACAGCAGCGGCAGCAGTGCCTTGTTGGACAGAATGCTTTTCCACAGCGGCTCCAGGAAGCGGGTACCGCTGGCTGCAGCGAGGCGGCCATACTCTTCACGCTGCATGAACTCCCAGGGATAGAGCTTGAACAGCCACTGGATCGGCCTGTGCTCCAGGTCGGCAAAACCGCCGCTCGCGGTCAGCCCGATGTCATCCACATGGAGGAAGCGGGTGGTCAGGCCGGCCTGTTCGGCGCAGTCCTGCAGGTATTGCACCGTGCCTCTGTCTTCCACCGTATCGCGGCAGCAGCTGACATGCAGGTCCATGCCGGGATAGGCGGCTCCGAGTGCGGCGAAGCGGGCGATCAGCAGTTCCTGCAGGGCGTTGAACTGGTCGGCACGATGGTTGACCAGGCCTCGATCCACCTGCTGTTCCAGCCAGAGCCATTGCCAGAAGCCGGTCTCGTACAGGCTGGTAGGGGTATCGGCATTGTTTTCCAGCAACTTGGCCGGACCCCTGCCGTCGTAGGCCAGGTCGAGGCGGCTGTACAGGCTCGGCGAGCGGGCAAACCAGTCACGGGCCACGGCATCATGGAATTCGGCGGGAATGCAGAAGCGGTTGAGCAGCTGCTCGTCCCGGACGACTCGGTCGACCACCTCCAGACACATCTGGTGCAGTTCAGCCGTGGGATCTTCCAGGTCCTGTTCGATCTGCTGCAGGGTGAACTGGTAGTAGGCGCTTTCGTCCCAGTAGGGCTCGCCATACAGGGTATGGAAATGGAAGCCGAACGTCTCGGCGGTGGTTTTCCAGTCCGGACGTTCGGCGCAGGGGTGGCGCAGCATCAGCCACCCCAGGATGAAGAGGACGAAGAGCGGCTGGACACGGTGCGACCGAAGCCGCCACGGCCAAGCACGGCGCTGCTGCCCTTGAGCGGCTTGAAGCTGGACTCACTAACGCTCAGGCTGCGCGTGCCCACGTTGCCCAGTACGGCACCATCGGCCGTGGTCCACTGGCGAAAGGCCGGAGAGTAGTACTGCTTGCTGCGGGTCAGGCCGCGGGGGCGGTCAAAATCCAGGTCGATATCGCTGTCACTGCCGTTGTTGGGCAGCATGAAGCCGGCCATGTGCGGAATGTAACTCCGAGACAGGGATTTGCAGCTGTCCTGGCCGAAGTCGTATTCGCAGTCGGTCAGCTGGCGGTAGCGAGGCGCTTCCTGGTGCCAGCTGTTCAAGGCTTGCTGGTAGGCGGGCTGACATTGGGCCTGCTCAAGCAGATTGTCGTCCTCGCACTCGGCAACGCTGCTGTAGACGCGGGCATCCTCGGCATCGCAGCCCTTGAGCAGGAAGGTGCCGCCGGCGATGACGGCGCCGTATTTCACCAGGGTGCCCAGGGTGGTTTTGCCCTGTTGCTTGCGCATGCGGTCGATATCGATTCGAGAGCGTTTCATCCGTGACCTCCCGTGATCAGTAAGTCATGGAAGCGGCATTGAGGATGCCGATCGCAATCGAGGTGGCGCCCAGCACCAGGCCGGCCGGCAGTTCATCCGCTTCGATGCGCTGGCTGATCTTGGGCATGAAGACACGCACGATCAGGTAGGCGATTAACTGGGCGATCAGGGCGACCAGGGCCCAGACGGCGAAGTCGATCAGGGAAACCGAGTTGCTGGCCGCACTGCCCAGGGCGATGGAAAAGCCGATGATGGTACCGGACAGGGCACAGGCGGCGGCATTGTTCTTTTCCTTGACCAGTTTCCACTCGTCATGCGGGGTGAACAGGGTGTAGACCACCTTGAACAGCAGCAGGGCGACGAGCGAGATCAGAAAGTACAGCGAAAAGGCGCTGAGGCCGCTCAACAGCGGGGTAATGGCATCCATGCGGTTTCCTTGAGGAGATTGAGAAGTTTTGGGCGCCCATGATAAAACCGCGAGGCAAGGGGGTAAAGGCCTGGGCGCCTGCTGGCGTGTCGGTTCGGCAGACCTTAGCGGGCCGGTGTTGGTGCGCCAGACCGCGTGCCGGGACGGACATTGCGCTGTATGCCCATCAGAAAATTGCGCAGTACCTGGTCCTTGCATTCGCGGTAGTGCTTGTTGCCGGGTTTGCGCAGAAAAGCGCTCAATTCGTGTTTGCTCAGACAGAACTCGGCGGCCTGCAGGGTCTGCAGTACATCGTCCGAAGTCATGTTCAGGGCAATTTTCAGCTTCATGAGAATCATGTTGTTGCTCAGGCGTGCCTCCGGCTGGGGTTGCTCACCGTCACGTCGACCACGCCGGGTGTTGATCAGGCCGTTGAGGAAAATGGCCAGCTCGCGATCGGTCGCCGCGCAGTAGGCCTTGTCGTCTTCCTTGCGCAGCCAGTTGACGACCTGCTCCTGAGTGACGCTGTGGTCGGCAGCCGCAAAGGTTGCCACCATGGTGGCGTCGCTGAAATCGAAGGCATAGCGCAGGCGGCGTAAAATGTCGTTGTTGTTCACGTTAGATCCTGGTGTTGGCCCCTGTACCGGGACATGGCCGATCGGTGTGTCGGGGGCTGTCTCAACAAAAAAGGCCGGGGCTTGCGCCACCGGCCTTGTGCTATCCACAGCTGGACTGCTTACTTCTTGTTGGCGCGCTTGCGCTCGTTTTCTTTCAGCAGTTTCTTGCGGATGCGGATGCTTTCCGGCGTGACTTCCACCAGCTCGTCGTCTTCGATGAAGTCCAGCGCCTGTTCCAGCGAGTACTTGATCGGCGGCGTCAGCACGATGTTTTCATCGGTACCGGAGGCGCGGACGTTGGTCAGCTGCTTGCCCTTGGTCGGGTTGACCACCAGGTCGTTGTTGCGGCTGTGGATACCCAGCACCATGCCTTCGTAGACTTCGATGTTCGGGTCGATGAACAGACGGCCACGTTCCTGCAGCGTGAACAGGGCATAGCCCAGCGCCTTGCCGTTGACCATGGAGACCAGTACGCCGTTGTGACGGGATACCACTTCACCCTGCTTGACCGGGCCGTAGTGGTCGAACACGGAGGTCATGATGCCGGTACCGGAGGTCATGGTCATGAACTGGCTGCGGAAGCCGATCAGGCCGCGGGACGGCATCATGAAGGTCAGGCGTACGCGGCCCTTGCCGTCCACTTCCATGTTGGTCATGTCGGCACGGCGCTTGCCCAGCTCTTCGATCACGGAACCCTGGTGTTCTTCCTCGACGTCGATCATCACCACTTCGTACGGCTCGTGGATTTCGCCGTCGATTTCCTTCTGGATAACTTCCGGACGAGAAACACCCAGCTCGTAGCCTTCGCGGCGCATGGATTCGATCAGCACCGACAGGTGCAGCTCGCCACGACCGGAGACGCGGAATTTCTCCGGAGTCTCGCCGGGCTCGACACGCAGCGCCACGTTGTGGATCAGCTCACGGTCCAGGCGGTCCTTGATGTTACGGCTGGTGATGAACTTGCCTTCCTGACCGGCGAACGGAGAGTCGTTGACCTGAAAGGTCATGGACACGGTCGGCTCGTCTACGGAGAGGGCCGGCAGTGCCTCGACCACTTCCGGATCGCACAGGGTATCGGAGATGTTCAGTTCGTCCAGACCGGTGACACAGATGATGTCACCTGCCTGGGCAGAGTCGACTTCCACTCGCTCCAGACCATGGTAGCCCATGATCTTGAGAACGCGGCCGTTACGCACCTTGGCGTGGCTGTCGATAACCTTGACCTGGGTATTGGTGGCTACCTTGCCGCGGCTCACGCGGCCGACACCGATAACACCGGTGTAGCTGTTGTAGTCCAGTGCAGAGATCTGCATCTGGAAAGGACCTTCGGTGTCCACGTGCGGCGCGTCAACGTGCTTGACGATCGCTTCGAACAGCGGCGTCATGTCGTCGGCCATTTCGTCCGGGTCATTGCCGGCGATGCCGTTCAGCGCAGACGCGTACACGACCGGGAAGTCCAGCTGCTCATCGGTGGCACCCAGGTTGTCGAACAGATCGAATACCTGGTCCATGACCCAGTCCGGACGCGCGCCAGGACGGTCGATCTTGTTGATCACCACGATCGGGCGCAGGCCGCGGGCAAACGCCTTCTGCGTCACGAAGCGAGTCTGCGGCATGGGGCCGTCCTGAGCGTCGACCAGCAGCAGTACGCAATCGACCATGGACAGTACGCGCTCGACCTCACCACCGAAATCCGCGTGTCCCGGCGTGTCGACGATGTTGATGCGGTAATCGTTCCACTTGATGGCGGTGTTCTTGGCCAGGATGGTAATGCCGCGCTCACGTTCCTGGTCATTGGAATCCATGATGCGCTCGGCGCCTTCGTCGCGACGGCCCAGGGTACCGGACTGCTGCAACAACTTGTCGACCAGGGTGGTTTTGCCGTGGTCAACGTGGGCGATAATGGCAATATTTCGGAGGTTCTCGATCACGCGTAGTACCTTGGTGATGTGTTAAAGCGCGACATTATACGGAAGGGATGTGAAACAATCGATCATTTACTGACCGTTGTTGTCGTTTGGATGCGTCCGACCGGGAAATGGGCGATAGAGCTGGGCCGCAGTGCAGTATTTGTCGGCCAGTTCCCGGTAGTGGACGCTGTCCGGGGTGCTTTGCGAAACGGCCTGGTAGCGTTGACAGCGGGTCTGCAGGGTGTTGGCAGCCTCGTTGCGGCACATGCGGTACATGTAACTGTTTTCCGGGTAGTTGTAGCAGACGGTGCCAAGGTGAATGCGGCCATCGTGTTCGAGCCACTTGGCCGGGAAGCGCTTGCTGTAGCCGGGGGTGGGCTCGGCTGCACCGGGCAGCGGCAATAGGAGCGGCACCAGGCAGCAAACCAGGCGGTAGAGTCCATTCATGGTGTGAGTCTGTTTCTTTCATCAGGGGGCAATGAAAGGCAGGGTACTCTGCTGCCGGCATGATTTGAAGCACGGCAATGGGCAGCATTCGATTTTGCTTTGCACTATTATAGGCTGCAGATGCCGGGGTGCGTACACTGGTCTGGCTGGTTTTGCACTTATTTGGTGCATCAAGATAGATTGGTGCGCCTTTTTGGTGCCGAGTGTCGCAACTTCAATCCCGTGCATTCCAAAAATCAAGCACTTAGCTTGAATCTAAAGCTGGCACGACCTTTGCTTTATGTTCTGGCAACCGGTTTCCGGATCCTAATGTAAAGATGTTTTGCCCAGGCAAACTGATAACGAGTGGGGATAGCCAAATGTCAGAGAAGACTCTGAATCTGATCAAAGAGAGTGGCGCAAAGTGGATTGATATGCGCTTTACCGACTTCAAGGGCAAGGAACAGCACGTCACCATCCCGGTCTCTGACATGGGTGATGATTTCTTTGAAGAAGGCAAGATGTTCGATGGTTCTTCCATCGCTGGCTGGAAAGGCATCGAAGAGTCCGACATGATCCTGCTGCCGGATGACAGCGCTTCTGTGCTGGATCCCTTCGCTGAAGATGCGACCGTTATCGTACGCTGCGACATCATCGAGCCGGCGACTGGCCAGGGTTACGAGCGTGATCCCCGTTCCGTTGCTCGCCGCGCTGAAGAGTACCTGAAGTCTACCGGTATCGCTGACTCCGCCATGCTGGGCCCGGAACCGGAATTCTTCGTATTTGACGGTGTTGAATGGCACGCCGACATCAGCGGTTGCGGTTACAGCATCCAGTCTGAAGAAGCGGCCTGGGCATCCAACCACAAGATCGAAGGTGGCAACACCGGTCACCGTCCGCGCGTGAAGGGCGGCTACTTCCCGGTTCCGCCGATCGACTCCCTGCACGATCTGCGTGCCGCCATGTGTGATGCCATGGAAGCCATGGGTCTGACCATCGAAGTACACCACCACGAAGTGGCGACTGCGGGTCAGTGCGAAATCGGCGTACGCGGCAACACCCTGGTAAGCAAGGCGGACGAAGTACAGATCCTGAAGTACTGCGTACACAACGTTGCTCACGCGTACGGCAAGACGGCTACCTTCATGCCGAAGCCGCTGGTAGGCGACAACGGTTCCGGTATGCACGTGCACCTGTCCATGTCCAAGGACGGCGCCAACATCTTCGCTGGCGACGGCTACGGTGGTCTGAGCGACACTGCACTGTACTACATCGGTGGTATCGTCAAGCACGCCAAGGCGCTGAACGCGCTGTGCAACCCGTCTACCAACTCCTACAAGCGTCTGGTACCGGGCTTCGAAGCGCCGGTTATGCTGGCTTACTCGGCCCGTAACCGCTCTGCGTCCCTGCGTATCCCGTACACCACCAGCCCGAAGGCTCGTCGTGTTGAAGCGCGCTTCCCGGACCCGGCTGCCAACCCGTACCTGTGCTTCGCAGCCCTGCTGATGGCCGGTCTGGACGGTATCCAGAACAAGATCCACCCGGGCGATCCGTCTGACAAGGATCTGTACGACCTGCCGGCTGAAGAAGCGAAAGAGATCCCGACTGTTGTTGCTTCTCTGACCGAAGCACTGGACGCTCTGGAAGAAGACCGCGAGTTCCTGACCAAGGGTGGCGTATTCACTGACGACATGCTGGACGCTTACATCAAGCTGAAGCGTGAAGAAGTGGCCAAGGTCAACATGACCACTCACCCGGTCGAATTCGACCTGTACTACTCTGTGTAATCACGAGTAGCGCGTACTGAAAAAGGCTTCCCCCGGGAAGCCTTTTTTGTTTTTGACGCTCGGTGATGAAGATTGGTACGCCTGCCCTTTTTTGGTGCATTCGGGTGGTTGGAATTTATTTGCACTATTATGGTGCATAGTAGTTTCCGCTGTTTTTCCCTGGATGGGTGTCAGTGCCGCCGGAGGGCGGAAGGGCACCAGAGTTGGCGCCTTTCTTGCTTGTTTTCTTGCCTAACAGCATGACAGATCAGCATGACGAGAGCTTATGCCGTATTCACAGTCGCATAAACAGATCCTGGATAACCTGACCAGCGCGGTTCTGGTGCTGGATGATGAACTGTGCATCCAGTACATGAACCCGGCCGCCGAAATGCTGCTGGAAGCCTCGGTGCGGCGGTTGAAGAGCCGTCCCATCGAAGAGTGGCTGTCGTCCAGCGAGGATGAGCTTGCGGTGCTGCGCCAGTCGCTGGCCAGCGGCCACCCCTACAGTAAGCGTGAAGCGCGGCTGGTGACCCAGACCGGTCAGGAGCTGACCGTGGACTACAGCGTGAACCCCATCCCTGAAGCCGGCATTCTGCTGGAGATTCAGGCGCGTGACCGTCTGATCCGGATCGAGCGTGAAGAGGAACTGCTGACCCGTCATGCCAGTGCTCGGGTGCTGGTGCGCGGTCTGGCACACGAGATCAAGAATCCGCTCGGTGGTATTCGCGGCGCGGCTCAGCTGCTTGATCGGGAGCTGGACCGGGAAGAGCTGCATGAGTATACCCGCATCATCATCGACGAGGCGGACCGCCTGCGCCATCTGGTCGACCGATTGCTCGGACCGCACAAGCTGCCGGTGATCGAGCGGGTCAACATCCACGATATTCTCGAGCATGTCTGCAGCCTGGTGACCGCCGAAGTCGGCGGGCGGATCCGGATTGTGCGCGACTACGACCCCAGCATTCCCGAATTCAACGGTGCCCGGGGGCAGCTGATCCAGGCGGTGCTGAACATCATCCGCAACGCCATGCAGGCACTGGAAGAGGCGCAAACCCCCGAGCCCCGGATTACCCTGAGGACCCGTGCACTGCGCCAGATCACCCTGGGTGCCGAGCGCCATCGACTGGTCTGTGCGCTGGAAATTATCGATAACGGCCCCGGGATCCCCGAGGAGCTGGCCGATACCCTGTTCTATCCAATGGTCAGCAGTCGCGCCCAGGGCTCGGGCCTGGGGCTGTCGATTGCCCAGTCGATCATGAACCAGCACAAGGGGCTGATCGAGTTTACCTCGGAGCCCGGTTGTACCCGTTTCAATCTGTTTATACCCCTGGAGCTAAGCCATGACACAAGCCGCTAATGTCTGGATCGTGGACGATGACCGTTCCATCCGCTGGGTGCTGGACAAGGCTCTGACCTCGGCCGGCCTGATGACCGAGACCTTCGATACCGCCGCGGCCCTGTTGGAGCGGCTGGATCAGACAGTGCCCGACGCGGTGCTCAGCGATGTGCGTATGCCTGGCATGGATGGCCTCAAGCTGCTGGAACACCTGCATGATGACCACCCGGAGCTGCCGGTGATCATCATGACCGCGCACTCCGACCTGGACAGTGCCGTGGCATCCTACCAGGGTGGTGCCTTCGAATATCTGCCCAAGCCGTTTGATGTGGATGAGGCGCTGGCGCTGGTGCAAAGGGCCGTGGCTCATGCCCGTGAGCAGCGGGCGACAGAGAGCGAGGAAGTGCTGCCGGAGCGTGCCACCGAGATCATTGGAGAGGCCCCGGCGATGCAGGAGGTGTTTCGCGCCATCGGCCGCCTGGCGCATTCCAACATCACTGTGCTGATCAACGGCGAGTCTGGCACCGGCAAGGAGCTGGTCGCCCATGCGCTGCACCGCCACAGCCCCAGAGCCAGCAAGCCGTTCATTCCGCTCAATATGGCGGCGATCCCCAAGGATCTGATTGAGTCCGAGTTGTTCGGCCACGAAAAGGGCGCCTTTACCGGTGCCGCGGCCAGTCGGCGCGGACGCTTCGAGCAGGCCGATGGCGGTACCCTGTTCCTGGACGAGATCGGCGACATGCCGGCGGACACTCAGACCCGCCTGCTGCGTGTGCTGGCCGACGGTGAGTTCTACCGGGTCGGCGGGCACACCCCGGTACGGGTCGATGTACGCATCATCGCCGCCACCCACCAGAACCTGGAGCTGCTGGTCAAGGAGGGGCGTTTCCGTGAGGACCTGTTCCACCGTCTCAACGTGATTCGTATCCACATTCCGCGCCTGGCTGAACGGCGCGAGGATATCCCGCGACTGGCGCGTCACTTCCTGGCCAGCTCGGCTGAGGAGCTGGCGGTGGAGCCCAAACTGCTCAAGCCGGAAACCGCCGCTTTCATGTGTGAGCTGCCCTGGCCCGGCAATGTGCGTCAGCTGGAGAACACCTGCCGCTGGATCACGGTGATGGCGTCCGGGCGTGAGGTGCTGGTCTCCGACTTGCCACCGGAGCTGCTGGCTCAGCAGCAGGAAGCGCCGGTGGTCTCGGGCAGCTGGCAGGATGGCCTTAAGCTTTGGGCCGAGCAACAACTGAGCTATGGTGCCGAGGGCATATTGCAGGAAGCGGTGCCCGCGTTCGAGCGGGTCATGATCACCACGGCATTGAAGGCTACCGCCGGTCGTCGTCGTGATGCCGCCCGCCTGCTGGGTTGGGGGCGCAATACGCTGACCCGCAAGATCAAGGAGCTGCACCTGGATGACCATGAGCTGGCCGATGACGAGGGTGACGACTGAGCCCCAGCCGGTATAATAGCGGGCCGATTCAAGGAGGCCCCTATGCTGGACCTGGTGCTTTATCAGCCCGAAATACCGCCCAATACCGGCAATATCATCCGCCTGTGTGCCAACACGGGCTTTCGTCTGCATCTGATCGAGCCGCTGGCGTTCGAACTCGATGACAAGCGCTTGCGTCGTGCCGGTCTGGATTACCATGAATGGGCGCGGGTGCAGGTGCATGCCGACCTGGACAGTTGTCTGGCGAAGCTGCAGCCGCGTCGGGTCTGGGCGCTGACCACCAAGGCCAGTCAGTGCTACAGCAAGGTCGCCTTCGCTGAGGGGGATATGCTGCTGTTCGGTCCTGAGACCCGAGGCCTGCCGGCGGAGGCGAGAGCGCGTTTCGACGGCCTGCGTTTGCCGATGCTGGCCGACAGTCGCAGCCTCAACCTGTCCAACGCCTGTGCCGTCGTGGTCTACGAGGCCTGGCGTCAGCTCGACTTTGCCGGGGCCGTGCTATAGTGACCGATCTTGCCGCAACCAGGAAGTCAGGGCTGATGCAACATGTGCTGATCCTTACCCGCCTGACGCCCCAGCCCACGCCGTTGGGCCGGGTGGACGAACTGATCGGGGTTACCTCCGACGGGCGCAGTCTGTTGATTCGCAGCGAAGCGAGCCAGCGGGTCAACGTGGCGCAGCTGCAACATCAACAGATGCCGTTGATCCTGCTGTGTGATCAACTGCAGAGTACACCGATGGCGGATCTGGAGATCCCGCCGCAGGCGCTGATCAGTATCATTCCGTTGCCGGCCAATGAAGTTGACGCGCTGCTGCGTGAGGGCAAGGAAGGCTTGTTGCTGGACGAGATCCGCGCTCAGTTGGCCTGAGCCGCGTGACGATAGCGCTGTTGCAGAATGAAGCGGGTCACGGCATCGGCCTGTTCATGGCTGAGCTGAGGGAATACCGGCATGCTGCGATGGCCCTGTGGATATCCATGCTTGATCATCAGCACGACTTCATGATGTTTCAGTGATGCCGGGGTTACTGGAAGCTGTTCCAGGAACGGTCCCATTTTCTGCTGCTCATGGCAGCTGCGGCAATAGTAGGCATAAAGCTCATCGCCCTTTTTCAGCTTTTCCGGTGGCGTTTCGCCGCAACCACTCAGGCCGAGGCCAGCCATGGCCGACAGCAGCAAGTGAGGTAACCGGAGTGGGTGGCGCATGGGCAAATCCCTTCAGTGAACCCTTCAGTGAACAGGCGTCGGCAGGTTGAGATGGCAGCCTGAGAGTTCCAGTGTCAGTGCCGACAACAGCAGCCAAGGGTCGGCTTTGAGCTGCCCCTTGATCGCCTGATCGATATCCTGGCACAGCACCAGCATCTGCTCCAGTTGGCGCGCCGGCAGTTTCTGGCTCGCCTTGCGTACCAGTGCCTTGCGTTTGCCCCAGATTTTCTCGCGTTGACACAGGCTATCGTACGCCTGGCCGTTGGCGAGACCGCGTTGCACGTTGAGCAGGGTGCGAATTTCGCGGCTGATGCCCCAGAGTACCAGGGTGGCTTCCACGCCTTCCTGGCGCAGCACCAGTAGGATTTTCTGGCAGCGGGCGGGATCATGCTGCAACAGGGCGTCGCTGAGGGCAAAGATATCGAAGCGCGAGCTGTCCGCGACGGCCTCGATCACCTGTTCCACATCGATTTTCTGGCTGGGGTAGAGCAGGCTGAGCTTGTCCAGCTCCTGCCGGGCAGCCAGCAGATTACCCTCGATTCGGCTGCCGAGCAGCTGCACCGCATCGGCGCTCAGCTCCAGTCCCAGGCTGTGGGCACGCTGGCTGAGCCAGCCGGGCAGCTGGTCCGCTTCGATCGGCCAGATCTCCACCACCAGTCCTGATTTTTCTACCTGCTTGAACCAGGCGCTTTTCTTGGCGCCGGCATCCAGGCGGTCGGCCATGATCAGCAAAGCGTTGTCGGGGGCGGGGTTGTCGAGGTAGCGCTGCAGCAGTCCGCTGGCTTTCTTGTCCAGCTTCTGGCTGCCCAGGCGCAGTTCGATGATCTTGCGCTCGGCAAACAGAGACAGGGCGTTGGCGCTTTCGAGCAGGCTTTCCCAGGAAAAGCTGGCATCCACATGCATCACTTCGCGCTCGGTAAAACCGGCGTCGCGCAGCGACTGGCGGATGCGGTCACAGCTTTCCGCGTGCTGCAGGGGCTCGTCGCCGGTCACCATGTAGACCGGCAGGTTGCCCTTGAGCTTTTTCAGCTGGCTCGCCAGCTGGTCTGGCCTGGTTTTCATGCCCCCGGTATCACGCGTCGGGCTTGATGCTCAGGTACTGGCGTACGATCTGCTGGGCCAGGTCCTGCTGCATCTGGTGTCGAATCAGGCTTTCCTGAGACGAGCTGGCGGTGATGTTGTCGCGCTGGTTGGTGTAGACACGTTCGGTCATCAGCGTGCGCTCCGGGATCAGTAACAGCTCATCGCGCTGGCGGTCGATAACGCGGAAGCGAACTTCCGAGCGCAGCTCGTATTCGTCCGCATCGGCATCACCGGTCAGGGTGGCGGTACGTCGGGTGTTGCGCTCGCTGAGGATCTCCAGCTGATAGCGGCTGGAACCAAGGATCTTGATGCCGTTGATCTCCAGTGCCCGGCGCAGCTCGGGTTCGATCTGGCTGGGCTTGCTGGCCGTGACCAGCGCCACCTGACGCAGGGCTTCGGGGACCTCGTAGAGGCCGCGCAGCTTGAAGCCGCAGGCACTGAGTGCAAGGCTCATCAGCAGGGCAAACAGTGGCAGTGTCAGGCGTGTGCGCATGGCGGTCTCTCCTTAGCCGACAACGATGTTGAGCAGCTTGTTGGGCACGACGATCTTCTTGCGGATGGTCTTGCCTTCGATGTGCTTCTGCACGTTTTCACTGGCCAGGGCCGTGTGCAGTACTACATCCTCGTCGGCGTCCGCCGGCACGGTGATCTTGGCGCGCACCTTGCCGTTGATCTGCACCACCAGCTCGACGCTGGCGCGGGTCAGGGCGGCTTCATCGACCGTCGGCCAGTCGCTGTGCAGCAGATCATCGCTGTGGCCCAGTTCGCGCCAGAGCTGATGGGTCATGTGCGGCACGATCGGCGCCAGCAGGCGGATGGCGGCTTCCAGTGCTTCGCGGGTCACGGCACGGCCCTGATCGCTGACATCGACGAAGCGGCCGATGGCGTTGGACAGCTCCATCACCGCGGCGATGGCGGTGTTGAAGGTCTGGCGGCGGTCCATGTCATCACTGACCTTGGCGATGGTCTCGTGCACCTTGCGGCGCAGATCGCGCTGGTCGTCGTTGAGCGCATCCAGGTCCAGTGCCGAGCATTCTGCGCCGGTCTGCAGGTGGTCGTGGACCTGTTTCCACAGGCGGCGCAGGAAGCGGTGAGCACCTTCGACGCCGGAGTCGAGCCACTCCAGCGACTGCTCCGGCGGCGCGGCGAACATCATGAACAGACGCACGGTGTCGGCACCGTAGCGGTCGATCATCACTTGAGGGTCGATGCCGTTGTTCTTCGACTTGGACATCTTCGACATGCCGTCGTGGTTCAGCTCACGGCCGTCGGCGTCGGTGGCGCGGACCACGCGGCCCTTGTCGTCCTTCTCGATGGTCACGTCGGCCGGGGAGATCCAGACCTGACCGCCTTTCTCGTTTTCGTAGTAGAAGCTGTCGGCCAGTACCATGCCCTGACACAGCAGGCGCTTGAACGGCTCGTCGGAGTCGACCAGGCCTTCATCGCGCATCAGCTTGTGGAAGAAGCGCGAGTAGAGCAGGTGCAGGATGGCGTGCTCGATACCGCCGATGTACTGATCCACCGGCAGCCAGTGATTGGCCTGCTTGGGATCGAGCATGGCGTTCGGGCTCATGCTGGCGTAGCGGGCGTAGTACCAGCTGGACTCCATGAAGGTGTCGAAGGTGTCGGTTTCGCGCTCGGCGGCGCCGCCACACTTGGGACAGGTGGTGTCGATGAATTCGCGCATCTTCTTGATCGGCGAGCCGGAGCCGTCGAATTCGACGTCAGTCGGCAGCACCACCGGCAGCTGGTCTTCAGGCACCGGCACGGCACCACAGCTCTGGCAGTTGATCACCGGAATCGGTGCACCCCAGTAGCGCTGACGGGACACGCCCCAGTCACGCAGACGGTAGTTGATGGTAGTGCGGCCCTTGCCCTTGCTCTCCAGTTCCTTGGCGATCGCCTTGAACGCCACGTCGAACTCGAGATCGTTGAAGTCGCCGGAGTTGACCAGGGTGCCCTTCTCGGTGAAGGCTTCCTTGTCCAGGTCGACCACCACGTCCGGATTGGTCGGCGCGATCACCTGCTGGATCGGCAGGTCGTACTTGCGGGCAAATTCCCAGTCGCGCTGGTCGTGGCCCGGTACCGACATCACGGCGCCGGAGCCATAATCCATCAGCACGAAGTTGGCAGTCCAGACCGGCACTGTTTCACCGGTCAGCGGGTGGACCGCCTCGATACCCAGCGCCATGCCTTTCTTTTCCATGGTGGCGAGGTCGGCCTCGGCCACCTTGGTGTGACGGCATTCCTCAATGAAAGCGGCCAGCTCGGGGTTGCTCTCGGCAGCTTTCAGCGCCAGCGGGTGCTGCGCAGCCACGGCCACGTAGGTCACGCCCATCAGGGTGTCCGGACGGGTGGTGAACACTTCCAGCTCGCCGTAACCGTCGACATGGAAGCTCAGTTCAACGCCCTCGGAGCGACCGATCCAGTTGCGCTGCATGGTCTTGACCTGCTCCGGCCAGCCATCCAGCTTGTCCAGGTCATCCAGCAGCTGGTCGGCATAGTCGGTGATCTTGAGGAACCACTGCGGGATCTTCTTGCGCTCGACCAGGGCGCCGGAGCGCCAGCCACGGCCGTCGATCACCTGCTCGTTGGCCAGTACGGTCTGGTCCACCGGATCCCAATTGACCTCGGCTTCCTTCTTGTACACCAGCCCTTTTTCCATCAGGCGGGTGAAGAACCACTGCTCCCAGCGGTAGTACTCGGGGTGGCAGGTGGCCAGCTCGCGGGACCAGTCGTAACCGAAGCCCATCTGCTTGAGCTGGTTGCGCATGTAGTTGATGTTTTCGTAGGTCCACTTGGCCGGCGGCACGTTGTTTTTCATCGCGGCGTTTTCGGCGGGCAGGCCAAAGGCGTCCCAGCCCATCGGCTGCAGCACGTTACGGCCCTTCATGCGCTGGTAGCGGGAGACCACGTCACCGATGGTGTAGTTACGAACATGCCCCATGTGGAGTCGACCGCTGGGGTAAGGGAACATGGATAGGCAGTAGAAAGGCTCACCTGCAGCCTGTTCGTCAGCCTTGAAGCTGTCCTGGTCTTCCCAATGTTGCTGTACCTGGGGCTCGATGTCCTGGGGATTGTATTGTTCGTTCATTGTGCTCGATTGCAACTCGCTGCTAGCTGGAGGGCCGGATATGGGGCGTCGCCTGACAGGGACGGAGCCGGCACCAGAAATAAGGTGAATGGCGCATAGCATACAATATTCGGCCAGCTGTCAACAGAGCGGGACGGCGACAGACACAGGTGTCATACGGGTGACATCTGAATGACGTAGTTTGGCGGCAACAGCCTTTATGCAGGGCGCGTGCAGATGCGGCCTGTGTCCGAACACCAGGGAAGAGTCAGAGTGAATACTACGTTTTTTGATCTGTTGTGGCAGCTCAAGCAGGAGCTGGAACTCAAGGGGGCGGACACCATCGATATGCCGATCTTCATCGAGGACCGGGAGTATCGTCGTCGCGTGCTGAAGGATATCGACCTGAAGGCGCTGAACCCCGTATATCGCCAGATACTGCCCGAACTGCTGGAGGGCAGCAAGCTCGACATCACGCGTCAGGTTCGCACCCTGCCGCCGGTCAAGAAACCCCGTGCGGGAGGTCCCGTGCATACCGTCGAGAGCGGTCGCAAGGGGCCCGGCATCATGAGCGGTGTGTTCATCGTGCTGTTTCTGCTGGTGGGGGTCGCCGCGCTGGTGGAGTTGACCGGCGACAAGGTGGCGTCTGACCTGGTCAGCACTGCAGGCATCAAGGGCGGGCAGCAGGCACCTGCCGGCGAAATGCCGGTACCGGCGACGGTGCCGGGAGCCGCTGGGTCTCTGGCCGCTGCCGCGGGGGAGAAGGCTAAGCCGGTGGAGACCCTGTTCCGTCTGCATGGTTCCAATACCATTGGTGAAACCCTGGCGCCGGAACTGCTGAAGGCTTTCTGGCGCCAGCAGGGTGCCCAGGAGGTCCGTGTTGAGCAGGGCAGCGTCGAGGTAGAGCGTGACATCCTGTTTGCCATGCCGGGGCAATCTTCACTGCAGCGGGTCGAGCTCAAGGCGCACGGCTCGAGTACCGGCTTCAAGGGGCTGTTGAGCCGTGACGCCGATCTGGCCATGGCGTCACGCCGTATCAAAGACAAGGAGAAGACCCGTCTGGCACCGCTGTACGGTGATCTGAGCAGTGTGCGCACCGAACATGTGGTGGGCATGGACGGTCTGGCGATCATCGTGCATCCGCGCAACCCGATCAGCAGCCTGAGCACGGCCCAGCTGGCCCGGCTGTTCGCCGGCGAAATCGGCAACTGGAAGGAACTGGGTGGCCCGGACGAGCCGGTGCGCATCTACAGCCGTGACGAGAACTCCGGTACCTGGGACTCGTTCAAAAGCATGGTGCTGAAGAAGCATGGCGTGAAGCTGGCGGCTACGGCCCGTCGTTTCGAATCCAGTATGGAACTGTCCGACCGCGTCAGCCAGGAGCCGGGTGCCATCGGCTTCATCGGCCTGCCCTACGTGTTGCGTGCCAAGGCGTTGGCCGTGGCCGATGAGGAAGGCGCCCTGCCGGTGTTCCCGACCACCTTCACCGTGTCGACCGAAGACTATCCGCTGACCCGTCGTCTCTACATGTACGAGCCGATGACGTTGTCGCTGAACAGCCCGGCGCACCAGTTCATCAGTTTCGTCACCTCGGAAGAGGGGCAGGATATCGTGCGCAAGAGCGGCTTCATCTCGCAGAATATTCAGCGTATTCAGCCGGTACTGAGCGACGAGCTGCCGCCGGAATATCTGACCCTGACACAGGGCGGCAACCGCCTGTCACTGAATTTCCGCTTCAACAGTGGCACCTTCGATCTCGACAACAAGGCGCAGCGTGACCTGGAGCGCGTGATCCGCTTTTTCGAGAAAAATCCGGGGCAGCGCGCTTTCCTGATCGGCTTCTCCGACAGTACCGGCAGTGCTCAGCATAACCGCAAGCTGTCACTGCAGCGTGCTCAGATCGTCCGCGACCAGTTGCTGGCCCGTGGCATCAATGTGGCCGAGGTGCACGGTCTGGGCGCATTGGCGCCGGTGGCGTCCAACGCTACGGCGACCGGTCGTGAGCGCAACCGCCGTGTCGAGGTCTGGGTGCGCAGCACTACCCCGGACAGTACCCAGGCCGCGCGCTGATCCGCTGTTGATTTAGGCGCAGGTCACGCCCGCTTGACCTGCGCCCCTTCAGTCCTCTGAAATCGGCTATATACTGAAGCATATTCAGGCTGCACCCAGCGGCCGTAAGTTCAGGAGTTGTCGATGAGCAAGCAAGAACCCAATACCCCCAAACACTCCGAAAATGCCCCTGCTGCCTATGATCGGATACTGGAACAGTTGCGCCAGCGGTTGGACAAGGCGGGCGAGGTCAGCTGGGAGTACCTGCAGGAACAGATCGAGGAAGCGGCCGAGATCGAACTGGCTGCCGAGGAGATGACCCGGGATGAGGTTGATCTGCTCAAGGCCTACCTGCGCCGTGACCTCAAGCAACTTGGCTACTATGCCCATGAAACCGGTGAGGGGGTGGCGGCCTGGCTGCATTTCGATCTCGATATTCTGGAGCAGAAGGTGAAACAGAGTCTGCTGGATCTGGCCGACAAGACGCGGGTACAGCATGAGCTGCTGCGCGAACAGCTGGCGCATTCGGAGGATCAGTATCTGGCTGGCGAGGTCAGTGCGCCGGGGACTCTGCGCTGCCTGCAGTGTGGCGAACAGCAGCAGTTGAAGGCGACCGATCGCATCCAGCCCTGCTCACACTGCGGGGCGGTGGTGTTTGAACGCGTGTCCCTGCCCTGGTCGCCAATAGGCCACTAATCCAAGTAGCAGCCCGAGCAGCACCACAGGCCAGAGGCCACAGCGCTGCCAGGGTGTCAGGCCGCTCATTGGCACTACCGCGTGTCGCAGGTGGGTGGCCTGATCGACCGGTGCCTGGGCGGCGATGCTGCCGTCCGGGCGCACGAAGGCGGTGAGGCCGTTGTTGGTGCCGCGGATCAGCCAGCGGCCATTCTCCAGCGCTCGCATGCGCGCCAGCTGCAGGTGCTGATCCGGCGCGATGGAGCGGCCGAACCAGGTGTCATTGGACACCGTCAGCAGCAGGTCGCTGTCCCGGGCCAGTGACCGAATCAGCCCCGGGTAGGCGATTTCGTAGCAGACCGCCGGCGCAATGCTCTCATCACCCAGCTGCAGCGGGTCCGTGTCCTGCGTTGGCAGGCTGAAGCTGGACATGGGCAGATCGAAGAAGGCGATCAGGCCGCGCAGCTGCGTCTCTAAAGGCACATACTCACCGAACGGCACCAGGCGCTGCTTGTGGTACAGGTCCTGTCCGGCGCTGAACACCCCGATACTGTTATGAAAACGCTGGCCGCGCGGGTGGCTCGGGTCTGCTTCGGCAAAGGGAAAACCGCTGATCAGCGCGGTGCCGCGGGCGTCGAGCAGGTCCAGAAAGGGCGACAGTATCGGCGCGGCGCGATCGAAAGTGGCCGGGATCGCGGTTTCCGGCCAGACGATCAGGTCGGCGTCGGCCAGCGGCAGGCTGAGGCTGATCTGGTGCTGCAGGATGCGCTGCAGGTTGTCCGGCTGCCATTTGGCCAGCTGGGGAATGTTGGGCTGAATCAGCGCCACATCCAGCGCTTTGTCTTCGCGGGGCTGGGTCCAGCCGGCGGGCAGCGCCAGCGCCAGGGCTGCCATGAGTACGCCCGGTGCCAGTGCCAGCGGTTTGCGATCGACCAGCAGGCGCACCAGGCCGGTGGCCAGCAGCAGCGTCAGCAGCGACAGTAGCCAGACGCCGCCGATCGGCGCCCAGGCCTTGAACGGGGTGTCCAGCCAGGCGTAGCCCAGTAGCAGCCAGGGAAAGCCGGTCAGTAGCCAGCTGCGCAGCCATTCGAAGCCGACCCAGACCAGTGAAAACACCAGCCAGCGTTGCCGGGCCGGTGCCGCCAGTCTGGCGAAGCACCAGCCCTGCAGGGCGAATAGCAGCCCCAGGGAGATGACAAACAGCGTCGTGAGCAGGCCGGCCAGCGCCACCGAGGCATTGCCGTAGGTGTGGATGCTGACATACACCCAGGACACGCCGGCGCCCCAGAAGCCGGTGCCGAAGGCCCAGCCGGTGAAAAAGGCGGAGCGACTGGTCTGATGGCGTTGCAGCCAATAGAGCAGGGCCGGACCGAGCAGGGCAAGGGGCAGCAGGTCAAAAGGGGCCAGCGACAGGGTGATGCCGGCCCCGCCGGCCAGGGCCAGCAGGGCGGTCAACCAGCGGGGGCGATGGGCAGACATGCTCACCTCAGCGGCGGGTCACCTGCAGCAGGCGAAGGCGGCGGTTGTCGGCGGCCAGCACCTTGAAGCTGAAGCCGTCGATATCGATCTGCTCATCCTTGGCTGGCAGGTGTCCAAAGTGTTGGGTGACGATGCCGCCGATGGTGTCGAATTCGTCATCGGAGAAGCCGACATCGAAGTAGGCGTTGAAGTCCTCGATCGGGGTCAGCGCCTTGACCAGGAAGCCGTTTTCGTCGAAGGGGCGAATATTGCCGTCGTCGTCATCGGCGTCGTGCTCATCCTCGATTTCGCCGACGATCTGCTCCAGCACGTCCTCGATGGTGATCAGACCGGCGATGCCGCCGTACTCATCGACCACGATCGCCATGTGGTTGCGGGTGCCGCGGAACTCGTTGAGCAGCACGTTGAGGCGCTTGCTCTCGGGGATGAAGGTGGCCTTGCGCAGGCACTGGCGGATATCGAACTGGTCAAGGGTGCCCTCCAGCATGTAGGGCAGCAGATCCTTGGCAAGCAGGATACCCAGTACTTCGTCCGGATTTTCGCCACAGACCGGGAAGCGGGAGTGGGCGCTGGAGATGATCACCGGCAGGAACTCACGCGGTGTCTGGTTGACTTGCACCATGGTCATCTGCGAGCGCGGGATCATCACATCCCGCACCTGCATCTCGGTGACCTGCATGGCGCCCTCGATAATGCCAAGGGCGTCGTTATCGAGGATGCCGGATTCGTTGGCCTGCAACAGAATCTCGCGCACGTCCTCAAGACTGCGGGGTTCGTCGGAGAAAGCCTGGGTCAGTTTGTCCAGCCAACTCTTTGACGTGCCGCCCGATCGGTCTTCGCTCATAGGGGTCCTCTGAAAGGCATCTCGGCTGCTTGTTGAGTCCGGTTGTCGGTGCCGGCTCAGGCGTCAGCCTGATAGGGATCGGCTATATCCAGCCGGGCCAGAAGGTCGCGCTCCAGCGCCTCCATCTCCTCGGCTTCGTCGTCATTTATATGATCGAATCCGAGCAGATGCAAGGTCCCGTGCACAACCATGTGTGCCCAGTGATGCAACAATGTCTTGTGTTGCTCTTCGGCCTCGCGGGCAACCACCTCGGCGCAGACCACCAGGTCGCCCAGCAGAGTCACGGGAACGCCAGGCGGGACCTCGAACGGGAAGGACAGCACGTTGGTCGGTTTGTCCTTGCCACGGTACTCGGCATTCAGTGCCTGGCTCTCGTCCGGGTCGACGACACGGATGCAGACTTCACCGTCAACCTTGCGGTTTTTCAGTACGGTTTCCACCCAGAGGGCGAAATCCGCTTCGCCGGGCAGGTTGGGCGCCTCGATGGCGTACTGGACATCCACGGCAATGCTCATCGTTCGTCTCCATTCTGCCGGGCTTCTTCATGACGTTCATAGGCCTCGACGATGTGCTGCACCAGCGGGTGGCGCACCACATCCTTGGAGCCGAAGTAGGTAAAACCGATCTCCTTGACCCCGTCCAGCACCTCCATGGCGTGCAGCAGGCCCGACTTGACGCCCTTGGGCAGGTCGATCTGGGTCTTGTCGCCGGTGATCACGGCGGTGGAGCCGAAGCCGATGCGGGTCAGGAACATTTTCATCTGTTCGCGCGTGGTGTTCTGGCTTTCGTCGAGAATGACGAAGGAGCCGTTCAGGGTGCGGCCGCGCATGTAGGCCAGCGGCGCCACTTCGATTACGTTGCGCTCGATCAGCTTGGCCACCTTCTCGAAGCCGAGCATTTCGTACAGGGCGTCGTACAGCGGGCGCAGGTAGGGGTCCACCTTCTGGCTCAGGTCGCCGGGCAGGAAGCCCAGCTTTTCGCCGGCTTCCACCGCCGGGCGCACCAGCAGGATGCGGCTGACCTCTTCACGCTCCAGTGCTTCCACGGCGCAGGCCACGGCCAGGTAGGTCTTGCCGGTGCCGGCCGGGCCGATGCCGAAGTTGATGTCGTGAGTGCGGATCTGCTGCACATAATCCTGCTGCTTGCCTGGGCGCGGCTTGATCAGCACCTTGCGGGTGCGGATGGCATAGCGCTTCTCTTCCGCGCTTTGCGCCTTGTCACTGGGCTTGGCCGGCTGTTCGATGCCGCTGTCCTGCAGTTGCAGGTGGATGCTCTCTGGGCTCAGGGTGTCACCGGACAGCGCCTGCTGGTAAAGCTGCTCCAGCAGGCGGCCCATGGCGCGGGCGGCGGTTTCGGGGCCGACCAGCTGGAAACGGTTGCCGCGGTTGCGGATCTCGACGCCGGTGCGCTCTTCGAGCAGCTTCAGGTGGGCATCGAACTGGCCACTCAGGTTGAGCAGGGCGGCCGGGTTGTTCGGTTCCAGGACCAGGGTGGTGGAATGATTAGGGGTCAAGTCGCTCTCCTGTCGCGAAAATCAGGCATCCAGCTCGGAACTGACCAGTTCGCCGAGCAGGGAGTTGGCATAGGCTTCAACGATACGGACATCGGCAAAGTGGCCGATCAGGTCCGGATTGTCGCAACGGAAGTTGACGACACGGTTATTCTCGGTGCGACCGGACAGCTGGCCCGGGTCTTTCTTGGAGTAGCCGTTGACCAGGATACGCTGGGTACTGCCGACCATGCGGCGGCTGATCTGGAACGCCTGGGCGGTGATACGGTCCTGCAGGATCTTCAGACGCTGCTTCTTGGTCTCTTCGTCCACGTTATCCGGCAGGTCGGCGGCCGGGGTGCCCGGGCGACGGCTGTAGATGAAGCTGAACGAGGCATCGAAACCGATGTCGGCGATCAGGTTCATGGTGGCTTCGAAATCAGCGTCGGTTTCGTTGGGGAAGCCGATGATGAAGTCGGACGAGAAGCTGATCTCCGGGCGCAGCTTCTTGATGCGGCGCAGCTTGGACTTGTATTCCAGTGCGGTGTGGCCACGCTTCATCGCCATCAGGATGCGGTCGGAACCGCTCTGCACCGGCAGGTGCAGGTGGCTGACCAGCTCGGGCACTTCGGCGTAGACGTCGATCAGGCTGTCGCTGAACTCCACCGGGTGCGAGGTGGTGAAACGGATACGGTCGATGCCGTCGATCGCTGCCACGCAGCGGATCAGCTCGGCCAGATCGGCGGTGTCGTCGTCATGGGTCGCGCCGCGGTAGGCGTTCACGTTCTGGCCCAGCAGGTTCACTTCGCGTACGCCCTGTTCGGCCAGCTCGACACATTCGGCCAGCACGTCGTCCAGCGGGCGGCTGACTTCCTCGCCACGGGTGTAGGGCACCACGCAGAAGGTGCAGTACTTGCTGCAGCCTTCCATCACGGAGACGAACGCCTCGGCACCTTCTACCTTGGGTGCCGGCAGGTGGTCGAACTTCTCGATCTCGGGGAAGCTGACATCGACGATGCCGACTCCACCGTTGCGGCTATCGTTGATCATTTCCGGCAGACGGTGCAGGGTCTGCGGGCCAAAGATCATGTCCACATAGGGCGCACGGTCACGAATCGCCTCGCCTTCCTGGGAGGCGACACAGCCACCGACGCCGATCATCAGGTCGGGGCGCTGCTCCTTGAGCTTGCGCCAGCGGCCCAGCTGATGGAACACTTTCTCCTGCGCCTTCTCACGGATCGAGCAGGTGTTCAGCAGCAGGACATCCGCTTCATCGGGATTGTCCGTCAACTCCAGTGCGTGGCTTTCGCCCAGCAGATCCGCCATGCGGGAGGAGTCGTACTCGTTCATCTGACAGCCATGTGTCTTGATAAACAGCTTTTTCGCCATGAATCACCTGTGTAACCTGTGGAAATAGAAAGAGAGCGGGTCTCGAAGAGGGGCAAAATTATACCCAAGGGCAGGCATTTAGGCCATAAACTGGTTAAAAAATATCCAGCCTTGTTTTCCGTGCGGCCGCCCCCATATTCGCTTGCAGGCAAGCTTGAGTGGAGAGAGTCAAACGATGGCGAATGACGAGCGTCTGTATCGCGTCAGTTTCGTGAATCAGGACAAGGTGTACGAGGTGTACGTACGCCATGTCTATCAGAGTGACATGTGGGGGTTTATCCAGCTGGAAGACTTCGTCTTCGGCAGTCGCTCTGAACTGCTGGTGGATCCGGGGGAAGAAAAGCTGAAACAGGAGTTTGCCGATGTGAACACCTGCTATGTTCCCATGCAGGCGATCATCCGCATCGACGAAGTGAAGACCGAAGGCGTCGCGCGAATCAGCGAGGCCAAGGGAAACATTACCGCCTTTCCCCTGACCCCGCCGCGACGAGACAGCTGAGAGCTACTGCGCCGCCGTCTGCAATCCCTTGCCGCCGCAGGAGGTATTGAGCGTGGCGCTCTTGTTCAGCATCGTAAAACGGTCGATGCCGTGATACTCCACACTCTGATCGGCAAAGATCAGCTCGGCACCCTCAATCTTGAAGCAGCTCAGATTGGGGTGTTGCCATACCTTGGTCCACAGTTTGTCGCCGACCCGTTCGCCGGGAGCAAAGGGGCCCGCCACACGCAGCCAGGCGTTGCGACGACCACTCTTCTTGGAATTGACCGGCTTGCCCTCGCCGGTAAAGGCCGTGGTCTTGAACATCACATACTGAAGCGTCTGGTCGGTGCCGTTGATGAAGCTGATGCTGGCATCGCTGGTGCCCTGGGTGTGATGATCACTGATCAGCAGCACCGGTTTGGGCGCGGGTTTGGGTTGGTGTTCGTGTTGGGTGACAGGAGGTGCCGTCTGTTTCTGCGCACAGGCGGCGAGCAGTACACTGGCAGCCAGCAGACAGCCGAGACGCACAGTGGAAAAACGACGTGTACTCTGACTTGGATTAAACATGGCTACAAAATCCTTCTGGTTGACATGGCCCGAGGGGCCCGGGTGAGGCGCTAGGGTGGCGATGGCAATCTTAATGCAGAATGACCGCGCAGTCAGATTCTGGCACCCTCAGCCGGAACGATGGGAAGTAACAGCGTTTTTGACGGCCGACCCGGAATTTCCCGGGCCAGGCGGGGCACCAGATAACCGGGTAACACCGTCTGCAATTCGCCGATCAGGCGGCGTGCCTGGTCATCGCTGATGTCGAAATGGGCTGCACCTGCCACCGCATCCAATACAAATAAATAATAGGGCAGGATACCATCACGGAACAGTTTTTCGCTGAGCGTTTTTTGTACAGCGACGCTGTCGTTGACGCCGTGCAGCAGCACCGCCTGGTTGAGCAGAGTGATTCCGGCGCGGCGTAACGGCTGCAGACTGGCACGGACCGGGTCATCCACCTCCTGTGGGTGGTTGATATGCAACACCAGGGTGCAGGCCAGGCGACTGTCGGCCAGCATCCGTACCAGTTCCGGCGTGACCCGCTGCGGGATCACCAGTGGCAGCCGGGAATGGATACGCAGCCGCTGCAGATGGGGGATGCTTTCCAGATCGCTGATCATCCGGGCCAGGCGCCGGTCCGGCGTGGCCAGGGGGTCGCCACCGGAGAAGATCACTTCACTGACCTGATCATGGCGACGAATATAGTCCAGCGCCGCCTGCCAGGCATCGCCACCGAGCTGGTTGTCGCCGTAGGGAAAATGACGACGGAAACAGTAGCGGCAGTTGATGGCGCAGGCGCCGGACAGGATCAGCAGCACCCGGTCGGTGTACTTGTGAATCAGCCCCTGGGACTTGTTGGCGTCCGCCTCTGCCAGCGGGTCGGTGCCAAAGCCGGGCACGTCCAGCAGCTCCTGCTGCAGGGGCAGGATCTGGCGCAGCAGGGGATCGTCCGGGTCGCCCTTGCGGATTCGACTCAGATAGGGGCGTGGCACCTTGAGCGCAAACTGACGGTCGGCCTGCAGGGCGCCCGGCAACAGATCGGCGGGCAGGTCGAGTTCGGACAGCAGTTGGGCCGGATCGGTGATCGCATGGCGCAGTTCACTCTGCCAGTCGGCATCAACAGGGTGCAGCAGGTTCATCGGGACAGGTCGCTCGGCGGGTACGTATGGATTTGCCTGCATTCTCCTTTGCAGTAGAATGGCTGTCAATTTACGGGCCGCCTGTCCGCAGGACGGTTGCCTGCCTTCGAAATTTCAGATCGCGGAACTTTCCAACTATGGCTAACTACTCCAGCAACCAGTTCAAGAACGGCATGAAAGTGATGATCGACGGCGACCCGTGCAGCATGGTCGACGTGGAATTCGTCAAGCCGGGGAAAGGCCAGGCGTTCACCCGCGTACGTCTGCGTAACCTGCTGACCGGTCGTATCTGGGAGCGTACCTTCAAGTCCAACGAAAGCGCGGAAAGCGCGGATGTGATGGATACGGATATGGAGTACCTCTACAACGACGGCGAAATGTGGCACTTCATGGACCCGAAAACCTTCGAACAGGTCGCCGCTGACGAGAATGCCGTGGGCGATGCCGCCAAGTGGCTGAAAGAACAGGACAAGATCGTTGTGACCCTGTGGAACAACAACCCGATCAGCATCACGCCGCCGAACTTCGTTGAGCTGGAAGTGGTTGAAACCGATCCGGGCCTGAAAGGCGACACCGCCCAGGGCGGCTCCAAGCCGGCCACGCTGAGCACCGGAGCCGTGGTGCGTGTGCCGCTGTTCATCGAACAGGGTGAAGTGCTGCGTATCGACACCCGTACTGGCGAGTACGTCAGCCGCGCGAGCTGATAGGCGTATGGCTGGCGCCGAATGAACCTTACGGACAGTCTGTAAGCTCCACTCGGTCCACCTTACGACCACATAATGGCAGCCTCGGCTGCCGTTTTGCGTTTATGGGCGATGTTCATAGCGCAGGGCCGCCGTGTGCGGGCCTGACCATCACCAGGACCATTCATTGAGTAAGATGCAAAACGACCTCTGGCGTCCCAACGCCCCGATCGACAATCTGCGCACCCGCGCCCGGGTGCTGGCAAACATTCGTCACTTTTTTGCCGAGCGCCAGGTGCTGGAAGTGGAAACCCCGGTGCTGTCCAAGTGCGCGGTCAGTGACCCCTTTATCGACAGCCTTGAGGTCAGCTTCGGCTTCCAGCCGGGCATCGAGGATGAACGTCTCTATCTGCAAACCTCGCCCGAATACGCCATGAAGCGGCTGCTGGCCGCCGGCAGCGGCGACATCTACCAGATGGCCAAGGTGTTTCGTAACGGCGAGTCGGGCCGGCGGCACAACCCCGAATTCACCATGCTGGAGTGGTATCGACTCGGCTTTGATGATCATCAGTTGATGGCCGAGGTGGCGGCGCTGGTCACGACCGTGGTTCCCGAGCTGCCGGTACGCTACCTGAGCTACGCCGAACTGTTTGAGCAGGAGTTGGGGCTGGATCCGCACAGGGCGACACTGGAACAGCTGCAGCGGGTCTGCCGGGCGCATGTGGATGCGCCCTTCGACGATGATGACCGGGATACCTGGCTCAACCTGCTGATGTCTCATGTACTGGAACCGCGATTAAGTGGTGCGGTATTTATCCACAGCTACCCGGCCTCCATGGCCGCGTTGGCACAGGTGCGGCAGGATGAACAGGGCCGCTCCGTGGCGGCCCGCTTCGAGTTGTTCGTCGATGGTGTCGAGCTGGCCAACGGCTACCACGAGCTGACCGACGCCGCTGAACAGGCACGTCGCCTGGAGGCCGATCAGCAGCAACGGGCAGCCCTGGGCCTGCCGCAGCGCCCGCTGGAGCAGCGGCTGGTGCAGGCCCTGGACGCCGGCATGCCGGGCTGTGCCGGTGTCGCGTTGGGCGTGGACCGGCTGGTGATGCTGGCGTTGGGTGTGGATAACCTGGATCAGGTGGTGTCGTTCATGCATGAGAGGGCCTAGACTGCGCCCACACCGGTTTGGCCGAGACGGATATACACGTCTTCTGGCCCCACAGAGTGTTGGCGAAGGCGTCCCGGCACAGGAAGTCGTTTTTTTTATCCAAGGAGATCGCAGTACTCAAAAGCATGATGGCAAAAATCGGTATCGGCGCGGCCCAGGCGGATACGCTGCCTGACGCCAGTGAAAATGAGGTGTGCGAGCTGCTGGCGGGATTGCTGCAGTAAGTGGATTTATTCACCGACTGTGTGGGGAAAAAGGATGATGAAAGGGATGGCACTGGCGCTGTCGGGGATATTACTTGCCGGCTGTGTCAGTGGTTCTGTGCAGGAGCGACAGTCATCGGTCGATCGCCTGACAGCGTCAGCAGGTTTGACCGTCATCGATGTGCAAACCCGTCTGCCGATTCGCGTCTATGGACGCTTGGCCGACGGACAACAGCCCGTACACGTTTATGTTGAGGGAGACGGGCATGCCTGGCGTAATGCGCGTCAACCCTCGCTGGATCCTACGCCACATAACCCGGTGGCGCTCAAGCTGGCTGCGCGCGATCAGTCAGCTAATGTGCTGTATATAGGGCGTCCCTGCCAGTATTTGAATGATCCTGCCCGTGGGTGCCAGTTCAAGATCTGGACCGAGCAGCGTTTTGCCCATGTGGATCAGTTGCAGCAGGCGGTTGATCAGGCCATCGATTCAGCCCAGGCACGGGTTCTGATCGGCTTTTCCGGTGGTGCCAATTTGGCGGTGCAGTTGGCTGAGCGGATGCCGGCGACGCAGGGGCTGATTACCCTGGCAGGCAATCTGGATGCAGCCGCCTTTGCGCGGTTTCATAACCTGCCAGCGGAAGGCTATGGTCGCAATGCCAGGCTGCTGAAACGCCTGTCAGGTCTGCCGCAACTTCATTACAGCGGTCGTCTGGACAGGGTCATTCCCCCGGAACTGACCCTTAGCATGCTTGGGTACGGACAACAGGGATGCGTTGAAATGGAAACAGTTCCTCGGGCGGCTCATACGGGGCCATGGCAGATCGATTGGGCTGACTTTTTTGCGCTGCAGCTCCAATGTAAGGCTGGCAGAGTGTACTGAAATCAAAAAAAGGCGCACCGAAGTGCGCCCTGAAAAGAAGGGGAAAGTGCGCTTAGAACTCCCAGCGCAGCTTCAATGCACCGGCGTGGGCATCGAAGTCATCCTGCCAGTTGTAGTTGTATTCCACATCGGCAGAGAAGTTTTCACCCTTCAGCATTTCCACGCCAAAGCCGGCGGTATAGCGGGTTTTTTCCGGTTCGGCACCGGTCACGGTGAAGGTCGCGGCCGGAGCGGCGGCGAAGGCGGCTGTGACGGACTGAGCTTCCGCTTCGAAGTCATGGTAGACCCCCAGGGTCAGGCGCGGAGTCACCAGCATCTGGTTGATCTGGTAAGTCTTGTTCAGCTCACCAGCCAGCCCCAACTCGAGACGGTTGTAGTCTTCACCCTGAATGTTCAGCGCACCGGCACCTTTCTCGGTGTAACCATCCACGGACAGGCGTGAATAGTCCAGTGACAGGGTCGGGATCAGCTGGGCATCGTTGCCCAGATCCAGCTGGTAACCGGTCCCGATACGAGCACCGTACAGCTTGCTGTCGTAGTCGGCAGTTGCGCCGATGGCACGACGGCTGCTGTTGTCACCCCAGGCGTAGTACACCTGACCATCCAGCAGCACCTTGCCATAGGACTGGCCCCAGTAACCGGTCAGCATATGGTAGTCGGTGTCGCTGGAAGAGGTGGCGCTGTCGCTGTCGGTATTGGTGAAACTGTAGGCTGCACCGATAACTGCACCGTTGTTCAGTTCTCCATCCAGGCCCAATACGAAGCCGTGGGTGTCAGCGTCGTAACCGGCGATGCCGTCACGCTCGTCCTGTTCCGCATCGGCCGCCAGTGCCTGAATCCAGATGCCGGTCTTGGTGAAGGTATCACCCGAAGCCAGACCGCGGGCACGTACGGATACCTGGCCGTTGGACATATTGCTGGCGGACAGGGCGCTGCCGACCGCTGAGCCGGTGACGTCGGGCAGCAGCTGGTTCAGCACTCCGGCCAAGGCTGTGGGGTCGTCGTTCTGGAACAGCTCGATCAGTTCATTCAGAAATTGAGCGGTGGCAGGGTCAGGTGTGCCCTGGCCCAGCGCGTCAATTGCGGCTGCCAGTGCCGCGCTGTTGCGGGCCTGCTGGCCACTCTGGCTGCCGGATTCGGCAACCAGGTTAGCCACTTCGGTCAGGGAGGTGTTGTCGATGACCAGTTCCAGGTTGCCATCGGCATTGAGTGTCCAGGAAGCGACCTCTACCAGGCTGGACGTGGTTTCTACGCTGATGTCGGAGGCCGTCAGCTCACCGTTGGCCTTCAACAGTTCAACCTGGTGCTCGCCGCTGCCGAGGTAGAGACTGCCGCTACTCAGGTCGATCAGCACTCGGCTGCCGTCAGTCAGCGTGATGTTGTTGGCGGTCAGGCTGCTTTCCGCGTGCAGTCCCAGCGCCAGGGTTGCACCGGCTGACTGGGCATAATCGCCAGCGATGATCCGGTTACCTTCGACGTAAAAGGTACCGCCCTGGTTGTTTACATCGCCATTGATGGCCCCGCCGGTGTAGTTGACACGGGTCGCGCTGTTCAGGCGGATGGCGGTGGCTGCATTGATTGCGCCGGCGCTCTGATTGATGACCAGGTTGCCGGTCACACTGTCATCAATACGGATGCCATATTCACCGGCTTCGATACTGCCGGTATTGTTAATGGCGCCGTTGACCGAGTTATTGCGAATGTCGATACCTGTTTCGGCTGCCGCGATCGTACCTCGGTTGTTGATGTTACCGGTGAAATGCGCGGCGACAGCGGTTTCTGTCTCTTCCAACCCGGTTGAGGAACTGTCCTGCGCTGCGTAGGCGTAGCCCCCACGCAGCGCGATACCGTCTTCATTGGCAGTGATGGCGCCGGAGTTGTTGATATCACCGGTAACATCGCTACCTGAGAGGAAGATGCCACTCGCGCCGGTTTCGATGTTGCCGGAGTTGTTGATGTTGCCGTTGATGCGGGAGAATACCGGGGTTTCAGAGGTTTTGGACGCATGTCCGTCGGCAGAAAAGGAAGCGGTATGGGTCCCCTTGTCGCCGCCATAAACGGCAATGCCGTCCGCGGACAGGGTTGTAATGTCGCCGCTGTTGTTGATGTCTCCTTCAAGCGTTACGCCCTCAAGATAGATCCCGTCTGAGCGGCTATCAATGTGGCCAGAGTTGTTGATGGAGCCCTGGATATGAGCGTTCTTGCTTTCCCAGCTGTGGGAGGCTCCGGTGTTACCCCAAGTACCCGTCGATGAATATCCGCCAACAACCTCAATGCCTTTACCCCCTTGAGCAGAGATCGTGCCGGCATTATCGATATCGCCCTGGAGATTGATGCCTTCAACGACAATGCCTGTGCCGAAAGCTTCGATGTGGCCCTGTGTGGCATTAATGATGTCGCCGGTCAGTGTCGTGGTGACGGTCTTGTCAGAATCCTGGGCAGAGCGGATGCCGGTGTCGGCGTCATAGCTATCAGAATACTGACGCTCGTAACCGCTTTCAACGTAGATGCCGTTACCACCGTTGATCTGGCCTTCATTGACGATATTGCCTTCCATGTCAGTCGCAACCACAACGATGCCTTCATCGGCACTGATCGAGCCACGGTTGACAATATTGCCGGTCAGCCGGGTGCCGGCGGTGGTTTCACGCTCGGTAAAATTGTAGGAGCCATTGCCCTCGTCGGAGTATTCTTCATCATACAGAGAGCCATCCACTGCAATACCTGCACCGCTGGCGGAAATGCTACCTGCGTTGACAATGTTGCCGTTGATGTCAGAACGTTGTGCGAAGATGCCGTGATCACCCTCAGATGTGATCTCGCCGGCGCCGTTGTCCCCACTTTCGGCCAGGTTCACAATGGAACCATTCAGCTCGCTGTCGCGCAGATAGATAGCTGAATAGATGGTGGACTTGATTGTGCCGCTGTTGACGATATCGCCATTCATGGTCGCGTTACGGGTCAGTTTGATCGCGTTCTCGCCGCCCTCAATATGACCGCTGTTACGGATTGAACCGTTGACTTCGCCATTGCGGATATCGACACCGGCGACTTCACCCCGGATCAGGCTGATCGGGTCCAGTTCGGCATCGTAGCCTGCCGGTGGGGTTGGCGTGGAGGCTTCGATGGCCAGCACTTCGTCGATCCGAGCCTGGCTGATATTGACGTCATCTTCGTTATGAAGGTTGCCGTTGAAGGTGCCGCCGTCGATGCGTACACCGACGAAGCCTTCGATCGAGCCACCTTGAGCACCGTGGTTTTCGTTGACCAGGCTGCCGGTGACTTGGCTGTCCTTGATGCGGACGGCGATGCCCAAGTATTCGCCATAATCCGGATGATCGATAATATTGTGCTCGGCTTCAATACTGCCGGTGTTGACCAGCAGCACTTTTTCATCCATATCCACAGCATCTACCCCGGCCAGGGTAGAGTTGACGATCAATACACCGTCATTGCCACCGGGGTTGTCCATATCGATGAGGGAACCGATCTCGCCTGCGTTGTTCTCGATGTAGGCGCTATCGATCCTGGAGTTGGCAATAATGACGCTGTCGGCGACTTCGCTCTGTTGAATATCCACATCCAGGCTACCGACAGTCGCATCATCGATGACGATGCCGTGGGGCAGGTCGGAGTCGACGACTACGTTGATGGAGGTGTGGGGGCCGGTGTACTCGAGATCGGCCTTGGCCTGAACAGACAGAGTCAGGGCTGCGGCAACCGCCACAGCCAGAGGGGCTTTCTGAAGAATCATGCTGGGTCCCTGGTCAAATCATTTGACAATTTCCTGTTGGAATTCCAATTTCGCAAGCAGACTGCTCCCTTGCCTGCCAAATCGATCAAATATTATTCAAAAACCCATTGCAAAACAATTAACTGTTCGTCTTGAGTGACAAATACTTGTTTGGCTTGATATTGATCACGCCGGCAGCTCGTTCAACAGCGCCCGCCGAATCCGGTCCACCGCCTGCTCCAGCAGTGCCCTTGGGCAGCCAAAGTTCAGCCGCATGAAACGGTCGTCGCCGAAGTCGCGGCCCGGTGACATGCCGATACCGGCCTGCTCGAAGAAGTGTGGCGGGTTGTCCAGGCAGGCGGCAGAGACATCGATCCAAGCCAGATAGGTGGCTTCGATTGGGTCCAGCTTCAGGCCGGGGATGGCATTGATCGCCTCGACCAGGTAGTCACGGTTGCCACGCAGATAATTGAGCTGGGCGCGGTTCCACTCGTCGCCGTCGCGGTAGGCGGCCAGCGCGGCGGTGTAGCCGAGCAGGTTGACGTCGGGGACGATGCCCTTGCGCACGCGCTGAAAGCGCTGGCGCAGTTCCGGGTTCTGGATCACGGCAAAGGAGCAGCCGAGGCCGGCGATGTTGTAGGTCTTGCTCGGCGCCATCAGAGTGATGGTACGGGCGGCGATCTCGTCACCGAGCGATGCGATCGGAGTATGGGTCAGGCCCGGTTCCAGAATCAGGTCGCAGTGGATCTCGTCGGAGCAGATGATCAGGTCGTGGCGGATAATGATCTCGGCCAGGGCTTCCAGTTCCTCGCGCCTGTATAGAGTGCCGCCCGGGTTGTGCGGGTTGCAGAACAGCAGCAGTTTGGCCGCCGGCGTGATGGCCGCTTCCAGAGCCTCCAGATCTATGACCGTACGGCCGTCCTCACCCCGTTTCAGTGGCACCTTGATCAGGCTGCGGTCGGACAGGCGCGGCGCTGACATGAATGGTGGGTAGACCGGTGCAGGGGTGATTACGGCAGAGCCACTCTCACCCACCGAGCGACAGGCCAGGTTGAGGCCACAGACCAGTCCCGGCAGCCAGACCAGATCGTTGGCTTCGATATTCCAGTCATACAGCGCCTGCATGCGCTCGATCACCAGCCGATTCAGCTCCGGCGGCGTACAGGTGTAGCCGAAGACGCCGTGGTCGATGCGCTGGTGCAGCGCCTCAATGACCGGCTGCGGGGCCATGAAGTCGGTATCGGCCACCCACATCGGCAGGATCTCGCTGTCGGCGTATTTCTCCCATTTTTCGCTGGAAGTGGCGCGGCGATCGATCAACTGGTCAAAACGGGTGGCAGTCATGTCCCTGGCTCCTTATCGGCGATGGCGTGTTTGGCATTGCGGCTTGATGATACAATAGGACCATCTGTAGCTGCCTTCCAATTTGTGTACCTTCAAGGCAGGCATTTTTATCGCCGGACAGGAGTAGTCCGGACCTGACGGGAGTAGTGAGCATGAGCCGCAATGATGACCGCGTGATTATTTTTGACACCACCCTGCGTGACGGTGAGCAGAGCCCGGGCGCGTCGATGACACGTGATGAGAAACTGCGTATCGCCAAGCAGCTGGAAAAGCTGCGCGTGGACGTGATCGAAGCGGGTTTTGCCATCGCCAGCCCCGGAGACTTCGAGTCGGTCAAACTGATTGCCGACACCATCAAGGATAGTACTGTCTGCTCACTGTCTCGTGCCCTGGATGGTGATATCGATCGTGCCGGCGAAGCCCTGAAAGGCGCCAACTCCGGTCGTATCCACACCTTCATCGCGACCTCTCCGATCCACATGCAGTACAAGCTGCAGATGGAGCCGGACCAGGTGGTCGAAAATGCCGTGCGTGCGGTCAAGCGTGCCCGCAACCTGATCGACGATGTGGAGTTCTCGCTGGAAGATGCCAGTCGCTCCGAACTGGACTTCATGTGTCGTATCATCGAAAAAGTGATTGATGCCGGTGCGCGCACCATCAATATCCCGGATACCGTTGGCTATGCGGTGCCTCAGGAGTACGGCAACACCATCGCCCAGCTGATCGCACGCGTCCCCAACGCCGACAAGGCGATCTTCTCCGTGCACTGTCACAACGACCTGGGCCTGGCGGTCGCCAACTCGCTGGCGGCGGTCAGCGCCGGTGCCCGTCAGGTGGAATGTACCATCAACGGCCTGGGTGAGCGTGCCGGTAACGCCTCGCTGGAAGAGATCGTCATGGCGCTGCGCACCCGCAAGGATGTACTGGGCCTGGAAACCCGCATCGATACCACCCAGATTGTGCCGGCGTCTCGTCTGGTATCCAGCGTGACCGGCTTCCCGGTACAGCCGAACAAGGCGATCGTGGGTGCAAACGCTTTCGCACATGAGTCCGGTATCCACCAGGATGGCGTGCTCAAACACCGCGAAACCTACGAGATCATGACTGCCGAGGATGTGGGCTGGAACACCAACCGCATGGTACTGGGCAAGCACTCCGGTCGTGCCGCCTTCCGCAGTCGCCTGGAAGAACTGGGCACCACTTTCGCGACGGATGCTGAGCTGAACGCTGCCTTCGCCCGTTTCAAGGATCTGGCTGACAAGAAGCACGAGATCTTCGATGAAGACCTGATCGCGCTGGTCAGCGATGCCCGCGCTTCTGCCGACCATGAGAAGTACAGGCTGAGCAGTCTGAACGTAACCTCCCAGACTGGCGAAACTCCGGTGGCCAGCCTGGTGGTATCCGTTGATGGCCAGGAGTATTCCGTGGAATCGTCCGGCAGCGGCCCCGTAGATGCGGCGTTCAAGGCGCTGGAACAGGTGGCCAACTCTGGCGCCGACCTGCAGCTGTACTCGGTGAATGCGATCACCAGTGGTACCGACTCCCAGGGTGAGGTGACCGTACGTCTGGAGAAGGCCGGGCGTATCGTCAACGGCCTGGGCGCCGATACCGATATCATCATCGCGTCGGCCAAGGCCTATATTCACGCGCTGAACATGCTGGATGCCAACATCCAGAAAGCACACCCGCAGGTATAACGGACGTTGATGTCAGTACAGGCTCAGGAGCAGCAACGCCACCAGTGGCTGGAGGCGATCGGCATCGACAGCTGGTTGCCGCGGCAGCCGCTGCCCGGGGCCGCACCCTCACCCGACTGGGTCGAGGCGTTCAGCTATCCCGAGGCCGAGGCGCAGTGGCCGCAGGACAGCGGCTTCGATGCAGGGGGCGATCAGCCACGGCCCTCGTCGCGGCCTTCCCGGCCTGCAGGGTCTCGCATCGATACCTCGGCGCTGCTGGACAAGCCTGCTCGGCCTGTGCCGTCGGTTCCTGTCGTACCACCGGAGCCAGTCGAGCGCGGCCCGACCGAGCGAGCTCCAGCAGAACCTCTGGCGGCAGAAGCGCCAACGACTGCGCCGATCCGCGCGGCCAGGCCTGAACCGGCCCCCCGGTTCAAGCTGGCTTTTCTGGTGCGCGGCGACCTGCTGATCGTCGATTCCCTGCCGCCGCATCAGGCGGAGGGTTTCAGCCGCCAGCACCGCCGCTTGTTGCAGGGCATCACCAATGCGTTGGGGTTGAGGGCGGCAGATGAACTCTCATCCCCGTTCATGTTGCCCTGGCCGATGCTGGCCGGCAAAACGCTGAACCAGGGGCCGGATGAGGCGCGCAAGGCGGTACAGCGAAAGCTGAACAATACCCTGGCGTTCAAGCCCGAGATCCGTCAGGTGCTGCTGCTCGGAGAAGCCGCCAGCCAATGGGTGAGTGAGCAGCAGGGCGGGCTGGATACGCTGCAGGGTCAGGTGCTTGAGCTGGGCGAAGGGCGTCGGGCGCTGGTGACTCTGAGTCTCAGTGAGTTGCTGCGCTTGCCTGAGCGCAAGGCCGAGGCCTGGCGTGATCTGCAGCCGTTCCGACGCGACCTGGGTTTGCCTCATGACTGAACTGCGTGCATTGACCGCTGAAGAGCTGCCGGTGCTGCAGCAGCTGGATATGGCCTGTTTCGAGGGTGAGCCCTTTGCCGCCAGCTGGTGGCAGAAGGCGCTCTCGGGGCAGGGGGCTTCGGCCTGGCTGGCCTGGGAGGCTAATGAGCTGCTGGGCTACTGCCTGTTCAGCAAGGTGCTGGATGAAGCCGAGCTGCTGCGCATCGCTGTCGCACCAGCCGCGCGGCAGCGGGGGCTGGGAGCAGCGCTGCTGCACCATGCCGAAACGGCACTGAAGGCGGCCGGAGTCGCACAGCTGTTTCTGGAGGTCAGGCTGTCCAACCGGCCGGCGCAACAGCTCTACTTGAGTGCAGGATGGCAGCAGAGCGGTCGGCGCAAGGACTATTATCCGCTGGCGGATGGGCGTGAGGATGCGCTGTTATTCAGTCATGCACTTTGAATCTTGGTCTGAACTGAACGGGTAATACGATGAGTCTGACACAGGGGCTGATCAGTGGCGGCTGGCTCTGGGCTTCGGCCCTGTTTTCGGTACTGACCCTGCTGCTGGCGCTGCGATGTGCGCCCTGGGGGGTGTTGCTGCAGGAGCGGCGTCTGCAGCATCTGCTGTTCGGCGCCACGGTGGCATTGATGCTGATGTGGACCCTGCGCGCCGGGATCTCGCCCGGGCTGGGTATCCATTTCCTTGGCATGACCACGCTGACGTTGATGTTCGGCTGGGATCTGGCGATTCTCTTCGGCACGTTAGCGATGCTGGCCATGACGCTGATCGGGCAGGAAAGCTGGGATACCTTCAGTGTCAATGTGCTCTGCTCGGTGATCGTGCCGGCACTGACCAGTCTGGGCGTGCTGCGCCTGGTCGAGGCACGCCTGCCGCGCAATTTTTTCGTTTACCTGTTTCTCTGTGCCTTTTTCGGTGCCGGTATCGCCACGGCGGTGGCCGGCATGGTGATGGCGCTGCTGCTCTGGGCCGACGGCGTCTATCCCTGGGCCAGGATCTACCTGGAATATGTCCGTTTTCTGCCGCTGATCATGTTTCCCGAAGGGCTGCTCAACGGCATCATCATGACCGCCATGATGGTGTTTCATCCCGACTGGATTCGCACCTTCGATGCTCGTCTCTATATCGACGAGCAGTAAAGGGCATCCCGAAAAGCTACTGCGCAGCCCATTGACTGCGTTGCACGGTGCTGGCGCGCCAGTCCGGTCAAATCCTCATGTATAGCCTATACACTGCGGTTCTTGTGCGCCGTGCGCCTTGCCTCTGAACCGCTCGCTACGTTTTTTATGGTGCCTTACTATTTTTGCTTGCGCTCAGCGCCGCACCGGGTGCTTGGCCAGCTTGCGCTGCAAGGTGCGCCGGTGCATCCCCAGCGCCCGGGCTGTGGCAGAGATGTTGCCGTCGTGTTCCTGCAGCACCTTCTGAATATGCTCCCACTCCAGCCGGTTGACTGACATCGGCGTTTCGGGAATCTCGGCCAGCATTTCCTCGCGGCTGGCGTCACCGTTCAGTGCGCGCAGAATCTGGTCGGCATCGGCCGGTTTGGGAAGGTAGTTGTCCGCCCCCGACTTGATCGCATCCACGGTGGTCGCGATGCTGGCGTAGCCGGTCAGCACCAGAATCTTCATCGCCGGGTTCAGCGCCCGCAGTTCGGGAATCAGTGCCAGCCCCGAGGGACCGTCCATCTTCAGGTCCACGGTGGCATAGGCGGGCGGCTGCTCACTGGCTTGTCGGATCGCATCGGGGACATTACGGGCCACCGCGACTTCGAAGCCGCGCCGGGTCATCGCCCGGGCCAATACACGGGTGAAAGTGGGGTCATCATCGACGATCAGAAAGTATTCGGGCATCCGAAGGCTCCTTTTCCAGGGGGCTATTGCGGCGGCAGCAGGGGCAGACACACCTCGGTCAGGGTGCCGCCGTCGGGATGGTTGTACAGCCGTACCTCACCCTGATGCCGGGCCAGGGTGGAGGTGGTCAGGAACAGGCCGATGCCGAGTCCGCGCCCCTTGGTGGTAACGAAGGGCTTGCCCAGTTGATCCGCCTGCTCCAGCGGCAGGCCGGGACCGTGGTCGCGGATGCGCAACTGTGCCTTCCCGGCGCTCGGGCAGCTCAGTTGCACCTCAATCGCATCGGGGCAGGCGTCGGCGGCATTGTTGAGCAGGTTGAGCAGTGCCTGGCGCAGTGCGGTCGAGTCCTGCACCCGGGCTTGGTCGTTGGCCCTGATCTCCTCGGTGTGGCTGACGTCAGGGCGCATCAGCGTCCACTCCTCGATCACCGCTGCCAGCAGCGTGCGGAGCGGGACCGCCGGTCCGCTGTCCTGTTCATCGCGCACCTTGTGTGCCAACTGGCGCAGGCGCTGGCTGCACAACTGCACCTGCTCCTGCAGCAGGGCGATATCCTCCTGCAGCTGGCTGTCATCGGGGTGATCCAGCGCCATCTCCTTCAATGTCACCTGCATGGTGGCCAGCGGTGTGCCCAGCTCATGGGCGGTGCCGGCCGCCATGGTGGCCAGCGACAACAGCTGCTGGTCCTGAATGCGCTTTTCTCGTTCCTGTTGCAATACCTGGCTCTGGGTGTCCAGTGACAGCTGCATCCGGGTGATGAACCAGGTGACCAGCAGCACGGTAAACAGGAAATTGATCCACATGCCGGTGACATGAAGATCGAACAGGTTGAGCAACTGGTGCTGGTGGCTGTCCCCGGGCTGGATCAGCGGCTGGAAGTGGTGTAGCAGAATACTGTACAGGGCCACCACCATCAGCGCCATCAGCAGGGTAAAGCGTTTGGGCAGGGTGGCGGCGGTGATCAGCAGCGGTACCAGCAGGGTGAAGATGAACGGATTGGTGGCGCCGCCGGACTGATACAGCAGGCAACCGTAGAGCACCATGTCGGCGCACACCTGGCTGAACAGCTCCCAGTCGGTCACCGGCAGGGGGGAGTGCAGCCGGGCGAAGGTCATCAGGTTGAGCACCAGCAGGGCGGCAAGGACCGAGCCGAGCAGCCAGGCATCAATGTTCAGATGCAGCACGAAAAGGGCAAACACCAGAGCGCCACTCTGTACGAACAGCACCAGGGTGCGGATATAGCTCAGTTGCAGCAGTGAGGAGTGATAGCCGTTCAGAGGGAGGTCTCCATCATGCTTTCCGGTAATGGTTCGATGGGCGCCAGTATAGCCCTGCGCCAGGGGCGTAGCCCTGCGACGCAATGCCGCAGGTGGATTGTCGCATATATGCAACTTGATAAATCCGTTAATGATCAAACATACTAATAAAGGAAGTGCCGGGGTAAGCCATCAGGGTGACGCCGGCGGAAACCTTCTGTACTACCAACCTGAGGGAGACAGTCCAAAATGGCTGACAATAAAGATCCTATGATCCCCGATGGTGATGTCAATCCTATCGATACGGATTACCAGATCGGTCAGGATAACATTGTTGTCAACGTGGGGCCGTTCGGGCTCGATATTCACAACCGCGTCTTTGCGATCTCCGGTCTGGCCGTGATCGCCTTCGTATTTCTGACGCTGGCGTTTCAAAACCAGGTCGAGCCCCTGTTTACCGACCTGCGCAACTGGCTGACCACCAGCCTGGACTGGTTTTTCATCAGTGCGGCAAATATCTTTGTAATACTCTGCCTGGTACTGATCTTTACGCCGCTGGGGCGGGTGCGCCTGGGGGGGACCGAAGCTCAGCCTGATTATGGCTATGTGGGCTGGTTCTCGATGCTTTTTGCTGCCGGTATGGGCATCGGTCTGATGTTCTTTGGCGTATCAGAGCCCATGTCACATACCCTTAGCTCATTCGGCGGTACCAGCCTGGGTGACACCGGCTTCCGCACTGACTGGGCGCCCTTGGGGGCGGCTGGTGGTGACCAGGAAGCGGCTCGCCAGCTGGGCATGGCGGCGACTATATTTCATTGGGCGCTGCACCCCTGGGCGATCTATGCGGTGATGGCGCTGGGGTTGGCGCTGTTCTCGTTCAACAAGGGACTGCCGCTGACTATTCGTTCGGTGTTCTATCCGCTGCTGGGTGAACGCGTCTGGGGCTGGCCTGGCCATATCATCGATATTCTGGCGGTGCTGGCGACGCTGTTTGGCTTGGCTACCTCCCTCGGTTATGGTGCGTCCCAGGCCTCTTCCGGGCTTAACTATCTGTTCGGAGTGCCGCTTGGCGATACCACCCAGATCCTGCTGGTGATCGGCATTACCGCTATCGCACTGATATCGGTGCTGGCCGGTCTGGATGCGGGGGTGAAGCGTCTGTCCGAGATCAACATGGTCCTGGCGGTACTGCTGCTGATTTTTGTTATCTTCGTCGGTCCCACGCTGCTGCTGCTCACAGGGTTCTTCGACAACCTGATGGCTTATCTGCGTTATCTGCCGGAGCTGTCCAACCCGGTCGGGCGTGAGGACGTTAACTTTGCCTCCGGCTGGACCGCATTCTACTGGGCCTGGTGGATCTCCTGGAGCCCGTTCGTCGGCATGTTCATCGCCCGTGTTTCCCGCGGCCGCACCGTGCGCGAATTCATCATCGCGGTACTGCTGGTGCCCTCGACCGCCTGCGTGCTCTGGATGACCGTGTTCGGTGGTACGGCGGTCAACCTGTACTTTGCCGAAGGCTATACCGCGATCAAGGATGCGGCGCTGCCGCTGCAGTTGTTCACCATGCTGGACGTACTGCCGCTGGCGGAGATCACCTCCTTCATCGCCATCGTGCTGGTGGTGGTGTTTTTTGTCACCTCGTCCGACTCCGGCTCGCTGGTGATCGACGTGATCGCGGCCGGAGGCAAGGTGGATGCACCCACGCCGCAGCGTGTCTTCTGGTGTACTTTCGAGGGGCTGGTGGCGATTGCGCTGATCCTGGGGGGCGGCTTGGCCGCGCTGCAGGCGATGGCAGTGTCGACCGGTCTGCCGTTTACGCTGGTGTTGCTGATGGCGGCCTTCTCCATGGTCAAGGGGCTGGCCTCCGAGCCACGAGCCTGATATCACCGAGAGTACAGCAGGCGGGGTCGGTGCAGGACGGACCCCGCCTGTTTTCGTTTTGGCACTGATGAGAGTGTTGTGATGCACGCGGAACATATAGAGATCGCCGATTTTCTGGGCCGGCATCAGCCGTTCAGCGAGCTGTCCGAAGAGCAGCTGGCTCACATGGCAACCCAGGTGGAGATCGCCTACTTCAAGGCCGGTAGCCAGATTCTCGAGTTCGGCGAGGAGATCCATGACTGGTACGTGATTCGCAGTGGCGCGGTGGAGATCTACCGCCGTAATGGCGACCTGTACAACCGCCTGAGTGAGGGGGGGTTCTTCGGCGAGTTCGGCCTGCTGCGTAACGGCCGTGTCCGGTTTCCGATCAAGGCGCTGGAAGACACCCTGGTCTACCTGATTCCCGAAGCGGTGTTCAACGAGTTGTTCGAGAACAATGAAGCCTTCGCCGATATCGTTGAAGTGGAAGACCGCACCCGTCTGCGCCAGGCTGTAGCGCGTCGCCGGGAGGATGCCAACGAGTTGATGACGGCCAAGATCGAGACCCTGGTCAAGCGTCAGGCGGTCTGCCTGCCGATGACGGCCAGTGCTCGCGATGCGGCGATCCGCATGAGCGAGGAGGGCGTCTCCTCGGTGTTGGTGCTGGATCAGCAGGCAGAAGGCCAGCCGGTGGCCGGGATCATCACCGACCGAGACCTGCGCAACCGCCTGATTACGCCGGGTCTTGGCTTCGATACCGCGATCACCGAGATCATGACCGCGGAGTTGATCGCCGTGGAGCACAACCAGTTCGTGTTCGAGGCGATGCTGCTGATGCTCAGGCACAATGTGCACCATCTGCCGGTGCTCAAGCGGCAGCAACCGCTGGCCGTGATCGCTCTGTCCGACATCATTCGCTACGAATCACAAAACAGCCTGTTCGTGGTGAGCAGCATTTTCCGTGCCCAGAATGTCGATGAACTGGTGGCATTGCGCGCCGATGTCAGTGCTTGCTTCAGTCGCATGGTCAATGAGGATGCCAATTCGCAGATGATCGGTACGGCGATGTCAGTGATCGGGCGCAGTTTCAAGCAGCGTCTGCTGGAGCTGGCCGAAGAGCGGCTGGGTCCGCCGCCGGTACCCTACTGCTTCCTGGCGCTGGGCTCGATGGCGCGGGAAGAGCAGCTGATCGTCACCGATCAGGATAACGCCATGATCCTGGATAACCGCTTTGACCCAAAACAGCATGATGCCTATTTCAAGGCGCTGGCGACCTTTGTCTGCGATGGCCTGGCTACCTGTGGCTACAGCTATTGCACGGGCGATATTATGGCGACCAATAGCAAGTGGCGACAGCCGCTGCGGGTGTGGGAACAGTACTTCACCGACTGGATCGAGAAGCCGACGCCGGAGTTCCTGCTCAATAGTTCGATCTTCTTCGACCTGGAGGGTGTCTGGGGCGAAGTTCGTTGGGCCAACATGCTCAATGACCTGATTAGGCGCAAGGCGCAGCGCAACCCGCGCTTTCTGGCCTGCATGGCGCGTAACGCTCTGCAGCGCACGCCGCCGCTGGGCTTCTTCAAGGACTTCGTGATGGAGACCGATGGTCGCCACAGCAACTCGATCAACATGAAGCGCCGGGGCACGGCACCGCTGGCGGATCTGGTGCGCGTGCATGCGCTGGCCATCGGTTCCCGCGAGCACAATACCTTCGACCGGCTCAAGGAGATCACTGAGGCCGATATTCTGCCCCGAGGGCGTGGACCGGACCTGCGTGATGCGCTGGAACTGATCGCCATGGTACGCATCCGGCACCAGGCACTGGACCTGGAAGCGGGCAACGAGCCGGACAACAATATCGAGCCGGAAAACCTGTCCGACTTCGAGCGCAAGAACCTCAAGGATGCGTTCCAGATCCTGTCCAATGCACAGAAATTCCTCAAATACCGCTACCAGCCGGGTCGGAGCAGCTGATGTTCTATCTGGACAAGGAAAAGCTGCAGAACGAGCCCTCGCTGGAGCAGCAGGACAGCGGCGTCAGCGATTGGTCCGCACGTTTTCAGGAGCTGGCGAAGTCGGCCCGTTACCCGGCACTGCAGGCTTTCTATACCGCCGGGACGGTTGCCCCCGATACGCCGCTGGCCGAGGTGCCGCTGGTGGCGATGGATTTTGAAACCACCGGCTTGGACCCGCGCAAGGGCGGTATCGTCAGCATCGGCCTGGTGCCGATGAGCATCAGTCGCATCCACTGCGCCCAGGCGCGGCACTGGGTGCTCAAGCCAAGGGCCGCGTTGAGCAGCGAGTCGGTGGTGGTGCACGGCATCACCCACTCCGAGATCGAATCGGCCCCCGATCTGGCCCGTATCCTTGACGAGCTGCTGGCGCAGCTGCAGGGCAAGGTGGTGGTGGTACACCACCGCGGCATTGAGCGTGCCTTCCTCAATGCGGCACTGAAGGCACGCATTCGCGAGGGCATCGAGTTTCCGGTGATCGATACCATGGAGCTGGAGGCGCGCTTGCATCGACGCAGGTCGCCGGGCTTCTGGGCACGCCTGCTGGGCCGCAAGCCGGTCTCCATCCGCCTGGCGCAGAGTCGTGAGCGTTACCACCTGCCGTATTACCGCCCCCATCACGCACTGACCGATGCCATTGCCTGCGGTGAGCTGCTGCTGGCACAGGTAGCCGATCGTTTCGGGCCGGATACACCGGTGGCGGAGCTGTGGCGTTGAGGCTCAGTTCAGCGCGAGTCCGGATCGAAGCTCGAGCCCAGGCCGGCTCGCCAGGACCAGAATAGAAACAGTACAAGCAGCAGCAGAGGCACCAGGGCAAACGCGGTGGCAAAGCCGGTGACATCGGCAACCACGCCGATCAAGACCGGTGCGGCTACCTGGGCGCCCCTATTGCCCATCAGACGCATCGCCAGGCTGGGGGCGCGCTGCTCGCGGCTGACGCTCTCGGACAGGATCACCATCGACAGCGGCTGAGACAGGCCTCCGGCGACGCCGATGCAGGCGGCCAATACTGCCAGCAGGGCTACCTGGTCGCCGACCACTCCGGTCAACATCAGTGCACTGGTGATCAGGATCACGGCAAAGCGGATGGTGGCGGTGCGACCTCCCAGGCGTTCGATAATGGCGGACATGAAGGCTCTGACCAGCATCGATGCCAGGGCGCGAATACTGAGCAGCCCCCCGATGGTTGCTGCCGTGAGCGACAGGCTTTCCAGATAGATCGGCATGAAACTGGAATGGACGCTCATCACGAACAGGGAGGTGCTGGCAAGCAGCATTGACAGCTGCACGCCGGGGTTGGTGGTGAGCAATTGCCACTGGGCGCGATAGCCGGATTGGGCGCGTGTAGACGGCGTGCCCCGACGCGCCTGAGCCGAGAACAGCAGGGCGCTGGCGCTGGAGAGCAGCGGAAATAGCGCAATCAGAGCAAAGGAGTGGTTGATCGAATAATGCTCGATCAACAGACCGGCCAGCAGGGGGCCGAGCAGTTGGCCAGCGGACATGCAGGTGGTGTACCAGCCAAAACAACGCTCCAGTACCTTGCCGTGGCCCAGCCCTGAGACCAGCGATTGGGCCGCGATGATCAGCAGGATATTGGAGACGCCGGCGATCACCTGGTTGGCCAGCAGCCCGCCGATCCCCTGGAACAGCAGGGAGCAGGCCGGTCCCATTGCCATTCCCAGGGCGCCAAACAGGATGACCCTCTGGGCGCCGGTGCGGCCGACGAAAGCGCCGATCGGGATCGCCAGCGCCAGTGGCAGCACATAGGGCGCGGACAGGATCAGCCCGATCAGGCTGGCACTTATCCCCAGTTCCAGGGCCTTGAACGGCACCGTGAGTAGCAGCATGGTATTGGACAGCATGGCCAGTGTCAGCGCGATACTCACCACGATCAGGTCTCTGTAGGCCTGTGGATAAGCGATTTCGTCGGCGTTTGGAGCAGAGGTGTCAGACATCGATAATGGCCTTGATGCGACCGGGCTTGGTCGGCAGCGGAAGTGAACGGGGCGGGTATTCTATCGGATGGCGCCGAGACAAAAGGGAAAAAGACCGTTGCTGTTCTGGCGCAGAAGGCTTTGATCCCGGAAAGTGGCCAGTTGCTTCGCGTTGATTGTGTATGGCCGTCGGATCAGCGAAAATAGACGCAATTTTCACGATCAGTCCCGCAGACCTGCGTTCGTTGCCTCGATAATCATCCAGGCGACCCGCGTCAGGCCCGCCGAATCAGCAGAAGACCCGAATTCATGTCCATAGCCCAGGAAGTATCCAAGCGCCGCACCTTCGCCATCATCTCCCACCCCGACGCCGGTAAGACCACTATCACCGAAAAGCTGTTGCTGCTCGGTCAGTTGATTCAGGTCGCCGGTACCGTCAAGGGGCGTGGCAGTGACCGTCATGCGACCTCCGACTGGATGAGCATGGAGCAGGAGCGTGGTATCTCCATCACCTCGTCGGTGATGCAGTTCCCCTACAACGAGCGTACCGTCAACCTGCTGGATACCCCGGGGCACGAGGACTTCTCCGAAGATACCTATCGCACCCTGACGGCAGTGGACTCGGCGCTGATGGTGGTCGACGGCGCCAAGGGTGTCGAGGAACGGACCATCAAGCTGATGGATGTCTGTCGTCTGCGCGACACGCCAATCTTCTCTTTCGTCAACAAGCTGGACCGCGATATCCGCGACCCGATCGAGCTGCTCGACGAAATCGAGGAGGTACTGAAGATCGAAGCGGCGCCGATCAATTGGCCGATCGGTTCCGGCAAATGGTTCAAGGGGGTGTACAACCTCTACACCGACACCATCCACCTGTTCACCCAGGGGCAGGGTCACAAGCTGCCGGAAGACAAGCGCATCCAGGGGCTGGACTCCGACGAGGCGCGTGCGCTGCTGGAAGACGACTACGATGACTTCGCGGACGAGATCGAGCTGGTCAAGGGCGCCTGTCACGAGTGGGATCAGCAGGCCTATCTGGAAGGCAAGATGACCCCGGTATTCTTCGGTACCGCGCTGGGTAACTTCGGCGTCAAGGAGATGCTGGACGACTTCGTCGAGTGGGCGCCGGCCCCGCCGGCCCGTGCCACCGAGACTCGTGAAGTGGAATCCGGTGAAGAAGCGTTCAGTGGCTTCGTGTTCAAGATCCAGGCCAACATGGACCCGAAACACCGTGACCGTATCGCCTTCATGCGCATCTGCTCCGGCTCTTATACCCGCGGCATGAAGATGAAACACGTGCGCATCGGCAAGGATGTGCGTATCGCCGATGCGGTGACCTTTATCGCGGGCGACCGCGAGAATGTGGAAGAGGCCTGGTCCGGTGACATCATCGGCCTGCACAATCACGGCACCATTCAGATCGGTGATACCTTCACTGCCGGTGAGAGTCTGAAATTCACCGGTATCCCGCATTTTGCGCCGGAGATGTTCCGCCGCGTGCGCCCGACCGACCCGCTGAAGATGAAGCAGCTGCAGAAGGGCCTGCAGCAGCTGTCCGAAGAGGGCGCGGTGCAGCTGTTCCAGCCACTGAAGAACAACGACCTGATCCTCGGTGCCGTCGGCCAGCTGCAGTTCGATGTGGTGGTGTTCCGCCTCAAGGACGAATACAAGGTGGAGTGCCTGTACGAGCCGATCAGCGTGCAGACCGCCCGCTGGGTGGAGTGCGATGACCAGAAGATGCTGGATGACTTCCGCCGCAAGGGACACGACAACCTGGCGATTGATGGCTCAGGTCTGCTGACCTACCTGGCCCCGACCCGCGTCAACCTGTCGCTGACCGAAGAGCGCTGGCCGGACGTGCGCTTCCGCGCCACCCGCGAACACTGATTGCATACCGGCACGGGCCGTTCAGGCCTGTGCCATACTTCCCCCATGCTGATCGATACCCACTGCCACCTCGACTTTGCCGAGTTTGATGCCGACCGTGAAGCGGTCATCGCGCGTGCCCGTTCCGCTGGCGTGGAGCAGATCGTGGTGCCGGCGATTACTGTGGATAACTTTCAGCGCGTTATCGATCTTTGTGCCTCTTCGCCCTGTTTTTATCCCGCACTGGGGTTGCATCCCTGTTTTCCACATGACACCGATGCTGCTCTGAATACCCTGGCGAAGGTGCTGGCAGTGAATAAGGTCGTGGCCATCGGGGAGATCGGGCTGGATTATCGTCCCGGACAGGCTGAAGCCGAGGTGCAACTGCAGTTGCTTGAGCTGCAGCTGCGACTGGCCCAGCAGCATGAACTGCCGGTGCTGCTGCATGTGGTCAGGGCACATGATCAGGTGCTCAAGCTGTTGCGCCGTTTTCAGTTGCCACGGGGGGGGATCGTGCATGCCTTTTCCGGCAGCGCGCAGCAGGCACGGGAGTATGCCAAACTGGGTTTCAAGCTGGGTTTTGGTGGTGCGATCAGCTACGAGCGTGCCCACAAGCTGCGTCGTCTGGCGGCTGAGCTGCCGCTTGAGTGGCTGGTGCTGGAGACCGATGCGCCGGACATGCCGCTGGCGCAGTACCGGGGACACCCCAACGAGCCATCCCGGGTGGCGGAAGTGGCGCAGCTGATCGCCGGACTGCGTGGCCAGTCGGTCGCGGAAATTGCCGAGGTGACCACGGCCACGGCGCAGCAGCAGCTGCGCCTGCCGGCTTACTGATAGATGCTGCTGTACGCCTTGTCGACGGTGTGCCAGACGGTATCGGTATGGAGGTTGATCGGCACACGGAAGTAACGACCATCGGTGCCGATTGCTTCGCTGCTGTAACTGCCGTCCGGTGGGGTGAGAATCATCCGGGCCAGGTCAGTGGGGTAGTTGGGGCCCTGGATCTTGCGGCCGTAAACCTGCTCGATCGGTTTCAGCTGGGCGCGCACCGAGACGATGGAGGTCAGGTCCTGGCAATTGGCGGTGGCGCCGCGGCAGAAGCGGTAATAACGGGTATCCAGCGTGTAGAACTGGTCGGCGGTGGGGTCTTCCTTCAGCGCACCGGACAGGTTGACGCATCCTCCCAGGGCCAGCATGGCGGCCAGCAAACTCAAACGCTTCATGACAACGTCCTGTTTTAATCAATGGGTTGCGTGCGAGTGTAGCAGAAAAGCCCGTCCCGACTCAGCTGTTGCGGTGACTCATTCGTTGCGCTGCTTGCCGCCGCCGTAGATCTGGTCTTCTTCCAGCTTGAGATAGCGAAATACGGTATCGGTGGCGTTGTTGGCTGGCAGGCGGTAAACCCCCTGGTCCAGCTGCTGCACCGGGTACAGGTTATTCGGCGGCGACAGCATCAGCCGGGTCAGTTGCTCCACGGACCAGCCTTTGGGCGTCACTTCGATGCCATAGGCCTGGGCGATGCGTGGCTCGTTGTAGGAAGGGCCGATCAGTTCCAGGTTCTGGCACAGGCCGCTATCGCCCCGGCAGAGGCGTGTGGTATTGAGATCGAGGGTATAGAAGCGCGGCTGGTCGAGGGCCGCGCATCCGCCCAGCATCAACAGCAGGGCGGAGAGGGGCAGGGTTTTCATCACTCGGGCCTCCTGAACGGAAACCCGTGCGTTCAGCACAGGTCTTCGTACGGGTTGTCGACTTTCAATGAGATCGGGTTGGCGTAGCCCGGCAGGCGAATTTCGTCCGCACTGATCTGCAGGTCTTCACCGGTGAGTACATTATAGTCGTAGCGATAGATCGGTCGGGCTTCGCCGTTGATCGCGGCCTGGTTGTAGGCTTCGGCCTGCTCGCGCACCTGTTCACGACGCTGGCGCCAGGCGTTCAGAGCTTCCTCGCCATGACGCTTGCTCAGCATCTGTTCAACCACATGCGGGGCCAGAATGGCGGCGCTGGCGTTGTTGCCGCCAAAGCCCTTGGCGTTGATCAGCACCGAATCCATGCCCTCGACACCCACGTTCAGATGATCGAGCGGCAGGTTCAGATTGGAGGTATGGACATCTTCAGCCACTTCCGGGGTGGTGGTCAGGCCTGGAATGATGCCGTATTTCCACACGCCCAGAGAGGCGAACAGCTGGTCACCCCCGGCGGTGCCCTGGGAGTGACCCAGGTAGGCCTTCACGGCGCTGACCGGCCAGGCCGGGATATTGAACGCCTTGGCGGTTTCGTTGATCACATGGGACTCGGTGACGCGGTTCTGCGGCGTACTGGTACCGTGTGCCTGCACGAAGCTGCGCTGGCGCAGGGACTCTTCACCCAGCAGGCTAGCGACCAGGGAGGCGGCCTTGCCCAGGGTCATGTAGTTGCCGATGCCCGGAGCCGAGATCGACTTCTTGTGGCCGTCGGCGTGGACGAACACATCGGCCACGGCACCGTGAATATCGGCACCCAGCTCCAGTGCCAAGTCGTCACTCATCAGCACCAGGAACTGGCTGGATTCACCCATGGTGAAGCCGCAGTTGTTGCCGAACGGGCGACAGGCCTGACGGTAGTGTTCTTCTGCCAGCTCGGCCAGGTTGTCCAGCGCGGCCAGCTGCTTGTCTTCGGCCAGCGCGCCCATGGCGCGGAAGCCTTCGATGATCTCCGGGGTGACCGGGGCGTCACTGCCACCCACCAGCACCAGTTTGCACTGGCCGCTGCGGATCGCATCGACACCACTCTTCATGTTGTACAGGAAGGTGGCGCAGGCACCCAGAGCGCCGCCAGTGGTGCCGACGTTACCGAGCAGGTAGGCGTTGATAAAGTCGGCCGGCATCTGGGCGTAGCCCAGCGGCATCTGCTTGGAGGTGGTGCGCTTGCCCAGCGCCGGGAACTTGGTCAGGCCGCCGAAGCCCAGGTCGTCCAGCTGACCGATGGAGTTGCTGGCGAATACGGCGACCTGGTCCGGCGCCAGACGATCGAGAATGCTGTCGTAGTCGATGCCGACCGAGCGCAGGGCATCGGAGGCGGCATAAACGGCCATCTGCAGGCCACGCGGATGGTTGCGGGACTGGTACAGTTTGCCGGGTTCGAAGCCGGTGGGCAGCATACCGGCGCTCTGCACCAGCGCGGTTTTGCTGTCCGGAAAGATCAGCTCGCAGCTGCCGTCTACGGTCACTTCGGTCTGGCCGCCACCGATATCGTTCAGGCTCCAGTTGTCCGGGATGACCTGGGGCAGGTGGCGGTTGCGCAGACGAAAACGCAGCGGCTCGTCACCGCTCTTGGCGGTGGCGGGGCGGTTGAACATCACCGCGTTGACGTCGAACCAGTCCGGGTGAATGCGGCGAATCAGCGTGTTGTTGCGGACCTGCTGCTCCACCGCCTCGGCCAAGGCGTTGCGGCTGGGCAGGGTCTGTTCACCGAGGTGGTACTGACCTTCCTCATAGCGCGCCAGGCCCGTCAGGGTAGCCAGGTCGGTAAGGGTTTCCTGTCGACTGCGAGTATCCAGCTGATCGAGAATCAGACGGCGATAGCCATGATGAAAAGAGGAACGACCAGCGGGGCTGATACCACCAAAACCGACAATGACAGGCAGCTGAGACAAGAGAAACTCCTCGGGATGGTGACGCGGGTGACAGAAAAAGATAACAGTGCATTTTATCGCCTGAGTGCAAGGCTGGCCAGCGCTGTGCACGGTTTAATCGCGCGGACCGGCACTGCCTTTCATCCATGATTCAGCTATTCTGAGTTAAATAGACGTCGCATTTCCGGTACCGAGGCCGGTGTCGGGTATCCGAATTCAGGAGGGAAGTATGAAAAAACTGATGCTGGCAACCGCGATGGGCGCTCTGGTGTTGGGTGGTTGTACCACGATGGACCCCTACACCCAGGAGTCGAAGACTTCCAGTGCGACCAAGGGCGCGGGTATCGGTGCCCTGGCGGGTGCTGTGCTGGGCGCGGCGGTAAACGATGATAATCGTGGCAAGGGCGCACTGGCCGGTGCCGCCATCGGCGGTGCTGTCGGTGGTGGTATTGGCTATTACATGGACCGGCAGGAGATGCAGCTGCGCCAGGAGCTGGAAGGGACCGGCGTCAGAGTCGAACGTGTCGGCGATGACATCCGCCTGATCATGCCGGGCAACATCACCTTCGCCACCGACAGCGACCGCGTGGCGCCGTCGTTCTACCCGGTACTGGACTCCGTGGCCAAGGTGCTGCTGAAGTTTGACCGTACTCAGGTGGCGGTTGAAGGGTTCACCGATTCCACCGGGTCTTTCGAATATAACCAGCAACTGTCCGAGCGCCGAGCCGGCAGTGTGGCCAGCTACCTGGCTTCAGTGGGGGTGAACCAGTTGCGCCTGGATGCCCGGGGCTATGGCGAGCGCTACCCGATCGCCAGCAACGACTCTGCCGCTGGTCGGGCTGCCAACCGCCGCGTCGAGATCAAGATTCGCGGTACGCAAAACTGATCAGCCGCTCAGGCGAGCAGAACCCAAACAAAAGGGGCGCCTGCTGGGCGCCCCTTTTGCTCACCTGCCTTCGGGCCGGTGTCAGATGTTTTCGCTTTCCTGCAGGCGGTCGAACTTGCCCAGCAGGCGCTGCAGGCTCTGCTCGGACTGCGCGCGGTCTTCTTCCAGGCCCTGCTTGGCCTGACGCAGCTCACTGACTTCGAGACGCAGCAGCTCGACCTCTTCGATCAATCCCTCAATTTTGCTTTCCAGTTCGGTAAAGAGTCCGCTCTGCATGATGACTTGCTCCTGTGGCGCTAGATCAAAGGGCTCAAGACTAAGCCGGTCAATGCGCAATTACAATATCGTCCTGTTGAATGTTCAGTGTTTCGCTGTCCACTTCCAGTGTTCCCCGCGCCAGGGTGGGCTGGGTTCGGGTGAGGATGAGGCTGTGTTCGGTATTGATTAGCTCGTATTCGGGGCGCATCTGGCTGTCATAGTGGGTCAGGCGGCGATAGACGCTGAGGCGGTCACCGGGCTTGAGGCCATCGAGACTGCCGGCGCTGATCCACACCTCCTTGTCGCGGGTGCGGGTGATGCGTGCGGTAAAGGGCTCGCAGGTCAGCTGCAGCTGGATATCGTTGCTGACGGCTCGGATGACGGCACGCAGCTGCTGGCCAAACGGCTGGCGCCAGAACTCGGGCGTACCGAAACCGACCTTGGTGTGACTGTCGGCATTCCAGTCGGCGTTCATGTGATAGCGCTGCTGGTGCTTGAGTGCGCCGGTGAAGGCGTCATGGATAAACAGGTCAAGCACGAAATCGCGCTGGCGGTAGCGTTTTTCCAGGTCGGCCTGCCGATAAAGGTCGATCAGTACATTGGGCTCGCGCGGACCGGTAGCATAGTGCGGGGCCAGGCTGCGGATGACGCCGCTGATCAGGTACTGCACCTGGTGCTGTTCACTGTTGTGTAGCAGGGTGGTCAGGGTACCTTCGGGCAACAGGCGAACGGGTGCTCGGGTCGGGTCGCCAATGATGTTGAGGCTGCCGGCGTCCAGGGCGGCGAAGGTACTGCTCTGGCGCAGTTCATAGGCCAGCAGGGTGGCGAACCCCTGCTGGATATCCTGCAGGTGACCGTTACTGGCCTCGGCCGGATTTTCCAGCGGGAAGTGGGTGACCGCCAGGGACTTGCGGTAAGCCGTTTCCGGCAGGCTGTCCTTGCAGCCTTGGGCGATATCCACATCGGCGATAATGGTGACGCTGATCTGACCACTCTTGACCTGCTCGTCGATCACCCGCACGTTGCTGACTTTGCCCAGGGTGTTCAGACGCAGGGTGTCGATCTCCAGCACCCCGTCGCGTGCCTGACGGCTGCCGCTGAGCCAGGCGGAAGCGCGGATCGAAGCCTGCTCCATGGCGCGCTGCAGCGCCTGCTGGCGTGACAGCCCCGGGTCATCCACCTGGTAGGGGGCCTGTCCGGTGGCTTCGATCGCCAGTGCCGACGCCTGGCCGGGCAGCAGTAGCAGGGTCAGCATCAGGAGGTGGAGCAGGGCGGCGACGAGCTGTTTCATGAAATCAGGTCCGGGCGGCTGGATGGCGGTCTCTGGATTGTAACGGGGAAAAACTCCATATTACAGGCTGCAATCAGGATGGATAACGTGGATGAAGCAGGTGCTCAAGATGCTGTTGTGGGGGCTGTTGCTATTGCCGTTAGGCAGTGTTGCCGACAACAGTGCCGCCGTCGACCGGCTGCGACTGCAGATCAACGGCTACGACGGGCAAGGGGCATCCTCGGACCCGAGCCAGGTCTGGCAGTCTCTGCAGCAACTGCCGCTGGCGCAGCTGATCGCGCTGAGCCGGCATGGAGACAACAACTATTTTGAGCAGGGCTGGTTTGAACTGGCGCGAGATGTTCGTCTGGCGCCCGCAGCCCAGCGGCCGCAGCAGGTGCGGCAGTGGCAGCAGCGCTGGTTTCATCACCCGGCCTCGTCTTGGCTGCCCTATCTGGATTCGGCGGCATCTCGCCTGGCGGTGCCGGGGGAGGTGTTGCGGCTCGGGGTGCTGTTGCCGCTGAGTGGCGAATTTGCCGAACAGGGACAGGAGGTGTTGGCCGGCATGCGCGCGGCGCTGGACTGGGATCAGCGTCAGGGCTATCCGGTACCGCAGCTACAGGTGTTCGACAGTGCGGCGGTGACGGACCTGCCGAAATATCTGCAAACGCTGGTCAAAACGGAGCGGCCTGACCTGCTGGTGGGGCCCCTCCGTTCACAGTTGACCCGGCAGCTGACAACGGCTCAGCCTCTGCCGGTTCTTGCCCTGAACCGGGTGGGTGGGGCGGGCTTCAACGGCTACCAGCTGGATCTGGCGTCCGATCAGGAGCTGCGCCAGCTGGTCGAACGCATCTGGCAGGATGGGCATCGGCGGATTCTGTTGCTGGCTCCGGGGGGAGAGGCCTGGGTGGAGCCTTTGCTGGCCTGGCTGGAGCAGTTCAGTCGTGCGCAGGGGCTGGTGATTCAGGCGCGTTTGCGCTATGAGACCGCTCCGGAGCGTCTGCGCTGGCAGCTGGGGCAGGTACTGGGCATCAATGCCAGCCGGCAGCGGGGGCAACGACTGGCGCGCTTGCTGGCGGAGCCACCAAAGCAGCAAACCCGGCGGCGCCAGGATATCGATGCGGTGCTGCTGATCGCTCGCCCTGAAGCAGCGCGACTGATCAAGCCGGTACTCAACTACCATCAGGCGGCCGAATTGCCTGTATATGCCGGTGCCCACCTGTTCAGCGGTCAGGTCGATGCGGTGCGTGATCGTGACCTTGAAGGTATCCTGTTCTGTGATATGCCCTGGCGCTTGCGCCAGCGGCCCGGGCGTGCACCGTCCAGCAGTTTCTTTGCCCTGGGCCTGGATGCGGGTTCGGTCTACCGTGCTCTGCCCAGAATGGGGGCCGGTACGCCGGGCTATTTCGAAGGTGAAACCGGCCATCTGCGCCTGCTGGAGGGCTGGCGGCTGCAGCGCTCCCTGCCCTGTGCCCGTTTTGTCGAGGGCAAACCCCGACTGGTCCTGCCAGCGGAGTGACCCGGCTGTCAGGGCACGCTGTCGCCGACGGCCGGAACCTGTCGAGCCTGGAGCACCAGTGCCAGACTGGCATCACGACTGGTATCGATTACCAGCATCCAGCCGCCTCCGGGTGGTTGTGGCCCGGCCAGGCGCATGTCGGGGGTTGGGCCATGCGTTTTGCTGTAGTGCAGCAGGTGACCGTGTTCGATGCCGGACTGACTGCCGCGGTCCAGTAACAGCAGGTAGCCGCCGGGCTGTTCGTAGAGTGCCTTGATGATGTGGGCATTGACCGCCGTGGTCGGGTAGCGGGCCTGGATTTTCGCTTGCGGCCGTTGCATGGGCAGCACCTGTACCCGGGCCAGCTGCGGCTGGCGGTTTTCCGTGATCCTCAGGCGGGCCTTGTCACCCTGCTGTAATACGAGGTTTGCCGTGCCGATACGCATCAGTTCGATAAAACTGGTGCCCGCTGGCTCGGGACTGGACTTGTACAGACCGTACAGATTGCCGGCGTGGGTGATGTTGGCAAGTCCATGAATATAGAGGAACTCCCCGTCGTTTTCGGACTGAGCGGCGTAAATACGGATCCGGTTTTCCGGCGCATTGCTGTCCAGCAGGCGATAGTCGGTGCGCATGCGGTCGATATGACCGCTGCGGATCAGCTCCTGGGCCATCACCTGAACGGCGTCGGTTGCTCCCTGGTGGAAGCTTTCCCCGGCCTGCAGCGGTTCGTGACGGGTACCCGTTGTTGGCAGGCGCAACCGGGTTCCCGGCTGCAGCTGCTTGGGTGTGCGGATCTGCGGGTTGAGTGACCAGATTTCGCGCCAGCGGTCGCCATCGCCGAGCAGGCGGGCGGCGATGGCAGAGAGGCTGTCCCCTTTCTGCACGGTATAGGTGTCTGTGGCCGAAGCGGTAAGCGGGGCCGTGAGCAGGGTCAGAACAAGCAGCAGCACGGCCCACGGGGATGACGTCAGCATGCAGACTCCTGGCAAGGTTATCAGGCGGGGCCACGTCTCGATGGCCCCACTTTGGACTCAGTAACGCGGTGCGAAGGTGTGGTCGTGATAGGCGCTGCCGGGTGCCAGGTGGCCGCCCGCGGCGTGCCAGCGACGCTCCTGTTCCAGCTGCTGCAACATCCGGTTACGGCTGATCTTCAGTGACATGCTGGTCACCGCCATGCCGTCGGCTTCGAACTCCTGGTTGGTGATCGCCGCACCCTGCACGAAACTGTTGAGGTAGGCGCGCAGGCGGTCACGGTCGGCAATATAGTCGTTCATCCGAGTATCACCGACGATATGCAGCCCCGAGACCTGTTCCGCAATCTTGCGGTAGGCATCCAGCTCCGACGCGCGCAGGGCCATCAGGCGGCGTTGAGCCAGGTTTTCGAAGGTGCTCTTGGGTGCGCCATAGCCGGTGACGTTGATGACCAGAATATCATCCGCCGGGGTGACGTAGGTTGCCTGAGGAGTGGACCGGAGAACCGACGGCTGGTGCGCGCTGAGCGGGGCCGGCTGGGCATAGGGGTAGGTCTGCGCCTGACAGGGATCACAGTAGGGCGAGTACTGGGCGCAGCCGGTCATGACCAGGGCCAGGGCTGCAGTAGCAGTAAGCTTGCAAAGGGTGTTCATAAGCCAATAAATCCTTGTCGACATCTGAAATGGCCGTACCCGAGACGGTCGCTACGTCTCTGTATCGGTGTGCAGCGGCGCTACTTTAGCAAAAAACCTCCAGCGTCATCTATTGGCGACGGGCTGAAGGTGGTGGCGGTCAGTGAACATGCTGGTCCAGCTGGTCACAGATCGCCTGCTGCAGGCGGCGGCACAGTTCGGGGTCGCTGATCGGCTGGTTCTGACTGTCGGTAATGAAGAAAAAGTCCTCAACCCGCTCGCCGATGCTGGAAATCTTGGCCTTGCGCACCGAAATACCGAGCTCGACGAAGATGCGGCCGATACGGGCCAGCAGTCCAGGTCGGTCCGGTGTAATCACTTCCAGCACCGTTTGCTGTGCCACGGGATCATTGCTCAGGGTCAGCCGGGTGGGGGTGGTGAACAGTTTCAGCTGACGCGGCACCCGGCGTTGGATGATTTCCGGATAATCCTCAGGGTCATCCAGTTCTTCGGTCAGGTGCTGCTGGATATGCGCCAGGTATTCGGGGTTTTCCGACAGTGGCTGGTTGTCGTCGGTGAGCACGGTATAGGTATTCAGGGTACGGCCGTGATCGGTCAGGATGATGCGAGCATCCTGGATGTTCAGGTTGAGCTGATCCATCGCCGCCACGGTGGCTGGGAACAGGGTCGGCAGGTCTTCGCTGTAGATGAAGATTTCGGTGGCACCCTCGAATATCCGGTAGGAGGTCTTGCGGATCAATACCAGGGGCAGCGGGTTGTCGCCGTGCTCCAGTATGGCCTGGGTATGCCAGGCGATGTTGTGCGCATCCTCGCGCAGGAAGTAGTCGTCGCCGAGCAGAGACCAGTAATCGAGTACATCCTGTTCACGCATGCCCTTGCGGGCCAGCAGCAGCATCGCCTCGTGCTGCACCTGTTCGATCCGGTCTTCCTTGTTGATCGGGTTCTCCAGGCCACGGCGCAGAGCGCGTTTGGTTTCCATGTACAGCTGGCGCAGCAGGGTGGCACGCCAGTTGTTCCACAGGGTGTTGTTGGTGGCGTTGATGTCGGCCACGGTTAGCACGTAGAGATAATCCAGATGCACCAGGTCACGCACTTCCATGGCGAAGCTGTGGATAACCTCGGGGTCGGAGATGTCGCGGCGCTGGGCGGTCATCGACATCTTCAGATGGTTGCGCACCAGCCAGGCGACCAGGTGGGTATCCCATTTGCCCAGGTGGTGACGGCGGCAGAAGTCGACCACGTCTTCGGCGCCCAGCTCCGAGTGGTCGCCGCCCCGGCCCTTGGCGATATCGTGATAAAGGCCAGCGATGTAGAGCAGCTCGATCTTGGGCAGCTGGTTGACGATCCGGTGTGCAATGGAGAACTGTTCGCGGTATTCCCGGTGGCGGAACTGGCGCGTTTTCTGAATCACTTTCAGCGTATGCGCATCCACGGTGTAGATGTGGAAAAGATCGTGCTGCATCTGGCCGACGATCCGGCCGAATTCCGGCAGATAGCGGCCGAGGATACCGTAGCGGTTCATCCGCTTGAGTTCGGTGGACACGCCTTCCGGCGAGCGCAGCAGCTCCATGAACAGCGAAGTGTTGCGGATGTCGTGGCGGAAGTCGTCGTCGATCAGCTGGCGATGGTCGCGTACCAGACGGATGGTGGAGGCACGCACGCCCTTGATCTCCGGGTGCTGGGCCATCAGCACGAACAGTTCCATGATGGCGAAGGGGTGGTGCTCGAACACCTTGTCGTAGACGGTTTCCAGGTAATCGTTGCGCACCTGGAAGCGGTTGTTCAGCGGGCGGATACTCTGCTCATCGTCAACGCGCAGGATCGCCTCGTCGAAATGCTGCAGCAGCATGTCGTTGAACTCGGACATCGCCATGGCGACCCGGTAGTACTTGCTCATGAACTGTTCGACGGCCAGGGCGCCCTCCTGGTCTTCATAGCCGAAGTAGGCGGCCAGGGTGCGCTGATGGTCAAACAGCAGCCGGTCTTCACGGCGCTTGCACAGCATATGCAGGGCGTAGCGTACCGTCCACAGGTAGAGTTCACCCTTGTTCAGGGTGTCCAGCTCCGACTCGGTGACGAAGCCGTGGTCGACCAGGTCGCGGATATAGGTCGCACCAAAGTGCCGCTTGGCGACCCAGCCGATGGTCTGGATGTCGCGCAGGCCGCCGGGGGAGGTCTTGAGATTGGGTTCCAGATTGTATTCGGTGTTGTTGGTCTTCTCGTGGCGCTCCTTCTGCTCCGCCAGCTTGGCCTTGAAGAACTCCTTGTCGGTCCAGGCCCCTTCCGAGGTGACGCGGTCATACATCGCCTGCTGCAGGGCCGGATCACCGCAGATGGTGCGCGACTCGATCAGATTGGTGGCAATGGTGATGTCGTTGCGTGCTTCGTCGTAGCACTCGCCCAGGGTGCGTACGCTGGAGCCCAGATCGAGGCTGATGTCCCAGAGCAGGGTGAGGAAGCCGCTGATGCTGTCCTGCCAGTCGGCCGGATCGACCTGGTCGAACAGCAGCAGGATATCCACATCGGAAAACGGGTGCAGCTCGCCGCGGCCGTAGCCGCCGACGGCCACCAGGGCGGCCTGGTCGGCGGGAGGCCAGGTGAACTGATTCCAGGCGAGCTGCAGGATGCGGTCCAGCACCCAGGCACGCCCGTAGATCAGGCGACGGATATCCTCGCCCTGGCGAAAGGCTTCGTCCATGCGAGCCTGGGCGCCCTTGAGCGCCTGTTTGAGCACCTTGATGACCGGTTGTTCACCGGCGTCCAGGCTGGTCTGAACCTCTGCACAGTCGAAGAGGTCGGGAACGGCTGCAAGCGTTTGAACATTACGGGTCATGCCGGTGCTCTCGATCAGTGTGCAGGGTTCAGTTGGACATCTCTTCCTGGCGCAGGGTCAGGATTTCGTAACCGTCGGCGGTGACCAGCACCTCGTGTTCCCACTGGGCGGACAGGCGGCGGTCGGCGGTATCCACGGTCCAGCCGTCGCGCTTGTTCAGTTTTACATGGCGCTTGCCGGCATTGATCATCGGTTCGATGGTGAAGATCATGCCTTCCTTGAGTTCTTCACCGGTTCCGGCCTTGCCATAGTGCAGCACCTGGGGGTCTTCGTGGAACTCGGCGCCGATGCCGTGGCCGCAGTATTCGCGTACCACCGAGTAATGGTGGCTCTCGGCGTGCTGCTGGATCACGGCCGCGATATCGCCAAGGCGGGCGCCGGGACGCACCTGTTCAATGCCCTTGAACATGCACTCACGGGTGATTTCGCACAGGCGCTGTGCATGGGGTGCCACCTCACCGACGTAGAACATCTTGCTGGTGTCGCCGTGGTAGCCATCCTTGATGATGGTGACATCGATGTTGATGATATCGCCGTTCTTCAGTTTCTTGTCATTGGGAATGCCGTGGCAAACGGTGTGGTTGACCGAGGTGCAGATCGACTTGGGGAAACCGTGGTAGTTCAGCGGCGCCGGGATGCAGCCCTGCTCGTTGACGATGTAATCGTGGCAGATCTGGTTCAGCTCGTTGGTGGTGACGCCCGGTTTGACGTAGGGTCCGATCATCTCCAGAACCTCGGCTGCCAGGCGGCCGGCTACGCGCATCTTTTCGATTTCTTCGGGGGTCTTGATCTTGATAGTCATAAGTACTCGGCTTGTCGGAACTGGGTGAGTCGCACGCGAATAGCGTGAGGGTCAGCTAGACTTGTATTGTATCGAAAGCGGGCGCCGGGCGCCAAAGCGCACTTCAAAACTGACCGTTGCTGTGGTATAAATCGCGCTCCCGAAAGAGGCGCTCGTGCGGCTCTGAATTTTATCAACTGAAAACACACACGTATCGTCACATGCGTCCTGGGTGCCGTCATGCGGTTGGGCGATGGGATATGTGGAGGTTATAACCCGTTAGAGGAAAGACCACAATGGCTAAAGTTTCTATGCGCGACCTGCTGAAGGCAGGTGTTCACTTCGGTCACCAGACTCGTTACTGGAACCCGAAAATGTCCAAGTTCATCTTCGGTGCGCGTAACAAGATCCATATCATCAACCTGGAGCACACTCTGCCGGCGCTGAACAACGCCCTGGATGTGGTTCAGAACATGGCCAGCAACAAGAACAAGATCCTGTTCGTCGGCACCAAGCGTGCCGCTGCCAAAGTGATCAAAGAGGAAGCCGCTCGCGCAGGCATGCCTTACGTTAACCACCGCTGGTTGGGTGGTATGCTGACCAACTACAAGACCATCCGTCAGTCTATTCGTCGTCTGCGCGACCTGGAGACTCAGTCTCAGGACGGTACTTTCGAGAAGTTGACCAAGAAAGAAGCTCTGATGCGCACTCGCGAAATGGAGAAGCTGGAGCTGTCTATCGGCGGTATCAAGGAAATGGGCGGCCTGCCGGACGCGCTGTTCGTAATCGACGTTGACCACGAGCGTATCGCGATCAACGAAGCCAACAAGCTGGGCATCCCGGTTATCGGTGTTGTTGATACCAACAGCAACCCGGACGGCATCGACCACGTTATCCCGGGTAACGACGACGCTCTGCGTGCGATCCAGATCTACGTTAAGTCTGTTGCCGACGCTTGCGCAGAAGGCGCTGCTGCGAACGCTGGCGACAAAGGCGAATTCGTTGAAGTTGACGCTGAAGAAGCGGCTCAGTAATCGAGCTGACAACTTGATCCGATAGTCTTGACCGGATTTTGAAAGGGGGGCCTGGCTCCCCTTTTTTGAATTTGAATTAGAGCATTAATAGAGAGGAATGCGACATGGCGAACATCTCTGCAGCAATGGTAAAAGAACTGCGTGAGCGTACTGGCCTGGGCATGATGGAGTGCAAAAAAGCACTGGTTGAAGCTGAAGGTGACATCGAAAAAGCGATCGACGATCTGCGCAAGTCTTCTGGCATGAAAGCTGCCAAGAAAGCTGATCGTACCGCTGCTGATGGTGTGGTTGCCGTTAAGGTTGCCGATGACAACAGCTACGCACTGGCCGTGGAAGTAAACTCCGAAACCGACTTCGTTGCTCGTGATGACAACTTCCTGGGCTTCGTGAACACTGTGCTGGAAAAGGCTTTCGCTGACAAGGCGACCGACGTTGCTGCTCTGATGGCGGGCGAGCTGGAAGCGGCGCGTGAAGCGCTGGTTCAGAAAATCGGTGAAAACATCTCCGTACGTCGCCTGATGCTGGTTGAAGGCGCCAATGTTGATGCTTACGTGCACAGCAACAACCGTCTGGCAGCCATCGTGGCGCTGAGCGGCGGTGAGTCTGAAGTGGCGCGTGACGTTGCCATGCACGTGACTGCGGTTAACCCGCGTGTTGCCCGTCCGGAAGATATGCCGGAAGAAGAGCTGGTGCGTGAGAAAGAAATCATCATGGCGCAGCCGGATATGGAAGGCAAACCGCAGGAAATCAAGGAAAAGATGGCTGGCGGTCGTATCAAGAAATTCCTGGCTGAAAACAGCCTGGTTGAGCAGGCGTTCGTCAAGAACCCTGAGCAGACCGTTGGTCAGATGACCAAGGCAGCGGGTGCGGAAGTTGTATCTTTCGTCCGTATTGCTGTTGGTGAAGGTATCGAAGTTGAACACAAGGACTTCGCTGCTGAAGTTGCAGAACAGCTGAAGAAGTAATCAGCTGCTGCCCTTTCGACTGGGCACCATCCTGTGCCCAGTCGCCTGCTTTCCTGCTACAATTTTTGCCATTTCGTCTGCGCGGAGACAAATCATGCCAGCCCCTGAAAAACAATCCAGATACAAGCGGCTCCTGCTGAAACTGAGCGGTGAGGCCCTGATGGGTGATGAAAACTTTGGGATTGACCCCAAGGTCTTGAATCGTATGGCGCTCGAGATCGGGCAGCTGGTGGGGATCGGCGTTCAGGTTGGAATGGTGATCGGCGGGGGCAACCTGTTCCGTGGTGCGGCGCTGAGTGCGGCCGGCCTGGATCGGGTGACCGGCGATCATATGGGCATGCTGGCGACGGTGATGAATGCACTGGCCATGCGTGATGCCCTCGAACGTTGTAATATCGCTACCCGTGTCATGTCGGCGATTCCGATGAGCGGTGTGGTCGACCAGTATGACCGCCGCAACGCCATGCGTTATCTGAACCAGGGCGATGTGGTGATTTTTGCAGCCGGTACCGGCAACCCCTTCTTCACCACCGATTCGGCGGCCTGCCTGCGCGGCATCGAAATCGAGGCTGATGTGGTGCTGAAGGCCACCAAAGTGGACGGTGTGTACACCGCGGACCCGATGAAGGATCCGACTGCGACCCGTTACACTCGCCTGAGCTTTGACGAGGTGCTGGAGAAGCAGCTGGGTGTGATGGATATGACAGCGATCTGCCTGACCCGTGACCACGATATGCCGGTGCGCGTGTTCAACATGAACAAACCCGGTGCGCTGGTCAATCTGGTGGTTGGCGGTGATGAAGGAACTCTGATTGATAGCGGCTCTACAGCTGGAGAACACGATGATTAACGAGATTGTGAGCGATGCGGGCAGCCGCATGCAGAAAAGTGTCGAATCCCTGGTAGAAAACTTCAAGAAGATCCGTACCGGGCGTGCACACCCGAGCCTGCTGGATGCGATTACCGTGTCCTATTACGGCTCCGATGTGCCGATTCAGCAGGTTGCCAACGTATCGGTTGAAGATGCGCGTACGCTGACCATCATCCCCTGGGAGAAGAAGGTCGTGGGTGATATCGAGAAAGCGATTCACAAGTCTGACCTGGGTCTGAACCCGAGCACCAATGGTGATGTTATTCGTGTGCCCATGCCGCCGCTGACCGAAGAGACCCGTAAGGGTTACATTCGTCAGGCGCGCGCCGAAGCGGAAGCCGCACGCGTGGCCGTCCGCAATATTCGCCGTGACGCCAACGGCGATATCAAGGACCTGCTGAAGGAAAAGGAGATCACCGAAGACGATAGTCGTCGTGGTGAAGATCAGGTGCAGAAACTGACCGACAAGTTTGTTGCTGAAGTGGACAAGCTGCTCGCTCAGAAAGAAACGGACCTGATGGAAATCTAAACTGGCAAGCGGGGCCTGGCCCCGCAACGGATCGGCATGACTTCAGAGCACCAACTGATTATCCCTCCCGGGCGCGCCATGCCGCGTCACATCGCAATCATCATGGATGGCAACAACCGTTGGGCCAAAGAGCGGCGTCTGCCTGGTCTGGCAGGTCACAAGGCGGGCGTGGATAGCGTTCGGTCGGTGATCGAAGGGTGTGTGGAACAGGGGGTTGAGGCCTTAACCCTGTTCGCCTTCAGCAGCGAGAACTGGAAGCGCCCTGCGCTCGAGGTCAAAGGGCTGATGCAGCTGTTCATGCGTGCCCTTGAGCGTGAAGTGCGCAAGCTGGCGCGTCACAACATCCGGCTGAGGATTATTGGTGATCTGAGTCGTTTCAGTCCCGAACTGCAACAGCGGATCCGTGAGGCGGAGGAGCGTACCGCCGGCAACACCGGTCTGGCGCTGAATATTGCGGCCAACTACGGCGGTCGCTGGGATATTGTCCAAGCGGCGCGCACGCTGGCACAGCGCTGTGTTGAGGGTGCGCTGGATCCGGCGGAAATTACGGAAGAGCTGTTCAACGATCAGGTGTCGCTGGCCGAGTTGCCACCACCGGATCTTTGTATCCGCACCGGGGGGGAGCAGCGGATCAGTAACTTTCTGATCTGGCAGTTCGCCTATACCGAATTCTACTTCAGCGACTGTTTCTGGCCGGATTTTGACAAGGCCGAGCTGCTCGCTGCGCTGCAGTCGTTCCTGACCCGCGAGCGCCGTTTTGGTCGTACCAGTGAGCAGTTGGAGGCCGATAAGCGGTGTTGAAACAGCGAATCCTGACAGCTTTACTGCTGGCGCCTCTGGCGCTGGCGGCCCTTTTTCTGCTGCCGCAACGGCCCTTCGAATGGGTTGCTGCGGCAGTTTTTCTGTATGGCGCCTGGGAGTGGGGCAACCTTTGTCGGCTGCAGCGCGGCCCGCGCGTCGTCTATGTGCTGGCGTTGGCCGGTCTGATGGCCCTGGTCGGGACTCAGGTGCTGTTACAGCCCTGGGCGCTGGGCGCCGCGCTGGCGTTCTGGCTGCTGGCGCTGTTTCTGGTGCGCGGCTATCCGGGATCAGCCGGCTGGTGTCGTAGTCTGGCCGGCATGCTGATAGGCGTGCTGGTGCTGGTGCCCTCCTGGTATGCGCTGACGGCCCTGCGTGCACAGGGGCTGACGCTGCTGCTGATGCTGCTGATGCTGGTCTGGGGGGCGGATATCGGTGCCTATGTGGCTGGTAAGACCTGTGGTCGCAACAAGTTGCTGCCGGCGGTGAGTCCGGGCAAGACCCGAGAGGGGCTGTGGGGTGGTCTGTCCACTTGTGCGCTGGTGGGTGTCGGTTTTTCCATCTGGCTGGAACTCGGGCTGCTGACATCAGTCTATCTGGTGTTGCTGTCGGTGATGACTGGTCTGGTGTCCGTACTGGGTGACCTGCTGGAAAGCCTGTTCAAGCGTGAGCGGGGCATCAAGGACAGTGGCAAACTATTGCCGGGACATGGTGGCGTGCTGGACAGGATCGATAGCCTGACCGCGGCGGCGCCGGTGTTTCTGGCCGGTCTCTACTTTATTCAAGGAGCCTGAGCTTTCCCATGGAGCTGCTGCAAACCCTGTTGGCCACGCTGGTGGCGCTTGGCGTACTGGTGACCATTCATGAATGGGGGCACTTCTGGGTTGCGCGCCGCTGTGGCGTCAAGGTGCTGCGTTTCTCGGTCGGCTTCGGCAAGCCGTTGTGGATGCGCACGGCGGCCGATGGTACCGAATACGCCATCGCAGCCATCCCCTTGGGTGGCTACGTGCGCATGCTGGATGAGCGCGAAGGGGAGGTGCCCGAATCCCTGCGTGATCAGGCATTCAACAACAAACCGGTGTTGCAGCGCATCGCGATCGTGGCAGCCGGTCCCCTGGTTAACCTGATTTTTGCAGTCTTTGCCTACTGGTTTCTGTTCATGTCCGGCATCAACGCGGTGGTGCCTGTTGTCGGCGCCATTACGCCGGACTCCCCGGCCGCACGGGCGGGTGTTGAAAGCGGATATGAAGTGTTGGAGGTGGATGGCCATGCGGTGCGCTCCTGGAGCGAGGTCAATCTGCGACTGGCCGCTCGCGTTGGCGAGAGTGGCGCCATCGAATTGCTGATGGGTCAGCCTCAGCGCGGTTACGCCCACAGTTATCAGGTGCCCATCAAGGATTGGCGTGTTGATCTGGAGCGACAGTCGCCACTGGCCGCGCTGGGACTGGAGCCCTGGCGGCCCGACTTTCCGGCCGTGATCGGGCAGCTGTTGCCCGAGGGAGCGGCCGCGCGGGACGGTTTGCAGGTCGGTGATCGGGTGCTGACGGTCGATGCAGAGCCGGTAACCGACTGGTTGCATCTGGTGCAGCTGATTCAGCAGTCGCCGGGCAGAACGCTGCAGCTGGTCGTCGAGCGCCAGGGGCGCAACCGGGAGCTGAGCCTTACGCCAGGGTCTCGAACACTGGAAGATGGCAGCAGTCAGGGCTATATCGGGGCGGGAGTGGCGCCGGTAGACGTGCCCGAGTCGATGCAGCGAACCCTGAGCTATGGTCCGATCGATGCGCTGGTCAACGGTATTCACAAGACAGGTCAGATGATCGGCCTGACTCTGGACTCCATCGGCAAGATGATCGCCGGGGTGATCTCGGTAAAAAACTTGAGTGGCCCGATAACCATTGCTAAAGTGGCGGGGACTTCAGCAGCCTCGGGGCTGGAGTCGTTTATCAGTTTTCTGGCCTATCTCAGTATCAGCCTGGGCGTGCTTAATCTGCTGCCGATTCCGATGCTGGATGGAGGACATCTGCTGTATTACGTGGTCGAACTGGTGCGAGGACGCCCGGTGAGTGAGCAGGTGCAGATGCTGGGTCTCAGGATTGGGATGGCCTTGCTGTTCAGTCTGATGGCATTGGCAATCATCAATGACATCGCCCGGCTCTTTTAGTCTGAGCCAGTTTTCCCTATTCAGTCAGCCATATAAACGTAAGAAGTACTGCATGAAACGCAAGCTGGGTCTGTTTTTCGTATCGATGCTATGGATGGCGCAGGCGCAAGCTGCCGCGCTCCCGTTTGAAGTCAATGACATTCGCCTGGAAGGATTGCAGCGGGTTGAACCCGGCGTAGTATTTCGCAATTTTCCGGTCACCGCCGGGGACCAGCTGACGCGCAGTCAGCTGTCCGATGCCGTGCGTCAGCTGTTCAAGTCCGGCTACTTCGCCGATGTTGAGGCTGATCGTGATGGCGATGTGCTGGTGCTCAAGCTGCAGGAGCGACCCTCGGTTGCACTGATCAGCATCGAAGGTAACGATGTGATCAAGGAAGAGGACCTGCTCAACGGTCTGAAGCAGTCGGGTTTGCAGGAAGGTGATGTGTTCCGCCGCTCCGCGCTGGATCAGATCAGTCTGGATCTGCTGCGTGTCTATACCTCCCAGGGGCGTTATGGTGCGGACATTCACACCGATGTAGAACCTCTGTCCGGCAACCGCGTGCAGTTGAACATCACCATCAACGAGGGTCAGGTTGCCACCATTCAGCACATTAATATCGTCGGCAACACCGTGTTCAGCGACGAGGAGCTGAAAGAGCTGTTCTCGTTGAAGCTGCCCAACTTCTGGTCGTTCTACACCAAGAGCGATCGCTATGCCCGCGAAAAGATGACCGGTGACCTGGAGCGCCTGCGTTCCTGGTATCTGGACCGTGGCTATATCAATTTCAATATCGACTCGGCCCAGGTGTCGATCACCCCGGACAAAGAGCATGTCTACATCACGGTGGGCATTTCAGAAGGTGAGCAGTACAGCGTCCGCGATGTCAGCGTGGCTGGCGAAATGGTTGTGCCCCAGGATGTGATGCAACAGGTGCTGCCCATCGAAGCGGGTGAAATCTTCTCGCGCAAGGACATGACTCAGGGGCAGGACAAGCTGGTACGCCTGTTGGGCGATGAAGGCTACATGTTTGCCAATGTCAGTCCGGTGCCGGAGCTGCATGATGACAACACCGTGTCGATCAAGTATTTCGTTGAGCCGGGCAAGCGTACCTATGTGCGCCGGATCAATATCAAGGGCAATACGCGCACGGCAGACGAGGTGATTCGCCGCGAGCTGGAGCAGATGGAAGCGGGCATTGTCTCCAGTGAGGATATCGAGCGCTCCAAGGTGCGCCTGGACAAGACCGGCTACTTCAAGTCGGTCAACGTGGAGACCCGCCCGGTACCGGGCACCGACGATCAGGTGGACCTGGAATACTCGGTTGAAGAGCAGCAGTCGGGGCAGTTCACCGCCAGTGTCGGCTTCTCCCAGAACGATGGCCTGATCCTGGATCTGGGTGTGCAGCAGGACAACTTCCTTGGCAGCGGCAAGAAGGTGGGTTTCAACATCTCCAACAGTTCGACCCGCACCGAATACAGCTTTAATTACCTGGATCCCTACTTTACGGTGGATGGGGTCAGCCGCGGCTTCAATGTGTATTACCGCGAGCGTGATTACGAAGAAGATGACATCAGCTCCTACACCGCCGACGAGGCCGGTGGCGGCATCACCTTCGGTTACCCGATCGATGACTATCAGCGCCTGAGCTTCAGTGGTGATGTCGAGTTCATCCAGCTCAATACCTACAACAGTACTGCTGAAGAGGTGAAAAGCTTTATCAATGACGAAGGCGACAATTTCGTCAACTGGAAGCTGACCGCTGGCTGGAGCGATAACCGTCTTAACCGTGGCTTCTTCCCGACCCGAGGCTATGCCCAGGGGGCCAGCATCGAAATGGCGGTGCCGGGCAGTGATCTGTCCTATCTCCGTGCCCAGTACAATAACAAGTGGTACCGTCCGCTGAACGAAGACGAGACCTGGGTGTTCAGCCTGCGCAGTCGTGCCGGTTATGGTGACAGCCTGGGCGACAACAGCTACCCGTTCTTCAAGCATTTCTATGCCGGTGGCCTGAAAACCGTGCGTGGCTATGCCAACAACTCGCTGGGCCCTCAGGACTCCAACGAGGATCCCTTCGGCGGTAACCTGATGTTGACCGGCAGCGCCGAGCTGATATTCCCGATGCCGTTCATGGCCGATAAGAGCGCCTGGCGCAGCCTGGTGTTCCTCGATGCCGGTAACGTTTACTCAACCGACTGTCTGGCCAGCCAGATCAACTGCTCGGACGATGTGGATCTGGGCGAGCTGCGCTACTCGGTGGGCATGGGCATTAGCTGGCTGACGCCGATCGGGCCGTTGTCCGTATCCCTCGGTATGCCGCTGAATGACCAGGAAAACGACGATACCGAAGTGTTCCAGTTTGCGCTCGGTCAGACTTTCTAAGGAGATATGATGAAACGTTTTACTCGAGCCGCGGCGATGGCTGCCCTGATGTTCAGTGCACCGGTCTGGGCGCAGAAGATCGCTGTGCTGAGCGTTGAAGAAGCATTGCTGACCTCCAAGGCGGCCGGCAGCTTTCGTGAAGAGCTGAAGAAAGAGTTTGCCGACGACGAAAAGCAGCTGGTGGCACTGGAGAAGCAGGCGCGGGAGCTGCGTGACAAGCTGCAGAAAAATGCCGGCCTGGCCTCCGAAGAGGATATCAAGCAGATGCGCCTGCAGTTCCAGAAGGCCTTTGCCGAGTACCAGCGCCGAGGCCAGGCGATGCAGCAGCAGCGTGCCGAGCGGGAGCAGGCGTTTATCGCCGAGATGCGCCCGCGTCTGGACAAGGCAATCCGTGAGCTGATCGAAAAGGACAAGTTCGACGTTGTGATCTCCAAGCAGGCGACGGTCTACAGTGCTGACAGCGTTGATCTGACCAAGCGCGTGACAGAACTCCTGAACAAGCAGTAAGCCGATGAAAGCGTCCGCCTGTTATACCCTGGCAGAGCTTGCCGGCATTCTGGGCGGTGAGCTTCACGGTGATGCCGAGCTGGAAATCCGTTCGCTGGCGACCCTGCAGTCGGCCGGCGAGCACCAGCTCTCCTTCTTTGCCAATCCCCGTTACCTGCAGCAGCTGCGTCATACCCATGCCGAAGCGGTGTTGGTTGCCGCCGCTCATCAGGCGGACTGCCCGCGAGCTGCCATCGTCGTCACTGACCCCTACCTGGCCTTTGCCCGAGCCAGTCAGCTGTTTGACTGGCGTGAGCCCGCCTGTGCGGGGGTACACCCCTCGGCAGTTATCGCCGAGGGAGTGCAGGTGCCGCCGGATGCTCAGATTGGTGCTCAGGTGGTGATCGATACCGGTGTGCAACTGGGGCAGGGCGTGGTGATTGGTGCCGGCTCGGTCATTGGCAAGGGCTGTATCCTGGGTGATCGTTCGCGCCTGGAGGCCAATGTCACCCTCTATCCGAATGTGCGCCTGGGGTGTGATGTACTGATTCACAGCGCCGCGGTGCTGGGCAGTGACGGCTTCGGCTTTGCTCCTGGGCCTCAGGGCTGGGAGAAAATTTGCCAGCTCGGCGGTGTGGTGGTTGAAGACCGGGTCGAGATCGGTGCCGGGGTGACCATCGACCGGGGCGCGCTGGATGACACCCGCATCGGCACCGGCGTAAAGCTGGACAACCAGATTCAGATCGCCCATAACGTAGTGATCGGACGGGATAGCGCCATTGCAGGCTGTACCGCAGTGGCGGGAAGCACTAAAATTGGCGAACGCTGTACGATTGCCGGGATGTCCGGGATTACCGGTCACCTCGAGATCGCCGATGGCACCCATGTGACCGCCATGTCACTGGTCAGCAAGTCGATCACGCGACCCGGCGTTTACTCCTCAGGCACTGGCCTGGAACCACATCAGCAGTGGAAGCGCAATGTGGTTCGTTTCCGTCAGCTTGACGAGCTGGCACGCCGAGTGCGTAAACTCGAACAGGCTGTCGAACTATACTCTACAGAAGGTCAAAAAGATGATGGACGTTAAAGAGATCCGGAACTATCTGCCCCACCGCTATCCGTTCTTGCTGGTGGACCGGGTCTTGGCTCTGGAGCCGGGTGAGTCGATCACCGCAATCAAGAATGTAACCGTGAACGAGCCCTTCTTTAACGGCCACTTTCCCGACCATCCGGTGATGCCGGGCGTACTGATCGTCGAAGCGATGGCGCAGGCGGCAGGCGTGCTGGGCTTCAAAACCATGGACAAGGGGCCGGAAGATGGTTCCATCTACTACTTCGTCGGGGCTGACAACCTGCGTTTCAAGCGCCCGGTGGTGCCGGGTGACCAGCTGCAGTTGGATGCCAAGGTGATCTCCGAGCGTCGTGGTATCTGGAAGTTTGATGTGCGTGCCAGCGTCGACGGTGAAACCGTGAGCAGCGCGACCATTCTGTGTGCAGATCGAAAGGTGTGACATTGATTCACCCGCAAGCCATAGTTGATCCCTCGGCCCGTCTGGCCGAGGATGTCGAAGTAGGCCCATGGACCCTGATCGGACCGGATGTGGAGATCGGGGCAGGAACCCGTATCGCCTCGCATGTGGTGATCAAGGGGCCTACGCGTATTGGTGAAGGGAATCAGATCTTTCAGTTCGCTACCATCGGCGAGGATTGCCAGGACAAGAAGTATGCCGGTGAACCGACCCGTCTGGAGATCGGCGATCATAACGTCTTCCGCGAGGGCTGCACCGTCCATCGCGGTACCGTCCAGGATGAAGGCATTACCCGGATCGGCAGCCACAATTTGCTGATGGCCTATGCCCACGTTGCCCATGACTGTGTCATGGGGGACAACATCATCCTGGCCAATAATGCCGCCCTGGCCGGCCATGTCCACGTGGGCGATCACGCGATTCTGGGCGGTTTCACCGCCGTGCATCAGTTCTGCCGTATCGGTGCCCATGTGATGTGTGGTGCCGGCACCGTGGTGCTCAAGGATATACCGGCCTACGTGATGGCCACCGGCAACAGCGCGCGTCCGCACGGTGTCAATCTCGAAGGTCTGCGTCGTCGTGGTTTTGATGTCGAGGCACTGAGTGCCCTGCGTCGTGCCTACAAGACCATCTATCGCAAAGGTCTGACCGTTGATCAGGCGCTGCAGGAACTGAGGCTTCTGGTGCAGGAGCAGCCGGCTGTGCAGTTGCTCATTGAATCGCTGGAAACTTCGACCCGCGGCATCATTCGCTGAGGTGACCATGCGACCTCTGCGTATAGGAATCGTGGCCGGCGAGGCCTCCGGCGATATTCTGGGGGCTGGCCTGATGCGGGCGCTGAAACAGCGTTACCCACAGGCTGAGTTCGAAGGGATCGCCGGTGAACTGATGCTCGCCGAGGGTTGTCGTTCGCTGTACCCGCTGGAGCGTCTATCGGTGATGGGGCTGGTCGAGGTGCTCGGCCGGCTGCCCGAGCTGCTGCGGGCTCGCAAGCGGCTGATTCGCCATTTCATCGACAATCCCCCTGATGTGTTCATCGGCATCGACGCGCCGGATTTCACCCTGGGCATGGAGCGTGCGCTCAAGGATGCCGGTATTCCTACCGTGCATTATGTCAGCCCATCGGTCTGGGCCTGGAAGCGCAAACGCATCTTCAAGATCAAGCAAAGCACCGACCTGTTACTGACCCTGTTTCCGTTCGAGGCCGAGGTGTATCAGCCGACGCAGCAGAACCTGTGCTTTGTCGGCCACCCGCTGGCGGATGTAATCCCGGCTCAGCTGGACCTGGAAACTGCCCGCCAGCAGTTTCGGCCTGAGACCGCGCAGGAGCTGGTTGCCTTGCTGCCGGGCAGCCGTGGCAGCGAGATCAAATACCTGGCACGTCCTTTCCTGGAAACGGCGCGCTGGCTGCAGCAGCGGCGTCCTGAGCTGTGCTTCGTCCTGCCGGCGGCCAACCGGCGCCGCCATGAGCAGTTGCAACAGCTGATCGATGCGGAGTTCTCCGATCTCAACCTGGACCTGGTGCTACAGCATTCGCGAGAAGTGATGGCGGTGGCCGATGCGATCCTGATCGCGTCGGGTACGGCAACGCTGGAAGCCTGCCTGCTGATGAAGCCGATGGTGGTGGCCTACCGCATGGCCGGGCTGACCTATAGTCTCTACTCGCGGATGATCAAGAGTCGCTGGATCTCACTGCCCAACGTCTTGGCGGATGAGGAGATGGTACCGGAAGTGCTGCAGCAGAATGTAACGCCTGAGGTGATGGGTCCGCTGCTGCTGAAGGCGCTCGAGGACGAGGTCTATCGTAAGCGGCTGCGGCGGGTGTTCGGCATCATCGGCGAACAGCTGCGTCAGAACGCCAGTGAACGGGCGGCAGACGCCGTTGTGGAACTGTTGGAGAGTTGTCGTGCAGAGCGTTGAATTCGATTTTCGCCCCGCCGGGCTGGTCGTCGGAGTCGATGAGGTCGGTCGCGGGCCACTGATCGGTGACGTGGTGGCGGCGGCGGTCATTCTCGATCCGAATAACCCGATCGAAGGGCTGGGTGACTCCAAGGCGATCAGTGAAAAGAAGCGTGAGCAGCTGTATCCGCTGATCATGGAAAAGGCGCTGGCCTGGTGCATCGCCTCGGCATCGCCGGCCGAGATCGATGAGCTCAATATTCTGCATGCGACCATGCTGGCGATGCAGCGCGCCGTGGCCGGGCTGGGTGTGGCGCCGGATTACGCCCTGATCGACGGCAACCGTTGTCCGGCGCTGCCCTGTCCGGCAGAGCCGGTGGTCAAGGGCGATGCCCGGGTCGCCGAAATCGGCGCGGCGTCGATCCTGGCCAAGGTGGCGCGCGATCGACAGATGATCGAGCTGGACCAGCGCTTCCCCGATTACGGTTTTGCCCGCCACAAAGGCTATCCGACCCCTGAACACCTGGCTGCGCTGGACAAGCTGGGCCCCCTGCCCGAACACCGGCGCAGCTTTCGCCCGGTAAGAGAACGCCTGGCACGAGAAGAAGATGTCTGATCCTGGTTTTATTCACCTGCGGGTGCACTCTGAATATTCCCTGTTTGACGGTCTGGTGCGAATCAAGCCGCTGGTTGCCACGGCGGCTGCTCAGCAGATGCCGGCGGTGGCGATCACCGACCAGACCAACCTCTTTGCCCTGGTCAAGTTCTACAAGGCGGCGCTGGGTGCCGGGGTCAAACCGATCTGCGGTGTCGATCTCTGGGTGCAGAACCCGGATGATCCTGAAGGCGAGCCTTTCCGCCTGACCCTGCTGGTACGCACCGGTCAGGGCTATCGCAACCTGATGGAGCTGGTCTCCCGGGCCTACGCCGAGGGTCAGAACATCATCCCCGAATGGGCGCTGGTGAAGAAAGAGTGGGTCAAGGAGAAGGCGGAAGGTCTGATCGCGCTCTCCGGTGCCCGTCTGGGTGAGGTAGGGCGGGCGCTGCTCGCGGATGCTCCGGAGCAGGCTGAAGCGGTGCTGGCTGAATGGCAGGCGGTGTTTCCCGACAGCTTCTACCTGGAGGTGCAGCGTACCGGACGACCGGGGGACGAGGCGCTGGTCCATGCCAGCGTCGAGCTGGCCGCCCGAAGCGGCTGCCCGCTGGTGGCGACCAACGAGGTGATGTTCCTCAAGCAGGATGACTTCGAGGCGCACGAGGCGCGCGTCTGCATCAACCTGGGGCGCACCCTGGAAGACCCGCAGCGGCCGCGCAACTACTCCGATCAGCAGTACTTCCGCTCGGCCGAAGAGATGGCCGAGCTGTTCAGCGATATTCCCAGTGCGCTGGAGAATACCGTCGAGATCGCCCGCCGCTGCAACATCGAGATCGAGCTGGGTACCTACTACCTGCCACGCTTTCCGGTCCCGGACGGGGTGTTGATGGACGATTTCTTCCGTCAGGTCTCCTGGGAGGGACTGGAGGAGCGTCTCGATTTTCTGCTCGATAAGGATGCACCGGACTATCAGGAAAAGCGCAAGCCCTACGAGGAGCGGCTCGAGTTCGAGCTCGACATCATCATCCAGATGGGTTTCCCAGGCTACTTCCTGATCGTAATGGACTTCATCAAGTGGGCCAAGGACAACGGCATTCCTGTGGGGCCGGGCCGCGGTTCCGGTGCCGGCTCGCTGGTGGCCTATGTACTGAAGATCACCGATCTGGATCCGCTCGAATACGACCTGCTGTTCGAACGCTTCCTCAACCCTGAACGTGTCTCCATGCCCGACTTCGATATCGACTTCTGCATGGATAACCGTGACAAGGTGATCGATTACGTGGCGCGGACCTATGGCCGCGATGCGGTGTCGCAGATCATCACCTACGGCACCATGGCCGCCAAGGCGGTGGTGCGCGACGTGGCTCGCGTACAGGGCAAGCCCTTCGGTCTGGCCGACCGCCTGTCCAAGCTGATTCCGTTCGAGGTCGGTATGACTCTGAACAAGGCCTGGGAGCAGGAAGACGCCCTGCGTGATTTCGTCAACGGCAGTGAAGAAGCCCAGGAAATCATGGAGATGGCGTACAAGCTGGAGGGGGTCACCCGTAACGTCGGCAAGCACGCCGGCGGTGTGGTGATCGCACCCACCAAGCTGACCGACTTTGCCGCCACCTACTGTGATGAGGAAGGCCAGGGTCTGGTGACCCAGTTCGACAAGAATGACGTCGAGGAAGCCGGTCTGGTTAAGTTCGACTTCCTGGGTCTGCGTACCCTGACCATCATCGACTGGGCACTGAAAACGATCAACCACAAGCGCGAGAAGCAGGGAGAGGCTCCGCTGGAGATCGAGTCGATCGATCTGGAAGACCAAGCGACCTTCAAGCTGCTGCAGAGCGCACAGACTACCGCTGTGTTCCAGCTCGAATCCAGTGGCATGAAGGATCTGATCCGCCGCCTGTTGCCCAACCGCTTCGAGGATATCGTTGCCCTGGTGGCCCTGTTCCGTCCGGGGCCGCTGCAGTCGGGCATGGTGGATGACTTCATCAACCGTAAGCATGGCCGTGCCCCGCTGGCCTGGCCGCACCCGGATTATCAGCTCGACAGCCTGCAGCCGGTACTGGAGCCCACCTACGGCATCATCCTGTACCAGGAACAGGTAATGCAGATCGCCCAGGTGATGGCCGGCTATACCCTCGGCGGTGCGGACATGCTGCGTCGTGCCATGGGTAAAAAGAAACCCGAGGAGATGGCCAAGCAGCGTGCCATCTTCCTCGAGGGGTGCGCCGGTCAGGGTATCGACAAGGATCTGGCCGGCAACATCTTTGACCTGGTGGAGAAGTTCGCCGGCTACGGTTTCAATAAGTCGCACTCGGCGGCCTACGCGCTGGTTTCCTACCAGACCGCCTGGCTGAAACAGCATTATCCGGCGGCCTTCATGGCGGCGGTGTTGTCTTCGGACATGCAGAATACCGATAAGGTGGTGATCTTCATCGAAGAGTGCCGCCAGATGGGACTGACCGTGCGCCTGCCCAACGTCAACGACAGTGACTATATGTTCACTGTCAATGATGCCGAGGAGGTCGTCTATGGTCTGGGGGCGGTCAAGGGCGTGGGCGAAGGCCCGGTCGGCGCCATCATGGAGGCACGAAAGGACGGTGGACCGTTCAAGGACCTGTTCGACTTCTGTGAGCGCGTGGGTGCCGGCAAGCTGAACAAGCGTGTGCTGGAAGCGCTGGTGCGCTGTGGAGCACTGGACAGCCTGGGGCCGTCGCGCGCCATTCTCTGGGAAGCGATCGCCTCGGCCCTGAAAGCCGCCGACCAGAGTGCGCGCAATGCCGATGCCGGCATGATGGACATGTTCGGTGCTGTCGAGGCGGAGAGTCCTTCCGACCCCTATGCCGAGTTCGGCAAGGCGCGTGACTGGACCGACAAGGAACGCCTCCAGGGGGAGAAGGATACTCTGGGGCTGTATGTGACCGGCCATCCGATCGATGAATATGAGGCCGAGCTTAAGCATCTGGTCAGCCGCAAGCTGGTAGAACTGCAGCCCAGTCGTGGCAGTACCCAGAAAATGGCCGGTCTGGTCGTGGACATGCGCCTGAAAAAGACCAAGAAGGGCGATAACCTCTGCTTCCTGACCCTGGATGACCGCAGTGCCCGCATGGATGTCACCCTGTTCGGGGATACCTATGAAGAGGCGCGCAACCTGATCAACAAGGATGCCGTGCTGGTGGTCGAAGGTGAGGTGGCGCAGGATGACTACAATGGCGGTCTTAAGGTGCGCTGCAGCAAGGTCTCGAGCATGGCCCAGGTGCGAGCTCAGTCGGCCCGCTGTGTCGAGATCTGTTGTGAAACGAACCAGCTGAATCCGCAGCGGCTGCGCCAGTTGAATACTACCCTGAGTCAGAATCGCAGTCCGTTGATCAGTCTGGTCGTGGCGCTGCGTTATCGGCGCAGCGATGCTGAAGCCCGGCTGTGGCTGGACCCCAAGTGGGCAGTCGCTCCGACCGATGAGCTGTTGCTGCAGCTCAAAGAGCAGTTCGGCAACGATGCTGTCCGGCTCTGTTACGACTGAACAGGGTGGTGATCCGAGCCGGCAGGCGGTAGAATCGTGCCATTATTTTTCGTGCCTTTGGGCCCCAAGTTACTGAACAGAAGCAGACACGCATGAATCCGAACTATCTGGATTTTGAACAGCCGATCGCCGAGCTGGAAGCCAAAATCAGTGAGCTGCGCCATGTCAATGAGGACACGGCGGGGCTCAACCTGGGTGACGAACTGGAAAAGCTGCAAGAAAAAAGCCGCAGCCTGACCGAGTCGATCTTCAAGGACCTGTCCGCTTGGCAGATTTCGCAGATCGCACGTCACCCGCAGCGTCCCTATACCTTGGACTACGTCAAGCATATCTTCGATGACTTCGACGAGATCCACGGCGATCGACATTTCTCTGATGATCAGGCGATTGTCGGTGGTCTGGCGCGCCTGGATGGCCGTCCGGTGATGGTGATCGGTCACCAGAAAGGGCGTGAAGTGAAGGAAAAGGTCCGTCGCAATTTCGGCATGCCGCGTCCTGAAGGTTACCGCAAGGCGCTGCGCATGATGGAGATGGCCGAGCGCTTCAAGCTGCCGGTACTGACCTTCATTGATACTCCTGGAGCTTACCCGGGCATCGATGCTGAAGAACGTGGCCAGTCCGAAGCTATCGCCTTCAACCTGGCCAAGATGTCCCAGCTGAACACCCCGATCATCTCCACCGTTATCGGTGAAGGTGGCTCCGGCGGTGCGCTGGCGATCGGTGTCTGCGACGAGCTGCTGATGCTGCAGTACGGAACCTACTCGGTGATCTCGCCGGAAGGCTGTGCTTCCATCTTGTGGAAGAGTGCCGAGCGCGCCTCCGATGCGGCCAAGGCAATGGGCATTACTTCTGGGCGCCTGCATGAGCTGGGTCTGGTGGATCAGGTGGTCAGCGAGCCGTTGGGTGGTGCACACCGCAACGTGGAACTGATGGCGGCCAACCTGAAGAAGCATCTGGTGGAAACCCTGGATCGCCTGTCCGGTCTGGAATCCGAGGAACTGCTCGAGCGCCGTTACCAGCGTCTGATGTCCTACGGTGTGTTCGAGGACTGATTGGCCCCGGGCAGCGTCCGAGCTGCCTGTCCTGCTGGAAACTCTGGCGGCCTCTCTGGTCGCCGAGTCCGATGTCCGCCGCTGGGTTGTAGCCTTCAGCGGCGGTCTCGATTCCTCCCTTCTGCTTGAACTCTGTGCTCGCCTTGAACTGCCGCAGCCGCTGGTTGCCGTGCATATCGATCATCAGTTACAAGCGGCGTCCGCCGACTGGGCCGCGCATTGTCGACAGCATTGCCAGCGCCTGGGGGTGCCCCTGACTTGCCTGCAAGTCATACCGGATTCTGCCTCTGAAGCCAGTGCTCGCAGTGCCCGTTACGCCGCCTTCGAAAAGTTTCTTGAACCCGGTGATTGCCTGCTGCTGGCGCAGCATGCCGATGATCAGGCCGAGACCTTGCTGCTGCGCCTGTTGCGTGGCTCCGGTGTGGCCGGGCTGGCGGCCATGCCGGTGCGTCGTGCTTTGGGCAGGGCTCGTTTACTGCGGCCCCTGTTGGATCAGTCGCGTGAGCAGCTGGAGCGAGTCGCCGCTGAGCTTGAGGTGGTATCGGTACAGGATCCGACCAATGCGCAGGACCACTATGATCGAAACTGGTTGCGGTTGCATATCCTGCCGCGGCTGAAGCAGCACTGGCCGGCGTTGTTGCAGCGCTGTCGAGATACGGCGTCGGTGATGCGCGATGCCGATGAGATGCTAAAGGAGCGTGCGTTGGACGATCTGGCCCTGTGTCGGCTGCCCAGCGGGGGCTTGAGTGTGACGCACATCCGAGACCTGAGCGCGGCGCGACAGCGCAACCTGATGCATTTCTGGATTGCCCGGCAGACGGGGCAGCGTCTGAGCCGCCAGCGGCTGCAGAATCTGCTGTACTCCCTGTTGTCGCCGCGGGCTGATGCCGAACCGGTTGAGCGGTTTGGCGAGCAGCAGCTCAGGCGTTACCGTGACGGGCTCTATCTGCTGCCGGATCCTCTACCTGAGAGCGTTGCTGAATGCGCTCCCGTGATCGCCGGGCAACCTCTGGCGCTGCCCTGTGGCGAGTTGACCTGGCAGCGGAGTGAGCAAGGTTTTCCCGATGGCATGACGTTGACCTTGGGCTATCGACAGGGGGGAGAGCGCCTGCGACCGCTGGGACGGGGTGGTTCGGTCAGGCTGAAGCAGTTGCTGCAGGAGTCTGGTGTGCCGCCCTGGTTGCGACCGCTGCAGCCAATTCTGTGGTCTGACGACCAGCTTCTGGCGGTTCCGGGAATCTGTCTTTGCGAATACCCATGGGTCGAAAATGGCTGGATGCCTCAATGGAGCGGTTTTGGTTTGTCCTGAGGGGCGGTTTTTGCTAAGCTGCAACCCCATCTTGAGTACGTTTTCTCCTCCCCAACATCTCGATCTGACAGGTTCCGCATGACGCGTTATATTTTCGTCACAGGCGGTGTTGTGTCCTCATTGGGCAAAGGCATCGCATCAGCTTCTCTGGCGGCTATTCTCGAGGCCCGTGGCCTCAAAGTTACAATGCTGAAGCTGGACCCGTATATCAACGTGGATCCGGGCACCATGAGCCCCTTCCAGCATGGTGAAGTCTTCGTGACCGACGACGGCGCCGAGACCGACCTGGATCTGGGTCACTACGAGCGCTTCATTCGCACCACGATGAGCAAGCGCAACAACTTCACCACCGGTCGTGTCTACCAGCACGTGCTGAGCAAGGAGCGTCGAGGCGACTACCTGGGCGGCACCGTACAGGTGATCCCGCACATCACCAACGAGATCAAGCGTCGTGTGATCGAGGGCGCGGGTGATGCCGATGTGGCGCTGGTCGAGATCGGTGGCACCGTGGGTGACATCGAATCCCTGCCGTTCCTGGAAGCGGTGCGTCAGCTGAAGGTGGAAGTGGGTGCGTCCCGTGCCATGTTCATGCACCTGACGCTGGTGCCCTACATCGCCACCGCCGGCGAGACCAAGACCAAGCCGACCCAGCACTCGGTGAAAGAACTGCGCTCCATCGGTATCCAGCCGGATATCCTGGTGTGCCGTTCCGAGCAGCCGCTGGACGAATCGTCACGCAAGAAAGTGGCCATGTTCACCAACGTGGACGAGCGTGCCGTTATCTCTCTGCCGGATGCCGATACCATCTACAACATCCCGGCCATGCTGTGGGAACAGCACCTGGACGAGATCGTCACCGAACGCTTCCGTATCAACTGCAAGGCGGCTGATCTGAGCGAGTGGAACCGTGTCGCCGATGCCTTCCTGCACCCGGAAGGCGAAGTCACCATCGCCATGGTAGGCAAGTACATGGAACTGCTGGACGCCTACAAGTCACTGATCGAAGCGATCTCTCACGCGGGCATTGCGCTGCGCAAGAAGGTTCGTATCGAATATATCGACTCCGAGCGCGTTGAGCGCGAAGGCAGCCAGATTCTGGAAGGCTACAGCGCCATCCTGGTACCGGGCGGTTTCGGCGAGCGTGGTGTTGAGGGCAAGATTCAGGCGGTTCGCTTTGCCCGTGAAAACAAGATCCCGTATCTGGGTATCTGCCTGGGCATGCAGGTTGCCGTGATTGAATACGCGCGTCATGTCGCTGGTCTGGAAGGCGCTAACTCCACCGAGTTTGACCCGCAGTCCAAACACCCGGTGATCGGCCTGATTACCGAGTGGACCGATCGTAGCGGTGAGGTGGAAGTGCGTGGCGAAAACTCCGATCTGGGCGGCACCATGCGTCTGGGCGCACAGACCTGCCACCTGGCGGAAGGGTCCAAGGTCGCTGAAGCCTATGGCAACACCGAGGTGCGTGAGCGCCACCGTCACCGTTACGAGGTGAACAACAACTACGTGCCGCTGCTGGAAGAGGCCGGGTTGAAGATCACCGGTCGCTCCGTGGACGGCGAGCTGGTTGAAGTGGTGGAAGCACCGGACCATCCCTGGTTCGTGGCCTGTCAGTTCCACCCGGAATTCACCTCGACCCCGCGCGACGGGCACGGCCTGTTCACCGGATTCATCAAGGCCGCGCTGGCACGCCAGGCGCAGCAGTAACCTTTTTACGAGTTAACTGGAGACACATACACAATGGCTCAGATTGCGAATATCAAGGCACGCGAAGTTCTGGATTCCCGTGGTAACCCGACCGTTGAAGCGGACGTGATCCTGGAATCCGGCGTGATCGGTTCTGCTTGCGCTCCTTCTGGTGCTTCCACTGGTTCCCGCGAAGCGCTGGAACTGCGTGACGGTGACAAGTCCCGTTACCTGGGCAAGGGCGTACAGAAAGCGGTAGCGGCGATCAACGGTGCCATTCGTGAAGCTCTGACAGGCATGGATGTAACCGATCAGCGCGCACTGGATGACAAGATGCTGGCGCTGGACGGGACCGAGAACAAGTCCAACCTGGGTGCCAATGCCATCCTGGCGGTGTCCCTGGCTGCTGCCAAGGCCGCTGCAACTGAAAAGGGTATTCCGCTGTACGCGCATATCGCCGAGATCAACGGTACTGCCGGTCAGTTCTCCATGCCGGTACCGATGATGAACATCCTCAACGGTGGTGAGCACGCCGACAACAACGTCGACATCCAGGAGTTCATGGTTCAGCCGGTGAACTTCGATAACTTCTCTGATGCGCTGCGCTGCGGTGCCGAGATCTTCCACGCGCTGAAGGCCGTGCTGAAAGCTCGTGGCCTGAACACCGCTGTTGGTGATGAAGGTGGTTTCGCGCCGAACCTGGGTTCCAACGAAGAAGCTCTGGTGGTGATCAAGGAAGCGATCGACAAGGCCGGCTACAAGCTGGGTACCGACGTGACCCTGGCGCTGGACTGTGCCTCTTCCGAGTTTTACAAGGACGGCAACTACGACCTGGCCGGCGAAGGCAAGGTATTCGATGCCGAAGGCTTCGGTGACTACCTGGCGCAGCTGTGCGAAAACTACCCGATCGTCTCCATCGAAGACGGCATGGACGAATCCGACTGGAACGGCTGGGCCAGCCTGACCCGCAAGATCGGTGACAAGGTGCAGCTGGTCGGTGATGACCTGTTCGTGACCAACACCAAGATCCTGAAGGAAGGCATCGACAAGTCGATTGCCAACTCCATCCTGATCAAGTTAAACCAGATCGGCTCCCTGTCCGAAACCCTGGATGCGATCAAGATGGCCAAGGACGCCGGTTACACCGCCGTGATTTCTCACCGCTCCGGTGAAACTGAAGACACCACCATCGCCGATCTGGCAGTGGGTACCGCGGCTGGCCAGATCAAGACCGGCTCTCTGTGCCGTTCTGACCGTGTTGCCAAGTACAACCGCCTGCTGCGTATCGCAGAAGAGTTGGGTGCCGGCGCTGTCTATAACGGTCTGAAAGAGATCAAAGGTCAGGCCTGATTTCCGAAAATGTGATAAAAAGGGGGCCTCGTGCCCCCTTTTTTTGACCCCGGGCTCCTGTGAACAAGAGGTAAGTGCGTGTACCGCTGGTTGTTGTTGATTTTGCTGGTGATGCTCGCCGGGCTGCAATACCGGCTCTGGTTTGGCGAGGCCAACCTGCGTCAGGTATGGCAGCTGGAACAGCAGATCCTGGAGCAGCAACAGGTCAACCAGCAGCTGACCGAGCGCAACAAACGCCTCGAGGCCGAGGTGCAGGATCTCAAGCAGGGGCTGACCGCCCTGGAGGAGCGTGCCCGCAGTGAAATGGGCATGATCCGGGAAGGCGAAACCTTCTTCCAGTTAATCGAACCCGAGCCGGAGACATCCCGACGTTGAATCTAGATCTCGCCTGTAACTGGCTGTATGGCGAGCCATCATCCCACGCCGTATTACGTACCACCGCGGACGACTTTCAGGTATTCGAACGCCTGCCTTTCGAACCGGATGGCGAAGGGGAACACCTGTTCCTGTACATCCGCAAGACCGGGGAAAACACCGACTGGGTGGCGCGTCAGCTGGCGCGCTTCTGTCAGGTCAACCCGCGTGATGTGGGCTATGCCGGCAAGAAGGACCGGCATGCGGTGACCGAGCAGTGGTTCAGTGTGCGCCTGCCGATTGGGCAGACGCTGAACTGGTCGCTGTTTGGCGGTGAGACCATCGAGGTACTGAAAACCAGGCGGCACAGTCGTAAACTCAGGCTGGGCGCCCTGGCGGGCAATCGCTTCGTGATTCGCCTGCGTGATGTCAGTGATCCGGCGGCCTTTGCCGCGCGTGTGGAGCAGGCGCGGGCCGGTGTGCCCAACTATTTTGGTGAGCAGCGTTTCGGCCACGAAGGCGGCAACCTGGCCAAGGGGCAGGCGCTGCTGGCGGGTACCCTGAGAGAGCGTCAGCGCCACAAAAAAGGGCTGTATATCTCGGCGCTGCGTTCCTGGCTGTTCAACCAGGTGATCAGTGCCCGTATTGAGCAGGGGCTCTGGAGCAGCATACTGGCCGGCGATGTACTCATGCTGAACGGCAGTCAAAGTTGCTTTGTGGCGGATCAGGAGCCGGAGCCGGAGCAGCTGCAGCGCCTGGCGCAGGGTGATGTGCATCTGACCGGCCCCATGTGGGGACGGGGCGAATTGATGACCCAGGCCGATGCGCGGGCCTTTGAAGCGGCCGTCGTGGCGCCCTGGCAGGAACTTTGCACCGGCCTGGAGGGCCTGGGGCTTAATCAGGAACGACGCTCCCTGCGGCTGGTGCCCCAGGATTTGAAGGCTGAAGCCGAGGCGGAAGGGCAGTGGCGGCTGGAGTTTGAGCTGCCGGCCGGCGCCTTCGCCACCAGTGTATTGCGTGAACTTTGTCAGTGGCACAACGCCGCCAACGAGCAGACATAATCAAGAAGAACGGACATGCTGACTCTGATCTCTAATGACGACGGTGTATATGCACCGGGACTGGCCACCCTGGCGGAGCGCCTGGCGCAGGATCATCAGACCTGCGTGGTGGCGCCTGACCGTAATCGCAGCGGCGCCAGCAACTCGCTGACGCTGGATCGCCCGCTGGAAGCGCATCTGCACAGCAGCGGCTACTACGGCATCAACGGTACTCCCACCGACTGCGTCCATCTGGGCGGTTCGGGGCTGTTCACCGATGGCCAGAAGCCGGATATCGTGGTGTCCGGCATTAATGCCGGTGCCAACCTGGGCGATGATGTGCTTTATTCCGGCACCGTGGCCGCGGCCACCGAAGGGCGCCATTGCCGTCTGCCGCCGATCGCGGTGTCCATGCACAGCTTCCATCCGCAACACTATGAAACGGCAGCCGAGATCGTGGCGGTGCTGGTGCAGAAGCTGGAGTCCCTGGTTGTGGCGCCGCGCACCGTGCTCAATGTCAATGTGCCCGACCTGCCTCTTGCTCAGATCAAGGGCGTCCATGTCACCCGGCTGGGGCATCGTCACGGCGCCGAACCACCGGTGCAGGTGGAGGACCCGCGAGGCCGTACTCGTTACTGGATCGCGGGCGCGGGCGCGGCCGCTGACGCAGAGCCCGGTACCGACTTCTATGCTGTCGAAAACGGATTCGTCTCGGTGACACCGCTGCAGATCGACATGACCCATTATTCCGGCATGGATAACCTGGCGGACTGGCTGGAGGGGTTGATGTGATCGACAGGGATCTGCAGGGCATCGGCATGACCTCCCGGCGTACCCGGGAGCGCCTGGCGCAGCGGCTGCGCGACCAGGGGATTGCCAATGAAAAGGTGCTGGTAACGCTGATCGACACACCGCGTCATATTTTCATCGACGAGGCGCTGTCACACCGGGCCTACGAGGATACGGCGCTGCCGATCGGCTTTAACCAGACCATCTCCCAGCCTTATATCGTGGCACGTATGACGGAACTGCTGCTGGAAGCCGGTCCGCTGGACAAGGTGCTGGAAGTGGGGACCGGGTCCGGCTACCAGACCGCTATCCTGGCGCAGCTGGTGGACCAGGTGTTCAGCGTCGAGCGCATACGCGCGCTGCAGGAAAAGGCGCGCAAGCGTCTGCAGCGGCTCAAGCTGCACAATGTCATGCTGCGTCATACCGATGGCGGCATGGGCTGGCCGGACAAGGCGCCCTTTGACGGTATCCTGGTGACGGCGGCACCCCGTGAAGTGCCTCAGGAACTGCTGGATCAGCTGGCTGTGGGCGGGCGCCTGGTCATTCCGGTCGGGGATGAGCATCAGGCACTGAAGCGGATCACCCGTGTCAGTGAAACCGAATACAACACCGAAGTGCTGGAAAGTGTCCGTTTCGTGCCGCTGCTGGGCGGCACGGTGCGTTAATTGATGAGGAAAGTGCGTGCGAAGTAAAAAGGACTATCTGCTGCTGTCCGGCAAAGGGATGATGATGGGGGCCGCCGATGCGGTGCCTGGCGTATCCGGCGGCACCATTGCATTTATTACCGGTATCTACGAAGAACTGATCGATACCCTGAAACAGTTCAACCCGGAGGCGGTTCGCGTTCTGTTCAGTGAGGGTTTTCTATCCTGCTGGCGCTACGTCAACGGCAACTTCCTGCTGGCGCTGTTCAGCGGAATTTTGCTTAGCCTGATCTCGATCTCGCATCTGGTGCTCTATCTGCTGGACCAGCACCCGATTCTGCTCTGGTCGTTCTTTTTCGGTCTGATTCTGGCGTCGACCTGGAGTGTGGTACGACACATACGGGGCTGGAATAGCAACCTGGTGGCGATGTTTGTCAGTGGGGCGTTGCTGGCTTATTTCATTACCGAGCAGGCACCGGGCGCGGTCGAACCCTCCTTGATGATGATCTTCCTGTCCGGCATGATCGCTATTTGTGCCATGATACTGCCGGGAATATCGGGCAGCTTTATCCTGCTGCTGATGGGGATGTATACACCGATCCTCAGTGCGATCAAGGGATTGGAGTGGCTGACACTGGGGCTCTTCGCCAGTGGCTGTGTGATCGGCCTGTTGAGCTTTTCGCGGGTATTGAGCTGGGCATTCCACCATCATCGCATGCTGACGCTGGCGCTGCTGGGCGGTTTCATGCTGGGCTCGCTGAACAAGGTTTGGCCATGGAAATATACCCTGGCCTATACCATCAATCGACACGGTGAAGAGGTGCCTCTGTTGCAGGATAATCTGTTGCCGGGCAGCTATGAGGTGCTGACCGGACTGAGTGCCTGGTTCTGGCCTGCCGTTGCGCTGATGATATTGGGAGCGTTGCTGGGGGTAGTGATGGATCGCCAGCAGCACTGAATTGGGAGGCCGGAGTGCCCTATCGACTGCTGCTAGTGCTGACCTGCCTGAGCCTGTTGCTGGGTGGCTGTTCGACCGGTTATGCACCGGTCAGCGAGCGCTCGCTGGGGGCTCGGTCCAGCGCCCGGGAGCCGGCGCCAGCCAGTTACCGGGTGCAGCGGGGTGATACCCTGTACTCCATCGCCTTTCGATATGGCCTCGATTATCGCCGCGTGGCCCGCTGGAACGATATCGATAGCCGCTACTTCATCTATCCCGGGCAGAAGCTGCGTCTGAAGCCGCCTACTGTTGCCTCCAGCTCCCCATCCCGCCCGGGTGCAACCCGTCCTCCCGCCACCACTCCGACCCCGGCCAAGACCAAGGCGCCGGCCAAAGAGTCTGCCACTGCAGTGACAGTAAAACCTGCCAAGCCCGTCAGGCCCGGTTCATCGACGACGAGCAAGCCCTCGACGCCCTCGGCTTCCGTGCGCTGGCACTGGCCCCATGCGGGTAAGATCATTCTGGCCTTCGGGCGTGGTCAGCCGGCCAACAAGGGGCTCGATATCGCCGGAAAACCGGGCGAAGCCGTGAAGGCGGCGGCTCATGGTGAAGTGGTCTATGCCGGCAACGGCCTGCTCGGTTACGGCAATCTGGTCATCATCAACCACGATAAACGTTATCTCAGTGCCTATGCACATAACAGTCGCATCTTTGTACGAGAGGGTGATAAGGTTAAAGCTGGTGAAAAAATAGCCGAAATAGGTAAGACCGGTACCACACGCTCGATGCTGCATTTCGAAATACGGCGTGATGGCGATCCGGTTGACCCGTTGCGCTATCTTCCCAAGCGATAACAACAAAAAAAACAAAACAAGCAGGGCCGGGGCATCTGCCCTCCCGAAACCTGGGGGTGAAGAATATGGCAATCCTAGGAGAAGAGGTTCGTTATTCCGCGCAGAGTGGGGATAACGACCTGGATGATGAGCGTCGACTGGCGACGATGGATGACGACGACCAGGGCGACGATAGCGACAGCCGTGATGAGGAGGATTCCTCTGACGGGCTGCCCGAGTTCATCAACAGTGGGCGTGGACGCGGTTCCATGGCACACAAGGATCTGGTCAATGCTCGCTCGCTGGATGCGACTCAACTGTATTTGAACGAAATCGGTTTTTCGCCACTGCTGACCGCTGAGGAGGAGGTGTACTTCTCCCGTCTCGCCCTTAAGGGCGACGAGGCGGCACGCAAGCGGATGATCGAAAGTAACCTGCGTCTGGTGGTCAAGATCGCCCGTCGCTACATCAATCGTGGCCTGACACTGCTCGATCTGATCGAGGAGGGCAACCTGGGCCTGATCCGCGCGGTGGAGAAGTTCGACCCCGAACGCGGCTTCCGTTTCTCGACCTACGCCACCTGGTGGATCCGTCAGACCATCGAGCGGGCGATCATGAACCAGACCCGTACCATCCGTCTGCCGATTCATGTGGTCAAGGAGCTCAATGTCTATCTGCGTGCTTCCCGCGAACTGGCGCAAAAGCTGGACCATGAGCCCACGGCGGAGGAAATCGCGGCGCTGGTCGACAAGCCGGTAGCCAACGTGGAACGGATGCTGGGCCTCAATGAACGCGTCAGCTCGGTGGATGTGCCGGCCGGGCAGGGCGCCGACAAACCCCTTCTGGATACCATTGCCGACCAGGATGCGGCTGACCCTGAAACTCTGCTGCAGAGCAACAACATCAGCGGCAACCTGAACCGCTGGCTGGAGATGTTGCCGGAAAAGCATGCCGACGTACTGTCACGCCGGTTCGGGCTGCGCGGCTACGAGATGAGTACCCTGGAGCAGGTGGGCCAGGAGATCGGCCTGACCCGTGAACGGGTACGCCAGATCCAGGTCGAAGCACTGCGCAAGCTGCGCGAGATCGTGGAGAAGAACGGCCTGACCGGCGAGGACCTGCTGCAGTAACAGGCTTCGCCGTTCAGTCGGGGGGCCGGATCAGCGTTCCAGATACTGCAGCTTGTCCGGTACCCCGTCCCATTTCTCGGCATCGGGCAGTGGTGCCTTGCGCTCGGTGATATTGGGCCAGGTCTCGGCCAACTCGGCATTGAGCTGGTAGAACTTGTCCTGCTCCGGGCTCAGATCGTCCTCGTGCAGGATCGCCTCGGCCGGACATTCCGGCTCGCAGAGGCCGCAGTCGATGCACTCGTCCGGGTGAATCACCAGAAAATTCGGTCCTTCGTAGAAACAATCCACCGGGCAGACCTCGACACAGTCGGTGTACTTACAGCGGATGCAGTTTTCGGTCACGATGTAGGTCATCGCTCAGCCTCCCATTGCTTAATTCTGAGTGCAGTATAGTGTCCCTTTGCGGTTTCGCTCAGGACAGCAGCGCCTTGAGGGCATAGAGCTGCTCCAGCGCCTGTTTGGGGGTCAGTTCATCCGGGTTCAGCTCACGCAGCTGGCGCTCGGCCGCAGAGGGCTGATAGCTGACGAACAGGTCGGCCTGCATCGGTTCCTCTTTTGCCTGCACGGAAACCGGTTCAGGGTTGCGCGTTACCTTCTCGCCCTGGTCTCGGCTGTCCTGCTCCAGCAGCACCAGCTTGTCGCGGGCATTGCGGATGACATCGGCCGGTATCCCCGCCAGCTGGGCCACCTGCAGGCCGTAACTCTGGCTGGCTGGGCCATCCTGTACCTCATGCATGAACACGATGTGGTCGTTGTGCTCGACCGCGGTCAGGTGCACGTTGGCAACCCCTCGTTCCCGTTCCGGCAGGCTGGTCAGCTCGAAGTAGTGGGTAGCGAACAGGGTGAACGCCTTCACCTCACGGGCCAGAAACTCGGCGCAGGACCAGGCCAGTGACAGGCCGTCGAAGGTGCTGGTGCCGCGACCGACTTCGTCCATCAATACCAGGCTGCGATCACTGGCGTTGTGCAGGATGTTGGCGGTCTCGGTCATCTCGACCATGAAGGTGGAACGGCCACCGGCCAGGTCGTCGGAGGAGCCCATGCGGGTGAAGATGCGGTCGACAATACCGATGCAGGCAGATGTGGCGGGCACATAGCTGCCGATATGGGCCAGCAGGGTGATCAGCGCCGCCTGGCGCATGTAAGTGGACTTACCGCCCATGTTGGGGCCGGTGATCACCAGCATGTGGCGCTCGCTGTCCAGCACCAGGTCGTTGGCGACGAAGGGGCCGTCCAGCACCGCTTCCACCACCGGGTGGCGTCCCTGGGTAATCTTCAGGCAGGGCTCGTCGACCAGTTGCGGGCGCTGATAGTCCAGCGACAGGGCTCGCTCGGCCAGGGTGTTGAGCACGTCCAGTTCGGCCAGAGCGGCGGACGATTCCTGCAACGGTGCCAGTTCAGCGGCGATCAGCTCGAGCAGTTCGTCGTACAGCTGCTTCTCGCGCGCAAGCGCCTTGCTCTTGGCGCTCAGTGCCTTGTCCTCGAACTCCTTCAGCTCCGGCGTGATGTAGCGCTCGGCATTTTTCAGCGTCTGGCGGCGGATGTATTCGGCCGGCATGTCGATCGCTTGCGCCTTGCTGACCTCGATGTAGTAGCCGTGCACCCGGTTATAGCCCACCTTGAGAGTCGAGATGTCGGTGCGGGCACGCTCGCGCGCTTCCAGCTGCAGCAGGAAGTCGCCGGCATTTTCGCTCAGGCCACGCAGTTCATCCAGTTCGGCATCGTAGCCGCCAGCGATGACGCCGCCGTCGCGGATCACGACCGGTGGGGCATCAATGATGGCGCGGGCCAGCAGGTCGGCCTGCTCCGGGAAGGTGGTAATGGTGTTGGCCAGGGCGCCAATGCGGCGGGAATCGTTGCGTGCCAGTTGCTGCTGCAGCTCCGGCAGCGCCGCCAGGGCGTTGCGCAGGCGTTCCAGGTCGCGGGGACGGGCCGAGCGCAGGGCCACGCGGGAGAGGATGCGTTCCATATCCCCGATCGGCTTGAGCTGGCCGGCGATGTTGTCGCTGCAGTCCGGGCGCAGCAGCCAGCGGATCGCATCCTGACGGGCTTCAAGGGTGGCGCGATCACGCAGCGGACGGTGCAGCCAGCGGCGCAGCAGACGGCTGCCCATGGGCGTTTTGCACTTGTCCAGCACCGACGCCAGGGTGTTGCTGCGGCCGCCGGACAGGTTCAGGTCCAGCTCCAGGTTGCGGCGGGTGGCGGCATCCAGAATCACCGCTTCATCATGCTGCTCCACCTGCAGCCGGCGGATGTGCGGCAGGCGGCTGCGCTGGGTATCGCGGGCGTACTGCAGCAGGCAGCCGGCGGCACAGATCGCCAGCTCCAGATGATCACAGCCAAAGCCGGTCAGGTCACGGGTGTTGAACTGGTCGCACAGCAGGCGTTCGGCGGTGTCGGCCTCGAACTCCCAGGGTGGGCGGGCATGGGCACCGGGGCGCTTGCTCAGTGCCTCTGGCACGGTGACATCATCGGGGTAGAGCAACTCGGCCGGGCGCAGACGTTCCAGTTCGGCCAGCAGGGCTTCGTCGCGGTCCACCTCGAACAGGCTGAAACGGCCGGAACTGATATCGATCATCGCCAGACCATAGCGATCGCCCTGACGGGCCACGCCCATCAGCAGGTTGTCCTGATGCTCGTCGAGCAGGGCTTCGTCGCTGAGCGTACCCGGGGTGACGATGCGGACCACCTCGCGCGCTACCGGCCCCTTGCTCGTCGCCGGGTCACCCACCTGTTCGCAGATCACCACCGACTCGCCTGCCTTGACGATACGGGCGATGTAGCCTTCGGCCGAATGGTAGGGGATCCCCGCCATGGGAATGGGTTCGCCGGCGGATTTGCCGCGCGCGGTCAGCGAGATATCCAGCAGTGCCGCCGCTTTCTTGGCGTCGTCGTAGAACAGTTCGTAGAAATCACCCATGCGATAGAACAGCAGCTGGTCCGGATGCTGGGCCTTGATGCGCAGGTACTGCTGCATCATCGGGGTGTGCTGGGTGCTCTTGCTTGCTGAAGACATAGTTGACGCGGTCATCCTGTTGGCGGGGATTGAATCGGGTTCGGCTCAAGGTTTTAATGGAGGAATTGTACGTCAAACACGGCACGCTGCGTAGTCGCGGCTTTGGAGTAACACTATGAAAAACCTGGCACAGAAAGTGGGTGAAACCCTGTTGGCAAAGGGCATGAAACTGGCGACAGCCGAGTCCTGCACCGGAGGCTGGGTCGCCCAGGCGGTGACCGCGGTTGCCGGCAGTTCCGGCTGGTTTGATTGCGGTTTCGTGTCCTATTCCAATACTGCCAAACAGAAAATGCTCGGTGTCGATCCGGCGGTGCTGGAGGCCAGGGGCGCAGTGAGTGAGGCCGTGGTGGCGCAGATGGCGGAAGGCGCGCTGCGTAACAGCGATGCCAATATTGCGGTGGCGATCAGCGGTATTGCCGGCCCGGGCGGCGGCAGCGAAGACAAGCCGGTGGGCACGGTCTGGCTGGCCTGGGCGATCGATGGCCACCCGACGGTGACCTGTCTGAGTTTCTTCAACGGTGATCGCGACGAGATTCGCCAACAGGCGGTGGAGCAGGCTCTGGAAGGGGTCATGGCCTATCTGCCGCATTGACGGCAAGAGGTTGCAATCTGATCAGGGTGTGAAATAATACTGTCCAGATATACAGTACTTAACCCCCTCGGCTAATGAAAGGTTTCCCGATGGACGCAAACAGAAAGAAAGCGTTGGATGCAGCACTGTCCCAGATTGAACGTCAGTTCGGCAAGGGTGCCGTCATGCGCATGGGGGACCAGCCCCGTGAAGCCATTCCGGCGGTCTCTACCGGCTCTCTGGGCCTGGATATCGCACTGGGCATCGGCGGCCTGCCGTATGGTCGAGTGGTTGAGATCTACGGCCCCGAATCATCCGGCAAGACCACACTGACCCTGCAGGTCATTGCTCAGGCGCAGAAGCAGGGCAAGACCTGTGCTTTCATCGACGCCGAGCATGCCTTTGATCAGACCTATGCCGAAAAGCTGGGCGTTGATCTCGATGCGCTCTACGTCTCTCAGCCGGATACCGGAGAGCAGGCGCTGGAGATTACCGACATGTTGACCCGTTCCGGCGCCATGGATGTAATCATCGTCGACTCCGTCGCGGCACTGGTGCCCAAGGCGGAGATCGAGGGCGAGATGGGCGATTCCCATGTCGGTCTGCAGGCGCGACTGATGTCTCAGGCGCTGCGCAAGCTGACCGGCAGCGTCAAGCAGTCCAACTGCCTGCTGGTGTTCATCAACCAGATCCGCATGAAGATCGGTGTCATGTTCGGCAACCCGGAAACCACCACCGGTGGTAACGCGCTCAAGTTCTACGCTTCCGTGCGTCTGGATATCCGTCGTACCGGTGCGGTGAAGCAGGGTGACGAGGTGGTCGGTAACGAAACTCGCGTCAAGGTGGTCAAGAACAAGGTATCGCCTCCGTTCCGTCAGGCCGAGTTCCAGATTCTGTACGGTCAGGGCATCTACCACATGGGTGAAGTGGTCGATCTGGGGGTACAACAGGGCCTGGTAGACAAGTCCGGTGCCTGGTACGCCTACAAGGGCGACAAGATCGGTCAGGGCAAGGCCAATGCGGCCAAGTACCTGGAAGAGCACCCGGAAGTGGCTGACGAGATCGAGAACGAGATCCGTGCTCAGCTGCTCAATGTGCCCAAGCCGAAAGAAGCCGAGGCACAGAACGAAGAAGCTGGTCAGCTGGATCTCTGATCCCGCGCGATATTATCCACAGGGGCCTCGGGGCCCCTGTTCTGTTTCTGGGGGACAGACATGGCCAAAGAGCTGGAGACGTTGGCAGAGGTGCGTAATGCCGCCATCGCGCTGTTGGCACGGCGGGAGTACAGCCGTGCCGAGCTGGAGCAGAAACTGCGCGGGCGCACGCCTGATGCCAGTCTGCTGGAGCAGGCGCTGGACCAGCTGCAGCAGGACGGTTACCAGAGTGATCAGCGTTTTGCCGAGGTGTTCGTGCGTAGCCGGCTGGGCTCGGGTTATGGCCAGATGCGCATCCGTCAGGAGTTGCAGCGCAAGGGCATAGACCGGGAGCGGATCGAGCAGGTGCTGCAGGACCAGGAGGTCGACAGCCGTCAACTGGCGCAGGCGTGTCATCAGCGCCGTTTTGGTGAGACAAAACCGGGGGATCAGAAAGAATACGCCAAGCGGATACGTTTTCTGGTTAATCGTGGGTTCTCGTTCGAAGACGCCCGCTATGCCATCAGTCATGCGGAGGGTGGAGGCGACTGATGTAACGGGTTCGGGGCGAAAAGCGAACGCAAAAGCTATCGTACATTTTTTGCCCGCGTTATATACTTGACGGCTAATTTTTGCGTACAAATGCCCGCTTTTATCAACCCAAAGGCGGCCTGTCGTGCCAATCAGTACAGACGCAACGGACCTTATATGAACTACATGACAAGTGCGGAGATCCGCCAGGCATTTCTCGACTACTTCAACCAGCAGGGGCACGAAGTTGTTGCTTCCAGCCCGCTGATTCCGGGCAACGACCCGACGCTGTTGTTCACCAACGCCGGCATGGTGCAGTTCAAGGACGTGTTCCTGGGCTCCGACAAGCGCGCTTACAGCCGAGCTACCAGCTCGCAGCGCTGTGTGCGTGCCGGCGGCAAGCACAACGACCTGGAGAATGTCGGTTATACCGCACGTCATCACACCTTCTTCGAAATGCTGGGTAACTTCAGCTTCGGCGACTATTTCAAGCGCGAAGCGATCAAGTTTGCCTGGGAGTTCCTGACCCAGCGTCTGGGTCTGCCGGAAGAGCGCCTTTGGGTGACGGTGCACTACACCGACGAAGAAGCCGAGAAGATCTGGAAGGAGGAGATGGGGGTTAACCCCGAGCGCTTCTCCAAGCTGGATGAGGACAACTTCTGGGCCATGGGCGATACCGGTCCCTGCGGCCCCTGTACCGAAATTTTCTTCGACCACGGTCCCGATGTGGCCGGTGGCCCTCCGGGCAGCCCGGATGAAGATGGTGACCGCTACATCGAGATCTGGAACCTGGTGTTCATGCAGTACAACCGTTCCGCCGACGGCACCATGGAGCCGCTGGCGGCGCCGAGCATCGATACCGGTATGGGTCTGGAGCGTGTCGCCGCCGTGATGCAGGGCGTGCACAGCAACTACGAGATCGACCTGTTCCAGAACCTGCTCAAGGCCACGGCGGCCGTCCTGGGGCTGGACAGCATCGACAGCAAGTCACTGCGCGTGATCGCCGACCATATCCGGTCCTGCTCCTTCCTGATTACCGATGGCGTGATGCCGTCCAATGAAGGCCGCGGCTATGTATTGCGTCGTATCATGCGTCGTGCCATTCGTCACGGCAACAAGCTGGGCGCAACACAGCCGTTCTTCCACAAGCTGGTCGCGCCGCTGGTACAGGAAATGGGCGAAGCCTATCCGGAACTGGCCAAGATGCAGGCGCAGGTTGAGCGCATCCTGCTGAAGGAAGAACAGCAGTTTGCCAAGACACTGGACCACGGCATGCAGCTGCTGACCCAGGCGATCGCAGACCTCGACGACAAGGTAATCCCGGGCGAAACCGTATTCCGCCTGTACGACACCTACGGCTTCCCGGTGGATCTGACCGCCGATGTGGCCCGTGAGCATGAGCTGAGCCTGGATATGGACGGCTTCGAGCAGGCGATGGAAGCCCAGCGTGAGCGTGCCCGCGCCTCCGGCCAGTTCTCCGTTGACTACAATGATCAGATCAAGCTGGACGGCAGCACGGCCTTCACCGGCTATGATCGTCTGGAAGACCGCGCTGAAGTGGTTGCGCTCTATCGGGAGGGTGAACAGGTCAATCAGCTGTCAGCCGGCGAGACTGGTGTGGTGGTACTGAAGAATACCGCCTTCTACGCCGAATCCGGTGGTCAGGCCGGCGACCAGGGTGTGCTGCGCTGGGATCGTGGCCAGTTCGAGGTCAGCGACTGCACCAAGGAAAGCGGTCACCACCTGCACCACGGCAGCCTGAGCGAAGGTGTGCTGCAGGTGGGAGACCAGGTGGTCACCGAAGTGGATATGGCCAAGCGTCAGGCGACGGCACTGAACCACTCCGCGACTCACCTGCTGCACGCGGCCCTGCGCAAGGTGCTGGGCGATCATGTACAGCAGAAGGGCTCGCTGGTGAATGCCGAGCGCCTGCGTTTCGACTTCGCCCATTTCGAGGCGATGACCGCTGAACAGATCGCTGCAGTAGAAGCGATGGTCAACGACCAGGTGCGCGCCAACTCGGCGGTGGAAACCGAACTGATGGAGCTGGATGCGGCCAAGGAGAAGGGGGCTATGGCCCTGTTCGGCGAGAAGTACGATACCGAAGTGCGCGTGCTCAGCATGGGCGGTGATTTCTCGGTGGAGCTGTGTGGCGGTACTCACGCCAAGCGCACCGGTGATATCGGTCTGCTCAAGATCGTTGCCGAGAGCGGCATCGCCTCCGGTGTGCGTCGTATCGAGGCGGTGACCGGTGCCGGTGCCATGCAGTGGATCAATGCCAATGAGCTGGCGCTGGGCGAAATCGCCTCACTGGTGAAAGGCTCCCGTGATAATGCGCTGGACAAGGTGCGTGGCCTCAATGAGCGCAACCGACAGCTGGAAAAAGAGATCGAGCGTCTGACCGCCAAGCTGGCCAGTGCCCAGAGCGGTGACCTGCTGAGCCAGGTTCAGGAGGTCAACGGCATCAAGGTGCTGGCGGCCAAGCTGGACGGTATCGAACCCAAGGCGCTGCGCGATACCCTGGATCAGCTGAAAAACAAGCTGGGCAGCGGTGTAGTGGTGCTGATGACTACCCAGGAAGACAAGGTCAGTCTGATTGCCGGTGTGACCAAGGATCTGACCGGTCAGGTCAAGGCCGGGGACCTGGTACGTGAACTGGCCGCGCGTCTGGGCGGTAAAGGGGGTGGGCGCCCTGACATGGCGCAGGGCGGCGGCACCGACGTGAGTGCCGTTCCCGCTGCGCTTGAAGCGGTGCCCGAACTGGTTGCAGCCAGCCTGTAAGTAAAACAGGCGCTGCCGGTGCCTTCAGGGTGCCGGCAGCCGAATGGAAGCTGGAAAATGGCGTTATACGTACAGAAATACGGCGGCACCTCGGTGGGCTCGGTCGAGCGCATCCAGGCCGTTGCCGAGAAAGTGAAGGGCTTTCGCCAACAGGGGCATGACGTGGTGGTGGTGGTCTCCGCCATGAGTGGAGAGACCAACCGACTGATCTCGTTGGCCAACGAGATGCAGCAGCGGCCCGATCCGCGAGAGATGGATACCCTGGTGTCCACCGGCGAGCAGGTCACCATCGCGCTCTTGTGCATGGCATTGAAGGCGCGTGGGGTTGATGCGCGCTCCTACACCGGGGCGCAGGTGCGCATCCTGACGGATCAATTCCACACCAAGGCACGTATACAGGATATCGAAACCGAGCGCATGCGAGTGGACCTGGACCAGGGGCGTGTCGTGGTTGTGGCAGGCTTCCAGGGGGTCGATGCCGACGGCAATATCACCACCCTGGGGCGCGGTGGTTCGGATACGACCGGTGTGGCACTGGCGGCAGCCCTGAAGGCGGATGAGTGCCAGATCTATACCGATGTGGACGGGGTGTATACCACCGATCCGCGTGTGGTCGAAGGCGCACAGCGGCTGGAGAAGATCACCTTCGAAGAGATGCTGGAGATGGCCAGCCTGGGCTCTAAGGTATTGCAGATCCGCTCAGTCGAGTTTGCGGGCAAGTACAAGGTCCCGCTGCGGGTACTGTCCAGTTTCCAGGATGGTCCGGGCACCCTGATTACGATAGAGGATGATGAAACTGTGGAAAAGCCGGTTATCTCAGGTATTGCGTTCAACCGTGACGAGGCCAAGCTGACGATTGTTGGTGTGCCGGATATTCCGGGGGTTGCCTCGCGTATTCTGGGGCCTATCAGCCGCGCCAATATCGAAGTGGACATGATCGTGCAGAATATTGCTGCCGATCAGACCACAGACTTTACCTTTACCGTGCACAGAAACGACTATGATAAAGCAGAGCAGGTGCTGCAGCAGGTCGTTAAGGAACTGGGGGCGCGCGAGGCGGTCGGAAACAACAGGATCGCCAAAGTGTCGATTGTCGGCGTGGGTATGCGTTCCCATGCCGGTGTGGCCAGCAAGATGTTTGACGCCCTGGCGGCGGAAAACATCAACATCCAGATGATCTCCACCTCCGAAATCAAGGTGTCGGTGGTGATCGCCGAGAAATATCTCGAGCTGGCCGTGCGTGCACTGCACTCGGCGTTCGATCTGGATGCATCTGATACAGTCCGTGAGTAACGACAGTATCAGATGACGAGGGCCAACAACTGTTCTATAGTACCGTTCTAGGCCCCTCAAAAGCGGTTTGGAGCGATCTGGACCCACCCGTAGTTAACCTGGATGTTCTAAGGACGTAGGGTGGGTGGGTAGAGATCGGCTTCAGTGATCAAGAATTCAGCGCCCAACAGGACAATTTAAGGAGAGCCACAAATGCTGATTCTAACCCGCCGTGTCGGCGAAACACTCATGGTTGGTGATGATGTCACCGTTACCGTACTCGGTGTCAAAGGTAACCAAGTCCGCATCGGTGTGAATGCGCCCAAGGACGTCTCTGTTCATCGTGAAGAGATTTACCAGCGTATTCAGCGTGAAAAGTCACAAGACGGCGAACAAGAGTAAATTTTTTTCAAATTGCTCTTTTCTTTTTAAAATCAGTCTTGTACTATATGCGCCGTGTTGACGAGGTGAGTTGGCCGAGTGGCTGAAGGCGCGCCCCTGCTAAGGGCGTATACCGCAAGGTATCGAGGGTTCGAATCCCTCACTCACCGCCATTTTGATGTGCGCCCGTAGCTCAGCTGGATAGAGTACCTGGCTACGAACCAGGCGGTCAGAGGTTCGAATCCTCTCGGGCGCGCCATCTTACGGCAACAACATTTGAAATTATGTGTGCGCCCGTAGCTCAGCTGGATAGAGTACCTGGCTACGAACCAGGCGGTCAGAGGTTCGAATCCTCTCGGGCGCGCCATCTTTTCTTCTTGTGTTTTAAATTGTGTGCGCCCGTAGCTCAGCTGGATAGAGTACCTGGCTACGAACCAGGCGGTCAGAGGTTCGAATCCTCTCGGGCGCGCCACCCCTCCCTCCTGATTCTTTTTGTATCATCGTAAGCCGGACGCTTCGTCTGATTTCCATCTATCCGGAACTACTATGAAATTCATCGCCAAGCTGTTTCCTGAAATTACGATAAAAAGCCGTCCCGTTCGCCGTCGTCTGATTCAGCGCCTGCAGAGTAACCTGCAGATCCTGCTCAAGCGTCTTGATGACGATATCAAGGTCAGTGGCTTCTGGGACAAGGTCGAAGTCAGCGTTCCGGGGCAGAATGACGAACTGGGTCGCCAGATCGTCGATGAAATGAAACGCGTGCCGGGTATCCAGAATTTTCTGGAAGTGAAGGAGTATGAGCTGGGCAGCTTCGAAGAGGCCTTCCAGCTGACACGCGATGCCTATGCCGAACGCCTGAAGGGCAAGACCTTCAAGGTGCGGGTCAAGCGCACCGGCAAGCACGACTTCACCTCCGTGGAGATGGAGCGTTATGTTGGTGGCGGTCTGCGCCAGCACACCGAAGCGGCTGGTGTCGATGTGCACAAGCCTGAAGTCTGGGTTGACCTGGAAGTGCGTGACAACAAGCTGTTTGTAGTCACGGCCAATCACCAGGGCCTGGGTGGCTATCCGCTGGGTACCCAGGACGATGTGCTGTCACTGATCTCCGGGGGCTTCGATTCCGTGGTGGCCTCCTATATGACCATGCGCCGCGGCTGCAAGACTCACTTCCTGTTTTTCAACTTGGGTGGCCATGCCCACGAGATCGGTGTCAAACAGGTCGCGCTCTATCTGTGGAAGCGCTACGGTGCCTCGGCGCGGGTCAAGTTCATCACCGTGCCCTTTGAAGAGGTTGTGGGTGAAATCCTGCAGTCGGTGCATCACTCTCACATGGGGGTGGTGCTCAAGCGCATGATGATGCGTGCGGCCGACAAGGTCGCCGATCGCATGAAGCTGGACGCGATCGTCACCGGCGAAAGTGTCGCCCAGGTATCCAGTCAGACGCTGCCTAACCTGCGCCTGATCGACGAGAGTTGTAATCACCTGGTGCTGCGCCCGCTGGTAACCATGGACAAGCCGGAGATCATCGATATCTCGCGTCAGATCGGCACCTTCGAGTTTGCCAGTGCCATGCCGGAGTACTGCGGTGTGATCTCCGACAAGCCGACGACCCGCGCCCGCCGCGAGCGCGTCGAGGAAGAAGAAAGCAACTTCGACTTCGATACTCTGGCGCGTGCGCTGGAGCAGGCAGAGGTGATCCGGATTGATGAGATTGTGGAAAATCAAAATATCAATTCCGAGATTGAAGCGATGACGCGTGTAGCCGAGCAGCAGACGCTGGTGGATATCCGTCCGCCGCGTGAGCAGGAGCGCAAACCGCTGAACATGCCGGGCTGTGATATCCGGGTGATTCCCTTCTATCAGCTGGAGAGTGCATTCCCCGAACTGCCCCAGGAGCGGGAGTATCTGCTCTATTGCGACAAGGGGGTGATGTCGCAGATGCACGCTCAGCACCTGCATGAACTTGGTTACACCAACGTTAAAGTATTCCGTCCAGCCACTCCTTGAGTGGCTTTTTTGTGTCGCAATTTTGTAAATTAGCCAAAAGGCTAAGGCTTCATTGTTGTTTTAATCACTATCTTATGTGCTAATGTCGACATTATTGTCGCAAACAGCATGATCATTCAGACAAAATGTAAAAAAATTACAGATTGTCGACAATCTTGCATTTGCCCCCTGAGTTTGCGTTAGAATAGATTCGCTCGATTATGTTGTGCCGCCTGATAGTTTTTATTAGCCGGCCAGCCTAGTCAGAGCATACGTCTGTCGTCCCGGCTCTAAACCAGGAGAGCCGAGTGCGGCCAAAAGCCGCCGGCAGATCCAGGTTTCGAACTACAACAGGAGCACCCACAAGATGGATAATCTGTTCTCGGAAGGCCTCACTCTCATGGCCTTCGGCATGGGTTTCGTCTTCGTCTTTCTGACGCTGCTGGTGTTTGCTACCGGCATCATGTCCCGACTGGTCGGCCGTTACTTGCCGGAACCGGTTGCTCAAGCGCCCAAGGCTCGCCCCCAGCCGGCTGCTGCTGGCACAGCAGCCAACAATGACGAGCTGGTCGCGGTCATCACAGCGGCGGTACACAAGTACCGTAAGTAACGCGGTTAACAACAAGAACTTCTGATAGGAAAGGCTAACTCATGTCCGACGTAAAAAAACCGCTAGGCATTACCGACGTCGTCCTGCGTGATGCGCATCAGTCTCTGTTTGCGACCCGCCTGCGACTCGACGATATGCTTCCCATCGCCGAGAAGCTGGACAAGATCGGTTACTGGTCTCTGGAAAGCTGGGGTGGTGCTACCTTCGACTCCTGCATCCGTTACCTGGGCGAAGATCCCTGGACCCGCATCCGCGAGCTGAAGGCCGTGATGCCGAACACCAAGCAGCAGATGCTGCTGCGTGGTCAGAACTTGCTGGGCTACCGCCATTACGCTGACGATGTTGTCGACAAGTTCGTCGAGCGTGCCGCCACCAATGGTGTCGATGTATTCCGTATCTTCGATGCGATGAACGACCCGCGTAACCTGGATCGCGCCATCAAGGCGGTGAAGAACTGCGGCAAGCACGCTCAGGGCACCATCTCCTACACCACCAGCCCGGTGCACACCATCGAGACCTGGGTGGATTACGCCAAGACACTTGAGGATCTGGGCGCCGACTCCATCGCAATCAAGGACATGTCCGGCATCCTGACACCGTACAATGCCTTTGATCTGATCTCTCGCCTGAAGGCGCAGACCGGTCTGGAAGTTCAGTTCCACGCCCACGCCACCGCGGGTCTGTCCGACATGACCATCCTGAAGGCTGTTGAAGCCGGCGTGGATCGCGTCGACACTGCCATCTCTTCCATGTCCATGACTTACGGTCACACCGCGACCGAGTCTGTCGTAGCGGCTCTGGCCGGCACCGACCGTGATACCGGCCTGGATCTGCTGGCGCTGGAAGAGATCGCCGCCTATTTCCGCGAAGTGCGGAAGAAGTACGCCAAATTCGAAGGTTCCCTGCGCGGTACCGATTCCCGCATCCTGGTAGCGCAGGTGCCCGGTGGCATGCTGACCAACATGGAAAGCCAGCTCAAAGAGCAGGGTGCTGCCGACAAGTTCGACGAAGTGCTGGCCGAGATTCCGCGTGTGCGCGAAGACCTGGGCTACATTCCGCTGGTCACGCCGACCTCCCAGATCGTGGGTACCCAGGCGGTGATCAATGTGCTGATGGGCGAGCGTTACAAGACCATCTCCAAGGAAGTTCAGGGCATCCTCAAGGGTGAATACGGGGCCGCTCCGGCGCCTTACAATGCCGAACTCCAGGCCCGTGTACTCGAGGGCAAGGCACCGCTGACCTGCCGTCCGGCTGACCAGCTGCAGCCTGAAGTGGACAAGCTGACCGCCGAACTGAAGCAGATGGCAAGCGAGAAGGGCCTCAAACTGGAGCAGGGCGACAAGGAGATCGATGACGTTCTGACCTACGCACTGTTCCCGCAGATCGGCCTGAAATTCCTGGAAAACCGCGGCAACCCTGACGCCTTTGAACCTGTACCGACTCTTGAGGACGCAAAAACCATGGCAGCTCCGAAAAACAACGGACCGGAAGTCTACACCATCAACGTCAACGGCCAGAACTACGTGGTTCAGGTAAGCGAAGGCGGCGACGTTTCCTCCATCCAGTCTGCACCTGCTGCAGCGCCGGCTGCGGCTGCTCCGGCGGCAGGCTCCGGTGAGCCGGTTCCGGCGCCGCTGGCAGGTAACATCTGGAAAGTTCAGGTGGCTGCTGGTCAGGCGGTTCAGGAAGGTGACGTGCTGGTGATCCTGGAAGCGATGAAGATGGAAACCGAAGTGCGTGCGGCCCGTGCCGGCACCATCGTGTCTATCGACGTGAAAGAGGGTGATGCCGTACAGGTCGGCGATTCCCTGGTGACTCTGGCCTAAGGTAACACCGCATGGATAAGCTACTCGATCTATGGCTGGCGTCGGGGATCTACAATATCTCCTTCGGTCAGCTGACCATGATGATTATCGGCATGGTGCTGCTCTACCTTGCGATCCGCAAGAACTTCGAGCCGCTCCTGCTGGTTCCGATCGGTTTTGGCGGTATTCTGGCGAATATCCCCGAAGCGGGTCTGGCGATGTCGGCGGTGGAGAACGCAATTCACTTTGCCAAGCCTGAAGTGCTGCAGAGCCTGGCGGCTGTGCTGGGTGTCAACGGCACCGACGTGCATGAGTTGGCGCACGCCTACCATGGTTCAAACGCCAGTGTGCATGGGGCTGCCACCCTGGTAGCTCAGGACTATGGCTACAACAACGGCATGCTGTACAACTTCTATCTGGTGGCAATCGCTTCCGGTGCTGCACCGTTGATCATCTTCATGGGTGTGGGCGCGATGACCGACTTCGGTCCGCTGCTGGCTAACCCGAAGACCCTGTTCCTCGGCGCGGCGGCTCAGTTCGGTATCTTTGCCACCGTGCTGGGTGCAGTCGCTTTGAGCAGCTTCGGTATCATGGACTTCAGCATCCAGGATGCGGCGGCCATCGGTATCATCGGTGGTGCAGACGGCCCGACGGCGATCTACGTGGCCAGCCTGCTGGCGCCGCACCTGCTGGGCGCGATTGCGGTTGCAGCTTACTCCTACATGGCCCTGGTACCGCTGATTCAGCCGCCGATCATGCGTGCGCTGACTTCGGAAGCCGAGCGCAAGATCAGCATGAGCCAGCTGCGCCACGTATCCAAGGTCGAGAAGATCATGTTCCCGATCCTGCTGCTGGTGCTGGTAGCCCTGCTGCTGCCGGATGCGGCGCCGCTGTTGGGCATGTTCTGCTTCGGTAACCTGATGCGTGAATGTGGTGTGGTCGACCGTCTGAGCGATACCGCCCAAAACGCACTGATCAACATCGTCACCATCTTCCTGGGACTGTCCGTGGGCTCCAAGCTGTCCGCCGACAAGTTCCTCGATGTGCAGACGCTGGGTATTCTGGTGCTGGGTATCATCGCGTTCGGTATCGGTACCGCCTGTGGCGTGCTGATGGCCAAGGCACTGAACAAAATGCAGGGCGGCAATGCCATCAACCCGCTGATCGGTTCGGCCGGTGTATCGGCGGTACCGATGGCGGCGCGAGTGTCCAACAAGCTGGGTCTGGAAGCCAACCCGCAGAACTTCCTGCTGATGCACGCCATGGGTCCGAACGTGGCTGGCGTAATCGGCTCGGCGGTTGCCGCGGGTGTGATGATCAAGTTCGTTGGCTGACCAACGGTTTGATCCAAACAAAAACGGAGCCTGAGGGCTCCGTTTTGCGTTAGCCGTTCAGCAATGTTTCGATTGCGCTCAGGCTGTGTTCAATCGCGGCGCTACTGTCCTGTACCCGCGCCAGTGTCAACAGCCCCTCGTAGATGGGCAAGAGTACCAGCGCCCGGTCGGCACTGAATCCTTCCTCCTCAAGCAGGCGTTCCAGAAAAGCCTGCATCCAGCGCATGTGCTCAGCGGCCAGGGTCCGAATGGCCGGATTCGAGTACATGAACTCGGCAGCGGCGTTATTGAACAGGCAGCCATTGTAGTCGCTCTCTTCACAGAGACTGTGCAGGTCCTCGAAAAGCACCAGAATACGCTTGATCCCCATACCGGCCAGCGTTTTCGCTTGAGTGTCCAGATCCTCACGCACCCGGAGACTGGCTCGTTCGAGCACGGCCAGGATCAGCGCATCCTTGGACTGGAAGTGCTTGTACAGCGTGGTTTTGGCGACGCCGGACTCGGCTTGAATGCGGTCGATTCCGGTGGCATGGAAACCATCCCGATAGAACAGCTGTTCCGCTGTATCCAGTAGGTGCTCGCGTCTGGGCGTTGACATGGTGCTGGCTATCTCGCTTGCGGGTTGAAGATCTACATCTTACCAGTTCATGGGAAATCAGTTGACACTACAGATCTGTACACCTATGATTGCGGGGGTGTACAGATCTGTTTCTTTATTTTGAGTCGAGGATGTTTCCCATGTCACGTTTGCCTATGCTTTGTCCCGATACTGCCTGTGAACAGGGAGCGCCCACACTGGCGCTGATCCGCAAGCAGCTGGGGATGTTGCCGAATTTCTTTGCCGGTCTGGCCAACCATGGCGGAGCCTTGAACGGCTATTTGGCTTTCGAGGAGCAGCTGTCCGAACACAGTCGTTTGACCAAGGCGCAGCGTGAGATGATTTCGCTGGCGGTAGCCAACGCCAATGGCTGCCACTACTGCGTCAGTGGTCATACCCTGTCGGCCAAGCACGCAGGTGTGGATGCGGATGCGGCGCGGCTGGCGCAGCAGGGCAAGGCGCGGGAGCCGAAAGATCAGGCAATTCTGGATTTCGCACTGGACGTGCTTGAGCAGCGTGGCCATCTGCCTGATGAGAGCCTGGCCGCGGCACGTCAGATGGGACTGGATGATGCAACGCTGGTGGAGATCACCAGTTGGGTAGGCATCAACAGCTACAGCAACTGGATCAACAACCTGATCCAGCCGAAAATCGATTTCCCTGAAGTACCTCTGCTCTGAGGCATCTCCTGGCGTCTGGCCGGCTCAGAAACCGGCCAGAACCTCAAGGTGGGCCTGTACGCTGAAAGCCAGAGGAACGGGGTTGTAGCCCCCTTCCAGTACCGACACTATGCGCCCCTGACAGTACTGATCGGCGTATTGTTTGATCACTTTGGTCACCTGGCGGAAATCCTCTTCCTCCAGATTAAGATCCGCCATCGGATCTTCCTTGTGGGCGTCGAACCCGGCCGAGATGAAGATCATGTCCGGCTTGTGCTCGTGCAGTGCCGGCAGCCACCTCTCTTCAATGGCACGGTGGAAAATGTGGGGCTCGGTATGCGCCGCGATCGGACAATTGATGATGTTGGGGCGGTCGATCTCGTGGTAGCGCTCCGGGTAATAGGGATGCTGGAAGGTTGAGCACACCAGAACCTCGGGGCGGTCCTTGAAGATATCCACGGTACCGTTGCAGTGGTGCACATCGAAATCGAGAATCGCGACTCGCTGAATGCCCGGTTGCAGCAGTGCGTGGGCCGCGCCGATGGCGACATTGTTGTAGAGGCAGAAGCCCATCGCCAGATTGTACTCGGCATGGTGACCGGGTGGGCGAACGGCACAGAAGGCGTTGTCGGCCTTGCCGGCCAGTACCCGGTTCGTCGCCAGAATGACGCTGCCGGCAGCGAGACTGGCGGCGTGCAGGGAGTCGGGGCACAGGGCGGTATCATCATCGGTATACACGACGCCTGTTGTCGGCTGTTGCGCTTCCAGGCGTTTGTGATGCAGCTTGTGATGGGCCAGGGCGATCTGCTCGTCCGTGGCCGGCACGGCGGTGAGCTGATCCAACTGGTCGATGAGGCCGGTGCGTTGCAGTACCTTGTGGATGGCTGCCAATCGGACGGGGCTTTCCGGGTGTTCCGGGCCCATATTGTGCAGCATGCAGTCCTTGTGAGTGATAAATGCCGTAGTCATAACGCTAGCCTGCTCCTCTATTGTCGACATTCTAGAGGAAAAAAGTGTGATATAGGCTTAGGCGAAGGTATTAATTTCCCGTAAACCCCACTCCTGATAATGATATTTGACCTCGGTCATGAGTCCTGGGGGCAAGCTCTTTTATAGTGATCGGACAGCATAGAACTGTCTTTGATGCCGAGCCTCGCCCCCGATGCTCGGCTTTTTTTTATCTCTTTAACCCTGCTCCTGTCCTTCTTGCAGCCTGCCGGGCTCTGTATACTGAATGCAATCATGAATCACAGTATCAGACTCTAGGGTGGGCCGGCCACGGTGGCTTCTCGCAACATCGATTACACGCATAAAAAGGTGCTGCTGATCGACAGCAGTGGCAACCTTCGCTCGACCATTTTTTACATGTTGCGTGAGCTGGGTGTGCGTAATGTCAAAGCCACGACGGTCAACGACAAAGTACTGGAGCTGATTCAGGAGGAAGCGTTCGATATCATTTTGCTGGGGCATAACAGCAGTGATGCCGTCACCGGCCTGCAGCTGCTGGAAGAGGCGCGCTTCAGAGGTTTTATCCGGCCGACGGCGGGCTGGATCTTCATGACCAGTGATGCCTCCCAGGAAGTGGTCCTGCATGCGATCGACAGCCGTCCCGATGATCTGCTGACCCGGCCGTTTTCGATCGATGAGCTGAAGAGTCGCCTCGATCAGTTGGTGTTGCGCAAGGAGGCGATGGCGCCGGTGGAACAGGCGATGGAAGCAGGGGATCTTGAAGGGGCCGTGCAGGCCTGTGATGACCTGCCGCGCCAGGACGCCAATCGCGACTACGCGCGTCGTCTTAAAGCCAGCCTGTTGCTGAAACTCCATCGACCGGAGGAAGCCTATGCGGTGCTGGAGCCTGCCTTCTGGCAGGCACCGGATAAGGATCTTGGACTCTGCATGGCGCAGGCACTGGTGGCGATGCGGCGGCTGGCGGAAGCTCAGGACCTGCTGGAGAGCCTGATCGAACACTACCCCCTGTTGATAGCTGCCTACGACCTGATGGCACAGGTATGTGAGCAGAGCGGCGACCTGGACGGTGCGCGTGATATGCTCCAGCTGGCCACGGCCAAGGCGCCGCTGGGGATTCCCCGCCAGATGGAGCTGGGGCGGGTGGCAACCCAAACGCGGGTGCTGGAACTGGCCGAAGGGGCCTACCGCAAGTCGATCGTACTGGGGCGCAGCAGCTGCTACCGTTCCCCGGAGCCCTACCTGAGACTGGCCAACATTCGTCGCCTCGAGATGCAGGGAGCCGATCGCCGGCGCCAGATAGAACTGCGCAATGACCTCGATTCACAGCTCAACAAGGCCGAATACAACTTTCCCGGGGATACCGCCCTGAAGGTGAGGACCGCCCTGGTGCGCTCCAACGTCTGCCAGGACCTGGGTGAAGCCCAGGAGGCAAACAAGTACCGCCAAGATGCGGAGCGCCGCAATGCCGAACTGGATCAGCCGCTGCCGCTGGAGCGTGAAGCATTGATACTGGCCGGCGATCAGGTGCCGGTTCTGGAGCCTGAACCAGAAAGGGTGGCGAATGGCGGCCGACGCGACCAAAGCATGAGCGACAAGGTCAACCGTCTGGGTGTGAAACATTACCTGGCGGGCAAGGTGTCCCAGGCGATGCGCTATTTTGGTCTGGCGATCGAGTACGATCCGGGTAACGCTGCCGCGTTGCTTAACCTGGCGCAACTGTTTCTGGAGGCGGCCCGCGACAGCGATGGCAAGCGAGAGCAGCGTCTGAAGATGGTCGATCGTTATCTGCGCCTGACCGAGCGGCTGTCACTGGATACGGCCGCGTCACTGCGACAGCACCAGCTGCAGAGTTATCGACGCCAGCCGCTGGATGAATTACCGGCAGGCAGTCTTGGGGTGTTACTGCGTTAGCCGCAGTCGAGTTGCTGCAGAAAAATTCGCGCACTTTCCCTGATGGCTTGCCGCTGTGCCGGTTTCATCCGTACCAGGTTCTGGTACGCCAATCCCAGGCGCGGGTTATTGCTCAGGCGCTGGTGTTGCCGGTCCAGAAAATCCCAGTACAGGTAGTTGAACGGGCAGGCTTGGGGGCCTGTTTTTCGTCTGACGTCATAAGCACAGTGCCCACAATAGTCCGACATCCGGTTGATGTAGGCGCCGCTGGCAGCATAGGGCTTGCTGGCCAGGCGGCCGCCATCGGCAAAGAGGATCATGCCCTGCACATTGGGCAGCTCCACCCACTCGTAGGCATCCACATAGACCAGCAGATACCATTCATTGACTGCGGCGGGACTCAGGCCGGCCAACAGGGCAAAGTTACCCAGTACCATCAGGCGTTGAATATGATGGGCATAGCCGTGCTGGAGGGTATCCGACACGCACTGGCGCAGGCAGTTCATGGATGTCTCGGCGTCCCAGAAAAAGCCCGGTAACGGGCGTTTAGCCTGCAGGGCGTTGGTGTCGCGGTATTCCGGCATCCATAACCAGTACAGACCACGTACGTATTCGCGCCAGCCAAGAATCTGGCGGATAAAACCTTCGACAGCATTGAGCGGTGCCTTGCCATCGCGGTACGCCTGCTCGGCGCGACGGATGACATGGCTCGGGTCGAGCAGCCCCAGATTGATGCTGGCGCTGAGGTGAGAATGGTACAGCCAGGGGTCACCCTGGCGCATGGCATCCTGATAGTCGCCAAAGAGTGGCAGGCGTTCGCGGATGAAGGTGTCCAGCACCTGTTCGGCCTGTTCCGCAGTCACCGCCCAGCCAAAGTGTGCCAGCGTACCAAAATGGTCGGCAAAACGGGCTTCGACCAAGGTGATGACATCACGGGTGATCCTGTCCGGTGAAAAGGTCAGGGGCGCCGTCGGTTGTCGCTCGGCGGGCAGAGGGTTGCGGTTCTGCGCATCCAGATTCCAGCGACCACCTTCGGGCTTGTCCCCCTGCATCAGCAGATCATGTTTGCGTCGCATCCAACGGTAGAAATACTCCATGCGCATCTGCTTGCGACCCTCAGCCCACTGGCGGAAGTCGGTATGGCTGCACAGAAAGCGATCGTCTTCACGGATCTCCAGCGTGTACTCGGCATGAGTCTCCTGCCAGTGTGCAAATTGCTGTTGCAGGCGGTATTCGCCCGGCTCGGTCAGGATGCAGCGGGTACAACCGCTGCGCCGAAAAACCTGCTCTATTTCCTGGGTAAAGCTGCCGCTGTTGTCGGGATCATCCAGGTGCCTGTAATACACCTTGAAACCGCATTCCTTCAATGTGCGGGCGAAATGACGCATGGCGGACAACACCAGCACCAGCTTCTGCTTGTGATGACGCACATAGGTGGTTTCTGCCTGTAGTTCGCACATCAGGATCAGGTCCTGTGCGGGATCGGCATCACGCAGACTCGATAGATTGAGGCTTAACTGATCACCCAGAATCAGGCGCAGACAGGGGGAGGCGGGCATGTGCGATTTTCCTCAACACTTTGCCGCTGTTACGCAGGTTGGCGGTGACCGGATTGGCCACAGGGCCATAAAAAAACCCGCAAGGACAACCTTGCGGGTCTAAACAACAAACAACAGATTAGGTATCAACACCCTGAAGGTGTCAGGCGGTCTTGACCGACTCCATATGGCGAACCACATGGGCACCGATACGGTGACCACTGACAGCAATCTCACCCTTCCAGCGCATCCAGGTCAGCAATTCGCCAGCCTTTTTGAGCAGTCGGGCAAAAGCACCAGGACCTTGCTCCTCGGAACAATCGGTATAGCCCATAGCAACCAGCTCCAGGTGGATACGACGATCCTCGTTTGGAAATCCGGTGTAGTGCTTCTCGTTCATAACAACACTCCCCAATATGTGTGTTAGACCTTAGTAGTATATATCAGCGACTGCTGTGAAACAACGGGGGCTGGGTGAAATTTAGCCTTACAACCCGAGCGTCGGCCTTGTGCAACGATGGTACTCTTGTATGCTTGAGAGGCGCTTTATTCACACAGTGCGCAGTTTTGTCGCTTGTCATCGGGGATCGCCGTTGCGCAGACTGGCCATTTTCAATTTGCTGATCGTGCTTGGCTGTGCCCTGGCCGTCGGGCTGTCCTGGCAGATCAACCATAAAGCGATCGAGGCGGTGTCGCTGAAGGTATTTCGTGCCCAGGGGCGGGCCGCATTCGAGCTGATTCAGACGGCCCGGCACTGGAATGCCGCCCAGGGCAAGGTGTATGTGCCGGTCTCGGCCCAAACGCCCCCCAATCCCTACCTGCAGACACCCGATCGCGATATTACCGATAACCTTGGGCGCCGGCTGACACAGGTGAATCCGGCCTACATGACGCGGCAGATCTCGGAGTTGCTGCGTGATTCGAATGTGCAGATGCGCATTACCAGCCTGGAACCGATCAACCCGCTCAACCGCCCGGATGCCTGGGAAAGGGAAACCCTGCAGCAGTTCGAAGCCCGCGGGGAGCTGGAAAGAGTCGAGCGGGTCAACGGGCGCTATCGCTATTTTTCCGGTTTGATCGTCCAGCACGCCTGCATGCAATGTCACGAAGCCCAGGGCTACCGGGTGGGTGATCTGCGCGGTGGTATAGGTTTCAGCGTGCCCGCGGAGCAGGTGGACCTGCTGGTCAGCGAGATGCAGCAGGGCTCGAATCGGCTGCATGCCATGGTGTTCGTGCTGTTGTCCCTGTCGGGCATGGTGCTGTTCAGCCTGTTCTATTTGGTACGGGGGCGCCTGGATGTCAGTGTCAGGGCACAGGCCGAGTTGCAGCAATTGGTGGAGCGCGATGAGCTGACCGGGGTGTTGAGCCGCAGAGCTCTGATGCAGCAGTTATCCACAGAGATGAAGCGGTGTGGGCGTTATGGTCAGGTGCTGAGCCTGTTGATGCTCGATCTGGACCACTTCAAGCGGATCAACGACCAGTGGGGCCACCCGGCGGGCGACCAGGTGCTGAAGCAGCTGGCGCACCGGCTGGAACAGTTGTTGCGAGAAGTCGATATTATCGGGCGCTATGGTGGCGAGGAGTTCACCGTATTACTGCCGAATACTGCCCTGTTGCAGGCCGAACAGCTGGCACAGCGGCTGTGTCAGGCCGCAGCCGAGAGTCGTATCCGCCTGCCAGGCGGGGAGCTGATTCAGGTGACTCTGAGTATCGGTGTGGCCAGTTCTGACGGTGATCCACTGAGTGCCGAAGCCCTGCTGGCGCGAGCCGATGAGGCGCTTTATGCCGCCAAGCAGGCAGGGCGCAACCGGGTTTCGGTGCAGAGCTTGGGTGGATAAGAGGCGTGTAGCTGCCGGGCTCAGGCCGAAGCGGTTTCTGTTTGAGTGCCGGCCAGCACTGTTCGGTTGCGACCGGTGCGCTTGGCCTGGTACAGCGCCTGGTCAACACGTCTGAACCAACCCGCCTGATCGTCGCCGGCGGCACATTCGGCTACACCGATACTGACGGTAACCCGGGTATGGTCGTCGGGTAGCAGGATATGCTGTTCGATCAGGCAACGCAGGGTTTCGGCAATTCGATACCCGGTTTGGGCGTGTACGCCAGGCAGGAGCAGGCAGAACTCCTCGCCACCATAGCGGCCGACGACGTCATAATCCCGGCAGTTGTCCAGCAACAGCGCCCCCAGGCTGGACAGTGCCTTGTCGCCGGCCTGGTGACCCCACTGGTCGTTGATCTGCTTGAAGTGGTCGATATCCAGCATCAACAGGGTCAAGGGGTGTTGCTCGCGCCTTGAGCGGTGGAGCTCCTGCAGCATCCGTTCCATGAAATGCCCCCGGCTGCAGACGCCGGTCAGAAAGTCCCGATGCGCGATCTCTTCCAGTTGGCTGTTCAGCGCTTGAATTTCGACGGTACGCTGCTTGACCGTAAATTCGAGGTGCCGCAGAGTCAGGCGGATGCCCAGGAACAGCGCCAGTTCGAGCAGGATGAATCCGACTAGAGCATAGAGGATGTTGATCCAGGTATTCTTGTGCAGGTCCTGCAGAGCCTGTTCTGCCGAACGCCAGATCATGATACGCCCGACCGGCGTCTCATGGCCGTCGCGTTGGCCAATATAGTCGGACAGATCAAATTCGGTAACGGCCATCGGGCCTGCCGCCGTGGTAAGCAACCCGGTGCGCCCTGATAGCGGAGGTGTTTGCCAACCGGCATTTTTCCGTGCCGAGAGCACTTCATTCAGCTGAGGAGATGATGTGGCTTCAATAAAACAGCCGCAGCCGGTTTGCAGCGGTTCTTCCGGTCGGCTCCAGGTTGCGTCTTCGACCCGGTCTTCCCGAATCAATACGGCAACATTGTGTCCGATTGCCTCACTGAGCGAGCCGATCAGCAGGCTGAACGAGGTGCCGACTTCAAGCGCGCCCACCTGCTGCTGTTGCCGACTGTCGCTGTAGACCGGCACTATGCCGCGCAGGCCCGCATAGACGCGGCCCAGTTCAAACCCCTGCCGTGGTTGATGATCCCGATTGACATCCACCACCATGTGACGCAGGTCATCCATATTGTCACCGAACTTGTCCGGCTTGTGCACGCGCAAGAAGCTGGTCGAGCCCGGACCCAGGTGAAAATGCAGCTGGCGTACCTGATACTGCAGCGTCATCTTGAGCCAGCTCGGGGCAACGGTGTCGTAGAGCTGTTGTCGCAGCTGGGCGGCACCCAGGCCGCCGGAGCCACCGCCTTCCTGGCGCACGGCGTCTGCGGCGGCAGCGAAGGTGCTGCGCACGTCCGGAGAGCTGGCTACAAAGGTAGCGAGCTGGGACATGTTGTTGAGTGTCATGGACAGCGCGACCTGGAAGGCTTGCTGTATCTGCTTGCCCTCCTGGGCCAGGGTATTGTCGAGGGTGCGCCGGTCGTTGGCATAGTTAATGGCGACGAAAAGAGCATCCGCCAGTAGCAGGAGTGCCGAGAGTACCAAGAAGAGTTTCTTGTGGCCGGCCTTACGAAATACTGCAGTGTTCATGTCTAAGTGTAGAGGCCGGTTTCGGGCAGGGGCAGTGTGAGTGGATGGACAGAGTGCAGGGGCAATATATAGTAACCCGGAGGTCAGGTGTACCCCGGATTACCGGGCGGGGAGGAACCAGAGGACTTGTCGCTTCGGCCGTGATGTCAATCAACTGTTAATGCCAGGATGCCGTGCCCCTAACCCTGTTGTAGCAGCCAGCTCCAGGCTGTATGCCACGTCAATGATGGTATGCACGTCTGTCGGCCTTACAGCTCGTCGGGAGGGCTGTGGGGGATGCCGAAGCGCAGCTCCTCGTCACTCAGGCCTTCGTTCACCTCGTCGATCAGATGGCCTACCTGCCTGACAACATGTTTGTCCTCTTCTTCGAAGTACGCCAGATTAAAGACAGCATCACCCTCGTTGACCAGTGGCAAGGTAAGCTGACCGATGACGACCCCGCTTTTGGGGGCTTGGATGGTACCTTCATTGAGCCCCAGCGGCGCGCTGACATAGGCCAGCACCTGTCCCTTGGTGACGCGCTCTCCCAGCTGCACCTGGCTGCGCAGGATGCCGTTTTCATTGGCCCGGACCCAGCTGGTGGAGTGGGCGATAACCGGGTTGATCAACCCCTTCCTGCGGGTTTTGCGGATCATGCCCAGCTCACGCATGACGCCCAGAATACCGTTAACGGCCGCGCCGATGGCGAGCCGGTCGAAGCGCAGGGCTTCCCCGCCCTCATAGGTGATGGTGGGGATGTCCAGTGACTCGGTGATTGCACGCAGGGAGCCGTCACGCAGCCCGGCATCGATAATGACCGGAGCGGCAAAGGCCCGGACCATCGCTTCGGTTGCCGGATTGGCCAGGTTGGCACGTATCTGCGGCAGGTTGGAACGGTGCAGGGCACCGGTATGCAGGTCGATGACATGGGTGCAGTGGCGCACCACCTGGTTGAGGAACTGGTAGGCCAGGCGTGAGGCGATAGAGCCGCGTTCAGAACCGGGAAAGCAGCGGTTGAGGTCGCGCCGGTCAGGCAGATAGCGTGACTTGTGGACAAAACCGAACACGTTGACCACCGGCACCGCGATCAACACCCCCTTTAATCGTTCCGGCTTGATCTTGTTCAGCAGCTGCCGCACCGCTTCCACACCGTTCAGCTCATCGCCATGAATGGCGGCGCTGACCAGCAGGGTAGGGCCGGCATACTTGCCGTTGACCACTTCAATCGGCGTGCCCAATGGCGAATGCGTATACAGTTGCGACACTTCCAGATCGATGATGCTACGCTGGCCGGGCGGTACAGTTACCCCCGCCAGCGTAACCGGTTCGCCAAGCTTAGCCCTTGCCACGGGTGCGCGTCCTCTGCGGTCTGGCACTTTTCTCGATATGCTGGATGATCATGCCGGCGATATCCTTGCCGGTCGCATTCTCGATGCCCTCAAGCCCGGGAGAAGAGTTCACCTCCATTACCAGCGGCCCGCGGGACGAGCGCAGCAGGTCGACACCGGCAACGCCGAGTCCCATGGCCTTGGCGGCGTTGAGGGCGGTTCTGCGTTCTTCCGGGGTAATGCGGATCAGCGATGCCTGACCGCCACGATGCAGGTTGGAGCGGAATTCGCCTTCAGCTCCCTGACGCTTCATGGCGGCGATCACGCGCTCGCCAATGACGAAGCAGCGAATGTCAGCGCCTCCGGCTTCCTTGATATATTCCTGCACCATGATGTTGGCCTTGAGGCCCATGAAGGCTTCGATCACGCTCTCGGCGGCCTTGCGGGTTTCGGCCAGGACCACGCCGATGCCCTGGGTGCCTTCCAGCAGCTTGATGACCACGGGGGCGCCACCGACCATGTCCAGCAGATCCTTGACGTCGTCCGGCTTGCTGGCAAACCCGGTAACCGGCATGCCGATGCCCTTGCGTGACAACAGCTGCAACGAGCGCAACTTGTCACGAGAGCGGCTGATGGCGACGGATTCGTTGACCGGGAACACACCCATCATCTCGAACTGGCGCAGGACGGCGCAGCCATAAAAGGTTACCGACGCGCCGATACGGGGAATGATGGCATCAAAACCCACCAGATCCTCACCCTTGAAGTGGATCGACGGCAGTTCGGAGTTGATATTCATGTAACAGCGCAGCACGTCGATCACCTTGATCTCATGGCCACGCTCCTTGCCGGCCTCAATGAGGCGACGGGTGGAGTAGAGTGACGAGTTGCGTGACAGGATACCGATTTTCATAGTGCCTCTCATTCGATCGAAAGCTGATAAGAGAGTGAAGGGTCAATGACCAGGCGTCCGTTCATGGTGGTTCTGCCCACCAGCATGCGGAACTTCATGGTGTCACGGTTGGTCAGCGTAAACTCGGCTGGCCAGCGCATGTTATTGAATTCAATGATGGTTTTAATGACGTAGCGCATTTCGCGGTGGCCGCCTGAATCGCTCACCGGACGGAAATCAATCACTTCCGCTTCGCAGGTGATGACATGGTCGGTATCGCCTTGTACCGGGTGGACGCTGAAGCGCACCCACTGAGAGCCTGCCCTGTCGAACGGCTCGACCTCGAACGCATGGATACAGGAGGTGCGCGCCCCGGTGTCCATTTTGGCCTTGATACGGGAGATGCCGAGGTCTGGAAGGGCAACCCATTCCCGCCATCCGGCGATATGCAGTTTTTGCTCGTCAGCCGAGGCTATCGAGCGGTCTTTCGTACAATCCATGCGGTTCTTCACTGTTATCCGAAGACGTGTCCAAAGCGCCCGATACCGGCGCAGGTCGCCAGGCAATCTGCAGCCTAACCTTGGTCGGTTAGAGGGTTATAGTCGCCTGTCCGTTAAGAATAGTCCATGTGGTCGATACTTGTATTTTTAGCACTATTCCAGCATGCCTAGCGGGTGCGCTACCCAACCCTCACTACGAAGCGGACGTTGACGGGGGATTGGCTCGACCCAGTGCGGTCATTCGACAGTCACTAGAATCAGGGCTCTGAATGGTTCAGTAACTTCCAGCTTGGCTTGGCTTTTCCGGCAGCGCGGTCCTCAAGGTATTGGTCTAACGCTGCAGTGCCGCGCTTTGCAATTTCATCAAAGTCGATATCTGCGAGCTTGGCCTCTGCGCCTTGAAGCTTTTTCAGGGCTTCCGCCTGTTTCTTACTGGCAGCATGCTCTATGAATCGCTGAGCGCGACTGATTTCTGGTGCCTGGGCAGTTTCATTAGCCATAACGTTTAACATCACTAAAATCCTGTTCAGTCCTGAGTATGGCACAGGTGGTGCTATGAGAACGTAACTTCCCCTAACCCCATTGTTTATACCGGGAAATTCGGGCCAGAGCCCTATTTCATGCACTATCCACTACAGATTTTATACTGAATCATTCAGATCACTGACTCCAGTGACGACCATATGACCGCTTCGGGTCGACAGTGGCCAATCGAGCTGCAATTTTCGACCGGGAACTGAAGTACGTGTGAAGAGTGATATACCGAGTGAGCTGGACTGTATCGCTGTATCCAGTCCAAGCCTCAATGTTGGATAGCGTTGCCTTCCGATGGACACCGTTGGACGTCACGACGCACAGAAACCGCACAGACGACGTTCAGGATATGGACTGGGCGGGACATTCAGACACAAAAAAAGCGGCCACCTTTCGGTCCCGCTTACTTGTCTAAGCCTCTGATCTATAGGCTTTTTTTCTTTGCTTCTTCAAGGGGTTTAAGCAGTGGTACCAGCGGCCGGACTCGAACCGGCACACCCGTTAAGGCGGGGGATTTTGAATCCCCTGTGTCTACCAATTTCACCACGCTGGCACTGTATCGACGGGGGTTCTTGAAAGTGAAGCCCCTGCAGTGAAGGCGCATATTATATTTGTCTCGGCTCGTTCGTCAATCAGGACTGAAAAAAAGCCTGCGCTCAGGTAGAATTCGACCTTTCCAACAGGTTTCCAGTTTGAGTCTCATGCAGGTAAAAGATTTCTACTTCGAGCTGCCGGAGGAGCTGATCGCGCGCTACCCTCTGGAACAGCGCAGCGCCAGCCGGTTGCTCTGTGTTGACGGCAACAGCGGCGAGCGTGCGCATCGCCAGTTTTCCGATCTGCCTTCCTTGCTGCAACCCGGTGATCTGCTGGTGTTCAACGACACCCGCGTGATTCCGGCGCGCCTGTTCGGCCAGAAGGCCAGCGGCGGCAAGATCGAAATGTTGATCGAGCGGGTCACCTCCGATAACGAAGCACTAGCGCATATCCGTTCCAGCCGTGCGCCCAAACCGGGGGCTGCATTGGTCCTGGAAGGCGGGCTGGAAGCCGAGGTGACCGGTCGTCAGCAAAACCTGTTCCAGGTGCGTTTCACCAATCTGGATGGGCATCTGGTCAGTGCGTTGGAAGAGCACGGCCATATGCCGCTGCCGCCGTACATGAATCGTGAAGACCAACTGTCTGACCGCGAGCGCTACCAGACCGTGTACAACCGCAAACCGGGCGCCGTGGCCGCGCCGACGGCGGGGCTGCACTTCGATCAGCCCTTGCTGGAACAGCTCAAGGCGATGGGCGTCGAGCAGGCGTTCGTGACCCTGCATGTGGGCGCCGGTACTTTCCAGCCGGTCAAGGTGGACAATATCCACGAGCACCACATGCACGCCGAGTATATCGAGGTGTCGGAAGAAACCTGTGCGGCGGTGAAAGCGGCACAGGCGCGTGGCAATCGTGTCATCGCCGTAGGCACCACCAGCGTGCGCTGTCTGGAAACGGCCAGCCAGTCCGGTGACATCCAGCCGTTCTACGGTGATACCGATATCTTCATCTATCCCGGTTATCGCTACCGCACTGTGGAAGCACTGATCACCAACTTCCATCTGCCTGAATCGACCTTGCTGATGCTGGTCAGCGCCTTTGCCGGCTATCGGGCGATCATGGACGCCTACGCCGAGGCCGTGGCCGAACGTTATCGCTTTTTCAGTTACGGCGATGCCATGTTTTTGACCCGTCGCGAGGCGACGGATGAGGAGACCCCGTGAGAAAAGAATGTTTTATGCAGTTTGAAACCATCACCAGCGAAGGCAAGGCGCGCCGCGGCCGTCTGACCTTCCCGCGGGGCGTGGTGGAAACCCCGGCGTTCATGCCGGTGGGGACCTATGGCACCGTCAAGGGCATGCTGCCGCGCGATATCGAAGCCACCGGCGCCCAGATCATCCTCGGCAACACCTTCCATTTGATGCTGCGTCCGGGTACCGAGATCGTACAGCAGCACGGTGATCTGCACGACTTCATGCAGTGGAAGGGGCCGATCCTGACCGATTCCGGCGGCTTCCAGGTGTTCAGCCTGGGTAAGCTGCGCAAGATCACCGAAGAAGGGGTGACCTTCCAGTCACCGGTCAACGGCGACAAGGTATTGATGACCCCGGAAAGCTCGATGCAGGTGCAGCGTGAGCTGGGCTCTGATATCGTGATGATCTTCGATGAATGCACGCCTTACCCGGCGAGCCATAAGGAAGCGGCCGACTCCATGCGCCTGTCGTTGCGCTGGGCGAAGCGCTCCAAGGATGCTCATGGCGACAGCCCTTCGGCGCTGTTCGGCATCATCCAGGGCGGCATGTACGAAGACCTGCGTGACGAGTCGCTGCAGGGGCTGACCGAGATCGGCTTTGATGGCTATGCCATCGGCGGTCTGTCGGTGGGTGAGCCGAAAGAGGATATGAAACGGGTACTCGATCATCTGGCGTGGAAAATGCCGGAAGACAAGCCGCGCTACCTGATGGGCGTGGGCAAGCCGGAAGATCTGGTCGAGGGCGTGCGCCGCGGGGTCGACATGTTCGACTGCGTGATGCCGACCCGCAACGCGCGCAACGGTTTCCTGTTCACCCGCAACGGCATCGTCAAAATCCGTAACTCGGCCAACAAGACCAATACCGCACCGGTGGATGAAACCTGCAGCTGTTATACCTGTCAGAACTTCAGTCGTGCTTACCTGCATCATCTGGACAAGTGCAGGGAGATCCTCGGAGCACAGCTCAATACCATCCATAACCTGCACTATTATCAGGAGCTGATGGCTGGTTTGCGCAACGCTATTGAACAGGGTAAATTGAGCGACTTTGTAGACGAATTCTATCGTCAGCGCGGCCAGGAAACCCCGCCGCTGACGGCATGACACGTACACTATCTACTGTAATCGGGAGTACACCTGAATGAGCTTTTTCATCTCTCCGGCGCTGGCCGCTGATGCCCCTGCCGCTGCACCGGATGCGGGACTGTTCAACATCCTGTTCCTGGTCGGCTTCGGTCTGATTTTCTACTTCTTCATGTGGCGTCCCCAGGCCAAACGCGCCAAGGAGCACAAGAACCTGATCGCCAGCCTGGCCAAAGGCGATGAAGTGATCACTGCTGGCGGTATCATCGGCAAAGTGGTCCGCCTGAGCGACGACTACGTCGTACTGGAAGTCTCTGAAGGTACCGAACTCAAGTTCCAGAAGGCCCATGTGGCCGCGGAACTGCCCAAGGGCACGATCAAGGGTATCTAAGGCCCTGTCTTGAGTGATCCAGCGCCACTGTTCAGGTGGCGCTTTTGTTTTTGGTGAGGATGGAGCACGATGCTCAACCGCTACCCCCTGTGGAAAAATCTGATGATCCTGCTGGTGCTGGCGATCGCCGGTTTCTATGCAGCCCCTAACCTGTACCCCGATGACTATGCCGTGCAGATTTCCGGAACCCGGACCACAACGGTTGACGCCGGTACCCTGACGCGGATCGAGTCGGCTCTGAAAGCCTCCGGCATCCAGGTAAAAGGTGCCGAAATGCAGCAGGAGGGCGTGGCCCTGGTTCGGCTGCCGAGCTCCGACGCTCAGCTGGCGGCCAAGGACGCGATCGCGGATCAGCTGGGTAGCGAGTATGTCGTCGCCTTGAACCTGGCCCCGACCACCCCGGCGTGGCTCAGTGATGTCGGCGCCGGGCCGATGAAGCTGGGTCTGGACCTGCGTGGCGGGGTGCACTTCCTGCTGGAAGTGGACATGGCGCAGGCCGTCGGTCAGCGTCTTGATGTCTATGTCAGCGAGATCAAGACCAAGCTGCGTGAGGAGAAGCTGCGCTACCGTGTCGTGGATCATCTGGAGGATGGCCGCCTGGCGATCCGCTTCGTCGATACCGACACCCGTGACACCGCGTCCAGCCTGCTGCTGCGCAGCTACCAGGAGTTCCTGGTCGACAGTGAAGACGTGGATGGCGAAGCCTGGCTGTACGTCAACCTGACCGAGCAGACCATCCGCGAAATCGAAGATTACGCCATCAAGCAGAACCTGACTACGCTGCGTAACCGTGTCAACGAACTGGGCGTGGCCGAGCCGCTGGTTCAGCGCCAGGGCCGCAACCGCATCGTGGTGCAGTTGCCGGGTGTGCAGGATGCTGCGGCGGCCAAGCGTATCATCGGCAAGACCGCCAACCTGGAGTTCCGCCTGGAAGCGGGCCCGGATGCCAGCCGTGCTACCACTGAAATTTATGGTTTCCGTGACAACCCGGACCGCAAGGCCACTCTGGAGAAGGATGTGATCATCACCGGCTCCAGCGTATCCAATGCTCAGGCCGCGTTTGACGAAAACGGTATGCCGCAGGTATCTATCACTCTCGATGCCAAGGGCGGCCAGATGATGAGTCGTGTCACCCGCAACGCCATTCAGCGCCGCATGGCGGTGCTGTTTGTCGAGCACAAACAGCGTATGCTGGTGCAGACCATTGACGGCGAGCGTGTCGAGAAACGCATTCCGTACACCGAGAAAGGCCTGATCTCGCTGGCCACCATCCAGAGCACCCTGGGCAACTCCTTCCGTATCACCGGGCTGGACAGCGCTCAGGAATCTTCCGAACTGGCGCTGTTGCTGCGTGCCGGTGCTCTGGCGGCGCCGATCTACTTCGTTGAAGAACGTACCGTGGGTCCGAGCCTGGGTGCCGAGAACATCGAGTTGGGCACTCTGTCGGTGCAGATCGGTTTTGCTCTGGTACTGATCTTCATGCTGATCTACTACAAGGTGTTCGGCCTGCTGGCAAATATCGCCCTGACGCTGAACCTGGTGCTGCTGGTGGCGGTGATGTCGCTGCTGTCGGCCACGCTGACCCTGCCGGGTATCGCCGGTATCGTACTGACCGTGGGTATGGCGGTGGATGCCAACGTGCTCATATTCGAGCGTATCAAGGAAGAGCTGCGTAACGGCCTGCCGGTGCAGTCGGCGATCCATGCCGGTTTCAGTCGCGCCTTTACCACCATCCTGGATGCGAACATCACCACGCTGATTGCGGCGGTGATCCTCTTTGCCATGGGTACCGGTCCGGTCAAGGGCTTCGCGGTGACCCTGTCGGTTGGTATCCTGACCTCCATGTTCACTGCGTTGATGGTCACCCGTGCCCTGGTTAACCTGGTGTACGGTGGTCGCACGCTGAAGAAAGTGATGATCTGAGGAATTCCCCATGGCCAAAGCAACGAAAATCTACAATTTCATGGGGATCCGCAAGCTGGCGCTGGCGTTTTCCCTGATCCTGATCCTGGTGTCGATCGGCTCTCTGGCGGTCAATGGCCTCAAGTTCGGGCTCGACTTCACCGGCGGCAGCCTGGTGGAGATCGGCTATGAACAGCAGGCTGACCTGGAGCAGGTGCGTACCCAGCTGCAGGACGCCGGTTTTGCCGATGTTACCGTACAGACCTTCGGCTCGCCGCGTGACGTGCTGATCCGACTGCAGGCGGATCATGACCCCAAATTGGGTGACAAGGTGCTGGGTGCCCTGCAGACCGGTACCGATCAGACACTGGAGCTGCGCCGCAACGAGTTCGTCGGCTCCCAAGTGGGTGAAGAGCTGCGTGAGCAGGGCGGTCTGGGCATGTTGCTGGCGCTGTTCATGATCATGGTGTACCTGGCGTTCCGCTTCCAGTTCAAGTTCTCGTTGGGTGCGGTCGTGGCGCTGGTACACGACGTGCTGATCGTATTGGGCTTCTTTTCCCTGTTGCAGGTCGAATTCGACCTGACCGTACTGGCGGCAGTGCTGGCGGTGATCGGTTACTCACTCAACGATACCATCGTGGTCTACGACCGTATCCGCGAGAATTTCCGTATCATGCGCAAGGAGGGGGCCATTGAGGTGATGAATGCCTCACTGAGCCAGACCCTGAGCCGTACCCTGATGACCTCGTTGACCACTTTGCTGGTGCTGGTCGCGCTGTTCTACTTTGGCGGCGAGATGATCCATGGCTTTGCCATGGCGTTGCTGGTGGGGGTGATCATCGGTACCTACTCGTCGATCTATGTGGCCGCCAACGGGCTGTTGGCACTCAAAGTGACTCGCGAAGACCTGTTACCGCCACAAAAAGAAGATGGCGAAGAGGCAGAAGAGTTGCCCTGACATTTGTAAAGCCGGCTCTGCCGGCTTTATTTTTTATGGATTACCCGACTATTCTCAACGAATGGTTGATGTTGGCAGCCTGCGAGGCTGTGACAGATAAAATTGGATATTGAATGACTAAGAATTGGCAAGACAAAGACCCTAATGCTCAGCAGGAAGCTGAAAAATATGACCAGCCGGTCCCCAGCCGCGATTTTCTGCTGAACTTCCTTGAAAAGTGGGGAGCGCCGATCAGCCACCCGCTGCTGTGTCGTGAGCTCGGCATTGAAGATGAAGACGGTATCGAAGGGGTGCGCCGTCGCCTGATCGCCATGTGCCGTGACGGCCAGCTGATCTCCAACCGTAAGAGCGAGTATGGCTTGATCCGCAAGATGGATCTGATCCCCGGCCGGGTGATCGGTCATCGTGACGGCTTTGGTTTCCTGCAGCCGGATGCCGGCGGTGATGATCTCTTCCTCAGCCCGCGCAACATGCGCGAGGTGTTTGACGGTGACCGGGTGCTGGTGCAGTCGATTGGTGTCGATCATCGTGGTCGCCGTGAAGGCAAGATCGTCGAGGTGCTGGAACGCTGCACCAAAAAGCTGGTGGGGCGTTTCGACGGCAATGCTGGGTTTGGCAGCCTGATCTGTGAGAACCAGCGTATCACCAATCAGGTGATGGTGATCCCGGATCCGACCACCGGGCTCGAGTATGAGGATGGCCAGCTTGTGGTCGCCGAGATCATCCAGCATCCGACCCGCAAGCAGCCGGCGCGTGCGCGCGTAGTGGAGGTGCTGGGTGACCGTATGGCCCCAGGCATGGAGATCAAGGTTGCTATCCACAACTACGAGATTCCGGACGAGTTCCCGGATGAGGTGCACCAGCAGATCGGCGACCTGGATCCGGAGGTGCGCGAAGAGGACAAGCAGAACCGTTTCGATCTGCGCAAGCTGCCGTTCGTGACCATCGACGGTGAGGATGCCAAGGACTTCGACGATGCGGTTTACTGTGAGAAGAAGACTTTTGGCGGCTGGCGTCTCTGGGTGGCGATAGCCGATGTATCCTACTACGTGCAGCCGGACTCGGCGCTGGATCGCGAAGCGATCAAGCGTGGCAACTCGGTCTATTTCCCGGAGTTCGTGGTACCGATGCTGCCGGAGCTGCTTTCCAACGGCCTCTGTTCGCTGAACCCCAAGGTAGATCGTCTGGCGATGGTGTGCGAGATGACCGTCAGCCGCGCAGGCAAGCTGTCCGGCTACAAGTTCTACGAGGCGGTGATCAACTCCAAGGCGCGCCTGACCTACAACAAGGTCGGTGCCATGGTCGATCCGGATCACGAGCAGCACCAGCACTGGCGCCAGGAGTACCGCGAGGTGTTGCCGCACATCGATCAGCTGCACGCGCTGTACAAGTCGCTGCGCAAGGCGCGTGACGAGCGTGGTGCGATCGATTTCGAAACCGTGGAAACCCGCATCATCTTCGACCAGGTGCGCAAGATCGATGAGATCGTGCCGGTACACCGCAATGATGCGCACAAAATGATCGAGGAGTGCATGCTGATCGCCAACGTGGCGACAGCGCGCTTCCTGGCCAAATATGGCAAGCCGGCTCTGTACCGTATTCATGACGGCCCCAAGGAAGCCAAGCTGGAAAACCTGCGTTCTTTCCTCGGCGAACTGGGCCTCAACTTGCCCGGCGGCGACAGCCCCGAGCCCAAGGATTACCTGAAGCTGGCCGAGGCGATCGAAAATCGCCCGGACCGCCACATCATCCAGACCATGATGCTGAGATCCATGCAGCAGGCGGTGTACAGCCCGGACAACCATGGCCACTTCGGTCTGGCCTACTCGGCGTACACTCATTTCACCTCGCCGATACGACGCTATCCGGACCTGCTGGTGCACCGGGCCATTCGTGGTGCCATCCACAGTGACGGCAAGGTCAAGGGGGTGGAGCGGCCGAAGAAGTTCGTGCCGGATGCTGCGTTCAAGTACAACTACAGCCTGGAACAGATGCTGGCACTGGGTGAGCACTGCTCGATGACCGAGCGTCGTGCCGACGACGCCACCCGTGACGTTGTGGCCTGGCTGAAGTGTGAATACATGCAGAGCCAGATCGGTGAGGTCTACCCGGGTGTGGTCGCGGCCGTGACCGGTTTCGGTGTCTTTGTCGAACTGGAAGATCTGTATGTGGAAGGACTTATCCACATCACCGCGCTGCCCAGCGATTACTACCACTTCGAGGCAGCCAAGCAGCGACTGGTGGGGGATCGTACCCGTCGGGTGTTCAAGCTGGGGGATCGTCTGGATGTGCAGGTGGTGCGGGTTGATCTGGATGAGCGCAAGATCGATTTCGAACTCTCCGGTGAGCAGACCCAGGCCAAGCCCAAGCCGCTGAGCCAGCGTGAGAAACTGGCCAAGGGACAGATCGAGGATGGTCGTTCGAGCCGCAAGAAGGGGCGCAGCCGCGGAAAAAAGCCTGAAGGGCATCGTGGTGCCCACTCGGAAAAGGACGCGTCCGGCGCGCCCAGGCACAAGCGCAAGAAGGCTCACAAGCCCAAGCATCCGCCGCGTGCGCGGCAGAAGAAGCCGAAGGGCTGAGACGGCTCTGGCTGAAGGTGTCAGGCCTGTCTGACACGCCGTAAACCCATCCATGGGGGCTCGACTGCCGCCGTTGACCGCCATGGATGGCGGAAATGCCCCAAATGCAGGAGCTATTTGGGGCCTGGCGGCAGACGGTCAGCCATACCTGACGCCGTCAGCCCTGCGCATCGTTCGCATCAGCCAAAATACAGCAGGGCAGCCTCATCCAGTCTTGCCCCGCTGTACAGCATTGCCGTGCCCAGCAGCAGTGCCAGCCAGGCCAGGGGTACAGGTTTGGTCGCCGGGTGACGGTAGAGCCAGAGCCGGTAGCTGGCAGCGATCACCAGTCCCTCGGCGCAGCCTGCGATCACGTCCAGCGGCCAGTGCACCCCCAGCATCGGCCGCGACAGTGCCACCAGCAAAATTACCGGAGTTGCCAGCAGGTAGCACAGATGGCGGATGGCATGGTGACGGTTGTGTGCCACCCAAACCACGCTCAGGCCGACCAGAGCGGTGATGGCGGACGCATGACCACTGGGAAAGCTGAAGCTTGTCAGTGCCGCGCCTTCGGGCCGCGGGATTGCGAACGCCAGCTTGAGCAGGTAATTGAAGCTCAGTGCAAAACCGACCCCCAGCAACACCCCCCATCCTTGCAACTGCTGATGTCGCCACTGTCCGTACAGGGCGCTCATCAGGGCGAGGGCGGCGCACAGGCCAGGGTCTCCCGGCAGCGTGATCGCCAGGGTCCACAGTGGCAGCTGCTGGCCAAGCTGGTGCAGCGGGGCCAGCAGCTGCTGGTTGAGATAGCTCCCGGTCGGTGTCAGGCTGAGCAGGGTCGCTGTCAGGAAAAGCCCCCCCGCAAAGATCAGCATCAATACCGGCGCCGGCTGCCAGCCTGCGGGCAGGTAGTGCCGGCAATACTGGTACAAGCTGCTATCGGGGTGCAGCAGGCGGTGGGTTTGCTGCACCAACAGCAGCACAAAGGCCAGCGTGGCGAGGCTCCACAGCAGCGGAACCAGCTCGCTGGGCAGGTGGTGCATGCCGTGGCCGGTCAGGTATCCGGGCAGCAGGTAGACCGGTGCCCAGGCCAGTGCCGAGAACAGGTTATAGCTCATGAACCTGAGCGGTGACAGTTGGCAGCTGCCAGCTACAAAGGGGATGATGGGGCGAATGGGGCCGACGAAGCGACCGGTGACGATGCTGAGCCCGCCCCAGCGGTGAAAGAAGGCTTCGCCACGGTCGAGCCAGTCCGCATGTCGCGCTATCCAGCGCAGTTGACGAATGCGCGGCGCGGCGCGGCGGCCGAGCAGGAAACTGATGCCGTCACCCAGTACCGCACCGGCAAAGCCGGCCAGCAGGCAGGCAAAAGCGTCAACGCCATGGCTGCCGGCGGCAAAGGCGAGGCCGAACAGCAGGGCGACGCCGGGCAGCAGCAGGCCGACGAAGGCCAGTGATTCCAGCAGCGCAACCAGGCCGATCAGCAGCAACAGTGAAGTGGGTGACGGGCTGAAGGTGGTGAGCAGGCTGTCCAGCACAGTATGGATCCCGGATAGATTGACGGCGGTGACAATGCGGGGGTGGTGTTCCCTCTGATATAATTGCAGCCCAGTGCTGGCTTTGCCAGCGATGCCTCATTTAACGGAAGGGTGCGATGAACGAAATCATCCTGCTGACACTATCCGGTGACGACCGCCCGGGCGTAACCTCGGCTATAACCGGTATTCTCGCCCGCTACCATATCAACATCCTCGATATCGGTCAGGCGGTTATCCACAACACCTTGTCACTGGGCGTGCTGATCCAGGTACCGACCGAACTGGAGTCCTCGCCGCTGCTGCGTGATGTGCTGTTCAAGGCGCATGAAATGAACATGCAGGTGCGTTTCGAACCGGTTGAAAGCGGTGCCTACGAGGACTGGGTCGAAGGGCAGGGCAAGTCGCGTCATATCATCACCCTGCTGGCGCGGCGGATCAGTGCCGAGCATATCGCGCGGGTAACCGCGATTGCCGCGGATCATGGGCTGAATATCGACAACATCAGCCGGCTTTCCGGCCGCATCTCGCTGCAGGAAGAAAACTGCCCGCGCACCCGTGCCTGTGTCGAGTTCTCGGTACGTGGTCTGCCGGCCGATGCGGCGGCGCTGCGCGAGGAGTTCCTCAAGGCGGCCAGTGACCTGGATGTGGATATCGCTTTCCAGAAGGACGACATTTTCCGCCGCAATCGCCGCCTGGTTGTATTCGACATGGACTCCACCTTGATCGAAGCGGAAGTGATCGACGAGCTGGCTAAGGAAGCCGGTGTCGGCGAACAGGTGATCGAAATCACCGAAGCCGCCATGCGTGGTGAGATCGATTTCAACGAGAGTTTCCGCCGTCGTGTGGCGCTGCTCAAGGGACTGGATGCCGGTGTGCTGGAGCGTATCGCCGAGCGCCTGCCGCTGACCGAGGGAGCGGCCGAGCTGGTCGGGCACCTCAAGGCGCTGGGCTTCAAGACCGCGATCCTGTCCGGTGGCTTTACCTACTTCGGTCGCTTCCTGCAGCAGAAGCTGGGCTTCGACTACGTTTACGCCAACGAGCTGGATATCAAGGATGGCAAGGTCACCGGTGAGGTGGCCGGTCAGATCGTCAACGGCGAGCGCAAGGCGCAGCTGCTGCGCGAAATCGCCGAACGTGAAGGGGTGCGCCTGGAGCAGACCATCGCCGTGGGTGATGGCGCCAACGACCTGCCGATGCTGTCGATTGCAGGCCTGGGCATCGCCTTCCGTGCCAAGCCGCTGGTACGCCAGAGCGCCAAGCAGGCGATCTCGACGCTGGGCCTGGACGGTATCCTCTACCTGATCGGTTTCCGCGACCGCGACAGCCTGCTCTGAGCCAGGGCTGCCATCACCAGGGCTGACGCTGTCAGTCCTGGGTCTCCCCGAAAAAGTCATAGTCCATCTGTTCTCGTGGCGGCTGCAGATAGTAGCCCTGGATTAGATGAACGCCCACCGTATACAGATCACTGATGACCCGTGTCTGCTCCACCAGCGGCGCGATAATCAGCCGGTGTTGCTCATGCAGCGGCTCCAGGATCGCTTTGAGCGCTTCCAGTTCCAGCGTGTGGTTCTCCAGATCATGAATGTAGGAGCCATCGAGTTTGATGAATTCGGTGTCGAGCTCCTGGCGTACATGCCCGGAGTTGGGTGAGCTGCCGAAATGCTTCAGACAGACCTGACAGTTCAGCTGCTGCAGGGAACGGGTGAAGCTGCATACTTCCATCAGGTCGACCGCGGCATCGCTTTCGCTGATCTGAAACACCAGGTACTCGGCCGGCACCCGGGATAGCTGCAGTTTGTCGGCAAGCCAGCTGAGCAGCTCAGCGCTGCGCAGAGAGGGGCCGGAGAGGTTGATCAGCAGATGGATGCGCTCCCCCCTGGAAAACGCCTCAGAGAGCTTCTCCAGCGCCGTGGCGATGACCCAGCGGTCCAGGGCGACCAGAACCTCGGGGTCGATCGCCTGGGCAATGAAGGCGTTGGGCGACAGGGCGCGTTCGCTGTCACTGATCAGGCGAAGCAGAACTTCATAGTATTGTGCTCCGCTGGTCAGGCGCAGGGGAACGACCGGCTGGTAGAGCAGGCGGAAGCGGTTAAGCTTGAGCGCATTGAGCAGGCGCTTGCTCATGCGGGTGTCGACGCTCGGCAGCAGGGCCTGCTCGCTTTGATAGAGACTGACGCCATTGCCGGGCCGGTTGCCGTGGTGCAGGCTGTCCGCGGTCAGGCGGGCTCGTCGCAGCAGCAGTTGCGGCGAGGGGGCGCTGTCATTGATCATCACCACGCCGATCGATACGGTGGTGTGGATGGAGGTCTGGTGCACCCGGCTGACATGGCTGCTGATGCTGTGGCACAGCGTCTTGCCCAGATCGGTGGCTTGGTCGGGATCGGCGTTGTGCATCAGGATCGCGAAGCTGTCATCGTCCAGATGGCCGACCAGGTGGGCGCGGTTGACCTGCTGCTTCAGCAGGGTGCTGATGTCGCGCAGGATCAGTTCGATGCCATCGGTACCCACTTCAGCGCGAATGACGTCAAGATGGTCCAGCGACAGCAGCAGCAGACTGCGGTCCTGGCCTCCGCGATGGGCATTGCGGCTGGCCGCTTCCAGTGCCTGCAGGAAGGCCGCCTGGTTGCGCAGACCGCTGAGCGGATTCACGTCCCTGAAGGTCTGCTCGGCGCCGTCGAGGCTGGTAACGACCTCGACGCTGAGGCAGAGATTGCCCTGATAATGGGCCGGGTCGATGGTAAAAATTCCTTCGAAGCGGGTTTTGTCGGGGCGTTCAGCGGCAAGCGCACGCTGTACCCGAACACCACTATGGCTGCTTTCATGCAGGATCAGGTCGAGATCATCTCGGTGCTGCGGCTGCATCAACTGGCGCAGCGAGTGCTCGTGCAGGCGGTCAGCACTGTCATATCCGAACAGGTGGGCGAAGCTGGTATTGGCGTACTGGATCAGGCCATTGTGGACAAAACAGATGGCCAGGGAAGAGTGCTCCACCAGATGTTGGTTGTATGCGTTCAGATGGTTCAGTTGTAACTGGGCCTGCAGCAGCTCCCGGCGTGTATTGAGGGCATCGAACAGCCGCTGTACCGTCAGCAGCAACAGGGCGGTATTGGCTTCGGGGACCACCGCCTGAATGCCGGCACCCAGCCAGGCAACAGGGTCTTGGCAATCGTTGCCCGGCATCAGCAGCAGGATCGGCAGGTCACGGTCCTGGTGGTGCAGCAGCTCCGCCGTGTGTTGTGGGGTCAGTTCGTCGGCGTAGGCGTTTTGGTCGGCAATGATGAGCAAATCCCAGGTACGTTTGCCCAGTACTTCCTGCAATTCGGCCCGGCTGTGGACCGCCTCGCCGCGAGGTGCGAAACGCGCAGTGCGCAGGTGGTTCAGGATCTGGTCGGTCTGAACATTGTCACAGTGGGCGAACAGGAGGTTGATGGTGCGCCGGGGGGTGTCCTGGTGCGTATGCTTGGCGAGTGCGCTGATGATTTCGTCGCTGGAGCCGCTCATGGTGTGTCGTCCCGTCCTTGATAGCCGAATGCATGCCATTAAAGCTGCCACAAAGTTCAGGACTTTGCGAGGCTTATGTCGGCTAACAAATCTTGGTCAGGATAGTTCGAGAGTGGAGCGTGGGAAGCGTATAAGAGATGGCAGGGGTAGGAGGATTCGAACCTCCGCATGCTGGAATCAGAATCCAGTGCCTTACCGCTTGGCGATACCCCTGTCGAGAATGGTGGCAATAGCGGGACTCGAACCTGCGACCCTCGCATTATGAATGCGATGCTCTAACCAACTGAGCTATATTGCCACACATAAGTGGCTGGGGTAGCAGGATTCGAACCTGCGCATGACGGGATCAAAACCCGTTGCCTTACCGCTTGGCGATACCCCAGCATTTGAAAGTGGTGGCAATGGCGGGACTCGAACCTGCGACCCACGCATTATGAATGCGTTGCTCTAACCAACTGAGCTACATTGCCAACTGCTTTCAAGGCCGCGAATTATTCCCTTTTTCTGAAAACCTGTCAACAGCCTGAAAGCAAAAAACTGAAAAAAATCAGACGTTAAAGCGGAAATGCACGACATCGCCGTCCTGGACGATGTAATCCTTGCCTTCCAGGCGCCAGCGACCGGCGTCCTTGGCGCCCTGTTCACCCTTGTGCGTGATGAAGTCGTCGTAGCTGATCACTTCGGCGCGGATGAAGCCCTTCTCGAAGTCGGTGTGGATCACACCGGCGGCCTGAGGCGCGGTGGCACCGATCTTGACGGTCCAGGCGCGGACTTCCTTCACCCCGGCGGTGAAGTAGGTCTGCAGGCCCAGCAGGCTGTATCCGGCGCGGATAACGCGGTCCAGGCCTGGCTCTTCCATGCCCATCTCCTGCAGGAAGTCGAGTTTCTCGTCATCTTCCAGTTCGGAGATTTCGGATTCCAGCTTGTTGCAGATGGCGACGACCTCGGCACCTTCGGAGGCGGCCAGCTCCCTGACCTGATCCAGGTAGGGGTTGTTCTCGAAACCATCCTCGGACACGTTGGCAATGTACATGGTCGGTTTGGTAGTCAGCAGGTGGAAGCTGGGGAGCAGTTTCAGCTCGGCCTCATCCAGCTTCATGCCGCGTACCGGCAGGCCCTCGGCCAGGTGTGGGATCAGTTTCTCCAGCAGGGCCTTGGCGGCGACTGCGTCCTTGTCACCACCCTTGGCGGTGCGCTGTACGCGCTGTAGCTGCTTCTCGCAGGAATCGAGGTCGGCCAGTGCCAGCTCCAGGTTGATGGTCTCGATATCTTCCAGCGGGTGGATGCGGTTGGCTACGTGGATGACATTGTCGTCCTCGAAGCAGCGCACCACGTGCGCAATGGCATCGGTTTCGCGGATGTTGGCCAGGAACTTGTTGCCCAGGCCTTCACCCTTGGAGGCACCGGCGACCAGGCCGGCGATGTCGACGAACTCCATGGTAGTCGGCAAGACGCGTTCCGGCTTGACGATCTCGGCCAGCGCGTTCAGGCGCGGGTCCGGCATGGGAACCACGCCGGCATTCGGCTCGATGGTACAGAACGGGAAGTTTTCAGCGTCGATGCCCGCCTTGGTCAGGGCATTGAAGAGCGTAGACTTGCCGACGTTAGGCAGGCCGACAATACCGCATTTGAAACCCATGCTTAGATCCTGTGATTGAAGTTAGCCGTTGAAGCTGTGCAGGCGGTTCATTGCCTTGGACCAGTCACCGCTGACGGCCAGAGGCAGAGTGCTCAAAGCTTCGTCGATCGCCGACTGCGTTTTGTCGCGTTCGGATACCGGGGCCTTGCTCAGTACGAAACCCGAGACCTGAGCGGCACTTCCGGGGTGGCCGATGCCAACACGCAGACGGTAAAAATTCTTGTCATTCCCCAGCTTACTGATGATGTCGCGCAGGCCGTTGTGACCACCATGGCCGCCGCCCTGTTTCAGGCGCGCCGTGCCGGGTGGAATATCCAGCTCATCATGCACGACCAGTATGTCACTGGTGGGAATCTTGTAGAAATTGGCAAGTGCCGCGACCGATTGTCCGCTGCGATTCATGTAGGTCGTTGGAATCAGCAGGTGCACCGGGCGGTGGTCGATGATGACCTTGCCGTAGAGGCCGAAGAATTTTTTCTCCGGTTGCAGAGAGGTGTGCTGGTGGGCAGCAAGCTGCTCCACCAGCTCGGCACCGGCATTGTGACGGGTTTGGCTGTATTCGTTCCCGGGGTTGCCGAGACCGACGATCAGTTGAATCCGGTCCTTCATGCTAGTGCCTGTGGTCTACGCTTACTTGCCGGCTTTGGCGCCACGCGGCGCGTAGCAGTAACCGATACTCTGGTCGTGGTCTTCGCCGCGACGCAGGGCAACGATCTCAACACCTTCCGGCAGGGAGATGTCGGACATGTGAGCGATCTGGCCCAGAGCGATGTTGCTCAGGTCGACGTTCAGAGCTTCCGGCAGGTCCTTCGGCAGGCACACTACTTCAACGGTAGCGGCTTCCTGTGCGAACTTGGCAGCAGCCTTGGAAGCAGCAGACTTTTCGAAGTTTACGAACGCCAGCGGAATCTGGATCTTGATCTTCTGGCTGTCGTCGATGCGCTGGAAGTCAGCGTGCAGTACAACCGGCTTGGACGGGTGACGCTGCAGGTCCTTGATGATGACCTTTTCGTTCTGGCCGTCCAGGTTTACGTCCAGGATGGAAGAGTAGAAGCCATCTTCCAGCAGCATGCGGTACAGGTCCTTGCCCACTACGGAGATCGCCTTCGGCTCAGAAGAACCGTAGATGATGCCCGGTACCAGGCCTTCACGACGCAGGCGGCGGCTCGCACCTTTCCCCTGATCGTTACGGGCAACAGCGTTTACAGTAAAAGTAGCCATGTGATTTACACCTTAAATGTTTAAACCGCATGCCTCCGCGACCAGATGCATGCGGTATGTTGTGGCTCCTGAGGAGCCGGACAGTTGCACGGGCTTGGGCCCGTGGGTCAGCGCCCTGTTCGCGTAGCGAAACTCTTTAACAAGAGCCGATTAACGGAACATGGCACTAATGGATTCTTCATTACAGACGCGGCGGACCGCTTCTGCCAACAGCGGCGACAGGGACAGCTGACGGATCTTGTCGCACTTCTGTGCCTGCTCGGACAACGGGATGGTGTCGGTAACAACCAGCTCATCCAGCTCGGAGGCGATGATGTTGTTGATCGCCGGGCCGGACAGTACCGGGTGGGTTACATAGGAAACCACGCGGACAGCACCCTTTTCCTTCAGGGCCTTGGCGGCCTTGCACAGGGTGCCGGCGGTATCGCACATGTCGTCGACCAGAATGCAGGTGCGGCCTGAAACGTCGCCGATGAGGTTCATCACCTGGGATTCGTTGGCGCGTTCGCGACGCTTGTCGATGATTGCCAGGTCGCAGTCCAGCTGCTTGGCGACAGCACGGGCGCGGACAACGCCGCCAACGTCCGGGGATACCACGGTCACGTCGTCGTACTGCTGATCGACGATGTCGTCGAGCAGGATCGGAGAGCCATAAACGTTGTCGACAGGAATGTCGAAGAAGCCCTGGATCTGGTCGGCGTGCAAGTCAACGGTCAGGACGCGGTCGATACCGACGTTGGCGAGCATGCTGGCCACGACCTTGGCGCTGATCGGTACACGCGCAGAGCGCGGACGACGATCCTGGCGGGCGTAGCCGAAATAGGGGATAACAGCCGTGATGCGGGTCGCTGAGGCGCGACGCATGGCGTCGGCGAAAACGATCAGTTCCATCAGGTTGTCATTGGTCGGTGCGCAGGTAGACTGGATGATGAAAACATCCTTGCCGCGCACGTTTTCCTGGATTTCAACACTGACTTCGCCGTCGCTGAAACAGCCTACCTGTGCTTTGCCCATCGGAATATCGAGGCGTTCGACAACTTTCTGAGCCAGCTCCGGGTTTGCATTGCCGGTGAAGACCATCATTTTAGACACGGCGATTACCTTCTCGATTGCGTCGGAGTTTGATGAAGTAGAGAGGAAGTCAGTCATGGTAATTGGCTGGGGTAGTAGGATTCGAACCTACGCATGCTGGAATCAGAATCCAGTGCCTTACCGCTTGGCGATACCCCAGTCGTCTCCTGTGGTGTGGACCACGCTCCAAGAAGGCGCATATTCTCTACAAAGCGCGGGGGGAAATCAACCCCCTCTGGCAAAGTTTGTTGCCACTTCTTTCAGTAGGGCCTTTGGGGTGTCCATTCATTGATAATCACGGTGATGCGCAGGCTGTCTCGGGTCAGGCGCAGCTTTTCCGGCAGCACCATGCCCGCGGCCCGGGTCAGGCGGGGGTATTCGATGCGCCAGCCGGACTGGATAAAGCCGTTGTCGAGGCTGTTCAGCGGCAGCACCTCGCTGCCGGGGGCCGGGATGCCGCGAATCCAGTATTGCGCCTGAGTCAGTGGCAGGTGCCAGCCGAGCAGTTGCTGCATCAGGGCCTCGGGAGTTCGAGCACGGTGGATCTGGTCATCGCCGGCGCGTTGCAGGCTGACCTCGTCCGGGCTACCCAGAATTCTCAAGCCGCCCTGGCCGAGGGGACCGCTCAGTCGAATGCGGTAATGGTCCAGGGTCTGTTCCCAGTCCAGGTTGGCACTCTGGTTGTCCTCGGGCCAGCGGATGCCGATGCGGCCCTCGGCGGACCACTGCTGCAGTTGCTGTACCTGTTGTGGGTCGATCGCCAGCAGGGTGGTGGGCTGCTGCGCCAGCTGGCTGCAGCCTGCGAGCAGGCTGAGCATCAGAATCAGCAGGGGGACCTTGCGCATCAGGGGGTAACTCCAATTGCGCTGGCGGCTTCCAGCAGATGTTCATTGTCCGGGTGCTGCTGCAGCCCGTCGTCCAGCAGCTTCCGCGCCGCTTGTTGCTCACCGAGAGCCCAGAGCACCTGGATCAAATGACCGCCAACCTCCGGGTCGGGGTGTGCATCGTAGGCGCGCTGCAGAAAGTTGCGCGCTTCACCATGGCGGCCCAGCTTGTACAGAATCCAGCCCATGGAGTCCAGCGTGGCGGCGTCCTCGGGCTGTTGTTCCAGGGCTCGGCTGATTAGAGTGTGGGCTTCATCCAGCTGGTCGCTATAAAGGGTGAGGGTGTAGCCCAGAGCGTTTTGTACCATCGGGTTATCCGGTGCCAGGGCCAGAGCGCGACGCAGATCGTCGATCATGCGGGCGGACTCCTCGGGACTGCTGAGCATGGCACGGGTATAAAGCAGATTGACACTGTCAGGCGTGGAGGCCAGAGCCTGGTCGAGGGTTTCCAGGGCGGTTTCGCGCATCTGGTGGCGCTGCAGCCACTCGATATAGAGGATGATCAGCGGTTCGCGCTGATCCGGGTGCTTGCGGGCGGCAAAATCGATCAGGGCTTCCACCTCGGCGGCCTGTTGCGGCTGCTCGTGCAGAGACAGGGCACGGGCATAGGCCTGGATCAGGTTGGGACCGTCCTCGACCTGCAGAAAATGACGCAGCGCCTGTTCCGGTTGCTGTTGCGCCTGGGCGATCATGCCGAGATAGAAATGTGGTGCACTGGTCTCCGGGTCCTGTTCCAGCATCTGCTGCAACAGGGTACGGCTCTCTTGCCAGCGCTCGTTTTCCAGCAGCAGCAGTGCAAAGTAATAGTGCAGTTGAGGGTTGTCCTGCTTGGCCAGCAGTTCGCGCATGGCGCGCCAGGCGCGGTTGGGTTGACCGGTCAGCAGCAGTAACTGGGCGCGGGTAGCCTGCAGGCGGCCATGATCAGGCGCCTTTTTGAGTGCTCGCTCCACCAGCGTCAGCGCTCGGGCCGGTTCGCCCTGCAGGCGGTAGAGCTCGGCGCGCTGCAGGGTCAGTTCGGTCTGTCCCGGGCTCTGCTGCAAGCCTTCGTCGAGCAGGCGTGCGGCGGCCTCGGGGCGCTGCTGCCGTTTCAGCAGCAGGGCGCGGGTCAGCAGCAGGTCGAGGCGGTCGGGGGCGGCCTCCTGCAGTTCGTTCAGCAGGCGGGAATAATGTCCAGCTATCTCGGGCGACATCTCGTCGATACGGCCGCCGATCAGGGCCAGTGCCTCTTCGCCGCCCTGCACCAACAGAGTACGTAACAGGGGCAGCGCGGCCTCGAAACGGCCTTCATGGAGCAGAATGTTGGCCTGAATGTGCAGCGGTTCGAGCGCTTCGGGATCGGCGCGGCTCCATAGCTGACTGGCTTGCAAAACAGCTTCAGGACGGCGCAGGAACTGGGCGATGCGGGTGGCGCGCTCGGCCACGGCGGCATCGCCGGTGGCTTCGGCTTCCTGTAGGTAGTTGTCCAGCGCCAGGTCGAAACGCCCCTGTTTGCCGGCCAGTTCGGCGGTCAGCAATCGGTAGAGGCTGGTGGCGTTGAACTCTCCGGGCGTATAGGAGGACGGAGTGAAGGCACTGGCCGGAGACGTTGCCGCAGAAGGGCGTGTCTGGCTGATGCAGCCGCTCAGTAGCAGTCCGGCGAGCAGACTGAGCAGCATGGGCTGTTTGCTGAATCGATACACGTTTCCGGTCCTGCAGGGGGTTGAGTGCTCACTATAGAGCAGGGGGTTGCTGGCTGTCATGCCGTATCTCCATTGGTCTGCAGAGGCGCCCCGGGGTTCCCGGCAGCAGCAACCCGCGTGGACGGCTTAATCCGGAGGCGGCAAAGGTGTATGATGTCGCGCTTGTCTGTAATGGGGTGATGCGAACCGTTTATGGCTTTGCTGGCGTTAGGTATCAATCACAAGACGGCACCGGTGGCGGTGCGCGAGCGGGTAGCCTTTGCACCTGAGGCTCTGGCCGAGGCGCTGCACGAGGCATGCCGTCAGGCTCGGCTGTCCGAAGTGGCGATTCTGTCCACCTGTAACCGGACCGAACTCTACTGCGCAACTCCGCTGGAGGGCACCCGCGCCCTGCTGGAGTGGTTGGGCGAGTATCACGGCCTCGATGTGGAGGAGCTGCAGCGCTGCTCCTACGCCTATTGGGATGAGGAGGCGGTACGCCACATGATGCGAGTGGCCAGCGGCCTGGACTCGCTGGTGCTGGGCGAACCGCAGATTCTTGGCCAGCTGAAGTCCGCCTTTTCGGTCTCCCAGGCAGAAGGTCTGGCCAATGTTGAACTGGGACGCCTGTTTCGCAGTACTTTTTCCGTGGCAAAAGATGTGCGCACCCAAACCGCCATCGGCCAGAACCCGGTGTCCGTGGCCTATGCGGCGGTCAGCCTGGCACAGCATATCTTTGCCGACATGAGTACCAGCCGGGCGCTGCTGATCGGTGCCGGCGAGACCATCGAGCTGGTGGCGCGTCACCTCAAGCGTGCCGGCGTGCAGCAGATCACCGTAGCCAACCGCACTCTGGCCCGTGCCCTGGCGGTGGCGGAGGAGTTTGATGGCCGTGCCGTCGAACTGAGTCAGATCCCCGACGAGCTGCCCAATACCGATATTCTGATCGCCTCCACCGCCAGCCAGCTGCCGATTCTCGGCAAGGGTGCGGTCGAGGTGGCGCTGAAAAAGCGCAAGCACCGCCCTATCTTCATGGTGGATATCGCCGTGCCGCGCGATATCGAACCCCAGGTCGGCGAGCTGGATGATGTCTACCTCTATACCGTCGATGATCTGCGTGAGGTGATTGAGGAGAACCAGCGCGAGCGCCAAAGTGCCGCGGTGGCTGCAGAAGGGATCATCGAAGCCGGGGCGCTGGAGTTCATCCGCCAGCTGCGTGAACTGGATGCGGTCGATACGCTGACCCAGTTGCGCAGCCAGTCGCACCAGTTAGCCCAGCAGGAATTGGAAAAAAGTCTGCGCCAGCTGCGCAACGGCAAAGACGCCGAGGAGGTGCTCAAGCGCCTGGCCAACGGTCTGACCAACAAGCTGCTGCATCAGCCGACTGTACAGCTGCGTCGTGCCTCTTCCGAGGGGCGGGTCGATCTGCTGCAGTTGGCACAGGAACTTTATCAGCTGAACGATTCCGACCAGGCCGGTTGAGCGGATCAGCACAGGAGTCAAGGCTTCATGAAAGCATCCATCAAGAGCAAGCTGGAGAAGCTGTGCGACCGTCACGAAGAGTTGGCGGCGCTGCTCAGTGAACCTGAGGTGATCGCGGACCAGAACCGTTTCCGTGACTACTCGCGTGAATATTCCGATCTGGAAGAGATTACCAAGGCCTTTGCCGGCTGGCAGCAGGCACAGGATGATCTCGTTTCCGCCGAAGAGATGCTCAACGAGGACGATGCCGAACTGCGCGAAATGGCGCGCGACGAGATCGACTGTGCCAAGGAGCGGATCGAACGTCTGGAAGCTGAGCTGCAGATCCTGCTGCTGCCGCGCGACCCCAATGACCACCGCAATGTGTTTCTCGAAATTCGTGCCGGAACCGGCGGTGACGAGGCGGCGATCTTTTCCGGTGATCTGTTCCGCATGTACTCGCGCTACGCCGAGCAGAAGGGCTGGCGCGTTGAGGTGGTCAGTGCCAATGAGGGCGAACACGGTGGCTACAAGGAGATCATTAGTCGGGTGGCCGGCGAGGATGTCTATGCCCAGCTGAAGTTCGAATCCGGCGCCCACCGCGTGCAGCGCGTGCCCGAGACCGAGTCCCAGGGCCGTATCCATACCTCCGCCTGTACCGTGGCGGTGATGCCGGAGATGGACGAGTCCGCCGAGATCGAGATCAACAAGGCCGATCTGCGTGTGGATACCTACCGAGCTTCGGGGGCCGGCGGTCAGCACGTCAACAAGACCGACTCGGCGATCCGCATCACCCACCTGCCCACCGGGCTGGTGGTGGAATGTCAGGAAGAGCGTTCCCAGCACAAGAACCGCGCCAAGGCGATGGCGTTGCTGGCATCGCGTCTGCAGCAGGCGGAGCTGGATAAGCAGCAGGCCGAGCAGGCCAGCACCCGCAAGAGCCTGGTCGGCTCTGGCGATCGTTCCGAACGCATCCGCACTTACAACTTCCCCCAGGGCCGGTTGACCGATCACCGCATCAACCTGACGATCTATCGCCTGAACGAAGTCATGGCCGGCGACCTGGATCAGGTGATCCAGCCGCTGCGCAACGAATACCAGGCCGAGCAGCTTAGCAGCCTGTCCAATGACTGAACTGAACGTGGCCGCGGCGCTGAACCGGGCGGCCGAGCTGGCCGCGGTCAGCGACAGCCCGCGGCTGGATATCGAACTGCTGCTGTGCGAGGTGCTCGACAAGCCGCGCAGCTGGCTGTTTACCTGGCCGGACAAGACCCTGAGTGCTGAACAGCAGGTCCGCTTTGAGCAGTTGCTGGCGCGCCGCCTCCACGGTGAGCCGGTAGCCCACCTGCTCGGCTACCGTGATTTCTGGACCCTGAGACTGAAGGTCAGCCCCGATACCCTGATTCCCCGCCCCGATACCGAGACGCTGGTGGAGCAGGCGCTGGCGCTGTTGCCGGACGGTTCTGCCCGAGTGGCGGATCTGGGCACGGGCACCGGCGCCATTGCGCTGGCGCTGGCCAGCGAACGGCCGCAGTGGCAGCTGATTGCCACCGACCTGCATCCCGGTGCCGTGGCACTGGCGCAGGAGAATGCGCAGGCCCACCAGCTGAACAACGTGGCGATCCTGCAGGGCAGCTGGTGTGCGCCGCTTCAGGGGCATTTCGACATGATCGTCAGCAATCCGCCCTATATCGATCCTGAGGATCCGCATCTGGATCAGGGCGACGTGCGCTTTGAACCTTTGTCGGCGCTGACGGCCGAAGACAAGGGAATGGCCGATATTCGCGCCATTGCCGAGCAGGCGAAAGCCCACCTGAAGCCCGGCGGCTGGCTGCTGTTCGAGCATGGTTATGATCAGGGCGAAGCGGTGCGCGACCTGCTGCGTCAGCTGGGCTATGCACAGGTGTGTACCCAGCGGGATCTGGGCGATAACGATCGGGTGACGCTGGGCTGCTGGCCGGGCTGCAAAGGAGAGAGCGATGCTCAATGATCAACAACTGCTGCGCTACAGCCGCAGCATCATGCTGCCTGAGGTGGATATCGCCGGTCAGGCTGCCTGGTGTAATGCACGGGTGCTGATCCTCGGCCTCGGCGGCCTGGGCGGCCCGGCAGCGGCCTATCTGGCGGCCGCGGGGGTTGGTGAGCTGATTCTGGCCGATGACGACCAGGTCGAGCTGAGCAATCTGCAGCGCCAGGTTATCCACAGCCAGGACGCCTGTGGCGAGACCAAGGTGGCGTCGGCGGCGGCCACGCTGGCCGCAATCAACCCGGAGGTGCGCATCACTCAGGTGGCCGAGCGGCTGCAGGGCGAGGCACTGCAGACCTGGGTCGAGCAGGTGGACCTGGTGCTGGACTGCTGCGACAACTTCAGCACCCGTTTTGCATTGAACCGGGCCTGCTTCGCCACCGGCACGCCGCTGGTGTCCGGTGCGGCGATCCGGTTCGATGGCCAGATCAGCGTTTATGATCCGCGCCAGCCCGAATCGCCCTGTTACCAGTGCCTCTACGGCCGGGGCGGCGACGATGAAGCCATGACCTGCAGCGAGTCCGGTGTCTTCCCGCCGCTGGTGGGAGTAATCGGCAGCATGCAGGCGATGGAAGCACTGAAACTCCTGGCCGGTGTCGGCGAGACACTGACCGGCCGTCTGCTGCTGCTGGACGGCAAACGTATGCAATGGCGCAGCCTCAGGCTGCGTCCCGATCCCGAATGTCCGATCTGTAAAGGAAATGCGCAACATGCAGGATAACAAGATCAAAGAGCTGCTCGAGCGTAGTCACCGTATCGCCCTGGTGGGTGCCAGTGCCAAGTCACACCGTGCCAGTTACCAGGTGATGTCCTATCTGCTCAACAGCGGCTACGAGGTGATTCCGGTCAACCCGTCACTGGCGGGACAGGAGCTGCAGGGGCAGTCTGTGGTGGCCTCGCTGGCCGAGATCGATGGCCAGGTGGACATGGTGGATATCTTCCGCAACTCGGTGGATGCCGGCTATGTGGTCGATGAAGCGATCGAGCGGGGGGCCAAATCGGTCTGGATGCAGCTCGGCGTGATCAACGAAGAAGCGGCCGAACGGGCCGAGGCCGCCGGGCTCGACGTGGTCATGGACCGCTGCCCGGCGATCGAGATTCCGCGATTGGGGGTGGCCGTTCCGGCCTGATCAGCCCCCCAGCATCAGCTTTCGAATCCGCAGGTCATCCAGCACCCGTTTCAGTTGGGTGACCAGCGCCGCGTTATCCACTTCTTCAAGCCAGCTCTCCTCACACTCGGCACCGGACTGCAGCAGAAACTGCAGCAGTGCCTGATCGCCGTGCGGCAACAGGCGTTGCATCAGGGTATGGCCCTTGGCATCGGGCCGATTGATATCGGCGCCGTGCTGAAGCAGCCGGCTCAGATGCAGCATCAGCCGGCACGGTTCGCACCGTTCGACACACAGATGCAGCAACGGTTGGCCCTGATGCGCCTGATTCGCATCTTCGCCGGCCTGCAGCAGCAGGGTCAGGCGCGGCAGGCTGTCGGTCTGCTGCAACGACAGACAGAGCAGCGGTGTGCCGCACTGTGCTGTCGGCAGCGGCCGAGGCGCCTTCTGCAACAGCAGTTCCAGGACCCTCGGCTCTTCGGCCTGCAAGGCCAGCTCCAGCGCGTGGTAGCCTTCCTTGCCCGGTGCAGTCAGCAATTCCGCCTCAATCTTGGCTAGATGCCCGGCTACCTTGTCCAGGTCGTTGTTGGCGATCGCCTTGAGCAGGCGCTCGTGACGGCTGTCGAACAGGGATGTCAGCATCGTGTTTCCTGCCTTTTCCAGTTAATCAGATCATGCCGATCAGGCGCAGCAGATAGATACCGGCACTGAGCGTCAGCACCGAGCCCAGGGTGGTGGTCAAGACAATATTGGCCGCCAGCTGGGCGTTGCCTCCCATCGCCCGCGCCATGACGAAGCTGGCTGCGGCCGTGGGGCAGCCGAACAGCACCATCAGGATGGCCAGGTCTTCACCATCGAAGCCGTACAGCCAGGCGCCAAAGGTCAGTATAACCGGCAGAATTACCAGTTTCAGTGCGGTGGCCCAGAACGCCTGCGCCGAGGTGTCATGCAGGCTCTTCAGGTTCAGCGACGCGCCGATGGTCAGCAGCGCCAGCGGCAGGGTCAGGTTGGCGAAGTAGGTACCGGTCTTGGCCACCACCTGGGGCAGCTGGATGTCGAACCAGGATACCGGCAGGGCGAACAGCACCGCCAGGATCAGCGGGTTCTTCAGGATTTCCATCAGGGTGGCGCTGAGCTTCATGCTTTCGCTGCGCTGCATCGGGATGCTCAGGCAGAGGATCGACAGCACGTTGAACAGCGGAATGACCAGGGCCAGCAGCAGTGAGGCCTGGGCCAGGCCGGCGTCACCGAAGAGGTTGAAGCTGACCGCCAGGCCGATAATGCCGTAGTTGCTGCGAAAGGCGCCCTGCACGAACACGCCGAGGTCTTCCGGCGCCTTGATCCAGCGTGCGGCCAGCCACCAGATCAGACCGAAACTGAGCAGAATGCCGACCAGCACATAACCGAGCTGGTGTGGGTTGAATACGGCCTGGAAGTCCATGCGGGCGATCGACATGAACACCAGCGCCGGCAGAGTGATGACGAACACCAGCTTGGAGCCGGTGGCGACGAAGGCGTCATCGATCAACTGGCTGCGGCGCAGCAGGTAGCCGAGAAAGAGGATGAAGAAAATCGGGGCGACAATATTGGCGGTGTAGCCAAGGGTTTGCAGGTAGAGGTTCAAGTCGGGGCTCCGGCTGCGGATATGGGGAGAGGATTTTATCGCATCTGACTCTCATTTTCAGCGACGGGCGTGCAGCTTGGGGTAGTCGAACCAGCGCAATTGGGCACAGTCCGGCACCAGGTCAGACCAGTGTTCAACCGACAGCTCGAGTTGCAGGATGGCGGCGGTGGGCAGTTTCTCCGGTGCCTGATCACAAAGCCAAAGAGCCAACAGCAGCAGGCCCGGATTATGGCCGACCAGCATCAGGTGGTTGACCTCATCCGGTTGCTGTCGGACCAGTGCCAGCAGCTCGGTCTCTTCCGCTTCGTAGATCTGCTCGGTGCTCTGCACGGCGCTGCCCGACAGACGGAAGGCCTTGATCAGAGGGGCCGCCGTCAGCCGGGTACGCAGGGCACTGCTGTGGATAAGTCGGTCCGGTCTGGGACCCTGCTCGATCATGCGCTGGCACATCAGGGGCAGGTCGTGCCGGCCGCGAGGGTTCAGCGGCCGGTCGAAGTCGCCCAGAACAGGGTCGTCCCAGCTGGACTTGGCATGGCGGATCAGGGTCAGCGTTTTCATCGATCACTCCTGTTGAGCAGGTGCCGGCTGCAGGCGGTGGCCCCAGAAGAATAGTCCAAGTCCGGCAACCACCAGCAGGCAGCCCTGCCAGAGTCCCGCGGTCAGCGGCTCGCCGTTGAGCCAGTGGCCCAGCATCAGCGCGAACACCGGCGTGATCAGGGTGACCAGCGCCACGGTGCTGGGTGGCAGGTGGCGCAACACGTGGAAATAGCAGACGAAGCCCAGCAGCGAGCCAAAGGTGGCCAGATAAAGAATCGACCAGAAGGATCGACTGGCGACATCGATCTCCACGGGGCCTGTGCTCAGCAGCCAGCCGGTGAGAGCAAAGCCGGGCAATGACCAGATCAGGGCGCCCACGGTATGCGCCAGCGGGTTGAGCTGGCCATTGCAGCGCTTGACCAGCACGGCGCTGAGACTGAACAGGGTGACCGCCAGCAGCAGCAACAGCAGGCCGGTCAGGCTGTCGGGCCCCAGCGCCACGTCATCGGTAAAGATCACCGCCAGCCCGCTGAAGGCCAGCAGACAGGCTGCCCAGCGATAAGCGCGCAAGCGGGGCTCGTCGAGCAGCCACTGGCCCAGCACGGCGGACAATATCGGCGCCAGGCCGAACATGATCGAGATCAGTCCCGAGGGCACATAGCGCGATGACAGGTAGGCGCAGCACATGGCGCCGAACACGCCGACGGCGGCGCTGGCATAGGTTTTCTGGGCGCGGCGGTGCAGTGGCAAGGGGGTACGCAACAGGGCCATCAGGCCAAGGCCCAGTACGGCGGCGATCGCCATGCGCAGGCCCGCGGCCAGCACAGGGTCGACCGACTCGCTGCTCCAGGCGATGGTGAGGGGGGTGGTGGACCAGATCAACACCACTGCGAGATAGGAAACGGGTACCGACATAACAACTCCGTGTCACTCGGCCGTAGCTGCAACGACAAAGGCCGCAGAAACAGCTGCGGCCTTGAGAAAAATTAAATCAGAACAGATCAGGGCTTGGCAGCACAGCGCACGGGGGCACCTTCGGCGGGACGCCGATGACGGTCTTTCGTCGCAGAAGGGCAGGTGCACCATAGCTGAGCTGCATGACAGAGTCCTTGGTAGGTGAGCAACCATCATCCACCATCGCCCCGGCAACGGTCAACCATGAAAAAAATACACCTGTTGGCTGAATATTAATCGCTTCAGCCGGACAAGCGGAAGCGGCACAATACCGGCATCTAGTTAATATATTAATTAAATGATTTTCGGAGGTGCGATGTTCCAACTCTTTCTGCTGACCCTGCCAATCTTCATGCTGATCGCCATCGGTTACTTTGCCGTACGTGCCGGTTGGGTCAGTGAGTCGGCCCTGCCGTCTCTGGGCAGCTACGTGATCAAGCTGGCGCTGCCAGCACTGCTGTTCCAGTCGATGGCATCACGTCCGGTAGAAGAGTCGTTGGATTTTGAGTACATCCGAGCCTATGCGCTCGGTTCGGCCGTGTTGCTGCTGGTGGCCTTTACGCTCAGTGCCAAAGGGCGTGGCGCCAGTTGCTGGGAGTCGGCGTTTCAGGGCCTGGGCTCTACGCTGGCCAACAGTGCTTTTATCGGTTTGGCGGTAGCCGGCAAACTCTTCGGCTCGGCGGCGGCCGTGGCGGTGGCCCTGACCATGCTGGTGGATCTGTTGATCCTGATTCCGCTGGGGCTGGTGTTGGCCGAGCTGTGTTCAGGGCAGGGCGGTGCGGGTCGCCGGGCGGCATTGCTGTTCCGCAGCACCCTGACCAATCCGCTGGTATTGGCGATTGCGGCTGGCCTGCTGGTGTCCTGGCTGGAGCTGAGTTTGCCGGAGGCGTTGGATCAGGCGGTGGGCATGCTGGGCCGTTCGGCTCCGGCGGTGGCGCTGTTCGTCATCGGCGGCAGCCTGGTCAGCAGCTCGGTCAAGGGACGGATGGTCGATATCGGCCAGATGACAGTGTTCAAGCTGTTGCTGCACCCGGCCATCGTGGCGCTGGCGGTGTGGTTGCTGCCGGATTTCGATCCCGCCATGCAGGCGATTGCCATTATCATGGCGGCGATGCCGATGGCCAGCGTGCTGTCGCTGCTGGGCGAGCGCTACGGCCAGTCCGCGCTCTGCGCCCCGGCGCTGGTGGTGGCCACGGCGGTCTCTTTCCTCAGCATCAACCTGATCCTTTGGCTGCTGGGGCTGGCCAATATGCTGCCGATGGCCCTCTAAGGGCCGGTTTCTGCTAGCGCACACCCAGGCCGGTTTTGCGCGCCAGCCAGTCATCCACACTGGTGAAGCGACCGCCGCCGGTGAAGAACAGGCTCAGCAGCATGACGAAATAGGTGGCGGCAAATTCGATACCGTTGTTGAGGATGACGATGGAGCCGCGCCCGGTGAGCCAGTCGTAATGGCCGTACTCCTGCAAAAGGCTGCGGGCACGCTGCAGGCGTTCGGCGGATTCCATCACCCGCTCGTTGGCCAGCCAGCTTGTCGGGTCGGCGATCGCCAGCCAGCCGTTGTCCCAGTGTACGCTGACTGCGGCGACGACCATGGTGATCATCAGCGGAATACTGATCCAGCGTACTGCCAGACCGATCAGCAGCAGGATACCGCCGAAGAATTCGGTACCGGCGGCCAGTGCGGCCATCAGTTCGGGGAAGGGCAGTCCCAGCCCCCACTCAGGATTACCGAACCAGGCGGCGGTATCTTCGAAATGACTCAGCTTGTTCCAGCCTGCCTGCAGCATGATCGGCGCCAGATAAAGACGCAGCAGCAGCGGTGCCAGGCCGTCGCCCCACTGCAGTTGCTGCAGGGCGGCTTGTAGAGGTCGGTAGGCCGTGGTTAGTCGGTTCATAATGTCACCTCCTTGCAGGGCCCGGTTTCAGTGTCGGGGCTCGGCTCCGAGCAACGGGTGGTGCCCAGCACAATGTCGTCACGCAGAAACTGTTGCAGCAGATTCAGACCGTGCTGAAGGATGTTGTCGCGCGGGATCTGCGGCAGCTCGTTGGCGATCTGTTCCAGTGCCCGGGCGCCACTGAGCTCAGGGTGCTCATTGAGCAGCCAGAGCAGGCGGGCGCTGACGGCATTCAGCTCGATAAATTTCACCTGATCCTCGCGGTTGCGATAGACCAGTAGCCAGCTGGGCTGTTCAGGCGCTTCGTCGGGGCGGAACTCGGCACTGATCCGATGGACTGGCCATTCGTAGCCGAGTGACCAGGCCAGCGGCGACACCACCGGGTGCTGCTGCAGCAGTCGGTCCGTCGAGATATCCACAGGCGGCCAGTCGGCAAAGGGATCCTCTTCGGCGATATCCAGCGCCAGCTCGACCCATTCGTAGTGCAGCAGTTCCTGCAGGAAAGGCGGGTCTTCCGGCTGGGGCGTACGTGTGTTGTCCACATAATCGCGATAGGCCTGGGCCAGATCCCGGAACAGTGGACTTTCTGAACCGTAATCCCGCATGAAGCGGCGTACTTCGGCCTGCCAGAAGGTATCGCTGCACAGGCTGCGGTAGACCGGGAAGGCACCTGCCAGAAAGCCGGCGATGTTGTTGAAAAACAGGTCCACATACACCTGCATGCGGCGGCCTTCGATGCCTTCCGGCAGGGGCTGCTCCGGGTTGCGGATCTGGTCGGCAAAGCGCCGCTGGCGGCGGATGAAGTCGGGTTCAGGCTGTAAGACGCTCATGACGAGAGCCTCCCTGTTGCTGGTATTGGCGTATCTGGCGAATTTCCTGCAGCAGTTCGGTCAACGGTGGCAGATTGAAGTCGCGCTCAAGCAGGGTTGCCACCGGGCCGGTGTGTTCATAGGTCTTGCTGAGCAGCGACCAGACCGGGTCGATGATCGGGGCACCGTGGGTGTCCACCAGCAGGTCTTCGGCTTCCTGGTAGTGGCCGGCCATATGCAGGCAGACCACACGCTCGGCCGGCAGGCGGCGCATGAAGGTTTCGGCGTCATAGCGCTGGTTGACGCTGTTGACGTAGATGTTGTTGACGTCGAGCAGCAGGTCGCAGTCGGCTTCTGCCAGTACCGCATTGATGAATTCGGACTCGCTCAGCTCGGTGGCCAGCGGCGTGTAATAGCTGACGTTTTCGATGGCGATGCGGCGTTGCAATCGGTCCTGCACCTGGCGAATGCGCGCCGCGACATGATGCACCGCCTCCTCGGTGAACGGGATCGGCATTAGATCGTAAAGGTGGGCATGATCGCTGCAGCTGCTCAGGTGTTCGCTGTACAGGACGATACCGTGCTGATCGAGAAACTGACCCACCCGGTCGACAAAATTCAGGTCGAGCGGTTCGGGGCCACCCAGTGACAGCGAGAGTCCGTGGGCACTGAAGGTATGGCGCTCGGTCAGGGCACGAAACTGGCGCCCCAAGCGCCCACCCAGCTGCATCCAGTTCTCGGGCGCTACCTCGAAGAAATCGATGTCGCTCAGGTCGTTATCGGGCAGTTCCTTGAGCATGGGACGCCTGAGCCCCAGGCCGGTTCCCTGCAGTGATTGATGGGTTGAGGTACGCATGACGGCTCCTGTGCTGGCAGCCACCGACGCCGTATGGGAGTCGGTGGCCGGGCGGGTTACTGGTTACTGCCGCATTTGGCTTCGCCGCATTTACCTTCCTTGTCAGCCTTTGCAGCCTTGTCTTCACCGCACTTGGCTTCGCCACATTTGCCTTCACGCTCGGCCTTGTCTTCACCACACTTGGCTTCGCCGCATTTGCCTTCACGTTCGGCTTTGTCTTCACCACACTTGGCTTCCTGTGCGGCCTTGTCACCACCGCATTTGGCTTCGGCCAGTTCAGCATAGCCGCTGCTCAGGGGCTGGGCGGCAAAGGGGTTGTCGGCTGCTACGGCACCGGATGTGGCACCCAGGCCGAGCAGAAAAGCGGTACCAACGGCAGCGATGGTCGGTTTGGTATGCATGGACATGATGGTCACCTCGTTGTTTTGATTACAGATATCCGTGTCGGCCGGGCGTTTGCCCTGTGCCGTTCCTTTTGGTTCTGTCAGTCAGTCGGTGGAGCGAGGCAATCCTTACAGGAAAAATTAATTTTTTTGCACCAACGAAAACGCCCTGCATTTAGCAGGGCGTTTGGAGAGCAGGGAAGGATAATCAGGCCGTGGGCTCTGTTTCCTCGCGGGCACGAGCGGCTGCCTGTTCGGTCAGAGACAGGCGTGGTTCACCCTCGGCGACTTGCAGGGACGCGCGAGTCGCCTGGTTGACCTGATGAATGACATCGGCGTTACCCAGATCGCTCTCGTTGCGAATGGAGGCGATGTTTTCACGGCCACGCAGGAAGCCGGTCAGCTCATCCACGATGGTGCCCAGTTCATTGTCGTTGGCGTGCATGCTCATGACCACGCGAGGCATCTCCAGGTTCAGCATGCCGGAAGTGGCGAAGGTGGTGCTGGTGATGCGGCTGGTGATGATCCAGGGGGTAATGGAGCTGCGCACCACTACGTTTTCGGAGCGAGTCGAGTCATGGATCGACATGCCGGTGGAGATCTTGCTCTCGGTGAAGGTTCCTTCGGTTTTCATCCACATCAGCAGGCTGTTGAACTGCAACTCGGCCCAGAACAGGTGGGTACCGCGTGACAGAATGTGACCACCGGCGTAGCAGGTCAGGGCACTGAACACCAGTGTCAGCAGGGTTGCGCTTTCGGCACCTAACTGGCCCAGCAGTTTCATGCCTTCGTGACGGCTCATGCGGTCCGGCAGATTGCTGGTCAGCTGGAATACATCCAGCCCCTGCTGCACCAGCAGGTAAAACAGACCGGCAGCCGCCAGCAGCAGGCCCTGAGCGCCCAGGGTGGCGATCAGGCGGAACAGCTTGAAGCTGCCGCTGTAATTGAGTGGCGTGTACTCGGGCTGGGTTTCAATCAGCAGTTCGCCCTTGAAGTTGCCCTTGCCCTGGCTCTGCTCATTCAGCTGAGGATCGAAGGCCTTGTAGAGTCGGTTGGGGACTTCCTTGTAACGACGGTTGGCCAGAATGATATTTTCGATGTTGATGAAAATTTCGTTCGGGTGTACGGACTCCTGCAGGTTGTCACGAAATTCGCTGACTTCGGTGTGCTGATCCACTCGGGCAAAGCGTTCGGCCAGCAGACGCCAGGAGAGCCCGATCACTACGGCTGCTACGGCGGCCAGCAGTGCCAGGTTACCCCAGGCATCGTACTGGCCCAGAGTGCTCAGCATCAGCTGCAGGTCGTCGCGCTGATGCGGCGGGACTTGCTGGTAGAGGAAGCCCAGCGCCACCGGGATCAGAATGGCAAAGGCGATCAGGCGGGCCAGGGAGGCGGCGCCCTTGACGTTCAGGTTGCGGTTGGACTGTTGACGCAGGTTGCGAGAACTGCGGTGCCAGCCCGCCAGCAGGTACACCATCAGTAGCAGCGACAGCACCGGGGTGATCAGGCTGCCGGCTTCACCCACCAGGCCGGAGATGGAAACGAAATAGGCCAGTGCAAAGGTGGTCAGTGCGACCAGGGCAGTGCTCATCAGGCCACCGAGTTCCTGCACGAAATTGCGGATCGGGTAGGGCATGAAAACCAGCTTCGGCAGCAGTGAGTGAATCAGCCGCGCCAACCAGCCATTGGGCTCGGCAAAAGTGCTGTTTTTACGGCCCATCAGCATGGATTCCAGCGTTTTAGCGTCATACACCAGACTGTTGCGTTCCGCTTTGGCGTTGTCCTCTTCACTGGGGTTTCGGTTGTACGCCAGCGAGGTCGGCACCGAGCGGCCGACAAAGTAGCGAAACAACTTGAACAGGCCAACACCGGCACGGCGCAGGCCCCAGACCAGCAGCAACAGTCCCAGGCCGGCATTGACCCAGGCGGTTACCATATCGTTTTGTTGCAGAGCGCCAGCCACTTGCAGCAGCGGCCACACTCCCATTAGTGCCAGCAATACCCCGGCCAGACTCTCGATGACGCCTTCCTTGCGGAAGGGGTTACGAATGCCGAGTGTATTGGAGCCAAAATCATATGCCATGCATCAGTTCCTTCAATTCCCTTTAATTGAGGTGCTCGGGCGAGCTGCGGCGGATTGTACCCTCAGTCAATGGAAAACAAGAGCATACAGTTTTTATTGTCTTGAAATGGTAACACTGCATGCTGTGAACGGAGGCAAGGTGGCGGCCTTTCAACAGGGCTGCGGCCATGAGATGCGGAGCTGGCGGGTGATAAAGTGTGGCCAGGCTTTGACCGGGCCACAGGGCGGATCTGGGGCGTTTACTGCAGGTAGACGGCCTTGAAACGGGCGTTGGTCTGGTTGGCGGGGTTGATCAGCTTAAGCTGGTCGCCGTCGATCGACCAGTCTACATCTCCCTGCAGCAGCTGCAGGAAGCGGCGCTCATAATCGATGCTCGGTACGCAGGCGCGCAGGGTACCGGCGATGGGGCCGAAGTGCAGGCTGCTTGCCTGCTGGCTGAACTGACCCATGAACTGGTTGCAGCCGGAGAACCCCTGGACACGATCACCCTGTTTCAGGATCAGGTGCGGTTCGCGCTGTCCTTCACGCAGCTCGATCGCGGCGCCATTGAGGCTGACCAGCTTCCAGTAGGTATTCTGCAGCGAGGCTTGCGGAGGCTGGCTGGCAACACGTTTCATGATCAGCATCAGGTCGGTGTCGTCCTCTCCGGCCAGCACGCGGTAGTGGCTATCGGTGATGAACATCAGGCGGTCGTCATTCGTAATACGGGCGCTGACAGAGTAGCTGTGCCCGGGCTGAAGCTGATCTGCCGGTACCTGGAAACTGAAGGGATAGGGGGGGGTGGCGATATTGTCGCGGATGATCTTGTCCAGTAGTACGGCCGGTGCGTCCGCACGGGAGACATCCTGCAGGCGAACTTCAAGACGGCTGTCAGCGGGCAGTATCATGCGCTCTCGATACAGGGCCTGGCCGGATACCTCATGGTTCTCCGGTCCAGTCAGGGTACTGCACCCGGTCAGCAGTACCGTGGCTGCGAGCATCGAGGTCAGGTAACCTGAGCGGGGGCGGGCAATAAACATGCTGGAGTCTCCTTGAAAATGAACAGGGATAAGACCACAGCAGGCTGCGGGGGTTCCCGGAGGTAATCCCTGCCCTGGACCATCAGGAGTATAGCCATGATGACAGACTCCGGGCGTCGTTTTCTGGTCTGTATCAATACGACCGCCGGCGATCAGGCCGACGCGGCGCTGGAACGACAGATTCGGCAAGGTATACCGGCGGCACAACTGTTGCAGCTTGAACGCCTGCAACCGCATCGCGGCTTGCTTGGTCAATTGCAGCAGCAGGTCAGGCGCTGCGCGGAAACTGGAGCGGTGCTGGTGGTGGCCGGTGGCGACGGGACACTCAATGCGGCGGTGTCGGTTCTGGCCGGGAGTGGGGTGACTCTGGGGGTGATCCCCTGTGGCACTTTCAACTTCTTTGCCCGGGACCGGGGCATCCCGATCGATCAGCAAGCGGCTATCAAGGTGCTGTTGCAGGGCCGGGAGCGCAGTTGCTCCCTGGCCAGCGTCAACGGCATCCCTTTCTGTGTCAGCGCCAGTATCGGCGTTTATCCACGTATCATCGCGGCCCGCGAACAGGTTAGCGCGGTCACCGGGCGCAACCGCCTGGTTTCCCTGCTCAGCGGCATCTGGGTGTTTCTGACCCGGGCACGAGGGCGGCGTCTGTGCCTGGAGCATGATGGCGAGCATCAGGTCGAAACCGCGCCCATGCTACTGGCGAGTGTCAGCCCAAGCCAGCTGGAGAATTTCACGCTGGCGGAGATCGACGGTATTGAGCGGGGGCAGATGCTGGTGTTCGTGATGCAGTCGGATGCACCCCTGGCCCTGTGCCGCTATCTCTGGGCCAGCCTCAAGGGCGAGCTGAAGCGACTGGAGCAGCTGGACTATTTTCTGACCGAGTGGCTTCAGGTGTCCACCCGGCGGCGCCGGCTGACGGTGGCGATCGATGGCGAGCTGCACCGCTGCCGCTCGCCACTGGTGCTGGAAACCCGACAGGATGCCTATCGTTGCCTGGTACCGGGAGGAACGCGGTCATGCGCATGATCCAGCTGTCCGACCTGCATTTTGGCACCGAGCGGCCGGAGGTCGTGGCGGCACTGATCGAGCAGATCCACCGGCTGCAACCGGATCTGCTGTTGCTCAGCGGGGATATCACCCAGCGCGCTCGGCGGACTCAGTTTCGTGCCTGCGAGCGCTTTCTGGCGCAGTTGCCGCCGGTGCCGCAACTGGCGGTGCCGGGTAACCATGATCTGCCGCTGTTCAATCTTTGGCAGCGTCTGGTGGCACCCTATGCGCATTATCGTCGCACCTTCGGTGACGAGCTGGCGCCCTGTTATCAGGCGGGTGGCGTGTTGGTGGTGGGAGTGAATACGACGCGGCCGGGCAAGCATATCGATGGCAGCTTCAGCGCTGACAGGGTGGTGGCCGTATCACGCCGGCTGGAAGCGAGCGATGCCCGGGTCAAGATCGTTATGGGACATCACCCGGTGGATGCGGTGCTGGAGGTGGATGAAAAGAATATCGCCGCCGGTGCCGAGGCGGCCGTGCGCGCCTGGAGTCGGGCCGGCATGCAGCTCTATCTGGCCGGGCATATCCACTACCCCTTCTGTGTCCGCCTGGATCGGCGCTACCCCGGCGTGCCGGCCGGCTGCTGGACACTGCAGGCCGGCACGGCCGTCTCGCGTCGGGTGCGTGACCACAAGGCCAACTCCTTCAACCTGATCGACTGGCGACCGGGACCCCTGGAGCTCCAGTTGGAGCGCTGGGACTTTACCCCGGCGATTCCGGGGTTCCTCTGTGCCGAGCAGGTTCAGTTGCTGTTGCGGGGAGACGCCGGTTCGTCCGGTACCGGCTGAACCCCGTCACTGGGCACCTGTTCCTGAGGTGCCTGCTCGGAGGCTTCGTGAGACGATTCACCTTCGGCGGCTGGCGCTTGTGCCTTGTCCATCAGTTCACCCTCGTTGCCGCTTGCCACCTCAGCCGCTGTGGTATCAAACAGCTCTTCGAGCGGGGTATCGACGAACTCGTCGTTACGCGGGTCGATCTCGAAGATGGCGTGGACATCGGGGATGGCCGGAATAAAGTGCTCCTGGGCTTCCACCGGCAGCGGCGGCATCCGGTACTGCCGGTACAGCGTGAACAGGGCCATGGCACCCAGAGCAACCGCCAGGGTCTGAAACAGTGCTGCGGGGTGGAAGTGCTCCATCAGGGCCGAGCTGAGCAGCGGGCCACAGACGCTGCCGATGCCGTAGCTGAGCATCAATCCGGAGCTGGCGGCGATGATCTGCGAGCTGTCCATCATGTCGTTGGTGATGGCGACACCGATCGAGTACACGGTGGAACCCAGCCCCATGCACAGGCAGAGCGCCAGCAGTCGCCAGGCAAATTCGCTGTCGACCAGTAGCGCATTGGCGGCTGCGGCGAGTGCCGTGAGTACGGAGATCAGCATCAACACATAGCTGCGTTGCACCCGGTCGCAGACCCAGCCGATCGGCCAGGCAAACAGCATCGCGGCCATGATGGACGCGAACATGTAGATGGAGATCTGCTCGTTCTCCAGCCCGGTCAGGCTGGCAAACAGCGGCACCAGGGAATAGAAAGAGCCCAGGAAAATGCCACTGGTAAAGGCGGCGATAAAGCCCAGCGGGGCCAGCCGGACGAGTTCAAGCAGAGACATGCGCTCGCCGCTTTCGGTGACTTCAGGCGAGTGCATCCGTGACAGCGACAGCGGGATGATGCCGGCGACAATGAACAGTGCGGCCAGCGTGAACAGGGCGTAGTTGATCGGGTTGTTGTCGCCGATCAGCAGCTGCCCGCCGGCGGCGGCGGAGTAGGCCGCGATCTGGTACAGCGAAAAGATCTTGGAGCGGTTACTGTTGCTGGCGACGGCGCTGAACCAGCTTTCGATGGTAATGAACAGCGCCGCGATGGTCAGTCCGTTGATGCCACGCAGCAGTCCCCAGTACCAGACATTGTAAGTCAGCGGGTAGATCAGTGCCGCCATCGCGGCGATGGCGGCGAAGACAGCAAAGGCCCGGATATGGCCGACGCGCCGCACCACGCGATCGGCATAGAGTGAGCCGATCACGAAACCGGCCGAATAACACACCATCACCATACCGATGGTGGAAGGTTCAATCCCGAGCAGGCTGAATCTCAGGCCCAGCAATGTGATCAGGAAGGAGTTGCCGACAATCAGCAGGGATAGGCTGGCAAAGAGTGCCAGCAACGAGATGACCAGTAGGCGCATTAGAGTCGTCCATTAACCGCCAAGATAAGCTTTACGAACACTGTCATCGTTGAGCAGGGCTTCGCCACTGCCACTCATTACGATGTGGCCATTCTCCAGCACGTAGCCGCGATCTGCAATCCTTAATGCCTGGTGTGCGTTCTGTTCCACCAGAAAGATGGTCACGCCTTCATCACGCAGTTTTTCGATGATCTCGAAAATCTGCTGGATGATGATTGGTGCCAGCCCCAGTGAGGGTTCATCCAGCAGCAGCAGGCGCGGTTGGCTCATCAGCGCGCGACCAATGGCCAGCATCTGCTGTTCACCGCCGGACATGGTGCCACCGCGCTGGCTGAAGCGTTCCTTCAGGCGGGGAAACAGTTCCAGTACATGGTCGAGCTGGGCTTCCGCCTCGCCCTTGCTGCGGAAGAAGCTGCCCATGAACAGGTTTTCTTCCACGGTCATGCCGGAAAAAATGCGGCGCCCTTCAGGCACCACCGCCAGCCCCATGCGCATGATGTCAGCGGTGTTCATCTGCTGGATCTGCTGGCCATCGAACTCGATATGGCCGCCATGGGCACGCGGATCGCCGCAGATGGTCATCATCAGTGTGGTCTTGCCGGCGCCGTTGGCGCCGATCAGGGTCAGGATCTCGCCCTTGTTCACTTCCAGCGAGACGTTGTGCAGAGCCTGAATCTTGCCGTAGAAGGTTGAAACGTTATCCAGTCGCAGCATCAGCTCTCTCCCAGGTAAGCCTTGATTACAGCGGGGTTCTCGCGGATCTGATCCGGCGTACCATCGGCCAGCGGCGCGCCCTGGTTGATCACGGTGATGTGGTCGGAAATGCCCATGACCAGCCCCATGTCGTGTTCGATCAGCAGTACCGAGATGTCCTGTTCCTCACGCAGGCGCAGGATCAACTGGTCCAGTTCCGAGGTTTCTCTGGGGTTGAGGCCGGCCGCCGGCTCGTCCAGCATCAACAGGCCCGGCTCGGTCACCATGCAACGGGCGATCTCCAGCCGGCGCTGCTGGCCGTAGGAGAGGTTGCCCGCCTCGCGGTTGGCAAACTCAAGCAGATCGACCTGCTGCAGCCAGTGAGCGGCCCGGTCCATCGCCTCGCGCTGGCGACGACGGTAGGACGGTGTTTTGACCAGCCCGGCAAAGTAGTTGGTGTTCAGGTGGCGATGCTGGGCGACCAGCAGATTCTCGATCACGGTCATGTTGGCGAACAGGCGCACATGCTGGAAGGTCCGCACCAGCCCGAGCAGGGAGATGCGGTGACCGGTCATGCCCTGAATCGCCTTGCCGCGGTAACGGATATAACCCCCGGTGGGACTGTAGAAGCCGCTGATGCAGTTGAACACGGTGGTTTTGCCGGCGCCATTAGGGCCGATCACCGAATGGATCTGACGCGGTTTGACCTGCAGGCTGACACCGTCCACCGCCAGCAGGCCGCCGAAGCGCATCATCAGTCCCGAGACGTCTAACAGGTTTTCGCTCATGAGGATTTCAGCTCCAGATGGGGACGTTTCATCGGCAGCAGGCCCTGCGGACGCCACAGCATCATCAGCACCATGACGCCGCCGAACATCAGCATGCGGTACTCCTGAAATTCACGCGCCAGCTCAGGCAGGATGGTCATGGCGATCGCCGCCAGAATGACACCGAACTGTGAACCCATGCCGCCCAGCACCACGATGGCGAGAATGATCGCCGACTCGATGAAGGTGAAGGATTCTGGGCTGATAAAGCCCTGACGGGCCGCGAAGAAACAGCCTGCAAAACCGGCAAAGGAAGCGCCCATGGTGAAGGCGGACAGCTTGATCACGGTGGGGTTAAGTCCCAGCGAGCGGCAGGCGATTTCGTCTTCGCGCAGCGCCTCCCAGGCACGGCCGATCGGCATGCGCTGGATACGGTTGATCACGTACACGGTGATCAGCACCAGCAGCACGGCGACAAGGTAGAGGAAGATCACCTTGTGGCTGCTTTCATACTTGATGCCGAAAAACTCATGAAAGGTCTGGCTGCCTTCGCTGGCACGGCGGCTGAATTCCAGCCCGAACAGGCTCGGTTTGTCGATGCCGCCGATGCCGTTGGGACCGCCGGTCAGCCCGGTCCAGTTATTGAGCAGGATACGGATGATCTCGCCGAAGCCCAGCGTCACGATGGCCAGATAGTCACCACGCAGGCGCAGTACCGGGAAGCCGAGAACGCAGCCGAAGGTGGCGGCGATCAGGCCGGCAAGGGGCAGGCAGACCCAGAAGGAGAGGCCGTAGTACTCGGACAGCAGGGCGTAGGTATAGGCACCAACGGCGTAAAAGGCGACGTAGCCCAGGTCGAGCAGGCCGGCAAAGCCGACCACGATATTGAGACCCAGCCCCAGCATGACGTAGATCAGCGTCAGCGTGGCCAGGTCAACGGCACCACGGGAGACCATGAACGGCCAGACAAACAGGCCAACCACCACCAGCGCGATCAGCCAGGGGCGCAGTCGAGTGCGCAGCTGCTGGTCGGGCAGCAGGCCGGTGACGTCCGGGGTGGGCAAGCGCTGCTTGAGTCGTGACAGCGGCTGGTGGAACAGCTGGAACAGGAACACCATGACTACGGCGAAGCCGATCCAGCCCCAGGTTTCGGCATCGGCACCGACCACGGTCAGGTTGGGGCCGTCCTGCTCCAGGCGAACGCCGATCACCAGGCAGGTCAGCAGGAAGGTCACACCCGTCGCAAAAAGGGCGGGAAAGAGTGCTCTTTGCATCATCGACTCCTTTTACACCTTCTCCACTTCCGGCTTGCCGAGCAGGCCGGTGGGGCGGAACAGCAGAATCAGTACCAGCAGGCTGAAGGCCACCACATCCTTGTATTCGGACGGGAAAAAGGCTGCGGTCATGGCCTCGGTGACCCCCAGAATCAGGCCGCCCAACATGGCGCCGGGAATGGATCCTATACCGCCCAGTACCGCTGCTGTGAAGGCCTTGAGGCCGGCCATAAAACCGATATAGGGGTTGATGGTGCCGTAGTAGAGGCCCAGCAGCACGCCCGCCACGGCGGCCAGTGCGGCGCCGATCACAAAGGTCAGCGCGATGATACGGTTGGTATCGATGCCGAGCAGGTTGGTCATCTTCAGGTCCTGAGCGCAGGCGCGGCAGGCACGACCGAGGCGGGAGCGGGAGATGAACAGGGCCAGGCTGGTCATTGAGATCAGCGTGACGACCCAGATGATCAGCTGCATCCAGGAGATGCTCACCTCGAATATCTCCGGATCGCCGAATTCGATGCCGCCGGAGATCAGCGCCGGCATCGCCAGGTCACGGGAGCTCTGGGCCAGTCGAATGTAGTTCTGCAGGAAAATCGACATGCCGATGGCGGTGATCAGCGGGATCAATCGGGGGCCGCCACGCAGGGGGCGGTAGGCGACTCGTTCAATGGCATAGCCGTAAGTGGAGGAGATGATGATTGCGGTCATCAGTGCCAGCAACAGGATGATCGGCAAGGAACCAACCCCCATGGTCAGCAGACCAATGATGGTGATGAATGCGGTATAGGTGCCGATCATGTACACCTCGCCATGGGCGAAGTTGATCATGCCAATGATGCCGTACACCATCGTGTAGCCGATGGCGATCAGGGCGTAGGTCGAGCCGATGGTCAGTCCGTTGATCAGCTGCTGAAGTACATAGAGGCTGGTTTCAGTCATCATTCACCCTCAGACAGAGGGCTCTCCCGCTGGTGCCGGGGGAGAGCCTGATGGTGCTGTGATTACTTGCCGACCGGTGTCTTGCTGCCGTCAGCGTGGAGGGTATAGATCTCGAAGGTTGGCTCAGTCAGGTCGCCTTTTTCATCGAAACCGATCTCTCCGATGGTGGTATCGAAGCGGTTGGCGCGCAGGTAGTCGGCCAGCTCATAGGGATCTGTTTTGCCGGTCGCGGTCATCGCTTCGGTCATCACCTGGATGGCGGAGTAGGCCGGGAACACGAAGGGGCCGGACGGGTCTTCGTCACGGGCCTTGAATGCCTCGACCAGGGCGGCGTTTTCCGGGTTCTGGTCGAAACTCTTCGGTGCCGTGGCCAGCACGCCTTCCATCGCTTTGCCGGCGATGGCGGCCAGGTCAGAGTTCACCACCCCTTCAGGGCCCATGAAGGGCGCGTCGAAGCCTTTCTCACGGGACTGGCGCAGAATCAGGCCCAGCTCAGGGTGGTAACCGCCGTAGTAGACGAAGTCGATATCGTTACGCTTGAGCTTGGCGATCAGAGCAGAGAAGTCCTTGTCACCCGGGGTGACACCCTCGAACATGACTGCTTCGGTACCGGCTTCGGCAAGCATGTTCTTGACCGTGGTGGCCAGGCCCTCGCCATACTGCTGCTTGTCGTGAATGACCGCCAGGCGCTTTGGCTTGATGTTGTCCTTGATGTATTCCGCGGCCAGGGTGCCCTGCAGGCTATCGAGACCAATGGTACGGAAAATCAGCTGGTAGCCCTTTTCGGTGATGCTGGGTGAGGTGGAGGCCGCGGTGATCATCATCACCCCTTCCTCTTCGTAGATATCAGAGGCCGGCTCGGTGGAGCTGGAACACAGGTGGCCGATGACGTGGCGGATCTCGTCATTGACGATACGGTTGGCGACCGCCACCGCCTGCTTGGGGTCACAGGCATCGTCGTAGATCACGCCTTCCAGCGTCATGCCGTTGATGCCGCCGGCTTCGTTGATCTTGTCGATCGCCATCATGGCGCCGATCTTCTGCATATCCCCGTACTGGGCTACAGGGCCGGTGACCGGTCCGGCGATACCGATTTTTAGCGTCTCGGCCTGGGCGCTCAGAGCCGCCATCAGGGTACCGGCGGCGATCAGGGTCTTACCGAAGGTTCCATGTTTCAGTTTCATGTTGCTCCCCCTCGTGGGTTAGTCATCTCTCAGCGCTTGCAGAGGCACCGAATTATTATCATTTTTGTACGACTATCGGATTGATTATTACACAGTTTTTCAGACCCTGCGAAGATGCTTCGTTGCCTCTGAGCGGTTCTGATAGACTGCGTGAGAAAGGGTCATTCAGGTGGAGGAATGGGAGATGCAACGAAAATACATGAGTGCGGTGCTGACGCTGTTCGTGCTGCTGTGGGCTCCACTACCGCTGCTGGCGGCAGCGCTGGGGCCGCAGCAGGTCGAGGCCTATCTGAGCTCGATGGATGAGGTGAAGCAACTGGGCGAACGCATGCAGGCCGCCGGTCAAGGTGACTTTCTGGCGCGTGAGGTCCGCCCCCAGGCGGGGGAGGCCTTCGACCCGCACCAGCGTGCGGTCAGGGCTCTGAAGCGCGAGTATGCCGACCGCTATGCGCAGTTGAATCAGATCGTGCAGCAGCGCGGTTTCACCAGTCCGGAAAGCTGGGCGCTGGTCGGCGATCGGGTGGTGCTGGCCTATGGCGCCATCAAGGCAGAGTCGGAAAGCCCGGACATGCTGCAGCTGGCCAGGCAGATGCAGGGCGTGGACCCGCAGATGTTGAACCTGTTGCCGCCGGAGCAGCGGGTGCAGGTCGAGCAGGCGCTGGCCATCGCAAAAGCCCTGGCCCGGGTGCCCGAGGCTGACAAGCATCAGGTTCGTCCCCATATCGCCCGGTTGGACCGGGTGTTTTCGCAATAATTAACCCGCAAGGAGTTGAAGATGTCATCACTGGTTTACTGTACCGCTCAGTTCAAGCCCAAACCCGGCAAGGAGCGTGAACTGTTCAAGGTACTTCAGGGGCTGGAGCCCAATGCCCATCGTGAGGACGCCTGTGTGCAGTACACGGTAACCCGGCATATCAGTAGCCCCTTTGCCGAAGGCAGCAGCTTCTCGATCGTGTTTCACGAAATCTGGAGTGATATGGAGAGCTTTGAGGCGCACTGCCAGCGTCGCGAGATCGTCGATTTCTTCGAACGCTACTGCAAGGCCGAAGATGGGCTGGCCGAGGACTGGAACGTCTGCATCTATACCGATGAGCCCGAAGAGTTCGATGCGCCCCAGATCGGGTAAGACACTGCACCATCAGGGTGCAATTTGCACCCTCAGCGGACCTGTTTCAGCTCGGCAGCGCTCGAGTTGGGGCTGGTCCGCTTTTTGCTTCCTCTATATCAGTATCCAGGCAGGTTCGTGATCATGGACAAATGGAGGGAGCCATGGGCAGTCTCGCAACTGATTTCAGCGGATTGAAAAGGTCGCTTTTTGAATTGATCGGCCAGCAGGCCACGGGCACGTTGTTCGTGGCAACGGTGGATAACCACTCGGCCCAGATCGTCCTGTCGCGGGGACAGTTGCTGGGTGTGGCCCACAACGGGCGGTGCAACGAGGCGGCCCTGGCGCAGCTGGCGGCCATGACTCCGTTGCGCTTCTCCTTCACTCCTGAGCTGATCTATCCATTGATGGAAACCCTGTTGCCCGAACAGGCAGAGCAGTTGCTACAGAAGCTGGGCTACCCTGTTGTGCCTGCCGTCGAGACGCACCGGGTTGAGAAAGCGGAAGCTGCGCCGTCCCCGGTGGCCTCAGGCACCACCCTGAGGGTGTACCGCGGCCGCGTGATCCAGGGATGAAACGGTTGACTGTCAGGTTAACAGGTCTATTCTGAACCTGATACATCCGCTTATCGAGGTTGATCCGTTGCGATCAGAAGCCGCATCTACTACGCGCACTGCCGAGATTCCCCTGGCCTGTATGGCCGGCAAGTCGTCTGTTCTGTTGCTATTGGCCTTATTGCTGTTTTACGGTCTCGGGGGCGCTGGGGTTTCCGCCTCGGTATCGGGAAATGCGAGCTTTGAAGTCGTCGACGCCGACCTGCCGAGTGACACCCGGAACGACATCGATCCCTTCCTGCCGCAGTGGCCCTTCTGCCTGCCTGAGTGCAAGCTCAGCGCGTGCGTTGCAACGGGATTCGACAGCCGGCCGGCAACCCTGCTTACTGTCTACCGGTCGCGTGCTCCACCGTTCGTCTGAATCATCGCCCGCAACTCAATATCGGCACAGGGCCGATCTGTATTCCGAACGGAGCGCTGGTGCAGCGCCTGGAGCATCAAGATGAAGAACTACCACGAACTGAAAACCATCGGACTTGAAGATTATACCCGCCTGACGGCCGGAACGGGTCACCAGATCACCAGTCTGGACTCGCCGGCGGAAACGGTGATGACCGACTTCCGCCAGATCCCGCCGTTGACCATGAGCCTGACCGAAAGCGTCAGCGATGCCACTCAGGCGATGCGTAAGGTGCATGTGCGTTCGGTGATCGTCACCGACAGCAGCGGGGACTTCCGTGGCATCCTGACCGTGATCGACCTGGAAAGTCGCAAGGTGCTCAGCCAGGCAACCAGCCTGGGCCTCAAACGTGATGATCTGAGCATCAAGGATGTGATGGTCAGTCGCGAAAAACTGCGTGGGGTGCCGCTGTCGGCACTGCAGCAGGGCACCATCGGCGACCTGCTCAAGACCCTGCGCAACGAGGGCAGCATGCACATGCTGGTGGTCGATCCGGCTTCGCACGAAATCTGTGGCATCATCTCGGCCAGCGAAATCGCCCGCCGCCTGCAGGTGCCGGTCGAAATCAACCTGCAGGCGTCCAGCTTCCGGGATCTGGTCGATGCGCTTTTCGGCCGTGGCGAGGCGGTCTGAGGGGGCCGTTCGCAAGAGAATAAAGCAGCAGCGGTGCTGATTGGCGCAGGTCAATCACCGCCGCCTTCGGATCTGCCATACTGAGTGCCACATTCAAGGCAACAGGAGTGGCTATGGCCAGGTCAGAAACACGGATGATGGACGGCAACGAGGCGGCCACCACCATTGCGCACCAGCTTAATGATGTCATCGCCATCTATCCAATCACCCCGGCCTCGGTGATGGGCGAACTGGCCGACAGCTGGAGCGAGCGCAGTCGGCGCAATCTCTGGGGCACCGTACCTCAGGTCATCGAACTGCAGAGTGAAGCGGGTGCCGCCGGCGCCGTACACGGCGCACTGCAGGCCGGGGCCAAGACCTGTACCTTTACCGCGTCTCAGGGGCTGCTGCTGAAGATCCCCAACATGTTCAAGATCGCCGGCGAACTGACGCCGACGGTGTTCCACGTTGCCGCTCGTTCGGTGGCCACCCATGCGTTGTCGATCTTCTGCGATCACAGTGATGTGATGGCGGCGCGCACCACTGGTTTTGCTCTGCTCGCCTCCGGCAACGCCCAAGAAGTGATGGATATGGCCTGCATCGCCGAGATGGCGACGCTGGAAGGGCGGGTGCCGGTGCTGCACTTCTTCGATGGTTTTCGCACCAGTCACGAGATTACGCCGGTTCAGGTAGTCAGCCCCGATCAGCTGCAGAGTTTGATCAATCCGAGGCTGGTACAGGCCTGTCGCGAGCGGGCGTTGTCGCCGGAGCACCCCTTTATCCGCGGTACCTCACAGAACCCCGATCTGTTCTTCCAGTCCCGTGAGGCGGCCAACCCCTTCTATGATGCCTTTCCGGCAATCGTGCAGAACGCGATGGACCGCTTTGCCGCGGTGACCGGTCGTCAGTACCGTCTGTATGACTATCATGGCGCCGAGGATGCCGAGCGGGTGATTGTGGTGATGGGCTCGGCGGCATCCTGTGTGCAGGAAACCGTGGACCACCTCAATGCCCGCGGCGAAAGGGTGGGCGTGCTGACGCTGCGTCTGTTCCGTCCCTTTGCCGCTGAACGTCTGCTGGCGGCATTGCCGGCCAGCGTCAGCGCGATCGCCGTGCTGGATCGCACCAAGGAGCCGGGCGCCGATGGCGAGCCGCTATTCAAGGATGTGGCCACGTTGGTATTCGAGGCCTGCAGCGAGGGGCGCTGGCCCGGCGCAGGCCTGCCACGCGTACTGGGGGGACGTTTCGGCCTGTCGTCCAAGGAGTTCACTCCGGGCATGGTCAAGGCGGTGTTCGAGCGTCTGGCACAGCCGGGCGGCCAGCGTCAGTTTACCGTCGGGATTGACGATGACGTTACCCATCTCAGCCTGCCCTGGGATGCCGATTTTCGTACCGATGCCGCCCAGCGGCAGGTGCAGGCGGTGTTCTACGGTCTGGGCGCCGACGGTACCGTGTCGGCCAACAAGAACAGCATCAAGATTATCGGCGGTGTGGAAGGGCAGCATGCCCAAGGGCACTTTGTTTACGATTCGAAAAAGTCCGGCGCCGTGACCGTTTCGCACCTGCGTTTCGGGCCAGAGCCCATCCGCTCCACCTACGAGATCCAGGACCGCGAGGCCGATTTCATCGGCTGTCACCAGCCTCAATTTTTGCAGCGCTACCCGATGCTGGACAAGGCGGCCGAGGGCGCGCGGGTACTGATCAATACCGACCTCAGTGGCGAGGCCTTCTGGCGCAGCCTGCCGGGAGCGGTACAGCGGACGCTGATCGACAGGAAGCTGAAAGTATCCCTGATCGATGCCTACCGGGTGGCCGCCGACGCGGGGCTGGGTAAGCGCATCAATACCATCATGCAGACCTGCTTTTTCGCGCTGACCGATATCCTGCCGCAGGACGAGGCGATCGCCCGGATCAAGGCCGCCGTCGAGTCCAGCTATGGCCGCCGCAGTCGTCGCATCGCCGACATGAATCTGGCGGCGATCGACCAGGCGTTGACCCATCTGGTCGAGTTTGAGGTCCCCCAACAGGCGGACAGCCTTATCCCGATGCATGAAGTTCAGGCCGAGGATGCCGGTCGCTTTGTGCGTGAAGTCACCACCGAACTGATCGCCGGCCGGGGCGATGCCGTGCCGGTCAGCCGAATGCCGGTGGACGGCACCTGGCCCAGCGGTACGGCGGCCTATGAAAAGCGTGACCTGGCGCGGGAGTTGCCGCAGTGGGAAGAGGACCTCTGCACCCATTGCGGCAAGTGCGTCTTTGTCTGTCCGCACTCGGTGATTCGCTCCAAGGCGTTTCCCGAAGAACACATGAAACAGGCACCGGAAGGCTTCAAGGCGGTGCCGATCAAGGGTGGGCGAGACTTCCCCGAACATACGCTGATCAGTTACCAGATCTCGCCGGACGACTGCACCGGCTGCACCCTCTGTGCCGAGATCTGCCCTATCCATGACAAGTCCAACCAGAGCCGCAAGGCGCTGAACATGGTGCCCAAGGAGAAGATCCTGGAGCGCGAGCGCGTCAACTGGAGCTTCTTCAGCCAGCTGCCGGAGTTCGATCGTACAGCACTGAAAGCGAATACGATGAAGGGTTCGATGCTGATGCAGCCGCTGTTCGAGTTCAGCGGTGCCTGTTCCGGCTGCGGTGAAACGCCCTATATCCGCCTGCTCAGCCAGCTGTTCGGCGACCGTATGCTGGTGGCCAATGCCACCGGCTGCTCCTCCATCTACGGCGGCAACCTGCCCACCACGCCCTGGACCCACAACGCCGAGGGTCGCGGCCCGGCGTGGAACAACTCCCTGTTCGAGGACAATGCCGAGTTCGGTCTGGGCATGCGGGCGGCGCTGGACAAGCAGAGCGAATTCGCCCGTGAGCTGTTGCAGTCGCTGAGCGACCGGCTTGATGCTCATCTGGTGGACGAACTGCTCAACGCGGCGCAGGACGACGAAGCCGGCATCCAGGCGCAGCGCCAGCGGGTGGCGCGGCTGCGGGAACGCCTGCAGGGGCTGGATGATCCCCGGGCTGAAACTCTGAGCGCGCTGGCCGACAAGCTCTGCCGACACAGTGTCTGGATCGTCGGCGGCGATGGCTGGGCCTACGATATCGGCTACGGCGGCCTCGACCATGTGCTGGCCTCGGGGCGCAACGTCAACATTCTGGTGCTGGATACCGAGGTCTATTCCAACACCGGCGGTCAGACCTCCAAGGCGACCCCGCGCGGCGCCGTGGCCAAGTTCTCCGCCGGCGGCAAGCCGGTGGCGAAGAAGGATCTGGCCCGCATCGCCATGGACTATGAACATGTCTATGTGGCGCACGTGGCCTATGCCGCCAAGGATGTACAGACCCTGCACGCCTTCCAGGAAGCGGAAAGCTGGGACGGCCCTTCGCTGATCATCGCCTATTCGCCCTGTATCGCCCATGGCTTCGACATGGCCGATAACCACGAGCATCAGCGTCTGGCCGTGGAGTCAGGGCACTGGCCGCTGCTGCGCTACGACCCGCGCCGCGCCGAGCAGGGACAGAACCCGCTCAAGCTGGACTCCAAACCGCCCTCGATCCCCTATGAAGCCTTTGCGCGGACAGAGGCCCGTTTCAGTATGCTGGTGCGCTCCAATCCCGAGGCCGCCCGCGCCCTCCTTGAGCAGGCACAGCTGGAGATCAGCGAGCGTTATCACCGCTATGAGCAGCTGGCCGGATTGAGCTGGGCAAGGGGCGCCGAGCCCAAGGAGGAGAATGAACATGAGTAAGCGTTTGCACACCCGCTATCTGGGCCTGGATCTGGATAACCCGCTGGTGCCTTCGGCGTCGCCGCTGACCGCTACGCTGGAGGGCGCTCTGCGGCTTGAGGAGGCGGGCGCCGGCGCGATCGTGATGCACAGCCTGTTCGAGGAGGAGTGCACCCGGGATCACGAACTGCTGCATCACTTCCTCTACGAGCAGGAGATCGGCCACGGTGAAGCCGATGACTACCTGCCGGTACCGGACAGCTTCAGAACGGCGGAGGAGCACTATCTGGAGCGGCTCGAGGCGATGAAAGCGCGGCTGCAGATTCCGGTCATCGCCAGTCTCAATGGCGTCAGCACGCGCGGCTGGGCCGAGTATGCCCGCCTGCTGGCTGATGCCGGCGCCGACGCACTGGAGCTGAACATCTACCATATTGCTGCGTTGGCCCGGGAAAGCGGGGCCGCGGTGGAGCAGCGCTATCTGGACATACTCGCCGAGGTGCGCCAAGTCGTGCCCGCGTTGCCGCTGGCGCTGAAGCTGGGTTCGCGCTTCTCCAGTCCGGTGCACCTGGTGGCGCAACTGCAGGCGCTGGGCGCCGATGGGGTGGTGCTGTTCAACCGCTTCCTGGAGCCAACCCTGGATCTGGCAACCCTGAAGATTTTGCCCCAGTTGCAGTTATCCACAGCGGACGAGTTGAACGAACGTCTGCGCTGGACCGCGATCATGCGCGCCCAGGTCGGGCTGGATATCGCCATTACCGGGGGTGTGCACAGCGCTGCTGATGTGATCAAGACCCAGCTGGTCGGCGCTCAGGTGGCTCAGCTCGCCAGTGTGCTGATGCAGCAGGGAGACCGGGTATTGGCACAGATTAAAACCGAAATGCTGAACTGGCTGGATGAGCAGGAATACGCATCGCTGGATCAGCTGCGCGGCAGTGTCTGCCATGCCAATGCCACCGATCCGTCCGGTTGGGAGCGCGCCAACTATCTGGATACGCTGGATCTATGGCGCCCCTGATCCTGTGTTTCATTAAGTGGAACTTACTGTTTTACATGGGATTTTACAGGGTATGCATGTTTTTCATCTGCAAAAGGGAGGAAACGACGCCCGTTGGCTACGTAATTGGCCAAAGGTGGTTTATATTAGTCTGACCGCGATATAAAGGGGGCAATGATGCCGAGATGCAGGGAGGTCATGCGTGAAGCTGAAGGCTAGGTTCAGCCTGTTGGCGGCTGCACTGACGCTCGCATCCGGGTTGGCGGTCTGGGTCTCTGTTCAGGCGCTGGCCGAGGGGATCATTACCGAGTGGGCCCTGCGTTATGTGGAAAAGCAGGTCCGCTACGACAAGCAGCGGGTACTCCAGCCGCTGCTGCGCGAGATCGTACTGGCCCGGCAGCTGGCCAGCTCACCGCTGGTGCTGGAGTGGCTGCAGAAGCCGGACGATATCGTGCTGGAGTATCGCGCACTGGCCGAGCTGGAGCGCTACCGTAGTGCATTCGCCGACAGCAACTACTTCCTGGGCATCGCCGGCAATGGCCGCTACTACTACAACAATGCCGAGGATGAATACGGCAACGACCAGCTGCGTTATATCCTGTACCCGCATGAGCCGGCCGATCGCTGGTTTTATGACATGATGCTTCAGAACAAGGACCTCAACCTCAACGTCAATCCGGATCAGCACCTGGGCGTCACCAAACTCTGGATTGATGTGCTGTTGAGAGGACCCGACGGGCGAGTACTGGGGGTGGCCGGCACAGGTCTCAACCTGAGCAGCTTCCTGGATGACTTTGTCGACAGCGGCGATACCGGCATCAGCAGCCTGTTCGTCAATCATGACGGCGCCATTCAACTGTATCGCGATCAGGCGCTGATCGACTTTGCCAGTTTGAGCAAACAGCATACCGAACAGAAACGACTGAGTCTGATGCTGTCCCCACCTGATCTGGCCCGTCTGACGACAGCCATGGATGAGGTCAAGGCCGCGCCCGAATCCGTGGCCAGCCGCTTTGTCGAAATCGATGGCGTGCGCTGTCTGGCCGGCGTCGCCTACCTGCCTGAAATCGACTGGTACGAGATCACCCTGATGGACCTGAACCAGCTGCTGCCATTGAGCCGTTTCAACCCCATCCTGCTGATTTTCGCCGTATCTCTGGTGATCACCGTGCTGCTGTTTCATGTGGTGCTCGGACGGGTGGTACTGGAGCCTTTGCAGGCCCTGGATGCTGCCATTCGTCGGTTCCGGCGCGGCGAGTATCATGGGGAACCCTTGGGGCTGCAGGCTAGCGGTGAAGTCGGTCGTCTGGTGGGCGAGTTCGAGCAGATGACCACCGAGGTGTATGAAGCCCGTACGAACCTGGAACACAAGGTGCGTGAGCGTACCGATGCATTGAACCGCCTCAGTCAGACCGATCCCCTCACCGGTCTGCTCAACCGCCGTGGCATGGATGAGCGCCTGATCGAGGAACTCAAGCGCTGTGCGCGCGAAAACCGTTGCCTGGGGGTGATCTGGATCGACCTGGACAGGTTCAAGGAGATCAACGATGTGCACGGGCATGGTGTTGGCGATGAGGCGCTGAAGGTGGTTGCACAGGTACTGCGCTCGGTGGTGCGTGAGTATGATGCCGCGGCTCGCTGGGGGGGCGATGAATTTCTGCTGATGATTCGGGATGCCGACCGTCATCTGGCACAGCAGATCTGTGAGCGCCTGCTGCGAGTGATTCGTGGCCAGACCCTGCAGACACCCAGCGGTGCCCTGTTGTGCATGACATTCAGTATCGGTGTGCACTTGGCCAGTCAGGACGATCTGGAGTCGGTGCTGCGGGATGCGGATGCCGCGCTCTATTCGGCCAAGTCTGCAGGGCGTAACTGTTTTCGTTTTCATGACCAGCCCGCTGGCCCGGTGCTGCTTTCCGGAACAGCGGGCTCCGGTAAGGATTTCCCGCGCTAGAACTCGTCATTCAGACGGCTGATCAACTCTTCGCGGTGGCTCAGGCGCTCGACCGCCCGGTTGCCCAGCAAGCGAGCGGTCTGCAGCAGCAGCGTTTCGGCCAGGAACTGAGTGGCGACCATGCTGTTGGTATAGAGTGTACTGTCGTTGCGACTGATCAGGCTGCAGTCGGCCAGCTGGGCCAGCGGTGAATGGTGGCTGTCGGTCAGCGTCAGCAGCGGCAGGCGCAGCTGGTTGGCCACCTGGGCCAGCATCACCGAGTCGCGGCTGTAGGGCTCGGAGCCAAACATCACCAGCAGATCCTTCGAATCCAGTTCGGCCAAGGCCTGTGCCTGGCCCTCTCCTGCCGAGCCGACCACACTGACCTGTTCCCGAATCAAGCCCAGCATGTAGCTGAAAATGGCCGCCAGCCCATAGGACTGGCGGCGGCCCGAAATTCTTACCCGGCGGGCCCGGACCAGCAGTTCTGCAGCTTGGCGCAGGTTTTGCTCGCTCAGCTGGGCGGTAGACTGAGCAAGGTTCTCTATCTGATGCTCCAGGTGCTGCCTGACACGATGCTCAGGCGACAGCTCTTCGCTGGGGTTAACCAGGGCTGAAGCCTGGGCACTGTAGTAGCGCCCGGGTTCGCTGAGGGCGTGGCGAAACAGGCCCTGAAACTGCACGAACCCCTTGAAACCGAGCAGCTTGGCCAGCCGGGTCAGCGAGGCTGGGCTGATCGCCGTGACCTGGGCCAGTTCGGTAATGCTGTGGCTGGCGACCAGGCGTGGGTCATCCAGCATCACGCAGAGGGCCACCAGCAGGCGCTTGCCCATCGGCAGTGTCAGCTCGCCACGCTTGAGCAGCGACGGCAGCTTGCGCAGCTCGGCCAGTGAGGCAGGGGGAAAGCTGACGGCGGGTGAGGATTTCAAAACCTTTTCGTCCTTTCGGTGGCTTGTTTTTAACTTGCTGAAAATAAAAGGCTTTTAAAGCCTTATTTGGAAGGGTTGGGTTTTTATGAAAATATATTTCCAAACCGATGGTCTGAATTGAAAGGTGTTTTATTTGGTCCATAGTATGGCACATGGATCGACCTCAGGAACCCTTTGCCATGTCTATTGATGCCTATCTTCGCCCGATCAACCACTCCGAAACCCTGCTGATCAACGAACGTTCCGATCAGCTGGCGGCCAGCCGCCAGGTGTATCGCTTCGGCTTCGGTCAGTCACCTTTTCCGGTCCCGGCCGGCGTCACCGAAGTGCTGCGCCGACAGGCGCATGAAAAGGCTTACCTGCCGGTGCAGGGCTGGTTGCCGTTGCGTGAGGCGGTCGCCGCTTTTCACCGTCAGCAGGACGGTGTCGACTGGCAGCCGGCACGGGTGCTGGTGGGGCCGGGCAGTAAATTGCTGATCTATGCCGTGATGGCGGCCTTTACCCGCGCTGAAGTGCTGCTGGTATCGCCCAGCTGGGTCTCCTATGAACCTCAGGCCAAACTGGCCGGGCACCAGGTGTCCCGTCTGCAGGCCAGCGCCGCCAGCGAGTGGCGATTGACCCCGGAAATGCTGGAGGCCTTTTGCCAGACACGGGAAAACCCCAGGGTGCCGCTGATACTGGTGCTCAACTATCCGGGCAACCCCAGTGGCACGAGTTACAGCGAAGCGCAGTTGCAGGCCCTGGCCGGCGTGATGCGCCGTCACCGGATTCTGGTGATCAGCGATGAGATCTACGGCATGCTGCACCACCGGGGCGAGCACCGCTCGCTGGCGCGATACTACCCGGAGGGGACGCTGGTAACCGGTGGCCTGTCCAAGTGGTGCGGGGCGGGTGGCTGGCGACTTGGAGTGTTGCATGTGCCCGAAGGACTGGCGGAGAACCTGCTGCCGCGGTTGCTCGGTGTGGCCTCTGAAACCTGGTCCTGCGTGGCGGCTCCGGTTCAGCATGCGGCGGCCGAAGCCTACCGCTTCGGGCCGGAGGTGGCAGGCTATGTGCAGCAGGAGCGGCAGATACTGTCCGACCTTGGACGCCAGGCGGCGGCTCGGCTGAACGCGGCCGGTGTATTCACGGCTGCTCCCGAGGGCGGTTTTTATCTGTTCCCCGATTTTGAGTCCTGGCGCGAACCGCTGGCGGCTGGCGGCATTACCACGTCGAACCAGCTGTGCAGTAGCCTGCTGCAGGACGCCGGCGTAGCCCTGTTGCCGGGGAGCGCTTTTGGGATGCCGCCAAGCGAGCTGGTGGCGCGACTTTCCTATGTCAACTTCGACGGGGCGGCGGCGCTGCAGGCTGAGGGAGATGAGCTGGAGGAGGTCTTGCAGCCTGTACTGGCGGGCCTGGAGGCGATCCACGGCTGGCTGGCGCAGCTTGGCAGTGGCCGGGTATCGAATTACTGAATGGATTGTTGCTGAATTTGAAGTATTTCCAGGGGGGGCGATGTGCGATGATCGCAATCATTTTTTAGTCGCATTTAAACAACGGTTTAAAAGTCCTCCATGGAACTCAAACACGTCAAAATACGTACTGCAATGTTACTGATCCTGCTGTTGTTCAGCGGTGTGCTGGTTTTGAGCAGTATCAACGCCTGGCTATCGGCCAGAGAGGCTCATCAGGCGTTGAACCAGTTGAACCGGATCACTGAAGAACAGACGGTGCCGGTGACCAATACCCTCATTACTGTGCTGCGGGCACGCCTGGCGGTGATCGGTGCCGAAGCGGAATATCAGAACGGTAACCTGGCCGATGCGCGGCACAGTCATGAGGCCTCGGCGCGCTTTGCCCGTGAGGCAGCCGAGACGTTCCGGCTTTTCCAACAGGCTGAAAAGTCCGAGGCTGCGAAGGTGATCGCGCAACAGGTGTCGGCCCGTTTTGCCCAGTTCCAGCAGGCGGTGGAACAGTTGAATCGCGCCCTGGATAGCCGTGACCGCAGTGCCTTTTTGGCCGCCAACCTGCAGGCGCGGGAGTCCAGTGAAGGCTATTATGCCGCGTTGCGCGAGTTCCAGCAGCTGCAGGCAGATGACCGCCATGCCGGTATGATGGAAGCGCAGGACACCTATGACAACGCTATCTACAAGGCGGTTGGCGTGACCCTGCTGTCATTGCTGTTGGTGTCAGTCAGTCTTTGGCTGATACGCCTCCAGATCCTGAGACCGCTTGAGGTGGCGCAGGAGCACTTCCATGCGATAGCGTCCGGCGATCTGACTCAGAACATTGATACCAGCAGCGACAACGAGGTCGGTGAGCTGTTCAAGTCCCTGCATACCATGCAGCAGACGCAACGCAGCATGATCCGTTCGTTGATGGAGTCCTCCAGCCAGCTGGCGTCGGCTGCCGAGGAGCTGAATTCGGTGACCGAGGAGAGTCAGCGCGGCCTGCAGGAGCAGAGCGACCAGTTGCAGCAGGCGGCGACGGCGATCACCGAGCTGAGTACCGCGGTGGATGATGTGGCCAATAACGCGGTGACCACATCGGAAGCGTCCCAGGCATCCAACCAGCTGGCGGCCAACTGCCGTGAAGGCGTTGAAGAGACAACGCGGGATATTCACGCGGTTGCCGAAGGAGTGGCGCAGACCTCCACTCAGGTGGCCGAGCTGGCGGAGAATAGCCGCAATATCGGCCAGATCCTCGATGTCATTCATGACGTGGCCGAGCAGACCAACCTGCTGGCGCTGAATGCAGCGATCGAAGCGGCGCGAGCCGGTGAGGCCGGGCGTGGTTTTGCGGTTGTGGCTGACGAGGTGCGCACCCTGGCCCAGCGGACGCAGGCGTCGACCACCGAAATCGAGAAACTGATCCTGTCCATGCGCCAGGGTACCGACAGTGTAATGCAGGCGATGGGGGGCTGCCGAGAATCGGCGGAACGCACGCTGGCAGGTGCCGGCATGGTGAACTCGGCGCTGGAAGAGATTTTTGGCTCGATCAGCCAGATCAATGATCGCAACCTGGTGATTGCCAGTGCGGCGGAGGAACAGGCGCAGGTAGCGCGCGAAGTGGATCAGAACCTGGTCAATATCCGTGACCTGGCGACCCAGACCGCCGCCGGTGCCGATCAGACCAGTGCCGCCAGTCAGGAGCTGTCGCGTCTGGCGGTGGAGATGCACGACATGGTGGTGCATTTCCGTACCTGATCAGCCTGGTTTGAGCATCCTGCGCAGCACATAGTGCAGGATGCCGCCGTGACGGAAATAGGTCAGTTCGTTACCGGTATCGATGCGGCAGCGGACAGCAATGGATTGTGTCGAGCCATCAGGTCGCGTCAGTGTCAGTGCCAGCACCTGCTGTGGCTGGAGTCGTTCCAGCCCGCCCAGGTTGAGGGTTTCGGCACCGGTCAGGCCCAGCTGCTGGCGGTCGGTATCGATGAACTCCAGCGGTAGTACCCCCATCCCCAACAGGTTGGAACGGTGGATGCGTTCGAACGATTCCGCCACCACGGCGCGGATGCCCAGCAGGCGGGTGCCCTTGGCGGCCCAGTCGCGGGACGAGCCGGTGCCGTATTCCTTGCCGGCAATCACCACCAGATCCACTCCCTCCTGTTGATAGCGCATGGCGGCATCATAGATCGACAGCTGCTCGACGCTGGGGTAGTGCCGGGTTTCCCCCCCTTCCACGTCGTCGAGCATTTCGTTGCGAATGCGGATATTGGCGAAAGTGCCGCGCATCATCACCTCGTGGTTTCCGCGACGGGAACCATAGGAATTGAAGTCCTGCGGCTGAACTCCCTGTTCCTGCAGGTAGCGCCCGGCGGGGCTGTCCGCCTTGATCGCACCGGCCGGCGAGATATGGTCGGTGGTGACCGAGTCACCGAGCAGGGCCAGAATGCGGGCCTGGTTAATATCCTGGACCGGTTTCGGTTGTGCCGACATGCCGTCGAAGAAGGGCGGTTGGCGGATATAGGTGGAGTCCGGCCAGGTGTAGGTATCCTCGGTGGAGACATCGATCGCTTGCCAGTCGGCATCGCCGTCAAACACGGCGGTATATTCACGCCGGAACATCTCGCTGTTGACCTGTTCCAGCGCTTTGGCCACTTCCTGCTGGCTGGGCCAGATATCGGCCAGATACACCTTGGTGCCAGCGGCATCTTCGCCCAGCGGTTCCCGGCTCAGGTCAATATCGATACGTCCCACCAGTGCAAAAGCGACCACCAGTGGTGGTGACGCCAGCCAGTTGGTCTTCACCGCCGGATGTACACGGCCTTCGAAGTTGCGGTTGCCGGACAGTACCGAGGCGACGGTCAGGTCGCTGTCCCGAATGGCCTGCTCGATCGGTTCTGCCAAAGGTCCAGAGTTGCCGATGCAGGTGGTACAGCCATAGCCCACCAGATTGAAGCCAAGCCGATCCAGAGCCCGGTCGAGGCCGGTGGCATGCAGGTAGTCGGTGACCACTTTGGAGCCGGGCGCCAGTGAGCTCTTGACCCAGGGCTTGCGCCTCAGCCCGCGGGCGAGGGCCTTTTCTGCCAGCAATCCGGCCGCCAGCATGACACCGGGGTTTGAGGTGTTGGTGCAGGAGGTGATGGCCGCGATCACCACCGCACCGTGGTGCAGTTCGAAGCTGGCCCCATCCAGTTCGATGCGGGCGTTGCCGCTGGCCCCAGGGGCCGGCTGGCCGCCTTCGGCTTCCAGCGCACCAACGGCCGGGTCCGCCGCGGTGAGCGTGAGCGCCATCATCTCATCGAAGCGGGCTTTAAGGTTCGGCAGCGCGACCCTGTCCTGAGGGCGTTTGGGGCCGGCCAGGGAGGCCTCCACCTCGCCCAGGTCCAGCGCGAGTGAGACGGTGAACAGCGGTTCGTCACCGGGGTGACGCCAGAGTCCCTGCTCCTTGCAGTAGGCTTCCACCAGTGCGATCTGCTCGTCGCTGCGACCGGACAGGCGCAGGTAGCGCAGGGTTTCGTCATCGACCGGGAAGAAGCCGCAGGTGGCGCCGTACTCGGGCGCCATGTTGGCGAGGGTGGCGCGGTCGGCCAATGGTAGCTGGGCCAGGCCATCACCATAGAATTCGACAAATTTGCCCACCACCCCATGCTGGCGCAACCTCTCTGTGACGGTCAGCACCAGGTCGGTGGCAGTGATGCCTTCACTCAGGGTGCCGGTGAGTTTGACGCCAACCACTTCGGGAATCAGCATCGACACCGGTTGTCCCAGCATGGCGGCTTCCGCCTCTATCCCGCCCACGCCCCAGCCCAGAACGCCCAGCCCGTTGATCATGGTGGTGTGCGAGTCGGTACCGACCAGCGTATCGGGATAGGCCCAGACCTCGCCATTACGTTCTTCGGTCCAGACGGTGCGACCCAGATATTCCAGATTGACCTGATGGCAGATGCCGGTCCCGGGGGGGACGACGCGAAAGTTGTTGAAGGCTGTCTGCCCCCAGCGCAAGAAGGCGTAGCGTTCATGGTTGCGGCTCATTTCGGTCTGCACGTTGGCACGAAAGGCACCTGCCGTGCCGTAGTGGTCAACCATCACCGAGTGGTCGATCACCAGGTCCACCGGTGACAGCGGGTTGACCTGCTGCGCATCACCACCCAGCGTCGTGACGGCATCGCGCATCGCCGCCAGATCAGCGACCGCGGGCACTCCGGTGAAGTCCTGCATCAGTACGCGAGCGGGGCGGAAGGCGATCTCCTGATCGCTGTGTCCTCCCTGGTGCTGCCAGACCACCAGTGCCTTAAGGTCCGCCATGGACACAGCATCGCTGTCGGCGCCGCGCAGCAGGTTTTCCAGCAGCACCTTGAGTGAACGGGGCAGGCGACTGATGTCGCCCAGTGTCGACTCGGCCTTGCGCAGGCTGTGAAAGCGGTAACGGTGCTGGCCGATGGTCAGTGTCTGCGTGGTATCGGGTATGCGCATGCGTGACCCCTCCTGGTGTTGGCGTCGTTGGTTGAAGTCAGCCCCTCCCATGACCTTAGACCTGATCCGGCAGGATACAACTCTGTCGGACTGGGTTGGCGTTCAGTCATCCCCCTTGGCCGCGAGCTTGCGTGCCTGCTCGGCCCAGTCGGACAGCTGCAGCTGGACCATGCCGTTGACCGTCGAGGGAGGGTAGCGGCCATCCGAGTCGGCCTGTCCTGCGTCACGACCGAACAGCAGGCCGATCAGCTGATCCAGCGTCTGGACGGCGTGGATGGCAAAGCGACCTTCACGGCAGGCCGCCACAACGGCGGGGGCAAGGATCAAGTGCGGCTCGTTGGCGGCCGGGATGATCACGCCGTGGCTGCCGTCCAGCCCCCGGGCCTGGCACAGCTCGAAAAATCCCTCGATCTTCTCGTTGACGCCACCAATCGCCTGGATTTCACCCTGCTGGTTGATCGAGCCGGTGACGGCGAAGCTCTGTTTCAGCGGTAAACCGGAGATGGCGGACAGGAGCACGCAGAGTTCGATCGCCGAGGCGCTGTCGCCGTCCACCGGGCCGTAGGACTGTTCGAACACCAGGCTGGCGTTGAGTGACAGCGGCTGGTTGCGGGTGTAGCGGGCACCGATGCAGGCCGCGAGAATCATCACCCCCTTCGAGTGTAGCGGGCCGCCAAGCTTGGTTTCGCGCTCGATATCGAGCATGCGTCCGCTGCCCATGCGGGCGGTGGCGGAGATGCGATTGGGTTTGCCAAAGCGTTGATCGCCGAGCTGGAATACCGACAGGCCGTTGGCCTGACCGATGGTACTCCCGCTGGTGGCGACCATCAGGGTACCGCGCTCGATCTGTTCCTGCAGCAGCTCGGAGAACTGGCTGCTGCGGTAACGCTGCTGCTCGATCGCCTTGCCGACATGCTCTCGGGCCACCAGGGAGGCGCCCTGGCGCAGTGCCCAGAAGCTGGATTCGCGCAGCAGGTCGATCAGCTGGCCGCGGTTCAGCGACAGCTTCTGGCTGTCATCCATCTGCCGGGAGCTATGTTCGACCACCGCTTCCAGGCCACTGAGCTCGAAGTGGGCCAGCCCCTCTTCTCTGATCAGCATGGCGGCCAGACCGAGATAGTTCTCCAGGTTTTCCCGGTCGCGATCGAAGCCTTCGGCGAAGTCGGCATACACCTTGAACAGGGTGGTGAACTCGGGATCGTACTGCTTGAGCAGGAAATAGAGACGGCGGTCACCGATCAGGATCACGCGCAGGTCGAGCGGGACGGGTTCAGGCTCCAGGGAGCGGGTGCCGCTGACACCGTAGATCTTTTCCAGCGGGTCGATGCGCAGCTCGCGGTTGCGCAGCGCACGCTTGAGCCCTTCCCAGGCGAACGGGAAGGCGAGCAGCTTCTGTGCATCGACCACCAGATAGCCGCCATTGGCCCGGTGCAGGGCGCCGGGCTGGATCAGGCTGAAATCGGTGATCAGGGTGCCGAAATGGGCCTCGTACTCGATGCGGCCGACCAGGTTCTGGTAGCTTGGGATATCTTCATAGACCACCGGTGCACCGCCGTTCTGGCCGTGGCTGACCAGCATGTTGACCTGGTAGCGGCGGAACTTGGCGGAGCGGGCACGTTTGTGCAGCGGTGCGCGCTCTTCCTCTTCGGAGGGAAAGAAGTCGTCCACGTTCTCGATCAGGTCCTGGTGGATGGTGTCGAGAAAGTCGAGCACGCCGGTATGGGTACCGTAGCTCTGGCGCAGGTTGTTCAGCGCCGGATCGATGACGCCGCGGGTCGTTTCCTGCTCCAGTTCACGGATACGGGTCTGGTGTTCCTGGTGCATTTTGGGGACTTCGTGCACCAGCTCCGTCAGCTCCTCGTTGAGGGTGTCGATCGCTTCCTTGATCCGGGTGCGTTCTTCCTCGGCCAGTTGCTTGAACTCGTCCGGTGTCATCAGCTTGCCGTTACGGATCGGCCCCAGCGTATAGCCGCCGGGGGTGCGCATCAGGGTGATACCCAGTTCGTGCGCTTTCTTGCCCAGCGCCTTGAAGCTCATCTCTTCGCGCTGCTGAAACTCGTCGTTCAGCGCCTGCAGCTGGTTGCGATATTCGTCGCTCTTGAACTGCGCCGGGATGCGGATCAACAGGATCTCGATCAGCTTGCGCAGGTCTTCGTGCAGGCGCTGACCGATACCCCGGGGCAGGATCAGGGTGCCGGGCTGGTTGGGGCGCTCGAAGTTGTGGATATAGCAGCAGTCGTTGGGGGCTTCGCCGCTGGCGGCTTCGGCACTGATAATGCGCGAGACCAGCTCTCGCTTGCCGACGCCGGTGGAGCCGCTGACGAACAGGTTGTAGCCCTGGTGATCCATGCCGATGGCAAACTGGATCGCATCCACCGCGCGGGTTTGTCCCAGGGCTGAATAGTCGGGCGTGATGTCGGCGGTGGAGGTGATGCCAAAGCTGGACAGGTCGCAGCGGTGGCGTAACTGTTCCGGGGTTAACAGCGTATCCATGACATATCCCTTCAGGTCAGATCAGAGTTAAGGTTAGCAGGGCCAGCAGAATCGCGAGCGCCAATCCGGGCCAGAGTGCTCGACACAGGCTCCAGTGGCCGGCGAACAGCGCCAGTCCGCCCTTGACCAGGGTGTTGGTGATCGCCGCCAGGGTGATGCCGGTCACCGCCGTATCGGCGCTGATGCCGCCCTTCGCCATGCGCGCCAGGGTCAGCGTGATGGCATCGACATCGGTCAGGCCGGCAACGATGGCGACCAGCCAGAGCCCCTGTTCACCCATGTATGCCTGAATGCCGTGGGCGATTACCATGATCACCGCCAGCAGGGTGCCGAACTTGAGTGCCGGCAGCAGCTGGAACGGTTGGGTGGCTACCTTACTGGTATCGATACGGCCGAAGGGCTCCTTGCGACGCCAGAACCAGAAGGCACCGAGCGCGCAACCGAAGGTCATCGCCAGCATGGGCGGCCAGAGTGCGGGCAGCAGGCCAGGGTTGACCACGGCCACCTCAAGCAGGATGCGCGGATACATGATCGCGGCGGCCAGCAATATGCCGCTGGCGAGCAGGCGTGGCAGCGGCAGTCGATCGTTCATGCGCGCCAGGCTCAGGGTCAGCGCGGTGCTGGAGGCGAGGCCTCCCAGCAGGCTGGTGATCAGTACCCCCTTATCGGGGCCGGTCAGGCGCATGGCGAAGTAGGCGGCCAAGCTGATGCCGGCGATCAAGACGACCAGCAGCCAGATCTCGTAGGGGTTGAGTGCGTCCCAGGGGCCGTAGGCCTGGTTGGGCAGTACCGGTAACAGCACGGCTGAAATCAGCGCCAGTTGCAGGATGCCGCGAATTTCGGAGTCGCTCAGGTGCTCCAGGGCCTGGTGCAGGGTCTGCTTGAAATGCAGCACGATGGTGGTCATGACGGCGGTTGCCACAGCCAGGTTCATGTCGCCGACCAGGGTGATGACCCCGAGCAGATAGGTGATCACCCCGGCGATGACGGTGGTCATGCCATAGTCATGGTCCTCGCCGGAGTCGAGCCAGTGGGCAATGCCCAGCAACAGGGTGATGCCCAGGCCGATGGCGATGCTGATGCCGGGACCCAGCAGCGGCAGCAGTACACCACTGAGTGCGCCGCTGACCGCCAGCAGGCCAAAGGTGCGGATGCCGGCAATACGCCCACCGGCGCGGATGTTGCGCTCATGCCAGCCACGCTGCAGACCGATGAGCATCCCCAATGCCAGTGCCACCAGCACGCGCAACAGCTGCGAGCTATCCATAACGCCTCCGCTCCTCTGGTTCTATCCTGTTCTCACAGCCTAACAGATTCACGGAATGTTGTGTGTCGGCGGTCGAAAGGGCTTTTTAAATAATCAAGTCTGGAAAAAGGAACGGACTTTTAAATAATCTTATAATATATGTTGCTTTAAACGGTCACTTATTTGATTTGATTATTAGTTTGTGACTTTTATAATATCCCTGCCGTCAGCATAAGGCCGGCAACTGCCCACAGCCAATCCAAATACTCTACAGCGACATGGAATGTTAGCGCTGCCAGTCTGTTTATAACTGGCGATATCACACCTGTATATAACCCCGAAAGATGATATGAAACCATTCAAGGAAATAACCCTTTATTGCGAAGGGTTAACCGATGCGGACAAGGAAGCATTGCTTTCGGTGCTGGTGCTGGCGGAAATCCGGCTGGAATCCCGTTGGATACTACAGGCGCAGCGGGAAGGGGCAGATGTGTGCCTGTTCAGACACTGTGGCCTCCTGGCTGCCGAACATCCGGGGCCGGTCATATGCTATGCGGAGCCTGGTTTGGAGCTTGGCAAGCCGATGCAGGACGGCCTGTATTTCCTGCAGGTCGATGCCAATGGGGTCCCGACATTCTCTGGCCTGATCGCTGTTTTCAACCAGGTGGATGCCGGGTTGAGCCGCAAGGTGGACTCTGCCGCTGCATTGTCGGCGGGTGAGCAGGTTCAGGAACCGGTGGCGGAGTTCGAGCCTGTGGTGTCGGCGACTATACCGACGCTGACGGTCGTCGTGGATGAGTTGTCGGGACCGGCTCAGCCCGGTCTAGAGATCGGGGAGGTGCAGGCGTCCAGCACCGCGCCTCGAAAGCGGCCCTGGCTGGATCAGATTGCAGCGTATATTCAGGATATTTCACGGGATAGTTTTTATCACAAGATATTGCTTCAGTCCGGTGAAATTATTCTGCTTGATCTGGAACAGGATAAATTCTATTCGAGTATCGAAGTTGAAACCTTTCTGGAAGAAAGCGGAGAGAATAAAACTTCATATATTGCGGCCATGGACCGGGTGGATTTTAAGGTAGAACAGAATAAACAGGCGTATTTTGAACGCCCACTGTCAAACCTGAAATGGTTTCTGGCCCTGTATTCGAACGTGCGGGGCTTGGAGGTCAATATCGATCGCCAGGTTTATCTGTTGTCCGGGTGGCCCGAGAGTAGTCTGCCGGGACTGCACCGGGATCATCTCAAGCTGGCGGCCTTCATGCGGGCCAGACGGTCGAGCCTTGTCGAAATCTCTGCTGAAACCGGCATTGCTGTTGATGATATCCGATCATTTGTCGAAGCCTGCTACTACGAAGGTCTGATTCAGACGGACCGGGAGCCGGAACAAAAGCACAAGAGCACACCGGAAAAGCCCAGAGGGTTCTGGGCGGGGGTGCTGGGTAAGATCAGGTGGTAGCCCTCGCCACCCTGAGCCAATACTGTCGAGATGGAACTGCTATGTCTAAGTTGGATGACCTGCTGCAAAATATTGTCAATGATGTGGATGGTGCCCTTGGGTGCTCTGTTGTGGATCTGGAGAGTGGGCTGCTGCTGTCGGTTGCGCACAATGTTCCCTACTTTACCTCTTCCTACCTGGAGGCCGTCGCGGCGGCTGCAGTCGACATGATGCGTGGCCGCAACGTGCGCGCGGTGGAGTCGCTGCTGTCCAGTCAGCGTGGTCAGCCGGTGCGTCACATGATCCAGGAAGTGCAGATGAGTACGGAGCGGACTTATCACTTCATGGCCGTTGTGCCCGAAAAGCCGAATTCGCTGGTGGTGCTGATCACCAGTCGCAATACCAATCTTGGAATGGGTTGGGCGGCGGTGCGTACCAACCTGCCCAGGATCGCCGAGTTCTGTCCCTCCTGACGGCCGGTACGGCCCCTCAAGAGCAGCCTGGAAGGCTGCTCTTTTTTATTTCGCATGAGCCAGACTGATGTTGAAGAAAAAGCTAAAGATCGTGGGTGCGCTCAGGGAAGTGGGAAGCTTCGGCCCCCAGCAGATACGCAATACGATTCTGCAGGGCGTGAAGGCGCTGTCACTCAACAGTGATTTTACCGGGCGCCCGGGAACCTGTATTTACGCCAGTGACAAGGAGGTGGTGAAAATCCGCCGGGATCTGAGGTTGACCGCCCGGCAGGCGGGGCCCTGGCTGGCCGGGGTGATGGCAAAGGAGCGCAGGCTGGGGGTGCACCACCCGGGCAAGACCTGGTTCTACATCTACCCGGAGAGGGCGGGCGTCGAAGTTCCGGATGGCGAGGTGCTGATCGGCAATATTACGCCACGACTGCGTCCCCTGCACAAGTTGCTGGAATCCCCGCCCGGCACGGAGGCGGCTCAAGTGGAAGCCGGGCGGATTCTCTCGGCGATGTTCGAGCTGTATCTGAAGACGGTCAAGGCATTCGAGGTCAAGCTGGATGAGGGCTTGTCCAATTTTGCCCTCGATGAGCATGGGCAGCTGTTCTATGTCGATGACGACGTCTATACTTGGGACAAGTTCATCTCCTTCTCGGTGATGCTGGGCGTGATGATCCGCAAGCTGGACTGGATGGATCGGGATTTTGCCCGCGCGCTGGCGCTGGACCTGGGGGAGCAGCTGGACCGGACCTTTGGGGATCTCAATTATCGCGCCAGTATCGCCTATCAATTGCGGTCCGCTTTCATGCCGGCAGGCAAGAAGCGGGATATCGCCAACCTGATCAGCACGGCGCTGGTCGAATCGGCCGATAACGATCGAGCCATGCCGGCGTTGGTGCAGGTCTCGCCTGTTGTCGAGCCAGGGGGTGCCCGAGAGGGCAGTGATTGGCCGCGCCATGCTGGCGGCTCGACCCGGGCCGAGTCCTGTAGCCTTTCCTTGAACCCTTCGTTGCCGCTGGCGGTGCTGGCCGATGTGCACGCCAACCTGCCGGCGCTGGAAGTGGTACTGGACTGGTTGCAGCTGGAGGGGATACATCAGGGGCTGGTGTTGGGGGATCTGGTTGGCTATGGACCCGATGCCGTCGAAGTGGTCGATCGACTGCAGGCTTCGGGGTTCAGGGTGATCAAGGGAAATCATGATCATGCCGTGGCGCTGGGGATCTTTGATCGCGGCCTGTCAAAGAATGCCCGGCAGGTGGCGGAATGGACCCGGGCGCAGTTGTCCGCCGAGCAGTGTGAGTGGCTCAAAGGCCTGCCTCCGGTGCTGGATACCGAACAGTGGATGGCGGTGCATGGTGCTCCCCTGGATCCGGAGTTTTTCTATGGTTATGTCTACGAGATGACCTTCAGGGAAAATCTGGACAAGCTGGTCGAATTGCAGCGTAGGCTCTGCTTCCATGGTCACTCGCATATGCCAGGTCTGTATGGTCGTGATGCCGAAGGCCAGGACCGTCACCGGATCGGTGAGTGTCTCTCCCTGAGTGAGTTTGAGCATTGTCTGGTGTGTCCGGGGTCGGTTGGTCAGGCGCGCAATGGCGTGCCCGCTGCCCAGTTTGCCCTCTACGACCCGGTGCGGGATGAGGTGAGCTTCAAGGCGCTGCTCTACGACTGTGAACCGGTGGCTGATCGGATGAAGGCGGAAGGCTTTCCGGCAGAGCTTTACCGGCGTCTGTCCAGGGGGGTGTGAACAAAAAAAGGCGCCCAGCGGGCGCCCAAGGGCTTAGAGCATCAGGAAAAAACTTACATGTGCCCGGTTTCTTCGTAGCGCTGATGCCAGCTCAGCGCTTCTTCGAGCAGATGAGGAGTGTGCATGCCGCGACCCGAGTGCAGCGCGCGCTCGTAGTAGTCGATCAGCGCCGGGCGGAAGTCCGGGTGGGCACAGTTGTTGATGATTTCATGGGCACGCTGGCGCGGTGACAGACCACGCAGGTCGGCCAGGCCCTGCTCGGTGACGATGATCTTGACGTCGTGCTCGGTGTGGTCGACGTGGGACACCATCGGTACGATCGACGAAATGGCACCGTCTTTTGCGGTCGACGGTGAAACGAAGATCGACAGGTAACCGTTACGGGCGAAGTCACCGGAACCACCAATCCCGTTCATCATGCGAGTACCCATGATGTGGGTGGAGTTCACGTTGCCGTACAGATCGCACTCGATCAGGCCATTCATGGCGATCACGCCCAGGCGGCGGGCCAGCTCCGGGTGGTTGGAGATGTCCTGCTGGCGCAGAATGATCTTGTCACGGTAGAAGTCGATGTTGTCATCGAACTCCTGGATACCGTCCGGACTCAGCGAGAAGGCAGTCGCGGAGGCAACTTTCAGGGTGCCGGACTTGAGCATTTTCAGCATGCCGTCCTGGATCACCTCGGTGAACGCGGTCAGGTCCTTGTAGGGACCGGCATCCAGACCTTCCAGAACCGCGTTGGGGATGTTGCCCACGCCGGACTGGATCGGCAGCAGTTCTTTCGGCAGGCGACCCAGTTCGATCTCCTTGTTGAAGAAATCAAGGATATGACCGGCGATCTTCTTGGATACATCATCGCTGGGCTTGAACGGCGAGTTGCGGTCAGGCGCGGCGGTTTCCACAACGGCGATCACTTTCTCCGGCGGGCAGGCCAGGTACTGTTCACCGATACGGTCGGCCGGATCGGTCAGCATGATCGGCTTGCGGTTCGGCGGCAGGGCGGTGCCGTAGTAGACGTCGTGCATCCCCTCCAGCTTGGCGTTCTGCTTGGAGTTGACCTCAAGAATGATCTTGTCGGCCTGCTCGATCCAGGTCTTGTTGTTGCCGATGGAGGAGGACGGGATCAGGCTGCCGTCTGCGCGAATGCCGGCCACTTCGATCAGGGCGATATCCATCTTGCCGAGGAAGCCGGACCAGGCGTACTGGGACACCTCGGAAAGGTGGTAATCAACATAATCCATGGTGCCGTTGTTGATGCGATTGCGGCAGATGGGATCGCTTTGGAACGGCAGACGCATTTCGATGCCGTCAACCTCGGCCAGCACGCCATCCAGTTCCGGAGCGGTGGAAGCACCGGTCCAGACGTTGATACGGAACGGCTTGGCATTGGGCTGGGCGTTCAGGTGGCGAATACGTTCAGCCAGAGCACCAGGCACCGCTTTCGGGTAACCGGCACCGGTAAAACCGCTCATGCCGACGTTGGCACCCGCCGGGATCAGTTCGGCGGCTTCCGCGGCACTCATGATACGCTGACCGAGTACCGGACAGAGGATTCGTGAAGTATCAGACATATTCAATCTCATGTCACATTGTTGACAATCTTGTGCTTCAGACTGGTGTCTGTTTTTTGCACAAGAGTGAAGGGGTGCCATTCTATCAGCGATTCAGCGGGTTTTAACTGCCGTCCGATCGAAGATAGTAGTTCTTTAGTCTAGGTTTGGCAAAAAATTGTAGACATTGTTGCAAATTCATGGAAACTAAGTTGCATTCTGTGCAACCTGTATCCATTGTCTGGTGCCGGGCTGGAAAAAACAGTGGCAAGGGCGCAACCGGTTTCGTACAGGTACAAAAAAACGGGCCTTTGGGGCCCGTTTTCGGTTGCTGATAGCGTCCGGCGAAGGGTTAGTCGTGGTCAGCTTTCGGCTTGCGCTTCATCATCGGCATGGAGCCGTCGCCCAGGCTGGCTCTGCCGGGTGCTGCGCTGCTGCGGGGGGCGTCATTGCGGCGCTTGCCGACTTGCTTGCTGTCGCGCTGGCGCTGCTTGCCGGCGGTTTTGCTGGCCGGTTTCTTGCCACCCTTGCTCTCGGGTTTCTTTTTCTTGCCAGCGGCCTTGCCAGAGGCTTTGACCTTCTTCGGCCCTTTATAGCTGCCTTCTACGCCCTTGAGGGTGCGACGCTCGAATGTGAGACGCAGGTAGCGCTCGATGCTGGCCATCAGGTTCCATTCATTGTGCGCGATCAGGCAGATCGCCAGGCCTTCGCACTCCTGACGACCGGTACGGCCGACACGGTGCAGGTGCTCGTCGCCCTTGCGCGCCATGTCGAAGTTGATCACCAGATCCAGTCCTTCGATATCGAGGCCTCGAGCCGCCACATCGGTGGCGACCAGAATGTTGATCTTGCCGCTGCGCATCAGGCCCATGACATGCTTGCGCTCGTCCTGAGTCATCTCGCCATGGAGGACACCGGAACGCCGGTTCTGGCGCTGCAGGCTCTTGGCCAGCCACTGGGCCTTGTCACGGGTGTTGGTGAAGATGATCGCCTTGTCGTAGCTTTCATGGGCCAGCAGCCACTCCACCAGGCGTTCCTTGTGCTTGTCGTCATCGGCCAGAATGATCTGCTGGCGAATTTTCTCCTGCCCCGTCTGGTGGGTGTTCAACAGCAGCTCATTGGGCTCGTTGAGCACTTCGGGCAGCAGAGCACGCACGCCGCGGTGAGTCAGCGTGGCGGAGAACACCATGGACTGGCGTTCGGCCCGGCAGATATTCACGATCGCCATCACTTCGTCGCGGAAGCCCATGTCCAGCATCCGGTCGGCTTCGTCCAGCACGAGGAACTCCAGGTCGTCAAAGTCCAGGGTCTGGCGCTCCAGATGTTCGGCCAGGCGTCCCGGGGTGGCAACCAGAATTTCCGGGTTCTTGCGCATCTCGGCCGCCTGTTCCTTGAAGCCGGTGCCGCCGCACACGGTCATCGCGCCGATGCGGGTAAAGGCGGCCATATCCTTGACCGCCTGGCAGACCTGTTCGGCCAGCTCGCGGGTTGGGGTCAGGATCAGGCCGCGGGTGCCGGTGTTGGGCGCCGGGGCATCCAGAAAGTGCTGGAGCATCGGCAGCACGAACGCGAGCGTCTTGCCGCTTCCGGTTTCCGCACCCACGATCAGGTCGTGACCGGCCAGGGCTTCGGGCAGGGCCGCCTGTTGTACGGGGGTGGGCTGAGTAAAGCCCAGTTTGTCGATCGCCTTGAGCAGGCGGTCATGCAGCATCAGTTCAGCAAACACGTTGATTTCTCGCATGGTCATGTGTGCACGAATCCTAGCAAATTATGGCGTCGCTGAGGATGTAAAGTGATCGCGACAAGCAAAGTCCCTGCCATCGCGGCATGGCTGCAGCTGTGCCGAGGTTGTTCAGGCAGTTGTCCACAGTTTTTGTGGATATGATTCTGGCGGCTGTCTGATGGTTGGACTTTTGTTGCAAGGCAGCAAACATTGCTTGCGGTATGGTTCTCATTATCTGAACATGGTCGCTATTTCCCGGTTTGATTTCTTCTGCTGTTAATGAAGGTTACCCATGTCCCCGACGTGCCCACCGTCCTCAGAAAGTGCCCGGCTGTCCCTGCTCGAGTCGCTGGCCCTACTCGATACGCCCGCTGAAGCGCTGTTCGATAACCTGACATGCCTGGCGACTCGGCTGCTGGATGTGCCGATTGCATTGATTTCGTTTATCGATGCCGAGCGTCAATGGTGTAAAGCCGCTGAGGGCCTCCGGCTGGGGGCTTTGTCTCGGGAGGCATCGCCATGTGCACAGGTGGTGGCGAGCGGGGCTGTCCTGGTGCTTGAGGATGTCAGTCGAGATCCGCGTTTCAGTCAGCTGTCACTGGTTCAGACGGCGGGCGTGCGTGCTTATGTGGGGGTGCCGCTGAGGTTCGAGCAGCAGGTGCTGGGTTGCCTCTGTGTTATGGACCGTGTGCCGCGACAATGGGAAGAGCGGCAGCTTGAGTCGCTGCAGCTGCTCGCGGCCCAGGCGGAGCAACTGATCAGCCTGGCTGCGCAACAGCGTATAGAGGATCGTCAGGCCGGTGACAGCCGTGCCGGCGGCGCCCGATATGACGCGATCATCGAGGGGGCCGCAGCCGGTATCGTCCGCATCAACGGCAGGGGGCTGATTCTGGATGCCAACCCCTTCGTGCAGGAGATGCTGGGGTACAGTCTGGATGAGATGATCGGTCGGAACGTCAAAATGCTGATGCCGGCGCGCTGGAGTGAGGCCCATGACGGCTATCTGGACGCCTATCAGCGCACCGGCGCGGCAAGGGTCATCGGCACCGGTCGCGAGGTGGAGGCGTTACACAAGGATGGCTATACCATACCGGTTCACCTGGCGGTCAGCGAAGTGGTGGTTGCACAGGGCGACTTGGCCAGCCGCGAGTTTATCGGCATCCTGTCCGATCTTCGCGATGTGCATGCCGCGCGCCAGCACCAGGAGCGGCAGCGGGCGTTGCTGGAAGTGCTGCATACCGGGCTGACCGATTACCGGGCGCTGCTGTCGGGCAATACGCTCTGGGCCTTTCTCAAGGAAGCCCTGCGTGAACTGACCGGCAGCCGTTATGCATTGATTGGTGAAGTGGTGCAGCAATCCGGTGTGCCGGCACTGAAGCTGCATGCGATCACCGACCTGTCCTGGAGTGATGATTCACGCCGCCTGATGCAGCAGCTGGTCAGTGGCGACATGATGCTGACCAACCCCGACAGCATGCTGGGCCAGGTCTTTGCCGGTGGCGAAGTGGTGCTCAGCAATCGTATGGCAGCCGACCCGCGTGGCGGCGGTCTGCCCTCGGGGCATCCGGCTCTGCACCGTTATCTGGGCGTGCCGATCCGAGATGGCGATCGGGTGATCGGCATGTATGCCATTGCCAATGCCGATGATGATTATGATGCGGCGCTGGTCGAGTGGCTGGAGCCGTTTACCTCGACCTGCGCCCTGTTGATCAACCTGTACCGGCAGATGAATGAACAGCGGGAACTGAACGACAAGCTACAGCGTGCCAATGATCAGGCCGAACGGGCCAGCCAGGCGAAGACGGAGTTCCTCTCCTCCATGAGCCATGAACTGCGTACCCCGCTCAATTCCATTCTCGGCTTCGCCCAGCTGCTGCTGAACGGGCGTCAGCCTTTGACCGAGCGGCAGCAGCGCCAGACAGAACAGATCATGCGCAGTGGGCGCCACCTGCTCGACCTGATCAACGAAGTGCTTGATCTGGCCCGGATCGAGGCGGGCAAGATGCAGGTGTCGATCGAGCCGGTCAGTCTGGGGGATGTGATTCAGGAAGCGGTGGAAGCGATAACGCCGCTGGCGGACCAGCAGGGCGTCCGGCTCAAGTGGTGTCAGCCGGAACGCTCCCGTTTCAGTGTTCGGGCCGATTACACCCGGGTGCGCCAGGTACTCACCAACCTGCTCAGCAACGCAATCAAGTACAACCGCCCCGATGGCAAGGTGGTGGTGCAGTGTCACTCCGCAGCCGAGCATGTGCGGGTCAGCGTGCGGGATACCGGGGTCGGCATCGCCTCGGATCGAATGAAGGATCTGTTTCAACCCTTCAATCGCCTGGGGGCGGAGTCGGGCAGCATTGAAGGCACCGGGGTGGGGCTGGCGCTGACGCGCAAGCTGGTGCGGCTGATGCAGGGCGAGATCGGTGTCAGCAGCGAGCAGGGTGTCGGCAGCGAGTTCTGGTTTGAGCTGCCGCTGGCACAACCGAGGGCGTCACGGGCGGAGCCGGCAGACGGCAGCCGCCAGCCGCTGGCGGTCCAGGCCGTTGAGCGTCGGGTGCTCTATATCGAGGACAATCCGGCCAACCAGCGGCTGATGATCGACCTGTTCGAGGATATTCCCGGTTGCGAGCTGGACTGCGTGATGACGGCCGAAGAAGGCATTGAGCGCGCCTGCTCTGAGCTGCCGGACCTGATTTTGATGGATATCGACCTGCCCGGCATGAACGGTTTTCAGGCACAGCAGCTGCTGCAGCGCAATCCATTGACCAGCGCCATTCCGGTCATCGCCATCTCCGCAGCGGCCTCGACGCGGGAGATCAAGCAGGCGCGAGAAGCGGGTTTTGTCGATTACCTGACCAAGCCGCTGGATCTGATGGCCTTTACCCAGCGTGTCGAACAGGTGCTGCAGACTGGGGAGGAAAAATGAGCGTCCCCATATCGAAGATCCTGTCGGCCGATATTCTGATCCTGGATGATAACCCCTATAACGTCGAGCTGCTGGACACCCTGCTGGAAGAGGAGGGGTACAGCTGCCGCGAGAGTTTCACCGACCCCTGCAGCGCTGAAGCCCGGGTGCTGCAACAGGTGCCCGACCTGATCCTGCTGGACGTGCGCATGCCGGGCATGAGCGGATTTCAATTGATGGAGCGGCTGCAGCAGGCGCTGACCAAGTCGCAGATGCCGGCGATCATTTTCCTGACCGCGCAGGTGGACGAACAGACCCGGTATCGGGCATTGCAGCTGGGGGCCCAGGACTTTATCACCAAGCCGTTCGACCATGTTGAAGTCCTGCAACGGCTGCACAACACACTGCAGTTGCGCCTGTTGCTGCGTGAGCGCAGCGAGAAGGCGGATCATCTGGAGCATCTGGTGATGCAGCGTACCGCTGAGTTGCGTGCCCAGTCACGCGAAGATCCGGTCACCCTGATGCCCAATCGGCGTGCGCTGCTCGAGTCGCTGGCCGAACAGCTTCGGTGCCAGGTTCCGGTCGATATCTATTTCATGGCGCTGGAAGGGCTGGACGAGGTCGCTCGCCTGCACGGTTACGGGGTGGCGGATCAGCTGACTCAGGCCGTTGCAGCCCGCATGCGGAATCAGCTGGGCGCGGACCAAATCCTGGGCGTGTGGAACAGCAGTGAATGGTTGCTGTTGGCTCCGGGGCTGAACGAACGTAGCTGTATTAGCGAAGTCGCCCAGCAGCTGCTGCAACTGTTCCAGACGCCCTTTCGGGTCGAAACGATGGCGCTCCGACTGGGCATACGGATCGGCGTCAGCAGCAACAGCGAGAGCGGCAGCGCCCAGCAGCTGGTGCGCATGGCGGCCCTGGCGCTGGCGCCGGAGGAGGGTGGCTGGCGCTGTTATGACGCCGGTCTGGAGCAGGCGCTGTTGCGACGCAAGCAGCTGCGGGATGCTTTGGCACAGGCGTTGGATAACGGCGAATTTCATCTGGTGTTTCAGCCCAAGGTCGAAGTGGAAAGCGGCAGGCTCAGTGGTGCCGAAGCCCTGCTGCGCTGGCAGAACAGGGCACTTGGGACGATCTCGCCGGCCGAGTTCATCCCGCTTGCCGAGGCTGGGGGCGAGTTGATCCGGATCGGTGACTGGGTGCTGGAACAGGTGATCGAGCTTCTCAGCGGCTGGCGTCGCCAGGGGCTGGTGGAGGACGACTTTTCCCTGGCAGTGAACGTGGCCAGTGTGCAGTTGATGCAGCAGGGCTTTGCCGAGCGGCTGGTGCAGCGGGTCCTGGCCTCCGGTCTGCCCCCGGCGGTCATCGAGGTCGAGGTCACCGAGTCGGGCCTGATGGATGATATCGAACTGGCGATGGCTCAGCTGGGTGTGCTGGCGGCGGCAGGGATTCGGGTGGCGATCGATGATTTTGGTACCGGCTATTCCTCACTGGCCTACCTGAAGACCTTGCCGGTCTCGGTGTTGAAAATAGACCGGGCTTTCATTCGCGAGCTGCACAGCAGTGTTCAGGACCAGCGTCTGACCGAGACGGTGATCGCCATGGCCCGCCATTTCGAGTGTAAAACCGTGGCTGAAGGGGTGGAGTTGCCGGAACAACTGGCGATGTTGACCCGCATGGGCTGTGATCTGGTGCAGGGGTTCCTGCTGGCCCCGCCGCTCAAGGAGGCTGCAATGCTGAAAATGGCACGGCTGGGCTTTGACCACCTGTTTGCGACTGAGCCTGCAGAGGCCGCCTGTCAGCCAGCCAATTGAAGGCACGGCTGTTCAGCCGTTTGCACCTTTGCTCTGGGGCGAGCAGGCCGCTTTTACAGCCGGACGTAGTGCCGGCTGTTTTGTATCTGTCGCACGCAGACAGGCCGCGGCGGGCTTGCTACAGTGTTCGAAACTGCAGTCGGCAACGGCGCCTGTCTGGGCGCTGATGACAGGGAGAGACGATGTCCGTTTTTGTGCGCTACCCATGCTTTATACCCTGCCTGCTGCTCTGCCTGCTGTTGGCCGGCTGTGCCGGTTCACCCCCCATGATCGGGCAGAGCCACAGTCGTGACCCGCTGCGCAACCGGCTGCTGTTGAGCTATGCCGATTGGGCCGGCACGCCGTACCGGTTAGGTGGTGCTGATCGCGCAGGTGTGGATTGTTCCGGGTTCATCCAGCAGGTGTTTCTGCAGCTGGACGGGCGCGTGCTGCCTCGAACGACGGAGCAGTTGGCGCGCTCGGGCACCAGGGTTGTGGGTAACCGCCTGCAGCCGGCTGACCTGGTCTTTTTCAAGACCGGCTGGAAACAGCGCCATGCCGGCATTTATCTCGGCAATGGTGAATTTATGCATGCCTCGACCAGCCGTGGCGTGATGGTCTCGCGCCTGGACAACCCCTACTGGCAGGATGCCTGGTGGATGGCGCGCCGCCTGGCGACCGTTGGGCGATAGAGAAGTTATATACAGGGAGGACGATGTGTCTGCGCGCTCGGAGCCGTCGTTTTGAAAATGTGGACAAGGGTACTTGATTATTGCTGCGCGAGCCTGTTTTGGATGAAAAATAGCCAGATCGGTGGGGTTGACAAATACTCATTGATTGAAACTATCACACGCTCGATCAAGAAATGTACGCTTTTTTAAATTCATTTAAAATCAACTACTTATATTGCTGCGCTTCACGCTTTCCAAAAGTTATCCCGATGTTTGTGCACAGAATATGTGAGCAAAAAATCGGGTGTTTTCAACAGTTCATAGGTCGGTGTAGAGTTGTGTATAAAAGTGTGTGCAAAGTGCAGTTCCCGGTTGCGGCGCAGCTGCTTTGGCCTTGAGGAACGCCACCAATAGTCATGCGTGGTGTTGATCTGGGCAACGGTGCGGTACCCCTGTTTTGAGATAGTATGTCGTCATTTAACGTCAGTGGAGTACGTCTTGAAAATTCCGTCTAGTTGGCTTCGGTTTGGTTACCTCCTGCCCTTGCTGATTATGCTGGCTGGTTGTTTGTCCGCGCCGACGCCACCCTTGAAGCTGGGGACCAACCTCTGGCCGGGGTATGAGCCCTTGTACCTGGCGCGTGAACGCAATCTGCTGTCCGATGACAAGGTCGTGCTGGTCGAGCTGCTGTCTGCCAGTGAGGTGATGCGTGCGTTTCGCAACGGCGCCATCGACGCCGCGGCGTTGACCCTGGATGAGGTGATCAACCTGAGGGCCGTGGGGTTGAAGCCGGTGATCGTGCAGGTGGCCGACATCTCCAATGGTGCCGACGTGATTTTGGCTCGGCCGGGCATCGCATCGGTGGCCGATCTGCGTGGGCACAGGGTCGGGGTAGAGGCCACGGCGCTGGGGGCCTATATGCTGTCGCGTGCGCTGGGCCTGCAGCAGATGTCCCCGGTGGATGTGGATGTGGTGCGGATAGAGTTCAATGAGCACCGGGAGGCTTTTTTGCGTGGGGATGTGGATGCCGTCGTCACCTTCGATCCTGTGCGTCAGCAGTTGCTGGAGGCCGGCGCGGTGCAGGTATTCGATTCGAGCCAGATACCGGGGGAGATCGTGGATGTGCTGGTGGTACGTGAATCCCTGCTGGAAAGCCACCATGACCAGGTGCAGCACCTGATCAGGGCCTGGCAGCAGAGCCTGGGTCTGATCCGGTCGCAACCGCAGCACACGGCTGAACTGATGGCCCGGCGGCTGAAATTGACGCCGGATGAAGTCCTGCAGAGCCAGGTGGATATGGAACTGCCCGGCTGGCAGCGCAGCCGGGAGTTAATGGAGCAGAGTACGCTCCCCTTGCAGCAGCAGGCGCACAAGCTGGCCGAGAGTATGTACCAGCATCAACTGATCGACGTGGTTCCTGACCTCGAAGGACTGATCTACAGCCGGTATCCCGACGCATGAATCTGATGACCGCCATACCCCTGCGCCGTATCGTCCCCGCAACCATCCTGCTGTTTGCCGTGCTGGTACTGGTGTTGTCCTTTGCCGTGATCAAGCCCTTTGTGGGCGAGTTGCTGTACCAGAATCTGGAGTCGGGACTGAGATCAACGCTGAATCGTCTTCAGGGCACCACGGAATATCTGCTCAGCAAGGGCGATACTGAAGGGGTGCGGCGTGAGGTCGCCGCCACCAGCGCCCACAATGAAGTGAAAAATCTGCTGCTGATCGATGCCAGTGGCAAGGTGGTGGCGGCCAGCCAGCTGTCCTATGTTGGCGAGTCGCTGCATGCTGTGCCTGTCCATCATGGCCAGAAGCTGATCGAGCAGGTGCGGGGCGGCTGGAAGCCGGTCTATCTGCGTCAGCAGGACGGGGAAAATACCATTTACGGTGCTGCGCCCTACCTCTACCCTGATCCCGAGAACGGCTTGCGTGAGCGCCGGGGGCTGGTCATCGTGGAGGTGGATGTCGACCGTACCCTGAGCCAGGTCTACCACCGTCTGGATACCCTGTTCCTCTGGGTCGGAGCCGCCGTTGTCCTGCTTGCGGCACTGGCCTGGTTGTTGGTCGAGCGGGCGGTCAATCGGCGCTTGGGGCGCATCACGCAGACGGTACAGGGGTTGGCCTCCGATGATTTCAGTTGTCGGACGCAACTGGCTGGCAAGGATGAGCTGAGCCTGATCGGCCAGATCCTGGACCAGATGGCGGATCGGCTGGAGCAGAACCGCTCCCAGCTGGTACGGGCCAACCAACAGATGGAGAATATCCTCCGTTTCATCCCCTCCATGGTCTATATCAAGAACCCCCAGGGGCACTATCGTCTGGTCAACGAGCGCTTTGTTCAGGTGCTGGGCGCGCCGGATGAGGCCGGTACCACCGTATTCGATGTGCTGCCCGAGCCCTATGCCAGTGAGATTGCCGCCCATGACGAGGCGGTACTGCGCAGTCGGGAGGCGCGGCAGTTCCATATCAGCTTCCCGGTACGGGGCGAGATGCACAACTGGTTCATGGTCAAGTTCCCGCTGGTCAACGAGGAGGGTGAGCTTTACGCCATCTGCACCGTTGCTACCGACGTGACCGAACAGGAACGTAACGAAAATCTGGCCCGGATTGCTCAGCGGATTTTCGAGCACACCACCGAAGGGATCATGATTACCGACGCCGATAATCGTATTGTCGATGTCAACCAGTCGCTGGTGGAGATGACCGGTTACAGTCGCGACCAGTTGCTGGGGCAGCCGCCCTCTTTGCAAAAGTCGAACCGTCAGGATGAGCGTTTTTACGCCCGCATGTGGCAGGCGATCAAGCAACAGGGCAAGTGGAGCGGTGAACTGGTTAACCGGCGTGCGGACGACCAGTACTACCCGGTGCGCCTGTCGATCAGCACCATCGTCAACCGACGTGGCGAGCTGGATGGCTATTTCGGTATTTTCCAGGACATCACCGAGGAAAAAAAATCGGAGCGTGATCTGCACAGGCTGGCTTATCACGACACCCTGACCGGGCTCTACAACCGCACCGAGTTCATGCGCATGGTGAGCGATGAACTGGTGCGCGGCGAGCGCTACGGCGAATCGTTTGGATTGCTGTTTATCGATCTGGACCTGTTCAAGGAGGTCAACGACAGCTTCGGCCATGCCGCCGGTGACAAGCTGTTGTGTCAGGTCGCCCAGCGCCTGCGCGGCTGCCTGCGTGAGACCGACCGTGCCTTCCGTCTGGGTGGCGACGAGTTCACCGTGCTCTTGCCGCTGGCGGCCAAGGATGTCGATCTGGTGACGGTGGCCGATAAACTGATCGAGCAGTTGCGTACGCCGTTCGTGGTTGACGACCGGAAGATGCAGATCGGTTGCAGTATCGGCATGGTCAGTTATCCCCGTGACGGCAGTGACAGGGATACACTGCTCGGTCATGCCGATGCCGCCATGTATTTTGCCAAGGAGCAGGGACGTGGGCGCTATGCATTCTTCGATCCGCAGATCAATGCGCGTAACCAGCGTGTGGTGAAGATCAAGACGGAGCTCAACCAGGCGCTGGAGCGTGAGGAGCTGAGCCTGGTGTACCAGCCGAAGGTTCGCCCGAGCGACCACCAAGTGACCGGCTATGAGGCCCTGCTGCGTTGGCACAGCGAGGCGCTGGGGCAGGTGTCGCCGGCGGAGTTCATCCCTATTGCCGAGACCACCGACGCGCTGGGGCAGATGACCGACTGGCTGCTGCACCAGGTGGCTCGGGATCTGTCCGAAGCGGTATTGCAGGGCAAGCAGGTCAGCATCAACCTGTCGCCGCGTCAGTTCCAGACCGGTAACTGGGCCGAAACCCTTAAAGCGATCATCAAGCAGTATGACCTCTTGCCCGAGCAGCTTTGTATTGAGGTCACGGAAAGCGCACTGGTGGAAGACTTCCAGACGGCGGCCGCTCAGCTGAAGGAGGTGCAGGCGCTGGGCGTGGAGGTGGCGATCGATGATTTTGGTACCGGCTATTCCTCACTGGAGTATCTCAAGCGGCTGCCGATCGACTACCTCAAGATCGATCGTTCTTTCGTGCGTGATATCGAAACCGATGGTGACGACCGCGTCATCGTGGAAACCATCATCGTGCTGGCGCACTCGCTGGGGTTGCAGGTGGTGGCCGAAGGGGTAGAGACTCGGGCGCAGGCGGATTTCCTGCATGCGCGTGGCTGTGACGAACTGCAGGGCTATCTGTTCTCGGCACCGCGCCCACTGTCTGAAATGGGTGTACAACAGGTAAAAATTTAACCAATTCAGTAAATTATGCAATTTTTTTTGCAAAGGGTGTTGACAGAAAATCAGAACTCTATAAAATCTGCGCCCATCCTTTGGAGGGGTGGCTGAGTGGTCGAAAGCACCGGTCTTGAAAACCGACGAGTCGAGAGGCTCCCAGGGTTCGAATCCCTGCCCCTCCGCCATTAAAGGATGATGATTTGAGCAGTTCCTCGATAGCTCAGTTGGTAGAGCAGTAGACTGTTAATCTATTGGTCGCTGGTTCGAGTCCAGCTCGAGGAGCCAAATCATGAAGACCTTGCCTGTCCGGCATGGTCACTGCAAAGAGCGGGTCGTTAGCTCAGTTGGTAGAGCAGTTGGCTTTTAACCAATTGGTCATAGGTTCAAGTCCTATACGACCCACCACTCTTCGCAACCGGAGGGTCGTTAGCTCAGTTGGTAGAGCAGTTGGCTTTTAACCAATTGGTCATAGGTTCAAGTCCTATACGACCCACCACTTCCGGTTTCTCTCCCTGCTTCCTTTCTGTTTCTGATGTTCATATTTTTTGCAATGCTACGGCTTCCCTGCCGGATTTTCGCACGTCTGCCGGTCAGTATTCGATCGCGACGATCTCCAGCCAGAGTTCCTCCTCATCGCCACGCGGCATCGATACTTCGTCGCCAACCTGTTTCTTCAGCAGCTGCCGTGACAGCGGCGCGTCTATACTGATATAGCCCTTGGATGGGTCGATCTCGTCGGCACCGACGATACGGTAGCGGCGTTCATTGTCCTCTTCATCGGCCAGGGTGACCCAGGCGCCGAAAAACACCCGGCTGGTATCGTCCGGCGTGCGGTCGACCACCTTGATATGCTCCAGTCGCTTGGCCAGATAGCGTACCCGGCGATCGATTTCACGCAGCTGTTTTTTGCCGTAGATGTACTCGGCATTTTCCGAACGGTCGCCCTGAGCGGCGGCTTCCTTGACCGCCTGAGTCACCTCGGGGCGTTTTACCTTCCACAGGTATTTCAGCTCCTCGTTGAGCTGATCGTAGCCTGCCTGAGTGATGTAGGGTGAGCTTTTCGGTTGTGGCGGTCGCCAGCGTCCCATGATTTACCTGCCTTTGGGTCGTACAAAGAGTTGAAGAAAAATGTAAAGGATTACAGTCAGTTGCCGATAATACCAGCTGCAACGGAGGTAAGATGCAGACTGACAGCATACAAACACGAATCGAGACCTACACGGCCTCGCTGCCACAGGCGGTGCAATCGCCCAATGGGGCGCAGTTCGCGTTTCTGCTCAGCCTGATCGCCTCCAATCAGGAAATCTACCGTCCGCAGCCGCAACAGGCACCCGGTGAGGGCTTCGCGCTGCCGGAAGCGGTGTTGAGTTACCCTGATCCGGTGCAGTTGCATACGTCCCAGGTGGTCGACCGGCTCAACCACTCGATCAACGATCCCCTTCCCGGCGACTACGCCTTCATGGTCAGCCGGCTTGATGTGCAGTCACGTACACCTCGTGCCCAGGCGCTGGCGTCCGACCGCTTTGAGCAGGTGGCACTCTATGCCGCCAGTGATCTGGCGGGCCAGATCGATACCGCGCGACAGAGTATCAGCGTCGAGGCCTGACAGAAGCCCTCAAATATGCTCTCCTAGGCGTTTTTCGCGTTTGCCCCCATGAGGATTCATGTCTGAGAAATCGCAATCCAGAGCCGTTGTGCTGGGTCTGTCGGCCGTGCTGCTCTGGTCCACCGTTGCTACCGCGTTCAAGCTCTCGTTGCAGCAGATGAGTCCGTTGCAGCTGCTGGGTTGGGCGGGCCTGTTTTCCACCGCCGTGTTGGCGCTGGGCGTCAGCTGGCAGCGAGGCTGGCAGGAACTGGCTGCGCAATGGCGACAGCGGCCGCTGTTCTATCTTGCCCTGGGAGTCCTGAACCCAGCGTTCTACTATCTGGTGCTGTTCAGCGCCTATGACCTGCTGCCGGCGCAGCAGGCGCAGGCGCTGAACTACACCTGGGCGCTGACGCTGGCGCTGCTGGCGGTACCGTTGCTGAAGCAAAAACTGCAGCGGACTGATCTGCTGGCGATGCTGCTGGGCTATGGAGGCGCGCTGGTAATCGCCACCCACGGCGACCTGTTGGCGCTTGAGTTCGACAGCCTGGCGGGGGTGGTGCTGGCGCTGTTCAGTACGCTGATCTGGGCGCTGTACTGGATTTTCAACACCCGGGCCGACGGCAGCCCGGCGGTTAGTCTGTTGCTCTGTTTTCTCTGTGGCACGCCGCTGGTCTGGATACTGATGGCCTGGCAGGGGGAATTGCAGTTGCCGGCCTGGCAGGGCCTGCTGGGAGCGGCCTATGTGGGGCTGTTCGAGATGGGGCTGACCTTCATGCTCTGGCTCGGGGCCATGCGTGCGGCGACCCATGTCAGCCGCATTTCCAATCTGATCTTCCTGTCACCCTTCCTGTCGCTGGTGTTTATCCATTTCCTGCTGCATGAGCCGATCGCCCCGGCCACCTTTATCGGCCTGGGGCTGATCGTCATCGCCGTGGTCTGGCAGCAGCGAGCTGCGCGCTCAGAGCCAGCGCCAGCGGCGGAATAGCCAGAACAGGCCAGCCACCAGTACCGTCAGGGCACCGAGAAACATCAGGAAAGCGTGGTCGTTGTCGGCACCGGGGATGCCGCCCACGTTGATGCCAAGCAGGCCGGTGAGAAAGCCCAGCGGCAGGAAGATCGCCGAGATGATCGACAGCACGTACATGCGCTGGTTGAGCTGTTCGCCCTGATGGCTGGTCAGCTCCTCCTGTGCCATGGCGGCGCGCTCACGCAGCATGTCCAGATCCTCAATATGACGCAGCAGGCGGTCACTGATCTCGCGCAGTGCCAGTTTGGTGTCGGTGGTCAGCCAGCTCAGGCGTTCGCTCTGCAGCTGGTTGAAGGCGTCGCGCTGGGGGGCATAGTAGCGACGCAGGCTGATGCTCTGGCGACGCAGGTTACGCACCGCATGGCGCATCTCGCTGCCCGGCTCGGTGAGCAGGTCCAGTTCCAGATCGGACAGCAGGTCATCCAGGTTTTCCACCGTGGTGCCCATGCGTTCGACCAGGCGGTCGTTGAGCTGCACGATCAGTTCGGCGCTGTTGCAGGGGCCTTCGCCGTGCTGCAGGTCTTCCAGCATACGGCTGATCGACATCAGGCGCCGCTTGCGGGTAGAAATGATGCGCTGTTCGCTGATGCACAGGCGGATGGAGACCATGTCCTCGGGATCGGCGCCAGGATTGGTGTTGACGCCGCGCAGGGCCAGCAGTAGCTGGTCGCCCAGTACGGCGGCCCGGGGGCGAGTGTTTTCCGCCAGCAGGGCGTCCACCGCCAGTTCCGGCAGGCCGCTGTGCTGCTCCAGCCAGCGGCGGTTGCCTGCGTCGGTATAGTCCAGGTGCAGCCAAAGGGTACCCTGTTCGGGGCTCCAGGTGTCCACCTCTGTCGAAGTCAGCGGGCGGGCGCCGCCTTGACCATCGAGTAACAGCGCGTGGAGTGGGGTCAGTTCGATGGTCATGGCGGCTCTCCTTGTTCTGTACGCCTTATCCAGTCGGTCTTATTCGGTGCGCCAGCTGATCTTTTCGGTGTTGCCGTTTTCGATGCGCCACCATTCGTCGGGATCGTCGCCGTCCTGCCAGCCGGAGACGATGCAGCGCACCTGGGTATCCAGTGCCTTCGCGACCTCTTCGGCACAGTCCAGGTCGCGTACCCATGGCGTCGCATCGGAGCGAAACCAGACGCTGACCCAGGCCTTTCCCACCGCCTTTTCGTTAATCAGTACGGGGACTTTTACGCCGTCCATTACGGCATTGAACGCGTGTGTGGTGCCACTGCTGTGTTGGGGCTTGAGGCTGTCACAGCGGGTCTGCAGCCAAGCGATAATCTGGTCCAGTGAGCGGCTTTTGATATAGATCTCAATGTCGGGGTGGCGGGTCTCGTTGCTCATCGTCATCGTCCAGAAGGTGCCAGATTCGTAAAAGGCTCAGGCTCAGGTAGCCCAACAGGGCGAGTATGCTGCCGGCTATCATCAGGATCAAGCCGGCCAGCGCGAGAAGTTCAGCTTTCAGCCCGGCTGGCAGGCTGTGTTGCGCCAGCATGATGCCGCCCAGGCCGCTGAAAAACAGAAAGGCACCGCTCATCAGCGTGCGCAGGTTACCCTTGGGGTCCTGCGCACGCTGACGTAGCCAGGCCCTGAGTCGAGTGTTGCGCATGGGGCCCTGCGGTCTCAGTGGCGCTTGCGGAACAGCGCCAGACGGAAGTCGGCCTGCTCCTGCAGCTGCTCACAGGCGGCAATGCGCGCACGCGCCTCGGCGTTGAGGCGTTGCCCGTGCGGGGTCATCGCCAGCAGGTCCTGAATGGCGTCGGGGCTGTCCAGGCTGAAGTCGAATGTCAGCGCCTGTTCGGCCACCGGTTCAAACTGCTCGGCCAGCTGTGCCGCCGGATCAAAGCCGGAAGTGGCGCGCACTTCGCTGTAGATCAGTTGGCGCAGCGCCAGCAGGTGATCGGGGCCGGGATGTACCACCAGCAGCAGGCCGCCGGGCTTGAGCACCCGGGCGGTGGGTTCAGGCATCAGGCGGCTGAAGATCAGCGTGGCGGCGTCGACCGAGGCCTCGGCCAGCGGGATATCGGCGCCGGTGGCGACCAGCCAGGTGATCGCCTTGTTGCGTCGGCAGGCGGCTTTGACCGCCTCCTTGGAGATATCAAGCCCGGTCATGGTGCAGCCCAGTTGACGCTGCAGGCGGTCGGTATACCAGCCTTCGCCACAGCCGAGGTCGAGCAGGTTGGCGGCTGCTGCCGAGGGCAGCTGAGCCTGCAGCAGTTCGCCGATCGCCTCGCACAGGGGGGTATAGTACCCCGCCTGCAGAAAGCGCTGACGCGCCTGTACCATCTCGGCGTTATCGCCCGGCGCCTTGCTGCGCTTTTTCTGCGCCAGCAGCAGGTTCCAGTAACCCTGTCGGGCCCGGTCGAAGCTGTGGCCGTTGGCGCAGCGCAGGCGGTTATCCACAGCCTGCAGTGGTTCGTGGCAGACCGGGCAGGTCAGCTGAGTGTTGCTCATGCCTTGACCAGCAGGCGGGCGAGGATGTTTTCGTACAGCGCCGAGAGGTCATCCAGATCGCTGGCGCGGACGCGCTCGTTGATCTTGTGGATGGTGGCGTTGCACGGACCCAGTTCGACGACCTGGGCACCGGTCGGCGCGATGAAGCGGCCGTCGGAGGTGCCACCGGAGGTGGACAACTCGGTGTCGTAGCCCAGGATGGTCTTGATCGCCTGGCGGCTGGCATCGACCAGATCGCCGGCCGCGGTCAGGAAAGGATTGCCGGACAGGATCCAGTCGATATCCCATTCCAGGCCATGCTTGTCGAGGGTGTCGCGCACACGGATCTTGAGTTCATCGGCGGTCACTTCGGTGGAGAAGCGGAAGTTGAACGCCACGTCGACTTCACCCGGTACCACGTTGGTGGCGCCGGTGCCGGCGTTGATGTTGGAGATCTGGAAGCTGGTCGGCGGGAAGAAGTCGTTACCCTCGTCCCAAACGGTAGCGGCCAGCTCGGCCAGGGCCGGTGCCGCTTCGTGGATCGGGTTGCGCACCAGGTGCGGGTAAGCCACGTGACCCTGGATGCCGCGCACTTTCAGCGTGCCGCTGAGAGAGCCGCGACGACCGTTCTTGATGGTGTCACCGACCTTCTCGGTACTGGATGGCTCGCCGACGATGCACCAGTCGATCTTCTCGTTGCGCGCTTCCAGATGGTCGATCACGCGGGTGGTGCCGTTGACGAACGGGCCTTCCTCGTCGCTGGTGATCAGCAGGGCGATGGAGCCCGCGTGATCCGGATGGTGCTCGACGAAACGTTCTACCGCGGTGATGAAGGCAGCCAGGCTGCCCTTCATGTCGGCGGCGCCGCGGCCACAGAGGTAGCCTTCTTCCAGTACGGGCTCGAAGGGTGGGTGCTGCCACTTGTCTTCGGGTCCGCTCGGCACGACATCGGTATGACCGGCAAAACAGAACACAGGGCCGCTGTCGCCACGGCGAGCCCAGAAGTTGGTCACCTCTTCGAACGGCAGGCGTTCGATCTTGAAGCCCAGTGCCTCAAGGCGGCTGATCATCAGTTCCTGGCAGCCGGCGTCTTCGGGGGTGACCGAGGGGCGGCTGATCAGATCCCTGGCCAGTTCAAGTGTCGGCGAAAGCTGTGTCATGCGGATGTCCTGCGTTACAAACGGATAAAACCCCGCAGACCGGTCAGGCGTGCGGGGTAATGAAGAGCCTTGGGCGAGCACTTAGTTGTGCTTGTGCAGCTCGGCGTTCAGTTCGATCGCGCTCTTGTTGGTTTTCACCTCGATGCGACCGTTCTGGGAGTTGCGGCGGAACAACAGATCCGGCTTGCCGGCCAGTTCACCCGCCTTGACCACACCCACTTCGTTGTTCTGGTCGTCCAGCAGGGTGACCTTGGAGCCGCCGGTGACGTACAGGCCGGCTTCGATGGTGCAGCGGTCGCCCAGCGGCAGACCGAGACCGGCGTTGGCGCCCAGCAGGCAGTTTTCGCCGACGGAGATCACCACGTCGTTACCACCGGACAGGGTGCCCATGGTGGAGGCGCCGCCGCCGATGTCGGAACCGTTGCCAACCACGACGCCGGCGGAGATGCGGCCTTCAACCATGCTCACGCCCAGGGTGCCGGCGTTGAAGTTGATGAAGCCTTCGTGCATCACGGTCGTGCCTTCGCCCACGTGAGCGCCCAGACGGATGCGTGACGCATCACCGATACGAATGCCGGCCGGTACCGCGTAGTTGGCCATTTTCGGGAACTTGTCCACGGACTGAACATCCAGCACGCGGCCCTGGGCGCGGGCGGACAGCTGACGACGCGGCAGGTCTTCCAGCGCCACGGCACCTTCATTGGTCCAGGCGACGTTCGGCAGCAGCGGGAACATGCCGCTCAGGTTGATGCCGTGCGGCTTGACCAGACGGTGCGACAGCAGGGACAGCTTCAGGTAGACCTCGGCGGTGGTCTGCGGCGCCGCGTCGGTTTCCAGGATGCACAGTACCAGCGGCTGCTGGGTGCCTTCCAGGATCTCGACCACTTCGGCCTGGGCTTCGGCATCTACGGACAGGAAGGCCGCTTCCAGCGCCTTCAGCTGGCTGGCGTTCAGCTCGATGGTCTGGTTGCCACCCTCGTAACCGACCTTGTCGGCTACCGCAGCCACCAGGGCGTCGTCAGCGTTCAGCAGCGGCGCGTTGTAGTACACCTCCAGCCAGTCGCCGGCAGAAGATTTGGTACCTACACCCAGACCCAGTGCGAAATTCGCCATTGTTTACTCCGTTGTTCTCAAATGCAGAAAAGGTTGAAAAGATTCGGTTGCCTGGCGCCGTTGGCACCTAGCGTGCAAAAAGCGCGGCATACTGATCGGCCTTGAAGCCGATCTCGATGCGGCCGTCGTCCAGTTCCAGTACCGGACGCTTGATCAGTGTCGGCTGTGCCACCAGCAGGGCCTGCAGTGCCGCTTCGTCGGTGGTCGCCTTGACCTCGTCCGGCAGCTGGCGCCAGGTGGTGCCGCGCTTGTTCAGGACCTTGTCCAGCCCGGCCGCTGCGCACCAGCGTGCGACCTGCTCGGCGTTCAGGCCCTGTTTGCGAAAGTCATGGAAGTCGAATGCGATCGCTTCGGCTTCCAGCCATTTGCGCGCCTTGCGCACGGTATCGCAGTTGCTGATTCCGTAGATAGTGGTCACGTCGGGCCCCTTACAGCGATTCAATATAGCGGCGAATGCGTTCGGCCGCCTCGACGCATTCGGACACCGTAGCCACCAGTGCCATGCGTACATAGCCGGCACCCGGCAGCACGCCGTCCACTTCTCGGGACAGGTAGCGGCCCGGCAGTACAGTCAGGTTCTGCTGTTCGAACAGACCCTTGGCAAAGTCATCATCGGCGATCGGGGTTTTGGCCCAGAGGTAGAAGCTGGCATCGGACTGCTTCACCTCCATCACCGGCTGCAGCACGCGCAGTACGGCTTCAAACTTGTGGCGGTACTGACTGCGGTTTTCCAATACGTGGGCTTCGTCATTCCAGGCGGCGATGGACGCCAGCTGGTGCTGGATCGGCATTGAGCAGCCGTGATAGGTGCGGTACAGCAGGAAAGGCTCCAGCAGGCGGGCGTCGCCGGCGATGAAACCGGAGCGCAGGCCCGGCAGGTTGGAACGCTTGGACAGGCTGTGGAACACGATGCAGCGGGCGAAGTCGTGGCGGCCCAGTTCGGCGCAGGCCTGCAGCAGACCGGCCGGCTTGTTGTGCTCGTCCGGGTACAGCTCGGAGTAGCATTCGTCGGAGCAGATGATGAAATCATGCTCGTCGGCCAGCGCGATCAGCTGCTTCAGCGTGTCGATGCTGTGCACGGCACCGGTCGGGTTGCCCGGGGAGCAGACGAACAGCAGCTGGCAGCGCTGCCAGATCTCTGCCGGTACGGCGTCGTAGTCCGGGATAAAGCCGTTTTCAGCCAGACAGTTCAGGTAGTGCGGTTCGGCACCGGCCAGGTAGGCAGCGCCTTCGTAGATCTGGTAGAAGGGGTTCGGCGATATCACCAGGGCATCGTCCTTGCGCTCGACGGCGGCCTGGGTGAAGGCAAAGATCGCTTCGCGGGTACCGTTGACCGGCAGCACGTTGCGCTCGGGATCGACGCTGCCGCTTTGCAGTTCGAAGCGGCGTTCACACCAGCCGGCGATCGCCTGGCGCAGCTCGAGCATACCCTTGGTGGTCGGGTAGTTCGACAGACAGTCCAGGTTATCCGCCAGCACTTCCTGCACGAACGGCGGGGCCGGGTGCTTGGGTTCGCCGATACCGAGCGAGATATGCTCGAGGTTACTCGGCGGCTGGACACCGGCCTTGAGTACGGCCAGCTTTTCAAACGGGTAGGGCTGGAGTCTGTCGAGATCGAGGTTCATGCGCTTTTCCTGTCAGACCCTGTAAAATGCAGGGTTTTCGGTCACATTCAGGGGCGAAAGTATAGCGGATGGCGCCTATTCGGCGCCAGTGAGGTGTCGGGGGTTGAGCAGGCTTTCGACCTCTTCGCGCTCCAGATCGGTCTGCTCCACCACCACGTCGACGATGGGACGGCATTCGGCATAGGCCTGCTTGGCCAGCGCCGCCGCGCGTTCATAGCCGAGCACCGGGTTCAACGCGGTCACCAGCACCGGGTTGCGTGCCAGGGTCGCCTCGATATGGGGCTTGTTGACGGTAAAACCGCTGATCGCCTTGTCGGCCAGGGCGATGGCCGCATTGGCCACCAGCTGTTCACTCTGCAGCAGATTGTAGCCGATCAGCGGCAGCATGGTATTGAGCTGGAAATTGCCGTGCTGGGCGCAGAGGCTGATGCTGGTGTCGTTGCCGCAGATCTGGGCCGCGGCCATCATCACAGCCTCGGAGATCACCGGGTTGACTTTGCCCGGCATGATCGACGAGCCCGGCTGCAGTGCCGGCAGGGCGATCTCGCCCAAGCCCGCCAGCGGGCCGGAATTCATCCAGCGCAGGTCGTTGGCAATCTTGATCAGCATGGTGGCGCTGGTCTTCAGTTGACCGGAAAGCTCCACCGCCGTGTCCTGGCAGGACTGGGCGCTGAAGTGGTTGGTGGTCGGCTGCAGGGTCAGGCCGGTACGGACGCTCAGGTGACGGCAGAACAGGCGCGCAAATGTCTTGGGTGCGTTGACGCCGGTGCCGACGGCGGTACCGCCCTGGGCGACCTGCACCAGCCGCGGGCGCACGGTTTCCAGTCGAGCGATGCAGTCCTGCACCTGCTGCAGCCAGCCAGAGAGCTCCTGGTCCATGCGGATCGGCATGGCATCCATCAGGTGGGTGCGTCCGGTCTTGACGATATGCATCACCGTGGAGCGCTTGCGCATCAGCACGCCCACCAGGTGGCGCAGCGCCGGCAGGACCTGGTTTTCCAGCTGCAGCAGAGCGCTGACGTGAATGCAGGTGGGGATCACATCGTTGGAGCTCTGGCTCATGTTGATGTGGTCGTTCGGGTGCAGGTCGAGGCCGCTGTCATGCTTGACCAGAGAGGCCAGCACCTCGTTCATGTTCATGTTGCTGCTGGTGCCGGAGCCGGTCTGGAACACATCGACCGGGAACTGGTCCAGATGTTGGCCGGCGATGATGCGATCGGCGGCCGCCACGATCGCCTCGGCTTCTTCCTTCTCGAGCAGGCCCAGTTCGGCATTGGTACGGGCGCAGGCCGCCTTGATCTGGGCCAGGGTTTTGATGAAGTGTGCGGGCAGGGGCAGGTCGCTGATCTGAAAATTGTCCACGGCGCGCTGAGTCTGGGCGCCGTAAAGCGCGTCCACGGGGACTTCAACACTGCCCAGGCTGTCGTGCTCCGTACGGGTATTCCGGGTCATCTTACTGCTCCTTATCGGTTAACGGTTGGGCGTTGGCGTGCCGAAAGCGGGCCGGCTTATACTCCTCCACCAGGCTTAACATGGCGGGGACCACGACCAGAATCAGCAGGGTGCCGTAAGCCAGGCCAAACACGATCGAGGTGGCCATGGGGATTAGAAAGCGCGCCTGCAATGAAGTTTCAAAGAGTATCGGGGTGAGGCCCCCGATGGTGGTGAGCGAGGTCAACAGAACGGCGCGCAGACGCTGACAGGCGGCTTCGGTGATCGCCTGCTGCACGGCCATGCCGGTATCGCGCAGGTGCTTGTAGAAGGTGACCAGTACGATGGAGTCGTTGATTACGATGCCGGACAGGCCAAACAGGCCGAACAGCGACAGCACGGTCAGGTCCAGCCCGGTGAGCAGGTGGCCGAAGATGGCGCCGGTCAGGCCCAGCGGGATCGCCATCATCACCACCAGTGGCCAGCTCCAGGCGCCGAACACCCAGGCCAGAATGATATAGATCAGCGCCAGGGCTAGCATCAGCCCGGCCTTCATGTCGGCCAGGGTTTCGCGCTGGTCCCGGTTCTTGCCCTCGAAGCTGGCGTGGATGCCGTAACGGCTGGTCAGCCCCGGCAGGGCCTCGTCCTGCAGGCGAGCAATGATCTCGTCGGCATTGGCGACCGCTTCGTCCAGGTCGGCGGACACGTTCAGCGCCAGCTGACCGTCGATGCGCTGCAGGCTGTCCAGTCCCGGGCGGGGGCTGAATTCGACCACGTTGCCGATCGGGGTAACCCGGCCATCCGGCAGCACGATCGGTAGTGAACTCAACGTGCTCAGGCGGTCGCGCTGGTCGTCCGGCAGCATGACGCGGACTTCGACCTCGTCCCTGCCTTCATAGAATGATTGCACCAGCTGGCCGTCGAAGGCGGCGCGCAGCTGGCGCCCCAGGGTTTCCAGCGTCAGGCCGGCGGCTTCGGCGGCCGGGGTCAGTCGGTAGATCAGCTGGGAGCTGCCCCAGGGCAGGTCGTCATCGATGTTGGACAGGCCGGCGTAGCGGTTGAGCGTGTTCTGCAGCTCCACGGAGGCCTGCTTGAGGGTGTGGATATCCGGTCCGGTCAGCTTGACCTCGATCGGCTTGCCCGGTGGGCCGGCCTGGGCCAGGTCGATGCTGAACTTCTCCACCCCGGCCGGCAGCCGGATACGCTGACGCCAGTCATTAATCAGCGTCTGATTGCGCACCTCGCGGTGGTCGGCGGGGATCAGCTCCACGTAGAGCGAGCCGTACACCTCACCGTTGAAGGGGGTTGCCGTGCTGCGGGGGAAGTTGGCCATGCCGGACTCGCGCAGGGTGAGCTTGACCAGCCCGCCGCCAAAGGCACGGTCGGACGCGTTCAGGGTCTGGTCCAGATGGGCGAGAAAACGGTTAACGGTGACGTCCTCGGTGCCGGCAACGAACTTGACGTTGGCGGTCAGGGTATCGGTCTCGACGCTGGGGAAGAAGGTGAACTGCAGCCGACCGCCGGCGATCAGACCGATGCTGATGATCAGCATGCCCAGGGCACAGGCCAGGGTGGTACCGCGGTGGTGCAGCGCCAGGCTGACGAAGGAACGGAAATGCACTTCGCGGAAATGGTTGAAGCCCTGGTCCAGACGCAGGCGCAGGCCGGACGGGTGCAGGTCCTGGATGCTGCGCAGGCTGTGACTCAAGTGGCCGGGCAGGATCAGCAGACACTCCAGCAGTGAGGCCAGGATTACGCAGATCACCACCGTGGGAATATCGACCAGAATGTTGCCGATGATACCGCCCACCAGCAGTAGCGGCAGGAACGCCGCAATGGTGGTCAGTGAAGAAGCGACCACCGGGGCCGCCATCCGCTTGGCACCGCCGATGGCGGCTCTCAGACCCGGCTCGCCGCGCTGCACATGGGTCAGGGTGTCCTCGCCCACCACGATGGCGTCATCGACGATGATCCCCAGCGCCATGATGAAGGCGAACAGGGACATCATGTTGATCGAGCCGCCGATGCCCCAGAGCACCGCCAGTGCCGTCATGAACGAGACCGGAATGCCAATGCTGACCCAGAAGGCGACGCGGGCGTTGAGGAACAGGAACAGGATCAGTACCACCACCACCAGGCCGCTGATGCCGTTCTTGATCAGCAGCTGGATGCGGTCGTTGATCAGCTGCCAGCTCTCGTTGAAGGCGATCAGTTGCACGCCTTCGGGCAGCGTGGGGCGAACCTCGGCCAGCCAGCTATTGAGGATTCTGGCCGCCTCCAGGGTGTCATCGGCTTCGGTGCGCTTGAGCTGCAACAGCACCGCAGGCTGGTTCTGCCAGGCGAGCAATACCTGAGCATCCAGGGGGCGCTGTTCGACCACCGCGATATCGCCGACGCGTACCAGTCGTCCCTGGCTGTCGGTCAGCAGCGGCAGCTGACGGAAGCCCTCGGCATCACGTTGCTGGCCGAGGCTGCGGATCTGGCGTGCGCCTTCACTCTGGGCTGCGGTGCCGGCCGGCAGGTCGAGACTCTGCTGGCGAATGCGGCCGACAATGTCGTTGAAACTCAGGCCCAGCTGCTGCAGGCGCTCGGGCGGCACCTGGATGGCGATCTCCTCATCCGGCAGGCCGATGAAATCGATCTTGCGTACGCCGCGTTCCAGCAGCTGCTGCTCCAGTCGGTAGGCCAGCGGGCGAAGCTCTTCCAGTGAGGCGCGATCCGAGGTCAGGATGACATCGGAGATCCCCTCGTAGCGGATCACCTTCTGTACCAGCGGTTCTTCGCTGTCACTGGGCAGGTCGGCGCGGACGGCATCGACCTTCTGGCGCACCTCGGTCAGGGCGTAGTCCACATCAGTACCTTCCTCCAGCTCGATGCGGAAGGAGGCTACGCCCTGATTGGCGGTGGCATAAAGGGTGTCGATACCGTTGACCGAGCGCAGTTCCTGTTCCACCGGCAGCAGAATGGAACGTTCCACATCTTCGGCGGTGGCGCCACTCCATACCACCTGTACGGTGACGATATCGAGATCGAAGGTGGGAAAAAACTGGGTGTTGAGATTTCGCAGGCCGAACAGGCCGGCCAGGATCAACAGCAGCATCAGCAGATTGGCAGCGACCCGGTGGCCGGCGAACAGTGCGATGGTTCCTTGCATGGCCTATTCCACCACCTGCACCGGCAGACCACCGATCGCATTGGGCAGCTGGGTGGTAATGATATGGTCGCCGGGGTGTAGCTGAGGGCTGCTGATCAGTACTTCCTGAACGCCATCATCGCGGTAGCGCTGGCCCCTGACCTGCACCCTGACACTCTGCAGACGATCATCCTCGGCCAGGCGATAGAGGCGATCCTGGCCGTACAGCGCCGACGGCGGCAGGGCATAGAGGTCGGGCTGAGGCGGCAGCTGCAGCCGCAGACTCAGGGTCTGTCCGGGGACCGGGACCACGGCATTGTTGTTGAGGCGGAACAGCGCATCGACCCCGGCCTGGCCGCTATTGATTCGCGCCGCCAGGCGGTCGAGGGTCAGGGCGACCGGCTGCTGGTTGAGGCTGGCGTGGGCGGCCAGCCCGCCGGGATGATCCGCGTTGCGGTTCATGGCCTGGTGCAAGGTCGGCAGCAGCTGTTCCGGTACTTGGGCACGCAGCTGCAAGCGGTCGATATCATAGAGCGTCAGCAGGCGGTCGCCGGAGCGAACCCGATTGCCCACCGCGGTATCGATGCTGAGGATGCGGGCGTTGAACGGTGCCAGGATGCGGCTGCGGGACAGGTCCAGTTCGGCGCTGTCGACCAGGGCCTGGACACGATCCCGTTCCGCGTGCAATTGCGCCAGGCGGTTGGGGTGGTCGGCAATCGCCTGCTGGCGGGCGCGGATCGCCAGGGCCTGTTGCCGGGTGGTCAGGCGAGTGTTGTCGAGCTGCTCCTGGCTGAGCAGCTTGCGTTGATGCAGGCTTTCCGCTCGGCCGACCCGTTCTTCGTTGAGGGATTGCACCTCCTGCTCCAGTTTGAGCGAGCGCAGGTCATTGCGATGACGGTTATATTCGGCGGCGATGCGTGCTTCCACCGCGGCCAGCTCGGCCTGACGCTGACGCAACTGCAGCTCGGCTTCACGCGGGTCCAGCTGCAGCAGCCAAGCGTCTCGTTCGACCCGGTCACCTTCGCGTACGAAGATCTGCTGGACGTCGGCGTTGAGCGCGCTGCTCAGTTGGGTCAGCTGCGGGGCTTCGAACTGGCCGTAGAGCTCGAGTTCCGGGGCAGCGCTGACCGCTGCCAGCTCGATACTGTTGACGTTCCAGCGTTTGATCTGCGCTTCCTGAGCCTGGGGCTGATCCTTGGTCTTGACCAGAATAAAGCTGATCAGGGCCGCCGCCAGCAGAATCAGCAGCGGCAGCCAGCGGCCTGGCAATGACAAGCGACGGGGGGTATCACGCATTGATGATCCTTGATCAACGGAGTGAAAGTCGGCGGCTGAAGAGGATTGGTTGCAACCACTGAGCCGCACGCCCGGAATGGATCCATAGTATGAGAAAAGACGGGTGGTATCCACAACTGGGCTGTCGTCATAAGAGGACAGATGAGGATTCTTATCCCTGAAGGTGAACTGGTATAGACTGGCCGCTTATCCACCGCCCCTATTGTGCGCATTAAGCAGGAGCCACCATGAGCATTTTGACCCGTTGGCCACGCAATCAACTCTGTTTATCGACCGAAGAACGGCGACAGGCTGTTCAGGCGGTGGAGCAGGCGTTCGCCGCGACCCTGGAATCGCTCAAGGTGGATATCGGCCTCAAGGAGATGTTCGAGGAGATCTATGTGCCACTGGCCGCCTGGATTCTGGCGCGCAAGCGACAGCAGCAGGGGCCGCTGGTACTGGGCATCAATGGTGCTCAGGGCGCAGGCAAATCGACCCTGTTCAACCTGCTGGAGGTGATTCTTGGCGAGGGCTTTGGCCTGCGGGTGGTCGGCTTCTCCATCGATGATCTGTACAAGACACGGGCCGACCGCGAGGCGATGGCCGAGGCGATCCATCCGCTGTTCGTGACCCGAGGCGTGCCGGGGACGCATGACGTGGAGCTGGGCATGGCGATCCTCGACAGTCTCTGTGCCGATGACCCGGAGCGGATCACCAAGATTCCGGTGTTCGACAAGTCGATCGACGACCGTTGTCCGGATTCGGTGTGGCAGGAGTGGGTTGGCGGGGCCGACCTGATCGTGTTCGAAGGCTGGTGCGTCGGTGCCCAGCCGCAGCCGGACGCTTCTTTGGTCGAGCCGGTCAACCAGCTGGAGCGTGAGGAGGATGCGGATGGCATCTGGCGCCGCTACGTCAACGAGCAGCTCAAGGGGCCCTATCACCAGCTGTTCTCCCGTCTGGATATGCTGCTGATGCTGTGCGTGCCCAGCATGGATGCGGTTTACGAGTGGCGTTCACTGCAGGAGAAGAAGCTGGCCGAACGGGTGCAGTATATTTATGACACCCAGCAGCCCACCGATCACCTGCGCATCATGAACGAGAACGAGATCCAGCGCTTCATTCAGCACTACGAGCGGCTCACCCGTGCCATGCTGGAGCAGATGCCGGAACAGGCCGACGTTACCCTGTTTCTCAACGAAAACCACAAGATCGCCGATATCCGGGTGCTCAAGCCATTGCGTGATTGCTGACCGCGAATCAGATCGGCAGCAGGGTGGTCGAGGCGATACCGTGTACCACGGTGTTGATGGTGCGGTTGGTCGAGTCGGACACGATCCGCGCCATCATGTCCTGATGAGCGATCAGCTTGCCGAGCAGGCGTTCGAAGCTGAGGTTGGTCGGGTCGTTGGCCAGTAGAAAGGGCGTGCCGTCGGGTTGGCGGTAGCTGTTCAGTCGCCAGGCCACCGCTTCCAGGTTACGTGCCGAGTTGTACAGTTTCTGCTGGTCCATCTCGTTGAGCATGAAAAATTCGTTGCGGTAGCTGTAGGCGGCGTGCAGCATGCCGGTGACTCCCACCATCAGGGCAAACACACGATCACCGTTAAAGCTGGGGTCGAAGGCCAGGGGGACCGCCTTTTCGGCATAGAGATTGTTGAGCTCGGGATGAGTGATCAGCCGGGGGGATCCCAACAGCAGCTCCAGCCGGCGCTCGATGGTCATGCCGGGCACCTTGGCCAGTTCACGCGGATTGCGCTTGTACAGCTTGATGGTCAGTTCTCGGGCCAGTTTGTTGACGACCTCGACATGCAGGTCGGCGACCATGTCGATCTCCGATTTGGCCAGGTTCTTCAGCTGAAACGGGCGCGGCTGGCCATTGCTGGCGCAGCCGCCGAGCAGCAGGGCGGTTACGGCAATCGCCAGGAGGGCGCGGCTGGGTCGGGCACAGGCCATCGGGTCGGGCTCCATAGTCGGGTGAATCGAGAATGCTCCATGCATGATCCGGGGCAGTATAACCCCCGGGGGATGGTTTATAGTATCGACTTGAGTCAATCGGACTGGAGAGATCTATGAGCAATACCCATGAAATCAGTGCCCTGCGCCGTGAGTACGTGGCGGCTGGCCTGCATCGACGCGACATGCTGGCCGATCCTCTGGCTCAGTTTCGCGGCTGGATGCAGGCGGCACTGGAGGCTCACCCTGATGATGCCACTTCGATGACCCTGGCCACCGCGGATGCCGAGGGCTGGCCCGCCGCGCGCATCGTGTTGCTCAAGCGGTTCGACCACGAGGGCTTCTGCTGGTTCACCGACTTCCGCAGCGATAAAGGCATGCAGCTGCAGCAAAACCCCAGGGCGGAACTGATGTTCTACTGGCGTGGGCTGGAGCGCCAGGTACGTATCCGTGGCCGGGTGGAGCAACTGCCCTATCGCGAGGGTGAGACCTACTTTCATCTGCGTCCCCGCGGCAGCCAGCTCAGTGCCGCCGCCTCGGATCAGAGTCAGGCCATCGATCATCGCGCCACTCTGGAACAGCGCGTCAGCGAGCTCGACCAGGCCCATGCCGGCGGGGAGATCCCCTGTCCCGAAACCTGGGGCGGCTATCGCCTGATTCCGCACCAGATCGAGTTCTGGCAGGGGCGTGAAAACCGTCTGCACGACCGTTTCCGTTACACCCTGGTGGACGGTAACTGGCAGCTGGAGCGATTGCAGCCCTGAGGATAAAGCAATGAACATTGGTCGAGACTGCCATGTCAGCTTTCACTATGCCCTGCATGCGGCGGATGGTGAAGTGCTCGATGGCTCCCGAGGTGGCGAACCGTTGACGTATGTTCACGGTCATGGCCAGATTGTGGCAGGGCTGGAGCAGGCGCTGGCAGGGCGTACTGCCGGTGAAAATTTTCAGCTGCGGGTTCCCCCCGAGCTGGGTTACGGTGAACCTGACCAAGCCAGGGTTCTGGTACTGGAGCGTGAAGCTTTCGCCGACCTGCCGGGATTGACGGTCGGTCTGTTCTGCCAGATCGAGGACGAGCAGGGCGAGCTGCGTCTGGGCAAGGTGGTGGCGCTGGATAGCCGTGAAGTCAGTGTCGACACCAACCACCCGTTTGCCGGCCAGGTGCTGGACTTCGATATCGAGGTGATCGAAGTGCGCCCGGCAACGGCCGAGGAGCTGGCGCAGCTGCCCGAGAATAGCTGTAAGGCCTGATCGGCACCTGTCGACAGCGCCGCTCGAGCCGCTGTTGGTCGAGCACCTTTACTGAGCCCTGGTCAGCGATCTGGCCGGCTCAGGATACCTTTTCCCGCCATTGCAGATCGCCGATCTGTACGTTAAGCCAGTCGAAACCTATCCGCCTTGCCACGGCCGATGCGCCGTCCAGACTTTTGAACTCCCGTTCGCCTTTGGAGCGCTGCAGGTTCAGCGTTACCACGTCCTGATCCCGGGTGATGAACTTCAGTGTCCAGCCGCGTGACATCGAGATCGGAATCGCCTGGCAGGACTCGAATACACCCGCCTTGAATAGCAGCTTGATTTCCTTTTCCTGCATCTTCGTTATGCCTGTCTGATTACTCATTAAAAAAATTTGATCATTGTATAACCAGTTGTGATTGGTCGCAAAGTGATCAAGCTGGCTGATGGTTTGTAACATCATGATTCTGAAGCATTTCTCACAGAGTTGTTCGAGATTGGCCGCGTTCTACGGAGCGGCATCTAACATTTTGTTTTTGAAGGGATAAAGGTCAGGATGCGGCTAGATTATTTGGCTATCAGGATATGACTTTCAATATCAATTATTATTTTTGATGAATCAAAAAAGAGTTATTACATATCAATAGATAGGATGAGGCGGTTGGCGGGCGCCGGTGTCTGGCTGCCAGCACTGGATGCGAGCAGAAGGTGAAAGAGGGTTGCTGTGCCGGCGAGACGGGTTGCCAGGGCTATGCAGCGTAAAGAAGGGAGCAGGCAAAGAACAACGGCAAGGCACAGGCCGCCGCCGGGCAGCCTGTGTCGGGAACGGCAGGGTCAGCTGCCGCGTTTGGCGTCCAGGCGAGTTTTGAGCGCGTCTTCGATAACGGCCAGCTTCTGGCGCATCTGTTCAGTTGAGCTGGTGTCTTCATTGGAGGGGGAGTACTGGAACATGTCGAGCATCTCCACCAGGAAGCTTTCTTCGTTCATCTTGCTGATCTGTTCGGGCGTCCAGTGTTTACTTTTGTACATGTGGGGCTCCTTCATCATCGGCATCGATAGTTCAGATATGGCGCAATTCACCGCGTTTTGCAAGTGGATGAAAAATGCTCAAGCGGCTGTTCAAAGAGTGCTCAATTTTGCTTGAGCCAAGTCAATAACCCTTACGGCGTATAGGAGTACTCTGAACCTAACATTAGAAAACAGTAAAGCAGGTGATTGCTATGTTCGGTATTGATGCTTACAGCTTTGGAACTCTGTGGCCGAGTCTTCTGGGTGTTGCCGGTATGGCGGCAGCGATGATCTGGGGCTTCGTGAAAGTGCGCAAGCTGATGAATGAAGACGCGCACAAGCACGGCAAGTAACCACACCTTTGGACCGCTTGATTTTCCCCGACTCGGCAGCCAAGGTGTCACATTCAGGGCCTCCGCCATGGCGGGGGCCTTGTCGTTTTGGGCGTTCGGTATGATGGCCGGAGTTTGATATGATGCCGGGCATCGCAAGCCCCGGCATCAACGTTGAACCCTGTCTGTACGAGAGTCCCTTGTGTCTACACCCCGTGCCTACCAGATCCCGCTGAGCGACGCGGAGGTCGAAACCGAGGTCAAGAAAAGCCGCTTTATTGCCAGCCTGTGCCCGATCGGATCCGAAACAGAGGCCAAGGCGTTCATCGAGCTGCAGCGCAACCGGTTTCCGGGCGCCAACCACCACTGCTGGGCTTTTATCGCTGCCGAGCCGCACGCACTGACCGGTCTCGGCAGCAGCGACGATGGCGAGCCTTCAGGCACCGCCGGGCGGCCAATGCTGGCGGTGCTGACCGGAGCCGGAGTCGGCCAGGTCTGTGTCGTGGTGACCCGCTTCTTTGGTGGCACCAAACTGGGCACCGGTGGCCTGGTGCGAGCCTACTCCCAGGCGGTGCGTGTGGTGCTGGAGCAGACCCCGCTGGCGACGCGGGAACCCCAGGCACACTATCGCCTGACCTACCCCTACAGCCTGACCGCGGCGGTCGATGCTCTGTTGAATGGCTTTGGGGTCAGCCGTAACGATCAGCAGTTTACCGAACAGGTACAACTGGAGCTGTCCCTGCCGCTGGGGCAGGAAGTCGCCTTCGCCGAGGCGCTGAGCGAACAGCTGCACGGTCAGGCCCGGGTTGAGCGGCTCGATCAAGCCGGTTAACCGTTGTGGTAGATCCACTCCAGCAGTGACTTTTCAAATACTGTGACCGGTGTTGGTCGTGGCATTTTGTCCGGCAGGCTGATCCCGCTCAGCATCAGCACGAACACGTAGCGCTCGCCGGAAGCGGTGTCGATATAGCCGGCCAGGTTGCGGCTGCCGTTGACGGTGCCGCTCTTGGCCTGGATGGCGCCCTTGAGGGGTTCCTTGCGTGTACTGCGGCGGTATTTCAGTGTGCCGCTTTCCCCGGAGATTGGCAGGGCCTGGTAGGTGGTCATCTGGGGATGGCGGGCCAGCCAGTGCAGCAGCTCGGCCAGCTGCCGTGCCTGCAGCAGGTTATCCCGTGACAGGCCAGAGCCGTCGGCCAGTCTGGCCAGTGTAAGGTCGATTCCCGTACGCGCCTGAATGCTGGTTTTCAGTGCCTGCACACCACGACTAAAGCTGCCCGGGGCATTGGCGGCGGCGCCCAGATTCTTCAGCGTCAGGTCCGCGATCAGATTATCCGAGTCCTGCAACATCTCGGTCAGCAGAGCCTGTAACGGGGCTGAGTCTACCTGTGTTGCCAGCTGCCAGTCCTCGCTGTCCCGGCTGCCGGTGCGGATATCGCCACGCAGCACGATCCCCAGACGGCTCAACTCCTGACGAACCAGTGCCTTGCCGTGGGCAACAGGGTCGTTGATGGCAAAGTTGAGCGGCAGTACCTCGCGGCGATCATTGATGCAGCCGCTCAGATGATAACGGTTGCCCGGGCCGACCAGTGATTCAAGCTCACAGAGCTCGGCGTCGATCTGTTCCTGATCACGCACGACAACCTCGGAGGTGACTTCGACCGGCTGGTGCGCGGGGACAAAGAAACGGGCAGGGCGGTCCTTGCCCTGGTTGGTGAGGCTGGCGGCGACGCAGTTGCCTTCCAGGGTCAGGGCCGCGGCCGGCGCACTGTAGCAGACGCCCAGGTTGTTCCAGGGCCAGCCGATGGCGCGGTCGTAGCCGCTGAAGTGGCTGGTATCAAGCAGCAGGTCGCCTTCAATCTCGCGAATCTTGCGCTGGCGCAAAGTGCCGAGCAGGTCGGCCAGCTGCTGTCGGTTCAGGTCGGGGGCGCCGCGAAACTCCAGTAGCCAGTCGCCCTGCCAGCGTCCGCCCTGCTGTTGCCCTCGTTGCCAGAAGCGGGTCTCGAAGCGGTAATCCGCACCCAGTTCCAGCTCGGCGGCGGTGGCGGTGAACAGCTTGAGCGTACTGGCGGGAGGCAGCAAACGATCGTCACGGTAGTGGATCTGCAAAGGCGCATTGGCGCTGAGCGGTTCGACCACCAGCGCCACCTGGCTGCCCGCGGGAGCCAGGTCGAGCAGTTTTTTCCATTCGGCGGCATGGACAACCGGTGCCAGGATAAGGAGGATAAATAGTCGCAGCAACATGAGATAACTGTCCCTAACCGGATTCGGTGAACCGTCATTGTGCCAGAAGGACTCGCCGGCTGGACAGCCTCAATCCGCCATGCCGAGATCGGAGCCACCATGTGCCCAGACCTGACGCCCAACCCCTTGATTCCCGAGCTGCTGGCCCTGTTGCGACAGAACCCGGACGGGATCAGTGAATACACGCTGATGAAGGCGCTGGAAGATCACGCCGCCTTTTCCCACCTGGCCGAGGATTATCAGCTGTGCCTGTTCCAGAAGCACTTCATGATCATGCACGGCCTGTATACGCTGCAGACCCGGCTCTGGTACGAGGAACAGTTGCGGGTGGAAATTTCGCCCCTGAGCGTGCGCCTCTATACGGAAAGTGTCGAGCAGATCTGCGAGACCGCGGCAGTACCCGGTGCTGGAGACAGTTTGCGCGAGTATTATCTCGACTGGCAGCAGCTGAGCAGCACCAGTGCCGAAGATGTGCAGCAACTGTTGCGCGGCTTCTGGAACCAGTGCTTCGATCCCGGGGCACGGCGGCAGGCGTTGCAGGTGCTGGAACTGGAGGAGGGCGCTACTCAGGAGGCGATCCGTCAACGCTATCGTCAGCTGGCCGCCCGTCTGCATCCGGACAAGGGTGGTGACAGTGAAGCCTTTATCGAGGTGCGTCGTGCCTATGAGCTGCTCCGAACCGGCCAGTGAGTGTCAACACCGTAAAGAAATGTAAAAGCCGCTGCCGTCAGGGGAACAATCCTCTACCATGACGGCTCAGAGGACTGATCCACAGGTATCGAGACAGGGAGCTGATGTGCGCGCCTACCTGCTATTGCCACTGCTGGGGCTACTGACTGCCTGCAGTGCACCACCCGAATTGCAGACCCCAACCCCCGAGTTGCCGCCTGCCTGGCAGTCTCCGGCGGATGCCCGTGAACGGCCGCCAGGCTGGCTGGCAGGCTTGAACGATCCCGCCCTGACCGAGCTGGTTGATGAGGCGATCTTGCGTAACCCGTCTCTGGCAGCGCAGCGCCAGCAATGGCTGGCGGCACAGCAGCGGGTGCGCAGTATCGGGGCAGACCGTTATCCACAGCTGTCGCTGGAGCTGGGCAGCCGGCGCCAGGAGGGTAGCGAACGCAGCGATTCGCTGGAGCTGTCGCTGGGCTGGACGCTGGATATCTGGGGCAAGCTCAGTGCCGATCAGAAAGAGGCCGAGCTGAACCGTGCCGCGGCCGAAACCGCCTATGTCGAGCAGCGAGAGGCGCTGGCGGCGAGTCTGGCGCAGAGCTGGTTTGCCTTGCAGGAAGCACGCTTGCTGCTGGAGCTTTATACACAGCGTCGTGACAACCTGCAGCAGAACCTGGAGATCATCGAGTCCGGTTACCGCCAGGGCCTGAACGAGGCGCTGGATCTTTACCTGGCCCGCAATAACCTGCATGCCGAAGCGGCCCGTGTCGAACAGCAGCAGCAGTCGCTGAGCGAGTTGCAGCGGGAACTGGAGCGGCAGCTGGGCCGTTATCCCTCGGCCATGCTGAGCAGTGCGGCAGCGCTGCCGCTGATCGATACGGCTATTCCTGCCGGGCAGCCGGCCGATATTCTCACGCGACGGCCTGATCTGCAGCAACAGTGGCTGGCACTGCTGGCCTCCGATGCGGCGCTGGCGTCTGCGCATCGAGACCGTTTCCCCTCACTTAGCCTCAATGCGGCCTATGGCGGCAGCAGCAATGCCCTGAGCGACCTGCTGTCCAGCGGCAACCTGGCCTGGAGCCTGGGGGCCTCGCTGGTGCAGAGCCTGTTCGACGCCGGGCGCAAGGCGGCGGTGCAGGAGCAGGCGCTGGCGCTGCGGCGCGAGCAGGAGCAGCGCTGGCTGGATGCCCTGTTCAGCGCCTTTACCGAGGTCGAAAATGCCCTGTCGGCCCGGCAGAGTCTGCAGGCGCGTTATGCGCTCTACCTGAAAGCGGAAGACAACGCACTCAACGCCGAAACTCTGGCGTTCGAGCAATATCAGCACGGTCTGGAAGACTACACCACCGTGCTCGAGGCCCAGCGCCGTTCGCTGGATGCGCAGACCAGCGTGATCAATCTGCGCCGACAATTACTGGATAACCGGATCGAACTGCACCGGGCTCTGGGCGGGCGCTTCCAGGCGTCATCCCCGAATCAGTCCCAGCAGACACAGGAGTTGGATACCCCATGATCAAGCGGATACTGCCCTTTATCGTTATCGCCGTGCTGGGGGCGATCAGTTGGGTGATCTATCAGAACCCGCCCGAGGTGAAACGGGGCGCGCCGCCCCAGGCCAGCCGCATCAGCGTCGAGACGCAGACGCTGAAACTGGCGCCGTTCAAGGTACAGGTGAAAAGCTATGGCCGGGTCAAGCCGCGGACCCAGAGTACCCTCCTGCCGCAGGTGTCCGGCCAGATCGTCTGGCTCAACCCGGACTTCCGTGCCGGGGGCTTCTTCGATGAGGGTGAGGAGCTGATCCGGCTCGACAGCCGTGATTACAAGGCCGAGGTCGCTCAGGCCGAGGCTGCACTGATGAGTGCCCGCCAGACCCTGGCCGAGGAGCAGGCGCGCAGTGCTCAGGCGGCCGCCGACTGGAAACGGCTGGGCAACCCCGGTGAGGCACCGCCACTGGTGCTGCGCAAGCCGCAGCTGAACGCAGCCAAGGCGTCGGTGGCCTCCACCGAGGCAGCACTGGCGGTTGCCAGGCTCAACCTGGAGCGGACCCGCATCCGCGCGCCCTATGCCGGCCGCGTGCTGGACACCGAGGTCGATCTGGGTCAGGTGGTCTCCAGCGGTACCACACTGGGGCAGATCTATGCCGTGGACGTGCTGGAAGTGCGCCTGCCGCTGCAGAACCGGGATCTGGCCTATCTGCGCCTGCCGGAAGAGTACCGGGTTGAAGGCCGCGAGCCGTTCCAGCCCAAAGTGGAGATCCGTTCCGATCTGATCCGGCCGGAGCGCTGGCAGGGGCGGATCGTGCAGACCGAAGGTGCGATCGACGAAACCAGTCGCCAGCTGCACGTGCTGGCGCAGATCGATGACCCCTACGGAGAAAAGGCGGTGGACCGGGTGCCACTCAAGGTGGGCCAGTATGTCACCGCGCTGATCGAGGGGATCGAAGTCGACAATGCGCTGCTGATCCCGAACAAGGCGATCTATCAGGGCAGTTATGTCTACGTGGTCGAAGCCGGGGCCCTGCAGCGGCGCGAGATCGAAATCGCCTGGCAGGACGAGACCCGGGCGCTGGTCGGCGCCGGGCTTGAGGCCGGCGAGCAGCTGGTGCTGACTTCACTGGGCCAGGTGGTTTCGGGTACTCAGGTGCGGATAAAGGGTGGCGAAGCGGCTACGGCCGAAGCCAGTGACAATGGCCGTGAAGCCGGCAATGCCCGCTCCGAACGCGGCAAGGCTGGCTCCGAATCCGGCAAGCCTGAGGGTGACCGCTCATGATCGCCTGGTTTGCCCGCAACCATGTGGCGGCCAACCTGTTGATGGTCACCATCCTGTTCACCGGCCTGATGTCGCTGAAGATCAATATCCCGCTGGAGATCTTTCCCAGCTTTGAATCCGACACCATCAGTGTGCAGATCAGCCTGCGCGGTGCCACTCCCGAGGATGCCGAGCTGAGCCTGGCCACCCGGGTCGAGGAGGCGGTCAGTGATCTGGAAGGGGTCGAGGAGCTGCGCAGCCGCTCGGTCGAGGGGGGCACCACCGTCACCATCGAGGTTGAAAGTGGCTATGATCCACGCGAGATGCTCGCCGATGTGAAGTCGCGGGTCGATGAGATCGGCACTTTCCCGGCGGAAGCCGAAGCACCGGTGATCGCGCTGGCCACGCGCAAGCGGGAGGTGATCAGCGCCGCCGTCTCGGGCAACCTGTCCGAACGGGAACTGCGCAGCTACGCCGAGCAGGTGCGTGACGACCTGCTGCAGCTGGACGGGGTGACCCAGGTGGAGCTGGGTGGGGTACGCAATTACGAGATCGCCATCGAGCTGTCCCAGGACCGTCTGCGCGCCTATGATCTGACTCTTCAGGAAGTGGCCGACCGCATTGCGGCCAGTTCACTGGACCTGTCGGCGGGCAATATCCGCACCGACGGTGGCGACATCCTGATCCGTTCCAAGGGGCAGGCCTACAGCCGCGATGAGTTCGAGCCGCTGGTGATCAAGACTCATCCCGATGGCAGCTTGCTGCGTCTGGGCGATCTGGCCGAGGTCAGCGATGGCTTCGAGGAGAGTGCGCTGCGCACCCGCTTCAACGGTGTGCCGGCGGCGATGATCCAGGTCTATCGCGTCGGTGACCAGAGCGCCATCGCCGTGGCCGACGCGGTCAAGGAGTATATCGCCCGCCAGCAGCCGAACCTGCCTCAGGGGCTCAGGCTGAGCTACTGGGACGATGATTCCGAGATCGTCAAAAGCCGTATCAACACCCTGCTGACCAACGCGCTGCAGGGCGGTGTGCTGGTGCTGCTGCTGTTGACCCTGTTCCTGCGCCCGTCGATCGCCTTCTGGGTGTTCATCGGCATTCCGGTCAGCTTCATGGGCGCCTTCCTGGTGATGCCGATCTTCGGCGTGACGCTGAACATCCTGTCCCTGTTCGGTTTTATCCTGGTGCTCGGCATCGTGGTCGATGATGCCATCGTCACCGGCGAGAACATTTACAGCCACCTGCGCGGCGCCGAATCCGGCCTGCAGGCCTCCATTCGGGGCACCCAGGAGGTGGCCGTGCCGGTGACTTTTGGCGTGTTGACCACGGTGGCGGCTTTCCTGCCGATCGGCTTTATCGAGGGCGCGCGCGGGGCGCTGTTCGCGCAGATTCCGGTGGTGGTGATTCCGGTCCTGCTGTTCTCGTTGATCGAGTCCAAGTTCGTGCTGCCGGCCCACCTCAAACACCTGAAACTGCGCCACGAGAATGTGGAACAGCAGGGGCGTCTGGCCAGATTCCAGCAGGGTTTCGCCGACGGTTTCGAGCGAGTGATCCTGCGTTATTACCGGCCGTTGCTGGAAACGGCGGTGCGCCACCGGCTGACCACTCTGGCACTGTTTGCCGGCGTGTTCATCCTGATCATGGCGATGATCATGAGTGGCTGGACCCGCTTCGTGTTTTTCCCGCGGGTGCAGAGCGATACCGCCCGAGCCTCGCTGACCATGCCCAGTGGCACCCCGTTCGAGGTCACCGACCGCTATATCGTGCGCATGGTGGAGGCGGCCCGCGAGCTGCAGGAGCAGTACCGTGACCCGGCCACCGGGGAAAGCGCCATCCTCAACATCTACTCCACCTCGGGCACCGGCGGCAGTACCGAGGAAGGGCAGGTGCGCTTCGAGTTGCTGCCTTCCGAGCAGCGTGACGCAAGCATCAGTACGCGCAAGATCGTGCAGCAGTGGCGTGAACGTATAGGCCCCATTCCCGGTGCCGAAACGCTGACCTTCAGGGCCGAGATCGGCCGTGCCAGCGACCCCGTGGACGTGCAGCTGCGTTCCAGTCGGGTGGCGGACCTGGAAGCGATGGCGGCCGAGGTCAGGGCTCGGCTGGCGACCTACCCGACTCTGTTCGACATCACCGATAACCTGTCCGACGGCAAGGAGGAGCTGCAGCTGGAGCTGACCGAGCAGGCCCACCTGCTGGGGCTGACCCGCAGCGACATCATCCGTCAGGTGCGGCAGAAGTTCTTCGGCATCGAAGTGCAGCGGGTGCAGCGGGGTCGTGATGATGTGCGGGTCATGGTGCGTCTGCCACTGGTGGAACGTCAGGCGATCTCGGGGTTGAGAGATGTGCTGATCAGCACCAGCCAGGGCCAGGTGCCGCTGGATGCGCTGGCCCGCCTGGTGCCGGGTCAGAGCGCGGCGGCGATCTACCGCGTTGACCAGCAGCGCACCGTCAGCGTGGTGGCCGACATGGACAAGCAGAACACCAACACCACGGTGCTCAACCGCGATCTGGATCAGTTCCTGTCCGAGCTGGTGCGCCAGTATCCCGGCGCCTCCTATAGCCTGGAAGGGGAGGCGCGGGAGCAGCGCGAATCCTTCGCGTCGATGCTGCTGGGGCTGGGCTTCGTGTTCTTCGTCATCTACAGCCTGCTGGCGATCCCCTTCCGATCCTATCTGCAGCCGCTGATCGTGATGTCGGTGATCCCCTTCGGGGCGATCGGCGCCATCGTCGGTCACTGGATCATGGGGATGGATCTGACCATCATGAGCCTGCTGGGCCTGATGGCGCTGATCGGGGTGGTGGTCAACGATAGCCTGGTGCTGGTGGATTTCACCAACAAGCGGCGGCGCGAGCTGCAGGAGGCTGGTGAACACTCACATTTCGAGGCTACCCGCCAGGCGGTGCTGGTCTCGGGCGTGGCCCGTTTCCGACCGGTGATGCTGACCTCGCTGACCACCTTCATCGGCCTGATGCCGCTGCTGTTCGAGAAGGCGGTACAGGCACAGTTCCTGATCCCGATGGCGGTCTCCCTGGGCTTCGGCATCATCTTCGCTACCCTGGTGACGCTGATCATGGTGCCGGTCAACTTCATGCTGCTGGAAGACCTGCGCCGGCTCGGCCGGCGCGTGTTTAGAGAAAAAGGGCCAGGAGACAAAGAGCCGGCCCGAACTGACAATCTGAGCGCTAACTGACGCCTAGCCGGCGGCTGCCCCGGCGTCTTCTGCCGGGGCACTGCCACTCTTGGGTGTCAGTCGCTGGTGCAGCCAGGCCAGCGCCAGCAGCGCCAGACCCAGTCCCATGAAGGAGGAGACCCGCCAGAGGCCGGTCAGGTCGGACATGTCGACCAGGAACAGCTTGGCGACCACCACCAGCAGCAGCGCCATGCCGCCACGGTAGAGCGCAGTCTGTTGCAGCCAGCTGCCGCCGAGCAGCGCGCCCGAGGCGATGACCAGCCAGACCGCCGAGTAGGTATACAGCTCGCCATCCGGGGTCGGATTGGCCAGGCTCAGTTCACCCTGCCACAAATGGCGAATCTCCAGCGAGATGAACAGCAGCCAGTTCAGTCCGGCCAGCATCGCCGCACGCCTGCCCAGTACGCCCGGCAGCAGCCGCCAGAGCGCCAGCAGCAGCAGGCTCGGCAGGCCGTAGCTGAGCAGCAGCAGGTTCCACAGCGGTGTCGGACTGATCTCGGTGGCGTGCCAAAGCGGGTTGTACCAGAGCACCACCAGGAGCAGATAGTTGCCCGCGGCTGCCAGCAGATGCAGGGTGGCAATCACCTGGTAGAAGCGTTTCAGGTACTCGCTGAGGCGGGCGCGCCACAGATAGACACAGCCGGCCGTACCCCAGATCAGGGTGTTGAGGCTGGCCTCGAGGAAAGAGTATTCATGGCGGAAGATGTCGCCGTCATAAAGCCAGTAGCGCACTTCGGCGGCCAGCGTCAGCACCAGCAGATGGGCGCCGGCACCCTGTAGCCAGGCGGTCATCTTCGCGTCACGACGCAGAACCCAGGCACCGGCAAAGGCGCAGAGGGTGGCGCCGCCGTAGGTCCACAGCGACCAGTGAGTGCCGCTGTCGTAGGTGAGCAGCCAGGGGTTGAAGGTCAGGCGGCAGATCACCACCGCCAGCACCAGGCGGATCACCCAGGGTAGCAGCCGCAGCCGGTAGCGCTGTTGCAGCAGCGACAGCGTGATCAGCTGCAGGGCGAAGGCCAGCGTCAGCGTGGCATCCATCAGCCAGATCACTGCCGCCAGTGACAGTCCCAGATGGGCACTGCTGATCAGCAGTACCCGCACCAGATCGCTGGTTGGCCGTTGCAACGCCATCTTCGACAGAGTCAGGTAGATCAGCCCCAGAGTCAGGGCAGCACCGCCCCAGGCCCAGTCGGCGGTGAACGCGGTAAACAGGTAGTAGCCCAGCGCCAGCATCAGCAAGGGCGTGAAGCAGCCCAGGCCGACCCAGAAACCGGGGTACTCCACCCGCCGTTGCAGCAGCCAGGCGGCGCCGGCGGTGTAGAGGATGGTCAGCATCACGAAGCGGGACACCAGCGCTGCCTGCGTAACCGCGTCAGGCGGGGTGAAGATCAGTTGATCGCCCAGATAGCTCAGCATCGGCATCACCACGGCCAACGCGGTCGCGAGCAGCATCAATGCCGGCAGCGGGTTCAGGATGGGGCGTCGGCTGGCGGCCAGCAACAGCAGTGCCGGCAACAGCAGCAGCGTCGGGTAACTGCTGGCCGAGACCGTTTCGACTGCGAGAGTGTAGCCCTGGGCCAGCACGATCAGCAGAAGGGTCGGAATGACCGGCCAGTGGCGGGCGGCGCGCACCTGTTTCAGCAGCTGCAGCCAGTGTTCGACCGGCTCATCTCTGCGCTGCAGCAGCCAGTCATAGCCGGGCACGGCGAGGAACATCCAGGCCAGTGCCAACAGATAGAGCGAGCGCACGCCGTCGGCGGGGAGAGTGCCCAGACTCAGCAGCCACCAGCTCAGGCTGCCGATGATGACGCCCAGCCAGAGCCAGCGCCGCTCCACATAGGCCAGCAGCCAGAGCGAAAACAGCGTCAGTATGCCGATATAGATCAACGCCAACTCGATCTGGCCCGAACCGGTGCTGACCAGAATGGGCACCAGATAACCGCCGAGCATGCCCAGCGCGGCCAGCACCGGGCCATGCCTGAGAGCCAGTGCCAGGGTGGCGAAGGAGACCAGCGCCATGGCGGCAAAGATGAGCCCTGGCGAGATGCCACTGAGCAGCTTGAAGGCGGCAAAGAGCGCGGCATAGAGAATGATGCTGGCGCCGCCGGCCAGGGCGGCGAAGACATCATGCTGACCACGGCGGCGGCGCAGCCACTCGGCAACCCCATGCAGACCGACACCGGCGATCAGGGACAGGATCACTCGCGCTTCGGGGCCGAGCAGCCCCTGCTCGATGGAGTAGTGCACCATGAACACTCCGGCCAGGCCGACGCAGATGCCGCCCAGCCAGATCATCCAGTTGGCTTTGAGGCTGGCGGCGAAGCGATCGAAGAGTCCAGCTGGCTCGGTGGGCACGGGAGGCGATTGGTCGTTGGAGGTGGTCTGTTCATAAGACGAAGCTGCGGTCGGAGCCGATTCGACAGGCGAGGGTTTCATTCCCCAGGCTGCATCGGCCGTCCCTCGTTCGGGAACTTCGGCTTCAGTTGCGGTTGCTTCGGGTGCTTGCTCGGGCCTGGCGGCTACAGGTGGCTGGGTCTTGGGTTCAGCCTGTGCACTGGCCTGATCCTGTCGACCGGGCACCTCAGTGGCGGCCGTTGCCTGGTCGGCGGCCGGTTGCGCCGAGCGCTGCTCCAGCTCGTAGACTCGTGCCTGCAGCTGGCTGATATGCTCGCGCAGGTGTCGGGTGACCGTCCAGGCACGGATACCGAAGCAGGCCCCGATGAACAGAAACAGGGGCAGGGCCACCAGCAGTAGCCATAATTCATCCATAATCTACCTCGTCGAAATCCATGTTGCCGCCGGTCGAGCTGGCGGTCAGATGGCTTTGACTATACTGCAAGAGGCTCCCGCACAGAAAGACAAGAGCTGAAGGTGACGCATGATCAACCCTGTCTTGCCCCAGGTGCTGAGCGAACTGCGCCAGCACCCCGAAGGGGTCAGTGAGTACTACCTGATGCGGACACTGGACCGGCAGCATGCCTTTGACACGCTGGAAGCGGATGGCCTGCTTGCGCTGTTTCGCAAGCATTTCATCATCATGAATGCCCTCTATGATCTGCAGGACATTCTCTGGGAAGAAGAGGGGCGGGTATTGAATATCTCGCCCATGCATATCGAGCTGCACAAGTCCCGTGACAAGGACGACCGTGTCGAACCCAACCCACTACTCAGCGAGTACTACCTCGACTGGCACAACTTCGAGCAGACCACCTCCGAGGATGTGGTGGCGCTGATGGAGATCGTCACCGGCCCTCGTCACTGAGGGCCGGCCATTTTATCGGTTGATATCGCGGTGTTGCCGCGGATCGATGAGCGATCACGTCGGCCTTTAGGGCGAGTTTTTTTCCGCTGTCACGACTTGCCAAAGCCCGGCAGGACGGTCAGACTTTGACAAAAACAATCAGGGATGAATGTTCATGAAAGGGATTGCAAAGTGGCTGATGATGCCCCTGCTGTTGCTTGTTGGCAGCGTTGTCCAGGCCTATGAACGTGATGGATTTTTGCAACATCAATACCGCGCCCAGTGTCTGTCGTTTGCGGAAAACCCCGAGCATTTTCGACTACATCTGGAGGCTGGTGCCTTGCCCCAGCTTCCCGGAGGCCTGGTGCGCCAGCTGCTGATGGGGCAGGACCATGTACAGGGGTGGGCGCTGGCCTATCAGGGCCGCCGTGAATACGTGCTGGTACTGGCCGACGATGAGGAGCGTTGTGCCATCATCGCGCGCTATGCCGATGCCGAAAAGACCCTGAACTGGTTTGAACAGCTTGTGGCCAGTCCTCCGGCTGGCTATAGAGCCGAACGGCTGCAGCCGACGGCAGGTGACCGACGCTATGCCGGCGATGCCCAGGTAAGGCGCTGGGCCTGGCGTGGCCCCGACCGGGTGCTGGAGCACAGCCTCATGGCTTCTGCCAGACAGGACGAACAGATACAGGCAATCCTGTCTCTCACGTTGAAAACGACAATAGAACAATGACCAAGACCCGCATGACACGACTGATCGCTTGCCTGCTACCGCTGCTGGTGCTGCTGTCCAATCCCGCCCAGGCTGATGAGCGGGCGGCCTTCCTGCAGAAGGTTTACCTGTCTTTCTGCATGAAACACTTCGATGATTATGGCGCCCTGCGCAATGAGCTGATTGCCCAGCAGCTGCCCAAGCTGCCGCCGCAGCAGGCACGGCATTTCCTGCAGGAGCGTGCAGGGGACGCCTGGCCGATCCCTTACCAGGGCCAGTTCGGCCAGTATGTGCTGGTCCTGCCTGAAGGGAACAACCTCTGTGCCGTCATGGCGCGCCGCAGCGATGCGGCCGCGACCCGACAGTGGTTCACCGAACTTGCAGCCAATGCGCCGACGCCACTGTTGACCACCAAACTGAGCGAGCAGGCGACGCAGACGCCCCTGAGCGGAGACGCGCTGACCCAGTCCTGGCAGTGGGCCACCGAGCATGCCCCGCGCCGTCTGCTGCTGACCCTGACCACGGCCAAGAATCCCGAGGCCGCGATTCAGGCGATGGTCTCACTGGGCCTGAGCGAGCGCTGAGCGCGGTATGTTGAGACTTTCCAATGCGGTATCTCTGGCGGATGACGAGATCGAACTGACCGCCATTCGGGCTCAGGGCGCCGGCGGTCAGAACGTCAACAAGGTGTCCTCGGCGATCCACCTGCGTTTCGACATCCGTGCCTCCTCCCTTCCCGAGTTCTACAAGGAGCGATTGCTGTCACTCAGCGACAATCGCGTTACGCGTGAAGGCGTGATCGTGATCAAGGCGCAGCAGTACCGCACCCAGGAGCAGAATCGCGAGGATGCGCTGAACCGGTTGGCCGAGCTGATTCGCAACGCGGTCAAGGTAGAGAAGGCGCGTCGGCCCACCAAACCCACGCGCAGCTCCCAGCGCAAGCGTCTGGATAAAAAGAAGCAGCGGGGCAACGTCAAGTCGATGCGTGGCAAGGTGCGCGACTAATGATCATAAAAGTCGATCATTAGTCGCTGTTTTTCGCCATTCATAATCGTTACTTTCGATACCAGAATAGCAGTCATCCATGATTGAGTTGCGCAGGACGCAACGGGAGACTTGCCATGACTGAACGTACCATCAAGCGCCGTATTCCCGCCCGTGAAAGCCGTGATGGCGCCGGCGTGCGCCTGCTGCGCAGCCTGGGCCGTTCGGCCCAGCACCGGATCGACCCCTTCCTGATGCTGGACAACTTTTTCTCCGACAACCCGGATGACTACATCGCCGGCTTCCCGGCCCATCCGCACCGCGGCTTCGAAACCGTCACCTACATGCTGGACGGTCGCATGCGCCACCGCGACCATCTCGGTAACGAGGCGGTGCTGGAGAGTGGTGGCGTGCAGTGGATGACGGCCGGCCGGGGCGTTATCCATGAGGAGATGCCGGAGCAGGAGGAGGGACTGATGCGGGGCTTCCAGCTCTGGGTCAACCTGCCGGCCGCCGAGAAGATGACACCGGCGAAATACCAGGAATTTGCAGCTGACCAGATTGTGCAGATCGAAGAGGCGACCAGCGGTGCCCGGCTCAAGTTGATCGCTGGCGAAATCGACCTGAACGGTCAGCATCATGCGGGGCCGGTCAGCGGCATCAGCCGTGATCCGCTGATGCTGGATCTGTACCTTCCGCCACATGCCCGCCTGGCTCTCCCGCTTGAGGGCAATCGAGCCGGGTTTATCTACCTGTTCGAAGGCGAAGGGCTACTGGGCCAGGAAAGACTCCAGCTCAATGAGGCGGCCGAGCTGTCCACAGGTGCCAGTCTTGCCCTGAGTGCCGGTGCGCAGGGCGCGCGGATGCTGATTCTGGCGGCCGAGCCGATCGGTGAACCCATCGCCCAGTACGGTCCTTTCGTCATGAACACGGTGGCGGAAGTGGATCAGGCGATCGAAGATTACCAGCAGGGCCGGCTGGTCTGATAGACAGGGCTGGGCAGGTACCGGACATACAGCCTCAAGGGTGGCTGCCCGGTATCTGCCCGCCCCGTGGTCAGAGTGGGCGGTGTTATCCGCCCTCGAGTCTTGTTCAGCGCTTGGCTTTCTTTTTCGGCTTCAGCTGCTCGATCCAGCTCGGGTTCAGCGAAGTCTGTTCCGGGTCTATCCCCTGAGCCTGCAGTCGGTCCAGATGTGCGTGGCTTTCCTGTTGCAGGTCACCCAGTTCACTCTGGTTGTTTTCCAGCCGGTACATCTGTTCCAGCCCCAGATGATAGAAACGCATCACTCTCAGCGCGGTGGGGTTATCCTGCTCTACGCCTTCCTTTACCGCATGCAGGATATTGGTCACGCTCATCAGGCTGCGCTTGAGCTGCCAGCCGTAGCGGGCCGAGTCCATCCAGGGCTGGTGCCAGAAGTAGAGCTTGAAAACCGCGGTGGTGGCGATCACCCCCGCCACGACGCCGGCCAGGTTCCAGACAAAGTTGCCCCCTTCCGGAGTGCCGAAAATCCGCACACTCAAAGTCGCCAGCGTCATCGCCAGTACGGCAAAGGTCGCCATCAGAATCAGGTTGCTCTTGCGGGTTTCTTGGCGATATTGCTCGGGATCGCGCGTTTCCAGGGTAAACATATCCGACATGGAAGTTTCTCGTTAGCAGGGGGAGCGCTGAGATTAGCAGCAATCCTGGCGGGGGCAAACCGGATCGGGAAGGAGTGTGCCGATGGGCACGGGCCGGGGTTGTGCTGATTCACGCATGGTCCCGGAGGTTAGATCAAACTTGCTGGCATTTGTAGCCTCTAACCGGTACGGGACATAATTGGTTTAGTGCTGTACTCGTCTGCCCAGGACCAGGAGGGGGCCTCATGTTGACAACCATCGCTCGCTATACCTATCCCTACGAAGCCCAGATCGCCCGCGCCCTGCTGGACAGCGAGGGGATCGAGGCTTTTGTGGCCGATGAACAGACCATCAACATGCAGTGGCTCTATTCGGATGCGCTGGGTGGTGTGCGGCTGCAGGTTGCGGCCGAGGATGCCGAGCGGGCCTTGCGCATTCTGCAGGAGGAGCGGGAAACACTACTGGTGGAGCAGGAGGGGGAGGACAGGCCTGCCTGCCCGGTGTGTGGCAGCTGCAATACCGAATATCACCAGATCGGTCGGCGCTGGGCGTTTCTGATGTTTCTGGCGATCGACTTTCCCCTGTTCCGGGTGCGGGATGGCATCCGCTGCCGGGCCTGCGGTGCCGTCACCGAGTTGCCTTCGTCATAGGTCGCAGACTGCAATCCGATCGTGTTTGTGGCATAATCGTAACCTTTAAAGCATCTTCCGCCCGCTGAGTTGTCCACAGCCGGCCCTGCCTTCTTTGTATCCAAGTTTCCTTTTTTCTGGCAAGCGAGACTATTCCATTGCTGACCACTGCGAATATCACCATGCAGTTTGGCGCCAAGCCACTGTTTGAGAACATCTCCGTCAAATTCGGCGACGGCAACCGTTACGGCCTGATCGGCGCCAACGGCTGCGGCAAGTCCACCTTCATGAAGATCCTTGGCGGTGATCTGGAGCCCTCCTCCGGTAACGTGTCCAAGGACCCGAACGAGCGCCTGGGCAAGCTGCGCCAGGATCAGTTCGCCTACGAGGAATACACGGTGGTCGATACCGTGATCATGGGCCATGAGGAGCTCTGGGCGATCAAGTCGGAGCGTGATGCGATCTACGCCAAGGCGGAGATGACCGAAGCGGATGGCATCCGCGCCGGTGAGCTGGAAGCGGAATTTGCCGAGATGGACGGCTACACCGCCGAGTCCCGCGCCGGTGAACTGCTGCTCGGTCTGGAAATTCCGGTGGAACAGCATTTCGGTCTGATGAGCGAAGTGGCGCCGGGCTGGAAGCTGCGCGTGCTACTGGCGCAGGCGCTGTTCTCCGATCCGGATATCCTGCTGCTCGACGAGCCGACCAACAACCTGGATATCAACACCATCCGCTGGCTGGAAGGGGTGCTCAACCAGCGTAACTGCACCATGATCATCATCTCGCATGACCGTCATTTCCTGAACAGTGTCTGCACCCATATGGCCGACATCGACTACGGTACGCTGAAGGTCTACCCGGGCACCTACGACGACTACATGCTGGCGTCCACCCAGGCGCGCGAGCGCATGCAGGCCGACAACGCCAAGAAGAAGGCCCAGATCGCCGACCTCAAGGCGTTCGTCAGCCGCTTCTCGGCCAACGCCTCCAAGTCGCGCCAGGCGACCTCTCGTCTGAAGCAGATCGACAAGATCCAGCTGGAAGAGATCAAGCCGTCCAGCCGCCAGAACCCGTTCATCCGCTTCGAGCAGGCGAAAAAGCTGCATCGCACCGCGCTGGAAGTGGAAGGGCTGGCCAAGTCATTCGACGAGGCACTGTTCTCCGGCCTCAACCTGCAGGTGAACGTGGGTGAGCGTGTCGCCATCATCGGCCCCAACGGTATCGGCAAGTCGACCCTGCTCAAGTGCCTGGTCGGCGATCTGGAACCTAATGCCGGCACGGTGAAATGGTCCGAGAATGCCGAGATTGGTTACTACGCCCAGGATCATGCCCATGAGTTCGAGCAGGATCTGAACCTGTACGACTGGATGACCCAGTGGGGCAAGGAAGGCGATGACGAACAGGTGATCCGCGGTACCCTGGGACGGATGCTGTTCTCGCAGAAAGAGATCGACAAGTCGGTCAAGGTGATCTCCGGTGGTGAGCAGGGCCGCATGCTGTTCGGCAAGCTGATCCTGCAGAAGCCCAACATCATGTTGCTGGACGAACCGACCAACCACCTGGACATGGAATCGATCGAGTCGCTTAACCTGGCGCTGGAAAACTATCCGGGTACGCTGCTGTTCGTCAGCCACGACCGCGAGTTCGTGTCCTCGCTGGCGACCCGCATCATCGAACTGACGCCCACCGGTATCGTCGACTTCCACGGCAGCTACGAAGACTACCTGCGTTCACAGGGCGCCTGATCCTCTCCCGTGTTATCCGGCCCGGCGTCTGCCGGTGCCGGATTTCAGACCGCGGTCGCTGCCGACGGCCGCCGCTTGCCAAATCCCCGCCGCCATTGCAGACTGTTTGCGCTGTGCATGACAGTGAGCGCCGTGGCACCAGCAGGTCGTCAGCGTCGCTGAAGCGCCAGCTAGCATCGACAGGGGTATCTCTTTGCCCTCGTCACCCCGTGTACTGATGGATCAGTCAGCACTCTGCTGTGGCATATCAACAGGGAAGAATCGATGTTTCAGAAAAAATCCTCATTTATTGGCAGTACCCTCGGGCTGCTGATCGTCGGCATCCTGGCGATGGTATCGCTCAGCTCCTGTACCAACCCCAACACGCCGGCGGGCCACGAAGGCTATGTGTACGAAAAACCGCGGTTTTTCGGTGCCGGTGGCTACCGGGATACGCTCAAGGGGCCGGCCAACTATGGCTTTTCACTCTGGCGCAACCAGGTGATCAATATCGACATGCGCCCCAGTACCTATACCGAAAACTTCAAGATCCTGGCCCGGGATGACCTCAATATCAGCTTCAGCTTTCATGCGATTCTGTCGATCAAGACGGGGGCCGTGCAGCAGGTGGTTGAGAATTTTGGCGGCGAAAAGTGGTATGAGCGCTATGTCCGCGAGACCTTCAGAACCTATGTCCGCGATGCCGTGCAACGTTATGACAGCCGCGACCTGAAAGCCCAGCGGGAAAATATTGCTATCGAGGTGACGGAAAAACTGCGCACCTACCTTGAACAGACCCCTTTTACCCTGACCCGGGTGGTGATCGGTAACATCAACTATCCGGACATCGTCGCCAATGCCGTCGAGAAGAGGCTGGCGGCGCAGCAGCTGCTGTCGGAGAAGGAAACCCAGAAAGCAATCGCTCGCAAGGACGCCGAAATCCGGATCGAGGAAGCCAAGGGGATCGCCGAGGCACAGCGCATCATCAATGCCACGTTGACCGCGAACTATCTGCAGCATGAGGCGATCAATGCGCAGCTGAAAATGGCCGAATCTCCCAATCACACAACCGTGTATATTCCGGTCGGGACCAACGGGATTCCGCTGGTCAAGGAAAGCCGCTGATAGCGGGCGTTCCGGCCACTCACTCAACTTAATTTAGCAAGCAGGAATGGCAACACATGGATGAACAAACACCTTCGAAAATCAGCTCGCTGAACAAGGCCAAAATAGCCATTGGCGCTGTCATTGCACTCGCCGTGGGCTATGTGCTGTCGCAGTCCTTTTTCTATGCCGAACCCGGCTATATCTACCATGTGCGTACCGTGACCGGTAACGAAGCGGTGGTGACCGAGATCGGCTACAAGTTCTATCCGTTCGGGCGCTACAACTCCTGGAAACGGGCGATGACGGTACAGGCGGTCTCCGGCTCCAGCCAAGACGCGATCACGTCCGAAAAGGATGCCGACAACGCTTCGGCCAGCCTGCCGCCGCTGAGCATCATGTTCCTCGATCAGGTGGATGCCCACGCCGAAGCAACGGTGCGCTTTTCCATCCCCTCGGATGAGGAGTCCTTCCTGAAGCTGGCGCACGAATACCGCTCACCGGAAAACCTGCTGCGCACCGCCCTGCTGCCGGTGTTCAAGGAAACCCTGCAGGCCAACGCCTCGCTGATGACGGCGGAAGAGTACTACGCCGGTGGCCGGACCGAATTCAACTCCGAATTCGAAAACCAGATGCGTAGCGGCATCTACCTGGTCAAGCGTGAGGAAGTCCGGGTCAGAGCGGGCCGAACCGCGGCCGGCTCGGCTAATGTCGCGCTGGGCACGGATCAGGAAGAGTATGGCGAGGATGCCAAGACCATTTTCGTGGTGCAGAAAGTGATGGATGCCACCGGTCAGCCGATGCGCAAGCAGCAGCGTTTTACCGACTACGGCATCACCGTGGTCTCCGCGCTGGTAACCGATATCAAGCCCAACCAGAAGTTCATTGAGCGCATGCAGCTGAAGCAGAAGGCATCGGCGGATCGTGCCATCGCCCGTGAGCAGCGCGTCCAGGAAGAAGAACAGCGTCTGCTGGCCATTGCCCGCGGTGAGCGCGAAGTGGCCGAGCGTCAGGCCAAGGCGAAGGTGGAGCAGATCCAGAAAACCACCGAAGCCGAGACCGAGAAGCAGCTGGCGATCACCCGTGCCGAAAAACTGAAGGCGGAAGCGGAGATCCAGCGTGAAACCGCCGAGATCAACCTGGAAAAGGCGAAGATCGAGGCCCAGACCCAGCGTACCCTGGCGGACGCCGAAGCCTACCAGAAACAGGTGATTCTTGAGGCGGATAACGCCCTGGCGCAGAAGCTGGAAGCGGAAATCCAGATCCAGCAGCTCTGGGCCCAGGCCTATGCCAAACGCCAGGTGCCGACCAACGTGTTTGGCGGCAGCAATGGTGGTGATGGCGCGCCGGTCGGCAGCGACTATGAGACCAAGGCGTTCATGCAGCTGCTGACGCTGGATGCCGCCAAGCGGTTGAACTACGACCGCGACCTGATCAAGGATTAACCCCTTCCGCGGCTGACTGGCCGTGCGCCCGAGCCCGGCCGGAGATCGACCTCAGGCCGGGCTCGCCCCATTCTCTCAGCCCCTTCTACGGCCTGAGTTTCGGGGCTGTACCGGCCCGTCTTCGGTTGGGCACGGCTGCCGGGCGTGCGATAATGGTTGTTTTCAAGCCGAGTATGCCGCCGTGTCTTCCTTCAACGATCTTCACCTCTGTCCGGAACTTGTCCACACGCTGGAAGAGCTGGGCTACAAGCAGCCCACGCCGATTCAGGCCCAGGCGATCCCGCGCATCCTGGCGGGCAAGGACCTGATCGCCGAGGCGCAGACCGGCACCGGCAAGACCGCGGCCTTTGCGCTGCCGATGATCCAGCAACTGAGCCGTGAGCCGGTCACCGGCGATTATCACGAGATTCGCGGACTGGTGCTGGTGCCGACCCGAGAGCTGGCGGTGCAGGTGGGCGACAATGCGCTGGAGTACGGTCGGCTGCTGGGCATGCGGGTGATCTCCATCTTCGGCGGCGTCCGCTTCGATAACCAGATCCGCAAGATGAAGCGCGGCGCCGATATTCTGGTGGCGACACCGGGACGGCTGCTGGACATGCTCAAGCAGAAGAAACTCTCGCTTGGACACCTGGAGATGCTGGTGCTGGACGAGGCTGACCGCATGTTGGATTTGGGCTTTATCCATGATATCCGCAAGCTGATCAGCTACATGCCGGCGCGGAAACAGACGCTGCTGTTCTCGGCCACGCTTAACGGCCCGGTGGAAACCCTGGCCGAATCCCTGTTGCAGCAGCCGGAGCGGATCCAGGTGGCGCGCCGCAATGCCGCCAGCCAGCAGGTGAAGCAAAGCGCCTATGCGGTCACCAACGCCGACAAGACCGATGTGCTCAGCTACCTGATCCGTGAAGGCGACTGGCGCCAGACGCTGGTCTTCACCCGCACCAAGCGCCGTGCCGACCTGGTCGCGGCCCAGCTGCAGGAAGAGGGCATCAGCGCCCTGGCGATCCATGGCGATCGCCACCAGCGCGAACGCCTGGCGGCGCTGCAGGCGTTCAGCAATGGTGAAGTACAGGTACTGGTGGCCACCGATGTGGCGGCGCGCGGGCTGGATATCGAAGCCCTGCCGCAGGTGGTCAACTATGACCTGCCCAACCAGCCGGAGGCCTATGTGCACCGTATCGGCCGTACCGGGCGTGCCGGCAAGCGCGGCTGGGCCGTCTCCCTGGTGGCGCCGGAGGAGCGTCGCTTCCTGCAGGATATCTCGGCGTTGATCGGCAAACCACTGCAGGTGCAGCCGGTGCCTCGATTCGAAAACGGTCGCCTGATCGAGGGGGCCCCGCTGGCCGACAAGAAGGCGCGCCCTAAAGGGAGCAAGTCAGCGGGTCGAGAGAAAGCAAAGACGCAGGCCGAAAGTCAAAAAATCAGCAAACCAGCCCGGTCGGCCGGGCGGCGTTCGCTGTTCTCGGGCTGAGCTGTTCAGGCAGACGACCGCAAGGCAGCTGACTGCTGTGCGACCAAGGAAGGAGCCATAAACGGTTGAACTGGTTGCCAAACAGCTGCAAAAATGAACATGTCTATCCTTCCGGGTGCCCTGGTGATGATAACTAAGATGTATGACAGGCGCTGGCTGGGCCGCTTCATGATCCTTGCCCTGAGCTACACTGTGGCAGGGTTGGTTGGGCTTTCAATACCCTTTGTCGATACCCATATCACCTTGATCTGGGCACCCACCGGTATCGCACTGGCGGCCCTGATGCGCTGGGGCCTTTCCCTGTGGCCTGCTGTCTGGCTGGCGGCATTCGGAGTTAACCTATCGATTGGCGGTTCGCCCTGGCTGGCCGGCGGCATCGCCTGTGGCAACATGCTGGGGCCGGTTGTCGGCGCCTGGCTGTTGCGAAGCTATGGCTTCAGTCCGCTGATGAACCGGCGTAGCGACCTGCTGCTCTACCTGCTGCTGGGAGTGGTGGGTGGCATGCTGATTACCTCGATTAACGGGGTGTTCCAGCTTTGGCTGGCGAATGTGGTACCACTGGCTGATGTGTTCAAAGCCTGGTCTGTCTGGTGGCTGGGGGATGCCATGGGCGCCCTGGTATGTGGCATTCCTCTGCTCACCTTCCGCGGCGCCAGCGTGAAGGCAACACTCAGTGGTCAGCGTGGGCTTGAGCTGGCGGGTGGCATTCTGCTCTTGGTCGGTACAGGGGTACTGATCTTCACCGGACCGGTCAACAATGCAGCGCTGTATCACCCGATCCTCTACCTGCCGTTCTTCCTGCTGTCCTGGCTGGCGATCCGGGGCGGTGTTGCCGTCGCGTCGGGGGCGGCGCTGCTGCTGTCGGTACAAGCCGTCTGGGCTACCGCCCAGGGCAGCGGCCCTTTCCTGTCCGATGACGTTCACTTCAGTCTGGCCATGCTGTGGGGCTATATGGCTACGGCCACCATCATTCCCGTACTTATCACGGTGCTGGTGGGCGAGCTCCAGGTCAGCCAGCGTCGTCTGTCGCTGGCGAGTCTTGGCGCTGAGCTGGGGATGTGGGAGTGGAACCTGGAGGATGACCGCATCGCTTATGCGCTGGAAGCTGCCGGCTTGCACCCGTTACCCAATGAGCCAAACGGGGCTTTGCTGCGTGGCAGCATGCATCCCGAGGATGTGTCCCGGTTTGATCAACAGCTCAAACAGCACCTTGTAGGGCAAACGGAGCTGTTTGAGGCGGAATGCCGCTTCAAGACCACGGCCGATGACTGGAACTGGATCCTGGTGCGAGGGCAGGCGGTCGAGTTTGATGATTTGGGCGAGCCCACCAAAATGGCGGGCACCATGATCGACACCAGTGAACGCAAGGCGGCGGAAGCGGCACTGCTGGAAAGCCAGGCCCAGCTGCAGCAGAGCGAGGAGCGCTATCGCCAGCTGCTCAGCAACTCACCGGTTGGCATTCTCAATTATGACCGGGGCTTGAGGGTGACCTATGTCAACGCCCGCTTTGCCGAGATCATGTCGGTCCCGATGGAGTACATGCAGGGTTTGAACTGCCATGACCTGAGCGACCAGAGCGTAATCCCCGCGCTTCGGGGCGCACTGGAAGGCAAACGGGCACATTATGAAGGTCAGTATCGCACCAGCTATGGCGACCTCCTGTTATGGATCTCGATGCGTTGTGCCCCGGTGAAGAACGAGGCCGGTGATATTGTTGGAGGCATTGCACTGATCGAGGATATTACCGTTCGCAAACGGATCGAAGCCGAGGAGCTGCGCCAGCGTCAGGGGGTGGCAGCCCTCAACGAGGTGGCGGCCCTGACGCACCTGCCGTTTCAGGAACAGCTGCGACAAGCGCTGCAGATCGGTAATGAATATTTCGGACTGAGCTTCGGCATCGTCAGCGAGGTCGTCGGACAACGCTACAAGGTGCTGGCGCATGCCTCACCGCCTGATACGCTGACCGATGGGCAGTGTTTCGAACTGGGTAACACCTATTGCGATATCACCCTGAAACTGAACGATGTGCTGGCCATCTCGAAGATGGGGAGCTCGTCACATAGTCGACATCCCTGTTACCGGATCTTCCAGCTTGAGTCCTATGTGGGCGCGCCCGTGTATGTGGACGATCAGGTCTATGGCACGGTGAATTTCTCGGGCCCCGAGTCCTATGATCGGGAGTTTGATGATAACGACCGGGAGTTCATGCGGTTGTTGGCACGCTGGATAGGTTCGGCCATCTCTCAGGATCGGGACCGACGTGCCCTGGCGGCCAGTGAGCAACGGCTGAAAACGATCATCGAAACCGAACCCGAATGCGTCAAGGTGATGTCGGCGCAGGGGGAAGTACTGCAGATGAACGCGGCCGGATTGGCGGTGCTGGAAGCCGACAGCCTCGAACAGGTCAACCAGGCGGGGGTGCTCAGCTTCGTGGACCCGGAGTACCGCGATCGTTTCACGGCGCTGAACCAGCAAGCGTTCGCGGGGGCGTCCGGTGCACTCGAATTTACCGTGACCGGGCGCCAGGGACGTGTCCGCTGGCTGGATACTCACGCGGCGCCGCTGCGCGACAGTGATGGCCAGATCACGGCGGTACTTTCGGTGACGCGCGACATCACCCAGCTCAAGCTGCAACAGCAGAAACTGGAGCAGCTGGCGCACTACGACAGCCTGACCGGACTGCCGAACCGAACGCTGTTGGCCGAGCGCCTGGTGCAGGCCGTGGCGCATTCGCGGCGTCAGGCATCGGGGTTTGCCGTCTGCTATCTCGACCTGGATGGTTTCAAGGCGATCAATGATGAGCAGGGGCACGCGGCGGGAGATCAGCTGCTCAGAGTCGTGGCTCTTCGGCTGGTCGAAACGCTGCGCGAAGTCGATACCGTCGCGCGTCTGGGCGGGGATGAGTTTGTGCTGCTGCTGAGCGATATCGACAGCCGGAAGCAGGTTCAGGTGACGCTGGAGCGGGTGCTGGATCAGGTGGCAACCGGAGTGCTGATCAAGGATCGAAACCGTCAGGTGTCGGCCAGCATCGGCATCGCACTCTATCCCGAGGGTGGCCGGGACCCCGAGACGCTGTTGCGCCACGCGGACCAGGCGATGTATGTCGCCAAGGAGCAGGGCAAGAACCGCTACTATTTCTACCGCAAGGGAGAGGCGCTCCTTTCCTGACCTGTGCAGGTGTACACTGGGGTGCTTTGAATGAGGCAGGAGGTGGCATGACACCAGCCATCAACATGGCCCGCAAGGCCAAAATCAACCACCGGATTCACGAGTATCAGCATGACCCGTCCAGTGACTCTTACGGCACCGAGGCCGTGGAAAAACTGGGTTTGGCACCGGAACAGGTGTTCAAGACACTGGTGGTCAGCCTGGACGGCAAGGCACTGGCCGTGGGCGTGGTGCCGGTTGCCGGCAAGCTCAATCTGAAACAGATTGCCAAGGCCGCCGGGGCCAAAAAAGCGGCCATGGCCGACCCGGTCGAGGTCGAACGCGCCACCGGCTACGTGCTGGGTGGCGTCAGCCCGCTGGGGCAGAAGAAACGCCTGGCGACCTTTATCGATGCCAGTGCTGAACAGTTTGCCACTATCCATGTCAGTGCCGGCCGCCGTGGCCTGGAGATCGAGCTGTCGCCGGAAGATCTCTGTCGGCTGACGGCCGCCCGTTTTGCGCCCATTGCAGGCTGAAGTTTCGAATAAAAAAAAGCCCGTCACTGACGGGCTGCAAAACGAGATCCCTCTCGGAGAGTATGTTGAAAACGGGACGGGTCAGAAGTCCGGTCAGAAGTCCAGGCGGTAGCCCAGCACCGTGCGATCGTAGGGCACCAGCCTGTCTTCCGCATCGTTATTGATATGTTCCAGGAACAGCCGAGCCTTGCTGCCCAGGTCGTACTGCACCCCGGCGGCCCACTGGGTCAGCTCCAGCCCGGTGTTGTTCTCTTCGTACTGGGTGGCGCGCAGCTTCAGGGTGGTCGCCCCGATGCTATACAACAAGCCTGCCTCCAGCACCTCGCGGTCGATATCGGTGGCGATGCCGCCCTTGTCGAAAAGGCTGGCGCTGCTGCCCTGCTGATTTTCATAGCGTGCCACGAACGTCAGCGGATCGTTGATCCTGATGCGTGTACCCAGTGCCCAGCTGTCCATGTCGTAGTCGACGCCGCCGGCATTGCTGCCGATGTTGCCATAGGAGGCGGCCAGGTAGACCCTTTCCCCTTCGTACTTCAGGTTCAGGTCATAGCTGTCGATGGTATCGTCCTGTTCGCCGTCGTCATCGCGGCCGCTGCCGTCAATCACCACATGGGCCGCCAGCTGCCAGTTGCCGAACCTGGGCGTGAAGTAGGACAGGCTGTTGTCCGGCCGCCAGTGGCCGGCAAAAGCGGCCAGCTGGAAGCGTTCCCCGGCATCGGCATCGGCGGCGTTGAAGATGTCACTGGTGGAGTTGGTCCAGATGTAGTGCATCTGCCACTGCTTGCCGATCAGCAGCGTACCCCAGTCGCCGGTCGCGCCCAGGTACGCCTGACGGGGGCCAAACATACTGCCTTCGTTGTCGCTGGTATCCACGTTGGCTTCCCAGTGGAACAGGCCCTGGGTGTGCTCTAGACCCAGATCCACACTTCCCTTGATGCCGATGCGTGAGGACTCGTCGCGCAGATCCAGATCGCTGTTGCTCTTGGCGTCCAGCGCCATGCGGAAGGAACCGTAGAGGCTGGCATCTGCCAGTGCGGCGGTGGAGTGGACGGCCGCAGGCAGGGCTGCGGCCACCATCAGTGCAAGTGTGAGTTTTTTCATCGCGTACTGCTCTCTTGTTATTGTTCTGTGTTCAGGTGGGTCACGGACTTCGTATTGGCGTCGACCTGTTCAGCGCTGAGCCAAGTGCGCTTGTACTCGAAGTCTTCATACAGCTTCAGCTGGTCTTCGTAGTGCGGCGACGGGGTGCCGTTCGGTGCAATGAAGCCGCTCTGGCCCGGTGCCACCACTTCGTGTGTTTCCACCTGCTGGCCGTTGAAGATCACCAGATTGTTTTCGGTACCCCGGTTCATGGCAATGTGGGTCTGTTTGCCTTCGTCCTTGCCCGCCTGCGGCATACCAAGGAAGTTGTTGGTGAAGAACTGCATGGGTACCACCGGCAGCTTCCACTTGACCGGATCCTCGCCATGCTGTTGTTTCACCTTCTTCAGTGCGCTTTCCAGGCTGGCCAGAATCAGTTCGCTGGCGGGACGTCCATTGAGGAAATCGTAGCGCTGCTCAACGCCTGCCTCCTTGCCACGCAGGGCTTGCAGCAGGGCCTTGGTGCCCGGCTGGACGTTGACGCTGGAGCGCAGCGGAGATTTGGGTGACGGATAGCCGGCGGAGGCGTACCAGTTGAAGAACTGTCCCGGAATGTCGTCCTTGAAGGTGGTCGCCAGCATCTCCGGCAGCCAGGTCTGGAACAGGGTGGTGGCCGCCTCGTCATAGTGACCATCACGGTCGCGATCATGACTGCTCATGTTCCAGTCCAGCAGCAGCTGCACCGCCTGGCGACGTTCGTCATCCGGCTTCAGATTGCGGGTGGCGGCATCCAGGAAAGGGATGAAGTAGCGCGCGTTGACGTCGGCATAGGAGACATCCTCCATCATCAGTTTGATGTCATCGCTGGTGAATTTATCCTTAGAGTCCATGATCGCTTTCATGGTGTCGACGCGATCGGCTTCGCTCCAGGAGTACCAGAACATATCCGGGGCGATGAAGTCATCGGCCGGCTTGTTGTTCCAATTGGCGATATAACCTGAGCTGGGGTTATACACCTGGGGATTGCGCTCGAACGGTTTGATGCCCAGCCATTCCTGGTCACCTTCGCCGGAGGCGGGCAGGCGGTTGTCGTGTCCCGGCTTGCGTTCGGGGTATTTGCCGGTGAAGGCGTAACCGATGTTGCCCTGCTGGTCGGCGTAGTAGAAGTTGATGTTGAAGGCGCTGCGCGATGCGTACTCCAGCCATTCCTTATGATTACTGGCCTTGCCCTGATGGGTCCAGATCATGAGGGTTTCAATCTCGCGGCCCTGCCAGGCACGCTTCTTGGCGTAGGCGATGCCCTGGGCGTTGTCACGGCTGACCAGCAGGCCATGGACGGTTTTGTACACCTTGAGGCTGACCGGGTCGGCATCCTTCACCCGAATGGTTTCGGTGCGGACGTCCATCGGTCGGTACTGGCCCTGGAACAGATACTCTTCAGGGTTGTTCGGATTCAGCGTTTCGCGGTAGATATCGACCACGTCACCGGCACCCCAGGTGCTGCCCCAGGCGATATTCGGGTTGTTGCCGAACAGCACACCCGGATAGGCGAAGGGGGTGTTGCCGACCAGATCGAAACCGGCACCATGCAGGCCAATGGAATAAGTGTAGGCCGGGTTGTACCAGCCGAACTGAGGGCCATTCAACAGGATGCTGTTGGCGCCCTTGGCTTTCTGCTTGCCGACCACGATCATGTTTGAGGTCTGTGGATAACCTGCAACGCCGGTGAGACCGAAATCGCGGAACGCTTTGGCGTTGTAGCGCTGAGCATCAGCCAGAGACAGGTTCAGCAGACCTCCATCCTGGCCGATGGCCAGACGGGCGATGTCCTGTTCGGTCTTGGCGGAAACGGACGGGCGCTGGGCCAGTTCGACCGGGCGCTTGTCGAAGGTGCCTGTCCAGTCGCCCTTGGGAATGGTGGTCGGCGCGCTGGGGTCATTGAGCGGGTTGAGCTGGTTGAAGATCGCCCAGCCGTCAGTTTCGCCGTGCTCCTTGATCAGGGCATCGAGCAGCTGCTGATTTTCGATCTCGGTGTTGTAGTCACCAAAACGGTTGCCCATGGAGCCGACAAAGATCATCGCCACATCGAAGGCGGTCCACGCCTCGGGCAGGAAGCCGTTGTCATTAAACTGCTTGGGCAGCAGGCTGTCCTGCCTGGTGAGCACCTGCTGGATCCAGGCGTTCATGCCGGCGGCGTAGCCATCCAGGATGGCGCGGTCATCGGTGTTCAGGGCATCGATCTGGCGCTGGATGGAAAGGGGATCGTAGTTGGTGCGGATCTTCTTGTCGTAGTCGACGTAGTCAGCTCCGAGTACCTCGGCCATGCGTCCCTGGGTCGAGCGCTTGGCGATCTCCATCTGGTAGAGGCGGTCCTGGGCAACGGAGTAGCCGTAGCCGTAGAAAAGGTCATGGGTGGTTTCAGCATAGACGTGGGGTACGCCCCAGGTATCACGTTTGATGGTGACCTCACCGGCATCGGCGAGCAGGGGTAATGCCGCCAGAATAGCGGTCGACAGCGCGGTGCGTGTCAATTTCTTGTGCATCATTTCACCTCTGGCACGAGGCGAAATCGGTCGCTCTGCAAAGTACAGCATGATTGCGCCTCGTGGGTTTTTTGTTGTTATATGCGCGTGTCACTCTGAGTAACGCCCCCACCTTAGCAACGCGAGTTGTGATAATTAATGATGAATATTTCGTGAATTTTTGTATCAGGTGAAATAATGCTGAACCTGCGTGACTTCGAGGCGTTTGTGGAGCTGGCGCACCGGCTTCACTTCCAGGAAACGGCTGATCAGTTGAATATTTCGGCGGCGACACTGAGCCGGATCATCAGCCGGGTAGAGGACAAGGTGGGCACCCGGCTGTTCGACCGCACCACCCGCTCGGTTGCCTTGACGATTGCGGGGCAGGCCTTTCTGGCTGAAGCCGAACAACTGCTGCGTCAGCAGCAAAACGCCATGCGGGTGGGGCGGGAGATCGGGCAGGGTATTTCGGGGCATCTCAAGCTGGGCTATGGCGGCGTAGCGGTGGAAACCTTTCTGCCGGGGCTGATCACCCGGTTCAGGGCTCGTTTCCCCGGTATTCGTATCGATCTGAACCTGTTGCCGATCAGCGCACAGGAGCAGGCCCTGCTGGATGGAGACCTGGATATCGGCTTCTTCTGCGGCAGCACGCGCAACAGCGAGCTGCGCTGCCAGCCCTGTTACCGCGAACCCCTGTTGTTGATCATGTCGGACGAGCATCCACTGGCGAAGGTGAACAGTATTCGCCTGTCCGATCTGGCGTCGTTTGGCCTGGTGCTGGGCAAGCGGGATAAATGGGTCAGCGTCTATGACCATTTTCTGGACCGCTGTAACCAGCAGGGGCTGGATATTCGGGTGGAACTTGAGGCCGATGATGTCGCCAGTGTCATGGGGCTGGTGGCCGCGGGCGAACTGCTGAGCCTGTTCCCGGCCAGTCATGAAACCATGCGTCGTCAGGGCATATGCTGGCGCTCCCTGGACGACTTCGCGGATGACATCATCGTGCATGCGGCCTGGCGACGGGATAACCAGAATCCCGCCTTGCAACACTGGCTGGCCAGAATGCCGCTCTAGACCGGTTCGATCTGCTCCAGCCACTGCATCAATTGCTGCTCAAGTTGCTCGGGCTGGGCCACCCTGGCCACCAGTTCCGCTTCCCGTTGCAGCAGTTGTTCCGTGACTCTTTCAATCACCGCCTTGCCCTGAATCGTCAGGCCGACCAGGCGACTGCGGGCATCCTCAGGGTTGGCCGGGCGCTCGATCAACCTCTTGTCTTCCAGCCGAGCCAGAATCTTGGTCATGCCGCCTGAACTCACCAGCAGTTTGCGATACAGCTCGGTCGGGGTAATGCGGTAGGGGGCCGGGCTGTTGCGCAGGGCGCTGAGGACTTCAAACTCGCTGCCCTGCAGCTGGTATTGTTGGAACAGCTCCTCGGCCAGGCGGCTCAAATGTTCATGCAGTCGGTAGATCGCCGGGGCGATCAGGCTGACCCCGGTTGTGGTTTCTGGCCAGTACTTCTGGGAAGTATCAAACAGCTCGGTAAAGCTGACACGTTCACGGCGCATGGGTGATCCTTGTATTTGCCTTTCCAGGAAGATAATATCACGCAAAAGTATCTTTCTGGGAAGGTAAATATGGCGTGGACCTATCTCGTGCTGGCAGGTGTATTTGAAGTGGGCTTCGCGATTGCGCTGAAGCAGTCGGAGGGGCTGAGCAAACTGGGGCCTTCTGTGGCTTTTGTGTTGCTGGGAGGGGTGAGCTTCATGTTGCTGACTCGTGCGATGGCCAGTATTCCATTGGGCACGGCCTATGCCATCTGGACCGGTATTGGGGCAGTGGGCACGGTGCTGGTGGGGATGCTTTACTTCGGGGATCCGACCAGTGGTCTGCGGATGTTTTTTCTGGCTTTGCTGCTGTGTTCACTGGTTGGCTTGAAGCTGGTGTCCTGATGCGGCGCGCCCGGCTGCGTTGTGCCGCCGGGGGCGCCGCAGGCCGTTACTCGATCGCTTCAGGCGATTCCGGCAGGATCTGGCCGCCGTCGACAATGATCTGCTGACCGGTGATGAAGCGAGCTTCCGGCGAGGCCAGGAAGCAGGCCGCGTGGCCGATATCGTCGGGCTCACCCAGGGTGTGGGTCGGGATCGCGGCGCGCATCTGGTTCAGATAGGTTTCACCCTGATCCGCCAGCCCTTCGGTGAGGATATTGCCCGGCATCACCGCGTTGAGGGTGATGCCCTGATTGGCCACTTCCAGGGCGGCACTGCGCATGAAGCCGAGCTGGCCGGCCTTGGAGGCGCCGTAATGACTCCAGCCCGGGAAGCCGGTGATCGGGCCGGTGATCGACGAGGTAATCACGATGCGGCCATAGCGCTGGGCTCGCATCGGTTCCAGTGCGGCCTGTACCATCAGGAACATGCCCTTGAGGTTGATATTCTGCACCTGATCCCAGTCCGCTTCGGTCATGCTGTCCAGCCGTGCCTGAGGGAAAACGCCGGTGTTGGAGCACAGGATCTCCAGTGTGCCGCCGAGACGGACGGCTTCGGCCACGGCGGCTCGGCAGTCTGCCTGAGAGGTAACATCGCAGCGCACGAAATGGCCATTCAACTCGCGGGCCGTGGCCTCGCCCTGTTCGGCATCAATATCGGCAATCACCACCCGGGCACCGGCCCTGGCCAGTGTTTGGGCGATGCCCTTGCCGATCCCCTTGGCGCCGCCGGTGACCAGCGCGGTCTGTCCTGTCAGTTCAAACATCATCCATCTCCTTGTTTCTGTTGCCGTTATGACCCATGGAAACGGTTAAGGTTCGCTGCGTCAACGGCAACAGCGTTAACGCTGAGCTGGGTCAGTGAAAGGGCCTTGAAGAGCCGTCGGGCGCAGTGGATGGATAAACGGATGCAGTCAGTCGCTTTCCTCCCGCGTTACACTCGGTTAGGTTGGGGGGATAACGATAAATGCAGTAGAGGATAGCAATATGAGTGGCTACAACACCCCCTTTGAAGCGCTGGGTGAAGAGGGCATCCGACAGCTGACCAGTGCCTTTTACGATTACATGGATGCCGCACCGGAAGTGAGCGGCATTCGTGCCATGCACAGCCGGGATCTGGGGCCGATGAAGGAGCGGCTGGCCGATTACCTGATCGGCTGGATGGGCGGCCCCCAGCTCTATGCCGAGAAATATGGCTCGGTCTGCATGACCAGTCCGCATAAACCCTACGCCATCGGCCCTGCCGAGCGCGACCAATGGCTGTTGTGCATGGACAGGGCGCTGGAGCAGATCGGTGCCGATGAGGCACTCAAGCAGATGCTGAAAGAGCCGCTGTTTGCGATCGCCGATATGGTGCGTAACCGCGACTGAATCGAGCCTGATCCCGCGCGCGAGGCGCGCTCCCACAACGGTCCAAGGAGCCGGCTGGTTGTGGGAGGGCTGGGCCTTGGCTTGGCGGAGTGGGTCAGGTCAACTTGGGCTTGAAGGCGGCGCAGGCCTCGGTCGCTGTTGCCGTGGACAGGTTCTTGTCCAGGTCGCCGGCCAGTGCCTTGGATACGCGATCATCCATGGCGCCACGCAGCAGGCCCAGAAAATGGGGCGGAGCGGCCATGTAAAACTGGCGGATACTGTTGTCGTTCAGGGCATGGCGTACCTGATCGATCACCTCGCGGGCGAAACGCAGATCCTCTGCCTGGCGCGGGGTTATTTTTTCCTGCATGCCGTGGGTGCCGGTATTGCCGCTATTGGCCTGGGCACCGGGCGCATCACTGGCCAAAGAGGCACCGGAAGCGCGTGCGGCAGGATGGACCAGTGTATGAATCTCTTCAGCCGTATCCCTGGGGCTGTTTTGCTGGAAGATGCGCGCCTTGGCGGCATCGGCAACGACATACCAGGTAGCCATATAAGTTCTCCCGCTGTTTAGACATTGAGTGGGTGCAGGTTCGCGCCTGCGATTACTCAAGTATTGTTCAAATTCGGGAATAGGAAAGCACAGAGGGGATAAAGCGGGGCCGACGACTGTCGGCCCCGAGGTCAATCAGAACGGTAGCATCAAAGGCGCGCTATCAAAGCGCCTCGATCTTGGTGTACTGTTCCTTCAGCTTGTCGAACGCCTCCCGAGCGTCGGCGATCTTCTGCTTCTCCTTGGCGACAACGGCTTCCGGTGCGTTGGCGACGAACTTCTCGTTGGAGAGCTTGCCTTCGACACGCTTGATCTCGCCGGTCAGGCGATCCAGTTCCTTCTGCAGACGCGCCAGCTCGGCGTCCTTGTCGATCAGGCCGGCCATCGGTACCAGCACTTCCATCTTGCCGACCAGCTTGGTCACGGACATCGGGGCTTCCTCGTCCGCTTCCAGCCACTTGATCTCGCTCAGCTTGGCCAGCTTGGTCAGGGCGACGTAGTTTTCCTGGACGCGGCGGAAGTCTTCGTCGCTGCCGTTATGCAGCAGCACTTCCAGTTCCTGGCCTGGGCCGATGTTCATCTCGCCACGGATGTTGCGCACGCTGACGATGACGTCCTTGAGCCACTCGATGTCGGCTTCGGCCGCTTCGTCGATCAGCTCGGCCACCGGTTTCGGGTAGGTCTGCAGCATGATGGTGTCGCCATTCTTGCCGGCCAGGCCCTTGATCTGCTGCCAGATCTCTTCGGTGATGTACGGCATCAGCGGGTGTGCCAGACGCAGGATCGCTTCCAGCACGCGTACCAGGGTGCCGCGGGTACCGCGACGCAGGGCGGCCAGGCGCTCCTTCTCTTCGTCGGTTTCGCCTTCGGACTCGTCCCACAGCACCGGCTTGGACAGCTCCAGGTACCAGTCGCAGTACTGGTTCCAGATGAAGTCGTACAGTGTCTGAGCCGCCAGGTCGAAGCGGTATTCGTCCAGGTGCTTGATCACGGTCTCTTCGGTGCGCTGCAGGCTGCTGATGATCCAGCGATCGGCCAGGGTCAGCAGGACTTCTTCATTGTTCTGGGCGCAGTCCTGACCTTCGGTGTTGCTCAACACGTAGCGGGCGGCGTTCCAGATCTTGTTGCAGAAGTTGCGGTAACCTTCCAGGCGCTTCATATCCCAGTTGATGTCGCGGCCGGTGGAGGCCAGCGCTGCCAGGGTGAAGCGCAGGGCGTCGGTGCCGTGGGCAGCGATGCCTTCCGGGAACTGCTTCTCGGTGCGCTTGCCGATCTTCTCGGCCAGCTGCGGCTGCATCATGTTGCCGGTACGCTTCTCGAGCAGATCCGGCAGGCTGATGCCGTCGATCATGTCCAGCGGGTCGAGTACGTTGCCCTTGGACTTGGACATCTTGTCGCCGCTCTCGTCGCGGATCAGGCCGGTGACGTAAACGTTCTTGAACGGCACCTGCGGCTTGCCGTCTTCGTCCTTCATGAAGTGCATGGTCATCATGATCATGCGCGCCACCCAGAAGAAGATGATATCGAAGCCGGTGACCAGCGTATCGGTCGGGTGGAAGGTCTTCAGGCGTTCGGTGTTTTCCGGCCAGCCCAGGGTGCCGAAGGTCCACAGTGCGGAGCTGAACCAGGTGTCCAGTACGTCGTCGTCCTGGCGCAGTTCCAGTTCCGGATCCAGGTTGTACTTCTGACGCGCGGCTTCTTTATCCGCAGCGACGTAGACGTTGCCGTCGTTGTCGTAGAACGCCGGGATGCGGTGGCCCCACCATAGCTGGCGGGAGATGCACCAGTCCTGAATGTCACGCATCCAGGCGAAGTACATGTTCTCGTACTGCTTGGGCACGAACTTGATGTCGCCGTTCTCGACCGCTTCGATCGCGGGCTTGGCCAGGGTCTTGGCATCGCAGAACCACTGGTCGGTCAGCATCGGCTCGATCACCACGCCGCCACGGTCACCGTACGGAATGGTCATGTTGTTTTCTTCGATCTTGACCAGCAGGCCAGCTGCTTCCATATCGGCTACTACGGCTTTACGCGCAGCAAAGCGCTCCAAGCCCTGGTAGGCCTCCGGCAGGCTCGGATCGATCTCTTTATTGTCGCTGCCGTCGGTGTTGAACGTCTGGGCTTCCTTACGGATATGGCCGTCCAGGGTCAGCACGTTGATCATCGGCAGGCCGCAGCGCTTGCCGACTTCGTTATCGTTGAAGTCGTGCGCCGGGGTGATCTTGACGCAGCCGGTGCCCTTTTCCATGTCGGCGTGTTCGTCGGCCACGATCGGGATGCGGCGGCCCACCAGCGGCAGTTCGACGAACTGGCCGATCAGGTTCTGGTAGCGTTCGTCGTCCGGGTTCACCGCCACACCGGTGTCGCCGAGCAGGGTTTCAGGACGGGTGGTACCGACCACGATGTGGTCTTCACCGGCCGCGGTTTTAACGCCATCGGCCAGCGGGTAGCGCAGGTACCACATCTTGCCTTTGACTTCGCGATTCTCCACTTCCAGATCGGAGATGGCGGTGTGCAGTTTCGGGTCCCAGTTGACCAGACGCTTGCCACGGTAGATCAGCTTGTCGTCGTACAGGCGGATAAACACTTCCTGCACGGCGCGGTAGAAGCCGGAGTCCATGGTGAAACGTTCAGTGGGCCAGTCCACGGAGTTGCCCAGACGGCGCATCTGGCGGGTGATGGTACCGCCGGATTCTTCCTTCCACTCCCAGATTTTTTCGATGAAGGCGTCGCGGCCCAGATCGTGACGGGTCAGTTCCTGTTCCGCGGCCAGCTTGCGCTCAACGACCATCTGGGTAGCGATACCGGCGTGGTCGGTACCCACCTGCCACAGGGTGTTGCGGCCCTGCATGCGGCGGTAGCGGGTCAGCGCATCCATGATGGTGTGCTGGAACGCATGGCCCATGTGCAGGCTGCCGGTGACGTTGGGCGGCGGGATCATGATGCTGTAGGCGTCGCCTTCACCGGAGGGGGCGAAGTAACCCTTCTCTTCCCAGGTCTGGTACCAGGATTTCTCGATCTCGTGTGGCTGGTAGGTCTTGTCCATTGGGGTCCGTATCTCTGAATCTTGTGGCCGCTCGGATGGTTGCCGATAGTATGCACGGCGTGCGTGTTGGCACGGGGCGTCGGCAGCTCGGTCGAAACCTGTCATTATACAGGCTGGAAGGGGGTGATTACAGGGTCGCGATCTGGCTTGCAATCGATGCAACGGATTGTAAAATACAAACACGAATGTATGTAAAGGGTTTGAGTCTGATGGAGCAGATAGCTGCAACAATCGACACTGGAGGACCGGTCACCCGGCTGTCGGGAAACTGGACCCTCTCCCAGCACGCCCAGATGAAGGCCTTGCTGGCGCAGACTCAGGTGCCAGTGGGCGAGGTCCGTTTGAGCGGCATCGCCGCACTGGATACCGCCGGGGGCGCGCTGCTGGCGCAGTGGCTGGGGCTGGATCGACTGGAAGCGGTGCTGGCGGCCGAGGCCGATCTTCAGCCCGAGCGTCGAGCGCTGCTGGAAACGCTGCTGCGTGCCATGCGTCGAGAACCCCCGCCGGTACAACCGCAACCGCCCGCTCTGCAGCAGGCTCTGATCCTGCTGGGTCAGCAGGCGGAACAACTGGCGCGGCATTTCTGGCAGCTCAGCGGCTTTGTCGGTCTGGTGCTGCAGAGCCTGGTGGGCATTCTGTTCCGACCGTCGCGCTGGCGGATCACGGCGCTGGTCAACCAGATTCATCAGACCGGGCTCAATGCGGTACCGATCGTGGCGCTGCTGACCTTTCTTGTCGGTGCGGTGGTGGCCTTTCTGGGGGCCACGGTGCTGGGCGAGTTCGGTGCCGAAATCTACACCGTCAACCTGGTGGCTTACTCTTTCCTGCGTGAATTCGGTGTCATTCTGGCCTCCATCCTGCTGGCCGGTCGTACCGCCAGTGCCTTCACTGCCCAGATAGGGTCGATGAAGGCCAATGAGGAACTGGATGCCCTGCGTACGCTGGGGATGAACCCGATCGAGCTGCTGGTGATTCCACGTGTGCTGGCCCTGTTGATAACCTTGCCGTTGCTGACGTTTGTCGCGGTGATGTCCGGCCTTGTGGGCGGGGCACTGGTCTCGCTGGTGGCACTGGATATACCGCTGAACCAGTATCTGGGGATCCTGTCCGATGTGCCGTTGAACCATTACCTGGTGGGACTGGTCAAGGCGCCGGTGTTTGCTTTCGTGGTGGCGGTGATCGGTTGCATGGAAGGGTTCAAGGTCAGTGGCAGTGCCGAGTCGGTGGGGCGTCACACCACCTCCAGCGTGGTGCAGTCGATCTTTATGGTGATTCTGCTCGATGCGGTGGCGGCGCTGTTCTTTATGGAGATGGGCTGGTGAGCAGGGAAACGATTATCGAAGTGCGGGGCGTGTGCAACCGCTTTGGCAGCAACGTCGTACACAAGGATCTGGATCTGGACCTCTACCGCGGCGAGATTCTCGGCGTGGTCGGAGGCTCAGGCACCGGCAAGTCGGTGTTGTTGAGGTCCATCGTCGGCCTTAACCGGCCCAGCGAGGGGGAGGTCAGGCTGTTCGGCCAGAACCTGCTGACCTTGCCGGTGGCCGAGCGCTCCCGGCTGGAGCAGCGCCTCGGCGTACTGTTCCAGGGCGGTGCGCTGTTCAGCTCGCTGACGGTGCGTGAAAATGTGGCGCTGCCGCTGATCGAGCACGCCGGGTTGTCGCGTGCCGATGCCGAGGAATTGGCCGAAGTGAAGCTGGCACTGACCGGCCTGGCTTCGCATGCCGGCGATCTGTATCCGGCATCACTGTCCGGCGGCATGGTCAAGCGCGCCTCCCTGGCGCGCGCACTGGCGCTGGATCCGGACGTGCTCTTTCTCGACGAGCCGACAGCGGGGTTGGACCCCATAGGAGCGGCCGACTTCGACCAGTTGCTGCTGACGCTGCGCAATGCTCTGGGACTGACCGTGTTCATGGTTACCCATGACCTGGACTCGCTGTGGACCGCCTGCGACCGTATCGCGGTGCTGTCACAGAAGCGGGTGCTGGTGGCCGACGCACCGGAACGGGTCGCCGATTACGACGACCGCTGGATTCAGAACTATTTCAATGGCCCACGCGGCCGCGCCGCCTATCGGGCGGTGCAGGGGAACTGATATGGAAACACGTGCACATCATGTCATCATCGGCCTGTTTACGTTGGCGGGGCTTCTGCTGGCGCTGGGCTTCGGCGTCTGGCTGGTCAAGTCGGGCAAACAGGTGGAAACCCACCGCTATCGCGTGGTATTCGAGGAAGCGGTCAGCGGGCTGACCGTGGGCAGCCTGGTGCAGTACAACGGTCTGAGGGTCGGTGAAGTGCGCCAGCTGCAGCTGGATCCGACCGACCCGCGCCGTGTTCTGGCCGATATGGAGGTCAGTGCCGCTACGCCGATCAACCAGGGCACCAAGGCCCGGTTGGCGATCGCCAATATCACCGGTGCCGCCAATATCCTGCTCAGTACCGACAACCCGGCGGCGCCGCCACTGGTGAAGCCTGAAGACTCGCCACCGATTATCCTGGCCGAGCCTTCAGCGATCGGCTCCCTGCTGGGCAACAGCGAAACCCTGTTCGCCAACGTCAATGAACTGGTCGATCAGGGGGCTCAGCTGTTGTCACCGGAGAACATCGGTCGCATCGGGCGTATTATCCACAACCTGGAACGGGTCTCCGATGAACTGGTGGAGTCCCGTGCCGGTGTGGGTGAGACACTGAACGAGCTGACCCAGGCGGCCCGTGATGCCCAGGTGGTGATGCGTGATGCCAGCACACTGCTGGTGAATACCGAGCGCATGCTGACCACTCAAGGCGGGCCGATGCTGGCCGAAGGGCAGAAGGCGATGCAGGCGCTGGCACAGAGCAGTCAGCAGCTGGAGCAGTTGCTTAGCCGCAACACCGGCGCCGTGGATCGCGGCTTGCAGGGGATGGCCGAGGTCGGCCCGGTGATGCAGGAGCTGCAGCGCAGCCTGGGAACCCTGAACCGTATACTGTCGCGGCTGGAAGAAGACCCGGCCGGCTACCTGACCGGCAAGGCGCCGGCCAACGAATTTACCCCTTGAGAGGTTGAGCCCGAGATGTTGAGTATGTTGCGACGTACAGGACAAAAAATGTTGCTGCTGGGAATGGCCGGCCTGCTGAGTGCCTGCAGCCTGTTGCCGGCGGCCAAGCCGGTGCAGAGCTGGACGCTGACACCGTTCACGAGCAATGCTGCAAGCTTGGCACCGACGACCGAGCCGATGGGCGATCTGCGCGTGCTGCGACCCCAGACGCAGGACCTGCTCAGTGGCAGCTACCTGCTGGTGGTCCCTGAGGGCCATCCGATCAGTGTCTATAAGGGCGCCCGCTGGAGTGCCAGTATCCCCAATCTGTGGCGTGATTATCTGGTAGCCGCCTTGCAGCATGACCACCGCTTCACACGCATCAGCAGTGATGAGGTCCGGGTGGCGGCACGGTATGAACTGGTCAGTCGTCTCGATGCCTTCCAGAGCGAGTATCGGGAAGGTAAGCCGGTGGTCGTGATGCGCGCCTACCTGCAACTGGTCGACGCCGACAGCCGCAGCATCCTCGCGGAGCGTGCGCTGGATCTGTCGCAGGCCGCCGAAAGTGAAGAGGTTGCGGCGGTGGTGGAGGCCTTTTCTGCCCTGATGGCGGAGTCCACCGCGGAGATACAGAGCTGGTTGCTGACGGCTCAACAGGCGGAGCTGTCCCGTTCCTGAGCCTTACAAAAGGTGTGGCCGGGATTTTTTTTCGCGAGCAAGGGCCTAACAGAACAGGCCCTTTATTCAATCAAGATGTATGGTGCAGCGATGACTTACAAAAAACTGACCCCGGAAGAGCAGCAGGTGATCCTGCACAAGGGTACCGAGCGTCCCTTTACCGGCCAGTACAACGAACACTTTGCCACCGGCGTCTATACCTGCAAACAATGCGGTGCGCCCCTGTACCGTTCGGAAGACAAGTTTCCCTCCCACTGCGGCTGGCCCAGCTTTGATGACGAGATCGAAGGCGCCATCCGCCGTGAAGTCGACGCGGACGGCCGCCGGACCGAGATTCTTTGTGCCAACTGTGGCGGCCATCTGGGCCATGTGTTCGAAGGCGAGATGCTGACGCGCAAGAACGTGCGCCACTGCGTCAACTCTATCTCTATGGACTTTGTCAGCGCCGAAGAGATGGCACAGCGCCAGGGCAGTGAACTCAACACCGCCTATTTTGCCGGCGGCTGTTTCTGGGGCGTTGAGCACCTGTTGCAGCAGCAGCCGGGGGTGGTCTCGGTGGTCTCCGGCTACATGGGCGGCCATGTGGATAACCCCAGTTATGAACAGGTATGCAGTAAGCAGACCGGTCATCTGGAAACGGTCGAGGTGCTCTATGACCCGGCTAAAATCAGCTTCGAAACCCTGGCCAAACTGTTCTTCGAGATCCACGACCCGACCCAGGAAGACGGACAGGGACCGGATATCGGCCCTCAATATGCCTCGGCGATCTTTGTCCACAATGACGAAGAGCGCGGTGTCAGTGAGCAGCTGATTGCCGAACTGGAGAACAAGGGACTGAATGTAGTGACCCGGGTGCTGCCGATGGCGCCGTTCTGGCGTGCTGAAGAGTTCCACCAGGACTATTACGTGCGCACCGGTAAGATGCCGTACTGCCACCGCTACCAGAAGCGCTTTTAACCTGCATTTTCAGGTTGGATAGCTGATCTGAGACAACAGGAGCAGCCCGCTCCTGTTTGGTACACAATCTTCCAGGGGGCACCCAGCCCCCTAAAGCTGTTTCGTGCAAGACCGGCTAATGCTGGGGCGCGAAGTGGATATACGTACATCTTACTCTTCCCCCGAATCTCGACCGACCCGAAGCAGCTGCATCCGGCTTGTGGATAAAGCACTCTAGGTTTGTGTGCTTTCATACAGTGTATTGGATGCCGCTCGACCCCAATGCTTGTTTTGTCACCTGGACATGCTCAGTTGCTACTGGCAACTCGTAGAAAATTGGTCCAATATCAAGCCATTATGGAGTGGCCACTGCGAGATACTGCGCATGGCACAGCAGCAAAACGCGCATGCTTGTTTTCATCGGAAGAGAATGGCTGTGATGTCTTGATTTACCTTTCTCTTCAAATGCTTAATTGGCTTGCCCAGTTTTGGAGCATGCGCATAAATACGCATGCTTATGATTAAAATAATGAAATGGACGCCCCTCCTATACTGCTAGTTGGTAGCAATCAGGTGGAGGATGAATCATGGAGCAGGTATCAGTGATCGGCTTGGATCTTGCGAAAAATGTCTTTCAAGTACACGGTGCTGATGAGCGTGGGCGCTGCGTAATCAGAAAGTCATTGCGGAGGTCGCAGGTTTACGCATTTTTTGCAAAGTTATCCAAATGTACAGTGGGGATGGAAGCATGCAGCAGCTCGCACTACTGGGGTCGAGTTATTACTGACTGCGGACATGAAGTGAAGCTGATTCCACCCCAATACGTAAAACCTTATGTAAAAACCAACAAAAATGACGCTGCTGATGCGGAAGCGATTTGTGAGGCAGTATCTCGGCCACATATGCGTTTTGTGGAGCTGAAGACGCCTGATCAGCAGAGTATTTTGCTGATACACCGTGAGCGTGATGGGTTAATGAGAGACCGTACTGCTCTAATTAACCGCTTACGTGCAACCTTAGGTGAATTTGGCATAGCAGTGCCATCCGGCCCGGCGCGTCTAAAGCAGTGGTTCCGCGACAGCTATGGCATAAATGAAGATCAGCTGCCGGTACTGATGCAGCGCCACATTGAGCGTATGAGAGCTCGTTGGGTGGAGTTGGAACGCTGCATTGATGAATTGGATCGTGAAATTGACCAACACGTGCAACACAATTCGGCATGCCAGCGTTTACTTGAAGTACCAGGTATTGGACGTTTAACCGCTTCGGCTTTGGTCGCAACCGTGGGTAATGCATTGGCATTCAAGAACGGCCGCCAACTTTCAGCGTGGTTGGGCCTTGTTCCACGACAGCACTCGAGTGGCGGCAAAACAGTACTCAGAGGGATCAGTAAGCGTGGGGATGCATATTTGCGCAGGATGTTGGTTCATGGTGCGCGAGCAGTGCTAAGGCATTCAGCGACCAAGAAAAATGCCGTTAGCAACTGGTTACATGCACTATCAGTGCGAGCAAACAAGAATGTGGTCATTGTAGCAATGGCAAACAAGCTGGCACGTATAGCATGGGCATTATTGAATAAAGGGCAGCGGTACATCGAACCGGCTGCTGAATAAACCAATGACAGGAACGCGCTGAGGTTTGCGTGGGCAGAACTTGCTGATGACAGACAGGTAGAGCCGAGACTGGATAAAGCTGCGACTAACATCGTTCGTACAGAGAACGTTAAAATGATTAGCATCCAGTCAGCGGAATTCATCAGGGATAGAGGTTAATACCTCGTAAAAATCCGGATAGATGGCTGCAATACCTTTATGTCAAAAAATGTTTTGCTTGCACAAAACGGGGCGTCCATAGATGTTATCGATATTTAATTAGAATGAAGATGGATAATTTCATGGAAATAGAAATAGATAAAACAAAGCTTAAAAAATCAAACGTAGATATCGAAGAATTTCTCGCACGGCTATCCACCGGAAAGGGGATTTTGTTTACAGGTGCTGGATTTTCTATAGCGACGAAAGATGTTTCAGGTGAAGAGCCATCTGTAGCCAAGGAGTTGGCAAAAGAAATTTGTCAGCTTGGTGAGTTTGATGAGGATGAAGATCTACGTTTTGCAACGGATTATTATATTTCAAAATTTAATAAAGCGAAACTAGTATCACTCCTTAAAGAAAAATATACCCTTCAGAGCACCTCAGAAATTCAGAATAAAATTTGCTCTCTTAATTGGAGGAGATTTTACACTACTAACTATGACAAGGCAGTTGAAATAGCTTCTGCGAATTCAGGAAAAGTTGTCGAATGTATAGATTCAAGCTTTCCTGCAACTACTTATTATAAGCGTAATGGATTATGTATTCATCTCAATGGTTCCATTGATAGCTTGTCTGAAGAGTCCTTAGAGAGTAGTTTTAAGCTGTCAACATCATCATACATTTCACCCGACTCTTTTTTGAACTCTGACTGGCATTATTATTTCAAGAAAGACTTAGAAAGAGCCAGTGCCATCGTATTTGTTGGGTATTCAATGTATGACGTGGAGATTCAAAAAATATTATTTGAAAATAAATCTTTAAAAGAAAAAACATATTTTATTACCAGAGAAAACCCTGGTCCAAAATCAGAGTTCACGCTTTCAAGATTTGGCCATGTTCTACCTATAGGTGTAGAAGGGTTCGCCAGCCTAATTAAGGATAACGAATCTGAATTAATAGGTTCGGATGCATGTGAAATCCTTCAGTCACTCGAACTATATGAAGTATCCCAAGAAAGTGCTGAAATTAGGGATGCTGATGTTGAAACAATGATCATGTATGGTGATATATCTAATATTCTAGTGGATGACGGGGTTGTTAGCGAGCAAAGAATACCTTACCTAATACTTAGATCTCAATTAGATGAGGCTAAGAAGTTTATAGACAATAATAAAAATATTGTTTTCTACGGCGACATGGGTAATGGTAAAAGCATGTTGCTACGAGAATTGCAAACGCATCTGTCTCTAAATTCCATAGATTGTTACAATATAATTGATTGGGAAGGAGATTATGTCGGCGATATTGATTTACTCTCAAAAGGTGGGAAAAAATCTGTAATATTTATAGATGGATATGAAAGATATCTCGATTTGGTTAAGCACTATTGCGGATCGATGCCCTCTAATATCATGTTGGTTGCTACGGCAAGAACTGCTGAGCATGAAAGGCTTCGTCAATATCTAAAAAATATAGAATTTGAATACAACGAATTATGTATAGATCTTTTATCAATAGAAGAGTCAAGTGCACTAGTAGATATTGTTGACAATCTTGGCATGTGGGGCGAAAAGGCAGGGATGTCTAATGATAGAAAGATTGATTTTATTCAAGAAAAAAACTCCGCGCAAATATCTTTAACACTGCTTTCTATATTTAACTCTCCTCAAATAAGAGATCGCGTAGCATTAGTTTTGGAAAGTTTGATAACAGATTCTAGAGTCAAAGATACTATCTTTGCCATAGCACTTATTGAAGTTTTGGATATGCCATGTAATTTCAGTCTTATTTCTGATATAGCAGGTGATGATATAATTTATAGTGCAGGTTTGCAGCAAAATGAAGCCTTCAGGAACTTGTTCAAGTCGAGCGGTCTAGAAATAAAAGCAAAGTCGAGCATTTTCTGCCTTTCTCTAATTAAAAATCACTTCACTCCCACTTATGTTATAAGTCAATTACAAAAAATTGCTAAAAAATTGGATGGCTACAGCAGAAACGACTACGAACAGATGACGATATTTAAGTCAACTTTAAGATTCTCTTTTGTTGAAAGAATTATTCCAGGGGAAAGTAAGAAAAACAGCCTCAGGCGTTACTATGAAGACTTGAAAATATCGGTTCCATGGTTAAAAAATGACCCTCATTTCTGGCTGCAGTACGGAATGGCTAATATCACTTTTAAAGAGTATGGCAAGGCGCAGCAATTTTTTGATCAGTCATATTCGTTGGCCCGAAAAAAAGATGGCTACCATACAAGCAACATAGATACTCAGCAAGCGAGACTTTACTTGTTAATAGCGATGAGGGAATCAGATGGGTCTAAAATGTATGAAGGCTTCTCAAAGTGTCATAAAATATTGAATAGCCTCGATAATGATGTATACAAATTTAGGCAGGTTGAAAAATATAGGGACTTCTACGAATCTTGCTTTTCAAAACTATCTAAAAAGAATAGGGTCGGATTCCAGCATGCGTGTAAAGCAATGAATGACTCTATAGATAATTCAGTTTCGAATGGTGAAATAAACGTATCGGAGCAAAGAACCATAATAAAAGCTAAAAATAATTTAGAGCATGTACTATCCTCGATCGAAAAAATAATATAACAAGGTGGTCAACGGGACGCTGTAGTTCCCCCGGTTTAGTGGACACCTCGATCTAATTGAGGCGAGGTGAAAAATGCCAGCGTACAAGAACCAGAAGAAGACACGGCAGTACACGAATGAGTTCAAGGCCAAAGCTGTTAAGCTGACCCATCTGAGTGGGGCGAGCGTGAAGGGCGTTGCGGAAGCGCTGGATATCCATCCCTTCATGTTGTCCCGCTGGCGCAAGGAGTACCGGGAAGGCAAGATCGTGGCTGATAAACGTAAAATGGTGTCTAAGAAGCCAAAGGCTTTGAGTGAGAACGAGCGGATACGAAAACTTGAGAAGCAAGTTGCTGACTTGAAAGAGGAAAATGACCTGCTAAAAAAGTGGCAACGGTTTCTCGCGGAGGAACGGAAGAACGGTTCCGGTTCGTAGCTGAGCATCGCGAGCAGTTCGGTGTGCGCCGCTTGTGCAGGTTTCTGAAAGTATCAGCCAGTGGCTTTTATACCTGGTTGAAACGTAAAGTGAGCCGGCGTCAGCAAAGCGATGCTTTGCTGACCGACCGCATCATCCGGATTTTTAAGGCAAGTCGAGAAACATACGGCAGTCCAAGAGTACATCAGGCCCTGAAGCGACAAGGAGTCCATGTGGGTAAAAAACGAGTCGAACGGTTGATGAGAGAAGCGGGTTTGAAGGCCCGTGTCAGTCGCGTTTACCGCAAGCTTGCCGGGTTACACCGTTTCTACCAACGTGCGCCGAACTTGCGTAAAGATCTGCCTAAACCAACAGCACCCAACCAGCATTGGGCTGCTGACCTCACCTATATCCGTGTCGGTAAAAGTTGGCTGTATCTGGCAGCGGTAATCGACCTTTATTCCCGTCGCATTGTGGGTTGGTCTTTGGGTAAGCAGAAGACGGTATCACTGACTAAGGCCTCACTACAGATGGCGCTGCGTAACCGGCGACCTGACCCTGGTCTGATTTTTCATACGGATCGTGGGGTTGAGTACCGTGCTCACGAGATCCAGTCGCTTCTAAAGCAACACGGCATTCTAGCCAGTGCCAACCGTCCAGGCATGTGTACAGACAACGCGGAGATGGAGTCCTTCTTTCATACTTTGAAAGGTGAACTGATAAAGGAAAATGTCTTTTATGGCGAAATGCATCTGAGAGATAAGCTGGTTGGATACATCCAACACTTTTATAATCGAGTTCGACTGCACTCAAGCTTAAATTATCTGAGTCCGGTTGAATATGAAGCAATGACGGCATGAGCAGCGTAGGTGTCCGATTTATCGGGGGAAGATCACGCTGGACTACGCTGCGCTCCGTTGGCGCCCATTACCACTGGCGTGAGCGCCATCTGCAAGCGATATAGGGAAACTCTATGACGGATTACCTTGGCTCTTGCCTGTGTGGCACTGCGAGATTTGAAGTGCAAGGGGACTTCGAGAGCTTTTACTTGTGTCATTGTCAACATTGCCAAAAAGATACCGGTTCCGCACATGCGGCAAATCTGTTCTCACAGTCAGCTAAATTGATCTGGCATTCGGGTGCAGATGCTGTGACTTCTTTTACGCTTCCAGGGACTCGTCACAGCAAAAGCTTTTGTAAGTTGTGTGGTTCGGCATTGCCAAGCTCCCAGATCGCAGGTTTGCTCGTCGTGCCAGCTGGGTGTCTGGACACGAAAATCAATATGGTGCCTACTGCGCACATCTTCTCATCTAGCAAAGCTGCTTGGGATGGGGAGCCAGGTGAGGTGCCACAATTCGAGGGTTTGCCAGAGTGAGCTATTGTCACATAACAAGTGGCTGTTGGTGGATGCACCTACGCTCGCTCCGGCACGCCGCCAGGCCAAGCACTATGCATTAAGCAGGGATAGTGATGAAAAAGATCGAAGATATAAATATCAAGGACATTGAAGAAATCTTCAGTACAGAAAAAAGAGTTAATGTCTTTTTGCGAGTTGGTGCAATCATAATGACGTTCGGATGCTTAATCCTGTTTACTGAATCATTCTATAAAATATTGCATGATCCTTGGATAAACGAAACATCTCTAGGCGATCTATTCGATGCGCTTTTATCAGGTTTGTTGTTTTGGCCAATGTCCTATGTTGCAATAAAAGGTAAAGGACCTAAGAAATGGTCGCCGTATTCTTACTAAATTATCCATAAAGGTGCTCAAAATCGTTCGTTTCATTCACTGGGATCTTCGCAATTATGCTGCTACGGCCTATTAACACGGGGTTAGGCAATAAAGAAGTTCAATGCCCGCTCTTTCAATAGTAGTCCACATGGCTCCAATATAGCCGAGGGGAGAAGACGCTGGAGGTTCGCTCTTGGCGCCCAGAGTCCCTACCAGTTCGTGACATTTAATTTTTTAACCGGCTTGAGCCTTTTAGGTGAAGTTTTTCAGGTTTGTTGGTAGCGTTGTTCGAACCTTAATGCCGCGTTTCCATGTACAACAATGAGGAGAAGCATGAAAGTAGATGTGTTTCAAAGAAGTAGCACGACTGATCACACTATTAGTGCTACAGCTTACAACTTGGCAATTGGCTTAACGCTTTGTTGGGGTTTCGCCATAAACTGGCTAATGGTTACTAATATTAGCCCCGAATCCATAGTCAGCATAAATCCATGGGTATTCTTCATAGGGTATTTTGCGTCATGCTTCTTTGGAGTATATTTATTTGATAGATCAAACAATCCACTTGTTAGTTTCATTGGCTATAATTTTGTAGTTGTTCCATTTGGTCTCATCATAAATGTCGTAGTGAGTGGTTACGATTCATCTCTTGTATCCGAAGCAATCAGGATTACTGGTTTGGTGACAATGGGGATGATGTTCTTAGGCTCTATGTTTCCTGATTTCTTTAGAAAGATTTCAGGTGCACTCACGATTGCCTTGCTTCTTGTTATAGTTGTTGAATTAGTTGAAGTATACGTTTTTGGTGTCCATCATGGGATTATTGATTGGATAGTGGCATTAATATTTTGTGGTTATATCGGTTATGACTGGGGGCGGGCAAATCAAATACCTAAAACCCTGGATAATGCTGTGGACAGCGCCGCAGCATTATATATGGATATAATAAACTTGTTTCTTCGTATATTAAGAATACTTGGGCGTAAGTAAACGTATAAAAACTAAAAATAATTGGGCGCAGCGGTGCTGCGCCAGTCTTTTAGGCATTAAACCCCCTGTGAGGTCGCAACAATGGTCAGCTATGATGATCTTGAAATGGCTCTTGAATTTTCGTCTTCAGGTGACGAATTCGGTAGTTGCGCATATATAGATGTAGAATCAGGAAAAATATATTATGTGTCTGATTTTGTTGATGAGTCTTATCCCGAGGATATTGACGTTAATGATAAATATAAGTTGGTGCCCCATAAGCGCGAACTTGGTTTAGGTAAGTCCCTTGTAATAGAGTTTTCTGAGAAATACATTCCAAATATGATGGGCAATATTAAAAGGATATTTAGTTCTAGGGGTGCGTATTCTGCATTCAAGGAAATATTGGAAGATAATGGCCTTTTGGAAAAGTGGTATGAGTTTGAAAAAGAGGAAACCCAAAAGGCTTTGGTGCAATGGTGTAATGAGGTTGGTCTTGAGGTCAGTATTTAAGAAAGTAAGACACGCTAACCATTAAAAGTGGTGATCGGGCCTCACTCCGGTGTTTAATGCCTCGTTTCGGGCTGTTTTTTGGTGTTTCTACTCGCATTTGACAGTAAGGTGAATCTTTTAAATTACCTGGAGAAAGGCCTGCCTGGTGAGGGCGTAGGGGCATTATATCTGGCCCATGGAAATGCCAGTCTGGAGAGTACGAGAGTTTTGGCAAGCAAATGGCCCGTTTCTTATTGCCAACGGCATATATAAACTCTAGCTTTTTCTTTGAGGGACGTGGTGAGTGCACGGTTCTTTTAGGCAGTAGAAAGTTAAGATAAATCAACGCTATGGCAGGGTGTCTACGCTAAGGGGTGGAAAATACAACTCTGCCTACTCGCTCTGCAACGCCAATACAGGGTTGAGCCCGGCGGCGCGGCGGGCAGGCAAGACACCTGATATCAGCCCGACCAGTGCCGACAGCAGCAGTGCCAGCAGCAGATAGAAGGGATCGAGCTGAATCGGCAGGTCGGGCATCGCCAGTGCCAGCAGGCCCAAGGCCAGGCCGCTGATCAGGATACCGACCAGGCCGCCGATCAGGGCCAGCAATATCGCCTCGCCGAGGAACAGCCACATCACCTGGCGGCGGGTGGCACCGATCGCTCGGAACAGACCGATCTCGGCGCGGCGTTCATGCACGGTGGTAACCATGATGGTGACGATACCGATGGCACCGACGACCAGTGAGATGCCGCCCAGGCCACCGATCGCCACGGTCAGGATCGCCAGGATCCGGTCCAGGCTCTTGAGCATCTCGTCCTGGGTGACCAGCGAGAAGTCCTCGACGCCGTGGCGGGCGATCAGCCGCTGGCGCACTCGCTCAGCCATCTCCTGAGCGGTGGTGCCGGGCCGGTAGGTGACATCGATCTCCATCAGCCCACTACGGTTGAACAGGCTCAGCGCCCGCTCCACCGGGATGTAGACGATATCGTCCAGATCGAAGCCGAGCATCTGCCCTTTCTCGGCCATGATGCCGACCACCCGGTAGCGCTCGCCACCCACGCGGATGAACTGGCCGAGTGCGCTCTGTTCAGCAAACAGTTCCTGCTTCACCTTGTGGCCCAGCACCGCCCAGGGCTGTGGATAACCCTTGCGACCATCGGGCAGGGAACGTCCACGGGCGACCTCGAAGCGCCAGGCGGCGGCCATGTCGCTGCCGGTGCCGATGATGTCGGTGTAGCGCACCCGGTTGCCGTACTCGATGGCGCCGCTGCCCTGAACCACGGGCACCACATATTCCACATAGGGCAGCTGCTGCAGGCTCCAGGCATCCTCGACCAGCAGGGGGCGGGTACTGGCGAGCAGGGCGCCGGTGCCCCCGGTTTGCGACTTGCCCGGGTTGATGGCGACAATGCGGCTGCCGAACTGGGAGAAGTTCTCCAGCACGTACAGGCGCAGCCCTTCGCCCAGCGTGGTCAGCAGCACCACGGCGCAGATGCCGATGGCAATGCCGAGAATGGTCAGGCTGGCGCGCATGCGGCTGGACTTGAGGCTGGTCAGGGTCAGGCGGATATAGTCAGCACTGCGCATTCAGACCCCCTTCAACGCCAGTACTGGCGGCAGGCGGGCCGCCTTGCGTGCCGGCAGCCAGGCGAACATCAGCGCTACCACCAGTGCCAGCAGCACGGCACCGAGCAGCGCCCAGAGCGGCACCGAGACAGGGAACTGCGGCCAGAGCCAGTGCCCGGTCCAGAGCAGGCTATAGCCGATCACCACGCCCAGTGCTGCGCCGATCAGGGTCATCATCAGGGCCTCGCTCAAAAACAGCCGGTGGACCTGGCGCTCACTGGCGCCCAGCGCCTTGAGCAGGCCGATCTCCGGGGTGCGTTGGCTGACGCTGATCAGGGTGATGTTCATGATCAGGATGCCGGCTACCACCAGACTGATCGCGGCGATGGCGCCCACGGCCAGGGTCAGCAGTTGCAGCACGTCATTGAACACGCCGAGCAGGCTATCCTGGGTGATCAGGGTGATGTCCCGCTCGCCCTGATGACGGGCCTGGATGAGATCCAGAATCGCCGGCTTGACGCTGTCGAGCAGGCCCAGGTGCTGTACCTGTACGAACAGGCGGAACAGGCCCTGGGTGTTGAACAGCTGCTGGGCACTGGCGACCGGAATGATGACGGTGTCACTCATATCGGTGCCGAGCGACACGCCACGTTCCTCGAGTACGCCGATGATCCGGCAGCGCCGATCCCCGGTTCTGAGCCAGCGGCCCAGCACCGGCTGCTGGTCGAACAGGGCGCGACGCACCTCGGGGCCGATGACGCAGATCGGTTCGGCCCGGTCCAGCGGCAACTCGGGCAGCAGGCGGCCCTGGGCGGCGGTCATCTGGCGGATGCGGAAGAATTCGAGGCTGGTGCCGACCACCATCTGCTCGCGGTTGCGACCGGCCGCTTCTACCTGGGCCAGACCGACTACCAGCGGAGCCACCGCCTTGACCCCGGGCAGGCCCAGCAGGGCCTCGGCATCGCCAAGTGTCAGGTCGCGGGTGCCCTCACCGGTCAGCGGCGGAATGCCGCCGGTGGTTTCCTTGCGCCCGGGGAGCACGATCAGCACGTCGTTGCCGAGCAGGTTGAACTCCTCCAGCACGAAGCGGCGGGCGCCTTCGCCCATGCCGGTGAGCAGCAGCACGGCGGCGACGCCGACAGCGGTGGCCAGCAGGGTCATCAGGGTACGGAACCACTGGCCGGTCAGCAGGCGCAGGTTGAAGCGCAACAGGTCAGGGCCGCGCATCCTGTTCATCCTTCAGCAGCTGGCCGTCCTGCATCCACAGGCGTCGCCGTGCGCGTTTACCCATGTTGGCATCGTGGGTCACCATCACCAGGGTGATCCCTTCGTCGTTCAGTTCTTCCAGCAGGTCGATCACCTCCTGGCCCGAGTGGCTGTCCAGGTTGCCGGTGGGCTCGTCGGCGAGCAGCAGCTGGGGCTTGCGGATCACCGCCCGGGCGATGGCTACCCGCTGGCGCTGGCCGCCGGAGAGCTGGTTGGGCAGGTGATCGGCATGTCGGTCCAGACCGAGCCGTTGCAGCAGGGCGTTGACCTTGGGTCGGCGCTCGGTTGGCGGGGTGCCGGTCAGTACCAGCGGCAACTCGATATTCTCCCGCGCGCTGAGGCGCTCGATCAGGTGGTAGGCCTGGAATACGAAGCCGATACGGCGGTTGCGCTCGGCGGCGCGGGCTTCTTCGCCGAGGGCGGTCATCTCGGTGCCGCCCAGCCAGTAGTGACCGCTGTCGGGGGTATCGAGCAGGCCCAGCATGTTGAGCAGGGTCGACTTGCCGGAGCCGGAAGGCCCCATCACCGACAGGTATTCGCCGGCTGTGATGTTCAGGTCGACGTGGTCCAGTGCCTGTACCGGCTCGTCACCGAGCTGGTAGCGCTTGCACAGCTGCTCGAGCCGGATCATGGCGCCGGCACTACCCGGGCACCGGCTTCGGCTCCCGCGGTGTCCAGTGACTGCAGGATACGATCACCGGCCTTGAGGCCGTTGCGAATCTCGGTCCAGGTCCAGTTGCCCAGCCCGGTTTCCACGGTGAGCTGTTGCAGGGTCTGGCTATTGGCGTCGTAGCGCAGCACCCGATTATTCTGCAGCAGGGTCTCGGTGGGGACACGGAGCACCTGGTCGTGCTGCTCGATGATCACCTCGATATCGGCGCTGTAGCCGACCAGCAGGCGGGCATCCTCGGGGGGCGGCGTAAAACGCACATCGACATCCACGGTGCGGGCCTGTTTTTCCAGTTCGGAGACGAACGGCGCGATCCGGGTCAGCTCGCCGGCAAAACTGCGGCCGCGAAAGGCATCCAGGGTGATCCGCACTGGTTGACCCACCTCCAGTCGGGCGGCTTCCACCTCGTCGATGGGAGCGCGGACATAGAGGCAGCGGTCATCGATCAGGTCCACGGCCGGCGGGGTGGCCACGCCGGGCGGAGAGGGGGTGACATACTCGCCGATCTCGCCGTTGACCTCGGCGACCACGCCGGCAAAGGGCGCCTTGAGGAGGGTGTCATCGAGTAGCACCTGGTGCAGCTTCAGGGTGGCGCTGGCCTGCTCGGTCAGGGCCCGGGCTTCATCGCAGGCGAGCGCGGCGCGGCGGGCTTCGGTCTGGCGCTGGTCGAGCAGCTCCTCCGACGCCAGGCGGTTTTTGGCCAGGGATTCGGCGCGGCGGGCTTCGCGCCGGGCCAGGTCCGCGGTGTGACAGGCGCTGGAGGCCTGTATCTCACGGGCTTTCAGGGTGGCGGCGACCTCTTCGAGGCGGGCCTTGAGGTCGTTGTTCCACAACTCCAGCAGCGGCTGTCCAGCTTCGACATGGTCGCCTTCGTCTACCAGCAGACGCTCCACGCGGCCGCCCTGGGGCATCGACAGGCGCGAGCGGCGGCAGGCCTTGACGGTGCCGGCCCGGCTGTTGGCGGCGATCTGTTCGACCAGGCCGGGCTGAACCTCGGTCAGGCGAACTTCAACGGGAGAGGGGCGGTTGAGGAAGTAGAGTCCTGCGGCGACCAGGGCCAGCACTCCGAGGCTCAGGATCAGCTTTTTCATCCGATGGGGCTCCTTGCTTCACGGATGCAGTATAGGTGAGCCGGCCAGGATTCGGATCGACCGGACTCAACCGCGTCGGCGCATGTCGGTACGATGCAGTTCAATACCACGATCGCGGCAGCGGGCGTAGTTGTCGCGGGTGGCGGCCAGCACCTCGGGGGTCTGGACCACGATCTCGACGATGCGCTCAAAGTCGAAGGCGGCATCGGGCAGGTTGGCGGACAGGTTGACGAATACCTGGCGGTGGTCGGGCAGCTGGTCGCCCCAGCCGATCGTGATCGGCGAGTCCGGCGACTGGCCCAGCAACACATGGGGCACGAAGCTTTCGGGCCTGGCGCTCCACAGCTGCTGGTCCAGCTGCCGGGCCGCCGTTTCATGCTCGGTACTGATGAAGATCCTGAGACCCAGTCCCAGGATCTTGTCACAGAGCCGACACAGAAAAGCGGCCCGGCTGTCGGGATCGCTGTCCGGCAGAATGTAGTAGTCTGCGCGGGACAACGCTTACTCCTCGTGGCTGTGGTCGTGCTCGTCGACCTCGACCTGCTCGGCCAGATCCAGCAGGTACTGGCTCAGCATCGGCACGCAGCGGCCGGTGGCGCCCTTTTCCTTGCCGTTGCTGTTCCAGGCCACGCCAGCGATATCCAGGTGCGCCCAGCGGTACTCCTTGGTGAAACGGGACAGGAAGCAGGCCGCGGTGATGGTGCCCGCCGGACGGCCGCCGATGTTGGCGATGTCGGCGAAGTTGGTATCCAGCTGTTCCTGGAACTCGTCCCACAGCGGCAGCGGCCAGCCACGGTCGGCGGCGAAGTCACCTGCATCAAGCAGGGCTCCGGCCAGCTCTTCGTCGTTGGACAGGATGCCGGTGGCATGGTGGCCCAGGGCGATGATGCAGGCACCGGTCAGAGTAGCGATGTCGACCAGGCTTTCCGGGTTGTAGTTGCGTCCGGCGTAGGTCAGGGCGTCGCACAGTACCAGACGGCCTTCGGCGTCGGTGTTGAGGATTTCGACGGTCTGGCCGGACATGGTGGTGACGATGTCACCCGGCTTGGTGGCCTGGCTGCCCGGCATGTTTTCGGCGGCGGCAATAATGCCGACCACGTTCAGCGGCAGCTGCATCTCGGCGACGGATTCCATGGTGCCCAGTACGCTGGCAGCACCGCACATGTCGAATTTCATTTCGTCCATGCCCGCGCCCGGCTTGAGGCTGATACCACCGGTGTCGAAGGTGATGCCCTTGCCGACCAGCACGTGCGGTTTCTCGCCGGTTTCGCCGCCGTTGTATTCGATTACGATCAGGCGGGACGGTTGGGCACTGCCCTTGCCGACGGCGAGCAGGGAGTTCATGCCCAGCTCGGCCATCTCCTCTTCACCCAGTACCTTGACGTTGAGGTCGTCGAACTCCTCGCCCAGGGCCTGAGCGCGCTCGGCCAGGTAGCTCGGAGTGCAGATGTTGCCCGGCAGGTTGCCCAGTTCACGGGCGGTGTCCACGCCGTTGGCGATGGCGACGCCATCCAGCAGGGCGCCTTCGCCCAGTTCGGTATCGTCTTCGCTGAGCAAAATCTGCACGCTGTCCAGCTTGATCGGGTCGGCTTTCTTGCTCTTGGTTTCGTCGTACTGATAGAAGTCGGCGGAGACCCACTCCACCAGCTGGCGGGTTTCACGGTAGATGTCGTCGCGGTAGCTGGCGCAGCCGTCCAGGGCGAACACCACGGAGGTGAGGCCGGATTTTTTCAGCGTGGCGGTGATCGCCTTGACCAGCTTGCGGTAGTGGCGGTCCTTGCGCTCATCGCTCTTGCCCAGACCGACCAGCAGCACTCGGCGTGCCTGGATGCCCGGCACCTTGAACAGCAGCAGCTGCTCGCCCGCCTTGCCGGAGATATCGCCGCTGTTGACCAGTTCGGTCAGGTAGCCGTTGGAAGCCTTGTCGACCGCTGCGGCGGAAGGGCAGAGGGTGCCGTCGGCGTCCAGTGCAACCACGATACATTCGGTTTCCAGTGTTTCGACACTGCCATTGATGATCTCAAAATCCATGACGACTCCGTACAAGACATTGCAGACTGATTGCGCGATAATGCGCCGATTCAGTGCCCTTCAACGGCGGAAATTTCCGCACTGGGCCGATCGACTTTGCGCCACTTATGTTCCTGATGTAACGCGCACTATAAACCATTTCTCCGATTGGAAACCATGGCGGTGAAAGGGAATCTGTTTTGATTATCTTCCGTTACCTGGCCCGTGAGGCATTGATCTCAACCGCGGCTGTCACCTCTGTTTTGCTGCTGATCATCACCAGTGCGCGTTTGATCAAGTACCTGGCCGATGCAGCTACCGGCAAGCTCGACGCCAGCTTCGTATTCTGGGTGCTGCTCTGGCGCATCCCCGGTTTTCTGGAGTTGTTGCTGCCGCTGGGGCTGTTCCTCGGCATCCTGTTGGCCTATGGCCGGCTCTATCTCGACAGCGAGATGGTCGTACTGCGGGCCTGTGGCACCAGCCAGAAACGGCTGGCGCTCTATGCTCTGGGGCCGGCGGCGCTGGTCGCCGCTCTGGTGGCGGCCATGACCCTGTGGCTGGCGCCCTTGGGCGCGGCCAAGTCGGAGGAGATCTTCAGTGCCCAGGAGGCACGCAGCGAACTTGAACTGTTGACGCCGGGGCGCTTCCAGTCGCAGACCAGCGGTCGTCAGGTGACCTACGCCGAGTCCTATGATGCCGAGGCCGACCAGTTGCAGGAAGTGTTCATCGCCCAGCGCAACGAGGACGGCGAGCCGATCGTGCTGATGGCGGAACGGGCCGAGCGCCAGTTCCTGCCCGAGTATGGCGGTCGCTTCTTGATCCTGCAGAATGGTTATCGCTACGATGGTGTGCCCGGCCAGGCCGCCTACAGTCGAACCGGCTACGAAAGTTACGGCATCAGTCTGCCGGAGGCGGAGATCAGCCGTGAGGTGACCGAGCTGGATGCACTGCCGACCCTGCAGTTGCTGGCCAGTGGTGAGCCCAAACAGCAGGCGCGTCTGCACTGGCGCCTGTCGCTGCCGGTGCTGGCGTTCATCGTCACCCTGATTGCGGTGCCGATGAGCCGGACCAATCCGCGCCAGGGACGCTTTGCCAAGCTGATACCGTCAATCGTGGTGTATCTGCTGTATCTGTCGCTGCTGACCACGACCCGCTCGGCGGTTGAAGATGGCGATCTGTCGGTATGGGTGCTCTGGGCGATTCACGGCGGCTTCATCCTGCTGGCGGCTAACCTGATTCTGGCTGATCGCTTCTGGGAGAGCGTCTGGAACCGCGTACCTGCCATGCCCAAACTGCGCCGGAGGAACGCCTGATGCTGCGTCTTGAATGGTATATCGCCCGCCACGTGATGGGCGCGATCCTCGCCGTGTTGCTGGTCGTCGTCGGGCTGGATCTGGTCTCGGCGCTGCTGGACCAGCTCGATGATGTTGATGAGCGCTACCGCTTTATCGATGCGCTCTGGTATCTGACCCTGACCATTCCACGCCGAGTGTACGAGTTTATCCCGTTGAGCAGCCTGGTTGGCTGTCTGATCGGCCTGGGGATGCTGGCTACGCACAGTGAGCTGACGGTGATGCGAGCGGCCGGCTTTTCCACCGGCCGTATTCTGCTGGGGGTATTCAAGCCGGTGATGCTGCTGGCGCTGTTTACCCTGGTGCTGGGGCAGTTCATCGCGCCGTATACCGAACAGCAGGCGCAGAGTTACCGTGCCTTGGCTGAGTCAGGCAACGGTGCGCTGAGTTCGCGTTATGGCGTCTGGCATCGTGAAGGCAACAGCTTTATCCATATCAATGCGGTGGAGGGCGGCAGTGTCATCCACGGTGTTACCCGCTACAGCTTTGCTGAGGATCACCAGCTGGAACAGGCCAGCTATGCCCAACGGGGGCAGTATCAGGATGGTCAGTGGCAGCTGGAACAGGTGCGCAACACTCGCTTCACCGAGCAGGGCACCCAGGTGGAAAACCAGCCCCAGGAAGCCTGGCAGAGCGGGCTGACGCCGGAGCTGTTGTCGGTGATCGTGGTAGAGCCGGTCGACCTGCCGATCAGTGGTCTCTGGTCCTACTCTCATTACCTGGAGGCTCAGGGAGTGAGTGCCGATACCTACCTGCTGGCGTTCTGGAGCAAGCTGCTGCAGCCGCTGGCGATCCTGGCCCTGGTGCTGATCGGCGTCTCCTTTATTTTCGGCCCGCTACGCAGCGTGACCGTCGGTCAGCGGGTGATCGCCGGGGTGATCTTCGGCCTGATCTTCAAGTTCGCCCAGGACCTGCTGGGACCGGCTAGTACCGTGTTTGGCTTTCCGCCGCTGATCGCCGTATTGGCACCGATCCTGCTTTGCACCGGCGCCGGTTTGTGGCTGATGCGTCGCGCCGGTTAACCTTTCTTCTTTTGCTTATCCTTTTCCTTTTCCTTTTCCTGTTTGGGCAGCTGTACGACGCAGCTGCTTGACCAGCGATCATGCAGGGCCAGCCGCTCGTCGGTGAGCAGCATCCACAGAAAACCGATGCCGAACAGGCCCAGTGACGGGATCGCCAGCATGAAGCGGACCAGTGACTGGCCCCAGCTCAGGCGGCCACCGGCCAGGGTCTGCACGCGCAGGCGCCAGGCCAGCATGCCCAACGTCTGGCCGTTGCGGGTCCAGAAAAAGCCGAAGAACAGGAAGGTGGCGCAGAACAGCACCGAGTTGAACAGGGCGACCGTGGCGCGCGGGCTGGACTCGATACTGATCGCTTCGCCACCGTTGAGGGCAACGCTGATCGCGGCGATCACCATCCACAGGGCCACCACCAGCAGGGTGTCATACACCATTGCCATCAGGCGCTTGATGAATGAGGCGGGGGTGATCTGGGCGAATTCCTGCTTGAAAGGGCGGTGCATGGTCTCGATTCCTGAATCCGGCTGGAGAAGTAGGTGCCGGATTGTAGCATTCAGAATTCGGTCGAGCTAAGGCTGGAGGCTGCGGTCGCCGCAGACTCGCTGCAAGCAAAGAGAAAGTCTCTCTTTGCTTGCGGGAGGTCGTCTTACTGGAAGGGCGTGACGTACTTGTCCTTGTAGCTTGCAGCCAGGGTCTTGGCTTCGGCCAACTGGCTTTCGTCCAGTTTCAGCAGCAGGCGTGTTTCGATGGTCGCGGCGGTGCTGTTGCCCAGCAGGGCCGCGTTGTGCATCCAGGCGTAGGCGGCGATATTGGTATCCACGCTCTTGTCCTGACCATGGGCGTTGGAGTACAGCGTGCCGAGGAAGAACATCGATTCCATATAGCCCTTTTCGGCGGCCTTGCGGTACCAGTTTTCGGCCTCGGCATAATCTTGGGCGACGCCGGTGCCGAAGTTGTAGCTGCGACCGACATTGTGCCAGGCGGCCACTACATTCTGATCAGCCGCTTTACGGAACCAGGCCAGTGCCTTGTCGTTGTCGCGCTCAACGCCATAACCGAATTCGTACATTTCACCGATGCGGTTCTGAGCTTCGCCGTCACCCTGCTCGGCCTGCGGCAGCAGACGATCGAATTCGACCTTGTATTCCTTGTTCTTGAGAGCGCGCAGGCTGTTGACGCTCTCGAGATGGCCCTGGCGAGCACCCTGTTCATACAGGCGGCGTGCACGGTCGGTGTCCTGTTCTACGCCCCAGCCATTCTCATACATCTGGCCTTGCAGATTCAGGGCGTCAGGGTCCTGGGCCTTGACCAGTGCCTGGAGCTCAGATTGGGCTTTGGAGTAATCGCCCGCATCAAGGGCGCGTTTTGCTGCATCGATGCTGGCCGCTGTAGCGGGAGTGATGTGCAGGGTGAACAGCAGCCCGGCCGCTGCAAGAAGTGCGGATTTGTTCATTAAAGCCATGCCTTCGTCATCGTGTTGATGCATATCAGGAAGTCGTTGATAACGGCTTCCGCCGAAAAATCAGTACCGCTGGAACACTATTGTGGTGAGGGGCCATCCACCGTCATAATAAGGATAGTCCCCCACCCGTTCACCTTTTCGATAAGGTGTTTCTAATATTTATTGTACAGGAAAAGCGTGCAGCACGGCACCCGTGCTGTGATCCTCCATGTGCCACCCAGGAAGTAGTTTATGCTGGCAAACATGTCGATACGTACCAAACTGATTGTGGGTTCCATTCTGCCGATACTGGGGCTGTTGGTTATTGTGGCTGACTCCCTGGTCGAGTTGAAAACCGCCAATGACAATGTGGATCGGCTCTACGCGGACCGGGTTGTGCCACTGCAGCAGTTGAAAACGGTGGCGGATCTGTATGCGGTCAATGTGATCGATGCGGTCAATAAGGTTGATAACGGCCTGATCGGCGCCGAGGACGCCTACCGGGGTGTGGTCGAGGCGGAGCATCAGATCGCGTCCAGCTGGCGTGAATACCGCAGCACCAGCCTGACGGCGGAAGAGGCCCGGCTGGCAGATCAGGTGGAGCAGCTGTTTGGGAATGCCAACCGCTCAATCTCGCGGCTCAAGGAGGCGTTGCAGCAGCTGAATGGCACCAGCCAGGGGCAGCTGTCCGAATTCAACGGTGGGCTCTATGCGTCGATTGACCCGGTTAGCGACAAGGTTAATGAGCTGGTCGCGCTGCAGCTGCGCGAAGCGGATCGAATGCGTCAGCAGATGCGCACGGACTATGATGAGCAGCAGCTGGTACAGATTGGGCTGGCGGCCGTTATCGTCGTGTTGCTGGCGCTGATTGCCTGGTACAACTATCGTTCCATCCGTCGGCCGCTGGAACACCTGCAGGGGGTGATGAACCAGGTGGCCAACAACTCCGATCTGCGACTGCGCGCCGAAGTGGACAGCGATAACGAACTGGGCCTGATGGCGGCCAGCTTCAACCACATGTTGGAGCAGGTGCAAGACCTGGTAGGGCATATTGTCAGCGCCACCTCTCAGCTGGCCGCGGCCGCGGAAGAGATGAGCAGTATCAGCAGCCATTCCAGTCAGATTATCAATTCCCAGCGCGCCGAGGTCGAGCAGGTGGCCGCCGCCATGAACGAGATGGTGTCGACCGTGCAGGAAGTGGCCGGCAGTGCCGAACACGCCGATCAGGAAGCCCGGCAGACACTGGAAGAGTCACGCAGTGGCGATCAGGTCGTGGCGCGTGCAGCCACGTCGACCACCGAACTGGTGGCGCAGGTGTCTCGTGTTGCCGAGCAGATTGCGATTGTGGAGCAGGACAGCGAGAGCATTGGCAGCGTGGTTGAGGTCATCCGGGGAATCGCGGAGCAGACCAACCTGCTGGCGTTGAATGCGGCGATCGAAGCCGCCCGTGCCGGTGACCAGGGACGTGGCTTTGCCGTTGTTGCTGATGAAGTGCGTTCCCTTGCTCAGCGTACCCAGGAGTCGACCGCCGAGATCCAGAGCGTGATCGAACGCCTGCAGCAGGGCACTCGTCATGCGGTTGACGCGATGAATGTCAGCCAGGAACGGGCCGTTATGACCGGTGAGCAGGCCGGTGAAGCGGGCGAAGCCTTGCGCCGCATCGCCCAGGCGGTACAGCGCATTACTGATCTGAACGCGCAGATCGCCAGTGCCTCCGAAGAGCAAAGCAGCGTGGCCGAGGAGATCAACCGTTCACTGGTTGCGATCAGTGACGGGGCTCAGGAGTCATCTGCCGGCGCGTCACAGACCGAGAGTGCCAGTCATGAACTGTCGCGTTTGGCGGCGGATCTGCAGGGCATCGCCACACGCTTCCGCGTATGATGATGCCCTGAGGGCAGGCTCAGTCCTTGCGCTGGGGGCTGAGCAGCTCGATCAGGTAGCCATCCGGGTCTTTGACAAAGGCCAGGATGGTGCCTGAGTTGCTGTTTTTCATCGGGCCGGCTTCACGTACCACCTGACCGCCGCGAGCCTTGATCTGGTCGCAGGCCTGGTACACATCATCCACTTCAATGGCGATGTGGCCATAACCGGTGCCCAGGTCATATTCATCCGTTTCCCAGTTATGGGTCAGTTCCAGCACGGTGTTCTCCGCTTCATCACCGTAGCCGACAAAGGCGAGCGTGAACTTGCCTTCCGGATAATCCTTGCGTCGCAACAGGCGCATCCCCAGTACCTCGGTATAAAAGGCCAGGGATTTGTCCAGGTCGGTTACCCGGTACATGGTATGCAGCATGCGCATGAAAACACCTCTTCAGTCGTCTCTAAAACCTGATCTACATCGTGGATCGAGTAGAATCTGCTTGCGGCTTTCAGTCTACAATGATTAATTGGAAGTATTAATAACAATAGCCAAGGGGGGCTGACCCATGTTTCAGGATATGACCAAACAGTTCAACGAATCCATGGCTCCATTCCGTGAGCTGGTCAATATTCAGACCAAAATGCTGGAGGAGCTGACCCGTCAGCAGATGGAGTGCACCAAGGCCTGCCTGGATGCGACCATGCAGCAGAGCAGTGAGCTGCAGAAATGTAAAACCCCCAACGACTTGATCGAGCTGCAGCAGGCTTACGCCAAGGAGCTGGAGGCCACGTTGAAGGCAGCCAATGAGCAGAACATGAAGGCCCTGACGGCCGCTCAGCAGGCGATTCAGCAACTGACTCAGAACTCGCTTGAGGCTTTCACGACCAAGAAGTAAAGTTGAGCCGCACACAGATACCAGAAGCAGCCCGGGTGGCTGCTTTTTGTTTTTTACGAGATGGAGTCTATGGCCCTCAGCATCGGTTTGTTTTATGCCAGCACCACCGGCAACACGGAGCAGGTAGCGGATCAGATCGCGGCCATGTTGCCCGAGCGCATCCACCTGCACGATATCGCGGTAGAAGGCGTGACCGCCATGGCCGAATACCCTAGTCTGATTCTGGGCATCCCGACCTGGGACTTTGGTGAGCTTCAGGAAGATTGGGATGAACACTGGGATGCGCTGGCAGCGCTGGATCTGAGTGGCAAGCGCGTGGCGCTGTTTGGCCTGGGCGACCAGCTGGGTTATGGCGAGTGGTTCCTGGACGCCATGGGGGCGCTGTGCCAGCAGGTACAGGCCTGCGGGGCTCAGGTTGTGGTCAACTGGCCGGTGGCCGGTTATCAGTTCGAGGCCTCAAGGGCGCTGACCGAGGATGGCCAGCACTTCGTCGGTCTGGCGCTGGATGAAGATGGCCAGCATGGCGAAACTGAGGAGCGCTTGCAGGGCTGGCTGCCTCAGGTGGTTGCCGCGTTCGATGCCTGATGCCTGCTCAGGCGGCAGATCAGATACCAGCACAGGCTGAGCGCCTGCAGAGCCGTGGCACAGCCCAGGGCGACACGGTAGGCCTCGGCCGGATAGTCCATCCCGTTGGCCGACGGCCAGCCGGCGATGATCGCACCTATTCCCCACTGCACCAGGAAGGCGCCGAGAAAGATCCCCAGGTTAAGGCTGGTGCTGACCCGGGCGCTGATTTCGGTTGGAAACTGCTGCGCCAGTCCGGCAAACATCAGCGTCCCCGAGGTGCCAAAAAAGCCGAATGTGATCCAGGCCAGCGGGTCTGCCCGGTTTGGGTGCAGCTGAATCCACAGCAGCGCCATGAGAAATACGACCATGCCGATGAAGCTGATACTTTGGGTGCTGATGCCCAGGCGGTTGAGGCGGCTGGCAATTATGCCCAGGCCGAGAAATCCCGCCACCATGCTGGCTGCGGATACCAGCAGCACCTGGGCGGATTCGGTGGCAGACAAATGGTTGACCTGCTGCAGCCAGATGCCCGCCCAGAGTGACTGGGTTGCGATGAACACCGACTGGGACAGCATGCTGGCCGGCGCCAGCTGGTAGAATGCCGGTGTGCGGATGACGGTCAGTGTCTGGCGCAGTTGGGTCAGCATGTCGGCGGACCCTTGTGGTGGCCGGGTCAGTGGAATACAACGACTGATCAGCAGGGCAATCAGCAGGCTGGCGATGGCCAGGCCGATGAACAGCGTGCGCCAGTCCGTGTATTGAAGTGCCCACTCCACCGGGGCCGTTGCGGTCAGTGCTCCCAGGCCGCCACTGGTCAGTTGCAGGCCGTTGATCAACGGTAGCTGTTCCGCCTTCAGCCAGGTGGTGTAGCTTTTGAACGCCGCCATCAGGCAGGCGGATACACCGATGCCGATCAGACCTCGGCCGACCCAGAGCATCAGGCTGCTGTCGGCCAGCGCGAAGGTCAGGCTGCCGGCGGTGGCAAACAGCAGCAGTATCGAAGCGACGTGTCGGGTTTGGTAGCGGTCGAGCAGAAGTCCGAGCGGGATTTGGCAGGCGGCGAAGGTCAGGAAGTAGGCGCTGGAGATGAAGCCCAGAGTGGCGCTGTCGAGGGCGAGGTCACGCATGATGGCCGGTGCGACCACGGCGTTGATCACCCGGAACACATAGGACAGCCAGTAGCCGAGGGCAAAGGGCAGCAGTAAACGAATGATGATCGGCATGGAACTTTGCATCCTTGTCAGGGCCTTAGTCAGGGCCTGTATCAGGCCGAATTATACTCCAGGGCGTGGCAAAGAGACTGCTCTCGGGGTGAGAGCATTGAATTAATGAATTAGTTCGTTCTAATATGTGAGCTACGTCAGACTCATCGAGAAAGGGAAAGTACAATGAACAAGATTGCTGCAATGGGATTGGCAGGTCTGCTGGCTGCCGCAAGTACAACTGCGATGGCTGTCAAGCCTGAGGATGCGATCAATTACCGTCAGGGCACTTTCAGCGCCATGGCATGGCACTTTGGCACCATGGGTGCCATGGTGAAGGGCAAGATGGATTATGACGCGGAAGACTTCAGTCGCCGTGCCGAAATCGTGGCCCAGTTGAGCAAACTGCCGATGGAAGGCTTTATCCCGGGCTCCTATGAAGGGGATACCGATGCGCTGCCGGCCATCGAAGAAAACTGGGACAAGTTCGAGGGTGGCATGAATGCGCTGGTTGAGCGTTCTGCCGCGCTGGCGGAAGCGGCTCAGAGCGGTGATATGGCGCAGATCAAGCCGGCCTTTGGCGAAGTGGGCAAGACCTGCAAGGGCTGTCACGATAACTTCAAGGACTGAGTATCAGTCTGTCAGTCGACAGGGTTGGAAAAGGGCGCTGCGGCGCCCTTTTTTGATCCCGGTTTACAGCAGGTTAAGCAGGCTCCAGATGGCGGCGGCCGCCAGCATAGCCAGGATGACACCACGCAGCCAGGGGGCAAAGGGGTGGCGCGCGTCCTGAATGCCGGCCCACTTGCGTCCGTGCAGCATCGCCTGGACCAGCTTCTCCCCCTTGAACACCTGATGCACGAACACGCCGAGCAGGTGCAGGCCAATGGCGATCAGCAGGCCATCGAAGATCAGTTTGTGCCAGCGGGTCAGCTCCACGCTGAGGTCATAGCTGACCAGGTGAACCAGCGGGCCTTCGGTAAAAATCTCATCGTTGGCAAAGAGGCCGGTACCGGCCTGGGCAGCGCTGAGCAGCAGCAGCAGGACTACCATCCAGCCGCCCAGCGGGTTGTGGCCGATGTAGTGTGGCTCCTGGCGTTTGCTCAGCTGCAGACCGTATTTCAGCGTCTGGGCTGGCGAGCGCACGAATTCGCTGAAGCGGGCATAGTGGCTGCCGGCGAATCCCCACATCAGGCGGAAGAGTACCAGGCCCAGGACGCTGTAACCGGCGTACATGTGCCACTCCATCCAGTTGCCGCCCTGTTCGCCACTCCACCAGGCGAACAGGATGCTGGTCGCCAGCGACCAGTGAAACAGACGAACAAAAATATCCCAGACCGGCTTGCGTTCCCGGGTAACGGGTTGTTGGGTCATATCAGATTCCATTTAACCAGAGGTGACAAACAAGGCTGGCGATATAGCCTAGCAGGATCGCCCAGCTCCACTTGAGATGGCTGTAGAAGGTATAGGTTCCCTTGGCTTGCCCCATCAGGGCAACCCCCGCGGCAGAGCCGATCGACAGCAGAGAACCACCGGTGCCCACGGCCAGGGTGGCCAGCAGCCATTGTTGCAGCGTCATGCCCGGGTCCATGGTCAGCACGGCGAACATGATCGGAATGTTGTCCACCAGAGCTGACAGCAGCCCGATCAGCGCATGGGCCAGATTGATACCCCAGCCGTCATAGAGTAGCGCGGACAGGTTGGTCAGGTAGCCCAGCGAGGCCAGTCCGCCCACGCAAAGCACTATGCCGTAGAAAAACATCAGTGTATCCCAGGACTCGCGTTCGACCACCTTGAAGATATCGAAGCGCCGGATGACGCCGGTATGATCGCCCTGCATCAGGCTGTGCTTGGTGGTGTTTTCGGCATGATGGTGGGTGATATGACCCTGTTCACGAAAGATGGGATCATGAAAACTGAGGTAGTAGCCATAGATCTTGAGCACGCCCAGGCCGGTCATCATGCCGAGTACCGGCGGCAGGTACAGCAGACTGTGTACGGCTACGGAAAACGCGATGGTCAGCAGGAACAGCAGTACGATGGTGACGCCGCCCTTTTTCATCCGCTGGTGACGCGCTTCGCCTTCCGGTTGGGAGCGCTCGACGGTCAGGCTCATCAGCAGGGCGGGTATCAGCCAGTTGACCAGGGAGGGCAGCAGCAGCTGGAAGAATTCGACAAATTCGACCACGCCTTTCTGCCATACCATCAGTGTGGTGATATCGCCAAAGGGGCTGAAGGCCCCGCCGGCATTGGCTGCGACCACTACGTTGATACAGCCGACGGAGATGAAGCGGTAGTTGTGATCGCCCACCGCCAATACCACGGCGCCCATCAGTAGCGCTGTAGACAGGTTGTCGGCGATTGGGGAGATGATGAAGGTCAGGCCGCCGGTAACCCAGTAGATGGTGCGGATGGAGTAGCCGCGGGATACCAGCCAGGTGCGCAGCGCGACGAATACCCGGCGCTCCTCCATCAGATTGACGAAGGTCATCGCCGCCAGCAGGAACAGGAAGAGTTCGGCGTAATCGAGGATGTAGTGTCTCAGCTGTATTCCGGCGGTCTGAGAATCACCGTGTTGCTGATAGGCCAGGCCGACCAATACCCAGATCAGGCCCGAGGCGACGATGACCGGCTTGGACTTGCGCAGCCCCAGCTGCTCCTCCAGCACCACGAAAACGTAGCCGAGCAGGAAAATCAGCAGAGCCAGGTAGCCGTAGACACTGGTAGTCAGATCCAGCAGAGCCGGGGCGGGTGTCGTCATCCTCAGGGGGCTTCCATACCGAGACAGGAGCGCGGGCAACAGGGGCCGGCGCGTATTTTTTGCAGCCGCTGCTGCAAGGTGTTGGCACCATTCTCGCTCAGCCGGCAGAGCAAGTCGAGTCGGCCTCGATCAGGCTGCGGAATCATTCAAACAGCGCCCCTGATCGGTTAGAATAGGTTCCTTTTTCCAAGCAGCGAGTATCCAAGTACCACGATGGAAATCAATCCGATTCTCAACAGTCTGAAAGAGTTCAGCGAGCGTACCCAGGCGCTGCGCACCTATCTAGATTACGACGGCAAGCGTGAGCGCCTGGAAGAGGTTGAGCGCGAGCTGGAAGATCCCAACGTCTGGAATGACCCGGACAACGCCCAGCAACTGGGCAAGGAACGGGCCGGACTGGAGAACGTGGTCAAGACCATCGATGAGCTGGAAAGCGGCATCAGTGATGCCCGTGACCTGCTGGACATGGCCGTCGAGGAAGACGACGAGGATACCGTTGCTGAAGTAGAGACCGATGTCGCCCGGCTGAAGGCCATGCTGGAACAGCTGGAGTTCCGTCGCATGTTCTCCGGCGAAGCCGACGCCAACAACGCCTTCCTCGATATTCAGGCGGGCTCCGGTGGTACCGAGGCACAGGACTGGGCTGACATGATGCTGCGCATGTACCTGCGCTGGGGCGAGAGCAAGGGTTTCAAGACCGAGCTGCTGGAAGTGTCCGCGGGTGAGGTGGCCGGTATCAAGTCGGCGACCATTCGTTTCGAAGGCGAGTACGCCTATGGCTGGTTGCGTACCGAAACCGGCGTACACCGTCTGGTCCGTAAATCGCCGTTCGACTCCGGTGGTCGTCGTCACACCTCCTTCTCGTCCGTCTTCGTATCGCCGGAGATCGACGACAACGTCGAGATCGAGATCAACCCGGCCGACCTGCGTGTCGACGTTTACCGTGCCTCCGGTGCCGGTGGTCAGCACGTTAACCGTACCGAGTCGGCGGTGCGTATCACCCACGAGCCCTCGGGCATCGTGGTGCAGAGCCAGGCGGCACGCTCCCAGCACCAGAACCGCGATACCTGTATGAAGCAGCTGCGTGCCAAGCTGTACGAAATGGAGATGCTGAAGCGCCGTGAGGCCGCTCAGGAACTGGAAGACACCAAGGCCGACATCGGCTGGGGCAGCCAGATCCGCTCCTACGTACTGGATGACCAGCGTATCAAGGACCTGCGCACTAGCGTGCAGACCTCCAACTGTGATCGCGTGCTCGACGGCGATCTGGACCAGTTTATCGAAGCCAGCCTCAAGGCCGGCCTGTAAGCATTCGTTTTAAGGTAACCCCGATGTCAGACAACAACGTTCAGCCAAACGTGCAGCAAGATGAAAACCGCCTGATCGCCGAACGTCGCGAGAAGCTCGCCGCGCTGCGTCAGGAAGGCAACGCCTTCCCCAACACTTTCCGCCGTGACAGCTATGCCGAAGACCTGCAGCAGGCGCATGGCGACAAGAGCAAGGAAGAGCTGGAAGAAGCTGCTATTCGTGTCTCCGTGGCGGGCCGCGTGATGCTCAACCGTGGCGCCTTCATGGTGCTGCAGGACATGAGCGGTCGTATTCAGCTGTATGTGAACAAGCCGGCGCGTCCCTTTGCCAAATCCGTGGACCTGGGGGACATCATCGGTGTCAGCGGCGTGCTGCACAAGTCCGGCAAGGGCGATCTCTATGTCGACATGGCCGAGTTCGAGATGCTGACCAAGAGCCTGCGTCCGCTGCCGGACAAGTTCAAGGGTCTGCAGGACATGGAGATGCGCTACCGTCAGCGCTATGTCGACCTGATCATGAACGATCAGTCACGCAAGGTGTTCGAAATGCGCTCGAAGATCGTCGCCGGCATTCGCAAGTACCTGATCGACCGCCGCTTCATCGAAGCGGAAACACCGATGCTGCATCCGATCCCCGGTGGCGCTACCGCGCGTCCGTTCGAGACACACCACAACGCGCTGGACCTGCAGATGTATCTGCGTATTGCACCGGAACTGTATCTGAAGCGCCTGGTCGTGGGCGGTTTTGAGCGCGTGTTCGAGATCAACCGCAACTTCCGTAATGAGGGGCTTTCCACCCGTCATAACCCGGAATTCACCATGATCGAGTTCTATCAGGCCTATGCCGACTACAACGACCTGATGGATCTGACCGAAGACATGCTGCGCACGGTGGCTCAGGATGTACTGGGCACCACAAATGTGGTTAACACCGTACGCAACGATGAAGGTGAAGTGCTGGAAACCTTCGAATACGATCTGGGTAAGCCGTTTACCCGCATGAGCGTGTTCGACTCCATCCTGCACTACAACCCGGAACTGACCGCTGAAGCGCTGGCCGATGAAACCGCCGCGCGCCAGATTGCTCAGCACATGGATATCGACGTCAAGGACGGTTGGGGTCTGGGCAAGGTACAGATCGAGATCTTCGAGAAGACCGTTGAGCACCGTCTGCAGCAGCCGACCTTCATCACCGAGTATCCGACCGAAGTCAGCCCGCTGGCGCGCCGCAACGATGACAACCCGCACGTCACCGATCGCTTCGAATTCTTTGTGGCCGGTCGTGAGCTGGCCAACGGCTTCTCGGAGTTGAACGACGCCGAAGACCAGGCCGAACGCTTCCAGAAACAGGTGGAAGAGAAGGATGCCGGTGACGACGAAGCGATGCATTTCGATGCCGACTATATTAATGCTTTGGAATACGGTTTGCCGCCGACCGCCGGTGAAGGCATCGGTATCGACCGTCTGGTGATGCTGTTCACCGACTCGCCGTCGATCCGTGATGTGTTGCTGTTCCCGGCCATGCGTCCGCGTGGCTGATCGCTGAAGCCGCTTAAGTTATCCACAAGGGCCACTGTAGCAGTGGCCTTTTTGTTATGCAGAGTTTGTCAGGAGAGCCGATGATGGCACTGGACAACGCGCCCAGCTGGCAGCCCGGGCTGCAGCCCGAATTTGACCAGCCCTACATGCAGTCGCTGAAGCAGTTTCTGCAGGCCGAAAAGGCCGCGCAAAAAGTGATCTATCCGCATTCATCCAACTGGTTCCATGCGCTGGAAGCCACCCCGCTGGATCAGGTCAAGGTGGTGATCATCGGTCAGGATCCCTATCACCAGCCGGGCCAGGCCCATGGCCTGTGTTTCTCGGTCAGGCCCGGAGTGCGGATTCCCCCTTCGCTGGTCAATATCTACAAGGAATTGAAAACTGACCTGGGGATAGAGCCGGTCACGCACGGTTATCTGGAGCATTGGGCCAAGCAGGGGGTATTGCTGCTCAACGCGGTGCTGACGGTGGAACAGAGCAACGCCAACGCGCATCAGGGCAAGGGCTGGGAACAGTTCACTGACCGTGTCATTCAGCTGGTCAATGAGCAGTGCGAGCACGTAGTGTTCATGCTCTGGGGCAGTTATGCGCAGAAGAAGGGGGCACGTATCGACCAGAGCCGACACCTGGTGCTGAAGGCACCTCATCCCTCACCCCTGTCGGCGCACCGTGGCTTTTTCGGCTGTCGACATTTCAGCCAGGCCAATCAGTGGCTGGTGGCGCAGGGGCGGGACGCGATCGACTGGCAGCTGCCGGAGTCGGTTTCGGAAAGCTGAGACCTGTCTCAGGTGTATATACAGAAATGAAAAAGCCGGCATGTGCCGGCTTTTTGTGTATCAGGGGTCAGCGTTTGCTTTCGAACAGTCGTGGATCCAGTTCGTAGGGCAGTTCGAGCAGGCTCAGTACGGGCCCCTCGGCGGACTCCAGATGGATGTTGTGCTGCTCGGCCTGGTCCTTGATGATCACCGCCAACACCCGGTAACGGTTGTCGCCACAACGGGCTGCGCGTACCAGTTGGCCCGCGCTGTCCTTGCTCTCGCTGGCCAGGTTCATGCCCGGTAGCGGTGGCGTTTCAGCCTCGACCTCTGCCAGGTACATGGGGCGCTTGAGCTGGCCACGGTGCTGCAGGCGGGTGACGATCTCCTGGCCGGTGTAGCAGCCTTTGGTAAAGCTGACGCCCTCGAACACCTGCAGGTTGGTCATCTGCGGAATGAAAGCCTCGCGGGTAGCCGGGAACAGGTCCGGGATGGCGGCGTCGACCGCGGCCAGTTCCCAGGTGTTGCTGTCGGCAAGGCCTGCCGTTTCGAGCGCCAGCTGCATCACTGGCTCCAGCTGATCGGCGGCAAACCAGCATTCGATCAGAGTGTCAGTGTGGCGGGCCAGTACCGAGCCGCCAATCGTGCTCTGAATGCGCTCGGCCAGGGTTAGGGCATCCGCGCCGGTCAGCCCTATCCCCAGCAGGTTCTCTGCCTGTACCGCCTCGGCCTTGGAAAAGATAATGTACTTCTTCAGCAGGGCGAGGGCATCGGCCGCCATTGAGCTGCGTGTGCGCAGCCAGTAACGGGCTTCATCGGCACGAATCACCTGATAGAGGCTGTGCATGTGGCCCTTGATGTTGCAGTGGGCGCCGGGCAGGGAGCCACGGCGGTCGACCTCGGCCAGATCGCAGCTTAGCTGTCCCTGCAGAAATTTGTGGGCATCAGGGCCGAAGACCGAGAGGATGCAGGCGTCTGTCAGCGGGGTGACCGAAGTCGACAGGTCGTGGGCAGGTGTGCGACTGATCCGGTCATCGGTCAGCTGAATACCCGGCTGTTGCAGCCATTGGTGCCAGAGTGCGTGCATAAGAGGTTGATCTCCATTGAAAACCAGATGCCCAAGAGTCTAAACAATAAACGGGCCTTTATCAGCCCGTCGAGTTCAGGGTTATTGCGTCAGGCTGATTGATCCAGGGCCGGCTGCGCCGAGCGCGCCTGGCCGATGCTGCGGCCCATCACCACGCTGTCGCCAGCACCCAGTTGCTCGGCCCAGTCCATGACCTCGGGGCCGAACAGCAGGATCACGGTGGAACCCAGCTTGAAGCGGCCCATCTCGTCACCGGCGGCCAGTTCGACGGCCGGTTGGCCGGGGGCCGGGTCCAGCACCAGTGGCTGGCGCGGCAGCGGTGCCACCTGTCCGTTCCAGACGGTTTCGATACCGGCCACGATCATGGCGCCAACCAGCACCATCGCCATGGGACCCAGTTCGGTGTCGAAGATGGCCACCAGACGTTCGTTGCGGGCGAAGAGGTTATCCACACCGGCCGCGGTCACCTGGTTGACCGAGTAAAGGTCACCGGGAATGTAGATGCTCTCACGCAGGCTGCCGCTGATCGGCATGTGCACCCGGTGATAGTCACGCGGTGACAGGTAGATGGTGGCGAAGCTGCCGTTGATGAACGGCTGCGCCCGCTCAAGATCGCCACCGAGCAGGGTGCTGAGCGCGTAGCTGTGTCCCTTGGCCTGGAAGATGCGGCCATGCTCGATCGGGCCCAGTTGGCTGATGGCACCGTCGGCCGGTGACAGGATAGCGCCTTCGCTGTTGTCCAGCGGTCGGGCATCTGGCTTCAGCGCACGGGTGAAGAAGGCGTTGAAGTGCTCATAGGCCTCGGGGTTGGGCTCCAGGGCCTGGCTCATGTCGACCTGGTAGCGCTTGCGGAACCAGTTGATGAACAGGTTCTTCACCCAGGGCGTACGGCATGATGCCAGGCGGCCGACCAGACGGGACAGCAGGTGCTGGGGCAGCAGGTGCTGCAGCAGGATAAACAGGGAATCTTTCAAGTCGTTACCTATCAGTCGGGTATCAGTCGGTTTCGGCGGGCAGGTCGAGACGGTTGCCCCACTCGAACCAGGAGCCGTCATAGCAGGCCAGCTGGGCGATGCCCAGCCATTTGCCGACCAGGTAGGTCAGGCCTGAGCGGCGGTGCGTCTGGCAGTGAGTGACGATCTGCTTGTGCGTGTCGATACCCTGTTCGAGCAGCAAGGCGGCGAGTTGTTCCCGGGATTTCAGCCAGGGGATGTCGCCGGGCTGTAGCAGCTCGGTCCACTCCAGGTGACGGGCGCCCGGGATGTGGCCGCCCTGCTGGGCGTTAACCACCTTCTCGCCACTGTACTCGCCAGCGGAGCGGGCATCCCAGATGCAGAGTTCGTTACGCTCCAGGCCGGCGAGGATCTGTTCGGCAGTCATGCGCAGAGCGGGTACATCTCCGAGGACTGGTGTTGCCGGTGTCGGTGTGTTGGGGTGCTGTTCCAGCGGCAGATCGGCTGCTTTCCAGCCGGCCAGCTGGCCGTCCAGGAAACTGGCCGCTTCGTGGCCGAGGCAGTTCAGGGTCCAGATCAGGCGGCCGGCCCAGGGGCCCATCTGGTCATCATAGGCCACGACGCGTGTGTCGGCGGTCAGGCCCAGCTCGGATGCCAGTGCAGTCAGCTGTGCCCGGGTCGGGATCAGGTTGGGTACCGGGCCTTCACCACGCAGCAGGCGCTTAGGGTCCAGGTGGACGGCGCCGGGGATATGGCCAGCCTGATAGTGTTCGGCGCTGGACAGGTCGAGGATCAGCAGGCCGGGAGTGTGCAGCTGGTTGGCGAGCTCTTCGGGGGAGATGACCAGGGGTAGAGGCAACATGGTGATATCCGATACTTGTTCTGTGGTCAGGGGATCATAGCGAAGCCCGGGCGTTCCGCAAAGCGATCACGTCAGTCGACGCAGGGCCTGGGAAGCGGCTGCGCAGAGCTGGCGGAACTGGTCGAACTGGAATTGCGACAGTCGCGAGCGCTCAGGCAGGTCATCGGCATAGATCAGCGCGACGGGAGTGTCGCGCTGGAATACCGACATCAGCAGATAGTCGCCAGCATCCAGTCGGCGGGTGAAGGCTTCCGGCAGCATGGCGCCCAGTTTCTCCCGGTTGTGTGGATCCAGCCAGATGCCGGCTGGTTTTTCACTCAGTCGTCGGAGCAGACTGGGGACTTCCAGGGTAAATTTGGCGCCTTTTAGCGGGTGCTCTGCGGGCAGTCCCAGGCTATGGGCGCACTGCAGCTGCTGGCGAGGCTGGTTGACCAGCAGCAGTACCAGGCGTTGCAGCCCGAGCCCCTGGTGCAACCCTTGTAACAGCGTTTGCAGGACCTGGGCGGGCTTGCTGAAGGCATATTGAGGGTCGTTAAGACGAGCCAACGACTGCGTGTAACGGTTGCTGTCCAGATGTTGCTGGACCGGTTCGGCTTCAGGGGGGGGCTCGTCAACGACGGCAGGCGCCGGTGCGGCCGGTGGCTGCAGAGGTGGATAGTCCCCCCTGGCCAGGCGCTTGAGCTCGGGGCCGGTAACCAGACCGGTCATGGGAGCGGAACTGGAGCTTGGCAGCATGATCAGTTCGGCAGCGGGGCTCAGCGTGCCGGCAACATGATAACAGCGGGCTGCTTCGGCGCAGTGCCGGTGCAGCTGGGCTGTCAGGCGGTCTGGCGCCTGACTCAGATAGTCGGCCAGGATGTCGAACAGGCGCAGGGCCTTGTCGCTGTGCCAACCACGGGTAGTGGTCAGTGCCAGCCAGTTGCCCAGTTTGACCGGAAAAAAGCGCTGCTGGGTCAGCTGGTTGACGTCTCTCAGTTCCAGTTGGCCCAGTGACGGGTCCTGCACGGCACGTCGGTGCAGCAGCTGAAGGTCGTTGCGGCTGGGTGAGGTGGCGTGGTTCAGTGCTTCGCGGGTCAGCTCCGGCAGGTCCCAGCGCAGTGCCAGTTCGGCGCCAAGGGCCTGCAGGGTGCAGCCGAAAATATCCTGCTCGGCCAGGGCTACATCGACGCCCTGTAGCAGCACGCGTTCCTGATAGTGCTGCTTGTGCAGGGGGGCGTAGAGCCAGGCCAGCCAGTGGATGAAACCGTAGAGCAGCGATGCCAGGCGGACTTCCTCGACGAAGGGCAGGCCGCGCTGGCGGCACAGCTCGGCGCTCTGGAGAGAGGCGTGCAGGCTGTCGGCGATGGCGCGGAAGTACATCTTCTGCTGCATGCTGGCCGGGTTGACCTTGAGGCTGGTCAGCTGTTTCGCCAGCTGCTTGAAGCGGTCCAGCCCGAGGGAACTGACCGCGTGCTGAATGCTGGTGACGGAGGTCTGCTTGTCCTGATGCAGCTGTTGCGCCATGCGGGTGACGTGCAGACTGAGCACAGGATCGGAGCTGACCAGTTGCGTCAGCTGCTGCAGGGTGCTGCGCTCGTTGGCCAGCAGGCGTCGCAAGCGAAGCAGGATGCTGGCGCGTACCGGCAGGGCCTTGGGCTCGAGATAATCGGCCCAGGCCTCGAGACCGTGGAGATGGGGCGTTGGCTGGCTCTGCGACATCGGTCAGCGACTGTCCTGCATCGAGTTCAGAATCTGTTGATAACTGTAGAAACGCTGCTCACTGATGCGGCCGTCCTCCAGGGCTTCCAGGAAGGCGCAGCCCGGTTCCTGTTCGTGACGGCAGTCGCGGAAGCGGCAATGACCGCGCAGGGCTGCCAGTTCACGAAAGCCGTCCAGTACCTGTTCTTCGGTCATGTGCCAGAGGGCAAATTCGCGGATCCCCGGGGAGTCGATCAGATCGCCGCCATCGGGAAAATGGAACAGACGCGCCGTGGTGGTGGTGTGGCGCCCCTTGCGGCTCTGCTCGGACAGGGTGCCGGTCTTGATATCGGTTCCCGGCAGCAGGCTGTTGACCAGGGACGACTTGCCGACACCGGACTGGCCGACGAACACGCTGATATGATCGGCCAGCAGTGCCTTGAGTTCATCCAAGCCATGGCTGCTGGCGGTCGAGGCCTGCAGGGTACGGTAACCGAGCTGATGGTACTGCTCCAGCAAGGGCTCCAGTCGCTCACGGTTATCGTCATCGAGCAGGTCCGCCTTGTTGAGCAGCAGCACCGGCTCGATGCCGCTGGCCTCGGCGGCCACCAGGTAGCGATCGATCAGGTTGGCATGAGCATAGGGTTCGACGGCGATGACGATGACAATGTAATCGATGTTGGCCGCCACCGGCTTGAGCTCGCCGTGGTTGTTCGGGCGCAGCAGTTCGCTATGGCGGTCCAGCGCCGCAACGACTACGCCGCTGTCGGCAGAGCGGCGCCAGATCACTCGGTCACCGGTGACCAGCTGGCCCAGGTGGGTGCGCATATGGCAGCGCTGGATCTCGCCTCTGTGCTCGCCTTCGAGCACTTCCACATCGACCTGACGGCCGAAGTGGGAGATGATCAGGCCCTGTTGTTCGGGGCCGAGATCGCCGCCTTCGAGCTGTTCCTCGATCAGGGTATCGCGTTTATGGGCGCGAGCTGCACGCTCTTCCTGAATCTTGTTGATGCGCCAGGCCTGGCGCCGGTTGACTTTGCGTTTTCCCATACCGGCCGGTATCACTCGCTCACTGCTACTGTCATTGACGTGCTAAGGTATTCGAATCCGAGTTAAATTGACAGTTTTGCCAGGGGAGAAAAGGTGCATGGCACTCAAGGATAACCTGATCTGGATCGATCTGGAGATGACCGGGCTGAATCCGGACACCGACCGTATCATCGAGATGGCCGCGATCGTGACCGATGCGGATCTGAACCTCATCGCCGAAGGGCCGGTGATTGCGGTGCATCAGCCGGATACGGTGCTCTCCCGCATGGACGAGTGGTGTACCCGTACGCACGGCCAGTCTGGCCTGACCGATCGGGTGCGCAGCAGCACCATCAGTGAAACCGAGGCGGAACAGACCCTGCTGGCGTTCCTGCGTGAGCACAGCGAACAGGGGGCTTCACCGATGTGCGGCAACAGCATCGGCCAGGATCGTCGCTTCCTGTGGCGTTACATGCCCGAACTGGAGGCGTTCTTCCACTATCGCAACCTGGATGTCAGCACCATCAAGGAACTGGCCAAGCGCTGGAAACCGGCGGCGCTGGAAGGGTTCAAGAAGCAGGCCAACCACCTGGCGCTGGACGATATCCGCGAGTCGATCGAAGAGCTGCGTCACTATCGCCGCCATTTCTTCCGCCTTTAATCCTCGCTAACCCGGTTATTCCGGCAGTCGACGGGCGCCGGGGTGGCTGAGAATCGGCAGGGGTGAAGGTCCCTGGCCGTCACTCAGTCGCGCCAGTGCCCAGTCGATATGCTCCTGCACCAGCTCGCTGCTCGTTGCGCGGCGGGCGCGCAGGGCGGCCATCACCTGCTCACCTCCCCTGCCGTTGCCCAGGGCAACGGCCAGGTTACGCTGCCAGCCTTCGTAACCGGTACGACGGATCGCCGAGCCTTCGGTGCGTTTGAGGAAGGTCGCTTCGTCCCACTCAAACAGCTCCAGCAGTTCAACCTGGTCCAGATTGTGGCGCGGCTGGAAATCCGGCTCGTCACTGCGTTTGGCGAAGCGGTTCCAGGGACAGATCAGCTGGCAGTCGTCGCAGCCAAAGATGCGGTTGCCCATCAGCGGCCGCAGCTCCAGTGGAATACTGCCACGATACTCGATGGTCAGATAGGAAATACAGCGGCGGGCATCGAGCACGCCCGGCTCCGGAAAGGCTTGAGTCGGACAGATATCGATGCAGGCCGAACAGCGGCCGCAGTGGGACTCGGTTTCCGGCGGGTCGATCGGCAGCGGCAGGTCGATGAACAGTTCGCCGAGCAGGAACCAGGATCCCGCCTGACGGTTGAGCAGCAGGGTGTGCTTGCCGATCCAGCCCAGCCCTGCGTTGCGCGCCAGCGGCCGTTCCAGTACCGGTGCGCTGTCGACGAAGGGGCGAAAGCGTACCTCAACGTCGTCCACCTGGCTGTCCAGCCACTGACCCAGCTGTTTCAGGCGCTTGCGTATCAGCTTGTGGTAATCGCGCCCCAGGGTGTAGCGGGCCACATAGGCCTTGTCCGGGTTGCGCAGAATGCCGGTGATCGGTGTCTCGGCGGGCAGATAGTCCATCCTCAGCATGATGATGCGGCGCGTGCCGGGCACCAGCAGGGTCGGATCCAGTCGCTTGTCGACGTTTTGATTCAGGTAGTCCATGCTGCCCTGATAGCCGGCGTCCAGCCAGCGCTGCAGGCGGTCTGCTTCCTGGCTGGCGTCCGGCAGGGTGATGGCACAGTCGGCAAAGCCCAGTTCCTGCGCCTGCTGTTTGAGTGCCTGGGCGAGAGTGTCGAGCTGTTCTGTACTGAGCTGTGACATAACGGGAACCGGGTGTGTGCTGGTCAGTCCATCCTCTATAATGAACTGATAAGAAAGGAGAAAGCCATCATGAGCAGAGCAGAGCTGCCGGGAGCATTATACACGGCTGAACAGAGCCGCGCCCTGGACCGTAGCGCCATCGAACAGTTCGGCATTCCGGGGTTCCGGTTGATGCAGCGGGCCGGTCACGCCGCTTTCGTCGAGCTAATGGCTCACTGGCCCTCGGTTCGTCGCCTGACGGTGGCCTGTGGTGGCGGCAATAACGGCGGTGATGGCCTGATCATTGCGGGACTGGCCAGGCAGCAGGGCATCGATGTGCAGGTGCTGGTGCTCAGCGACGACTTTGCCGACCGTCTGGCCGGTGAGGCGCGTGCCGCCTGGCAGTGGGCGCAGGCCGTTGGCGTGGCGCTGCAGCGCTGGCGGCCGGGTGTTGAACTCCAGGGTGAGGTTCTGGTCGATGCGCTGCTGGGGACCGGTCTGAGTGGCCCGGTGCGGGGGGATACGGCCGAGCTGATTCGACTGTTTAACCGTTCGCCGCGCCCGGTGATGGCAGTGGATATCCCTTCGGGGCTGTGCAGCGACACCGGTCGGGTGCTGGGTGTCGCCGTGCGCGCCGAGCTGACCCTGACCTTCATCGCCCTCAAGCAGGGGCTGTTGACCCACGAAGGGGTGGATCACTGTGGTCAGGTGCTGTTCGACAGCCTGATGTTGCCGGACGAGGTCTACGAAGAAGTTTCGTTCAGTGCCTTTCGCACCGACAGTGATGACCTGGCCAAGCTGTTGCCGCCGCGCCGGCGCTCCTCGCACAAGGGGTTGTTCGGCCACGTGATGGTGATCGGTGGCGATCACGGTATGGGTGGCGCCGCACTGATGGCGGCGGAAGCGGCCGCGCGCAGTGGCGCCGGTCTGGTGTCGCTGGCCACCCGCCCCGAGCATGTGACGGCGGCGTTGACCCGGGCACCGGAAGTGATGGTGGCCGGGGTCAATTCGGGACAGGATATTCAGCCGCTGCTGGAACGACCGGATGTGCTGGTTGTCGGACCGGGGCTGGGCCAGAGCGCCTGGGCCGATCAGTTGCTGCAGCAGGCACTGAATTCGGGTCTGCCGCTGGTCTTGGATGCCGATGCGCTCAACCTGTTGCAGCGTCGGCAGCACAATGGCAACGGCCTGGGAGCGCATGACTGGGTATTGACGCCTCATCCGGGTGAGGCGGCACGGCTGCTGGGATGGGACACCGGCGAGGTGCAGCAGGACCGTTTCGGGGCGGTGCGTGAACTCCAGGCGCGTTTTGGCGGCACCGTGGTGCTCAAGGGGGCGGGCAGTCTCAGCTTCGATGGCGATGCCATGCACCTGTGTAACGCGGGTAACCCGGGTATGGCCTGCGGTGGCATGGGGGATGTGCTCTCCGGTATCATTGGGGCCTTGCGGGCGCAACGTTTGAGTGCGGTGGATGCGGCCAGGGCCGGGGTCTATGCCCATGCCCGTGCGGCGGACCTTTGTGCCGCCGATCAGGGTGAGCGCGGTTTGCTGGCGACTGATCTTATTGCCCGGGTGCGCCGCGTTCTCAGTGGCATTGAATGAAGGAAGACAGCTAAATGAAACGCTACCTCCCCGATGAGCAGGCGATGGCCGATTTTGGTGGTCAGCTGGCACAGGCGATTGACGCCGGCGGTGTGGTTTTTCTGCTCGGTGATCTGGGGATGGGCAAGACGACTCTCAGTCGAGGGGTGTTGCGTGGCTGTGGCCATACCGGGTCGGTCAAAAGTCCGACCTATACTCTGGTCGAACCCTATGATACACCGGCGGGAGCGGTGTATCACTTTGACCTCTATCGCCTGTCCGACCCGGAAGAACTGGAATATCTGGGTATTCGTGATTACTTTACCGATGATGCCCTCTGCCTGGTGGAGTGGCCGGAGAAGGGTGCAGGCATACTGCCGCAGCCGGATCTGGAGATCCGTCTGTCCCTGTCGGGACCGGGGCGTGAGCTGGAACTGAGCGCCAAAACTCAAAAAGGACAGCGGATGGTCGATATACTGAACAAGACAAGCAACCAGACGTGAATGGGCTGATGAAGAAACTCGGGCAACTGCTAACCCTTCTGCTGTGCTGCCTGACGGCCACCACGCTGCAGGCGGCCGAGGAAATTCGTAACGTGCGTGCCTGGCTGGCACCGGATAACACCCGCCTGGTATTTGACCTGTCGGGGCCGGTCGAGCACAAATTGTTTACCCTGTCGAACCCCGATCGGGTGGTGATCGATGTCGACAAGGCGAGCCTCAAGGCTTCGCTGGACAAGCTCGGACTGGAGAAAAGCCCGGTTGGCAGCATTCGGCACAGTCAGCGTGGCGATGGCCTCAGGATCGTACTGGACCTGAAGGACAGCGTGCGTCCGAAGAGCTTCGACCTCAAGCCAAACGACCAGTACGGCCATCGTTTGGTGGTTGATCTGGAGATGCGCGAGCAGGCGGTGGTGACCAAAACCGTGGTGCCGGTGGCGGGTGAAACAGGCAAGCGCGATATCGTGGTGATGATCGATGCCGGTCACGGTGGTGAAGACCCGGGCGCCATAGGGCCGGGTGGCGTGCGCGAAAAGGATGTGGTGCTGGCGATCGCCAGGAAACTGAAAAGTTTGATCGACGCGCGCAAGGGCTATCGTGCCGTGCTGACCCGTACCGGTGACTATTACATCAGTCTGCGCGGGCGCACCGGCAAGGCGCGCAAGAGTAACGCCGACCTCTTTGTGTCCATTCATGCCGATGCCTTCAAGGACCCGCGCGCTCGTGGTGCGTCTGTCTGGGTACTGTCCGGTCGTGGTGCCAGTTCCGAGATGGGCCGCTGGCTGGCGAAACGGGAAAACAGTACCGACCTGATCGGCGGTGTCGGCAGTTTGAGCCTGGATGACAAGGATGATGTGCTGGCCAGCGTGCTGCTGGACATGTCGATGAATGCCAGCCGCAAGGACAGTCATCAGATCGCCTCGCGTATTCACGGCAATATGGACCGCTTTGCTCGCATGCACAAGAAGCATGTGGAACAGGCCGGCTTCGTGGTGCTCAAGTCGCCCGATATTCCGTCGATCCTGGTTGAGACCGGCTTTATCTCCAATCCGGACGAAGCGCGCAAGCTGCGCACTGCCAGCTACCAGAAGCAGATGGCTGATGCGATCTACAGGGGCATCGTCGACCATTTCTGGGAGAAGCCTCCGACCGCGACCTATGTCGCCTGGCAGAAGCAGTCCGGCAAGGCGCCGGCCGGTGGTGAACGGATGTACAAGGTGGTTTCCGGTGATACCCTGTCCGTCATTGCGCAGCGCAACGGGGTTTCCCTGCAGCAGCTGCGCAGCGCCAACAAGCTCAGTGGCGACCGCATCCGTGTCGGTCAGGTACTGCGCATCCCCGCGGGTTAAACCTCAGGTTTTTATGTCACGAATTCATCTTTTATCGCCGCAGCTGGCCAACCAGATTGCGGCTGGCGAGGTTGTTGAACGCCCCGCCTCGGTAGTCAAGGAGCTGCTGGAAAACAGCCTTGACTCCGGCGCTGACCGTATCGAACTGGATACCGAGCAGGGGGGTGTCAAGCTGATCCGCCTGCGTGACAATGGCCGCGGTATCGACAAGGCCGACTTGCCGCTGGCACTGAGTCGTCACGCCACTTCGAAGATCACCGCGCTGGAGGATCTGGAGGCGGTGGGCAGTCTCGGTTTTCGTGGCGAGGCGCTGGCCAGTATCAGCTCGGTCTCACGCCTGACGCTGACCTCCCGTCCGGGCGAACAGGACAATGCCTGGGCGGTCTCGGCTCAGGGGCGCGACATGGTCGCCGACGTGGTGCCGGCGGCTCATCCGCCGGGAACCACCGTGGAAGTGCGCGACCTGTTTTTTAATACCCCGGCCCGGCGCAAGTTCCTCAAGACCGAGAAGACCGAATTCCGTCACCTTGAAGAAGTGGTCAAGCGGCTCGCGCTGAGCTGTTACGACGTCGGTTTTAATCTGCGCCATAACGGCAAGATGGTCCATCAGCTGCGCCCGGCGGATACTGAACCGGCGCGTGAGCAGCGCCTGGCCCAGCTGCTGGGCAAGGGCTTCGTCAGCGAGTCGGTGGCGCTGGATGTGGTGGCCGAAGCTTCGGGGCTGAGGCTGTGGGGCTGGATGGGCTTGCCGACCTTCTCTCGGGCTCAGGCCGATCAGCAGTACTTCTTCGTTAACGGCCGTGTCATCCGCGACAAGGTGGTCACTCATGCGGTGCGCCAGGCCTATCAGGATGTGCTCTTTCACGGCCGCCACCCGGCCTATGTGCTTTATCTGGAACTGGACCCGGCGCTGGTCGATGTCAACGTGCATCCGACCAAGCACGAGGTGCGTTTCCGCGAGAGCCGGCTGGTGCATGACTTTGTCTTCCGTACCCTCTACCGGGTAATCGCTGATCTGCGGCCGCAGGATGTGGCGCCGGTGCAGGGCGCGTCCGAGCAGCCGATGCAGTCGGAACTGGCACCGCCCGAGCCGAGTTACCCACAGCTGGAGGCGTCGTCTCGCCCGGTAGCGGACCTGTCCGCACTGCGCCAGCGCCCCATGGGGCTGGGCTTTGGTGCTGCAGGTTCGACCGGTTTTGGCGCGGCCAGTCACAATCCTTCTTCACGTCAGGTGCAGGAACAGATTCAGGGCTATTCGGCGCTGCATCAGCCGGCGGGCGTGGCGTCGCAGACCGCGGCCCCCGGGGCTGCCTCAGAGCAGCAGGAAGTGCCGCCGTTGGGCTATGCGCTGGCGCAGTTGCACGGCATCTATATTCTGGCGCAGAACGCCGAGGGCATGGTGCTGGTGGACATGCACGCCGCCCATGAACGCATCGTCTATGAGCGGATGAAAGTCGCCTTCGAACAGGACCGTGTCCGCAGCCAGCCGCTGCTGGTGCCGGTCAACCTGGCGGTCAGCGCCCGCGAGGGTGATATCGCCGAAGAGTACCCGGAAGAATTTCACCGCCTGGGCTTTCGCCTTGAGCGGATGGCAGAAGAGTCGCTGGTGATTCGCGAGGTGCCGGTGGCGCTGGCCCGGGCTAATGTGGAACAGCTGGTGCGTGATGTGCTGGGCGATATGCTGCAGTACGGCACCAGCGACCGTATCCAGGCTCACTTGAATGAACTGCTGGCGACCATGGCCTGTCATGGCGCTGTGCGTGCCAACCGCCAGTTGACGGTGCCGGAGATGAACGGCTTGCTGCGTGACATGGAGCAGACCGAGCGCAGTGGTCAGTGCAACCATGGACGTCCAACCTGGACGCAGCTGTCACTGGCGCAGCTGGACAAACTTTTTTTACGGGGACAGTGATGCAGCCTGCGGCGAACAATAAGCCCAAAGTGATTTTCGTGATGGGGCCGACCGCGTCCGGCAAGACTGACCTGGCGATGCGGCTGTGTGACCGCCTGCCCTGTGAGCTGATCAGCGTTGACTCGGCGATGATCTACCGTGGCATGGATATCGGCACGGCCAAGCCGACGCCGGATGAGCTGGCGGCCTATCCACACCGTCTGGTCGATATGCTGGATCCGACAGAAGCCTATTCGGCGGCCCAGTTTCGCACCGATGCGCTGGCGCAGATTACTGAAATCCAGCAGGGAGGGCGCATCCCCGTGCTGGTGGGCGGCACCATGCTTTATTTCAATGCCCTGCAGCAGGGGCTGGCCCAGTTGCCGGAGGCAAATCCGGAGCTGCGTGCCCGCATCGAAGCGGAGGCGGCTGAAAAGGGCTGGCCGGCGATCCATGCGCTTTTGGCCGAGTTGGACCCCGAGGGTGCACAGCGCCTCAAGCCCACCGATGCTCAGCGTTTGCAGCGGGCATTGGAGGTAGTGCAGCTGACCGGCAAGCCGATCAGTCAGCACTGGCGTGAGCAGGCGGACGCGGATCTGCCATTCGATATCATTCCCATTGCACTGGCACCGACGCAGCGCTCTCTGCTGCATGAGCGCATTGAGCTTCGCTTTGATCTGATGCTCAAGGCCGGGTTTGAAGAGGAGGTGCGGGCGCTTTGGGATCGTGGCGATCTGCATGCGAATATGCCGTCGATTCGGTGTGTCGGTTATCGTCAGATGTGGTCCTGGTTCAGTGATGAATATGACCGGGACACCATGCGGCACAAGGGGATTGTCGCTACGCGCCAGCTGGCCAAGCGTCAGCTTACCTGGTTGCGCGGCTGGCAAGGGGTTCACTGGCTGGAAACCGGGGCGTCGAATTTAGTTTCCGATGCCTTGAAACTGTCAGACCCTGCCGTTATATAATGAATTCGGGTATGATCGCGCGCAAACTCTGTTCATGCAGCGGTATGATGCCGAGTCAGCTTAATCCGAATACACAACTACACTATAAATTGATTTCCATTCTGGAAGGAGTTTGCAATGTCAAAAGGGCAATCACTACAAGACCCTTATCTTAATGTTCTGCGCAAGGAACGTGTTCCTGTGTCGATCTTCCTGGTCAACGGTATCAAACTTCAGGGGCAGATCGAATCCTTTGATCAGTTTGTCATTCTGTTGAAAAACACTGTCAGCCAGATGGTGTACAAGCACGCCATTTCTACAGTAGTGCCTGCCCGTCCGGTCAAGCTGCCTGTGGCCGACGACAAGCCTGCTGAATGAGGTATTAATTGTTTTTCGAACGTCCTGAGTCAGGCGAGCGCGCGATCCTCGTCCATATAGACCTGGCCAGTGAGGCCGATCGCGAGAATCCACGAGAACTAGAAGAGTTGGCGCTGTCGGCGGGAGCCGACCCGGTCGAGTTTCTGACCGGTACCCGTGCTGACCCCAGTCCCAAGTTCTTTCTGGGCAAGGGCAAGGTGGAAGAGCTGGCTGAGCTGGTGCGCGAGCACGAAGCGGAGCTGGTCATTTTCAACCATGCGTTGAGCCCGGCGCAGGAGCGCAACCTGGAGCGTGAGCTGCAGTGTCGCGTGCTGGATCGAACCGGCCTGATTCTGGATATCTTCGCCCAGCGTGCCCGTACTCACGAGGGTAAGCTGCAGGTGGAGCTGGCCCAGCTGGAGCACATGTCGACCCGACTGGTGCGCGGCTGGACCCACCTTGAGCGTCAGAAGGGCGGTATCGGCCTGCGAGGCCCTGGTGAAACCCAGCTGGAGACCGACCGTCGACTGCTGCGTGCCCGTATCAAATCCATTCTCAAGCGGCTGGAAAAAGTTCGCAAACAGCGTGACCAGGGGCGTCGTGCGCGCAAGCGTGCCGAAGTGCCGACGGTATCGCTGGTGGGCTATACCAACGCCGGCAAGTCTACTCTGTTCAATCGCCTCACCACCGCTGACGTCTATGCGGCGGATCAGCTGTTTGCGACCCTGGACCCGACGCTGCGCAAGATCGAGCTGGCCGATGTGGGCTCGGCGATCCTGGCGGATACCGTGGGTTTCATTCGCCATCTGCCGCACAAGCTGGTCGAAGCCTTTCGTGCTACGCTGCAGGAAACCACGGAAGCAAGCCTGTTGCTGCATGTGATCGATTGCTACGATGAGGAACGACTGGGCCACATCGAGCAGGTTGAGCTGGTCCTGGAAGAGATCGGTGCCGGCGAAGTGCCTGTGCTGCAGGTCTATAACAAGATCGACCGTATCGAGGGTGCCGAGCCCAGGGTGGATCGGGATGAAAACGGTGTGCCCTGGCGGGTTTGGGTATCAGCGGTCAGCGGCGAAGGTGTTGAGCTGCTGCTCGATGTGATCAGCGAACGCCTGGGCGAGGAGATGTTCCACGACCAGCTGCGGTTGGCGCCCACGGACGGCAATCTGCGGGCCCAGTTGTATGCTCAGGGCGCAGTTGTACGTGAAGAGGTTGATGAGCAGGGTGGTATGCTGCTGGAAGTGCGTCTGCAGATGAAGGATTTCAAGCGAATTTTGAGTCGCCTGGGAATTCGGCAGGATCAATACATCCCTCAGGAACAATATCTGCCTGAAATGGTCGATTAGGCAGCGCCGTTAAGGCAATAATTGCGAATAATCAAAACAGTTAATCAAGCGGTTTATAACGGAGAACACTATGGCCTGGAATGAGCCTGGCGGGAATGGGAACAACCATGACCCCTGGAGTGGCGGTGGCGATAACCGCGGCAAGCGTGGTGGTGGCAACGATCAGGGGCCGCCCGATATCGATGAAGCGATGCGCAAGCTGCAAGATCGTCTCGGCGGTATCTTTGGGGGCGGCAAAAAGCGCGGCGGCTTTGGCGGCGGCGATGGCCGTGGCAAGGGCAGCAGCAGCGGCTTCTTTGTCGTGCTGGTCGTATTGGCCGCGCTGTTCTGGGCTGGCATGGGTTTCTACACCGTGGATCAGCAGGAGCGTGGCATCGTACTGCGTCTGGGCAAATACCATGACACCGTGCAGCCGGGTCTGCAGTGGAATCCGCCGCTGGTCGACGAAGTGGTCAAGGTTAACACCACGCGTATTCGTACCTACGATCACCGCTCGCTGATGCTGACCGCTGACGAAAATATCGTCGATGTGGACATGACCGTGCAGTATGTGGTGTCCGACCCCATGCTGTTTGCACTTAAGGTGCGCGATCCCGGTGACAGCCTGGCGCAGTCGTCCGAGTCGGCGCTGCGTCACGTGGTGGGTACCTCCGAAATGCATAACATCCTGACCGAGGGGCGTGACACCCTGGCGCTCCAGGTGCAGGCGCGACTGCAGCGTTATATGGAAAACTACACCACTGGTCTGAGCATCTCCAAGGTCAACATCAAGAACGCCCAGGCACCGCGTCAGGTGCAGGATGCGTTTGATGACGTGATCAAAGCGCGCGAGGATGAGCAGCGGGCCAAGAATGAGGCTGAAACCTATGCCAATGGTGTTGTGCCGGAAGCCCGTGGTCGGGCTCAGCGCTTGACCGAGGAAGCCAGTGCCTACCGCGAAGAGGTGGTGGCCAAGGCGACTGGTGAAGCAAGCCGCTTCAAGGCGCTGTTGACTGAGTATCAGAAGGCGCCTGAAGTGACCCGTGAGCGTCTGTACATCGATACCCTGCAGGAGGTGATGGCCAGCACCGGCAAGGTAATGGTTGATGTCGAGGGTGGCAATAACATGATGTACTTGCCGTTGGATCGACTCGCTGAAAAGCAGCCGGCACGTGACTCTGCCGGCCGCGTCCGTCTGGATGAAAGTACCATGCGCCAGATTGCCGATCAGGTGCTGGAGGAGACGCGTCAGCGTACACAGACTACTTCTTCCGGCCTGAGGGAGGGACGCTAATGAAGCCTACATCCATGTTTGGCCTGATCGCGCTGCTGCTGGTGGTGATGATCGGTTCCAAATCGGTCTACATCGTCAAGGAGACGGAGCGGGCGATCAAGTTGCGCTTCGGTGAGGTGGTGGAAGCCGATATCAAGCCGGGTCTGCATTTCAAGATCCCGTTCGTTAACACCGTGCGCAAGTTTGAAGGCCGGATCATGTCGCTGGATGCGCGTCCACAGGCGTTCCTGACTCTGGAGAAAAAACGTCTGATCGTAGACTCCTTCATCAAGTGGCGCATCGACAATGTAGAGAAGTATTACACGGCTACCTCTGGTGATGAGTTTCGGGCGGCTGATCTGCTATCTACCCGTGTCGAAACTAGTCTGCGTAACCAGTTTGGTGAGCGTACGCTGACTGAAGTGGTTTCCGGTGCTCGTGAAGAGGTGATGGGTGATGTCATCCGTGCGCTGAGTGATCTGGCTCAGTCTGAGCTGGGTGTCGAGGTGATTGATGTGCGCGTCAAGCGAATCGATCTGCCGCAGGAAGTATCTTCTTCGGTGTATGAGCGTATGCGTACCGAGCGTCTGCGTCTGGCGCGTGAGCTGCGTGCCCGAGGCAAGGAGTTGGCGGAAGGGATACGAGCTGATGCGGATCGCCAGCGTACAGTTATTCTGGCAGATGCTTTCCGTGAGGCGGAAACCGTGCGTGGTGAGGGTGATGCTCAGGCGGCGGCGATTTATGCCGAGGCCTTTCAGCGTGATCCGGAGTTCTATGCCTTTTATCGCAGCCTGAATGCGTATAAGGAGTCCTTCTCCGGCGGTGGTGACATGTTCGTGCTGGATCCGAAGAGCGAGTTCTTCCGCTACCTCAATAGCGCAACGGGGACCTCTGTTACCCAATAGTGCAACGAAAACCGGGTGCCTTTGGCGCCCGGTTTCGTGATATAATTAAGTAACCGGGTTTGTGCCCGGTTTTTTTGTGATTCAGCCCACCTGATGACAGCGGAGTATCGCATGGCCTTGGCAGATCGCTGGTTGCTGCCCGACGGAATAATGGAACTGCTGCCGCCGCAGGCGCGGCAGGTTGAACTGATGCGCCGTAAGGTGCTCGACCTCTACCATCGCTGGGGGTACGAGCTGGTAATGCCGCCGATCGCGGAGCATCTGGAGTCCCTGCTGACCGGTGTCGGTCACGATCTCGATCTCAATACCTTCAAGGTCACCGATCGCATGAGCGGCCACACCCTGGGGGTGCGTGCCGACATGACGCCTCAGGTGGCGCGTATTGATGCCCACCGCCTGCGTACCGAGGGCGCCAGTCGCCTGTGCTACTGCGGTTCGGTACTTCACAGTCATGCTGAAAATATGCTGGCGTCTCGTAACCCGCTGCAGCTGGGTGCTGAGCTGTATGGTCATGCCGGTCCGGACAGCGACGTGGAAGTGATCTCGCTGATGCTGGCGACGCTGGATGAAGTGGGTCTGAAGACGCCGGTTAGCCTGGACCTGGGGCATGTGGGCGTGTTCAGTCGCCTGATGCAGATGGCGGATCTGAGCGCCCAGCAGCAAGCGGACTATCAGGATATGCTGCAGCGCAAGGCGCTGCCGGAAATCGGTCGCTTTGTCTCCGAGCTGGATCTGGAGGCGCCGCTTGTTGACTGGCTGCAGGAGCTGCCGCGTCTTAATGGCAGTGCAGCTATACTGGACAGGGCGCGTCAGCTGTTTGCGGCGGATGCCGAGCTGATGAAGGCCGTGGATTATCTGGCGGATCTGGCGGTACGCATAGCGGCACGCTTCCCGTCGGTGGATACCTACTTCGATCTCAGTGAGCTACGCGGCTACCACTATCACACCGGTATCGTGTTTGCCGCCTACACGCCCAGTTTTGGTCAGGCGCTGGCCAAGGGCGGTCGCTATGACAATATCGGGCGTGATTTCGGGCGTGCGCGCCCGGCAACCGGCTTCAGTGCCGATCTCAAGACTTTGATGGACCTGTCCGGTCAGCTGGCCGATCAGGCGGAGGGCGTGATTCTGGCGCCTGCGGGAGAGGCTGAAGACCTGCAGTCCGCGATTGCCAAGCTGCGTCAGGCTGGAAAGCGCGTTGTACAGCGGCTGGAAGGCGAAACGGATTGTGACAACCGCTACTCGCAACAGCTGAAGCTGGAGAGCGGTGAATGGGTTCTGGTCGATCTTTGATCGCAAATTTTTTGATAATTAACGAGTAATCGAGACAGCAATGGGTAAAAACGTCGTTGTTCTGGGCACCCAGTGGGGTGATGAAGGCAAGGGTAAGATCGTAGATCTGTTGACCGAGCAGGTCGCTGCCGTCGTTCGCTTCCAGGGCGGGCATAATGCGGGACATACTCTGGTCATCGATGGTGAGAAGACCGTTCTTCACCTGATTCCGTCCGGTATTCTGCGTCAGAATGTGCTCTGTCTGATCGGCAACGGCGTTGTGCTGTCGCCGGAGGCGTTGCTGAAAGAGATTGCCGAGCTGGAAGGGCGCGGCGTTCCCGTGCGCGAGCGTCTGCAGCTGAGCCCGGCCTGTCCGCTGATCCTGTCGTACCATGTGGCGTTGGATCAGGCGCGTGAGCTGGCGCGCGGCAATGCCAAGATCGGCACCACCGGTCGTGGTATCGGTCCGGCCTATGAGGACAAGGTGGCGCGTCGCGGCCTGCGTCTGGGTGATATGGCGGATCCGCAGCGTTTTGCCAGCAAGTTGAAGGAAGTGCTGGAGTACCACAACTTCGTACTGCAGAACTACTACAAGGTGGATCCGGTTGATTTCCAGCAGACCTACGACAGCTGCATGGAGATGGCCAAGACGCTGGTGCCGATGATCACCGACGTAACCGCCAAGCTGCATGAACTGCGCAAGCAGGGTGCCAGCATCATGTTCGAAGGTGCGCAGGGATCGCTGCTCGATATCGACCACGGTACCTACCCGTACGTGACCTCTTCCAATACGACCGCTGGCGGTACCTCTACCGGTAGTGGCTTCGGTCCGCTGTATCTGGATTACATCCTGGGTATTACCAAGGCCTACACTACCCGTGTCGGTGGCGGTCCTTTCCCGACCGAGCTGCACTGTGATGTGGGTCAGCGTCTGGCTGAGCGTGGTCATGAGTTCGGTGCTACTACCGGTCGTGCCCGTCGCTGTGGCTGGTTCGATGCGGTTGCGCTCCAGCATGCGATCCAGATCAACTCCGTATCCGGTATCTGTCTGACCAAGCTGGACGTGCTGGATGGTCTGGAGCAGATCAACATCTGTACCGGTTACAAGGATGCGGCCGGCAATGTCGTGACCTCTCTGAACGGTAGCGAAGACTACGAAGTGGTCGAGCCGGTTTATGAGCAGCTGCCGGGCTGGACCGAGTCCACCGTCGGTGTGAAGAGCCTGGATGAGCTGCCGGCCAATGCCCGTGCCTACATCAGCCGTCTGGAGCAGCTGATCGAAGCGCCGATCGATATTATCTCCACTGGCCCTGACCGTAACGAGACCATCGTTCTGCGTCATCCGTTCCAAGCCTGAGGCTTCGAACGGACCAAAAAAACCGCATCCTTGGATGCGGTTTTTTTGTGTCTGAAATTCTGCTGATCAGCGCAGGGCTTCGGATGTGGCCGGGTGCAGGGTGCGCAGCAGGGCCTTGAGTATCTTGGTGTTGCCGGCTACCAGGTTGCCGTGATCGCTGTACTTGTTGCCACCGGAGAAGTCGCCTACCAGGCCGCCGGCTTCACGAATCAGCAGCAGGCCGGCAGAGAGTTCGGTCTGGCTCAGGCCGATCTGGTAGAAACCGTCGAGACGACCGGCAGCGGTGTAGGCCAGACTCAGTACCGGTGAGCCGCTGTTGTGCAGCGTAGCACCTGCCTGCATTACTTCCTGCATCATGCGGGCGTGGGATTCCATCCAGGGCTTGTCACTGCGGCGGGCGTGGTAGCCGGTACCGATGACAGCGCCTTCCAGGGAGGTGCGGGTGCCGACGCGCAGGCGCTTGCCGTTCAGCTGGGCGCCCTTGCCGCGGCTGGCGGTGAACTCTTCGCCGAAGACCGGGTTGAGGACCACGCAATGCTCAGCTTTACCGTTGATGTAGCCGGTGACGCTCAGGGCGAACATCGGCAGGGCGTTGGAGAAGTTGGTCAGGCTGTCGATCGGGCTGACGTGCCATTCGCAGTGGCCGGGGCCTTCGCCGACCGGAGCGTACTGGCCACTGTATTCGCCGATCAGGCTATGCTGAGGGTAGGCCTTCTGGATGGTGGTGGCGATGGTACGTTCAGCCTGTTGGCAGAGCTCACTGATGAACTCAGCGACATCGGCCTGTTCAGATTTGATCAGATCCAGGCGTTCGAGGGCGCGCGAGATCTGTTCGCCTGCGAGCCGGGTCGCGCGCAGGGCAATATTAACCATTGGTTGCATCAGTGTAGGTGTCCAGTCTTCAAGGTTGGCAAAGGTCTATTGTAGCTCAGACCGGCGCTACGCTGAACAGGTGGTCTGCAACTCAATCATGTTCTGTTAGAATGTTCAGCTTTTAACGGCGTAACTCCATGTCTGACCATATCCGCATTGTACTGGTGAACACGACGCATCCCGGCAATATCGGGGGCGTGGCACGTGCCATGAAAAACATGGGGCTGAAAGATCTTTGTCTGGTGAGTCCCAAGCTGTTTCCGCATCCGGATGCCGATGCGCGTGCCTCGGGGGCAACGGACCTGCTGGCGTCCGCCAGGGTGGTGGACTCCATTGATGACGCCATCGCCGACTGCGAGTTGGTGTTCGGTACCAGCGCCCGCGAGCGGCATATTCCCTGGCCGCTGGTCGATCCGCGTGAGCTGGCCGCAATCGCGGCGCCGCTGCAGGGCAAGGCCAGGGTCGCGATCCTGTTTGGTCGTGAAGACCGGGGCTTGACCAATGAAGAGCTGCAACGCTGTCACCACCATGTTCATATCCCGGCGGTGGAAAGCTTCAGTTCGCTTAATATTGCGGCAGCGGTACAGGTGATTACCTACGAACTGCGCATGGCGGAGCTGGCTCAGCAGCCGTTGGCGAAGCCGCAGTGGGGGACTGATTGGGATATCGAGCTGGCCGAGCAGCGTGAGCTTGAGCTGATGTTCGAGCATCTGGAGCGTACGCTGGTTAAAATTGATTTCCTTGATCCTGACAACCCGCGTCAGTTGATGCCGCGTCTGCGTCGGCTGCTGCAGCGTGCTGTGCCGGACAAGGTCGAGGTCAATGTACTGCGCGGCATTCTGAAGGCGGTTGAGCGCAAAGTGGAAGCGCCAGCGACAGAGGGTGATAAAGAAGATGTTTAAGCAGATACGCGAAGATATACGCTCGGTCTTTCATCGCGATCCGGCAGCGCGCAACGCCTTTGAGGTGTTGACGACCTATCCGGGCCTGCATGCCATCTGGTTTCATCGCATGGCCAATGCGCTCTGGCGACGTGATTTCAAATGGCTGGCACGCATCGTTTCCAATGTCGCGCGCTGGCTGACCGGTATCGAGATCCATCCGGGCGCCACCATCGGGCGGCGTTTCTTTATCGATCACGGCATGGGTGTGGTGATTGGTGAAACCGCCGAGATTGGTGATGATGTCACCCTGTATCACGGTGTCACCCTGGGTGGCACCAGCTGGAACAAGGGCAAGCGCCATCCGACACTGGGTAATAATGTGGTCTGTGGTGCCGGGGCAAAGGTGCTGGGGCCGATCACCATCGGTGCTGGCGCGCGTGTCGGCTCCAATGCGGTGGTCACGCGTGATGTGCCCGAGGAGGCCACCGTGGTGGGTATTCCGGGGCGGATCATCAAGCGCCATCCGGAGGAGGAGACGCCGGAGGAGTTGAAGCGGCGCCAGATGGCCGACAAAGTCGGTTTCGATGCCTATGCCGTCACGCGGGAAGTATCGGACCCGGTGGCGCATGCGATTCGCTGTCTGCTCGATCATATGCAGGCGATGGATCACAAGGTTGATAGCATGGGTAAGGCACTGTGCGAGCTTAAGCCGGGATTTTGTGATGAGCAGTTGCCCGAGCTGAAGTCGGAAGATTTCGAGGCGGCTGTGGATGATGCCAGCGGCATGCCGTCCAGTGAGGCGGCGGCCAATGAGTCGCCGGCGGATGATCAGAAAGACCGACAGAACGGGTCGGTTAAATAGTTGACTAAAATGGTAGGGAATTGCATAATGGGCTCATGCTGTAAAGCGTGAGTATGAGGAATACTATGCGATTGACAACCAAGGGGCGATACGCCGTAACAGCGATGCTGGATCTGGCGCTGCATGAAGGCAAAGGGCCGATCAGTCTGGCCGATATTTCCGAGCGCCAGGGAATATCGCTGTCCTATCTGGAGCAACTGTTCGCCAAGCTGCGTCGTAATGAATTGGTGCGCAGCGTGCGCGGGCCGGGCGGTGGCTACCAGCTCAAGCGCGAGCAAGCCTGTATCAATGTGGCGGAAGTGATTGATGCCGTCAATGAGTCGGTTGATGCGACCGGTTGCAAGCAGACCGGAAGCTGCCAGGGCGGAGATACCTGTCTGACTCACCATCTCTGGTGTGATCTGAGTGATCAGATCCACGGTTTCCTGAGCAGCATCAGTCTGGCCGATCTGGTGGCGCGACGTGATGTGCAGGAAGTGGCGGACCGCCAGCAGCGCCAGGTTGATCAGCTGATCGCCAGTAGTACCGAACAGCCAGCAGGCAGAAAGGCCGCTGTGTAGAGTTTTTTTGGAGAGAGAAGATGAAACTGCCGATCTACCTAGATTACGCCGCAACAACACCGGTTGACCCTCGTGTGGCAGAAAAAATGGTTCAGTGCCTGACTCCCGATGGCAACTTTGGTAACCCGGCTTCACGCTCCCATCTGTTTGGCTGGAAAGCGGAAGAAGCGGTGGAGACGGCGCGTCGTCAGGTGGCAGACCTGATGGGTGCAGATCCGCGCGAGATCGTCTGGACCTCCGGTGCGACCGAGTCCGACAACCTGGCGATCAAGGGTGTGGCTCGCTTCTACAGCAAGAAGGGCAAGCACATCATCACCTCCAAGATTGAACACAAGGCCGTGCTGGATCCCTGTCGTCAGCTGGAGCGTGAAGGCTTTGAGGTGACCTACCTGGAGCCGGACAGCAATGGCTTGATCACGCCCGAGCAGGTGGCGGAAGCGTTGCGTGAAGACACCATTCTGGTCTCGCTGATGCACGTCAACAACGAGATCGGTACCGTGACCGACATCGCCGCCATCGGTGAGATTACCCGTGCCAAGGGTGTCCTTTTCCATGTCGATGCGGCTCAGAGCGCTGGCAAGCTGCCGATCGACATGGCCGAGATGAAAGTCGATCTGATGTCCGTGTGCGCACACAAGATCTACGGCCCCAAAGGGGTGGGTGCACTCTACGTGCGCCGCAAGCCGCGCGTACGCCTTGAAGCACTGATCCACGGTGGTGGTCATGAGCGTGGCATGCGTTCCGGTACCCTGCCGACTCACCAGATCGTGGGCATGGGTGAAGCCTTCCGTATCGCCGGTGAAGAGATGGCGGCCGAGACGGCGCGCCTTGAAGCTCTGCGTCAGCGCCTGTGGAATGGCGTCCAGGATATGGAAGAGGTGCACCTGAACGGCTCGGCGGAACATCACGTGCCGGGTATCCTGAACATCAGCTTTGCCTTCGTCGAAGGTGAATCTCTGCTGATGTCGATCAAGGATTTGGCTGTATCTTCAGGCTCTGCCTGTACCTCGGCAAGCCTGGAACCGTCCTATGTACTGCGTGCACTGGGATTGAATGACGAGCTGGCACATAGCTCGATCCGTTTCTCTCTGGGTCGCTTCACGACCGAAGAAGAGGTGGACTACGCCATCGAGCAGGTACGCACTGCCGTGAGCAAGTTGCGTGAACTGTCTCCGCTTTGGGATATGTACAAAGACGGTGTAGATCTGAGCAAGGTTGAGTGGGTCCACCACTAAGGTCCCGAAGACGTTTTGGAGGTTTATCATGGCTTACAGTGAACAGGTTATTGATCATTACGAAAACCCGCGCAATGTCGGTAAAATGGATGCCGAAGATCCGCATGTCGGTACCGGGATGGTAGGTGCGCCTGCCTGTGGTGACGTTATGCGTCTGCAGATCAAGGTTAATGATGAAGGGGTGATCGAAGATGCCCGCTTCAAGACCTACGGCTGCGGTTCAGCGATCGCGTCAAGCTCCCTGGTGACCGAATGGGTTAAGGGTATGACGCTGGATCAGGCATCCGAGTTGAAAAACTCCCAGATCGCGGAAGAGTTGGCGCTGCCGCCGGTGAAAATTCACTGCTCGGTTCTGGCCGAAGATGCGATCAAGGCAGCGGTTGAAGACTACCGCAACAAACAGCAGAAGTGACACCGTAACGGGGGGCGCCGCCCTCCGTGCTTGGGGTAATTATGGCAATTAGCATGACACAGGCCGCGATCGATCATGTCGCGCGCTATCTTGAAAAACGCGGTCACGGTACAGGCATTCGTCTGGGCGTCAGAACATCGGGCTGCTCCGGTATGGCCTATGTGCTGGAGTTCGTCGATGCTCAGGAGCCGGAAGACCGGGTGTTCGAGTTTGGCGGTGTCAAGGTGATGATCGATCCCAAAAGTCTGGCCTACCTGGACGGAACCGAGCTCGACTTCGTCCGCGAGGGACTGAACGAAGGGTTCAAGTTCAACAACCCGAATGTACGCAGCGAATGTGGTTGCGGCGAGAGCTTCAACGTCTAGGCGTTGCAGCCAGTGAGGCCGGTTGATGGATATCACGCGTAACTACTTCGAATTCCTTGGTCTGCCGGTCAGCTTTGATGTCGATCAGGCCCGGCTTACCGAGCGCTATCGCGACCTGCAGAAACAGCTACATCCAGACAGACACTCACACCAGTCTGATCGAGAACAGCGTCTGGCCGTACAGTATACGGCCTATCTCAACGAGGCGCTGACCACCCTGAAATCGCCGCTCAAGCGCGCGCAATATCTCCTGTCCCTCAAGGGAATCGATACCCTGTCCGAAACCCGTACCCAGCTGGATCCCATGTTCCTGATGGAGCAGATGGAGCTGCGTGAGCGGGCGGCCGAAGCGGTTGATCATGACGACCCCGAGGCCGAGCTGGATGCGCTTCAGGCGCATGTATCCGGTGAGTTCAAGCGTCTTCAGGCCGCGTTCGTGAGCTCCTGGCAAGGCGAGCAGCTGGGACAGGCAGAGGTGCTGGTGCGCAAGATGCAGTTTATTTGCAAGCTGCAGAGCGATATCGAGGCGCTGGAAGACAGACTGTTCGACGATTAACGGAAGTTCTATGGCATTACTGCAAATAGCTGAACCCGGGCAGAGCCCTGAACCGCATGCGCGCAAGCTGGCGGTCGGGATCGATCTGGGCACCACCAATTCACTGGTCGCATCGGTTCGTAGCGGTGTGGCTGTTACGCTGGCCGATGCGGCTGGTCGCCATCTGTTGCCCTCGGTCGTACGCTATCAGCAGGGTATTGCACCCTGTGTGGGTGCTGAAGCGATGGCGCAGGCATCCCTGGATCCTTATAACACCATTATCTCGGTCAAGCGTCTGATGGGGCGTGGTGTTGAAGATATCAAGGGGTTGGGTGAAGAGCTGCCCTATCGCTTTGCAACGTCTGAGTCCGGCATGCCCTATCTGCAGACGGCGGCAGGCGACAAGAGTCCGGTTGAAGTATCGGCGGATATCCTGTCGGCACTGGCAGAGCGTGCTCATGAATCACTGGGCGGTGATCTGGAAGGTGTTGTGATCACCGTGCCGGCTTACTTTGATGATGCCCAGCGTCAGGCGACCAAGGATGCCGCCCAGCTGGCCGGCCTCAAGGTGCTGCGTCTGCTCAACGAACCCACCGCGGCAGCTGTCGCTTATGGCCTGGATAAGCAGGGTGAGGGTGTTATTGCGGTCTATGACCTGGGTGGTGGTACTTTCGACATTTCCATTCTGCGCCTTAACCGTGGCGTGTTCGAGGTACTGGCCACCGGTGGTGATACCGCGCTGGGCGGTGATGACTTCGACCGTCTGTTGGCCGAAGAGCTGCTACAGCAGTCCGGCTTGGGTGGTGCGCTGAACGCCTCCTCTGCCCGTACCCTGACAACGCTGGCACGACGCATCAAGGAGCGCCTTACCGATGAAGATCAGGTTAGCGAAGCTGTTGAGCTGGATGGGCGTGAAGTCCGTGTCGAAGTCGGTCGCGAGCAGTTCGAAGCGTTGATTGAATCGCTGGTCAAGCGAACCCTGAGAACCTGCCGTCGCACTCTCAAGGATGCCGGCATATCGGCGGACGAAGTTGCCGAAGTGGTCATGGTGGGGGGGTCTACTCGGGTGCCCTTGGTACGTGAGTCGGTTGCCGAGTTCTTCGGTCGCCCGCCGCACATCGATATCGACCCGGACCGAGTGGTTGCCATCGGTGCCGCGCTGCAGGCTGATGTGCTGGTCGGCAACAAGCCGGACAGCGACATGTTGTTGCTGGATGTGATTCCCTTGTCGCTTGGGCTGGAGACCATGGGGGGGCTGGTGGAGAAAATTATCCACCGCAATACCTCCATTCCGGTCGCGCGAGCACAGGAATTCACCACTTATCAGGATGGCCAGACCGCAATGGCGATTCACGTGGTGCAGGGTGAGCGCGAGTTGGTGCAGGATTGCCGTTCTCTGGCGCGTTTCGTGTTGCGCGATATTCCGCCGATGGCGGCCGGTGCGGCCAAGATTCGTGTCACCTTCCAGGTCGATGCGGATGGCTTGCTAAGCGTGGCTGCCGAAGAGTTGTCCACAGGCGTGATGAGCAGTATCCAGGTGAAGCCGTCCTACGGTCTCAGTGATGACGAGATCGCGCGCATGCTGAAAGAATCCTACAGTCACGCGGCAGAGGATCTGGAAGCGCGTAACCTGCGTGAGCAGCAGGTCGAGGCCGAGCGTATTATCGCGGCGCTGCGTGCGGCGATGGCGCAGGATGGTGAGCTGCTGTCTGTTGGTGAGCGTGAAGTGTTGGAGCAGGCAGTGGCCAAGCTGGAAGCTACGGTTGCGGATGGGAATTACCGCCGCATCGAGAGCGGTGTCGAGGAGCTGGCCAAGGCCAGTGATTTCTTCGCCTCCCGACGCATGGATCAGAGCATTTCCCGGGCACTGTCCGGTCACTCGATTGAAGAACTTGATAAGGAGGCGCGTTAATGCCCCAGGTGATTTTTCTGCCACATGAAGAACTTTGCCCGGAGGGTAAGGTCGTTGAAGCGCAGCCAGGGGTGTCGATCTGTGATGTGGCGCTGGCCAACGGCATCGAGATCGAGCATGCCTGTGAGAAGTCCTGTGCCTGCACGACCTGTCACGTTATCGTGCGGGAAGGTTTTGATTCGCTCAATGAGGCGGATGAACTGGAAGACGACATGCTGGACAAGGCCTGGGGGCTTGAGCCGGAATCTCGCCTCAGTTGTCAGGCATTGGTCGATAGTGAAGATTTGGTGGTGGAGATTCCGAAGTACACCATCAACCAGGTATCCGAACAGCACTGAGGTATAGCATGGGCTTGAAATGGGTAGATGTTCACGATATCGCCATTGAGCTGTATGAGGCCTATCCGGATGTGAATCCGCTGCAGATCAGTTTCCCGGACCTGTATTCCAAGGTTCTGGAGCTGGATGAGTTCGAGGATGATCCGGATCATTGTGGCGAGAAAATTCTGGAAGCGATCCAGATGGCCTGGATCGAAGAGGCAGAATAAGGACAAACAGTAAAAGCCCGTGCGATCGCCGGGCTTTTTCGCTCTTCAGAGTTGTCTGTTCAGTTTCTGGTGCTTTGCGTATAATGTTGCGCCTTATTGACCTGTAGCATTATAGATTGGGGATTATACCTATGGCAGTTGAACGTACACTTTCCATCATCAAGCCGGACGCTGTTGCTAAAAACGTGATCGGTGAGATCGAAAGCCGCTTCGAAAAAGCGGGCCTGAAAATTGTTGAAATGCAGATGAAGCAGCTGAGTCAGGCTGATGCTGAAGGCTTCTATGCTGAGCACAAAGAGCGTCCTTTCTTCGCTGATCTGGTCGCTTTCATGACTTCCGGTCCTGTTGTTGTACAGGTTCTGGAAGGTGAAAACGCGATCGCTCAGAACCGTGAACTGATGGGTGCGACTAACCCGCAGGAAGCGGCTGAAGGCACTATCCGTCGTGACTTCGCTGAGTCCATCGATGCCAACGCCGTACACGGTTCCGACTCTGCAGCTTCTGCTGAGCGCGAAATCGCCTACTTCTTCGGCGCTTGATTTCGTACCGGGCTGCCCGTTCTGGGCAGCCTGTCATTCTAAACGAGTAATTCTACGATATGTCTGAGACCCCATCCAAAATCAACCTCCTGGGACTGTCTCCGGCCAAGCTGGAAGCCTTTTTCGACGAAATGGGCGAGAAGCGTTTTCGCGCGACTCAGGTCCTCAAGTGGCTGCACCAGCAGGGTGCCTCCAGCTTTGACGAGATGACCAATATCAGCAAGGCGCTGCGCGCGAAACTGGCTGAAGTGGCCGAGATTCGCGAGCCGGAGATTCTGCTGGATAAAACGTCCAAGGATGGTACCCGCAAATGGGTTATTCGCATGGATGGCGGCTCCGCGATCGAGATGGTGCTGATCCCTGACGGTGATCGTCGCACCCTCTGTGTTTCCTCGCAGGTCGGCTGTTCGCTGGACTGCAGCTTCTGCTCGACCGGCAAGCAGGGCTACAACCGCAACCTGTCAACGGCGGAAATCATCGCCCAGTTGCGTGTGGCTATTCGTGCCTATGGCCCCTTTGATCCGTCCGAGCGTCGCGTCAGTAACGTGGTGCTGATGGGCATGGGTGAGCCGCTGATGAATTTTGACAACGTTGTCGATGCCACTCAGCTGATGATGGACGACAACGCCTATGGCCTGTCCAAGCGTCGTGTGACGCTGAGTACTTCTGGTGTGGTGCCGGCGCTGGACAAGCTGCGTGAGGTCAGTGATGTGTCGCTGGCGATCTCGCTGCATGCGGCCAACAATGACCTGCGCGACCAACTGGTTCCGATCAACAAGCGCTATCCAATCGAAGAGCTGATCGCGGCCTGTAATCGCTATCTCGAAGGCCTCAATGACAAGCGTGTCATTACCGTGGAGTACACCCTGATCGAGGGTGTCAACGATCAGCCCGAGCATGCGCGTGAATTGGTCAAGGTGCTGCGCCAGGTGCCGTGCAAACTTAACCTGATTCCGTTCAACCCCTTCCCGAACTCCGGCTATCGTCGCCCCAGCGAAGAAGCGATTCAGCGCTTTAAGGATATTATGATCAGGGCGTCGATCATCACTACCGTTCGACGCACCCGCGGAGACGATGTGGATGCTGCCTGTGGTCAGCTGGTCGGCCAGGTGGAGGACCGTACCCGTCGTAGCCAAAAATACATTCCTGTGGTACAAGAGGAGCCTGTTCACGGAAAGACTGAAAGGGTTTAAGGGGGAAGCGTGAGAGGCTCCGGCTTGGTTTCGCTGCTGCTTGCAGCAGCGTTGATGTCCGGCTGTGCATCACAGTCGGGAAGCACCGGTGGTAAGCAGGGCGCAGAGCCCGAGCAGGCGGCGGAAGCCTATACCGGGCTTGGAGTGCAGTATCTGCAGGCCGGCAACACCGTCAATGCCAAGATGTCCCTGCAGCGCGCCCTGTCGATCGACGCCAACTATGCACCCGCCTACAACGCCATGGCGTTGGTATTTCAGGTTGAACAGGAATATGAACTCGCCGAAGAGTACTTCCGCAAAGGGGTTGCGGCAGACTCGGACTCGGCCATGCTGCACAACAACTTCGGTGCCTTTCTGTTTGCTCGTCAACGTTACCAGGAAGCCTGCGTAGAGCTGGACTTGGCGTCGCGTGACCCCTTCTACCCGCAGCGTGCCCAGACGCTTGAAAACCTGGGACGCTGTTATCTGCTGAGCGGGCGTGATACCGCAGCCGAAGAGGCTTTCCAGCGCTCTCTGGCGATCAATGGCAATCGCCCCGTGGCCTTGGTGGAGCTGTCCCAGTTGTTGCTCGATCGTGGCGAGTCTGCGAGCGCTGGCCGCTATTTCGAGCGTTTCCGTAAACTGGTTGAGCAGCGCCAGGTTGAGCACTATCCGAAGAGTCTCTGGGTTGGGCTGCAGCTGGCACGGCTGGATCATAATGTCTCCCGTGCTGCGACCTATGCGCTGCTGTTGAAGAATATGTATCCCAATTCCGAGGAGTATAGACTCTATCAGGAGAGTGCCCAGTGAGTGATCAAACTGAAGCAGCCATTCCGCCGGTCGTGTTTACCGGCCAGGCATTTTCCACTGCACGTCAAAAGCTGGGCCTGAGCACCGAGCAGATTGCGCACCAGCTGCATCTTCCCGAAAAGGTGATTCAAGCGATCGAGCAGGGTGCGCTGGAGCAGCTTAAGGATCCGGTGTTTTCCCGTGGCTACATTCGTTCCTATGCCCGTTTTCTGAAGCTGGATGATGATGCGCTGGTGACGGCTTATAACCAGCAGACGGGTAACAATACGACGACTGCCCAGGTGCGCGCCATAGGAACAGTGTCGACTGTTCCGGGGCGTGGCCAGGGACACCCCGTGCTGAGGGTGGGCAGCTGGCTGTTTATCCTTGCCCTGGTGGCGGCCAGTATCTGGTGGTGGCAGGCCCAGTTCGGTTTTGACGCTGACGAACGCTCGGCTCAGGATGATTTGCCGGTATCCGTTGAAACCAGCGACGGCACTACGCTGGTGTTACCGCAATTGAATGAACCTGAACCGGATCTGGTGCCAGAGGCGGTCGAACAAATGTCCCCTGCGGCCGCTGTGGATCCGGCGGCTGAAATGAGCGATACGCCGCTGGAAGGTGGCACTTCGACATCGGCTGAACCTGCTGCCGAACCGGCTGCTTTGTCTGCTGTTGATGTGGAGGAGCCGGTGGTCGAGCCTGTTACCCAGGCGCCGACTTACTTTTCCGGCCTGGCTCTAAGCTTTGCGGATGATTGCTGGCTCAGTGTCAAGGACGCCCATGGGCGCAGTCTCTACAGCGGTGTTGCCAAAGGTGGCAGTTCACTGGAGCTGGAAGGCGATGAGCCGCTGGCTGTGGTGATCGGCCGTGTCAGTGCCGTGGCCGAGATGCGCTATGACAACAAACCGATTGAACTTGCCTCAATCAGCAAAGAGAATGTGGCCCGCCTGCGCCTGCCTCTGTAAACCCTTATTTGATTTCACAGGAAAGCTGACGTTTTGACAAAGATTAAAGCCATTCGCGGCATGAATGACATTCTGCCGGAGCAAACACCGGTCTGGCAGTATCTTGAAGCCACCATCAAGCGTGTAGTAGGTGCTTACGGATATAGCGAGATCCGTATGCCGATCGTCGAGCAGACTGACCTGTTTAAACGCTCCATCGGCGAAGTGACCGACATTGTCGAGAAGGAGATGTACACTTTTGATGACCGTAATGGTGAAAGCCTGACCCTGCGTCCGGAAGGGACCGCCTGCTGTGTGCGTGCAGGTGAGGAGCATGGTTTGCTGTACAACCAGACTCAGCGGCTCTGGTATCAGGGGCCGATGTTCCGCTACGAAAAGCCGCAGAAGGGGCGTTACCGTCAGTTCCATCAGGTCGGTGTCGAAGCCTTCGGTATGGCGGGCCCGGATGTGGATGCCGAGCTGATCCTGATGACCGCAGCGCTCTGGCGTGAGCTGGGCATGAGTGATGCGGTTACCCTGCAGCTGAACTCCCTGGGCAGCAATCAGGCGCGCGCCGAATACCGCGATGCTCTGGTGGCTTATCTGCAGCAGCATTTCGATCAGCTCGACGAAGACAGTCAGCGCCGACTGGAGAGTAATCCGCTGCGTATCCTCGACAGCAAAAACGAGGCAACCCGGGTGATTCTGGAACAGGCGCCGGTATTGACCGATTACCTGGACGAAGAATCGGCACGGGATTTCCGTCAGCTGTGCGAGATGCTCGATGCGGCTGGTGTGCGCTACGAAGTGAACCCCTATCTGGTGCGCGGACTGGACTATTACTGCAAGACCGTTTTCGAATGGGTGACCGAGGAACTGGGCGCGCAGGGTACGGTCTGTGCTGGTGGTCGCTACGACGGTCTGGTCAAGCAACTGGGCGGCAAGCCGACCCCGGCGGTGGGCTTCGCCATGGGGGTCGAGCGACTGATCCTGTTGCTGGAAACCCTGGAGCTGGTGCCCGAGTCTGCACGCCAGACCTTCGACCTCTATCTGGCAGCTGAGCACAAGGGCATTCAGAGCGATGTCGTGCTGCTTGCCGAGCAGCTGCGTACGGCGGTGCCGGGGCTGCGTATCCGCTTGCACTGTGCAGGTCTCAAGAATATTGCCACCAAGGCGCGCCAGACAGGTGCCCAGGCGATCGTTCTGGTGAAGAAAAATGAAGACAAAGGGTTGCTGGGGTCTCTCTGGTACAACGACGAAACCGAGTACGATCTGCAGCCGGAACAGCTGGTTGAGCGCCTGCGGGCGTTGTTTGCCAACTAAATTCATAGCGAATACAGAATAATCAGGAGTCGGAACGTGGCTGAATTGCGAACGGAAGAGGAACAGCTGCAGGCATTGAAGGCCTGGTGGCAGGAGAACGGCAAGTCGCTGGTTCTGGGTGTCGGCCTTGCAATTGCACTGGTGCTGGGCTGGCAGGGCTGGCAGGTACGCCAGCAGCAGCAGGCCGCGACCGCTTCAGCGCTGTATCAGAACCTCACCGAAGCGGCCCAGCTGCAGTCGATGAGTACGGAAGATGACAGCCAGTATGCGACCGCTCAGCATCTGGCCGAGCAGCTCAAGACCGATTTTGCCGACACGACTTATGCCCGCTATGCCGGGCTGGTGCTGGCAGCCATGCATGTACAGCAGAAAGCCTTTGTTGAGGCTCAAACCGAGCTGGACTGGGTGCTGTCTGCGTCTGACGAGCCGGATAGCATCAAGCGTGTGGCAACGCTGCGTAAAGCGGCACTGATGCAGCAGCAGGGTGAAGTTGAGGCGGCCCTGGCCGTTGTCCAGGGACTGGATGCCGGCTCCTTCGAAGCGGAAAAACAGGAATTGCTGGGTGATCTTTACCTGTCACTGGGACAGCGTGAACAGGCGCGTGGCGCCTATGATGCCGCGCTGCTGGCTGCTGGTGGTGAGGCGCGCAAGCCGCTGCTGAAGATCAAACGGGATGATCTGGCTGAGGTGAATTCATGAAACCGGGTATGAAGCTTAAAACCCTGCTGGCAGCGGCCGTCATCGGAACCAGTCTGTCAGGATGTGGCATGTTCAGTTCCGAGCAGAAGGTGCAGCCGGCCGAGCTGGTAGACTTTGAGCAGGAACAGGCCCTGAAAGTGCTATGGAGTGTCAATGTCGGGGGCGATCTTGGTGACAAGTTCCACCAGCTGGCACCTTCGATCGATGGTAGTCAGATCTTTGCAGTCAGTGCAGAAGGTGATGTGCTGGCGGCCGACCGTGAATCCGGCGAGGTGCTCTGGCGCCGCTCCCTGGATACTGACGTAGTCGGTGGGGTCGGTGCAGGTAATGGCCTGGTCGTGTTGTCGACCTTGAACGGTGAAATTCTGGCGCTGTCGGCGGACGACGGCAGTGAACGCTGGCGCTATCAGGCGACCTCGGAAGTGGTCAGCCAGGCGCAAATGAATGCCAATATTCTGGTCGTACAGCAGCTCGACGGCAAGCTGACAGCCTTGGATCTGGTGAGCGGGCAGCAGTTGTGGACTTACGATAGCCAGATCCCGCGTCTGAGTCTGCGCGGCACAGCGGCTCCGATTGTAGCCGCTGACTTGACCCTGGCCGGTTTTGCCAATGGCAAGCTGGTGGCGATTGAGAATCGTAGCGGGCGACCGGTGTGGGAACAGCGTATCGCCCTGTCGGAAGGGCGCTCCGAGCTGGAGCGCATCATCGATATCGATGCCCAGCCGCTGGTGTATAACCGTCTGGTTTACGTGACCAGCTATCAGGGTCGCCTGGCGGCGGTAAATCCGTCCAATGGTCAGCTGGTCTGGGCGCAGGATATGTCCAGTTTCCGTGGGCTGGCCGGTGGTTTTGGCAACGTCTATGCCGTGACGGCGGATGACAGCCTGCAGGCATTTGATGCCCGCAACAGTGCCAGCGTTTGGCGTCAGGATGGACTGTTGAACCGTCACCTGACTACACCGGTCGTGCTGGGTAACAGCGTTGTTGTCGCCGATGGTGAAGGCTATCTGCATGCGTTGTCTCAGATCGACGGTCATTTCACTGCACGCTACAAGCTGGATTCTTCGGGTGTGCAGAGTGATATGCTGGTGAAAGATGATGTACTCTATGCCCTGAGCAACGATGGTCGTCTGACCGCATTGAAGCTGCAGTAAGCACAATTTGAATTATCCGCGGCGGCCTCTGTTCTGCAGAGTGCCGCCGTGTTGTTTCCAGGTGAAATCCTATGTTACCCGTAATCGCTTTGGTGGGTCGTCCCAATGTTGGTAAATCGACCCTGTTCAACCGGCTGACCCGTACTCGTGACGCATTGGTCGCCGATCTGCCGGGCCTGACCCGGGACCGCAAGTACGGCGAAGGACGCGTAGGCGGCTGCGATTACATCGTAATCGATACGGGAGGGATTTCCGGGGACGAGGCCGGCATTGACCAGCGTATGGCTGAGCAGTCTTTGTTGGCGATTGATGAGGCGGATATTGTCCTGTTTCTGGTGGACGGTCGTGCCGGCCTGAATCCGGCGGATGAGATGATTGCCAATCACTTGCGCCGCAATAACAAGGAATGCTGGCTGGTCGTTAACAAGACCGATGGTATCGACCCTGATACGGCCATGGCTGACTTCTATACTCTGGGGATCGGTCAGCCCGTGCCCATCGCGGCGGCTCATGGTCGTAATGTCACAGCCTTGATCGATGAAGTGCTGGCGCCGTTCATGCCCGACGAGGAAACGCTGGCTGCACAAGAGGCGGAGAAAGAAAAGGACGACAGTATTCGTATCGCCGTGATCGGGCGTCCCAATGTTGGCAAGTCGACTCTGGTCAATCGCATGCTGGGCGAAGACCGGGTTGTAGTGTACGACCAGGCTGGTACCACGCGAGACAGTATCTACATACCCTATGAACGAGATGGTCAGAAGTACACGCTGATTGATACGGCGGGGGTGCGCCGTCGCAAGCACATTACCGAAGCGGTAGAGAAGTTCTCCATCGTGAAAACACTGCAGGCGATCAAGGACGCCAACGTGGTGATCAGCGTGATCGATGCCAGTGAAGGGGTGACTGAGCAGGACCTTAGCATGCTGGGGTTCGTAATCGATTCTGGTCGGGCTCTGGTCGTTGCACTGAACAAGTGGGATGGCATGACGTCTGACAAACGTGATCATGTTAAGGCTCAGGTTGAACGTCGTCTTGAATTTGCTGCTTTCGCTCGCTTCCACTTCATCTCGGCCTTACATGGCTCAGGTGTGGGAGATCTCTATGCTTCAGTCACAGAAGCTTATGATTGTGCCATGGCCAAGTGGTCGACCAATCAGTTGACGCGTCTGCTTGAAGATGTGGTAGCAGATCATCAGCCACCGGCGATCAATAACCGTCGTATTAAACTGCGTTATGCGCACCAGGGTGGCTCCAACCCTCCTATCATCGTGGTGCACGGTAATCAGACGGCCGCACTTCCTGGGTCATACAAGCGCTATCTGGAAAACCGTTTCATCCGCTACCTTAAAGTGCGGGGAACTCCGATTCGTTTCGAATTCAAAACCAGTGAAAATCCCTTCGCAGGGCGCCGCAATACATTGACGCCACGACAGATGGCTAAGAAAGAGCGTAATCGTCAACATATCAAGACGATGAAGCACAAAGCCAAGAAAAAGGCGCAGCGCTGATATGACCACCACGGAGGCGAAAGCTGCTGATGTCGCAGCAGCGATTGGTGTCTTCGATTCAGGGGTAGGGGGGCTTACCGTCCTCAATGCCCTGCGGGAAGCGCTGCCTAATGAAAACCTGGTCTATCTCGGGGATACCGCGAGGGTGCCATACGGTACCAAAAGTGCGGTATCGGTGATGCGCTATGCCGAACAGGCTGTTAAGGCTTTGCAGGCACGACATATTAAAACGATTGTGGTGGCCTGTAATACCGCTTCGGCGATGGCACTGGAACACTTGCAGGCATGTTATCCGATGCTGCCGGTATTGGGTGTGATCGAGCCGGGAGCCATTGCTGCCTGTCAGGCAACCAGGCGGAAACATATCGGGGTAATTGCTACCGAGAGTACGACCAGTAATCAGGCCTATCAGAAAGCTATACTGGGTCTGATGCCAGAAGCGCGTGTGCAGGCACAGGCCTGTTCACTGTTTGTGGCTCTGGCGGAAGAAGGTTGGCATGAAGGTGAGCTGGTCGAACAGATTATCGCCAAGTGTCTCTCGCCAATGCTGGAGAGCCATAGTTCGGAAGAGCAGCTTGATACTTTGGTGTTGGGGTGTACTCACTTTCCAACTCTCAGTCATGCCATTGCACGTGTAGTAGGTAAAGAGGTGCAGTTGGTCGATTCTGCAGCCACCACTGCTGAAGCGGTCAAGGCGAGGCTGGCTGCGGATGCCTTGCTTAACCCGCAAAAGTCACTGGGGCAGTTGAGCTTCCTGGTAACCGATGGTCCAGATCGATTCGTACGGGTTGCCAATAATTTCTTTAATGAAGAAATAGAGGCAGCCAGTGTCGAACTGGTCGACATTCAACACTATTCAGCAGTTGTGAAATAAAATTCGAAAAAAGGCGTTGACAGGGATTCGGATCGCTGTAGAATACGCCCCACTTCAGCGGCAAGCGCTTCTTTCCAATCACTGACAAGTCATTGAAAAGAAATCAAAAAAAAGCGCTTGACACTGAAACTCGGCGTAGTAAGATATGCGCCTCGCTTGAGACAACAGGTTGCACGAACGGTGCGGTTGATCAAGCCCGCTCTTTAACAAATTGATCAGGTAATATGTGTGGGCGCTTGTCAGGATTGAGCACGCAAAGCTTAATCAAGGCAAGCAACCTAACTGAATATTCATTTAGCGTTGTGTAATACCTTGAGCCGAGTCTGAGAGATATTCCTCTCTCGTTAAAAGACTCACCATAGATTTAAACTGAAGAGTTTGATCATGGCTCAGATTGAACGCTGGCGGCAGGCCTAACACATGCAAGTCGAGCGGTAACATTTCTAGCTTGCTAGAAGATGACGAGCGGCGGACGGGTGAGTAACGCGTGGGAATCTGCCTGGTAGTGGGGGACAACAGTCGGAAACGACTGCTAATACCGCATACGCCCTTCGGGGGAAAGTGGGGGATCTTCGGACCTCACGCTATCAGATGAGCCCGCGTCGGATTAGCTTGTTGGTGAGGTAAAGGCTCACCAAGGCGATGATCCGTAGCTGGTCTGAGAGGATGATCAGCCACACTGGGACTGAGACACGGCCCAGACTCCTACGGGAGGCAGCAGTGGGGAATATTGGACAATGGGGGCAACCCTGATCCAGCCATGCCGCGTGTGTGAAGAAGGCCTTCGGGTTGTAAAGCACTTTCAGCAGTGAGGAAAGGTGTGTCCTTAATACGGGCATGCTGTGACGTTAACTGCAGAAGAAGGACCGGCTAACTCCGTGCCAGCAGCCGCGGTAATACGGAGGGTCCGAGCGTTAATCGGAATTACTGGGCGTAAAGCGCGCGTAGGTGGTTCAGTCAGTCAGATGTGAAAGCCCCGGGCTCAACCTGGGAATTGCACCTGATACTGCTGAGCTAGAGTACGGTAGAGGGTAGTGGAATTTCCGGTGTAGCGGTGAAATGCGTAGAGATCGGAAGGAACACCAGTGGCGAAGGCGACTACCTGGACCGATACTGACACTGAGGTGCGAAAGCGTGGGTAGCAAACAGGATTAGATACCCTGGTAGTCCACGCCGTAAACGATGTCAACTAGCCGTTGGGGGACTTGATCCTTTAGTGGCGCAGCTAACGCGATAAGTTGACCGCCTGGGGAGTACGGCCACAAGGTTAAAACTCAAATGAATTGACGGGGGCCCGCACAAGCGGTGGAGCATGTGGTTTAATTCGAAGCAACGCGAAGAACCTTACCTACTCTTGACATCCTGCGAACTTGGTAGAGATACCTTGGTGCCTTCGGGAACGCAGTGACAGGTGCTGCATGGCTGTCGTCAGCTCGTGTTGTGAAATGTTGGGTTAAGTCCCGTAACGAGCGCAACCCCTATCCTTATTTGCCAGCACTTCGGGTGGGAACTCTAAGGAGACTGCCGGTGACAAACCGGAGGAAGGTGGGGATGACGTCAAGTCATCATGGCCCTTACGAGTAGGGCTACACACGTGCTACAATGGCCGGTACAGAGGGCTGCGAACTCGCGAGGGTAAGCTAATCTCAGAAAACCGGTCGTAGTCCGGATCGCAGTCTGCAACTCGACTGCGTGAAGTCGGAATCGCTAGTAATCGCGAATCAGAATGTCGCGGTGAATACGTTCCCGGGCCTTGTACACACCGCCCGTCACACCATGGGAGTGGGTTGCACCAGAAGTAGCTAGTCTAACCTTCGGGAGGACGGTTACCACGGTGTGATTCATGACTGGGGTGAAGTCGTAACAAGGTAGCCCTAGGGGAACCTGGGGCTGGATCACCTCCTTAAACGATTGCGAAGTTCTGGCAAGCGTTCACACATATTACCTGATCGAAAGTTAGAGAGAGCGTATCAACCACCTGGTGGTTGAACACTGTAGGCTTGTAGCTCAGTTGGTTAGAGCGCACCCCTGATAAGGGTGAGGTCGGTGGTTCAAATCCACTCAGGCCTACCAATTTTGCGTGATGCTGCGTTGAAGCATCGCTCGCATAGTTCACTATGCGTCGCGACACTTCGCCTTGCCTCACACAAAATAACCCGGAAGGGTATAAATTGGGGCTATAGCTCAGCTGGGAGAGCGCCTGCTTTGCACGCAGGAGGTCTGCGGTTCGATCCCGCATAGCTCCACCATTCCTTAAATGTATGGAATGGTCAAGAAAGTTTTAAAACATACGCTCATTCGAGTTTATCTTTTAAAGCTTCACGCTTTAAACGCTCTTTAACAAATTGGATCTGAAAGATTGTCTTGTATTGTTTGATACAAGCGCCAACCGGCGATAATCGTTACGAACCATTCATTTGCCAGACGCCTTCGGGTTATATGGTCAAGTGAATAAGCGTGCACGGTGGATGCCTTGGCAGTCAGAGGCGATGAAGGACGTAGTAACCTGCGATAAGCCTCGGGGAGTCGGTAAACAGACTTTGATCCGAGGATTTCCGAATGGGGAAACCCACCCGCTTGCGGGTATCTCTTCACTGAATACATAGGTGTTGAGAGGCGAACCCGGGGAACTGAAACATCTAAGTACCCGGAGGAAAAGAAATCAACCGAGATTCCCTTAGTAGCGGCGAGCGAACGGGGATTAGCCCTTAAGCGGTGTTGTAGTTAGCAGAACACTCTGGAAAGTGTGGCCATAGTGGGTGATAGCCCCGTATGCGAAAACTTATACACCGTGAAATCGAGTAGGACGGGACACGTGTTATCCTGTCTGAATATGGGGGGACCATCCTCCAAGGCTAAATACTCCTGACTGACCGATAGTGAACCAGTACCGTGAGGGAAAGGCGAAAAGAACCCCTGTGAGGGGAGTGAAATAGACCCTGAAACCGTGTACGTACAAGCAGTGGGAGCCGTTTTCGGACGGTGACTGCGTACCTTTTGTATAATGGGTCAGCGACTTACTTTCAGTGGCAAGCTTAACCGTTTAGGGGAGGCGTAGGGAAACCGAGTCTTAATAGGGCGCCAAGTCGCTGGGAGTAGACCCGAAACCGGGCGATCTATCCATGGGCAGGTTGAAGGTTGAGTAACATCAACTGGAGGACCGAACCGACTGTCGTTGAAAAGCCAGCGGATGACCTGTGGATCGGAGTGAAAGGCTAATCAAGCCCGGAGATAGCTGGTTCTCCTCGAAAGCTATTTAGGTAGCGCCTCATGTCTCACCTTGGGGGGTAGAGCACTGTTTCGGCTAGGGGGTCATCCCGACTTACCAACCCGATGCAAACTCCGAATACCCAAGAGTGCAATCATGGGAGACACACGGCGGGTGCTAACGTCCGTCGTGGAAAGGGAAACAACCCAGACCGCCAGCTAAGGTCCCAAAGTTCTAGTTAAGTGGGAAACGATGTGGGAAGGCTCAGACAGCTAGGAGGTTGGCTTAGAAGCAGCCACCCTTTAAAGAAAGCGTAATAGCTCACTAGTCGAGTCGGCCTGCGCGGAAGATATAACGGGGCTCAAACTAGACACCGAAGCTGCGGATGCCTTAGGGCATGGTAGAGGAGCGTTCTGTAAGCCGTTGAAGCGGAAGCTGTAAGGCACCGTGGAGGTATCAGAAGTGCGAATGCTGACATGAGTAACGATAAAGGGGGTGAAAAACCCCCTCGCCGGAAGACCAAGGGTTCCTATCCAATGTTAATCAGGGTAGGGTGAGTCGGCCCCTAAGGCGAGGCTGAAAAGCGTAGTCGATGGGAAACAGGTTAATATTCCTGTACCGCGCATAACTGCGACGGGGGGACGGAGAAGGCTAGGCCAGCGCGGCGTTGGTTGTCCGCGTTTAAGGGTGTAGGTTGAGAAGTTAGGCAAATCCGGCTTCTTAAGACTGAGACCTGATGACGAGACTCTTTATGAGTCGAAGTGGTTGATGCCATGCTTCCAGGAAAATCCTCTAAGCTTCAGGTTATGTGTGACCGTACCCCAAACCGACACAGGTGGTCAGGTTGAGAATACCAAGGCGCTTGAGAGAACTCGGGTGAAGGAACTAGGCAAAATGGTGCCGTAACTTCGGGAGAAGGCACGCCGATGTTGGTGATGGACTTTACGTCCTAAGCTGATGTCGGTCGAAGATACCAGGTGGCTGCGACTGTTTATTAAAAACACAGCACTCTGCAAACACGAAAGTGGACGTATAGGGTGTGACGCCTGCCCGGTGCCGGAAGGTTAATTGATGGGGTTAGCTTCGGCGAAGCTCTTGATCGAAGCCCCGGTAAACGGCGGCCGTAACTATAACGGTCCTAAGGTAGCGAAATTCCTTGTCGGGTAAGTTCCGACCTGCACGAATGGCGTAACGATGGCCACACTGTCTCCACCCGAGACTCAGTGAAATTGAACTCGCTGTGAAGATGCAGCGTCCCCGCGGCTAGACGGAAAGACCCCGTGAACCTTTACTATAGCTTCACAGTGGACTTTGACATTACTTGTGTAGGATAGCTGGGAGGCTTTGAAACTCAGACGCCAGTTTGAGTGGAGCCAACCTTGAAATACCAGCCTGGTACTGTTGAGGTTCTAACTCAGGTCCCTTATCGGGATCGAGGACATTGTGTGGTGGGTAGTTTGACTGGGGCGGTCTCCTCCCAAAGAGTAACGGAGGAGCACGAAGGTACCCTCAGGCTGGTCGGAAATCAGCCAATGAGCGCAAGAGTAGAAGGGTGCTTGACTGCGAGACTGACACGTCGAGCAGGTACGAAAGTAGGTTCTAGTGATCCGGTGGTTCTGTATGGAAGGGCCATCGCTCAACGGATAAAAGGTACTCCGGGGATAACAGGCTGATACCGCCCAAGAGTTCACATCGACGGCGGTGTTTGGCACCTCGATGTCGGCTCATCACATCCTGGGGCTGAAGCCGGTCCCAAGGGTATGGCTGTTCGCCATTTAAAGTGGTACGCGAGCTGGGTTTAGAACGTCGTGAGACAGTTCGGTCCCTATCTGCCGTGGGCGTTTGAGATTTGAGAAGAGTTGCTCCTAGTACGAGAGGACCGGAGTGAACGAACCTCTGGTGTTCCGGTTGTCACGCCAGTGGCATTGCCGGGTAGCTACGTTCGGACGGGATAACCGCTGAAAGCATCTAAGCGGGAAGCCTCCTTCAAGATGAGATCTCACTGGATCCTTGAGATCCCTGTAGAGCCGTCCGAGACCAGGACGTTGATAGGCTGGGTGTGTAAGTGTTGTAAGGCATTGAGCTAACCAGTACTAATTGCTCGTGAGGCTTGACCATATAACGCCCAAGGCGTTTGAAATGAATGGTTGGACTGAACAACAGTCACGAATATGATTATCGCGCTCTTAGAGAGCACCGGTTGAACGCTTGTAACAACGATACGACAAAGACAATCAGGCCAGCGTGCACAGCACGAGGGTTTAATCAGATCCGGTTTGTACCAGTTTTGCTTGGCGACCATAGAGCCGTGGAACCACCTGATCCCATCCCGAACTCAGCAGTGAAACGCGTCATCGCCGATGGTAGTGTGGGGCTTCCCCATGTGAGAGTAGGTCATCGCCAAGCATTTAATTAAGTGAAAACCCCGGTCTCGATGAGGCCGGGGTTTTTGCGTTATGGCGTTGTATCAAAGTCTGATCGCTTGGGGATGGTGGATAACGGGTTCAACCGGTAAGATTCGTCTCTATTGTTAACGCATTGGGATGAACAGATGTATACAGAAGATGATGTACGTCGGCTGACCTGGCAGTGCCGTCGCGGCATGTTGGAGCTGGATGTGCTGCTGGTACCTTTTATGGAAGAGGCATTCCGGGATCTGCCAGAAGACGACAAGGATCGTTTTGTGCGTTTGCTGGATTGTGAAGATCAGGATTTGTTTGTCTGGTTCATGCAGCGTGGTGAGTCCGAGGATCCGGATTTGCAGCGGATGGTGGACATTATCCTTGAACGCGTTCAGCCCGCTTAGAATCCAACTGCGCAGTGGATCTCGGCTGCTGCGCACTCTCTATCCTGCAACTCTGCTGTTGGGTATTGTTGCACTATCCCGTTTGTCCGCTGAACCCGATCGCCTGATATTAATCCTCACCGCTTACCTGCTGGTAGGCAGCATTATTGTCTGGCAGCTGCTGGTCATGGAAGTGGCTGATGAAATCAGGGGGCTGGATTGGGATGTCGAGCACAAAATGATGTCGCTGCTCACTGTGCAAGGTAATTGGGTGCCTGTGGATAAACTTTACCGACGTCTTTCCATTCGTGGTGTGGTGCAATTGTTGGTGTTACAGCGAAGGGACAGGGCGTTGCCTAGCTGGGTGTGGATTACGCCTGGCCGTTTGAGTCGCGACGAAGCCAGGCGTTTGCATGTAGCAATCAGTTTGGGTGCGCCTATCGCACCGAATCCGGCCACTGAAAATTGAGTGGTGAAAGCACGGTGTCCATTCTTTCCTGTGCCGGTGCGGGATAATCCAGCGTGTAATGCAGGCCGCGACTCTCCTTGCGACTGATGGCACTGCGGATGATCAGTTCGGCGACGGTCGCAAGGTTACGCAGCTCGATCAGGTCTGAACTGACGCGGTAGTTGCTGTAGTATTCCGCGATCTCTTGCAGCAGCAATTCGATGCGATGCTGGGCGCGTTGCAGGCGCTTGGTGGTACGTACGATACCGACATAGTCCCACATGAATCGTCTCAGCTCGTCCCAGTTGTGTGAAATGATCACGTCCTCGTCGGAGTTGGTTACCAGGGACTCATCCCAATGAGGCAGTGTAACGGTCTCGAATTGTCCCTGCTCGAGTGCATTAACAATGGAACGCGCAGCCGCCATGCCGAAAACAATACACTCCAGCAATGAATTGGAAGCCAGGCGGTTGGCGCCATGCAGCCCGGTAAAGGCGGTTTCGCCGATCGCATACAGCCCCGCCAGGTCTGTTCGGCCCTCACTGTCGGTCATCACCCCGCCGCAGGTATAGTGTGCCGCGGGTACCACCGGGATGGGGTCCCGGGTGATATCGATGCCGTAGTCGAGGCAGCGCTGGTAAATCGTCGGGAAGTGTTCCTTGATGAACTCTGCGGGGCGGTGGGAGATGTCCAGGTAGACACAATCGCAGCCCAGCCGCTTCATCTCGTGGTCGATAGCGCGGGCAACGATATCACGCGGGGCCAGTTCGGCACGTTCGTCAAAAGCGGGCATGAAGCGGGTGCCATCCGGCAGCAGTAGCCGTCCCCCTTCACCTCTGACGGCTTCGCTGATCAGGAAGGACTTGGCTTGGGGGTGGTACAGGCAGGTCGGGTGGAACTGGTTGAATTCCATGTTGGCGACCCGACAGCCGGCGCGCCAGGCCATGGCGATGCCATCCCCAGTGGAGCCATCGCTGTTGCTGGTATAAAGGTAGGCTTTGGCAGCTCCGCCGGTCGCGAGCACCACCTGCTTGGCACGGAAGGCCTGTATATGACCGTCCCGGTTGTTGAGTACATAGGCCCCGATGCAGCGGTTGTGTGGGAGACGCAACTTGCGTCGCGTGATCAGGTCAATGGCAACATGCTGGTCAAACAGGCTGATGTTTGCCGCTTCCCTGGCACGATGCAGCAGCGTTGAGTGGACCGCGCGTCCGGTCGCATCGGCGGCGTGGATGATGCGACGATGCGAGTGTCCGCCCTCCTTGGTCAGGTGGTAGTGGTCATCTTCACGAGTGAAGGGAACGCCCTGATCAATCAGCCACTGAATACTGGCGGGACCTTCGTGGATAATGTGGCTGACCGCGTCAGGTCGGCTCAGCTCGGCTCCGGCGACCAGGGTGTCGCGGATATGCTCCTCGGCACTGTCGGTCGGTTCGAGTACAGCCGCGATACCGCCTTGTGCCATCCAGGTGGAACCGCTTTCGAAGTCGGCCTTGCTGAGTACTGCCACACTGAGGTGGGCGGGGAGTTGCAGCGCGAGAGTCAGTCCGGCTGCGCCGCTACCGATGACCAGTACATCGTAATCCTGGGGGGTGCCTTGGGTAGAACTCATATTCACATTCCGTACGTTCAGTGCAATCTATTATGCGGTCTCATACGGATGAGTGTAAGTCTGACGGCCAACTAATTTTTTTGGGAACTTCACGCTGTATTCAGGCTCATAGTTGATGCGTGCCTGCTATAGACATGAGGTTGCAATGCATTAGGTCGGCGTTACATACTGCATCGGAATTAAAACGCCGCTGATAAACGTTCAGTGGTATTAAAGTCGCAGCGACTTAATTAAGGATACCGAGTGTCTAGCGAAAGTCAGGCAGCCAGCGATCAGGTACTGGTCAAGCGTGTACAGGCGGGCGACAAACAAGCCTTCGATCTTCTGGTCAAGCAGTATCAACATAAGATAATCGGCCTTATTGGTCGTTATGTCTATGACCCTCATGAAGCGATGGATGTTGCGCAGGAGGCCTTTATCAAGGCATACCGGGCTCTGCCAGGGTTCCGCGGTGACAGTGCTTTCTACACCTGGCTATACCGGATCGCCATCAATACAGCGAAGAACCACCTGGTTTCGCGCAGTCGCCGTCCGCCGGATGTGGATGTTGATGTGGACGATGCCCATTATATCGACACGGGCTCTGACTTGCGTGATCTTGAATCACCGGAGAGTGCGCTGTACCGGGATGAATTGGAACGAGTGGTCAAGACGACACTGGATCGCCTGCCGGAAGATCTGCGTGTGGCCCTGACCCTGCGTGAATTCGAGGGCATGAGCTATGAAGATATCGCCAACGTGATGGAGTGTCCTGTCGGCACGGTCCGGTCACGTATTTTTCGAGCACGAGAAGCGATCGACAAAGAGATCGCACCCCTGCTTGCCAATTAATCGAGTTGATTGAGTTATGCCACACAAGGGCACTCGAGGAATAGCTATGCAAAGAGCGAATGATTCCATCTCCGCGTTGATGGATGGCGAGGTTGGTGAGTTCGAACTGCGCCGCACGCTGGAGCAGGTTGCTGACGACCCTGAACTTGCCCAACAGTGGCGTCGCTATCATATTGCACGGGCAGGTATGAAAGGTGAGGCTCAGGCGGGGTTGCAGTTCGATATCAGTGCGGGCGTCATGTCGGCACTGGAGCATGAGCCGACCTATCATCCCTCGGCCTATGATCGCGAGCCGGCATCTGCCAAACCCCAGAAACCGGTATCGCGCTGGTGGCGCTCGGTCAGCAGCATGGCGGTGGCGGCATCCGTGACCGCTGCGGTCATTCTGGGGGCCGGCAATTTTACGGAGTCGCCGTCACAGACGCCGAATTTCTATCTGCCGGGTGCCAGTGTTCAGGGCGACCTTATGCGCACCAACCTGGGGCGTTCGGCACCGGTCGTATCCGGCTATGAATTGCCCGATGTGATCAGGCTGTCGGATGGGCTGAAGAAATATATTGATCAGCATCGGCACCTGGTAGGCGCTCAGCGAGTACCCCAGTGGAGCACTCGCTGGTTGCCTGAAGGTTACTCTATAGTGCGTCACGAACTCCTGCCACACGGTGAAGTGATGGTGTTTGCCAATGGGCGTGATGCCTTCTCGGTCAGTGTCGAGGAACTTGGCCATCAGAGCCTGCCGGAAGGCGTGGCTCAGGCTGACGGTTACATTGCTGTGGGTAAGCGGCGCGGTGATCACTTCGTTACCGTGGTCGGAGACGTGCCGCTGATGATTGCCGATCGCATTGCCAGCGCCGTACAGCCCGAGCAGTAAACATGATCGAAGAAGTTGCCGTTGTCTCTGCAGTTGGCCCCGAGGGGGTCCGAGTGACGGCCGCACGTACCAGCGCCTGTGCGCAATGTGCCAGTAAATCGAACTGCAGTCAGGGTGTATTGTCCCAGTGGGGGCAGGGAAAAACGGTGGAAATTGAGGTCCATAACCCGGACGCACTGCAGGTCTTGCCAGGACAGCAAGTGGTGATCGGCCTGGAAGAGGGCAGTCTGGTACGTGCCTCCCTGCTGCTTTACCTGTTGCCTCTGGTCATGCTGATTGTGGGGGCCTTGCTGGGCTCCGCTTCAGGAATGGTGGAGTGGCAACAGATCCTGGTGTCCATTTTACTGATGCTGGCTGGGTTTGCTCTGGCACGTCGTTTGAGTACAGGGCAGGGGGCTGAAGCCCGATACCAACCGGTATTGCTCAAAATTGTTTGAACAGAAAAGGTGACATTTGATGAAAGCAATCAGGATTAGTCTTTTTCTTGTTTTTGCCTGTCTGTTAACGCCCCTGGTCAACGCTGCGGCCTTGCCTGACTTTACCGAACTGGTTGAAGAGGCCTCGCCGGCGGTTGTCAATATCAGCACGGTACAGAAGCCGGATTCGCAAACCCTATCGACACCCTTCGGGCAATTTCAGGGTCCCAACGGCGAAGAAATTCCGGAAATCTTCCGGCACTTCTTCCGTGAAATTCCGCAGTTCCGTGATCGTCCTCACCGGGCGCCCCGCTCTCTGGGGTCCGGCTTCATCATCTCCCATGATGGTTACATTCTCACCAATAACCATGTGATCAAGGATGCTGAGCAGGTGATGGTGCGGCTGAATGATCGGCGTGAGCTGGAAGCCAAGATCGTTGGCTCGGATGAGCGGACCGATGTGGCCTTGCTTAAAATCGATGCGGATGATCTGCCGGTGGTACGACTGGGTCATTCATCGGAATTGAAAGTGGGTGAGTGGGTTCTGGCGATCGGCTCCCCCTTCGGCTTTGATCACAGTGTCACGGCAGGCATTGTGAGTGCCACCGAAAGGGCGCTGGCCAACGAAAACTATGTTCCCTTCATTCAGACCGATGTGGCGATCAACCCCGGCAACTCCGGTGGGCCGCTGTTCAACCTTGACGGTGAGGTTGTTGGCATCAACTCTCAGATCTACACCCGCTCCGGTGGTTTCATGGGGCTTTCCTTTGCGATCCCGATCGATATGGCGCTGGAGGTCTCTGAGCAGCTCAAGGGGCAGGGCTTCGTTGAACGTGGCTGGCTGGGTGTACTGATTCAGGAGGTCAACCGTGATCTGGCGGAGTCCTTCGGTTTGAAAAAGCCTGCCGGTGCGCTGGTTGCCAAGGTGATGCCGGATAGTCCGGCGGCTGCAGCAGGATTGCAGGAAGGCGATATCATCCTCAGTTTCAATGACCATGATGTGGTGCTCTCATCTGACCTGCCGCCATTGGTCGGGCGGATCAAGCCGGGCGACAGTGCTGAAGTTGAAGTGATCCGTGACGGACGCAAGAAAACACTGGAGGTGACCATCGGTCGCCTGCCGGATGATGAGGCTAATGGCCTTCCGGGTGGCCAGAACAAGCCCGTGGAAACCAGTCGTCTGGGGGTGGTAGTGGCACCCTTGCCGGAAGAGCTCAAGGACAAGTGGAGCGTACGGTCCGGTGTGATCGTGGAACGGGTTGAAGAGGGGCCGGCTGCCCGTGCCGGCCTGGTGCGCGGTGATGTGATCACCATGCTCAATGGCGAGCGGGTGGAAACCCTGGAGCAGTTCCAGCGTATAGTGGAAGAGCTGCCCAGTGGGCGCTCGGTTCCGCTGCGAGTGGTGCGCCGAGGCAACCCCATGTTCATTGCGTTGAAACCGGAGTAAATCCGAATACAGAAGGGGCCGTCAGGCCCCTTTCGGTTTGTGGATAACACGGGTCTGTTCTGATGACCTGAACCCCCTTCTTACGTTAAACTGCGTCCTCTTTATCAATCCTGTTTACAGCTGGAGTCGGGTAGCCCTATCGTGAGTAACCTGGATCATATTCGTAATTTCTCGATCATCGCCCATATCGACCATGGTAAATCCACACTGTCAGACCGCCTGATTCAGACCTGCGGTGGCCTCAGTGACCGTGAAATGGCGGCTCAGGTACTAGACTCCATGGAGCTCGAGCGTGAGCGCGGGATTACCATCAAGGCGCAAAGTGTCACCCTCGACTACCAAGCTAAAGACGGTAAAACCTATCAGCTGAACTTCATCGATACGCCGGGACACGTGGATTTCTCCTATGAAGTCTCGCGTTCGCTGTATGCCTGTGAGGGTGCGCTGCTGGTGGTAGACGCGGCTCAGGGCGTGGAAGCTCAGTCAGTGGCAAACTGCTATACGGCCATTGAACAGGGCTTGGAAGTTCTGCCTGTCCTCAACAAGATGGACCTGCCCCAGGCCGATCCCGATCGTGTACGGCAGGAAGTCGAAGAAGTGATTGGCATCGATGCGACCGATGCGATCGCCTGTTCCGCCAAGACCGGTTTAGGCATCGAGGATGTGCTGGAAGCACTGGTGCGTGTCATTCCGGCACCGGAAGGTGATGTGGACGCCCCTCTGCAAGCACTGATCATCGACTCCTGGTTCGATAACTACCTGGGTGTGGTGTCACTGGTACGTGTTAAACAGGGCACGCTGAATAAGAAGGACAAGATCATTATCAAATCCACCGGGCAGGCGCATCAGGTGGATTCTGTCGGTATCTTTACGCCCAAGCGCAAGGAAACCGGCGTACTCAGAGCGGGCGAGGTCGGCTTTGTTGTGGCCGGTATCAAGGATATCCACGGCGCACCAGTAGGCGATACGCTGGTACCAGCCAAACACCCCGAAGTGGCAAGTCTGCCGGGTTTCCAGAAAGTGCAGCCGCAGGTCTACGCGGGCCTGTTCCCGGTCAGCGCTGATGATTACGAAGACTTCCGCGATGCATTGGAGAAGCTGACGCTGAACGATGCGTCGCTGTTCTACGAACCGGAAAGCTCGGACGCGCTGGGCTTCGGTTTCCGTTGTGGTTTCCTCGGCATGCTGCATATGGAGATCATTCAGGAGCGCCTGGAACGCGAATACGACATGGACCTGGTGACCACCGCGCCGACGGTGGTGTACGAACTCCTGCTCAACAACGGGGATATCATCCATATCGACAGCCCGTCAAAACTGCCGGACCCGGGCAGCATCCGCGAGATGCGCGAACCGATCGTGCTGGCCAATATCCTTGTGCCGGAAGAGTACCTGGGCCAGGTGATTGGCCTCTGTGTCGAGAAGCGCGGGGTGCAGAAAAACATGCACTTCGTTGGCAAGCAGGTGCAGGTCACCTATGAGCTGCCGATGGCGGAAGTAGTGCTCGACTTCTTCGACCGTCTGAAGTCGGTTAGCCGTGGCTATGCCTCCCTGGAATACAATTTCCAGCGCTTCGAAGCGGCCAAGCTGGTGCGCATGGATATTCTGATCAACGGCGAACGGGTCGATGCTTTGGCGGTTATTCTGCACCGTGACAACGCTGAATATCGTGGTCGCCAGCTGTGTGAAAAGATGAAAGAGCTGATTCCGCGGCAGATGTTTGATGTGGCTATCCAGGCGGCTCTGGGCGGCAAGGTGATCGCCCGTACGACTGTTAAGGCGTTGCGTAAAAACGTAACCGCCAAATGTTACGGCGGCGATGTTAGCCGTAAGAAGAAACTGCTGGCCAAGCAGAAAGAAGGTAAGAAACGTATGAAGCAGGTGGGACGCGTCGAGATCCCCCAGGATGCTTTCCTTGCCGTGCTTAAAGTCGACAGCTAAGGCCTGATTATGAATCTGGATTTCTCACTGATACTGGTACTGGTCACGGCGTTGACCGGTGTGCTTTGGCTGTTGGATGCCGCAATCTTTGCCCCGCGGCGTCGACAGGCGCTGCAGGATGCTCAGGCTCAGGCGCAGGAAACCCTGCCTGACGCCCAATGCAGGGCGCTGTTGCGTCAGCCTGGTTGGGCGGATACGTCAAAATCGATGTTTCCGGTCCTGTTGCTGGTGCTGCTGCTGAGATCCTTTCTGTACGAGCCCTTCCAGATTCCGTCCGGCTCCATGCTGCCTACGCTGAAGATCGGCGACTTCATCCTGGTCAACAAGTACCACTACGGTTTGCGCTTGCCGGTGCTGAATACTCGATTCGTCAGCAACAATGACCCGCAACATGGTGATGTCATCGTCTTCCGCTATCCTGAGGATACCAGCGTCAACTTCATCAAGCGCGTGGTGGGTGTGCCCGGTGACGTGATTACCTACAAGGACAAGATACTCTATGTCAATGGCGTGCCCCAGCAGCAGGAACTGCTGGCCAAGCTGCCACCGTCGCGCCCGGAACAGCTGCTGCTCAACGAGACGCTGGATCAGGTGTCACACCGAATCTATCGGGATCTTTACCGTCCGGTGATTGATGGCGAGTGGCGGGTGCCGGAGGGGCATTACTTTGTCCTCGGTGATAACCGGGACAACAGCAAAGACAGCCGTTACTGGGGTTTCGTGCCTGATGAGTTGCTGGTCGGCAAGGCCACTGCGGTGTGGATGCATTGGAACGGCCTATTGAGCCTGCCTGATTTCAGTGATGTTCGTCGCATAAACTAGAGGATTTAATAACATGGACAAAGGCGTAGCACACTTCCAGCGAGGAGCCTCTTTCACCTCGACCCTGATCAGTTTGATCGTGGCGGGAATCTTTCTGTCTGTCGGTTTCAAGCTGTTTTCGCCCTATTGGGAGCACGCCACCATCAACTCGATCGTGAAGAGCACCAGCGAAGACCCCGATGAATTGGCCAAGTCCCTGCGCGAGCTGCGCGGTGACCTGGACAAAAAATTTTACATCAACCAGGTTACTCTGCCCGAAAAGGACTCGCTTAAGGTGAGTCTGGAAGAAGGTGTGATCCATTTCGACCTGGTATACGAAGTCCGGGTGCCGATGTTTTATAACGTCGACGCTTTGGTTAAGTTTGAAGAACATTACGAAGCTGTAAAACCTTGATTAAACCTGCTGCTGAATTGGCCCGAAAACTGGGCAACCCCTGTACCGATGCCGAGCTGTTTGAGCTGGCGCTCACCCATCGCAGTTGCGGCAAGCGCAACAACGAGCGACTGGAATTTCTCGGTGATGCGATTCTGAGTTTTGTCATCGCCGACGATCTCTATCAGCGCTTTCCGGCGGCGCGGGAAGGCCAGATGAGTCGGCTGCGCTCACGTGTGGTCAAAGGGGAAACCCTGGCCAAGATCGCACGTGAAATGCAGCTGGGCGACTATTTGCGCCTGGGCTCGGGAGAACTGAAGAGTGGCGGTTATCGCCGCGATTCCATCCTCGCCGACAGCGTTGAAGCGATTATCGGTGCGGTCTATCTGGATCAGGGCATCGAAGCGGCGCGCCGCTTCATCCTGCACTGGTTTGCCGGTCATCTGGACCAGCTGGATCTCAACATCTCGCTGAAGGACGCCAAGACCCGTCTGCAGGAGTTCCTGCAGTCGCGCCGCGTTGAGCTGCCGCGCTATGAGCTGGTCTCGGTCGAAGGCGACCCGCACGACCAGACCTTCCATATCCGTTGTGAAGTTGCGCTGCTTGATCAAGCCACAGAAGGGCGTGGCAGCAGCCGGCGCCAGGCGGAACAGGAAGCGGCACGTCGAGCCTTACAGACCCTGGGACAGGAGACAGGTGTATGAGTGAAGCCATTACCCGTTGTGGCTATGTGGCCATCGTCGGCCGTCCCAATGTGGGCAAGTCGACCCTGTTGAACCGTATTCTGGGACAAAAGCTGAGTATCACCTCGCGCAAGCCTCAGACCACGCGCCACCAGATTCTCGGTATTCATACCGAGGGCGAGCTGCAGGTGGTCTATGTGGATACGCCGGGGCTGCACAAGGACGATAAGGGCAAGGCGCTGAACCGGTTCATGAACCGTACCGCCTCCGAGGCGTTGCGTCATGTGGACCTGGTGGTATTCATCGTTGACCGCACTGCCTGGACTGAAGAGGACCAGATAGTACTCGAGAAGCTGGAGCACGTGCGTTGTCCGGTCATCCTGGCGGTCAACAAGGTAGACCAGTTGAAGGATAAGGACGCACTGCTGCCGCAGCTGGATATGCTGGCCGCCAAGCGCCACTTCGATGCCATCATCCCGATCTCCGCGCAAAAAGGCCACAACGTCGAGCGCCTGCAGCGCGAAGTGGAGAGCCGCATGCCGGAAGGGATGCATATGTTCCCCGAAGACCAGATCACCGATCGCAGTTCCCGTTTTGTGGCTGCCGAGCTGGTGCGCGAGAAGCTGATGCGCAACCTTGGTGATGAGGTGCCCTACGGTACCACGGTCGAGATCGAGCAGTTCAGCCACGATGGTCGCGTGCTCCACATCAGCGCCCTGATTCTGGTCGAGCGTGACGGCCAGAAACGAATCGTCATCGGTGACTCTGGTGCCGTGATCAAGACCATCGGTCGTGATGCCCGCCTGGATATGGAAAAGATGTTCGATACCAAGGTGATGCTGAACCTCTGGGTTAAGGTCAAGCGCGGTTGGTCCGATAACGAGCGTGCGCTGCAGAGCCTGGGTTACCGACACGAGTGATGGCGCAGCGCGTCGATGCGACGGCGGCCTATGTGTTGCATACGCGTCCCTACCGTGAAACCAGCCTGCTGGTTGACCTGCTGACGCTGGAGCATGGGCTGGTCAGTGTCGTGGCCCGTGGGGCGCGCAAGCCGGGCTCCCGGCTCCGTGCCAGCCTGCAGCCATTTCAGCTGCTTCAGGTCAGTTGGCAGGGACGGACTGAGCTGAAAAACCTGCGTAGCGCCGAAGCCACCGAGGTGGGTGCCCTGCTGCAGGGACGAGCATTGCTCTGCGGCCTCTACCTCAATGAACTGGTTCAGCGCCTGTTGAGCCCGTTGGACCCCCATCCCCGGCTGTTCGTGCTGTTCCGCTACGTCCTTAATGAACTCAAGCTGGCGACTGATATTGAAGGGGCACTGCGCACCTTCGAGCGTCAATTGCTTGAACAACTGGGGTTCGCCCTCGACGGCGCCGCGCTGAATGCCGACATTTGCTATGACTGGCAGCCCGATACAGGACTGCGGCCATGCTTGGCGGGACGGGGGTATCCCGGTGCCCACCTGCTGGCTATCGAGCAGGACTGTTATGATGACCCGGCGGTACGGCGTACCGCCAAACAACTGATGCGAGTGCGTCTGGCGGCCTTGTTGGGTGACAAGCCGTTGCGCAGCCGCGAACTTTTCCTGAAACGCAATTGCCAGAAACACGAAGGAGCTTAGGATGACTGAACCCGATCGTTTGCTGTTGGGCGTCAATATCGATCACATCGCCACCCTGCGACAGGCGCGCGGTACCCGTTATCCTGATCCGGTGCAGGCGGCTGCGCTGGCGGAGGAGGCTGGCGCCGACGGTATCACCGTGCACCTTCGTGAAGATCGACGCCATATCCAGGACCGTGATATCGAACTGCTGGCGCAGACGCTGCAGACACGCATGAACCTGGAGATGGCCGTTACCGAAGAGATGCTGCAGCTGGCCGAGCGCATCCGTGCGCCCCATGTCTGCCTGGTGCCGGAAAAGCGCGAAGAGCTGACCACCGAGGGGGGCCTGGATGTGCTGGGGCAGGAAGAGCAGATTCGCGCCGCCTGTGTCCGACTGGCCGATGCCGGCTGCGAAGTCTCCCTGTTTATCGATCCCGAACCCGCCCAGATCGATGCCGCCGCGCGCTGCGGTGCGCCGGTGATCGAGCTGCACACCGGCAACTATGCCGATGCCGAAACGCTGGTGGCGCGCAGCGAGGAGCTGGAGCGGCTCAAGCTGGCCTCGCGCCACGCCTGGCAACTGGGCCTGGTGGTCAATGCCGGTCATGGCCTGCATTTCCACAATGTTGAGCCGGTGGCGGAAATTCCCGAGATCAACGAACTCAACATCGGTCACGGCATCATCGCTCGGGCAGTAATGGTCGGTCTCAAGCCGGCGGTGCAGGAGATGCGGGACCTGCTGATGCAGGTGCAGCAGCGGGTACAGGCCCGTCGTGACGCCATCCGTTCATGATTGTCGGCATCGGCACCGATCTGCTGGAGATCGCGCGTATCGAGCAGGCGCTGGCGCGAACGCCGCGTCTGCCCGAACGTATCCTGACGCCAGCGGAGCTGGACGCCTTTCGCCAGCATGCGCGGCCGGCCCTGTTTCTCGCCAAGCGCTTTGCGGCCAAGGAGGCGGCAGTCAAGGCTCTGGGAACCGGTATCGGCCGAGGCATCAGTTGGCAGCATTTTGAGGTATCCCATGATGCCTTGGGCCGACCGTTGCTTCAGGTGCTGGGCGAAGCGGCCAAAAGGGCCGTGGATGCTGGCATCAGCCATTGGCATCTGAGCTACACCGACGAGCGGGCTTATGTGTCCGCCTTCGTAATCGCCGAAGGGCGCTGAGATTGTTTGCCGCCCTCTGGACTGATATTATTCCGACTATAATTGTCAGGAATAGATAGTACTTTTCTTATACCCTATCGCGGAAGTTTTGCGGAGTCTCCATGGCCATCGAATATCCCACCATTGCTGACTATGTCGGTCACACCCCGCTGGTGCGCTTGCAGCGCCTGCCGGTCCCCAATGGCAATACCGTACTGTGCAAGTTGGAGGGTAATAACCCGGCCGGCTCGGTGAAGGATCGTCCTGCCCTGAGCATGATCAGTCTGGCGGAAGCGCGTGGCGACATCCAGCCAGGTGACTGCCTGATCGAAGCCACCTCCGGCAACACAGGTATCGCTCTGGCGATGGCGGCGGCGATCAAGGGTTACAAAATGAAGCTGATCATGCCGGCCAACATGAGTGCCGAGCGTAAGGCGGCGATGACGGCCTACGGTGCCGAGCTGATCGAAGTGACTCAGGAAGAGGGCATGGAACGGGCACGTGACCTGGCGCTGGAGATGCAGGCGGCCGGTGAGGGCAAGGTGCTGGATCAGTTCTCCAACCTGGACAACCCTGAAGCACACTATACAGGCACTGGTCCTGAAATCTGGCAGCAGACGCAGGGCACCATCACCCATTTCGTCAGCTCCATGGGCACGACCGGTACTATCATGGGAGTGTCCCGCTATCTGAAGGAGCAGAATCCCGGTGTGCGTATCGTCGGCCTGCAGCCGCAGGAAGGCTCGCAGATTCCGGGCATCCGTCGCTGGCCGGAGGCCTACCTGCCGCAGATCTTTGAGCGCAGCCGGGTAGATGAGGTGATCGATATCAGTCAGGAGGATGCCGAGAACTGCATGCGTGCCTTGGCGCGGGAGGAAGGTATTTTCTGTGGTGTTTCATCCGGCGGCGCTGTGGCCGGTGCGTTGCAACTGGCACAGAAAGTCGAGAATGCGACCATCGTCTGCATCATCTGTGACCGTGGCGACCGTTACCTGTCTACTGGCGTGTTTAACGGTTAAATCGCCAATAGATAAGTCATTGTTTTATCAGGCTTTGAGGGAAGGTGCTCGCACTGCGCGGTCTGACCGACTAAAATGTGGCCCCATCTTGAAAGAGCGGGCCGCATCAGACCGGCTGACGCCCGCTTTTTCAGCAATCGTCGCCGGAGGCAAGACAGGAGTGGCTTAGGCCATGGTGAAGGTTCGAGAAGATCATCCGATACGAGAAGATGGCACCGTAGATTTGGATCTCTGGCTGTTGCGCCTGCAGCAGCAGGTCGAAGTCAGTGATGTCGAACAGATCAGGCAGGCGTGCCTGTTGGCCAAGGAGGCCCGCGCCGCTGTTGCCGACTCGGATGATGACTGGGCACAGAATACCATCGGCAGTTTTCGCACAGGGCTCGAGATGGCCCAGATTCTGGCGGAGCTGCAGCAGGACCAGGAAACGCTGGTTGCTGCCATCCTCTATCGCTCGGTACGCGAGCGCAAACTGACCCTGGACAGCGTACGTGAGCGCTTCGGCAATGCCATTGCCGGGTTGATCGACGGTGTCCTGCAGATGGCCGCCATTGGCAGCCGCAAGAACCCCCGCTCCGATGATGCCGTGCTGGGCACGAGCATTGCGCAGGTCGATAACGTGCGCAAGATGCTGGTAGCGATGATCGACGACGTGCGCGTCGCACTGATCAAGATCGCCGAACGTACCTGTGCCATCCGTGGCGTCAAGAACGGCGACCGCAAGAAGCGCTACCTGGTGGCGCGCGAGGTGTTTGACATCTACGCACCGCTGGCGCACCGCCTGGGTATCGGTCACATCAAGTGGGAACTGGAAGACCTCTCCTTCCGCTACCTCAAGCCCAATGACTACAAGCATATCGCTCGTCTGCTGGATGAAAAGCGGTTGGATCGTCAACTGTTCATCAACCAGGTGGTCGACCTGTTGCGCAGCCGAATCGCCGATGCCGGTATCGACGGCGAAGTGATGGGTCGGGCCAAGCATATCTACAGCATCTGGCGGAAGATGCAGCGCAAGAACATCGACTTCAGCCAGGTCTATGATGTGCGCGCCGTGCGCATCCTGGTGCCCGAGATCCGCGACTGCTACACCGTGCTGGGCATCGTGCATGGCCTTTGGCGCAACATCCCGCACGAATTCGACGATTATATCGCTTCGCCCAAGCCCAACGGCTACCGTTCGCTGCATACCGCGGTATTCGGCCCCGAGGGCAAGGTGCTGGAGGTGCAGATCCGTACCTTTGCCATGCACGACGAGGCGGAGCTGGGCGTCTGTGCCCACCATCTGTACAAGGGCACCGATACCCAGTCCCGCGGTGACGGTTACGAAGAGAAGATCGCCTGGCTGCGTCAGGTGCTCGAATGGCATGACGACCTGGGCGATACTGAAGCTCTGGGCGACATGCTGCGCGGTGACGTGGTGCAGGATCGGGTCTACGTATTCACGCCGGACGGCCATGTTATCGATCTGCCTCAGGGGGCGACGGCAGTGGATTTTGCCTATCGGGTGCATACCGAAGTGGGTCATCGCTGTCGTGGTGCCAAGGTCAACGGCCGCATCATCCCGCTGAACAAGCCGTTGAAGACCGGTGACCAGGTCGAGATCATGACCTCCAAGGAGGAGGCGCCGCGCCGCGACTGGCTCAACAGCAACTACGGCTTCGTTACCACCTCCCGTGCGCGGGCCAAGGTGGCACACTGGTTCAAGCTGCAGGCCAAGGAGCAGAATGCCGACGCCGGTCGCGACATTATCCTGCGCGAATTCCGCCGTCTTGCGCTGGACCCCCAGGCCATTGATCTGGACAGGATCGCGGTCGCATTGAACCTCAAAACCTCCGAAGATCTTTGTGCTGCCCTGGGCGCGGGTGACCTGCGCCTGTCGCAGATCATTCACGAAGCCCAGCGCCAGGTGGAGCCGGAGCGTCCCGAGCCGCAGCTGGACCTGGCGTTGCCGGCCAGCCGCCAGGCACAGGAACCGCGCAAGGGCGGCAGTGGCATCAATATTCAGGGCGTCGGCAACCTGTTGACCACGCTGGCGACCTGCTGCAAGCCGGTGCCCGGCGATCCGATCATGGGCTACATCACTCAAGGCCGTGGCATCTCCATCCATCATGAAGATTGCCTCAACCTGATGACCCTGCGCGAGAACGAGCCGGACCGGGTGATCAGCGTCGATTGGGGGGATGAACATGAGCAGACCTACCCGGTGGACATGACCATCGAAGCCTTCGACCGGCCGGGGCTGCTGCGTGACGTGATGCTGGTGCTCAGCAACGAGAAACTCAATATTCTGGCCGCCAATACTCTGACCGATCGCAAGAACAACATGGCCCGGCTAACCCTGACCGTGGAAATTCCACGCCTGGAGCGTCTGGGGCGTTTGATGGACAAGATCAACCAGGTGCCCAACGTGCTGGATGTGCACCGTGAGCGCAGCGGGACGCACTGATGCATTACGGCCTTGATGACCTGATTCGGCTGATGGATGCGCTGCGTGATCCTGACAGCGGTTGTCCCTGGGACCTGGAACAGACCTTTGCCAGCATCGTGCCGCACACGCTGGAAGAGGCCTATGAAGTAGCCGATTGCATCGAGCGCGAGGACTGGACCCATCTGCGTGACGAGCTGGGTGATCTACTGTTCCAGGTGGTGTTTTATGCCCGTCTGGCGGATGAAAAAAAGTGGTTCGATCTGCACGCCATCATCGACCAGCTGGTCGGCAAATTGATCCGGCGCCACCCGCATGTGTTCCCGAACGGGACACTGGACGGTGCCGGGGTCGATGCCATCGCCGTGGAGCAGGTCAATCAGAACTGGGAAGCGATCAAGCAGCAAGAGCGTAATGCCAAGGCGCGTGCCGGTGTGCTCGATGAGGTGCCGCTCAACCTGCCGGCGCTGAGCCGGGCGGCCAAGTTGCAGCGGCGGGCGTCCCGGGTGGGTTTCGACTGGCCCGAGATCACTGGCGTACTGGACAAGATCGAAGAGGAGATTGCCGAGCTGCGTCAGGCGCTGGAGCAGGGCGATTTGGACAACGCCCGCGAGGAGATCGGTGATTTGCTGTTTGCTCAGGTCAACCTGGCGCGCCATCTGGAGATCGAGCCGGAACAGGCGCTGCGCAACACCAATTCCAAGTTCGAGCGTCGTTTCGGCCATGTCGAGGCACAGGTCAATGCTGGCGGCCATGAATGGGAGCAGCTCAGCCTGGAACAGCTGGACCTCTGGTGGGACGAGGCCAAGGCCAAGGGCCTGTAACGGCCTGTCAGGTCTGCGGTACACCTCCTTCAAAAGACGCACATCTGCCCAGGTTAAATTCATACCTCTAAATTCATACCAAGGGTGCTAACGGTCCACTGTCCGGATCGGTTAGCATCGAAGGCTATGGAACCTGACGGAGGGGATGGCATGAGCGATCTGCACGAAGCACTGCGTGATGATGTCCGTGTTCTCGGCGAAAGCCTGGGGCGCACCATGGAAACCCACCTCGGCTCGCCGTTTCTGCAACGGGTCGAACATATCCGCAAGCTGGCCAAGTCCGCACGCCTGGCCGAAGATGCTAGCCAGGACCCGCTGCGCCAGGCACTGAATGACCTCGACGAGGACGAGGTGCTGCCGATGGCACGTGCCTTTACCCAGTTCCTCAACCTGGCCAACATCGCCGAAGAGCACCACCGCGTCCGCCGTCATTTCGAGACCGGTGGCGATGAAGATGCCGATCTGTTGGACGAACTGCTGGCCGAGCTGACCGCCTCCGGGCAGACTCCCGAAGCCATACTCGACTGCGTGCAGAGTCTCAGCATCGACTTGGTTCTGACGGCCCACCCGACCGAGGTCAACCGCCGTACGCTGATCCAGAAGTATGACGCCATCGCCGACACGCTGAAGCAGCGGGACCGAGGCGAGCCGGTGCAGTCCCGGCTGGATCAGCTGATCAGCCAGATCTGGCATACCAACGAGATCAGGCAGCATCGGCCGACGCCGGTGGAAGAAGCCAAGTGGGGCTTCGCGGTGATCGAAAACTCCCTGTGGAGCGCCATGCCCCGTTTCCTGCGCCTGGTCGACAAGCGCCTGCAGGCCGATCTGGGGGTGGGGCTGCCGCTGACCTCTTGCCCGGTGCATTTCTCCTCGTGGATGGGCGGTGACCGTGACGGCAACCCCAATGTGACCGCCGCGGTGACCTCGGAAGTGTTGCTGCTGGCGCGCTGGATGGCGGCCGATCTCTATGCCCGTGATGTGGACCAGCTGCGTGCCGAGCTGTCGATGCATGCGGCCAATGCCGAGCTGCGTCAGCTGACCGACAGCCATCCCGAGCCCTATCGCGAGCTGCTCGGTCGTGTGCGCAGCCGCCTGCTGGAAACGCGCAATGGCATTGAGGCCTACCTCAAGGGCAGGCCCACGGACCCCGAGCGCTGGATCAGCGATCTGGAGGAGCTGCGAGAGCCGCTGCTGGTCTGCCACCGTTCGCTGATCGAGTCCGGCATGTCCTGCATCGCCTCCGGCGCGTTGGAGGATCTGCTGCGCCGCATTGCCTGTTTCGGTTTGACCCTGGTCCGCGTGGATGTACGCCAGAACGCCGATCGCCATGCCGAGGTGTTCGATGCGCTGACCGAGTTCTACCAGCTGGGGCGCTATTCCGACTGGGACGAATCGCGCAAGCAGGCCTTCCTGCTGCAGGAGCTGCAATCTCGCCGTCCCCTTCTGCCGCACCAGTGGCAGCCGGGAGACAATGTGATGGAGGTGATCAACACCTGCCGCGTGATCGCCGCCAATCCCGATTACAGCCTGGGCTCCTACGTGATCTCCATGGCCAGTCAGCCCTCAGATGTACTGGCGGTGAACCTGTTGCTGCAGGAAGTCGGCGTCGAGCACAACATGCGGGTGGTGCCGCTGTTCGAGACTCTGGATGACCTGGACAACGCCCCGGACTGTATCGGCGCGCTGCTGGCGGTCGACTGGTACCGCAATTACATCGACGGCCATCAGGAGGTGATGATCGGCTACTCCGACTCCTCCAAGGATGCCGGCCAGCTGGCAGCCGCCTGGGGCCAGTACCGGGCTCAGGAAGCGCTGACCGAGCTGTGTAACCGTGAAGGCATCCGCCTGACCCTGTTCCATGGTCGTGGTGGTACAGTGGGCCGTGGCGGCGGCCCCAGCCACACGGCGATCCTTGCGCAACCGCCGGGTTCGGTGGGCGGCAGTCTCAGGGTCACCGAGCAGGGCGAGATGATCCGCTTCAAGTTCGGTATCCCCGAGATCGCAGTGCGTAACCTGACGCTGTACACCGCGGCGGTGCTCAAGGCGACGCTAACGCCAGGGCCGGCACCTGAACCTTCCTGGCGCACGCTGATGGACAGCATGGCCGGGTGCGGCATGAAGATCTACCGTTCGCTGGTGCGTGAAGAGCCCCAGTTCGTGCCTTACTTCCGTGCGTTGACGCCCGAGCAGGAGCTGGCCAAGCTGCCGCTGGGCTCTCGTCCGGCGAAGCGTAAGGCCGATGGTGGTGTGGAAAGCCTCAGGGCGATCCCCTGGATCTTTGCCTGGACCCAGACGCGGTTGATGCTGCCGGCCTGGCTGGGCTCTGGGGCCGCGCTGAAAATGGCGGTGGCCGATGAGCAACTGCCGCTGTTGCACGAAATGTACCGTGACTGGCCATTCTTCCAGTCCTGGATCGACATGCTGGAGATGGTGCTGGCCAAGAGCGACATCAATATCTCGGCCTATTACGAGCAGCGTCTGGTATCGCCGGAGCTGCAGGCGCTGGGCTCCAGCCTGCGCCTGCGGCTGGAGCAGGCAGTGGAACAGGTAAAACAGATCAAGCAGGAGCCGCAATTGCTGGAAGGTAACAGCGTTATCCGCCAATCGATCGATGTGCGTAACCCCTACATCGATCCGCTGCATGTGTTGCAGGCCGAACTGTTGTTCCGGGATCGCAACCAGCCGGATCAGCGTCTGGAGCAGGCATTGATGGTGACCATGGCCGGAATCTCGGCCGGTATGCGCAATACTGGCTGATTGGCGACATACACAAGGGGGTTGAATCACCTACAGGCTTTGCGTACTCTCGATGCCTTTGTCAACAATCCGACAGCTGCTAGGTCTAATGTCGAATTGTGTTCACAGGGCCCGGGCGGATAGCCTGCAGAGAGCCCTGTAGCCGAATTTAGGTGCAGTGGCACAGCCATTGCGCCTCAGCTTTACCGATTACTATAACGTTCAGGAGACATGATACATGCGCATTATTCTGCTTGGAGCACCCGGTGCGGGTAAGGGCACTCAGGCCCAGTTCATCACCGAAAAGTACGGCATTCCGCAGATCTCTACCGGCGACATGCTGCGTGCAGCGGTGAAGGCAGGTACCCCGCTGGGCAAACAGGCCAAGGAAGTGATGGATGCCGGTGGTCTGGTATCAGACGACATCATCATCGGCCTGGTGAAGGAGCGTATCGCTGAAGCGGACTGCGCCAAGGGCTTCCTGTTTGACGGTTTCCCGCGCACCATCCCCCAGGCGGACGCGCTGAAAGAAGCCGGCGTGGACATCGATGCGGTTGTCGAGATCGACGTGGCTGATGAAGAGATCATCAAGCGCATGAGCGGTCGTCGTGTACACCCGGCGTCAGGCCGTACCTACCACGTTGTGTTCAACCCGCCGAAGGAAGAAGGCAAGGATGATGCAACCGGCGAAGAGCTGGTACAGCGTGAAGACGACAAGGAAGAAACCGTACGTCAGCGCCTGAAGGTTTACCACGACCAGACCGCTCCGCTGATCAGCTACTACCGTGGCTGGAAAGAAAGCGGTGAAGCCAAGGCACCGGCTTACGTCTACGTGGCAGGTGTGGGCAGCGTCGACGATATCCGTGACAAGGTATTTGCTGGCTTGGCTGGTTGATCTGCAGCGCTTGTCGAGAAAGCCGCCTTAGGGCGGCTTTTTTATTGGTTTTACCGCATAATAGATAGCTGTATTCCTCTTATAGCACCCTTGGAGTCCCATGAGCCAAACCGATATCTTCGGCCTGCACGCCGTTACCAGCCTGCTCAACCGTAACCCTGGCCGTGTTCGCCGTCTGCTGGTGCAGCAGGGCCGCCGTGACGAGCGCCTGCAGACCCTGCTGGACAAGGCCGAGGCCCATCGGATCAAGGTGATCGAACTGGCCAAGGCCGAACTGGAACAGCGTGCCGGTGGCGGTCGCCACCAGGGTGTGATTGCCGAATGCGAGCCGATCAAGGCGCTGTCGGAAAAGGCGCTGGATGTGCTGCTGGATAACGCCGGCAGTGCACCGCTGGTGCTGGTGCTGGATGGCGTCACCGACCCGCATAACCTGGGCGCCTGCCTGCGCACGGCTGATGCCGCGGGTGTCGCCCTGGTGATCGCGCCCAAGGACAAGTCGGCGCCGCTGAATGCCACCGTGGCCAAGGTTGCCTGTGGTGCCGCGGAAGTGGTGCCCTACATTCAGGTCACCAATCTGGCGCGTACCCTGCAGTCGCTGCAGCAGCGCGGCATCTGGATCACCGGTACCGCCGGTGAAGCCGAAGCCAGTGTCTACGAAACCGACCTGACCGGCCCCTGCGCCCTGGTGATGGGCGCTGAAGGCAAGGGCATGCGCCGCCTGACCCGCGAAAACTGTGATCAGTTGATCAACATCCCGATGGCCGGTGAGGTCAGCAGTTTGAACGTTTCCGTGGCCACCGGGGTGTGTCTGTTCGAGGTTGTGCGTCAGCGCCAGCTCAAGGCGAAGGACTAAACGAAGTACAAGGCAGGTCGTGGGTGCCAGCCTGCCTGTGGTGCTGCTCACTCAGTGCAGCAGCTCCTTCACGTGCGTCGCAATCATCAGCTCTTCGTTGGTGGGCATCACCCGCACCCTGACCGCTGAGTCAGCCGTACTGATGATGCCGGCGTTGCGTTGATTGGCTTCTTCGTCCAGCTTGATGCCGAGCCAGCCGCAGCGCTTCAGTACTCGGGCACGGACATCAGCGTCGTTCTCGCCAACGCCCCCGGAGAACACCACCTGCTCAACCCCTTCCAGGGCGGCGGTCAGGCGGCCCATTTCCAGTGCTACCCGATAGCAAAACATGTCGATCGCTTCTTCCGCCTTGGGATCATCAGCCTGGTGCAGGGTTTTCATGTCCGAGCTGATGCCGGAGATACCCAGCCAGCCGCTTTCCTTGTAAAGCAGCTTTTCCAGCGCATCCACATCCATGTTTTCCTCGCGCATCAGGTAGAGCAGCACACCGGGGTCCAGGTTGCCGGTGCGGCTGCCCATCGGCAGGCCTTCCACGGCGGTGAAGCCCATGCTGGAGGCGATGGAGCGGCCATCGCGAATGGCGCACATGCTGGCGCCGGCGCCCAGATGGCAGGCGATGGTGTTCAGGCTGCCGGCACCGGCCAGGGTCAGCTGGCGCTGGATGTATTCATAGGACAGGCCGTGGAAGCCGTAGCGATGCACGCCCTTGTCCACCAGCCGGCGCGGCAGGGCATAGAGGCGCTCCAGACGAGGCTGGGCGGAATGGAACATGGTGTCGAAGCAGGCCACGACCGGCAGTTTGGGGGCCAGTGTGCGGCATGCCTGCACCAGCTTCAGGTTGTAGGGCTGGTGCAGCGGCGCCAGCGGAACCAGGGTTTCCAGCTGGGCCTGGGTGGCGTCGTCGAGTAGCAGCGGAGCGCTGTACTGGTCGCCGCCGTGGACCACGCGATGGCCGGTGGCGATCAGGTGCGACTCCGGCAAGTGTGCGTTCACCCACTGCAGTACCTCCTGCAGCGCGAACTGGTGGCGTTCGTCCTGAGGCACATTGCGGCACTCCAGTTCATGAGCATCCAGCACCTGGTTCTGCTCGTCACGCACCTTGAACAGGGTGGGTTCACCAAGCAGGTTTTCCACCTTGAGATGGATCAGGCAGCGCAGCTCACCGCCCTGCAGGGCGTAAAGGCCACATTTAAGACTGGAGGAGCCGCCGTTAACGGTCAGGATGGTATCCATCACTTTGCTCCCTGAGTGTGCTTGACCATGTGCGAGGCCAGGGCGCAGGAAGCGAGTCGGCCCAGAGTACCTTCGGCGCGGCTGGTCAGAATGATCGGCACGCGGGCACCGACGGCCAGACCGGCAGACTTGGCGTCGGCCAGGTAGATCAGCTGTTTGGCGATCATGTTGGCCGCCTCCAGGTCCGGCGCCAGCAGGATGTCGGCATCGCCGGAGACCGGAGACTTGATATGCTTGTCGATCGCGGCCTGCAGCGAGATGGCGTTGTCGAATGCCAGCGGGCCGTCGATGATGCCACCGGTGATCTGCTCGCGGTCCGCCATCTTGCACAGCGCGGCGGCGTCAATGGTGCTCTGCATGCTCGGTTTGACCTTCTCCACCGCCGCCAGAATGGCGACCTTGGGCTGGCTGTTGCCCAGCGACTGACAGAAGTCGATGGCGTTCTGCACGATATCACGCTTGAGGGCCAGGTCCGGGGCGACATTGATGGCCGCGTCAGTGATCACCAACGGCTTGTGGTAGTTGGGCACGTCGAAAACGAATACGTGGCTCAGGCGGCGTTCGGTGCGGATACCCTTGGTTTTGTGGATAACGGCACTGAGCAGTTCAGACGTACCCAGGCTGCCTTTCATCAGGGCTTCGGCTTCCGCCTTGCGGATCAGCTCACAGGCGCGCTCGGCTGCCTCATGGCTGTGTTCGGTACTGATGATCTGGTAGGGCGTCAGGTCGATGTTTTCCGCTTCGGCCGCGGCACGAATCTTGTGTTCGGGACCGACCAGCAGGGGTTCGATCAGACCCTGCTCAGCGGCTTCGATAGCGCCCATAAGGCTGTTGTGATCGACCGGGTGTACGACGGCGGTACGGATGGGGCCGGCCTTGCGTGCCTGCTCAATGTAGAACTCAAGCTGATCATGCATCGGGGGCGTCTCGGTGGTGACGGGCGAATCGGCTGCAATCGACATGAACAATCCCTCTGTTTAACGAACCATCAAGCTAAAGTCTCATAATGAACACATTATGACGCAGTGCAACATAAAGAGGTGAACAACAGTGGCGGGGTTGATCCGGGGCAAGGGTAGCGGGCCGGGCAGGGTGCCCGGCCGCAGAGGCGGTTATTCCACCGGGGTTTTCAGCGTGTCCTGGTAGGGGGGCCAGCCCATCGGCTTGCCGCCCAGCAGGTGCAGGTGGATATGGTAGACCGTCTGGCCGCCGTGGGTGTTGCAGTTGAACACGGTGCGGTAGCCACTCTCGTCAAAGCCCTGCTGTTTGGCGATGGTGCCAGCCGCCTGAATCATGTGGCCGACCAGCGCCTGGTCTTCATCGGCGATATCGTTCAGGGTGGCGATATGCTTGCGCGGGATGATCAGGCAGTGGAACGGCGCCTGAGGGTTGATATCGCGGAATGCCAGCACCTGATCATCTTCATACACGACCTCGGCGGGAATCTCGCCGTCGAGGATTTTGCAAAACAGACAGTCCATAACAAGCCCTTGTTATCCTTTGAGGTAATTTCGCAGTATAGCCACCTCTAAGCAATACTCTCAACCGTCAGCTCGTGAGTCTGCGGTGGGCAGGCATGGGTCTGTACCACGTTGCCATCGGGCGTGACCGATTCCAGGCGGATATCGAAGCCCCATAAGCGATGCAGGTGCTTGAGCACTTCGTCGGTAGACTCTCCCAATGGTTGGCCGTTGTGCATGTAGTGCCGCAAGGTCAGCGCTCGGTCACCACGCACGTTGACGTTATAAACCTGGATGTTGGGCTCGCGGTTACCGAGGTTGTACTGCGCCGACAGGGCCTCACGGATCGCCCTGTAGCCGCGTTCGTTGTGGATGGCATCCACCCTCAGGGTCGGGCGGCTGCTGTCATCCAGAATCGAGAACAGTTTGAGCTCGCGCATCATATGTGGCGACAGGAACTGCAGGATGAAACTCTCATCCTTGTAGTTGTGCATGGCGTCCATCAGGGTGTCGCGCCAGTTGCTGCCGGCGATATCGGGGAACCATTCACGGTCCTCGTCGGTGGGATTTTCACAGATGCGACGGATATCCTGCATCATGTTGTAGCCCAGGGTATAGGGATTGATGCCGCTGAAGTAGGGGCTGTCGAACGGCGGCTGATAGATCACGCTGGAGTGGGAGTGCAGAAATTCCATCATGAAGCCGTCGGTGACCAGCCCTTCGTCGAACAGCTGGTGCAACAGGGTGTAGTGCCAGAAGCAGGCCCAGCCTTCGTTCATCACCTGGGTTTGTTTCTGTGGATAAAAATACTGCGCAACCTTGCGCACGATGCGAATGATCTCGCGTTGCCAGGGTTCCAGCAATGGGGCGTTCTTTTCGATGAAATACAGAATGTTCTCTTCCGGCTCAACAGGGAAACGCGGCGGCTGGCCGGATTCACCATCGCCCTTGTGGGGAATCGTGGTATTCCACAGGTCGTTGAGGTGACGCTGGATATACTCCTCCCGTGAACGCTGGCGCTCACGCTCTTCAGCGGCGGTCAGCGGGCGTGGGCGCTTGTAGCGGTTGACGCCGTAGTTCATCAAGGCGTGGCAGGAGTCGAGCAGTTTTTCCACTTCGTCGACGCCGTGCTTCTCTTCACAGCGGCGGATATAGTTCTTGGCAAACAGCAGGTAATCGATGATGGCGGAGGCATCGGTCCAGGTACGGAACAGGTAGTTACCCTTGAAAAAGGAATTATGGCCATAGCAGGCATGTGCAATCACCAGTGCCTGCATGGTAATGGTGTTTTCCTCCATCAGGTAGGCGATGCAGGGATCGGAGTTGATGACGATCTCGTACGCCAGCCCCATGCGGCCGCGCTTGTAGTTCTGCTCGGTTTCGACAAACTGCTTGCCGAATGACCAGTGGCTGTAGTTCAGCGGCATGCCGACGGAGGAGTAGGCATCCATCATCTGCTCGGAGGTGATGATCTCGATCTGGTTAGGGTAGGTGTCCAGACCGAATTCGGCCGCGATGCGACCGATTTCACGGTCATAGGCCTCGACCAGTTCGAAGGTCCAGTCGGACCCGGTGGAGATCGGCTGACGTGCTTTACGACGGCTCATGGGCACCCTCCGTACGTTTCTCGAACAGGCGACGGAACACCGGATAGATTTCGCCGGCATCGGTAATCTGCTGCATGGCAAACTGCTCCTTGAACACCTCGTGTACATGCTCGTACTCGTGCCAGAGATTCTGGTGCGGACCGGTGGTGATCTCGACGTAGGCGTAATACTGGGTCTTGGGCAGTATGCGTTCGGTCAGAATCTTGCTGCAGGTGGCGGAGTCGCCATCCCAGTTATCGCCGTCCGAGGCCTGGGCGATGTAGATGTTCCAGTCCGCCGGCGGGTAGCGTTCGTCGATGATATCGGCACTCAGTGCCAGGGCGCTGGAGACGATGGTGCCGCCGGTTTCGCGGGAGTAGAAGAACTCCTGCTCGTCCACTTCCTTGGCGTGGGTGTGATGGCGCACGAAGACGACCTCGATCTGCTTGTAGTTCCGATTCAGGAACAGGTAAAGCAGGATGAAGAAGCGCTTGGCGATATCCTTGATGCTTTGCGTCATCGAACCGGACACGTCCATGACGCAAAACATCACTGCCTTGCTGGAGGGCATGGGGACCCGCACCATATTGGTGTAGCGCAGGTCGAAATCGTCCAGGAAGGGCAGCTTGCGTGAACTCTTTTCCAGCTCGGTGATACGGGCACGCAAGGCGGTTATTTTCTCGCTGCGTTCGGCCGAGGGGGCGACCTCCTCAAGTGCCCAGAGCTCCTTGCGCAGGGCTCGGATCTGCTGACGCATCTCCTTGTCGGTCAAGGCGATGCGGCGCGCGTGGGCGGCGCGAAGCGAACGTACTATATGCAGTTTCTCGGGCGAACCGGCACTGGTGAAGCCGGCACGGCGGGTCTCGAAGGAGGTGGCATCTTTCAGTTGTTTGCGCACCATCCAGGGCAGCTCCAGGTCCTCGAACATGAAGTCGAGAAACTCCTCCTGGCTGATATTGAAGGTAAAGTCATCTTCGCCTTCACCCTGGTTGCTGGCCTTGCCCTGGCCGGCGCCTCCGCCACCACCGCCTTCGGGGCGGCGGAATTCATCGCCTTCGACGAACTCCTTGTTGCCGGGAAAAATCTTGTGACGGATACCGCCCTCACCATGATGGAAGATCGGTTCGGAGATATCCCGTTTGGGAATGGTCACCTGCCCGCCCTGATCGATATCCTTGATCGAACGGTCATGTATCGCCTCTTCTACAGCCTTTTTGATGTGCTGCTTGTAGCGACGCAGAAAGCGCTGGCGGTTGACCGTGCTTTTCTTCTTCGCATTCTCACGGCGATCGATGATGTAGCTCATATATCGGGCTCCCGGAGCGGCAGCCAGAGTGGCACAGCAGTGCCACGGCTGCGCGGTTCAGTTCCTTCAGTGTACGGCTCCCTGTTGTGGGCTTACTGCGACTTGCGCACTCGGATGTACCATTCGGACAGCAGGCGTACCTGTTTCTCGGTGTAGCCGCGCTCGATCATCCGCTTGACGAATTCGCCATGTTTCTTCTGGTCATCGGACGAAGCTTTCGGATTGAACGAGATCACCGGCAGCAGGTCCTCGGTGTTGGCGAACATCTTCTTCTCGATCACGGAACGCATCTTCTCGTAGCTGTTCCACGCCGGGTTCTTGCCGTTGTTGCTGGCACGGGCACGGAGGACGAAGTTGACGATTTCGTGGCGGAAGTCCTTCGGATTACTGATGCCGGCCGGTTTTTCGATCTTCTCCAGTTCCTCGTTGATCGCCTGACGATCCAGGATATCGCCGGTCTCCGGGTCGCGGTATTCCTGGTCCTGGATCCAGAAATCGGCATAGGTGACATAACGGTCAAAGATGTTCTGACCGTACTCGGAGTAGGATTCCAGGTATGCGGTCTGGATCTCCTTGCCGAGGTAGTCGATGTACTTGGGTGCGATGTACTCCTTCAGGTGGCCCAGGTAGCGGTCCTGAATCTCGCTCGGGAACTGCTGCTGGCTGATTTCGCGTTCCAGTACATACATCAGGTGCACCGGGTTGGCCGCCACTTCCGTCGGGTCGAAGTTGAACACCTTGGACAGGATCTTGAACGCGAAGCGGGTTGACAGGCCGTCCATACCCTCGTTGACGCCGGCACCATCCTTGTATTCCTGCATTGATTTGGCGCGCGGGTCGGTATCTTTCAGGTTTTCGCCGTCATAGATCCGCATTTTCGAGTAGACGCTGGAGTTTTCCGGTTCCTTGATACGTGACAGCACGGTGAACTGGGCCAACATGTTCAGCGTATCCGGCGCACAGGGCGACTCGTTCAGCGAACTGTTTTCCAGCAGTTTCTCGTAGATGTGGACCTCTTCCGTGAGTCGGGTGCAGTAGGGCACCTTGACGATGTAGACACGGTCGATGAACGCCTCGTTGGTCTTATTGTTCTTGAAGCTCTGCCACTCGGACTCGTTGGAGTGGGCCAGCAGGATGCCGTCGTAGGGGATGGCGCCCATACCCTCGGTGCTGTTGTAGTTGCCTTCCTGGGTGGCGGTCAGCAGCGGGTGCAGCACCTTGATCGGTGCCTTGAACATCTCGACGAACTCCATGATCCCCTGGTTGGCACGGCAGAGCGCACCGGAGAAACTGTAAGCGTCCGGATCGTGCTGCGGATATTCTTCCAGTTTGCGGATATCCACCTTACCCACCAGGCTGGAGATATCCTGGTTGTTCTCGTCACCCGGTTCGGTCTTGGCGATACCGACCTGATCGAGAATGGACGGGTAGAGTTTGACCACCCGGAACTGGGTGATGTCACCACCGTATTCATGCAGCCGCTTCACCGCCCAGGGCGACATGATGCCGTTCAGGTAGCGGCGCGGGATACCGTATTCCTGCTCCAGAATCTCGGCGTCTTCCTCGGGCTTGAACAGCCCCAGGGGGGACTCGAATACCGGCGAACCCTTGATCGCGTAGAAGGGGATATGTTCCATCAGGTGCTTGAGGCGTTCGGCAAGTGAAGACTTACCCCCCCCGACCGGACCGAGCAGGTAGAGAATCTGTTTCTTCTCTTCCAGTCCCTGGGCGGCGTGACGGAAGTAGGAGACGATATTCTCGATCGCTTCCTCCATGCCGAAGAACTCGTCGAAAGCCGGGTAGCGCTTGATCACCTTGTTGGAAAAGATGCGGCTCAGGCGCGGGTCCCGGGCGGTATCCACCACTTCCGGCTCACCGATCGCCTTGAGCATGCGCTCGGAGGCATTGGCGTAGACTTCCGGGGTCTCCTTGCACAGGTTGAGGTACTCCTGCAGGCTCATTTCCTCCTGCTGGATCGCTGAATAACGGGCTTTGTAGTGGTCAAAGATGCTCATGCTCACCTTCCTGTTATTTGCGCTGGCCACTGAGAATTCAAACGCTTATGAACCAGTGGTCGGCGTTCTTCGCTGTTTTCAGTGTAGTCCAGATTGGCGGGAGTCAAGGGCGGAGTTGGGTGGAAAAAAGTCTTATCCTGCTTTGCCCTTGTTAAATCAGACCCTGCAATTGGGGGTACGTTCCGTACCCCCGGTTTGTTCATTCTGACAGGGAGTGGATCAATGCCTGCATGAACCGTGCGGCTTCGCCGCCGGTGGCCGCGCGGTGATCGAAGGTCAGCGACAGCGGCATGACCCTGTGTATGCACACCTCGTTGCCAACGGCCACCGGCTGGCGGCGTATAACGCCGGCACCGACGATGGCGACCTGGGGCGGGACGATCACCGGGCTGGCATAGCGGCCGGCCAGAGTGCCGAAGTTGCTCAGCGTGATGGTGGCGCCCTGCATCTCCGCCGGCGGAATGGAGCGTGCACTGACGTCGGCTCTGAGCCGGTTGAGGCCGTCGCGCAGGTTGTCGAGGCTGCGGTTACCAATATCGCGCAGTACCGGTACAAACAGGCCCTGCTCGGTATCCACCGCCACACCCAAGTCGATCTTGCTGTGTGGGCGACGGGCCAGCTGCTCACCGTCGAACCAGACGTTCAGGTCCGGTACCGCCTGGCAGGCTAGGGCTACGGCCTGTACCAGTCGCATGGTTATATCCGTGCCCTCGGGCCAGTGATCGATATCGGCATCCTCGCACAGGGTGACCGGCACCACTTCGGCGTGGGACAGGGCCATCGCCTTGGCCATCTGCTTGCGTACCCCTTTCAGTGGTTCCGGCGCCCCGAAGGACTGGTCCAGATTGGCGGCGCGTTCTACATCGCCTGCGGTAATACGCCCGCCGGGGCCCGAGCCGCTGAGTGTGTCCAAATTGACTCCCAGCCGTTGCGCCAGCGAGCGTACCGCCGGTGTGGTGTTCTGGTGAGCGGCCTGACGGCTGCTGGGCGCGGCACCGATGATGAAACTTTCGCGCTGGCTCTCCGTACTTTGGGCCTGGCTCAGCTGGCCGACCACGGTGCCAGTGTCGGCATCCTCGTCTCCGGCAAATTCCACCAGTGGCTCACCGGTATGAATGGTATCCCCGGCGGCACCAAACAGGTGAGCAATCACTCCGGCCTGAGGCGAGGGTACTTCGACGATCGCCTTAGCGGTTTCCACAGCGACCAGAATCTGGTCCATGGCAACCTCATCTCCTTCCTGCACATGCCACTCGACGATTTCAGCTTCGGGCAGACCTTCACCCAGGTCGGGCAGTTTGAAATATTTCATCCTGAATACTCCATGGTTTCTCTGACCGCGATGAGGATGTCGTCCACATCGGGCAGATAGAGCTGCTCATTGCGGTAGTAGGGCATTACGGTGTCATCACCGGTCAGGCGCCTGGGTGGTGCCTGCAGGTAGGTGAGCGCCTGCTCACTCAGGGTGGCTGAGATCTCGGCGCCCATGCCGCCATGATGTGGCGCCTCGTGGATGATGACACAGCGCCCGGTCTTGCTCACCGAAGCCACCAGGGTGGCATGGTCGATCGGGTTCAACGTGGCGACGTCGATTACTTCGCAGCTGACGCCCTCATCGGCCAGCCGGTCGGCGGCGGCCAGGGTTTCGCTGACCATGGCGCCCCAGCTGATCAGGGTGATGTCACTGCCTTCACGCAGGGTGAAGCAGGTATCCAGCGGCAGCGCCTCGCCGTTGTCCTCCACCAGTGTCTTGCTGGCGCGGTAGATCCGCTTGGGTTCGAGAAAGACTACTGGATCGTCACAACGGATTGCAGCCAGCAGCAGGCCGTAGGCCCGTGCCGGGGAAGACGGGATCACGACCCTCAGTCCCGGGATGTGGGCGAGCAGGGTTTCGGTGCTCTCGGAGTGGTGCTCGGGCGCATGGATGCCGCCGCCGAAGGGCGCGCGCAGCACCATCGGGCAGCCGAGCCGGCCACGGGTACGGTGGCGCATGCGAGCAGCGTGGGCCACCAGGTGCTCGAACGCCGGAAAGATAAAGCCCATGAACTGGATCTCGGCTACCGGGCGGATGCCCTGAGTGGCCATACCGACACTGAGGCCTGCGATCATGGTTTCCGCCAATGGGGTGTCGATGACACGGCGTTCGCCAAAGCGGGCCTGAAGGCCGTCGGTGGCACGGAAGACCCCGCCGTTGGTGCCGATATCTTCGCCCAGCAGGACCACGTTCGGGTCTTCCTCCAACGCGTGGGCCATGGCCAGATTGACGGCCTCCAGCAGGGTGATGGCGTTGTCACTCATGATCGCTTCCTCCCTGTTCGCGGCGCTGCTGCCGAGCACGGGCCTGCTCGCGTTGAGCCGCCAGTCCCGGCGGGCACTCGGCATAGAGGTAGTCATAGAGCTCATCCACGGATTGGGGCTCAATGGCTTGCCAGTCGGCTACGGCCGCTTCGATTAACTGTTTGGTTTCGGCCTGCCAGGCCTGCTCCCGCGCCTCATCCCAGAGTCCCTGATGGTGCAGCCAGTTGCGCAGCCGGGCCACCGGCTCGCGGGTCCAGGCCGCTTTCAACTCGTCGGAGGGGCGATAGCGAGTGGCATCGTCAGCGGTGGTGTGATCGGACAGGCGATAGCTTAGCGCTTCGATCAGCGTCGGTCCCTTGCCGGCACGCGCGCGCTCCAGCGCCTGGCCCACCACCTCATGCAGGGCGACGGCGTCGTTGCCATCCACCTGCTCGCCACGAATACCCGCGCCCAGTGCCTTCTGTGCCAGGGTCGGTGCGATGCACTGCTTGCTGCGCGGCACCGAGATCGCCCATTGGTTGTTGTTGATGATGAACACTACCGGCAGCTGCCAGGCACCGGCCACGTTGATCGCCTCCATGAAGTCACCCTTGGAGGTACCGCCGTCGCCGATCATGGTCAGCACTGCCTGAGGCTCGCCGCGCAGCTTCAGTGCCGTGGCCACGCCGCAGGCATGCAGGCACTGGGTGGCGATGGGCACGGCATTGGGCAGGTCGCGTCCCATCTCCGGAGTGGCACTGCCGCGTTCGTCGCCGCCCCAGTAGAGGAACAGCTGGGCGATCGGCATGCCGCGGATCATCTGCATGGCGTGATTACGGTAATAAGGTACCAGCACATCCTCGGCCTGCATCAGCGAGGCGCAGACCACGTCGATCGCTTCGGCGCCGAGCAGCGATGCATAGGTGCCCATCTGGCCGGTGCGCTGAAGGCTGATCGCCTTGGTGTCGAACTGGCGGGCCAACACCATCTGCTGGTAGTAGCCGACCCAGGGCTGGTCACCACAGGCCCAGTCCGGCATCTCGCCCAGGGGGGCTCCACTGTCATCCAGGTAGCGGGTCAGGCGGATTTCACCCTGATAGCTGATCTCATGCATGGCGGCGCTCCTGTGCGGAATTGGCCTTGTTGGTGGCTTCGCCAGCCGCCTTGAGCAGCGCTTCAGCGTGCAGGTCGGCGACATGGTGTACCGATTGATCCGTACGGTCGGCTTCACTGAACAGGTGGGTCAGAGTCGCGCCGATCTCGCGGATCTTGGCATCGCGCAGCTCGCCATCGATATCGGCGTGATGGAGCGCCACATGGATCAGGCCGCCGGCATTGATCACGTAGTCGGGGGCATAGAGGATGTCGCGTGCACGCAGGCGGTTGCCGTCCTCGTCGACCGCCAACTGGTTGTTGGCACTGCCGGCGACGATGGCGCACTTGAGCCGCGGGATGGTCTCGGCATTGAGAATGGCGCCCAGTCCACAGGGGCTGAACACGTCGACCTCGGCATCATAGATTTCATCCGCTGCAACGGCGCGAGCGCCAAACTGATCAACACAGGCTTGCACCCGGGCCGGGTCGATATCGGCCACGATCAGCCGGGCACCGGCATCATGCAGCATCGCCGCCAGGGCATGACCGACATGGCCGAGTCCCTGAATGCTGATACTGAGTCCCGCAAGTGAATCACGTTCCAGGCGGTGCTGAACGGCGGCCCTGATGCCCTCGAACACGCCAAGCGCCGTATGTGGTGAAGGGTCGCCGCTGGCGCTGGTACAGCTGACGAAGCGGGTCGTCGTCTCGATGATATCCATGTCGCTGACCTCGGAACCGCTGTCCATAGCGGTGATGTAGCGACCGCCAAGCTCATCGACGAAGCGGCCGAATGCCTGCATCAGCGCGCAGCGGTCGTAGTCGCCTTCGGGTTCAATGACGACTGCCTTGCCACCGCCGTGGGGCAGACCAGCGAGGGCTGCCTTGTAGCTCATGCCGCGGGCGAGGCGCATGGCATCGGTGACGGCATCCTGTTCACGGGGATAATGGAGAAAACGACAGCCGCCGATGGCAGCGCCACGTGCGGTGGAATGAATGGCGATGATCGCTCGTAAGCCGCTCGCCGAGTCCAGGCCGAAATGGAGATCGGTCAGGCCGGCGTTTTCCATCTGCTTCAACATGACGGGGTCCTCCGCGGGGTAAGCCAAGCCGGAAAACGGATATAAAAATCGGCGTTGTCGAATCTTGTGGATCGCAGCGCCGTTATCTTTGGAATAGCACAGCCTTGGGCAAAGTACAGTTTGAGGATCAAAGATTTACTGTGGATAGACCGCGAATGTGCAGATGCAGCAAGACGGCAGTGAGGGGAATTGTCTGCAACCTTGCTTCAGTGCCGGCCGGAATTGGTGCGCTGCAGCGAATGGGGCGAAAAATCGTCCAGAATCTGTGCCCAGGGACGGGGCAGTGGCGGTGTATCAGTCGCAGGAGAGGCTGAGCTTGAAGGCCGGGCGCGATCATCCCGGGTTACCGGTGTCGTCTTACCCTGCAGGGCCTCTTTGCGACGGGCCAGCCAGCGCTTGGTTTCGGCCAGCAGGTCCATCAGTTCTTCATCGCTGAAATGGCTAGTGGGGGCCAGAAGGTCTTGCGGAGCCTGCGCCGATACCGGCGCGGCCGTGCAGTCGAACATGTGCTCATCACCTGAGCGCAGACAGTAACGTTCAGCTGTCACCGAGCTTTCGGGGGTAAACAGCGGCAGGCTGCAACCACTGATCATCAGTGTCAGCGCCAGCAGCAGAGCATCCTGTAGGCATCTATGCGGCATCCTGCCCCCCTGGGCTTAAAGTGCAGCAACGGACAGTGCCATGGCGGCGACAATCAGGGCGCTCCCGGTCAGGCGTTGCTGCCAGAGCATGGCAGCCGGATCGGCAAAACGGTGCCGCAGGCTGGCTGCCAGACCGCTATAGCCGGTCATGACACAGATATCGATAATCAGCAGTGTAGCACTGATCAGCAGCAACTGGGCTTGCTGAGGGTGGGCCAGGTCGATGAACTGCGGAATCAGTGCGACCAGAAACACCATGCCCTTGGGGTTGGTGATGTTGATCAGTGTCGCCTGCCAGAAGCGGGTCGGTCCCGGTGCCGCGATCTGCGATTCAATGTCGGCGCTTTGCCGCTGGCGCCAGAACCGGGTGCCGAGCCAGACCAGATAGGCAACGCCGATCCACTTGATCAGCTGGAACAGTTCCGGCGAGGTGGCGATCAGGCTGCCAAGACCCACCGAAACGATCAGGATCTGCACGGCATAGCCGGTCATCAGGCCCAGGGTGGTCCAGCCGGCACCGCGCACGCCATAGGTCAGGCCTGCACTCATGGCCGTGGCCGCGCCTGCGCCGGGGGAGAGGCTGATCAAAATCGCCGTACCCATCAGGGCAAGCCAGATCTCCAGACTCATCATGCATTCCTCAGAACGTAAACAGCCGCCCGAAGGCGGCTGTTGATACAGGTCTTTGTTAAATCAGCCGTTTTCGCGTGCGATCGCGCGGTAGGCGATATCGGTACGGAAGTAGGCGTCCTTCCAGTTGACCTCTTTCAGCAGCTCGTAGGCGCGCTGCTGAGCTTCGGTCACGCTGTCACCCAGGGCCGTTACGCAGAGCACACGACCACCTGCGGTGACCACGTTGCCGTTGTCATCCAGCTTGGTGCCGGCGTGGAAGATCTTGCTGCCTTCCGGGCAGGATGCCGGCAGGCTGATCACGTCGCCCTTGGCGTAGTCGCCGGGGTAACCACCGGCGGCCATGACGACGCCGACCGACTTGCGCTCATCCCAGTCGGCGGTGGTCTGGTCCAGCTTCTTGTCCAGTGCCGCCTGGCAGAGTGCAACCAGGGAAGACTTCAGACGCAGCATGATCGGTTGGGTTTCCGGATCACCGAAGCGGCAGTTGTACTCGATCACTTTCGGCGTACCGTCGGCCATGATCATCAGACCAGCGTACAGGAAGCCGGTGTACTCGTTGCCTTCCGCTTTCATGCCGTTGACGGTCGGCATGATCACTTCGTTCATCACGCGCTGGTCGATTTCGGGTGTGACCACCGGCGCCGGTGAGTAGGCACCCATGCCACCGGTGTTCAGGCCGGTGTCGCCGTTGCCGACGCGCTTGTGGTCCTGGCTGGTGGCCATCGGCAGTACATTGTCACCGTCAACCATGACGATGTAGGAGGCTTCCTCACCATCCAGAAATTCCTCGATGACCACGCGGCTGCCCGCATCGCCGAAGGCGTTGCCGGCCAGCATGTCGCGGATCGCCGCTTCAGCTTCTTCCAGCGTCATTGCAACGATGACGCCTTTACCGGCAGCCAGGCCATCAGCCTTAACCACGATCGGCGCGCCTTTTTCACGCACGTAAGCCAGCGCAGGCTCGATCTCGGTGAAGTTCTGATACTCAGCGGTCGGGATCTGCTGGCGCGCCAGGAAGTCCTTGGTGAATGCCTTGGAACCTTCCAGCTGGGCCGCGCCTGCGGTCGGGCCGAAGATCGCCAGACCGGCTTCACGGAAGCGGTCAACCACGCCCGCCACCAGCGGGGCTTCAGGACCAACAATGGTCAGCGCAACGTTGTTGTCACGGGCGAAGGCGACCAGCGCATCCAGATCCATGACGTCGATGGCGACGTTTTCCAGCTTGGGCTCGGTGGCGGTGCCAGCGTTGCCCGGTGCAACGAAGACGCGCTCAACAGCGGCATCCTTGGCTGCAGTCCAGGCCAGGGCGTGTTCACGACCACCGGAGCCGATAACCAGAATATTCATGTTCAGTTTCCTTCTCTTAGTGGCGGTCTTAGTGACGGAAGTGGCGCATGCCGGTGAAGACCATCGCCAGACCGTGCTCATCGGCGGCGTCGATCACTTCCTGGTCGCGCATGGAGCCACCCGGCTGGATCACCGCAGTGATACCGGCTTCGGCAGCGGCGTCGATACCGTCACGGAACGGGAAGAAGGCGTCGGATGCCATTACGGAGCCCGGTACGACCAGGCCTTCGTCAGCGGCCTTGATGCCGGCGATCTTGGCGGAGTAGACGCGGCTCATCTGGCCGGCGCCGATGCCGATGGTCTGGCCATCTTTGGCGTAGACGATGGCGTTGGACTTGACGTACTTGGCCACTTCCCAGCAGAACAGCAGGTCGCGGATCTCCTGTTCGGTGGGCTGACGCTGGGTGACGATCTTCAGCTGAGATGCGTCGATCATGCCCAGATCGCGGTCCTGTACCAGCAGGCCGCCGTTGACGCGCTTGTAGTCGAAACCGTGGACGCGTTCCTTGTTCCACTCGCCGCAGGCCAGCAGGCGTACGTTCGGCTTGGCCGCCACGATGTCGGAGGCTTCCTGGGACACGGTCGGGGCGATGATCACCTCAACGAACTGGCGGTCAACGATCGCCTGAGCGGTCTTGCCGTCCAGCTCGCGGTTGAACGCGATGATGCCACCGAAGGCCGAGGTCGGGTCGGTCTGGAAGGCACGGTTGTAGGCTTCCAGAATATCGCTGCCGACCGCCACGCCACAGGGGTTGGCGTGCTTGACGATAACGCAGGCCGGTTCCTGGAACGGCTTGACGCATTCCAGCGCGGCGTCGGTGTCGGCGACGTTGTTGTAGGACAGTTCCTTGCCCTGCAGCTGGCGTGCGGTGGCCACGCTGGCTTCGGCCGGGTTGGCTTCAACGTAGAAGGCCGCACGCTGGTGCGGGTTCTCGCCGTAGCGCATGTCCTGTGCCTTGATGAACTGGGTGTTGAAGGTACGCGGGAAGTCGGCCGGTACTTCTTCGTCGCCTTCGACGATGGCGCCCAGATAGTTGGCGATCATGCCGTCATAGCCGGCGGTGTGCTCGAACGCCTTCACGGCCAGATCGAAGCGGGTTTTCAGGCCCAGGCCGCCGTTGGCTTTCAGTTCGGCGATGATGCTGTCGTAGTCGGATGCATTGACGACGATGGCAACATCTTTATGGTTTTTGGCAGCAGAACGTACCATGGTCGGACCACCGATATCGATGTTCTCGATTGCCATCGGCAGGTCGCAGTCGGGACGTGCGATGGTGGCGGCGAACGGGTAGAGGTTGACTACCACCATGTCGATCGGCTGAATGCCGTGCTCGCCCATGATGGCGTCGTCGGTACCGCGACGGCCGAGGATGCCGCCATGCACTTTCGGGTGCAGCGTCTTGACGCGGCCATCCATCATTTCCGGGAAACCGGTGTAGTCGGAGACTTCAACCGCCGGGATGTTGTTGTCGCACAGCAGCTTGTAGGTACCGCCGGTGGAGAGGATCTCGACACCTTCGGCGCTCAGGGCCTGTGCGAATTCGACGATGCCGGTTTTGTCCGATACGCTGATCAGCGCGCGACGGACAGGGGTAATATTCTGTTCAGACATGGTTTGCATTCCCGTTCAAGATGAATTCTTACAGCAGGCCGTACTGCTTCAGTTTCTTGCGCAGCGTACCGCGGTTCAGGCCCAGGACCTCAGATGCCTTGGTCTGGTTGTCCTTGGTGTAGGCCATCACGCTTTCGAACAGCGGGGCCTCGATTTCGGACAGAACCATCTGATAGACGTCGGTAACAGGCTGACCGTCCAGCTGCTTGAAGTAGCTGGTCAGTGACTGATGCACGGTATCACGCAGGGTCTGCTGCGGGATCTGTGCCGGTGCGCTGTTGTGTGTCTGTTTCAAGTCTTTGGTATCCACTGTACTTCTGTACCTAATCCAGGGATCAGGCGGCTTCATGCCGGGCCGCGAAGAACGCGTCCACGGCAAACACCTGATCTGATGCTGTTTCAAGTTGATTAAATCTTTGCCGAAAGTCCCGATTGTCGCTGCAGCTCTGCAGGTACCAGCCGACGTGCTTGCGTGCGATGCGCACACCCAGGTAATCGCCGTAGAAATCGTGCAGGGCATGCAGGTGCTCGCGCAGAATCACGTGCTGGGCGGCCAGGTCCGGTTCGGGCTGGAGTTCGCCGGTGCGCAGGTAGTGGTCGATCTGGCCCAGCAGCCAGGGACGTCCCTGGGCGGCGCGGCCGATCATCACCGCATCGGCACCGGTGTGTGCCAGCACCTGAGCGGCTTTCTGCGGTGAGTCGATATCCCCGTTGGCGAACAGCGGCATGCGGATTGCCTCACGGATGCGGGCGATGGTGTCGTATTCCGCCTCACCCTGATAGCGGTCGGCACGGGTGCGTCCATGTACGGCCAATGCGGCGATGCCGGCGGCTTCGGCCATCTCGGCGATGCGGACACCGTTGCGGGTTTCCGGGCACCAGCCGGTGCGGATCTTCAGCGTCACCGGCACGTCCACGGCGGCTACGACCGCCTGCAGGATATCCTTGACCAGCGCTTCATCGCGCAGCAATGCCGAGCCGGCGGCCTTGTTGCACACTTTCTTGGCCGGACAGCCCATGTTGATGTCGATGATCTGGGCACCGTTGGCCACATTCAGCCGGGCAGCCTCGGCCATCATCTCCGGATCGCCACCGGCGATCTGGATCGAGCGAGGTTCGGCTTCGCCGGTATGATCCAGGCGAAAGCTGGACTTGCGGGTATGCCAGAGGCGGCTGTCGGAGGTCACCATTTCGGAGACAACCAGCCCGGCACCCATACGGCGGCAGAGCTGCCGGAAGGGGCGGTCGGTTACCCCGGCCATGGGGGCCAGAATCACCCGACTGTCAATGCTGTATGGGCCGATCCTGAACATGCCGCATCCTGTCAAAAGGGTAAAAGAACCTCTATTCGCTGCATTGCTGCAACAAATTAAGGGTTAACTTTCGGAAGGCGGCCAATGATACTCTTTCGGCCTGTAAGGGCCAACCATTTCTGATGAAAAATTGACCTATTTTGCCGTTGCCGGAGCGGCCGGTGTCAGCTTCAACTCGTAGCTGACGCCACGACGGCCGGGGGCGGCCAGTTCCAGTTCGATCTGGACCGGTTGGCCGCTGGGCATGCGTGAGGAGTCGACGCTGGTGGTGTCCAGATACTCGTCGGGCTGGAAGGTCCGCTGTGCCACCAGGCGTCCTTTCAGATCGGTAAAGCGCAACTGCAGACCCGGCCAAGGCTGGCTGAAAGCGGCACGGTTTTCCAGCAGGACGGTGGCACTGAGGGCATCACTGTATTTCGGATGCGGCTGCAGGTGCAGTCCCTGATTGTCGATCAGGGTCAGGGCGCTTTGCGTCAATGAGCAGTCGACCTGTTCGCAGAGCAGTGCATAGACACTGCTGAGCTGGGGGTACTCCGCCAGGCGGGCACGTTCGAACCAGAGCAGCTGTGTCACCAGTGCCAGAGTTGCCAGCAGACTGAGCAGCAGCCAGCCTGTTGTGGCAACGGGATTGTCAGCGGTGTCGCGGCTGTTGAAGGCGATAGGTTCGGCGTTGAAGGGCAGTGGGGCCGCTGCAGCGGGTGCTGTTGCTCGCAGAGGCCTGGTGTCTTCAGCCGGTCGCTCGGGCTCGGCCTGGCGCGGGGGTTGAGGTGCCGTTTCCCTTGCCTCGGTCGCGGCCACTGGAGGCTCGACAGCAGGGGGCTCGACAGGAGCCGGAGTGGCTGTAAGGGGAGTGCGGGTTACCTCGGGCGCGATCAGCTCCGTGGCGTCAGCAGCGGGTGTGTCCGGAGGGGCCGGTTTGGCGCCGTTGTCGCTTGCATTCGACGGCCCAGGCTCTGCTTCGGGCAAGGCCTGGGCCTTGGCGTCAAACACGCACAGACAGGCACCACAACGCACCTGCCCCTGTGCCAGCTTAAGCTGGCCCTCGGTCACACGGAAACGGGCATGACAATCGGGGCAGCGCGTTATTACCAAGTATCAGCTCTCCTGCTTGCGGGTGCCGCTGATGCGGATCCAGCCTTCACGCTCACCCGGTGCATCCATATCAAACCACTGGCTGTAGGTGGATATTATCTCATCTGCCTGTTGGGACAACAGCCCGGAAAGCAGGATACGGCCACCGGTGCGTACCCGTGCCGCCAAGGTTGGAGCCAGTTCGCACAGCGGGCCGGCCAGAATGTTGGCGACCAGCAGGTCGGCTTCGATCAGCGGGGCATCCAGTGGCAGGAAAGCATCCAGGCGTGACTGGGGCAGCTTGTTGCGTTGCAGGTTGTCACGGGTGGCGGTGAGTGCCTGGGGGTCGATATCCACGGCCTGGACATGACGGGCGCCCAGCAGCAGAGCCGCGATACCGAGGATGCCGCTGCCGCAGCCATAGTCGACCACCTGCTTGCCGTCGAGGTCCTGGTCATCAAGCCACTCCAGGCACAGAGCCGTGGTCGGGTGGGTGCCGGTACCGAAGGCCAGACCGGGGTCCAGCATCATGTTGACCGCGTCAGGTTGGGGGGCTTCACGCCAACTGGGGCAGACCCAGAGGCGGTTGCCAAAACGCATGGGGTGGTAGCTGTCCATCCACTCGCGTTCCCAGTCCTTGTCCTCCAGAATTTCGGCCTTGAACTCGGGCAGTGCGTCGGCGCTGGTGGCAAGAGGCTGCTGAGCGGCCTGCAACAGTTCCAGAGTCTCACGCAGGTCATGCTCGGCGGCAAAGAGTCCGGTGACCACCGTGGCGTTCCACAACGGTGTGGTACCCAGGTCCGGCTCGAAAATCGGCTGATCAGCAGCGTCCTGATAGGTGACAGCGGCACAGCCGGCGGCCAGCAGCAGGTCTTCATAGGTTTCGGCCTGTTCCGGCGGAATGGAAACTTTGATCTGTAGCCAGGGCATGGTGTGGCTCCTATTGCTCGGTGGTCTAATTATGTAACAAATACGCGACAGGTTAAATCCGGCGTGTCCAACTCGGCAGTATAGATAACGGGTGGTGCGGGAGCGAAACTGGGTGCGTATAGCGGGGAAAGCAGCCCGGAGGCCCGGGCTGCTGCAGGCCTGATCAGAGGCCGAGTTTTTTCTCGAGGTAGTGGATGTTGACACCACCGTGGGCGAAGTTGGCATCGCGCACGATATCCTGATGCAGCGGGATATTGGTCTTGATCCCTTCGATCAGGGTTTCATCCAGCGCACTCTCCATGCGGGCCAGGGCTGTTTCACGATCATCGGCGAAGGTGATCAGCTTGGCAATCAGCGAGTCATAGTGCGGCGGCACGCTGTAACCACTGTACAGGTGGGAGTCGACGCGAACGCCGTTACCGCCTGCGGCATGGAAGTGGGTGACCTTGCCGGGGCTCGGCATGAAGGTCTTCGGATCCTCGGCGTTGAGACGACACTCGATGGAGTGGCCGCGCAGCTTGATATCGTCCTGCTTGTAGGACAGCGGCAGGCCGGAGGCGATGCGCAACTGTTCCTTGACGATATCCACACCGGTGACCATCTCGGTAACCGGGTGCTCCACCTGAACACGGGTGTTCATCTCGATGAAGAAGAACTCGCCGTCTTCGTACAGGAACTCGAAGGTACCGGCGCCGCGGTAGCCGATCTCGACACAGGCATCGACGCAGGCCTTGAGCACCTTGGCGCGAGCCGCTTCTTCGATCATCGGAGCCGGGGCTTCCTCGACCACCTTCTGGTGACGGCGCTGCATGGAGCAGTCGCGGTCGTACAGGTGGATGGCGTTGCCCTGGCCGTCGGCCAGTACCTGCACCTCAACGTGGCGCGGCTTCTCGAGGAATTTTTCCATGTACACGGTGGCATCGCCAAAGGCGGCAGCCGCCTCGGACTTGGTCACCTGTACGGCGTTGGCCAGGTGCGCTTCGGTGTGCACCACGCGCATGCCACGACCACCACCGCCGGCGGCGGCCTTGATGATCACCGGGTAGCCGATACGGCGGGCGATCTTGTAGATGGTCTCGTTGTCGTCCGGCAGCGGGCCATCGGAGCCCGGTACGGTCGGCACGCCGGCTTTCTTCATCGCCTCGATCGCGGACACCTTGTCGCCCATCAGGCGGATGGTGTCGGCACGGGGGCCGATGAAAGTGAAGCCTGAGCGTTCAACCTGCTCGGCGAAGTCGGCGTTCTCGGCCAGGAAGCCGTAGCCCGGGTGGATGCCCACGGAGTCGGTTACCTCGGCGGCACTGATGATCGCCGGGATGTTCAGGTAGCTCTGCGGTGAAGGCGCCGGGCCGATACAGACCGCTTCGTCGGCCAGACGAACGTGCATCAGGTCGCGGTCGGCTACGGAGTGAACCGCCACGGTCTTGATGCCCAGCTCCTTGCAGGCGCGGAGGATACGCAGCGCGATCTCACCACGGTTTGCAATCAGCACTTTATCCAGCATAGTGAAAATCCTTGGTCAGCAATCAGGCGATGGTGATCAGCGGCTGGTCGAACTCGACCGGCTGGCCATCTTCGACCAGGATGCTTTCGACCACACCGGTCTTGTCCGCTTCGATCTGGTTCATCATCTTCATCGCTTCAACGATGCAGATGACGTCGCCGGCTTTTACGCTCTGGCCGACTTCAACGAACGGAGCAGAGGTCGGAGACGGTGAGCGGTAGAAAGTACCCACCATCGGTGAGCAAACCGCGTGGCCGGAAAACGCCGGTTCCGCCGCTTCGGCTGCCGGTGCCGCAGGGGCTGCTGCAGGCGCCGCCGCCGGAGCGGCCGGGGCTGCTGCGTACTGAACCTGAGCCGGTGCTGCCACGATCTGGCTGCCGCCACGGCTGATGCGGACAGACTCTTCGCCTTCCTTGATCTCGATTTCGTTGATGTTGGATTCTTCCAGCAGCTCGATCAGCTTTTTGACTTTGCGAATATCCATACTAAGACGGCTTCTCTGATTCTGATGTTTAGGGATGATGCTATCGAATCAAGCCGGCGTCAGCGCCAGGCGCTGATGGGCGGCTTCCAGTGCAAATTGGTACCCGGCCGGGCCGAGCCCACAGATGACACCCACGGCCTTGTCCGACAGATAGGAGTGCTGGCGGAAAGGTTCACGGGCATGCACATTCGATAGATGGACTTCGATAAAGGGTATACCGACACCCAGGAGGGCATCGCGTATGGCAACACTGGTATGGGTAAAGGCGGCCGGGTTAATAATGATGAACTCGGTGCCCTGAGCGGGGGCCTGATGGATCCGCTCGATCAATTCAAACTCGGCGTTGCTCTGGAAGCATTCGGCCGAATGCCCCAGTGACCTGGCATGAGACTGGATCTGCTGCTCGATTTCAGCGAGTGTGGTTGCGCCATAGATGCCGGGCTCCCGGGTTCCGAGCAGGTTCAGATTGGGACCGTTCAAAACCAGGATGTGAGCCATGCAGATGCTCCGACAGATCGTGTTTGCCAGGGGGGTGAAACCAAGGTCGACTAGTGTGCATGAAAGTGAAAACCCTGTCTACGCCATGGCATCAATTTTCGGTCGTTAGCGGCCAGTTTGCCGAAGATAGCTTGATATAGGCCGGCATCCTGTTGAACGACAGTGACAGTCTTATGGGTATGTACGATTGACCGGTTTACAGAAATTCGCCATAGTGCAATGCAGCATACACCCCCGCCGTCGCTGTGGGGCATCACATCATCAAGGAGACCCGGGTGGAGCGTTTAGAGCGGATCTGGTTAACCCTGTGGGATGGCTTCAATGCAGCCCGCAAACTCAAGCTTTTTCTGGCCGCCATACTGGCCTGGTTGATAGTGGCCGCCGCCTTCGGTTTTTACTGGAGCTTCGAGCCCGAGCGTTTCGATGTTGGGGAGCAGGCAAAACTGCAAACCCAAATGGAGTCTCCGGTAACGGGCGCACATACGGTTACTACGCTGATCCACCTGACCGAAACCCTGCTGGACAAGCCGGGTGGCTATATCAGCAACGACATGACCCCGCCGGGGATCTGGCTCGACAACATGCCGGCCTGGGAATTTGGTGTGCTGGTTCAGGTGCGTGACATGAGTCGTGCGCTGCGCAAGAGCTTCAGTCGTTCCCAGTCGCAGTCCACCGAGGACCCGGCGCTGGCCAAGGCGGAGCCGTTGCTGCACTTCGATCATCGTAACTGGATTCTGCCCTCCAGCGAGAGTGAATACCGCAAGTCGTTGAAGCAGCTGTATGACTACCGCCAGCGCCTGGCCGACAGCGCGCAGCCGGATGCCCAGTTCTACGCCCGTGCCGATAACCTGCGCGACTGGCTGGGAGATGTGTCTACCCGTCTGGGCAGCCTGTCTCAGCGCCTCAGTGCCAGCGTCGGTCAGCGCCGTATCAATACCGACCTGGCCGGTGACAGTGCCGGTCGTCAGGCCACCGAAGCCAGTGACGAGCTGGAGATCAAAACACCCTGGATGCAGATCGACAACGTGTTTTACGAGGCTCGTGGCACCGCTTGGGCGCTGATCCATATGCTGGAAGCGATCGAGCGTGATTTCGGTGATGCCTTGGACAAGAAGAACGCCCGTGCCAGCGTACGCCAGATCATCCGAGAGCTGGAGGCGACCCAGTCCACCATCTGGAGCCCGATGATCCTCAACGGCACCGAGTTCGGTTTTCTGGCCAACCATTCGCTGGTGATGGCGTCCTATATCTCGCGGGCCAACGCCGCGATCATCGACCTGCGTGACCTCCTGTCCCAGGGCTAAGTGCGGAGAGCAAGCCAATCATGCGCAGAGTGGTATTCAATCAGAAGGGCGGTGTCGGCAAGTCCAGCATCGCCGTCAACCTGGCGGCGATCAGTGCCAGTCGTGGGGTTAAAACCCTGGTGGTGGATTTGGACCCCCAATGCAACTCTACCCACTATCTGCTCGGGGATGAGTCGAACCAGCCGCAGACCGATGCCTATGGTTTTTTTGAACAGGCGCTGAGCTTCCAGCTCAAGCCCCGTGCGGCGGATGAGTTCGTTCATGCGACGCCGTTCGAGAACCTGGCGCTGCTGCCGTCGCACCCGGAGCTGGGCGATCTTCAGTCCAAGCTGGAGAGCAAGCACAAGATCTACAAGCTGCGCGACGCCATCGACCAGTTGGCGCAGGAGTACGAGGCCATCTATATCGATACGCCGCCGGCGTTCAACTTCTTTACCCTGTCGGCGCTGGTCGCCGCCGAGCGTTGTTTGATCCCCTTTGACTGCGACGAGTTTGCCCGCCAGGCGTTGTATAACCTGCTCAACAACGTGCGTGAGACCCAGGCGGATCATAATGATCAACTGCAGGTGGAAGGGATTGTCGTTAACCAGTTCCAGCCGCGGGCGTCATTGCCGCAAAAAATCGTGGCCGGGCTGGAAGCGGAAGCGCTGCCGGTGCTGGCAACGCGGCTGTCGGCGTCGGTGAAGATGAAAGAGTCGCACAACGAAGCGCGACCGCTGATCCATATGGCGCCGAACCACAAGCTGACGCAGGAGTTCGTGCGGCTGTTCGAGGAGCTGGAAGTGGGGCGCTGATTTTTTCAGTTGTCGCTTTCGGTTGGATATCGCTCGCAGGGCGAGCTCCTACAGCATATGTAACTGATGTGCGCGAACAACCCCGAAAGAACCACAAAAAAACGGAGCCGATTGGCTCCGTTTTTGTATCGCCTGGGGTAAAGTGCCGAATCTCTGTACCGCGTGTACCTGTACTACTTGTCCGGCGCGATAACCCGACCATCACTCATGAATACGCAGTCGCGTTGAGCGGCACTTTCCCGTGCGGCGAGCGATTTGCGTCTCAAGCGCAGTAGCCAGAGGGCCAAGGCCGTGGCCGACAGCGCGAGAATGACCACTTCCGTCATGCAAACCCTGTCAATTTCTAAGGACTCTTGCATTGTAACCGGCCGGTCACCGATGGCAAGGGTTGATTACATTCCCTTTACAGCAAAAATGCCGGGGGCGTTACGCCAGTAACCCTTGTAGTCCATGCCGTAACCGAAAATGTAGCGATCTTCGATCTCCAGGCCGACAAAGTCGGCTTTCAGATCCGGGCGGGCCTTGCGGTCATGCTGCTTGTCGACCAGCACGGCGCACTGCACCGACGCGGCGCCTTCCGCTTTCAGGTAGTCCATGACTTCGGCCAGGGTGTGGCCCTCGTCGAGGATATCGTCGATCACCAGCACCGGGCGGTCCTTGAAGTCGACCATCGGTGGTACCTTCCACTCCAGCTCATGGCCGGAGGTGGTGTTGCGGTAGCGGGTGGCGTGCAGGTAGCTGGCGGTCAGCGGGAAGTTGAGGCGGGTCAGCAGCTGGCCGGCGATCACCAGGCCGCCGTTCATCACCGCGAAGACGACCGGGTCCTTGTCCTGCAGATCATCGGTGATCTCGGCCGCCATCTTGCTGATGGCCGTGTCGACCTCGCCCTGGCTATAGAGAAGGTCGGCCTCGATATAGACCTTTTTGATTTCGTCAGCAGTAATGGTGCTCATGGAACCGGCTCCGGAATGTGCGCTTGTGGCCAGGTTAAAAGGCCAGGGTGTAAAAAAAGTGAGCAGGGTACTCAGGTTTGCCTTTCGGGGCAACTTGTGGATTTCCCGGATGACAGCTGAGACGTCATTGGTTAGTCTTGCCGGGAATTTATTGTCAAGTCGGACATGGGTCCAGTGATGTCCGCCGCACAAACGAGGTTGCCCCGCAATGAGTGTCCACGAGATCAAACACCCCCTGGTTCAGCACAAGCTGGGCCTGATGCGTTCCAGTAACAAGAGCACCCGCAGCTTCCGCCAGCTGGCGGCCGAAGTGGGTTGCCTGCTGACCTATGAAGCCACCAAGGACCTGGAGCTCGAGCCTTATACCGTCGAGGGCTGGTGTGGCGAGATCGAAGCTGAACGGATCAAGGGCAAGAAAATTACCGTGGTGCCGATCCTGCGCGCGGGTCTGGGGATGCTGGATGGTGTGCTGGAGCTGGTGCCCAGTGCCAAGATCTCGGTGGTCGGCCTCTACCGTGATGAGGAAACGCTGGAACCGGTCACCTATTTCGAGAAACTGGCCAGCGATATCGAGTCGCGCATGGCGCTGGTGGTGGACCCGATGCTGGCGACCGGCGGCTCCATGATCGCGACCATCGATCTGTTGAAGGAAGCCGGCTGCACCAGCATTCGGGCTCTGGTGCTGGTGGCGGCACCGGAAGGGATCGAAAAAGTGCAGGCGGCCCACCCGGATGTAGATATCTTCACCGCGTCCGTCGATCAGGGACTGAACGAGCAGGGCTACATCATGCCGGGTCTGGGTGACGCCGGTGACAAGATCTTCGGCACCAAATAATCAACGGGGGCTGGGCTGATGCAGAACCTGCAACAAGGGGCTTTTCACTGGCGCACGGCGCTGGCCGGATCGCAGATGCTGTTCGTCGCCTTCGGTGCGCTGGTGTTGATGCCATTGCTGACCGGGCTGGACCCCAGTGTGGCACTGTTTACCGCGGGCATAGGCACACTGCTGTTCCATCTGGTAACCAGGCTGACGGTGCCGATCTTTCTGGCGTCTTCCTTCGTGTTCATCGCACCGATTACCTACTCGGTGCAGAACTGGGGCGTGGGCGCGACCATGGGCGGTCTGATGGCGGCGGGGGCTGTCTACATGCTGCTGGCCGTGGTTGTGAAGCTCAAGGGTGTGGGCTTTCTGCATCGGCTGATGCCGCCGGTGGTGACGGGGCCGGTGATCATGATTATCGGTCTGGGGCTGGCGCCGATCGCGGTCAACATGGCGATGGGCAAGAGTGGAGACGGTTCCATGGAGCTGTTCCCCTATGAACAGGCGATGCTGGTGTCGATGAGCGCGCTGGTGACGACTTTGATCGTCGCGGTGTTTGCCCATGGCATCTTCCGTCTGCTGCCGATCCTGTCCGGCGTGGTGGTGGGTTATACGGTAGCGCACTTCAGCGGCATGGTTGACTATACGCCGATCGTCGAGGCCAGCTGGATCGCCATGCCCAGTTTCGTGGCGCCCGAGTTCAACTGGCAGGCGATCGCGTTCATGGTGCCGGTAGCGCTGGCGCCGGCGATCGAGCATGTGGGTGATATCCTGGCGATCTCCAACGTGACCGGCAAAGAATATGTGCGCAAGCCGGGCCTGCATCGCACCCTGTTCGGCGACGGCCTTGCGACCGCGGCTGCGGCCTGCTTCGGCGGCCCGCCCAACACCACCTACTCCGAAGTGACCGGTGCTGTGATGCTGACCAAGGCGTTCAATCCGGTGATCATGGTCTGGGCGGCGATTGTGGCGATCGTGCTGGCATTCATCGCCAAGTTCGGCATGGCGCTGCAGACCATTCCGGCGCCAGTGATGGGCGGCATCCTGATTCTGCTGTTCGGCTCCATTGCGGCGGTGGGGATGAACACCCTGATCAAGGCCCATGTGGACCTGGCCGAACAGCGCAACCTGGTGATCGTGGCGACCACGCTGGTGTTTGGCATCGGGGGCATGGCCGTGGGGCAGGGCGACCTGAGTCTGCAGGGTGTCAGCCTCTGCGGTGCGGTGGCCATTGCGCTGAACCTGGTCCTGCCGGTGGCCAAGCCGCTTGATGATGATCTTCACCAAGAACAGGAAGTGGTCGACGATCTGCTTGATCATACCCACTGAAACAGGCCTGCTGCATGCCGCCGGTCAGTGTGATCGGCGGTTGTGCGGCTCCTGAACCGGGTCGGGCTGGAGAGGGGTCAGGTTGGCGGCGGCCTGCAGTTTCCTTCTGATGAACCGCTGTAACGTCCGCTCACTTCTTGATAGCAGATATTCCTGATAGGTTCTGGGCGTTATGCCCAGGTATTTCTTGAATACACGGCAGAAATAGGAGTGGTCCCTATAGCCCACGGTCAGGGCAATGTCGAGGATCTGCAGGTCGGGATTTTCCAGCAGTCGGGTGGCTTCGCGTATGCGCAACTGCTGCAGCATCTCCTGGAAGCCAACCCCAAAGGCTTTCTTGAACTGACGGCTGAATTGTAACGGGCGCAGGTTACAAAACTGCGCCAGTTGTGCCTCGTTAATACGTTCGCTCAGGTGCAGCAGCATATAGGACAGTGCCGGATGGACGGCACGTGCCTCGGCGTTGCTGCCGTGGAAGCGGGACTCCTCCGGCAACTTCAACATGGGGCTTACCGCGTGCAAGGAGTTGGGGTCCTGTGCCGATTGTTGCAGGCAGTGGTGCAGGGCCGCAACCTGATATTCTGCGGCTGAGCGCTGCATCGGCTTGAGCAGAATGTCCCAGATCCTGACCCTCAAGGCCCAGACGATGAGAGATTCCGAATGCTGTTCTGTCATCATGATGATCGGCAGGTGATGCAGCTCGCGCAGGTCACGCACCAGGGCCAGCCCGTGCATGTCGGGATAATCAAAGTCGACGCAGATGGCGGCAGGGGATATCTGCTGCTGATCATAGACAGGGTCGTGCAGGTTCAACCGTTCAATGGCAAATCGCTCGTTGAACAGTTCATAGAGCGTCGCGGACCGTTCGGAACTGCGCAGGTCCAGCCACAATAGTGTGAGTATGCCGGATTGAGACATGGCCCTAAGTCTCCCACAGGGTTGTTGTTCCTTATGTAGGGTAAGGGGCTACCAACCAATCCCTGAGCCGGTTTGATATTCAGTATAGTGAACATCCGACACACGCCATCTGTTTTCAACTTGCCGAATTTTTATACAACTTCAGGCCCGCCTCCTGTTCGGGTTGAGATGCTTGCCGCTGTTTCAGTTATGCAACAGAGGTCATCAAAATCGTCCAAGCTTTTGTGCAAATTCGTTTCAGCGCCTCGGTTTCACCCTGCCTATAGTCACTAACATACCCGCGGAAAATCGATGGTCATGTCGTTGTGGTGATGCAAGGGGAAATTAGCGCAGATGGCGAGTGAGGCACTCTTGGCACGAGTATTTGTTCTTTGTCATCGCTGTACACCAGATCTGATCTTCGGGTCGGCGTACACGGGACAGCGGTGTATGAAAAAGAAGGGGCATCCAGTTGGCTCTGAACAGGCAAACTGGTCGGAACGGGTTGGCAGAGGTGATCGATGCCATTTCCGGTCAATGAACCGGTGGTATGCTGTTTCGGCGAGGGTTCTGCTCAAGGGGCTGGGCTGGGAACGCAAGTGCGTGCCCAAGTATTCTCGGGCGCAATCGGATAAACGATTGAGGAGAGACGATCATGGCAAGGCAAAAAACTCAGTTGGCCATTGATCAGCAACTTGAGCTCTGGCTCAAGGGGCTTTTGCCAGCAGCTCTGCTGATAGCCGTGCTGACCCTGATGATTGGCAAAGTGAATGCAGCCGCGCTGGAGGAGGGGATCGACCGGTTGCAGGAGTCCTGCCCGGCCGCCTGCATGGATACCCGAGCCGAGACGGCTGGGAAAGACTGTCCGCCAGTGGCCGGTCGTTGAAACTGCTGGTTAACGACAGGCCGGTATCCGCTTAGCGCGACAAATAGCGGATGCCGGCCTCGATTCCTTGCAGTGTCAGCGGATACATCTGGTTGTCCAGTTGCTGCTGAATCATCTGAGTACTCTGGGTGTAGTGCCAGTAGCGCTCGGATGAGGGGTTAAGCCAGATCACCTTGTCCCAGGTATCCAGCACACGCTGCAGCCAGAGTTGTCCCGGTTCTTCGTTCATGTGCTCGACGCTGCCGTAGCGGTCCACCAGTTCGTAGGGGGACATGGCGGCATCGCCGACAAAGATCACCCGGTAGTCCCGGCCGTAGGTGTGCAACACATCCAGCGTGGGGATGGCTTCATCATAGCGGCGTCGATTGTCACGCCAGACCTTTTCGTAGACGCAGTTATGGAAGTAGAAGTACTCCAGGTGCTTGAACTCGGTGCGCGCGGCGGAGAACAGCTCTTCGCAGGTGCGGATGAACGGGTCCATGGAACCGCCCACATCGAGAAACAGCAGCACCTTGGCGGCGTTGTGGCGCTCGGGCACCATCTTCAGATCCAGCAGGCCAGCGTTGCGGGCGGTGGAACGGATGGTGTCGTCCAGGTCGAGCTGGTCAGCGGCGCCGGTGCGGGCGAACTTGCGCAGCTTGCGCAGCGCCACCTTGATGTTGCGGGTGCCGAGTTCGACGCTGTCATCCAGGTTGCGGAACTCGCGTTTTTCCCACACCTTCACCGCGCGTTTGTGCTTGCTTTCGCCACCGATGCGGATCCCTTCCGGGTTGTAGCCGCTGTGGCCGAAGGGCGAAGTGCCGCCGGTGCCGACCCACTTGTTGCCGCCGGCATGGCGATCATGCTGCTCCTCCAGCCGCTCCTTCAGCGTATCCAGCAGCTTGTCCAACCCGCCCAGTGCTTCGATCTTTGCCTTTTCCTCGTCGCTGAGCTGCTTGAGAAAGTCGCTCTCCAGCCAGTGCGAAGGGATCAGCGCATCGGTAATATCGCCCTGTGCCTGAAGACCGGCAAAATACTGCCCGAAGGCGCGGTCGAAGCGGTCGTAGTATTTTTCGTCCTTGACCATGCAGGCGCGCGCCAGCAGGTAAAAGTCGTTCACATCCAGGCTGGCGACACGTTGCTCCAATGCGGCGATCAGATCTAGCAGCTCGCGTACAGAGACCGGGACCTGTCCCTGACGCAGCTGGGTGAACAGGTCGATCAGCATCAGCGGGCTCCGCGGCGAGTCATGAAGGCCAGACGCTGCAGCATGTGTACATCCTGCTCGTTCTTCAACAGGGCACCGTACAGCGGCGGCATGGCGCTGGAGGGATCCTGGTCGGCCAGCACGTCGGACGGAATGCGGTCGGCCAGCAGCAGCTTGAGCCAGTCGATCAGTTCCGAGGTCGAAGGCTTCTTCTTCAGGCCGGGAACGTCACGCAGGCGGAAGAAGATCTCCAGTGCCTCGCGGACCAGCTTCTGCTCGATCTGCGGGAAGTGCACATCGACGATCGATTCCAGAGTGTCCTTGTCCGGAAAGGCGATGTAGTGGAAGAAACAGCGGCGCAAGAAGGCGTCCGGCAGTTCCTTCTCGTTGTTGCTGGTGATGATGACGATCGGGCGCTGTCTGGCGCTGATGCGTTCGCCGGTTTCGTAGACATCGAACTCCATCTTGTCGAGTTCGGTCAGCAGATCGTTGGGGAACTCGATATCGGCCTTGTCGATCTCGTCGATCAGCAGCACTACCTGCTCGTCGGCGTCGAATGCCTGCCAGAGCATGCCCTTGCGGATGTAGTTGGCGATGTCGTGGACACGGTCGTCACCGAGCTGGGAATCGCGCAGGCGGGAGACGGCGTCGTATTCGTACAGTCCCTGCTGGGCCTTGGTGGTGGACTTGACGTGCCAGCGCAGCAGCGGCTTGCCTAGCGCGGCGGCCAGCTCTTCGGCCAGCATGGTCTTGCCGGTGCCGGGTTCGCCTTTTACCAGCAGCGGGCGCTGCAGGGTGATGGCGGCATTGACGGCCATCTGCAGGTCGTCGGTGGCAACGTAACGATCAGTACCTGAAAACTTCATCGGCTTCTCTGTCGGTTCTTATAAGACAGAGGGCAGTGTATCAGATCGGGGAGGGCAGGAAAGAGAGGCTATTCAGAGGAAAGCAGGGAGATGTACCTGGGTACATCTCCTCGGAAGCGGGCCTTACTTGGCAGCTTCGTATGCAGCAGCGGACTTCTCGATCTCGGCGCGGGCAGCAGCAGCGTCGGCCCAGCCTTCGACCTTGACCCACTTGCCTTTTTCGAGGGTTTTGTAGTTCTCGAAGAAGTGGGAGATCTGATCCTTGGTCAGCTGCGGGATGTCGTCAACGTCGTGGATGTCGTTGTACGCCTGGCTCAGCTTCTCGTGCGGTACCGCAACCAGCTTGGCGTCGCCGCCAGCTTCGTCGGTCATGTTCAGGATGCCGACCGGACGGCAGCGGATCACGGAACCGGTCATCACCGGGTGCGGGGTCAGAACCAGCACGTCGAGGGGATCGCCATCGTCTGCCAGGGTGTTGTTGATGTAGCCGTAGTTCGCCGGGTAGAACATCGGCGCGGCCATGAAGCGGTCAACGAAGATGGCATCTGCATCTTTGTCGATTTCGTACTTCACCGGGGAGCTTTCCGCCGGAATTTCGATGATCACGTAGATGTCATTCGGCAGTTCTTTGCCGGCAGGGACTTTCTCAAAGCTCATGAGCTGTTTTCCTGTTATCGGTTACAAGGACAGATCGGATAGCGGACCGCAGTATAAACGTCACTGCAATCCGCTGGAATACGACTTACCGGTGAAACTTGTCGGTAAATGTTACTTGCAGTGGTATTCGTGCAGGGCTTCTACTTCCTCTTTCGAGCCCAGTGCCACGGATACACGCTGGTGGATATGCTCCGGCTGTACATCGAGGATGTCGCTGTAGCAGGTGGTGGACAGGCCGCCGGCCTGTTCGATCAGCAGGCTCATCGGGTTGCCTTCATACATCAGGCGCAGCTTGCCCGGCTTGGCCGGATCACGAGAGTCCCAGGGATAGGTAAACAGGCCGCCACGGGTCAGCACGCGATGCACTTCGGCCACCATGGAGGCGATCCAGCGCATGTTGTAGTTCTTGCCGCGCGGGCCTTCGGCGCCCTTGAGCAGGTCGTCGATGTAGTTGCGCATTTGCGGTTCCCAGAAGCGGTGGTTCGACATGTTGATGGCGAACTCCTTGGTCTGGGTCGGGATCTGCACGTTTTCGCGGGTCAGCAGGAAGTCGCCGGTGTGCGCCAAGGTGAACATGTTGACGCCCTGGCCGGTGGTCAGTGCCAGCACGGCGGATGGGCCGTACAGAACGTAACCGGCAGCAACCTGTTTACGACCGGCCTGCAGGAAGATGTCGACGCTGTTTTCCTGAACGTCCTTGGGCGCCTCCAGGATGGAGAAGATGGTGCCAACGGAGACGTTGATGTCGATGTTGGACGAGCCGTCCAGCGGGTCGAAGGTGACCAGGAAGCGGCCTTCCGGGTTGCCGAAGACGGGATCGTCTTCCTCTTCGGACGCGATGCCGCGCACCAGCGGGTTGTCCAGCAATACCTTTTTCAGCACATCGTTGGAGATGACGTCCAGTTTCTTCTGGGTCTCACCCTGGACATTGGTGTCTTCGGTGGTGCCGAGTACGCCGGCCAGAGCGCCTTCACGCAGCTGCAGGGCGATCTCCTTGCAGGCGATCATCAGGGTGTCGATAAGTTCAACGAGTTCGAGGTCGGTGTCGTGGTGTTTCAGGTAGTTGCTGAGCAGCTGCATGGGTGAATTCGGCCTTTGGTTGATCCGATGGAAAAGACCCGTTCATTGTACGCTAAGCGCCCGGGTTTTGCATGGTTGGCGGGTGCGGTTTTCATGCCTTCGACCTGTTATTATTGGGCCCATACCCAAATAAAAAGGAGTACAGGGGTGCATATCCATATTCTTGGAATCTGTGGAACCTTCATGGGCTCGCTGGCGGTGCTGGCCAAGCAGCTGGGCCATCGGGTGACGGGCTCGGATGCCAACGTCTATCCGCCGATGAGTACCCAGCTGGAGCAGCAGGGCATTGAGTTGATCGAGGGCTATGATCCGGCGCAGCTGGAGCCTCAGCCGGACCTGATCGTGGTGGGCAATGCCATGTCCCGTGGCAACCCCTGTGTCGAGTACATGCTGGAGCGCAACATGCGCTATACCTCCGGCCCCCAGTGGTTGCATGACCACCTGCTGGCGGATCGTTGGGTGCTGGCGGTAGCCGGTACGCATGGCAAGACCACCACGGCTACCATGCTGGCCTGGATTCTGGAGCAGGCGGGCATGTCGCCCGGTTACCTGATCGGCGGTATTCCGCTGGGGTTCGAGACTTCGGCGCGGCTGGGTGAAACGCCGTTTTTTGTTATCGAGGCCGACGAATACGATACTGCCTTCTTCGACAAGCGTTCCAAGTTCGTGCATTACAACCCGCGTACGCTGATTCTGAATAACCTGGAATTTGACCACGCCGACATCTTCCCCGACCTGGCCGCGATCCAGCGCCAGTTCCACCACTTGGTACGACTGGTGCCCAACACTGGCCAGATCATCATGCCGGCAGATTCCGAGGCGCTGAGTGAGGTAATCGAGATGGGCTGCTGGAGTGAGCAGGTGTTGACCGGTTTTGACCGCCGTGCCGCCTGGTCGGCACAGCTGCTCAGCGAGGATGGCAGCCACTTTGCCGTTCAACACGAAGGTGAAACCCTGGGTGAAGTTTGCTGGCAACTGACCGGGCTGCATAACGTCAGTAATGCGATCAATGCATTGGTGGCGGCGCGTCACGTCGGTGTACAGCCGGAACATGCGATCGATGCCTTGAGCCGCTTTGGCGGGGTCAAGCGCCGCATGGAGCGCCTGGGGGAGGTCGCCGGTATCACGGTGTATGACGACTTTGCCCATCACCCGACGGCGATCCAGACCACCCTCGAGGGGATCAAGGCTCGGGTCGGTGGCAGGGCCGAAGTGGTGGCCGTGATCGAGCCGCGCTCCAATACCATGCGACTGGGTGCACATAAGGCCGCATTGGCGGCAGCTACAGAGGCTGCCGATCGCGTGTACTGGTACCAGCCGGAAGGCATGGACTGGTCGCTGGAAGAGGTCGTCGAGCAAAGTCCGGTGCCGGCGCGGCTGGAAACGAATATTGATGCTCTGGTTGGGCGCCTGGTCGGCGAGCTGCCGCGCGGTGCTCAGGTGGTCATCATGAGTAATGGCGGTTTTGGCGGCATCCATCAGAAACTGCTGAAAGCGCTGGAACAACGGGAGTCGATCCATGTCCTCTGAAAACGAGGCTGCTTTTTCGCGCCGGGTGACCCTGGCCATCACCGGCGCGTCCGGTGTTCAGTATGGCCTGCGCCTGTTGCAGTGCCTGCTGGAGCTTGATACCCAGGTACTGCTGATGGTGTCCAGGGCGGCCCAGGTGGTGATTGCCACCGAAACCGACCTTAAGCTGCCTGGTGCGCCGGAAGCGATGGAAGCCTTTCTGACGGAACATTTCAGTGCACGAACCGGTCAGATCAAGGTCTATGGCCGCGAGCAGTGGATGGCGCCGGTGGCCTCGGGTTCCGGTGCGCCCAGTGCCATGGTGGTCTGTCCCTGCAGCACGGGCACCCTGTCGGCCATTGCCTGCGGTGCCAGCAACAATCTGATCGAACGAGCGGCCGATGTGGCGCTGAAGGAGCGACGTCAGCTGTTGCTGGTGCCCCGTGAAGCGCCTTACTCCGAGATCCATCTGGAGCACATGCTCAAGCTGACCCGAATGGGGGCCGTCATCGTGCCGGCCAGCCCGGGGTTCTATCAGCGCCCGCAAACGGTGGCAGAGATGGTCGACTTTATTGTTGCCCGTTTGCTGGCTCAGCTGGGCTTTGAGCAGACGCTGCTACCCCGCTGGGGGGAGGCAATGCTTTAACTAGCCGATGTTTTGATTGTGGGAGCGCACTTCGTGCGCGAAGATGCCCAAGGCCTGACCACCTGAGGTAGCCAGGCCGGATGCATTGTCCACGCCCTGTTATTACAATAGCCCCCGTTTTCATTCTGACCGAGAGTCCCATGTCCAATATTCTCGCCCTGGATACCTCCACTGACGCCTGTTCGGCGGCCCTGCTGCTGGATGGCAAGCTGACGCAGCGCTTCACAATTGAGCCGCGTCGTCACACTCATTTGATCTTGCCCATGGTAGAAGAGTTGCTGGCTGAGGCCGGAATTGCGCTCAAGGCATTGGATGCCATTGCTTTTGGACGTGGTCCGGGCTCCTTTGCAGGCATTCGCATCGCCACTGGTGCGGCTCAGGGGCTGGCGCTGGCGGCAGATCTGCCGGTGGTGCCGGTTTCCACGTTGGAAGCCATGGCGTTTGCGGCCGATGACACGGCCGGCGAATACCTGCTGACGGCGCTGGATGCACGCATGGACGAGGTGTACTGGTGTGCCTGGCAGCGGGAAAATGGTCAGTTAAGACGACTGGTGGAAGAGCAGGTGAGCGCCCCTTCCGGGGTGTTCTTGCCGGAGCCGGTTGCCAAGGAGACATTTGTCGCGCTGGGAAGTGGCTGGCGATACCGGGACCAGATGGCTTCAGCCTTGAGTGAGCGTATCGGGCAATGCAGCATCGACATTTATCCACAGGCGGCCACGATGGCACGTCTGGCTGCCGCCGCGGTGGCTCGGGGTGAAACCATTGCGCCGGATGAGGCGCGGCCGGTCTATCTGCGTGACCAGGTGGCCTGGAAGAAAAAGGATCAACAGTGAACTTCAGCGAATGGATACATACGATCGCCCTGGCGATCATTCAGGGATTGACCGAATTTTTGCCGATTTCCAGTTCGGCGCATCTGATTTTGCCATCCCAGCTGCTGGGCTGGCCTGACCAGGGGTTGGCCTTCGATGTGGGTGTCCACGTCGGCACCCTGATGGCCGTCATTTTCTACTTCCGTCAGGAGTTGGTGACCATGACCCGTGCCTGGGGGCGCTCGTTGGGTGGCCATACCGATGCTGAAGGGCGTTTGGCCTGGCTGGTCATTCTGGCGACCCTGCCGGCTCTGGTGGCGGGCTTCCTGTTTGGCGGGCTGGTGGACCATTACGGTCGCTCCATCCTGGTGATCGCCGCGACTACACTGATTTTCGGGGTACTGCTGGCCTGGGCCGATGCGCGGCGAACCGAGCAGCGTAAAACCGAAGGCCTGGGGGTTCGTGACGCCTGTCTGATCGGTCTGGCGCAGGCGCTGGCGCTGATTCCGGGCACCTCGCGCTCCGGTATCACCATTACGGCAGCATTGATGCTGGGATTTGACCGCCAGACGGCGGCTCGTTTCTCGTTTCTGTTGTCGATTCCGGTGATCCTGGGCGCCGGCTCACTGAAGGGGCTGGAGCTGTACCAGGAAGGCAACGGCACGCATTGGTTGCAGGTGGGTGTCGGTACTCTGATTGCCGGTCTCAGTGCGCTGGCGTGTATCCACCTGTTCCTGAAATGGCTGGACCGAGTCGGCATGAAGCCGTTCGTAATCTATCGTCTGCTGCTGGGCGTGCTGCTGCTGGCGGTCTACTTCCTCCATCCGGGGAGCGTCTCGTGACGCTGGTTGTAGGTTGGGCAACGCCCTCGGATGAGGCTCAGGCCTCGGCTCTGGCGCAGCGTCTGCGGTTGCCGCTGGTGGCGCAGCCTGACTTGTCTCAGGACGAGCCCTGGACTCAGGTGCTGCTGGTCGCTGATGGCGGAGTCTCTCTCTGTACCACCGGGCGCAAGCGCCCCGGTCCGGTGAAGGCCGACTTTACCGGCGGTGCGGTGGCGCACCGCCGTCAGTTCGGAGGCGGTACGGGGCAGCTCATTGCCAAGGCTTGCGGCATCAAGGCCGGTATACGTCCCTCGATACTGGACGCTACGGCGGGGCTGGGACGGGATGCCTTTGTACTGGCCACGCTGGGGTGTCAGGTACACATGCTCGAGCGTTCTCCGGTGGTGCATGCACTGCTGGAATCCGGTCTGGAGCAGGCTCGGACCGCTGGCGAGTTGGATGACATTCTGGAGCGGATGACGCTGGAGCAGGCGGATGGGCGCCAGTGGCTGGAGCGCTGCCCGGCTGAGCAGGCGCCGGACCTGGTTTATCTGGACCCGATGTTTCCGCATACGGACAAGAAAGCGCAGGTGAAGAAGGAGATGCTGGCGTTTCGTGAACTGGTAGGCTACGACAGCGATGATCGGGAGCTGTTGGCGGCGGCCTTGAAAGTGGCGCGCTACCGGGTGGTGGTGAAGCGGGCGCGCAAGGCGCCGGCGATCGAGGGACCAGCCCCGACCTATACCGTCGATGGCAAGTCCAGCCGTTACGATATTTATGCGCTGAAGGCGCTGGGCAGCGACTGATCCCCGCGGGCGGGAAGCAGAGTCAAAGCGGCCGGCTGCCGGTCCTTCAGTAGTGGGGCGGTGCCTCATCTGCGGCTGGAATATCGCCCTCGGAGCCCAGTTCGCGCAGCTGCACGTTAAGAATCTTGACCATTCGGGTCAGCCGCTCGAGATCCATCTCCTGCTTGGCGACCATTTCACTGAGCTTGTCGATGGCATCTTCCTGGAAGGCGATACGGGATTCCAGTTCCGCAAGGGTCTCGTGGTCGGCCATGTTCAGTCTCCTGCCAATCGGGTGGTATGTGCCTGAAGCATAGACGATCGTCTCCTGGACGAAAAGGCGCCTGTCGCTTAAGCCGTTGAAAAAAAATGGCGAATACAGTATATCTGCTCAGTTAGTGCGCGCTTGATCGAGCATTTGCGCGCCTTCACCATCAATACCTCAGTTAATAATAGAGAAGATCCATGAGCGGTAATCAGTTAATCAAGAGTGTACTGGCCAGTGTGCTGGCCGCGTTTATTATTCCTTTCCTGCTGCAAAAAGTTGCTTCCATCGAAATCGGGTTTGACCCGCTGGTTCTGGCCGTGGTGGCCGTGGTGGTTTTCATCGTCACCCTGGCCGCAGCCTGGCAGCCGAGCGGTGCGACACCGGCCGCCAATACTGCGTCTGCTCAGCCGGCAGCTGATGTCGAGAGCGACGATGCCAATGACGCCCGTGAGCTTGGGGTCGTCAAATGGTTCAATGTATCCAAGGGCTTCGGCTTCATTACCCGCGATAATGGCGATGATGTGTTTGTTCACTTCCGTAATATCCGTGGCCGTGGCCATCGTTCTCTGAACGAAGGTCAGCAGGTGCGTTTCAGTGTTCGTGAAAGCGATAAGGGGCTCCAGGCCGAGGACGTGTCCATCGTTCGCAGCTGATCCCTCCGGCCGGCACCCTGGGTGCCGGCCAACTTCTTTTCCTTCCTGCTTTCCCTTCTATTTACAACGTTCTGCCTGACGTGCTTTCGCGAATATTTGATAGACTGAAACTCTATACAAGCGGGAGATGGATATGTTCGTTGTTGCAAACAGAATCATGGTAAACCCAGACTATGAAGAAGCGTTCGCGGAGCGCTTTCGCCAGCGTGCCGGTCAGGTTGAACAGCAGCCCGGTTTTGTCCGCCTTGAAGTGATGAGACCGGTGAACGAGGGCTGTCCCTGGGTTGTGATGACCCACTGGCGTGACAAGGGCGCCTTTGAGGCCTGGGTGGCATCGGACGACTTCAAGGCCGCTCACCGTGAGCAATCCTTGCCGAAGGAAGCCTTTGGCGCTGGCGGCGGTCTGGAGATGCACGAAGTGGAGATCCAGGCCTGACGTCGTTAAGGAATGCTCGGGATCGGGGCGCTGCGGCAACGCGCTTGCTCAGCACCCAGCGTTGGGTCTGGCAGGCGTTGGTACGCTCCGCCCTGATTCCGTTGCTGCTGGTGGAAACCCTGCTGGTTGCGGTGTATCTGTTTTCCAGTGGCTATATCCGGGAGGCCAATGTCGAACTGCTGCGTGACCAGGCCGATGAACAGCTGGTCAACACCGCGCGCCTCGAGGTCAATGTCATCACCGAACAGGTGCGCACGATCACCGGTCTGGTCGAGATATACCGCCAGGCCGTGGGGCGTGCGCTGGTGGCTCCTCCGCCGCGGAGCGGTGAAGGTCAATACAGCCGGAATGCCGAAGGGGTGCTGTACAGCCCGTTCGATGATGGCCGTGCGGCCTCTTTCTATTCGGCCGTGACGCCGGTCGAACATCAGGACATGCACAAGGTCTACCGGCTGGAGTCGCTCGACCCGCTGATGCTGGACATGATGCGCACCCATCCGATGGTCAATGCCATCTATTTCAACAGCTGGGACGGTTACAACCGTATCTACCCCTGGTTTGATACCACGGCCCAGTACGAGCCCGATACGGTGGCCCGGGACTACCCCTTTTACTATGCCGCCGATGCGCTGCATAACCCTGGACGTGACGTGGTCTGGACGGATGTGTATGTGGATCCGGCAGGCCTGGGCTGGATGACCTCTGCCGTCGCACCGGTCTACCGGGGGGATTTCCTGGAAGGGGTGGTCGGTGTGGATATTACGGTGGCCACCATCGTGAAGCAGATACAGCAACTGGATATTCCCTGGCAGGGGTATGCCGTGTTGATCAACCGTCAGGGCACGATCATGGCGCTGCCACCGCGGGGCGAACGCGACTTCGGGCTGGAGGAGCTGACTGCCTTCAATTACAGCGCGGGTGTGCCAGGTGAAAACTTCAAGCCTGAGCGTTTCAATATCCGACGGCGGTCGGATACGGCGGCACTGGCCGACCGGATGTTGGCTGAGTCGGATGGTCAAGGGGTGCTGCTGCTGAATGGACAGTCCAAGCGCGTCGCCTGGCGCGAGGTCGATACCGCCGGCTGGCAGCTGCTGACCATCGTCGATGAGGCGGCGATCTATCGTTCGGCCGATGAGCTGGCACGCCATTTTCGCACCATCGGTTACCTGCTGATCCTCGGTCTGGTGCTCTTTTACCTGTTGTTCTTTGCCTATACCTGGCGGCGTTCCGTCTGGCTCAGCCGGGCAATATCGGCACCGCTGGCGACGCTCAACCGAGTCCTGTCCGAGATCGGTCAGGAACGTTACGACCAGCCCGGGCTCAGGTTCAGGCTGCAGGAGTTGCAGCAAAGTGCCGATGCTGTGGTCAGGATGGGGGCCGCGCTGGGCCGCGCCAACCGGGCCAAAAACCGTTTTCTCTCCAGTATCAGCCATGAGTTGAGGACGCCGCTGACGTCGATTATCGGTTTTGCCCAGCTGGCGCAGGCCAGTGACCGGCTGGGGGATGATGAGCGGGCCTGCATTGATGAGATTCTTTGTGCCTCCGAGCATCTGCTGAGCCTGATCAACGATGTGCTCGATCTGGCACAGGTGCAGGCGGAACAGGTTCATGTTCACCCAAAATCCCTCTGTCTGGCTGAGCTGGTCGATGCCTGCTTGCGGATGGTGGAGCCCCAGGCGGCCGAGCGGTCGGTACAGCTGCAGACGTTTCAGCAGGGACGGGAGCTGAGTGCCTGGGCCGATGCCAAGCGTCTGAGCCAAGTGCTGCTCAACCTGTTGTCGAACGCGATCAAGTACAACCAGTCTGGTGGGCAGGTCAGAGTGGAATCAGTGGTGCGGGAGGGACGAGTGCGGATAAGTGTCATCGATACCGGAACCGGGATCAGCCCGGAGCTGCAGCAGGAGCTGTTCCTGCCGTTCAACCGGCTTGGCTACGAGACCAGCAACATTCCGGGTACGGGGATAGGGCTGAGCATCAGCAAGCAATTGGTTGACCTGATGGCGGGCGAGATCGGCTGTGACAGCCAGCCAGGGCAGGGCTCGACCTTCTGGGTCGAGCTGCCCCTGAGTGAGACCGAGACTCAGCGCTGATTCAGGACCGGGATGCGCGCTTGGTGCGGGCCGTTGCCGGTGCGGTGGTCGGATCTTCAGGCCAGGGATGCTTGGGATAACGCCCCTTCATCTCCTTACGGACCTCGGTATAACTGCCACGCCAGAAGCCGGCCAGGTCCTGGGTCACCTGCAGCGGGCGTTGTGCCGGTGACAGCAGGTGCAGGGTGACCGGTGCGTTAAAGCCTAGCCTTGGCGTGTCGGTGCAACCGAACATCTCCTGCAGCTTCACCGCCAGTACCGGCGGTGTCTGGCTGTAGTCGATTCGGATGCGTGACCCGGACGGCACCTGAAGGCGCTCCGGCGCCAGGCGGTCCAGCTCCTGTTGCTGCGCCCAGTCCAGACGGCTGCGCAGGATGGATGCCATCTCCAGGCGGGCGAAGTCGCTGCCTTTGTTGACGCCGTCCAGCCAGGGCGTCAGCCACTCTTCCAGTGATGCGAGCAAAGCCCTGTCCGACAGATCGGGCCAGCGCTCCGGCTCGGGATCATGGCGACGTACAAACGCCAGCCGCTGGCGCAGCTGCTCGGTGGTGTCGTCAATGGGCAGCAGGCCCAGTCCTTCACGGCGAACCCGGTCGATCAGGGCGGCGGTCCTGTGTTCGGGGGCCAGGTTAGTGGCGGGAGCCCTGAGCAGGATCAGCTGGCCAATACGGGTACGCTGCTCGGCGATCAGGCGGTCCTGTTGGGTATCCCACTCGACGACCTGTTCCGTTTGCCGGAGGTCGGCCAGCAGGGTGTCGAACAGTCCGGGATCCAGTGGCGCCGCCAGGCGGATCTGATCGGTGGCGCTGTCCTGACGGCTGCTCAGGGACGCTACGGCGAGCCAGTCGTAACGGCTCAGCCGGTCCTGACCGGACAGTTTGGCACCGCGTCCCCGACTGAGGCGGTACTGGCCGGCCTGGCTGTCATGTTGGCTGGCGCGCTGTCGCGCGATGCGGTCGGGGTAGGCGCAGGCGATCAGATAGCCGAGGGCGGCCTCTGTCGACAGTGTCGGTGTTTCGGTTTCCGGCGTATCAGGGCACAGCTGTCGGTACTGCTGCGCCAGCCGGTACAGTCGACTGCCCTGTCCGCGCCCCCCCTGTTTTTGCAGCCATTCCAGCCGCTGCTGTAGATCGGCCTGTGGCGTATTCAGCGGGTCACGCTCTGATAACAGGGCGGCCAGATCAGCGGCTAGTACGATCAGCCCCTGTTTGGCCCCGCACAGCAGCATATGGGCCAGGCGAGGGTGGGCCGGCAGGCCGGCCATCTGCTTGCCTCGCGGTGTCAGGCGGAACTGGCCCGGAGCAGGTGATTCCAGGGCATCCAGTTGCTGCAGCAGGTCCAGCGCCTGGTTGTAGGCGGCAGCTGGCGGCGGGTTCAGCCAGCAGAGTTCGCTCGGATCGTTGACGCCCCATTGCAGCAGCTGCAGTGCCAGCGGCGCCAGGTCGGCGTGCAGGATCTCGGCGGGAGTCTGTGGCTCCAACTGGACCTGCTGCTGTTCCGACCAGAGGCGGTAACAGGTACCGGGACCCTGGCGCCCGGCACGTCCGGCGCGCTGAGTGGCCGCTGCGGCCGACACGCGTGTGGTCAGCAGGCGGGTCATGCCACTGCCCGGATCAAAACGGGCCTGACGGCTGAGCCCGGCGTCGATCACCACTTCGACCCCTTCGATGGTCAGGCTGGTTTCGGCAATCGCCGTGGCCAGCACCACCTTGCGCTGGCCGGGTTCTGGCGCGGCGATGGCGCGCTGCTGCTCACTCAGCGGCAGGTCGCCATAGAGTGGAGTGACCAACCGGTCAGGATCGGCCGGCAGACTGTCGTCCAGCAGCTGCATCACGCGGCGGATCTCGCGTTGTCCGGGCAGGAACACAAGCTGGCTGCCGCTGTGCCGATCCAGCGCCTGGCGGATACGGCTCACCACCCGCTCCTCGATTGGGCTGTCGGTGCGGCTCGGCGCGGAATAGATCAGTTCGACCGGGTGGGCGCGGCCTTCGCTGCGCAGCACCGGCGCGCCGTCGAGCAGTGCTGACAGGGCGGCGCCATCCAGGGTGGCCGACATCAGCAGTAGCTTCAGCGGTGGCCCTTCGCGCAGCAGTTCGCGGCCCTGCAGGGCCAGCGCCAGGCCGGTATCGGCGTCCAGACTGCGTTCGTGGAATTCATCGAAAATGATCAGGCCGATGCCTTCGAGTCCCGGGTCGTCCTGCAGCATGCGGGTCAGAATCCCCTCGGTGACCACCTCGATGCAAGTGGCGGTGCTGATTCGGCTTTCCAGACGGATGCGATAGCCGACCCGCTGGCCGACCGGTTCACCCAGCTGGTCTGCCAGCCGTTGTGCGGCCGCCTTGGCCGCCAGACGGCGTGGTTCCAGCAGCAGAATCTTTTGTTCGCCCAGCCAGGGTTGTTCCAGCAATGCCAGCGGCACGCGGGTGGTCTTGCCCGCGCCAGGCGGGGCTTCGAGTATCAGCTCGTCATGCTGGCCGAGGGCCTGGCGTATGGGGGCGAGCAGAGAGTCGATCGGCAGGGATTGAAGCTTGGTCATGGGGCGATTTTGGACAGGTCTGAAAACCGCCCACTCTAGCAGAAACCGGTGCTTCTCGCTGAGCCTGTCGGTTCCGGGTTATCTGTTGCGTGTATCAGTTCGCTATTACATGCGCTTGCTGTATGATGACGAAAACGGCCTCCGGGGCTGGTTGTGCAAGCGCTGTTACGTGGTTGGTTATAAAGGTGGATAAGGTTGTTATACGTAGATGAGAGAGGGCTGTTGGCAGCAGGGATTGCGTCATGCTGCTGATGATCGACAACTTCGACAGCTTTACCTGGAACCTGGTACGTTATTTCCAGGAACTGGGGACCGAGGTTCAGGTATATCGCAACAACGCCATCACGCTGGAGAAGATCGAATCCCTGCAACCGAGCCACCTGGTGATCTCGCCTGGCCCCTGTACCCCTACTGAGGCCGGAATTTCTGTCCCCGCGATTGAATACTTCGCCGGTAAGCTGCCGATTCTCGGGGTATGTCTGGGCCATCAAAGTATCGGTCAGGCGTTCGGCGCTGAAGTCGTCCGTGCCCGTCAGGTGATGCACGGTAAAACGTCCATGATTGAACACTCGGGCGTGGGCGTGTTTCATGGCTTGGACAATCCACTGGAAGTGACCCGCTACCATTCCCTGTTGCTGCGCTCCGAGACCCTTCCTGATTGCCTGGAAGTGACCGCCTGGACCACCAACGAACAGGGAGAGCCGGACGAAATTATGGCGATTCGGCACCGGGAACTGGCGATCCAGGGGGTGCAGTTCCATCCCGAATCGGTACTGACCCGTCAGGGCCATCAGCTGCTGGATAACTTCCTGCAGCAACTCTAACCCGTTATTCACAGGAGACACGGAATGAATATTCAGCAAGCGTTGGCCCGTGTGGTTGACCATATCGACCTCAGCCGTGACGAGATGGTCGATGTCATGCGCCAAGTGATGACCGGCGAATGCAGCGAATCCCAGGTGGCGGGTTTTCTGGTGGCGCTGCGCATGAAGAGTGAGTCGATCGAAGAGATCACCGGCGCGGCTCAGGTGATGCGCGAGCTGGCGACGCCGGTGCGCCCGGAAAAAGGTCCGCTGGTCGATATCGTTGGTACGGGGGGCGATGGCGCCAACCTGTTCAATGTTTCCTCGGCCAGCGCCTTCGTGGCGGCAGCCTGCGGCGTGCATATTGCCAAACACGGCAACCGCGGCGTTTCCTCCAAGAGTGGCAGTGCCGATCTGCTGGAAAAGGCCGGTATCAACCTGGACCTGGGGGCTGAGGATGTGGCGCGTTGCATCGATGAGGTCGGTGTCGGTTTCATGTTCGCGCCCGGTTATCACGGTGCCATGAAGCATGCCATCGGTGCACGTCGCGCACTGGGGATGAGGACGATGTTCAACATTCTCGGGCCGATGACCAACCCGGCCGGTACCAAGCGTGAAGTGATCGGTGTGTTCACCAAAAAGCTCTGCCGCCCCATGGCGGAAGTGATGCAGCTGTTGGGTGCCGAACACATCATGGTGGTACATGCCGATGACGGTCTGGACGAGATCAGTCTGGCGACCCATACCCATGTGGCCGAACTCAAGGATGGCGAAATCCACGAATACCGGATTTCACCAGAGGATCTGGGCATCGACAGCCAGAGCCTGATCGGGCTGGTGGTGGACAGCTCCGATGAGTCGCTGGCGCTGATCAGGGCGGCACTGAGTAACAGCGACGAGCCGGCGGCCCGCAAGGCGGCGGCGATGGTGGCGCTGAATGCCGGTGCGGCGATCTACCTCGGTGGTCAGGCCGACAGCCACAAGGCTGGCGTTGCGCGTGCGCTGGAAGCGATTACTTCGGGTGCGGCACTGAACAAAATGGAACAGCTGGCCGCCTTCAGCCAGCAACTGGAGCAGGGCAAGTGATGAGCGATACCCCGACCATTCTGAAAAAGATCATTGCGCGCAAGCACGAAGAGGTAGCGGAGCGTAGCGCCCGGGTGTCCATCGATGATCTCAAGGCCCGGATCGCCCGCCAACAGGGCGGCGACACCGACCCGCGCGGCTTTGTCGCCAGCCTGGAGCGTGCCCTGTCCGAGGGCCGGGCTGCGGTGATTGCCGAGATCAAAAAGGCCAGTCCCTCCAAGGGTGTGATTCGTGATCCTTTCGTGCCGGCCGAGATCGCGCCGGGCTATGAAGCGGGTGGCGCCAGCTGCCTGTCGGTATTGACCGATGTGGATTTTTTCCAAGGCAGTGATGACTACCTGCAGCAGGCCCGAGCGGCCTGTTCGCTGCCGGTGATCCGCAAGGACTTCATCGTTGATCCCTACCAGATCTATGAAGCGCGCGCCCTGGGTGCCGACTGCATCCTGCTGATCGTGGCGGCGCTCAATGATCAGCAGCTTGCGGATCTGACCGCGCTGACCCATGAGCTGGGTATGGATGTGCTGATCGAGGTGCATAATGAGGTCGAGTTGCAGCGCATTCTGCCGCTCAACACTCGCCTGATCGGCATTAACAACCGTGACCTGCACACCTTCGAGGTCAGCCTGGACAACACTTTCCGGTTGCTGGACCAGATCCCCGAAGACCGTATCGTGGTGACGGAAAGTGGTATCCTAACGCCTGCAGACGTCGCTGCCATGCAGGCACGCCAGGTCAATGCCTTCCTGATCGGCGAAGCATTCATGCGTGCCGAGGATCCGGGGCAGACCCTGGCCGAGTTTTTTGCAGCGGCGCAGAAGGCCAACTAACCTGATTAGAGATACACCGAATGAGTATGAGTGTCAGCGTCAACTGGGACGGCGATGATCGCTTCAAGGCGACCACCGGTTCCGGTTTCGACATCGTAATCGACAAGGATCTGAAGCAGGGCCCACGCCCGATGGAACTGATGCTGGCCGGTCTTGGCGGCTGCACCAGCGTTGATGTGGTCGGTATCCTGCGCAAGGCGCGTCAGGACGTAGTCAACTGCGTGGCCGAGATCAATGCAGAGCGTTCCGACGAGGTACCCTCGGTGTTCACCGAGATCCACGTCAAGTTCATCGTCAGTGGTCGCAAGCTGCGCGAAGCTGCCGTGGAACGCGCGGTGCGTCTGTCGGCGGAGCAGTATTGCTCGGCCTCATTGATGCTGGAGCGCGGTGGCGTCAAGATCAGCCACAGTTTCGAGATCGTCGAAGTCGAGTAATTGTCGAATTCGACTTGTGTTTGCGGGGGCGTGACATTAGAATGTCGCGTCCTTTTATTTGTTCAACTCCTTGCTTTCAACCATTCGCATTCGGCGAGTGACTTGGAGGCTGTGAAACCGTAAGGAGCAAAAATGCGTCATTACGAAATCGTATTCCTGGTTCACCCGAACCAGAGCGAGCAGGTTCCGGCGATGGTCGAGCGTTACAAAGCGCTGATCGAAGGTGCTGAAGGTACTATCCACCGCCTGGAAGACTGGGGCCGCCGTCAGCTGGCTTACCCGATCAACAACGCACACAAGGCACACTACGTGCTGATGAACGTTGAAGCGACTCAGGAAGTGATGGACGAACTGTCCAGCATGTTCCGCTACAACGATGCCGTTCTGCGTAACATGGTGATCCGTTGCAACGAAGCGGTCACTGAAGATTCTCCGATCAAGGCTGCAGAATCTCGCGAAGAGCGCAAGCCGCGTCGCGAAGAGCGCTCAGAGCAGAAGCAGGACAAGCCTGCTGAAGCCTCTGAAGAAGCTGCTGCAGAGTAATCACTAACCTATTTTTGGAGAAATTCAGATGGCACGTTTTTTCCGTCGTCGCAAGTTCTGCCGTTTCACCGCTGAAGGCGTCAAGCAGATCGATTACAAAGATCTGGACACCCTGAAAGGCTACGTTACTGAAACTGGCAAAATCGTTCCGAGCCGTATCACCGGTACTAAGGCACGCTACCAGCGTCAGCTGGCGACCGCTATCAAGCGCGCGCGCTACCTGGCTCTGCTGCCGTACACCGACAGCCACGACGTTTAATTGAACGTCGGCTGATACAGCCGGAGATCGTGCGCTGGTCGCGCCACGATCCAAAAGATTAATGTTGTGGATATCCGGTGGATATCTGCAACCAGGATTCAAGACTGCAGCCTTTGCAGAACAAGAGGTTTACGAGATGGAAGTTATTCTGCTCGAAAATATCGGTAAGCTGGGTAAGCTGGGCGACAAAGTTGCCGTAAAATCCGGTTTTGGCCGTAACTACCTGGTTCCCCAGGGTAAAGCCGTACCGGCGACCGCTGCCAACGTAGCACAGTTCGAAGAGCGTCGTGCTGAACTGGAAAAAGCCGCTGCTGACAAGCTGGCGAATGCTGAAGCCCGTGCTGAGCAGCTGAACGAACTGGAACTGTCCCTGGTCACCAAAGCGGGTGATGAAGGCAAACTGTTCGGTTCTATCGGTACTCGCGACATCGCTGAAGCACTGACTTCTGCCGGTGTTGAAGTCGACAAGAGCGAAGTTCGTCTGCCGGAAGGCGCTATCCGCCACATCGGTGAGTTCGACGTTGACATCCAGGTTCACCCGGAAGTTACCGCTACTATCAAACTGGTTATCGCTGGCGAGTAATCCCCGCCCGACAATCGGTTAAGAAAAAGCACCGCGTGGTATACTGCGCGGTGCTTTTTTTATGTACAGGACGTACAGTATTCCGCGGATGAATGGATGCACAAGAGCGGTTATGTACAGGATGTACGGTATGCCGTGGGCGCAGGACGCGCTGGAACGGTTATGTACAGGACGTACGCTATGCCGAGATCGCCTGGAGGTGAATAAGCGGCAATGAGTCCTCCTCCCAACAACCAGCAAGAGGTAATTCAGTGATGGATATGGCCGACCTGAATGACGACGCCCTGGACACGATCAAGCAGCCGCCGCACTCGATCGAAGCCGAGCAATCGGTACTGGGCGGCCTGATGCTGGATAACAATACCTGGGATACGGTATCCGAGGTGTTGCTGGAGGAGCAATTCTACCGTCCGACCCACCGCATGATCTTCCGCACCATGCAGAAGCTGATCGATGATGGTCGGCCGATCGACGTGGTGACCCTGTCCGAGGAGCTGGACCGCACCGCCGAGCTGGAGCAGGCCGGTGGCCTGGAGTACCTGGTGTCACTGGCGCGCAATACGCCGAGCACCTCCAATATCCGTGCCTACTCGGAGATCGTGCGCGATCGCTCCCTGTTGCGACAGATGATCAGCGTGGCCAACGAGATCGCCGACAGTGCCTTTCACCCCGGTGGTCGAGCGTCTGACGAGATCCTCAACGAAGCCGAACAGAAAATCTTCCAGATCGCCGAGGACCGGCCCAGCCAGGGCGGACCTGAACCGGTCAATCCGCTGCTGAAAAGGGCGGTGGATCGCATTGATGAGCTGTTCAACAACTCCGATGCCCTGACCGGTGTAACCACCGGCTTTGACGATCTGGATGACCGCACCGGCGGCCTGCAGAAGTCGGATCTGGTGATCGTGGCGGCACGCCCCTCCATGGGTAAGACCACCTTTGCCATGAACCTGGTGGAGAACGCCCTGATGGCCACCGAGCGGCCGGTGCTGGTGTTCTCGCTGGAGATGCCCGCCGACCAGCTGGTGACGCGTATGCTGTCGTCGCTGGGGCGGATCAACCAGACCAAGGTACGTAACGGCCAGCTGGAAGAGGATGACTGGCCCAAGCTGACCACGGCGGTCAACATGCTGAAGAACAAGCCGCTGTTCATCGATGATCAGCCCGGTATCAGCCCCAACGAGATGCGTACTCGTGCCCGCCGTATAGTCCGTGAGCACGGCGACCTGGCGATGATCATGGTCGACTACCTGCAGTTGATGACGCTGAAGACCGGCAAGAGTGAGGGCCGTACTCAGGAGATCTCCGAGATCTCGCGCTCATTGAAGGCGTTGGCCAAGGAGATGAACTGCCCGGTGATCGCCCTGTCGCAGCTGAACCGAAGCCTTGAGCAGCGGCCCAACAAGCGCCCGGTCAACTCCGACCTGCGTGAATCCGGCGCCATCGAGCAGGACGCCGACGTGATCATGTTTATCTACCGTGACGAGGTGTACAACGAGGACAGCCCGGACAAGGGCGTAGCCGAGATCATTATCGGCAAGCAGCGTAACGGTCCCATTGGCTCGGTGCGTCTGGCGTTCATCGGCAAGTATACCCGCTTCGAAAACCTGGCCCACGGGGCCTATGACTACAGTTCTGACGAGTAAGCAGAACTGATGCTCAGGATTCCCTGAGCATCTTGTTGCGGAAGCCCTCAGGCACAGTCTGTACCTTGCGCTCGTTGTAGTCGAAGAACACGATACCGGTCTTGGCATGGGCGATCTCCACCGCTGTTTCCTTGTTGCTGAGCAGATAGTAGAGATCGCAGCCATACTTGTTGAAGTCGGCCACGGTCACGTCAACCTGCACTCGGTCACCGTGGAAACCTTCCGCCTTGTAGACGATGGCGGAGTCGGACATGATGATACTGGCCCCTTCCACGTCAAATTCGGTGTAGTGGTAGTGCTTGAGAAAGCGCAGCCGGGCTTCATGCACCATCGACAGTACGGCGTCGTTGCCCATATGGCCGCCGTAGTTGATATCGCTGATGCGGACCGCCAGTTCGGTGCTGAACAGATAGTTGTCCGGCATCTCCAGTTTGATTCGTGCCATAGCTACGGGCTCCTTCCAAATTACTCGCCATTCACGCCTGGGTTGCGTCCAGCGTCTTGATCACATCGACCATGGCACCGGTCAGGGTCGCCAGGTCCTCATCACTCATGATATACGGCGGCATGACATAGACAAGTTTGCCGAAGGGGCGTACCCAGACGCCGCGCTCGACGAACATCGGCTGTACCTCGGCCAGGTTGACCGGCTCCTGGCGCTCGATCACGCCGATGGCACCCAGCACACGCACGTCGGCGACCGATTGCAGTGCTCTTGCCGGTTCCAGTCCCTGCTTCAGGCCGGCCTCCAGTCGCTCTACCTGGCTGCGCCAGTCCATCTCTTCGAGCAGGATCAGGCTTTCCAGTGCGACGGCACAGGCCAGCGGGTTGGCCATGAAGGTGGGGCCGTGCATGAAGCAGCCGGCACCGCCGGAGGAGATGGTTTCGGCGATCTCGGCGGTGGCCAGCGTTGCTGCCAGGGTCATATAGCCACCGGTCAGAGCCTTGCCGACGCATAGAATATCCGGGCTGATGCCGGCATGGTTGCAGGCGAACAGCTCGCCGCTGCGACCGAAGCCGGTGGCGATCTCATCAGCGATCAGCAGTACCTCATGGCGGTCGCAGAGTTCGCGGGCGCGGCGCAGCCACTCCGGTGAATAGAAGCGCATGCCACCGGCGCCCTGGACTACCGGTTCCAGGATCAGCGCGGCCAGCTCCTCCTGGTGCTCGACCAGCAGACGCTCCAGTTCGGTGATATCGCTGGGATCGAACTGACCATCGAAGGGTGTTTCCGGACGCGGGGCGAACAGCTGTTGCGCCAGCACGTCGCTGAACAGTTCGTGCATGCCGTTGATCGGGTCGCACACCGACATGGCGCCAAAGGTATCACCGTGGTAGCCGTTGCGGATGCTGAGCATGCGCTGTTTGCGTGGCTTGCCACGGGCATGCCAGTACTGGATCGCCATCTTCAGTGCCACTTCCACGGCGACCGAGCCGGAATCGGCAATAAATACCCGCTGCAGCGGCTCCGGTGTCATCTCGACCAGCTTGCGCGACAGTTCGATCGCCGGCGTGTGGGTCAGGCCGCCGAACATCACATGGGCGGTGCGGTCGATCTGTTCCTTGGCGGCGGCGTTGAGGCGGGGGTGATTGTAGCCATGCACCACCGACCACCAGGACGCCATGCCATCAATCAGCTCCCGGCCGTCGCTCAGCTTGATGCGCACGCCGGACGCCGACTCGACCGGGTACATGGCCGGCGGGTTAATCATCGACGAATAGGGGTGCCAGATGTGCTGGGAATCAAAGGCCAGCTGCTCTGCATTGGGGCCGCTCATCATGGGTGCTGACTCCTCGTGGGTGGGTGAGGGGCCTCATTAGAGCGGTCTTTGTCGACAGACGCAAGTCCGGTTCAGGCGGTCTCGACCCGGTTGCGCCCGCGGCTCTTGGCCTGATACAACGCCTTGTCGGCACGGCGGAGGGCGGCCGAGGTGTCCGGGTCATCGCCCTGCAGCAGGGTCAGCCCGATCGACAGGGTCATCGGAATCAGACGATCTTCGGTCTGGGTCGGGTGTTGCTCAAGGCACTGGCGTATGCGTTCGGCCAGGTGATGAGCGCCCTGCAGGTCGGTACCGGGCAGCAGCAGGGCAAACTCTTCCCCCCCCAGGCGACCGAGGAGGTCGGTTTCACGCAGACAATCGCTGGCCAGGCGGGCGAAGTGCTGCAGCACCTCGTCCCCGGCCTGATGACCGTAACGATCGTTGATCAGCTTGAAGTGATCGAAGTCGATCATCATCAGTGCGCTTTCATGTCCAAGGCGCAGGCTCAGGCGCTGTTCCTTGTGCAGGCGCTCGATGAAGGCGCGGCGGTTGCACAGTCCGGTCAGCGGGTCGGTGGTGGCCAGCAGCTCCAGCTTGCGCTCGTTTTCCTTGCGCTCGGAGATGTCGCGGAACACGGTGACGACGCCAGTGATGTTGCCGTTTTCGATCATGGGGCGACTGGTGACCACAACCGGCAGCAGGTCGCCGGTGCGGGTCAGGAACAGCTCATCGCCTTCAAAACTTTGGCCATTCAGGGCCGCAGTGAAGAGCGGGCATTGCTCCAGTGGCAGGTTGTGGTTGTCGCTATGGGAGTGGAGCAGGCGATGGATGTCACCGCTGTAGAGTTTCTCGGCATTGAACCCTGTCAGCCGGGACGTGGCTTCATTTACGTACAGGGTTTGCCCCTTGGGATCAAGGACGTATATCCCCTCGCCTACAGCCTGTCCGATCGCGTCCAGTCTTTGCTTCTGCTGCAGCACCTGCTGACGCTGCTGGTGCAGGCTCAGCAGCAGCCAGCCGAGCATGAGGGTGGCCACCAGGCTGATGCCAAGGGAGCTGTAGAACTCCCATTGAATGCTGGTCAGCAGAGGCTCGGGGTGCAGCGCCAGGATATAGCCTCCGAGGCTACCGTCGAAACTCTGGATCGGGATGAACGAAGCGCTGTAACCCAGACTTTCATGATAGATCGCCAGCGCAAAGTGATGGCCTTCGGCCAATTGTGGCGACAGGTCATACTGAGCCAGCTGACTGAGCAGGGCATCCAGTGGCAGAGGGGCATTGTCCGACTGGGCCAGGTTGCGGTCATCCAGCAGGTAGTCGTCGCTGATGACGGCCGGGCGCAGCTGGTGGCGCAGTTCATTGAAGCTGACATCTTCCACGGTCTTGCGACGTAATAGAAACAGAAAGGCTTGCCTGGGGGCCAGATCGGAGAGGGTTTGGCTGATTCGCTGGAAGGATACCGCCGTCTCCATGCTGCCGATGAACTTGCCTTCGTCGATCAGTGGATGAATGAAGCGGAAACCAATGAACAGTCGGCCCACTTCAAAACCATAGCCGGGAGCAGGCTGTATCTGCATCTGCTGTAGCGATGGGCGTACATTCAGCAGGTTGTCGCCGTGAATGCCGGGGGCGTGAAAGCGCAGGTAGCTGCTGCCGTTGGCAAGGTGAAACTGCCACTGGTGAATACCCAGCCGCTGGAGGTCATGATAGTCGGGCAGCAGTTGCTGGTAGAGTGTCTCGCGCAGAACCTGCCGCTCCATACCCTCAGTGCCGATGCCTGCCCTGAGCAGAGGGAGCAGGTCCGGGCGTCGCAGCAGTCCGGTATAGAAGGTATCCATGGCCAGCGCATAGCGATCCAGACTGGCATGATAGATGGTGTCCAGCAGGGTGACCGTATGGTCCAGGTACTGCTGTTCCTTGTCCTGGCGGGTGTGGTTCAGAAAGAGCGTCATGCCAAGAAAAAGCCCCGCCAGAACCAGAATATAGCTGATCCTTCGGATTTTGGGGCTTTCCTTTGACATAGGCGGGTGTCCTTGGCTCAAGTGTCTGGACGGTAGTTTAGTCCGGCTGAAACAGCTTGCCACTGACGACGGCGCGAGTGGTCTTGATCAGTAGCAGAATAACCACAAATGTGACAACGATCAGTGAGATCCAGCTCAGCAACAGGAAAAACTCGTTGCGGGTGTTAAGCCACATGCTTTGGGTCGCGATCGAAAACGCGGCCAGCGGGAAACTGTAGGCCCACCATGACAGGTAGAACTGGATGCGCGAAAAGCGTGGTAGCTGAGTGAATAGCAGCAGGGTGATGAACAGGGCGGCGTAGTACAGAATACGGGCAAAATTGTCCACCACGCCGTTGTTGAGCTGCAGATAGGAGATGAAACCGATGGCCGGTGGCGCGATCATGATGAACAGGGTCGGCAGCAGCTTTTCCGGCAGCGGATCGTGAAACAGAATGCGGTTGAAGATCAGGGTCTTCAGCAGCAGCCAGTAGAGCAGACCGATGGAAAAGAAGAACCAGCTGGCCTCGAGATAGCCATGCTGAACACCGGCGATCGGCGCGATGATATTGCCGACGATAGGGATGAACCAGGCCGGAGTGCTGTGTTGCACCTTGAAGCGGTCATGGTGAATCCACTGGGTCATCACATTCAGGGTCAGCAGCAGATGAAGCCCGGCACCGCATATCCACAGGTAATGCGACAGCGCCAAGGAGACTTCCAGCGTCGCAACGGATAGCAGCAACAGGCTGATGGAGAAGGCGGGGAAAAAACTGATCTGGATCGGGTGGTTGAACTCGGCCAATACCTGGTCGCGGTAACGCAGGGCCTTGAACAGGTAGACACAAGTCAGGCTCAACAGGACACAGGCAGTGAATACCAGCAGCACCCGGCTGACGAGTGGCTCAAGGCCAAGGCTGTGTGCCGCTTTCTGCCAACTCAGGGTCAATCCGGTCAGGCCCATGACGCTGGCGAAGAAGGCTACCGGAAAGTAGGGCAGCCAGGTGGCGATTCCGGTTGCAGCGGGTGATCGGTCCGGCATGGTGGGCTCCTTTAGATTAGATGTTTCTTATGTAATTATGATGTGAGACGGCCCAGGTTGACAACCGGTATTTATTCCAGTTGCTCAGTGTGTCGGGGGGCTGGACAATGAGCAGCGTTCGCTGAGTGCCTGTTTCTCCAGACCTTGTATCAAGTTTCGGCGCTGGGGGTAATGCCAAGCACTTCGATTTGTTCGTCGGTAATTCTGAAGCGAATATTCTGGCCGTAGAGGCTGACGCCGTAGACACGTTCGCTGTCGCCCTTCTTGTATGCCGGGCGCGGGTCGCAGCTGAGGATTTCGGCGATCTGCCGTGCCAAAGGCTGGTTCAGCTGCTGGCTCAGGGCTGTGCAGCTCTGCTCCGCTTCCGGGCTGTATACCACCGGCTGCTGCAGGCGCTCGATCTTTGACGCCAGGGCGAATTCGGCATCCGGCAGACTGTCCGAGTAGGGCAGGTAGGGTTTGATATCCAGAATAGGAGTGCCGTTAAGCAGATCGGCGCCTTCGATCTCCAGTCGGACGCTGTCACCTTCGCAGCGAATACCGATCAGGCGCACACAGGACAGCCCTATGGGGTTGGGGCGAAAGGGCGAGCGGGTGGCAAATACCCCCAGTCGCTGGTTGCCGCCCAGGCGCGGCGGTCGTACCGTAGGGCTCCAGCCCTTGTCGGCGGTGGCGCTGAACAGGAATACCAGCCAGATATGGGAGCAGTGTTCCAGGCCCCGCACGGCATCCGCGCATGAAAAGGGCGGTACCAGTTCGACCTCGGCACGAATGGAGGCCAGCCCCGGCTGGCGCGGAATGCCGAATTTCTCGTCGAAAGGGCTGTGGATAAATCCGATGGGGGTCATGGGGTTCCCGTATCCAGATGCTTGGTACATCTAGTATACCCCTGGTGACCGTGATTGTTACCGCCGGGTTAGGTGTATAGGGTCGGATGCTTCCCCCTCTTTCAGGGGGAAGCCGGTGTCGCTTGCATTCAGCTTTACAGGCCGACCTCTTCTCGTGTGCGGGTGCAGCAGTCGATGATGGAATAGATGATGTTCTCGATTGGCTTGACCAGATCTTCGATATTGCTGACCCCCATGCCCCCGAGGCCGTCGGCAAACTCCTCCGGTACGCTGGCATCACCGATCCAGGGATAACCGACGCGCACCAAAGGGATCCCCAGCTTGTTGATCATGGCGGCATCGGTCTGACCGCTCAACATGGGGGCCCCCGGGTAGGGTTTTCCTTCCTGGTGTTCCCAGGCGGCGTGGGCCGACTGCACGATCCAGTGGTCCGGTGCCGTGGCCGATCCCGGGCAGGAGCCGTACATGTCCCAGTCCGCTTCAATGTCGGGATGGCGCTGCAGAATTCCGGCCATCAGCTGATCGAATTCGTGACGTATGCCGGCCATGGTCTGGTTCGGGTTGGTGCGCACATCGATAAAGAGCTCGGTGGTCGCTGCCGGGAAGGCGGGGCGTTCCGGCCAGCCGGAGCGTACCGAAGCGATCCAGCCCTCTGGTGCAATCTGATCCGAACTGTGACGAGATGGAAACTCGGTCAGCCACTGCTCAATCTCATTGATTACAGTGGTGGCCGGGATAATCGAGCTGCGGAAGCCGGGGGTACCGCGAGGAATACCGGCATAGCCAAGAGATCCCTTGACCGATACCTTGAACCAGCACATGCCGGGATGCTCGTGATAGATCTCATACCAGGGCTTCATGATAATGCCGAAATCGGCGGTTACACCGTGGGTGATCATATGAGTCACGCCGGTAGACATGCCATAGTTGCCGCGCTCGGGTACGTAAAGCGGCATGCCACCACCGGCAAATGCGAGCACTACCTTTCCTTTCAGTTCAATGCCGGCATCGATCACGGCATTGACCGCTTCAGTCAGCGAGGCCACCATCGCCTTGGGATTGGAGGCGCCCAGCCCGATCACCAGGTCATCCCTCAGAATGGCCTCGGGTTTCATATCATCCCTCAGTCGATCGCCAACCATCGGCAGATCCGTTTCATTGCCTTCCAGGTGGGTGTCGATCGGGGCATAGAGCAGCAGGCTCGGTCCCGTGCCATCTCCGCACAACTCACCAATGGCGTTGCCGCTGGCGTCGTTGACTGGCTGATAGCGAGCCTTGAGCCCGATACTTTCCAGGCGTGCCGCCATGAATTCACTGGCCTCCTGTTCCGCGCCTGTGGGGCTGTGGATATTGACCAGGTCGGCGTTCAGCTGGCGCAGTCGCTCCTTGTCGATACGTTTGCAGGCCGCTTCAAACCAGGCCTGCTGCTGAGGATCAAATGCGTGCGTGTTGTTCATATCAGGCTCCTGTCACGAGGGTGTTGAGTCGATCGGCCGTGTCGATCAAGGCATGATCCTGTCCAAAAGCACCGACCAGCTGGATCCCCAGTGGCAGGTTTTGGGTCGTTCTGGCGATGGGGTAGGTCAGTGACGGGTTGCCCAGGAAGGTCCAGATACGCTGCAGGATGGGGTCACCGGTGCGTTCGATACCGGCGGGAGCTCCTCCCAGCGCCGCCGGTGTCAGGATCAGGTCGTGCGCGTCGAAAATGTGCTCGAGTCGATAGCGGCAGCGGGCCGCCAGATTACGGGCGGCGGCTTCCTGATCGGGTGTCACGGCCAGTCCTTCTTCAATCAGCTCGATAGTGAAGGTGCCCAGTGATACACGGTGATGCTGGTATTCCTCATGCAGTGCCCGGGAGGCCTCGACGGCCATGATGGCGCGCTGTGCATCGGCAAGCTCGGTAAACATGACCGGCAGCTCATATTCCACACAGGCAATACCCTGCTCCTTCAATGCTCTGACATGGCGTTCGAAGGCTTGCTGCATATCGCGGTCGATCTTGTCCCAGTAGGCCGTTTTGCAGACCGCCACGACGGGTTGTACCGGACCATTGGCGATTTTCAGATGTGGAGCCAGTGCTGTCAGCAGCAGGCGCTGGTCGGCAATGGTGCGTGAGAACAGACCCAGAGTGTCGAGGGAGCCTGCAAGGGTATGGGTACCTTTATAAGGCAGGGTGCCGAAGCTGGGCTTGAGGCCGACGATACCGTTGAAGCTGGCGGGCCTGATCATGGAGCCGGCTGTCTGGGTGCCCAGTGCGAAGGGCACATGGTGGTCGGCTACCGCCGCCGCCGAGCCGCTGGAGGAGCCGCCCGGAGTATGTGACAGGTTATTGGGATTGCGCGTAGGGCCGGGCGTGAAGTAGGCAAATTCGGTGGTCACGGTTTTGCCCAGAATTACTGCACCGGCTTTTTTCAGCAGGGACACGATCTCGGCATCCTGCGACGGCAAGTGGCCGGCATAACGCTCATTGCCATAGGCGGTCGGCATGTCGGCGGTATCGATGATGTCCTTGATGCCGACGGGGATGCCGTGAAGAGGGGAGCGTCGTTCTTCAGCATCTCTTTGTCTCGCCTGCTCCAGTGCTTTTTCAGGATCAATAAAGCTCCAGGCCTGGACGTCCGGCTCGCGCTTGCGAATCTGGTCGAGACATCGAGCGGTCAATTCCTCACTGCTCATCTGACCAGAGGCCAGGGCAACGGATGCTTGTCCAACAGATAGATTTGTCATTATTTTTACCGATACTTTCTATTGAAGTTCAATTGGAATGAGATGATGATTAATTAATAATTACCGTAAGGTCAAGTCTTTCAAGATGGGTTCTTCAAAACTCATGGCAAGTGGATGCGTCGGTAAAAGTTGATAACTATCTGATTCAAATAATTAATTCCTGATTATTACTGTTTGTTTCTCGGCAATACCTGCTCTTCGGGCCAGATCTTCACCTCGATTGGTGCCTGTAATTATTAATTAACAGTTGACATTCAAGAGTAAAGGAAACAATACTCGATCAAAAATCAATTGATATTCAATTGTTGTTTTTGGTGGAGGGTGTTGCAATGCTCAAGCTGTTTTCTCGTCTCATTACTGCCGCGATGCCATGGATGGTGATCGCCGCGCTCCTCTATGTGGGGCTGTTCGTCAAGCCCAAGCCTGTTGGCAAGACCGTTACCCCTGCAGCCATTGAATCCCGTGACCGTTTTTATGGGGTTGCCGTGATCGATGACCGTGTGGTCTGGGCGGTGGGCGCTGATGGCAAGGTCATCATCAGCAAGGATCAGGGAGAGCGCTGGGAGATGCAGGCAATACCGGTATCGCTTCATCTGCAGGACATTGCGGCCTGGGATGAACAGCGCGCTGTCGTGGTGGGCAACGATGGCGTGGTGCTGCGCACCGAGAACGGAGGGGATTCCTGGCAGCAGGTCGAGGCGCCGGTCAGCGATGTGGTTAACAAGCTGATGGACGTCAAGGCATATCCCGATGGTGAAGCCTGGGCGGTGGGCGCCTTCGGCATGATCCTCAAGAGTACCGATTACGGTCGCAGCTGGCAGCAGGTGCGTGAGGCCGAGGATTTCATTCTCAACGAGGTGGTGCGTGTCAGTCCGGGTGTGCTGGTCGCGGTCGGCGAGTTCGGCACGGTCCTGCGCTCGGAGGATAACGGTCGCAGCTGGCAATTCGCCGAGACCGGCGCTGAGAACAGTCTGATGTCAGTCGCGTTTCGAGATGAGCGCAACGGCCTGGCCGTCGGGCTTGAGGGCATCATTCTGGCCACTTCTGATGCCGGTCGCAGCTGGGTGTCCGCCATGGACGGTCTGCAGGCGCCACCGGCCATGACGGAACCGGGTACCGCCCGCAGCGATTCCTGGGAAGACATGACCACCGAGCATATTTTCACCGTGCGCTGGGTCGAGGCACTGGACCGCTGGGTGGGGGCAGGTGCCAAGGGCGTCTGGGTTACGGGTAACCGGGGGCTGGATCAGTGGGCGTCGGGGCGCCTCGCCGCTCGCGAGATGGCCTGGCACACCGCGCTGGTTCCCTTTCAACAGGGGGTGTTGCTGGCAGGGCGGAATCTGGGTGTCTGGGCCGACCAGCAGTGGCACCTACTGAGTGACCGTTAATTACAAGAAGAAAGCTGGCCCCCACAGGAGAATTGTATGACCGAGAATTTCGCTAACTGGTTGATCCGGTTCAGGGTTTGGGTGGTCTCTCTGATCGCCCTGATAACCCTGGGATTTGGCTACGCCGCACAGGACATAGAAGTTAAAACCGTCTTTCAGGATCTGCTGCCCAGCGATCACGAATATGTCAAAACGCACAACGCCTTCAAGGACACCTTTGGTGGCTCCAACCTGGTGACCATCATGGTGGAGGCCGAGGATGGCAACATCTTCCAGCCCCGGGTACTCAAGGTGGTGGATCAGCTGACGCGGGAGCTGCAGAAGGTATCAGCGGTGAACCCCTTTCAGGTGGTGTCGATCGCATCCAAGAAGCTGAAGGAGGTCAAGGCTTCGACCAGCGGCATCGAGACCCGTCCGATCATGTGGCCGGATCTGCCGCAGACGGAAGCGGAGCTGCAGGAACTGGAAGAAAAGGTACTGCGCAACTCGCTGATCTATGGTCCCTATGTATCGGCCGACCTGTCTTCGACCCTGATCACGGTGGACTTCATTGACCGTCTGCTGAATTACGAAACCGCCTTTAACGAAATTACCACGCTGGTCAACAGCATCGATGAACCGGGCGTGGTGGTGCGTCTGGTGGGGGATCCCATCCTCTATGGCTGGGTCAACTACTACCTGCCGGAAACCATCAACCTGGTAATGATGGCGCTGCTGGTGGTCGTCGCCCTGCTGTTCATTCTCAACCGCACCTGGCGCGGAACCTTCCTGCCGTTGCTGTCCGGTCTGGTCAGCGCGACTTGGGCGCTGGGCATTTCCAACCTGATCGGCATCCATTTCGATCCGCTGGTCATCGTCATCGCCATGCTGATTACCGCACGCGCCATCTCGCACTCGGTCCAGATCATTACCCGCTACAACGAGGAAGTCGAACAGATCGAGGCCGGTGGCGAGAGCTCGGGCGCGGCGGCCCTGACCACGCTGAAGGAGCTGCTGCGCCCCGGCATTCTGGGCATTGCGACCGATGCCTGCTGCGTCGCCGTGGTGGCGTTGAGCCCGATTCCGCTGCTGCAGAAACTGGCCTTGCTGGCCGTCGTCTGGGTGGGCACCGTGGCGGTCAGCGCCATTATCCTGACGCCGGTGATGTTGTCCTGGGTGAAGCATCCGCGCGGCTATGCGCATCCATTCAACGTCGGTCGCCTGCTGCACTGGATACTCAACCTGTGCCACCTGATCGTGGTGAGCAAGACCCGCTATGTGGTGGTGGTCTGGACCGCCATCGTACTGGTGGTCTGCGGCTATTACGCGCTGTCCCTGAAAGTGGGTGATGCCAACCCGGGCTCACCGATCCTCTGGCCGGACTCGCAGTACAACACCGACTCGGCTGCGATCAATGACAAGTTCCAGGGCGCTGACCGGATGTTCGTGGTCATCGGGGGCGATGAGCCTGACCTGGTCAAGAAGCCTGAAATCCTCAACGCCATGCAGGAGTTCCAGCGCTTCATCGAGGTTCAGCCCGAGGTGGGTGGCACCCTGTCGATAGCCGATGTGCTGCCGGCCGTGAACCGTACCCTGCGTGAGGGTAACCCGCGCTACGAGGAGCTGGGTGAAACTCAGGACATCAATGGCGAGCTGCTGTACATGTTCGAAGCCGGCGCCGAACCCGGTGACATGGATCGCTATGTGGACACCGAGCGTGCCAATGGTTCGGTCACCCTGTTTTTCCGTGACCGTCAGGGTGAAACCGTGCGCACGGCCGTATCCCGGATCAAGGAGTTCATAGCCAGCCATCCACTGGAAGAGGGGGAGTTCAAGTTGGCCGGTGGGCTGATCGGTGTCATCGCGGCCGTCAACGAAGTGATCCTGTCCGGTCAGTTGCAGTCGATTGCGCTGGCGCTGCTGATTCTGGTGATTCTCTGTACCGTCGTTTACCGCTCGTCGGTAGCCGGCATGTTCTTCATGGTTCCGGTGGTGTTGTCCAACACGGTCACCTTCAGCTTCATGGCCTACATGGGTATCGGCATGAACATCAATACGGTGCCGGTTGCGGCTCTGGGTATCGGCCTGGGGGTCGACTATGCGCTCTATATCTGTGACCGCATCAAGCAGGAGCTGAATGCCGGTGCCGGTGATCTGGAAGCGATTGAACGCGCGCTGCACAGTGCCGGCAAGGGTGTGATCGTCACCGCTTTTGTCCTGATCGTTTCAGTGTTGCTGGTGTACCAGAGCTCACTGAAATTCCAGGCAGAGATGGGGCTGCTGGTCGCGTTGTGGCTGACCGTATCCGCCTTCACTGCACTCTTCGTGATGCCTGCACTGGCTCACATCTTTAAACCGTCCTTCATCTATGGCGATCGCAAGATCCCGTCCTCTACAACAGAAGAAAAACACGAGGTGGTCAATGAAAAAGCAGCGGCATAACCCCCTGGCCTTGACCCTGACGGCGCTGGCCGTCAGTGCGGCCATACAGTCGGCCCAGGCGGTCGAACTGGGCCCGGTCAGAATCGACGGTTTTATCCGTCAGCATATGTCCTGGAACCTGGATGATCCCGTTACGGCGGCCGGACCGGCCGATGCCAGTGGTGACATGTCCATGAACCGTACCACGCTTCAGCTGGAATGGGTCGCGGACCTGCCCCGGGATATCGCCTTTGTGGGTGTTGCCCGGGCCAACTGGGAACAGCGACTGGAATACCTGAAAGACCTGGAAGACCTGGGTGCTTATGGTAATGAAGGCGCCGGCGATTACTACGACGATGCCGATATTCGGGAAGCCTACCTGGATATCCCGATCGGGGATCGGACGATGCTCAAGCTGGGCAAGCAGCAGGTTGCCTGGGGTGAAACGGACTTCTTCCAGGCCATGGATATGGTGCACGGTTTTGACTACACCTGGCGCTCCTTCCTGGAGCCGGCCAACTCGGACCTGCGCAAGCCGCTGATCATGGCCAACGCCATCATCGACGTGCCGGAAGCGGACGGCTCCCTGCAGCTGTTGTTCCGACCCGGCTGGGATGATGAGGAAGATATCGGCAACAGCTACGACATCGAAGGCGGCCGCTGGGCGTCGAACCCCTGGAAAGGCGTGTATTTCCCGGCGGCAGACCCCTACAACTACGACCACAGTGAAGGGGACATGGATGACCCCACCTACGGTATCCGCTGGAACGGCATGTGGGGTGACCTGGGCTACTCCTTTGCCTACCTGAAAACCTTCAATCCCGACCCGGTGATGAATGCCAACCCGGCCTTTGGCGGCCAGGCCTACAAGGGGGAATACGGCAGTGATCAGGCGAGCACCATCGGCGAAGTGATCTACCCGATGATCGACATGCTTGGCTTCACCCTGAACGGCTATTCCGGCACCGGTGATTTTGTCTGGAGTACGGAATTTGCCTACATCAAGGATGCTCCCTTCAACTACGGCGGCTTCGGTGAAGGTGCAGCCGGCTGTAACTTTATCGAGCACGGTTTCTGCGGCATTGAAGAAAAGGACGTACTGCGCTCCATGGTGCGTGTCGACAAGAACCTCGCTTTTGCCCAGTCCCTGTTCGGTGCGGAAAAGCCGGCCTTCTTCAGCATGCAGCTGTTTGACACCTGGATCATGGACTTCGATGAAAGTGACCGTTTGAAAGTCCTGGTCGGCCAGCCAGAGCTGCGCAAGGAACACTCCACGCTGCTGACCACCATCTTTGGTCTCTCCTACATGAATGGTCGCCTGACACCGGAACTGGTGGCCGGCTTCGACCTGACCTATGGCGGCGGCTTTGCCGTTCCGAGCCTGACCTACACCATCGGCAACCACTGGAAAGTGAAGGGTGAGTTCGACCTGTTCTGGTCGGATGGCACGCGTGAAAACGGCGCCCCGGTGGCCAGCACGACCGATTCCAGCCTGTTTGGCTGGTTCGAAGACAACGACCAGTTTGCCATGACCGTGACCTATCAGTTCTGATATCGAGGTGAATCATGAATTATAAAAAAGCCTTTTTACCCACCGTTCTGACCCTGAGTTGTACCCTGGCAAGCGCTTCCCTGATGGCGGAAGTGCAGCCGGGAACGGTCCTCTCGGCGGCCAATATCGACCAGTTGTACGACGATACCTTCGAAGGTCACAAGATCAAGGACCTGCTGACCGAGAAGGTGGAGTGGCGCATTCGCAACAACGGTTTTGAAATGAAACTGGTGCACTCCCAGCCGGTTACGCTGGGCAGTGACTGGGTCGCACGCTCGCAGCAGAACCAGGGCAAGGTCAGCATCAATGAAGCCGAAGGCCGGATTGATGGCTGGGCAGGGGGGGCGCCTTTCCCGAATATCGACATGGCGGACCCCGAGGCGGCCAAGAAGGTCATCTGGAACTGGTACTATGGCAACCCGCGCGGCGATGTGATGAACGTGCCCAATGTGGCCTATGTACTGATCGACGGCGACAGTGGTGTCGAACGTGTTCAGAACTGGAAGTTCGTGCGTTACACGATGAAAGGCCGGATGACCGGGGAGCAGGTCGAGGGTGATGGCAGCGAACTGAGCCGCACCATCTTCGTCGCCACCGGGCCGCGGGATATCAAGGGGCTGGGCACCTACACCGTACGCAAGGATAACGAAGAGGTGGAGGATGTCTGGGCCTACATCCGTGCCGTACGCCGTACCCGTCGCCTGTCCGGCGGTGCCTGGATGGACCCGATCGGCGGGACCGACCAGTTGCAGGATGATATCGAGGTCTTCAATGCCAATCCGACCTGGTACAAGGAGTACCGGATGCTGGGCAAGCGCCATATCCTGACCGCCGCTCACGGCATCAACAGTGCCTGGAACCCGAATGGCAAAAGCGAGGCCGAGTCTTTCCCGACGCTGGATCTGACCAAAGCGCCGTACTGGAACTTCAACCAGGACCGTTACGAGCCGCGTGAAGTCTATGTGGTCGAGGCGATTCCGCCGGAAGAGCATCCGTACAGCAAGAAAGTGCTCTATATCGATACCGAGTATCCACGTATCCATATGGGTGAGGCCTACGACAAGAAAGGCGATTTCTGGAAGATGTTCCAGTTCCACTCCTATCCCAACGTCGCTGACGACGGCAGCGTCGATGTGCGTACCACTTCCGGTGCCACCATCGACTTCAAGCGCAATCATGCCACCGTGTTTTTCCCGGACACCAACACCTGGAGTACCAACACACCGGGTCTGGCGGCGGATGACGTCAGTCTTTCAGTGCTGCGGGCAACCGCGCGTTAAGTCGTAACACCCGCAGGTCCCTACCCCTTCGGGGACCTGCGGCCTTTTTAGGAATCCTGAACATGACCAATACCCCTGAAATCGGCCGGATGCTCGATATCGGCACCATGAGGGTCAATTATCACGATGCGGGAGAGGGGCATCCTGTCCTGCTGCTGCATGGTTCCGGTGCCGGTGTCAGTGCCTGGGCCAACTGGCGCAATACCATCCCGGAACTGGCGCAATTCAGGCGCGTGCTGGCGCCGGACCTGGCGGGTTTCGGCTACACCGAAACGCCCGAGGATTATGAATTTGTCCACATGGAAGGCTGGGTCGACCAGATCATCCGTTTCATGGATGCGCTGGGGATCGAACAGGCCGACTTCGTTGGCAACTCCTTTGGCGGTTCCCTGACCCTGGCGCTGGTGGTGCGTCACCCGGAGCGGGTGGGGCGCATGGTGCTGATGGGCAGTGGCGGTCAGCCGTTCGAAGTGAACGAATGCCTGAAAAAGCTTTGGGGTTATCAGCCATCCATCGAGTCGATGCGCGAGATCCTGCAGATCATGGCCTATGACCAGCGTATAGCGACTGACGAACTGGCCGAGCTGCGTTATCGCTCGACTATCCGACCGGGTGTGCAGGAGCGGTTTGAAAAAGTGTTCCCGCCGCCATATCAGCGCTGGGCCGATGTGCTGGTCATCCCGGATGAGCAGCTGGCGGCGCTGCCACACCAAACCCTGCTGCTGCATGGCCGAGATGATCGGGTGGTACCGGTCGAGGTATCGGAGCAGCTGGCCATGAAAATTCCGCACGCACAGCTGCATATCTTCGGCTGCTGCGGTCACTGGACACAAATCGAACAGGCATCACGTTTCAACCAGTTGGTCCATGACTTCCTGCGTGAAGCCGATGCTGAAAAAGAAGGATAACAAGATGTCGAATGAAACCCCTGAAATCGGTCGTCAACTGGACCTGGGTGATATCCGTGTCAACTATCACGACGAAGGCGAGGGGCGTGCGCTGATCCTGTTGCACGGCTCCGGGGCCGGTGTCACGGCCTGGGCCAACTGGCGCAATACCATCCCGATGTTCTCGCCGTCTCGCCGGGTACTGGCTCCCGACCTGGTTGGCTTCGGTTACACCGAAACGCCGGATGACTTCGAGTTCGTGCATATGGATACCTGGGTCGACCAGATCATTCGTTTCATGGATGCGCTGGATATCCAGCAGGCCGATTTCATCGGCAACTCCTTTGGCGGCTCGCTGACACTGGCGCTGGCGGTACGTCATCCCGGGCGTGTCGGTCGCATGGTGCTGATGGGCAGCGGTGGTCAGCCGTTCGAGGTCAGTGCCAACCTGCAGAAGCTCTGGGGCTATAAGCCGTCGATCGAGGCGATGAAGGAGATCCTGCAGATCATGGCCTACGACCAGAGCATCGCCACCGATGAACTGGCCGAAATGCGTTATCGCGCCACCATCCGTCCCGGCTTCCAGGAGCGCTTTGAGCGAGTTTTCCCCGAGCCCTATCAGCGCTGGGCCGATGCCCAGGTGGTCAGCGATGCTGATCTGGCAGCCATCAAGCAGGAGGTGCTGATCATCCATGGCCGTGACGATGCGGTCGTACCGGTAAGGGTGTCGGAAAACCTGGCGCGCAAGATCAAGCACGCCCAGTTCCATATGTTCGGCTGCTGCGGTCACTGGACCCAGATCGAACAGGCGCAGCGCTTCAACAACCTGGTGATGTCCTTCCTGCAGGAAGGTTGATGCTTGAGACGGAGGCCTTATGAGCAAAGCCAACATTCATGTCACTGAGCAGGCCGGCCAGTACCTGGCAGAGATGGCCGCACGCGAGAACTGTCGGGAGTTGCGCCTGGGGGTGCAGTACCCGGGGACCCCCATTTCCCAGTGCTACCTGAGCTTCAGCCGTGAACGATCAAGCGATGATGAGGTGGTGGAGTTTGAAGGCTTCCGCCTGCGCTACAAGCGCGCCCTGGCTGGCTTCATTGAGGGCCTGAGCGTCGAGTACCGCCAGAACCGCCTCGGCAGTGAGGTCAGGCTCAAGGCGCCGAACCTGCATAACCTGCAACAGCCTCCCGAGGATGCTGATCTGGAACTGCGCGCCAACTGGGTGCTGAATCAGCATGTGAACCCGTCTTTGGCCGAGCATCAGGGCAGCGTGATCGTGGATCGCGTGGAGGGGCAGAGGGTGTGGCTCAAGTTTGGCGGCAACTGTCTGGGCTGCGGCAATGCCGAGAAAACCCTGGTCGAGTTCGTCGAGAAGATGCTGCTGGAGCATCTGCCCGAGATTGAGGCGGTCAGTGAAGTGACCATGCACTAAATTTTTTTGGTCTTTTAAATTGAATTTCAATTGAAGTTGCATTTATATTTGATTGTACGTAATTTGTAATTACAGAAGATCTGGTGAGTTGCTTAGAGAACCGTGAGGGAACAAAACAATGTCTAAGAAAAATGCCCGTGTCGCGAACGACAAAAGCACCAAGAAGCAGTACCAGCCCTACATGGAAGCCGAGTGGGGTTTCATCAACCATTGGTATCCCGCCGCTTTCAGTGATGAGCTGGCCGAAGGTGAAGTGAAGGGGATTCAGATCGCCGGCGTGCCGATCGTCCTCCGTCGCGCCAAGGGCAAGGTCCACGCGCTGCTGGACCAGTGCCTGCACCGCGGCGTTCGCTTCTCGGCCAAGCCGATGTGCCTGAATGATGAAACCATCACCTGCTGGTACCACGGTTTTACCTTCAACCTGGATGACGGCGAGCTGAGCACCATCGTGGCGGCGCCGGAAGACAAGCTGATCGGTACCACCGGTATCCAGACCTTCGCCGTCGAAGAAGTGGCCGGCATGGTCTTTGTCTTTGTTTGCGAAGCGGACTGGGACGAAGAAATCCCGCCGCTGGCCAACGACCTGCCGCTGCGCTTCCCGGAAAACAACGAACGCTTCCCGCACCCGCTGTGGCCGGATACGCCGTCCATCATGGATGAAAATGTCGTCGTGCTGGGCATGCACCGTACCGGTAATGCCAACTGGCGCCTGGCCTGTGAAAACGGTTTCGATGCCGGTCACCTGCTGATCCATCGTGATAACGCCATCGTGCAGGCGAAGGAGTGGGCGGTCCCGCTGGGCATCAAGCCGCTGTCCGAGGAAGCGATCGCCATCATCGATGACGAGAACGGCCCGCGCGGCTTCCTCAACCGCTACTTCACGGATCACTACGAGCCGGTGCTGGATAACCCGATTCTGGACATCAAGGCCTATGGCCAGAACCCGAAATACTTCCGGACTTCGATGTACATGCCGGGCGTGCTGATGGTGGAAAACTGGCCGGAAGAGCACGTAGTGCAGTACGAGTGGTACGTGCCGATCACCAACGACACCTACGAATACTGGGAAGTGCTGGTGCGCAAGTGCGATACCGAACAGGAGCGTAAGGCGTTCGAATACCGTTTCGAAAACCTCTACAAGCCGATGTGTCTGGAAGGCTTCAACGATTGCGACCTGATGGCCCGTGATGCGATGCAGAACTTCTATGCCGATGGCACTGGCTGGGATGACGAGCAGCTGGCCGATATGGATGCTTCCGTCATCGTCTGGCGCAAGTGCGCCTCCCGCTTCAATCGTGGTATCGCGCCGGTACCGAAAGGTGTTCACGGCGCGACCAAGGCGCAGAGCCAGCACTTCGCGGCGGCGGCAACCGGCAAGTGGCCGGGCACCCAGGCGTTCGAAACCGGACAGAAGTACGACAAGAGCTGATTGTCGAGTTCCACAGGTTCTATGTTGCAGTGCCGACTGCCGGGGTCTGGCCCCGGCGGTCATCCAATAATAAGGAGAATACGCCATGTCTGCATCAGAAGCGGCTCAAGTGCTTGAGAGTGAGGCTCAGGTCACTTTCAGATTTTCAGATGGCGTCGAGTATCACGCCATCAGTCAACCCGGTGAACTCTTGCTGGATGTCGCCCGCAAGAACGACGTGCCGGTAACCTGGCAGTGCCTGACCGGCAGCTGCGGTTCCTGCATCTGCAAGGTGGAGGAGGGAGAAGTCAGCTCCGATACCGGTCGCCTGCTGTCGCTGCTGCCCAGCGAAGCCAAGGAAGGGTTGAGACTCTCCTGCGCCGCCCTCGCCGACAGCGATTGTGTGGTGGAGCTGGATTACCCCAGCACCTTTTCCGAAGACCACGAAGCTCACCAGGATACCGGTACGGTCACCGAGCTGGAGTGGGTCAATCACAATACGGTCCGGTTAGTGATGGAGCTGCCGGAAGATACGGCATTCGAAGACTTCGAGGCGGGCCAGTATGTCCAGCTGCAGGTGCCGGGCACCGAGGAATGGCGCTCCTATTCCATGTCCAGCACGGTCAAGGAACTGCCGGAGATGACCTTCTATATCCGGGTGCTGGAATCCGGTGTCATGTCTGATTACCTGCGCGAACGCTGCCAGGTCAGCGATCAGATTCCGGTCGACGGCGCTTACGGTGTTTTCTATCTGCGTGAAGAAAAGGTACCCCAGATCATGATCGCCGGCGGTACGGGGCTGGCGCCGATGATGAGCATGATCGATACCCTGCGCCAGAACAATTTTCGTCGCAAGCCAGTGATTCTGGCATTCGGTTGCTCCCATGAGAAAGACCTGTTCGCGCTGGATGAGCTGGAGATGCGTTCGGACTGGATGCCCAATCTGGATGTGCGTACCTGTGTCTCACGCCCCGAAGGTGAATGGGACGGTAACCAGTGTCGAGCACAGTTTGCTATTACCGCCGATGACATCACCGACGAAGACACTCTGGCCTATCTCTGTGGGCCGCCAGCCATGACGGAAGATGCCAAGACCCGCCTGATTTCACTGGGGGTCAAGGCCGAAAATATTCACGTCGAGCTGTTTGAGAGTCTCTAATCGTCATCCTGTTTCAGACGCTTGCTCCATCCCGACATTAACAACAATAAAGGTGAGAATCATGCCGGCTGTAACCAAACTCTCGTACTTGGGCTTTAACGTCTCAGACTTCAGTCAGTGGCACACCATCCTGTTCGATATTCTCGGCCTGGAAGCCCGCCAGGACAGTCCCCAGGGGCAGATCCAGTTGCGAATGGACTCCCATCACCATCGTTTCACTTTTTTTGAAAGCGACACCAACAGTACCGCGTTTGTGGGCTGGGAGGTGGACAGCATCGATCAGTTCCATGCGCTTTATCAGCATCTGCAGCAGATGGGGATCGGCGTCGAGCTGGCTTCGCCTCAGGATAAGGAGGCGCGTCAGGTACTGGAGCTGATGAAGTTCCGTGGCCCCGATAATGTCGCGATGGAGGTCTGTTTTGCACCTTTCCATGACAACCAGCCGTACGAGCCGAGCTGCACCCGTTTCGGCCAGTATGTCACCGGTGACCAGGGGCTGGGTCATATTCTCTATTGTCATTCCGATACTGAAGCCGCGCTGACGTTCTATCGCGATGCGCTGGGGATGCGCATTTCCGATTACATTCATTGGGATGAGGCGCGTGCCACCTTCCTGCACTGCAATCCGCGTCACCACAGTCTGGCGATCTGTAATCCCTGTTTCGGCACCGGAGCGGGCGAGTTGAACCACTTCATGCTGCAGGCCGACAACATCGACGATGTGGGCCAGGCCTATGACCGTGTTGCCGCGATGGATGTGCCGCTGGTATTGACGCTGGGCAAGCACACCAACGATCAGATGACCTCTTTCTACATGGTGACGCCGTCCGGTTTTGCCATCGAATATGGCTACGGTGGCGCTGAAATTCACGACGATGAGGCCTGGGAAATTGCGCTGTATAACGCGCCCAAGGTCTGGGGTCATAACCTGGTTGAGTAAGGCTGGCGGATCAGAACATCTGACGGCCATTACAGGATAGCTTTTTAGCGAGAACCGTTATGCAGGGACAATTAGTCAATAACTGTGGTGATGAGTTGTATCGGGCACTGGCGACCGGTACGCCGGTAAAGCCATTGTCCGAGCGCTTCGCCAACCTCAGTCTTGAGGATGCCTACTACATTTCGCTGCGCATGATGTCGCATCGCATCGAGTCCGGTGAGCGAATTGTGGGCAAGAAAATCGGTGTAACCTCCAGGGCGGTTCAGCAAGCTCTGGGGGTTGATCAGCCCGACTTCGGTTTCCTCACTGATGCCATGTGTTTCATGGATGGGGACAGGGTTTCACTGCGGGACAACAACCTAATTCAGCCACGGGCAGAAGGCGAGATCGCGTTCAAGTTGCAGCGCCGACTGGAGGGGCCTGGTGTCACCGCTCGGCAGGTGCTTGAAGCCACCGAGTATGTGACGCCCTGTTTCGAAGTGGTCGATTCCCGTATCGAAAACTGGCAGATCAAAATCGAGGATACGGTTGCGGATAATGCATCCTGTGGTGTCTTCGTTCTGGGCACTGAGCGGATAGACCCCTGTTCGCTGGACCTGGCGGCGCTGGAAATGACGGTCGCCAAGAATGAGCGAGAAATCAGCCGTGGCAAGGGAGCCGCCGTGCAGGGACATCCGGCCAATGCCGTGGCCTGGCTGGCCAATACCCTGGGGCGTTTCGGCATTGCTCTGGAAGCCGGGGAGATCATCCTGTCCGGCTCGCTGGTGCCGCTCGAGCCGGTACAGGCGGGCGATCGGATGCAATTGACCGCCCCGGGCCTCGGGTCCGTAGCTGTCCGTTTTTCTGAATAATCGAGTTTGCCTGCTTTCCGTACACAGGCGTGCCCGCCAGCCCTTGCAGGAGCTTTCCTTTGTAGGAGCTTGCCCCGCAAGCGATAGACAGGGCACAGCCTGGATCGCCTGCAGGCAGGCTCCTACACCTAGCACGGGGCACTAGGTTTTGTAGGAGCGTTCCCTTGCAGGAACTTGCCTTGCAAGCGATGAGGCGTCCAAACAAGCACATGTGGAACTGAATATGTCCAAAAAACTGAAAGCGGCCATCATTGGCCCGGGTAACATCGGCACGGATCTGCTGATGAAAATGCAGCGCTCGGAATGGATCGAGCCGGTGTGGATGGTCGGTATCGACCCGACCTCCGAAGGCCTCAAGCGTGCCGAAGCGATGGGCATCAAGACCTGTGCTACCGGCGTAGACGGCCTGCTGCCGCACGTGATCGAAGACGATATCCGCGTCGCCTTCGACGCCACCTCGGCCTACGTACACGCCGAGAACAGCCGCAAGCTGAACGAGCTGGGCGTGATCATGGTTGACCTGACCCCGGCGGCGATCGGTCCCTACTGCGTACCGCCGGTGAACCTGGCGGATCACGCCAAGAACCTGGAGATGAACGTCAACATGGTCACCTGCGGTGGCCAGGCGACCATCCCGATGGTGGCAGCGGTGTCCCGCGTGCAGCCGGTCGAGTACGGCGAGATCATCGCGACTGTCTCTTCCCGCTCCGTCGGTCCGGGTACGCGCCAGAACATCGATGAATTCACCCGCACCACCGCCGGTGCCGTGGAGAAGGTCGGTGGTGCCAAGCAGGGCAAGGCGATCATCATCATCAACCCGGCCGAGCCACCGTTGATCATGCGTGACACCATTCACTGCCTGACCGAGGGCGAGCCGGATCAGGCCGCCATCACCGAATCCGTGCAGGCCATGGTGAAGGAAGTGCAGAAGTACGTACCGGGCTATCGCCTGGTGAATGGCCCTGTGTTCGACGGCAACCGCGTCTCCTGCTTCATGGAAGTGGAAGGCCTGGGCGACTTCCTGCCCAAGTATGCCGGCAACCTGGACATCATGACGGCTGCCGGTCTGCGTACCGCCGAAATGTTCGCTGAAGAAGCGGCCAACGGCACCATTTCACTGCCGGCTCGCGGCTAAGACGGAGGATTGAGAGATGAATCTGCAAGGTAAAAAAGTCCGTCTGCACGATATGAGTCTGCCCGTACGGAATAAGCGTATGCACGCCTTTGGCGTGCAGGCAGAGGAGGTTGCACGATGAACCTGAATGGCAAAAAAGTAACCCTGCACGACATGTCCTTGCGCGACGGCATGCACGCCAAGCGTCACCAGATCAGCCTGGACGAGATGGTCAACATCGCCACCGGCTTGGACGAAGCGGGCATGCCGCTGATCGAAGTCACCCACGGTGACGGCCTGGGCGGCGCGTCTGTCAACTACGGCTTCCCGGCGCACAGCGATGAGGAATACCTCAATGCCGTCGTGCCGAAGATGAAAAATGCCAAGGTGTCCGCACTGCTGCTGCCGGGTATCGGTACCGTCGACCACCTGAAGATGGCCAAGGACTGCGGCGTGTCCACCATCCGTGTGGCGACGCACTGCACCGAAGCTGACGTATCCGAGCAGCACATCGGTATGGCCGCCAGGATGGAAATGGACACTGTCGGCTTCCTGATGATGGCGCACATGGTCAGCCCGGAGAAGATCCTGGAGCAGGCCAAACTGATGGTCAGCTACGGCGCCAACTGTATCTACGCCACCGACTCTGCCGGTTACATGCTGCCGGATGAAGTCAGCGCCAAGATCGGTCTGCTGCGCGCCGAACTGCCCGCCAATGTCGAGGTCGGCTTCCACGGTCACCACAATATGGGTATGGCGATCGCCAACTCGCTGGCCGCGATCGAGGCGGGTGCCGTCCGTGTCGACGGTTCCGTTGCGGGCCTGGGTGCCGGTGCCGGCAACACGCCGCTGGAAGTGTTCTGCGCCGTGCTGGATCGCATGGGCGTCGAGACCGGTATCGATCTGTACAAGATCATGGATGTGGCCGAAGACCGCGTATTCCCGATCATGGATCAGCCGATCCGCGTCGACCGCGATGCACTGACTCTGGGCTACGCCGGTGTTTACTCCTCCTTCCTGCTGTTTGCCCAGCGTGCGGAGAAGAAGTACGGCATTCAGGCCCGTGACATTCTGGTAGAGCTTGGTCGCCGCGGTACAGTGGGTGGTCAGGAAGACATGATTGAAGACCTGGCACTGACCATGGCGAAAGAGAAGGGGCTGATTTGATCAGCCCGCTATCTCTGGACGGAATGGAGGTTCAATCATGCAGTTTACCGATAAACGTTACATCGTTACCGGCGCCGGTTCCGGCATGGGGCGTGATGTGGCCCTGGCCCTGTTGCGTGAAGGCGCTCAGGTATTGATGGTCGGGCGCAGTCGCGCCAAGGGCGAAGCCCTGATGGAGGCTGCGCAATCACTGCCGGGCCATGCCATCTATCAGGCAGCAGATGTATCCGATCCGGCTGCCTGCCGGCGGGTCGCGGAAGCGGCCCGTGAGGCTTTCGGCGGCCTTGACGGCGCATTCAACAATGCCGGGTTTCAGGAGCAGTTCGCCCGTTTGCATGAAACCCCGGACGAGCTGATCGATGCCGTGCTGGCGACCAATCTCAAGGGAGTCCTGTACGGCATGAAATATCAGCTGCCGCTGTTGCTGGAGAACGGCAAGGGCTCGATCGTCAATAACAGCTCCATTTTCGGTCTCAAGGCGATGCCTGAACTGGCCTATTACGTGGCCAGCAAGTTCGGTGTTGTCGGTGCCACCAAGGCGGCCGCGCTGGATTACGCCCGCGATGGCATCCGCATCAACGCGATCTGTCCCGGTCCGGTCAAAACGCCCAGCTACGACAAGGTGACAGGGGGTGATGATCATATGTATGACGAGGGCGTGCCGATGCACCGCATCGCCATGCCGGCAGAGGTGACAGATGTTGTCCTCTGGTTGCTGTCGGACCAGTCGTCCTATGTCACCGGTGAAACCCTGTCTGTAGACGGTGGCATGTGTGCCGCCTGACCACATAAGGAAAGAAAATGAAAAAGATTCTGGTAGTGACCGCCAGTGCCCGTTATGAAGGGGCCCATAGTCGTGCCATGTCCCGGCTTTTTATCGAGAAGGCCAAGGCCCTGTTTCCAGGGGCAGTGGTCATGGAGCGTGATCTGACGTCTGAGCCCTTGCCCGCCGTGTCGGAAGAGATGCTGTCCGGCTTTTTCGCAAAAACCGATGCTTTGCCTGAGCGTGTTCAGGCGTCGTTGAGCCTGTCCAATCGGCTCAGTCAGGAGCTGCTGGCTGCAGACCTGATAGTGATTGCCACTCCCATGTACAACTTCAACGTTCCCGCTTCTTTGAAGGCCTGGATTGACCTGGTGGTGCGTCCGGGCGTCACTTTCGAAAAGGTTGCGGATGGCAAATTGAGAGGACTTTGTCGTGGCAAAAGCGCCCTGGTGCTCTGTTCCATGGGAGGGGCCTTTGCCCGGCACCATACCAATCTGGTCGAACCCTACCTGAAAATCATTGCCGACTTTATCGGTCTTGAGAAGGTGCAGTTTGCCTACATGGAAGGGACGGCACAGGCTTCGTTTGATGAGGAAGCGTCGTTGTGCCGAGTCGAGCAGGAGATCGAGCGTTTTTTACAGGAGTCCTGATCAGGACTCCTTGATATCTTCCGGCAGCGAGTAGGTCGCAGAGATGCGGCCTGCTTCATCATAGATACCGGTCAGCAGGCTGATCAGGCGGGCAGCAACGACCAGTTTCTCATCGATTTTGTCGATGCTGGCTGTCTGCTCCGTCAGCAGGGTTGCACGCAGCGTGGCATATTTGTCGACCTTGCTTTTGCCATCGTCGGTCATGGCGTAGGTGTAAATCTTGCCCTGAGGCTCCTTGATCTTGGTGATCAATTCCTGGCTCACCAGTTTGCGCAGGCTGTACTGGATATTGGGGATGTCGTCACGGTTCAGCAGACGGGCAATGATGGTGACCGGCTTGGGACGGTCCTGCATGCGGATGACATGAAGGATGATCAGTTCCTGGTAGGTCAGAGAACCCAGACCACAGGTACTGCCCAGCTGCAGGCAGAAGCGCTGGAAGGCTTCATGGAAACGCAGCAGCGCCCATTCGAATTCTGTGGTGGCTACATCGTGCTCGGTCGCAGCAAGGTGCCAGTTACGGTATAGAGTAGTATCAGACATTAGCGTTTTCGCATTCATATCAATAGGCCTCTGGCTTTATTATTTTTATCAGGAGGCAAGTCCTATGCCATGCGCTGATTTTGCTATAGGGTCTATTGAACTTCAAGATAAACATAGTTGATTTGCTTTTCATAATAGCACCAAGATGGCTCCAGTTTGAAGCAAAATGCGCGCTTTCAGTGCAATCTCGGCATGGGGTTTGGTTTCTGAAATTTCTGGTTTTTCAAAGTCTTATTGAGCCCCTGCTCGGGCCGGTACGATCCGGTCGACGGCCACTTGAGGTAGCGCACGGACCTGGGCTTCAGGCGCTATCCTGAGGTGGCTCCCCATCATCGAGAAAGCGATAAAGGTTGCCCCTGACCCCTGTGCGGTCACGCTGATGTCGATTTGCAGGCCGGTTTCGACACGGTAACGCAGGGTTGCGGCCAGTGCTTTCAGGTAGAGGGAGAAACCGTTGCGCTCGTTCTCGAATGAAAAGGGTTGCTCGGCATTCCCTTTGAGGTGCAGCACACTGGCGTGTGAATGCAGCAGCCCGGCGGCAGTTTCCTTGAGGTCGCCCAGGCTTATCGGTTCATTGTCGAACCCCGAACAGGACGCGGTGCTCGCTCCCTGGTCGGGGAGAGCGTCGATAAAGGAAGACAGGAAAGAGAAGTCCAGTCGACGTGCTGGCAGTGCGGCAACCTGGTTGAGCAGGCACTGGTCCGTCAGCAAGTGGCTGACCTCTCCTGTACTCAGGCGGTAATCGGCGGTGTAGACGGCCATGTGCTCCTGTCGAGACTCACCGGTGATGGACTCGATCACCTGAGGGCCGGAGACACCAATAAGGGCGCAGGGATGGGCGAGCTGGTATTGGCAGGCACCGGCGATCAACAGAGCGCCACCAAAGCAGCCACGAGTTTCTCCGATGACAGACACCGTCTTGCATCCTGGTCGCATATTGAGGCGATGGATCAGCTTGATCGCCTGGGCGACGCCGGCCATGCCGTTCTCTGGGTCTTTCAGCGAAACCCCGGCCGAGTCGATAAACAGAATGACCGTCTCCACTTCATGCTCGAGGCAGAATTGCAGGAAACGGTTCAGGTTTGTTGCGGCTTGAGTGTCGAAGCTTCCCGCGCCGACGTGAGGGTTGTTGCACCAGAGCGCATACTTGATGCTATCCCGGGTACCAAAGGCTGACCGGCTGGAGTCGCTCAGGTGGGTTTCATGCATGACATCAAGCTGGTTCAGCATGTCCAAATATCGGTCCTTGTTACCGAATTCATGTGCGAACATTTTCTATCCTCCTGATCCTGTTCTTCTTATTGTTAAGACGGTGGATTGCGATGGTGCCGTTTTGTTTGAAGTGCTCGTGGTTGATTTCGACCTGGTCCAGTTCGTAGATGTAGTTCACCATCAAGCCTGCGGAGCTCTCGAGTCCATAAGGCCGGGTATTGGCAAACGGATTGATGCGGTAGATGGAGGCACCATTGCTGAGATGAAAGCGGGCGACGGGGTCGAAAGGTTCGGTCCCCTTTTTGACCTGGGCCAGGTAGTAGAGCCCGACCTCCTCCAGCCATGCAGTCGTTTGATCATCGCTTCGTTCAAGCAGGCTGGCTTTTGCGGTCAGCAACTCGGTCAGCGAATCGACAGCATACTGCTGCTTGAGGAGATCCGCTTTTTTACCGGCAATCGCCGTCAGCGTTTCTTCATCAATCTGTCCTTTGCTGAGCGCAAGTGTCAGGGCCGGCATGGGGGAAAGGGTGGAAAACTGCTGGATCGCGGGCCGCTGTTGCAGGATCTCCTGCACCACCTGCTTGATCAAGAAGTTGCCGAACGAGATGCCTTTTAACCCTTTCTGGCAGTTGGAAATCGAATAGAAAATAGCCGAGTCGGCTGATGGGGTCTCCTCGATGGGAGTGTCCTTGTTCAGGAAGGGCGCGACATCGCCACTGATGCCCTGGGTATAGGCGACCTGGACGAAAATAAGAGGTTCCCCCGGCAGTGCCGGATGAAAAAATGCAAAGCAGCCACGATCAACCTCCAGGCGCCGTTTCAGCTCGTCCCAATCCTGGATTTCATGAACGGCTTCGTATTCGATCAGTTTTTCGAGGATGTAGGCCGGTGTTTCCCATGAGATGGAACGGAATTCCAGAAAGCCGCGATTGAACCAGCTTTGTAGTGTCGATTGCAGGTCGATATCGACCACCTTGAGCTCAGGGTGAGTACGCATGGCTTTGAGCAGGTCCTCGCGCAAGGACACCAGTGAGGCGGTACCCACCCCCGGAACATTCAGCAGCTCGAACAGAGCCTTTCTGCCACCACCGAGTGCGGCGCAAAGTGCCTGGTAGCTCTCGGGTGAATTGAGCTCGGCGTAGGCATGAGAGAGTCGGGAGATTTGGTCGAAATCAGGTTGCAGTGTCTGCAGGAAATGAAAGAAGGCCAGTTTGTCCTCGTTGGAGGCGCACCGGTAACGTTGCAGAATTTCCTTGGCAATCGCCAGGGCCACGGCGTCCCCCTGGCGGCCCAACAAGTCCCGGCAGGCATCGGCGAGGGTGTCGGGAAAGGCCGGTTGGTCATGACTTTCCTGTTGCCAGATTTCTCGGCCCCGTTCTGATACCGAGTCAATAAGCTTGCTGATCCACCCCATTGTTAAGCTCCTTGGTTATGGATTCTTTGAGAGCGCGGTATTGATTCATCAAGTGTACGTGCATCACCTTGCGAGCCCGGTCGGCATCCCCCGCCTCGATCGCTTCAATGATCCTGCGATGTTCTTCGAGCGATTCTTCCAGCCGGCCCTTGACGATCAACTGCTGGTGCCTTGCCAGGTGAATCACTCTGGATAGGTCGAGCGTGATCTGCTCAAGCCAGCTGTTGCGGGCGATCCGTTTCAGCGCGTCATGAAAGCGGGTGTTGTCTTCGTAATAGCGGGGGATGTCGGTGCCGGCTGCATGCTGTTCCAGGTTGCCATGCAACGCCTGAAGGCAATGCAGGTCTTCCCGCGTCGCCTTCTCAGCGGACAGCTGGGCACAGTAGCCCTCCAGCATGGCCATGATCGGGAAGATTTCATCCAGATCCTCAAGGCTGATGGTTTTGACGAAGGCGCCTTTGCGGGGCACCAGCTCAACCAGTCCGTCAGACGCGAGGACTTTCAAGGCCTCCCTGAGTGGCGTCCGGCTGATGCCCATCTGCTGACAGAGCGCCAGTTCATCAATCCACTGCCCGGGCGATAGCTCACTGGAGTAGATCATGTGAGCCAGCATATCGGCGACCTCTTCGAAGAGGACCTTCCGCGATATCTTCTTCATATTCAATAGATCATCAATTGAAAGTTGATCGCAGTATAATTAATAATTATGCTTAAAGTGAAGAAAAAATAATAAACGGGGTGTTCCATGAATCTGTTTGAATCGTTTCAGCAAGGCTTTCAACAACATAAGAACAAGGTGGCACTGAGGGTTCCTGAGCAGGACAGGCTGGTCTCATTCGGTGAACTGGACGGCTTGTCTGCCCAAATGGCCCACCAGCTGGTTGAACTGGGGGTCGAGCCCGGTGATCGTGTCGCGGTTCAGGTGGATAAGAGTGTCGAGGCCTTGGCGCTGTATCTGGCGGTACTGCGGGCTGGAGCCATCTATCTGCCGTTGAATACGGCCTATATGCCGGAAGAGCTGGCCTATTTTGTCTCCAATGCGGAGCCGCGAGTGGTGGTGACCAAACAGGCACAGGCAGAAACCTTTGCCGCTATCCGTGACGACAGTGGGGTCGCCTTTCGATGCATGACGCTGGAAAACGATGGCCGTGGCAGTCTGGTGCAGAAGCTGAACACTTACAGCGATCAGTTCGAGACGGTGACGCGTTCAGGGGATGATATCGCCGCCATCCTGTACACCTCAGGTACCACCGGACGTCCCAAGGGCGCCATGATCAGTCATGACAACCTGGCCAGCAATGCCAGAGCGCTGTCCGATATCTGGGGTTGGGAGAAGGATGATGTGCTGCTGCATGCCTTGCCGATCTTCCATGTTCATGGTTTGTTCGTGGCCTGCAATATCTCGTTCCTGAATGCGACGGAGATGGTGTATCTGACCAAGTTTGATGTGCAGCGGGTGTTGACTGAGCTGCCATCCTGTTCGGTGATGATGGGGGTGCCGACGTTCTATACCCGCCTGCTGGGTGAACGTGACTTCACTTCAGAGCTGTGCGCGAACATGCGTCTGTTTATCTCCGGTTCGGCGCCTTTGCTGGAAGAAACCTTCGAGGCCTTCGAAGCCCGTTCCGGGCATCGTATTCTCGAGCGCTATGGCATGACGGAAACGGGTATGAATACCTCCAATCCTTTGCGTGGTGCTCGCCTGCCGGGGACCGTGGGTTTCCCGCTGCCGGGTACTGAGGTACGCATCATGTCGGAACAGGGGGCGCTGATGGCAGCGGGTGAAGTTGGCAGTCTGCAGGTGCGTGGTCCGAATGTGTTCAAAGGGTACTGGCGTATGCCCGAAAAAACCGCAGCGGATTTTACCGCTGATGGTTTCTTCATCACTGGGGATTTGGGCACGATCGATGCCAAAGGTTATGTGGCTATCGTGGGGCGAGGAAAGGACCTGATCATCAGTGGCGGCTACAACATCTACCCGAAAGAGGTGGAGCTCGTACTGAACGAGATTCCCGGCGTGGTCGAAACTGCCGTGTTTGCTTTCAAGCATGCAGACTTCGGCGAAGGTGTGGCCGTTGCCGTGGTAGCAGAGGCGGGCAGGCGACCGACGGAAGAGGACATTCAGTCCTATTGTCGTGACCGCCTGGCGGCCTACAAGGTGCCGCGCCGCATTATTTATTTGGCGGAGCTACCGCGCAACACCATGGGCAAGGTGCAGAAAAACCTGCTGCGTGATGAGTATGGGCAGTAGCTCGTTCTGAACCTTGCCGGGTCCAGGTCAATCCTGCTCCAGCAGCGGCGCCCTGTGCTGTACCGGGGTGGTGCTGCTCCAGTAGCGTGACGCTTTCTCCGCCTGCTCCGCCAGGCGGTGGATATGGCTGAGGGCGTCGAGCAGCACTACCGAGTCGGCCGGCGTCAGCTGCCGGGAGATGGTCTGATTGAGCAGGCCGTTTTTCAGGTGTTGATACTCGCGTTCCATTTCGTGCTTCATTTGATGGGTCTCGTAGCCCTGGGTAGCCATGTCATCACGTACTTCACAGGCATCGATCAGGTGAATCACGGCCTGCTGATAATCATGCACGCTGGAGCGAATGCCTGAGTCCTGCAGCTGCTCGAATACCGGGTAGTATTCGGGTAGTCGGGCAGCCAGTCGTGCCATCTCGTTGAAGTAGCGTGCCACGCGCAGCGATACGGGCAGGGTTTCGCTGATCTCGGCATTCAGGTTCTGCCGTGCCAGTTCCTGGTTGAATTCGCCGATGCGACCGATCAACTGGGTGAGGCTCTCGTACTGCTGCTGCAGGCGGTCGGCTGCGCCGCGTTCGGCACTGATCGCCTCGCGAGACATGCGGCTGCAGATGCGGCTGACCCGGGCCAATTCCATGTTGATCGCTTCCACCGCCAGCGAAGGCGTGGTCAGGATGTTGCTGTCCAGGTAGCGAGGCTTGGATTCGCTTTCTTCAAGGGTACGGAAGCGCTTCTTCAGAAAATGCACCATGCGGTCGGTCAGCGGCCACATCAGCAGTACCCCGGCGATGTTGAACAGGGTATGGAAGAGGGCGAGCAGTGAGACCAGATCAAACGCTGAGGGGTCCAGCTGGTTGAGCAGGCCACCGAGGGCGACCAGCAGCACCAGCCCGACCAGGCCGGTGACCAGGTTGAACAGTACATGGGCTGCCGAGATCCGCTTGGCGTTGGGGGTAGCGCCGATGGAGGCCAGCAGCGCGGTCGTAGTCGTCCCCACATTGGCGCCGATCACCAGAGCAGCGGCTGCGGCCAGGGAGATGCTTTCCGTGTGCACCAGTGACAGTGCGATGGCGATCACCGCTGCCGAGGCCTGCATCAGAAAGGTCAGCACTATACCGGCGACAACGAAGAGGGCGAGTGCCAGGGGACCGGCACCGAGTTCGGCCAGGGGGACTGAGTTGCTTAAGCCGTCGAAACTGTCACGCAGGAAGTCCAGGCCGATGAAGAAGATGCCGAAACCGGCGATGGCTGTGCCGATATGAGCGCGTCGACTGTTGCCGCCGCTGACCCTCAGCACCATGCCGGCGCCGATCAGTGGCAGAGCGAAGGCGCTGATCTTGAACTTGAAGCCGATCAGCGCCACCAGCCAACCCACCATGGTGGTGCCGATGTTGCTGCCGTAGATAATGGACACGGATTGGGCCAGCGACAGCAGGCCCGCGTTGACGAAGCCGAGCGTAGCCACAGTAACGGCACTGGATGACTGCACCAGGGCGGTAATCAGGGCACCGGAGACGACCCCTTTCAGGCGCGACCCGGTGGCATGTTCGAGTGTGGCCTTGAGCGAGCGGCCAGCCGCCTGTTTGAGTCCGTTGGTCAGCAGCTGCATACCCAGCAAAAACAGCCCTATGCCGCCAAACAGCTGCCCCAGCATTTCCAGTGTCATTCCCTAAGCATCTCCTTGTGTCGTTGCCACAAAATTAGCAGAGCACCGGGGACAGGTCGAGCAAGTGTTTGTCCAAACAAAGGTTTTCCGGATCAATGCTCAACGGCGACCGACTTGATCAGCGCCCAGAGCTGTAGGCCAGGTCGCAGTTTCAATTCGGTCAGGGCACGATGGCTGATGCTGACCGGCAGCCGGCTGGTACCGAAACGTACCTGAACCCTCGGTCGGTCGCTGTCGGTCTGCTCGACCGAAACGACCTCAACCGGTAGCTGGTTCTGCAGGCTGGTACCGCTCAGTGGCTGCAGTGACAGGGCAATGTCCTCGGCCTGAAGGCTTAGGGTCAGGTTCGTATCCAGGGCATGAGCAGTTCCGGCGATCCAGATAGGTGGCTGCTCAGGAGAACAGGACACGGCGCTCATTCGGTCCTCCGGGTCCACGCGAGTGACCCGGCCACGCAGCAGTGCCCGGTCGCTCAGCTGCGGCAGGATTCCCTGTTGACCGAACAGCTGTAGAGGGTCTCCTTCGGCCACCACCCTGCCCTGTTGCAGGCAGACCAGGTGATCCGCCAGCCGCAGCACCTCATCGACGGCATGGGTGACGTAGATGATCGGCAAGGCATGGCGTTGCTGCAGCTGTGCAATCAGATCCATGATCAGTTGGCGGGATTCCCGGTCCAGTGCGCTCAGGGGCTCGTCCAGCAGCAGTAGTCGTGGCCGGCTGAGCAGGGCGCGGGCCAGGGCGACACGCTGCTTCTGGCCACCGGAGAGGGTGTCGGGCTTTTGCTGCAGCAGCGGGGCAAGTTGCAGTCGTTCAATCAGCTCGCTTTCGTCAAGCTGTTCCCCGCCGCGCAGGTAAGGAGCGGCGAAACTCAGATTGTCGCGCACACTGAGGTGGGGAAAGAGGCGAGCGTCCTGAAACACCAGCCCGATATCACGTCGGTTGGACGGAATAAAAGTACCGGTTTGGCTGTCCTGCCAGCATTCGCCATGGAAGTGAACATGGCCCTGCCGTGCCGTTTCCAGCCCGGCCAACAGGCGCAGCAGAGTGGACTTGCCACAACCGGAAGGGCCAAATAACGCGGTAATCCCTTCGGCCGCCAGCTGCAGCTCGACATCCAGTTCGAAGCCGTGATAGTGGTGTTGTACGGCGAGTGTCAGGCTCATCGAATCACCTCCGCTTGCTGGCGCCGGTTGAGGCTATAGAGCAGCAGCAACAGGCTGACGGAAAACAGCAGCAGGCCGCCGGCCAGCCAGTGGGCGCGGGCGTATTCGAGGGTTTCGACGTGATCATAGAGGGCGATCGACAGCACCTGAGTACTGCCCGGAATGTTGCCGCCGATCATCAGTACCACGCCGAACTCGCCTACCGTATGGGCAAAGCCGAGGGTGATGGCGGTGAGGAAGCTGCGTCGGCACAAGGGAATCACGATCCGCCGGAAGCAGGACCAGCGGCTGGCTCCGAGCGATCGGGCCGCCTGTAGCAGCCCCTGATCCAGTTGTTCGAAGCCGCCCTGCAACGGCTGGACCACAAACGGCAGGGAATACAGGATGGAGCCGATCAGCAGTCCGGCGAAGGTAAAGGCCAGTCCGGAGCCGGTTAGCCAGTGCCAGGGGGCGCCGAGGATGCCATCCGGTGCGAACGCCAGCAGCAAATAGAAACCCAGCACCGTGGGCGGCAGGATCAACGGCAGCGCTACCAGAGCTTCGGGAATCACTTTCCAGCGGCGGCGGGTGTGGGCCAGCCACCAGGCGAAGGGTGTGCCGAGCAATAGCAGGATGACCGTGGTCAGGCTGGCCAGCTGCAGAGTCAGCCAGAGGGCAGCAAGGTCCTGCTCAGTGGGCAGCATGGGTGGTTCCTTGGCCAGAGGCGTAGCCGTTCTGCTCGATCAGCTGGTGGGCCTCTGCCGAGTGTAGAAACGCGATAAAGGCATCGGCCAGCGGGTTGCCGGCGCTGCGCTGCAGCCGGATTAACTGCTGTTCGATCGGCTGGTGCAGTTCAGGATCAACAAGCACCCATTGTGCAGGCGGAATAGCCTGCTGGATCAGCTGTGCACGGGCAACAAGACCCTGGCTTACGTTGCCGCTGTGGATAAACTGGAAGGTCTGAGCGATGTTGCTGCCCTGTATCTGCCGTGCCGGTTGCCAGCGGTCGAGTGCCGTCAGCGCCTGTTGAGCCGCCAGGCCGTAGGGAGCGGTGCGGGGGTTGGCGATAGCAAGGGGGGCGTCGAGCAGATCCTCCAGTGAGCCGGGATGCCCGTTGGGCTGCCACAGGGCCAGCTGGCCTATGGCATAGGTAAAGCGGCTGCCGGCAATGCCCGGGCCTTCCTGCTCGAGACGTTCCGGGCGGGTGCTATCGGCGGCAAACAAAATATCGAAGGGCGCACCCTGATGGATCTGGGTGTAGAGCACGCCGGTGGATGCGCTGCTGATGGCAATTTGATGCTGTTGCTCGGGGTCAAACTGGCGTACCAGCCGTTCCAGCGGCTGCTTGAAATTGGCCGCCACCGCCAGATTCAGACTGCCGGCCATGGCCAGGTTCGGCAGTATCAGACAAAGCGTGCAGAGCAGGCGTGTGAGCATGTGCGTCCCTGTCGTCGAAGTGTCCAACTCAATTTAACCAATCTCTCAATTTATCGAACCTCTGGCGTTCTGGCCAGCACCCAGATATCCACCTTTTCGACTCCGGCAGACTTGAGCTGCCTGGCCAGAGTATCGACGGTGGTGCCTGTCGTCATTACATCATCGATCAGGGCGACATGCGTCGGCGGTTGGCGGATGACCTTGAAGGCCCGGTGCAGGTTATGACGCCGCTCCTCCAGCCCCAGCGACATCTGATGGGGCGTGCGTCGGGTCTTGCTCAGGCAGGGGATGAGCGGCAATTGCAGTTGCCGGGCCAACACCTCGGCCAGCAGTTGTGCCTGGTTGAAGCCACGCTTGAGCTCACTGAGCGGGTGCATGGGCACGGCACACAGGGCCTGCGGCCAGCGATCTTCATACTGTTGCTGCAGGAAGGCCGCCAGCACACGGCCCAGCCAGCCCAGGTGCGCCGGTTGGCGCTGGTATTTTATTTTTGGCAGCAGCTGGCTCAGTGGGAAGTCATAGTGAAAGGCGGCCAGTGTCCGGTCGAATGCAGGCGGGGCCTGGATGCAGTGGCCGCACAGGCTGCCGGGTGGCGCAGTTGCTGGCAGGGGAAGAGCGCAGCGGCGGCAGCTGCCCAGTAACCAGGGCAGGTCACTATGACAATCGGTACAGATGCCATGATGGACGTCGTTTGTCGCTCCGCAGAGGGAACAAGATTGTTTGAAAAATGACCAGCTGTTCCTTGATGGATTAAACATAGGTTGACAGCTCCTTCTGTCGCTTTATGATCAACAGCATACTGCAGGCACCCAATCCTTGGGTGCGCACCACCGATTATGTCACAAGGGGATTGGAGTTATGCTGACTGTTGCCGAAAGCAACGCCGAAGTGCGCCACGACTGGACCGAGCAGGAAGTACGCGCACTGTTCGAACTGCCGATGAACGATCTACTGTTCCAGGCACAGAGCGTGCACCGTCAGCACTTCAACCCCAACGAAGTACAGGTCAGTACGCTGCTGTCGATCAAGACCGGCTCCTGCCCGGAAGACTGCAAGTACTGCCCGCAGAGTGCCCACTACAATACCGGCCTGGAAAAACAGCGCCTGATGGAAGTGGAAGCGGTGCTGAACAAGGCCAAGCAGGCGAAAGAATCCGGTTCTACCCGTTTCTGTATGGGGGCCGCCTGGAAGCACCCGACCGACCGTGACATGCCTTACGTGATCGAGATGATCAAGGGCGTGAAGGCGATGGGGCTGGAAACCTGCATGACGCTGGGCATGTTGCAGGAGTCCCAGGCGGGTCAGCTGGCTGAGGCCGGGCTGGACTACTACAATCACAACCTGGATACCTCGCCGGAGTTCTACGACAAGATCATCACCACCCGTACCTACGAGGATCGCCTGAATACGCTGCAGCACGTGCGCGATTCCGGCATGAAGATCTGCAGCGGCGGCATTCTGGGCATGGGTGAGACCGCCAAGGACCGCTACGGCCTGCTGATGCAGCTGGCTAACCTGCCGCAGCAGCCGGAGTCGGTGCCGATCAACATGCTGGTGAAGGTGCAGGGCACACCGCTGGAAAACGTCGATGATCTGGACCCGCTGGAGTTCATTCGCACCATCGCCGTGGCCCGTATCATGATGCCGAAATCCCACGTGCGCCTGTCCGCCGGTCGTGAGCAGATGTCGGACGAGCTGCAGTCGATGGCGTTCTTTGCCGGTGCCAACTCCATCTTCTATGGCGAGTGCCTGCTGACTACGCCGAACCCGGAAACCCACCGCGACCTGCAGCTGTTCAAGCGTCTGGGCATTCGTCCGGAGCAGCGCATCGAAGACTCCGATGCGGATCAGGAACAGCAGCTGGCCGCCAAGATCCAGGCGCAACAGGATGCCGAGCTGTTCGTCGACGCCTCCGCCACGCACTGAGGCAATCCCATGTCCTTCAACGATCTGGCTGCCGCGCTCGAGTCGCGGCGGCAGGAGAACCTCTACCGCCAGCGCCGGGTGCTGGAGTCGGCTCAGGGGCCGGAAGTCAGCGTCGATGGCAAGCGCTATCTGGCGTTCTGTTCCAACGACTACCTGGGACTGGCCAACCATCCCGAGGTGATTGCGGCGCTCAAGCAGGGCGCCGATACCTATGGTGTGGGTGGTGGAGCCTCCCATCTGGTCAATGGTCATTCACAGGCGCACCATGCGCTGGAAGAGGCGCTGGCCGAATTCACCGGTCGTGAGCGCGTGCTGTTGTTCTCCACCGGCTATATGGCCAACATCGGCGCCATCAATGCCCTGATCGACAAGCAGGACGCGGTGTTTCAGGACCGTCTCAATCACGCCTCCCTGTTGGATGCGGGCCTGCTTAGCGGTGCCCGTTTCCAGCGTTACCTGCACAACGACCCCGACAGCCTGGCCCAGCGCCTGAGCCGCTCCGAGGCCCGCCGCAAGCTGGTGGTCACCGATGGCGTGTTCAGCATGGATGGCGATATCGCCGACCTGCCCGAATTGAGCCGTGTCACCCGCGAGCAGGACGGCTGGTTGATGGTGGATGATGCCCACGGCTTTGGCTGTCTGGGCGCGACCGGCGCCGGCTGTGTCGAGCACTTTGGTCTCAGCAACGACGAGGTGCCGGTACTGATCGGTACCCTGGGCAAGGGCTTCGGCACCTCGGGTGCCTTTGTCGCCGGCTCCGACGTACTGATCGAAACCCTGATCCAGTTCGCCCGTACCTACATCTATACCACCAGCATGTCGCCGGCCGTGGCCCAGGCTACCCGTGCCAGCCTCAAACTGGTACAGGCCGAGAGCTGGCGCCGTGACAAGCTGGCGCAGCTGATTCAGCGCTTCCGCAGCGGCTGCAAACAGCTGGGCTATGAGCTGATGGACTCGCCAACCCCGATCCAGCCGATCATGATCGGCGACGCGGGTGAGGCGATGCGGATCAGTGCCGCGCTGGAAGCGCGCGGCATCTTCATCAGTGCCATCCGCCCGCCCACGGTGCCGGCGGGCAGCTCCCGCCTGCGCGTGACCCTCAGTGCGGCCCACAGCGAAGAGCAGGTTGATCGCCTGCTGGAGGCACTGGATGCCGTGCGTGTGGATAGCTGCTCAGGAGGTGCTGCGTGAGTCTGTGGACTGAGACGCGAGGCAGCGGCCTCGATCTGGTGCTGCTGCACGGCTGGGGATTGAGCTCCGCAATCTGGGGCGATTTTGCCGACCGTTTGGCCGAACGCTACCGGGTCACGCTGATCGACCTGCCGGGGCTGGGGCGTTCTGCCTCTGCGGGTGATATGTCGCTGAATGCCACAGTTGGTGCTTTGCTGGACGCTGCACCGGAAAGTGCTCACTGGCTGGGCTGGTCTTTAGGTGGACAGCTGACGTTGGCGGTGGCCGAACAGGCGCCGGAGCGAGTGAAAAGCCTGAGCCTGATCGCCGCCAACCCCTGTTTTGTCGCCCGAGACGACTGGTCCTGCGCCATGGCTCCCGAGGTGTTCGGGGCCTTTGTCGAGTCGCTGGCCGATAATGAGGTCAAGACGCTGCAGCGCTTTGCCGCTCTGCAGACACGCGGTTCGGCCACGGCCCGAGATGAGCTCAAGTGCCTCAAGTCAGTGATGGCCTCGACTGAGCCTCAGGCGCTGGCTGCGGCCCTGATGCTGCTGGAGTCCGACCTGCGCCCCGCGTTGGCCGGCTTGAACTGCCCGGCCCAGCTGATACTGGGCGCAGAAGATCAGCTGGTGCCTGCCGAACTGGCCTCTCAGGCCCGAGAGCTGAACCCCCGTCTGGGGGGGCAGGTACTGGAACAGAGCGCACACCTGCCGTTTATCAGTCATGCCGATGCGGTGTTGGCCTCCATTCAACGACAGCTGGACGGTGTTGATGCAGCGGGATAAGCGCAAAGTGGCCCAGGCGTTCAGCCGTGCCGCTGAGAGTTACGACTCTGTTGCTCAGCTGCAGCGCGATATCGCCGACCAGCTACTGGACTGGCTGCCGCAACAGGCAGAAGGCCGTTTGCTTGATCTGGGCTGTGGTACCGGTTATGCGGCCCCTTATCTGCGCGAGCGTTATCCACAGGCCCCGCTGCTGCACCTGGATCTGGCTCACGGCATGCTGACCTTTGCCCGCGAGCAGCGCCCGGTAACGGATGCCTTTTATATGTGCGGCGATGCCGAGCAGCTGCCGCTGGCGGATGCCAGTGTGGAACTGATCTGGTCCAGCCTGGCGGTGCAGTGGTGCGAGCAACCTGATCGTCTGCTGGCCGAACTGGCAAGAGTACTCAAGCCGGGCGGGCGCTGCCTGCTGGCCACGTTGGGGCCCGAGACTCTGCACGAACTCAAACGCGCCTGGGCGGCTGTCGATGACGACGTGCATGTGAACAGTTTCACGCCTCTGGCACAGTTACTGGAACACAATACCGGCCTGAGGCTGGCCCGCTGCGAGACCGAATATAAAGTCCTTCGCTACAATCGGCTGCAGGAGCTGATGCATGAACTCAAGGCACTGGGCGCGCACAACGTCAACAGTCGCCGTGAGCAGGGGCTCAGCAGTCGTCAGCGTCTGGTTCGTCTGCTGCAGGCCTATGAACAGCAGCGCCAGGCCGATGGTACCCTGCCGGCCACCTACGAAGTCTATTATCTGGAACTGTTCAAGGAGCCCCAGTGAAAAAGCGTTTCTTTATCGCCGGTACCGATACCGATGCCGGCAAGACACTGGTTACCACCGGCTTGCTGACCGCAGCCAATCGCCAGGGCCTCAGAACCATCGGCCTGAAACCGGTGGCGGCCGGCTGCGAGCAGACCGCTGAGGGGCTACGCAACACCGATGCCCTGCAGCTGCAGCAGGCGGCCAGCGTCAAGCTGAGCTATGAACAGGTAAATCCGATCGCATTTGAGCCGCCGATCGCGCCGCATATCGCCGCTGAGCAGGAAGGCCGAGCGCTGAGCGCTGATCGTCTGGCCGCCTATTGCCGCGGTGCCATGATGCAGCCGGCAGACCTGGTACTGGTGGAAGGCGCGGGTGGTTGGCGCGTGCCCTTGAGCATGCGCGAAAGTCTGGCGCGACTGCCGCAATTGTTGGAGCTGGATGTGATCCTGGTGGTGGGCATGAAGCTGGGTTGCATCAACCACGCCATTCTGACCGCCGAGGCGATCGCCCGCGATGGCCTGCGTCTGGCGGGTTGGGTGGCCAACCATGTGGATCCCGAGATGAGTTGCCCGGATGAAAACCTGGCGACGCTGGAGAAGCTGTTCCGGGCGCCGCTGCTGGGCCGGGTGCCCTGGCTTGAGTCGCCGTCTGCCGATGCGGTCGCTGATCATCTTGACCTGAGGCCGTTTTTGGGTGAGTAAAAAGTGACCAGCGAAGCGCGTTGATCTATACTGGCCTCAATCGGGTTACCGGGTGAACTATAAGGCTTCCAAACTCCCGGCAACGCTAAGCTGGCCCCAAGGATCAAAGGAAGGTGCGGCATGAATATCACCACCGCTAACAGCCTGTTCAATGTTACTCGCACCCTGGATAACGTGCCCAAGGCATCCAGTGATACCCAGGGAAGCGGCCATGCGGAAAGCGCCGAGCTTGCTTCCGGCAAACCTGTCAGCTCGGCTGTTGCTGATACGGCCGTTGACCGCACCACCGAGGCGGCTGCCACCAAGGTGGTCAACCAGGCAGACGAGGTACTGGGGAACCTGATCGATACCCGCGCCTGATCCGGTTCCAGGGAGTGTCACCTCCCGCATTTCACCATGAGCACTGATCTTTCCAGTATTTCGCCTCCCATGATGCCCATCGTCGTGCCCGGCAGTGGGCCTGCGCCCGTGGCTTCTGCGCACGAAGACTCTGACCCTTCGGTTTCCGCGCGGGTTGAACAGCCGGAGCAGGATGGTCGTTCTGGCACAGCGCCGGAAGAGACCTCGAAAAGCCCATCGTCACAGGATACTTCCCGCGAGCGTGCCCAGCAGCTGCAGGATCAGCAGATACTGCGTCAGCTCAGTGCCCGAGACAGTGAGGTGCGCCAGCACGAGATGGCACACCAGGCGGCGGGCGGCGGGCATACCGGCGCGGTTTCCTACACCTTTGAGCGTGGGCCTGACGGGCGGATGTATGCCGTTGGCGGTGAGGTCAGTATCGATACCTCGGCGGTGAGTGGCGACCCTCGGGCTACGCTGGAAAAAGCCGAGACGATTATCCGCGCGGCTATGGCGCCGGCGGAGCCGTCCGCTCAGGATCATCGGGTTGCAGCCAGTGCCCGTGCCATGGCGGCCGAAGCCCGGGCGGAGTTGGCACGGATGGAAGAGGATGAACGGGCTGAGGCGGCGGAATCCGGTGAGGTGGAGTCCGATCAATCCGATCAAGGCGCCGAGACGGAGTCAGTGGCCTCTGCTGATAAGTCCGGGTCCTCCGCTAACGATGCCGTCTCCCAGACTTTCTCGCCGGCTACCGGTCCGCAACCGCTGAATGCGGTCCAGCAGCAACTGGTCGACACAGGCGTCTACACCTCACTTTACCCTTCCGGGTCACTGATCAACCTTCAGGCCTGATCCTGTTCAGGCGCCGAGAAAGTTATCCACCAGTCGGGTGAAGATGGCCGGCTTTTCCACATGGGGCAGGTGCCCGGCACCCGCAATAATCTTGAAACTCGCGTTGGGAAAGAGTTGCTGAATCGGCTGCTGATGTTCCGCCAGCAGGTAGTCGGATTCGCCGCCCTTGATGAACAGCGCCGGGCCGGCATAGGTCGTGCCTTCCGGGGCTGCGGCAATCTCGGGGTAGTGCTGTTCCAGTATCGGCAGGTTCATGCGCCAGGCAAACTGCTTGTACTCGTTGCGATACAGGTTCTTCAGCAGGAAGGCTCGGGTCGCGGCGGAATCCACATAGTCGCTCAGCGTGCGGTCCGCCTCGCTGCGGCTTTTCAACTGGGGCAGGTCGATCTGCTTCAGGCCTTCGATCACCTCGTTATGGTTCGGCGGGTAGCGCACGGGGGCGATATCGACCACGATCAGTCGTTCGACCCGTTCCGGGTGGTCCAGCGCAAACTGCATGGCGGCCTTGCCGCCCATGGAGTGACCCATCAGGTTGATGCGCTCCAGCTGCAGATGATCCAGCAGCTCCAGCAGATCGTTGCTCATTACCCGGTAACTCATCTCGTCGCTGTGCGGCGAGCGGCCATGGTTGCGCAGATCGGTGGCGATCACGTCGAAGTGCTCGCTCAGCGTCTTGATCTGGGCGCCCCAGTTGTCCAGGGTGCCGAACAGACCGTGCAGAATCACCAGAGGTTCGCCCTGGCCGTGACGTTGAAAGTGCAGCAACATGATAAAGGTCTCTCGGTCGATTAGACTCGGACGGACAGACGGGGCGTCCACAGGACGCCCCCGAATGGATCAGAGGATGTCGAGCAGTTCGACATCGAAGACCAGGGTGGAGTAGGGCGGGATGCCACCCGGAGAGCCCTGGGCACCGTAGGCCAGCTCGAAGGGCACGTACAGGCGCCATTTGGCACCCTTGCTCATCAGCTGCAGGGCTTCGGTCCAGCCAGCGATCACGCCGCCGACCGGGAACTCGGCCGGCTGGCCGCGCTCGTAGGAGCTGTCGAATACCTTGCCGTCGATGAAGGTGCCGTGGTAGTGCGTGCGCACCTTGCTCTGGGCCGTCGGCTTTTCGCCACCTTCTTCACCAGCAGTGATCACTTCGTACTGCAGGCCGGATTCCAGGGTGATGACGCCGTCACGCTTGGCGTTTTCGGCCAGGAACTGCTCGCCGGCGGCGGCGGCTTCCTTGGCCTGGGCTTCCTGTGCTTCGCGCAGGCGCTGGGTGATTTCGTTGAAAGCGGCCTGAATCTGTTCGGCCGGGACACGCAGCGCTTCGCCGTGGAAGGAGTCGCGCAGGCCGGTGATGACGGCTTCGACATCAACGCCATCGAAGCTGCCCTGAGCCAGCTGGTCGCCCATCTGACGGCCGATGCCGTAGCTAGCGCGCTGTTCTGTGGTTTCAAAAACCTGTTCTGACATAATCTTTGCCTGTCTGGTTGGGGTGTTCGTGTTGGCAGGCTGTCGAAAACCGATCTGCGCGGCCGAGTGCTTCGTTAAAAACGGGCTCGTCTGCCTCGATGACGTCTTTTAACAACCTGTTGGAGTTTGCAAAGGGCCGTGATCCTACCACAGCTGGCGTGGTGGATCAGTCGGCATAACCGTCGACGGTGCAGATCAGCGTGCCCTGATGCAGGCGAGCATTGATCTGGTCGCCGGGGCTGACCTGTTCCTGCCGGGTGATCGCCTGGCCGTTTTTGTCCTGTACGATCGCATAGCCGCGCTCCAGTGTGGCCAGAGGGCTGACACCATGCAGCTGGCGAGCCTGAAACTGCAGCTGTTGACGCCGTTGCTGCAGCAGCAGTTCGATGCCGTGCTGCAAGCGCTGCTGCAGCGGGGCCAGTTGCTGCTGCTTGCGCTCCAGCAGGCGCGACGGTGAGCTACGCTGCAGTCGCTGGTGCAAGGCTTCCAGGCGCTGATCACTGTGTTGCAGGCGCCGGTTCAGGGCGCGTTGCAGGCGCAGTTCCAGCTGATCGAGTCGCTGTGATTGCTCACGCAGCCGTTCGCCTGGGTGGCGCAGACGGGCACGCAAGTGATTCAGGCGGGCTCGGTGCTGGTCCAGGGTACGCATCGTTTGGCGTGCCAGTCGCTGACGCAGTACCTGCAACTGTTGCTGCAGCTGGCTCTGGTCGGGACTGAGCAGTTCTGCGGCGGCGGAGGGCGTGGGTGCGCGCAGGTCGGCGACCAGGTCGCTGATCGAAATATCGACTTCGTGACCGACCGCTGATACCACCGGTATGCCGGAGGCGGCAATGGCGCGGGCAACGCTTTCCTCGTTGAACGGCCAGAGATCCTCCAGCGAACCGCCGCCGCGGCCTACAATCAAGGCATCGCAGCGACCGTCGCGGTTGGCCAGTTCAAGGGCGCGCACGATCTGCGCGGCGGCCTCATTACCCTGCACGGCAGTGGGGTAAAGGGCAACCGGCAGCGATGGGCAACGGCGTTGTAACACCTGCAGAATATCGTGAATGGCGGCACCGGTGGGTGAGGTGATGACGCCGATATGACGCGCCGGGCTGGGCAGAGGGCGCTTGCGCGAGGTATCAAACAGCCCCTCTTGGCTGAGTTGCAGCTTCAGCCGCTCAAATGCCTGCTGCAGGCGGCCCTGACCGCTTTCCTGCATCTGTTCACAGATCAGCTGGAAGTCCCCGCGCCCTTCGTACAGGCTGACCTTGGCCATTACGACGACCTGGTCACCCTCCTTGGGGCGGAAGCGGACCTGCTGGTTGCGGCCACGGAACATGGCGCAACGCACCTGGGCGCGATCATCCTTGAGGGTGAAGTACCAGTGGCCTGAAGAGGGGCGGGCCAGGTTGCTGATTTCGCCTTCGACCTGCAGGGTCATAAAGGAGTGTTCCAGCAGGGATTTGACCTGGCGGTTAAGCTCGCTGACGCTGATTGCGCTGCGGTTACGGGGCGGCATGCTTCTATTCATGCGGACATCTTAAACGACCCCGTCACTAATGGCATCCATCGTCATTCCTGATTGTCGTTCAGGCGGATTTCATGTATACTTTCTCGTTTAATTTTTCACGGAAATACAGGCTGGTTCAGTATGTTGCGAATCGTTGAAGAAGCGCTTACTTTTGATGATGTTTTGCTGGTGCCGGGATACTCTGAAGTACTCCCGAAAGACGTCACGCTGAAAACCCGCCTGACCAAGGGTATCGAACTGAACATCCCGCTGGTGTCGGCGGCGATGGATACGGTGACCGAATCCCGTCTGGCGATCGCCATGGCTCAGGAAGGCGGCATCGGTATTATCCACAAGAACCTCACTATCGAGCAGCAGGCCGACGAAGTACGTCGCGTTAAGAAGTACGAAGCCGGTGTGGTAACCGATCCGGTAACCTGCAGTTCCGATACGACTGTGCGCGAGATCATCGATCTGTCGAGCCAGCTGAGCTTCTCCGGTTTCCCGGTTGTCGACAACGGTGAGCTGGTCGGTATCGTGACCAGCCGTGACGTGCGTTTCGAGCACGACCTGGATGCCAAGGTTTCTACCATCATGACGCCGAAGGATCGTCTGGTCACTGCCAAAGAAGGTGAAGACCAGGAAGTGATTCGCGAACTGCTGCGTCGTCATCGCATCGAGAAGATCCTGCTGGTTGACGATAACTTCGCGCTGCGCGGCATGATGACCGTGAAGGACATGAACAAGGCCCAGGCTTTCCCGCGGGCGGCCAAGGATAGCCGCGGTCGCCTGATCGTCGGTGCCGCCGTTGGTACCGGTGCGGAAACGCCTGATCGTGTTGCGGCGCTGGTAGCCGCTGGTGTTGACCTGGTGGTGGTGGACACTGCGCACGGCCACTCCAAGGGCGTGATCGACCGTGTTCGTTGGGTCAAACAGAACTTCCCGCAGGTGCAGGTGGTGGGTGGCAACATCGCGACCGCCGAAGCGGCTGTGGCGCTGGCGGAAGCCGGTGCAGACGGCGTCAAGGTCGGTATCGGCCCGGGTTCCATCTGTACTACACGTATCGTCGCCGGTGTTGGTGTGCCGCAGATCTCTGCCGTTGCCAACGTGGCCGCAGCGCTGCGTGAGCACGGTGTTCCGTTGATCGCGGACGGTGGCATTCGCTTCTCCGGCGACCTGGCCAAGGCGATTGCGGCGGGTGCCTCTGCTGTCATGGTTGGTTCCATGCTGGCCGGTACCGACGAAGCGCCGGGTGAAGTCGAACTGTTCCAGGGCCGTGCGTTCAAGTCCTACCGCGGTATGGGCTCTCTGGGTGCCATGTCCGGTCTGACCGGTTCTTCCGACCGTTACTTCCAGGATGCCAAAGAAGGTGCCGAAAAACTGGTGCCGGAAGGCATCGAAGGTCGCGTACCCTGCAAAGGCCCGATGGGTGGCGTACTGCACCAGTTGATGGGCGGTCTGCGTGCTTCCATGGGCTACACTGGCTGTGCCACGGTTGAAGAGATGCGCAACAAGCCGAAGTTCGTGCGCATCACCAACGCCGGTATCACCGAGAGCCATGTGCACGACGTCAGCATCACCAAGGAAGCGCCCAACTACCGTGTGGGCTGAGTAAGATTAAACACTAACCAGTAAGTGGGGCGTCTGATTGCCCCACTTTTTGTTTGCGCCGCCTGGCGGCCAGCATTCGGTGGAGTCACTGAGTATGAGCAAAGACATTCACGCGCAACGCATCCTGATTCTGGACTTCGGTTCCCAGTACACCCAGCTGATCGCACGTCGAGTACGTGAAATCGGGGTTTACTGCGAGATCCATGCCTTCGATATGGATGAGGCAGCGATTCGTGAATTTGCCCCCAAGGGTATCATTCTGGCCGGCGGTCCCGAGTCCGTCACCGAGCTGGATTCTCCGCGCGCGCCCGAGTGTGTCTTCAACATGGGCCTGCCGGTTCTGGGTATCTGCTACGGCATGCAGACCATGGCCGAGCAGCTGGGCGGCAAGGTCACCAGCTCCGATCAGCGTGAGTTCGGCTATGCTCGCGTGCGTCTGGCCGACAGCCCCAGCCGTCTGCTGGAAGGGATCGAGGATCACATCGCCAACAACGGCAACCTGTCGTTGGATGTGTGGATGAGCCACGGTGACAAGGTCACCGAGCTGCCGCAAGGTTTCCACGTGATCGCAGCGACCGACTCTGCACCGATTGCGGCCATGTGTGATCCGCAGCGCAACCTGTTCGGTGTACAGTTCCACCCGGAAGTGACCCACACCAAGCAGGGTCTGCGTATCCTGGAGCGTTTCGTACGCGAGATCTGTGGTACCGAAGCGCTGTGGACCGCCGCCAACATCATTCAGGACCTGATTGAAAAGGTTCAGCAGCAGGTCGGTGATTCCAAGGTACTGCTGGGTCTGTCCGGCGGTGTTGACTCTTCCGTGGTTGCGGCTCTGCTGCACAAGGCGATCGGCGACAAGCTGACCTGCGTGTTTGTGGATAACGGCCTGCTGCGCAAGGGTGAAGGCGACCAGGTGATGGAGATGTTTGCCCGCAACATGGGTGTCAACGTGATCCGCGCCAACGCCGAGGACCAGTTCCTGGGCCGCCTGAAAGGCGAAGCCGATCCTGAAGCCAAGCGCAAGATCATCGGTAATACCTTTATCGAGGTGTTCGATGACGAAGCTGAAAAGCTGAAAGACTGCCGCTTCCTGGCACAGGGTACCATCTACCCGGACGTGATCGAGTCTGCCGCCTCCAAGACCGGCAAGGCGCACGTGATCAAGTCGCACCACAATGTGGGGGGGCTGCCGGAAGACATGAAGTTCGAGCTGGTCGAGCCGCTGCGCGAGCTGTTCAAGGACGAAGTGCGCAAGATCGGTCTGGAACTGGGTCTGCCGTACGATATGGTCTACCGTCACCCGTTCCCGGGCCCGGGTCTGGGTGTGCGTATCCTCGGTGAAGTGAAGAAGGAATACGCCGACATCCTGCGTGAAGCCGATGCCATCTTCATCGAAGAACTGCACAACGCGGACTGGTACCACAAGACCAGCCAGGCGTTCGCCGTGTTCCTGCCGGTGAAATCCGTCGGTGTGGTGGGCGACGGCCGTCGCTACGAATACGTGATCGCGCTGCGTGCGGTGGAAACCATCGACTTCATGACCGCTCGCTGGGCGCACTTGCCGTATGATCTGCTGGAGAAGGTATCCGGTCGCATTATCAACGAAATCGCTCAGGTTTCGCGTGTGACCTATGACGTCTCCAGCAAGCCGCCGGCGACGATTGAGTGGGAATGATCCATATCGATAACGCCTTGTATGGCTGGATATAGAAGGTGAGGGCGTGTAGCCCGGTTTACAAATAGTAGACCCGTTTCGGGGGGTGTCGCAGTCGGCAACCCCCGATTTCGTTTTGGCGGTCACTGCGGAGTACGGACTGCTTTTGAATAGACGCAATGGTGGCAGGGCGTTTGTCAGGCTGTTTTTTGCATGTCTTATCCATGGGCATACGTATTTATCCGGTGGCGGCTGATGCGATGCTATGTACTTAAACAGGCGTATGAAGTTATAGTGTTCAAATCTTGAGCGACTTTCTGCCGTTAAAACCGTGTCAAGTCGCCGAGTATAGAGTGAAGGTGAGGCATGATCTTTTCGGTCAGAGAGGGACGTTCAAAGTGGATAAGGTGTGTCCGAAGTGTGGTTCCAAAGTGGCTCGAATGCGCCGCAAGCTGATAGAAAAAATCCAACATAAACACTCGAAGAAGTTTATATGTTTGGGATGTGGTTATGTCTACTTGCTCGATAGGGCTGGGGAAAAAGTCAGCAGGCAATAGCCGAACCAGCAATGTTTTGACAGCTGTCAAAAGGCGTAGGTAAGTGCCTGGTCCTTCGTTACTCGGATGCGCTTGCTGCTGATGTTCAGCTCATTGCGCAAACTGCGCTTGCAGTAATTCACGTACCCGCGCAATGCTTGGACTCCTCATGGCCCCTGCACGCCAACACAGATGATACTTCATGGAAAGATTGCCGCTGGGTCCATCCACGGCAATCAGCCTTTCCTGTTTCAGGTCATCATGCACCGGATACTCCGGTAGCACGATCATCCGGGATGCGACAGCTACTTAATCGAGCGGCGATTGCCGGAGTGTCGACCAGCAACACCTGTTCTTTGCTTGGTAGGCAGGAATTGAGCAGAGGCCGAAAAGCCTCTGTCCGTTGATCGGCAGTGGAGAGTGGCTCGTTCAGTGTTTGAAACGGCAGGCGCGCTTTCGGGGTGTCTGCAGGCATGATATTTTCATCCAGTCAGTGGCCGAAGCCAGGGTGAAACAAGGCTATAATGGCTGGAGCGGCCCCATCGGTAGGCGAGAGAGGGCTGGCCAGTCTGGGGAAGGGTGAATAGACCAGCAATACCTGGGAGTTGTTCGTCGCTTCCCTATGACCCGTTTGAAAAGCCCGCTTTGGCGGGCTTTTTCGTATGTGGAGACAGAGCGGTAAGTAATGGAGCAGGATCAGCTATACATGCAGCAGGCGCTAGAGCTGGCGCAGCGGGCTGCAGAACTGGGTGAGGTGCCGGTGGGAGCGCTGGTGGTGCTGGATGGCGAGGTGATCGGTGAGGGCTGGAACCGTCCCATCAGTGGTCACGATCCCACCGCCCATGCCGAGATCATGGCGTTGCGTGAAGCGGCGGATCGGGTGGGCAATTATCGTCTGGTCGGTGCCAGTCTTTATGTCACCATCGAGCCCTGTACCATGTGTGCCGGGGCGATCGTACATGCCCGTATCGAGCGAGTCGTGTTCGGCACCACCGAGCCCAAGGCAGGTGCGCTGGTCAGCAATCAGCAGCTGTTTGATCAGCCCTGGTTGAACCATCATCCGGTCTATGAAGGCGGTCTGATGGCAGATGAATGCGCGGCTGTGATCAGTGACTTCTTCAAGCGCCGTCGCGAGGAGCAGAAGCGGCAGAAGCAGCTTCGGCGCGAGTCCTCCCCGGAATGACTGCTCTAGAGTGAGCTGGGCAGGTTGCTCAGCGGCAGCTCAGGCGTTGCGGGGCTAGACTCTTCCTCTGCCGCATCGCTGTCGGAATCGGGGGCCGGTATCAGATCTCGGGCGCTGGCGGTATCCACTTCCCAGCGCAGCAGTTCCATATATTTGCGGATATTGCTGACATACTGCACCGGTTCATGGCCGCGGGCATAACCGTAGCGGGTCTGTGGATAGTATTTGGGGTTGCTCAGCCTGGGCAGGAATTCCCTGACATGTTGCCACTTGTCCGGATTCTTGCCCGCTTTCTGGGTCAGGATGCGGGCATCCTCCAGATGGCCGAAGCCGACATTGTATCCGGCCAGCGCAAACCAGGTGTGGTCCGGGTCGGGGATGCGATCCGGAATTTTTTTCTTCACATTCACCAGATACTGGGCACCACCCAAAATGCTTTGTTTGGCATCGGTACGATCGCTGACGCCGACTTCATCGGCAGCGGCCTGGGTCAGCATCATGATGCCGCGCACGCCGGTGGGGGATACGGCATCCGCTTTCCAGTGCGATTCCTGATAGGCAATGGCAGCCAGCAACAGCCAGTTGATGCCGCTTTCCTCCTCGGCCTGCTTGAACCAGGGATAGAGAGGCAGGAAGCGCTCCTGCAGGTCGCGTCGGAAAGCGAGGGTGTCGAAGAAGTTGAGCGGGTTGGTGCGTGAAAAATAGCGCTCTTCCAGTGTCTTGATCAGCACCTTGGTGCTGTCCAGCTGAAACCACCGCTTCAATTCCGCCTTGAGCGTGCCGTCGTGATGCCGATTCAGCATCCAGGCGATCGGCTGCGGCTCCTGCAATTCGAATGCGGACTTGAGGCCGGGGTAAAAGGATTTCTGGGCATCAAAGACGGCTGAATCGAGCAGGGTGTAGTCCAAAGTGCCGTCGTGCACCATATCGAGCAGGTCGGTCACCGAGTCATCTTCGGTGCTGGACCACTTCAAGTCGGGGTGTTGCGGCTGTAACTGTAGCAGCAGTTCGGCATAACTCGATCCTGCCAGTACCCGGATATTGCGGTTGTAGAGGTCTTCCAGGTCTTTCGGGGCCGGGTTGCCGCGTCGGACACGGTAGATTACCACTGGAGCGCTGCTGCGGTAGGCCGGGGAAAAATCAAACTGTTTGCGCCGTTCAGGGGTGGCGGTCAGGCTGGCGGCGGCGACGTGAGCATTGCGTGCCTGGAGCACTTGAAACAGGCCGGCAAAGCTGCCGGGCAGGGCTAGTTCCAGCTTGACGCCCAGATGATCGGCGAACGCCTTGGCCAGTTCATATTCGAAACCGGCGGGTTCTCCCTTGCGGATATAGTAGGTCATCGGCGTGTTGGTGGTGACGAAACGGATGACGCCGTGCTGCTTGATCGCCTCCAGCTGGGTTGGGGTATTGAGGCTGATCATGGTCAGGCCGAAGGTGATGACGACCAGAGAGCAGAAGTAGATCAGTTCGCGTAAGTGGGGGGATTGGCGCAGTTTAAACATAGGTTCTGCTATTCTGTATCTCGATGGCCTGATCGGGTAAAATCGTCATTTAATTTTTGCTCTCCAACGCCTGATTCGCAGGTAGAACCAAGAGGCTCGATATCAACATGCTCGTACTGCGTGGAGCTCCCGCTCTTTCGTCTTTTCGTCATGCAAAACTGCTGTCCCAGATTCAGTCACAGCTGCCTGCCGTGACCGGCCTGTACGCTGAATACACTCATTTTGCAGATCTGCAGCGCGATCTGGAAGCACAGGAGTCTGAGGTTCTTGATCGTATCCTGCGCTATGGCCCCAAAGCCAGTGCCGAAGAGCCGACCGGCGAACTCTTCCTGGTCGTGCCGCGTCCGGGCACCATCTCGCCCTGGTCGAGCAAGGCAACTGATATTGCCCTCAACTGTGGCCTGAATGCAATCGAGCGTCTGGAGCGCGGTGTTGCCTACTATGTGCGCAGCGAGCAGGCGCTGACCGCCGAGCAGCGTGAACAGGTTGCCGAGCTGCTGCATGATCGCATGGTTGAAGCGGTCATGACTGATCTGGATCAGGCTCAGGCGCTGTTCCGTCATGAACAGCCGCGTCCGATGACTCAGGTCGATATTCTGACGGGTGGTCGTGACGCCCTGTCCAAGGCCAATGTCGAGCTGGGTCTGGCCCTGGCTGAAGATGAGATCGATTATCTGGTCGAAAGTTTCAACGGACTGGGACGCAACCCCAATGACGTCGAGCTGATGATGTTCGCTCAGGCGAACTCCGAGCACTGCCGTCACAAGATCTTCAACGCCAGCTGGGACATCGATGGCGTGCGTCAAGAGCACTCCCTGTTCGCGATGATCCGTAACACCTACAACCAGGGTGGCGAAGATGTTCTGTCCGCGTACAAGGACAACGCCTCCGTCATCGTCGGCAGCAAGGCGGGGCGTTTCTTCCCGGATGCGGCCACGGGCCAGTACGGTTACAACCAGGAAGCGATCCACATTCTGATGAAGGTGGAAACCCACAACCACCCGACCGCCATCGCGCCCTTCTCCGGTGCCGCCACCGGTTCCGGCGGCGAGATCCGTGACGAAGGCGCCACCGGTCGCGGTTCCAAACCGAAGGCAGGTCTGACCGGCTTCACCGTATCCGATCTGAACATCCCGAGCTTCGAACAGCCCTGGGAATCCGGTTACGGCAAGCCGGAGCGCATCGCTTCCGCGCTGGATATCATGATTGAAGGCCCCATCGGTGGTGCCGCGTTCAACAACGAATTCGGTCGTCCCAACCTGACCGGCTATTTCCGTACTTTCGAGCAGCAGGTACCGGGTGCCAACGGTGACGAAGTGCGCGGCTACCACAAGCCGATCATGATCGCCGGTGGTCTGGGCAACATCCGTGAAGACCATGTCGAGAAGGGCGAAATCACCGTTGGTGCCAAACTGATCTGCCTGGGCGGTCCGGCGATGCTGATCGGCCTCGGTGGCGGTGCCGCGTCTTCCATGTCCTCCGGCAGCTCCTCTGCCGATCTGGACTTTGCTTCCGTACAGCGTGGCAACCCGGAGATCGAGCGTCGCTGTCAGGAAGTGATCGACCGCTGCTGGCAGCTGGGCGACGACAACCCGATCGCCTTCATCCACGACGTGGGTGCCGGTGGCCTGTCCAACGCCTTTCCCGAGCTGGTGAAAGATGGCGGCCGTGGCGGCAACTTCGAGCTGCGCAACGTCAACAACGACGAGCCGGGCATGTCACCGCTGGAGATCTGGTGTAACGAAGCCCAGGAACGCTACGTGATGGCGGTGAAACCGGAAGATCTGGCCCGCTTCGAAGCGATCTGTGAGCGTGAGCGCTGCCCGTTTGCCGTGGTCGGTGAAGCCACCGAAGAGCACCACCTGACACTGGGCGATACCCACTTCGACAACAAGCCGGTCGACCTGCCGATGAGCGTGCTGTTCGGCAAGCCGCCGAAGATGCACCGCAGTGTTGAGCGCAAGGCCTACGAAGTACCGGAATTTGATACCACCAAGATCGAACTGGCCGATGCGGCCGAGCGTGTGCTCAAGCTGCCGGCGGTCGCGTCGAAGTCCTTCCTGATCACCATCGGTGACCGTTCCATCACCGGTACGGTTGCCCGTGACCAGATGGTCGGCCCCTGGCAGGTACCGGTTGCGGACTGTGCCGTCACCACGGCGTCTTTCGACACCAATGCCGGTGAAGCCATGGCGATGGGCGAGCGTACTCCGCTGGCACTGATCGACTCGCCGGCCTCCGGCCGCATGGCGATCGGTGAGACCATCACCAACCTGGCGGCGGCGCGTATTGGTCAGCTGTCCGACATCAAGCTGTCCGCCAACTGGATGTGTGCCGCTGGCCATGCCGGTGAAGACGAAAAACTGTATGACACCGTCAAGGCGGTGGGTATGGAGCTCTGCCCGGAACTGGGTATCACCATTCCGGTGGGTAAGGACTCCATGTCCATGCGTACCGTCTGGGATGACAACGGCGAGCAGAAGAGCGTCACGGCGCCGATGTCGCTGATCATCTCCGGCTTTGCGCCGGTACTGGATGCGCGCAAGACACTGACGCCGCAGCTGCGTACCGACAAGGGCGAGACCGACCTGATCCTGCTGGATCTGGGTAACGGCCAGAACCGCATGGGCCTGTCGGCGCTGGCTCAGGTGTACAACGAAGTGGGTCAGAACGTACCAGACGTGGATAACGCTGAACTGCTGGCCAACTTCTTCGCCGCCGTGCAGGAGCTGAACGAGCAGGGCTTGATCCTGGCCTATCATGACCGTGCCGATGGCGGCCTGCTGGCGACCGTCGCCGAGATGGGCTTCGCCGGTCGCACCGGTGTTGATCTGAACCTGGACCTGCTGGCCGAAGACAGCTCCGAGCTGGCGGCTGCACTGTTCAACGAAGAGCTGGGCGCGGTGATTCAGATCCGTCGCGAGGACATGGAAACCGTCCTCAATGAACTGAATGCGGCAGGCCTGGCTGACGTGGCCAAGGTGGTCGGTACCCTGAACCCGGATCTGCAGCTGAACTGCTTCTTCGACGACGAAGAAGTCTACAGCGCCGATCTGATCCAGCTGCAGCGCTGGTGGGCCGAGACCTCCTACCGTATCCAGGCACTGCGTGACAACTCCGAGTGTGCGCAGCAGGAGTTCGATCGTCTGCTGGATCGCGAAGATCCGGGTCTGAACGCCAGCCTGAGCTTCGACCAGAACGATGATGTGGCAGCTGAGCTGATCGCCTCCGGCGTGCGTCCGAAAGTGGCCATCCTGCGTGAGCAGGGCGTAAACGGCCAGGTTGAGATGGCCGCCGCGTTCGATCGTGCCGGCTTTGAAGCGATCGACGTGCACATGAGCGACATTCTCTCCGGTCGCATCACCCTGGATCAGTTCCGTGGTCTGGTCGCCTGTGGCGGCTTCTCCTATGGTGATGTCCTGGGCGCCGGTGAAGGCTGGGCCAAGTCGATCCTGTTCAACACTGTGGCACGCGAGCAGTTCTCCGCCTTCTTCGAGCGTGAAGACACCTTCGCGCTGGGTGTGTGCAACGGCTGTCAGATGCTGTCCAACCTGCACGAGCTGATTCCGGGGGCCGACCTCTGGCCGCATTTCGTGCGCAACCAGTCCGAGCAGTTCGAAGCTCGAGTTGCCATGGTGGAAGTTGAGGACAGCCCGTCCATCTTCCTGCAGGGCATGGCGGGTTCCCGCATGCCGATCGCGGTGGCGCACGGTGAAGGCCGTGCCGAGTTCGAAGATGATGCACAGCTGCGCATGCTGAACGAATCCGGTACGGTTTCCCTGCGCTATGTGGATAACCGTGGCGATGCGACCACTGTCTACCCGGCCAACCCGAACGGCTCGCCGCTGGGCATTACCGGTCTGACTACGCCGGATGGCCGCGTTACCATCATGATGCCGCACCCGGAGCGTGTCTTCCGTGCCGTACAGAACTCCTGGGCGCCGGATGAATGGTCCGAGGATGGTGCCTGGATGCGCATGTTCCGCAACGCGCGTATTTGGGTCGGCTGATCAGCCTTTATCTGAGCGATGAAAACGGCAGCTTCGGCTGCCGTTTTTTGTGGTTGCTTGATTGGCTGGTCAGGGTCTGACGTAGCTGAACCCCTGCTGCTGCAGATAAACGATTTCCGGCAGACCGGCCTGGACCACATCCTCGGCCTCCACGTCATAGAGTGCCTCGCGGCCGATATGATAGCCATCCAGGGTATTGCCGCAGATGATGAAGCGGGCACCGCTCAGGCGCAGGGTGTCCAGGGTGATCTGCTTGTCGGCATCATTTTTGGCGGCGATGAAATACTCGATCGCCTTGCCGTGGATGACGGCTCTCAGATCGATCTTGTCTTCGCCTAGGGCCTGAATGTGGTTGCTGATATTGGTGAAGGTCGCGGACAGGCGAGAAGGTTCAGCATAATTGATATGGTAGACAACCTTCTGAGCGGGGTAGATGGTCTCGGCCTGGGTAGCAAGGGCGGTGAGGAGTAGCGCCCCTATCAGACAGAAGGGCTTAAGCATGACAGGACTCCCGTAGCTGTCTGTAAGCAGCTATATAAAGCAGTCATAAAAAAAGCCGGCACTGGGCCGGCTTCCTTGAGCGTAAAGCGGTTGAGCAGATTACTGCTGAACGCGCTTCTGGCCCATGATCTCTACGTCTACACGACGATCCGGACGCAGACAAGCGATCAGCTCGGCGCCACGACCGGTGCAGTTTGCAACCGGAGCAGATTCGCCCATGAAGCCGATAGACATCTTGTTGGCGTCAACACCAGCCTGTTCCAGCTTGGCTGCAACGGCGCGTGCACGACGCTCGGACAGCTTTTCGTTGTAAGCTGAAGAACCGATGAAGTCAGCGTAACCTACCAGCTTGACGCTCTGCAGGCTGGCCAGGGAACCGATGTAGTTAACAACGTTGCTTACGTCGCCAACCTTGGTGCTGTCGAAGTCAAAGTACAGTGCAAACTTCTTCTCAACATCTGCCATGGTTGCAACCGGTGCAGGTGCCGGAGCCGGAGCCGGCTCTTCGGCCTTGGCCATTACATTGTCACAACCTTCAACGGCCTGCTCCTGAGTCCAGAAGCCGGTGTGCCAGCATTCACCAAAGCTGGTGCGCCAGATGGTGTCGCTGGAGTTTACGGCGTAACCCGGTACAGCAGCCTGAGCGGCAGAAGCACCCAGAGCCATCGCCAATCCAGCAGCAATTGCAATTTTTTTCATCATCATATCCTTGTGCCAGGTGGATGTTTGAATTTGCAAACAGTTTAGTACATTACAGCTATTCTCGCCTTAACAGCAGCCAAACGCCAGTATTGCCCGTGGGCACCTGATTCAGGGCTGCATCAGCTAGTGCCTATACTAACTTAAGGTAGTACTTTTTTATATGGTTTTACCGTGACTTTCTCATACACGCCGGCGGCACAATAGGGGTCAGCGTCAGCCCACTCTTGGGCGGCATCAAGGGATTCAAATTCGGCGATGACCAGGCTGCCGGTAAAGCCGGCGGGTCCCGGATCTTCGCTGTCGATGGCCGGGTGTGGGCCGGCGACCAGCAGACGCCCCTGCTGTTTGAGTTGTTCGAGTCGTGCCAAATGATCAGGGCGGGCCGCCATGCGTTTGTCGAGCACGTTGGCCTTATCTTCAGCAATGATGGCGTAGTACATTATTGTTCTCCGTTATGTTGATCCTGCTGTGGCATATGGCGGGAGATATACACCCCCTGGGCAATGATAAATACCAGGGTGCAGCCGAGCATGCCGAACAGTTTGAAATTGACCCAGGCTTCCTCGCTCATCGTATAGACCACGGCCAGGTTCAGTATGCCCATCAATACGAAAAACAGGGTCCAACCCATATTCAGCTGTCGCCAGATTTTGCCCGGGAGCTCGATGCTGCTCTCCATCATGCGCTGAACGATGGTTTTCTGGCCGATAAAGTGGCTGCCGAGAAATGCCAGGGCAAATAGCCAGTTGACCACTGTCGGTTTCCACTGGATGAACGCCTTGTTATCCAATAAAACGGTCGCGCCGCCGAGAACCACAACCAGGCCCAGGGTGACCAGCTGCATTTTTTCGACACGGTGAGTTTTGAACCAGGTGTACGCCATCTGCAACAGGGTGGCCGGAATCAGGACGGCGGTGGCCAGAATGATATCGCCACTGAATTTATAGACGGCAAAGAATATAATGACGGGAAGAAAGTCGAGTAATAGTTTCATCGTCCTGCTAATCTGACAAGTAAGTTAATACGGAGGTGCGCCCTTTATCGTGACCGACCTGAATTCTGCGGAACAACCCAAGTTTGATCTGCACATGCATAGTACAGCATCTGATGGCGCCCTGTCCCCGACCGAGCTGGTGGCGCGTGCGGCCGAGGCCTCCATTCGTTATCTGGCCCTGACGGACCACGATACGCTGGCGGGTCTGAAGGAAGCGCGGGCCGAGGCGGATCGTCAGGGTATCCGGTTTATTCCCGGGGCTGAACTGACCTGTCGTTGGCATAAACGTACCTTGCATCTGTTGGGGCTGGGAATCGATCCGGAGTATGAGGGCTGGCGTGAATATGAAACGCATCTGCAGCAACTGCGTGAGCAGCGGGCGGAAACCATCGCAGTCAAGCTGCGAGGCAAGCGTGCGCCTGAGGATATTCTCGAACGGGCACGAGCTCATGCCGGCAGTGGTCAGATAGGGCGTCCACATTTTGCCCGGGCGCTTGTGGAGGCAGGGGTGGTCAGCAGTGAAAATGAAGCCTTTGATCGCTATCTTGGCCAGGGCAAGGTGGGTGATGTCAAGGCCGAATGGCCGGATGTGGCCGAGGCGATCGCCATGGTACAGGCCAGTGGCGGCAAGGCCATTCTGGCCCATCCAACCAAATACAATATGACCTTTTCTCGGCTGAGGCTGTTGCTTTCCTCTTTGGCAGAAGCTGGCGTCGATGGTCTTGAAATTGGCTACCCGGGGATCAGTCAGGACTATATACGGCTGCTGCTTAAACAGGCGGAAGTTCTGGATATGCAGGTCTCTTCCGGCAGTGACTTTCATAACCCCGAGCATCACTGGACCGGACTGGGGCGTTTTCCTCGTGTGGAAACGTCCAGACACCTGATACATCAGTTTTATACGGATATGCCCCTTTGAGCCCGAGCGGGTTCGCATACAGACAGGAGGCTTTATGAGCCAGTTTTTTCAGATTCACCCGGAGAACCCGCAGCAGCGACTGATTCAGCAGGCGGTTGAAATTCTGCGTCAGGGTGGTGTCATTATTTACCCGACCGATTGCGCCTATGCGCTGGGCTGCCATCTGGGGGACAAAAAGGCTGTGGATCGCATCAAGCAGATTCGTCGCCTGGATGATAAGCACAACTTTACGCTGGTCTGTGATGATTTATCGTCTATTGGTACTTATGCCAAGGTGGACAATCAGCAGTTCCGGCTTTTGAAGGCGCATACGCCAGGCGCCTATACCTTTATTTTGCCAGCTACCACGGAAGTACCGCGCAGGTTGCTGCATCCCAAGCGCCGTACTATCGGAATACGCGTACCCGATAATGCGATAGTAGCAGCGCTTCTTTCGCAGCTGGGTGAGCCAATAATGAGTACCTCACTGATAATGCCGGGTGAAGAGCTGCCATTAACTGATCCTTATGAAATGCGAGATTTGCTTCAGCATCAGGTTGATCTGGTCATTGATGGCGGTTATTGCGGCATGGAGGCAACCAGTGTCATCAATATGGTAGATGATGTTCCGGTGGTGGTTCGAGAAGGGGCCGGGGATGTCGAATATTTTAAATAAATATTCTGCTTTATATTGAAAAAAAGTCTTTTATAGCGATAATTAAAGCTAATTAACGACTGATAATGGCGCTCTAAAATGACTGACTTCATTAAGACTCTGACTCGCAAGAACTCTTTGCGTAAGCAGTGCCAGGATATGAGCCTGGCTGACATCGATAAAGTAATCGCAGATCTGAACGATATTCGTGCTGAAATCGAGGAAGCTGCTCAGCGTAATGCTGAAATGGAGCAGGCCAAGCAGCAGCAGGTTGAAGAGATTCAGCGTCTGATGAAAGAAGCTGGAATCGGCCTGGACGAGCTCAAGCAGGGTGTTGAGCCGGTGGCGCGTAAATCGGTCAAGGCCAAATATGTTATTCAGGATAGCGAAGGTCAGGAGCACAGCTGGTCTGGCCGTGGCCGTACCCCGATCGCATTCCGTGAATATATGGATCAGCATAACCTGACCAAGGAACAGTTGCCGACTGTTGAATGATCAGGCATCATGCGCGACAGTACGAAGCCTCTTCGGGAATACCTGAAGGGGCTTTTTTGATTATTTAAAATATTAAAGGCCGTTCTCGCGGAGGGTGGCTCAGGAGACGTCAAAATGCATGATGAAAAATTGCAGAAGGTTTTGGCGCGTTCCGGTTTTGGCTCACGTCGTGAGATGGAGCGTTGGATAGAAAGTGGTCGTATTACTCTTAACGACCAGCCAGCGACCCTTGGCGACCGAGTCTCGGCTGAGGATCGTGTCAGTGTGGATGGCAAGGAAGTCGAGTTGACCTTCTCGGCAACGGCCGAGCGCCGGGTGCTGGTGTACAACAAGCCGCTGGGCGAGGTCTGCACCCGTCATGACCCTGAAGGGCGCCCGACGGTGTTCGATAATCTGCCTCCTCTGAAGCAGGGGCGTTGGGTGGCGATCGGTCGCCTGGATATCAATACCAGCGGGCTGCTGATCTTTACCACTGATGGCGAGCTGGCCAATCGAATGATGCATCCGTCCATGCAGATCGACCGTGAGTACGCCGTGCGCGTACTGGGCGGTGTGGATGAGGCGATGCTGGAACGGCTGAAGCAGGGTGTTTTGCTGGAAGACGGCATGGCTCGCTTCAGCGATGTGCGTTATTTCGACGGCGAAGGTGCTAACAAGTGGTATCACTGTGTCGTGATGGAGGGGCGTAATCGCGAGGTACGCCGCTTGTGGGAATCCCAGGGTGCGCAGGTGAACCGCCTCAAGCGGGTTCGTTTCGGTCCTGTTTTCCTGCCCAGTGACATAAAGGTCGGTACCTGGCGAGAGCTGGCGCCCAAGGAAGTGGATCATCTGTCGAAAGAGCTGGAGCTGGAAGCGGCGCGCACCCACCGCCCGACACCGCTGGAGTCGGAAAAGGAAAAGCGGCTGTACAAGCGTCAGCGGGTACGTCAGGAGGTGATCAAGGGGCAGAGCGAAGAAGAGCAGCCGCGTACTGCCGGGAAAAGGCGGAGCAAGGCGCGTTCGGTTGGCAAGCGCAATGTCAGCAAGCGTGGTCGTCGCGTTTGAGCTTGAGTTGTAGCGAACTGATGTAATAAAGGGGGCTCTGAGCCCCCTTCGTGTTTCTGTTTGTGCTGATCCGCTCAGGCTGCCCCTTCGCCTTGAGCATCCAGGGACCGGCCGTTGGTCTGGCGGCTGTCCTGACCCATCAAATACAGGTAGACCGGCATGATCTCGGCGGGTGTCGGGTTGTTCTCCGGTGGCTCGGCCGGGTAGGCGTAGGCACGCATCTGGGTGCGTGTTGCGCCGGGATTGATAGCGTTGACACGGATGTTCGGGCTGTTTTCCAGCTCGTCTGCGAGCACCTGCATCATGCCTTCGGTGGCAAACTTGGATACCGCATAGGCGCCCCAGTAGGCGCGCCCCTTGCGGCCCACGCCCGAGGAGGTGAAGATGATGGAAGCGTCATTCGAGCGCTGCAGCAGTGGCAGCAGCGCCTGAGTCATCAGAAAGGGAGCCTGGACGTTAACACGCATCACCTGTTCCCAGGTGATCGGATCATAGTTTTCGATTGGCGTGCGCATGCCCAGCAGACCGGCGTTGTGCAGGACACCATCCAGGCGGCCGAATTCGTCGAACAGCTGGTTACTCAGCTCGATATAGTCGTGCTCGGTTGCCGAATCCAGGTTCATTGGGACAATGGCGGGCTGGGGGTAACCGGCGTTCTCGATCTCGTCGTAGAGCGACTCCAGCTTTTCCAGTGTGCGTCCCAGCAGTACTACGGTGGCACCGTGAGCCGCATAGTGCCAGGCGGCGGCGCGGCCGATGCCCTCGCCGGCGCCGGTCACCAGGATGATGCGGTCTTTCAGCAGGTCGGCAGGGGCGTTGTAGTGAAACATCCTAGGCTCCTTGGTAAGAGGTCTGGCGATAAGCCGATATTAGCTTGCCTGTAATAGTGAGTGTAGCAGGGGCTGCAGGTCGGTAGAGCGCTGGCTGATATGGTCGCTGTGCCAGTCTTCCGGTGTCTCGCCCGGGTTCAGGTAACCCCAGCCAGCCGCAATGGTGCACATGTTCGCGGCGCGACCGGCTTCTATATCGCGCAGGTGGTCGCCGACATAGATGCTGTGTTCGGGGGCGACGCCCAATTGACGGCAGGCCAGTAGCAGGCCTTCGGGGTCCGGTTTGGCGTTACTGACATCTTCCGGGCAGATCACGCTGCCGCAGCGCTCATCCAGGTTCAGCGCCTTCAGCAGCGGCAGGGTGAAGCGCTGCGGCTTGTTGGTTACGATGCCCCAATGGATGTCGCGCTGCTCCAGCCATTCGAGCAGTTCGGGCATGCCGGGAAAGAGGCTGCTGCTGATCAGCAGCTGTTCGGCGTAGTAGTCGAGCAGTTGCTGATGCAGGCGGGGAAATTCCTCGGCATCAGTGTTCAGCGCGAAGGCGTGGCAAACCATGGCGCGTGCGCCGTTGGATACCTGGGTGCGCAGGGATTCATAACCGATCTCCTCCCGCCCGGCTTCTGCCAGCATGCGGTTGATGACCCGGTGGAAGTCCTGCGCGGTGTCGAGCAGGGTGCCATCCAGGTCGAAGAATATGGCGGCAGGGGTCATCAGTGGGCCTCTTTGTGACACGCCAGCATGTAGTTTACATCCACATCGGCAGGATCCAGTCGATAGATCTTGGTCAGCGGGTTATAGACCAGTCCGGTGATCTCGTCGATCTCCATGTCGGCATCGCGCACCATTTGTCCCAGCTCGGCGGGGCGAAGAAACTTGTTGAAGTCGTGGGTGCCGGCTGGAACCAGTTTAAGCACGCGCTCGGCGCCCAGGATGGCAAACAGGTAGCTCTTCGGATTGCGGTTCAGCGTCGACAGGAAGACCTTGCCGCCGGGCTTCACCAGGCGGGCGCAGGCTTTCACTACCGAGGCGGGATCGGGGACGTGCTCCAGCATCTCCAGGCAGGTGACAATGTCATACTGCTCCGGCTGTTCCTCGGCCAGGTCTTCGACGGTGATGCGTCGGTAGTTGACCGTGGTGCCGCTTTCCAGACCGTGCAGTTTGGCGACCTTGAGCGGGGCCTCGCCCATGTCGATACCGCTGACGTCGGCGCCGCGGTGCGCCATCGCTTCTGAAAGGATGCCGCCGCCGCAGCCCACATCCAGAACCTTTTTGTCGGCCAGCTTGCCAATACGATCGATGAAATCCACCCGCAGCGGGTTGATGTCATGCAGAGGCTTGAACTCGCTGTCGCGATCCCACCAGCGGCTGGCCAGCTCTTCGAATTTGGCTATTTCGGCCGGATCAATATTCAGCGTACGCTCGTCACTCATCGGCTTTATCCTTGCATCGATCTTCGATTTTGCCGCATTCTAGCATCATGGTTTCGGGGGCGGAAATTCACACACCAACCCGCCCTGAATGAGCGAGGGAAATGATGGTCAGTTTTTGGAAACGGCGTGACAGGGATGTGGTAGCAAAAACGGTGCAGGCAGAGGCTGTAGTTGCGCCTCCCCTGCTCATGCTCAGTGAGGTTACGCAGCTGTCTGAAGCGGCCATGGTTGAATTGATCAATTGCGCCGAAGTGGTGCGTTTTGCGGACGGGGATGACTTGCTGGCGACGACACCGGGCTTGGCCAGCGGGTATATGCTGCTGCAGGCCGGTGCGATCAGGGTCTATCCCGCCGCGACTGAAGAGGCGATCAGTCTTGAGGTCACCACGGCATTCAATCTGATCGGTGCCGAAGGCACGGGGCTGCCGGGGTTCTGTATCAGTGCCGGTGCTGATGGGCAGCTGTTGCTGTTGAGCGCAGAGCAGTTCAGTCAACTGCGCGAATCGACGCGGCTGGTGCTGATGCAGATGGCCCAGCACTCGGCTGCCGAGCGTTTTGTGCAGCTGCTGGAGCATTATCGTCGCGCTCAGCAGCGCTATGAACGGCTGTCATCGGTGCTGTTTACGTCTGCGGCCGGGGCCGCCGAGAGTTTTGCTGCTTCCGAGCCGGTGCAGGGAATTATCGCTCGTATACCCAAGCTTCCGGTGTCCAGCGTGGCATTGCTTAATCGCTTGCTGGATGACAACAGCACCCACGCTCAGGTGGCCGAGCTGGTGCGTCAGGATCCGTCACTGACGGCGACTCTGCTGAAGGCGATCAACTCGTCACGTTACAGCTTTGATCAGAAAATTACCGATTTGAGCCACGCTGTGAGCCTGCTGGGGTTTGAAGGGGTGTATCAGGTCATTATGGCCGAGAGCCTGCGCAAAAGCCTGCCGGATACGGAGCAGTTTCGGGCCAGCTACCAGCGTGCATTGCTGCTTTCCTACCTGGCCTTTGCACTGGCGCAGGCCGGCGGCAAGGCTCGACCGGCGGAGATGGCCACCATTGCGTTGCTGCACGATGTCGGGCGTGTGGTGCTTGAGCTGTTGCAGCGCCAGAGTCCGGCATTCAGGCCAATGATCGCGCAGGTGCATCCAGGTGTGGTCGGGGCTGAGTTGCTCAAGGCGTGGCGATTGCCCGAGCCTGTCTGGAGCAGTATCGCTTTGCAGCATTACCCGGATTTCGTTCAACCCGGCCGCCTGCCAGCGGCCGTGCAGATGCCCGTTGCCCTGTTGCATCTTTCTGCCTGGTTGCTGGACAGTCGTGAGCAGGCCGATGGTGACGAGCCACTGTTTCTGGACGAGTATCTGGCGTTGCTGGGCTGGGCGGGTGAGCCCGCCGAGCTGATCTGGGAGCGTCGGGTCCGGCCGCTACTGCATCAGCGCCGAAATGCCTTGCCCAAGGCAATGCAGCAGATGCTCGTCGAGAATCACTGATTTCTGTCCCCGAGCAGGGCAGGTTAGCGTGAATTGATCCGCGCTGTGGTATACTTCCGCGGTTTATAAGCGCGCCATCAGGGCGTGCTCGGGTACCGGATCAAGGAAAGCTGTGCGAATGGGTGATTTAGCCAAAGAAGTTCTGCCAGTCAACATTGAAGACGAGCTGAAACAGTCCTACCTCGATTACGCCATGAGCGTCATCGTTGGCCGAGCTCTGCCGGATGTGCGTGACGGCCTGAAACCGGTTCATCGGCGTGTGCTTTTCGCCATGAACGAACTGAACAACGACTGGAACAAGCCGTACAAGAAATCGGCGCGTGTGGTCGGTGATGTTATCGGTAAATACCACCCGCACGGTGACAGTGCGGTGTATGACACCATCGTCCGTATGGCGCAGGATTTTTCCATGCGCTACATGCTGGTGGATGGCCAGGGCAACTTCGGTTCCGTCGATGGCGACTCGGCGGCGGCGATGCGTTATACCGAGATCCGCATGGCCAAGATCTCCCACGAGCTGCTGGCCGATCTGGACAAGGAAACGGTGGATTTCGTCGACAACTACGACGGCACCGAGAAGATTCCGGCTGTCCTGCCGACCCGTGTGCCCAACCTGCTGGTCAACGGTTCAGCCGGTATCGCCGTCGGCATGGCGACCAATATCCCGCCGCACAACCTGGGTGAGGTGGTCAAGGGCTGTCTCGCCCTGATCGATAACCCGGACATCAGCATCGATGAGTTGATGGAATCGATTCCGGGTCCTGACTTCCCCACCGGCGGCATCATCAACGGTCGTGCCGGCATCCTGCAGGCCTACCGCACTGGTCGTGGTCGCATCTATGTGCGTGCCCGCCACCACATCGAAGACCATCCCAAGAACGGTCGCCCGATGCTGGTGATCACCGAGATCCCTTACCAGCTCAACAAGGCGCGACTGATCGAGAAGATCGCCGACCTGGTCAAAGAGAAGAAGATCGAGGGTATCAGCGAGCTGCGTGACGAGTCCGACAAGGACGGCATGCGTATCGTGATCGAGCTGCGTCGCGGTGAAGTGCCTGAGGTGATCATCAACAACCTCTTCGCCCAGACTCAGCTGCAGAGCGTGTTCGGCATCAACATGGTGGCGCTGGTCGATGGCCAGCCGAAGATCCTGGATCTGAAAACGATCCTGGAATGCTTCGTCCGTCACCGCCGTGAAGTGGTCACCCGTCGTACCATCTACGAACTGCGCAAGGCCCGTGAACGTGGTCATGTATTGGAAGGTCTGGCGATTGCTCTGGCCAACATCGATCCGGTGATCGAGCTGATCAAGCAGTCACCGACGCCGGCCGAGGCGAAGGAGCGTTTGATCGCCACGGCCTGGGCGCCGGGCAACGTCACCGACATGCTGGAGCGTGCCGGCGAAACGGCCTGTCGTCCGGAAGATCTGGAGCCGCAGTATGGCATGCGCGATGGCCACTATTACCTGTCGCCGGTTCAGGCGCAGGCGATTCTGGACCTGCGTCTGCACCGCCTGACCGGTCTGGAACACGAAAAACTGATCGCCGAATACCGCGAGCTGCTGGAGAAGATCGCCGAACTGCTGCACATCCTGGGTTCCTACGAGCGCCTGATGGAAGTGATCCGCGAAGAGCTGGATGCGCTGGTGGCAGAGTATGCCGACGAGCGTCGCACCGAGATCCAGGCGTCCATGCAGGATCTGACCGTGGCCGACCTGATCACCGAAGAAGACATGGTGGTGACCATCTCCCATGCCGGCTACGCCAAGACCCAGCCGCTGACCGATTACCAGGCCCAGCGCCGTGGCGGCAAGGGCAAGTCAGCCACGGCAATGAAGGATGAAGACTTCATCGAGCACCTGCTGATCGCCAACACCCATGACACCGTGCTCTGTTTCACCAACATGGGCAAGGTGTACTGGCTGAAAGTGTACGAGATCCCGCCGGCGAGCCGTGCCTCCCGCGGCCGTCCGGTGGTCAATATCCTGCCGCTGGCCGAAGACGAATGGATCAGTACCATTTTGCCGGTGAAAGAGTTCGATCCCGAACGTTTCATCTTCATGGCAACCGCCAACGGCACGGTCAAGAAGACCCCGCTGGATGCCTTTTCGCGTCCGCGCAGTACCGGTCTGATTGCACTGGATATCGTTGACGGCGATCGCCTGATCGGCGCTACTCTGACCAGCGGTCAGGACGATGTCATGCTGGTGACCAGTGCCGGTAAGGCGATCCGCTTCAACGAAAACGATGTCCGTGCCATGGGGCGTACCGCCCGCGGTGTGCGCGGCGTGAAGATGGACGAGGATGCACGGGTGATCTCGCTGATCGTGCCTCAGGAAGGCGGCGAAGTACTGACCGCATCCGAGCACGGTTACGGCAAGAAGACCCGTGTCGACGAATTCCCGCTGCGTGGCCGTGGTGGCCAGGGCGTCATCGCCATGCAGTGCACCGATCGCAACGGTCAGCTGGCTGGTGCGGTGCAGGTGTTCGAAGGCGACGACGTCATGCTGATCAGTGACCGGGGTACCCTGGTGCGTACCCGCAGCGGCGAAATCTCCAGCCTGGGCCGAAACACCCAGGGTGTGATGCTGATCCGCCTGGCGGAGGAAGAGGCGCTGGTCGGTATTGCCCGTATCGAGGAGCCTGAAGAGGAAGAGACCGAAGGCGAAGCGGGTGCTGCTGAAGCGAGTGATGCTGAGAATGGCACTGCTGCATCGACCGTAGCTGCTGAGCCGGATGCGGCCGCAGCTGAACCGGCAGCTGACGCTGACGACGAATAATCCCGACTATATAGTGGAAGCAAGAACAGAAATGACGCGCAAATTCAATTTCAGTGCAGGTCCCGCCGCGTTGCCGGAAGAGGTCCTGCTGCAGGCACAGGCTGAACTGCTGGATTGGCATGACAAGGGACTCTCCATCATGGAGATGAGCCACCGCAGTGCCGAGTATGTCGGTGTGGCGGAGCAGGCCGAACAGGACCTGCGCGACCTGATGGGCATTCCGGCCAACTACAAGGTGCTCTTCCTGCAGGGCGGCGCCAGCGCTCAGTTCGCCATGGTGCCGATGAACCTGCTGCGTGGAGCCGCCTCGGCCGACTACATCAACACCGGCATCTGGTCGAAGAAGGCGATCAAGGAAGCCCAGCGCTACGGTGGCGTCAACATCGCCGCCAGCGTCGAGGCCAACAACTTCACCTCGGCGCCGGCCCAGTCCGAACTGCAGCTGGACCCGAGTGCGGCCTACCTGCACTACACCACCAACGAAACCATCGGTGGCGTCGAGTTCGACTACATCCCCGACAGCGGCGATGTGCCGCTGGTGGCGGACATGTCCTCCGACATCCTGTCGGCGCCGGTTGATGTGAGCCGCTTTGGCCTGATCTACGCCGGTGCGCAGAAGAACATCGGTCCGGCCGGCCTGACCGTAGTGATCGTGCGTGAAGATCTGATCGGCCAGACCCTGGCCGGTACGCCGAGTATGTACGACTACAAGATCCACGCCGATGCCGACTCCATGAACAACACGCCGCCGACCTTCGGTTGGTACCTGGCCGGCCTGGTATTCCAGTGGCTCAAGCGTCAGGGTGGTGTCGAGGCGATTGCCGAGATTAACCGTCGCAAGGCGGCCAAGCTGTACGCGGCGATCGATGGCAGCGACTTCTACGCCAACCCGGTGGCGATCAACAACCGCTCGATCATGAACGTGCCGTTTACCCTGGCCGATACGGCTCTGGAAAAACGCTTCCTGGAGCTGGCCGAGGCCGAAGGGCTGCTCAACCTGAAGGGGCATCGCTCCGTGGGTGGCATGCGTGCCAGCATCTATAACGCCGTACCGGAAACGGCCGTGGATGCCCTGATCGATTTCATGCAGCGTTTCGAGAAAGAGCAGGCCTGATCGATGAGTGCGAACCAACCGCCGGCGGGGGATGCGCAGGAAGCTGAGCTGCGGGTTCTGCGTAACCAGATCGACAGTGTCGATCGTCAGATCCACCAGTTGCTCAATGACCGTGCGCGCCTGGCGCAGCAGGTTGCAGAGGTCAAGGAACGTTATCGCCAGGGCGATGAAACCCCGGTGTTCTACCGCCCCGAACGTGAAGCCCAGGTGTTGCGTGCCGTGATGGCGCGCAACGAAGGGCCGCTGGCGGATGCCACCGTCGGACGGCTGTTCCGCGAAGTGATGTCGGTCTGCCTGGCGCTGGAGGAACCGCTCAAGGTGGTGTTCCTCGGGCCCGAGGGTACCTTTACTCAGCAGGCGGCGCAGAAGCATTTCGGTCAGGCGGCCAAGTGCCTCGCGTTGGACAGCCTGGAGCAGGTGTTCACGGCGGTTGAGCAGGGTGAGGCGCACTATGCGGTAGTACCGATCGAGAGCGAGAACGCCGGTCTGATCCGCCATACGCTGGATCTGTTCCGCCGTTTCGATCTGCATATCTGTGGTGAGGTGGAGCTGACGCCGGAAGCGGCGTCCAGTCAGCTGAACCGCTGTCCCCGCTACCTGGTGATCGGCCGCGATGCCATCGGTCCCAGCGGCGAGGACAAGACCTCATTGCTGCTGATCTGCGGCGACGAGCCGGGTGCGTTGCATGACCTGCTGGCCCCCTTCCACCGTCGTCAGATCAGCCTGACCCGTCTGGAAACCCGCAGCAGTGGGCAGCATGATTGGAAAATGCTGTTCTATATTGACTTTGAAGGACATCTCAGCGACGACCGGGTTGCCGAGCTGCTGGCCGAGCTGAATGACCTGCAGGTGGAGGTCAAGCACCTGGGCTCCTACCCGAAAGCCGTATTGTAAGTCTTACCCGATCAGAAGGACGCCAACAGATGTCATGTGATTTTTTGGCACTGGCAACACCCGGGGTGCAGGGACTGCATCCCTATGAAGCCGGCAAGCCGGTGGAGGAGCTGGAGCGCGAACTGGGCATCAGCAATATCGTCAAGCTGGCCAGCAACGAGAATCCGCTCGGGCCGAGCGATCGAGCGATGGCGGCGGTACAGACCGCACTGGCCGAGTCGGCCCGCTATCCGGACAGCAACGGTTTTGGCCTCAAGCGTGCTCTGCAGCGCTACTATGGACTGACCGCCGATCAGCTGACCCTGGGCAACGGCTCCAATGATGTGCTGGAGCTGATTGCACGTGCTTTCCTCAACCCCGGTGATGAGGTGGTCTTTTCCGAGTACGCCTTTGCCGTCTATCCGATCGTGACCCAGGCGTGCAGCGCCACGGCGGTGGTCACACCGGCTCGCGATTATGGTCATAACCTGCAAGCGATGGCCGAAGCGATCACGGAGCGGACACGGCTGCTGTTTATCGCCAACCCGAACAACCCCACCGGTACCGCGCTGATGCGTGACGAGCTGGTGGCCTTCCTGGATGCGGTGCCTGAGCGGGTGATCGTCGTGCTCGACGAAGCCTATACCGAATACGTGCAGCTGGCAGATTTCCCGGATGGTCTGGAATTACTGCCGCACTACCCGAACCTGATCGTGACGCGCACCTTCTCCAAGGCTTGGGGACTGGCCGGCTTGAGAGTCGGTTTTGCTGCCGCCACCCCGGCGATCACCGATCTGCTGAACCGGGTGCGTCAGCCGTTCAATGTGTCTCACCTGGCGCTGGCCGCGGCGGAAGCAGTGCTGGCTGACAGCGACTACCTGCAGCGTAGCGTCGAGCTGAACCGTGCCGGCATGCTGCAGCTGGAAGAGGGGCTCAAGTTGCAGGGGTTGGGGTTCATTCCCTCCTGTGGCAACTTCATCACCGTCGATGTGGCGCGGCCGGCCCAGCCGGTATTCGAGGCGTTGCTGCGTGAAGGGGTGATCGTCCGTCCGCTGGGACCCTATCGCATGCCGCAGCATCTGCGTATCAGCATCGGCCTGCCGGAAGAGAATGATCGCTTCCTGCGGGCGCTGCGACAGGTGCTCGCGTGCTGACCTACACCCCCGCCTCACACTACCGGCTCGAGCGCGTTCTGATCATCGGCCTGGGCCTGATCGGCGGCTCCCTGGCCAAGGCACTGAAAACCCGTTCCTGTGTCGGTGAGGTGGTAGGGGCCGACCGCAGCCAGGACGAGTGCCGCCTGGGCCTGCAGTTGGGCGTCATCGACCGGGTCGCCGAAGATCTTCCCGCCGAAGTCGCGGCTGCCGATCTGATCGTGTTGGCGGTGCCGGTCAAGGCGATGGAAACCGTGCTGGAACAGATTCGCCCGCACCTGAAACTGCAGACTCTGGTGACTGACGTCGGCAGTACCAAGGGCAACCTGGTGCAGGCGGCCCGGCGGATATTCGGCCACCTGCCCGGTACTTTCATTCCGGGGCACCCGATCGCCGGCGCCGAGAAAAGTGGTGTCCGTGCTTCGGACGCTGATCTGTTCGAGCACCATAAGGTGATTCTGACGCCGCTGCCGGAAACCGACCCCAATGCAACCCTGGAGCTGGCGCGCCTGTGGCAGGCCGTTGGCGCTGAAGTGCTGCAGATGGAAGTGGGCCGGCACGACGAAGTCCTGGCGGCGACCAGTCATCTGCCGCATCTGCTGGCCTTTTCTCTGGTCGATACCCTGGCGCGGGAGGAAGAGAACCTCGATATCTTCCGTTATGCCGCCGGTGGTTTTCGCGATTTCACCCGCATCGCCGCCAGCGACCCCACCATGTGGCACGATATCTGTATCGCCAACCGCGATGCGATTCTGGCCCAGATCGATCGCTATACCTCGGGCGTGGCACGTTTGCGTGCGGCCATTGATCAGGGTGACAGCGAAGGCATGCTGGGGATTTTTACCCGGGCCAAGGCGGCGCGAGATCACTTTACCCGCCTGCTGAACAAGGCGGCCTATTCATCGAATGATCATACACGGGCGGTAAACTTGCGCGCCCGTGGAGGTGCTGAGCTCAGCGGCGAGTTCAGCTTGCCCGGTGACAAATCAATTTCGCACCGCGCCATCATCCTGGCGGCGATCGCCGAGGGTGTCACTGACATCAGCGGTTTCCTCGAAAACGAGGACAGCCTTGCGACGCTGCAGGCCTTGCGTGATATGGGTGTGGTGATCGAAGGGCCGCACCAGGGGCAGGTCAGGGTATTTGGCGTGGGGCTGCATGGCCTCAAGCCGCCGCCCGGGCCGCTTTATCTGGGCCATTCGGCCACGGCGATGCGTTTGCTGGCTGGTGTGCTGGCCGCCCAGCCTTTCGATACCGAGCTGTTTGGCGATGAGGCCCTGTGCCAGCGTGACATGACCCGGGTCGCCGAGCCGCTGCGCCAGATGGGCGCGCTGATTGAGACCGGCGAAAGCGGCGGTGCGCCGCTGCGCATCACCGGTGGACAGCACTTGCGAGGCATCGATTACTCTTTACCGGTGCCCAGTGCTCAGGTGAAGTCGTCGCTGCTGCTGGCCGGTCTCTGGGCCGAGGGCGACACCTGCATCCGGGAGCCGGTGGCCACGCGCGATCATACCGAACGTATGCTGGCAGCGTTGGGGGCGGCGATCAGCCGCACAGAGGCCTGTGTCCGGCTGACACCGGGCGGAACTTTGAGTGCTGCTGATATTCAGGTACCGGGGGATATCTCCTGGGCCACGCTGTTCATGCTGGTGGCCGGAGCTGAACACAGTCGCGGCGCGTACCGCCTGAGCTCGGTCGGCACCAACCCCAGTCGTCTGGGGGCGTTGCAAGTGCTACAGCGAATGGGTGCCGATATTGTGCTGGAGCAGAGCCGCGAACAGCTGGGTGAGCCGGTGGCGGATCTGGTGGTAACGGCGGGGCAAAGACTCAAGGGAATTACCGCCGAAGCCCAACTGCTGGCTGCGGCCGTGGATGAATTGCCCTTGCTGCTGGTTGCGGCGGCCGTGGCAGAAGGCGAGAGCTGCTTCAGCGGTCTGGCCCGGCTACGGCATAAGGAAGATGACCCGGTACACAAAACCGTGGCCATGCTGGCTGAACTCGGTGTCCGGATCGAGCAGGACAGCGATTGCATCCGGGTAACCGGCGGCGGGTTGCAGGGGGGCAGTATTGAAGCCAAAGGCAGTCTGCGGCTGACCATGGCGGCACTGGCCGCCGGACTATGTTGTGCCGAAACCGTAACCGTGACCCAGAGTGGAGCGCTGCTGGCGGCCTATCCCGACTTTGTCGAGCAGGCGCAGCGGGTGGGTCTGAACGTTCATAAGGAGGAGGACTGATGTCCATCCAGGAGAAACAGGTGGCGGTCATCGCGGTTGATGGCCCCAGTGGATCAGGTAAGGGCACTATCTGTCAGCTGTTGGCAAGGGAGCTGGGTTGGCATCTGCTCGACAGTGGGGCGCTGTATCGCCTGACTGCACTGGCGGCACGCCATCACGGCGTCGAGCTGGATGATGTGGAAGCACTGGAAGTACTGGCGGCGCATCTGGATGTGCAGTTCAAGGCATCCGATAACGGCAAGGGTGTGCAGATCGTGCTGGAAGGTGAAGAGGTGACTCATGCGATTCGTAACGAGCGGGTCGGTGAGGATGCTTCTGTTATCGCGGCGCTGGGGCCGGTGCGCGAGGCGCTGCTCAATCGTCAGCGTGACTTTGCGCGGGCGCCGGGCCTGGTGGCGGATGGCCGTGATATGGGCACTGTTGTGTTCCCGTCGGCGGAATTGAAGATCTACCTGGATGCCAGCGCAGAAGAGCGTGCACAGCGCCGTTATAAGCAGTTGATTAGCAAGGAACCCGGTGCTAGCCTTGATGATATATTGAACGATATAAAGGCCCGTGACGCGCGTGATATGAATCGTGCCGTTGCGCCGCTTAAACCAGCGCCGGATGCAGTGAGGCTCGACACCACGACGATGACGATTGATGAGGTGTTGCAGGCAGTGCTGGATGAAGCCAGACACAGAGGGCTGCGTTGATGTAGCCAAACTTGGGAAGGAACGGTAATGAGCGAAAGTTTTGCGGAGCTGTTTGAAGAGAGTTTGAAAGAGCTGGACATGGCGCCCGGGTCGATCGTGACCGGCACTGTGGTGGCGATTGATAACGACTTTGTGATCGTCAATGCAGGACTCAAGTCAGAGGGGGTTATTCCTCTGGAACAGTTCCGTGATGACAAGGGTGAATGCAATCTTCAGGTCGGCGACGAAGTCCGCGTCGCACTGGAATCCCTGGAGGATGGCTTTGGCTCGACCGTTCTGTCCCGTGAGCGCGCCAAGCGTATCGAAGCCTGGGCGGTGCTCGAGGACGCCTATGAGGCCGGCAGCAATGTACACGGCCACATCGTTGGCCGTGTCCGTGGCGGCCTGACCGTTAACGTCAACGGCCTCAACGCCTTCCTTCCCGGCTCCCTCGTCGATATCCGCCCGCTGCGTGATACCTCCCATCTCGAAGGTCAGGAGCTGGATCTGCGCATCGTCAAGCTGGATGCCCGCAGCAATAACCTGGTGGTTTCCCGTCGTGCCGTGCTCGAGGAAGCCTACAGCCAGGAGCGTGAGAAGCTGCTGGAAAAGATGGAAGAGGGTTTGGTTACCAAGGGTATCGTCAAGAACCTGACCGATTACGGCGCCTTCATCGATCTGGGTGGCATCGACGGTCTGCTGCATATCACCGACATCGCCTGGAAGCGCGTCAAGCACCCGAGCGAAGTACTCAATGTCGGTGACGAGATTGACGTCAAGGTGCTGAGGTATGATGCCGAGCGCAAGCGGGTTTCCCTGGGTCTCAAGCAGCTGCAGGAAGACCCCTGGAGCAAGCTGACCGCCGAATACACGGTGGGCAGCCGGGTCAAGGCGAAGGTGACCAACCTGACCGACTACGGCTGTTTTGCCGAAATCGCACCGGGTATAGAAGGCCTGGTCCATGTTTCCGAAATGGACTGGACCAACAAGAATATCCACCCCTCCAAGGTGGTACAGGTCGGTGACGAGGTCGAGGTGATGATTCTCGATATCGACCAGCAGCGCCGCCGTATCTCGCTGGGCATGAAGCAGTGCCAGGCGAACCCCTGGGAGCAGTTTGCCGGCCAGCATGCCAAGGGTGAGGTGCTCAAGGGGCGGGTGCGCTCGATCACCGACTTCGGTGTTTTCATCGGCCTGGATGGCGGTATCGATGGTCTGGTTCATCTGTCCGATCTGTCCTGGGATCTGCCCGGGGAAGAGGCGATGAAAGAGTACAGCAAAGGCGATGAAGTCGAGGCCCTGGTGCTGTCCGTCGACCCTGAGCGTGAACGCATCGCGCTGGGTATCAAACAGTTGAATTCGGATCCCTTTGCCCAGTATGCCGACCAGCATCCCAAGGGCAGCATCGTGACCGGCATCATTCAAGAGGTCAATCCACGTCAGGCGACTGTCGCACTGGCTGAGGGCGTCGATGCCGTACTCAAGGTGTCTGAACTGTCCGAAGCCCATGTGGCTGATCTGACCACCGAGCTCAAGGCGGGGGATGAACTGGAAGCCGCCGTATTGAGTGTGGATCGCCGCAACCGCGCCTTGAACCTGTCCGTCCGCCAGATGGAGCGGGCACAAGTAAAACAGGCCATGAAGGCGGTACAGGAGCAGCCGAGCCAGGATCAGGGGCCGACCACCATCGGTGATCTGATCAAGCAGCAGATGAAAAAGCAGGACTCCTGATTCCCGCATCGCTCTAGTCTGAGGCCCTGCGATGGCGGGGCCTTCGGTCTGAACCGGAGGTGTTATGACCAAGTCAGAGTTAATCGAGCGTTTGATCGATGCCCACCCCGAATTGTCGGTCAAGGACGTGGAGCTGGCCGTCAAGACCATGCTTGACCATATGACCGATGCCCTGTCGACGGGGGAGCGTATCGAGATTCGCGGTTTCGGCAGCTTCTCGTTACACTATCGAGCCCCGCGGATGGGACGTAATCCCAAAACGGGAGAGGCCGTTCCCCTGGCAGCCAAGTTTGTTCCTCACTTCAAACCGGGTAAGGAGCTGCGTGACCAGGTGAACGAAGGGCTTAAAGCCGGCTATTGAGTATCCTGTCATAATAATGCCGGTCAACTGCAGAGGAAGAACGCGTGAACTGGCTGAAAAAACTGATCCTGACCCTGCTGGCGCTGATCGTAATCGGCATCGGCATTCTGTTTACCATCCACAATACCCAACCGGTAAGCATTGACCTGGTGTTCTTCACCTCGCCGGAAGCCAGTCTGTCGCTCTGGCTGATCGCCGTCTTCGTGCTGGGGGGAATCTGCGGCATGTTGCTGAGTACCCTCACGTTACTGGCGTTGAAAACCCGCCTCAGATCGTCGCGTCGCAAGGAGCAGGCGTTCCGCAAGGAGCTTGATCAGTTGCGTACGGCCGGCCTGAAAAACTCCAACTGAAATGCTGTCGGACTACCTGCTGATTGTCCCGCTGTTTCTGGCAGTGGGTGCCGGCTGGTGGCTGGGCCGGAGCCAGGTGCTGAGTCGTCAGGCGGCTGAACCCACGGCGGCCGATCTGAGCAAGGAATATTTCACCGGGCTTGATCACCTGATCAATGAAAATACGGATGAGGCGATTGAAAGTTTTATTCGCGCGCTGGAGATCAACTCTGATACGATCCCGGCGCACCTGACCCTGGCCAAGCTGTTTCGGCGCAAGGGCGAGGTTGACCGGGCGGTGGGCATTCATCAGAAGCTGTTGGCTCGGCCTGACCTGCAGGAAGCCGACTTCCTGCGTATCCAGATGGCATTGGCGCGTGATTATGATGCCCTGGGGCTACTGGATCGGGCGGAAAACCTGCTGCTGGATATCATCCGGCGGGCGAGTGATACCGACGCCCGCCGCAAGGCCAGGCTGCTGTTGATCAAGCTGTATGAAAAGGAACGGGAGTGGCAACAGGCGCTGAATGCGGCGCACCAGTTGCAGACGGCCGACCTTGCAGAAGTACAGCATGAGCTGGCTCATTACTGCTGCGAGCGGGCCGAGGTGGTACTGCGTGACGGTGATGCCGCGACCGCCGAGCAATATCTGCAGCAGGCGCTGGCCTATGACAGTGCGTGTTGTCGAGCCAGTCTGATCCGAGCCCGAATGTTGATGGCTCAGGAGCGCTGGCGTCCGGCGATTAAGGCGCTGAAGCGGGTACTGCAGCAAAATGCTCTGTTCGTGCCCGAAACCATCGCGCCTTTGGCTGAGTGTTACCGGGGACTGGGGGCTGAAGATGAGTACGAGGCTTTTCTGCGCAAATGTCTGCAGGAAGCGCCATCGGCGACTGTCATCATGGCACTTGCCGAGATCATCTGGCGGCAGAAGGATGTCTATGCTGCCGGTAAATTCCTCACGGAAGAACTGAAAAAGCGTCCCTCGGTCAGGGGGTTCAACCGCCTGATTGACATGCATATCGATTATGGTTCCCGCAGTGCACGTCAGAGCCTCAGTATTTTGCAGGGACTGACCGGGCAGCTGGAACAGAGTAAACCCATTTATCAGTGCAACCATTGCGGTTTTGCCGGGCGGACACTGCACTGGCAATGTCCCTCCTGCAAGCAGTGGGGCACGACCGGCCCGATACAGGGCCTGGAAGGCGAGTAAGAGATTTTCAAAGATGACCACCGATACCAACCGAATCATTGTCGCTCTCGATTATCCTGATCAGGATGCTGCCCTGCAGATGGCCCGGCAGCTGGATCCGGCGCTGTGCCGCGTCAAAGTGGGCAAGGAGCTGTTTACCCGTTGCGGTCCCGCGGTGGTAGAGTCACTTCACCGTCTGGGCTTCGAGGTTTTCCTGGACCTGAAATTTCATGATATCCCCAATACCACCGCCCGTGCCGTGCGTGCGGCGGCGGAGATGGGTGTCTGGATGGTCAATGTGCATGCGTCAGGTGGCCGTCGCATGATGGAGGCTGCACGCGAGCAGTTGGAGCAGGTTCAGGATAACCGCACTCTGTTGATCGCGGTGACTGTGCTGACCAGCATGGAGCGTGCCGATCTGGCCGAGATCGGGCTGGATCTGGACCCGATGGAGCAGGTGGTACGTCTGGCCCGGCTGACTCAGTCCTCCGGGCTGGATGGCGTGGTGTGCTCGGCGCAGGAAGTGGCCGCGATTCGTGCCGCGATCGAGCAGCCGTTTGCACTGGTGACCCCCGGTATTCGTCCGGCTGATGCCGAGCAGGGGGATCAGCGTCGTATCATGACCCCGAGCGAGGCGATCGAGACAGGCAGTGACTACCTGGTGATTGGGCGCCCGATCACCCAGGCGGATGCTCCCTCGGTGGTCGCCGCGCGTATTCAGCAGGAAGTGGCGGCAGCACTTCTGGCGCGCCAAAACTGATCAGGATCAAGCGCAGGCCGAACAGGGCTTCAGGTTCGGCACTGCGCTGCCTATGATGGTTTGCGTCGGTCAAGGATAACCGGCATTCCCCTCATAGACGAAAGGAAGCGATCATGATGAAGCGTCTGCTGAGCAGCATTCTGCTCTCCTCAACCCTGCTGTTTTCTCCCTTGTCGCTGGCGGTCGAGCCGGTAGATATCAACACGGCCAGTGCAGTCCAGATTGCGTCGGCGCTCAACGGTATAGGACCGGCGAAGGCGGAAGCCATCGTGGCCTATCGCGAAGCCAATGGTCCGTTTATTGCCGTTGAGCAGCTGACTGATGTCAAAGGCATAGGGCCTGCAACGGTGGCAAAAAACCGGGATTTGATCCTGCTGCAGTCGGTTGGGGGGGAGTAAGGCATTCAGCCCAGGGCCGGCATTTGCCGGCCCTTTTTGTATTCAGGTTCAGCCTGCCTGAAGCGCAAATGCCAGTGCTACGGGGATGACCAGCAGGCTGCTGATATTGCCCAGTAAAACGATCGATGCAACTTGCTGCGGTTCCTGATTGTAGCGTTCGGCCATCATGTAGTTGAGCACCGCAGGCGGCAAGGCGCCGAAGATCAACAGATAGCTGAACTGAAGCGGTTCAAGCTGTAGCAGGGGCTGAAGGGTCAGTGCTACCAGCACACCACTGAGCGGAGCCAGCAGGCTGCCCCAGACACCGATCTTCCAGTGGGAAAAGTCGACACTGGTCATACGCACCCCCAGCGCAAACAGCATCAGCGGAATGGCGATCTGGCCCAGCATGTCGATCGGTACCTGCACCACATTGGGCAGCGTCCAGTCGAAGCTGCTGACCAGTAATCCGGCAATGGTCGCGATGATCATCGGCATGCGCAGCACGTTGAACGGATTGGTGCGGTGGTCAAGCATGTAGATGCCCACAGTGAAGTGCAGCAGGTTTTCCACCAGGAAGAGTACCACGGCGGCAGGCAGCGCCTGTTCGCCGAACGCCAGTACCAGCAGCGGGATACCGAGATTGCCGCTGTTGTTGAACATCATTGGTGGCAGGAGGGTCTTGAGTTGAACACCGAGCAGGCGGCACAGCGGCCAGATCAGCAGACCAGACCCGAGCACCACGACTGTCGCGCCGATGGCGAGGTTGGAATAGGTGGGCAGGTCGAAGGATTTGGCCGACATGACCGAGAAGATCAGTGCCGGGCAAAAAACATCGATATTGATGCGATTGGCAATTGCCATATCGGTCTGTCGGGACTTGGCATAGAAAAAGCCGACGCTGACAATGGCGACGAGAGGGAAAACCGTGAGAAAGATGCGTTCCAGCAGCGCGAATGAAGTGCTTTCCATGAAAATTCCTTTGGCTGGCCCGGGCGGGCCAGCCAGCCCAGCGGGTCAGAGGTAGTCTTTACCGGTTGGCACGACATACACGGGGACTTTAGCGTAGCGAATAACCTGATTTGCCGTGTGACTGTGGTGGCCGAACCTGTTTTCTGCGCCCATGATGATAACATCCGCGCCCAGGTTTTCAGCCTGTTCGAGAATAACATCGGCATGCGAGCCTTCGGCGACGACTGGCGTGATCTCCGGAGTGCCGTTGTTCGGCAGTGCCGCCAGCTCGTCGGCAATGAACTTGTCGACGCGCTGGCGCATCTGATCGAGGACCTTGTGAATGCCTTCTTCATGCATTCTGTCGATCATCTCCTCGGGCAGGTAATTGCGGATCAGCGCATGCCCCATCTCACCAATCGGCTCGATCACATGCAGCATATGGATACGGGCACCGGTGAGGCGTGCCAGCTGTACGGCATGGCGAAAGACCGGTCGGGAGTAATCGTCCAGCAGCGTGGTATAGAGAATGGTCTTGATGTCAGGGAGTGACATGATGAATCTCCTCATTAGGCTTGGGGCGTGAACAACGGTCAAGCAGGTAGACCACGGAGCGGTATTCGATACCGCTGTGATGACTCAGTCCGATCTCGCAGGTACGGCTGGTCGAGTAGCCTCCGCTGCAATGCTGGACCTGGGTTTTCAGTGTCCGCAAGGCGCTGGCATTGAGCTCGGGGGTCGAGAACCCCTTGTCTCCGGCGAAGCCGCAGCAGCTGATCTGGTCGGGGATAACGACCCGGGTACTGCAGGCGCTGAGGATGCGCTTGAGTGCGTCCTCCAGCCCCTGGCGCTGGCTGCTGCAGGTGATGTGCAAGGCCACGGGTTCATCTACAGGTGTGATTTCCAGCCTGGATAATACAAAACGTTCCAGAAACTCGATGCTGTCATAGACCTGGAGTTCGGCGGGCATGCCTTCCTGCAAGCGCAGGCTGCACGGGCTGGTGTCGGAGTAGATCGGGATCTGCCCCTGGTCACTGGCCTTGAGCAGTTGATCGCCCAGTTCACGGCGCTTGCGTTCGGCGGCCGAGAACATGCCCTTGGACTGGAAAGGCATGCCGCAGCAGAGTCCTTCCAGCGCCTCGGGCAGGATGACGTCGAAACCGGCTTTTTGCAGCAGCTGGATGGTTTTGTCCGCCAGTGATATCCGTTCTTCGCTGCCGCGCATGGGGCCCATGGTGCGGCTGGCACAGCTGGGCAGATAAACCACCTTGCCGGCAGGGTGTGTGCCAGACGGTGGCGGGAGTACCGGCGTCTTGGCGGCGGTCGGCATGGCCGATGTCCATTGCTGTACCCGGTTGCCGCTGAGCTTGCGCACACCCCTGGTCAGTGCACTCATGCGGTCACTGCCCAGTAGTTTGTGTGTGCTGTCGGCGACTTTAAACAGGGCGCGGCTGGCTTTCATCGCGCCGCCGTAGTGCTCGGCGAGCCAGTCGGCGAGATTCTCGCGATGCTCATGATTATGGTGACGAATCAGTCGGGTCAGATCGCCGGTATTGATGCCGACCGGGCAGCTGGTTGAGCAGAGGCCGCAGGCGGCACAGGTCTCGTCACCCTGGTAGGCATAGTCCTGTTTCAGCTGCTGCAGACGTTGAGGGTCTGTACCGGTGCGTTCAAGTTCGTTGATTTCACGCCAGAGCACGATGCGCTGGCGCGGCGTCAGGGTCAGGTCCCGGGACGGACAGACCGGTTCGCAGAAACCGCACTCGATGCATTTATCCACCAGGGGATCGGCCGCCGGCATCGGCTTGAGGTTTTTCAGGTGGACCTTGGTGTCCTCATTGAGGATGACGCCCGGGTTCAGAATGCCGGCCGGGTCCAGCAAGGCCTTTATCTCGCGCATCAGTCGATAGGCGTCATGTCCCCATTCCAGCTCCACATAGGGGGCCATGTTACGGCCGGTGCCGTGTTCGGCCTTGAGGGAGCCGCCATAACGGTTGACGACCAGGTCGGCCACGTCATCCATCAGGCCTTCATAGCGTCGCAGGGCATCTTCAGTTTCGAACGACTGGGTGAATACAAAATGCAGATTGCCTTCGAGAGCATGGCCGAAGATCAGGGCTTCAGGATAGTCCCAGCGAACGAACAGCTCGTGCAGGTCGGCGACGGCATCGGCCAAACGCGCAACGGGGAAGGCGACGTCCTCGATGATGACTGTGGTGCCGGTTTCGCGCACGGCACCCACCGCCGGGAACAGTCCCTTACGGATCGCCCAGTAGCGAGCGCACTCGTCAGGGTCGGTACTGAACTGGTAAGGCTGACTGGTCTGCAAATGAGCAATGCTGGCGCTGATGGTATCGATCTGCTGGTGCAGCTCCACTTCGCTCTCGGCACGGGTTTCGATCAGCAGGGCGGCGGCATCCTCCGGTAATGAGCGGATGAAGTCGGGCATGCCGGGCTTGTTTTCAACCGAGCGCAATCCGGCCCGATCCATCAGTTCGACCGCCGCGACAGGCGTGGACTTGAGCAGGGCAACCGCTTCGCAGGTGGTGCGGACCTGGTTGAAAAATACCAGCGCCGATGCCTTGTAAGGATGATCGGGAACCGTGTCGTAGGTGATGGCGGAGATGAAGCCGAGGGTGCCCTCGGAGCCGATCATCAGGTGCTGCAGGATGTCGATCGGGTCATCGAAATCGATCAGGGCGTTGAGCGCGTAGCCGGTGGTGTTCTTGAGTCGGTACTTGTGCTCGATCTTCTGCCTGAGCTCGGTGTTGGTGCGGGTCAGCTTGGCCACGGAGTCCAGACTGTCGAGCAGGGCGAGGTGTTGCTGGCGAAAGTGCCGGACTGATTCAGGATCGGCTGTGTCCAGGACCGAGCCGTCAGACAGAACAAGCCGCATGCTGTTGAGTGTGCGATAGCTGTTTTGCGCCGTGCCGCAGCACATGCCGCTGGCGTTGTTGGCGGCAATGCCGCCGATTTTGGCGGCGTTGATGGACGCCGGATCCGGACCGATCTTGCGCTGGAAAGGTGCCAGGTAGCGATTGGCATGGGCGCCGATGACACCGGGCTGAAGGCGGATGGTGCTGGCATCTTCACTGATGTCATAGCCTTGCCAGCCGTCACCGAGCTGAACCAGTACCGAGTCGGTTATCGCCTGACCTGACAGGCTGGTACCGGCGGCGCGGAAGGTCAGTGGCAGGTCATGTTCATGGGCCAGGCCGATCAGGCGTACCACCTCCTGCTCGCTTTCAACTCTGACTACGATCTGCGGGATCAGGCGGTAAAAGCTGGCATCGGTTCTATACGCAAGCGTACGCAAGGGGTCGGTAATCAGACGTTCACCGGGGATGAAGCTCTGCAGTTGATCGAAAAAGGCTTGGAACTCGGGTTTCATACAATCACCATAATTGGTAAGACCAATTAACCATATCGGTTTTAAGGACTTTATGGTCTGAATGTACCTGCTGTCAATGCAGTATTATGGTTCTTCATGGTCAATATGCTTGTAAAATTGGTCTAACCAATTTAGTTTTCATGGCAGTTACGTTATTCACAAGCAGGTAGTCAGAGCCCTATGGTGTACAAACGCGTCAAACAGCCTCGTATTTCGGATGTGATCATGCAGCAGCTGGAAACCATGATCCTCGAAGGGGCGCTCAAGCCTGGACAGCGTTTGCCGCCGGAACGGGAGCTGGCGGCCCAGTTCGAAGTGTCCAGGCCATCGGTACGCGAGGCGATGCAGAAGCTGGCTGCCCGTGGGCTGCTGGTAAGTCGCCAGGGAGGGGGGACCTTCGTGGCCGAGGATCTGGGAGCGGGGTTGTCCGATCCTCTGCTTGAGCTGTTCAAGTCGCACCCCGAATCCCAGTACGACCTGCTTGAGTTTCGCCATGCCCTGGAAGGGGTCAGTGCCTATTATGCGGCGATGCGCTCGACAGCGGCGGATAAGGCGATGATTCAGGCCTGCTATGACCAGTTGCAGCAATTTCACGAGGAAAAGGCGTTCGACAAGGAGGTGGCGGCGGATGTGGAATTTCACCTGGCGATAGCGGCGGCTACCCATAATGTCGTACTGCTGCACATGATGCGTGCCCTGTTCACCCTGCTGCGTCAGCATATCTGGGATAACCTGGAACAGATCTATCCGAAGGGCGAGATGCGCAGCCGGATCCATGAGCAGCACCGGCTGCTGCTGCAGGCGATCCTCGACGCTGAACCGGAAGCGGCGCGCCAGGCGGCACATGATCATCTCGCTTTCGTCGAGGAAGTGTTGCTGGAGCAGGGGCGGGAGCGCACTCGACTGGAAAGGGCGCTGAGGCGGTCTAACCTTGAAACCAGGTGAACCGTACCAAAAGTGTCAAAATACTACAGTATAAAGGGTTTATATACGCGTTAACCCCTACGCAAGGGTTGGACATAGACAAAAGTATGGTGCAAATGTAGTATTACTACACATAAAACGACAATAACCGGGACAGCCTCTAGTGCTCAGTGTGTAATCCATGCAGGGTGCTGGTTAGTCTTGGCACATCCACGCTTACAAGTGATCGGAGAAGGCAAAGTGCGAGACATGATTGAAGATATCGATCCAATCGAAACTCAGGAATGGATGGATGCTCTTGAATCCGTCGCCAAAAACGACGGAGACGAGCGCGCACGCTACCTGCTGCGCGAATTGGGCGCCAAGGCGTCCACATTGGGAGTTGATTCTGGCGCCAGCATCAATACCTCTTATGTAAACACCATTTCACCGCGTGATGAAGTCCGCATGCCGGGCGACCTGTTCATGGAACGTCGTATCCGCTCGTTCATTCGCTGGAACGCCATGGCGATGGTGATGCGTGCCAACGACAATGAGGATGCCCTCGGCGGTCATATCTCCAGCTTTTCCTCCTCCGCTACACTCTACGATATCGGTTTCAACTATTTCTTCCACGGTCCCGAAGGCCGCGAATCCGACATGGTGTTCTTCCAGGGCCACATCTCCCCGGGGATCTATGCCCGTGCCTACCTGGAAGGCCGACTGACTGAAGAGCAGCTGGACAACTTCCGCCGTGAAGTGGACGGCAACGGCCTGTCCTCCTACCCGCATCCCTGGCTGATGCCGGACTTCTGGCAGTTCCCGACCGTTTCCATGGGTCTGGGCCCGATCCAGGCGATCTATCAGGCGCACGTGATGCGTTATCTGTCCGCGCGTGACCTGGTCAAGCGCGGCGATCGCAAGGTGTGGGCGTTCCTGGGCGACGGTGAATGTGACGAGCCGGAAACCCTGGGTGCCATCTCCCTGGCTGGTCGCGAGCAGCTGGAAAACCTGATCTTCGTGATCAACTGTAACCTGCAGCGCCTAGATGGTCCGGTGCGCGGTAACGGCAAGATCGTGCAAGAGCTGGAAGGCGTCTTCAAGGGTGCAGGCTGGAACGTGATCAAGGTCCTCTGGGGTCGTCACTGGGATCCGCTGTTCGAGAAAGATGAAAAAGGCCTGCTGCAGCAGCGCATGAACGAAGTCTGCGACGGTGAGCTGCAGAACTACAAGGCCAACGGCGGTGCCTACACCCGTGAGCACTTCTTCGGCAAATATCCGGAACTGGCCGAGATGGTCAAGGATATGTCGGACGAAGAGATCATGAACCTGAACCGCGGTGGTCATGACCCGTACAAGGTGTATGCCGCTTACCACAAGGCGTTCCACCACAAGGGACAGCCGACCGTCATTCTGGCGCAGACCGTCAAGGGTTATGGTACCGGTCAGTCCGGTCAGGCCAAGAACGACACCCACTCGATGAAGAAAGTGGCGATGGATGACCTCAAGGGGTTCCGCGACCACTTCAACATCCCGCTGTCCGATGATCAGCTCAAGAGTGTACCTTATTACCGTCCATCTCCGGATTCCGCGGAGATGAAATACATGTTCGAGCGTCGCAAGCAGTTGGGTGGTTTCTACCCGGCGCGTCGTACCGAATTCGAACAGCTGCAGGTGCCTGAACTGGAAGCCTTCAAGGGGCAGCTCAAGTCCAGTGGCGAGCGTACCCTGTCGACCCAAATGGCGCTGAACCGTGTGCTCAGCACCCTGGTGAAAGACAAGCAGATGGGCGAGCGCGTAGTACCGATCGTGCCGGACGAAGCCCGTACCTTCGGTATGGAAGGCATGTTCCGTCAGCTGGGAATCTATACCTCTGAAGGTCAGCGCTACGTGCCGCACGACTCCGACCAGATCATGTACTACAAGGAGTCCAAGAACGGTCAGATCCTGCAGGAAGGTATCAACGAAGCGGGTGCTATGTCGGCCTGGATTGCGGCTGCGACCTCCTATGCCAACAACGGCTGCACTATGGTGCCGTTCTACATCTTCTACTCCATGTTCGGCTTCCAGCGCATCATGGACCTGGCCTGGGCGGCCGGTGATTCCCAGGCGCGCGGCTTCCTGATCGGTGCCACCTCCGGTCGTACTACGTTGAACGGTGAAGGCCTGCAGCACCAGGATGGTCACAGCCACCTGATGGCGCAGATGATCCCGAACTGCGTGTCCTACGACCCGACTTACGGCTACGAGCTGGCGGTGATTGTTCAGGACGGCATGCGTCGCATGTACCAGGAGCAGGAAAACAAGTTCTACTACATCACCACGCTGAACGAGAACTACCAGCATCCGGAGATGCCGCAGGGTGCCGAAGAGGGCATCATCAAGGGCATGTACCTGCTGGAAGAGGGCAAGGACTCCGACCTCAAGGTGCAGCTGATGGGCTGTGGCTCCATCCTGCGTGAAGTGCGTGAAGCGGCGAACATCCTGCGTGATGAGTTCGGCGTTGAAGCTGACGTCTGGAGCACCACCTCCATCAACGAACTGCGTCGCGATGCGCAGGGCGTCAGCCGCTGGAACCTGCTGAATCCTGAGCAGGAAGCACGCAAGTCCTACGTGGAAGAGTGCCTGGAAGGTCGCGAAGGTCCGGTAGTGGCTTCGACCGACTACATGCGCATGTACGCCGACCAGCTGCGTGAGTACATCCCGCGTCGCTACAAGGTGCTGGGTACCGATGGTTTCGGTCGCTCCGACAGTCGCAGCAAGCTGCGCGAGTTCTTCGAAGTGAACCGCTACTACGTCGCAGTGGCTGCGCTGAAAGCGCTGCAGGAAGAAGGCAAGCTGGAGGCTTCGGTTGTCGCCAAGGCCATTCAGAAGTTCAACATCAACCCGGAAAAGCCGGCCCCCTGGACACTTTAAGTGGCAGGCGAGTGAACATCTGACTGGTTTATTGCGAGAGGATTTATTGTGACTACGACTACCATTACAGTGCCCGATATTGGCGGTAGCGAAAACGTTGACATCGTTGAAGTCTGTGTCAGCGTGGGTGACAGCATCGCCGAGGGCGATTCACTGATCGTGCTGGAAACCGACAAGGCCTCCATGGAAGTGCCGTCCACCCATGCCGGTGTGGTTAAGAACATCATCGTCGCCGAGGGTGGTACCTGCAGTGAAGGGGACGCCATTCTGGAGCTGGAAGTTGAGGGTGCGGCTGAAGCGGCATCGGCTGCTCCGGCACCGGTTGCAGAGACGTCCGCTGCACCCGCGCCTGCTGCTGAGGCGGCGCCGGCGGTACCTGCTGTTGCTGCTGCGACAACTGTTGAACAGGTACTGGTACCGGATCTGTCCGGTGCCGACAATGTGGATGTGATCGAGGTGTTGGTCAAGGAAGGCGATGAGATCGCTGAAGGTGACAGCCTGATCACGCTGGAAACCGACAAGGCTTCCATGGAAGTGCCTGCGCCCAAGGGTGGCAAGGTTGTCTCCATGAAGATCAAGGAAGGTGACCAGGTCAGCGAAGGTGATCTGTTGCTGGAGCTGGAGCTCAGCGGTGGTGCTGCGGTATCCGCTCCGGCCGCGGCGGAAGCACCTGCTCCGGCAGTTGAAGCTGCACCGGCTCCTGTTGCGGCACCGGCCCGGTCGGGTGGTGTTGAGCCGGTCACCGTGCCGGATCTGTCCGGTGCAACTGATGTCGATGTGATTGAAGTGCTGGTTAAGGCTGGCGACGAAATTGCCGAGGGTGACAGCCTGATCACGCTGGAGACCGACAAGGCGTCGATGGAAGTGCCGGCACCCAAGGGTGGCAAGGTTGTTTCCGTCAAGATCAGTGAGGGTGGTCAGGTCAATGAAGGTGATCTGATCCTTGAGCTGGAAGTGGCGGGTGCGCCTGCTGCAGCACCGGTTTCTGCGCCAGTTGCTGAAGCGCCGAAAGCGGCAGCTCCTGCGGCTGCCTCGGCTGCCAAGGCAGCGCCGGCGGCGGATAAAAACGTCGATCTGAATGCGCTGGAGAAGAAAAACCGTAATGTACATGCCGGTCCGGCGGTGCGTGCGCTGGCGCGTGAATTCGGGGTCGAGCTGGTCAATGTGACCGCCAGCGGTCGCAAGGGTCGCATCCTGAAGGAAGATGTTCAGGCCTACGTGAAGTCGGCGCTCAAGCAGCTGGCCGAGAAGGGCCCGGCTACCGTGACCGGTGGCAGCGGCATTCCGGCGATCCCGGCGGTGGACTTCAGCAAGTTCGGCGAAACCGAGATGGTCAAGCTGAGCAAGGTCGACAAGATCACCCGTGACAACATGTCCCGTTGCTGGCTCAACATCCCGCATGTGACTCAGTTTGACGAGGCGGACATCACCGAGCTGGAAGCATTCCGCAAGGAAATGAAAGATGCGGCCGCGAAAGAGGGTGTCAAGCTGACCCCGCTGCCGTTCATGATCAAGGCGGCTGCCATTGCGCTCAAGCGTCATCAGAAGTTCAATGCATCTCTGCACCATGATGGCGAACACATCGTGTACAAGAAGTACGTCAACATCGGCCTGGCTGTTGATACGCCGAATGGCCTGATGGTGCCGGTGATCAAGGATGCGGACAAGAAGAGCGTATACGATCTGGCGCGTGAAGCGATCGAGCTGGCTGGCAAGGCCAAGGATCGTAAGCTGAAGCCGAACGAGATGCAGGGTGCCTGCTTCACCATCTCCAGTCTTGGTGGTATTGGTGGTACCGGCTTCACGCCGATCGTCAATGCGCCGGAAGTGGCGATCCTGGGTGTGTCCAAGGCGGATATCAAACCGCGCTGGAACGGCAAGGAGTTCGAGCCGCGCATGATGCTGCCGCTGTGTCTGTCTTATGACCACCGTGCCATCAATGGTGGTGATGCCGGTCGCTTCCTGACCGACCTGAATGGCCTGTTGAGTGACATTCGTCGTCTGCTGCTCTGACCGGGTAGCGGAATGAAAAAAGGGTGAAGGCTTGGCCTTCACCCTTTTTTTGTGGCTGAATTTTAGCGGCGAGCTGTCGTATGGATATGGGCGCGCCCCAATGCCTGGTTAGCCGTAGTAGGCCATTTTCACGACAAACAGCGCAGACAGGACCCAAAGTGCGGGGTTGAGCTCACTGGTGCGGCCACTGAGGGCCTTGATCGCTGTATAGGAGATGATGCCAAAGGCGATGCCGGTTGTGATGGAGAACGTCAGCGGCATGCTGACGGTTGCGATCACGACGGGAGCCGCTTCAGTGATGTCGTCCCAGTCGATCTGTACCAGGCTGTGAGTCATCAAGACTGCCACGAACAGTAATGCTGGTGCGGTGGCATAAGCCGGGATGGTGCCTGCCAGCGGTGATAGGAACAGGCAGGCCAGGAACAGCAGGCCGACAACGACGGCAGTCAGGCCAGTGCGGCCGCCTGCTGCAATGCCGGCGCCGGATTCGATGTAGCTGGTGGTGGTGGATGTGCCCATCACCGAGCCGGCCATAGTAGCAGTGGAGTCGGCCATCAGGGCGCGCCCCAGGCGGGGCAGCTTGCCGTCAGGGGTCAGCATCTTGCCCTTTTGAGCAACCGCGATCAGTGTGCCTGAAGTATCAAACAGGTCGACAAACAGGAAGGAGAAAACAACGCTGATCAGGCCGATGTTCAGTGCGCCAAGGATATCGAGCTGGCCCAGTGTGGGGGCAAGAGACGGCGGCGCTGCCGCGATGCCGGTGAATTCTACATGGCCGAACGCCAGGCTGATCAGGGTAATGGATAGAATGCCGATCATTACCGATCCGGTGACTCGCTTATGATACAAGGCGGCGATAATGACGAATCCCAGGCAGGCCATAATCGCACCCCATTGGCTCATGTCGCCGATGGTGACCAGGGTGGCTGAGTTGTCGGTAACGATGCCGGCATTTTTCAGGCCGATAAAGCCGAGGAACAGGCCAATACCGGCGCCGATGCCGCCCTTGAGTGACAGGGGGATGCTGTTGATGATCCATTCGCGGATGCGGAAGACCGACAGCAGAAAGAAGCAAACACCGGAGATGAAGACCGCGCCCAGGGCAGTTTCCCAGCTGTAACCCATCTGGCCGACCACGGTGAAGCTGAAAAAGGCATTCAGTCCCATGCCGGGGGCCAGGGCGATCGGGTAGTTGGCGCCAAGACCCATGACAAAGCAGCCGATGGCGGCCGCCAGGCAGGTGGCAACGAACACGGCGCCGGGATCCATGCCAGCAGCGGAAAGCATGGATGGGTTGATAAAGATGATGTAGGCCATCGTCAGGAAGGTGGTCAGGCCTGCAATGATTTCAGTGCGAACAGTGGTTTGGTGCTCGGAGAGCTTGAAGAGCTTTTCCAGCATGGTGAAAATCCATCGATAGTAGCTAAGGCGATATTCTACCTTAGTCGTATGAATTGATCAGTGTGGAAAATCAGTAAAAAAGAAAAGCGGGAAAAGAAAATGGTCGGGGTGACAGGATTTGAACCTACGACCCCTGCCTCCCGAAGACAGTGCTCTACCAGGCTGAGCTACACCCCGACGCATACTTAGGTTTTCAGCAAATGGTCGGGGTGACAGGATTTGAACCTACGACCCCTGCCTCCCGAAGACAGTGCTCTACCAGGCTGAGCTACACCCCGACAAAGCTGAAAGCTAAGTATTTGTTCTGATTGGTGGAATGGCGTTTTGGGCGCCTCAATCAAGAACGGGGCGAATTATAGAGAGGCTGGACCCGTTTGCCAAGAGTTGAAGGGAAAAATATTAAGAAAATAAGTACACTCCTGTTTTTGCCGAAATAATAACCACAGGAGGTGAAAGATGTTGGCAGGTCTACTGTTGCTACTGCTATGTCAGCTGTTGGGGGAGTGGATAGTGCTTGCGCTGGCTTTGCCGGTGCCGGGACCGGTCATGGGGATGGTGTTGCTGCTGGCCGGCTTGATTGTCGCCAAACGGGTTCCGGAGGCGTTACGTGTATCGGCAGAGGGGCTGCTGCGTCACCTGGCATTGCTGTTCGTACCGGCCGGTGTAGGGTTGATGGTTCACGCGGAGCTGATCGCGGCGGAGTGGCTGGTGATTCTGGTAGCTCTGGTAGTGAGTACCGTCGTTACCATTTTCGTGACGGCGCTGGTGCTGAAATACCTGACACGCAACCTGAATCTGGATGTGTCGGGGGATAAGCGATGACAAGCTTCTGGGTTTACTTTGCGGCCAAGCCCCTGTGGTGGATCATCATTACCATCGCTACGTTCATGTTCACCTCATGGCTCAATCGTCGGGTGGGTGGTACACCGCTGCTGCATCCCGTGCTGGTCGCATTGTCGCTGATCATTCTGCTGTTGCAGCTGACCGGCACCGACTATGACACCTATTTCGAGGGCGCTCAGTTCATACACTTCCTGCTTGGGCCTGCAACCGTGGCATTGGCCGTGCCGCTTTATGATCACTTTGAACGGGTCAAGAAAATGCTGGTGCCGCTGCTTGTCGCCTGTACCTGTGGGGCGGTGACCGCAGCGTTGTCGGTTATAGCTGTGGCCTGGACGCTGGGTGCATCTGATACCACGTTGCTCTCGCTGGCGCCCAAGTCAGTGACTTCGCCGATTGCTATCGGTATCGCCGAAAAAATCGGTGGTTATCCATCGCTGTCGGCGGGCTTTGCGCTGATTACCGGGGCCATCGGCTGCCTGACAGCGCCAGCGCTGTTTCGTTGGCTGAAAATCGAGGATGACGCGGTCAAGGGTTTCACTCTTGGTCTGTCATCTCATGGTTTCGGAACCGCCTTTGCATTCGAGTTCAGTGCGCTGGCGGGAGCCTTCTCCGGCCTGGCGATGGGGCTGACCGGGCTGTTGACGGCGTTCCTGGTGCCGGTGCTGGTGCGTTTGCTCGGGTTGTGAGTCTCTTAAACAAAGTGTTGATCCCTTTTACAGCTGTCGGATTTGCGCAAAAGGGCCTTCAGCAGTAAAGTTCGCCCCCGTTGTGGTGTGCATAAACCGACCCGAGGTACAAACTGAAGATGACTCCGCTCGAGCGATACCAGCAGGATCTGAAACGCGATGATTTCTCCTATGATCCGACCCAGGAGATGGCTGTAGGGCATCTGCAGCGTCTGTATGACGACCTGGTGGCTGCCGAGCGAGCGCCCAAGCCGAGCTTCATGCAGCGTCTGGGTGGCCGGATCAAGCGTCAGCAGCAGGAGCCGATCAAGGGGTTGTACTTCTGGGGCGGTGTTGGTCGTGGCAAGACCTATCTGATGGATACCTTTTATGACAGCCTGCCGTTTGAACGCAAGATGCGGACCCACTTCCACCGCTTCATGCAGCGTGTGCATCAGGAGCTGAAGGCCCTGGACGGTACCAAGAACCCATTGGTCGAGATTGCGCGCAAGTATGCCGACGAAGCCCGGATCATCTGCTTTGATGAATTCTTTGTGTCTGACATTACCGATGCGATGATTCTGGGTGGGCTGATGCAGGAGTTGTTCAACAACGGCGTATCTCTGGTCGCGACCTCCAATATCGTGCCGGATGGCCTGTACAAGGATGGCCTTCAGCGTCAGCGCTTCCTGCCGGCAATCGATATGCTGAAGCGTTATACTGAAGTCGTTAACGTGGACGGCGGCATCGATTACCGTCTGCGTACGCTGGAACAGGCGGAATTGTACCACTGGCCGCTGGATGCGGAGGCAGATGCAAGCCTGAGTCGCAGCTTCGAGAGTCTGGTTCCCGATCTTCAGGAAGAGGAAAGAGACACTCAAGTTGAGGTTAATGGCCGTGGTATTCGTGTGCGCCGTGTCTGTGAAGATGTGGCCTGGTTTGATTTCACGGCTCTGTGTGAAGGCGCCCGTTCGCAGAACGACTACATCGAGCTGGGCAAGATCTACCACGCGGTACTGCTCAGTAATGTGCCTCAGTTGGGACGCAAAAACGATGATTCGGCCCGCCGCTTCATTAACCTGGTCGATGAGTTCTATGATTCGGGGGTCAAGCTCATTATCTCGGCAGAAGTTCCGATTCACGAGATCTATACTGAGGGACGTCTGAACTTTGAGATCGAGCGTACCCAGAGTCGTTTGCTGGAAATGCAGTCGCATGAATACCTGGCGCGGGAGCATCGCTCCTGAGAGCAGAAAAGCCGATTTTTAGCTTCCCAAGCTGCAGGGGCGCGGGTATAATGCGCGCTCCCTGAAAGCAGGGTGCCGAAAAAGTGTACGTTAGTGGCGTGTCATGTCGCTAACCAATAACTATAAGGTAAGTCGGAATCTCGTATTCGAGACTTAAATTGTAAGGTGAAAAATCCATGAAAACTTTTACCGCCAAACCGGCCGAAGTAAAACGCGACTGGTATGTTGTGGACGCAGAGGGTAAAACTCTGGGTCGCCTGGCTACTGAAATTGCCCGTCGTCTGCGTGGCAAGCACAAGCCGGTATACACTCCGCACGTTGATACCGGTGACTACATCGTTGTAGTAAACGCCGAGAAAGTAAACGTGACCGGCAACAAGCGCAACGACAAGATGTACTATCGTCACTCCGGTTTTCCGGGTGGTCTGAAGGAAGCAAACTTCAACAAGATGGTACAGACCTTCCCTGAGCGTACTATCGAGCTGGCTGTTAAAGGCATGCTGCCGAAAGGTCCGCTGGGTCGCGCCATGTACAGCAAGCTGAAAGTATACGCCGGTGCTGAACACCCGCACCAGGCTCAGCAACCGAAAGAACTGAACATCTAAGGGGAAGGCGAATATGTCTACTACTCAGTATTACGGTACCGGCCGTCGTAAAACCTCTACTGCTCGTGTTTTCCTGCGCCCGGGTACTGGCAAAATCATGATCAACAACCGTACTCTGGAAGAGTACTTCGGTCGCGTTACTGCGCGCATGATCGTGATGCAGCCGCTGGAACTGACCGACAACGTTGAGAAGTTCGACGCTCACATCACCGTTAAAGGTGGCGGCGGCTTCGGCCAGGCTGGCGCTATCCGTCACGGCATCACTCGTGCCCTGATGGAATACGACGAAACTCTGCGCGGTGCTCTGCGTGAAGCTGGCTACGTTACCCGTGACGCTCGTATGGTTGAGCGTAAGAAAGTGGGTCTGCGTAAAGCCCGTAAGCGTCCGCAGTTCTCCAAGCGTTAATTGCTGGCGGCCTGGCCGCTTTACGGCAATGCAAAAAAAGCCTGCAGCCCTCGTGGTTGCAGGCTTTTTTCGTTTTGGGATCAGGTCAATAAAAACGGTGTTCGCCTAATGGAGAGGGGATTATACCTTGTAAAAAAAGGGTATTTTCTTTAACATTCGGCGCATTTGAACAAACCGGTTTTGTGTTTTTTCATGACTGAGCGACCAGTCAGCCTTTTGTGTCTGTGCAAAATGCGGCCGGTCGATTGAGGGGAGATGAAGTTAATGAGCAATGACGGCGTGAATAAGGGGCGACGTCGTCTCCTGATCGGTGCCACATCTGCAGTAGGTGCAGTAGGTGCTGTCGGAGCGGCTGTCCCGTTCGTGGCTTCCTGGAATCCGAGTGCCAAGGCGAAAGCCGCGGGCGCACCTGCCAAGGCGGATATCAGCAAGCTGGAGCCTGGTCAGCAGATGATCGTTGAATGGCGTGGCAAGCCGGTATGGGTTGTCCGTCGTGGCGAAGAGGTACTGGCCAACCTGGAGAAGCTGAACGATCGTGTCGCTGACCCGATGTCTGAAAAGCCTCAGCAGCCTGATTACATTCCGAAGACTGCTGCCCGTGCGATCCGTCCTGAGTTCGCCGTAATGGTCGGTATCTGCACTCACCTGGGTTGCTCTCCGACCTACCGTCCCGAAGTGGCACCGGAAGATCTGGGGGCGGACTGGCTGGGTGGCTTCTTCTGTCCCTGTCACGGTTCCCGTTTTGACCTCTCCGGTCGTGTATTCAAGTCTGTGCCGGCCCCGACCAACCTGGTTATCCCGCCGCACAAGTATGAAGATGACAACACACTGATTATTGGTGTCGATCCGGAGACTGCATAATGGCTGGTACACGAAATAAAGGTAATCCGGGCCTGATGGGCTGGATTGACGACCGCTTCCCGGCAACTGCCATGTGGGAAGATCACCTGTCCAAATACTACGCACCGAAGAACTTCAACTTCTGGTACTTCTTCGGTTCCCTGGCGCTGCTGGTGCTGGTAAACCAGATCCTGACCGGTATCTGGCTGACCATGAGCTATAACCCGAGTGCTGAAGGTGCTTTCGCATCCATCGAATACATCATGCGTGATGTGGAGTACGGCTGGCTGCTGCGTTACATGCACTCCACCGGTGCGTCCGCCTTCTTCGTCGTGGTATACCTGCACATGCTGCGTGGCATCATGTACGGTTCCTACCGCAAGCCGCGCGAACTGGTGTGGATCTTCGGTATGACCATCTACCTGGCGCTGATGGCTGAAGCCTTCATGGGCTACCTGCTGCCCTGGGGCCAGATGTCCTACTGGGGTGCACAGGTAATCATCTCCCTGTTCGGTGCCATCCCGGTCATCGGTCCGGACCTGCAGCAGTGGATCCGTGGTGACTTCCTGATCTCCGGCATTACCCTGAACCGCTTCTTCGCCCTGCACGTAATCGCGCTGCCGATCGTGATCCTGGCGCTGGTGGTACTGCACATCATCGCCCTGCACGAAGTGGGTTCCAACAACCCGGATGGTGTTGAAATCAAGGACAAGAAAGACGAAAACGGCGTACCGCTGGACGGCATTCCGTTCCACCCGTACTACACCGTTAAAGACATCGTCGGTGTTGTCGTCTTCCTGTTCGTATTCTGTACGGTTGTTTTCTTCTTCCCTGAAGGTGGCGGCTACTTCCTTGAAAAACCCAACTTCGAACCGGCTAATGGTCTGAAAACTCCGGCACACATCGCTCCGGTATGGTACTTCACGCCGTTCTACGCCATGCTGCGTGCGGTAACCTTCCCGCTGTTCGGTCTGGATGCCAAGTTCTGGGGTGTAGTGGTAATGGGTGCGGCGATCGCTATCCTGTTCGTACTGCCCTGGCTGGATCGTAGCCCGGTCAAGTCTATCCGTTACAAGGGTTGGTTGAGCAAAATCTGGCTGGTGATCTTTGCCGTGAGCTTCGTCATCCTGGGTGTGCTGGGCGTACTGCCGGCAACCGAAGGCCGCACCATGCTGTCTCAGGTCTGCACCGTGCTGTACTTCGCATACTTCCTGCTGATGCCGTTCTATACACGCATGGAAAGCACTAAACCGGTTCCGGAAAGGGTTACAGGCTAATGAAAAAGTTCGTAATTACTCTGCTGATGGCGCTGGCACCGATGACCGCCAGTGCAGCCGGTGGCACCGTGCCGCTGGATTCATTTGAAGGCGATCTGACAGATAAGGCATCTCTGCAGCGTGGTATGCAGACCTTCGTCAACCGTTGCATGGGTTGTCACGAAGCGGGCTACCAGCGTTTTGAGCGCGCCGCTCAGGACCTGGGTATTCCCAATGAGCTGGTTGAGCAGTACCTGATCTTTGATCCGGAAATCAAGATCGGCAACCACATGACCAATGCAATGCCGACTGACAGTGCTGCAGGCTGGTTTGGTGCTCCGCCGCCCGACCTGACTCTGGAAGCGCGTCTGCGTGGCACTGATTGGGTCTACACTTACCTGCGCAGCTTCTACAAGGACGAAAGCCGTCCCTGGGGTGTGAATAACGTGGTTTTCCCGTCCGTTGGTATGCCCAACGTACTGGAAGATCTGCAGGGTAAGGTGGTTAACTACTGTACGCCTGAAGAGCTGGCGCACGGTGGTCACGAAGAGATCGATCCGCTGACCGGTAAGGCTATGGGTGGCTGCCTGAAAGTTCAGGAAGCCGGTAGCCAGACTGAGGAAGAGTTCGACCAGACCGTACATGACCTGGTGAACTTCCTGGCGTACATGGGTGAACCGTCTCGTCTCGAGTCGGAAAGTCTGGGTACCAAGGTTCTGATCTTCCTGGCGATCCTGTTCGTATTTGCCTTTGCTCTGAAGAAAGAGTACTGGAAAGACGTTCACTGATCGCCCTGGGGTGATTGAGTCCGAAACTACGCGGTCGTGAGGCCGCGTAGATTTTTTGTTTTCAGCAGCATACTTTTGATGGGGATAGTTCGATGGGCGTAGTAGCCAAGCGTTCTTCCATGACCTTTTACTCTGATGGCTCCGACCATTACAGCCACAGAGTGCGCATCGTACTCTGTGAAAAGGGCGTGGCAGTTGATATTGTCGAGTGTAAAGCAAGCGAGCTGCCGGAGGATGTAGCGGCACAGAACCCCTACAACAGCCTGCCGACCCTGCTGGATCGTGAGCTGGTGTTGTATGAACCCAACGTGATGATGGAATACCTCGATGAGCGTTTCCCGCATCCGCCCCTGCTGCCGGTTTACCCGGTTGCCCGTGCTGAGAGCCGTCTCTACATGCACCGCATCCAGCGTGACTGGTGCGTGCTGGTTGACCGTATCCTGGCGGATGAAGCCAGCGATGCAGAACTGGATGCGGCTCGCAAGGAACTGCGTGACAGCCTGGTTACCATCTCGCCGATCTTCGCCGAGAAGCCGTTCTTCATGAGCGACGAGTTTACCCTGGTAGACTGCTGCCTGGCTCCGATCCTCTGGCGTCTACCCCAGCTGGGTATCGAGCTGCCAGAAGCTCAGACCAAGCCGCTGCAGGACTACATGCAGCGTCTGTTCGAACGGGAGTCCTTCCAAGCCAGCCTGTCGGAGTACGAGCGCGAAATTCGCGACTGATCAACTGCCACGGTGAGCTGATCCAAACAGGGATGGAGGCAACTTCATCCCTTTTTTATATTCAGAATACGGGTTGGGAGCCGTTCTGCACAAGCACGCCCCCGACCTCGGACTAAAGCCCCCGCCCTTTCTGAGGGCGAGTAAACGGGCCTCAGGAGCCGTTATGAGTGATATCAAACCCAGCCGTCCCTACCTGCTCAGGGCCTTGTACGAGTGGGTGCTGGACAACAACATGACCCCCCATATCGCGGTGGATGCGACACTGCAGGGGGTACAGGTACCCGGGCAGTTTGTACAGGATGGCCAGATTACGTTGAATATTGCGCCTTCGGCGGTACAGGGATTGCTGATCGATGATCAGGGTCTCAGCTTCAGTGCCCGCTTCGGAGGTGTGCCGATGAACGTCTACGTGCCGATCATCGCGGTGATGGCGATCTTTACCCGTGAAAACGGTATGGGGATGGGCTTTGGCATGGAGCCGGGTATCGAGGCGCTGCTGGAGCAGGCCGAGCAGGGGGCTGTGCTGGAAGAGGTCAAGGCAGAAGTGGCTGCCGATGAAGAGACCGAAGCACCGCGTAACACCGGCAAGAAGCCGACGCTGCGCGTCGTGAAGTAAGCGTGCCTTGTGAGCCGGGCGGCCTGCTGGCTGCCCGGCAGGGAAGATCAGGCGCCGATGTACTCGAACATTTTGACGATCTTGCGCACGCCAGTGACCGAGCGAGTGATCTCTACGGCGAGATCCGCCTCGGCCGGTGTGACCAGTCCCATCAAATAGACGACGCCGTTCTCGGTCACCACCTTGATGCGTCCACCGGAAACGCGCTTGTCGGCCAGCATCTGTACCTTGATGCGGCTGGTCAGGTAGACATCGTTGCTGCGCACGATGGTCGAAGTCGGACCGGCAATATCCAGCTCATTATGCACCTTGCGGACATGACGAACCTGGCGAGCGATGCTCTCCGCTTCCTGTTTGACCTGGTCATCGGGCACCTGGCCGATCAGCAGTACCTGGCCGTTGTAACTGACCACGTTGATATGCGACTGCGCCAGTGCCTGGGAGCCCTTGCTGATGTTGACCAGAGTCTTGGTTTCGATCGATTCGTCTTCCAGGTAACTGCCCAGTGTGCGGCTGCCCTGGTCTTCCTGAATCGGTTCTTCCCGGGTAGCGCTGATGATGCTGGAGCAGCCGCTCAGAACAGTGGATGCCAGAACCATTGCGATCAGGGAGCGTTTGAACATGTTGATCAGCCTCCAAAGAGTTGATATTCAATCAGGTCGCACAAGCAGTGCAGAACCAGTAGATGGGCACCGTGAATCAAGGCATCTTCGGTACCCGGGATGCAGATCTCGATCTCGTCGGGCAACAGCAGTGCCGCCATGTTGCCACCGTCGCCGCCGCTGAGGGCGATCACCATCATGTCACGGTCGTGTGCCGCCTGGATGGCCTGAACCAGGCTATTGGCGCGACCATGGGTTGATACCAGCAGCAGAATATCACCAGGCTGCCCCAGTGCACGGATCTGCTTGGAGTAGACATCGGCAAAGCCGGTCTCCTCGCTGATGCCACTCATGGCGGCGGCGTCATTGAGTGCCATCGCCGGCAGGCCGGGGCGTTCGTGGCGAAAGCGATTCAGCAGCAGCGAGGCGAAATGCTGCGCCAGCGCAGCCGAGCCCCCGTTGCCGACACACAAAATCTTCTGTTCACTGACAAGGCATTGCAGCAGGAGTTCACCGGCTTCAGCGATCAGCGGAGTATGCTGCTCAATGGTAAGCGCATTGATCTCCATGGTGTTGTGAAACTGACTGACAATGCGGTCTTCGAGTTCCATTTAAAAGCGTTTCCGGTGTTCAGGGCGAGAGTTCAGGGACGAAAAGCATCTTTATACCATATCGGAGGGGTGCTCTCCGAGTCTCCTTCAAAGGCGAGCACATCAAACCGGCAGGGGCGTTGGCTCCAATGAGGGTTGCGGCTGAGCATAAAGCGGGCCGCCCGGATCAGTTTCTGCTGCTTGCGCCAGTCCACCGAAGCCGCAGCGCCGCCATAGCGACGGCTGGAGCGGCTGCGTACCTCGACGAAAACGATCTGCTCGCCTTCCTGCATGATCAGATCGATTTCGCCCAAACGGCAATGAGCGTTGCGCTGCAGCAGGGTCAGTCCCTGCTGTCCGAGCCAGTGTTCGGCCCGCTGTTCGGCATCCATGCCGATACGGTTGCGATCCATCGCATTGTCCTCTCAATTTTCGGTTGTTTCAGTCGTGGCTGGCTGAGGCGGAATCAGGCTGGCCGGCTCTCCCCCGGTGAAAGTGGTGCAGCTCAATTCACGCTGCAGGCGTTTGTTGCTATCCATGACCAGCTGGCCGGTTTCGCCAAGCAGGAAGCTGCCGGGGCGCTGCTCCAACTGCGGCAGCCAGGGGTAGGTCTTGATGGCATCTACGCCCAGCGCAAACAGGCGGCCAAAGCGGGACAGGGTGTCCTCGCCGTTGCTGCTCAGCAGTCGATGAGCTTCGCTGGGCGGCTGAAGAAGCCAGGGCAGGTCGCAGAAGGTGATGCCGTTCAGGTCCACATCACGGGTGGCGTTGGGATAACCCGGATAGATGTGCGAGGTGGCATAGATCGGCAGATCGGCCGCGAAGTGGTAGTCCAGCATCGGCTTGATCAGACGAGCGGCGTCCGGCAGGGCTGTCATCAGGATAGCTTCGGCATCCTGGCGGCGGCGCTCCTGGAACTCCAGCCGATGGCGCAGCAGTTTACGCAGCTGCTGTTCGCGCTCAGCGCTCTGTCGCGTCAGCAACAGTTCGGCGACCTGGTCGTTGTAGTTGTCGGCGGCCTGGTAGCGAAGGTTGCCGACAACCTGGCCACCGGAGGCTTCCATCTCTTCCCGCATGACGTTGGCGACACGATCGCCCCATTCGGCGGCGGGGGTGATAACCAGCACGCGCTGGTGACCCTCGGCGAGGGCGCGGCGGGCCACCATGCGGGCTTCATGCTCGGATGAGAGTTCCAGCTGCCAGGGGCGGGAAGGGCCAGCTTCGGCCGGGTTCAGCGCCAGGGTTGGAATGTCCAGCAGGGGCTGGGCAGACAGCTGGTTGACCAGTGCCGGGTTCAAGGGGCCGATCAGCAGGTCAACCGCCTGCTGGCGGGCCTGCATCAGCAGTGGGGTGACATCGTTCAGCCCGGTCGAGTCGAGCATGACCAGTACGGGAACCTGCTTGCCTTCACGTCGCATCACCTCCAGCTGGGCTTCCATCCCCTTGCGGATGGCTGCAGCCGGCTTGGCCAGATCGCCACTGAGCGGCAGGATGACACCAATGCGCTGAGCAACCAGCTGCTCGCCACCCAGCTCGAGGCCGAGCAGTCCGGCCGGGGGGAGGGTCAGTGCCGGGTGAGACTCCCAGAGCGTACTCCAGCTGTCCAGTGCCTGCTGACGTGCTGCCAGGTCGGGGCTGGCGCGCAGCATCAGCGCCAGCTCGAACCAGCCCTGCTGCTGGTAATCATTGTCGGCCTTGGCCGCCGCCTTGATCTGTTCCAACGGGGTCTGCTGCAGCAGACGCCAGATCTGATCGTGGTAGCGCTGCTGCTCCACCGGGTCCAGGGTCAGCAGGCTGCTGACGATCAATTCGCGTATTGCGGCGATGCGGTTGCCCTGTTGTAGCCAGACGTCGGCCCGCAGTTGGCCCAATGCGGCTTGCTGGTCGGCCGGCAGTGAGCTGAAGCGGCTCAACTCAAGCAGCTTGAGTGCTTCGGTCGGGTCATCGGAGCCGGTAACCAGCCGCGTTTTCAGTTTGGCAACCTCAAACGCAAGCGTGGGGGGGATAGCTGTCAGGTCAATGGCGTCGAGGACCTCGACGGCCCGCTGTTGCTGACCGGACATGGCCAGCATGCGTGCAGCCTGAAGCCGCAACTCGGCCGCGGGTGTGGCCGGTTGCGTGCTGGCCTGGCGCAGCAGGCTGGCGATGCTCTGTTCAGCCGTGTCCTGCTTGTCCACCACCGGTGGCGGTGTGGTCTGGCTGGCACAGCCCGCCAGTAGTGCCGTAGCCAGCAGGAGGCTGAAAGACAGCCGGTGTAAATTCGTCATATAATCCCAATCCTTGCCAACAGATGGATATCCTAATGTCAGAACCAGTTCTCTATATCGTAGCTACGCCGATCGGTAATCTGGCGGACCTGTCGGAGCGCGCGCGGGAGGTGCTGGCCAGCGTGGATTACATCGCGGCCGAGGATACCCGTCACAGCGGGCGCTTGCTGGGCCACTTTAACATTAAAGGCCAGATGATTTCAGTGCATGACCACAACGAACGTCAACGTTGTGAACACATCATCAACCTGTTGAGCAGCGGTCATTCCATCGCCCTGGTCAGCGATGCCGGCACGCCGCTGATTTCCGACCCGGGTTTTCATCTGGTGCGGGCGGTGCGTGAAGCGGGTTACCGCGTGTCGCCGGTGCCGGGCAGCTGCGCTTTTATCGCGGCACTGTCGGCCTCGGGACTGCCGTCGGACCGCTTTCAGTTCATCGGCTTTCTGCCGTCGAAGAGTGGCCCGCGCCTGCAGGTGCTTGAGGCACTCGCGGACAATACAGAAACCCTGGTGTTCTACGAATCCACCCACCGTATCGTCGATAGCCTGAAGGCGATGAGTGAGGTATTTGGTGCCGAGCGCTATGCCGTGGTGGCTCGTGAGCTGACCAAGACCTTCGAGACGATCCATGGTGACAGCTTTGCCGGCCTGCTGGACTGGATTCAGGCTGATGCCAATCAGCAGCGTGGCGAGTTCGTGGTGCTGGTGCAGGGGGCCGAGAAGTCCCAGGATGAGGATGCCATCGATCCTGAAGCCGAGCGTATTTTGCGTATTCTGGCGCAAGAGCTGCCGCCGAAAAAGGCGGCGGGCGTGGCAGCCGAGATTACCGGCTACAAGAAAAACCGCCTCTATCAGCTGCTGATCGACTGAACTACTTGCGTAACCGGGCCAGACCTATATACTTCGCGCCGAGAGTCTGCCAGGCAATCGTCGCTGCGTTCGCGCAGGGGAGGAAAGTCCGGGCTCCATTGGGCAAGGTGCCAGATAACGTCTGGGCGGCGCGAGCCGACGGAAAGTGCAACAGAAAGTATACCGCCTAAGCATCTTCGGATGCCGGTAAGGTTGAAATGGTGCGGTAAGAGCGCACCGCGTGGGTGGCAACACTCCACGGCGATGGTAAACCCCACCCGGAGCAAGACCAAATAGGGACCCATTAAGGCGTGGCCCGCGCCGGGTCCGGGTAGGTCGCTTGAGACCAGTGGCGACGCTGGTCCTAGATGAATGATTGTCCACGACAAAACCCGGCTTATCGGCAGACTCTCCGCTATTTTTCCTAGCATTTTCAGTGACTTATGCCTCTTTTCTGGAGGCTCTGAGAATGGCACAAAAACTGGTACAGAACCGCAGTTCATACCTGTTAATGAGAGGGCGGACCTACTACTTCAGGTTCGTTCTTCCTCTTCCGATCAGACGATTGTTTCCCGCCTTACCGGCTGAAGTTAAGCGAAGCCTTCGGACAGATTCCTATTCGGATGCGCTGGCGCTGGTGTCCAAGAAGATACCGCTCATCAGGCTGATTCAGCGTTGTGATGATGGTCAGGTGATAAAGGACCTGCTGGAGCACTTGTGCGACTTCACCCAAGAGGTCCGATTGTGGGTATCTGACAGACTGAATACCTTGCAGGCCCAAGCTGTGGAAAAGCCCTCAGAGCCATCCCCTAAAGCCAGAAGCAAAGTCCCTCCTGCAAAGACCCCGAAGTTGTCCAAAGTCTGGCAAGACTATGTGAAGTGGAAAAGCTGGCCGACAAAGCGGGCAGAAGACAATCAGCGCATCTTCGATAGTTTGCTCTTCTTCATTGGCGACAGGCCGGTTGAGCGGATAACCAAACAATGTATTCGGGCTGCACTTCACGCCATTGCAGAACTCCCCCAGAGGAACAAACGACGCTACCGTGGAAAGGCTTTGAAGGATTTGGCAAAGATGCAGGTCCCGCCTGAGGACCGGGTAAGTGACAAGTATGTTCGTGAACACCTGAAGATATGTCAGTGAATCGCCACTTGTTTGCTAGACGCCTCCTAGCCATAGAGAATGGCTTACAGAGAGGTGCCCATGAGCAGCAAGCGATACCCCGAAGAGTTCAAGATTGAAGCGGTCAAGCAAGTCACTGATCGCGGCTACAGCGTTGCCGATGTCGCAAAGCGGCTCGGCATCACCACCCACAGCCTTTACGCCTGGATAAAGAAGTTCGGCCCCGATTCAGCGGAATATCAAGCCAAGTCCGATGAGCAGGCTGAGATTCGTCGTCTCAAGAAAGAGCTAAAGCGCGTCACTGAAGAGCGCGACATCTTAAAAAAAGCCGCGGTGTACTTCGCCAGCCAGTCAGACTGAGGTACACCTACATCCGTGATAATCACAAGGACTGGCCCGTGCGCAGGCTATGCGCGCTGCTGGATGTGCATCCCAGTGGTTATTACGCCTGGAGAAAGCAACCGAGATCGGATCGCAGTAAGCAAGACGATAGGCTAACAGGGCTGATCAAGCAGTTTTGGTTGGAGTCTGGTGGTGTTTATGGATATCGCAAAATCCACAGTGATTTGCGAGATCATGGAGAACAATGCGGCCCCAATCGGGTGCATCGCTTAATGCAACAAGCAGGCTTACGCGCTCAGGTTGGTTACCGCAAGCCCCGCCAGAAGGGTGGCACAAGCCATATCGTTGTACCGAATAGGTTGCAGCGGCAGTTTAGTACCGAGGCTCCAAACGAGGCCTGGGTTACTGATATCACGTTTATCAAAACCCACGAGGGTTGGCTGTACCTGGCGGTCGTGGTCGACCTGTTCTCGCGGCGAGTGATCGGCTGGTCCATGCAGTCACGCATCACCAAGGAGCTGGTGTTGAATGCACTGCTGATGGCTGTCTGGAGAAGGAGTCCGAAAAACCAAGTCGTTGTGCATTCAGACCAAGGTAGTCAGTACACCAGCCATGACTGGCAAGCCTTCTTAAAACAGCATGGTCTAGAGGGAAGCATGAGCCGTCGAGGCAACTGCCACGATAATGCGGTGGCTGAGAGCTTTTTCCAGCTGCTCAAACGCGAACGCATCAAGCGAAAGGTCTATGCCACGAGGGGTGATGCACGCCGTGATATCTTCGATTACATCGAGCTGTTCTATAACAGCAAACGACGTCACGGTTTTAATGATCAGCTGTCACCGCTAGAGTATGAGCAGCAGTACGAGAAACGGCTAGAGTGTGTCTAACGTACTGGTGGCGATTCAGTGTTCACCTTTATAAGCAGGGAAGAGGACTGGAGCTTTAGAGCCGATGCTAGGTATTGGGGGGATTACCGTTTAACGCCGTGCGTAAGGAAAATTCTCTCCCACGAATCAGGCTACTGACCCTTCTCTGATGATGTCGTAGACTTTCTGGCGACTGATGCCGTACTTATCTGCTATTTTGGCCTTACTCAGCTCCCCTGCCGCAACGTCTGCAAGTACCTGCTCTTTCTGCTGTTCAGTGATGCTTGGCTTTCGGCCCATCTTCACACCCCGTTCAATCGCCGCTTTCCGACCTTCATTGGTGCGTTCGAGGATACGTTCACGCTCTGCCTGTGCCACTGCTGCGAGAATGGTAACGACCATCTTGCCCATTGTGCCCTCGGTGCTGATGCCATCATCAAGGAAGCTGATAGTGATGCCACGCTTGGTTAGGTCTTCGATGATGGCAATCATGTCCGCAGTGTTGCGCCCAAGCCTGTCCAGCTTCTTAACGATGATATGGTCGCCTTCTCTGACCTTTGCCAGCATTCGCTGAAGCCCTTCCCGTTTATCGTTCTTGCCGCTGGCTTTGTCAGTGAAGAGGAAGTCTGGATGGTCCTTAACGCCTGCTGTTTTCAGTGCCTCGATCTGGATGGTCAGGTCTTGCTGGTTGGTAGAGACGCGTGCGTATCCGATATGGGTCATGTTGTGTGCTGTCCTGAGTGTCAACTAAATCGATTTATGTACAGTCTACGGCTTGGGTAGATAATGTACGATTTGTTTTACACTCTAGTCGGAGGGTTTTTGGCTGTAAAGTAATTTATAAATTAATATACAAATATGAGAGTATGGTTCTGGGGAGCCCATCTCTATTAGGTGAGTTCTACTTTTTAGATTGTTATGTTTGGGCGGTTCGACATTAGGGAAGGTTTTGGTAGGGCGTGGGGGGGGGGAAGTACAAAACGTTCTAAATATAATGATAGCTTTGAAATTTTATTATAAAATTATTTACGTATCATTCAGAAATTTTTCAATTTCCATGAAAAGATTAGAAGAGGATTCTTCATATCCCCGGTTAGCAATCTCAAATAATGATTCTTTTGTCATGCTCTTTGTTTTTAAAAGGCTTTCATATGTTTTTTTATCGGTATAATCGCGCTCAACTCTAGGAATTGAGGGATCCGAGTCATATTGATTCTTTACTGCCCATTCAACATATTGGAAAGGCATATAAAGTACTCTATTATTATTACGGCAGTGTCTGAGACCTACCTGGTCACCATCCAAAATGGCAATTACATTTCTTTCTTCTGAGAGAAAATTTTCTGCTGCATTTCTTTTCATCAGGCTGGTTACTTGGCTTCCGCCGCCGACATATATGATTTTGTATCTCGAGTAAAAACTTTTGCCACTGCTGGTTATTAAATAGCTAATGTAATCTTGAGCTACATCATCTTCGACAAGTATGTACTTGTCCCAGCCTGTGAATCCAAAAAGTTGGCTTTTTATATAGTTATATGAGCGTTGAGTAACGCCTAGGCTGTTTTCTCCATGCTCTATTAGATGGAGCTCTTCTGAATTAAGAGTCTTTATAAGGGCTAGACTGTGAGTCGTAAATATTATCTTTGAGTTGTATCTATCGCAATAAGTTCTTAGGTGTTTTATTAACCTTACTTGTGCATATGGGTCGAGAGATATTTCTATCTCATCTATAAATATTACCTTGTCTTCGTTTGATATTATCTTATAAAGATTTATGATGAAGTATTCACTTGAGCTAAGATAATCCTCTCTTATGTAAAAGGAGTCTTCTTTTAATATAAAGTAATATTTTTTTCCTTTTATTCGGACTTCTTTTAAATTATTAAACCGGTCTGAACTATAAACAGAACTCATGAGATAGATTAGATCAGTTGGCTCGCTGAAGTCCTCAAGAGCAATTTTTTTTCTAATCTCGTCGTCTATATCACTCAATCGCTGGAAATGATTGAACCTTTCACCGTGAGGAATGGATAGCTCTACATGTATTTTTTTGCGAAGAGAGTCATCTATAAGCTCTTTTGTGTCTAATGATGATAGCTTTGAGTTATATGTGAATCTATAAGATAGATCGTCAATAGTATATTCAATATAGCTATCATCACTAAATATATACGGCGATGACGTTTTTGTAAAAGTGTCTGATGAGTGGAGGTTTTTTAAAGATCTGGCGAGAGTTGTTTTTCCAATCCCATTTCGGCCAACTATGCCGATGAGGCTAGAAATAGATAGATCCGGCTCAAAAACAAGCTCTTTAATACTCTGAACTTTTGATATCCGTATCTTTAGTTTCATATTACTTTACAGACTTATGGTAGAAAATATCTATAATATGATTTCCATATTTCTTTCGTAGTTTTTTTATGTAGTCGCTGTCTACAGTTTTTATGTATGTGAGCTGTCCAGATAGGTTGCCAATGGCCTTTTCAAAGCTTTTTCCTGAGTACTGCGTGAACTTATTCTTGTCGTTTATATAGAAATAAAGAAGAGTTTCAATCTTGTCTTTTATAATTTTGTCTACTGTTACTTTTCCAGAAGGCAGGATGCTTAGCCCTAGTATTTTTATTTTATTTCCTTTTGTGCTGAACTTTGTTTTTGCGTTGTTAACTCTTAACCGGTCATTGAAAATATCGTTGAGGTTTTTATGAACGAAATCTAAAGCGTCAATGAGAGAATCTTTACTATCAGAAGATAAAATTAAATCATCAGAATATCGAGTGTATATTATAGATCTCGATTGGGAGAATGCGGATAATTTTTCATCAAATTCTAACAAGCAAGAGTTACTGATAGGTGGTGATGTTGCAAAACCTACAGGCAAACGATTTTCTAAAGTAGTTAGATCGACTATTCGTGGTATATAGGTTTTTATGTCAGTTACTGGGCATTTCTCTATCTTTCTTTCTAGGATGAAGGAAACATCATCACTATTAAGGCTTTGAAAAAAGTCTTTCAAATCTGTTTGCAAAAAATATCTACTTCCAGCATGAGGACTTACAGCATCAAGAATATTTTTTCCTTTTCTGTAAGAGAATACCACTTCTTCACATATATCTGCGTAACTAAATACAAAGCTATTTAAGAAGCGATGAAATGCTTTCAGCTTTTCAGATGGCTGAATGATTTCTCGATCTGGACCTTTCAAAACTGAGCACTCTCTACTGGTGTCTAGCTCCAGAAAGTCAGAGAAGCTTTGCTTTGAGTGGAAGGTAGTTTGGAAGAGTTGTTCGAGAGTTTTCACTATTGTATGGCCGTTGCCGATTTTTTCACGTTGTCCCCACCTCGCCACACAAAAAATGTATCTGCTGACGAGGTAGGGCAAGTGAAAAGTTGCTAAAACCCCCTAGAGGCTAGCCTGACGACTGGAGATACTCCTAGTCACTAGCATGAGTCCAGTATAGCTTTCGACCCAGTTGAGCACAACCGGACTGCTGACGTAAGTAATGCCTGTACTTGCTAAATCGATAGGGTACGAGGAAAGGGCTATAGCCTTTTCTGTAACACTCACCGACGACTGTTTTTTTGACTGGTCCAAGTGCTTTCATCCACAAAAGGGAGGGTTGTTTTGGTCCAAAATCTGGTACAAGATAACCTTATCTATATGTCCTAGCATAAGACTGGAAGCTGCAAGGATAGACCCGGAGCAAGACCAAATAGGGACCCATTAAGGCGTGGCCCGCGCCGGGTCCGGGTAGGTCGCTTGAGACCAGTGGCGACGCTGGTCCTAGATGAATGATTGTCCACGACAAAACCCGGCTTATCGGCAGACTCTCACTTCTCCCTCTTATACTGCTCGCAAGCTCCGTCAGGTCGCCTTTCGTTTATCGGATAATCCTGCTGAACACCGCTTCAATCTCCCCATACATCATCTCCGCCTGATCCTCATAACGGCGTGAAAAGTGGAAGGGCATCAGCCGCTGTACCTGGGCTTCAGCCGCGATCTCGGCACAGGCTCTGGTGGTCAGGTGACCATGTTCATCCGCTCGCTCCCGGTCTGCATTACTGAACGCGGCTTCGCAAATCAGTGTCTGGGCGCCCCGTGCCAGCTCGACCAGTTTGTGGCGATTGTCAGCACTGTCGGCCAGATCGGCAGCGTAGACCAGTGTTTCCCCTGGCTTGCGATGCAGCAGCTGTTTTGCCAGTGCGTCGGCGGTGGTCGTTTCACCGTTGGGCAGCTCGATCAGCCGTGACGGCTGTTCATGCTTGAGAGTCGAAATCAGTTCGGCCAGCCAGGGGCCTTCGGTCAGGCCCTGTCGTTGCATCGCCTCAACATCAACGGTCAGCGCAGAACAGGGAATATAGGCATAGGCCAGCACCGGGGTGTGGTGGTCCAGTTCCACTGCCCGTATCTTGAAACGCTCCTCGGCCAGGATGATCCCGGATTCGATCTCTCGCGTTGGCAGTGGCTTGATGTCGGGCTTACCGGGTTGCAAGCGGTAAGACTCGAGGGTCGAACCGTGCAGCTCAAAGACCTGAAACACCGGCCCACGATCGCCGATCCTGTCCCAGAGCACGCCACTGAGCATGCCGGCAATATGCCGGGCCAGCCCCGGCGGGCCATAGAACCTGCAGGGCGCAGGCGCGCCGAGGCGAGTACGCAGCAGCCCCATGAAACCACCGATATGATCGATATGGGCGTGGGTGATGAAGACATCGGTGACATTGTGTGCCAGGCGTACCGGCAGACGGCTGGTGTGGCCCAGATCAAACAGCAGGCAGCGTCGGCTCCACTGGGTTTTGATCAGCAACAGCGGGTCGTCGAACAGGCCGTTGACCATCTCGGCGATAATATCGCCCCGCAGGATTCTGGGCAGAGGGTCCCGGGGGGCGGTATCGACCGGGTGGATCAGAGGTGGGGCCGAGACCGGTGCGGGCGGCCGGGTTTGGGGCGGTTTTACGGTGGTAAGCGAGCCATCCGTTTGCCGGCCGGCGTCACGTACCAGCACTGCCTTGGGTTTTGCTGCCCCCTCAATGCCGGTACCGGCTGGACAGCGTATGCGCAACTGGCGCGGCGGTGCTTCCGTCAGCTCAAGCACTTCTCCCATGAGCCAGGGGGCATTCCCCCGGTGCAGGGCGATCATCAGTCCTGCCCAGCGCTCGGGGCTGGTCAGCGGTGGCGGGATGCCGAGCAGAGAGAGCTTATCCACAGGCAGGCTGATCACTTGAGCGTCGCCAAGATAGGCTTGCCACAGTGCCGAGCGGTTGCTGAGGCGGGTTGAACGGTTGGGGGCTTGGGCCTGGTCATGCGGCTTGATCCAGATCACCGGGATAGCCAGGCTATTGAACACCGGGTGCAGATGCTGGAGCTCATCGTTCAGGGTGAGCACCGCCAGATGGCTGATCTGGCAGCTGGTGATCAGGGCGGGCAACAGTTCGGCGGCGGCAATGCCGCGACTGACGCCCGGTGCATCAATGATCAAGGGGGCCAGGGGGGCTTGGTCAAGCAGGCGGTTCAGGGCGCTGATCAGGGGCAGGCGGAATCGTCCTGCGTCGAGGCTGCACAGCGGCTCAAATGCCTTTGGCTGCCACTGGTCACCCTGCCAGAGGCCCAGGTTGAGCGCGGCTGGCAGGCCAAAGGCCGGTGAACCCGGGTCCGCACTCAGACAGCAGCAGGAGATGCCCTTGTCCCGCAGTCGCTGGGCCAGTGCAGCGGCGAGGTGGCTTTTGCCCGTGCCGGGTGCACCGTAGAGCAGCAGGCGTGGCCGGGGCTGCGTCAGCACCTGAATCAGTGCTGCCAGGCCCTGAGTATGGGGCAGAGGCTGGTTGGGCATGGACTGTGCCTCAATATCGGTGATGATGCTTTAAGTATGAACACCGAAGTACGGCTGTCAGGTTCAGAGATGCTGCAGGCAGGGTGGCAGGCCAATTTCCATGGCGATGGGGCGATGATCGGAAAGGGTCAAATCCAGCACCCGGGCGCTACGTACCTCCAGGCTCGGCGAGATCAGGATATGGTCCAGTGCATGCTTCGGCTGCCAGCTGGGGTAGGTGTGCAGGGTTTCCTCGGCCGAGATCAGGTCCAGCCCGCGCAGTGCCGGCCGGCTGCGCAAGTGCTCCAGCGGGTTGTTCATATCGCCCATTAGCACCACGTGGGGGTGATCCTCGACCAGCTCGCGGACGTAGCGCAGTTGTCGGTCCTGGGTGCGGGCGCCCAGGGCCAGGTGGAGCACGATGATCAGCAGGGCGTTGGCACCTTCACCAAAGCGCACCAGAATGGCGCCGCGTCCGGGAATCAGGCCGGGTAGCGGGTGGTCTTCGACAAAGCTGGGCTCAAGGCGGCTGAGCACGCCGTTGCTGTGTTGTGCCAGTTTGCCCAGGTTGCGGTTCAGTTGCTGATACCAGTAGGGAAAACGGCCGGCGTCGGCGAGGTATTCCACCTGGTTGACGAAACCGCTGCGAAGACTGCCGCCATCGGCTTCCTGCAGGGCAACCAGATCATACTGGCGCAGCAGGCGGCCGATCTGATCCAGCGTCTGATTGCGCTGGCGGTGGGGCAACAGGTGCTGCCAGCCTCGGGTCAGGTAGTGGTGATAGGCCTGGGTCTTGATGCCGACCTGGATGTTGAAGCTGAGCAGGCTCAGACTTTCTCGCCGGGCCGTGCCGACCGCGCGGTCAGCGACCTGGTGCAGGCCTTCGATGCTATGGGGGTGTTGTTGGGCGTAATGCGGCATGGCAGTGGCGTGAATCAGTTGCATCCGGTTATGCTCAGCCTAAGTGACCGGCCGGAATGCGTCCAGCAGGATTGGCGGCGTCTGTTGATTTTGCGCATGAAATTATTGTTGAGGTGTGTGGATGCGTATTGAGTACTGCCATCCTGAGAGTTCGGCCGGGGCGATCCTCGAGATCTTCAATGATGCCATTCTCAATACCACTGCTCTCTATGAATATCGGGCGCGTAGCCCTGAACAGGTGCAGCACTGGTTCAGGGACAAGGAACAGGGTGGCTGGCCGGTGCTGGGGGCGTTTGATGACCAGAACTCTTTGCTCGGGTTTGCCAGCTTCGGGCCGTTTCGCCCCTATCCCGCCAACCAGTACACCGTTGAGCACTCGGTCTATGTTGACCCGGCACATCGTGGCAAGGGGGTTGCCAAAGTACTGTTGCAACGGCTGATCGATGAGGCGCGAGCCCGGGAGTATCACGTGATGGTGGGCGCTATCGATGCCGACAATGTCGCCAGTATCCGGCTGCATGAAGCCTTTGGCTTCGTACATGCCGGGACTATTCGCCAGGCCGCATTCAAGTTTGGCCGCTGGCTTGATCTGGCGTTCTATCAGTTGACGCTGGAAACACCCCTGCAGCCGGTCGAAGGCTGAGTCTGGGGGTACTTGCCCAGGTTGGCGGAAACTCCGCTTAAATAAGGCATTGTGCTGTTGCGGCTAACTGCAGGGGTGGCAAGCGAGAGCCGATTAAACCGACCGACGCTCGGCCTCGGTCAGCGTGCGAAACTCCCCCGGCTGCAGTTGCTCGTCCAGCCTGATCAGGCCCATGCTTTCGCGGTGCAGAGCGATCACCTCGTTGTCGATCGCGGCAAACATCCGCTTCACCTGATGATGGCGACCCTCATAAATGGTGAGACGACAGCTGCAATCGGACAGACGCTCCAGCTGTGCCGGGGACGTGGTGACGTTTTCCCGGGCCAGGTGGATGCCCTGATGGAAGCGTATTTCGGCCTCTGGATTGATCGGTTCTGCGGTGGTGACAAGGTAGACCTTGGCAATCTTTTGTTCCGGTGCCGTGATCTGGCGTGACCAGCTGCCGTCATTGGTCAGCAGCAGCAGGCCGGTGGTGGTGCGGTCGAGGCGGCCGGCAATATGCAGCAGCGGACTTAGCGCGGCCGGCAGCAGCTCCAGCACGGTGGTGTGCTCGGGGTCCGAGGTGGCGCTGAGATACCCGGCGGGCTTGTACAGCATCAGGTAGTGGGCCTGCTGCTGTTGCAGCAGTTGCCCGTCGAGCTGGATGGTGCTGAAGGCGCTGACCGCATGACGCGGGTCGGTCAGCACCTGGTCATCCACCCTGACGCGGCCGGAGGCGACCAGCCGGCGTGAGGTCTGGTGGCTGTGTTCGGTGTGTTTGCAGATGAAGCGGTCCAGGCGCACGGCGTTTTTGTCTCGAGTGTGCAAGTCGGTATATAAGCCCGGCAGTTTACCGGCTACGCCCTGAACCTGAAAGTGAAGCCTGGGAAGTCTTCAAATCCAGAGTTCCATGGGGTAGCGTGAGGGCCCGGTCGGCACAGGGCCGACGGTACTGAGCACTTTGGAGGATCTCATGGCACGCGCACTCACGATCGACTTTATCTCGGATGTCATGTGTCCCTGGTGTGCGGTAGGGCTGCACAGCCTGCTGAAGGCGCTGGATCGGCTTGGTGATGACGTCGAGGCCAGCATCCGGTTTCGCCCTTTCGAGCTGGCGCCAGACATGGAAAGCGATGGGGAGTACATCATCCCTCACCTGAGTGCCAAGTACGGCATCAGCGAAGCTCAGGTCAAACAGAACCAGGCACAGATCACCGAGCGGGGGGCGCAGCTGGGCTTTCGCTTCGATTTTCGTGATGACAGCCGCAAGTGGAACACCTTCGATGCCCATCGTCTGCTGCATTGGGCAGGTGAGCAGGGTGGCGAACAGCAGCTGGCGCTGAAGAAGGGACTGATGGCCGCCTATTTTACTGACAACCGCAACCCGTCTGATCCTCAGATGCTGTGCGAACTGGCGGCCGAGGCGGGACTGGATGAGGATGTGGCTCGAGAGGTGCTGGCGTCAGGCCAGTATGCCGAAGAGGTGCGTCATGAAGAGGCCTTGTGGCAGCAGCGGGGCGTCAGCTCGGTGCCCACAGTAGTATTCAACGAACGCTATGCCCTGACCGGCGGTCAGCCGGTCGAGGCCTATGTCGAGGCGATTCGGGATCTGCTGGCCCAGCCTTCCTGAGCACAGCTTCGCCGGAGCCGGTTTACTCGCCCTTGAGCTGCTTGATCAGTGATGACGGCAGCTCTTTCAGGGTCAGGGTGCCGGTGTCCGGATTGAACACGATGCTATTGCCCAGTGACTCGTTGCTGAAACTGATCGACACCTCCTTGGTGCGTCCAGTGTAGCGGATGTACTTTTTCAGGCTGCTGCGGTCGGGGATGAACTCCTCCTGCAACTCCGGTGCGTGCTCGGCAACGAAGTCATCGAAGGCCACTTCGGCCACGGAGTCGACCGACTCGGCCAGGGCGCGATAGCTGACGGCCTCTCCTTCCTTGGACTGCTCCATGCAGAACTCGGCGACCTCCTTCTGGTAACGCTTGGCATTTTCTTCCGGCATCGCCTCGGCGTAGTCGCTGACGACCTCCATGAAGCGTTCGGTATCCGCCTGAGTGTCCACCGTATCGGTGAAGCCGAAGAAATCCATCAACGGCTGCTGCAGGGGGCGGTCGCCGAAGCCGAAGCTCAGCGTCAGATAACGCTTCTTGTCCGGGTGGTTCAGGTCATGCAGATCGATGCAGGCACAGAAACCGGTCTTGGCAAAGTCGATGTAACCCGTTTCCTGCAGGTCGTTGTCGCTGTTGAGCAGCAGGCCGTCCTTCTGTTTCAGGTTGGCGATCCACAGGCGCTGTGCCGCTTCCAGTTCCTCGGCGATGAGTAGCCAATGGCCGTCGGTTTCCAGGTCTTCCTGTTCCATCAGCATCGCCAGGTGCTCAATCACCTTGGTGCTGAACTGGGTGAAACCCAGTGTCTGGTCGCGCCAGTTCACCAACAGTCCCTTGAATACTGTCGCTTCATCCGCGAAACAGCCGTAGCGCTTGCTGGCGCGACGGGTGAACAGCGGTTTTATCTCAGCCAGCAGGCGGTTGTTCAGGCCTTCTCGGTCAAACGGCGTATCGCGCAGGCTGAAGGACTGGTCGCCGGTACGGCGGGTCAGGCGGTGGGCGATGGCGGCAGTGGCAGGCATGGTCAGGCTCCGGGCAGGGGTTGAACGGGACAGGGATTATAAACAATCCTTGCCCCGAAAACGCTTACCTTGGTGCGGCTGTTTCAGCGGCGGCTCGTAGGGGCCGACAGCAGACGTTCGGCCAGTTCGACGAAGCCGAAGCCGCCGTTGGCGGAGGTGATGAAGCGTGGTGGTTGCGGCAGGCTGTCGAGAAAACGGGCGATATTGGCCACTCCGAAGGTGTTGCTGAACTGTTCAAACATGGCCGCATCGTTTCCGGAGTCGCCGATAAAGGCGACTTCCAGGTCTCTGATGGCAGAGCCCTGTTGCCTGGATTCCTGCTCCAGCCAGGCCTTGGCTGTACTGGCCTTGTCATAGTTGCCCAGCCAGGCGTTGATATGAATGGAGCTCAGCCGAGCCTGGACGCCTGCCGCCAGCAGGGCTTGAAGCAGTGCCTGCTGTTCTGTTGCGGAGGCGTGCCACTGCTGGCCGATATCGAAAGCAATATCGGTCTCGCGATAGGGCTGGTCGACGGTGGCTTTGGCATAGTGACAGTCGGCAATCAGCTGGCGTTGCAATTGATGCAAGCGGTCCCGATTATCCTGCCTTTGCGCTTCTGTCTGTCGGTAGTGGCGTTGTACATGGCCCTGGTTGTCCCTGTGCATCCAGAAAGCGCCGTTTTCGCCGATCACGGCCGCGACCGGCCAGGTGCGTACGATGCAGTCACACCAGCCGGCGCAGGCGCCGGTAACCGGAATCACCTGGATACCTGCACGCTGTAGACGGTCCAGGGCGGCAAAGGTTTCGGCAGGCAGGCGACCCTTCCAGGTCAGGGTGTCGTCCACATCGGTGAACAGGTAGCGAATCGGGTGCTCCAGCTGTGCGGGGAGCGGAATCGGGGGCTGTATCTTCATTTCAGTGTTCCAGAGTCAAAATCAGGGGCTGGTGGTCGGACAGATCCGTTTGGGTATCGACATAGAGGTCTAGTGGTCGGATCTGCTGCAGCCAGAAATAGTCACGACAGTGGGGGCCCTGTGGCCACTGCTGGCGGTCGTGGATGCCGCAGGTCGGCTGATGAGCATGGTCGCTGTGGCAGAGGGGCCAGGCATCCTGCCAGCCGCGTGTGGTCATCCAGCGGTAGTGCTCATGCCGGCTGTCCAGGTTGAGATCGCCACAGATCAGGCTGTGATCGGTCTGCCAGGGGTAGAAGTAGATACCGGGGCCTGAAGCCCGGGGCCGGCTCTGCTGTGATGCGGCCGTTTGTTGCAGCCTGTCCAGATACATCAACTGCTGCTGGCGCTCATGGGCATCGTGAAAGGCCAGATGAGTATTGAGTACTCGTAGCGGGCCCGCTGAGCCTTCGATCAGGGTTTCCACGGCACAGCGTGGCGTTTGCCAGTCTTGCCCGGAGGATTGCTCAGACATGCCGGGCAGCACGTGAATGCGCTGGTCCAGTAGCCGTTTGCGGGTCAGGGTCAGGTTGCCGAATTCACGGCGAGTGGCAGCGGTTTCGCCAGGCCAGCTCAGCGCCGCACCCCAGACGGGAGTATGCTCGGGGAACGCCTCGATCAGCCGCTGCAGCTGGTCCGGCTGCTCGGCGGTGGTGTATTCAGCAAAATGACGCGCCACCTCCTGTAGGCAGATCAGATCCAGGTCTCGGTGTCGCTGCAGATAGGCGATGATGCGCTCGAGGTCTATGCTGCCGTCGCAGCCCTTGCCGCTCTGGATATTCCAGCTGAGGATACGCAGGGGGTTCGGCATCACTTCAACCCCGCATGCATGAAGGACTGGACGAAGCGGCGCTGGAACAGCAGGAATACGGCCAAAAGCGGGCCGATGGCGATCAGGGTTCCGGCGCAGATCACGGGCCAGTCGACACCCGACTCGGGGGCGCCGAAGATCGCCATGCCCACGGTGAGCGGGCGGCTGTTCTCTGTGTTGGTTACGACCAGCGGCCAGAGGAAGTTGTTCCAGTGGTGGCTGACGGATACCAGTCCGTAGGCCAGGTAGGTTGGCTTGGCCAGGGGGACGTAGACTTTCCAGAGCACGCCGAGACGGGAGCAACCTTCCAGCCGGGCGGCGTCTTCCAGTTCCTGGGGAACGCCCTTGAAGGTCTGGCGCAGCAGAAAAATACCGAAGGCACTGGCCATGTAGGGCAGGCCGACACCCAGATAGGTGTCGATCAGCTCCAGGTTGGACAGGGTGCGGTAGTTCTCCACAATCAGAATCTCCGGCATCACCATCAGCTGCAGCAACACCAGCGCAAACACCAGGCCGCGACCGCGAAACGGCATCCGCGCCAGGGCATAGCCGGCCAGGGTGCAGAGCAGCAGCTGAACGCTGAGGATCAGCCCGGTGATGATCACCGTATTCAGCATGTAGCGCATGAAGGGCGCCTGCTGCCAAGCGGTCACGAAGTGCTCGGCAGTCAGCGGTGCCAGGAGGTCGAAACGGGTCGCATACTCCGCCGGGTGGGTGGCGGCCCAGAAGGCGTAGAGCAATGGCAGTATCCACAGCAGGCCCAGCAACCAGGCGGCCGAAGTGGACAGACAGGTGTTCAGTCGGGTCATCATGTCTCGATCTCAGCGGTAATGGATGCGGCGTTCGAGCACGCCGAACTGCAACAGCGCCAGCAGGATCAGGATCAGCAGCATCACGGCGGTCAGGGTGGCGGCATAGTGGCTGTCGAAGAAGCTGAAGGCGTTTTCATAGATATAGTAGAGCAGCAGGTTGCTGGCGTTGTTGGGGCCGCCTTTGGTGAGGATGAACAGGTGATCCACCAGCTTGAAGGCGTTGAGGATGGCGTTCACCAGTACAAACAGGGTGGTTGGCATCAGCAGTGGCAGGGTCAGCCGTCGAAAGGTATACCAGCGTCCGGCGCCTTCTAGGGCGGCAGTATCATAGATGTCACGGCTCAGCGCCTGGAGGGCGGCCAGGTAGAAGATCATGAAGAAGCCGGCTTCTTTCCAGACGGTCATCAACATCAGGCTGGGCAGGGCCCAGTTGGGGTCACCCAGCCAGTTGATGCCGGAGTGGCCGAACAGGGCCAGCAGCTTGTTGAACAGTCCGATCTCCGGGGTGTAAAAGAACAGCCAGATATTGGCCACGGCGATCATCGGCAGCATGGTCGGGGTGAAGTAGGCCAGACGCAGTGCGGTGCGGCCCTTGATCCTGCTGTTGACCCAGAGCGCCATTGCCAATGCCAGCGCAATCGAGGTGGGTACCGTGCCCAGGGCATACCAGAGGTTGTTGCTCAGCGCCTGCCAGAAGACATCGTCTTCCAGCATCATGCGGTAGTTGTCGAGCCCGGCAAACTCGGCCGCCTCCTGGCCCCGGGCCGGGTAAAACAAGGAGTGCCAAAGGGTGGTCAAAGTCGGGATATGGGTGAACGCCAGCAGCATGGTCAGTGCCGGAAGCAGCATCAGCCAGGCATGCAGCCAGGACAGTCGGTTCATCATGTTGCCTTGCAGAAGAGTCTTGGTCGAAAGCGGCCTGCGGCACGGTAATGCCGCAGGCGGTTGGGATCAGTAACGGGACAGGATGCGCTTGGCCTGCTTTTGAGCCGAATCCAGCGCGGCCTGAGGTTCGGCCTGGCCGTTCAGGACCGACTGGATGGCGTCATCCAGCAGCTTGCGCACACGACCGGCCTGATGTGTCGCCAGTTCCGCCGTGGCGTATTCCAGCTGGTCACGTGCAACCGCGGCCGGCGGGAACGTCTGGACGTATTCGTTCAGCGACTGAGTCTGGTAGGACGCCGGGCTGACACCCATGTAGCCGGTGGCGATGCTCCAGCTGGCAGCCTGTTCCGGCGAGGTCATGAAGCGGACCAGTTTCAGTGCGGCACGACGCTCTTCATCGGTGGATTTTTTGAACAGGTAGAAGTTGCCGCCGCCGGTGGGGGAGCCGAACTGCTTGCGCGCCGGCAGCATGGCCACGCCAAAATCGAAATCGGCGTTCTTCTTCACCGCCGTCAGGTTGCCGGTGGAGTGCCACATGATGGCGGTTTTCTGCTCCAGGAAGTTCTGGCGCAGGGTGCCCCACTCGATGGTGCCCTGCGGCATCACCTTGTATTGGCTGCCCAGGTCGCGCCAGTACTGCAGGGCTTCAACCACCGCCGGGTTGTTGAAGTAGGTTTCGTTACCGGCGCTGTTCATCAGCACTTCGCCGTTCTGTTTGGCCAGGGCGCCGAACATCCAGTAGGGGTAGCCGGTGGAGGGGATCATGGCTCCCCAGCGCTCAACCTGGCCATTGGTATCGGCCTTGACCAGTTGCTGACCCATCTCGGCCAGTTCGTCCCAGTTCTTGGGTGGCTGTTCCGGGTTCAGGCCCGCATCGCGGAAGGCATCCTTGTTGTAATACATGACGATGGTGGAGCGCTGGAAGGGGATGCCCCAGGTGGTGTCACCGACCTTGCCGTTTTCCATCAGGGCCGGGTAGAAGCTGTTCAGCCACTGGCGCTCTTCGTCGGTCTGTACCACCTCGTCGAAGGGCACGATGGCGTCCAGATCCTTGAGTTCATGCACGTCGATGGAAAACATCACCGACAGCTGGGCCGGCTGGCCGCTTTTCAGCGCTGCCAGCGCTTTCATGCGGGCATCGTTATAGTTGCCCGCATAGATGGCATTCACGTCGATGTCCGGATTCTGCTGTTCGAACTGTTCGATCATGCCGTCCACGACCTGGGTCAGTGGGCCGCCGACCGAAACCGGGTAGTACATGGTCAGCTCGGTTTTGGCCTGGGCCGTCGTGGCGGCCAGAGAGGTAAGACCGATCGCCAGCAGACGCTTGCCTTTATGCAACATGGTAAGACTCCGTTTGGGGGGGATGAGTGGAGAGTGGCGCAAAAGGGGTGTTCAGGCGCTGCCCGCTGTGCGCGCAGAAGCCGTGTTCATGTTCCCGGAGCCAGTTAAGCGTCAGCTCGGTACCCGAGGGCAGCAGCTGATGTCCGGGCAGGCGCAGCTTGATGTGCTGGTCAGCCTGGCGGGTCAGGGTGGCGTCGATGATAGTATCGGCGCCATGATAGTCGCAGCCGATGACGCGGGCCGGTTCACCCTGGCTGTGGCGGTGAACATGCTCAGGGCGGATGCCGATCCGATGCTGGCCGATGTCGATCAGGTTCATCGGCGGGTTGCCGATGAAGCGGGCCACGAAGGTGTTTTCCGGTGCACTGTAGAGCGCCTGGGGTGTACCCATCTGGGCTAGCTGTCCCTGGTTGAGCAGCAGGATGCGATCCGCCATGCTCATCGCCTCCACCTGATCGTGGGTCACGTAAAGTACGGTCATGCCCAGTCGCTGCTGCAGGGAGCGCAGCTCGGCACGCATTTCGTTGCGCAGTTTGGCATCCAGATTGGACAGGGGCTCATCCATCAGGCAGAGCGGCGCTTCGGCGACGATGGCACGGGCCAGCGCTACACGCTGACACTGCCCACCGGACAGCTGCCCAGGCTTCTTGTGCAGCTGGGCTCCCAGGTCGACCAGCTCGGATACCTGTCGCAGGCGACGGTTGCGCTCTTCCACGGCAACGCGCCTGGCCTTGAGGCCGAACAGGATATTTTCGGCGACGTTCAGATGCGGGAAGAGCGCATAGGACTGAAACACCATTGCCAGCCCGCGCTGGCCAGGCGGTAGCCGGGTGATGTCGCGTCCGTTGAGTCGGATTGAGCCGGAGGTGGGGGCCTCCAGGCCTGCAATCATCTTCAGGGTGGTCGATTTGCCGCAGCCGGAGGGGCCGAGCAGTGCTACGAATTCGCCCGGTTCGATGGCAAAACTGATGTCGCTGACGGCCTGGGTCTCGCCCCATGACTTGCACAGCCGCTGAACCTCAAGCTGGCTCATTGAGAGTCTCCTGTGGTGTCGAAGTACAGATCACTTCGGTGTTCGTGTCACGCAGCAGTGCATCGACCGGCTCCGGCAGCTGTTCGGTAACAAACAGGTCGACCTCTTCAATCCAGCCGGTGCGAACGGGGGCGCTGCGCCGGTACTTGCTGCTGTCGGCGACCAGGATGCGCTGGTCACTGCAATCGAGAATGGCCCGGGACAGGTGTGACTCTTCCAGCGAAAAGTCCATCAATTCGCCCTCGGTGGTGAGCCCGCCGATACCGAAGATGCCGAAGTTGACCTGAAAGCGGCGCAGGAAACGGGTGGTGTCTTCGCCCATCAGGTCCTGGTCGGACGGACGGATGCGCCCACCGGCGACCAGTGTTTCGATATTGGGGTTCTGGCACAGGGTAACGGCAGCATTGAGGTTGTTGGTGATCACCTGCAGGCCAGGGTGGTCGAGCAGTGCCTGGGCTACCTGTTGTGGGGTGGTGCCGATACCGAGAAAAACGGAAGCGCCCTCCGGCAGGCGAGCGGCAACGGCCTGTGCGATGGAACGTTTGGCGTCCAGATTGATCACCTGACGATTACTGAACGACAGGTTTCGGTTCTGGCGTGGCAGAATGATGCCGCCGTGCACCCGCTGCACCAGCCCGCGGTGGCTCAGTTCGTTCAGGTCCTTGCGAATGGTCTGCACGGACACTTCAAAAGCCTGTGTCAGTTCGGTGCTGGTGAGGTTGCCTCCGGCCTGGTCCAGCAGGGCCAGAATGCAGTTTTGTCGTTCCGATAGCGTCATGTGGTTTCGTTCGAGTGTTATCTTGGTTTCGAACGAAATTATTGGTTTGCCAAGTTACAGTGCGGCAACGAAAGGGTGACAGCGGGATGAACGTTTCATGGCAGGCCTGTTTTGATAGTTGGTATTTTATGGGTTAATTCACTAAATATTAAAAATAAAACAAAATATTTTTCCAATAATATGGTTTATTTTGAGTTTTTAAATCTTTATAGAATGTAATGGACAGGTAAAATTTTCAGTAAATCAATTCGAGTATGGCAACATGTTTTACCGTGATACCTGGGTCGAGGTTGATCTGGACCGAATTCAGCACAATGTCAGCAACATCAAGCGTCATTCGGGGTTCGAGCACCTGTTCGCGGTGGTGAAGGCCAATGCCTACGGCCACGGCGACCTGCAGGTGGCCAGGGCCGCGCTCGAGGCGGGGGCCGATATGCTGAGCGTGGCCTTTCTGGACGAAGCGCTGCACCTGCGTCGGGAGATCAAGGATGTGCCCATTCTGGTGATGGGGCCCATTCGTCCCGCCGATCTGGCGGTGGCCGCTGAGCAGCAGATTCATGTCACGGCGCACGATCTGCAGTGGCTCGAGTCCGTGAAGGGCTACACCGGCAAGCAGGTCAACCTGCATCTGAAAATCGATACCGGCATGCACCGCATCGGTCTTACCGATGCGGCCAGCGTCGCTAAGGCGTGTGAGATAATCGACAGCAATCCCTGTCTGCTGCGCACCGGGCTGTTTACCCATTTTGCGACTGCCGATGGCGCGACTCGCGACGGCTATGACGCCCAGATGAAGCGGGTCGAGATATTGACCGCCAACATCGACCTGTCCGAGTTTCGTTACGTACATCTGTCCAACAGTGCGGCTCTGCTGCGCTTTGATCGCCAAGTGATGGCCAATGCCGGACGACTGGGCATCTCCATGTACGGCTTGCCACCGAGCCATGAGTTCGAGTTGCCGTTTGAGTTGAAACAGGCATTTTCGCTGCACAGCCGTATCACCCAGATCAAAGAGATTGATCCCGGTTGTGCGGTCAGCTACGGTGCGACCTTCGTAGCAAATGAAAAAATACGCCTGGGCGTGATGCCGATCGGCTATGCCGATGGCTGGCTGCGCTACCACCAGGGGCGCCAGGTGGAGATCAATGGGGCTCTTTATTCGATCGTCGGGCGCATCTGCATGGACCAGTGCATGGTGCAGATCGACGACCGGGTTCAGTTGGGGGACCGGGTCGACCTGATCAACGACACTCTGACCGTGGAAGATGCCGCCCGCGACCTGGATACCATCGGTTACGAAATCGTCTGTTCCATCTCGGATCGTGTGCCCAGAGTCTACAAGCGGGGTGGGGCCATTGTTGGTGAGCGTAACGAGCGTTTCCGCCCGGATGTCTGAAGGCTAATCAACCATGGCGCTGCATGAGATGGGTGGCGAGGCAAGGCAAGTCGGCTTTTACGGGAGCGCCAGAGTACCGGTTTTTGCGTTTCATCGGTTCAGACCGACTATTATCAGATAACTCGATACGAGTTATATGGAAAAAGGCAACTGAATGTTTGCGGCAGCCTCGTTGTCCTGTCATGACGGGGTGCTAGTATCGGGCCATCCGAGTAACCGACAGGCTGCACATCCTTGAATGTCTGGCCTGTCCCTGTGTCAGAGAATCGATATGCAAAGCAGTGAACTCGTCAAAAGCCAGGCCTATGTCGATGGGCGCTGGATCAGTGCAGCATCCGGCAACACCCTGAAGGTTCTGAACCCGGCGACCGGTGACATGATCGCTGAAGTACCCGACCTGAGCGCAGAGGAGGCCAGCGCCGCCGTAGCCGCGGCGGATCGTGCCTTTGCAACCTGGAAAAAAACCACGGCCAAGGAGCGTGCGGCCCTGCTGCGTCGCTGGTATGAGCTGATTATGGCAAACCAGGAAGCCCTGGCGCAGATCCTGACGGCGGAGCAGGGCAAGCCGTTGGCTGAAGCCCGTGGTGAAGTGGCATACGGGGCGTCCTTTGCCGAATGGTTTGCCGAAGAGGCCAAGCGCACCTATGGCGATCACATTCCATCCCCGTCCCCGGGCAGCCGCCTGATCACCATTTTGCAGCCGGTAGGGGTGGTTGCGGCCATCACGCCATGGAACTTCCCGGTGGCGATGATTACGCGCAAGGTGGCGCCGGCCCTGGCGGCCGGGTGCACCGTAGTACTCAAGCCGGCCGAGGACACGCCGCTGTGTGCGCTGGCGCTGGCGGCACTGGCCGAGCAGGCCGGTTTCCCGGCGGGCGTGATCAATATTCTGACCACGGCTGACCCCGTCGCTGTCGGCGATTGCCTCACCTCTCATCCGCTGGTGCGCAAGGTCTCCTTCACCGGCTCTACTCCGGTGGGCAAGCATATCCTGCGACAGGCCGCCGATACGGTGAAGAAGGCCTCGATGGAGCTGGGCGGCAACGCGCCTTTCATCATCTTCGACGATGCCGATCTGGATGAGGCGATCAAGGGGCTGATGATCTCCAAGTATCGTAATGCGGGTCAGACCTGCGTATGCACCAACCGCGTATACGTTCAGCGCGGCATCCAGCAGGCGTTCGTGGAGCGTTTTCGTGCCGCAGTGGCCGAGTTGAAAGTGGGTCGAGGCGAAGAAGCCGGCTCCGAGGTCGGACCGCTGATCAACCTGAAGGCGGTAGAACGGGTTGAAAGCGTGGTACAGCAGGCGCTGGAACAGGGCGCCGAGCTGTTGCAGGGCGGCAGCCGCCATGCTGCCGGCGAGCTGTTCTACCAGCCGACGCTGTTGGGCAACGTGGACGAAACCATGGAGATCGCCAATCAGGAACTGTTCGGCCCGGTTTCCACCCTGTTCGTGTTCGACGAAGAGGAGGAAGTGGTCGCGCGCGCCAACGCTACGCCGTTCGGCCTGGTGGCCTACTTCTACTCACGTGACATCGGTCGCTGCTGGCGCGTGGCCGAAGGGCTGGAGTACGGCATGGTCGGCATCAACGAAGGCATCATCTCCAACGAGGTGGCGCCCTTCGGTGGGGTCAAGGAATCCGGTATCGGTCGCGAAGGTTCTCGCCACGGCATTGATGACTATCTGGAGATCAAGTATCTCTGCATGGGCGGCATTGGGAAGTGATGCCGGGTTGAACCCGGACACCGGCCAGGGCTCCAGGTGGGCAGCTCGACGGAGTGAGCTGTTGCGCCTGGCGTTGATCGAAAAGCGGGGATGAAAAAGGCGCTCACTCAAGAGCGCCACTTAATCAGGACTCGTTCTGTTTTTTCTCGCGCTTCTCGCGGCGCTTTTCCTTCAGTGTTTTGGTTGGCTGTTTTTTATCTTTTCCCTTGGCCATTTCTGTTTCTCCTCAAACACAAAAAATAATCGGCTTTAAAAAATAAAGCGGAGTGAAATATATTGATGGAGAGATGCTGCAGCATCAGAAATTCTTCAAGGCTCTACCCTCCCGGAAATAATCAGTTCAGTATTCCGATCAATTTGAAATGATAGGTCGAGCCCAGAATATGGACACGACAGGTATCGCCCGGCGACATGCCCAGCAGGGATGAGCCGAGTGGTGAAAGCACCGATATCTGTTGCAGGTCGGGGGCCGCTTCGGTCGGTGAAACCAGCCTGATGATGCAGGTTTCCTCGGTCTGAAGAATCTGCAGCAGTAGCAGGGAGCCCGGACGTGCCCGGCTAGATGCACCCGCGTCGGCATTCAGTCGTTCCAGGCGGCTGAAAATGGACAGCAGATGCAAGGGGCTGGAATAGTTGTAACTTTCTCCGGCCATAAAATAGCGACTCAAGCGATCGACAATGCGCCTGAATGAAAGCGAAACTTGAAAGTTCATAACTCCCTCCGCCAATCCAAGAAATACGCTGGATATTCGCCGGAGAGCAGGTCGCTCTCCGGCTTAATTCGGGAAGGTCATGGTTTTTTCGGGGTAAAAAATAAGATTGAACATGGCATCATTAAAATTTTATTTTCAACGATCATACCCCGTAAAAAATAAAAGACAAGCTGTCCTATTTTTAAAAAAGGACCGGGGATAAGTTCGGCAATATCCGGTTACGCAGGGTGCTGGAGCAGGTCAAGGGCATAGCGCCAGCTGCGTTCGGCTACTTCAGGCTTGTACTGCACGCCGTTTTGCGGGTTGTCGACGCCAGGGATGCTGAAGGAGTGAAGTGTGCGGCTGAAGTTGATGAACGTCAGCTCCTGTTGATGCGTTTCAAAGTAGTCCTGAGTCGCGTGAATATCCTTTGCCGACACCATGGGATCGGCCTGTCCGTTCAAAATCATGAACCGAGTGGCGAGATCTTGGGGAGGCACCTCCTTGGGAAAAGAGAGCAGGCCATGGAAGCTGATGGCGTTGGTGAAGCCCCTTTGGGTCTGCCCCGAGATCAGGGCGCACATGCCGCCGAGGCAAAAGCCCAGCAGGGATCGCGTGACAAAAGTACGCCCCGGCTGATCCTGAAGCCGGTTTAGAATCCAGTCATTCAACACCTGCAGATGTGCCGTCATGCCGGTGAAATCGCGGGTGTAGCTGAGCATGGCCTCACGCCGTGTTTCGATGGTCGACAGGTCGTGACCGCTGCCAAAGAAGTCGACAATTACAGCCTCCAGCCCGGATGCGTTCAGGCGCTGCGCTATTGATCGTTCAAAGTCCGTAATGCCTGCCCAAGTCGGGTAAACCAGAACGCGATGCCTGGCACTATCAAGCTGAAACCATTCATGACGGTGGGCCTGCCCCTGCATGGGTTGCTCAACGATCTGTTGCATGTTTTTCATGAATACACCTTTGTATCTTTTGTGGTTTGATTCTGAATCATCTTTGATCAGAAGTCACTACGGGGGATGGTATTAGTCAAAAGTATTATTTCTGCATATTTTTCATATAAATATCAATATATTAGGGTTTTTGTGCGAGAGTCGAAGGGAAAGGTTCCTGGACTTTTTGTGCCGGCCTTTGTTGACGGTTCTGTATGTTGTCACTAGTATCCGGATACACAACTGTATGTTCGGAGGTGTGATGAAAGAGTCAGATCGCAAGTTTGTTCAGGCGGCCGGTCATGAGACGGCTTACTTTGAATGCGGTGCCGGTGCACCTCTGCTGCTGCTGCACGGTTCGGGTCCCGGCGTATCCGGCTGGACCAACTGGGGCGGTGTCATGGACCAGCTGGCGGAGAACTTTCACGTCATCGTGCCGGATATCGCCGGTTTCGGTTTTACCGAGTTCAAGGACGATACCCACTACGACATCAAGTTCTGGGTCAACCATCTGGTTGAGTTCATGGACGCGATCGGTCTCGACAAGGCTTCGCTGGTCGGCAACTCCTTCGGCGGCGCTGTTGGTATCGGTCTGGCACTGTTCAATCCTGAGCGCCTCGACAAACTGGTGCTGCTGGGTACGCCGGCGGGCACCTTCGTGCAGACCAAAGGCCTTGCGGGCGCCTGGTTGTATGAGCCCTCGGTCGACAACATGCGCTCCCTGATGGAGCTGTTCCCGTACGACAAATCACTGATCACCGATGAGCTGGTGCAGTCGCGCTATGAAGCCAGCGCCCGTGCCGGTGCCCAGGATGCGCTGCGCAAGCTGATTCCGCAGCCGAATACCGAGGGCGAAACGATGGTGAAGGGTTTCCCGGAAAAGGCGGTGAAAAATATCCAGGCGCCGACGCTGGTGCTGCACGGCCGTGAAGACAACGTGGTGCCGGTGCAGTGTGGCCGCGTACTGTCCGAAAACATTCCCAACAGCGATCTGTACGTGTTTGGTCAGTGTGGTCACTGGGTACAGACCGAGCAGAAACAGAAGTTCCTCAGCATCCTGAACAGCTTTATTGGCGGGGGGCAGGCATGAGTCGGGACGTACTGGAGCGCATCCTCTGGAGTCTCTCCGTGGATCGCTTCTCGAAAGAAAAATTCCGTGAGGACGCGCAGAAGTTCCTCAGCCGTTTTCCGATCGATGAAGCAGGCGTGCGCATGATTCTGGAATTCGACGTCAAGGCGATGCAGGAGGTGGGTGTTAACCCGATGCTGACCCTGGGCTACTGGATCGAGATGTCGCCGGATCGTCGCGTCTCCTCCTACAACCGCAAGCTGGGCTCCGACTCGGCCCATTCCGCATCGATCAAGGGGTAAGCACTATGGCAGAGATTACTGGTGGTTTTCTGGTACCGCACGACCCGGTCATGTTCGTGGCCCCGGATGCGCCCGATGCCGACAAGGCAAAGAAGGTGTGGGATGCCTATGAAGCCTGCGCTCAGCGTCTGGCGGACAGTGCTGCGTCCAGCGTCATCATCGTCGGCAATGATCACTACATGCTGTTCGGCACCACCTGCCTGCCCAAGTACTGCATCGCCACCGGGCATGTGGAAGGCCCGCTGGATCAGTTGCCGGGGCTGAAGAAAGAGCAGGTGCAGAATAACGAGGCGCTGGCGCAGCATATTGCGCAGCATGGCTGCGATGCCGGTTTCGACTGGGCGGTGGCCCGCTCGTTCACCACTGATCACGCCTTCTCCATTCCCTACAAGCTGATCGTGCGTCGTGCCGAAGAGATCAGCGGTCGCAGCATCAGCGCCATTCCGGTCTACCTGGCCAGTGCTGTCGATCCGTTCATCAGCAAGGCGCGTGCCCGTCAGCTGGGCGAGCAGATCCGCGACGCGGTTGAAGCTTTCGGCAGCGACGAGCAGGTGTTCGTCATCGGCAGTGGTGGTATCAGTCACTGGGTCGGCGTCAAGGAAACCGGCAAGGTCAACGAGGAGTTCGATCGTCAGATCATCGATCTGTGCTGCAACGCCAATCTGGATGGTCTGGTGGCCTTCACCGACGAGCAGGTGCTGGAAAATGGCGGCAACGGTGCCATGGAAGTGCGCAATTTCATCTGCGCCATGGCAGCAATGAATGCGTCGTGTGGCGAACTGATCGAGTATCAGCCGGTGCCGGAGTGGGTGACCGGGCTGGGCTTTATTGAATTGAAGAAAGGCTGAAGCAGTTATGGAAGTCATTGAAAAGGTACTTCTGTGCAAGGTATCGGACCTTGCCGAAAACCAGGTCAAGAAAATCGATAACGCTGAGTTTGGCGATATCGCCGTGTACAACCTGGGCGGCCAGTACTACGCCACGGCGGATCTGTGCACCCACGCCACGGCATCCCTGGCCGAGGGCGATATCGAAGACGACCTGATCACCTGTCCCGTGCATTGGGGACAGTTCCACATTCCGACCGGCAAGGCGCAGGGCTTTCCCTGCGAGATCGATCTGCGGACCTATCCGGTCGAAGTCGAGGGTGACGAGATTTTTGCCCTGATAGCGGTAGATCAGGCGTTAATTGCGAAAGGCTAAAGTTTAAAGGTGTCAGACCATGGGTAACATGATTAAAACAATAGATGTAACGGACTCGCTGACCAATCTGAAGGATGCGTGCGATCTGGAAAACGGGCGTATCTCGGGCAAGATCTTCTATGACAAGGAGATCTACGAACAGGAACTGGAAAAGGTATTCGCACGCTGCTGGCTGTTCGTGGCGCACGAGTCCCAGATTCCGAAAACCGGTGACTACATCACCACCACCATGGGCGAAGATGAAGTCATCGTGATCCGCCAGAAGAGTGGTGGCATCAAGGTGTTCCTGAACGCCTGCCCGCACCGTGGCAACAAGGTCTGCTTTGCCGAGTCCGGCAGTACCCGTGGTTTCATCTGCAACTATCATGGCTGGTCCTTCAATGTTGAAGGCAACCTGGTCGGCCAGCACGAATCCGGCGTTTATGAAGACAGCGACTTCGACAAGTCCAAGTGGGGCCTGAAGGAAGTGGCCAAGGTCGATTCCTGGAAAGGGCTGGTCTTCGCCACCTTCGACCCGGAAAGCCCGTCGCTGCAGGAATACCTGGGGCCGATGACCTGGTATCTGGATGCCCTGTTCGACAACCAGGAAGGCGGCACCGAATTTGTCGGCGGCTGCATTCGCTCCACCTATGAGTGCAACTGGAAGATCGCGGCCGAGAACTTTGTCGGCGATATCCTGCATGCCGGCTGGACGCACGACTCCGCAGCACGTGCCATGCTGGGCGGTTCCGTGGCCAAGGTCAGTGACTTCGAAGAATCCTACTCGGTCAACTGGAACGGTCACGGCTACGAGTTCGCCCTGGATACCGTGGGCAACGTGGCAGTGCTGGGCGAAAGCGCGCTGAACAAGTACCTGCATACCATCAAGCCGTCCGTGGCCGAGCGCCTGGGCGATTTCCGCTCCAACATGATCGGGTCGGTGTCTTCCTGCACCATCTTCCCGAACTTCTCTTTCCTGCCGGGCCAGAACACCGTGCGTGTCTGGCAGCCGCGTGGGCCGAACAAGATCGAGCTGTTCACCTGGGTGGTCGTTAACAAGAGCGCACCTGAGGATGTGAAGGAGAAATGGCGCAAGGGCGCGATGATGACCTTCTCGCCGACCGGCGTGTTCGAGATGGACGATGGTGAAAACTGGGAGTACTGCACCAAGACCGCCAAGGGCCGTGTCACCTCTCAGCAGGACCTGTTCGTGGGTCTGGGCATGGATACCCTGATGACCGATACGCCGCTGCCGGCGAATGTCTATGAAGGCCAGCTCAACGAGGCCAACTCCCGTGCCTTCTACCAGTACTGGTTCGACATGCTCAACGCGAAAAGCTGGAGCGAAGTCCCTGATCGTAACCTTGGCAAGAAGGAGGCTGAATAATGACCGCTCTCTACGATGAACTGCGTCCTGTTTCGGCTGAGCAGCACTACCGGGTCAGCCATTTTCTGAACTACGAATACCGCCTGCTCGATGATGAGCGCTTCGATGACTGGCTGGCGCTGATGCACGAAGAGATCCACTACTGGATGCCGGGCATTGAAAACCGCCGCCGCGAAAATCGACTGGAGCACGGTTTCTATGCTACCGATCACATGGCGTATTTCGATGACAGCCTGCGTGACCTGGGTCGCCGTGTGGCGCGCTTCCAGCAGCCGTCCGCCTGGGCCGAAAACCCAGCGACGCGCAACGTACACCAGTTGACCAACGTGGAAGTCTATTACGGCGAAACCGATGGCGAGTACATCGTGCATTCCACCTTCCAGAGTGTGCGCAGCCGTGGCCTGGATGAAGAGTATGTCATCTACGGCCGACGTCAGGATCTGATCGTACAGGATGGCGACAGCTTCAAGATCAAGAAGCGTCTGATCCTGATTCCGAACGCGACCCTGACCTGCAAAAACATCAACACCTTCCTCTGAGGTGCAGCATGACAGTACTGGATTCCAAGGTTGCCCTGGTATCAGGCGGTGCCGATGGCATCGGTCGGGCCGTGGTCGAACGCTATCTGGCCGAGGGGGCTCGAGTGGCGGTGTTCGATATCAACGCCGACAAGCTGGACGCGCTGGCACGTGATTTCCCCGAGGGACTGATCACGGTGCAGGGTGATGTGACCCGGTACGAAGATAACGAACGTGCGGTGGCCGAGACGGTCGCCGCCTTTGGCAAGCTCGATATCTTCGTCGGCAACGCGGCGCTGTTCGATTACTTCGTGCCGCTGCGCAAGATCGCGCCGGAAAACCTGGCCGAGAATTTCGACCGGTTGTTCCACGTCAACGTGATGGGCTACCTGAACGGTGTGCGTGCGGCGCAGGAAGCGCTGAAAGCCAGTGGCGGCAGTGTGATTCTGACGGTGTCCAATTCCGGTTTCTACCCCGGTGGCGGCGGCATTCTCTATGTCACCTCCAAGCACGCCGTGGTGGGGATGATCAAGCAGCTGGCCTACGAGATGGCGCCGGATGTGCGGGTCAACGGCGTCTCGCCGGGGGCCACCGATACCGAGATGAAATCGGTGGAAGGGATCTCCGGTCGCGCTCAGCCGCTCAATCATATTCCGGGCTTCCATGAGAATGCAGCCAATGCGGTACCGCTGAAGCGTATGGCTTCTCCGGCGGACCATGCCGCGCTCTACGTGGTGCTGGCGTCCAGCGAGCAGTCACCGATGACGACCGGATGCGTGATCCATAGTGATGGTGGCTGGGTCGCCAGGTAAGGCGTCGGCCCGCTATACAACTGGAGCATAACAAAAATGAATATCTTCGAACGTACGCGTCTGCCCCTGCTGGTCGCACCAATGTTTCTGGTTTCGTCTCCGGAGCTGGTGATTGCCAGCGCGCGTGCCGGGGTTATTGGTGCGCTGCCCGCGGCTAATGCGCGCACGGTTGAGACTCTCGACGAGTGGTTGGCACAGATACACAGCGAGCTGCAGGGTGAGCACTTGCCCTGGTTGCTCAACATGATCGTGCACTCCTCCTATGACCGTTTCGAGGCGGAGCTGGAGTTGGTGCGTCGTTATCAGCCGGCCATTGTGACCACTGCGCTGGGTTCTCCGGCTCGGGTAACTGAAACGGTCAAGGCTTATGGCGGTCAGGTGTTTGCCGATGTGATTACGCCCGCGATGGCGAAGAAGTCCATCGCCGCCGGCGTGGATGGTCTGATTCTGGTCTGCAGCGGTGCCGGCGGTCACACCGGACAGTACAACCCGCTGGCGTTCATCCGTGAGGTGCGCGAATTCTGGGATGGTCCGCTGGGCGTGGCCGGCTGTGTATCCCGTGGCGAGGATGTGCTGGCGATGCAGGTTGCCGGCGCGGATTTCGTGGTGGCCGGTACACGCTTTATAGCGGCGGAGGAAAGTTTCGCCAGCGATGAATATCGCGACATGCTGGTGGCATCTGGCCTTGAAGACATCATTGAGACCACCGCGGTCAGTGGCGTCAATGCCACCTGGATGAAAGCCAGTCTGGACAAGGCCGGTATCCATCCGGACCAGGCGGCAGGCGCCAGCCCGATCGACTTCTCCGGCAATATCTCGACCGCCAACAAGGCCTGGAAAGATGTCTGGTCCGCAGGCCAGGGGGTAGGCGCAACCCTCGAAGCAGCGCCTGCCCGTCAGGTCGTAGATGAGCTGCATGCCGAGTATGTGGCGGCACTGAAAAGAATGAAAAACCTGTCAGAGGGATATCTGTAAATGAGTCAGGAAGAGTTCAATGCTGTAGCACAGCGCATAATTAAAGCCAGAACAGACGCTCGTGCGACCAACCCCATTTCAGCGGATTACCCCCACTTTGGCATGGACGATGCCTATGCCATACAACAGCTGGTCAACCGTGATCGACTGGAGAAGGGCGGGCGCATCACCGGTTACAAGATCGGCCTGACCTCCGAAGCTGTGCAGCAACAGCTGGGCGTGGATCAGCCCGACTACGGTGTTCTCTTTGCCGATATGGAGCGCCGTTCGGGCGAGCTGATCGACTGTGCGCAGATGATTGCGCCCAAGGCCGAGGGTGAGATCGGGTTTGTATTCAAGAATGATCTGGACCGCAATGATCTGACCTTTACCGAGATGCTGGCGGAAATCGATTGTTTCATGCCGGTGGTGGAAATTGTCGATTCCGTGGTGCGTGACTGGAAGATCAATATCGTCGACACGGTTGCCGACAATGCTTCCTCGGCCCTGTATCTGGTGGGCAGCCGGCGCTTTGATCCTGCCGGTGTGGACTTTACCCGGCTGAGTGTTGCCATCGAAGCGGAAGGCATGGATACCCTCAGCGGCACCGGTACCGCCTGTCTGGGTAACCCGCTGAACGCGACATACTGGCTGGCCCGAAAACTGGTCGAGCTGGGGACGCCGATCCGGAGGGGGCATCTGGTGCTGTCGGGTGCCATGGCGCCCATGGTAAGTCTCAAACCGGGCATGCAGATGAAGTTCCGTTTTGACCAATTGGGCGAATTGGTGCTGAATGCCGGCTAACTAGCGGATAACAATAAGAGATAAAAGGTTTTTATTATGGGTGCTGATGTTTTCTCACAGCTGCCGAGCACGCGCGTAGCCATCGAAACACGTGCTGGCGGTGCCTTCATCGTCAAATCTGAAACAGAACTGGAAACCTACGATCGTTGTGTCGGCGACTGGCTGGAAAAATGGGCAGAGGAACGTCCGGGGCAGGTCTTTATCGCCGAGCGTCACGGCAGCACCTGGGATGAGGTGAGCTATGCCGAGTTCCGTACTCGGACCCGTGCCGTCGCTCAGGGCTTGATCGACCTGGGGTTACCCAACGATGATCAGCGACCGCTGGTGATACTGTCCGGCAACTCGGTCGACCATGCCCTGATCAAGATGGCCGCGATGTATATCGGTCTGCCGGTGACGCCTGTCTCCGTCGCCTATTCGCTGATGTCCCGTTCGCATGACCGCCTGCAGGCCATCATTGAGAAGCTGAATCCCTGTGCGGTGTTTGCTGATGATGCCGAGTTGTTCCGGGACTCATTGGATGCCTGTGCGGGCAGCAATGATGTGTTCATTGCCTCGCGCAATATCAAGGACGGCAGCGTTATCCACAGTCTCAAGAAAATGCTGGAGCTCGAGGTATCCGAAGAGGTTGAGCGTCGCTTTGCGGCCATCGGGCCTGATACCCATGCCAAGTACATGCTGACCTCGGGCTCTACCGGCACCCCCAAGGTGGTGGTGAATACCCAGCGCATGATGTGCTCCAACCAGCAGATGATCGCTCAGTACTGGCCGTTTGTAGAGAGCCAGGCTCCGCGGGTATTGGACTGGCTGCCCTGGAGTCATACCTTTGGCACCAATCACAACTTCAACCTGGTGCTGCGCAACGGTGGCTCCCTGTACATCGACAGCGGCAAGCCGCTGCCGGGGCTGATCGGCGAAACCATCCGCAACCTGCGCCATGTGAAGCCGAACCTGTTCTTCAATGTGCCCAAGGGGTACGAGGTACTGCTGGAACACATGCGGGATGACGAAGAGCTGTGCAACACCTTCTTCGGCAATCTGAACATGCTGTTCTACGCCGGTGCCGCCTTGTCGCGTCCGGTTTGGGATGAGCTGCGACAGCTATGTGAAGCCACCGGCAATGATGTCTTCTTTACCACCGAATGGGGGGCAACCGAGACGGCTCCCGCCATTACCAATGTGCACTGGCGGCTGGATCAGCCGGGCAACATCGGGGTGCCTTTCCCGGGGGTCGAGATGAAGTTCGTGCCCAATGGCTCCAAGCTGGAAATGCGAATCAAGGGGCCCATCGTATTCAGCGAATACCTCAAGGACCCGGAAAAGACGGCAGAGGCTTTTGATGACGAAGGCTTCTACTGCATCGGTGATGCCGGGCAGCTGCAGGATTCGAGCGACGCTTCTGCCGGTATCCGCTTTGATGGCCGCGTGTCCGAAGACTTCAAGTTGAGCACAGGCACCTGGGTCTGTGTGGCCAGTATCCGTGCCGCTGTGCACAAGTTCTTTGGTGACCTGGTCATGGATGTGGTGGTAACCGGCCATGACCGTGACTATCTGGGGTTGCTGGTCATTCCGGGGCCACGCATGCGCAAGCTGGCTGAAGACCGGGACGGCAGCATGACCGGCTCAGAGCTGATGCAGGAGCCGCATGTGCGTGACGAGCTGAATACGGCCATGACGCTGATGGCGCAAGTTTCCAAGGGATCGGCGCAGAAAGTCTGTCGCCTTGTGGTGCTGGATACCCCCGCCGAGATCGAAAAGGGCGAAGTGACCGACAAGGGCAACCTGAACCAGAGAAAGATGCTGGAGACACGGCAGGCGGATGTTGAGCGTCTGTACGCGCAAAAACCGGATGAACTGGTTCTGAGCATTATCTGATTGGATGTGAAATCAATGAGCAAGAAACTGAAAGCGGCCATCATCGGCCCGGGTCGCTTTTTCGGAGTAAGCCGGCACCGACCTGCTGATGAAGATGAAGCGCTCCGAGTGGATCGAGATTGTCAAATTACGCAGCCGGGAGAATAGGTAAATGAGTAAAAAATTGAAAGCGGCCATTATCGGCCCGGGCAACATCGGCACCGACCTGCTGATGAAGATGCAACGCTCCGAGTGGATCGAGCCGGTGTGGATGGTCGGTATCGACCCGACCTCCGAAGGCCTCAAGCGTGCCGAAGCGATGGGCATCAAGACCTGTGCTACCGGCGTAGACGGCCTGCTGCCGCACGTGATCGAAGACGATATCCGCGTCGCCTTCGACGCCACCTCGGCCTACGTACACGCCGAGAACAGCCGCAAGCTGAACGAGCTGGGCGTGATCATGGTCGACCTGACCCCGGCCGCCATCGGTCCCTACTGCGTACCGCCGGTGAACCTGGCGGATCACGCCAAGAACCTGGAAATGAACGTCAACATGGTGACCTGCGGTGGCCAGGCGACCATCCCGATGGTGGCAGCGGTGTCCCGCGTGCAGCCGGTCGAGTACGGCGAGATCATCGCGACTGTCTCCTCCCGCTCCGTCGGTCCGGGTACGCGCCAGAACATCGATGAATTCACCCGCACCACCGCCGGTGCCGTGGAGAAGGTCGGTGGTGCCAAGCAGGGCAAGGCGATCATCATCATCAACCCGGCCGAGCCACCGTTGATCATGCGTGACACCATTCACTGCCTGACCGAGGGCGAGCCGGATCAGGCCGCCATCACCGAATCCGTGCAGGCCATGGTGAAGGAAGTGCAGAAGTACGTACCGGGCTATCGCCTGGTGAATGGCCCTGTGTTCGACGGCAACCGCGTCTCCTGCTTCATGGAAGTGGAAGGCCTGGGCGACTTCCTGCCCAAGTATGCCGGCAACCTGGACATCATGACGGCTGCCGGTCTGCGTACCGCCGAAATGTTCGCTGAAGAAGCGGCCAACGGCACCATTTCACTGCCGGCTCGCGGCTAAGACGGAGGATTGAGAGATGAATCTGCAAGGTAAAAAAGTCCGTCTGCACGATATGAGTCTGCCCGTACGGAATAAGCGTATGCACGCCTTTGGCGTGCAGGCAGAGGAGGTTGCACGATGAACCTGAATGGCAAAAAAGTAACCCTGCACGACATGTCCTTGCGCGACGGCATGCACGCCAAGCGTCACCAGATCAGCCTGGACGAGATGGTCAACATCGCCACCGGCTTGGACGAAGCGGGCATGCCGCTGATCGAAGTCACCCACGGTGACGGCCTGGGCGGCGCGTCTGTCAACTACGGCTTCCCGGCGCACAGCGATGAGGAATACCTCAATGCCGTCGTGCCGAAGATGAAAAATGCCAAGGTGTCCGCACTGCTGCTGCCGGGTATCGGTACCGTCGACCACCTGAAGATGGCCAAAGACTGCGGCGTGTCCACCATCCGTGTGGCGACGCACTGCACCGAAGCTGACGTATCCGAGCAGCACATCGGCATGGCCGCCAGGATGGAGATGGATACCGTCGGTTTCCTGATGATGGCGCACATGGTCAGCCCGGAAAAGGTCCTCGAGCAGGCCAAACTGATGGTCAGCTACGGCGCCAACTGTATCTACGCCACCGACTCTGCCGGTTACATGCTGCCGGATGAAGTCAGCGCCAAGGTCGGTCTGCTGCGCGCCGAACTGCCCGCCAATGTCGAGGTCGGCTTCCACGGTCACCACAATATGGGTATGGCGATCGCCAACTCGCTGGCCGCGATCGAGGCGGGTGCGTCCCGTGTCGACGGCTCAGTGGCGGGCCTGGGTGCCGGTGCCGGTAATACGCCGCTGGAGGTGTTCTGCGCGGTGCTGGACCGCATGGGCGTCGAGACCGGTATCGACCTGTACAAGATCATGGATGTGGCCGAAGACCGCGTCTTCCCGATCATGGACCAGCCGATTCGTGTCGACCGCGATGCGCTGACCCTGGGCTACGCCGGTGTCTACTCCTCCTTCCTGCTGTTTGCCCAGCGCGCGGAGAAGAAGTACGGCATCCAGGCCCGTGACATCCTGGTCGAATTGGGCCGCCGCGGCACAGTGGGGGGACAGGAAGACATGATTGAAGACCTGGCGCTGACCATGGCGAAAGAGAAGGGGCTGATCTGATGAACCATGTCGTAACCGTTGACCCGGTCGGCAAGGCGTTCGAAACCGACGCGGCCGATAGCATTCTCGATGCCGGCCTGAAGGCGGGTGTCGTCCTGAAGCACGGGTGTCGTGATGGCCAGTGTGGCGATTGCCGTACCGAGTTGAAATCCGGTGAGGTGGAATACCCGGAAGGCCTGGAGTTGAGTGAGTCCGACCGTGCCGGTGCTACCGTGCTGACCTGTCAGGCACGTGCCAAGAGCGATGTTGTGCTGCATTCGCCTGAAGTGACCAGCTTTGAAGGCGTAACGGTACAGAAGGTGGCAGCGCGAGTGATGGGTAAGGAGCAGCTGGCTGAGGATGTGGTCAAGCTGACCTGTAAGCTGGCGCCGGGCACGGTATTCAACTACGTGCCGGGTCAGTATGTCGATCTGACCATCAAGAATGTGGTGACCCGCAGTTATTCCATGGCGACGGCAGAAGCCGTGGATGGATGCATTGAGCTGCATATCCGCCTGGTGCCGGGCGGACAGGCGACGCCGATGATCTTCGATGAGGTCCAGCTGAAAAACGTGGTTGCGATCGAGGGGCCGTTCGGTACCTTCTATCTGCGTGACAGCGAGGCGCCTGCCATTTTCCTCGCCAGTGGTACCGGCTTCGCGCCGATCAAGGCGTTGATGGAGCAGCTGATCGCCGCTGGCAATGGCCGCAAGGTTCACCTGTACTGGGGTGGTCGCGCTGCGCAGGATCTGTACATGGACGAACTCTGCCGTCAGTGGCAGAGCGATCTGGACTGGTTTGAATACACACCTGTACTTTCAGATGATGTTTCGGGCTGGGCCGGGCGCACGGGCTTTGTCCATGCCGCCGTGATGGAAGACCATGCCGATCTGTCCGGGCATCAGGTCTATGCCTGTGGTGCACCTATCGTAATCGACTCGGCCCGTCGTGACTTTACCGCCGAATGTGGCCTTGATGAAGGCAACTTCTTCGCGGATGCCTTTGTCTGATCGATCTTCCTGACCAGGGCGGCTAAGGCTGCCCTGGTATTTCATTCTTTTGGACAGCTTCCCAATATAAGCCTACCGACTTAAGTTCTAGCAAGAGGCTGTTGCAAAGTTGAATTTGTATGTTGAAAATACAGTACTGTACTGTATGTAAAAAAGATAATAACAACCGGAGCCATAGCCATGTCGATGAAGACTAGCAAAGCGTTCAAAGCCGGACTCGTTCTGACCGGTGCCCTCGTCACTTCTACCGCCACTTGGGCTGCTGATGTAACCCTCAGGTACAACCAGTGGTTCCCTTCTCAGCACTGGTCGCAAAAAGATGGCCTGTACAAGTACTTCGACGAAATTGAAAAAGTGACCGAAGGCCGCGTCAAGGTAATGCCTTCAGCCAAACCGCTGGCTCCGCCCACACGTAACTACCAGGCGGTGGTGAATGGTATTGCCGATATCGCTTGGGGGCCGCATGGTTATGCACCGGGTGCCTTCCCGCTGACGGAGATGGTGGAATTGCCGTTCACCAATGAAAACGCCGGTGTCAGCTCGGCTGCCTACTGGCGTCTGTTTGAGAAGTACTTCAAGCCTGCTGGCATGCATGACGATGTCGTGACCCTGGCGGTTCATGTGACATCCGGTGGCAACATCCACATGAAAGAGGATGCCATCGCCAAAGCGGACGATTTCAGCGGCAAGAAAATCCGCGTCCAGACCAGTGTCGTGGGGGATGCCCTGAAGACGCTGGGGGCGGTGCCCATTGCCGGTTCACTGTCCGAACTGCGTGAGTTTCTGTCACGCGGCATCATCGATGGTACGACGCTGTCCGATGAGCTGCTGACCGGCTTCAAGGTGGACAACTACGTCGAAAAGATCACTCAGATCCCCGGCGGTATCTTTACCAACAGTACCTTCGTCATCATGAACAAGGCCAAGTGGAACCAGATCAGCGAGGCTGACCGTGAGGCGATCATGGCGATCTCGGGTGAAAAGCTGGCGGTGCGCATGGGCAGTCTCTGGCATGACAACGATGTCCTGGCGCGAGAGCAGCTGAAGGCCCGTCTTGGTGATGACTACATACTGGCGGACGATCAGCTGAATCAGGCCATCGACCTGGCATTCGAGCCTATTCGCGTGGCTTGGCTGGCGAAAGCCGGGGAAGAGGGAGTAGATGGTCAGGAAGCGATCGATTTCTACCGTCAAGAGATTGCAAAAATCTCTCAATAAAAGGCCGGGTGTCATATCTCAAAGCGAGATATGACACCTTCCCACCGAGGTTGTTATGCGGATTTCATTGCTTAACTTGATGGAATATCTGTGCGCCAAGATTTCGATTCTGGCGCTGATCGTCATGTCCGGTATTACATTCATGGATGTATTTGGACGGGTTGTTTTCAACCATCCCATCGGTTTTTCCTATGAGGTTGTGGGTATTTGTCTGGGGATCTGCTTTTACTCCGGGCTCTATCACGTCCATAAAAAGCGCAAGCATGTCCGAATCGATTTGCTGGAAAAACTTTTCAAGGGCAAGGCAGGCGTCGTCATCGCCTGGTTCGGCTATTTAATCGAACTCGGCTTTTTCTCAACGCTTGTTTACATGGTGTACAAGCAGATGGAAGAGTCCAAGCAGTTTGGTGACATTTTCATGTTTTTGGGACTGGAAAAGTGGTTTGTTATTGCTGCCATGTCGGTATTCGCGATCATCGCGCTGGTGAGTCTGGCCGTGACCTACCCGGACAGAGAAAAGGTTGAGGTCTGAGGATTACCCATGGAAATGCTGATTGCTTTTGCAGTATTGCTGATACTGCTTTTTCTCCGCGTGCCCATCGCCATCGCCACCGGTCTGGTAGGTATCATTGGCCTGTCACACTATCAGGGCTGGAATGCGGCGCTGAGCCAGCTGGGCATGATTGCCACGGAGACCGTATTGTCCTATGAGTTTGCCGTGATTCCGCTGTTCATCCTGATGGGCAATATCATCAGCCGCTCAGGCCTGGCGGAGGAGTTGTATAACGCGACGCATGCGTTGGTCGGGCACCACAAGGGCGGGCTGGCCATTACCACGATTGGTGCTTCAGGGGGCTTCAGTACCTTCTGCGGTTCCAGTTTTGCCACGGCGGCTACGATGACGCGCATCGCCTACCCCTCGATGAAAAAGTTCGGCTACAGTGATGGCCTGGCCACCGGTTCCATTGCCGCTGGCGGTACTCTGGGTATTCTGATCCCCCCCTCCATTGCGCTGGTGTTCTACGGCATCATCACGGAAACGGATATCGGCAAGCTGTTTGTGGCCGGGGTCATACCGGGCATCATCGGTGTGCTGTTCTACATTGCAGCGGTCCTGTTCACCGTGCATGTGCTCAAGGACAAGTGTACTGACAGTGACGAGGCCAGTCTCAAGGACAAGCTGCTGGCGGTTCGTCAGTTGTGGGCTTTTTCGCTGTTGATCTTCATTGTGCTCGGCGGCATTTACTTCGGCTTTTTCTCGCCAACCGAGGCGGCTGGTGTTGGCTCCGTTGGTGCTATCTTGATCACGCTGATTCGTGGCAAGCTGTGCATGCAGAAAATGCAGGATGCATTGGAGGACTCGGCGGCAACAACGGTTTCGCTGGTGGCGATCCTGATCGGGTCACTGATCTTTGCCAACCTGGTCAACGTATCCAATCTGCCGTTCACCATTGTGGAGTGGATCGAAGGTCTCAACCTGGGGCTGATCGGTGTGCTGATGGTAATCATCCTGATCTACTTTATTCTCGGAGCCGTGCTGGAGTCCATATCGATGCTGCTGCTGACCGTGCCGGTGTTTTATCCGGTGGTGCAGGGCATGGGGATGGATCTGATCTGGTTCGGCATTATCGTGGTGATCGCTACCGAGATCAGTCTGATTACACCCCCCGTCGGGCTTAATGTTTTCGTCTTGAAGTCAGTGGTACCCGATGTCGATCTTAAGGTGATCTTCAAAGGGGTATTTCCTTTCCTGGTCGCGGATATCTTCCGCCTGATGCTGATTATTGCCTTCCCTGCGTTGTCCCTGGTGCTCGTCGACATGATGTGATCAGGGCTTTGAACCGCGGCTACCGTCCTGTGTTTGGAGGGTAGCCGTTTTTTTATGTTTTATGCCTGGCCCCGGAATTTGCACTCGGACAGCGGGCAGTTGTCAGCCAGAAAGCTGGCAATACGCTCGGAGCGTTCCCGGCGGGTGTCTTCAGACGCATCAGGGTCGACCAGAGACGAAGCGATGAGGAAGGAGTAGACCAGGTGGGCCAAGTCACTGGCCTGTTGGGAGGGATGTCCCATATCCTTGAACAGGTCCTCGATGAAGCTGATACGGTAGCTGTCAACTTCGTCCACGGTGGCACGGGCAATCTCATCACGTCGCGCCCAGGCGCGCAGTGAAATTTCGATCGACGCCGCCTTGTGGGCCTTGTCGCCCTTGAGCGGCAGGGACATCAGTTCGAACAGCTGTTCCTTGCTGTCGGATGAACGCTGTTTGAGACTTTCGATAACCGCTTCGGTGGCCTTGAGACGCCAGCTGTCCAGAATCGCCTGCAGCAGGTCTTTACGGCTGTCGAAATGATAATAGAAACTGCCACGGGTGATTTTCAGTTTCTTGGCCAGGTTATCAACGCGGACCATATCAATACCACTGGTGGCCAGAACTTGAGTGGCCGCATTTATCCAGTCGGCACGTGACAGGCGTTTGGTAGCCATAATTCGTGGTGTCGCTCCATAATATAGGTCGATGCGCCTCAGTATACAGTTAAATATTATTCAAGTTGACCGGAGGGAGCGGATTTATAGTCGCATTTTCAGAATGCATCGTTGTTTGGTGCAGTGGGTCAAACCATTGGCTTCAATGAGGACAGTAGGGGGTGGGGCTCCTGGCTGGAGTAGAGGTCAAGAATTGGTTTTATCCATACAGGTTTGTTTGTTTTAGGCGTCGCCCAATCCCGTATAAAATTCAAGGCAGAAGAGATTGAACCGGGTCAGGCATCTTTGCAGGAGGTGCCTGGCCCCATAAGGAGTCTGAGTGATGAGGTCACTTGAACTGAAGTTGCCGCCCCCGGCGATCATGGTGCTGGTGGCACTGCTGATCTACGGCGGGGACAGATTCTCGCCCGCAAGCCTCAGTATCAGCCTGGATCCGTTCTGGGCCTTGATCCCTCTTGGCTTGTCGCTGCTACTGGCACTGATGGCCGTGGGGCACTTTTTCAAGGTGGGTACCACGGCGCACCCGCACTGTCCGGAAAAAAGCAGTTGCCTGGTGGTGCACGGCATTTACCGCTACAGCCGCAACCCCATGTATCTGTCGCTGCTTCTGCTGCTGGTGGCCTGGTCGCTGTATCTGGGCTGGCTGCTGGCGCCTCTGGGCTGGGTACTGTTCGTGCTGTGGATCAGCCGGTTCCAGATCCGCCCGGAAGAGCGGATACTGGAGCGGCTGTTCGAGGAGGAGTATAGAGACTACTGCCGTCGGGTCAGACGCTGGCTTTAGCCTTGTTGACATGGCCGCACCCGGTCTGGGTGCCCAGTACGTCCCAGGCCTCGTACTGGCTGAGGAATACCTGTCCACTCAGTTCGTCAAGGAAATGGGTCCGCTTGAGGCGGTCCATGACCGGGCCCTTGACCTCCGACAGATGGAAGGTGACACCACTGTCTTTCAGACGATGGTTGATCGCTTCCAGGCTCTCCAGCGCCGAGGCATCGATCAGATTGACCGCTGGACACATCAGTACCAGGTGCTTGATATCCGGTTTCTGTGCCACCAGGTCATAGACCCGGTCTTCCAGGTAGCGTGCGTTGGCGAAGTAGAGGCTTTCGTCCACGCGCAGGGTCAGGATCTGGTTACAGGTTTCAACGTCGAAGCGGTCCACGTTGCGGAAGTGTTCGGTACCCGGTACCCGGCCGACGATGGCGCTGTGCGGCTTGCTGGTGCGGTACAGATAGAGCAGAACCGACAGGCCAACCCCGGCGATAATACCCAGTTCCACCCCTTCCACCAGGGTCAGCAGGATGGTGGCCAGCATGGCGGCAAAGTCACTGCGTGAGTAGTCCCAGGTGCGTTTCAGCGCGCTCAGGTCGACCAGTGACAGTACCGCCACGATGATGGTGGCCGCCAGCGTCGCCTTGGGTAGGAAGAAGATCAGCGGGGTCAGCACCAGAGTGGCGATGGCAATACCCACCGCGGTAAAGGCGCCCGCCGCCGGGGTTTCGGCACCGGCGTCAAAGTTGACTACCGAGCGGGAGAAGCCGCCGGTCACCGGGAAGCCACCCGATACCGAGGAAGCGATGTTGGACGTGCCAAGACCGATCAGCTCCTGGTCCGGCGAGATGCGCTGGCGGCGTTTGGCGGCCAGGGTCTGGGCCACGGAGACGGACTCGACGAAGCCGACGATGCTGATCAGCAGGGCCGATACCAGCAGCTGCTGCCAAAGGTCGGCATCGAAGCTCGGCAACTGCAGGCCGGGCAGCCCGCTGGGCACTTCGCCTACGACCTTGACGCCACTGCTTTGCAGATCCATGCCCCAGGCGGCCAGGGTGGTGGCGGCCACCGCCAGCACCGGGCCGGCCTTGGCGACGATGTCGGCCAGACGAGCCGGCATGCCCAGCTTCATCAGCAGCGGTTTCAGCTGCTTGCGCACCCAGAACAGGAAAGCGGTGGCGCTGACGCCGATGATCAGCGTCGGCAGGTTGGTCTGGTCCAGATTGGCCCAGATTGATGCCAGGATCTCCAGCAGGTTATGACCGCTGGCATCGACGCCGAGGATATGCTTCAGCTGGCTAGCGGCGATGATGATCCCGGAAGCGGTGATGAACCCCGAGATCACCGGGTGGCTGAGGAAGTTGGCCAGGATGCCGAGGCGCAGCAGGCCCATCAGGATCAGGATCACCCCGGACAGGAAGGCGAGTGCAACGGCGGCAGCCAGATACTCCGCCGTGCCCTGAAGGGCCAGGTTGCCCACGGCGGCGGCGGTCATCAGCGAGGCCACCGCGACCGGGCCGACCGCGAGGGTGCGACTGGTGCCGAAGATGGCGTAGGCGACCAGCGGCAGAATGCTGGCATAGAGGCCTACCTCCGCCGGCAGTCCGGCAAGCAGAGCATAGGCCAGCGATTGCGGAATCAGCATGATGGTAACGATCATCGCCGCAATGAGGTCGCTGGTCAGCGTGCCGCGGTTATAGACCTTCAGCCACTGCAGTATGGGGAGGTAGCGTTCTAACATCGATTCGCATCCTGTTCGGGGTGTTGCATGGGTTACTTTTTGTCGGCCGCTTTGTCTGCAAAGTCACAGGCGGCAGAGGCTTCGTGCTCGGCCGGACGGTGGTGCAGGATCTCCGGTTCGGCCAGCCACTCTTTTCCCTTGAGCATGGCGTTCCAGTAGATCCAGGGCAGCATCTTCTCTTTCAACAGCCAGGAGAAGCGGCTGGGGCGGGTACCTTCGACCAGCCAGGTCGGAAAGCTGGGCAGCAGTTTGCCGCCATAGCCGAATTCGGCCAGTACGATCTTGCCCCGCTCGACGGTCAGCGGGCAGGAGCCGTAGCCATCGTAAACGGCGCGAGGGGCCAGTCCGTCCAGCGCCATGAGCACATTTTCAGCCACGACCGGGGCCTGCTTGCGTACGGCTGCGGCGGTCTTGGCGTTGGGCGTATTGCCGGCATCGCCCAAACCGAAAATATCACCGTAGCGGCTGTGCTGCAGGGTTTCCGGGTTCAGCTCAACCCAGCCGGCTTCATCGGCCAGCGGGCTGTTGCTGATGAATTTTGGCGCGCGCTGCGGCGGGCAGACGTGCAGCATGTCGAAGGACTTTTCCACCTCTTCGGTTGTGCCGTCGCTCCGGGTTACCTTGAAACGCGCCAGGCGCTTGTCACCATCCACCGCGATCAGCGTGTGCTGGAAGGCGAGGTTGATGCCGTAGCGCTCGACATACTTCATCAAGGCCGGCACGTAATCGGCAACGCCGAACAGGGCGGCACCGGCGGTGCAGAACTCGATGTCGAGGTCCTTGATGACGCCACTGCGCAACCACTGGTCGCAGGCCAGATACATCGCCTTCTGCGGTGCGCCGGCACACTTGATCGGCATCGGTGGCTGGGTGAACAGCGCCTTGCCCTTGCGCGTGCTCTGGACCAGCTCCCAGGTATAGGGCGCCAGGTCAAAGTGGTAGTTGGAGGTGACGCCGTTGCGGCCCAGGGTTTCGCGCAAACCGGGGATGGCATCCCAGTCCAGGGTCAGGCCCGGGGCCACAATCAGAATGCGATAGCCCAGATGCTCGCCGTCTTCCAGCACTACCTGTTGCTGTTCGGGCAGGAAGGAGGCCGCCGCGGCCTGGTACCACTTGACCTGCTGGGGCATTACCTCAGCCATCGGGCGTACCGTCTGCTTGCGCTCGAACACGCCGCCGCCGACGAGGGTCCAGCCTGGCTGATAATAATGTTCCTGGCGCGGTTCGATGATGGCGATATCCAGATCAGGGCGGCGCTGGAGCAGGCTGCCGGTAACGGCCTGGCCGGCGGCACCGCCACCGATAATCAATACATCGTGACGCTTGGCGGTGACTTGGGTGCCGCTTTCAGCCGGTTGAGTGCTTGCGGCCAGTTGCTCGAGTCGCTCGCGCTGGGCGCTGAGGTCGTAGCCGGCCGCCGCCGTGGTTTTCAGGATTGCGTCCACGTCCAGACGCGGTGCTTCAGACAGAGCCCAGAGGGTGCTGCAGCGGGTACCGGTGCGACAGAAGGCCAGGACCGGCCCCTTGAGCTGGTTCATCAGTTCGGCAAAGCGGGCAACGTCCGCATCGGTGATCTGACCCGAAACGACCGGCTGATAGTGCCACTCCAGGCCATGACGCTCGGCTGCCTCGCGAATCGCCTGCATGCCGGGCTGGTCCTGGCTCTCCATTTCGGGGCGGTTGCAGATGATCGCCGTGAAGCCCAAAGACGCGGCGACGCCCACATCGGCGGCGGTGATCTGCGGGCTGACGCTGAGAAACGGCGTTAACTGATGAATTTCCATTCTGGCTACTCCTGTATTGTTATTGTAGGTCCGGGTCGGTTCAGAACAGGTTGATCGGCACTTTCAGGTATACCTGACCATTGTCCTCTGCCGCAGGCATATGGCCGGCACGCATGTTGACCTGCACGGACGGCAGGATCAGGCGCGGCATGTCGAGGGTGGCGTCGCGCTCGGTACGCATGCGGACGAAGTCTTCTTCGCTGATGCCGGTTTTGACGTGCACGTTATGTTCCCGCTCTTCGGCCACGGTGGTCTCGTAGGCGTATTCCTCGCGACCAGGTGCCTTGTAGTCATGGCACATGAACAGGCGGGTTTCGCCAGGCAGAGTGAACACCTTCTGGATTGAGCGGTACAGGGTGCGTGCGTCGCCACCGGGGAAGTCGCAGCGGGCGGTGCCGTAATCCGGCATGAACAGGGTGTCGCCGACAAAGGCGGCGTCGCCGAAAACGTAGGTCATGCAGGCCGGGGTGTGGCCCGGGGTATGTATCGCCCGGCCTTCCAGGCTACCAATACGAATGCTGTCGCCGTCGTTGAACAGGGCGTCGAACTGGCTGCCGTCACGGGCAAACTCGGTGCCGGCGTTGAACGCCTTGCCGAAGGTGTCCTGTACGGTGGTGATATGGGCGCCGATACCGGTTTTCGCGCCGGTCTTGTCCTGCAGATATGGGGCCGCGGACAGGTGATCGGCATGGACGTGGGTTTCCAGAATCCAGTCCACGTTCAGGCCGTTGTCGGTGACGAACTTCACAATGGCTTCGGCTGATTCGGTGGCGGTCTTGCCGGCGGCATAGTCGAAATCCAGCACCGAATCGATGATCGCGCAGTGGTTCGATTCAGGGTCCTGAATCACGTAGCTGTAGGTAAAGGTAGGCTCGTCAAAGAAAGCCGTAACGATCGGTTGCATAACGCCTCCAGGGTAAATTGCTTTTTATTATATGCTTATAACTTAATTGGATATCCTAATCCTAATCGGTATTGCCCCGCGTGCCAAATAGGGAAAGGTTATAAACAGAATGGTTTTCATGCTGATGATTGTTAGAGGATAGCTGCCCGTTGCATCTCTTCGATGACGATCCGGTGAACACTCTGCAATGCCCTGTCTGCATGGCTGGTCGGTTTGTCGGGCGACGACAGCGGGTCGCGGCTGTAAGCCAGATAGGGATACCAGGCTGTGTTAAGGCCGTGGTTGAGCCTGAGCAGGCCGGCGGAGTCCTCCTCCTCCATGATCAGCAGGGGTTCGGGTACGTAGCCCCAGCCCAACCCGTCCTTGATCGCATCTCGGATCAGCTCGAAGCTGCTCAGCGCCAGGGTGTCGATATCCATATTGGCAAGTCGGAAGCGCTCCTGCTGGTCACTGTCCAGGTAGGTGATCTGGGTTGATCCGGACAGGTCGGTGTTATTGAGGTGGGCCAGCCGGGCCAGGCGGTGGTGTTCGGCTGCCATCATCTGCATGCGGACCTTGGTGATAATCTGCTGGTAGAGGCTGTCGCCCGCATAGCCGGGGTTGAAGGCCATGGCATAGGCCAGATCCAGTTGGCCCTGGCGTACCAGTTCCGGCAGTTCGTCCGCGCCGGCGAAGCGCATGCTCAGGCGGACGCCGGGCAGGGAGGTACGGATACGGGTAATCACCCGGCGCCAGAAGGATTCGGTCATGACATCGTCGCGGCCGATGTTCAGCTCACAGAGTTCCTCGCCGGGGGGCTGGGCGCACCGATACAGAATCTTTTCCTGCAGTGTCAGCAGGCGCTGGCAGTCATCCAGAATCAGCTCGCCGACCGGGGACAGCGCCAGGCTGTTGCCCCGGCGCATGAATAGCCGGGTATCCAGTTCATCTTCCAGCGCGCTGATCGCCATGCTCAGCGTGCTGCGGTTGCGACCCAGCTCCGCGGCCGCTGCCGCAATGGAGCCTTTCTCGGCGACGGTGACAAAATAGAGCAGGTGTTCGGTACGCATGAAGGTATCAGCCCGTTGGAAAGTCAGCGTCATTATAGTTGACGCTGAGCGATTAGGGATTGTCATCTGCAACCGATAAAGTAGGCCTCTCATAGGCAAGGTACCGGGGTTCGGTACAGGTTGAGGCATATATGCATTGGATATTATTGATTCTGGCAGTGATAGGAGAGGTGCTGGGTACCACCTTGATGAAGCTGATCGTCGGCGAAGGCTACCTGTTTTATGGCACCCTGGTGGCCGTAGTGATGGTCGGACTGTCCTATCTGCTGCTGAGCCGGGTGACCCTGACGATTCCGATTACCCTGGCCAACGCCTTCTGGGAAGGCATGGGAATGGTGCTCATTGCTCTGGTGTCCCTGTTGTGGCTGGGAGAGCAGATCACTGAGTATCAGGTGGCGGGACTGGTGCTGGCGCTGCTGGGGGTGGTGCTGACCAACTATGGCCACTTCCGTCAGCAACAGCAGGAGTCGGCATCATGAGTATCGGCCTTGCCTGGCTGATGGGATCGGTGGTGCTGGATATCATCGCCAACCTGTCACTGGAATACTCCGATGGCTTCAAACGGCGGCGCTGGGGCGCCCTGGCGGTGGTGGCCATCATGGCGGCCTTCGCCCTGCTGGCGTTGGCGGTACAGACGCTGGATCTGTTCATCGCCTATGCCGTTTGGGGCGTGCTGTCGATCACCGGCACCGCGCTGGCCACTCGGTTGGTGTTCGGTCAGCGTCTGAACTGGATCAGCTGGCTGGGCATCAGCCTGCTGATCCTGGCGATTCTGCTGATGCGCCTGGGCGGCTAGCCCGGCCTTGTTCTGTTGCGCCCCTGCCGGGGCTCACTCCCGTTTGGGGCCGATCCAGACCTGCTGCACGTTGACGAACTCCAGGATGCCGTGCGGCCCCAGTTCGCGGCCATAGCCCGAGCGCTTGATGCCGCCGCTGGGCAGGCGTGGATCGGTTTTTACCAGCCCGTTGATCACCACCTGGCCAGCTTCGATCTCTTTTGCCATCGCTTCACCGCGTGTCCGGTCCGTCCAGATGGACGCGGCAAGGCCGTATTCGGTGTCGTTGGCGATCTGCAGCGCCTGCGCGGCACTGTCCGCTTTCAGTACCACCGCCACCGGGCCGAAGGTCTCCTCACGACAGGCCGTCATTTCATTGGTCACTTCGGTCAACAGGGTGACGGGATAGAAGAAGCCCTCGCCGTCAGGAATCTGTCCACCCAGCAGGCATTGGGCGCCGGCGGCCAGGGTTTCATCCACCTGGCGGGCCAGCTCGGCACGCAGATCTTTCCGGGCGATGGGGCCGATATCCGTGGCCGGATCGGCCGGATCGCCCATCTGCAGCCTCTCCAGCCGTGTTTTCAGCAGTTCGACAAAGCGGTCATGCACCGTCGCTTCCACGATGATTCGCTTGGCGGCAATGCAGGATTGACCGGCATTGATGATCCGCGACAGCACGATGGCGTCGGCGGCCTGCTCCAGGTCAGCATCCTTGAGTACAATGGCCGGATCCGAACCGCCCAGTTCCAGGACTGCCGGCTTGAGTTCGGCCGCGGCCAGAGAGGCTACCCGGCTGCCGGCGGCGCTGGAGCCGGTAAAGGATATCGCGCGCACCAGGGGGTGGCGGATTGCGTGCTCGACTGCTGTGGTGGCCAACGGCAAGTTGCCCAGGATACCTGCGGGGGCCTCGGCCTGTACGAACAGGTCGGCGATCGCGTCGGCGCAGGCCGGCACATGGGGGTCATGCTTGAGCAGGCAGGTGTTGCCGGCCATCAAGGCCGGTGCACAGAAACGGAATGCCAGCCAGAAGGGGGCGTTCCACGGCAGGATGCCCAGGACTGGTCCCAGTGGCAGATGCTGCACGTAACTGTTGCTGGCATCGGAGTGCAGCGTCAGTGATGTCAGGTAATCATCTGCATGGGCTGCATAATGCTCGGCGCACCAGGCCGCTTTCTGCACCTCGCCTCGCGCTTCCTTGACCGGTTTGCCCATCTCCAGCGTCATCAGCCGGGCCAGCGCCGTTTCCTGCTCACGCATCAGTGTGGCTACGCGGTTCAGCACTTCGGCCCGCTGCGCAATCGATTGCTTGCGCCACAGCATAAAGGACTGGTGCGCAGCGTTGATCCGCGCATCCATGCCGGCCGGGTCCAGAGCCGGATATTCATGCAGCGGCTGGCCATTGGTGGGGTTGATCACTTTCAGCATGACTTGGCTCCTTTCCGCTTGCGTTTCGGCTGGAGTTCATCGTGGGTGGCCGAGCTGATCGGGACCGGCGCCTGGCGGCTGGTGGTCGGCTTGATGGCAAAGTCCTGAGGCACCTCCTCGAAGAAGGAGCCACAGCCGCGCTCGGTGATGTAGAAAGTATCGGAGATTCCACAGGTCTTGTCGCCGTCCACGCCCCACATCCAGGGGATGATATGGAAGGTCATGCCCGGTTCCAGTACCGAGCTGTCGCCGCCCTTGAGGCTGATGATGTAGCCCTCGTCCCAGCTGGGCGGGAAGGCGATGCCGATGGAATACCCGGAGCGGGTAATCAGGCGGGCGCCGACGTCGTTGTCGGTAATGATCGACCTGACCAGGTGATCGGCATCGGAGACGGTCAGCCCCGGCCTGAGCTCCTCGCGCAGCTGGCGCAGGGCGTGTTTCATCGTTTCCTGTGCCTGGTACATGGAGTCGCTCAATTCGCCGCAGACCACGGTGCGCATCAACGCCGTGTGGTAGCGACGGTAGCAGCCGCCCACCTCCAGAAACACATGTTCGCCGGGCTGTACGGTGCGGCCTTCCCAGGTCGCGTGGCCGATCATGGTGCGCGGGCCGGAGGTAACGTAGGGCATCACCGCCGGGAAGTCGCCACCGGCACGGAACATGGCGGCGCTGATGGCGCCGCCGATCTCGTTCTCGCTTACGCCCGCCTGGCAGGCCTCGATACCGGCCTCCATGCCGGCGCGTGCGGCGCGGGCCGCGATGCGCATGACCTCCAGCTCGGCGGCTGACTTGCATTTGCGACCCTCCTCGACAATGCCGAAGCAGTCCATCAGGCGACCGCCCTTGAAGGCGGTCTTGAAATAGTCCTGATGGTAGGCGGGGAAGAAATAGCTGTTGCGCTCGTAGCCGAGCACCTTGTCGGACAGACCGAATTCGCGCAGCGACTCGATCAGCATCTGGATGGCATCGCCGGTGTCGGAGTAGGGGCGGGTCTTGTCTACCCAGGTACGGGCATGGACATTGGATTCCTCCATCATTCGCGTGATCATGAACGGCTCATCATCGATCGGTACCACCAGTGCCTGGAAGTAGGAATAGCCGGTGGTCTGGTAGTCGGTCAGGTACATCAGGTTTTCCGGATCGGTGATGATCACCGCATCGAGCAGTCGTCTTGCCATGCGCTGGCGCAGCTCGCCCAGGCGACGCTGATATTCCTCGATCGGGAAGGTCATGTCGTCACGTTCACGCATTCTCGGCCCCCATGACATGTTTGACGGCGGCTTCCAGCAGGCGCAGTCCCTGTTCCAGGTCGTCATCTTCAATGGTCAGCGGCGGGATCAGCTTGACCACCCGGCCACCCACGCCGCAGGGGCTGATCAGTAGCCCGCTTTCGAAGCACTGGCGGGCGATCGCCTTGGCACGGGCACCATCGACCACGTCCAGCGCCTGCATCAGGCCCTTGCCACGGACCTCGAAGCCGACCTTCCGGTAGCTCTCGGCCAGGGCCTGCAGGCGGGCATGAACCTGCTCGCCGCGCTCGCGGGTCTGACGCATCAGTTCATCATCCTCGAAATAGCGCAGCGCCTCGCGGCCAGCAACGAAGGAGAAACCCTGGCCGCGGAAGGTGCCGGTATGTTCGCCGGGCTGCCAGTGGGCGTCGTGTTCCGGTTTGACCAGGTTCATCGCCAAGGGCGTGCCATAGCCGCCGATCCCCTTGGCCAGACAGATGATGTCCGGTTCCAGTCCCATGCCGTCGAAGCTGAAATACTGTCCGGTGCGGCCGCAACCGGCCTGGATGTCGTCGAAGATCAGCAGGGCGCCGCTGTCCCGGGCCAGCTGCTGCAGCTCCAGCAGCCATTCGCGGCTGGCGATGTTGACACCCCCTTCGGCCTGGATCGGCTCGACGATAAAAGCCGCCGGGGCATCGACGCCGCTGGAGCTGTTCTCCAGCGTTTCGCGCAGGGTATTCAGGCAGCCCATGCCACAGCCATTGGGTGTCTCAAAGGGGGCGTGGCTGACATGGTTCAGCGGTACCCCGGCGGCGTTGCGAAAGTACTGGTTGGCGGTACAGGCCAGGGAGCCCAGCGTCATGCCGTGGAAGCCCTGACTGAAGGCGATGACATGGCTGCGACCGGTCACCCGGCGGGCCAGCTTCAGTGCCGCTTCCACCGCGTTGGTACCGGTGGGGCCCATGAACTGCAGCTTGTACTCCCAGTTGCGCGGCTGGAGGAGGGTATCGACGAAGGCCTGAATGAAGTCGCGCTTGACGTCGGTGGCCATGTCGAGACTGTGGGCCACGCCGTCCGCTTCGATGAAGCGGATCAGCGCTTCTTTCATGCGCGGGTTATTGTGGCCGAAGTTGAGTACGCCGGCACCGGCGAAGAAGTCGATATAGCTGCGCCCCTGTTCATCGATCTGGCGTGCGTTGGTGGCCTTGGTAAATACCGTCGGGAAGGCGCGTGAATAACCGCGAATGTCGGATTCCCAGCGTTCAAACAGTTCCATACCGATCTCCTTCTGCATCTGGTTGTAGCAAAGTGTCTGCAGGCGGTGCCCGCAGGGATGGTCTGGGTGTGTTGGCCGGTGTGCTACCGGAAGATGTACCGCCGAAAATAAAACAGTAGCCCTGAGCGGGCCGGTTTGACGTTGTTTCACCTTCAACGTAGGAGACAAAAAGCGGGGCAGCAAGCCGAGGCCGGAAATTCTTTCCCGGCCAGGGGTAGGGGAGTGTTCAGTCAGGCAGCGGCGCGCCGACCAGACGGGCGAACACTGCTACGACTCTTGGGATAAGGTCATCGTTGAAGACGTAGTGCGGGCTGTGACAGGAGTGCCGGAAATTGTCCTCACGCGCCATGCCGATCAGGGCAAAGGCGCCGGGAATCTGGTGCAGGTAGTAACTGAAATCCTCCGAGGCCATGATCGGCACATGAAGGGCATCACAGCACCAGTCTGCCCCCAGACTGGCTTCCAGCGCCTCGCGATAGCGAGAGGCGGCGTCGGCGTGGTTGATGGTCGCCTCGTAGCGCTTGGCGGTTTCGACCTGGGCGCTGACGCCATAACTGCGTGCCGTGTCCTCGGTGATCTCCTTGATCAGAAGGTTGATGGTGTCACGCAGTTCCGGCTGGCTCAGGCGGATACTGCCACCCAGCGTGACGGTTTCCGGCGTGACGTTGGCGGCACTGATCGCCTTGATCTGGGTGACGCTGATGACACAGGCCGCCTGTGGCGGCAGCCGGCGGCTGACGATCTGCTGCAGGTTCAGGGTTACGGCAGCGGCGGCCAGAACCGGGTCGCGGCACAGTTCCGGTTGGCTGGCATGACCACCTTGGCCGTGCAGCTCGATCTCGAAGGTGCCGTTACCGGACATCACCGGGCCGTCCGGGCAGACCGCCTGGCCATAGGGAATGGCGGGCCAGTTGTGCCAGCCGTAGATCTGCTCGACGCCGTCGAGGGCGCCGTCCTCGATCATGCTGCGTGCGCCATGACCGCCTTCTTCGGCAGGCTGAAACAGCAGGGTGACCGGTCCCGGCAGCTGGTCTTCATGTACTTTCAACCAGGCCGCGGCGGCCCAGAGAGCAGCGGTGTGACCGTCATGGCCGCAGGCGTGCATGCAGCCTGTTTGCTCGGAGCGATAGGGCAGGTCGGTCAGCTCCTCGATCGGCAGGGCATCGATATCGCCACGCAGAGCGATGTGCGTGCCTGTGGCTTGCGGGGCCAGGGTGGCGACCGTGCCGTAACGGGCACAGCTGCGCCAGGGGATCTGCAACGCATCCAGCTGTTCACGGATCAGGCGGCTGGTGTTCTCTTCCTGCCAGGTCAGCTCCGGCTGACGGTGCAGCTGGTGGCGGAAGCGTACCGCCTGCTGCATGATCTGTTGCCATCTGTGGTTCATGTCACCTCCGGGGTCGGCGAGATCTGGTTTCAGCCTAGTTGAACAAGGCCTCTCCTCCAACTGCTTTGGGGCTTGCGCAAGTATTTCTGTGACGGCTGACAGGAGCGGCGGTTAAAGCGGCTAGACTGTCAGTAACCCATGATGCAAAGGAGATAAACCATGTCGCTGGCCGAAAAACGTTGTGTGCCCTGTCGTGGCGGAGTCCCGACACTGACGCGGGAAGAGATTGCGCCTTATATGGAACAGCTCGACGACTGGGAGCTGTCGGAGAATGCCAGCCGTATTCGACGCGAGTTCACCTTCCCCGATTTCAATACGGCGCTGACTTTTGTTAATCATGTTGGCCGTCTGGCGGAAGAGATGGGGCATCATCCTGAAATCTGTTTCGGCTGGGGCTACGCCAGTGTCGAGATCTGGACCCACAAGATAGGCGGTCTGCATGAAAACGACTTTGTGCTGGCAGCCAGAATCGATCGCTTGCCGGAGGTCTGATTCTCGCCTTTGGCCAGGGCGTAGAGAGGAACGTCGGTGCTGAATAGATCTCTTAATTAGATATACCTTAATAACCAAAAGGTATTTATCGTTTATAACATTTCGATCTAGAATTTCCTGGTCTTAATAACCAAGATCCAAGGAGATCGAGATGACACCCGCGCTTCGTTCCACTCTGGTACTGACCCTGGCCACTCTGCCGCTGACCGCTCAGGCGACCAACGGCTATTTCATGCACGGCAGCAGCGTCAAGGCCCAGGGCATGGCGGGTGTTAGCCTGGCGCTGGCGCATGACAGCATCAAGGCAGCAAGCAACCCGGCCTCGCTGATCACGCTGGGCAGTCAGTACGATGCCGGCCTGACGTTCTTCGATCCGAAGCGCGGTGCTGATATCAACGGCAACGGCTTTGGCCTTGACGACCATTATGATGGCAATGAAGACGGCCCCTTCTGGATTCCCGAAGCCGGTTTCGCCCGCCGTCACTCCGATCGTCTGGCGTATGGCCTGGCGATGTACGCCAATGGCGGCATGAACACCTCCTATGACAACAACCCCTTCCGCAATTTTGGTTCCAGCGGTTCTGCCGGGGTGGATCTGAGCCAGATGTTCGTCACCGGCTCCGTGGCCTACAAGTTGAACGAGCGCCACAACATCGGTGCCGGCGTGACCTACGTCTATCAGCGCTTTGCCGCTGAAGGTCTGCAGGCCTTTGACAATGCAGGCTGGAGTTCGGCGCCCGGTTCTGTCACCAATAATGGCTACGACAGTGCTGATGGCTGGGGTATCAAGCTGGGCTGGCAGGGTCAGATCACCGATAGCCTGACACTGGGTGCCAGCTGGTCATCCCGGATCGAGACTGACCGCTTTGAAAAATACAGCGGCCTGTTCGCCGAGCAGGGCGGTTTTGACGTGCCGGAAAGTTACGGTGTCGGCTTCGCCTGGCAGGTGAATCCGCGCTGGACGTTGGCCGGTGACTGGGAACGTATTGAATACAGCGAGATCAAATCGATCAGCAATCCGCTGGCCTTCAATGCCCCGCTGGGCGCTGATCAGGGCGCCGGCTTTGGCTGGCAGGATATTGATGTCTACAAGCTGGGCGTGATCTACGCCGCCAGCCCCAAACTGACCCTGAGGGCCGGTATCAGCCATGCGGAGCAGCCGATTCCGGCCAGTCAGACACTGCTCAACATCCTGGCCCCGGGGGTAATTCAGGACCACGCCAGCTTCGGCGCCAGCTGGCAGCTGAGCCCGGAACAGTCGCTGACCTTCTCCTATACCCGTGCGCTGGAAGAAGAGGTAAAAGGTGATAGCTCCATTCCGGGCATGCTGGGAGGCGGCGAAGCCAACCTGAGCATGAGCCAGAACATCGTTGGTGTAGCCTGGCAGTATCGTTACTGATTTGCCGGCAAAACTGCTGCGTTAACGTCCTTTTCGGTACCGCTCGGTCCCGATGTTCTGCAAAACACAGAGTGCCTGCCGATCCGGCGGGCGCTTTGCTGTTCAAATCTTGCGAAAGGCTTTTCCACCGCCACTCTCAGCCTGTTCTGGGGTCAATGTTTCAGGTTGAGGCCTGAATTGGGTGTGGAAATCGAACGCAGTCGGGCAGCGATGAAAGGAAAGGGAGACGTGTCCTACCGGCAAGTTGCAACTGTTTGATTTTGTTGTGTCGGAAAGACTGGAGCGGGTGAAGGGAATCGAACCCTCGTCTTAAGCTTGGGAAGCTTCTGCTCTACCATTGAGCTACACCCGCGAAGGACCCCAGAGTACCACGATCAGGGCCGAGGTACAGCCTTTACGTTCGGCCGTACCTGTCCTCGAAACGTTCGATATCCTCTTCATCCAGCCATTCACCGGACTGTACTTCCAGAATCAGCAGTGCTTCATCGGTGGCATTCTGCAGCCGGTGCCGTTCGCCGCGAGCGATAAAGGTGGAAGCGTTGGCCGCCAGTTCGAAACACTGATCGCCCCGAGTGATCCGGGCAGTGCCGGACAGCACGATCCAGTGCTCGGTCCGGTACTGATGGCGTTGCAACGACAGGGACTCGCCGGGCTTGATGTTCAGCGTCTTGACCCTGAAGCCCGGGCCTTCGGTCAGAATCTCATGCCATCCCCAGGGGCGATAGACCCGTGGGTGAAGCTTGAGCTCACGGCGCTGTTGCTCCCCCAGTCGGCGCAGCAGCGGCGTGAAACTGTCCATCTGGTCGCGGTTGGCCAGCAGCAGGGCATCCGGCGTGTCGACCACCAGCAGCCGCTCCAGCCCGACACCGGCGATCAGGCGCTGGTCACCAAAGACCACCGTATCCCGACAGCTCTGCAGCAGGCTGTTGCCCTGGGTCTGGCAGCCGTGTTCATCGGCCTGGTCGGCGGTCAGTTTGGCCAGCGCTTCCCAGCTGCCCAGGTCCTGCCAATCGGCGTCGAGACGGGTACAGTGGCGGTTTTGTTCATGCTCCAGCACGGCATAATCGATCGAGATCGACGGTGACTGGCGAAAGGCGTCGGGTTGAACCCTAATGAAGTCCAGATCCCGCTGCCGCTGATCCCAGGCACGGCGACAGGCGTTCAGCAGTTCAGGCTGTTGTCGCTCGACCGCTTCCAGCCAGGTGTCCGCCCGGCACAGCAACAGGCCTGAGTTCCACAGGGCACCTGCGGCGATCAGCTGGGCGGCCTTATCCACCGCCGGTTTTTCCACAAAACGCTCAACCCGACCGTCTTGCTCCGCGAGAATATAGCCATAGCCGCTTTCCGGGCGGCTCGGTAGCAGGCCGAAGACACAGAAACAGCCTTGCTGTGCGGCAGGCTTGGCCGCTTCCACGGCCTGTTGCAGCGCTTCCACCGGGGTGATGCGTTGGTCGGCGGGCAGCACCAGCAAAAGCTCGTCAGGTGCGTCTTCAATGCAGGCCAGGGCTGACAGCGTGAGCGATGCGGCCGTGTTGCGGCCCTCCGGTTCCAGCATGATCTGACCTTCAAGGCCGCTTTCCTGCAGCTGTTGGGCGAGCAGAAAACGGTGCTCGTCCTGACCGATCAACAGTGCGGGCCGTTGGCAGAGCCGCGCAGCTCTGTGCAGGCACTGTTGCAGCAGTGATTCCTGACCGTCCAGTGACAGAAACTGCTTGGGGTAGTGTTGGCGGGAAAGGGGCCAGAGGCGGCTGCCGGTACCACCGGCCAGGATCACGGCTTGCATCGCGGGCTCGTATCTTTACTGCAAAAGGGCGATTGTACTCCAGAATCAACTCGCTACGGGTGAGACAGCGGTACCGGGTCTGCTAACATGCGGCTAATACCTTGAAAAAATTGCCGTGAATTAAGAACCGATGACGCCTGAAATCCTGCTTCCCGCCCTTGTCGCCTCCTGCCTGGTTGCTCTGTCGGTCTGGGCCCTGACCCGCTGGCAAGCCTCAACCGCTTTGCAGCAGTTGCAGTCGGACAATGAGCAGCTGCAACGTCAGGCCGAACAGTTGCAGGACGAGGCCGATATGCTGCGTGACCAGAGTCTGTCGCTGCAGCAGGAGCAGGGCCTGTTGCAGGTCGAACTGGGCCGGCTGCAGACCCGTGGTGAGGAGCGTGACCAGGCGCTGGCGCAGTACCAGAGCTGGTGGCAACAGGAGCAGCAGCGCCATCAAGCGCTGCAGGCCGAGTATCAGCAGCTGCAGTCCGAGCACAGTGCGCTGACTTCGCGCCGTGAGCAGCAGGAGCTGCACTTCCGTGAACAGCTCCAGCAGCTTGAGCAGAGCCGCGAGCAGCTGAAGAAAGAGTTCGAGCAGCTGGCCAGCGAAATTCTGGAGCGCAAGGGCAAGGCGTTCACCGAGATGAGCCAGAACAGCCTGAACCAGCTGCTCAACCCGATTCAGCACGAGATGAAAGGCTTCCGCGAGAAGGTGGAGCATATCCACCTGCGCGAAACCGAACAGCGGGTACAGCTGCGCACCGAGCTGCAGAACCTGCAGCTGCTCAACAAGGCGATCACCGACCAGGCGGAAAAGCTGACCACGGCGCTGCAGGGGCAGAAGAAAGTGCAGGGTAACTGGGGCGAGTTGATGCTGGAAAACGTGCTCGACAACGCCGGCCTGCGCCTGGGACAGGACTACAAGCGTGAGGTCAGCATCAACACAGAAGAGGGCCGTCAGCGCCCGGATGCCATCGTCTACCTGCCCGGTGACAAACACCTGATCATTGATGCCAAGACCTCGCTGGCCGCCTACACCCGTTACGTCAACGCCGAACAGGACAACGAACGCCAGCAGGCGTTGCGCGAACATGCCCGTGCCGTGTCCGATCGCATCAAGGAACTGGCCGAGCGACGTTATGATCGCCTGCCCGGGCTGAACTCGCCGGAGATCGTGATCATGTTTATCCCGGTCGAGTCCGCCTATGTGGAAGCGCTGAAGGCGGATGAGACCCTGTACCAGCGGGCGCTGGAGCAGAACGTGCTGGTGGCGACACCGACCACGCTGCTGACCAGCCTTAACATTGTGCGTCAGCTGTGGCGGTTCGAGGATCAGAGCCGCCATACCGCCGAATTGGCCGACCGGGCGGAGAAGTTCTACACCAAACTGAACAGCTTCCTGACCAGCATGCAGGATGTGGGCAAGAAACTGGATGGTGCCCGTACCAGCTATGACCGTGCCTTCGCTCAGCTCTATTCTGGCCGCGGCAACCTGATCAAGCAGGCGGCCGAGTTCAAGGATCTGGGCGTGTCGGTACAGAAGGAACTGCCCGCTGAGCTGGTCGACAAGGCACGGCTGGAGCTGGACAGCGGCACCTGACGGCCCTGTCCGAACAAAAGAAACCATCCCGGTATCCCATGGAATTTATCAGGCAGCGTATCGAGCAGCAGGTGTTCAGCCTCACCGGGCTGTCGCTCAACCAGATCGATTACGAGCACCCCAAGGGTGACCCCGGTCTGTTCGGGCCTGACAGCATCTGCTGGAAAGTGCACGCAGACTTTCCGTCCATGCTCTGTGGCGGTATCGGCGCGCTGATGCTGCAGATGCTGCACCCCTTGGCCCTGGCTGGCGTCTGGGATCACTCGAGCTTTCGACAGGACATGATTGGCCGTCTGCGTCGGACCAGTCAGTTCATCGCCGGCACCACCTTTGCCGCTACCGCTGACGCTCAGTGGCTGATTGAACGCGTGCGCGAGATTCACTGCCAGGTTCATGGCCATGCGCCGGATGGGCGGCCATACTCTGCGAACGATCCTGAGCTGCTGACCTGGGTTCACGTCGCTGAGGTCAGAAGCTTCATGGCAGGCTATCTGCGTTATGGCGATCCTGATCTGAGTGCAGAGGATCAGGATCGCTATTTCGACGAGGTGGCCTCAATCGCGGAGGCGCTGGGGGCCGAGAATGTCCCCCGCAATCGCCAGCAGATTGAGGCGTATATCGAACGGATGCGGCCGCAACTCTGTTTCGACAGCCGAACGTCGGAGGTGCTGCGCCTGCTGCTCGCCGCGCCGGCCCCCAATCGTCTGACCCGGCCGGTGGGCTATCTGATGGCCAGAGCCGGGCTTGACCTGTTGCCGGAGTGGGGGCGGGAAATGGCTGGTGTCCGGCTCAGTCGGCCTCAGCGCTTACTGATCCAGTTGGGCATGCAGCTACTCGCCCCGACCCTGCGCTGGGCGCTGCGCAATGGTGTTTCGCGGCGTGCAAGACGGCGTATGGGGATGGAGTGAGCGAGACCGCTTGTGGGTCACATCAGGAGTCCACCGCCTCGCTGACCCGCTTGGCCTTGCGTCGGTTGAGCAGGTCCTTGGCGCTGACCAGAAAGATGCCCAGCAGTACCAGGCTGCCGCCAGCAACGAAATTCGCGGTCAGCACCTCATCCAGAATCAGCACGCCGAACACTACCCCCAGCAGCGGAGTGATAAAGACGAAGGTAGCCATGCGTGAGGCCAGGTAGCGCTTGAGCAGCCAGAACCAGGTCAGGTAGCTGGCCAGTGCGATCAGTACCGCCTGGAACGCCATGTTGACGGAGGTTTCCGGCGTCCAGTTCATTGCGCCGTTGCCCATCAGGAAGGCGGCGCCGATCAGCAGCACAGCGGCCACGGCCATCTGATAGAACAGGGTTTTCACTGCGGGTGCTTCCGACAGTTTCGAGCCGCGGATCACCACCGTGGTGAAGCCCCAGGTGGCGCCGGCGGCTAGGGCGTAAGCGTCGCCCAACAGGCTGGTGCCCTCGCTGTTGCCCGAGCCCAGAAAGGCGATGCAGACACCGATAAAGGCAAGGGCGATACCGCTCCACTGGATGCGGCTCAAGCGCTCGTCCGGATGGATAAAATGCATGCCCAGCGCGGTAAAGATCGGCGAGGTGTAGAGGAAGACCACCATGTGTGAGGCACTGGTGTGAACCAGCCCTTCACCGACGAACAGAAACTCGACGCCGAACATCAGGCCCGCCAGCAAGCCGGCTTTCAGAGTGCCGTCACTGAACAGCTTGAGGCCTTCACTGCGCAGCATCAACAGCAGCAGCACCGTGGCGGCGAAGGCCGAGCGCAGGCCGATCTGCAGTGTCGGTGCGATATCATTGGCGGCCAGTTTGATGGCGATCTGCTGGAATCCCCAGCCAAGGCAGAGTATCAACAGAATGCTGACGGCAAAGAGGTCGAGATGGCGTCGTTGGGGGCTCATAAGCACTCCTGATGAGCGTGTTATTAGAATGTAATCAAGGCTACATTTTATCCTGTTCGATTGCAGCTGGTCGGGTCAAAAAACTTGCCGTCAGCCTGATTAAAAATGCTTTGAGCTGGTTATAAAGCGAACTATTATTCCGCTTTCAACTTTCCGGTGTATCCATGAATGAACTGCGTATCCTTTGATGCGTTTCGCACCCTTCACCTTCCTGATGTCCGCTATATCAAACCTGAACACATGTTTCGCCACCGCGCTGAAATCGAGGCGGCCGACTGGGTACTCTTTCCACAGTACTGGCAGGTCAATGCGCTGGTGTTCGGCCTGAAAAAACGGATTTTTCCCAGCCTCTCCGCCTATCTGATCGGCCACGACAAGGTGGAGATGACCCGCGCCTTCCAGACAGTGGTTCCCGGCCACATCCCCTGGACACTGATCGAGCCCAATGATCCCCAGAATGCCGAGCGGGTCTGGGATCAGATGGCGCTGCCCTTTGTGGCCAAGATTCCTAAAAGCAGCATGGGGCAGGGTGTGTTCCTGATCGAGAACCGTGCTGACTGGAACGCCTATCTGGCACAAACCCCGGTGATCTATAGCCAGGAGCTGCTGCCGATCGACCGAGACCTGCGCCTGGTCGTGGTTGGTGGTCAGCTGGTGGCCGGGTTCTGGCGCTGCCAGGGCGACAACGGTTTCCACAACAACCTGTCCCAGGGCGGCTCAGTGGACGCCGAGACGCCGCTGCCCCAGGCCGCCATCGATCTGGTGTTGAAGGTTGCACGGGAGCTGGAGATCGACCATGCCGGCTTTGATGTGGCGATGGTAGATGGCTACCCTTACCTGCTCGAGTTCAACCGTCTGTTCGGCAACACCGGTCTGCAGGGGCTGAGTCAGCAGGTGTCAGCGGCGATCCTGGCGCATCTGCAGATGGCCAAGGGTCACGACGACGATGATGACGACGACCCCAAGGATCCTACACCGCCGCTGCCGATCGCGGTTTGATACTCGCATGCCAGCCGCTGCGCCAGTGCCTTGGCAGCGGTGGTCACATCCTCGGTCGTCCCTTCTCTCTCCGATATATCCGAAGTAGTGATGCCGAACAGCCGTAGCCGGGCTGGCAGTTGACCCAGAGCCTGAGCCAATGCCAGTGTCTGAGCCAGACCGAAACCATGGCTGGAGTTGGAATTTGCATGGGCCAGCTGGTCGAGATTCAGTTCAAGGCAGCTTCCCGGTGGGTGCTCCTGGCTAAGAATGGCATCGATCAGTGTGATCCGGTCCTGGCCCTGCATCTGTGCGATCAGCTCGGGACCCGGACGGTCCAGACAGAGCAGCTTTACGTACGGGGGCAGGGGCAGACCACTTAACAGCTGGACCACCTGCCAGCCGGCCCGGTCATTCCCGAAGGGTGAGCCGATTCCGATGATAAGATGTTTATCACGCAAGTGGATGCTCACGGCTCAACCTTCTCAAGTCGCAGAAAATGGGTCGCGCAAGAGATGCAGGGATCGTAATTGCGGATCACCTGTTCAGCTCTGAGTCTCAGCGCATCTTCATCATTATCCAGCCCGAAAGCGGTCAGAGAACGGTGCAGGTCTGCTTCGATGCGGGCCTGATTCTGGCTGGTAGGCGGTACGATGCGTGCGGATTTGATCAGCCCCTTTTCGTCCAGCTCGTAGCGGTGCCAGAGCAGACCGCGTGGTGCTTCGCTCATGCCGCAGCCGACACCCGATTCAAGTGGCAGCACAGTATAAGAAGCTTTCGGGGACTCGTACTCTTGCAGCAGCTGGATCGCTTCGTGCAGCGCCAGTTCGATCTCCAGTGCTCGGGCGATCAGGCTGTGGAACATGTTGTTGGACGGCAGCTGCAGGCCAATTTCGCTGATGCGTTGCTGTAGAAAGTCGGGTAACTGGCTGTGGTTGATATTCAGCCGCGCCAGCGGGCCGGTCAGGTAGGGCTGGCCGTCGAAGTCGGACCAGAGCGCGGTGGAGTCCGGTTTGTGGCTTTCGTGAAAGTGCTGTTCGAACTGGTCGGCACTCAGGGTCAGTCCCGTGCTGGTGCGGATCTCGCCACACTCCATGGCGTAGTGGTCGGGGTGGTGCAGGGCGACACAGATGAATGCCTGGGGATCATCCGGCAGCGGCAGGCTGGCGCAGAACCGGGTCAGGTCGCTGGCGTCCTGCTGGGCATCCCTGAGCTTCGCCACCAGTACGGCGACCTCCTCGGGCGCTGGCGCATGATGGAAGCCGCCCAGGCGGGCACCGACCGGATGGACCGAGCGACCGCCGAACAGCCGGATCAGGGCGTTGCCCAGTCCCTGTAACTTGAGTCCGCGTTTAACGGCTTCAGGGTGTTGTTCGGCCATGGCGATGGCGTTATTGAAACCGAGAAAATCCGGCAGCGCCAGCAGATGGATATGCAGGGAATGACTCTGCAGCCACTCGCCGCAGTAGAAGGCGCGTCGCATCCGTTGCACCCAAGGAGAAGCCGTCTGCTGTGACAGGGACTCCAGCGCATTGAGCGCGCTGATCTGGTAGGCCACCGGGCAGATGCCGCAGATGCGTGCAACGATATCGACCACCTCTTTTGCCTCACGGCCTTCCAGAAACTTCTCGAAATAGCGCGGTGGCTCGAAAATCGACAAGCCCAGCTCAATCAGCTGGCCGTTACTGACCTCCAGCCTGAGTGAGCCCTCACCTTCAACGCGGGTCAGCGCTGGCACGTCGATGCGGATACGACGGCTAGTCATCCTGATCTCCTGCCACTTGGTCTTCAGCTGGCTGATCTGCAACTGAAGAGCGGTAAAAGACGCGCCCGGTCTGCAGAAATGTCGGTGCCTGGGAGTTGATCAGCAGGAAGCGTCGGGCGATAGCATCAGGCAGCAGGCCGAGGCCGGCAAAGCGTCGGGCCAGGGTATCGGTCTGGGCGGTTTCGCTGGGGCCGTAGCAGCCATAGCAGTCGCGACCGAAGCGGGGGCAGAGGGCGCCGCAGCCCGTGCGTGTCACCGGCCCCATGCAGGGCATGCCCTGGGTGACCATGACGCAGACTGCCTGCTGGCGCTTACACTCCAGGCAGACCCGGTCACGGTCATCGACCGGCGCTACGCCGAACAGCAGGGCGCGGACCGCTGCCAGTACCTGAGCGCTGCTCACCGGACAGCCCCAGAGCTCCAGATCTACCTTCACCTCGGCAGCGATCGGTCGTACATCCTTCAGCGTGTGGATAAATTCGGGGCGGGCATAGATGGCATCACGCCACTCATCATGGCTGCTATCAAGATTGCGCAATGCCTGCAGCCCGCCGCTGGTGGCACAGGCGCCAATGCTGACCAGGTAGCGACTGTTGGCGCGCACCTGGCGGATGCGCTCCAGTTCGTCCGGAGTCGACAGACTGCCCTCGACAAAGGCGATATCCACAGGTGCTGCGACATCACTCATGCCGGCTTCAAGAAAGTGAAGGATCTCCACCTGCTCGTTCAGCTGCAGCAGGGCTTCGCCCAGATTGAGAAAAGCGAGCTGGCAACCATCGCATGAGCTGAACTTGTGTACAGCGATACGGGGTTTGGTCCTCGGGCCAGCCATCTGGCTCTTTATCAGGGTCTTCATTAAACGCCCTCCAAGCCAAGTCGGTCACGAAGCCGGGGATAAGGCATCACCGGGCCGTCACGGCAGATGAAGTCGGCACCGAACTGGCAGTGGCCGCAATGACCGCTGGCGCACTGCATGTTGCGCTCCATGCTGAGCCAGATCGCCTCGGCCGGTATCTGCTGTCGGATCAGTTGCTCCGCGCTGGCCTGCATCATTGGCTCCGGGCCACAGCAGCAGACCAGGGTCCGCTCCGGTTTGAGCGGCAGGCGCTTGATCAGCTCGGTGACCCGACCGCTGTACCAGGGCCAGCCGGGCGCGGCTACATCGGCAGCCATCATCACGGTGGTGTTGGGCTGCTGCGCCCAGTACTCGTAACGGCTGCGCCAGAGCAGGTCGGCGGAGTGCTTGACTCCCTGAATGATATGGATGTGGCCGTAGCGTTCCCGGTTGGCGAAGGCATGCTCGATGATGGAGACTGCCGGCGCACAACCGAGACCACCGGTGACGACACACAGATCACGACCTTCGGCCTCTTTCATCGGCCAGCCTTGGCCAAAGGGGCCGCGCAGGCCAATGCGCTCACCCGGCTGCAGGGCGGCCATGGCACCACTGACCCGTCCTACGTTGCGAATGGTGTGCTCCAGCACCGATTGTCCCTGGCCATCCTCGCTGATCGCCTTGAACGAAATCGGAATCTCGCCCACACCGAAACGGTAGAGCATGTTGAACTGGCCGGGCTGAATGCCAAGGCGCCATTGCTGGTCGGGATCGGTCAGGCGCAGCTGCAGCGTGAAGATATCGTCGGTTTCCTGAATCCGGTTCAGGATCCGGGCTTCGGTGGGCAGTGCCGGGTTGTACATGGCCGGATGGCTCATTCGCGCTCCTCCTGGCCTAGCTGCTCCAGCACCTCCAGCGGATCAATCCCCACCGGGCACCAACTGATGCAGCGGCCACAACCGGTGCAGCCGCTGCGACCGTACTGCTCCACCCAGCTGCCGAACTTGTGGGTCAGCCATTGGCGGTAACGCCCTTTGGTATCGGGGCGGAAGTGGTGACCGTGGATGTAGCTGTGGCCTTCGCTGAAACAGGAATCCCACTGGCGCTGGTGGCTGGAGGCCGTACCGTCCAGCTCTGGCACTTCGCTCTCGCTGAAGCAGAAACAGCTTGGGCAGACCGAGGTGCAGTTGCCGCAGCTGAGGCAGGCGTCGGCGACGGTCTCCCAGGCAGGATGCTGGCCTTGATGGATCAGCTGCGCCGGCTCGAAGGTCGGTAGTTGGCGCTGTTGCTGGCAGGCCTGTTGGTGCTGGGCTTCGGCCTGTTCCTGTTGGCCCGGCGTCGCGCGCACCAGCGGCAGGCTGCCCATCAGTGCCCGTCCGTGCTCGTTGCCGGCCCGGACCAGAAAGCCGTCATCCAGCTCGATCAGAGCCAGGTCATATCCCGCCTTGGCATCGGGGCCATCGCCGGTGCTGGCGCAGAAACAGGTATCGGCCGGGTGGGAGCAGTCCACGGCGATCAGTAACAGGCTGTCTCGGTGCTGGCGGTAATAGGGATCGTCGGTAAAATGCCGGTCCTGCAACGCCAGAGCGGCCAGATCGCAGCCGCGTACGCCGATCACGGCGGTGGGGGTGGGTGAGGCTATCTCCTCATGAAAGCTGAGGCTGCCATCGGCGTTGAGTTCACTGCGCCAGAGGGTTTCCCGCGGGGCAAAGGTGAGTGGTTTCAGCGCCTGGGGGCCATTGGCCCAGCTGAACTGGCGCGGGCTGTCGGTTCTGATCAGCCGGTACTGACCGGGTTGCTGGATCTGTTCGATCCCGTTGGGCAGTCGCTCGGGATGTTGCAGCGGGCGGTAGAGAATGGCACCGTCCACGGCCTGGGGACCGACCAGCAAATAACCCCGCTGCTGGAGCAGGTCAAACAGGGATGACAGGCGTGAACGGGACAGGAAATCCGCAGCAGACATGGGATATTTCCACTCGTTTTTAACCTTACGTTAGGTGCCGGGCGGTGAGAACACAAGTCTGACCGGCTGGTTGGCGATCAGGATACGGTCGCGCCCCTCCGCCTTGGCGCGGTACATCGCCTGGTCGGCGGCCCGGATCAGGCTTTCGATACTATCCGCGTGTTGTGGATAGGAGGCGAGTCCGATGGAGACGGTCAAGTGAGGAAGAGGATCGCCGGTGTGGGTGTACAGCTGCAGCGTACGTATGCCCTGCAGCAGGTCGGTTGCTCGCTCCTGTGCATGAAAGAGGCTGGCTTCCGGCAGCGCCACGACGATTTCTTCTCCCCCGAAGCGGCAGGCGATGTCACTTTCGCGAATCCGCTCGATGATGAACGCGGCGATCCCTCGCAGTGCCTGATCGCCGGCTTCATGGCCGAGGCTGTCATTTAGCCGTTTGAAGTGGTCGATGTCGATCAGCATCAGGCTCAGTGGACGGCCGTGACGGTCGCTTCGGGTCAGTTCGGGTCCCAGCCAGTTGTGCAGGTAACGGCGGTTATATAGGCCGGTCAAGGGGTCGTGACTGGCTTCCTGTTTCAACTGTTCTCTGAGTTGCAGGTTGGTCAGGGCCAGCGACAGGTGTTCTGACAGTATTTGCAGCACTGTTCCGATGGCCGTATTGCCCGAGGGCTTGGGTCCCAGCAGGACGACGCCGAGCAGCTGGCAGCCGGACTTGATCGGCAGTACACGATTGATGTTGCGTATCCCTTCGGGGTCATACAGGCTCACCTGTTCCCAGTGTTCGGATTCTTCCGGTAGCTCCAGGCTGGCAGCATACTGCTCGCCAATCAATGCAAAGCGGCCCCAATGGGTCAGCACCTCCAGTCGACGGTCCTGAGTAAAGCGGCAGAGTACGCCTTCCAGCCGGGGCAGCTGTCGCGGCAGGTATTCCGTCAGGGCATCGATGATCTCCTGGGTCGAGTTGGCCGCGTGCAGACGCGCATCCAGCTGTGCCATCAGGTTCAGCATCTGGTAGCGCTCCTGCAGTTCGGACTGGATTTTCTCCCGTTCCTTGATCTCGGCGTTGAGCTGGCGGTTGCTGCGGGCCAGCATCTGATTTGAAAGTGTCAGGCGCCGGGACCAGTAACGGAACAGGTAGATGCCGAACAGGGTCATTGCCACCATCAGAATCAACAGCACGCTCATCAGGGCGTCGACCGAGTCCTGGACCATCTGCGCGATGGGTTGCCATAGGGTGGGTTCGCGGCTGTAGGCGGCGGTCGCGATGGCACTTTTGGTCAGTCTGGCGCTGAGCCAGGTGAACAGCATCGCGGTGGCAACCAGTGTCGTGGCGATGACCAGGGTGATGCGCAAGCCGTCGGCGCTGGAGTACCTGTGGCGCCACAGCCCGGTGCTTTGCTGCCAGTCGTGCATGCGAGAGTAGGCCAGCCGCAGAATGGGCAGGACGACCAGCAGGTTCTGCAGCAGGAAACCCAGCCACCAGCCCTCCCAGATGGAGTAGAGACCGGCAATATCGGCATGGGTGGCGTGGCTCCAGATAAAGGCGCCGATGGAGCTGAGTACCGCCGCCGCGAAGCTGATCAGGATGAACAGGACGAGATTACCCGGCCAGCGCAGGTCGGTGGCCTGGGGTTGAGCCCGATAGATCATGGCGATCAGCGCCAGCCCCAGCGGGTCTGAGCAGGCAAATAGCAGGGCCCACTGGTAGGGCATGCCATAGTGGGTGGCCAGCACGAAGGTGGTCAGCCAGGTCGGAATCGCCGCCCACCAGAAGCCGAACCAGAACAGCCAGAACATGGCCAGTATCAGCGGCGGGTAGAGAGTGATATGAAAGGTGGTGGTACCCAGCGAAAGCGGCAGGGCGCTCCAGTCATACTCAACGGCCGCCACGCCCAGCAATACGGACAATAGCCCGCTGACGAGCCAAAGCAGCAGAATCCGGTTGCGTAGTTTAGGGTTGTGCCCGTTCAGCAGCCGCCCAAAATTCAGGCGTCCGGAGACATTGGAGGCCGGTGTTGCAAAAAAGTCTGTCATCTAAACCGCTCACAAAAAGTGCGGGGGGCCTTTTAGGTATAGTGAAAGCTGGACAGTTAAGCATCAGTTTGTGAGAACAATGTTTCTTTTCAGCAACTCTGGCGGGGGGGGCGGTTCGGGACGAAGAGGGCGTATTGGCGAGAGGTATAAGGGAAGTGGCAGCCCGATCGCTGGGCTGCCGCAAGAGTGATAACGAGAGGGAGGCTTCAGCCGACCAGGCGTTCGTTGGATGGCGTTTCCGGCAGGGCCTGATCGAAGAAGCCTTCGGTGTAGATCATCTCCGCCTGAGCGCCCTGCGCTTTGACGGCGGCGATGCAGTCTTCGACGAACTCGGGGCTGCCGGCGATATAGATGGCGTGTTTCGACAGGTCAGGGTATTGCTTGGCGATCAGATCCGGGAGGCGACCGTGCAGCATGCCTTCCTTCTCTTCCCGGGTCAGCGTCGGCAGGAACTTGAAGCGGCGATGACGTGCGTTCCACAGCTCCAGCAGGCCGCGGCAGTAGATGTCGGCTTCAGTGCGGGCCGAGAACATCAGGTGCACCGGCTGCTTGAAACCGCGGCGCAGGGCCGCATCGGTCAGGCTCAGAATCGGTGCCAGCCCCGTGCCTGCCGCCAGGCATAGTACCGGGCCATCGGTGCTCGGATCGCCGATAAAGGTGCCGTAGGGGCCGGACAGGTTCACCATGCTGCCCGGATGCACTTCCTGATGCACCCAGTTGCTGGTTTTGCCTTCGGGTACACGGGTGATCTGCAGCACGATTTCGCCATCGGGACGGGGCGCGTTGGCGATGGAGTAGGAGCGCGGTGTCACCTCTTTCTGAGTGTCGGTCAGGCTGACGTACTGGCCGGGCCAGAAGCGGATCGGTTCGCCGATCGGGCGCAGGCGAATCTCGGCGATGCGGTCGGTGCGCTCGATCCGGTCCACCACCATGCAGCGCACATTCTCGCGCGGCGGGAACAGTTTCGGCTTGGCATCGTCGGTACCCCAGTCGATCTCCAGCACCTCGCCCAGCGGCTTGCACATGCACATCAGGCCGTAGCCTTCGGCACGCTCTTCCTGAGACAGGGCCATATCCAGCACCATGCCCTGGTCGAAATCGCCGTCCAGCACCTTGACCTTGCACTCGCCACAGGCGCCGGCGCGGCAGTTGTTGGGCAGAGCGTAGCCGGCATTTTCCAGCGTTTCGAGAACGGTTTCACCGGTTTTGGCTTCGACTTCCTTGCCGGACGGGGATAAGCGGATCGTTGTCATGGGTACCTCCGGGCACTGCGCGGCAGTGGCCTTGAAAACGGAAATGGAGAGAAAACTGAAATGGGACGGAAAAGCAGCCGGCCGGACCTGCCGGGCGGCTGCTGCCGGGATCATGCAGATCGCGATCAGAAGATCGGGATGATGTCCGCAGAGTCCAGATCGGCCTGGGTCACTTCCTCACCGGTGATGTCCACTTCAGGGATCGCCGGGAACGGCGTGTCGTACTTGTCCAGTACCGCTTTCAGGTTCAGCATGGCGCTGCGCCAGTTGTCCAGCTTGTCTTCATAGCTCGGGATACCGAAACCGGCTTCGCGAGCGATCGCTTCGGCTTCACGCTGGGTGGCGATGAAGTCTTCCGGCAGGTCCCAGAACTCGGCCGGCGGCTCGAACAGTACCGCAGACAGGAACAGGTAACCGGCACGAATTTGCTTGGTGATGATCTTCTTGTCTTCGGCAGACAGGTTCGGGTAGTCACGCTCCATCAGCGACAGGCAGATCGCCATGTGGCGGCCTTCGTCACGACCGATGTTCTTGAACGCTTCGGTGAATACCAGTTCTTCACAGCTCTGCGACATCTGCTTGAAGATGGTGGCCGCGGCGATTTCGCCCATCAGGAAGGAGCTGAACAGCACCGCCAAGTTGTACTTGGGTACGGCCTGCTTGTAGCCGTTCCAGTAGCGACCGCCGTTGTAATACAACCAGCGGGCATTCTTCTGCAGGCGACGGCCCAGTTCGGTCTTCGGCTCGTATTCCAGCGGGCTGGCAGATTCCAGCATCTTGGTGATCACCAGACCACACATCTGCTCATGGTTCTGCTCGTCACGGGTGACGGAGAAGAAGCAGCGACGGATGGCGTCTTCCTCGTGATCTTCATAGGTCTTGATAAAGGCTTCAGCAAACACCGGCGGTGCAGACGCATCGAATACAGAGAGCAGGGTCCACCAGTAGGCGATCGCTTCACGTTCTTCCCAGCTGTAGCTGGAGACATCGAGGGTATCCCAGGGCAGGTCTTTCGGGTTCCAGGCTTCACGCAGGGATGCATCCCAGATCTCTTCCATCTTGGAGGTCTTGGTTTCCCAGCGCAGCGGGTAGATGTTCGGCTGCGGGGTTTCCGGCGGGAATTCCATGGTGTTAGCGATTTTATCGTGCATGGAGCTTACCTCTGAATTGATGTGTTCTTGTTGTTGAAGACCACTAGAATCTAGGTTTACGTGATACATAAATCAAATTAAAAAATTGTGATTTTGTATCGCTTTTGATCTGGGCACGAATAATGCTAGATGTATGCTTAAGGCAATAAAAAACAGAGGTTTAGCCTGTATTTTCCTGGTTTTAAGCAAACTTTTCGGCGATGATTACGCTGGAAATTAAGTCGTGCAAAGCGTGTGGGTATTTGACTAAGGTCAAAAAACAGATACTGCGGAAGCGGCCGGAAAACGAGGAGAATTGAGGATAAAGGGCCTCCCGGAAGGAAGGCCGAAAGGGTGCTTAGCGGTTGCCGAAGTAGTCAGCCAGGCGCTGATACAGGGGCAGACTGATGCAGTCGTTGGCCTTGTTGGCGGCGACCGGATGGGAAGCAAAGCGGGCGACCACCAACTCCCGAGTCGGATCGATATACAGGCTCTGGCCGTGCACGCCCCGGGCCATGAAGGCCTGGTTTTCGTTGCCGGTGACCCACCACATGCTGCGGAACGACCAGCTCGCCATGCTGTCATCCAGAGGCTCGGCGAAGGCCGGGTACTGGGCGCCGCCACGGATATCGGCCACCACGTCCGGGTGCAGGATCTGCGTGTCGCCAAAGCGACCGTCGTTGCGCATCAGCTCGCCGAAGCGGGCCAGGTCGCGCAGGCTGGCGTTGAGACCGCCACCCGAGAAGGGCGTGCCATATTCATCTACCTGGAACAGCGCCGCGCGTTCCATGCCGATCTTGCTCCAGATCTTCTCTTCCAGATAATCCGCCACCGACATGCCGGTTACCCGCGCCACCAGCCAGCCGATCACCTCGGTGTTGGCGGTGCGATAGTGGAAACCGGTGCCATGCTCACCCTGTTTCTGCACCATCGGCAGATACTCGTAATACCCGGTCGGTCCCTGATAGCCCTTGGGCTTGGGCAGCGGATTGCCGGCGGCGGAGAACATCCAGATCTCCGACTTGGGGTCGGCGTAGTTTTCGTCGAAGTCGATGCCGGTGGTCATATTGAGCACCTGCTTCACCGTTGCATCACCAAAGCCCGAGTCCTTGAGCTCCGGAATGTAGTGGCTGATCAGCTGGTTCTCGTCGATCTCGCCGCGTTTGATCAGGTCCAGCGCCAGGGTGCCGGTGATCGCTTTGGTCATCGACATCAGCAGGTGGCGGTCATAGTCCTTGAAGCCATCGAGGTAGCGTTCGTAGACCACCTTGCCCCGGTGCATGACCAACAGGCCATCGGTATAGGTCTCCGCCAGTGCCTGCGGCCAGTCGATCGCTTGTTCATGCCCCCAGGGGGTAACGGTCAGCTGCTCGATGCCTGTGTCCAGGTCGTAATCCAGTGCCGCTGGCGGCGTGTTGCGCCGGCCGACCAGCGTGGTGGGCAGGAACTCGTTCATGTGTGCCACGCTGTAGCGCAGCGCCGGAAAGCGGAAAAAGGAACCGTCTGCAAGTTTGACCCGGCGCTCGGCAGACGGTGGACTGCCTTGCATCCAGCCCATCTGGTCGGCGGCGGATTCTGCCGCGGGCAGGAAAGGGCTATCGACCGGTGGCTGGCACTGGCTGGCCTGGGCCGATAAGGGGGTAAAGCCTAACAGGGCCGCCGCAAGGAGGCCGGGCTTGAAACAGGACATCTTGCCTCCTTGGATCAGAACGTGTGGGTGCGCACCATGGCATCCATGCCGCCATCGATGAACAGCACCGAGCCGTTTACAAAGGCGGACTTGTCGGACAGCAGAAAGTCGACGCCATCGGCAATTTCGTCCGGCACGCCGGCGCGGCCCATCGGCGCGACAAAGTTCTTCACCGCTTCGCCGAAGCGGGCATCGTCCAGGGAGGCCTTGTGTAGCGGGGTTTCCACGGCGCCGGGGGCTATGATGTTCAGACGCAGACCGCGCTTGCCCCATTCCACCGACTTGCGGCGGCCATACACGGTCACGGCGTACTTGGAGGCGGCATAGGCGGCTGACGGGTTCTCGCTCGCTTCGGCCAGCTGTAGCGCCTTGGCTTCGTCATTTTCCAGCATGGCCGCGGCCATGGGGTGAGGGGTGGCGACCATGTGGCTGCCGGCGACGGAGCCGATGATCACGGCCTTGCCGTTGTCGCCGGCGGCCAGGGCATCTTCCAGACCGTCCAGATACTCGGTGACGCCAAAGTAGTTCACGCCGACAATCAGTCCGATGGACGGTGCGGTGACGCCCACGCCGGCGCAGGCCACCACGGCATCCAGACGGTTATTACAGGCCGCCAATGTCTGCGCAACCGCCGCCTGGCGTCCTTCAGCCGTGGACAGGTCGGCATTGACATCGGCATTACGCAGATCAACGCGAATCAGGGTGTGGCCGGCGGCTTCGAGATGCTGGCATACGGCGGCACCGATACCTGAAGCGGCACCGGTTACGGCGATAGTGGACATGTGGCGTTCCTCGTTGTTATTGGTTTTCGTATTTGGCGCTTTTGACTATGTAAGTGATATGCCGCTGCTGCTTCGTCTGTTCAGACTATAGCGCCTTCGACTTCTCTTGCCGTGGCTGCCGGTTGCTGAGCCCGGGAAGCGCTCTGCAGCAGCAACATGGCGGCAAAGGTACTGACGCAGCCGAGCAGCAATGAATAGCGCAGAGACTCGGTATCCAGCGTTGCCGCCATCAGGTCGCTGAGCGCCCCCACCGCAAGCGGGCCTACCCCTACGCCGAACAGTGTCACCAGGACGGTTTGACAGGCCATGGCGACGGCACGGCTATCGGGTGATACCAGTCGCGTGATCATGCTGAAACAGGGCCCCACCCACCAGACCGCAAAAAAGCCGTTCAGCGCACACCAGATCATGGCCGTTGGTATCTGCTGGTTAAACAGCATCAGGGTGCTGTCGGCGGGCCAGAGCAAGTAGGAGGTCATCGCGATGATGCCGATGCCATGACCCAATTGCGGAATCAGCAACTGCCAGCGCGGATGGGCGCTGATCAGCCGGTCGGTCATCCAGCCACTGAACAGCATGCCGAGGGCGGCTGAGCCACCGCCGATAAAGCCGGCCAGAATCCCTGCCTGTTGCAGATCCAGGCCATGGGAGCGAACCAGGAAGGTGGCATTCCACATGCCGTAGGCGTTTGCGCCCAGAGTGCTCATGCCAGCCGCGAAGATCAGGTAGCGGTAGGGGCGCAGCGCCCAGAGCGATTTCAGCGTCGCCAACAGGGACTGGGGGGCTTGTGGCTCGGGCTGCGGATGATCCCAGGTACCTCGTGCGGGCTCTCGAACCAGTAGGATCACCAGTGCAATCAGGCTGGTCGGAACCGCAACGGCAATAAAGCCGGTACGCCAGCCATACTGCTCTATCAACCAGGCCCCGGCACTCATGGCGATGATGACGGCCAGTGTCGGGGCCGTGCTGAAGCAGCTGATGGCAAATGCACGCCGGTGGGGCGGGTAAAGGTCGGCGATCATTGAAATGGCGCTGGGTGTGATGGCGGACTCGCCGATGGCAACCAGCATCCTGGCCATGACCAGCACGATAAAGCCGGTGGCAAAGCCACAGAGCAGGGTGGTTGCGCTCCAGATCAGGGCGCTGGCCGCCAGCACATGGGTTCGCTTCAATCGGTCGGCCATACGCCCAGCGCCCAGCCCAAAGAGGGCGTAGACACCGGCAAAGGCCAGTCCTGAGACCAGCCCCATCGCTGTATCGCTGGCGTCGAACTCCAGCTTGATCGGCTCGATCATGACCGCCATGATCTGGCGGCCAATAAAGGTGTTGGAATAGAGCAGGGCCAGCAGGAGCAATAATCCGTGGCGACGCCAGGCTGGCGCGATAGCAGTGGGGTCAAGCATCGTCATGAACAGGCTCCTTGCTTGCCAGGTCAAATCCCGTGGGTCAGATCAGGCCCTTCTCTTTCGCCATGGTCAGCGCCAGATCCTCGATCATGTCTTCCTGACCGCCGACGGTGCCGCGGCGACCCAGTTCGACCAGGATGTCACGGGCCTGGATGCCGTACTTCTTCTCCGCACGCTGGGCAAACAGCAGGAAGGAGGAGTAAACACCCGCATACCCCAGCGTCAGCGCATCGCGGTCAACGCGGATCGGTTGATCCATGATCGGGAAGACGCGGTCTTCGGCCACATCCATGATCTTGTACAGGCCGATACCGGTCTCGACGCCCATGCGATCCAACACAGCGCAGAACACTTCCAGCGGCGTGTTGCCGGCACCGGCACCCAGACCGGCGACGGAGCCATCGACACGGGCGGCACCGGCCTCGATCGCGGCTAGGGAATTAGCGATACCCATGCCCAGGTTGTGGTGGCCGTGGAAGCCCACTTCGACATTGGCCGGCAGCTCGGCACGCAGCAGGCCGATCTTGGCGCTGACTTCATCCGGCAGCATGTAGCCGGCGGAGTCGGTGGCGTAAATGCAGTTGGCGCCGTAGCTGACCATCAGTTTGGCCTGCTCCAGAACCTTCTCCGGGCTGACCATATGCGCCATCATCAGGAAGCCGACGGTATCCATTTCCATCCTGGCGGCCATGCCGATGTGCTGTTCAGATACGTCGGCTTCGGTGCAATGAGTCGCCACGCGGATGGTGGACACGCCCAGATCCTTGGCCATCTTCAGATGATCGACGGTACCGATCCCCGGCAACAGCAGGGCGGACACCTTGGCGTTTTTCATCTTCGGAATGACCGCACCCAGGTATTCCTCATCGCTGTGGGCTGGAAAACCGTAGTTGACCGAAGTGCCGCCGAGGCCGTCACCGTGGGTGACTTCGATCAGCGGCATGCCGGCTTCATCCAGTCCAGTGGCGATGTTGACCATCTCGTCCAGGCTGATCTGGTGACGCTTGGCATGCATGCCATCGCGCAAGGACATGTCGTGCAGGGTTACTTTTTTTCCAGCCAGGTTCATCGTGCAACCTCCTCGATCTGCACGCCAAGGGCGTGCATCCGCTTATTCCGTACAGGCAGACTCATGTCGTGCAGCCTGACGTTCTTACCGTTCAGATTCATGTGTGTTTCCTCCGTTAGCCACGCCCCGGCAGGGTAATAGTTCCGTTGGCCGCTTCTTCAGCGAACATCTCGGCGGTACGCAGTCCGGCGGCGGTCATGATGTCCAGGTTGCCGGCGTACTTGGGCAGGAAGTCGCCCAGACCTTCCACTTCCATGAAACAGGTCACGCGGTTGCCGTCGAAGACGGGGCCGTTGACCAGGCGGTAGCCCGGCACGTACTTCTGCACTTCCTTCACCATGGCGTGCACGGATTCGGTGATGGCGGCCTGATCCGGCTCGCCTTCGGTCAGGCAGTGAATGGTGTCACGCATGATCAGCGGCGGCTCGGCCGGGTTGATCACGATGATCGCCTTGCCTTTTTTGGCGCCACCGACCTTCTCCACAGCTCCGGCGGTGGTGCGGGTGAACTCGTCGATGTTCTGACGTGTGCCTGGACCGACAGAGCGGGAGGATACGGTGGCGATGATCTCGCCGTACGCCACCGGCTGCACGCGGCTCACCGCGGCGACCATCGGGATGGTCGCCTGGCCACCGCAGGTGACCATGTTGACGTTCATTTCCAGGTTCTTGGCGTGGTCAGCCAGGTTCACCGGCGGTACGCAGTAAGGGCCGATGGCCGCCGGGGTCAGGTCGATCATGATCACGCCCAGCTCGTTCAGCTTGCGGCTGTTCTCGGCGTGTACGTAGGCCGAAGTGGCGTCAAAGGCGACGCGGATATCGTCTTCGATAACATGCTCCAGCAGACCGTCTACGCCGGTGGCGCAGGTCTTGATACCCATCTCGGCCGCGCGCTTGAGTCCTTCGGAGGTCGGGTCAATACCGACCATCCACACCGGCTCGATCCATTCCGAGCGCTGCATCTTCATCAGCAGATCCGTGCCGATGTTCCCCGGGCCGATGATGGCCGCTTTCAGTTTTTTGGACATATTCAGTTCCAGTTATTCTTGTTTGACCGGTTCATTCGCTTGCAGGGCAAGCTCCTACAAAATCTTCATGCAGCGTGCTCTGTGTAGGAGCCTGCCTGCAGGCGATATCTATATCTGGCTCGATCGCTCGCGGTGCGAGCTCCTACAGGGCGTATGGGTTCATTCCACAAAGCTGATCGAGCAGCTGCCCAGGCCTTCGGCGGTAAGGCTGAACTGGTCACCGGCGGCGGCCGGGATCAGGGGAGCCAGCGCACCGGACAGAATGATCTCGCCCTTGCGGAAGGGGATGCCGTACTCACCCAGGGTGTTGGCCAGCCAGGCAACCGCTTCGGCCGGGTGGCCCTGAACAGCAGAGCCCAGACCGGACCCGGCGGGCTCGCCGTTTTTCTCGATCTGCATCGCCACGGCCGCCAGGTCGAGACTGTTCGGGTCGGTACGGGTCTCACCGATGACAAAAACCCCACAGGAGGCGTTGTCAGCCACGGTATCGACGATGCTGATGCGCCAGTCGTCGATACGGGAGTCGACGATCTCGAAGCAGGGCGCCACCCATTCGGTAGCGGCCAGCACATCTTCGGCGGTGACGCCTGGGCCGGTCAGGTCCGCCTTCAGGCAGAAGGCGATCTCGCCCTCGGCGCGGGGCTGGATCAGGCCCGTTTCAGACAGGCTGACTTCTGCGCCGTCGGCAAAGTGCATGCGATCGGTCAGGAAGCCGAAGTCCGGCTGATGCACGTTGAGCATCTCCTGTACCGCTTTCGAGGTGACGCCGATCTTCTTGCCGATCACCCGTTCGCCATCGGCCTCGCGCAGCTTCAGCGTCTGCAGCGAGATATTGTAGGCATCGTCGATGCTCAGTTCGGGGTAGCGCTCGACCAGCGGCGACAGGGTGCAGCCTTCCTTAAGCGCGATGTGCAGCTCGCTGCCCAGCTGATTTATAAGGGATGAGTTGATCAGGGATGTGGTCATGTTTTCTCCTTAACCCCAGACACTGCCTTCGGCACCGCCATCCACTTCAATCACCTTGCCGGTGACCCAGCTGGAGGCGGGGGTCGCGAAATAGAGCGCGGCGGCCGCGATGTCTTCCGGCTCACCGATGCGCTTAAGCGGGGTGTTCTGCGCCATCTTGTTCAGCATCGCGGCCGATGCGGCGTTCTCCAGCGCGGCGGTACGGATCGGTCCCGGCGCGATGGCATTGACGCGTACCTCGGGGGCGAAGTCCTGGGCCAGCAGCTTGGTCAGGTGGGTCAGCGCCGCCTTGGCGGTGCCATAGGCACTGAAATGCTGCTGGATATAGCGCGCGGCACCGGAGGTGATGTTGATCACGTTGCCGCCACCGGCCTCGCGCATGTGCGGCACGCACAGCTGAGTCAGGGCGTAGGCCGAGGTGACGTTAAACTCCAGTACCCCGGCAAACTCTTGCGGGGTCATTTTCAGCGGATCGTTGGGGCCGGAGCCGCCGGCATTGTTGACCAGGTGGGTGATCTTGCCCATGCCTTCAACTGCGGCGGCGACCAGCGCTTCTCGTTGCGCCTGATCGTTGACATCACAGCTGACCGCCAACGCATGGCGGCCGAGGGCACGGATCTCTTCGGCAACGGCTTCCACGTCGGCCAGGGTGCGGGCCGAGCAGACCACATCAGCCCCGGCTTCGGCATAGGCGAGGGCGATGGCGCGGCCCAAACCGCGACCGGCACCGGTAATGACGGCGACCTGACCGTCCAGGTTGAACTTGTTCACAATAGACACGGCAACTCCTTGTTCTTATTCAGTCGGCAGTAACGTCAGGCCGAAACGGCCCAAAGGTCCGGCAGGCCCGGATCGGTGCGTTCGATCAGGCGCTTGAGCAGCAGCTTGAGCGCCATGGCATCACCCGGTCCCAGTGCCTCGACCAGTTCTTCCTCAATCGCCTTGGCGTGCGCAATCTGGTGCAGTGACGCTTCACGGCCATCTGCCGTCAGTCGGTAACGACCCTGTTCGGTCACCACATGGCCTCCATCGATCAGTACCTCCATGTCATCCTGGTCGACCGTGTAACCGGTGTAGGCGATATATTCGTTGATCTCGTCGAGGCTCAGGCGATCGCGGATGCAGAGCACGGAGAGAATGAAGAACTGTTCCTGTGCCAGTTTCTGCTCATCCAGCAGGCCTTTCAGTCGGTTGACCATCTGGAAGTGGGCCCGTCCGAGCAGATAACCCAGCAGGTCTTCGGTATAACTGCACTCCGGCGGCGGTTCACTCTTGGTCAGGCGGACCTCTTCACGCGGCTTGCGGGCGGTCAGGGCGTACTGGCCACTCTGGAACACCAGTGGTGGCAGGTCGTTCTGATCGAACCTGAGTACCTCACCGATAAAGATCAAATGGTCGCCGCCATCGTGGACAAAGGCGGTGCGGCATTGAAAACGGGCGGTGCAGGCGGGCAACAGGGGGGCATCGGTCAGGCCATCTTCCAGCTCAATCCCGGCAAACTTGTCTTCACCACGGGAAGCAAAGCGGCTTGACAGCAGTTCCTGTTCAACCGACAGCACATGTACGTTCCAGTGTTTGGATTCGTTAAATACCGGCAGGCTGTTAGCGTTCTTGGCCAGGCTCCAGAGCACCAGCGGCGGGTCCAGGGAAACCGAGTTGAAGCTGTTGGCGGTGATGCCAACCTGCGTACCGTCTGCCGCGGTGGCGGTAATGATGGTGACACCGGTGGTGAAGGTGCCCAGCGCCGTACGAAAGGCTTTGCTGTCGAAATTATTATTGGTCATGGTGTGCCTCTGCTGGCCGGTGAGTCTGAGCCGAGTATTGCAGTGGCCACAAGGGGGTTCATCGTCTTTATGGACTAAGGTGCTGGTGCGGGTGTCGTCCGTCCGGACGAGGTTTTCTGACGGCTAAGGCGGTAGTAATGTGACAGGCATAACAATAAAGACGGCCGTCTCGGCGGCCGGATGAAACCAAGGAGAAAACGATGGCTGCAGCCGTAACGACCCCCGCCGGTATCCATGCGCTTCTGGATACCCAGCAGCAGGCTTTCAATCGTGAAGGTGCAGTCAGCGCCGAAACCCGGAAAACGCGTATCCAACAGGTGATCGATCTGCTGGTGGATCACTGTGATGCGCTCGCTGATGCCATGGGTGCCGACTTCGGTGAGGGCGCCAATGGCGGCCGTCCCCGTGCCTTCTCGATCATGAACGATATCCTGGGCTCGCTGGGTTCACTGAAGCACGCGCGTGATCACCTGGAGCACTGGATGCAGGCGGATGTCCGTACCCCGTTCGCGCCCTACGACCAGCTGGGCGGACAGGCGGAGGTACTGCATCAGCCCAAGGGCAGCGTTGGTATCATCGGCACCTGGAATGCGCCGCTGTTTACCCTGTTCAGCCCGCTGGCCTGCGCCCTTGCTGCCGGCAACCGGGCGGTTCTGAAACCTTCTGAAGTGGTACCTCAGACCGCCGCTCTTGTGGCCGAACTGGTCAGTGCGCATCTGGACCCTGAAGTGGTTGGTGTGGTGACTGGCGATGCCGAGATCGGTGCCGCCTTTGCCGGCTCACCGTTCAACCATCTGGTGTTCACCGGCAGTACTGCGGTCGGGCGCAAGATCATGAGCGCCGCGGCTGAAAACCTGGTGCCGGTGACACTGGAGCTGGGCGGCAAGTCGCCGGTCATTATCGGTCGCAGCGCAGATCTGGAGGATGCCTGTCGTCGTCTGGCGATCGCCAAGGGCACCAATGGCGGCCAGATCTGCATCAGCCCAGACATTCTCTATGTGCCGAGTGAGCAGCTGGACAGCACCGTCGAAACGCTCAAGGAGCAGTTCCGCAGTTTCTATCCGATGGTCGATGACAATCCGGATCTGGTGGCGGCCGTGAACGATCAGCACCTGCAGCGGGTTGAAGGTTACCTGGCCGATGCTCGTGAGCGCGGTGTCCGTGTTGAATCCACCCATCCGGAGGCCAATGGCGATACTCGCAAGCGGCCGCTTCGTATGGTGATCGATCCTCCGGCCGACAGCCAGATCATGCAGGAAGAGATCTTCGGTTCGGCGCTGGTGATCAAGCCCTACGCAGAGCTGGAGCAGGCCATCGAGGATATCCACAGCCGTGGGCGACCGCTGGCGCTGTACTACTTCGGCCAGGATGCTGCTGAAGAGCAGAAAGTACTTAGCAACACCCTTTCAGGCGGCGTCACCGTGAATGATCTGATGATGCATGCCGCCATGCATGAGGCACCCTTCGGCGGCGTCGGTGCATCGGGCATGGGCCACTATCACGGCTATGAAGGCTTCCTCGAGTTCAGTCATGCCCGCACAGTATTCCGCTCGCCCCAGTACGATCCCCGTGGCGAATGGGGCATGCTGCCGCCACATCACGACCAGTTCGAGGCGATGATGCGCGCCCAGGTCAACAAGGACTGAGGTGAAGATGAGCACACTCCTGCAAAGCCTTGAGGGCGGTGTACTGCACCTGACACTAAATCGGGCCGACAAGCGCAACGCCTTCGACCGTGAACTCTACGCAGCCCTGACACAGGCTGTATGGGCTGCTGATGAAAATCCCGACGTGCGGGTGATCCGGCTCGATGCACAGGGCGCCTGCTTCAGCGCCGGCAATGATATCGCCGATTTCCTGGCCGAACCGGAGCAAGGGCGCCGTACCGATCCGCCGCTGCAGCTGCTGCGAGCTCTCAGGGCCTGTCGCAAGCCGCTGGTGGCTGAGGTCAATGGCAAGGCGGTTGGCATAGGCGCCACCCTGCTGCTGCACTGTGACCTCGTCTATGCCAGCGAGGACTCGGCGCTGGTGTTCCCGTTCGTGGCGCTGGGGCTTTGTCCCGAGGGCGGCAGCACCCAGCTGATTCCGCAGCTGGCTGGGCATGCCAAGGCGTTCGAATGGCTGGTTTTGGGCCAGCCCTGCACGGCGCAGGATGCGGCGCAATGTGGTCTGATTAATGCGGTGTTGCCGGCTGAACAGCTTACTGAACAGGTGGACAGGACGGTGCGTAAACTGGCTGCGCTGGACCCCGACGCCGTACAACAGTCCCGACGTCGCCTGCAGCAGGCCTCCGGCGAGCAACTGGATGCCCTGATGAAGGCGGAGATGGATCTGTTTGAACATTTGCTGCAAGGCGAGGCGGCGCAAAAGGCTTTGAATGCTTTCGTGAATCGCTGACCTTCAATAACGGCTTTACGATAACGGTCGCTCATTGAGCGGCCGTTTTTATTTATGGCGGGTGAGGAAGCTGGAGTGGATCGGGGAGACCTGCGAAGTAAACCTGTTCACGGGCGTGCTTTACTGCCGTCGAAGCGATCGATCACCACGGCATCGTTCATGCTCATTGACCCGTCGGTCACGCAAAAAAAACCGGCCTCAGAAGAGGCCGGAAAGTGATGTGAAGGAAAAATGTTGTCCAGGGGTGTATCAGAACGCGTATTTAACACTCAGAGAGATGTTGTCGCGATCGGTCAGCAGCTTCTGCTCAACCGGGATATCGGCATCCGCATCTCCCATATAGGTCAGGTAGTTCAAGCCCACCTGCAAACCGGTACGGTGAGTGAAGTCGGCACCGATACTGAAGCGGTGATCGCCTTCACCACCGATACCACCGGTAATGGTTCGGCCGCTGATCTGATGAGAGTAGGCGAGCGGCACGCTCAGGTCCCAGTCTTCGGTGAAGCCCGGGTAGCTCAGGGTCAGGCTGCTTGAGAAGGCGAGACCGTGGCCAGAGTAGTAGAGCTCATCCGTTTCGCTTCCCGGGACATCGTTAATACCGCGTGCTTCCACATCCATGATGTCGACGTAAGACAGCTCGGCTACCAGCGTGGTCGTATCCGCTAGCCAGGAGCGGCCGAAGTTGACCAGCGTGTTGACGTTGGTCTGCATGATATCGGCACGAGTTGCAGAGGGCAGTGGGTTACCGAAGAAGCTGGTATTGACCAGCACCGGAGCACCCTTCTTGTAGGTGATTTCACCGGCGACCGACGCCATGCCGAGACTGGTGGTCATGGTGGCACCGTACAGCTCGATATCATCAAAATAGCGAATGCTGTAGTCGGAGCTGAAGTCCGGGTTGATGGTCACTTCCGTCAACGGAATTCGGTCATGGTAATTGAGGTAGTAAAGGCCCCACTCCGTTTCCAGGCTGGTACGGAAGCGTGTGCCGATACCCCACTGGCCAGTTTTGTCGGGTTCGATGTCACCGCGACGGGAACCAAATGCACAAGGCTCACCCGGAGCGGCACTGAGACAGGTTGCTCCTTCACCCACGGCCTCGCTGGTGCTCAGGTAGCTGCCCGGCTCTGGTACCTGTACCGGATGCCAGTTGTACTGGGCGTGCGCCATCAATGACCAGTTCGGGTTGATTTCCAACTGTGCGGAGATCTGGTCTTCCGGCAGCAGGATATCCTTGACCTCAATGCCCGGGATACCGGTTTTAGTGCCGTCAGACGGACCCTGCGCCAGTGACATGCTGGGCATGAACAGGGCTTCGCCCCAGGCCACCACGTGCTTACCGGCGCGCAGGTCGAGGTAGCTGCCGTTGCCCAGTTCGAAGCCGGTGTAGCCATACAGGTCCAGCAGGCGGGTGTAGCCGCCGTGGTACTTCTCGGCGTCATCGGTGAACTTGTCATCCTGATAGACGTCGTCGTAGAAGGTACTGGCTGACATCACCAGACCAGAGTTGCCCTTGTGCAAACGCCCTTCCATCAGCAGGGACAGACGGTTGGCGGTCAGGTCGCCCTGATCGAAATTACGGTTGCCGCTGCTGGTCAGGGTCGGGTCGCGGTCTTCCAGGCGCGTTGCGGCGCTGTAGCTGACCGTACCTTTCCAGTCCAGAGTCAGGCCGTTGCCCATGTCGATGCTTTCACCGGCCTGGGCCTGAGTGGCGATACCGGCACTGAGGAGGGCGAGGGCCAACAGGTTGGGTTTGAATGCTGTCATTTCATGATCCTCGCTGGATTAGTGGGCGCGACGGCGCAGGGCGGCCGGGGTGAACATTTCAGGCGTCAGGCCGCCCGCGTTGAGAATCGGGCCCTTTTCCAGATCCTGGAACAGGTTGTAGGCCACGTAACCACCGGTGGTCAGGTCATGATAGAAACTGGTACCGGCCTGCCAGGCATCCATATCGTAGGCGTAGTAGTAGTTCAGCAGGGCGTGGTTCACCAGCTCGCCACGGGTGTCGTAGTAATCGCTGATCACGCCATGCCAGGTGTCCTCGTCGATGTACATCACGCGCTTGCCATACTTGTGACGGTGAGTGCTCTTCAGGTTGCCCTCAAGTACCCAGACGCGACGCAGTTCGTAGCGCATGAAAGTCGGGTTGGCATGGTTCGGCGTCAACAGGTCGTCGTAGGAAACGCTTTCCTCGTGTACGCGGTAGGCGTTGGCCGGGACATAGATCTCGCGCTTGCCTTTCAGCTCCCAGTCATAGCGCTCGGGAGAGCCGTTCATCAGGCGATCCTGATCGATGGTCATCTTGCCGGATGTACCCGCTGCCGGGGTATCAAAACCGTATTCAGGCAGCTGGCGCACGCGGCGGGTGCCGGGGTTATAGGTCCAGGCCAGACGCTGGCCGTTGGCGAAGTTGACCGGTTCGATGGACACGGTACGCTTGCCCTTGTCACGGGTGGGCAGCAGGGTGCCGGTGTCGCTGTAGGCCATGATTTCACCGATTGGCTTGCCGATGTAATCCGGCGCCGTGACGATATTCAGGCCGTTGTTGAAGGTCCGCCCCCAGGTTTTTTCGCCGCTGGTGTTTACTTCGGCCAGGTCACGCTGTTCCATCACTTCCGTATAGGCTCGGAAAGGGAAGTTGTGGTTGGCCAGTACCTGCATCGCCTGGTTTTCACCGGACGGAATCGGGAAGGGGATCGCGCCCATCAGTGCCTTGAAGCCCATGCCGTCATCGACCAGTTCGCCTTCGGTGGCGTTCTTTTTGGCGACTTCGCAGATCTCATCCGGGTAGCGGAAGTCACGGCGACCCTGATAGACCGGAATGCGGAAGGTGTCGGGGAAGCGCTGGAGCAGTGCGATCTGGCCTTCGGTCAGGTTGTCCTTGTACTGCTCCCAGTTTTTTCCATCGATCGAGAACAGGGGCTTGTCTTGCGGGTAGGGATCAATCGGGTGTTGTCCCACATTGGGGGTGTAGTCGATGCCCGGGGGGGTGCCCAGCCATTTGCCTGAGAAGGGTGGAATGGTGCCGGCCTCGTTGCCGCTGGCGACGGCGCCCATACAGGTCAGTTCGTTACCGAGCTTGGCGGCTTCTCCAGTCGAGACCTTGGCATAAGCGGATGCGGACAGGGTCAGTGCGATTGAAGCCGCCAGGGGCTTCCACAGTTGCTGCTTTCTCATCTTGCCTCCAGATGTAACCCTTGCTGTCAAACGAGATGTCTGCAGTGGGTGGCAGTTGGTTTTATTGTTGTTGTCCGATGATTGTTCTGGAGTTGGCTGGATAAAAAATCGTCTGAAAAGACTAGGCGGGTTGGATCTTAATATTCAGATATGAACGAAAAAACGGCCTGAAAATCGCTTTTCAGACCGTTTTATGTCGTTAACTGACGTTAACGGATTATTTGTCGGTATACGGCTCGATGCCGTTGGGTACGTAGACGCCTTCTACCTTGTCGAGGAACTCCGCCTTGCGGTCACGCGGGTTGTAGAACTGCTTGTACCAGATGCGGGCTTTCATGAACGGGCCATCGCTGGGGATGAACATGCCGTTGAGGCAGGGCGCCTTGTTGGTCCAGACCTCGAAGTCCTGGGCGAACGCCAGGCGGCTCGCTTCCTGGAACTGGGCCGCGGCGATCTCGTCTTCCACGGTGACTTTGGCGTTGCCGTTGGGTGACTTCACCAGCAGGGCGTGCCAGACACGTACGCTGCCATCTTCCACCGGCGTGTGGTTGATCATCAGGATCGACTCGTAATAGCCGGTCAGGTAGGAGATCAGCACACCTGGACCGTTGTAGGTGGTAATGGTGTGCAGGATCGGGCTGTGGCCATCTTCACCGACCAGGGTGCGGTGCGGGCCGCACTGACGCTGAATCGCCAGATGCCCCTTGAACTCGTTTTCATAGCGCTGCACGGTGGAGCCGTGGATCGGGCTCAGGTGGCCGTAGTCACAGATGTTGTCGACTACTTCCTGCGGGTGCTGCTCAAGTACACCCAGGTCATCGTATTTCCACTGTACCCAGGCCTCGTCATCCCATTCCGGCAGGGACGGGTGATTCCACTCCGGTTCGCCGCCTTCCGGGTCGTGCCAGACCCAGATGGCGCCCAGGCTTTCTTTCACGGTCCAGGACTTCACGCAGGCGGTCTTCGGAATCGGGCCGTCGTGGTAGGGGATGTCGTCACACTGGCCGTCCGGGCCGAAGCGCCAGGCGTGGTAAGGGCAGCGGATGCTGTCGCCTTCGATGTTGGTGCCACCGCCATCGATGATCACGTAGGAGGTGTCGTTCGGCGCTGCCAGATGCGTTTTCATGTGCGGGCAGTAGGCATCGAGCAGAACAACCTTGCCGGTGGCGCGACCGCGGTAGAGGGCAAAGTCGCGGCCAAAGAAACGAACCGCCAGTGGCTTGTGGGTGTTGATCTCGTCAGAGGTCGCAATCATGAACCAGCCGCGGGGAAAGGTGTAATCACCGAGCCGGTAGTCCTGGGATGTTGCCATGGAGAAACTCCTTGATCTTGTTGTTATCACCCGTCCGATTCTGAATTCCGCTTCGGGGCGGGACATACTCTGTTTGGACGATATGGGGTCCTGTACCTGATCTGCGTCAATGGCACGTTTATCAGGCAATGTTGGCATCCAGCTGCTCAAGCCGACGCTGGTAGGGCTTGATCGCCAGTGCGTAGAGCAGAGTGGGGATCAGCAGCAGGCAGAGCACGGTCGCCAGTGCCCAGCGCAGGCCGTCGGGCCCCATGCTGCCGGTGTACAGGTCGCTGAGGGTGCCGGACAGCACAGGGCCAAGCCCGGCGCCGATCAGGGTCATGAACAGGTTGACGAAGGCGGCGCCCATGGCGCGCTGCGAGCTGGTCAGCAGATGGCTGACGGCGGCAAAGGTGAGCGTTGGCCACCAGCTTTGGAAAAAGGCGAATCCGGCGCAGAACAGCATGGCGTAGGGCACATTGAAGCTGCCGACGCTGAAACTCGAGGTTTGCGGCCAGAGCAGAAAGGCGATGCCCATCGGCAGGCTGACCAGAATGCCCAGCATCGGCAGGGCGATCTGCCAGCGGGTATCGCGGCGGATCAGGCGGTCACAGAGCCAGCCGCAGAACAGAGTGCCCAGCACCGCAAACAAGCCGCTGGAGATGCCGAACAGAAAGCCGGCATGAGCCAGGGGCATTTCGTAGGTGCGCAGCAGGAAGGTGGGGGCCCAGATGCCAAAGCCGTAACCCACCACACCGGTCATCGCTACGCCACAGCAGAGCAGTACGAAGGCGCGGACACGAAAGATGCTCTTGATCTGAGGCGCTGCCTTGATGTCTCGGGCGGCGGCGGCCTGGCGGCGCTCCTCTTCGCTGTCGAACACGCCACGGCCGGGATCACGAGTGAACAGCCAGAGGGTGGCGGCAATCAGCACGCCAGGGATGCCGAACACGATAAAGGTAGTGCGCCAGCCGTAGGTCTGGGCGATATAGCCACCCACCACCATGGCGATCAGCAGTCCCGCCTGGGGGCCGAGCATGAAAATGCTCATCGCCGTCGAGCGGCGTGATTTCGGGTACAGATCAGCTACCATGGAAACGGACGGTGCCATACCGCCGGCCTCACCCACGGCTACGGTCATGCGTGCGAGCAGCAGTTGCCAGAAGCTGGTGACCACGCCGCAGGCCATGGTGGCGAGGCTCCAGAGGCCACAGCAGATGGAGATCATCTTGCGGCGGTCGGCGCCCTTGTCGACCATGCGCCCCAGGGGGATGCCGAGGATGCCGTACAGGACGGCGAAGGCCAGGCCGGTCAACAGCCCCATCAGCGTATCGGAGGCGCCAAACTCCTGCTTGATCGGCTCAATCACGATTGCAATGACATTACGATCGATGAACGAGAACACATAGACAAGGGCCAGCAGGACCAGTGTGAAGTGACTCCTTATGGTCACTTTGGGTGGCATGATCGACATGTCGGGCTCCATTGGATTTATTGTTGTTGGGCCAAGAGTAACGAGCCGACAAATGGCAGCATCGTCCTTTTGGACGTAGTGGTATCAGGGGGGGATGACGTCAGATGAAAGTCTGGAAATGCTCTGCCCTTACCACTGCAACAGGAGAGAGTCATGGTGGAACCTGAGACCCAGGCGCAGACGCGCGCCCGCAAGGCGGCTGAACAGAATGCGCTCGAGTACCCCTTTTCCACCCCGCAAGCCCAGGCGGAGGTGGTCGAGGTCGCTGATGGCGTCTATTGGGCGCGGATTGACATGCCGATGGCGCTGGACCATATCAATGTCTATCTGCTGGCCGATGACGATGGCTGGTACCTGGTCGATACCGGCCTGAATACCGATCAGTCACGCACAAGCTGGCAGGCGCTGGCGGAACGTCACTTTCCGCAACAGCCGCTCAAGGGGATCATCTGTACTCACTTCCATTACGACCACGCGGGCCTGGCCAGCTGGCTAATGCGAGAGTTCGACGCGCCCTTGTACATGACCCATGGCGAATACTTCACCATGCGGGCGTTGGCCAGCAGCAACTCCGAAGTGAAGGAGGATTCGCAGCGAGCTTTCTTTGTCCGTGCGGGCATGCCGCTGGAAAAATTCGAAAGAATGCTGGGTTCGCACCGTCGTGATCCTTTCATTCCCGACTTTCCGCCCAGTTTTATTCGTCTGCGTGATGGCGACAGTCTGACCATCGGCGGCCGCCGCTGGCAGGTCGTTACGGGAGAGGGGCACTCTCCCGAGCACGCCTGCCTCTATGCCGAGAATGACCGTATTTTGCTGGCCGGCGACCAGATCCTGCCGGGCATCAGCTCCAACGTGCTGGTCAGCGACGTGGAGCCGGAAGCGGACCCGCTCAGCCTCTGGCTGGCTTCGCTGGACAAACTGAGAACCCTGGCCGCGGATACGCTGGTACTGCCGGCGCATGGTCGCGTGTTCCTAGGGCTGCATACCCGGGTCGACCAGCTGCATGCGCACCATCAGCGTCAGCTGGGGGTGCTGATGGGCCCGGCGGGGCGAGGCGAGCACTTCACCGCCTGGGACGCCATGGGCTGGCTGTTTACCCGTGAGCTCAAGTCGATCGAGCTGATGTTGGCGCTGGGCGAGACCCTGGCGCATCTGAGCTATCTGTGTCGCACCGGACAGCTGCTGCGTCAGCGGGGCGGCGATGGGCTGGACCGTTATTGCGCCCAGTGATTGAATTCGATTTACAACAATAAGAGGTATAGAACATGACGACCGCCATTGCGGAACAGGCTGCGGCCGTTAAGGCTCAGCTGACGGCGCCGGGGGCGCCTTTCGAACTGGCCACCGTTGAAACGGAGCAGGGGGCCTACAAGGTCTACAAGAATGCCGCCGCCAACCTGGTCGAGGTGATTCGCCAGGCGCGTCGTGACGATGACGAATGCTTCATGGTCTACCAGGGCGATCGCTGGAGCTTCCGCCGCTTCTACGCGCATGTCGATGCGCTGGCTTCCTGGATGTACGGCCAGGGGGTCAATCCGGGCGACCGTGTCGCCATCGCCATGCGCAACCGCCCCGAGTGGGTGGCGGTGTTTATCGCTGCTGCCCGACTGGGCGCCGTACCGGCACCCCTGAACAGCTTCGGCCTGGGGGAAGAGCTGCGCGATGCCCTGTCCGGGCTGGATGCCGCGGTCCTGGCCTGCGATACCGATCGCCTGAACCGAATTGAAACCGGTACCATCAACGAGCAAACGCGTATCCTGCTGGTCGGCCCGCCTCCCGAACATGATGGCCATCGCTGTCATGGCTATGACGATGTCATCTCTCGCCCTGTCGGCGCGCTGCCCGAGGTGAATCCAGCGCCGGATGATCCGGCGCTGATCCTGTTCACCTCCGGTGCCACCAGCCGTGCCAAGGCGGTGGTCTCCAGTCAGCGCGCCGTTTGTCAGGCGCTGTACAATATCGACTATATCAGTGCAGTGTCCGCGATGACCTCTCCGGAAGCGCTGGCCCGAGTGCAGAAAATGGCCCGTGCGCCAGTGATTCTGACCGCCGTGCCGCTGTTTCATGTCAGCGGGCTCCATGCCCAGTTGCTGACTGCCGTACGCAGCGGTCGTCGCCTGGTCTTCATGCACAAGTGGGATCCGAAAGCGGCCGTCGAGTTGATGGCGACAGAGCAGGTGACCCAGTTCAACGGCGCGCCGTCGATGGTGATGCAGCTGCTGCGTGAGCCTGAATTCCACAGTGAAGCGGTCAAGGGCGGCCTTGCCGGTCTGGGCTTCGGCGGCGCGGGCCTGCCGCAGGGGCTGATTCACGAAGTGCTGGATGCGCTGCCGGAACAGCTGGTGGGTATCGGTTACGGCATGACCGAGTCCAACGGCGTGGGTGCCGGTATCTCCGGTGATCTCTTCCGCCTCCAGCCGACGGCATCGGGGCTGATCTCTCCGTTGATGGAGATCCGCGTTGCCGACCCGGCGGGTAATGCGCTGCCGACCGGGCAGGACGGCGAGATCTGCCTGAGAGCGATCACCCTGATGGAGGAGTATCTGGGCGATGAAGCGGCCACCCGCGAGGCACTGCGCGATGGCTGGCTGCATACCGGCGATCTGGGGCACCTGGATGCCGAAGGATTCATCTACATCGTTGATCGACTCAAGGATGTGATCAATCGCGCCGGTGAGAACATCGCGGCCGCCGAGGTGGAGTCCTGCCTGTTGCGTCATCCTCTGGTGCACGAAGCGGCCGTGCTGGGCGTACCGGACGAGGATACCGGCGAGGCGGTCGTGGCGGTCGTTGCCATCCAGCCCGGTGAGGAGCTGGAAGAGGCCGAACTGCAGGCCTTTGTCGCCGAGCATCTGGCGTCGTACAAGGTGCCGTCGATGATCTCGGTGCAGCAGGACAAACTGCCGCGCAACCCGGCTGGCAAACTGCTCAAGCAGCAGATCAAGAAACAACTGTTCCTCTAACATCCTGTCAAGGCAGCTGTCCTTTCTCCCGCGGGAACCTGGCTAACGGGTTTCCGCTTTCTGCGTTTCTCCACAACCCGTTCCCCCTGTTCTGGGGCTGAAAAGCGTTATCGAGGCCGACGAGACAAGGCAAAAACAGGCGAACAAGCGGAGTTTAGTGAACTAAATGAGCATTTTGAGCCTGTTTTTAACGATGTATCGGCAACACAGATAGCTTTTAGTCCGCTTTGACGATGCCCGGCCCTGACGCCCTTGCGCATGATGGGGCAGGCCTGCCAATGGCGTTGGCATCAGGTCGCAGCCGTTCGGCTGCCCCCGGGTTGAGAATAATAAAATGGAGATAGCAGATGACTTCACAGGCTACAGTCACCGACACCTATGACGTGGTGGTGGTCGGCTCCGGCGCCGGGGCTCTCTCGGCGGCGATCTTTGCGGCCGATCAGGGCATGAGTGTTCTTATTGTCGAGAAGAGCGACAAGTACGGTGGTACCTCGGCGTTGTCGGGTGGCGGTATCTGGGTGCCCAATAACCACTACTTCAAGGCCAAGGGCGGCCAGGACAGCTACGACAAGGCGCTGACCTATTTGAAGGCGTCGGTCGGTGATGACGTGGACGAAAAGCGTCTGCGCGCCTACCTCGATAACGCGCCCAAGATGATGCAGTACCTCGAGGAAAACACGCGTCTGCATTACACCGTGGCCGAGCGCTATCCCGACTATTACCAGCACCTTCCCGGCTCCATGGAGGGCGGACGGACGCTCGACCCGGAACTGTTCGACACCTCTGAACTTGGTGACGAGCTGGATAACCTGCAGCCGGCGTCACCGGTCACGCTGCTGATGGGCAAGATTGCCTGGACCGCGCGTCATGCGCACAAGGCGATGGCCCGTGAACGCGGCTGGCGCCTGATGATCATCTGGCTGATGCTGCGCTACAAGCTGGACTTCAAGTGGCGTCGCAAGACCAAGCGTGACCGCCGCGCGGCGCTGGGCAATGCGCTGGTCGCGTCCCTGCGCGCCTCATTGCTGGACCGCAAGGTACCGCTCTGGCTGAACACCGATTTTCGTGAACTGGTGCAGAACGATGAGGGCCGGATCAGCGGCCTGATCGTCAAACGTGATGGCCAGGAGCAGCTGATCAATGTGCGCCACGGCGTCATCCTCGGCGCCGGCGGCTTTGAACAGAATCAGGCCCTGCGCGACAAGTACCTGCCCAAGCCCACCAAGGTGGAGTGGAGCGCCACGCCGCCGGGGCGTAACACCGGTGCGGCGCTGGAAGCGGGGCAGGCGTTGGGCGCAGCGACCGATCTGATGGACTGGGCCTGGTGGACGCCGACGATTTCGGTACCCAAGGAAGAAAAGGCGCGTGGTGTCTTTGCCGAGCGTGCTTTCCCGGGAGCGATCGTGGTTAACGGCGCAGGCAACCGCTTCGTCAACGAGGCCGTGGGTTATCTCGAGTTCGTCGACGAGATGTACAAGGACAATATCAAGACCAACGGCAAGACCGTACCGGCCTGGGTGGTGTTCGACAGCCATTTCCGCTTCAACTACGCCATGGGCCCGCTGATGCCATCGCAGGTGATGCCGGACAGCCGTTTGCCCAAGTCCTGGCACAAGACCGTGTACTGGAAGGCGGACAGCCTTGACGCGTTGGCCGCCGAGATCGGTGTGGATGCCGCCGGGCTGACCCAAACCGTCAACCGGGTCAACGGCTTTGCGGCCAGCGGTATCGACGAAGATTTCCAGCGTGGCGGCAACGCCTTCGACCGCTACTACGGCGACAGTAACGTCAAACCCAACCCCTGTCTGGCACCGATCAAGAAGGGCCCCTTCTACGCCATGCGCATGGATGCCGGTGATATCGGCACCAAGGGCGGCCTGCTGACCAACGAAAAGGGTTGTGTGGTACGCGAGGACGGCAGCGAGATCAAGGGGCTGTATGCCATCGGCAATACCTCTGCCTCGGTGATGGGCAAGGCCTACCCGGGCGCCGGGGGCACGCTGGGGCCGGCGATGACGTTCGCCTATGTGGCGGTCAATGACCTGGTGGAACAGAAAGCGAAGGCCAAGGTGACCTCATGAGCAGCACAGCGATAACCGAGATCGACACCCCGCTGCAGCTGGACAACCCGGACCAGCAGGCCTGGGACCAGCAGTGCGATGTGCTGGTGGTCGGCTGGGGAGCGGCTGGAGCCTGCGCGGCGATCGAAGCCCATGACCAGGGCGCCGAGGTGATCATCGTGGACCGTTTTAAGGGCGGCGGTGCCAGCGCCAAGAGCGGTGGCGTGGTCTACGCCGGTGGCGGTACCGAACACCAGCAGCGCGCGGGGTTTGCCGATACGCCCGAGGCGATGTTTGACTACCTCAAGCATGAAACCCAGGGCTTGGTCAGCGATGAAACCCTCAAGCGTTTCTGTAACAACAGTGCCGCCAACCTGAAATGGCTGGAGGCGATGGGAACGCCCTACACCCACACCATGCCGCCGGGCGGCAAGACCTCCTACCCGCAGGACGGCTACTACCTTTACTACTCCGGCAACGAGCTGGTGCCGGCCTATCGCGGTGAGCTGCCACCGCCGCCGCGTGGGCACCGTACCGTAGGCAAGGGCCACGGCGGGGTAGTGTTGTATTCCCACCTGCAGGCGACCTGTCAGCAGCGGGGCATTCGCAGCCTGACCCAGTCGGCAGTCCGCCGGCTGGTGCTCGATGCGGCTGATCGCGTGATCGGAGCCGAGGTCTGGTCACTGCCGGTCGGCAGCAAGGAAGCCAGGCTCCATGCCAAGTGGGCGCAGAAGGCCGAAAAACTGCAGAACCTGGCCCCGGGCTACTGCAACCGTCTGCGCCAGAAGCTGGCCGCGCTGGAGCGCAGTCATGCCCGTCCGGTTCTGGTACGCGCCCGCAAGGGGGTGATCCTCAGCACCGGCGGCTTCATCTTCAACAAGGAGCTGATCAAGCAGTTTGCACCCAAATACCGGCGCAATTTCAAGATCGGTGCCACCGGCTGCGATGGCAGCGGCCTGCGGCTGGGGATGTCGGTGGGGGCGGATGCCGATCGTCTGGAAACCGTATCCGCGTGGCGCTTTATCAACCCGCCGCAGAAGTGGCCCAAGGGCATCGCCGTGAATGCACGGGGTGAGCGCTTCTGCAACGAAGAGGTCTATGGTGCCAAGCTGGGGCATGCCATCTGCGAAGAGCAGAACGGCAAGGCCTGGCTGATCCTCGACAAGCCACTGCAGCGCCAGTCGATCCGCCAGGCGTTGTTTGGCGGCTACTGGTGGTTCCAGTCGGTGCCGGCGCTGGCGATGATGCTGCTCAGTGCCAAAAAGGGCAAAACCCCGGCCGAACTGGCGCGCAAAACCGGCATGGAGCCTGCTGCGCTGGAAGCCTCGCTGAACGCCTACAACCAGGCGATCAGCAGCGGTCAGGCCGACCCCATGGGCAAGTCCGCCGACTCCTGTCAGCCGCTGCGCCAGGGGCCTTTCTATGCGCTGGATATCTCGGTCAGTTCCGGCGTGCTGCCACTGGGCGCACTGACGCTGGGCGGGCTGAAAGTGAACGAGCAGAGCGGCCAGGTACTGGATGCCGAAGCGCGGCCCGTCGCCGGGCTTTACGCTGCGGGTCGTACTGCCCTGGGTATCCCCTCCAATCTTTACGTCAGCGGGCTCTCGCTGGCCGACTGCGTGTTCTCCGGTCGTCGTGCCGGCGCGTCCGCGGCAGCGGCTGAACAGAGCAGTGCCTCAAGCCAGGCCGCAGAAGCGCTGGCCACAGCATAAGGAATTCAATGATGAGCAATTCTATGGATAACAAGGTCGCGCTGGTCACCGGCGCCGCAAGCGGTGTTGGCCTGGCCGTGGCGCAAAACCTGACTGCCGCCGGCGCGCACGTAATCCTTACCGACCTGCAGGAGGCTCGCGGTCGTGCGGCCGCCGAGGCGCTGGGCAATACCGCCCGCTTCTTGGTCATGGACGTGGCCGATCCGGACGACTGGGACAGCGTGATCAACAGCATCCGTGAGCAGGAAGGTCGGCTCGACGTGCTGGTCAACAACGCCGCTATCCTCAAGCCCGGCACCATCGAGGATACCTCCTACGAGGACTGGCAGCTGTTGCACCGGATCAACGCCGACAGCGTCTTCCTCGGCTGCCAGAAGGGACTGGCGCTGCTGAAGGAGCAGGGCGGCGCGATCATCAACGTGTCGTCCATCGCGGCACTGGCCGGTCGTGCCGACTACCTGTCTTACAGCGCCTCCAAGGGCTCGGTAGCGGCCATGACACGCGTGGTGGCGGCGCACTGCCGTCAGCAGAAATACCGCGTGCGCTGCAACTCGGTACATCCGGACGGCGTGCTGACGCCGATGACCCGAGCCTCCTACCCGGAAGGGATCGATCCGGTCAACTTCACCATCGACAAGGACCCGATGAACCGCATGTGCCAGCCCGAAGACGTGGCCGCGGCCGTAGCCTTCCTGGCTTCCGATGAGGCGCGGGCGATCAACGGCATCGAGCTGCGCGTGGACAGCGGCCAATTCATCATGAGTATCTGATATGACCAGCATGCAAACCCAACTTGAACTTCCGCTGCAGGCGCAGACCACCCCCGAGCTGGTGTTCGAAGCGACGCGCCGTTTTGCCGGCCGTACCGCCATCGAGGACAATGGCGAGGTGATCGACTATGCTGACCTGTCGACCCGCGCACTGGAAGTGGCGCGCGGCCTGATGCGGCTGGGTGTACAGCCCGGTGACCGGGTCGCAGTCTGGGCGCCCAATTGTGCCCGCTGGATACTGGCGACCCTGGGCCTGCAGATGGCAGGTGCCGTATTGGTACCGATCAACACCCGCATGAAAGCCGCCGAGGCTTGTGACATCATCACCCGCAGCGGCAGTCGCATCCTGTTCTCGGTGGGCGATTTCCTCGACACCGATTACCCGGCGATGCTCGCCGACAGCTGTGGCGACTGGCTCAACATGACCATCGTCATGAGCGAGCGCAAGGCCCAGCCCCTGGCCAACAGCCTCGACTGGGACGCCTTCATCGAGCAGGGCCAGGCGGTGAGCGAGTCGGCTGCCCGCGTCAGGGCCTGTGAGCTGACGGCAGACAGCCTGGCCGACCTGATGTTCACCTCCGGCACTACCGGCAAACCCAAGGGCGTGATGAGCACCCACGGCGCAGGTCTAAGGGCCTTTGCCGAGTTCGCACGTACTCTGGGACTGGTGCCGGGCGACCGCTTCCTGATCGTGAACCCCTTCTTCCACACCTTCGGTTACAAGGCCGGCTGGCTGTGCAGCCTGATGTGTGGCGTCACCATCCTGCCGCACCCGGTGTTCGATGCCGACGAAGTACTGGAGCGGATCGAGCAGGACAAGGTCAGCGTCCTGCCGGGACCGCCGACGCTCTATCTGACACTGCTGGCGCATCCGCAGCTGGCACAAAAGGATCTGAGCAGCCTGCGAGCGGCGTCCACCGGTTCCTCATCCATCCCGCCGATCCTGATCGAGCGCATGCGCAACGAGCTGGGTTTCAAGGTGGTGACCACCGCTTACGGCCTGACCGAGTGCAGCGGCATCGCCACCATCTGCGATCCCAGCGACGCGGCTGAAGTGATCGCCGGGACAAGCGGCAAGGCGATTGCCGGTACCGAAGTGGCGATCTTCGACCAGGATGGCCAGCGCCTGGGGCCCAACGAGGATGGCGAGATCTGCATTCGCAGCCCCAACATCATGCTGGGCTACTACCAGAACGAGGAAGCCACCGCCGAAGCGATCGATGCCGACAACTGGCTGCATACCGGTGACGTAGGCTCGCTGGACGAGAACGGCTACCTGCGCATCACCGGCCGCCTCAAGGACATGTTCATCGTCGGCGGCTTCAACTGCTACCCGGCCGAGATCGAGGCCGCGCTGGTCGAGCACCCCGAGGTGGCCCAGGCCGCCGTGATCGGCGTGCCGGACGAGCGCATGGGCGAGGTGGGCTGCGCCTTCATCGTCAAGCGCCACGGCTGCTCACTGGACGAGAAGGGGCTGATCCAGTGGTCACGCCAGCAGATGGCCAACTACAAGGTACCGCGCAAGGTGCGCTTCGTATCGGCCCTGCCGGTCAACGCCTCCAACAAGGTGGACAAGCTGGTGCTCAAGCGTGACTACGCAGAAGCCTGACTACGAAATAGCTGAACGCGCAGAAGGCTGAGGCGCATCCCCAAGGGCTGGTGAGATCTGTTCACCGGCCCTTTTTGCTTCAAAGCCTGTAGGACAACACAACAACAAAAAGGAGCTAACCATGAATCAACGCCGCCAACTCTAATGCCAATCCCCGCGTGGCCGTGGTCACCGGTGCCAGCCGAGGCGTTGGCAAGGGGATCGCCATCGCGCTGGGCGCGGCCGGCATGACTGTCTATGTCACCGGGCGTTCCGCCACTCGCAGCGAGATGACTCTGCACGGCCAGGCGTTGCCCGGCACCCTGGTCGAGACCGCTGAAGCGGTGACACGCGCCGGCGGTACGGGCATCGCCGTGGCCTGCGATCACGCCGACGATGACCTGGTACGTGAACTCTTCGCACGCGTAGCGCGAGAGCAGGGCCGCCTCGACCTGCTGGTCAACAACGCCATCGCCCTGCATGAAAACCTGATCGACCCCGGCCCCTTCTGGGACAAGCCGCTCGACATGAGTGCCATGCTTGATGTCGGCCTGAGATCCTCCTACGTGGCCAGCTACTACGCCGCACCGTTGTTGCTGAAGAGCGGCCGGGGGCTGATCGCTTTCACCTCGTCCTATGGCGCGGGCTGCTACATGCACGGCCCGGCCTACGGCGCCCAGAAGACTGGCGGCGACAAGATGGCCGCCGACATGGCGGTGGACTTTGAAGGCACCGGCGTGGCCTGCGTCTCGCTCTGGCTCGGCCCTCAGCGCACCGAACGTTCAGCCATCGCGGCAAAGGCCCGCCCCGACGCCTATGGCGACATCATGCAGAACGGCGAAACCCCTGAGTTCAATGGCCGAGTCATCCATGCGCTGCTGGATGATCCCGAGCTGCATAACCTCTCCGGCCAGACCCTGATCAGCGCCGAATTGGCACAGCAATACGGTATCACCGACGAGGGGGGCCGCCAGCCAGAATCCTTCCGTCGCTTGCTGGGCGAGCCGCTAAGTTGGCACCCGGCGCGGATCGACTGACAAGGAGAATAGCCATGACTCTGGAACAACGCATCGCCCGCATCGAAGCGCTGGAAGCGATCCGCCAGCTCAAGCACCGCTACCTCAATGCCTGCGACCTGAAGGAAGTGGAAACCATCCGCGACTGCTTCGCCGCAGGTGACATCCAGATCGACTACGGCCCCATCGGCTGCTTCAGCGACCGCGACAGCTTCGTGGAGCTCTACCAGCGCCTGGCCTGCCACGAACGGGTAAAAGACCTGCACCACGGTAGCAACCCCGAGATCGAACTGATCAGCGAAGACGAAGCGACAGGCCGCTGGGGCCTGTTCTACTTCAACCTGGATGCCGAAACCGGTGCCACCCTGCAACTGGGTGGGGTCTATTACGACCGCTATCAGTGCATTGGTGGACAGTGGAAGATCCTGGCTACGCGGTTTGAGAGGCTGCAAGAACTGGCATCTCCCGCAATACAATGATTACAGGCAGGCCGGTGCCTGCACCGGCTATTTTCTGTAGGCAAAACGACATCGCTGTCTGGAAAAATAGACGCAAATGGGTCAGGATTGACCCTTAATGGATTCAGGGCTGAGCGATGCCAGCGCAGCCCGACTACTCAAATACGCATGCTCATTTTCAACGGAAGGGGGATGGAAGCATTGTCATACAAGTATGAACCTTCACGTTTTTGCGAGCGTCAGTTGCCAGAGTGCCGCCTGCGCTTCTCATGTGCCAACAATGAGCTGCAATACCCGCTGGGTGATTTGATTCAGGGAAAAGTACCTTTTTGTCTTGCTGTTAATCTATAAATATTTGTTTTTTGAAGGTTTTTTTCTGGTGATAAGAATTAAAAGGTATACCCGCTAATAATTATTATGAGGTCGAAGACCTCATTAACAGACTGTTGAACTAAACCGCTTCGCGGTAGCTCTCCACCGATCGATCTCCTCAGGGTGATCGTCACCCAGACTTCTCAAGAGTCCAGCCGGACTCGCAACAGAGGAGTGAAGACGATGACCCCTTTACGACATCAGATGATCGAAGCCATGTCGCTGCGTGGCTTGTCCCCCCGTACCCATGAGACCTATCTCGGCGCCATTGCTCAGCTGGCCGGGTATTTCCACCGTCCGCCCGACCGATTGACGCCGGCGGAGCTGCAGGTCTACTTCAAGTATCTGGCGCTGGAGCGCAAGCTGTCACCGGCTACATGTCGGCTGTATCTCAACGCGGTGCGCTTTTTCTACCTGAAGGTACTGGGTTGGTCGCAGTTCGACGTTCAGCCGATCCTGCCCAAACGGCCGCAGAGGATTCCGGAACTGCTCAACCGCGACGAGGTGGCCCGCATCCTTCAGGCGACGCTCAACGAACGTCACCGTATGCTGCTGAGCCTGTGCTACGGCTGCGGCCTGAGGCTCAGCGAACTGATCGCCGTGCAGGTCCGTGACATCGATGGCGAACGTCAGATGCTGCGGATTGAGCAGGGCAAGGGCGCACGGGACCGTTATGTGCTGCTGGCGCCGAGCCTGCTGACGTCACTGAGACGCTACTGGTGTCAGTACCGCCCCCGGCACTGGCTGTTCCCGACGCCCCAACACCCTGAGCGACATATTGGTCAGTGCAGCGCTCAGCGCGCCTATTATGGTGCCAAGCGTCGAGCGGGTATCGACAAGCGTGGCGGTATCCATGCATTGCGCCACGCTTACGCTACCCACCAGCTGGAACAAGGCCTGCCGGTGCACCAGTTGCAGCATCTGCTGGGGCATCGCGACCTGAAGACCACCTTACGCTACGTACATTGGGCACCGGTGCGGACTGAAGGCGAGCATGGCCATGCCGATTCGCTGTCCGGGATCGGGGTGATGGATGCGCGGTGATGCGACGGTCCAGGCCGCGCTGAACCGCTACCTCGATCCACACCGGCTGAGCCCGCAGCAGCGCAAGGTCTGTCTCCATCTGCAGGCGTGTCGCACCGAGGCGATGGGTGGTCAACTGCTGCGCTGCAACCGCTGTGACGGCGCGCAGCGCTGGTATCACGGCTGCCGTGATCGCCATTGTCCGCAGTGCCAGAGTCGGGCCACGCGGCAGTGGGCTGAACGCCAGCGCGAGGGCGGCCTGCCGGTGGCCTACTACCACCTGGTGTTCACTTTGCCGCACGACCTCAACGGCTGGGCGCAGTGCCACCCGGACGTGATCTACGCCTGCCTGTTTCAGAGTGTCTGGGCGACGCTGAAGGCGTTCGCCGCGGACCCCCGCCGTCTCGGCGGGCAACTGGGTATGACCGCGATCCTGCACACCTGGGACCGACGGTTGGGGCAGCATTTGCATCTGCACTGCCTGGTACCGGGAGGCGCACTGAGAGACGACGGTAGCTGGCAGGCAGTGAAGGGCACCTATCTGTTCCCGGTACGGGCGCTGTCCCGACACTTCCGCGGCGCAATGGTCAGCGCGCTGAGGCTTCGTGCCACGAGCGGAAAGTTGCACCGACTCGTGCCGGGCGAGGTTGACCGTGTTCTGTCCTTGCTGATGCAACGGGACTGGGTGGTGTATACCCGGCACTGCCTGAGCCATACCGATGCCGTTATCGAGTACCTGGCGCGTTACAGCCACCGCATCGCCATAACCAACGCCCGTATCCTGGCGGTGGACGAGAACGGGGTGCTGATGCGCTACAAGGACAGTCGCACCGATAAACACAAGACCCAGCAGCTGAGCGGTGACGAGTTCGTGCGTCGCCTGCTGTTGCACATCCTGCCTAAGGGGTTCATGCGGATTCGGCATTACGGCTTCCTGGCGGGTTGTTGCCGGGCCGGGAAGCTGAGGCAGATACGCGGTGCGCTGAATCATCCTCAACCGCTGGAGGTGAAGGTGGCGGCCACGGACAGCCCGGATGATGGCAGTCCGTGCTGCCCATTGTGTGGGGCGGGTATCCTGCAGTGGGTAGCGGAGCTGATCCCGACCGCGGCCTGGGCCCGTCGCCGACGACGATGATACGCGGTTGAGGCCGTCGGGATTTGACGTCACGGTCTACTGAGGTAGTGCCGGGGATGGATATACCCGTAGCGTGGACGTGGGCGGAAAACCGCGCTAAATTTGAGGCAATCAGGAGACAAACGGACGCCGCATATGGCCACTGAAGGCTCAGGGAACACCATCACAGAAGGGTACTGGATGTCGTGTGCATCCGGTGCCCCCATGCCCTTGAAAAGCTTTTCCCTTATTAATAGAAGTCGCTGCCACCCGGATGGGCGCTTGAGTTCAACAGACATTTATACAGTCTGCGGGGCAGACCGTATAAATGCTTAGCTGTTATGTGTTGTTCCAGAGGTAAAGAGTGCCATGGATAAACGTTGGGGCATTAGTATTGATATAGAGGGATTTTCTAATCTCTATGAGCATAGCGATGCTACCCAGACAAAAGCTATTTGGGGTTTGCACAAGCTTATGGACGCTATCATAAAGATAGGCCAAAAGGCGTATCCTGGCGATCCAAGTAGAAATTACTGCGATAGGATTTTCGCCCACCAGTTTGGTGATGGCTTTATTATAGTTTCTAACTTCGAAGAACCAGATCCAAGTCGTTGCATTGCAATTGCCACTTCTCTATCAAGGTATATGTTACTTCAAGGTTATGCCACTAAAGCTGCTATTTCTACTGGTAGTATGAGCGATATAAATGGTTGTTACCCGGATGCAATGAGAAATTCTGAAAACAGTACTTTGGAGCTGGGTATGGGACTAATGACTTCCATTCCTGTTATGGGAACCGCTCTCACAAAAGCTCACAAATTGGGTAGTAGGGTTTCAGGAAATGTTGTTGTAATCGATGTTTCTAAATTTTCTAGTGTCCCAGAAGATTTGATAAAAGACCGCGAAGGTAACATTGGGTACATAAATTGGATGTCAGATGAAAATAAACTTGCCCAAGAAATATCAGAAAAATCGGGCCTTCAGTTTGGTAGCGAAAAGCAATTGTCTAGTCTATTTTCGGCTTATATAAATACTGAACCCTGTCCTCCACAAAAATGGATTGAAGGTAGTCGAAGATGTCAAAACACATAACAAGTTGCAGCACTTCAGCCGCTATGCGGCTCGGACCTCAATAAGCTACGCTTATTTCGTCCGGTGTGCAAAACGTTATATGATAAAGGAGATGGATAGTAATGGATGAATATATTAATGAATTCATTAAAGCAATGGAATGGACCGAAAATAAAACTGATAAGAAATTTAATTATCCTTTCAGTATCAATAAAAATATAGATATTGATATGGAAAATGTGATTTCATATATTTCTAAGGACTTTTCTGAATTTATTGATAATAGTGATTTTCTGCCTGGTCGGTGTTTTATCGTTGTGCGAGAGTTGTCTTATGTCTTATTTGAATTAAAAATAAAACATACAGTTACGATCGGTGATATTGAGTTAAATGATGGCATGTATGTTGGCTTGAGTAAGCAAGGGCTCAAGAAAGAACTTAATTCGGGTTACCAATATGACATCGATGACAGAGGTGAGCCAATTGGAAAGGCTGCTAATGCACATGCTTGGATTACTTTGGAAAATGGCGTCATAATTGACGGTACAATATTAGCGTCACTTAATCGAAAGGTTAGTAAAGAACCATTAACTTTGAAAGAAGCCATCTATCATAGCAAAATGAATAACCCTTCAATTATTCGGCATATACCGTTTATGACAGGCTTTGCGTATCATTATCTTGTCTTAACACATCCGGTTGATGGCCACTATGATACTTATATGCAATGGTATGAAACATTTTTCGGTTTTATGGAGCATATGAAACACATATAACAAGGCGCTCAAGTTCGTTCGCTGCGCTCACTGGGACCTCAAAAGCTACGCTTTTTCGGCCCCTTAGTACGGCGTTAGCTTCCGTAGGAGATAAGTGTGCTATTTTCAAAGAGGAAAGGGCTATCAATTGTTCGTGATTCTGTTCAGAAGGACGGAATGGACGATGCTCTCAGGCATGGGCTTTGGAATGCTTTACATATTTGTATATGGGAGAATATTGAATATAACCATTACTCCCATACATTTAAATCTTCTAATGTGTATGGTTTGTTCCAGCATTATTGGCACAATCTATTTAAATGGCCCCTAGATAATTTACCTGGCTATCTTGATGATGCTCATAGGCGTGTAAGAGAGTATTTTTTTAAATGTGAGTGGTACGAGGTTTACGATTTTATTGAGTTTACCGCCCAGAACTGCCCTGAAAGTCTTTCAAAAGAATTCACTGATTTTTGCAACCATATATTGGAAAAAGAGCTTTCGGCTTACCGTGTTGTTGGAGGTCAGCTAACTGATATAACAAGCGCTGAAGAGTTAGAGAGTATTGAGTCAGCGATTGACGCGACTACAAAACACTCCGGAGCAAGAAAACATCTGCAAACTGCTCTCGCGCTGTTATCAGATCGTAAGACACCTGATTATAGAAACTCGATCAAAGAATCAATAAGTGCGGTAGAGTCACTCTGTGTAGCAGTTTCTGGAAACTCTAAGGCCACGCTTGGTAATGCATTGAACTCTATTGAGACTAAACACAAGTTGCATCCTGCTTTCAAGAAAGCGCTATCAAGTTTGTATGGCTATACAAGTGACTCAGATGGAATTCGCCACGCATTGTTAGAAGAAAGCACAATAAGCTACAGCGATGCTAAGTTTATGCTCGTTGCATGCAGTGCTTTCGTAAATTATGTATTAGGCAAACAAAGTGAAAAAAGCTAACAAGCGCATGTTGTCGGACTGGTGTAGTTCCCCCGGTTTAGTGGACACCTCGATCTAATCCAGACGAGGTGAAAAATGCCAGCGTACAAGAACCAGAAAAAGACACGGCAGTACACAAATGAGTTCAAGGCCAAAGCTGTTAAGCTGACCCATCTGAGTGGGGCGAGCGTGAAGGGGGTTGCGGAAGCGCTGGATATCCATCCCTTCATGTTGTCCCGCTGGCGCAAGGAATACCGGGAAGGCAAGATCGTGGCTGATAAACGTACAATGGTGTCTAAGAAGCCGAAGACTTTGAGTGAGAACGAGCGGTTACGAAAGCTTGAGAAGCAAGTTGCTGACTTGAAGGAGGAAAATGACCTGCTAAAAAAGTGGCAACGGTTTCTCGCGGAGGAACGGAAGAAAGGTTCCGGTTCGTAGCTGAGCATCGTGAGCAGTTCGGGGTGCGCCGCTTGTGCAGGTTTCTGAAAGTATCAGCCAGTGGCTTCTATGCCTGGTTGAAACGTAAAGTGAGCCGGCGTCAGCAAAGCGATGCTTTTCTGACCGAACGCATCATTCGGATTTTTAAGGCAAGCCGAAAAACTTACGGCAGTCCAAGAGTACATCAGGCCCTGAAGCGACAAGGAGTCCATGTGGGTAAAAAACGAGTCGAACGGTTGATGAGAGAAGCGGGTTTGAAGGCCCGTGTCAGCCGCGTTTACCGCAAGCTTGCCAGGTTACACCGTTTCTACCATCGTGCGCCGAACTTGCGTAAAGATCTGCCTAAACCAACAGCACCCAACCAGCATTGGGCCGCTGACCTCACCTATATCCGTGTTGGTAAACGCTGGCTATATCTGGCAGCGGTACTCGACCTTTATTCCCGTCGTATTGTGGGGTGGTCTTTGGGTAAGCAGAAGACGGTATCACTGACCAAGGCCTCACTAAAGATGGCGCTTCGTAACCGACGGCCTGGTCCTGGTCTGATTTTTCATACGGATCGTGGGGTTGAGTACCGTGCCCATGAGGTCCAGTCGCTTCTAAAGCAACATGGTATTCTGGCCAGTGCCAACCGCCCAGGCATGTGTACAGGCAACGCGGAGATGGAGTCCTTCTTTCATACCTTGAAGGGTGAACTGATCAAGGAAAATGTCTTTTATGGCGAAATGCATCTGAGAGATAAGCTGGTTGGATACATCCAGCACTTTTATAATCGAGTTCGACTGCACTCAAGCTTAAATTACCTGAGTCCGGTTGAATATGAAGCAATGACGGCATGAACAGCGTAGGTGTCCGATTTATCGGGGGAAGATCACTGGTTTTCCGCTGCGCTCCAAACCAACCGCAAATGCGGGCGTTATGCAATTCAGTATCTGTGACACGGGCTGACGTTGCACAGAAGAGATAAAAAGCCCGTCAGGTTCTACCCGACGGGCTTAGCTGTGCGTTTTACAGGCGACGTGGTCGTTACTTCTGTTCAATCATAAAGACATCAAAAAACTTCGTAAGCGCTTCGTGTGCACTCACGGGTAAGATATTGGCGATATGCTGGTCGGGCCTTACAACCACGACGCAGCCCGCAGTGCGGTCAATTCCGCGCAGGTCATAGATGTCATTACCTTCTTCCGCGTGGAAGACCTTTTCATAGTCACGCAGCCCGTACTTTCCTTTTGCAGGCCATAGGTAGTCATGCAGATCATGCACCGACAAATCCTGCTGCTGGAATACAGCATAGGTATCAAAGACCGAGTCAACGTCAGCGCCCTTCGGGGTGTATTTCTGTACCGGTGAAGATGCATCGTTGGCCAGGAAGTCGATGAACTGATAGGCCGCTGACGCCGGATCAGTCGGGTCTTGCGTGTCGCCAAACAGGAAGATACGCCAGCGACCGTCGGCTTTTATAAGATGCCCCAAGTGCTGGACTCTACCGTCAGCGACGCGCGTGGCTTCAGCCGAGTGGAAACGTTGCCCAATGTGAAAGCCTGTGGCCAGATGCTGGTTTTCCTGCCCCGTGCAGATATAGGACGGGAAATACTCGATGGATGTCCCGGAGACAAAACCGCTTTGCCGTTTCATAAAGGCTTCGATCTTGGCCGTATCGACTTTGGCCTGTTCGGAGTCGTCGCCTGCGGTCGGTCGTGTGGCAACCAGTCTGGACAGTTCACGGTCTGCATCAATCAGCTGTTGCGCCACTTTACGCCGCTCTGGGCCGTAGGTGCTCAGCAACTTGGGATGGCATCTGCCCCGAAGGACTGCCGCCAGCTTCCAACCAAGGTTGAAGGTATCGGGTAAAGAGGTGTTTAAGCCCCAGCCCCCTTTGGGACTGTGCGTGTGGCAGGCATCACCGGCCACAAATCCACGGGGGATGACGTCCTCTGAACTGCCCACAGGGCGATTATCAAAGCGCTCGGCAATACGCTGACCAACCTCATAGATCGACCACCAGGCCACCTCTTTCACATCCAGTGTGTAGGGGTGAAAAATCTTCTGTGCCTTGGCAATGATATCTTTCTCGGTCAACTTCACATCCGCTGCACGCTTGTCCTTGCCGAGCAGATCCAGCTCAACATAGAACCGACACAGGTAGCCGCCTTCACGCGGAATAGTCATGACCGCGCCATGATCTTTGGACTGGATAAAGCTTTTGACACGGATATCCGGGAAGTCTGTGTTCAACAGAATATCCATGACGCCCCAGGCTTTATTGGCGGAATCGCCTTGCAGGGGAATCCCCATGCTCTTGCGAACCTTGCTTCGGGCACCGTCGCAGCCTACGACGAAACGCGCTTTAACGATTTCGGTTTTGCCGGCCCCCGCATCGTCGGTTCGTTTGAACGTCGCTGTGATGGGATAGGCCTCAAGATCCTGAGTCAGGTTGTCGTCAATCGTCATCTCGGCCAGTTCACGGCTGTAATGAGGGCGAAGGTGGGTGACGGACCTTTCCATACCGTCAGTCAGCAACTCATGCAGACGGGCCTGGTTAACAATGCCGTGGGTAAATTCAGACAGCCCGGCCCGGGCATCCGGGATTTTGTGAGTGAGCTTAATATTCTCGGGATTATCCTTGTCTGGCTCCCAGAATGTGTTTTGTTTCAGCTGATAGGTCTCTTTCACCACCATTTCGCTGCTGTTAAAGGCTTCCATGATCTCTATGGTGCGGCAGGAAATACCGTCTGCGCGCCCGAACAGCAAGGGACCGGGTGCCATATCAACGATGCATGTCTTGATGTCAGGGAACTCAGCAAGCTGCCGTGCCATCGTCAAACCCGCAGGCCCGGTGCCGATAATCAGGACATCCACTTCATCAGGCAGGTCCACAATCGGTGGAGTGGGGTAAGGCTCTCTAACCTCATCGGGAACCTCGTAATTGCCGGGTTTGAACCCATTCAGATGATATTGCATTACTCGATCTCCTCGCTTCTGGCCCTGCTGTTGGTGCAATAATTATTAGTTAATATCCTGATGACATTTCAGAGAACGCTGCCCAATGCAAAATTATGTACTGACCCTGTGACTGGTCCCTTTACACCTGACCCAAGCGGATACCACCACTCTGATACCTGCAGGCGTAATGCAGGAACCTACTGAAAAGGATAGACGATAGATGGAAAAGGATTGGTAAACGGGACAGACCCCTTTACTCGTGTAGTACAGATGTACACCTACCCCGCACCGGGCCGCGCTATGAATGACAAACTTGCCTCTATACTGGGAGTAAGATCGTTTTCAAAACGATCGGTTATGCATGGAGGGCTGAGCAATGAAGATTCGAGTGCTGAGCATAGTGTTGTCCCTCATTTTCCTTGCCTCCGGTAGTGCAAAACTTGCCGGGCTGGAATTCGAAGTCATGGCGTTTGAACGCTGGGGTTATCCGTTGTGGTTCATGTATTTCACGGGCGTGCTGGAGGTTTGTGGCGGTTTTGGGCTGCTCATTCATCGTCTGTCGGCGCTGGCCGGGGGCTGTTTGGCGCTACTGATGATTGGCGCAGTTGCCACGCATGTAATCAATGCCGAATGGGTCATGATGGTTGTCGCAAGCCTGATCCTGGTGCTGGCAGCAATACGTGGCTGGATCGGACGCGATGACATTCTCGCCTTGGCCAGACGTCGCGCTTGATAGCGGCAGCAGATACAGTCTGCCGATGGTGCCGCAGGGTGGCGTATCTACTCCAGATGGGCGATGAGTCGCCCCCCGCACGAACGCTATGTTGGTGATCTTTGTATTTGCTCCCAAGCTAACAGGAGATCATCATGGCGCTGGCGTCCTACATACAGATCTGCAATCTGCTCTACCGCTATGCCGAGCTCATCGACTCGGGTCAGCTGGGCGTTACTGATTTCGCGATTACACGCTGGTAGACCAGGTCGGAAATCTGTCCTGCCACTTGAATCAGCCGATTCCCTAGGCACGACTACTAAACGCTATTTCGATACCCATTTCAGGCTTGCGCAGCTCCAAAACCCTGCATATAGAGTAAAGACAGCTATGACTGTCATGCCGATGCAGGGAGGAACATGAAAGCGCTTTCCCTATCCCTTGGAGCACTGCTGCTCACCGGATGTACTCAGCTGGGCCTGGGGCTTGCCAACTTGCCGGCGAAGATCGGCGATAGACTGGTGATGCGTGATCTGGCCTACGGGCCTGATGAGCTTCATCGGCTGGATATCTATCGCCCCTCTGAGCAGGCAACGGATTTACCGGTACTGGTGTTCTTTTACGGCGGTCGCTGGACCGATGGCGACAAGTCGATGTATCCCTTTGTGGGTGAGGCCTTCGCCGGCAGAGGTTACGTCACGGTCATTGCCGATTATCGCAAGTATCCGCAGGTACGTTTCCCCGCATTCGTACATGACGGTGCCCGTGCACTTGCCTGGGTGCATGATCATATTGACCGTTTTGGTGGTGATCCTGATCGGTTGTTCATTGCCGGTCATTCCTCCGGGGCACATATCGCCTCTCTGCTGGCCGCTGATGAGCGCTACCTGCAGGCACAGGGTAAACAAACCGAAATTGTGCAGGCCTTTGCCGGACTGGCCGGCCCCTATGATTTTATTCCCGACGAGGAAGACCTGATCGATATGTTTGGCCCGCCGGAGCGCTATCCACAAATGCAGACCACCACATTTATCGATGGCGACGAGCCACCCATGCTGCTGATGTGGGGTGAATCCGACTCGGTGGTGTGGCGGCGTAATATCGAGCTGCTGAGTGAACGCATCAGAGACGTTTCTGGACAGGTGACAACCCGGACCTATGAAGGGATTGACCATGTGGGGATCATGGCCAGCCTGACCTGGTTCCTCCGGGATCGAAGGCCGGTGTTTGAGGAGATGCTTGGTTTTTTCAAGCGGTATGATGTTGTGCATGTAGAGGCTAAAAAAAGGCGGTGCTGTAACACCGCCAAAGCGCCTTTCAGCAAACAGAACTGGCTGAACTAGCCCGGCGGGTGAAATTGAAAGTGTGGTCTCCGACTGATTTTGATGAATGTGCCCCGCAGGGCACAGTGTCACGTCTGAGGCTGCAGAACCGGAACCTCGGCTTTGCGCCGCAGCAGGAGGCCTGCGAATGCGGGGATCAGGATGATGGCGCCAATCATGTTCAGGATGAACATGAACCCCAGCAGGATACCCATGTCAGCCTGGAACTTGATCGGTGACAGCAGCCAGGTGAGTACACCAGCGGCCAGCGTAATGCCGGTGAAACCGACCGCACGCCCTGTGATCTGCAAGGTGTGAATATAGGCATCGCGAATATCCATGCCGCTGCTCAGTGCATTGCTGAAGCGGCTGTAGATATAGATGCCATAATCGACACCAATTCCGACCCCCAGAGCGATAACCGGCAGGGTAGCGACTTTCACGCCGATATTCAGGTAGGTCATCAACGCCTGGCACAGGACCGAGGTTAAGGCCAGCGGCAGCAGTACACAGGTGACGGCCGCCAGTGACCTGAAGGTCAGCAGGACCAGGGCACCCACGACGGTATAGACCAGTACTAGCATCCTCTGCTGGGCAATCTCGATTTCCTGGTTGGTCGCTGCGGCGATCCCGGCGTTACCGGAGGCGAGACGGAAATGAACCTCCTCGACAGGCTGCGCTTCCTCAAACGCCTGAACGGTCTGGATGACGGCATTGAGGGTTTCGGCCCTGTGGTCATTCAGGTAGGTGGTGATCGTCAGCATGCTGCAATCCCTGTTGAGCATGCCTTCAGGAATATTGCGACTGACGGAGTTGTTCAATACCGAGCGGTTACGTGAGATTTCGTACCACTTCCAGTTGCCCTCATTCATGCCGACATTCACCTGTTTCGAGATATTGGCCAGAGAGAAGGTCGACTGTACCCCCGGGGTGTTGTTCAACCGCCACTGCAGGTCATCCACGGCATCCATGACCCTGTGGCTGGAGCACTGCTCCGCCGGCGACTCCACCATGATGATCATCTGATCAGAACTTGTGGAGTAGTGGTCGACGATGAAGCTGTTATCCAGGTTGTAGCGCGAGTCGACCTGCAGTTCGGGGGCGCCTTTGTCCAGGTCACCGATTTTGAGGTCCTGGCTGTAGATAAGCCCGAGTACGAACAGCACAGCGGCGATCGCAACAGGCCAGATGCCATGGCGCGGTGAAGTCAGTGCCGCTGTAACGTGCCAGATTTTGAGTTCCTGTTTCAGCTGGCCCTTTTCTTCGGCAAGGGCGTAACGGGCGGTCTTGCTGCCAACACCGATATAGGACATCAAGATTGGCAGCAGAGCCAGGTTGGTGACGATCACCACCAGCACACCGAGGCTGGCGGCAATGGCCAGTGAGCGGATCACTTCGATATCGATGATCAACAGGGTCAGAAAGCCGACGGCATCACTGAGCAAAGCGGTCATGCCGGCAATATACAGACCTCTGAAGGCGATACGTGCTGCCATCAGGCGGCTGGCCCCGTGGGCGCTTTCGTGGGCGATGGTGTTGATGATCTGAACGCTGTGACTGATAGCAATGGAGAACACCAGGAAAGGCACAAGGACAGAGTAGGCATCCAGTCCGTTGCCACTCACGCCCAGTAAACCAAGCTGCCACACCATGGCGATAATCGAGCACAGAATGGGGATGAGTGTGCTCCTGAGGCAGCGAGAGTACCAGTACAACAGGCCGAAAATAATCACCAGGGCGGCCAGCCCGAACAGCCCGATTGACAGAATACCGTCCAGAAAATCACCCAGTATCTTGGCCTGGCCGACAATATGAATGTTGAACTGCTCTGTCTGGTATTGATCCCGTACGCGGGCCTCAAGCTGGTGAGCAAAAGCCTGGTAATCGAGGCGCTCTCCCGTGGCCGGGTTAAACTCCAGCAGGGGCACCACAATGATGGATGAGCGGAAGTCGTTGGCGACCAGACGTCCCACTTGTCCGGACTTGAGGATATTGCCTTTCAGGGTCTGCAATGCAGCGGATGAGCCGTCGTAGTCCTTAGGAATGACCGCGTCGCCTTCAAAACCTTCCTCCGTGACTTCTGACCAGCGGACGTTGGGCGTCCACAGTGATTGCATTCCGGCACGGTCAACGCCTTGCAGATAGAACACTTCATCATTCACTTTCCGCAAGAGGTCCATATATTCGGCGGTGAAGATGTCGCCCTGTTGTGCGGTCAGAGCAATGCGCAGGGTGTTGCCCGAACTTTTCAGCGTGCTGGCATATTGTTCGCTGGCCGAAATGTAAGGATGGTGGGTGGGGACCATCCTCGCAAAGCTGGCATCTGGCTTGAGCTGAAGTGCGTGGTAAGCGAGAAACAGCGTGATGAGGGTAAACACCCCGAGCCAAAGGGGGCGGTGGTTGAACAGTGCCGACTCGATCAAGGCCTCGGTACGCCCGGCAATCCGGTCCCAAAAACATGCCATTATTCATCTCCTCGTGTGCTGAGGTTTATGGGCTGTGGTCCCAGCGGACCGGTACTCCAAACCGGGGTCGACCGGGTGCCAGTGACGCTCAGAATCGGCAAGCGGGTTTCTGTTTGGCGGGTGTGCATACCCTGATCATCAAGCTCGATGTGCACCCCGGCATCGCCCACGATCAGCGTGGAGTTTTCCAGGGGGGAGGCGTTGAAAAGGGATGTTGTTACGCCTGTTTCGATGGCGCGCCAGTGGTTACCGAAGTCTGCACTGTAGAGCAGGCTGCCTTGCAGACCATAGGTGATGACCTCTGTATCGGACAGCGCGGTGACACCAAACAGTGAGCCTTCGTAAGGGAGTTCGAGCCGTTGCCAGTGACGGCCCCGGTCGTCGGAGCGAAACAGGCTGCCTCCCTCACCCGCAATCAGAATCTGGCCCTTGGTGTTTGCAGTGACCGCATAGAAGTGAAATTGCTCGAAATTATCCAGGCGCTCACTGATGTCCTGCCAGTTCTTTCCACCGTCCTGGGTCATCTTGACCAGGCCAAAGGCACCGACGGCGATACCGAATCGGGTATTACCGAACCAGATATCCATGAAAGGGTCGGCTTCGGGCTGGTTCACAGAGGCACGTGCCAGCTCCAGTGATACCTTGGCGTCGTTGTACTCCAGTTCGAAATTGATGTTTTGGTCACCGTTGGCTCTGGCGGTCTTTAGCCTGCTTTCGGCTGCATCCAGGTTGGCCACTGCAGTTTTGACGCGTTCCTGTCCCTGATCCTTGGCCAGTGTCAGGCCATCATGCTGCAGCTGCCAATGGGTGCCGCCATCCTGGGTATGCAGAATGACGCCATCATGGCCGGTGGCCCATCCATGTTGTCCATCCACGAAATAGACCGCGGTCAGCAGGGCGTTGACGGGCGTATTGGCCCATGACCAGTTGCGCCCGTGATTGTCGGAAAAAATGATATGGCCGTGCTGGCCAACGGCCAGCATTCGGCTACCGGCCTGAATAATGTCGGTATACAGAGAGGCTTGCTCACTGGGGCTGACAGCCGGTGCTGCCAAGGCCCGGGGCGCATAGAGTGCGAAAAGCGCACTCACCAGGCAGAGCATGCGAAATAAAGGATTGGGTATGTGCATCATGATTGTTCTTATTCAGGGTAAGACAGAGAGGAGAGCTGTCAGACAACTCTCCCGAGCATCAGAAGGCGTACTTCAGATTGAGGGAAACAAAGTCACGATCTCTGAGGTCACCGGCGAAGTCATGCTTGGCCTCACCGAAATAATTGGTGTACCTGAAATCGGCTGACAGGTTGTTCCGATAGCGGAAGTCCAGCCCCATGTTGAAAGCCTTGCTGCCCTCTCTGAATCCACTGGCAAGAGCCGACGAGGTGCCGTTGACGCCATGTTTCAAGGTGATTGGGATGTTCAGATCCAGTCCGGGGGCAATGTTGAAGTAGCTCAGTTTCACCTGGCCGACATAGCCCCAGGCGAACTCATCAAACATCAGATCAGGGGCATGGTCGCCCACAACCTTGTTGGCACCGACTTCAAACAGAATCAGGGTGTCGTCAGCCAGCGCATTTGGACCGGTCAGATAGGAGAGGGAAGTTTGTGCCTGCCAGAGTTTGACGCGGTCCACGCCGCTGAGCAGCGGTACCGGCAGGTTGTCACGGAAGGATATTTCACCACTGACATTGGCATCCGCCACGACTGTGCCGAAGCTGGCGCCATATAGTTGGGTGTCCTCCGCATAATCAAAGGCATAAACGGGACCGCCGGGATAGATGATTTGCGGGGCCTGCTCATGGTATTGCATGGCATAGAAACCAAAATCAGTTTCACCCAGGAAGTCGGAGATGTAGTGCACCGCAACGCCCCACTGTCCCTTATCTTCGTCGGGCTTTTGGTCGCTGACACGGGTCAGGCCCAGGCCGGGAACGAACAGGGTTGAGGCACCCGGGCCAACAAAATCAGTGTCACTGAAATAGCTGCCCGGTGCATTCAGTTCAGTCTTGTCCCAGTCATACTGATAAAAGGCTTCAAAACTGATGCGATCCGACAGGTCAATCTGCCCATACAGGGTGCCGACAGGCAGGAATATCTCTTTCAGCTCTACACCGGGTATTGCGGCGGCTGTTGCGTCGACAGGCGTGTTGCTGGCGATGCCGTTAGGGATAAACAGACTCTCCCCCCAGCTGACGACCTGGTTGCCCGCCCGTAATGAGAGGTTATGGCCATTGAGATCAAAATTGCCGTAGACAAAGGCGTCGAGCAATCGAATGTCATCGCCGTGCTGGTCACGGGCTTCAGCACTGAAGCTGTTGGGTGAGCCGGAGTAATAGTTCTGTGCCGGGTTGTTGTTGGCCGCATGGTTGCGATGGTAGACATCGTCGTAGAAGGCCTTGGCGCGCAGAAACAGGCCAAAGTCCTGCTTGTAGTTGAAATCCACCTCTGTGAGTACCGTCAGGCGGTTGGCCATCAGGTCTCCATTGTCAAAGTTGTAGCTGCCATCGCTGTTGTTGGGCTTTCTGAGCAGCAGCGCCCGGTCGCGATCAGCAATGCGGGCTCCGATGGTGTAACCGATCGAGGTATCCCAGTCGATCGTCAGGTCATTGGTTGGTGTAAAACTCAGGCCATAGCTGTTCAGTGGCAGTGTCATTAAAGCGGCCAACAGCACTGATGATTTTTTATTGTTAAGTATCTTCATGGTTTCTCCCTTAGGCCCACCGGGATGGGCCTGTCAGAAATGAGCAGGGGACTTAGCGTCGGCTGATCTTGCGCAGGTATTGAGGGGTGAAAATCGAGTCATCCAGCTCAACATTGAACCTTGAGGCCTGAGTCTCGTTTTGCAGTAACCCGACATAGAATCCGCCGGAGATCAGGTCGTAAAACGCGTTTTCCTTGCTCACCACACCGGGGAGTTCATAGGCGTTGCGGTTGTAAGCGATTTTGGTACGCCATAGCTGGCCGCGGCCATCATAGTTGTCGCCCAGCACGGGCACCCAGCTGTCCTCATCAAGATAGAGGGTGCGTTTACCATAAATATGGCGCTTGCCTTCCTTTAAGGTGCCCTCCAAAACCCAGACACGATGCAGCTCCCAACGGTCGAACTCCGGGTTGACGTGCTTATCCGTGAGAATATCCGTGTACTGATGTGCGGGGTTGGCCAGCTCGTAATTGTTGTACGGGATGTACATCTCCTGACGGCCAGTGAGCTTCCACTCAAACAGCTCGGGCGACCCGTTGAACATCATGGAGTCATCAAAGGTCACCATGCCGCTACTGCCGCCTACCGGGGTGTCGAATCCAACTGTCGGGGCACGACGAACACGGCGCTGCCCGGGGATATATTGATAGGAGGTGCGCTGGTTCTGGGTGTAGTTTATCGGGTCGCGGGAGATAACAACCTCACCCTTCTGGCGCGTTGGAAGCTCTATGCGATCCATGATCATCCAGTATTCGCCGCTGAACTCTTCTGGCGTCTGTCCCTCGCGGTAGTAGGGGAAGTTCAGGGTGAACTGGTTGGAAACCTGAGACTTGTCACCGTTACGGGAAATCACGAAACCGTCGATGTTTTCAATTCTGTTCTCGCCCTGCCAGCGAAGCAGGAGGTTCCAGATCGCTTCGTTACCGTTCTGGGGAATCGGGAAAGGGATACCGCCAAAGGCATTACTGACGCCATTACCGTCATCGACCAGAACGGCGTTGGTCGCATTTCTGAGGGTGTTATCCGCGACCCATTCCGGGGTGCTGTGTGTCCGTCGTGTCTCATAGATGGGCAGCCACAGTGTGTCGGGGTTCTGTTTCAGCAGCGCCTGAATGCCCGGAGTGAGCTTGTCTGCATATTGGTCGAGGTTTGCGGCGCTGATTTTGAACAGGGGCTGATCATCCGCAAAAGGGTTGGGATGGTGACTGCCACTGCCTTGGTACTCGACATGTTGCGGGGGCTGCTTCAGGCCACCCGACCATGGCGGGATAGTGCCTGCTTCGTTCCCGGCTACGATGCCGCCCATCGGGGTGAGCTGTTTGCCTAACTGTGCAGCGTCCTCTTCTGAAACGGCGGCACTCGCCAGTGTGGCATGGCCCAGAATCAGGAGGGCAGCGGCTGTTGTAGTGATGTGTTGTTTACGCATGAAGGAATACCTCCAGGGTTGGGTTCTTATTGTTATGCGTGTTGCCAAAGCGGCGAGACAGTGGGCCAAGGAGCGGTTTCTTCGAGTGATTTGGCTAGCTGCAGCAGAATGCCTTCCTGTCCGAAGGGGGCTACAAACTGCATTCCAATGGGCAGTCCTTGCTCGGTGCGCTGAAGGGGAAGTGAAATGGCGGGCTGCCCCGTCATGTTGAACAGCGCCGTGAAGGGGGAAAACGTAAAGATACGGTCGATCCACTCTGGTGCTGACAGGATGCTGTCGTTGGCGTTAAAGACTCCCAATGGCGCGGGAATACCTTGATTGGTGGGGGTCAGAAGCAGGTCGAAATTATTGAAGAATCCAGCAACACTGCGTGAAATGTCATTAGCGATCCCCATGGCCTTCAGCAGGTCGGTGGCAGTTGCCGCCTGACCATACTGGTAGGTAGCCAGGGTGGTTGCTTCAAGAGTATTAGCGTTGGGGGTTCTGCCAGTGGCCGCTGAAATGTGGTCGGCCATAGCAGCTATGTTGGCCGCCCAGAATTGTGTGGTTGCCCAAGCGAAGGCTTCATGGCTGTAGGACGGCGCGGCTTCTACTACTTCGTGGCCCATTTCCTGCAACAGATTGACCGTACGCTGAAAAGCTACTTGGGATTCAGTGTCGATACTGTTGCCGTTAGAGGGCGTGGCAGATACTGCAATGCGTAATTTGCGCATCGGCTGCTTGATGAGGCTGCTGTACGTCATCTCGGGGGGCGTGATGATATAGGGGTCGCCTGGTTCGGCGCCCTGGACGGCGTCCAGAGTCGCAGCGGTATCACGTACGCTGCGGGATACGGCAAACTCAATGCCCAACCCATTAAGCCCATCGGCAGCGTAGGGCCCGGTCGACACTCGGCCACGTGTGGGCTTGAGTCCGATCAACCCACAGCAACCCGCTGGCACACGAATGGAGCCACCACCATCGTTGGCATGGGCAACCGGGACGATACCGGCGGCTACGGCACTGGCTGAACCGCTGCTGGATCCACCTGCGATGCGCGTGGTATCCCAGGGGTTGCAGGTAGGGCCATTGAGCAGGGATTCACCGGTGATGTTGAAGCTGAATTCAGGCGTAGTGGTACGGCCAATCGTGGCAAAACCCGCCTGTCGGAAGCGTTGCATCAGAAAAGAATCCTGGGGTGACACCAGGCCTTCTCCGAGACGGCTGCCAAATTCGCACTTGATTCCTTCGGCGTGAATGATTGAGTCCTTGATCAGGAAAGGGACACCGGAAAAAGGTGCATCCGGCACGCTGGGCTGGTGACCGGGGAGGGTTTCGACGATTGCATTTAGCTGGGGATTCAAGCGGTTGATGGCATAGACAGCACACTGCTGCAGTTCCTCACTGCTGACGTCTCCCTTGCGTATAAGCGCCGCTAAACCCGTTGCGTCATACGTAATGTACTCACTGAACTGCATAGATATTCACTCGAGTTATTGTTATTGGAATCAAACGTCACTCGAGAATAAGGGGCGACACAGAGGCAAGGTATAGTGCAAATGCACTGTTATCGGTGTCGGGATGCGAGCCTTTTCAGGCTGGTATGAACCGGTTTCAGGTTTCAGATGGTGTAAGGTTCAGCAGGTTTACCAGCTCGGCCTTGTTTTTGATACCCAGTTTCAGATAGATGGACTGGGTGTGATTTCGGATGGTGGAAGGAGAGCGATGTAAGTCGGCAGCAATTTCCTTATAGGTCTTGCCGTTGGAAAACATGCGTGCCACCAGCAATTCTCTCTCGCTGAGGTCGTCTACCGGTGACTTCAGGCGCAGGCGAATCAATACCAGTTCACCCAGACGTTCAGTAGTCAGTGAAACCTGCTGGCCAAGAAAGAAATGCGTGTTTTGCTCGGGGGCCGGTAGAAGTGTCTGATCGACCACAACGCCCTGCCACTCAGGCCATTCTTTGCAAAATAGTCCATGGAACGTTGGTTCCATGGCATGGAGGACGCCTCTGTTGTCAGCGATGGCCATCGCTTCCGTATCGGTACTCTGCTGCTCTTGTCGCTGATGATCTAGATAGTGTTTTACACACTGGTTAATGGCTTCGGAAATATGGGGCGCCAAGCATTGCAGCATAAGCATTTCATGGTGGGTGTATGTATCTTCAGGATCGCGGCGGTAAAGGGAGAGGAAATCTATTAATTGACCTTCAGAAAGAGAGCCGCCTTGGTTGAGCGCGATAACGGGGTCTTCAACCACACAACATATGACATGAGAAATCTGATGCTGCTTCATCAGGCAGAGCAAGTCTGGAGACAGTTCAGGGTCGGCTATCCCGCTGATTAGCGTTTTCGAGGGAGTCTGGCTGGCGCGGTATGCCAAGTGGTCAGACTCCTTTATAGCCTCCCAGTCCTGAGCGTAACCTTCAGGCAGATTGAACAAATAGTGGCCATGAATATTGGGGGCGGACGGGCTGTCGGGGGTGCATGTGGCACGGCCCCACCAGGCTGCATCAATGCGAATAACTTTCTGTAGATGTTCCATGAGCCAAGATTGGAAAATCGGCACCGGCATCTTGCGGGCAGCCTGATAGATATCGTGTGTGACTTGGCTGAAGCGCAGCATATTCTCTTCAGATGACAGCATGGACAAGGGTCTGTGACAACGTATCAGAGGTTTTGATAGCGCAGGGACGTGGGTAAGTCAACTTGAAACAAGGCAATGGCAAGCTTGTGGGGCGGGGGCAACAGGTTGTTATGCGCATCTCTGATGCAGGTTTGCTGGAATAAAAAAAGCGGCGGATGTCTCCGCCGCTTTTTAGTGTGGCAGTGCCGGGATCAGCTATCGCTGGTCGCAACCGCCTGTTGCCGTTTCTGTACTGCAGGTTTTGCCTGTACCGGCTGACCAGTGGGCATGACCTTGGCGGTCTGGCTTTCCTGTTTGCCGGAAGCCTTAACCTTGCTCGGTTGCACGTTCAGCCAGCAAGCCAGAGCCGGCAGCAGGAAGATGGCGCCGAGCACGTTCACCATGAACATGAACGCCAGCAGGATGCCCATGTCGGCCTGGAACTTGAGCGCCGAGAACGCCCAGGTGCCGACACCGATGGTCATGGTCACGGCGGTGAACACGGCCGCGGTGCCGCGCTGACGCATCGCTTCGTAGAAGGCGGTGCGCAGGTCGATGCCGCGTTTCAGCGAGTGCTGCATCTGTTCGTAGATGTAGATGCCGTAGTCCACGCCGACGCCGACGCCCAGCGCGATTACCGGCAGGGTAGCCACTTTCAGGCCAATGCCGAGCAGGGCCATCAGCGCGTTACACAGGATCGTCACCAGCATCAGCGGTACGATGACGCAGAGAACGCCGCGCCAGGAGCGGAAGGTGAGCCAGCAAAGCAGGGTGATGGCGCCGAAGATGGACGCGATCATCTGCACCTCGGCGGTTTCCACCGCTTCGTTGGTAGCGGCGGCTACGCCGGCGTTACCCCCGGCCAGGCGGAACTCTACGCCCTCGACATTGACGCTGTCGATGAAGCCCTGGATCTCGCCGATCACGTGCTTGAGGGTGTCGTTCTGGTGGTTGTCCAGATACACCATCATGTTGATCGTTTTACACAGCTCGTTGTTCAGGCCCAGCTCCGGGTTGGCTGCCTGGCTGCCGGAGCGCAGTGCCATTTCGGAACGCTGCAGGGTGCGCCACAGCGGGTTGCCCTCGTTGTTGCCGGAGACATAGAGCTTGGCCATGCCGGCCACGGTGCTCACCGACTGCACGCCCGGTACGCCGCGCATGTGGAAGTCGAACTTGTCCACCGCGTTCATCACATTCCAGTCCAGGCAGGCCTCGGAGTCGCGGTCGGTTTCCACATAGACCGAGAGCACGTCCATGCCGATGGAGTAGTCGCTGATGATCTTGTCGTTGTCCTGGTTGTAGCGCGAGTCGGCGCGCAGCTCCGGTACGCCGGTACCGATGTCACCGGTCAGCAGCGAGCGCGACTGCCAGGTGCCGGCGACCAGCAGCACCAGCATGATGCCAAGGCTGAACAGGGCCGGTTTTGGCTGCGACAGCGCCGAGATCTTCCACCACAGCGGGTGGCGCTCGCTGCTGCCGTTGTCCTTCAACGCCATTTTTTCCAGTCGCAGGTGTGACAGGATGATCGGCATGAACATCTTGTTGGTGACGATCATCAGTGCCACGCCGAGGCAGGCGGTTACCCCCAGCTCGTGCACGATCGGGATGTCGATCACCATGATCACCATAAAGCCCAGGGCGTTGGCCAGCAGGGCCACGGTGCCCGGAATGGCCAGCTTGCGGATCGAGCTTTCGGCCGCTTCGATGGCACTCATGCCGGCGAGCACGTCCAGTTTCCAGGCATTGGTCATCTGCACCGCGTGAGACACGCCGATGGAGAAGATCAGGAAGGGCACCAGCACCGACATGGGATCGATGCCGTAACCGATCTGCGGCAGGATGCCGAGCAGCCAGACTACTGGCAGCAGAGCCACGACGATGGCCAGCAGGGTCAGACGCATAGAGCGGGAGTAGAGCCACAACAGCAGGAAGGTGACGGCAAAGGCCACGGCAAAGAAGATTACCACGGTCATCAGACCGTCCATCACATCGCCCATCACCTTGGAGAAGCCGATGATATGGATGTTGATGTTGTCATCGCCGATCTGGGCGCGGATCTTTTCCAGATGACGGGCCACGGCGGCATAGTCGGTTTTCAGGCCGGTCTCGGGGTCGATCTCCAGCAGTTCGGCCTGCACCATGGCGGATTTGAGGTCGTTGGAGACCAGGTTACCGACCTGACCGGACTTCTGCACGTTGGAGCGCACCTGGGCCAGGCCCTCGGCATCGGCGGTAAAGCGGGATGGGATCACCACGCCGCCGGTAAAACCGTATTCGGTCACTTCGATGTAGCGCACTTCCGGGGTGAACAGGGAGCGCACGGTGGTGCGGTTGATGCCGGGGGTGAAGAACACCTCGTCGGTGGCCTGCTGCAGCTTGCTCATGAACTCGGCGTTGTAGATATCGCCGTCGCCGGTCCATTCCAGGCTGACCATGACGCGGTTGGCGCCGGTGAACTCGGCGGAGTGTTTCAGGAACGCCTGCATGTATTCATGCTTGAGCGGAATCAGCTTGTTGAAGCCCGGATCGAAGCGGGTCTGCAGGGCGGAGAAGCCCAGCATGACGGTAATCAGCAGGAACAGAAAGCCCAGCGGCTTGCGTCCGATGATCAGAAAACGAGCCGAGGCGTCAACGAATTTTTGCATGGCGGATGGGTGTTGATGCGGCATGGTCAGGCTCCAGAGGGCTGTTTCAGTTGGTCGATCGATACTGACGGCAGCAGACCGCGGTCACTGCTCAGCAGCAGCTGGCCGGAATCGAGCCGGGCGATATCGGTGACCGACATGCGACCGCTCTTGTGCAGGAAGCGGAAACTGCGGCCGTCGTCTTCACTGAGCAGCAGCACGCCGCCCTGACCGCCGAGCAGCAGGTCGCCGTTCTCCATCATCTGGTGGGTGAACATCGATGCCGGCAGCTCACCGCCGACAGAGGCCCAGCTCAGGCCGTTGTCTTCACTGCGGAAAATGTTGCCGCGCATGCCGTAGACGATCCAGGTTTCGCCATGCAGGTTCAGCCCGCCATAGAGCGAGCCGTTATAGAACTCGGGCACGGACTCCCAGCTCTCGCCACTATCGGTCGAGCGGAACAGGGTGCCGGCCTCGCCGACGATCAGCCAGGTGTTGTGGTCCTGGGAAGGCAGCAGGTTGTTCAGATGCCAGTCGGTGCCATTGGGGGGCGGCATGCGGGACCAGCTGCTGCCCTCATCACTGGAGACCACCGCCTGACCGAAGGCGCCGACCGCCATCCAGATACCGGACGGCAGCAAATTGATGCTGAGCAGGGGCTCACCGCCGGGGTTGAAGGCGACTTCCTGCCAGTTAAGGCCACCGTCGGTGGTTTTCAGAATCCAGCCCTCATGGCCGATGGCCAGACCGGTGCGATCATCCTTGAAGTGCAGTCGCGTAATCAGTGCGTGCCGTTGGTGGGAAAGAGAGGCCTGTTTCCAATTCTTGCCTTGATCGGTCGAGATCAGGATATGGCCCAGTTCACCGGCGGTCACCAGTCCGGCATCGGTTTGTACGATGCTGGTCAGGTTCATATTGTTCACCGGTATCTGGCGGGGGCCCAGTGACGGGGTATCCCGGTGCGAGAACGCGAAAATGCCGGCGACTGCCACGATCAGTGAAACAGCAATGCCCAGGGTTACGCGCATGGCTAAACTCCTTTGTTTTGAGGCCTTCAGGCAGGTTTTGTTTTTGTACTACTGGCCTGGAGCTCGAAGAGTACGCTTCCCATTATTCGCAGCGAGGCTGCAGCAGCATCGTCCAAATGGGCTAGAGATGGTGGCGGCACTGTTAGTCCGAATTGACGATGAGAGGGGTTGTGCGCTGTGTGAATCTGCGTCCTGTAGGGAGATGGTCGGGGCAGCCGGTCAGGCCCGCTGAATTCAAATAAGAATCGAGGAGACTCGTGCGATGGGCGTGTTAACAAACAACTTTATTGCAGCGACACAGGAAGAAGATTACATGACCCCGGATGCGGTGCGCCTGGTCCAGGCGGCCGAGGAAATGGTGCCTCGCCTGCAGGCGCGGGCCCAGGCCGCTGATGAGGCGGGCATGGTGCCGCGTGAAACCGTCAAGGAGATGGCTGAAGCCGGCCTGTTCCGCGTGCTGCAACCCAAGCGTTGGGGTGGCTACGAGCAGGACCCGCGTGTCTTTTACCGCGTACAGATGGCACTGGCGAAGGGCTGCATGTCCACCGCCTGGATCTACGGCGTGATCGGCGTGCACAACTGGCAGCTGCCGCTGTTCCCGGAACAGGCGCAGCAGGATGTATGGGCCAACGGCAATGACGGTACTCTGATTGCCTCTACCTATATGCCGGTGGGCAAGGCTGAAAAAGTCGATGGCGGCTACCGTTTTTCTGGTCGCTGGGGCTTCTCCAGCGGTGTCGACCACTGCGAATGGATCTTCCTGGGTGGTTTGCTGCCCAAGAAGGACAACCCGGACGAGCTGGAACACACCACCTTCCTGCTGCCGCGCAGCGATTTCCGTATTGAAAAGAACTGGGATGTGCATGGTCTGCGTGCCACTGGCAGCCACGACATCGTGGTGGAAGATGCCTTTGTGCCCGAGCACCGTACCCATCGCACCAATAACCACTCTGATGCCGGTTGCCCGGGCCGTGAAGTAAACCCGGGCTGGATCTACAAGATTCCGTTCACCCAGGTGTTCCAGCGTGCCGTTTCGTCTGCCTGCCTGGGCGCAACCGAAGGTGCGATCAACGAGTTTCGCAGCCGCGCCGCCGCGCATGTTGGTAAACATGGCGCCAAGACTGCCGATGACCCCAATGCCCAGCTGGCGGTAGCCGAGGCGATGATCGCGGTTGATCAGCTCAGGCTGGTGCTGTTCCGTAACTACGCCCGTATCGTGCACTGCGCCCAGACCGGTGAACAGATGCCGGTGGAAGAGCGTCTAATGCAGAGAGCGCAGGCGTCACTGGTGCCCAAGCTCTGTGCCGAGCGCGTCAGCGAGCTGCTGCGGGCCTGTGCCGCCTCGGGTCTGTACCGCAGCAACCCGATCGAACGGATCTTCCGTGATATCCACCAGGCGCGTGGTCACATTGCCAACAATTCGGATGCCTACGCCCGTGCCAGCGGTGCCATGATGCTGGGGCTGCCCAACACAGACCCCTATATTTAAGAGGAGTACCGCTATGAGTACGTCCCGCTATCACCGCCTGCGTGTCGAGCAGGTGGTGCAGGAGACCGCCGATGCGGTGTCAATGCAGTTCACTCTCACGCCTGATCAGGTCGAGCGTTTCAGCTACCGGCCCGGTCAGTTCCTGACCCTGCGCCTGCCCTGGCAGGGCGAGCATCTGCTGCGCTGCTACTCGATGTCGAGTGCGCCGACGGTGGATGCCCAGCTTCGGGTGACCGTGAAGCGGGTGGTAGAGGGGCGTGGCTCCAACTGGATCTGTGACCAGGTGCGCCCCGGTGACGAGATCGAGGTGATGCAGCCGGCCGGTGTGTTCGTGCCAGGAACACTGGACGGTGAATTCCTCCTCTTCGCCGGGGGCAGCGGTATCACGCCGGTGTTCTCCATCCTGCGCTCGGTGCTGCTGCGGGGGCGTGGGCAGGTACGCCTGATCTATGCCAACCGCGACGAGGCATCGATCATCTTCCGGGAGGCACTCAAGGAACTGGGCGAGCAGTATGCCGATCGTTTCGACGTGATACATCTGCTCGATTCGGTGCAGGGACGGCCGAATGTCAGTCTGCTGCGCCGTCTGGCGCGGGGCATGGAGTCGGCGCAGGCGTTCATCTGCGGTCCCGGTCCGTTCATGGATGCGGCGGAGGCGGCGCTGCAGGAGCTGAAGCTGCCTTCGGATCGCATTCATGTGGAGCGCTTCATCTCCCTGCCGTCCGAGGAGTCTCGCGATCAGGAGCAGCGCGAGGCGCTGGCCGAGTCTGCCGAGATCGATGAGGCGCAGGTCAGTATCGAGCTGGATGGTCAGCATTACGAGCTGCAGTGCAGCGGCAATGAAACCATTCTGGATGCCGCCGAGCGTGTCGGCATCGAGCTGCCGTACTCCTGCATGGCCGGCATGTGCGCTTCCTGCATGTGTGAGGTGACCGAGGGGGAGGTCAAGCTGTTGCACAACGATGTGCTCGACGAGCGTGACCTGTCCAAGGGACTGACGCTGACCTGCCAGGCGGTGCCGAAGACCGCCAAGGTGCATCTGAAATACACCTGAACAGGTTTCTTCTCATTTAATTCAATAACTTGGGGCCAGCTTTTGCTGGTCCTTTCTATTTAGTCTTATTGGACGATGGCAGCCATCGGTCTCCCTCTTAATCTGAAAATACTGACTGCGCAGGTGTAACCGCCTGTCTGTCGGGTGCCTCAGGCACGCGGCAGCGAGTCTGTTCTCTGGATAACAACAACTCAGGAGACACATTATGCAAGGCTGTCTACAGGGCAAGGTCGCATTCATTACCGGTGGTGGCAGTGGCATTGGTGCCGCTACGGCAGAGCGTTTTGCGCAGGAAGGTGCGCGTGTGGTGATTTGCGGTCGCCGTATGGAACCGCTGGATGAAGTGGTCAACCGCATTCGTGCCGGTGGCGGTGAAGCGGCGGCGATGCAGGTTGATGTCAGTAATGAAGACGCGTTCGTGGGCGCGCTGGAAAAGGTGGCTCAGGAATATGGCCAGCTGGATGTGCTGGTCAACAACGCCATGGCATTCACCTGGGGTAGCATCGAAGAGATGGATACCGAGCAGTGGCGCGCCAACTTCACCACTTCAGTGGACGGCACCTTCTGGGGTACCCGCACCGCGATGAAGCTGATGAAGGCGCATGGCGGCTCCATCATCAACCTGTCTTCCATCTGCGGCGAGCTGGGTACGCCCTGGATGTCCGGGTACTCAGCCTCCAAGGCGGCGGTTACCAACTTCTCTCGTGCTGCTGCGGCCGAAGGTGCGCCCGATGGCGTGCGCGTCAACGTGGTGATCCCGGCTGTGGTGGAAACCCCGGCTACGGCAGGAATGCTGGCCGATGAAAACTCCCGCAAGAGCACCGAGAAGCTTATTCCGATGGGCCGTGTCGGCCAGCCGGAAGAGCTGGCCAACGCCATTTTGTTCCTGGCCAGCGATCAGTCCTCCTATATCACCGGTGCCACCCTGCCGGTCGACGGTGGACGTTCAGCGGTGTTGATTACCGCTCTGGACTGAGGTAAGGCGTATGCAAGCAGCCAAACAGGAAACACTGGTGGGAACAGCGCCGCTGTTCTCGCCGGTTCGTATCGGTGCTATCGAGCTGGCCAATCGCATCGTCATGGCGCCGATGACCCGTAATCGCGCCGACGCTGATGGCACGCCCAACGACTTGATGGTCGAACACTATGCCGCGCGTGCCGAGGCCGGGCTGATCGTGGCCGAGGGTACCTGGCCCAGCGTCACCGGTCAGGCCTATTGCCGCCAGCCGGGCATTCAGACCGCCGAGCAGATTGCGGCCTGGCGCAAGGTGACCGATGCGGTGCATGAGCGCGGCGGCAAGATCGTATTGCAGGTCATGCATTCGGGGCGAATCGGCAGTCACAAAATCAAGCCGGAAGGTGTTGAAACCGTCGCACCGTCCGCCATTCAGGCGCAGGGCGAGGTGTTTACCGACGCCGCCGGCATGCAGCCCTATGATCTGCCGCGCGCGTTGACTACCGAAGAGGTCGAGGCGGTGGTCGAGGAGCACCGTCAGGCGGCGATCAATGCCCGTGAAGCAGGCTTCGACGGTGTCGAACTGCACTGCACCAGCGGCTATCTGCCGATGCAGTTTCTCTGCTCGGGTACCAACCAGCGCAATGATCGCTACGGCGGCAGCCTGGAGAACCGGGTGCGCTTCGCAGTCGAGTGCCTGCAGGCGATGAGTGATGCCATCGGTGCCGATCGTGTCGGCTTCCGCATCAATCCGGGCAATACCTACAACGACACCTCCGATGAAGACAGTGCCGGCAGCCATGCGGCGCTGTTGCAGGCGGCAGCCCAGATCGGGGTGGCCTTCGTGCATATCATGCGAGCACCCGTAGCCGAGATCGATGCCTTTGCCCTGGCACGTGAGCACTTCAACGGCAGCCTGATACTCAACGATAGCTTTGGGCCGGAGTCCGCCGCTGACGCTATCCGCGAAGGGCAGGGGGATGCGGTGTCATTTGCCCGTCACTTCATCGCCAACCCGGATCTGGTGAGCCGCATCCGCAAAGGGCTGTCTCTGGCCCGGTTCGATCGCAAAACCATCTACACCCCGGGGCCGGCCGGTTATACCGACTACCCGGCAGCGGCAGAGTAATTCGAGGAAAACAGTATGAAAGTTCTTGTACCGGTTAAACGTGTCATCGACTACAACGTCAAGGTACGCGTGAAGTCCGATGGCACCGGCGTTGATCTGAACAACGTCAAAATGGCACTCAACCCGTTTGACGAAATTTCCGTTGAAGAAGCCGTGCGCCTGAAGGAAGCTGGCATCGCCAGCGAAGTGGTGGTGGTCAGCATCGGCCCCAAGGCCAGCCAGGAAGTGCTGCGCACCGCACTGGCGGTAGGAGCTGATCGTGCTATCCACCTTGAGAGTGATGTCGATCTGGAGCCACTGGCGGTGGCCAAGTGCCTCAAGCAGGTGGTGGCGGATGAACAGCCGCAGCTGGTGATCTGCGGCAAGCAGGCGATTGATGACGACTCCAACCAGACCGGCCAGATGCTGGCGGCGCTGCTGGGCTGGCCGCAGGGCACTTTCGCCTCTGAAGTCTCCCCCGAGGGTGATGCGATCAAGGTAACCCGCGAGATTGACGGTGGCCTGGAGACCCTGCAGCTGAACCTGCCGGCGGTGGTGACCAGCGACCTGCGTCTCAACGAACCCCGCTATGCCTCCCTGCCCAATATCATGAAGGCGAAGAAGAAGCCGCTCGACTCCAAGCCGGTGGCCGATCTGGGAATTGACGTGGCGCCGCGCCTGAAGGCGGTCAACTACGCGCCGCCGGCCGCACGTCAGGGCGGTATCAAGGTTGAGAATGTGGCCGAGCTGATCGAAAAGCTGCGCCAGGAAGCCCGTGTGATCTGAAGGTGACGATAATGAATACTCTTGTAATAGCAGAACATGACAACCAGCAGCTCAACGCGGTCACTCTCAGCGTGGTGGATGCGGCTACCCGGCTGGGCGGCGAGATCGATATTCTGGTCGCCGGTGAATCCTGTGCCGCAGTAGCCGAGCAGGCCGCCGCCATCACCGGCGTCAGCCGAGTGCTGCTCAGCGAGGCCAGCCATTATGCCGGTCAGCTGGCAGAGGAGCTGGCATTGCTGGCGGTCGAGACGGTGCAGCAGGGCGGCTACCAGGCGGTATTGGCGCCGAGCTCCAGCTTCGGCAAGAACCTGACGCCCCGTGTGGCGGCGCTGCTGGATGTGGCTCAGGTATCGGATGTCATTGAAATCAAGGCGGTTGGCAGCTACGTGCGGCCCATATATGCTGGTAACGTCATGCTGACCCTGGAGTCCAGCGAGCCGGTACAGGTGCTGACCGTGCGCCCGACCGCTTTCGATGCGGTGGAGCAGGCTGGCAGTGCCGAGGTGGTGTCGGTCGCTGCTGCGACTGCTGCTGGTGTATCCGCACTGGTGGGTCGTGAGCTGAGCAAGTCCGACCGTCCCGAACTGGGTTCTGCCGAGGTGGTGGTATCCGGTGGTCGCGGTCTGGGTGACGGTGACAAGTACCGTCAGGTACTGGAACCGCTGGCCGACAAGCTGGGTGCCGCGCTGGGCGCCTCACGTGCGGCTGTGGATGCCGGTTTCGTGCCCAACGACTATCAGGTCGGTCAGACCGGCAAGATCGTCGCGCCGCAGCTCTACCTGGCCGTTGGCATCTCCGGTGCCATCCAGCACCTAGCCGGCATGAGTGACTCCAAGGTAATCGTCGCCATCAACAAGGACCCCGATGCGCCGATCTTCCAGATTGCCGATTACGGCCTGGAAGCGGATCTGTTCGAGGCCGTGCCCGAATTGACCCAACAGCTGGGCTGATAAGCAGCCCATTTGCGAGCCCGCTGCCCCTTCTGTGCAGATGTTCAACGGCGCGGGCTCGACAGACCCTAAGAAAATACAATAACAGGGGTACATAATATGAACCGATTGGACGTAGAGCAGTTCGACAGTCTGCTGTCCGCCTTGTACGAAGCTTCCATGGACAACGCCTATTGGGACGATGCCCTGGAGCAGCTGCGTGCACTTTTTTCCGCCAACTATGTCACCCTGATTCTGAAAATGCCCGATTCCCAGGATGAAGATGATCTGGGGTTGATGGTCTCGGTGGGTGATATGCAGGACTCCGGCAAGGTGGTTTACTTTCCGTACCGCCATAACCTGACGCCGTTCGTTAATCAGGCGCCGGACAAGGTTTTTACCGAGGAAGACCTGATGACGCGGGAAGAGTGGCATGACAGCCCCTACCGAATTCACTGGTGTGCCTGCAACGATGTCTATCATGTGATGGCGGTGGATATCTCCACCCAGGATTCGGGTACCCTGAGATTCCGACTTACCCGCCCCGAAAGTTCAGAGCCTTTCTCTGAGGATGATAAGGCGCTGTGTCAGTTCCTGCTGCCCCACATCCGCCGATCACTCAATGTTCGTAACCTGCTGGACCGCAGCCAGACGCTGGGCAGTCTCTACTCCAAGGCGATCAGTCGCCTCTCCATTGCTACCGTGCTGATCGACGAGAATGGCCAGATCCTGGAAGAAAACGTCTTCGCCAAGGAGATATTGGAATCCGGCGATGGCCTCAAGATCGTTGGTGGACGCCTGGAGGCGAGCTATCCCAGTGACAACCGTGAGCTGCGTCGCCTGATCAAGGATGCGTTCGCAAACAAGCGAGGCGAGGGTGAGCACACTCTTCCCGAGGCGATGTCCGTGACCCGTCCATCCGGTGAGGTCAGCCTGGGGGTGGTGGTTGAGTCGATTCCGTCTACGGCCTGGGCCGAAGGCAAGGGGCAGCCGGCTGCGGTGGTGTATATCCGTGATGCCGTCGGTAAGTCCCAGGCCAGTAACGAAGTGGCCAAGAAACTGTTCGGCCTGACGCCGGCCGAAACGGCGCTGTCGGTCCAGTTGGCCAACGGCCTGTCGCTGGAGGAAGCGGCCGAGGCACTCAATATTCGCCGCAATACCGCCCGAGCACACCTGCGAGCGATCTTCTCCAAGACCGGTGTGCGTCGTCAGACTGAGCTGGTGCGTATCTTCCTCAACAGCGTGGCGGCGCTGGGACAGGGTGATCAGGAGCACTGATTTTCAACCTCGTCCTCTTGGGGTATGTGAAAGAGCCCAGGCTGTAGCACTCTGAATAAAAAGAGGAGATACAGCCATGGGACAAGTCGCTTTCATCACCGGTGCCAGTCGCGGCATCGGTCGTGCCACCGCCATCGCTTTTGCCCGCGCCGGCTATGACCTGGCGCTGAGCGCCCGCACCCTGGAAGAGGGTGAAACCCATACCCACGCCGTACGCCATGCCGATGGCCGCTCCCTGAGCGGCAGCCTGAACGCCACCGCTGCTGAAGCGCGCGAGTTCGGTGTTGAGGTGAAAGTCTTCCGAATGGATCTGCTCGACTCTGCATCAGTGATTGCCGCGGCAGATCAGGTGATCGATCATTTTGGCCGCGTTGATGTGCTGATCAACAATGCCGTCTACCAGGGCGCTGACCTCAATCTGCCGTTCATGTCGCTTGAAGCCGAAACCCTTGAGCGTGTTGCCCAGGGCTACATCATGGCGCCCTTCCTGCTGACCCGACGGCTGATACCCCGGATGCTTGAGCAGGGCGGCGCCACCATCATCAACATGACCTCCGGTGCCGGTGAAAGTGATCCGCCGGTGGCCGCCGGCAAGGGCGGCTGGGGCTACGCCTATGGGGCCGGCAAGGCCGCGGTTTCACGCCTGTCCGGCATTCTCTGCCGTGAGCTGGGTGATCAGGGTATCCGCGCCTTTACCGTCAATCCCGGTGTCGTCACCACCGAAACCCTCAAGGCCACCATTGGCGACAAGGGGCTGATCGCCCTGCGCAACGGTTCGGCACCGCCCGAGCTGCCGGCACAGGTCCTGCTCTGGCTGGCACAGCAGCCCGCAGCCGAAGGTTACCAGTATCAAACGATCCAGGCACAGCCGTTTGCCCGTGAGCACGACATTGTGCCTCAGGCCTGATTCGATCGGGGTTGGGGTATCTAGTCTGGATGAACGATGAGCCAGACTTGCCACTCCCCGAGCATGTTTTGGTGGCCGAGCTTTCGGCCACCACACAACAACAAGAATCATGCTCACTGGAGGGCACGAATGATTACCAAAAGGACCTTTGCCGGTCCCGGGGGGATGGTACCCCTGGCTCTGGCGCTCGCTGTCGGTCAGGCTCAGGCATTTGAGACTGTGTACTTGGGCGACGACACCACGCTGGATGCGTCGGTGACACTCTCCTACACCGCGTCGGCACGCACTTCTTCACCTTCGGATGTCTATCTCAACGATCCAAACTCGGATGATGCCACCCGCAACTTTGATCGCGGCAGCCTGATCAACAACCGCGTCAATGCACTGGGCGAGATTCGTCTGCGCCACGACAATGTGGGCGCGCTATTGCGTGGCAGCGTCTTCTACGATGATGTCTATCGCAGCAGCAATGACAACGACTCGCTGGACACCATCAACAAGGTTGGGCCAGTCAATCAGTTTACCGACAAGACACGCGAGATCAGCGGCTATGATCCGCGCCTGCTGGATGCCTTTGTCTATGGCAACTTCGTCATTGGTGACGACAACTACCTGTCGGTGAAGGCCGGTCGTCATATCGTCGCTTGGGGTGAGAGCCTGTTCTTCCCCAACATCAGCCAGGGTCAGCTGCCGGTGGATGCGGCGGTATTTAACGTGCCCGGTACCGAAGCCAAGGAAGGGTATCTGCCGGTTGGCCAGCTGTCCGCCAGCCTGACCCTGACCGACAACCTGACCCTGACCGGCTTCTACCAGTACGACTGGGAGAAAACCCGCCTGAACCCGGTGGGGGATTTCTTCGGCAGTGACACCTTTGGCCCAGGAGCCCAGTTTATTCGCTTTGGTGCAGGGCCGGTCGCGAGTCTGCCAAGTGCCGGCGTGATCAACTATGCCGGTGAGATCAAACCCGGTGACAGTGGCCAGTGGGGGGGGGGTGCCCGTTACCTGATGGGCGACAGCACCGAGATCGGCCTGTTTCACTACCGCTACCACGACCGTGTGGGGGCTCTGTTCACCGACTTTACCGGTGATACCCGCTACTCCTCGTTCAGCGATTTCAACGGCTGTACCGCCAGTGTGGGCGGCAATGCCTGCTATCAGCTGGGCTACTTCGACGACATCAAGCTGACCGGCGTGAGTATCAGCTCCAAGGTGGGTGATGTGCAGCTCGGCGGTGATATCAGTTATCGCGATGGCGCGCCCGTCTATCTGGACAACGGTGCCCCGGCCCGTGGCAGCTATCTGCAGACCAACCTGAACGGCGTTTACATCATCGGTCCGAGCGCGCTGGCGCACCAGACCACGGTGATGGCTGAAGTGGTGCATGAACGAATTCATGATGTTGAAGACCTTGTGGTGACCGGCGGGCTTCCGGGACAGGCCGGAACCTATAACAGCTACAGTCAGACCCGCGATAACGCCGTACTGGCCGCCGCCGTGTTCATGGATTACCCCAACCTGTTCAGCGGCTGGGATCTGACCACCAAGGCGATCTGGACTCAGAACATCGACGGCAGCGGCTTTGCCGGTGCTGGCCTTGGCCGTGACGAGAAGCGTCTGACGCTGGGGGCCGACTTCAAATACCTCGGCAACATGCAGGTGGGTCTTACCTGGGTGAACTACCTCAGCTCGGCCAATCTCGACAAGGGCCGCACCATGGCTGACCGTGACTATGTCTCGCTCAGTGCCAAATACACCTTCTAATCTGCAGGGATGTTGAGATGAAACTGAATTATTCCATGCTGGCAGCGGGCGTGGCGCTGCATACGGTTCTGATCAGCGGTACTGCTCTAGCGGCGGCCACGGCGGAAGAACTGGCCGAGCTGGGCACCACCCGTACCTGTGTCGGGGCGCTCAAGGCAGGCAATGCCGATGGCACCATTCCCGAATGGAGTGGCCAGTGGCTGGGGGTGCCGCCTCAGGTCAATTTCGAAGGGACCGGCAACCATCCGGTGGACCCTTACCCGGAAGACAAGCCGCTGTTCGTGATCACGGCAAAGAACATGAATCAGTATGCCGACAGGCTGTCGGCGGGGCAGAAGGCGCTGTTCGAGAAGTATCCGGATACCTTCCAGATGCCGATTTATGAGTCGCGTCGTGACTTCCGCTTCCCGGACAAGGTGTGCGAGGTCACTCGCCAGAATGCAGAGCACGCCCAACTGGTGGATAACGGTGAAGGTGTTGAAGCGACCACCGGTGGCATCCTCTTCCCCTTCCCGAAAAGCGGGCTGGAGCTGTTGTGGACCTCTTCGATCTTTACCTACCGTCCCTGGACCGAGGAGCTGATCTCCGATAACGCCTATGTGCTGGAAGACGGCAACATCAACTGGGGACGGGTGAAATCGCGCAACCTGGCGCCGCACTTACAGACCGGGACCAGCGGTCCGACGCAGGGTAATTCCTCGTTCTACCTGAACGAAACCATCCTGCCGGAGCGTGATCGCGGTGAGATCAACACCGGTACAGAGTTCTGGAACCATACCAACGAGCCGCGCCAGAGCTGGCGTTACGACCCGGGTACGCGACGCGTGCGCCAGTCGCCGGAATACGGCTTTGACATGTCCTTCCCGGGCACCGGCGGCTCCATCACCGTGGATGAGGTGCGCATCTTCAATGGTTCGCCCAAGCGCTACGACTGGAAAATCGTCGGCCAGCAGGAGATGTACATTCCGTACAACACCTACCGCCTGCACTCCGACGAGATCAGCTATGACGAGCTGCTGACGCCGGGTCATGCCAATCCTGAGCACATGCGCTATGAGCTGCACCGCGTCTGGGTACTGGAAGCCAACCTCAAGGGTGACTACCGCCATATCTATGGCAAACGTCACATGTACATCGACGAGGACACCTGGTTCATGGTGATGGCCGACAACTACGACGCTCGTGGCGGTCTCTGGCGCACCTCGATGGTGAACTACTTCTATGCCTACGAGGCGCAGACCTGGCAGGCGGGCGTGGGTTTCTACCACGACCTCCAGGCGGGCAGCTATCTGGCATTCAATCTGGTCAACGAACAGCCCAAGGCCTACACCCTCAACGAGGGTGACCTGTCTGATCGTGACTTTGGTCCTCAGGCAGCGCGACGCGCAGGGCTTTAAACCACCCGTGGGCATCCTTCGGGGTGCCCATTTTGGAACCAGCACTTTTAATCAACAGGGAGCGCTGAACCATGGAGTTCCGTTTTACTGACGAGCAGCAGATGATCCGTGAAACCGCTGCGGGCTTCTTTGCCGACTGCTCAACCTCCGCTGCGGTGCGAGAGGCGATGGTCACCGAGCGTGGTTATGACCTCTCGCTCTGGCGACAAATTTGTGACGACCTCTACCTGCATGCGATCACTCTGCCTGAGTCACTGGGTGGCATGGGACTGGGATATGTGGAGCTGGTGGCCGTGATGGAGCAGATGGGGCGCTATCTGGTTTGCTCACCCTATTTTGCCACTGTCTGTCAGGCGGTGCCGGCGCTGCAGCTGGCCGGAACCGAGGAGGCTTCAGCCCCCTGGCTGGATCGGATACTGGGGAGCGAGACTGCAGCCCTGGCCTGGATCGGGCAGGAACAACCCGGCTGCGATGCCGTGACCGCGACCTTTGAACTGATCGAGGGCGGTTATCGTCTTTCCGGTGACTATCGACTGGTCGTTGATGGTCACAGTGCCGATATTCTGGTACTGGTGGCCCGTCAACCCGGAACGACGGGGCCTTGCGGTGTGAGTCTTTTTGTTGTCGATGCCTGCGTCGAGGGTATTGAGCGGCAGTGGACGCCGACGCTGGATCAGACCCGTCATCTGGGGCGTATCCAGGTCGACAGCCTGCTGCTGCCGTTGGACGCCTGCCTGGGCGAATGCGGCCAGTCCGGTGCGGTGCTGGAGCAGGTTCTGCAACTGGCCACGGTGGCGCTGGCTGCCGAGCAGATGGGCGCGGCCCAGCAGGTGCAGGATCTGGCGGTAAAGTACACCAAGGAGCGTGAGCAGTTTGGCCGTCCCATTGCCAGCTTTCAGGCGATCAAGCACAAGGCCGCCGACATGATGCTGAGGACCGAAGTCGCCCGCTCCGCCTGCTATTACGCCGCCTGCGTGGCCGATGAGGCCTGGCATGTTGGAGCGCAGAGTGGAGAGCTGGCTTCGGAGTTGCCCGAATCGGCGGCGATCGCCAAGTCCTACTGTTCAGAGGCCTGCTTCCGCAATGCCGGTGAGGCGCTGCAGATGCATGGCGGGGTGGGGTTCACCTGGGAGTACGACGTGCACCTCTATTTCAAGCGAGCCAAGGCCAGCGAACTGATGCTGGGCACGGCCAGTGAGCACCGTGAAACCCTGGCCTCACTGTTGTTGGATAAACCGGCATTGGATGGAGGTGCCGCCGCATGAAACTGAGCTTCAGCGCAGAAGACGAGCGTTTTCGCACCGAGGTTGCCGACTGGCTGGCCGCCAACCTGACCGGCGAGTTTGCCAAACTGAAATTCCGTGGCGGGCCGGGCGATGAACACAGCTTCCCGGAAGAGCGTAAACGCTGGGAACAGAAACTGGCCGAAGGCGGCTGGACCTGTGTCGGCTGGCCCAAAGAGCAGGGAGGTCGTGGCTGTTCCATCGAGCAGCAGGTGATCTTTTTCGAGGAATACGCCCGTGCCGGTGCACCGGGGCGAGTGGGCCATATCGGTGAAGGTTTGGCCGGCCCGACTATCATCGCTTTCGGTACGCCTGAGCAGCAAGCCAAATACCTGCCCGGTATTCTGGCCGGCACCGAACTCTGGTGTCAGGGCTACTCGGAACCGGGGGCCGGCTCCGATCTGGCCAACGTCAAGACCAGGGCCCGCTTCGATGCCGCGCGTAACAAATGGATCATTAATGGCCAGAAAGTCTGGACCTCGCTGGCGCATGAATCCGACTACTGCTTTGTCATCGCCCGAACCGATCCGGATTCCGTTGCGCATAAAGGGCTGGGGTTCTTCCTGGTCAAAATGGATCAGCCGGGTGTGGACGTACGCCCCATCGAGCAAATTACGGGAACATCCGAATTCAACGAAGTCTTCTTCGACGATGCCGAGTGTGATGCTGGTGATATCGTTGGCGAGCCGGGCGATGGCTGGAAAGTGGCGATGGGGTTGCTCGGCTTCGAGCGTGGCGTGTCTACGCTGGGCCAGCAGATGCAGTTCCAGAACGAACTGGACGAGGTGATTCGCGTCGCCAGGGAAAACGGTAAATACCGCGATTCCTCTATTCGCCAGCGCATCGCCCAGGCCCATGCCGAGCTGAAAATCATGCGTTACAACAGCCTGCGCATGCTCTCGGGCCAGAGCGGCAGTGATGGCAGCCTGCAGGGCGAAGCACTGATCTACAAACTGTTCTGGTCCACCTGGCACCGCAGTCTGGGTGAGCTGGCCATCGATGTCTGCGGTCAGCAGGGGCAATTGCTGGAAGCGGCACCCTATGAGCTGACACGTTTGCAGTCGCTGTTCCTGTTCGTGCGGTCCGATACCATCTACGGCGGCAGTAACCAGATACAGCGCAACATCATTGCCGAGCGCGGGCTGGAAATGCCGCGTGAACCCAAGTGGCGTTGAGGAGGCGCGCATGTCCGATCACCGTCAACAGGCGTTCACGCCGTTTCAGCTGGGTCCGATCACGCTGAGAAACCGCTTTATCCGCGCCGGTGCCAACGAGGCGATGAGCCTTGAGGGCATCCCGACACGTGCCATGGTCAAGCACCATCGCGATATGGCACGGGGTGGAGTGGCGCTGACCACCGTCGCCTACGGCGCCGTGTCCGAGCGGGGGCGCACCTTGCCCAATCAGATCTGGCTTCGTCCCGAAATCATCCCGGACCTCAAGGTGCTGACCGATGCTGTCCATGCCGAGGGTGGCAAGATCTCCATGCAGCTGACCCACGGCGGCTCCTTTATCACCTCGATTCGGGTGAAGGGGCGCACCATCAGCGCGTCCTCCGGCCTCAACAAGGCGGGGCTACTCTGTGGCAACTTCCTGCAACGGGCGATGAAGGAAGCCGACATGGCGCAGGTCATCGCCGAGTTCGTCCGTGCCGCCGAACTCTGTCGCGAGGCCGGCTTCGATGCGGTAGAGCTGCACATGGGGCACGGTTACCTGCTTAACCAGTTCATTTCGCCGCTGTCCAACAAGCGCAAGGATGAATATGGCGGCAGTGCCGAGAATCGCGCCTGTTTCCCGGCGCGTCTACTCAAGGCCGTGAAGCAGGCAGTGGGCAAGGATATGGCGGTACTGGCCAAGATCAACGTGGCCGATGGCGTACGCAAGGGCGCAACGGTCGAGGATGCTATCGTCACCGGGCGTGTACTGCAGCAGGCCGGCGCCGACATGCTGGTACTGTCAGGCGGTCGTAATATCGAATCCGGCTGGTTCATGTTCGGCAGCAATATGAATTTGGATGAGATGAGCAGGGTACTGGCCGATCAGAAACTGACGCTCACCATGATCAAGCTGTCACAGAAGGGCGTACCCCAGGTGAAATTCCGGCCGATGTACTTCCTCGATTACTCGCGGCGCATCCGTGCCGAACTGGACCTGCCACTTGCCTATCTGGGCGGTGCCCGTTCTATGGCCGATGTCGAGCAGACGATGGCAGAAGGCTTTGAGGCTGTGACGATGGCACGCCCGCTGATCCATGATCCCGAGCTGGTGCGCAAGTTCCAGCAGGGACTGCTCACGACCAGTGGCTGCACCAACTGCAACGGCTGCGTGCCTTATATCTACCATCCCGGTGGTACGCGCTGCATCGAGAATCCGCCCAATGATGTGGCCCTGAACCAGCAACCGGCACGTTCGGAGACAAACACCTTGTAGGAGCTTGCCCTGCAAGCGATGCTTTTAAGGCTTTGGGCAAGCAAAAAAAAGACCCCCGGGGTGTGCGGCCGCCGGGAGCCAAAGACCATGTGTGAGATGGTTCAGGTGCAAGTCAGGGGAGAGTCATCAATTCCTGGGTGATTATTCTCCGGTAAATTCCGGGTGGCGTTTTTCAAGAAACGCCCGCATGCCTTCCTGCTGATCGCGCGAGGCGAACAGCATGGCGTTGGCCTTACGCTCCAGTGCCAGGGCACTTTCCAGCGATGCATCCATGCCGTGCAGGATGCATTCCTTTACCTGTTCGGCAGCCAGCGGCGGCATGCGGGCGATGGTGCGGGCGGTCTTGATCGCGGTCTCCATCACCTCATCATCAGGGCACACCTCGCTGACCAGCCCCGCCACCCAGGCTTCATGGGCGCTGATCGGGCGTCCGGTCAGGGCCATGCTCATCGCCTTGGTTTTGCCCACGGCACGCACCAGGCGCTGGGTGCCGCCGATACCGGGCATGATGCCGATGCGGATCTCGGGCTGACAGAAGCTGGCGCTTTCGCCGGCGATCAGGATGTCGGCGTGCATTGCAAGCTCGCAGCCACCGCCGAAGGCGTAACCGCAGATCGCCGCAACGACGGGCTTGGGGCAGTGCTGAATCGGTGCCCAGACGCGTTCGGTGTGGCGCTTGTAGATCTCGATGGGGTCAGCATCAATCAACCCCGTAATGTCGCCACCCGCCGCAAACACCTTGTCTCCCCCGGTGAGCACGATGCAGCGCACGCTGTCGTCAGTCGCCAGTTCGGTGAAGCGGCGGTTGAGTTGCTGCTGAAGCTCCAGGCTCAGGGCATTGGTGGCCTGGGGGCGATTCAATCGCAGTACCGCAATGCCCGATGCCGGGTATTCCAGCAATAGCGTTTCTTCAGGTTTTTGAGAATCGGACACGTGTTGGCCTCGCTGACAGTGTTCATTGACGGCGATTCTGTCAGCTGACGCCAGATAATCATCGTCCGTTCAGACGAAGTGGGAGTCTCGGCGCGCTTATTAGACTGGCTGCATTGGTTATTACAGGAGGCGTGTATGACGCAGTCAGTTCACTTCGATTACAGCGGGCAGGTGGTGTTGATCACTGGGGGGACCAAGGGGATTGGTGCCGGTATTGCTCGCGCGTTTCTGGGCGCTGGCGCGACCGTCATTGTATGCGGTCGTGGTGAGCCCGAGCAATTGCCGCAGGTGGATGGCCGCGAGGCGGTGTTCATGCCGCTCGATGTGCGTGATTACGACGCGGCTGAGACGCTGATGCAGGCCGTCGTCAACGAATATGGCCGTCTGGACGTGCTGGTCAACAACGCCGGGGGAGCGCCCCATGCCCTGGCGGGTGAGGTCTCGCCACGTTTCCATGAAGGCATTCTGCGCCTCAATCTGATTGCACCGCTGAACCTGGCCCAGTTGGCCAATCGCCATATGCAGCAACAGAAGCAGGGCGGCAGCATCATCTTTATCGGCAGCATCAGTGCGCTGCGTGCCTCTCCGGGTACCGCCGCTTACGGTGCAGCCAAGGCAGGCGTGCTGTCACTGGCCGCCTCCCTGGCGGTGGAGTGGGCGCCGAAAGTCCGTGTCGTGGCGGTCAGCCCGGGGCTGATCCAGACCGAGCAGTCGCATCTGCACTTCGGCGATGAGGCCGGTATCCAGGCGGTAGCCGACACCATTCCCGCCGGTCGCTTGGGCAACCCCGAAGATATCGGTAACGCCTGCCTCTACATGGCGTCGCCCATCGCGTCCTACGCCAGCGGCAGCAACCTGCTGCTCAACGGCGGCGGCGAGAAACCCGCTTTTCTGCAGGCCGGCTCGGCCAATAACTGAACACAACCCGGCGCCGCCTGTGACCGGGCGGCCCCATTGTTAGCAAGGAGACGTATCTTGACTGATTACGCATGGTTATCGGAAGTACGTTCCATGGTGGGGCGGGAGTATGGCCGCATCTACGCATGGGATAACGTGAATCCGGCGATGGTTCGGCAGTGGTGTGAGGCCATGGGCATTGAAAACCCGCTTTACACCGACGCTGAATATGCCGCCACCACCGAATTCGGCGAGATCGTAGCGCCGCCGGCGATGCTGCAGGCCTGGTGCCTGGAAGGCATGCACATGAACAACTACCCGCCGGGCTCTACTGACGAGAACCCCTACGAGGTGCTGCAGCTGATCGAAGATCAGGGCTACCCGGCCGTGGTCGCGGTGAACTCCGAGCTGAGTTTTGACCGCTACGTGCGCATGGGCGAAAAGCTCTACTACACCACCCTGATCAAGGAAGTCAGCGAAGAGAAAACCACCGCCCTCGGCACCGGTTTCTTCGTCACCCAGGTGATGACCTTCTTCTCTGAAAAGCCCGAGGGCGACGAGAAGGTGGGTGAGCTGATGTTCCGCGTGATCAAGTTCAAGCCGGCCCAGCAACCCAAGCCGGTTGAAAAGAGTGAATCCGCTGTTCCCAAGATCAAGCGACCCAAGCCGGGTATCAGTGATGACACGCGTTTCTTCTGGGAAGGCTGCGAGGCTGGTGAGCTGCGCATCCAGCAGTGCAACAGCTGCGAGAAGCTGCAGCACCCGCCGGGCCCTGTCTGCAGCCACTGCCACAGCTTCGAGCTGGACTATCACGTCAGCAAGGGTAGCGGCGAGCTGTACTCTTTCGTCGTGATGCACTACCCGGAAGTGCCGCCGTTCGACTATCCCAACCCCATCGGCCTGATTCAGCTGGACGAGGGCGTACGCCTGCCGGCCGGTCTGGTCGGTGTCGAGCCGTCCGAGCTGAAGATCGGGCAGCGGGTACAGGTCGAATTCCACACCTTTGATGATGAGCTGACCCTGCCGCTGTTTCGGCCGGTGTCTGCCTGAGGAGGACGCATGGATTTTTCATTGACCGTAGATCAGCGTGCCATCGCCGACATGGCGGACGGGCTGTTCACGGACTTTTGTACCGACGAGAAGCACCGCGAGTTTGATGAATCCGGTGCCACGTTGATGACCGATCTCTGGCAGACCTGCATCGAGACCGGACTGCACTCGCTCTACATCCCGGAAGCGGCCGGTGGCAGCGGCCTGGGCATGACCGAACTGATGCTGGTGCTGGAAGCTCAGGGCAAAGGCCTGGGCCTGGTGCCGCTGTGGCGCCATCAGGTCGCGGCAGCCGCACTGGCCGAATTCGCGCCCGAGCATTTTGCCGGACTGTTGGAGGCCGCTGCTGGTGCCGAACAGGTGCTGACCCTGTCGGCCGGTGATCAGAGCCGTTCAACCGGGCTGGCGCTGAGCGCCGAGCAGAATGCCAACGGCTGGCAGATAAACGGTATCGCCCATGCGGTGCCGGCTGCGGCTGAAGCCTCGGCGGCACTGGTACTGATCGAGACCGAGCAGGGTGTTCGCCCGGTCTGCGTCAGTTTTGATACCGCCGGTGTGAAGCTGGTTTCGGGTGTGATGACTCAGGGCGAGAGCGTGGCCGATCTGGAGTTCGACCAGGTGCAGCTGCCGGCCGAAGCGGTACTGCCGCTGGAGGCCACCGAGTGGCTGGAAGTGCGTGCCATTGCGGCTCAGGCCGCTCTGCAGCTGGGCGTCAGCCAGGAGCAGATTCGCCGCACAGTGGAGTACGTCAACGAGCGTACCCAGTTCGAACGTCGCATCGGCCAGTTCCAGGCGGTGCAGATGGGCATGGCCGACTGCCACGTGGCGGTCGAAGCGCTGCGCTCCGCACTCTGGCAGCTGTGCTACCGCATCGATGCCGGTCTGCCGGCACCCTCTGAAGCCCTGGCGACCGCCTGGCTGGCCTGCGAAGCCGGACACAGCGTGGGCCACAAGGCGCAGCACGTACATGGCGGCATCGGCGTCGACCTGACCTACCCGATCCACCGTTTTCTCTACTGGAGCCGCGCCCTGAGCCTGGGCCTGGGCGGCAGCCGTGCAACGCTTGAGCGTCTCGGCGATTGGTTGGCAACTCACGATACCCTGGGATGGAAATATGACCTCAATGAAAACCAGACGCTTTGAAGAAGTCAGTGTCGGTGAGCAACTGCCGGCGCTGGAAATTCCGATCACCGTGGCACTGATTGCCGGTGGCGCCATCGCGACCCGTGACTACTTCCCGGGCCACCACGACAAGGATGCGGCTCAGGAGCTGGGCTCGCCGCACGTGTTCATGAACATCCTGACCACCAGTGGTCTGGTGGAGCGCTTTGTCGAGGAGTGGAGCGGTCCTGAAGCACGCTTCCAGGATCTGAAGATCCGTCTCGGTGCCCCGAACTACCCGGGCGATACCATGACCTTCAAGGGTGAAGTCACAGCGCTGGATGCGGCTAGCCGCACCGCCGAAGTGACCCTGAAGGGCAAGAATTCCATGGGCAACCACGTCACCGGTACGGTGGCGGTGACGCTGCCCTGAGCCGGAGGAGAGTGCAATGAATGAATTGATCAGCAACAAGGCCGCCATCGTCGGCCTTGGCGCCACCGAATTTTCCAAGAACTCCGGCCGTACCGAACTGCGTCTGGCGATGGAAGCGACCCTGGCCGCGCTGGAAGATGCCGGTATCGATCCGTCCGAAGTGGACGGTTTCAGCAGCTACTCCGTGGACAAGGTGCCCGAGTACGAGATCGCGCGTTTGCTGGGCTGCAAGGACGTGAAGTTCTTCTCCCAGATTCCGCACGGCGGTGGTGCTGCCTGTGCGCCGATCATGCATGCGGCCATGGCCGTTGCTACCGGCGTCGCCAAGACCGTCGTCGTTTACCGCGCCATGAACGAACGCTCCTGGTACCGTTTCGGCACCGGCAGCTACGGCTTTGCCGATACCCCGGTGTTCGAGAACGTGAACTACGGCTGGTACATGCCGCACGGCTTCCATACCCCGGCGGCCTGGGTTGGCATGTTTGCTCAGCGCTACATGCACACCTATGGCGCCACGTCCGAAGACTTCGGTCGTGTTGCCGTGGCGGTGCGTGATTTCGCCGCCACCAACCCCAACGCCTTCTTCTACGAGAAGCCGATCACGCTGGAAGAGCATCAGGCGTCACGCTGGATCTGCGAACCCCTGCACCTGCTCGACTGCTGTCAGGAATCGGACGGTGCTGTAGCCATGGTGATCACCAGCGTTGACCGTGCCAAGGATATGAAGCAGAAGCCGGTGCTGATCAAGGCCGGTTCCCAGGGCATCGCCGATGGTCAGCAGATCATGACCTCCTACTACCGCGAAGATATCACCGGCCTGCCGGAAATGGGCGTGGTAGCGCGCGAGCTGTACAACCAGTCCGGCCTGGGACCGGATGATATCCAGACCGCCGTGATCTACGACCACTTCACCCCGTTCGTACTGCCGCAGCTGGAAGAGTTCGGTTTCGCCAAGCGCGGCGAGGCCAAGGAGTTCATCCGTGCCGGTCACCATGCCCGTGGCGGTCGACTGCCGATCAATACCCACGGCGGTCAGCTGGGCGAGGCCTATATCCACGGCATGAACGGTGTTGCCGAGGCGGTGCGTCAGGTACGCGGCAGCTCGGTGAACCAGGTGGATGACGTTGAGAACGTGCTGGTGACGGCCGGTACCGGCGTGCCGACCAGCGGTCTGATTCTGAGCGCGAGCTAAGGAGGTCACATGTTTGTCGATCTGACACCCGAGCAGCATGCGCTGCGGCTGAAAGTACGCGACTACTTCAGCAACCTGATGACCCCCGAGCTGCGCAGTTCGCTGCGTGGCAAAGAGGGCGGTGACGAATTCCGTGGCACCATCCGCCAGATGGGCAAGGACGGCTGGCTGGCCGTGGGCTGGCCGAAGGAGCACGGTGGCCAAGGCTACGGCCCGACCGAGCAGCTGATCTTCTTCGAAGAAGCCAACATTGCCGGCGCACCGCTGCCCTTCGTCACCATCAGCACTGTGGGTCCTGCGCTGATGGAGCATGGCTCCGAGCTGCAGAAGGAGAAATTCCTGCCGGGTATCGCCAGCGGCGAAATCAACTTTGCCATCGGTTACTCCGAGCCTAACGCCGGCTCTGACCTGGCGATGCTGCAGACCTCGGCCCGTGCTGAAGAGGACCACTTTGTCGTTAACGGCAACAAGCTGTGGACCTCCGGTGCCGAATCTGCTGACTTTGTCTGGCTTGCCGCGCGTACCGATCCGGATCTGCCGCGCCACAAGGGTGTGTCGATCCTGATCGTGGATACGCAGGAAGAGGGTTTCTCCCACACGGTGATCCCGACCTGTTCCAACCCCACGGCCGCAACCTACTATGACAATGTACGCGTACCGCGCGAGATGCTGGTGGGCGAGCTGCATGGCGGCTGGAAACTGATCACCTCCCAGCTCAACCATGAGCGTCTGGGGCTCGGTTCCTGGTCCGACAAGGTGGTAGGCTTGTTCCGCCGCGTCTATCTCTGGGCCAGGGCGAAGGATGAAAATGGTCGTTGCGCCATGGATCAGGCCTGGGTGCGTTCGGCACTGGCCGAGTGCTACTCGCGTCTGGAAGCGATGCGCCTGATCAACTTCCGTATTGCCGCCGGGCTGGAAGCCGGGCAGATGGACGTGGCCCTGGCCTCCACCACCAAGGTGTATGGTTCTGAGTCCGCTATTGAGATCCTGCGCCGCCTGATGGACGTAGTGGGTGCCAACGGCATGGTCCGTGAAGGCTCCGCGGCGGCCCTGTTGATGGGTGAACTGGAATTTGAAGTCCGTGCTTCGGTCACGCTGACCTTTGGCGGCGGCACCAACGAGATCCAGCGCGAACTGATCGCTCAGTTCGGCCTGGGCATGCCGCGCACCGCACGCTGATATCGGCACGAGGAGATAACAATAATGAGTGCTATCGAAACGTTTCGCGCCGAAACCCGCGCCTGGCTCGAGGCGAACTGCCCCGAGTCGCTGCGTGGGGCGGCCGCCAGCGGCGAACTGGTCTGGGGCGGCTCCCAGGTGGAGTTCGCCAGTGAAGATCAGCGCCTCTGGTTCGAGCGCATGCGTGATCGCAACTGGTTCTGCCCGGATTGGCCCGCCGCCTATGGCGGTGGTGGCCTGTCGGCGGAAGAAGATGCGGTGTTGCAGCAGGAGCTGAAACGGCTCAAGTGCCGCCCGCCGCAGATCAACCTGGGCATCTGGATGCTGGGGCCGGTGCTGCTGGAGTTCGGCACTGAAGAGCAGAAACAGCGTCTGCTGACGCCCATGACCCGTGGCGAAGTGCGCTGGTGTCAGGGCTTCAGTGAGCCCAATGCAGGTTCCGACCTGGCCAATATCCGCACCAGTGCCGTGGATGCGGGTGACCACTTTGTCGTCAACGGCAGCAAGATCTGGACCTCCTACGGTGACAAGTCGGACTGGATGTATGCCCTGGTGCGTACCGACAACAGTAGCGCCAAGAAGCAGGAAGGGATCAGCCTGCTGGTGCTGGATATGCATGCCGAGGGCGTCGAGGCGCGTCCGATTGACCTGATTAGCGGCAAGTCCTCCTTCTGTGAGGTCTTCTTCGATAACGTCAAGGTATCCAAGGACAACCTGATCGGACCGTTGAACGGCGGCTGGACGCTGGGCAAGCGCCTGCTGCAGCATGAGCGCAGCGCCATGTCCAAGTTCGGCGAATTCAGTCTGCCGACCCACTTCGATCTGATGACCATTCTGGGCGACTACTTACCAGAAGCCGAAAGTCCTTCCGACATCGCGCTGCGCGCCCGGGCTCAGGCCTGTGCGCTGGACGAGCACGCCTACAACCTGACCGTACAACGCATGGGTCAGCAGGCCCGTGCCGGACAGGATGTGAGCGGTATCGCCGCCATCATGAAGCTGGTGCACAGTGAGCAGGAAAAGCAGAAGTTCGAGCTGCTGGTGGATGCCATGGGGCATCGCGCCCTGGGTTGGGATGGTGATGAATTCAGCGAGCAGGAGCTGGCGATCAGCAAGGCCTGGCTGATGAGTTACACCCAGACCATCGCCGGTGGTTCGTCTGAAGTGCAGCTCAACGTGATCGCCAAGCGCGTGCTGGACCTGCCCGATGCTGCCAAAGGAGGCGCCAAATGAGCCTGATCTATAACGAAGAACAGCGCATGCTGCTGGATACGGCGCGTGAATTCTGTGCCGAGCGCAGCCCGGTATCGGCCCTGCGGGCGTTGCGTGATCGTAATGATGAACTCGGTTTTGAGCCTGAGCTTTGGCAGGAGATGGCCGAACTGGGCTGGACGGCGATTCCGTTCCCGGAAAGCCTGGGCGGTCTGGAGTTCGGCTACACCGGTATGGGCGCCGTGTTCGAATCCGCTGGCCGTTATCTCAGTGCCTCGCCGCTGCTGTCCTCCATCGTGCTTTGCGGCTCCATCCTTGAGCAGGGCGGCAGTGCCGCTCAGCAGGAGGCGTGGCTGGGTGAGATGATTGCCGGCAGCAAGCGTCTGGCCCTGGCCGTGGATGAAGGTGTGCGTCACAACCCGGAGCAAGTCGCCCTGAGTGCGGTGCGTACCGAGACCGGCTTCCAGCTCGATGGCCAGAAGGTGATGGTGGTGGATGGCCTGCAGGCCGACGGCTGGATCGTGGCCGCTCGGACCGGTGATGCCGCCGAGGCGATCAGCCTGTTTATCGTGCCGGCCGGAACGCCGGGGGTCGAGCAGTCACGTCAAAATCTGATTGATTCGCGCAATACGGCGCGTCTGAGTTTCACCCATGTTCAGGTGTCACCGGAACAGCTGATCGGTGAGCTGGACCGTGGTACGACCATTCTGGACATTGCGCTGGACCGGGGGCGCGCCTGCATCGCGGCTGAGCTGCAGGGCGCCTGCGAAGAACTGTTCCAGACCACGCTGGAATACCTGCGTACCCGCGTGCAGTTCGATGTGCCCATCGGCTCCTTCCAGGCCCTGCAGCACCGTGCGGCCTGGATGCATGTGGACCTTGAGCTGGCGCGTACCAGTCTGATGGCGGCGCTGGAGGCACTCGACGCCGGCGATGCCCAGGCCGCGCAGCTGGTCAGCCTGGCGAAGTGGAAAGTGGGCCAGATGGCGGACAAGGTCAGTAGCGAAGCAGTGCAGATGCACGGCGGCATCGGTGTCACCGATGAGCTGGATGTCGGTCTCTACTTCAAGCGTATCCGTGTGCTTCAGGCGCTGCTGGGGGATGCGGATTACCACCTGAACCGGGCGGCTCCGCTGGTGGGCGCGGCCTGACCCTGTCGGCAGGGGGCTTCAGACCCTCTGCCGCTCTTTTGGCCTTCATACCATCGGAAGGCACGTTTCCTGATACCTGTTCGCTTCGGGCCCGAAGGTCCTTATTACCGGCCGTCTCGATGATTCAGGTGTCACTGAAGAGGGACAAAGATGAAAATAAGAACAAAATTTCTCTCCTTATCGATCGTACCCATGATCATCGTGGTACTGGCGGTCATGCTGGTGGTGCAGTGGCAACTGCAGCAACTGGAAGACAAGGAAGTGGCCAGCATTCGCAGCGATATGTTGGCAGCTCGCCAGCAGGAGCTGCAGAACTATATCGATATGGCGATGGGCGCCATCCGGCCGCTGCAGTATAGACTCGATATGCGCTACCAGGAAAAGATCGATCAGGCCAAGGAAGTGCTCAACGGCATGACCTTCGGTGAGGCCGGTTTCATCTACGGCTATGACCTGGATGGCAACATCGTCTTCCACTCCGGCAATCCCGACATGGTCGGCAAGTCGGTGCTCGAACTGACCGATCCGGACGGCAAGCCCTTCGTTAGGGAGATCATCGACACGGCGTTGAATGGCGGCGGTTTCGTCCAGTTCCGCTGGCCTCGCGAAGCCGGTAGTGAACCCTCCCCCCGGTTGACCTATGCCCGCGAGATTGAAGTCTGGGGCTGGGTGATCGCGACCGGGTTCTTTATCGATGATATCGACGCGGAAGTGGCGCGTCGTGAAACCAGTATTGCCCATACCGTCACCCAGATGATGATCTGGATTCTGGTGTCGGGGCTGGTGCTGGCGCTGCTGGTCAGTACGGTCAATCTGCTGCTGTCACGGCGCATCCTGGGCCCCTTGCAGCTGACTGCCCAGGCCTTGCTCGATATCGCCGAAGGCGAAGGCGATCTGACCCGGCGGCTGGATGTTCACAGCCGTGACGAGGTGGGTGATGTGGCACGCGGATTCAACGGCTTCGTCGACAAGATCCATCAACTGGTGCAGGAAGTGCAAAGCGCCGTGGCCTCGTTGAGCCAGTCCACGGAGTCGATGACCGATGTGGTCAGCCAGACCCAGGGCGACAGCCGTCAGCAGCGGGAAGATACCTCGCGCACCGCCAACGCGATTCAGGAGATGGTGTCGGCGGTTCAGGAGGTGGCGTCCAGTGCCGCCCAGGCAGCAGACGCGGCCCGACAGGCAGATACCGATGCCCATGACGGGGACCGGGTGGTCGCTGAAACCATCGAATCGATCAGGCACCTGGCCGACGATGTAAACCGTTCGGCGGAAGTGATCCTGCGCCTGGGCAAGGATGCCGATGCGATCGGCAGCGTGGTGTCGGTGATCAGCGATATCGCCGAACAGACCAACTTGTTGGCGCTCAATGCGGCGATCGAGGCGGCTCGCGCCGGCGATCAGGGGCGTGGTTTCTCGGTGGTGGCCGACGAGGTCAGAACCCTGGCCAGCCGAACCCAGAAAAGTACCGAAGAGATTCAGTCGATGATCGAACGCCTGCAGTCCGGTGCCCGTGAGGCGGTCAATGTCATGTCGAGCAGTCGTGAACAGAGCGTGGCCACCACTGAGCGCGCCGCGGATGCCACGCGTTCTCTGCAGCAGATCACCGCCTCGGTGGCGACCATCAGCGAGATGAACACCCAGATCGCCGGGGCCGCCGAACAGCAGACCGCCGTGGCCAACGAGATCGAAGCGAGCGTGCAGCAGGTGGCCGCTATCGCCGACAAGGCCGACCACAATGCGGGTGTGCTGGCCAACACCACCGCCGGCATGAGCGAGCTGGAGCAGCGCCTGAGCAAGCTGGTGATGACGTTCAGGGTGTGAGGCTCAAGTACCTTACCCACTGAACTGACGGAACAGCGCCACTGCCAGAATGCCGCCCGCAATGGCTGGCAGTGGCTTTTTGAGCAGCAACATGATGATTGTCGTGGTTAACAGGGCCAGCCGGGCACCGGTATCCCCCTCTACCGCCAACGGAGCCAACAGGGCCACCAGTACCGAGCCGGACATGGCGTTGATGAACTGCTTCACCCGGTAACTGATCGGCACGAATGACATCACGAAGACACCGCCCCAGCGGGTTGCCAGCGTCACGACTGACATGGCCAGCACAATGATCAGGGTGCCAAAACCGGCGGTTTCAAAGCTCATCGTTTTTCTCCATCCGTGCTTTTATCCATCCATATGGCTCCCAAAACACCGCCGGCCAGTGCGCCGGTGACCACATGGGTGTTGGCTGGCAGATACCGGTAGGCCAACAACGACGCGCTGGCGGCAACGATCCAGATGATCAGCATGCGCAGGCTCTTGTCTCCGCCCACCACCATGGCCAGCAGGAAGCAGCCCATCACCATATCCAGACCCAGGCTTTTGGGATCACTGATGGCGCCGCCAAAATAGATGCCCAGCCAAGTACCCAATACCCAGAAAGACCAGAGGGCGAGCCCGCCGCCCAACAACAGCCCCATACCCGGCTTCCCGCGAGTCAACGCCTGCATGGACATGGCCCAGTTGGCATCGGATGCCAACAGCATCACGCCATAGCGCCGGGCAGGGGATAAATGGCGCAGCCAGGGGTAGAGCGTGGCCCCCATCAGCAGATGTCGCGCATTGATGGCGAATACCGTGATCAACAGGGTGAACAGGGGGACTTCAGGCCCCCAGAGTTCCAGCGCCGCAAACTGCGAGGCGCCTGCGAACACCAGTGTGCTCATGAGTACGCTGAGAGACGGATCCAACCCGGTTTGTGTTGCCGCCAATCCAAAGGCAACTCCAAACGCGATCACAAACATTGCAATAGGGACCAGCTGCTTGAAACCGTCCCAGACATCCCGGCGGTCAAATTGATGAAGTTCCGTGTCGGTATCCAGCATGTTCTGGCCTCTTTCCTTTGTGTCCATTGCCGGCTTTCGACATGGGGGGCTTGGTATTGCAGCACCATTTGGCCTTTGCGTCGGATCAAACGCGGCCGCGATGCATGATGCATAAAGATGCCGATACTATTCGCCTGAGGAGAGGTAGCCAAGTGCCTGGCCTGAAACTTGAGTAATTTCCGTTACAGAATGGAGAACTTGAATCGAATTGGAGCGAGGGGCGTGGATATCGGCGACGCCCCGCAGCGGGCGAGGCGTTCTGGATCTGGCACAGGTTTCATCGTCGTGACTGTGCAATTAGCGCCTGTTGTTACTGGCGGCGCTATTCTGAACGGGTCAAAGGTTGGAGTGCGCTTTCTTGCACTCCAGCACACCCGCCTGCCCGGTGGGGGTATCCATCTGCTGCAACAGCGACCGTGCCATCCAGAAGCCCATCTTCACTTCCTGCCAGATGTAGTAGCTCTCGCCCGGCTCGGTATTCAGGATCAGCGTCGACGTGTTCTCGGCAATGGAGGAAACCTCATGCTGGCCCGGATCGACCACCCAGTGGAAATAGGTCTTGGGGCCGGTCTGACCGGCAACGCGTCCATCCAGAGTGACCGTCATCAGGATGGCACCACCGAAGTTCTCATTGCGATAGAGATAGATGCTGGATTTATCGGGCGGCGTGTTGAACTGCTTGGATTCACGGTCAGCGTCCATCGAGTCCATGGGCACGCTGGCGCAACCGCCCAGCAGCATGACCAGAAACAGGGGAATCAGGGCAAACACAGATCGGATTGACATGACGGAGCTTCCTTGTGACAGAGGTATCCTTGGAAGCTTGGTATAGGCCGCCAGTTTCTGCACGGATTGGAAGGGGATTTGCTGATCTGGAGCAGAGCGGGAGCCCAGTGGCTCCCGGCTTCGATGGCGGGTTAACCTGTCACTCGACGCTGTCAGGCGCTGGTTTTCTTGCGGCTCCGTTTGGCCGGCTTCATCGCGGCCCTTTCCGCCTTGATCCGTTCCAGGAGGGCTTCGGCGCTGTTGTCACCGCTGATCAGCTCCGGGTTGTCCTTGCGCCACTGTTTGGTAAGCTCACCACGGAACGCCTTGGCCAGAATGGACTGGGTCAGGTTATTGACGCGCTCAAGGGCGTTGTTGACCTGTTGTTCGATCCGGTCGGCGTAGGCGAAGAGTTGGTCGACGCGGCGGACGATTTTGTGCTGGGTGTGAATCGTTGGGAGCGATAGTTGTAAGCTTGCCAACTCTTTACTATTGATATTGTTCACACCTGAGGTCGATTTCGCTTTTTCCTCGATCACAGTTCTCATATCTGGACTGCGGAGACATATAGACACATAGCCAGGATCTGCAATTCTTATGTCTAAACGAAGGCGAATAAGGTATCCAGCAAAAAGTAGTCCGGAATCGCTTTCTCGAACTAAAGCTGTTTTACCTACAAGGTCCAAGCTTCCATTTGATCGGATTAGTAGTAGATCGCCAGGCTTTAATTCAAGTTTGGAGCTCTCTTTAGCGTCAAAATCTGCAAACTTCAGGTTTTTCTGATCGATATACCTGTCGCCAATATTAGGAATTCGCAGAACTGGAGTTGAACCTTTGGATTCCGAGCATTTCTTGGAAGTACCGTATCGAATATCTAGGGCAATTTGCCCAATATTCACTCTCTCCCATTGTGACGAACAAAAATCTTCGGTCAATTTCCCACTGACTGCCGCTTTCAGTACGGACTGGCGGAAGCGTTTGAGGATCTGCGGAATACGGTCAAGGCGTGCCTTGGTGCTTTCCACCTGTGCCAGCAGCGCGTCGAGCTTGTCGGCGATGACTATTTGTTCTGACATAGATGGGATGGGAACAATGAGGTTCTTTAGTTTTGTGCCATTGACATTGGGTTGTCCAATGCCCGCACTAAAATCGGATATCTGATTCCAGTATTCCTTTGATTGGAAAAAATGTGCCAAGAAATCAATAGATACGCTTTCGCTACTACGTACTCGAATGAGGTATGAAGCATATACAGCGTTAGGCACATCATTCTTTAAAAGGTAACTTTTACCTACTGTTGCACCGGTCCTGGCGAATACGAGGTCTTTGGTACGAAGGCGATATTTTTCAAATTTAACGGGATCAATTATGCAATAAGGTACATTGCTCCAATGGACCGAATTATTCTGTATGTCGGTAATACGAAGAAGTTTAGTGCCAGTATCATCTTGAGTAGAAGATGCTGTGTAGCCATATGAGATATCCAGAGATATATCATCTAACTTCGTAGTCTGCCATGTTGTTGGAAGTTGTACTTTGGGCATTAATCAAGCTCTCCCAAAATACCTTTAACAGCACTACTTTGGATATTTACTTCTTCTCCCGCGCCCAGCTCGCGCATCAGTCCATCCAGCTCGCCCAAAGCCTGCACCAGTTCGCTCATCGCTTCGCCGGCCAGCACACTCGGTTCCGGCAGGTTGGCGGCGTCGACGCTGTCCTTGTCCTTCAGCCAGCTGATATCCAGGGAGTCGCCCTTGGTGTCGGCGATCCACTGGCGGGAGAAGCAGCGCCAGCGGGAGTGGATCAGGCGGTCATCAATGCCCTGATTTTCTTCAGTGGCGAGGTTGTCCACGTCGATCTGTTCGGCGCCGAAGGACCATTCGCCTTCGGTACGTTGTGCCAGCATTTCGCCCACGGAGTGGGCTCCCACAGCAGAAGCAGCCGCAGCGGAGGGGTTGTAGACCTGCTCGAACGGTCGCAAGTGCTGCTCGGTGAAGGGGGTGCGCTTACCGAAGCTGGGCATGTTGGTGCGCAGGTCATAGACCCAGACGTTTTCTGTACAGTTTTCGTCCTGGTGCTTGTCCGTGGCGCTGCCTTTGGTGAAGAAGAGCACGTTGGTCTTCACGCCCTGGGCGTAGAAGATGCCGGTGGGTAGGCGCAGAATGGTGTGCAGGTTGCACTTGTGCATCAGGTCGCGGCGGATATCGGTGCCTTTGCCCGCTTCAAACAGCACGTTGTCCGGCAGGACTACAGCGGCGCGGCCACCGGGCTTGAGGTTGCGGTAGATATGCTGCAGGAAAGCCAGCTGCTTGTTACTGGTCTCGAAGGTGAGGTCATCACGGGTGATGCTGGCTTCGCCGCCTTTAGAGGTGCCGAAGGGCGGGTTGGCCAGGATGATATCGGCACGCTCAAGACTGGCACCGGCCTGACCCAGGGCATTGCCCAGATGCACTACGCCTTCGTCGTCGCCTTCCATGCCGTGCAGCAGACAGTTCATCAGCGCCAGACGGCGGGTGCCGGGCACCAGCTCGATGCCGACATAGGCGCGGCGGGTCTGGAAAACCTTCTCGGTGGCACTCAGGTCGTAGAGATCATCGGTCTGCTGCTTGATGTGCTCGTGAGCGGCGATCAAAAAGCCCGCGGTGCCCGCGGACGGGTCCTGAATCCGCTCGCCCGGCTGGGGCTGGATGCAGCGCACCATGGAGTTGATCAGCGCACGCGGCGTGAAGTACTGACCGGCACCGGACTTGGTCTCGTTGGCGTTCTTCTCCAGCAGGCCTTCATACAGATCGCCCAGCCCATCCTTCTGCGCGCTGAACCAGTCGATCTGGTCCAACGTCTTGATCATCTGTTCCAGATGGCGCGGCTCACGCAGGCGCGTCTGGGCATCGGCGTAGATGGCGCTGATCAGCGGGTCGTCATGGACGAAGCTGCCATCCCCGTCCTTGCCGGTGGAGAGGCTGAGCAGAATGCGCTTGTAATCGTTCAGCAGGTTGATGCCTGACTTGCCGTTAAGGTCTTCCCAGCGGCAGCCTTCCGGCAGCGGATGCTCCTTGAGGGTGCCGGCCTCGGTGTTCTCGTGCACCATCTTGATGAACAGCAGCAGCACCAGCTCGGTGACGTAGTCGGAGTAGTTGATGCCGTCGTCACGCAGGACGTCGCAGAGGTTCCAGAGTTTCTGAACGATATCGTTGTTGGTCATGGTTGTCTCAGTGTGGCGCAGTTCAGTTGTAAGGCTGTAGTTCGTTGCTGTCGCTGGTCATCAGCTGCAACAGGCGCGGGTTCAGGAAAAGTTTTTCGTTGCCAGCCGTTTTTTCCTGTAGCACGCCAATTTCAACAAGCTGTTTAAGGTAGTTGGACGCCGTTTGCCGTTTGGCGATCTTTTTCTCAACCAGGTTACTGATGCGGCAATAGGGCTGTTCGAAAATAGTCTGTACCAGTTCGTGGCTGTAGATCTTGGGCAGCTTTTGTCTGACATGCTCTTCTGTCTGGGTGATGAGCGTTCGCATAGCGGCGATCTTGGCGCAGGTCCAGGCGGAAACCTGTTCCACCCCTTTGAGCATGAAGATAATCCAGTCCTGCCAGTCACCGGTGCGGGTTACCTGAGTCAGCAGGCGGTAGTAATCGCTTTTGTGCTGAACAATGTAACGGCTCAGGTAGAGAATGGGGAGCGTTAAAAGCTGCTGTTCGATCAGATACAGCACATTGACGATGCGACCTGTGCGGCCATTGCCATCGTGGAAGGGGTGTATGGCTTCGAACTGATAATGGCTGATAGCCATTTTGATCAGCGGATCGGTGCCGTCTTCCTGGTGTAGATAGTTCTCCCAGTTGGTGAGCAGGTTGCGGATAACCGCTTCACCATTGGGGGGCGTGTAGATGGTCTCACCGGTGGTCTGATTGCCAATGATAGTGCCGGGCACTTTGCGGACATCCATTTCCACGCCTTTCAGGGTGGTGCAAATTTCAATGGCGGTACTGGCGCACAACGGCTTCTGCTGCAGGTGTACGAAGCCTTCATAGAGGGCGGTACGGTATCGCAGAGCTTCTTTCGTCGCCGGGTCGGCGCCCTGATCTTCCTGTGAATATTGAAACAGCTTGTCGGTGGTAGTGACAATGTTCTCGATCTCGGAACTGTCTCGGGCTTCCAGCAGCGGCAGCAGGTTGATGAGCAACGACTGATTGGGAATAAGCTCTCCGGCCTGCTTCAGCTCGGCCAGAGCCGCGCGGGCCGGGATACAGGCTTTGAGGATATCGAGTGTTTCTGTTGCTTCCGTGGTCGGCGGAAGCGCAGGTAACTGGTTGTAAGGCTGATCCGGCCGCCAGAGCATGTTCAAATTCCTTGAAAATTTCGACACAGGTTGGTCTTTCCGGCAGTCTATGTCGATGCGGTAAACATGGCAATCATCCATGTCGAAAAGATGCTAAAAAATCGACATAGGTTGAGTCCATGTCGATGCCATAAACATGGACTCGCCGGATCCTTCAGGCACTCTGCTGCGGCCAGATCGCCTCGTTCAGCTCATCCAGCACTACATCCAGTTGATCACTCAGCAGCTTATCCAAGCGTTTGGCACCACCATCGTCGGCAAAGCGCTTGTTGACGAACTCCTGATCGATAATGACCTCGTGCACCAGCTGTTTGGCGAGGCGTTCGAGCCATTTGCGTTGCACCGGTGTCCAGTCGTGTTGAGTGTAGAGTCGGTCCATGGCCTGGGCCACACGCTGCTCGAACGGGATCAGGGGCTCGCCAAAAGCGGCACGCCGGATATGGCCGACAATGCTGGCGGCGATGTCCTTGTTGGTCTGGTTGCGCACGGCGCTCTGCAGGTGAGCCTCGGAGTAGCCGTGGTTATCCAGCAGCAGTTTGACTTCACGCAGTTGTTCGCGGGTGAGGTCACGGGGCTTGTTGACGACCACCGACAGGGCGGCGGACTGGTTGATCTGATCCTTGATGAACTGGTTGAAGCTGTCGAGGTAATCTTCCGGTCGCTGGTGGACGCCGTAGCTCTGGCTGCGCTCTTCGATTTTGTCGCTGTGCTCGGAAATGACCGGCATGTATTTACTGCCGACCAGTACTCTCACCTCTTCCAGCTGGTTGAGCAGCCCGTTGTGCTGGCGAATGAAGTCAGCGGCCTGACGGGGGCCCAGCTGGTGCAGGTGGCGATGCAGCTCTTTGGGTTCAACACCCCAGAGATCATGCAGCTCGCTCAGTTTCTGTTTGAGAGCAGGGCGGTTTTCAGCCTTGTTGTCAGCCTTGCGCATAACCCGCATTAGCTTCTGGCTAAGCTGACTCAGCACAGCATCGGCCTGAGTTTCGCCCTCCTGATCACTCGGCGTATTCAACGCTGTTTCCAACTGCTGCTCGTCGGTCAGTTCGTTCACCAGTTGCTCAAGCGTGATTTTGGGGTCTTTCACAAGCGGTTTCATGGTGCTAACCGCCTGCAAAGCCGAATATATGTCGACCGGGTCGTAGATCCGGAATACGGTCTTGCCGATCTCGTCACAGCGGCGGGTGGCGCGGCCGATCATCTGTTCATAGAGGATGCGTGAGCGTACCCGGCGCAGGAAGACCAGGTTGCAGATTGGACGTACGTCGATACCGGTGGTGAGCAGGTCCACGGTGATGGCGATGTTCGGGTAGCGCTCGTTCTTGTAGCGCTTGATCAGGTTGCCAACCTTGTCGCTCTTGCCCGTGATCTTGGCAACGGCGGCTTCGTTGTAGCTGCCGTTGTAGAGATCCTTGAAGGCATCATCCAGCAGTCGCTTGACCATGTCGGCATGCAGGTCGGTGGCGCAGAAGATCATGGTCTTTTCGTCACCGAAGGGGTCCAGTTCCTGTGCCAGCTGTTCGCAGATCACGCGGTTGAAGTCTTCGTTGATCACGCGACGGTTGAAGGCGTCGATCTCGAAGTTGAGTTCGTCTTCAAGCTCCGTGGAATCCACCTCACCGGTTTGGGTGTTGACCACTTCGACCGAGTCGCCCTTGTTGAAGCGGATACCGTTTTTCGACAGCAGCGTTGTGTAGCGGATGGGCGGCTCGTGATCGATCAGCCAGTCATCGGCAACAGCCTCCCGATAGGAATAGGTGTAAACCGGTTTACCAAAGATTTCGGTGGTGTGCTTCGCCGGGGTGGCTGTAAGGCCGACTTTGACCGCATCGAAGTAGTCCAGTACGCGGCGATAACTGGACAGATATTGGCTGGCGTCTCGGGTGGCCAGCTCACCTTCGGTCATCTCCTGATCGAGCGTGTAGCCACGGTGAGCTTCATCGATGATGATGCAGTCGAACTGGTCGATGGGCGGTGGCTGGTCGCCCATGAAAATGCGCTTCACCATCGCCTGGACCGTCGCTACCTGGACCCGTGTCTCGGTGGATATGTCGGCATCACCCAGCGCCGCCAGATTGTAGATCTGGTTCAGGCTCTGGTTCTGTTCCAGCGTGGTTTCCTGGAAGGACTCGAAAGCCTGTTCGCCCAGTGCGGTACGGTCGACCAGAAACAGAATGCGACGGAAGCGCTCGGTTTTCAGGAAGCGGTAGATCAGCCCGATAATGGTGTGGGTTTTGCCGGTGCCGGTTGCCATTGCCAGTAGTGCAGTGCGTACACCCTTGGCCAGGGCGTTTTCGGTCGCCGTAATTGCTTTCTGCTGGTAGTCACGCAGTTTCAGGTAGCCGAACGGTTCGGCTTGCAGCTTCTGCTCGGCCTGCTTCAGGTCATTTTCCAGCAGGGCTTTCAAACCTTTGGGAGTATGGAAGCTGGGCAGTGCGCGGCGGGTATTGCTGGGTTCGCGAACGTCGCGGAACCAGGTGCCCGATTGTTCGGCCAGTTGCGGGACGTAGGGGCGGCCGTTGCAGGAGTACACGAAGGGCACCTTGAAATGGCCCTCTTCATCGGGGACAGGCCATGCGACGGTTTGACCGCTCAGTTCCCAGGCGCCAGCCAGTGGCGGCAAGACCTGGAAACCTTTACTGTAACGCTCGGCCTGCGGAATCTTGCCCGCCACGTTGGTGTTTTCTTTCTTCGCTTCCACAACCGCGATGGGGGTCAATCCGGCAAAGAGGACGTAGTCTGCCCGGCCTTTGCTGCCCTGGTACTTCGTTGGCCATTCGGCAATGGCGCGATTGACACCTTCTTGCGGCCGGGCGCCTTTCTTCCAGGTGATCTCCTGACTATCCGTTTCCCAACCGGCTTCATTCAGTTGCTGGTCGATCAGGATACGGGTGAGTTCCTCATTCAGCACCATTGCACTGCTGGCAGCCTGAGTCTGTCGGCTGATCTGTCGGCGCTGTTCGCTCTGCGCCTTGTCGTCCTGGCCGGCCAGCTGCTGTTGCAGGTCTTTTATCTTTTGCTCATAGGCCTGCTGTTGCTGAGCCAGTGCCTGCTCATGCTGGCGAGCCTGTTCGGCCAGGATGCGGGACTCTTCATCCATCGCCAGCGCCAGCGCTTCATACTCGGTTTTTTCCTGCTCAATCAGCTGGCTGAGTTGCTGGCTGTTGTCCAGCTCGACATTGGCTTGCTGAAGCTCATGGCGCAGTTTGTCGATGTCGGCTTGCAGCTGGCGCAACTGGGCACTGGGATCGGCCGGTGGTACGAAGGGGCCCGGCTTGAAGTCGGCTCCAGCCTTGCCGAAGGAACGGTGAAACCAGACGGACAGCTCCCGTGCCAGCTTCAACCCGTCCATGGCTTCCTTGTGGCGGGTTCGGAACTGGTGGGTTGCCTTGTTTCCCTCGATGCGCAGGGTATGAAACAGCTCTTTGACCTGTGGTTCCAGTCCCAGCTCTCGATTCAAGCGGTAGAGCAGGTCGGACTGGCTCGTTTGGTCGTCGAATTCGATACCGGAAAGCGCCGCCAGGTGTTGTGCCAGCGCTTCGCCCAGCTGGCGCAACTTGATCAGGGTGGTGTTGGGATCGCGGGCAAAGGTTTGTTCTGCAGCGGAGGCCAATTGAACAAAGAGTTCATCATGCTCGGCCAGAAAACTGAAGTTGCTGGTCTCGGTTTTTTGTGTCGCCTGCAAAGTCCTTTTCTCCCTGACATCCTGTGAAGACGGGGCCTTGAATCAGGCCTCTGGATAACCGGAAGCATGCCATATTTTATCAAGTGTTCCCAATGCCTTACGGAAATTTAGAGGTGTTGCATTACAGCGGGATGGGGTGAGCAGAAAGAGAGGGGAGCCTTGCGGCCCCCGAATGTTCAGAGCTCTACAGCCGCTCTCATCCCCGAGCGCAAAGCGCCCTCGATATAGGCCACTTCGGCGCCATCGCCAATGTTCACGACCTCGATACCGTGCTTTTCAAGCGAGCGGCTGAGACAGGTGTTGGTTTCGGCACCCACCGCCAGCACTACCGAGTCGGCGGCCAGTTCGTGGCTGTTGCCCTCGGCATCGGAGTAAGTAAGGCTCTTCTTGCCGATGGTGTGCACCTGGGTATTTTTCTCCATGCGCACGCCGTGGCTTTCCAGGTTGTGCAGCACCTTCCAGCGACGCACGATGGAGAGCTCTGCGCCCAGGTCTGGACCCGGCTCCAACACGTGAACATTACGACCGCGTTCAACCAGGAACTCGGCCAGTTCCAATCCCACCAGCCCACCGCCGATGATGGTGACGTTCTTGCCCAGCGGCATCCACAGCTTGGACAGGCTCTGCATCGCTTCGGTGCTGTTGGTGACGCCAACCAGCGAGCCGGACTTCATCATCATGCGCTGGGTGACACTGAGCTTGCGCTTGGCGATGTCGCCACCTTCACCGGTCATCAGTTTGCGCAGTTCATCACCGGACCAGACATGCTTCTGATCGGCACCGGGAATATCCGGCGCGTTTCGACGGGCACCGGCAGCCACGATGACCTGGTCGGGTTTGAGTTCGTTAACCAGCGCCTCATCGGCATTGGTGTTGAGACGGATGTCGATCGGCAAATCACGTACCTGCTTGATCAGGTAATCCAGCAGGGCACCGTTTTCCGGGTAGGCCAGGGCGGCGAAGAATAGGGTACCGCCGAGGCGCCCGCTGCGTTCCACCAGGGTGACCTGATGGCCGCGCAGGGCGCTGACACGGGCGGCCTCCAGACCGGCCGGGCCACCGCCGACCACCAGCACTTTCCTGGGCGAGTCCGTGGCGATCAGTTGCAGTTCGGATTCGTGCCCGGTCTGAGGGTTGACCGCACACTTGACCCGCTCGTTGACGAAAATCTGGCTGACACAGGCATAGCAGTAGATGCAGGGGCGCACGTCGGCCGCACGGTTTTCCTGCAGCTTGTTGGGCAGTTCGGGATCGGCCAGCAGCTTGCGGCCCATGGCGACGAAGTCGCACTTGCCGTCGGCGACAGCCTTGTCGGCCACTTCAGGATCAAGACGACCGGCCGCCGTCACCGGGATATCGATGTGCTGGCGAATATGCGCCGCCCAATCGAGGAAGCGCGCCCGGTCATGCGGAATCGGGGCCTGGGTAAAGGCGTTGCCGTTTTTCAGGTTGGCGTAGGCGGAGACGCTGATCAGGTCGATACCGGCAGCCTGCGCCATCTGGGCGGTACGGGTGGCATCTTCCAGGCTGATGCCGCCGGGCAGGTCCAGCTCGATCGCATCCATGCGCATCCAGACCGGGTAATCTCGGCCGACGCGCTCACGCACGGCCTGAATCACTTCCAGCAGCAGACGGGCGCGGTTTTCCAGCGGGCCACCGTATTCGTCATCGCGCTTGTTGTAGTAGGGCGAGAGGAAGCCGGAGAGGATGTAGGTGTGACCGGCATGGATCTCGACACCATCAAAGCCCGCTTTTTTCGCACGCTCGGCGGCATCGGCAAACCAGCGAACCATCTGCTGGATGTCGTCCTTCTCCATCACGCGGATGCGCACGCCGCCTTTTTCCCGGCCCTTGGACGAGCTGATAAAGCGGCCCAGCTCGGACTGGGTCAGGGCGGCAAACATGTCGGTGCTGGCGGCGGGCGGCATCGACGGCACCCAGAGCTCACGACCTTCGGCCAGATCGCGCACAGAGGTCTTGCCGGCGTGCTGCAGCTGGATGGCGATCCTGGCGCCGTGCTTGTGCACCCGGTCGGTCAGCTGCTTCAGTCCGGGGATGAAATCATCCGACGAGATGCCGACCTGGTAGGGCTCGGCGGTACCGGCCGGGTAGGCGATGGAGCCGACGCCCATGGTCAGCAGGCCGGCGCCACCTTTGGCGCGGGCTTCATAGAACGCCTGAATACGCTCGCCGCAGCGACCGTCGGACTCGGCATAGTTGGACCCCATCGGGGCCATCAAAATCCGGTTTTTCAGCTCAAGCGAGCCGATCTTGCCCGGGGTGAAAAGGTGTTGAAAAGCGGCCATAGGCATCACTCCTGAGTCTGCTCAGAGTATGAAGTCGCGACGATGGCGGCTTCAACCCTTCTGCAGGAAATCGATACAGGTGCGGTTGAACAGGTCGGTGTGTTCGACCTGAACCCAGTGACCGCAGCGGTTCAGCATGACGAAGCGAGCCTCGGGGGCCTTGTCGAGGAATTTGAAAACGCCCTCGACTGGGTTGAAACGATCGTTGCTGCCCCAGAAGCCCAGAATCGGGCAGGTCAGCTCGCCCAGACGTTCGGTCATGTTCGGCACCATCATGGTGGAGAACAGGTTGGCCGGCTGGGTCACCGCGACCGCTGCGCGCTCGGCCAGCAGCTCGTCTTCCAGCTGGGAGGCATCAAACAGCTGCAGCTGCATCACCTGACGCATCTCTTCCACCCCCATGGGGCCCTGGCCGTAGACCTCGACCATGCGCTTGATCCCTTCCATCTGAAAGTAGGTTTCGCGCTCTTCGACACCACCGGGCGCCATCAGCACCAGTCGCTCGACGGTGGCCGGGTGAGCCAGCGCCTGGCCCAACGCAATGGCGCCGCCCAGCGAGTTGCCCAGCAGCGTACAGCGCTCGATGCCGGTGGCCTGCAGGAACTGGTTCAGGCACTCGACGAAGAAGTCCAGATTGTAGTGCGCATCTTCCGGCTTGCTGGAGCGGCCAAAGCCGGGCAGGTCCAGCACGATGTTGCGAAAGCCGGCTTCAGCGAAGATCGGGTAGTTGGTCTTGAAGTTGCTGAAGCCGCTGGCGCCGGGGCCGCTGCCGTGCAGCCAGAGCACGACCGGGCCTTCACCCACATCCAGATAATGCAGCGTCAGACCGTTTTCGAGTTGGGCGTACTGGCCGACCGGCAGTGGCAGGTCCTGATGGTCCATGGTGTTCTCCTTATTATGGGCGAAGGCCGGGCCTTCGCGGACAGATCGGGTCGCATCCATCCTCTTATCGGGCGGGGCAAACAACATCGTCCGTTCAGACCAGTGGCCGAGCGCGAGGCTTAGTCTTGATGGACGATGTCGCCCTTGCATGGCTGTCCGAAGATGCATCACACAACAAGAACCTGAAGCGATGTGCCTGCGGGTACACGGGAGGAAGTGTGATGAAACATCAGGATAAGGTGGTATTCGTAACGGGCGCCGGTCAGGGCATGGGCCAGGCGCTGGTCAAGCTGTTTGCGGCCGAGGGTGCCAAGGTGGCCGCCATCGATATCAACAAGGAAGCCGCCGACGCGACAGCTGCGGCCTGTGACGGCGAAGTGATCGCCATCGCCTGCGATATCGCCAACAGCGAGTCCGTCAAAGGCGCCATGCAGCAGGTGAAAGAGGCCTTTGGTCGTCTTGATGTGGTGATCAACAACGCCGGTACCGGCTCCGTCGACGAGTTCCTCAACACGCCGGACGAGAACTGGGATCGCGTCATTGGCGTCAACCTGAAAGGCACCTTCCTGTGCTGCCGTGAAGGCGCGCGCCTGATGGTGGAGAACGGTGGTGGTTCCATCATCAACGTGTCCAGCTCGGCCGCCGTTTCCGGTGAAGGCCCGAGCCATTACGTGGCGTCCAAGGCGGGCGTTATGGGCCTGACCCGCAGCATCGCCCGTGAACTGGCGCCGAACGGCATCCGCGTCAACACCCTGGTGCCGGGTGCGACCAACACCCCGATGATGCAGGGCATCCCCGAAGAGTGGATGCAGCAGATGATCAACGCCATCCCGATGGGCCGCATGGCCGAGCCGGAAGACGTGGCCAAGGTGGCCTCTTTCCTGGCCAGCGATGATGCCGGTTTCGTCACCGGTCAGAACATCGCGGTTAACGGCGGCATGGTCTTCATCTGAGGTGCGTATGGCTGAAATGACACTGGAACAGCGCATCGACCGCATGGAATCGACCGAGGCGATCCGGCAGCTGGCCGGTCGCTACTCGCTGTCGCTGGATATGCGTGACCTGGATGCACACGTGAACCTGTTTGCTCCGGACATTCGTGTTGGTCGCAACAAGGTCGGTCGCGAGTACCTGAAGGCCTGGGTTGATACCACGCTGCGGGATCAGTTTACCGGTACCTCCCATCACCTGGGGCAGCACATCATCGAGTTCATCGACGAAGATCACGCCATTGGCGTGGTGTATTCGAAGAACGAACACGAGACCGGTCCCGAGTGGGTGATCATGCAGATGCTCTACTGGGACGACTACGAGCGCATCGATGGCCAGTGGTATTTCCGCCGTCGTCTGCCGTGCTACTGGTACGCCACGGATCTGAACAAGCCGCCGATCGGCGATATGAAGATGCGCTGGCCGGGCCGTGAGCCCTACGAGGGCACCTTCCACGGTCTGTTCCCGTCCTGGCAGCAGTTCTGGAGCCAGCGTCCGTCTGAGGATGAACTGCCGGAAGTGGCGCCGCCCGCACCGGTGGATCGTTTCCTGCAGACCATGCGTGGCGATACCCCCGCGCCGAAAATCCGGGTACGCTGAGTCAGCGGCCCGCAACAAAACAAGAAGGAATAAGCGCATGAGTGCCAGTCAATCGGCGCCGTCACCGGTAGCGGTGCCGCGCGAGGAGACCCAGCGCAAGCTGGACCGCCGGTCTCAGGCGGCCGCTCTGATCAAGCCTTTGGATCATTACACCATCGCTGATCGCATCGAGCAGCAGGCCGCTGCGCTGGGCGATCATCCGTTCATCATCTATGGCGACACTCGGCTCAGCTATGCCGAGGTCAACGCCCGTGCCAACCAGGTGGCCCATGCGGCCCTGGCCTGTGGCCTCAAGCCCGGTGATGTCTGCGCCATGGCGATGGAGAACCGGCCGGAGTTTTTCACCACCTGGTTTGGCCTGACCAAGATCGGGGTGGTGGTGGCCTTCATCAACAACCAGATCAACGGTCGTCCGCTGCAGCACGCGCTTGAGTCGACCCAGGCTCGGGCTGCGATTGTCGGTGAGGAGTGTGCCCACAACTTCGCCCAGACGCCGGAGACCAACACGCCGCTGTGGCTGCTGCCGGATGCCGAAAAGCCAGCATCTGAAGCCGACCTTGCTGGCCTGAGCAGCGACTTTGTTACCGCGCTGGAGCAGGCGTCTGCCGAGCAGGTGGATACCGCCTATCGCGAAGGGATCACGGCGGAAACGCCGACCCTGCTGATCTTCACCTCCGGCACTACCGGGCTGCCCAAGGCGGCGATCTACAGCCACATGCGCTGGCTCTGCTCCGGCGATGTGATGGAAGTGACCATCGATGCCACGCCGGACGATGTGTTCTACTGCTGCTTGCCGCTGTATCACGGCGCGGCCGCGACCTCGGTCACCTCGACCGCACTCAAGGCGGGCGCCACCATTCTGGTGCGGCGCAAGTTCAGCGTCAGTCGCTTCTGGCAGGATGTGCGCGATAATCATGTCACCGTCTGCCAGTACATCGGCGAGATCTGCCGTTACCTGCTTAACCAGGATACCGAGGCCGGCGAACACAGTCTGCGCTGCATGATGGGCGCGGGCCTGACCGCCGAGAGCTGGCGTCGCTGGATCGAGCGCTTTGGCGATGTGGATGTCTACGAAGGCTGGGGCTCGACCGAGGCCAACACCAACCTGATCAACCTGGACAACCACATCGGTTCCTGCGGTCGAGTGCCGGACTGGAACAAGACCAACTTCCGTCTGATCCGCTACGATGTGGTCAACGATGTTCATCTGCGTGACGAAAACGGTCACTGCATCCAGTGCGAGCCGGGTGAAGTGGGCGAAGGCATCGGCATGATCATCAACCACCCCGAAATCGGTGGCGGTCGTTTCGAGGGCTATACCTCAAAGGATGCGACCGAACAGAAGATCCTGCGCAACGTGTTCAGCGAAGGCGACAGCTGGTGGCGCTCCGGCGACCTGCTGCGCTACGACGAAGACGGCTACTTCTATTTCGTAGACCGTGTCGGCGATACCTTCCGCTGGAAAAGCGAGAACGTATCCACCCAGGAAGTGGCCAGTGCGCTGGACGACTTCAAGGGCGCCGAGCTGATCAACATCTACGGTGTGCAGGTTCCTCAACATGAGGGGCGCGCCGGCATGGCCGCGATCGTCATGCAGCAAGGGCAGACATTCGACCCACAGGCCTTTTACGACCTGACCGAAGAGCGAGTGCCGCGCTACGCCGCGCCGCAGTTCGTGCGTGTCAGCGCCGCCGCCGACATGACCACAACCTTCAAGCTGCGCAAGGTGGACCTGCAGCGTCAGGGCTATGACCCGGCACACTGCACCGATCCGCTGTATGTGCGCGATGACAAGGCCGGTACTTACCGTTCCTACTCAGCCGACGTGTTGGCTGAAGTCGGGCTGCCGCCGTTCGAATACCAATAAGGCGTTGGGAGATGACAATGGGATTGAGAGGAGATGCCGCGATTGTAGGCGCGGCGCAGTACAAGCCTGAGAAATACGCCACGGCGCCGCAGATGTTCCACCTGGAGCAGGTCGCCGACCTGGCGGCCCAGGCACTGGAAGATGCCGGCCTCAAGGCCAGCGATCTGGATGGCCTGGTGATCAACGGCCCCCAGTTTCACGAAGCCTCGGTGTTCGTGCCCGCCATGGCGGCCGAGTACCTGGGGATTGAGTTGAACTTCGCCGAAGTGGTCGATCTGGGCGGTTGTACCCCGGTCGGCATGATCTGGCGTGCCGCGGCCGCCATCGAGCTGGGCCTGTGCGAAGCGGTGCTCTGCGTGATTCCGATGCGCATGGCCCCGTTCGGCCCGAGCGAAGATCCGGCCTGGATGGCACGCGCCATGCGCTTCGGTGGCCACAGCACCGCCTTCGGCGCGCCGGAAGCGGAATTCGATCTGCCTTACGGCCACATGGGTCAGAACACCGGCTACGCCATGATCGCCCAGCGCTACGCCGCCCAGTACGGCTATGACCAGGCGGCGATGGCCAAGATCTGTGTCGATCAGCGCACCAACGCCCAGGCCAACCCGGATGCGATGTTCTACGGCAAACCGCTGACCATCGAGGAAGTGCTGGGCTCAAAAATGGTGGCGGACCCGCTGCACGTGCTGGAGATCGTCATGCCGGTGGCCGGTGGGGCCGCCGTGATCGTTACCTCCAAGGATGTAGCCAAGCGCACCAAGCACCGTCCAGCCTTCGTGAAAGGCTTTGGTGAACGCCTGTCGTTCAAGTCACCGTCCTACGCCAAGGACATGACCGTCACGCCGGTGGCCGAAGCGGCCAAGCGCGCCTTCGCCATGGCCGGCGTCAAGCCGGAAGACATGGATGCAGCGCAGATCTATGACTGCTACACCATCACCGTGTTGCTGTCGCTGGAGGATGCCGGCTTCTGTCCGAAGGGGGAGGGGATGCGCTTCATCAAGGAGAACGATCTCACCTTCAAGGGCAATTTCCCGCTCAACACCCATGGTGGCCAGCTCAGCTTCGGCCAGGCCGGCAGCGCCGGCGGCATGTCGCAGGTGATCGAGGCCTATACCCAGATCGCCGGCCGCGCCGATGCCCGTCAGCTCAAGCGCTGTGATCAGGTGTTCGTCTCCGGTACCGGTGGCGTGATGAGTGAACAGGGCGCATTGATTCTGCAGGGGGGCTAAACATGTCGAGTCTGAAACCGATGCCAGAGATGACCGAGATCTCCAGGCCCTTCTGGCAGGGGCTGAAAGAGGGCGAGATCCGTATCCAGCAGTGCAACCAGTGTGACGGCTGGGTGTTCTTCCCGCGTCGTCACTGCAGCCACTGCCTGGCGCATGATCTGGAGTGGAAGCCGGTGACCGGCAAGGGCACCTTGTACAGTTTCACCCTGACCCGTATTCCGACACTGCCGGAGTTCGCCGACGAGATGCCGCAGGCACTGGCCGTGGTCGAGCTGGAGCAGGGCGTGCGCGTCAACACCACGCTGGTGGGGCTGGCCGAAGACGAGATCAAGGTCGGCATGGCGCTCAAGCCGGTGCTCGATCAGGTCGACGCCAAGGGCAATACCCTGCTGCGCTTCACCGCCGCCGACAAGGCGCTGGACAGCCTGCCGTACGTCAACCCGCTGGACAGCCTGCCGCGCAACGGCCAGGGCCAGGTGCAGGTCGGTGTCGATAACCCGATCGCCCTGCAGGCGCTGGTCAGCGATGAGTGCACCGAGTGGAGCAACAGCATTGTGGTCGATCAGGAACTGATCAACACCTTCGCCGAACTGTCGGGCGACAACTACTGGATCCACACCGATCCGGAGCGCGCCGCCAAGGACAGCCCCTTCGGCACCACCATCGCCCACGGCTCGCTGGTGCAGGTGCTGCAGTCGCGCCTGAACTTCGCGCTGCCGTTTGAAATTACGGGATTCCAGACCATGGTCAATTACGGCTCTGACCGTCTGCGCTTCCCGGCACCCGTCCCGGCCGGATCCGAGATCCAGGCCCGCGCACGGGTGAAGTCGGTGCAGCAGTCCCGCAAGGGCACTGCACTGACACTTGAGGTCAATATCCACGTCGTGGGTAATGACCGCCCGTCAGTGATCAACGATCTGGTGATCCTGTACCGCTGATTCGCGTTTTGTTCATGCTGTGCTTTGATTTGCCGCCCTTCGTGAGAGGGGCGGCTTTTTTGGTTATGAATGCGCTTTAGTAATAATGCACGCAACAATCCTATTTTCGATGGGCTTGGCAAAAGGAATTTCAGAAAATTTTTCCACTATTTTTTGCATTGATAGTGGGGTTTCAATTAAGCGAGTACGTATGTCTTTTAGAAGAATAGCGCGCTTTCTTTTTTCTGAACTGAGCTCTTCGTACCAGTACGGGCGTATCAGGTCTAGCCAAAGGTCAGCGATGCTGCTCCAATCTAAAGATCTAGGACGATCTTTAGTATCAAATAGTTGTTTTAATAAACGTTCAATAAAAATATAATGTTCACCTTCCAATGGAAGGTTGTCTCGATAGTGACTGAGTACATGTTCCATCTCTGAAAGGGCTACTTGCTTTCTCCGAGGTATTAGTTGACGATCAAGACTAACAACTTGATCTAGATATTCATCAAGTACCGCTTGCGTAGCAGTATCAATTGGCTCAGACTCTCCAGGTTTAGCCTTTAGCCGTTCTTTCAATGCACAGGCAATAACGTGGAAATCAGTTTCAAAACCATCTTTTCCTTCTTCGATAAAAACCCATTTTGGGGCACTGAATTCACTACCACCTATACAGAAAAAAACCCATGGTTTTGAGTCTTCAACAACGGTAAGTTGAATATTAACATCACAATTATGCCTTGCTATTTGGCGATATTGTTCGTCAGAAATTAGACCCCTGTCAGAAATTAACTCTCTAATAGGTTCGAATGCATCCTCTAACCCATCCCAGTCATCAGCATGCTTCTCATGCTCATCGATAATAGATTGGTAGTCCTCAGCCTTTGCTGAGCCCTGTCTGAAATCCTCAGGCAATGGGACGTTTGACCCCAATAATCGTTCGACTGTGCCATGACGGTCTATAAGCTTTTCATCTGAGTTCAACGTGAATGCTTTAGAGTCCGCTGGCCAATACACATCAATCGTTTTATGGATACTATTCATTCTATCGATACGACCAACACGCTGCTCGAGTAAACGTACCACCGAAGGCATATCCAGATTTACAACAGAAGAAGCTCGCTGAAAGTTAAGTCCTTCTGACATTGCATCAGAGCAAAGAACGATTAGGGGTTTATCCGATCCAGAGTTGGCTTTTGGTTTCAATCGTTCCTCAAATTTATTCTTGTTACCACGCGCACCTGTACCAACTAAAATATCTATATCAGGTGCATGATCTTTAATATATTTTTCAATTATCTCAAGAGTCACAGGATGCCGGTCAAATGCTAATACAATTTCATGACCATGCTGCTTTACGAGGTCAATAAGCATATTTGATTTTGTGTCCTCACGACTGGAATCCATATCGTAAAGAAGGTCACAAATATTAGAATATATTTTTATGTCTTCATCTGCTGCTAGCTTGTGAGCATCATCATCAGTCAGCCAGATTGGCACCTCAAAATCTTCAGTTGCGAATGTACATTGTGGAGCTGTACCAGCGAATTGCTGCAATTGAGAAATAATACCTTTTTTGTCTTCTACTCCTAAACTATTCCCTTTTATATGAGCCAAGACAGCTGCTTTAGATGAGCGTAAATGAGACATTATATGATATATTGATGCAGCCTTCGCCATAGATAAACGCCAGTTTATAATATCTTGCTCATTGAAATCGCGTTGTAGTTTTTCCGGGAAGCTAATTTTCTTCCTTATATATGCAACCCCCTGTAATTTATTGGCAAGAAGTCTGATTCTATCTGCTATCTCTATGGCTTTATTCGACTCACCAGTATAGTAGGAGTGGGCATCGTGGCGGGGGTAACGGCAGGGACGATTGTGTTCATCGACGTAGTCATCAGGTGACATATCTATCAAGCGGTTTAAATGTTTCTTGGTACGGCGAACAGTAAATCGACTAATTTCATTCTTTAGCTTTATGAGATGCTCTTTCTTCAAGTTAAAGTCAGTATTTTTACTACGCAGATGACGATTGAATGCGCGAATGCTTCTAGGGTCAAAATTATCAGCGCCAAGAATATTAATTAATGAAAGAAGGTCATTCTGCCCTTTGTTAATCGGCGTGGCTGTTTGGAGTATTACATGGTCTGCCATATTCCGAACAAGGAATTTAGTACGGTTTGAGGTCTCGTTAAGATAGTTATGAGCCTCATCAATACATAAAATCTGAGCAGATTTAAGTGCACGCTCTAATAATTTACGGGTCAGGCTATCTGACGCCTTGCTCAGAATCCCTTGTGAAAAAGGCTGTATCTGTAACCCTTGTCGTGATGATTCATCTTGCCAGTTCGCTTGTACGCCCTGAGGGCAAATCAATGTAGTATATGCATTTCTTCTTGCTTGGCCTTTTCGCCAAACACGATCGTAGAGTGCTCTTAAAAGTACTGAGCCTAGCCGTGTCTTACCTGATCCTGTGGCATCTGCAAGCAGGACACTACCTACTTGGTCTAGGATACATAGCGCTTGAGCAACACCTTTGCGCTGTGTGGGCCAGATTTTCGTGCCTGATATGGGAGATGTAGATGTTATGTATTGATTTGCCCAGTTACCTTCTAGCATTTCCGAGCAGGCTCTGGATAAGGATTCTTGCCAAGTAGCGGTGCGTAATAGCTTTTCAAGCAAGTTACAAAGCTGGTCAGTATAATCAAGTGCACGCTTATCTTCCCATAAACGTTCAGCAAACTGACAAACTTCCGAATAACGCGCTTCTTCTTCAGTTTTCTTAAAGCAAACATTACCTTCAATATTTCGTTTTAATCCATTATCTGAAAAATTTGATGATCCAATAGCAGCATTATCGTCACCTATATATATTTTTGCATGGAGCATACGTCCTTTAAGCTCCAAGTATTTAGCTTCTATTTGTCTGTTTTTAAATAAATCTAATGCTTTGACTAGTTCAAGGCTCTGGCGAAGTGAAATTCCTCTGCTTAGCCAGTATTCCTCGACTTCAAGCGGAAAAGGTTGGTCTATAGGCTTGAATACATTACGGCTTGATAAACTGGGCTCATTACCCATTAATAGCCTTACTGTAACACGTTCATTGAGCTGGCTAAAAAAATTGACTAATCGTCTTAGAGATGTATATCCAGTAACAATATAGGGCTCTTTCGAACCTTTTAAAAAATCATTGACTATACTATCAACCGTATTGTTCTGGAGGTTATAGGGCATTCTACGTAGTAGTGGATAGCCGATTACTGTTTCATTTGAAATATCTATTTCCAATTGGTTTTCACAATCTTCAAGCATGGCATTCCCTGCATCGTCGACATCAATGGAAGTAGTTTGGCGCGAATTTGTTTTTTAAACAAACCTATTAACAAAAAATTATTCAAAATTGAGCCTGCTGCTCCTGTTTTTCCAGTGAAAGTTGAGGACGTTACAGGTCACTTTCAGTAGCACTAAGGTATGGGTGCTATTGCAACACCTGAACTTTGCGCAGATGCTCGAAGCTACAAGTTTCCAGCAAAGCTAGAGATGCTTTGAGTGAACAAGAGATGGCTACTGGGACTGTGTTGGGAGGTTGTAGCTGGAGGACATGATAGGTAGCGCCTCTCGAATCAAGATTTTTTGAGGCGCTCCAGCTCATACATCGGCTTGGTCAGATCATAAATTCATCAAAGAACGCACTCAGTTCATCATGCGCGCTGAGTGGCAGGATGGTGGCGATATGCTGGTCAGGGCGAACCACGACCATGCAGCCGCTGGCGCGATCGATACCGCGCTGCTCGAAGATATCCATGCCTTCGTCAGTACTGAAGACCTTCTCGTAATCCCTCAGGCCGTACTTGCCCTTGGCGGGCCACAGGTGCTCGGGCATCTCCTCGATTGCCAGATCCTGCTGCTGGAATACCGCATAGGTATCGATGACGGAATCGATATCGGCACCGTCAGGCGTATATTTCTTTACCGGCGAGGTTGCAGCATTCGCCAGGAAGTCGACCAGTTTGCTCGATTCGGAGCTCGCATCCAGCGGGTTCTGCTGGTTACCGAAGATAAAGATGCGCCAGCGGCCGTCGGCTTTCACCAGGTGGCCCAGATGCACCGGGCAGCCATCGCCTACGCGCACCGCTTCAGCGGAATGGAAGCGCTGGCCAATCGGGAAACCGGTCGCCAGTCCCTGATTCTCATGACCGGTGCAGAGGTATGACTCATCGTAGCCAATGGAGGTACCGGCAATGAAACCGTTCTGGCGGGCGATGAACTTCTCGATATCGGCGGTGCTTTTCTTCGCCGGCTGCTCATCCTGATTGGCCGTAGGACGTGTGGCCACCAGTTTGGACATTTCACGGTCGGCATTGATCAGCATGAATGCGACCTTGCGGCGTTCGGCTTCATAGGTCTGCAGCAACTTGGCATCAGCCTTGCCCTGCAATACCGCGGCCAGCTTCCAGCCCAGGTTGAAGGTGTCGGGCAGGGAGGTATTCAACCCCCAGCCGCCTTTGGGGCTGTGGGTATGACAGGCATCACCGGCCACGAATGCACGCGGAGTCAGGCCATCAGGGTTACCCACCGGGGTGTCGTCAAAGCGATCGGCGACGCGCTGACCCACCTCATAGATGGACCACCAGGCGACTTCCTTCACATCCAGCTTGTAGGGATTCATGATCAACTGTGCCTTGGCGATGATGTCATCGGCGGTCAGGTCCAGCTGTGAGGCGCGCTGATCCTTGTCCAGCAGGTCGAGTTCGACATAAAGGCGAACCAGATAACCGCCCTCGCGGGGGACGATCATGACGGCCCCGTTGTCCTTGGACTGGATAAAGCTTTTCACGCGGATGTCCGGGTAGTCGGTCACGGGCAGAACATCCATCACGCCCCAGGCCTTGTTGGCGGAGTCGCCTTCAAGCTGAATGCCCAGGTTCTTGCGCACGGCACTGCGGGCGCCGTCACAGCCGACCACATAACGCGCCTTGATGGTTTCGACCTTGGCTGACTGGGTGGAGTCGATACGCTCGAAGGTGGCCGTGATCGGGTGAGCACTCAGATCCTGGGTCAGGCTCTCGTCGACTTCAAGTTCCAGCAGGCGGCGGCTGTAATGGGGCACCAGGTGGGTGACCGAACGCTCCATCCCCTCGAGCAGCAGCTCGTGTAGACGGGCCTGGTTCACGACGCCGTGGACAAATTCGGACAGGCCCAGGCGTGCATCGCGTACCTTGTGCGTACGTTTGATGTTTTCGGGATGCTTGGTGTCAGGCTCCCAAAAGGCGTTCTGGCGCAGCTGGTAGCACTCTTTCACCATCATTTCGCTGCAGTTGAAGGCTTCCATGATCTCCATGGTGCGGCAGGAGATACCATCGGCTTGCCCGAACAGCAGTGGGCCGTCTTTCTGATCAACGATGCAGGTTTTGATATCGGCAAACTCGGATAGCTGGCGCGCCAGCGCCAGGCCGGCAGGACCACAGCCGACAATTAGAACATCCACTTCCTTGGGTAGGTCCACCATGGGCGGCACGGGGTAGGGCTCACGGGCAGCGTCCGGAATCTCATAGTTGCCGGGCTTAAAACCGTTGAGATGATATTGCATCACAGAATCCTCTTGGCCTTATTATCAGGATCACTACTACTCTAGTGAGTTTTTTACGTTTGCTGATGGATAAAGCCTACGTGGATAGGTCATGCGAGTTTGTCACCTGAAAATGGGGACACGGAACAGAACCCGTGCTGAGGTTTAAAGCTGATGAAACTCCCTCAGGAACTCCTTGCGATCCTGCGTGAACTTGCGGTGCTCCGGGTGGTTCAGCGGGCGAGTCTCATCTTCAAAGGCCGGGGCAATCACACCCCAGTTGGAGTTGCGGGCAAAGTACACCACCACATCCACATTGCTGCCTTTCCAGGCGTTGCGCATCACATGGTCCTCGCCACTGGCTTCAACTGTTTTCACCTGAATGCGGTAATAGCTGGGCCCGTCTGAAATCAGAATATCGGTCTGGTGCCCGTGGTCCAGAATCGGCAGGAACACCTGCCAGCCATCCTGCATCAGCCAGCTCACCACCATGCTTTCATAGGAGGTGTTTTTCATTGCCTGATGGGTGCCGGGTTTGGTTTGCGTGAGCCGTCTTGGCATCTTGTCGTCCTTTGATGGTTATGCGGTCCCAAACATCATAGTGTATTCAGGGCATCCGGTGTGCTCATCGATCTGCTCGCTGACAGTCTTAAAACCCTGCGACAGGTAGAAGCCACAGCTGGCTTCGTTTTCTGTATACACCGACAGGGTAAGTGTTGGCCGTTGTGTCTTGGCATGATCCAGCAACTGTTTGCCGATACCCTGGCCTTGCAGTTCTGGAAGCACAAAAATTGCAGCCAGGCGGTCTTCATGCAAAGAGTAAAAACCGACAACGTTCGAATTCAGCTCGAACACGAAGGTTTCAGAAGCGGGGATATAGAGGGTACGCATATCCTCGACCTGAGCCTCCCAAAACTCATCGGGTACAAAGTCATGCGCCTTGATGGAGGCCTGCAGCCAGATATCCAGAATGGCTTCAATATCGCGATCCGTGCGTGGTCTGATCATGGGTGTTTCCTGTCCTGATTGTTAGTTGTTTGAATGTAAGGGGTTAGGTTTCACAAGCCTTCTTTGGCGCGGGCGATAGCTGCTTCAATCGCTGCTCTGGCCTGCGGACTGTTCTTCCAGCAGGTGGTGCGAAGCATGGAGGCTACTCTTTCGGCGATCTCATCAGAGTTGTAAGTGGCCAGTTCAGCAAGGGAGCTGATACCGATCTCTTCAAAGCGTTTGATAACGGTAGGGCCTACGCCTTTAATGGTTAGCAGGGCTTCTCGTTCCGGGATTGAAAACTTCATCTTTTCTGTCCTGTGAGTAGGGGGCTTGGTGACAGGTGTAGTGGTTCAATGATCCCCGGCCCCTGTGCGCCGTGGGCTTTTAATTCATCAGGATTTCTTTCAGCCGGAGGTAAGCATCTGCATGTTTATCTGGTGCCATCTTGGCCAAGTTTTGCAGTTTCCAACGAACGGCGGGTAATTGGTCAATGCCCGAGAGCTCAAGAAGAGCCCAATCGGGTGTGCGATTTTTGAATGACAGCAAAAATGCTCGCTCCTGGGGCGTCAAAGAAGTGTTGATCAGCCTTACCAGTTGCTCCCGTGTTGCTTCAAGGTCAGATTGAGGAAAGTCTCGAACGAACAAATTGATAGCTGTTCCACCTTTGAGGGCGGAACAGTCGTGCTGAGCAAAAAAGGGAATAATCCGCAGCAATAGCTGCACTTGTCGATAGTAGTGGCTTTGTCTGTCCATCTTATTTACATCTCCTTCGGCACAGTGATCTGCCAGGTTGGCTCTAGCCTGCCGCCTTTAGCGATCAGTCGTTTACCGGTGCCCAGTGCGTAGTGATCGGGTGTTAGATGCTTGAGCCAGGCGTGTTGATGCCTTCCTGCCAGCCAGAGAAAGAGTCGTTTCACTTTGATACTGCAGCAGGCTTTAAGCAAGGCGTCCAGCTTGCGTGGTGAGAGGTTGTGCAACCCTTGCATAAGCTGGTCAGCATGCTCAAAGCTGATGGTGTTGGGCACCATTGCCAAGAGCTCGATGATCGCTTTTTCAGGACAGGAATACTGGAGTGGAGGGAGTGATACCTGCCAGTTATCCTCCCGGAGGTACTTATCGTCTTGCATCAGCGTCTCGGGCCACAAGCGGCGTGTGCCGTACCACTCAAACTGTGCAGGGGCATCGATTCGACTGAGCCATCGGGGAAGCGCGATATCGGAATAGAGCTGAACCTTTGGTTTGTTCCCCTTGGGCAGGTAATGGCCAAGACCTTCTAACTCCAACGCGGTTAAACCTCCGACATGGACAGGTGCATCTGACATCCGCTGCAAAGAGGCAATGATACCTTTCCAGGACAGCCTTGCTTCCTGTCTGGCGTAAACACCGGCTACGAGAGGAATCAGGGTCTGGTTACGCACTGCATTGTCCAGAAAGTGCAGGTTGAGCCCTTGTGCCTCCAGCCATGATTTGGTGGCTACCATATCCAAAGGCAGCACCTTCTGTAGCTGTTGCCTGGCTTCAGTATTCAGCATGACCGGTCTCAAGTTGGTTTGAAAGTAATTAAATATACGTTGATTATTGACGTGATTTTACAATTTATCAAACTGACCAGCTGCTTTTGGTTTGTTAATTTGAAATTTCACGTCAATAAATGCCGTGAAAATTATGATTTTCAAACTCTTTCAAAGCTGATATTACCATTTGCCTCTCTGCCATTAACGATAGGAGCCTGCCATTCGCTGAGCTTGGCATGTGCCCTTGCAAATACAAAGCTGCAAACCCTCAGGGTCGTAATCCACTTTTCCCCTCCCCATTCATTTTCCCAAATTCTGTTTAGTCTCAATGGACGATGAGGCGCTGTACCACCCTCCTGATAATGGGCAAAAGAACAAGACCCCGGAGGGATGTGATGATCGATATTCGCGAGTTGGGTTACTTTGTGGCCCAGGCTGAAAGCCTGAAGGAATGGCAGGAGTATGCCGAGAATGTGCTCGGCATGATGACCACGGAAGCGCCGGAAGGCGGGCTGTACGTCAAGATGGACGAGCGCCCCTTCCGCATGCTGATTTTGGAAGGCAGCGAAAATCGCTATCTGGCCTCTGGCTGGGAGCTGGCGTCCGAGGAGGCCTTTGCCGCCGCGACTGCCGAGCTGGATGAGAAGGGCGTAGCCTGGGAAGCCGGCGATGCCAATCTGTGCAACCAGCGCGGTGTGCAGCAGTTGGCAATTGTACGTGACCCGGCGGGTAACCGTCACGAGCTGTACTGGGGCCACCGTTCCGATTTCCTGCCGTTCGTATCGCCGCAGGGCGTGCCGCGCTTTGTCACCGGCGATATGGGGCTGGGTCATATCGTACTGCCGGCACCCAACTTCGACGAAACCCGTGCCTTCCTGAAGGATGTGCTGGGCTTCGGTCTCTCCGACATCATGAATCACAAGCCCGCGCCGGATGTCGATCCTCTGCGCATCCACTTCATGCACTGCAACAACGCCCGTCACCACAGCCTTGCCATCGCCGAGTTCCCGGTGCCGTCCGGCTGTGTGCACGCCATGGTGGAAGTGGACTCCATGACCGAAGTAGGCCGCGCCTACGATCGCATGGAAGCCAAGGGCGTCAAGCTGTCCGCCACCCTGGGCGAGCACCTCAACGATCGCATGACCTCCTTCTATATGAAAACCCCGTCCGGCTTCGACATGGAGTACGGCTACGGCGGTTTGCAGGTGGATTGGGACGAGCACAGCGCGTTCGAGTTCACCCGCGTGAGTGTCTGGGGTCACGACTTCTCGGTCGGTTTCAAATAAGCGGTCGGTTGCAACTAAGGAGTATTCAATGAACAAGCAGATAACGGCCGCAGAAGCGGTAGCCCAACTGCGCGATGGCATGACCATCGGCTTTGGTGGCTGGGGGCCCCGTCGTAAGCCCATGGCGGTGGTACGCGAGATCCTGCGCTCGGATGTGAAAGACCTGACGGTTGTGTCCTACGGCGGCCCGGAAGTGGGCATGCTGTGCGCCGCCGGCAAGGTAAAGAAGTTGATCTTCGGTTTTGCAACGCTGGATGCGATTCCGCTGGAACCCTGGTTCCGCAAGGTGCGTCAGGCCGGTGAAATCGAAGTGATGGAGCTGGACGAAGGCATGTTCCAGTGGGGCCTGCGTGCTGCCGGCATGCGTCTGCCGTTCCTGCCGACCCGCTGTGGTCTGGCTACGGATGTCACCAAACACAACGACCTGCGCACCATTAAATCGCCTTACGACGATGGCGAAGAGCTGCTGGCGATGCCGGCGCTGAATCTGGATATGGCCTTTGTACACGTCAACAAGGCGGACAAGCTGGGTAACACCCTGATCACCGGCAGCGATCCCTATTTCGATCATCTGGTGGCCCGCGCCGCCGAGCGCTGCATCGTCTCCACGGAGGAGCTGGTCGACAAGCTGGAGCTGGATGCGGCCAGCGCACGCTTTAACACCTTCGAACGTTACCTGGTACAGGGCGTGGTGCACGCACCCAAGGGCGCTCACCCGACCATGTGTGCCCCGGACTATGGCTGGGATCTGGCGCACATGAAGCGCTATGTCGCCAGTGCCAAGGAAGAGGGGGGCTGGCAGGTCTACCTGGATGAGTTCGTGAACAACGGCGAAGACGCCTACCAGGCCGCCAACGGTGGTGCTGAAGCCATGGGCGCACTGCCCGTGCCGACATTCTGAGGAGAGTCACAACAATGACGACCAACTGTGAATTTACGCTGGCCGAACTGATGATTGTGGCCGCTTCCGAAGCCTTCCGTGGCGATGGCGAAATCATCGCCTCGGGCCTGGGCATCATCCCGCGCCTGGGCGCCAGTCTGGCCAAGATGACCCATACCCCGGAACTGATGATGACCGACAGCGAATCCCTGCTGGTGGAAGAACCGATTCCGGTCGGTCCGCGCGGCGATTATGTGCCCAAGTACTCCGGCTATATGTCGTTCGAGCGCGTGTTCGAGTGTGTCTGGGGTGGCAAGCGTCACGCCATGATCGGCCCGACCCAGATCGACCGTTTCGGTCAGACCAACCTGTCTGTGGTGGGTGATTACGACAAGCCCAAGGTGGCGATGCTGGGGGTGCGCGGACTGCCGGGCAACAGCATCAACCATATCAACTCCCTGTTCGTGCCCAACCACAACACTCGCGCCTTCGTGGCCGGCGAGGTGGATATGGTCTCCGGCGTTGGCTACAACCCGGCGCGCTGGAGCAAGAACATGCGCCAGGACCTGATGGAGATCCGCCATATCGTCACCAACCTGTGCGTGATGGATTTTGGCGGCCCGGACCACGCCATTCGTGTGCGTTCGCTGCATCCGGGTGTGACCTTTGAAGAGGTGCAGGAAAACACCGGATTTGAACTGCTGAAGGCACCGGACATGGGCGAAACCGCACATCCGACCGCCGAACAGCTGGCAATTATTGCCCAGCTGGACCCGCACAACCTCCGTTCCCGTCAGCTCAAGGATAACCCGCCGGGTATCCGCAGCGCGTCCAACGACCAGTAAACAGGAGCCTGTCATGACAGCAGCAGCTAACAATCCTCAGGAATTCGTGCAGCGCGAAGACAAGGCCGTCTACGAGACCGAGCAGCCGGTGCTGTACAGCGTGGAAAACGGTATTGCCACCGTCACCATGAACCGTCCCGGTTTCAACAATGCGCAGAACTCGCAGATGACCTACGCGCTGGACGCCGCTTTCCGCCAGGCGGTGGACGACGACAGCGTTAAGGTGATCGTGCTGCGCGGCGAGGGCAAGCATTTCTCTGCCGGTCATGACATCGGCACCCCTGGCCGTGATATCAACAAGGAATTTGATCGCAGCACCCTTTGGTGGGACCACACCAACAAGCCTGGCGGCGAGTACCTCTATGCCCGTGAGCAGGAAGTCTATCTGGGCATGTGCCGCCGCTGGCGCGACCTGCCCAAGCCGACCATCGCCATGGTGCAGGGCGCCTGCGTTGCCGGTGGCCTGATGCTGGCCTGGGTGTGCGACCTGATCATTGCCAGCGACGACGCCTTTTTCCAGGACCCGGTGGTGCGCATGGGCATTCCCGGTGTGGAGTACTTTGCGCATCCCTACGAACTTAACCCGCGTATCGCCAAGGAGTTCCTCTTTCTCGGCGATCGCATGAGCGCCGAACGTGCCCGTGAAATGGGCATGGTGAACCGGGTGTTCAGCCGCGATGAACTGGCGGAAGCGACCTATGACATCGCTGGCAAGATCGCACGCCAGCCGCGCATGGGGCTGGCGCTGACCAAGCAGGTGATCAACCACGTGGAAGATCTGGCCGGCAAGCGTACCGGGATGGAAGCGGCCTTCGCCTGGCACCACTTCGCCCATGTACATAACGAACAGATCTCCGGCGACCTGCTCGGCGGCTATGACGCCAAGGGCATGGTCAAGGCCAACAAGGCCGAGGCGGCTGCCTCTAATGCTGGGCAGAGCAGCGGAGAGAAAGCATGAGCCCGCTGCTGCAGACCGAGCTGACCCGCCGTTTGGGCTGCCAGTACCCGATCATCCAGACCGCCATGGGCTGGGTGTCGGACGCCAATCTGGTGATCGCCACGACCAAAGGCGGCGGCTTTGGTTTTCTGGCGGGTGCCACCATTGAGCCGTCGCAGCTGGAAGGCGAGATCAAGAAGGTGATCGACGCCACCGGCGGCAGCAACTTCGGCCTCAACTTCCACATGTTCCAGGAAAACGCCATGCAGTGCGTGGAACTGGCGATTCAGTACCGCCTGAAAGCGGTCAGCTATGGCCGTGGTCCGGACAAGCAGACCATCGCCCGCCTGAAAGCGGCTGGCGTGCTCTGCATTCCCACCGTCGGCGCGGTGAAGCACGCCATCAAGGCGGTGGAGCTGGGTGCGGACATGATCACCATCCAGGGCAGTGAAGGCGGCGGTCATACCGGCGGTGTGCCCACCACCATCCTGCTGCCGCAGGTGTTGGATGCGGTGGATGTGCCCGTGATCGCGGCAGGTGGCTATTCCACTGGCCGTGGTCTGGCTTCGGCGCTGGCGGCCGGTGCCGCCGGTATCGCCATGGGTACCCGCTTCATGATGACGTCCGATTCGCCGACGCCGCAGCAGACGCTGGCGCGCTACCTGGCGGTGCAGGACCCGCAGAAGATTCGCGTCACCCTGGCGGTGGACGGCATGCGTCACCGCATGGTGGAAAACGCCTTTATCCACAAGCTGGAAGGGGCTAGCCCGATCCGCAAGCTGTGGATTGCGCTGAGTAGCGCACGCCAGTGGAAGCGCGAAACCGGCATGACCTTCAGCCACATGATCAAGACCTTTTTCAAGGCAGTGAAAGAGGATCCGGCGCAGATGTCGCAGGTGGTGATGTCCGCCAACCAGCCGGTCCTGCTGCAGCGTTCCATGGTTCAGGGCTTCCCTGACGAGGGCATTCTGCCCAGCGGCCAGGTGGCCGCCGCCATCAATGAATTGATAAGCGCACCGGAGCTGATCGCGCAGATCGCAGGTGACGCTGAAACCTGTCTGGAGGCGCTGTGTGCCCGCGCCAACGGCCAGGCCCTGGAGGAGGCTTCCTGATATGAGTACTGCATTTACAACCCGAATTGAAAACGGCATTGCCGAGCTGGTGATCGCCAAGCCACCGGTGAATGCACTGGACAGCCGCGAGTGGTTTGAGCTGGCTGAAGGGATCGACGCGCTGGGCCGCAACCCTGAAGTCCGCGTGGTGCTGATCCGTGCCGAAGGCCGCGGTTTCTGCGCCGGTGTGGATATCAAGGAGCTGGACCAGCACCCGGAACGCATCGTTGCGGTGAACGGCGGCAACTATGCCACCTTCAAGGCGGTTCATCGCTGTGAAGTGCCGGTGATCGTCGCTGTGCACGGTTTTGTTCTTGGCGGCGGCATCGGCATCACCGGCGCGGCGGACATCGTCTTTGCCTCTGAGTGCGCCACCTTTGCGCTGCCGGAAGTGGACCGTGGCGCCATGGGCGGTGGTGCTCACCTGCAGCGCCTGTTCCCGGTGCAGAAGGTACGCCAGATGTTCTTTACCGGTGAAACCGTCACCGCACAGGAAGCGGATCGCTACAACTTCATCGAGGCGATCGTACCCAAGGAACAGCTGCGTGAAACCGCGCTCGCTACGGCTGCGAAGATCGCGGCCAAGAGTCCGGCCATGATCCGCATCGCCAAAGAAGCGCTGAACGGTATCGAGGACGGCAATCTGGAAGACAAGTATCGCTGGGAGCAGGGCTTCACCCTGCAGGCCTACACCAGCCCGGACTCGGCGGAGACCCGTCGGGCCTTTGTCGAAAAACGTGACGCCAGTTTCTGAGGTTCGCCATGGATCTGAATTATACCCCCCGTCAGCAGGCCTTCCGTCAGGAAGTGCGTGCCTGGCTGAAGGACAATCTGCCGGCGCAGAAGCTGGCAAGCTATGACACCCGTGAAGGCTTTGAGCAGCACCGCGAGTGGGAACGCAAACTCTTTGATGCCCGCCTGTCCATGGTGATGTGGCCGGAAGCGCTGGGCGGTCGCGGCTGCGACCTGACCGAGTGGCTGATCTTTGAAGAGGAGTACTACGGTGCCGATGCGCCCATGCGCGTCAATCAGAACGGCCAGCTGCTGCTGGGCCCGACGCTGATGGAATTTGGTACCGAAGAGCAGAAAAAACGCTTCCTGCCGCGCATGGCCGCCAGTGAAGACATGTGGGCCCAGGCCTGGTCCGAGCCCAATGCCGGTTCCGATATGGCCGCGATCGCCTCCAAGGCGATCCGCGATGGCGATCACTACGTGATCAACGGCCAGAAGACCTGGTCTACCCGTGCCATCTATGCCGACTGGTGCTTTGGTCTGTTCCGCTCCGATGCCGACTCCAAACGTCACCACGGCCTGTCGTTCCTGATGGTGCCGCTGGATGCCGAGGGCGTAACCATTCGTCCGATCAAGGCGCTGAACGGTAAGGACGCCTTCGCTGAAATCTTCTTCGATAACGTGCGTGTGCCGGTGGAAAACCGCATCGGCGAAGAGGGCAGTGGCTGGCATGTGGCCATGGCCACCGCCGGTTTCGAACGTGGCCTGTTGCTGCGCTCGCCGGCCCGTTTCCAGCAGCCGGTGCGCAAGCTGATCGAGCTGTACAAGGCCAATCAGGACGCCGCCGACCGTGATCCGAGCATCCGTGATGCGGTGATGGATGTCTGGTCCGGTGCCGAGTCCTACGCACTGTCCGCCTATCAATCCGTTGGCCGTCTGGCCCGTGGCGAGAAGATCGGTGCCGAATCCAGCATCAACAAGATCATCTGGTCGGAGCTGGATCTGAAGATCCACGAAACCGCCATGCGCATTCTGGGTGCCAGCGGTGAGCTGCTGTCCAGTGCACCGCAGAACACGGATGAACACGGCTGGCTGGAGGGCTTCCTCTTTGCTCAGGCCGGGCCGATCTACGCCGGTGCCAACGAGATTCAACGCAACATAATTGCCGAGCGCATGCTTGGCCTGCCGAAAGCCTGAGGTGCGCCATGGACTTCACTTTTACCGATGACGAACGCGCCTTCCAGGATGCGATCAGCCGCTTCCTGATGACCGAGGCGGCCCCGGAAGCGCTGCGCGAGATCTGGGAAACGGATGCAGGTCGTTCACCTGACCTGCGCAACAAGATGGCCGAGCAGGGTCTGACCGCGCTGTCGATCCCGGAAGAGGCGGGCGGCCTGGGCATGGGCGATGTGGTCTGGTCACTGATGACCCAGGAACTGGGCTATTACGGTATCCCGGACTCCCTGGCCGATACCGCCTATGTCAGTGCCGGCATGATTGCCGCCTTGCCGGACAGCGTCAGCGACCGTAATGGCTGGCTGGAGCAGATTGCCGAAGGCAGTGTCCGTATCGCCGTCGGCCATCCGGTCAATCCGCTGGTGGCCGATGCTCACCTGGCCGACTTCACCCTGCTCAACCATGAGGGTGAGATCCACGCGGTGCCGCGCTCGCTGATTGATGTGGAACAGAATCCGAGCATCGATTCCTCACGCCGTCTCTGTCGTGTGATGTGGGAGCCGACCAGTGCTACCCGTATCGCCGATGCCGAGACGGGTGCGCCGATCTGGGATGCCGCCCTCAACCGTGGCGCCCTGTCGGTGGCTGGTCAGTTGCTGGGTCTGGCCCAGCGCATGCTGGACCTGTCGGTGGACTACGTGGCCCAGCGCAAGCAGTTCGGCAAGCCGATCGGCAGCTTCCAGGCGGTCAAACATCACCTGGCCGATGTGGCGGGCAAGATCGAGTTCGCCAAGCCGGTGCTTTACCGCGCAGCCTACTCACTGCAGCACGGTCATGCCGATGCGGCGCTCTATGTGTCTCAGGCGCACGTTGCCTGTGCCGAAGCGGCCCATTTGTCGGCTCGTCACGGCATTCAGGTGCACGGCGCCATGGGGTACACCTGGGAGGTAGACCTGCAGATGTTCATGAAACGCACCTGGGCACTGGAATCCTCCTGGGGTGACCGTGCCTTCCACAAGGCGCGCATCAGCGCCGCCATCTTTGCTGACGACGCGGCTCTGGGCCCGGGTCAGACATTCGGGAGGTCATGATGGCTGAAGCCTATATTGTCGATGCTCTGCGTACGCCCACCGGGCGTCGCAAGGGCGGGTTGTCTCACGTACACGCCATCGATCTGGGCGCCCATGTGCTCAAGGCACTGGTCGAGCGCAACGCCATTCCGGCAGACGAGTATGACGATGTCATCTTCGGTTGCGTCGATACCATCGGCTCCCAGGCGGGCGACATCGCCCGCACCAGCTGGCTGGCCGCAGGCCTGCCGCTGAATGTGGCCGGCACCACCGTGGATCGTCAGTGCGGTTCCTCCCAGCAGGCGCTGCACTTCGCCGCCCAGGCGGTGATGAGCGGTACTCAGGACGTGATCGCCGTGGGCGGTGTGCAGACCATGACCCAGATCCCGATTTCCGCCGCCATGCTGGCCGGTCAGCCCTACGGCTTCACCACGCCATTCGCCGAGAGCAAGGGCTGGCAGGCTCGTTTCGGTGATGCACCGGTGAACCAGTTCTATGCCGCCCAGCGCATCGCGGATCATTGGGGCATCAGCCGCGCCGACATGGAAGCGTTCGCACTGGAAAGCCATCGTCGCGCACTGCATGCCACCGAAGCGGGCTATTTCGACCGTGAAATCGTGCCGCTGGAAAATGTGCTGCACGATGAAACCCCGCGTCAGACCACGCTGGAAAAGATGGCCGAACTGGAGCCGGTGGACCCGGAATACCCGTCGATCACGGCGGCGGTGTCCAGCCAGACCTGTGACGCCTCGGCGGCGGTGCTGGTGGTCTCTGAGGCGGCGCTCAAACGCTACAACCTGACGCCGCGTGCCCGCATCCACCACATCAGTGTTTGCGGTGATGATCCCATCTGGCATTTGAGAGCCCCGATTCCGGCGACCGAAGCCGCGCTGAAAAAGGCCGGCATGACCATGGACCAGATCGATCTGGTCGAGATCAACGAGGCGTTCGCCTCCGTGGTCATGGCCTGGCAGCAGGAAACCGGTTACAGCCTGGACAAGATCAACGTCAACGGCGGTGCCATCGCCCTGGGTCATCCGCTGGGTGCTACCGGCGTGCGCCTGATGACCGGCTTGTTGCATGAGCTGGAACGCCGTGGCGGTCGCTTTGGCCTGCAAACCATGTGTGAAGGTGGTGGGCAAGCGAACGTCACCATCATCGAGCGCCTCGGCTAAGTCCAGTCGAGAGCTATAAATCCGAATTGAATACAGGCCCGCTGCGGCGGGCCCATGGGGGAGTTATGTCTATTCTTCAGGGCCGAGTGGCCATTATTACCGGCGCCGGCGGTGGTTTGGGCGCCGCCCACGCCAAAGTATTTGCCGCTGAAGGCTGTGCCGTTGTCGTCAACGATATCAATGAAACGGCGGCTCAGGCAGTGGTGGATGAGATCATCGCCGCTGGCGGCAAGGCGATTGTGAACACCTCCGATATCACTAATTACGAAGACAGCGCCAACGCCGTGAAGCAGGCGGTGGAAGCTTTTGGTGATCTGCATGTGGTGCTGAACAACGCCGGTGTTAACCGCGACCGCATGTTCGCCTCCATGACCGAACAGGAGTGGGACACCATCATGGCGGTGCACCTGAAAGGTCATTTCTGTATCTCCTCCCATGCCGTGCATTACTGGCGTGATCAGGTCAAAGCGGGCAAGCCGGTCGCTGCACGCATCATCAACACCACCTCCGGCGCGGGCCTGCAGGGTTCCATCGGTCAGTCCAACTACGCCGCTGCCAAGGGCGGTATCGCCGCGCTGACGCTGAACCAGGCCGCGGAACTGGGGCGTTACGGCATCACCGCCAACGCGGTGGCTCCGGCGGCGCGTACCGGCATGACCACCGCGGTTGAAGCCATGGCCACGCGCATGGCCAAGCCGGAAGACGGCAGCTTCGATTACTGGGCACCGGAAAACGTCTCTTCGCTGCTGGCCTGGCTGGCGTCCGAAGAAGCGGGTGATGTCACCGGCAAGGTGTTCGAGTCCGAGGGCGGGCGCATCTGCATCTGTGACGGCTGGCGCACCACCGAAGGCGTGGACAAGGGCGACCGTTGGGAACCGTCCGAGCTGGGTGAAGTGGTACACCAAATGATCAAGGATGCCGTTCCGGCACAGAAAGTCTGGGGCAGCTGAGGAGAAGGCATATGAGCACTATTCCCAAGTACGTTGAAGGTCACGGTCTGCTCAAGGGCAAGTCCGTGCTGATTACCGCCGCTGCCGGTGCGGGCATCGGTTTTTCAGCCGCGAAACGCGCTGCCGAAGAAGGCTGCCGCGCGCTGATGATCTCTGATATCCACCCGCGCCGCCTGGAAGAGGCGGTGGCTGCGCTGAAGCAGGAGACCGGCCTGGAAGAGATCTACGGTCAGCTCTGCAACGTGACCGTGGAAGATGAGGTACAGACACTGATCGCCGAGGCGGAAGCCAAACTGGGCGGTGTGGATGTGCTGATCAACAACGCGGGTCTCGGCGGTCAGAAGACAGTCGTCGAGATGAGCGACGAAGAGTGGCATCGCGTGCTGGATATCACCCTGACCGGCACCTTCCGCATGACCCGCGCCATGCTGCCGCACATGCAGGCACGTGGTGCCGGTGTCATCGTCAACAACGCCTCAGTTCTGGGCTGGCGAGCACAGAAGGAACAGGCGCACTACGCCGCGGCCAAGGCCGGTGTGATGGCGCTGACCCGCTGCAGCGCACTGGAAGCTGCCGAACATGGCGTGCGCATCAATGCGGTATCGCCGTCGATTGCGCTGCATGACTTCCTGAAAAAGGCGTCCAGCGAAGAGCTGCTCGCGCAGCTGGCCAGCCGCGAAGCCTTCGGCCGTGCCGCCGAGGTGTGGGAAGTGGCCAACGTGATGATGTTCCTGGCCAGCGACTACTCGTCCTATATGACCGGTGAAGTGCTGTCGGTCAGCTCGCAGCACGCTTAAGGAGGCTCAGGATGGCAAACCAGACGTTTGGCAGTGCCGAGGCGCTGCTGGCCGCCGAAGGGATGGATCTGGGCTGCAGCGACTGGCTGGAGATCACCCAGGAACGAATCAATCTCTTTGCCGAAGCGACCGGCGATCACCAGTGGATCCATGTGGACCCGGTGAAAGCCGCCGAAGGCCCCTTCGGCAAGTGCATCGCCCACGGCTATCTGACCCTGTCGTTGGTGAATCTCTTCCTGCCGCAACTGATGGCGGTGGAAAACCTGCAGATGGGGGTCAACTACGGTTGCGATAAGGTGCGTTTCCCGGCCGCCGTGCCGGTGGGCAGCCGCATCCGGGGCCGCGGTGAAGTGATCGCCGTGGAAGCGGTCAAGCAGGCGGTGCAGGCCACCGTGCGCGTGACCGTCGAGATCGAAGGCAGTGACCGTCCCGGTTGCGTCATCGACACCATCAGCCGTTACACCTTCAACCCGGCTCAGTAAGGAGAATCGAGATGAGCGAAGCAGTTATCGTATCCACGGCGCGTACCGCGCTGACCAAGTCCTTCCGCGGCTCCTTCAACGATACCGAAGCCCCGGTGCTGGGCGGCCACGTGGTCCGTGCGGTGGTCGAGCGTGCCGGTATCGAGCCTGAAGCGGTAGAAGATGTAATCATGGGCGCTGCAGTCCAGCAGGGCACTCAGGCCTACAACATCGGCCGTCTGTGCGCCTACACCGGCGGTCTGCCGGATACGGTGCCCGGAATGGCGCTGGACCGCATGTGTGCCTCCGGTCTGATGACCATTGGTGTGGCGGCGAAAAACATTCTGGCCGGGGAAATGAAAATTGCCGTGGCCGGTGGTGTTGAATCGCTGTCGTTGACCCAGACCAAACACAAGAACACCTACCGCGCCCAGTCGGAAGCGGTGAAGGACGTGGTGCCGAGCGCCTACATCCCGATGATCGAGACCGCCGAGCTCGTGGCCGAGCGCTACGGTATCAGCCGTGAGGAGCAGGATCGTTATGCGTTGCAGAGCCAGCAGCGTACTGCTGCGGCTCAGGAAGCGGGTCTGTTCGATGACGAAATCGTGCCGTTGACCGCTCAGCAGCTGGTGTTCGATGCCGATCGCAAGCCGGCCGGTCACAAGGAAGTGGTGGCGGATCGTGACGAGTGCAACCGTCCGCAGACGACCTATGAAAGCCTGGCCGGTCTGGCGCCGGTGTGGAAAGACGGCCAGTGGGTCGCCGAAGGCCAGCATGTCACCGCCGGTAACGCTTCCCAGTTCTCCGATGGTGCTTCCGCAGCGCTGCTGATGAGCCGCGAAGAAGCGGATCGTCGCGGTATCGCGCCGCTGGGCATCTACAAGGGCATCGCCGTTGCCGGTTGCAAGCCGGAAGAGATGGGCATCGGCCCGGTCTATGCGATCCCCAAACTGCTGGAGCGCTTCAACCTCACCGTTAATGACATCGGTCTGTGGGAGATCAACGAAGCCTTTGCCAGTCAGGTGCTCTACTGCCGTGACAAGCTGGGCATTCCCAATGATCGTCTGAACGTGAATGGCGGTGCTATCTCCATCGGCCATCCGTTCGGCATGTCCGGTGCGCGCATGGTGGGTCATGCCCTGATTGAAGGCCGTCGTCGTGGCGTCAAGTACGTGGTGGTTGCCATGTGCATCGGTGGCGGCATGGGCGCCGCCGGTCTGTTCGAAGTTTGCCCCTGATCGACAGTAAAGGCGTCCTGCGGGGCGCCTTGTCTTGAGAATACGCTCTAGCATAAGGACAAGAATATGAGCCAGAAACTGTTTGAACTCGAAGGGCTGGTGGCGCTGGTCACCGGTGCCGGTCAGGGCATGGGCCTCGGTGTAGCCCGTGCACTGGCGACTCAGGGAGCCAAGGTCGTGATCAACGACTATTACCCCGAGCGTGCCGAAAACGCTGTAGCCCAGTTGCGTGAAGAGGGGTTTGAGGTCTGTGCCGCGCCGGGTGATATCACCGATGCGGACGTGCGCGAAAGCATCGTTGCCACCGCCGAGCGCGAGTTCGGTCCGGTCAGCATTCTGGTGAACAATGCCGGTGTTCCGCCGGGCATGCCGAACTCCCTGAGCCATTTCGAGAACCTGACCGACGCGGATTTCGAACTGCAGCTGGATCTGAACCTGCGTGCCATTCTGGGTCTGACGCGGCGCGTGATGGACGGCATGGTGGCGCAGGGCTTTGGCCGCATCGTCATTATCAGTTCGGAATCCTGGCGTACCGGCCTGCAGTTCGGTCTGACCAACTATGCCGCCGCCAAGTCCGCCGCGCTTGGCTTCATGCGTCACCTGGCTCATGAAGTCGGTCGCAAGGGCATCACCGCCAATGCCGTGTCCCTGGGCACCATGAACAACTTCGGTGATTACGCCGAATATGCCAAGGCCACGGCGGTTGGGCGTACCGGTACGCCGGAAGATGTGGGTGCTGCGGTGGCCTATCTGGCCTCACGTGAAGCCTCCTGGATGTCGGGCCAGGTATTGCCGCTCAACGGCGGCTCTATCACGGCCTGAGGGTGGACTCAGATGCGTCGTACCCGTGAAGAAGCCGAAGCCACGCGCCTTTCGATCATGCAGAAGGGGCTGGAACTGTTCTCCGAACAGGGCGTAGCCGCCACCCGGCTCAGTGATATTGCCAAGGCGGCGGGCTTCACACGGGGCGCGATCTATTGGCATTTCAGGAACAAGTGGGATCTGTTCGATGCCATTTGCGAGCACTATTCCCTGCCGTTCAAACAGCTCAGCGATGCCAGCCTGTCCGACCAGGAGCAGGACCCGCTGGGCAAGCTGCGTCAGTTGCTGGTCAGCATCCTGCAGAAGATCGAGGTGGACCTGAGCTTCCGCCGCATGATGTTGATGTTTATCCGTGAGAGCTCGGGTGTCGGTGAACGCGAGGTTTCCGATCCCGTGGCTCGCTTCATGGACTACCAGCACCAGCGCCGACTCAGCGTGATCCGCAACGCGATCCGCCGCCGCCAGCTGCCGGCCAGTGTCGACCCTGAAGCCGCGTCCTGGCTGATCAAGGCGATGGTCGACGGCTTTGTTTCCAGCTGGCTGCAGCGGGCCAGCTATTTTTCGATTTCAAGTAATGCAGACGTGTTTGTGGATACGGTGATCGCCAGCCTGAGTGCGCTCCAGCCTGTTCCGGACTCTGTCGATGATGAGGTATGTGTAGGATGAGTCGTGAATCGATGGAATTTGATGTGGTGATCGTCGGTGCCGGCCCGGCCGGGTTGTCAGCGGCCTGTCGGCTGATGCAGCAGGCACAGGCCGCCGAACAGGAACTGACCGTCTGTGTCGTTGAGAAGGGCTCGGAAGTGGGCGCCCATATCCTCTCCGGTGCGGTGATGGAAACCCGTGCGCTGGATGAGCTCTTTCCTGACTGGAAAGAACAGGGCGCGCCACTGAATACCGTCGTCACTGCCGACCGCGTGGTGATGCTCAAGGATGCGGAAAAGGCGACCGTACTACCGAACGCGTTGATTCCCAAGCCGATGCATAACGACGGCAACTACATCGTCAGCCTGGGCAATGTCTGCCGCTGGCTGGGCGAGCAGGCGGAAGCGCTGGGCGTGGAAGTCTTTCCGGGCTTTGCCGCGGCCGAAGTGCTGTTCAATGACGATGGCAGCGTCAAGGGTATCGCCACCGGTGATATGGGTGTGACAGCCGCCGGTGAGCAGGGCCCCAACTACATGCCCGGCATGGAACTGCACGCCAAATACACCCTGTTTACCGAAGGCTGCCGCGGCCATCTGGGCAAGCAGCTGATCAACCGCTTCCAGCTGGACCAGGATGCCGATCCGCAGCACTACGGCATCGGCATCAAGGAACTCTGGGACATCGATCCGGCCAACCACCAGCCGGGTCTGGTGGTGCACGGCTCCGGCTGGCCGCTGAGCGAAGCCGGTGCCAGCGGTGGTTTCTTCCTCTATCACACCGATGACTGCCAAGTGGTGGTGGGGCTGATCACCGACCTCAACTACGACAACCCCTGGCTGAGCCCGTTCGACGAGTTCCAGCGCATGAAGCACCATCCCGAGATCAGCCAGGTATTGGCAGGCGGCAAGCGTGTTTCCTACGGTGCCCGGGCCATCGCCAAGGGCGGTTTCAATGCCCTGCCGAAGATGACCATGCCCGGTGCGCTGTTGCTCGGCTGTGATGCCGGCACGCTGAACTTCGCCAAGATCAAGGGTACCCATACGGCGATGAAATCCGGCATGCTGGCGGCGGAAGCGATCAGTGAAGCGCTGTTGGCCGGTGACCCGAGCGGCAAGGATCTGTCCGGCTTTACCGATGCGTTCAAGGCCTCCTGGCTGTATGACGAGCTCTACCGCTCACGTAACTTCGGCCCGGCGATGCACAAGCTGGGCACCTGGCTGGGCGGCGCGTTCAACTATGTCGACCAAAACTGGTTCGGCGGCCGGATTCCCCTGACCCTGCACGACCGTCATGAGGATCATGCCCAGCTGAAACCCGCGGATCAGTCCGTAAGAATCGACTATCCGAAACCGGATGGCGTGCTGTCATTCGACAAGCCCTCGTCGGTGTTCCTGTCCAACACCAACCATGAAGAGGACCAGCCCTGCCATCTGCAGCTGAAAGATGTGGGCATCCCGATCGGTCAGAACCTGCCCAGGTTCGCCGAACCGGCGCAGCGCTTCTGCCCGGCGGGCGTCTATGAAGTGGTCGAGGCGGAAAACGGACCCCAGTTCCAGATCAACGGCCAGAACTGCGTTCACTGCAAGACCTGCGACATCAAGGATCCGGCGCAGAACATCACCTGGGTGGTGCCGGAAGGGGCCGGCGGGCCGAATTATCCGAACATGTGAGGCGAACCAAGGGGGCGTATGATCGCCCCCCGGTTGTCTACAGAAGCGGCTTCAACTCCCGCAACAGGCTACGCATGCCTTCCTCAATCACTGGATGGTAATAGGGCATGGCCAGTAACTGGTCGACGGAAAGGCTCTGCTCCATCGACCAGGCCAGCAGGTGGGCCAGGTGTTCGGCGTCCGGCCCCAGAATTTCCGCACCGAGCAGTCGGCCATTCTGCTTTTCGGCCCAGATTTTCATCAGTCCACGGTCTCTGGCCAGCACCTTGGCACGGGCCTGCTCATTGAAGTTGAAACTGGCCACGGCAAAGCGGCCGGTATACTGCTGCTCGATTTGAGACGGGCGCAGACCCACGGTGGCGATCTGAGGGTCTGAAAAAACCACGGCCAGCGGCGTAGTGCGATGGCCGGGTTTTACGTCCGGCAGACGAGCCGCATTGCGCCCGGCAATGGCACCCTCGTCAGAGGCTTCGTGCAGCAGCGGCAGGTGATTGTTGGCATCGCCGGCGATGAAGATATGCGGCAGCGAGCACTGCAGGGTGCTGGTATCGAACTGGGGAATGCCGTGCTCACCGAGTTTCAGGGAGGTATGGTCCAGCCCCAGGTTATCCACGTTGGGGCGTCGACCGGTGGCCGCCAGCAGGAAGTCGAACGTCTCGGTGCAGGGCGTACCATCAAGGTCGAGAAAGTCGACTTCAACACTCTGGCCCGTCTGACGGATGGCCGATACCGAGGCGTCGGCATCGAGCGGGAATTCGCCGTTGAAGCATTGCTGGGCCGCCTGGCGAATCGCGTCATCCTCAATCGGACCAATAGCCCCGCCGACACCGAACATGCGGATACGTACGCCAAGACGGCTCAGGGCCTGGCCCAGCTCCAGGCCAATGACCCCGGGCCCGAAGACGACAACGGACTCGGGCAGCTCTTCCCATTCAAACAGATCATCGTTGATCAGCAGGCGGTCACCGGCGGCATGAAGAAAGCCCGGGATGCTGGGGCGTGAGCCGGTAGCGATGACGATGCGCTCCGCGTGCAACCTCTCGCCGGTCTCCGTTTGCAGCTCGTGGTCAGACACAAACTGGACTCGGCTGTTGATCCGGTCTTCAACCGGAATGCCTGTCATCCCCTTGAGTACCTTGTCGACAAAGCGTTCGCGCAGGCTGCGTACCCGGTTCATGACCGCTTTGCCATCGACGTGGACCTGGGGGATGTCGATGCCGAAGGTGGCGCCATGGCGGGCGTGCCAGGCGGTATCGGCGGCGGCAATCAGCAACTTGCTCGGCATGCAACCCACCCGTGCACAGGTGGTGCCCAGGGGGCCGGGGTCGATCAACACGACGGAATCCGAGTGCTGACGAGCCTGGCGGTAAGCGGTCAGGCCAGCCGAGCCGGCGCCGATAATGGCTACGTGTACGTGTCGCATTGGGCCTCTCCTTGTTTCAACGGTGTTTTGAAGGGAAGTCTGCAAACCGTTTGAATATCAAAATAACATTCCTTTCAATATTTTGAATAACTACTTTAGTTTTTTCTTATGTAATGATCGGGTTGGGTTGAATGCTGTTCTTCAGGTTGGGGACTCTGTATGAATTTTCTGGAGCATGCTTTCGTTCATGAATAGCGGGTCGCTTTTTTAAACAATTGATTTATCAAAAGCCGACCTGATTTAACAGTTAAACACCTTCCTGTTGCATTAAAGAAACTCAAGTCCGGCGTGAGCAAAGAATGCCTCCGCCCGGCTTTTTCTATTGTTTTGGTTGTTTTGTTAAGTGTTTGTTAAACAAAGAGTATTGCGAATATTCCGGTTTCGTCTGCTGGTCGGCTGAAACAGTTATTCCCGGGGGACATCGCCTTGCATCTACAGGGCTTACTACCTATAGTGTCGCCTAGTGGGAAAAAGTGGATAAAAGTGGGTTAATTTGGGGTTTCCGGTGGGCGTGATGTTCCGCGGAGTCAATCCGATCAATCTTGATGCCAAGGGTCGTATGGCGTTGCCGGCTCGCTATCGCGAAACGGTGGTCAGCCATTGTGAGGGCCGAATGGTGGTGACGATTGATACCGAAGACCCTTGTCTGCTGCTGTATCCACAGCCCGAATGGGATGAGATCCAGGCCAAGATCAGTGGCTTGTCCGGCTTTAACAGGTCGGTACGCCGAATTCAGCGCTTGCTGGTCGGACATGCGACCGACCTGGAGCTGGATGCCAATGGGCGTATGCTCCTGCCGGCGCCGCTGCGCGATTATGCAGAACTGGACAAGAAAATCATCCTGCTTGGGCAGGGCAATAAATTTGAAATCTGGAGCGAGACGCTCTGGAGCAGCACTCGGGACGAGTATCTGCAGGCGGAAGACGACGAAATTCCGGCTGAATTGCAGACTCTGTCGCTTTAACTGACGGACTGGGGACACGATGAGTCAGACATTCAGCCACATTACCGTGCTGTTGGGCGAGGCTGTGCGCGAACTGGTGTATGATCCGGATGGGTTTTACATCGATGGCACCTTTGGGCGGGGCGGTCACAGTGCGCTGGTGCTTGAACAGCTGTCCGAGCAGGGCCGGTTGATGGCGATCGACAAGGATCCGGAAGCGATCCGTCACGCCCATCAGCGCTTTGCCGACGAACCGCGCTTCAGTATCGAACACGGCTCCTTTGCTCAGCTGCAGTCCTTTGTTGAACAGCGTGGCATGATGGGCAAGGTCAGCGGGGTTCTGCTGGACCTGGGCGTCAGCTCGCCTCAGCTGGACGACCCCGATCGTGGCTTCAGCTTCCTCAATGACGGTCCGCTGGACATGCGCATGGATACCTCTTCCGGTGAAAGTGCCGCCGACTGGATCAATCGCGCCTCCGAAACCGAAATCGCCGATGTTCTCTACCAGTACGGCGAAGAGCGCTTCTCCCGCCGCATGGCACGCGCGATCGTCGCAGAGCGTGAAGAAGCGCCGATCACGACCACGGCACGCCTGGCCAAAATCATCTCTGAAGCCAATCCCCGCTGGGAAAAGGGCAAGCACCCGGCTACCCGTGCTTTTCAGGGTATTCGTATCCATATCAACCGTGAGCTGGCGGACGTTGAAGCCTGCCTGGACCAGGCGCTGGAAGTGCTGGCGCCCGGCGGTCGACTGGTGGTGATCAGTTTCCATTCGCTGGAAGATCGAATCGTCAAACGTTTCATTCGTCGTCATGTGAAGGGCGATGAGCATCTGCCGCCGGGTGTGCCGGTGACCGATGAGATGCTGAAGCGACGACTGAAGTCCGCAGGCAAGGCGGTAAAAGCAGGCAAGGATGAGTTGAATCAGAATCCGCGCGCACGCAGTGCTGTTATGCGAGCGGCGATCAAACTGGCATGAAATTGCCCCGGTTCGAGGTCAAGCGTCCGGATATCGGGGGCTGGGCGCAAACGCTGAAAGCGAAGCTGCCTCAGATTGGACCGGTACGCAAGGAAGCGGCGCAACCGAGCCGGATGCTCAGCGGTGGGGAGGTGTTTGTCCCTGCTGCAATTACCCTGTTGCTGACCCTGATGGTAATGGGCAGTGCAATGGCGGTGATTTTCTCGGCATATGAGTACCGCAGGCTGTTCAACCAGCACCAGAATCTGGTGCAGCAGTGGGATGAGCTGCAGGTGGAGTGGGGCCAGTATCTGCTGGAGCAGAGTGTTTGGTCTGCGCATCACCGGGTCGAGGCCCTGGCTGCGGATAAGATGAACATGGTAGTGCCTGCAACCGAAGCGATCGAGATCGTGCGCAATGAGCAGCGATAAGGCGAGTGACATTCAGAATCAAGCAGCGCGCGGCTGGCGCATCTGGCTGGTTGTGGTGCTGCTCGCCCTGATCGTGGCGGCGATCACCTCCAAACTGTTCTCGCTCTATACCAATGACCAGGATTTTCTGCGCAGCCAGGGGGATGCCCGTTCGCTGCGCACCATGCTGATTCCGGCGCACCGTGGCGTGATCAGTGATCGCAATGGTGAGCCGCTGGCGGTCAGCGCTCCGGTGGCAACCATCTGGGCCGACCCGCTCAAGGCTGACCTGCAGCACGCCGGTCTGACCCGTCTGGCACAGCTGCTGGGCAAGCGTCCCCATGACCTCAAGGCGGAACTGTCCGCCAACCGCGAGCGTCGCTTCCTCTATCTCAAGCGTCAGGTAACCCCGGAACTGGCTGAAAGAGTCGAAGCGCTGGGCGTGACCGGTATTCATGTGGATCGTGAATACAAGCGTTACTACCCCGCCGGCGAAGTCAGTACGCATCTGGTGGGTTTTACCAATGTGGATGGCGAAGGTCAGGAAGGGCTTGAGTTGGCTTATAACCACAGCCTGCGTGGCGAGCCTGGACGCAAACTGGTGCTCAAGGATCGGGTGGGACGCACCGTCAAACATATCCGTTCGCTGCAGGATGCCGATCCCGGTGATGATCTTCAGTTGAGTATTGACCTGCGTGTGCAGTACATGGCCTATCGCGAGATGAAGGCGGCGGTCGAGGTGCACAAGGCGGACTCCGGTTCGGCGGTGGTGCTGGATGCCCATACCGGTGAAGTGCTGGCGCTGGTCAATCAGCCCTCCTACAACCCCAATGACCGCTCCGGCTTGAATACGTCGGCATTGCGTAACCGGGCGTTGACCGACCTGTTCGAGCCGGGCTCCACCATCAAGCCTTTTACCGTGGCAGCGGCGATGATGAGCGGCAAATACACCGCTGACAGTATTGTTGATACCTCACCGGGCTATATTCGCGTGTCCGGCGCGACCATCAAGGATCACCGCGATTACGGTGAGCTGAGCTTGACCGGCATCATTACCAAATCCAGCAACGTCGGTGTGACCAAGCTGACGCTCGATATGGAGCCGGATACTGTCCGCAATCTGCTGTCCAATGTAGGGCTGGGCAAGGATACGGGTACCGGCTTCCCGGGTGAACGCACGGGTGTGCTGCCCTATCTGAAGGAGCGCCAGCGTGTTGAGCGTGCCACCATGTCCTATGGTTACGGTCTTTCCACGACCTTGCTTCAGCTGGCGCAGTCCTACGTGCCGCTGGCGGCAGACGGTGTTTTCCGTCCGGCCACTTTGCTGAAACAGACGCAGCCGACCGCCGGCATGCGCGTCATGCCCCCGGGTATCGCGCCTCAGGTACTGGAAATGATGGAAACGGTAATCGGCCCGCGTGGTACAGGGCGCCGTGCCGCGGTTGAAGGTTATCGCGTTGGCGGCAAGACCGGTACCGTGCACAAGGCCAGTGGTGGTGGCTATGCCGAAGATAAGTATGTCTCTGTTTTTACTGGTGTTGTTCCCATCAGCAATCCGCGCCTGGTGATTGCGGTGATGGTGGACAACCCCAAGGGGCAGGAATACTACGGCGGTCTGGTGGCGGCACCGATTTTCTCCCGGATAGCCGGCGGGGCATTGAGGCTGCTTAATGTGCCGCCGGACAAGTGGCCTGAACCGTCCTCTTCACAGGTGGCATCGCAATGAATCGTTATACCCAGTCACTGTTGACCCTGTTGCCGCAAGCGTCTTCGACGCTCGCGGCCTTGCCGGTTGACAGGCCGGTGCAGGTGTCTGGTCTGGCGCTGGACAGTCGCAAGGTCAAGCCGGGTGATCTGTTTTTTGCGCGCAACGGCGTGTCCTGTCGTGGCGCGGATTTTATCGCCGATGCGCAACAGCGAGGGGCGGTTGCCATCGTTGTTGAGCGGGAGGAGCTGAGCGCTGCCGAACGGGCTCTGGTCAAGGTGCCGTTGCTGGAAGTCAGGGATCTGGATGCGGTAGTTGGACAGGTGGCCAGCCGCTTTTATGGCAATCCCAGTCATCACCTCAAGGTGATCGGCATCACCGGCACCAACGGCAAGACGTCCTGCAGCAACTATCTGGCTCAGGCGCTTGAGCAGCTTGGGCAGCGTGCCGCCGTGATCGGTACCCTGGGTAACGGTTTTATCGATGATCTCAAGCCCGCGACCCATACCACGCCGGATGCAATTGCGTTGCAGGCGCTGCTGGCCGAGCTGCAGCAGGCCGGTGCCGATTATGTGGTGATGGAGGTGTCCAGCCATGCACTGGATCAGCAGCGGGTTGCCGGTCTGCGTTTTGCAGCGGCCGGATTTACCAATCTGACCCGTGACCATCTGGATTACCATGGTGACATGGCGGCCTATGGCGATGCCAAGGCAAAGCTGTTCATCGATCATGCACCGGCGCTGCAGGCGATCAATCTTGATGATGTGTTTGGTCGCACCCTGTGGCAGCGGCTTCAGCCGGCACAGGCGAAGGTGCGTGGTTTTGCCGTGAGCGAGCCGGGGGCCGATCTGGGTGTGGCCGATTTGAGCTTCATGCCTGAAGGGGCTGCATTCAGCCTGGTTGGTGAACAGGGGCGTGTCGAGGTGAAGACCGCGCTGATGGGCAGCTTCAATGTCAGCAATTTGCTGCTCTGCGCCAGTCTGCTGCAGCTGCTCGATTACTCGCTGGTGCGGATTGCCGAGGTCATTGGCAAGGTACAACCGGTCGCCGGCCGCATGCAGGCGCTGCCGGCGGTGGCGCATGCTCCGGCGGTGGTGGTCGACTTTGCGCACACCCCTGATGCCCTGGCACAGGCGCTGCAGGCGTTGCGCCTGCATCGTCCGGCGCAGGGGAAGTTGATCTGTGTGTTTGGTTGCGGTGGTGATCGTGATGCCGGCAAGCGTCCGGAGATGGGGCGCATCGCGGCCGAGCTGGCGGATCAGCTGGTGATCACCAGTGATAATCCCCGTTCCGAGTCACCGCAGGCGATTATCGCCGGCATCCTGGCGGGCGTGCAGCCGGATGCGGCGACCCATGTGGAAGCGGACCGGGCAGCGGCGATCCGCTGGGCGATCAACCAGGCGGATGCCGAGGATCTGGTGCTGATTGCCGGCAAGGGGCATGAGGCCTACCAGGAGGTAAAAGGAGTCAAGGAGCCTTTTGATGACTGTCAACAGGCTTGGCATGTATTGCAGGAAGGAGCTGATGTATGATGCGCGCCTTCGAGCTGAATGAGCTCCAGCCAGTGTTGGATGCGCGGCAGCTGGGTGAGAACTGTTCGCTGCAGAGGGTCGTGACCGACAGCCGTATTCTGGCGCCGGGCGATCTGTTCGTGGCATTGAAAGGCCCAAGTTTTGACGGGCACGATTTTGTCGGTGCTGCCGAGTTGAAGGGGGCTGCGGCGGTCGTGGTGGACCATGAGGTCGACACCCGGCTGCCCCAGTTGGTTGTCACCGACACCTTAACAGCACTGGGGCAGCTGGGCGGCTACAACCGCTCGCTGTTCCGTGCACCGGTTTTTGCGGTCACCGGCAGTGGCGGCAAAACCACGGTCAAGGAGATGCTGGCCGGTTTGCTGGCCACTCGGGGCGAGGTGCTGGCGACAGAAGGCAACCTCAACAACGAGATCGGTGCGCCGCTGACCCTGCTGCGCCTGGCGCCGGAACACCGTTCGGCGGTAATCGAGCTGGGCGCCAGTGCTCAGGGTGAGATCGCGCGGACGGTCGCGTTCACGCAACCGGATGTGGCCGTTCTGAACAATGCCATGGGCGCACACCTGGAAGGGTTTGGCGGCCTTGATGGCGTGGTTCTGGCCAAGGGCGAGATTTTTGGCGGACTGCGTGAGGGCGGTGTTGGGGTCGTAAATCTGGATTCCCCCCATGCGTCGCTCTGGATTGAGCGCCTGCATCGACTCAAGCGCCGGGTGTTTACCTTCGGCGTGGAGAATGGTGCGGCGGATATCAGTGCCAGCCGGCTGCAGATGAATGCTGATGGCAGCTGGCGCTTTGTGCTGGATGACGGCACCGACCAACTGCCGGTGAGTCTGCAGATTCTCGGCCGCCACAATGTGGCCAACGCCACGGCTGCAGCCGCCGCCTGGGTAGCCGCCGGTCAGCCGTTGCCACAGATTGCCGGCGTACTGGACAGGTTTACCCCGGTGGCCGGTCGTTTGAGCCCCCACCGTTTAAGTGGCGGTGCGCTGGTGATCGACGACAGCTACAACGCCAACGCCGATGCGATCAAGGCGGCGACTGACCTGCTGGCGCAGCTGCCCGGCGAGCGGATTCTGGTATTGGGCGATATGGCTGAGCTGGGAGAAGACTCGCCGCGTTTGCACGCCGAGGTTGGTCGTTATGCCGCCGAGCGTGGCATCGAACGCCTGCTGGTGACCGGGCCGAAGATGCAGGCGGCCGCGGATGCCTTTGCCTCGCTCGGGGCGGGGGCGGAACACTTTAGGGAACAAACGACATTGATTGAACGATTGAAAACACTGCTGGCGCCCGAAACCACCATTCTGGTCAAAGGGTCGCGCAGCGCGCAGATGGACAGGGTGGTGACAGCCCTGTTGGAAGGGGAACACTGATACCATGCTTTTGCTACTAGCCGATTACCTGTCCCAGTTTTATTCCGGCTTCGGGGTGTTCCGCTACATCACCTTGCGCGGCATCATGGGTATCCTGACCGCACTGGGGATTTCGCTGTTTCTCGGTCCTTGGCTGATCCGTCGGTTGAAGGAAAAACAGATTGGCCAAGCGGTACGTGATGACGGTCCCCAGTCGCACCTGAGCAAGGCCGGCACACCGACCATGGGTGGTGCCCTGATCCTGCTGTCGATCGCCATCAGTACGCTGCTGTGGAGTGACCTGAGCAGCCGCTACGTCTGGGTAACGCTGATCGTGACACTGATCTTCGGTGCTGTGGGCTGGGTTGATGACTGGCGCAAGGTGGTGGAAAAGAACCCGCGGGGCCTGCCGGCGCGCTGGAAGTATTTCTGGCAGTCGATCGGCGGTGTCGGGGCAGCCGTGGTGCTCTACATGACGGCACAGTCGCCGGTAGAAACCCAGCTGATTCTGCCGTTCTTCAAGGACGTGGCGATCGATCTGGGCATCTTCTTCATCGTATTTACCTACTTCGTCATTGTGGGCAGTTCCAACGCGGTCAACCTGACCGACGGCCTCGATGGCCTGGCGATCATGCCGACGGTGATGGTGGCGGCCGCGCTGGCGGTGTTCGCCTACCTCAGTGGCCATGCGCAGTTTGCCAACTACCTGCATATTCCCTATGTGGCCGGTTCCGGGGAGTTGATCATTTTCTGTGGCGCCATCGTCGGTGCCGGGCTCGGTTTCCTCTGGTTCAACACCTATCCGGCCCAGGTATTCATGGGCGATGTGGGTGCACTGTCGCTGGGGGCTGCACTGGGTGTTGTCGCTGTGATTGTGCGTCAGGAGCTGGTGCTGGTGATTATGGGCGGGGTGTTCGTGATGGAAACCATCTCGGTGATCCTGCAGGTGGCGTCGTTCAAGCTGACCGGTCGCCGTATCTTCCGCATGGCACCAATTCACCACCATTTCGAGCTCAAGGGCTGGCCGGAACCGCGCGTGATTGTACGTTTCTGGATCATTACCGTGGTGCTGGTGCTGATCGGTCTGGCGTCGTTGAAAATCCGTTAAGGGGAGAGCAGAGGATTGAGCCTGATCACCACTGACAAGCAGCGCATCATTATCGGTCTGGGCCAGACCGGGCTCTCCTGTGCGCGATATTTTCGACGCGTCGGTGTGCCTTTTGCCGTCTGTGATACCCGTGAGGCGCCTGCTGCGGCAGAGGCGTTCCGTGCCGAATTTCCCGGTGTGGAGCTGCGTCTGGGCGAGCTGGACAGTGACTGGCTCAGCCAGGCACAGGAGCTGGTGATCAGCCCCGGAATCGACAAGCGCCACCCGGCGATCCAGGCGGCGACGGCTGCCGGTGCCGCGCTGATCGGCGATATCGACCTGTTCTGCCGCGAAGCCGAAGCGCCGATCGTGGCGATCACCGGCTCCAACGCCAAGAGCACCGTGACCACCCTGGTCGGACTGATGGCTGAGCAGGCCGGCATCAAGGTCGGTGTGGGCGGCAATATCGGTACGCCGACACTGGATCTGCTGCTGCAGCCCGCGGAGCTCTATGTACTGGAGCTGTCCAGTTTCCAGCTGGAAACGACGCATGAACTGCGCGCGGCGGCGGCAACCGTACTCAATGTCAGTCCGGATCATCTTGATCGTTACGAGGGCATGCAGGACTACACCCTGACCAAGCAGCGTATCTACCGCGGCGCGGCGGTGGTGGTGGCGAATCGTCAGGATGCACTGACCCAGCCGCTGCTGGCACAGGGCGTTGAGCTGCGTAGCTTCGGCCTCAACGAACCGGACCTGAAACAGTATGGGCTGCGTGAGCAGGGCGGGGAAACCTGGCTTGCCTGCGGCCTGGATTGCCTGTTGCCGGAGTCGGCGCTGAAGATCCGTGGTCGCCATAACCTGGCTAACGCGCTGGCGGCACTGGCGCTGGCCGATGCGGTTGCCATTCCGCGTCCCGCCGCGCTTCAGGCGCTGCAGGATTTCGCCGGTCTGGAGCATCGCTGCCAATGGGTAGCCGAAATCAATGGCGTCAGTTACTTCAACGACTCCAAGGGCACTAATGTAGGCGCGACGCTGGCCGCCCTGGAAGGGCTGGGGGCGACTCTGGCAGAGGGCGCGCAGCTGATCCTGATCGCCGGCGGGGTAGGCAAGGATCAGTCCTTCGCGGAACTGGACGCTCCCTTGCAGCGTTTCAGCCGGGATTTGGTCCTGATTGGTCGTGATGCCGAGCTGATCGCGGCCGAGGTGTCGCCGGCGCAGACTCACTTTGCCGCTTCGATGCAGTCCGCCGTGACGCTGGCACATGAGTTGGCCCATGAGGGGGACATCGTGCTGTTGTCACCGGCCTGTGCCAGCTTCGATATGTTCACCGGTTATGCCGAACGGGGCGAGTGCTTCGTTCAGGCCGTGGAGGCGCTGACGTGAAACTGGGCCTGAGGCTGCCAATACCGGCATTGCCGGCACGGATGCGAGTGCCAGAGGGGGTTGCCCCGATGGACCCGCTGCTGCTGTGCTGTGCGCTGGCATTGATGCTGACCGGTCTGGTGATGATCACTTCGGCGTCGATGGATGTGGCGGCGCGTGATTTCGGTTCCTCGGCGCACTTCATCATTCGTCATGGCAGCTTCGTGTTGCTGGCACTGCTCTGCGCTACGGCCGCAGCCTTTATTCCGGTGCGCACCTGGGAGAAGTACAGCGTGCCGCTGCTGGTGTTCGGTCTGCTGCTGCTGATCCTGGTGCTGGTGCCCGGCATCGGTCGCGAGGTTAACGGTTCCCGCCGCTGGATCGGGCTGGGGCCGGTCAACCTGCAGGCCTCCGAGATCGCCAAGGCGTGCATGGTGATCTTCGTCAGCGGCTACCTGATGCGCCGCCTGGACGAGGTACGCAACAGCTGGTGGGGCGTGATCAAACCGGTGATCCCCATGGGTATCTACGGTGCGCTGCTGCTGGCGGAGCCTGACTACGGTGCCCTGGTGGTGATGGTTGGCACCGTGGCCGGTATCGTTTTTCTGGGCGGCATGCAGTTCGCCCAGCTGGTGGTTGTGGTGCTGGGCGGCGGCGGTCTGATCGCGGCGCTGGCGTTTTCCCAGTCCTATCGACTGGAGCGCCTGAAAAGCTTTACCGACCCCTGGGCCGATCCCTATGGCGCCGGTTATCAGCTGTCGCAGGCGCAGATCGCCTTTGGCCGTGGGGACTGGTTCGGCACCGGCCTGGGCAACAGCGTGCAGAAACTGTTTTACCTGCCTGAAGCGCACACGGACTTTGTTTACTCGGTGTTGGCTGAAGAGCTGGGTCTGGTCGGTGCGGTGCTGATTATCGGCCTCTATGTGGTGATGGTGGCACGCATGTTCCGCATCGGGCGTCAGGCCGAGAAGCAGCAGCGCTTCTATATGGCCTATCTGACCTACGGCTTTGGTTTCATCATCGCCGGTCAGGCGCTGATCAACATCGGCGTGAACGTCGGCGCGCTGCCGACCAAGGGGCTGACGCTGCCGCTGCTCAGCTACGGTGGCTCTAGCCTGCTGGTGTGCGCGACCATGATCGCCATCGTGCTGCGCGTCGATTACGAATTGAAATGCCAGCGGCTGAAGATGCAGCCGCATGAGCTGCCCTGGTTGCGGCGGTTGTTGAGAATTGAGGAGAAAGCGGAATGAGCACCCGGGCACGCAAAGTGCTGATCATGGCCGGCGGTACCGGTGGTCATGTGTTCCCGGCACTGGCCACGGCCGAGAAGCTGCAGCAGCAGGGGGTCGAGGTCGAGTGGCTGGGCAGTCGCACCGGGATCGAGAACGAGATCGTGCCGGCGGCCGGCATTCCGCTGCATCGAATTTCTGTCACCGGGCTGCGCGGCAAGGGACGGTTAAGCTTGCTGCTGGCACCCTTCCGCCTCGCCAATGCGTTGGGACAGGCGCTGGCGGTACTGCGCCGGGTGCGTCCCGATGCGGTGCTGGGCATGGGCGGCTTTGCTTCGGGTCCCGGCGGTCTGGCGGCCTGGCTGCTGCGCACACCGCTGGTGGTGCATGAACAGAACGCCATCCCGGGCATGACCAACAAGACGCTGGCTCGCTTTGCCAGGCGTGTGTTGCAGGCGTTCCCCAAGGCCTTTGCCGGCCGCAAGGACGTGGAAACCACCGGCAATCCGGTGCGTGGCCCGATTCTTGAGCTGGCCGCTCCGGAGCAGCGGATGGCAGAACGGGACGGGCCGCTGCGATTGCTGGTCGTAGGCGGCAGTCTGGGCGCGCTGGCGATCAACCAGGTACTGCCGCAGGCGCTGGCGAAACTGTCGCCTGAACAGCGCCCGAAGGTGTGGCACCAGACCGGCAAACGCCATCTGGAGGTTACCCAGCAGGCTTATGCGGACGCCGGTGTCGAAGCCAGTGTGGTGCCGTTCATTGATCGTATGGACAAGGCCTATGGCTGGGCGGACCTGGTACTCTGCCGCGCGGGTGCGCTGACGATCAGTGAGATCGAAATTGCCGGTCTGGCGGCGGTGTTCGTGCCTTTCCCGTACGCGGTGGATGACCACCAGACCGCCAACGCTCAGCATCTGCAAGAGGCCGGGGCAGCTCAGGTGGTGCAGCAGTCCGAGCTTGATGTCGACCGCCTGGCTGGCCTGTTGACCGAGCTGAACGAACGAAACAGATTATTGGATATGGCCCGGTGTGCGCGGCAGCAGGCGCGCCCCGATGCCAGTGACAGGGTAGCAGCGGTCTGCCTGGAGGTTATGCAGTGAAAGCGGTAAACCGCAGTGTAAAAGTGTATGAAGTACCCGAGATGCGTCGTATCCGCCGCATTCACTTCGTCGGCATCGGTGGCGTCGGCATGTGCGGCATCGCCGAGGTACTGCTGAACCAGGGCTATGAGATTACCGGCTCCGATATCCGCCCGTCGGCGACCACCGAACGCCTGCAGGCGCTGGGCGCCGAAATCTTCATTGGTCATGCCGAAAGCAACGTCAGCCGGGCCGATGTGGTGGTGACCTCGACGGCGGTCAAGGCCGATAACCCTGAAGTGGTGGCGGCACGTGAGTTGCGTATCCCGATCGTGCGCCGTGCCGAGATGCTGGCTGAACTGATGCGCTACCGTCACGGTATCGCTGTCGCCGGTACCCACGGCAAGACCACAACGACCAGCCTGATGGCGTCGATCATGGCGGAAGCCGGACTGGATCCGACCTTCGTCATCGGTGGCCGCCTCAACAGTGCCGGCACCAATGCCCAGCTGGGCGGTAGCCGCTATCTGGTGGCGGAGGCGGATGAAAGCGATGCCTCCTTCCTGCATCTGCAGCCGATGGTGGCGATCGTTACCAATATCGACGCCGACCACATGGATACCTATGGTGGCGACTTCGGCAAGCTGAAGCAGACCTTTGTCAGCTTCCTGCACAACCTGCCGTTCTACGGTTTGGCGGTACTTTGCACTGAAGACCCGGTGGTGCGCGAAATTCTGCCGGAAGTCAGCCGGCCCGTGCTGACCTACGGTTTCCACGAAGGCGCCGATTACCGTGCCGTGGATATCCGTCAGCAGGGCATGCGCACCTGCTTTACGGTGCAGCGCCCTGGAAATCAGGCGCCGCTGGAGGTGTGCGTCAACATGCCGGGGCGGCATAACGTACTCAATGCGCTGGCTTGCATCGCCGTGGCGCTGGACGAAGGTATCGATGAGGGTGCCATCGTGCGTGCACTGGATCGTTTTGAGGGCGTAGGCCGTCGTTTCCAGGTGCTGGGTGAACTGCCGGTGGCTGGTGGCGAGGTAACCCTGGTAGATGATTACGGTCATCACCCGACAGAAGTGCAGGCGGTGATCAAGGCGATTCGTGAAGGCTGGCCCGAGCGGCGCCTGGTGATGATCCATCAGCCGCACCGTTATACCCGTACCCGTGATCTCTATGAGGATTTCGTCAAGGTACTGTCGGAAGTGGACCTGCTGCTGTTGATGGAGGTCTATCCGGCCGGCGAGGAGCCGATTCCGGGAGCGGATTCACGCAGCCTGTGCCGCAGTATCCGCCAGCGTGGCGTTGAGCCGGTGTATGTCGAAGGGCCGGAAGGGGTCGCCGAAATCCTGCGCAATGTGCTGCAGCCGGGTGACCTGCTGCTGACTCAGGGGGCCGGCAATATCACCAGCCTGGCTCACCAGTTGGTCAACGAGTCTCTGGTGCGTGAACCCAAGGGTGCAGAATGATGAGTGATCAGATGCAAGCAACAGACATGGCCGCTTTCGGACGCGTGGCGGTAATTATGGGCGGGACCTCCGCCGAGCGCGAGATCTCCCTGCGCAGCGGCAGTGAGGTGCTCAAGGGGCTGCAGTCTGCCGGTGTTGATGCCTTCGGCATCGATCTGGGCAGTGCCGGTGCCAACCCTGTGGCTCAGCTGCTGGACAGTGAATTCGATCGCGCCTTCCTGATTCTGCACGGCCGTGGTGGCGAGGACGGCACCATTCAGGGCGTGCTGGAGATGATGGGCAAGCCCTACACCGGCAGTGGTGTGGCGGCATCCGCACTGGGCATGGATAAGCTGCGTTGCAAACAGCTGTGGCAGGGCGCGGGGCTGCCGACGCCAGCGTTCGCCGTGCTGGACGCCGATACCGATCTGAGCGCCGTCGAGGCGCAGCTTGGCTATCCGATAATGGTCAAGCCGGCTCATGAAGGTTCCAGCATCGGCATGAGCAAGGTGCGCAACCGGGATGAGCTGGAAAGCGCCTTCTCGGCTGCCCGCGAGTACGACAGCTGTGTCATTGCCGAGCAGTGGGTCAATGGTCCCGAATTCACCATCGCGCTGCTCAATGGTCAGCCGTTGCCGGTGATTCGGCTGGAAACACCGCATGATTTCTATGATTTCGATGCCAAGTATGCGGCGGCCGATACCCATTACCACTTTGATACCCGTCTGACTGAGGCGCAGACGGCTACTCTGCAGCAGTTGGCGCTGCAGGCGTTCAATGTGGCAGGTTGCCGTGGCTGGGGGCGTGTCGATGCGATGATGGATGCCGATGGCCATTTCCAGCTGCTGGAGGTCAATACGGCGCCGGGTATGACGGATCATAGTCTGGTGCCGATGGCGGCACGTGAAGCCGGCATCGGCTTCGAGCAGCTGGTGGTCGAAATCTTGAGCATCGCCGAGGCATAAGCATGGGGCAGGCAGAAATTCAGGATACAACGAGTAACGGCCTGGACCGCCATTGGCGGGCCGTGGTCATCCTGACTCTGCTGGTGGTGTTTGTGGGCGTGGGCAGCTCCCTGTTGCGCGAACTTTGGCACTGGCTCAATCAGCCGGTCGCCGAGGTACGAGTGGGGGGGGCTACCCGTCACCTGGACAAGATCGCGCTGGCGCAGACGCTGGCGGCAGGGCTGGATCGACCACTGCTGCAGCTGGATCTGAAGGTCTTGCAGGAGCGGCTGGTGCAGGACCCCTGGGTGCACAGTGCCAGTGTGCGTCGGCAGTGGCCGCCGGCAGTGGCGGTGCAGCTGGAGGAAGAGGTTCCGGTCGCGCGCTGGGGGGACAAGGGGCTGCTCAACCACCAGGGGGATATCTTCTGGCCCGAGCTGAAGCCCGAATATGCGGCGCTGCCGAAGTTGACCGGCCCGGCCCATGAAACGGTCAGGATCATGCAGCAGTACCATGACCTGAACCGGATGTTTTCAGCCGCCGGGCTGCGTCTGACCGGGCTGGTGCTGGAGTCGCGCGGCGCCTGGACGCTGGAGCTGGACAACGGTATCAGAGTGATTGCCGGCCGCGAGGAGCTGGTGCCGCGTCTGAAACGATTTATTCGCATCTATCAGCAGAGCCTGGCGGGCCGGGCGGAGCAGATAGAACAGGTTGATATTCGCTATACCAATGGCGTGGCCGTTAGCTGGCGCGCAGGAGCTGGAAATAATAATGCAGGTTAAGGGTGACATGGCAGGCAACATGATCGTTGCGCTCGATATTGGCACCTCGAAAGTGGTCTGCCTGGTCGGTGAAGTGACACCCCAGGGCACGATCGAGATTGTCGGTGTGGGCTCCCACCCGTCGCGCGGCTTGAAGCGCGGGGTCGTGGTGAATATCGAATCCACCGTAAGCTCGATTCAGCGGGCGGTGGAAGAGGCCGAATTGATGGCCGGTTGCAAGGTGCACGGCGTGACCGTCGGCATCGCCGGCAGCCACATCAGCAGCCTGAACTCGCACGGTATCGTGGCGGTACGTGACCGAGAGGTCTCCGACTATGACCTGGAACGGGTAATCGATGCGGCCCGTGCCGTGGCGATCCCGGCAGATCAGAAGATCCTGCATATCCTGCCGCAGGAATATCTGATCGATAACCAGGAGGGGATCAAGGAACCCCTCGGCATGTCCGGTGTCCGTCTCGAGGCCAAGGTGCACCTGGTGACCGGTGCGATCAATGCGATCCAGAACATCGAGAAATGTATTCGCCGCACCGGCCTTGAGGTCGATGCGGTAGTGCTGGAGCAGCTGGCCTCCAGCTACTCGGTGCTGACCGATGACGAAAAGGACCTGGGTGTCTGCATCGTTGATATCGGTGGTGGCACCACGGATATTGCGGTCTTTACCGCGGGCTCCATTCGTCACACGGCGGTGATTCCGATCGCCGGGGATCAGGTGACCAACGATATCGCCATGGCACTGCGCACACCGACGCAGCATGCCGAGCAGATCAAGATCAAGTACGCCTGTGCGCTGGCCCAGCTGGCGCAGGCGGACGAGATGATCAAGGTGCCCAGCGTGGGCGACCGTCCGGCACGGGACCTGTCACGACAGGCGCTGGCCGAAGTGGTGGAACCGCGCTACGAGGAACTGTTTACCCTGGTGCAGGCCGAACTGCGCCGCAGTGGTTTCGAGGATCTGGTGGCCGCCGGCATCGTGTTGACCGGTGGCACTTCCAAGATGGAAGGTGCAGTCGAGCTGGCGGAAGAGATCTTCCATATGCCGGTTCGGCTGGCCAAGCCGCAAGGCATTCGCGGAATGGAGACCCAGTTGAGTAACCCGATCTACGCCACCAGCATCGGTTTGCTGCACTACGCGCGTCAGGACCATGAAGTTCCCATGGCCCCGATTGCGGCTCAGGCAGCGCAGGAGCTGGTACCGGTAGTGGAGTCAGAGCCACGGCCGGGCATGGGTGACTATCTGAAACGGTTCAAGGCCTGGTTGCAGGGCAATTTTTAAGTATTCAATTTATAAAAGTTAATTGCCGGAAATGCCGGAAGGTAGTAACAGGCGTCCGGACAGGAGGGGAAGATGTTTGAACTGGTCGAAAGCGTAACGCAGAGCGCGCTGATCAAGGTGATCGGTGTCGGGGGGGGCGGTGGCAACGCCGTACAGTACATGGTGGATACCGAGGTCGAGGGCGTCGAGTTCATCTGCGCCAACACCGATGCTCAGGCACTGAGCCGCAACGCCGCGCGTACGGCGCTGCATATCGGCGGCGAGTTGACCAAGGGGCTGGGCGCCGGCGCCAATCCGGAAATTGGTCGCCAGGCGGCGCTGGAGGATCGCGAGCGTATCGCCGAAACCTTGTCCGGTGCCGATATGGTGTTCATCACCGCCGGCATGGGCGGCGGTACCGGCACGGGTGCCGCGCCGATCGTGGCCGAAGTGGCGCGTGAACTGGGCATTCTGACGGTAGCGGTAGTGACTCGCCCCTTCCCGTTCGAAGGTCGCAAGCGCATGAAGATCGCCGAATCCGGTATCGCCGAGCTGCGTGATGCGGTGGACTCGCTGATCATTATCCCGAACGAGAAGCTGATGCAGGTGCTGGGCAAGAACTGCAGTCTGGTCAACGCCTTCAGCGCCGCCAACGACGTGCTCAAGGGTGCGGTGCAGGGGATTGCCGACCTGATCACCCGCCCGGGCATGATCAACGTCGACTTTGCCGACGTGCGTACCGTGATGTCGGAGATGGGCATGGCGATGATGGGCACCGCGATCGCCCGTGGCGACAGCCGTGCCGAAGAAGCGGCCGAAGCCGCTATCCGCAGCCCGCTGTTGGAAGATATCGACCTGCGTGGGGCCAGCGGTATCCTGGTTAATATCGCCGCGGGTGAAGACCTCAGCCTGGGTGAGTTCAACGAGGTAGGTAGCATCGTCGAACAGTATGCCGACGAAGATGCCACCATCGTGGTGGGTACTGTTATCGATCCGTCTCTGGGTGAAGAACTCAAGGTCACCGTTGTGGCGACCGGTCTGGATCGTGCCCGTGAGCCGGAAATGACCGTTGTTCAGGGTAACAGTGGCCATAGCCGCAAGCCGGACGGGTCTCTGAACCTGGACGAGATCGAGCTGCCGACCATTCTGCGTCGTCAGCGCGAGGAAGCCCTGGTCGACAAGCCGAAGTCGGAAGCCGGTGAGCAGTCCGGTCAGCGGGATGACTACGGCAGCCTCGACATCCCGACGTTCCTGCGCCGTCAGGCTGATTGAAAAATAGTCAGCTCAAAGGTCGCGCGCCGATTGAATAATCGGCGTCGGGTTTGTTAAAATTTCAAGATATTTTTGTAAATTCAGGTTGGCATAGCGGATGATCAAGCAGCGTACACTCAAAAACAGCATCAAGGCCACCGGTGTCGGTCTTCACACGGGCCAGAAGGTGTACCTGACGCTGAAACCGGCACCGGTTGATACCGGTATCGTGTTCCGTCGAGTGGACCTGGATCCTGTTTTCGAGATCGAGGCCCGTGCCGACAATGTTGCCGATACCACGCTGTCGACCAACCTGGCACGTGATGGTGTTCGCGTTGCAACCGTGGAACACCTGCTGTCCGCGCTGGCGGGTCTGGGTATCGACAACGCCTATGTCGAACTGAGCGCCGAAGAAGTGCCGATCATGGACGGCAGCGCTGCACCGTTCGTGTTCCTGATACAGTCCGCCGGGATTGAAGAGCAGGGCGCACCCAAGGAATTTATCCGCATCAAGCAGGAAGTGACTGTCAGCCACGAAGGCAAGACGGCGACCTTCAAGCCGTTCAACGGCTTCAAGGTCGGCTTCTGCATCGAGTTTGATCACCCGGCATTCGCCAATCGCAACATGGAAGCGGTACTGGACTTCTCCAGCACCTCTTTCGTCAAGGAAGTGAGCCGTGCCCGTACCTTCGGCTTCATGCGTGATATCGAGTACCTGCGTTCGCAGAACCTGGTACTGGGTGGCAGCTTCGAAAACGCCATCGTGGTCGATGACTTCAAGATCCTCAATGAAGATGGCTTGCGCTACGAGGATGAGTTCGTCAAGCACAAGGTGCTGGATGCGATCGGTGACCTCTACCTGCTGGGCAAGAGCCTGATTGGTGAGTTCTACGGTTACAAATCGGGTCATTACCTGAACAACCTGTTGCTGCGCAAGCTGCTGGCAACCGAAGGTGCCTGGGAAACCGTCACCTTCGAGGATCAGGAAACCCCCGTGCCCATCTCCTATCACCGCCCTGTCGCGGCGGGTTGATCCCTACTCCAAAAGCCGGCCTGCCAAAGCCGGCTTTTGCGTTTATGGCCCCTCGTTCAGGCGGCCTCTAAGGTAGATCAAAATTCCACGCCGTTGACATTCAATTATCTGCCCCAATACAGGTAGAATGTCGTATCCATTTTTCTGGCAAAGGACTCTGCGGCGCAGAGGCAGGTCTTTGCATTCAACCGGTTAAAAGTCGAATTATGCTGTCACTGTTCAAGAAGATACTGGGAAGTAAAAACGATCGTGAGCTGAAGCGACTGGGTAAGGTCGTCAAGCAGATCAACGAACTGGAAGCGGGCTTCGAGGCGCTTTCCGATGCCGACCTCAAGGGGCTGACGGTTGCTTTCCGTGAACGGCTTGAGCAGGGCGAGGCGCTGGAAAAGCTGCTGCCGGAAGCCTTTGCCGCCGTCCGCGAGGCCTCCAAGCGCGTCATGGGCATGCGTCACTTCGACGTTCAGCTGATCGGCGGCATGGTGCTGCACGATGGTAAAGTGTCCGAGATGAAGACCGGTGAGGGTAAAACCCTGGTGGCGACCCTGGCCGTGTACCTCAATGCACTGCCGGCCAAGGGTGTTCACGTGGTTACCGTGAACGACTACCTGGCTCAGCGCGACGCCAACTGGATGCGTCCGCTGTATGAATCACTGGGGTTGAGTGTTGGCGTGGTGTTCTCCGGTCAGGACTCCGAGTCCAAGCGTGCCGCCTATGCTGCCGACATCACCTACGGTACCAACAACGAGTTCGGCTTCGACTACCTGCGCGACAACATGGCATTCAGCGTGGCCGATAAGGTGCAGCGCGACTTCCACTTCGCCGTGGTGGATGAGGTGGACTCCATCCTCATCGATGAAGCGCGTACGCCGCTGATCATCTCGGGTCCGGCCGAAGACAGCTCGGCGACCTACCACAAGATCAATCAGCTGATTCCCCAGCTGAAGCAGTTCCACGGTGAGATCGATCCCAAGGACACCACCCAGGTGATCGATGAGCACTTCGTGGTCGATGAAAAGAACCGCAGTGTCGAGCTGACCGAGGCCGGTCATCAGCTGGTCGAGGACCTGCTGATCGAGCACGGCATGCTGCAGGAGGGCGAAAGCCTGTATGCACCGCAGAACCTGAACCTGCTGCACCATGTGCTGGCAGGCCTGCGCGCGCACTACCTGTTCCAGCGTGACAAGGACTACATCGTCCAGAACGGTCAGATCGTTATCGTTGATGAGCACACCGGCCGTATCATGCCGGGTCGTCGCTGGTCCGAAGGTCTGCACCAGGCGGTGGAAGCGAAGGAAGGCGTACAGATCCAGATGGAAAGCCAGACCCTGGCGTCCACCACCTTCCAGAACTACTTCCGCCTGTATGAAAAGCTGTCCGGCATGACCGGTACCGCCGATACCGAGGCCTACGAACTGCGTCAGATCTACGGCCTGGATGTGGTGGTGATCCCGACCAACCGTCCGGTGCAGCGCAAGGATTACAATGACATCGTCTTCCTCACCATGGAGGAGAAGTATCAGGCGATCGTCAAGGAGATCCGCTACTGCCGTGAGCATAACCGCCCGGTACTGGTGGGTACGGCGTCGGTTGAATCCTCCGAGCTGCTCTCCGCGCTGCTGAACAAGGAAAAGATTCCGCACAACACGCTGAACGCCAAGAACCACGGTCGCGAAGCGGACATCATTGCCGAAGCCGGTCGTCCGGGAGCGGTGACCATCGCCACCAACATGGCCGGTCGTGGTACCGACATCATGCTCGGCGGCAAGCTGGAAGCGGAGATCGCCGCGCTGGGCGAAGATGTCAGTGAAGCCCAGGTCGACCAGGCCCGTGAAGAGTGGCGCCAGCGTCACGAGCAGGTACTGGAAGCCGGTGGTTTGCACATTATCGGTACCGAGCGTCATGAATCCCGTCGTATCGATAACCAGCTGCGTGGCCGTGCCGGTCGTCAGGGCGACCCGGGTTCCTCTCGCTTCTTCCTGTCACTGGAAGATGACCTGATGCGTATCTTCGCCTCCGAACGTGTGCGTTCGTTCATGCAGGCGCTGGGCATGGAGCAGGGCGAAGCGATCGAGCACAAGATGGTCACCAACGCCATTGAAAAGGCGCAGCGCAAGGTGGAAGGCCGCAACTTCGATATCCGTAAGGCGCTGCTGGAATATGATGACGTGGCCAACGATCAGCGCAGTGTGATCTATGATCAGCGCAACGAGGTGATGGCCTCGAACGATATCTCCGAGACCATCGCATCGATCCGTGATGAGGTGATCGACACCAGCATCAGCGAGCATATTCCGCCGCAGAGCCTGGAAGAGATGTGGGACGTACCGGCGCTGGAAAAGGCACTGGAGAGTGAATTCGCGCTCAAGTTGCCGGTTCAGCAGTGGCTGGATGAGGACGACTCTCTGCACGAAGAAAGCCTGCGCGAGAAGATCCGTGGCGAGATCCTGACTGCTTACCAGGCGAAAGAAGATGCGGTAGGTGCTGAAACCCTGCGCATGTTCGAGAAGCAGGTGATGCTGCAGGTTCTGGACACGCTGTGGAAAGAGCACCTGCAGACCATGGACCTGCTGCGTCAGGGCATTCACCTGCGTGGTTACGCGCAGAAGAACCCGAAACAGGAATACAAGCGTGAAGCCTTTGCCCTGTTCCAGGACCTGCTGGAAAACATCAAGCGTGATGTGGTTCGCATCCTGAGTCATGTTCAGGTACGTCAGCCGGAAGAGGTTGAGCGTATGGAAGAGGAGCGTCGTGCTCAGGCCGAGCGCCAGCAAATGAACTTCGAACATGCTCAGAGCACCAGCATGGGCGAAGACGAGCAGGCGGGTGCCGAGCAGAACGACCAGGCTGACAATGCCGAGCCGTTCAAGCGCGATACGCCGAAGGTGGGCCGCAACGACCCCTGTCCCTGTGGTTCCGGCAAGAAGTACAAGCAGTGTCACGGTAAACTCAGTTAATCAACGTCCGTTAACGACTAAAGGAAACAGCATCATGGCAGTTGGTCCGGCTACTTTGCCTCAATTACATCCGGTAAGCGGGTTTCGTCTCGGTATTGCATCGGCGGGGATCAAGAAACCGGGCCGACGTGATGTGGTGCTGATGGAGATGGCTGAAGGCAGCTCCGTTGCGGGTGTATTCACTCTGAACGCCTTCTGTGCCGCTCCGGTACGGATCTGCAAACAGCATCTGTCGGCGGCGCCGGCGCGCTATTTGCTGGTTAACACCGGCAATGCCAACGCCGGTACCGGCGCTCAGGGCATGAGCGATGCGATGAGCTGCTGTCAGGCCGTAGCCGAGCGCTGCGAGGTGCCGGTCGAAGCGGTGCTGCCGTTCTCCACCGGGGTCATTGGCGAGCCGCTGCCGGTGAGCAAGATCGTCAACGTGCTGAAAGATGCCAAGGCCGACCTGTCCGAGGATAACTGGGAGCAGGCTGCCTGGGGCATCATGACCACCGACACCCGTCCCAAGGCGGCCAGTGAGCAGATCGAATATCAGGGCAAGACCATCACCCTGACCGGTATCTCCAAGGGTTCCGGCATGATCATGCCCAACATGGCCACCATGCTGGGCTATGTGGCCACCGATGCCGAGGTGCCGCAGGCACTGCTGCAGCAGTGGATGAGCAAGGTGGCGGATCGTTCGTTCAACCGCATCACGGTTGACGGCGACACCTCGACCAACGATTCCTGCATGCTGGTGGCCACCGGTGCCAGCGGCGTGCGTATCGACGGCTCCGACTACGAGCTGGCGGCGCTGTTCACCGAAGCGCTGGAGCGGGTCATGCTGGATCTGGCGCAGGCGATCGTTCGTGACGGAGAGGGGGCGACCAAGTTCGTCGAGGTCTGCGTCGAATCCGCCGGTACCAGCCAGGAAGCGCTGGATGTGGCCTACACCATCGCACACTCGCCGCTGGTCAAGACCGCGCTGTTCGCCAGCGACCCCAACTGGGGCCGTATCCTGGCCTGCGTCGGCCGTGCCGGTATCGACAACCTGGACCTGGATGCGCTGCAGATCTACCTCAACGATGTCTGCATCGTCGAGAACGGTGGGCGTGCGGCGAGCTACACCGAAGAAGCCGGCCAGGCGGTGATGGACGGGGAAGAGATCCTGATCCGTGTGGTACTGAACCGCGGCCAGGTGATCGAGCGTGTCTGGACCACCGACCTGTCCCACGACTACGTCAGCATCAACGCGGACTACCGCAGCTGATCTGACCTGCCCAAACTGATATGTCCAAATTGATCCACGTCGCCGCGGCCGTCATTCGTGACCGCCGCGGTCATATTCTGATTGCCCGTCGTCCTGACGATAAGCACCAGGGGGGCCTCTGGGAGTTTCCCGGCGGCAAGGTCGAGCCCGGTGAGCCGGTGGCCGATGCGCTGGCGCGCGAGCTGCACGAAGAGCTGGGTATCCGCGTTACCTCTGCCCGTCCATTGATCCTGATTCCCCATCACTACCCCGACAAATCGGTGCTGCTGGATGTCTGGGAGGTGGACGGCTTCGACGGTGAGGCGCACGGCGCCGAAGGCCAGCCGGTGTGCTGGGTTGCACCGGACGAACTCGATAACTACGCCTTCCCGGCGGCCAATACGCCGATAGTGGCGGCGGCCCGATTGCCTGAGCGCCTGCTGATCACCGGGGCGGCATCCTCATCTGCTGAGTACGCCGAGCGTTTGCAGGCGGCGCTGGAACAAGAGGTAACTCAGGTGCTGTTGAGGGCCAAGGCACTCTCCGAGGATGAGTTTGCCGACCTCTACCGATCACTGCTGCCGTTGTGCGAACAGCAGGGCGCTGTGCTGGGTGTGAATACCTCGGTCGAGCAGGCCAATGCGCTCGTTGCCGAGCATCTGCACCTGACCTCAGAGCGTCTGGCAAATCTGGACAATCGCGTCGGGTTTAACGGTCGCTGGCTCAGTGCGTCCTGTCACAACGCCGAGCAGATCCGTATGGCGGAAGAGAAAGGCATCGACTTCATTACCCTGTCCCCGGTGCAGGAAACCTCATCCCACCCGGGTGAAGCGGTGCTGGGCTGGGCGCAATTTGCCGAACTGGTCGCGGAGTGTACCCTGCCGGTCTATGCCCTCGGTGGCTTGGGTGAGGACGATCTGGCCAGGGCGCGAGAGCATGGAGCACAAGGTGTCGCAGCCATTTCAGCCTGGTGGTAACGCGGCACCAGGGCAACGTAGATAGATTCTGAACGGCTAGATAACCGCAGGCATAAAAAACGGCACACTCATCCGAGGTGCCGTTTTTTGTTGCAAGTCTTCGACTTAGTCTTCGATGATGCGCATCGACAAGTCCACCGCGCGGCAGTGCTTGGTCAGTGCACCGATGGAAATGTAATCGACGCCGGTATTGGCGTAGTCGAGCAGGGTCTCGTCGGTGATATTGCCGGAGGCTTCCAGCTTGGCGCGACCAGCGGTCTGGGCCACAGCGGCGACCATGCGTTCCGGGCTGAAGTTGTCCAGCATGACGATATCGGCACCGGCCACCAGCGCGCGCTCCAGCTGCTCCTCGGTTTCCACCTCGATCTCAACCGGTTTGCCCGGGTGGTTCTGGTGTGCGGTTTCGATCGCCTGCTCGATACCGCCGCAGGCCATGATATGGTTTTCCTTGATCAGGAAGGCATCATAAAGACCGATGCGGTGGTTGGAGCAGCCGCCACAGCTGACCGCGTATTTCTGTCCCATGCGCAGGCCGGGAATGGTCTTGCGGGTATCCAGCAGAGTAACCGGTGTACCGGCGACACGCTGGGCATATTCGTGGCTGACCGTCGCAGTGCCGGACAGGGTCTGCAGGAAGTTCAGCGCCGCACGTTCACCGGTGAGCAGGGAACGAGCCGAACCTTCCAGGCGGAAGAGTACCTGGTCACGTTCAACCAGCTCTCCATCCTTGACCAGCCATTCAATCTTGACGCTCGGGTCCACTTGGCGGAAGACTTCGTCCACCCAGGCCTGGCCGCACACGACAGCGGTCTGACGCGAGATTACCCGGGCCTTTTTCTGGTCGCTGGCCGGAATCAGCTCAGCGGTGATATCGCCGTTGCCTACATCCTCTTTGAGGGCAGTGCGAACATTCTCTTCAATGATCGGTTTGAGCTCGGTCAGCGTCAGCATGGTGGCGGGCCTGTCCCTATGATGTACTATGGAGCGCGCATTTTACCGGAAATAGGGCAGCCTGAGTATGCTGTCGGAGTACACCCTTTGGACCAGACGCGCTTTACCATCATTGACCACTGTATCCAGGGCGCGCGACACATCGCATCGCCCAACTGCAACGAGCGTCCAGGAGGCGAGATTTCGCTGCTGGTGATTCACAATATCAGTCTGCCACCCGGGCAGTTCGGTGGTGGTCATATTGCCGAGTTCTTTACTAATCGTTTGGATCCAAACGGGCACCCTTTCTTTAAAGAGATCGAGGCGCTGGAAGTTTCCGCGCACCTGCTGATTGAGCGTGACGGCCAGATGACTCAGTTTGTGCCTTTTGATCGTCGGGCCTGGCATGCGGGCAAGTCCTGTTTCCAGGGGCGCGAAGCCTGCAATGACTTCTCCATCGGTATTGAGCTGGAGGGGGCTGATGAGACGCCCTATACCGATGCGCAGTACCAGGCACTGGCCGCTGTTAGCCGAGCTCTGCTGGATGCCTACCCGGAACTGACGCGCGATCGGATCACCGGTCATAGCGATATCGCCCCGGGTCGCAAGACCGACCCAGGCCCGGCGTTCGACTGGCAGCGCTTTATTGATCTGCTTGGGTGATTTGAGAATGGTTTTCAATTATTATATGGGCCCCGATTTTCTGGTGTTCCGAGGACAGCATGGCCGCTTTGCTCAGTATTGAAGGTCTCAAATGTGCGTACCAGTCGCAGACAGTGCTGGATGGCGTTGCTCTGTCGATGGAGCAGGGCGAGATCGCCTGCTTGCTGGGACCCAGTGGCTGTGGCAAGACCACGGTACTCAGAGCGATTGCCGGTTTTATCAGCCCCCTGGCGGGGCAGGTACGACTGGGTGAGCAGGTGATCAGCAGTTCCGACCAGGTGGTGCCGCCGGAAAAGCGCGGCATGGGCATGGTATTTCAGGACTATGCGCTCTTTCCGCACCTGAGCATTGCTGACAACATCGCCTTCGGCCTCAGCGGTCTGGGCCGTGCCGAAAAGCGCAAGCGGATTCAAGAAGTACTGGACCTGGTCGAACTGCCGGACCTGAGCACCCGCTACCCGCATGAACTCTCCGGTGGTCAGCAGCAGCGTGTGGCGCTGGCACGTGCCTTGGCGCCCGATCCACGCCTGCTGCTGATGGACGAGCCCTTCTCCAACCTGGATACCGATCTGCGCCGTCAGCTGTCGCAGGAAGTCCGCGACATTCTCAAGCAGCGTGGTATTGCCGCCATCATGGTGACCCACGACCAGCAGGAAGCCTTCACTATCAGTGACAAGATCGGCATCCTCTCTGCCGGCAAGGTGCAGCAGTGGGGCACGCCCGAGCAGCTGTATTACCAGCCGGCGACCCCTGAAGTGGCTGCGTTCGTCGGCAAGGGCGAATTGTTCACCGGCAAGGTAAACGAAGCCATGGCGGTCGAAACCGAACTGGGGCTGCTGGAATTTGCTGAACCCCTGGGGGTTGATGGTGGCTGTGACGTCCAGCTGTTTCTGCGCCCGGGCGACCTTTACCTGAGCCACGATGGTGGTGTACTAGCTGAAGTGGTTGGTTCCGAATTCCAAGGGTGCCAGACACTTTACCGGCTTCGACTGAGTTCCGGGCGTGAAGTCGAAGTGCTGGAGCAGGGAATGCACCGTTACCCCGAAGGCGAGCGCCTGAGTGTCCATGTGACAGCCCACCGACCGATCATTTTCTCTTCCTGCCCGATTCGCTGACCCTGAAAGCAGGTTCTGGCACGGAGCCTGCTTAATTCCTGTTATATGCCCTGCTATAGGGCCTACTCCCAGGTGCTTTGCACTCTTGTAGTGCATCGAGTGCCGGCTTTCGCTCGCCTGCATGTCTTTGGTGCATAACTGGGGCCGCAGGATCGATCTATGGGCGCCGCTCAGCGGGCTGGACTGCGCGCTGTCGGTGCGCCTGCTGAGCCACCAGAGCAACGATGACTACCTGTTCAAGCTGGTGGACGAACAGGGCTGCACCGGTCTGATTCAGCTGCACACCCAGCTTGGGCTGACGGCCCGTGCCGCCGAGGTGCTCTACTGGGTCGCCAACGGCAAGACTAATAAGGAGATCGGCGAAATCCGCGGAATGAGTTCGCGTACGGTCAACAAGCATTTGGAGCAGGTGTATCCGGCCTTGGGGGGGGAAATCGCACCGCAGCGACAGGTGTGGCACTGCGGATCATGGTGCAGGAGTGACCTGATCAGTTACGGTACAGTGTCTTGATCAAGTGGTATCCGAAGCGGGTTTTGATCGGGCCGTGCACCTTGTACAGGGGGCGTTTGAACACTACGTCATCGAACGCTTTCACCATATCGCCGCGGCGAAACTCGCCCAAATCGCCGCCGCGCTTGCCAGACGGGCAGATGGAATGGCGCTTGGCCAAGGCGTCGAATTTTTTGCCTCGCTTCAACTGGTCAAGAATATCCAGCGCCTCTTTCTCTGTCTTCACCAGTATGTGCACTGCGGATGCTGTCGCCATATCGTGTCTCGCTGATCAGGTCGAATAATGGCCGTTATTCTATCAATAAAGGGTGTGGTGAGGCACGGAGTGTGATTTGTGGGAAACGACTGTTCAGTACCGATCGTTAACGATCTGGATCCCTTATAAGCTAGAGAGGAGATGGCACCGTTTGTTCGAGTGAGTAATGTATTTTGGGATATCTAACTTGGGAGAGCATCGTAAACCCGGCTCCATCAGTTAGTGAGTGCGCAAAGAGAAGGTCGATGTGCTGGACTCGCTTTTTCTGGCGAACAGAGTGGGGCACAATCGCTATGTGCACATTACCAACCTGTAGCTGAGACCTATGTCCCGCACCGAACGTCTTTTAGACATACTGCAGATCCTCCGCCGCCACCGTCGGCCGGTGAGAGGCGCCGTATTGGCAGAAGAAACCGGAATTTCCCTGCGTACGTTGTATCGGGATATCGCCACGTTACAGTCGATGGGGGCTGAGGTCGATGGTGAACCCGGGCTGGGTTATGTGCTGAAGCCGGGTTTCATGTTACCGCCGCTAATGTTCTCGCCCGAGGAGATCGAGGCCCTGGCGCTGGGACTCAAATGGGCCGGGGAGCGTACCGATGGTCCCATGGGGCAGGCAGCTCGGGACGCCATGGCCAAACTTGGTGCGGTATTGCCACAGGAGCTGCGCCAGCGCTTCGAGGATGATGCCCTGGTGATAGTTCCCTGTGGGTCGCTGCAGCGTGAGGACCTGCCGTTGATTCGTCAAGCCCTCAACGAGGAGCGCAAGCTGTCACTCGACTATGCGGACCAGAGAGGGGTGAGGACAGAGCGCGTGGTCTGGCCGGTCACCGTCGGTTTCTTTGATTCGATTCAAGTGCTGGCAGCCTGGTGTGAACTGCGCAATGACTACCGTCACTTCCGTATCGACCGTATTCTGGAGGTCCAGGTGCTTTCCGAGAAAACGCCCAAGCGTCGCTTCCAAATGATGGAGGAGTGGCGGAAAACACTACTGACAAAAACTGACAGTGGTGGGCGTTAAAGTCTGCTGACACACACCAAGTGAATGGAGAGCAATATGACCAGGGAATTGATTTTCTATACCAGCCCCCAATCCCGTGGGGTCATTGTGCACTGGATACTCGAGGAAATCGGCCAGCCTTATTCGGTTCAGGTAGTGGAGTACGGCACCACCATGAAAGCGCCCGAATACCTGGCCATCAATCCAATGGGCAAGGTGCCTGCCATCAAGCACGGTGATGTGGTTGTGACCGAGGCTGCCGCTATCTGTGCCTATCTGGCCGATGCTTTCCCGGAAGCTGGTCTGGCTCCGGCACTGGACAACCGTGGCGAATATTATCGCTGGCTGTTCTTCGCCGCTGCCTGCGGCGAACCTGCGATGTTCGATAATGCTGCTGGTTGGAAAGCAGATACTGCCGACATGCAGCGTAGTATCGGCTATGGCACGTTCGAGATGACCTTCGACACTCTGGCGGGCTGGTTGGCCGGAAGATCTTATGTGGCCGGTGACCGGTTCAGTGCGGCAGATGTCTATGTGGCTTCGCTACTCAACTTCGGGATGAGCTTCAACCTCATTCCGCAAAAAACGGAATTTGAAGCCTATGTCGCCCCGTTACTGGAACGTTCCGCCAAGAAGCGGGCCGATGCCAGGATCAAGGAGTTGATGGCATAGGCCGTCTCAACGACCGCATAGTGATATCGGGCTGCTGTCACAGTGGCCCGCTTCCCGGCGCAGTTCTGGTGGGCAGTACTGTCCATTCCAGCTCTACAATATTTGCTCAGTGCCCTTTCCTGACTACAGGAATCAGGTGCTTTTACTGTCTGTCAGGGGTAGAGGTAACATAGCCCCCATAACACTCTCAAAACTTTCCAATCGGAGCGCATATGAAAGTCATGATTGATCTCTGTGTCATCCCTATCGGCGTTGGCGTTTCGGTATCCGAGTATGTCACGGCCTGCCAGCGGGTGCTTGAGGAAGCCGGCCTTGAACATCAGTTGCATGCCTACGGTACCAACATAGAAGGTGACTGGGATGAGGTGATGGCGGCGGTGAAGCGCTGTCACGAGGTAGTACACGAAATGGGGGCTTCGCGCATCAGCTCGTCCATGCGCTTGGGCACCCGGACTGATCGGGAGCAGAGCATTCAGGATAAAATTCAGAGTGTGGCCGACAAGCTGGCCGCGGATTGAGCGGCACGGTGAATGATGACCTCATGAGCAAGCCTAAAAAGTCCAACTACCTCAGCGGTTACAGCCCCCAGGTCCTGCAGCAGGCGCAGGCGTTGCTGGATAGCGAAAAGTCCGCTGCCTGGTTGCTGAACAAGCACCCTCAGGCGCATGAACTAGCCTCGGAAAAGGCGCTGTATGACTATGCCCAGGGTATCAAGAACCGGTTCATGCGCAGCTCGTCGCCGATCAGCAAGGTGATCTACGATGACAAGATTCACATCATCAACAATGCGCTGGGCCTGCATACCTATGCGTCAAGGGTGCAGGGCAAGAAGCTGAAGTCGAAAAACGAGATTCGGATCTCCTCCCTGTTCCGCAGGGTGCCGGAACCGTTCCTGCGCATGATTCTGGTGCATGAGCTGGCGCATTTGCGTGAGAAGGAGCACGACAAGGCGTTTTACAAACTCTGCTGTCACATGGAGCCGGATTACCACCAGCTGGAGTTTGAGCTGCGCCTGTACCTGTGTCATCGCGATCGTTTTGGCGATCTCTGGTGAAATTTAACGGGATGGCAGCACGTGCAGGTTCAGTCAGCCAGGACCGCGTGCTGATCCAGTAGACACATGTGACAACAACGCTGAGGGATCTGTTCGCAGGTTGCCTGAACCGCGTTAGCTCGCGTGCTTTTCATATAAACGTCCACGCCAGTATGCGGGTGATTTTATTACCCTGTTTCATCTCGATTTCCCGCACTTCAACGGCGCCAAGTTTGCGGATCAGCCTGGTGGCAGGCTTCAGGTTTTCGGCTTTCGATACCAGGCTGGTAAACCAGCGGCATTGTGCTGAAAAGGCTTGGCTTTCTTTAATCATCTTTTTAAGGAAAGCCTGTTCGCCGCCCTTGCACCAGAGTTCCGCTGCCTGGCCGCCGAAGTTCAGCCTGGCCGAAGGGGCTGTTTTATCACCGCGATTACGTGCCAGGTTGTTGAGTTTACGCCGGCTGCCTTTGAGTGCTTCTTCTTGGGACGCATGGAAGGGTGGGTTGCACACGCTCACATCAAAAAACTCGCCGGCCTGAATAATCCCCTCAAAGATGTGATTCTTGTCGTGTTGCGTTCGCAGGGTGAAGCGCTCTTGCAGACCGGGATTTTTGGCGATAATCGCGGCGACGTTGTCCAGTGATTGTGGATTGATATCAGAGCCCACGCACTGCCAGCCGTATAGCTGGCAGGCGAGTAGCGGGTAGATGCCATTGGCTCCCGTGCCGATGTCCAGCAGGGTGATGCTGGCCGAGGTATCAGCTCGATTGGCAGCAGGTGCGCCAAGCCCAAGCAGGTCTGCAATGTAATGGATGTAGTCGGCTCGTCCGGGAATGGGCGGGCACAGCGCGCCTTCAGGAATATCCCAGTCGACAATGGTGTAATGCTGCTTTAACAGCGCGGCATTCAGGGCTTTTACCGCCAGCGGGTCGGCGAAGTCGATAGACAGGTTGCCGTACGCATTCTTGCTGACATATTGGGCCAGCGGGGGGTAGCTGTTGAGCAGCGCTGGAAAATCATAGCCGTACCTGTGCAGATTTCTTGGGTGCAGGCCTTTGCGATCAGGTTGGGCAGGGCTTTTTTCTGTATGACGGCGTGGGCGCACAGCAGTATATCCGAAGTTCAGGCTTCAACCGGTGAGTGGTATCGAGTGATGCCGTGATTATAGCGCTGGTCCATAAGCTGGGTATACAGGGCCTCTGCCTGCGGTGTCGCGACCCTCTGCATCCCTTGCAACCCGTCCACTACGTCATTTGACGTACCCCTCTGCGTCATTGCGCGCATACCCCCCTTGTCCCCCTTCGGAATAATCGGTCAGGCACTGAGTTGTTTACCGGCTTCGACCGAGAGGCCCGACCGATAACGAAGGTTTCGCCCGCACTGAACGGATGCGGAACCAAAGGGGGTACTGCAATGAAGATCAAATCACTGGCTGCTGGCGTGGCTCTGGCCGTTGGCGCTTCCTCACTTTCCTTCAATGTTCTGGCAGTGGATACCATCAAGGTGGGCGTGCTGCACTCACTGTCCGGCACCATGGCGATCAGCGAAACCACACTGAAAGACACCGTGCTGATGATGATTGAGGAGCAGAACAAGAAGGGCGGTCTGCTGGGCAAGCAGCTGGAGCCGGTCGTGGTTGACCCGGCGTCCAACTGGCCGCTGTTTGCCGAGAAGACTCGCGAGCTGCTGCCCCAGGAAGACGTGGACGTGATCTGCTCCGCCATGCGCGAGTATTACGATATCGCCGTGGTGACCAATGATATCTACACTCAGGAAGACGCCAAGTTTCTGGCCGAGCACGAAGCCCTGGGTGCTGACCGTATCCTCGGTGTGGAAACCGGCGGTTGTCCGCATGCCGCTATTCGTGAGGATGCCTCGATGAATCTGGCGGCGATCGATCAGCTGGTGGCGCGTCACGACGAGCTGGATGTGGTGTTCGGCAGGATTGGGTCTGAGGCCCGCGCCGGCCTGTTCAGTCGCCTGACCGGCGGTGCCATCGCCCTGACCGGTGTGGCGATGGTGGCAGCCTGAGTTAGACTGTTCAGCATTCAGGCAAGGGGAGTGTCGAATGCTGAACAAACTCAATTTTCGTCACCTGTATCATTTCTGGGTGGTCGCCCGGGAGGGCAGTATGGCCAGGGCCAGTCTGGTACTGGAGCTGGCACCGCAGACGCTCAGCAGTCAGGTGGCGACACTCGAAAGCGAGATTGGCGGTTTGCTGTTTCGACGTGAAGGGCGAGGGTTGCGCCTGACGGAACTGGGCCTGATCGTGCTGCGTCATGCGGATGAGATCTTCGATGCCGCCGAGGCACTGCAACAGGTGCTGGACATGCCAACGGATGAGCGCCCTTTGCGGCTTGCGGTGGGCCTGTCGGCTTCGATTCACAAGCTGATCGCCTGGCGTCTGATTGAGCCCGCGCTGCATCTGGATCGAGAACTCAGTCTCAGCTGCGAAACCGGGCGCACCCCCAATCTGCTGGAAGACCTCAAGCGCCACGATCTCGATCTGGTTCTGACGGATCGCCCGCCGGTACTGGATGCCGATACCCGATTGCACCTGCACGAGCTGGTTCGCTCGCCGATGAGTCTGTTTGCCGCGCCCGAGCTTGCCCGCACGCTCAAGACCGGTTTTCCTGCCAGCCTTGATGGTCAGCCATTTTTGGCCAACGCCGTTGATGCGCCGTACGTGAGTCAGTTGATGCAGTGGTTTGATAACGTGGGCGTGCGGGTCTCGATGCGCGCCGAGATTGATGACAGTGCGCTGATCAAGGTGTTTGGCCACCACGGCATGGGCTTTTTCGCTGCACCCTCGGTGATCGCTGACGAGGTGTGCCGGCAGTATCAGGTTGAGTGGATCGGGGAGGTCCAGACCGCACAGGACCGTCTTTATGCCATTACCCGAGGCGCCCAGCCATCGCATCCGGCGGTGCAGGCCATTTGTCAGAGCCGATGGGAAGACTGTTCGAAAAAAGCTGATAATTGAGATTAATAAATCTGCTTTTTTCTTGTGTGTTCCTTGTCCATTATGAACTCGATATCAAAAGACGAGGAGTCCGACCATGAAAGCGATTCATAAATACCGTCTCGAGGCGTCAGACAGTCCGAATACTCTGCATCTGAAAGAAGGTTACCGAGTCGTACGGTTTGAGTACCTGGTGGCCGAAAAGGGGCTCTTCATGTGGGTCGAGGAGCCTCTGCGAGCCGATGTGCCGCTTTGTGAAGCCAGTTTCAGGGTCGCCATGACGGGTAAACCGGTGCCGATGGACTTCGAGTACATGGATACCGCTTTGGACCCCTTCGGACCCGAGGCGTATCACCTGTTCAGAGTCGAAACAGTCAGTACGCATCCGGCGCAGCCAAAACCGCATTTGGTGAAGCACGAAGCGGCCTGATTACTGGTACAAACCGATGTACTGAGGTCGCTTTGTCGAGATAATAAAAACCCCGGATGGTTAGCCACCCGGGGTTTTTATTGCCCGAAGCTAAATTCGAACCCGAAGCCGGTTCAGGCCTCCTGCAGCTGGCCTTGGAAGCGCTCGTGCAGTTCACCGAACTGCCAGGCGAAGGGCAGTGTCAGCCATTCCAGCTCCAGCGCCTGTAGAGCGGCCGGGGTCGGCTCATCATCCTGTTGCGCCAGGGCCTGGTTCAGACGTTCCATCTGATATTCCATGCGCAGGGCCTCATCACTTTCCGGTGACGGGATGCCCAACAGAATCTCCAGCCGGATACAGAGTTCCCGCGCCTGACGTTCCGACAGCGTCAGCTGCTGCTCGATACTGCGGCTACCGGCGCTGATCAGGCGAATCGCTTCCAGCCGCTGGCCGATGCGTTCGCGCCAATGTTCACCCGGAGAGGGGCCTGTGATGGCTTCGGTCAGCAGAATCGAGAGGGTCTCGCTGCTGCCGCTGGCCGCCAGCTCTTCCTCTGCCTGCTCGGCCAGCAGAGCCAGGCGCTGCAGGGCATCAACGGCATTATCCGCCAGCGGCTGACGCGCCTGCTCGGCTGCCTGCTGGCGTTCCTGCCGTGCCTGAGCCTTGCGTGCGTCCTTGAGGCGACCGAAGATGAGGTCGCACTGTTCACGGAACGCTTGCCAGAGGGCGCGCTCACGGCTGCGGAAGGTGGGGCCGGCCGCTTTCCACTGCTTCTGCAGCTGCTTGGCCTCATCGGCGGCGGCATCGATATCCTCGGCTTCAGCCAGCTCCGCGGCGCGGGCGATCAGCTGCTCCTTGGTCTCGGCACAGTGCTGGCGGTGCTCCTTGATCTGGTGGTCCAGCTCGCGCAACAGGGTGTTGAACTCCTGCTGCAGCGGCTTACCGGGCGCACGGTCGACCGGGGTGTAGCGGCGCCACTCTTCCCGGGCCGTGCGGCTGACGGCTTCCACAGCCGGCCAGTCGGCCTGGCTCCAGTCCATCTGCTGCAGATAGGCGCTGAGCTGGCTGCAGATCTGCTGGCGCTGGGTCAGGTTGAACTCACGCTGCTGACGCTGGGCCTTGAACCAGGTCTGGCAGGGGGCGTAGGCTTTCTCGCCGGCTTCCTGGAAGCGCTTCCACTGTTTCTGCGAATGCACCGAGTCGCTGGCATCGATCTGCTTCCATTCCTGCTGCAAGGCCCTGACTTGGTCGGCCAACTCCTGTGGTGGCAACTCGACACCGATCAAGGCTTCCATCTGCTCGCACAGGGAGTCCTTCTTGCCGGCAACGGCGAAACCTTGCCAATCGTGCAGCTCGGCCAGACGTGCCTGCAGCTGGCGATAGCGATTGTCCAGCGTGTCGGACAACACCGCATTGAGTTTGTCCAGTTGCTTGCCCAGCGCCAGTTGCAGGCGGTTGGCTTCGGCCAGGTTGCCGCTGTCGATCGCCTGTTCAAGCTGGTCGAGTTGCTGGCGCAGTTCGGTTTCCTGCTGGCGCGCTTCCTGGCTGAGTTCGCTTTGCTGTTGTTTCAGCTGCTCAGCCAGTGCCTGCAGTTGCTGCACCGCTTCAGGGAGGGGCTCCTTGCCGGGCCAGTCAAGCAGGTCGAGCAGCTGGCGCACCTTGCGCAGTCGCTGCGGCAGTGGCTGGTCGGCCTGCAGCAGTGCCTGCAGAGCGTCCTGGTTCTCTTCCAGGCGGGTCTGGGCTGACGCCAGAGCTTCGCCACGGGCGAAAGACTGTTGCCACTGTTGCTGTAGTGCCTTGGGCAGCTGCTCGGTCAGAAGCTGCCATTGGGATTCGAGGCTGGTCAGTTCCGGCTGGATCGGGTCGGCGGGCAGGGCGCAGGTGGCTTCAAGCCGGCTGAGCAGATCTCTGGCCTGTTCTTCGCGGGCCTGCTGCTGCTGACGGCGTTGTTCTGCTGCCGCTTCAGCCTCGGCCTGCCGCTGCAGACGTTGTTCGATGGTCTGCTGCAGACTGTTAAACGTCTGCTGTTCGTCGGCACCGATCTCTGGCAGCTGCTGCCACTCCTGATAGAGCGCCTGAGCGCGAGCCTGAAGGAACTGGGTATCCTCGGTCGTGGCCAACTGGTGCAGCTGGGTCAGCAACTGTTGGCGGCGCAGGCTGGCTTCTGCCTGCAGGCGTGATTGCTCACGCAGGCTGTTGAGCTTGTCTCGGCTGATACGATGAACCGCCTTGTCGCGCCCGCGGCTGGCACGCTGTACCTGCTCCAGCAGTTCGGCATCCTCAATGCGCTGAGCGGCCTCCTTACGGATATTGGCCAGGCGCGCATGCAGGGCGATCTGCAGCAGCACGGACTCATCGCTGATCGCGTTGAGTGTTTGTGCTTCCAGCTGAGCGTTGTTGGTGTTGATGATGATCTGGGTGCGTGCAGAATCGTCGTTGATCAGCTCCAGCAGTTGGCAGAGGCTGTTCGGGTCCTCGCTGCCACTGAGGCATTCACTGACACGGATACCGGCCTGCTCACGGATCTCGGCATCATCGGATTGGCGCAACACGGTTAGCAGTGAGTCGGTGTCGGACAAGCGGCGCACGGCCTGAAGGCGTACCTGACGATTGCTGTCGCTCAGGGCCAGCTGGCACAGAATACCGGCCTGCTCAGGATGGTCCGGGCACAGTTTGCTGACTGCCGAAGCACGCACTGCCGGATTGGAATGACGCCACTTGGGCTTGAACAGGTTTGCAAACATCAGTCACCACTACCAGAGGAGAGTCCCGGCATCCGTTATCCAAGATGAGCGGGCGGGCCATTATTCTACCGGTCAGGGGAGTGCAAGGAAAAGCCTTGACAGACGCTGAATGGCGTCAGCAGTTCTGTTTGGCTGTGATTAAATGCTCAAATCCAACTGCTGGACGCTACCGACTTGACCATCTTCAGATAGGTAGATTCCGCTGGAACGGATCACCCCAAGGCGGTTTTCCTGCAGGTTCGGTGTCAGGGAAAACTCAGTGTTCGCGCTGCCCAGATAGATGGCGCCGATGTTGTGTGAGGCGAGGCTCATCAGGCTCCCCTGACCGTCGGCAGTGGGTGACCAGAGGCGCAGACGGGAAAAAACATCGTCACCTTCGTCGATGAAACCGTTGCCATCGTCATCGTATGCGGCCAGTTCGACAAAGCCATTGCCACTGCGGGCACCGAACAGCTCGCTGCCATCAGTGATCTTGCCGTCCGAGTTTCTGTCCAGCACCAGGAAGGCGCTCTGGCCGGCAAGCGTCGGCACATTGTCTTCGTTGCCGTCGAGATCCAGGTCAAACTGGAAGCGGGTGCTGCTCAGCTCAGCCGCGGTACCACCAAAGTTGAGCACCAGCGGATCGGACAGGCGCGCGCCCAGCCGCAGGCTCTGACGTTGCTCAACAGTCACCGAGCGGGCCATTTGCAGTTCCAGCTCGATATCGATCTGTTGGCCGTCTGCGGTGGTTACCTGACCGCTGGCGGCAAAGCGGGTCTGTTCGGATTCCTTGATGCTGAGCGAGTGCTCATATTCCAGGCCGAAGGCTGCCTGTGCTGGTACGGCGTTCTCTGACTGGGCCGCAGCCGTCAAGGTGGACCCTGTCTCCGTGTTGCGCTGGGCTTCGAAAATACTCGGGTCGACCAGTGTCAGCCGGATCTCCTTGCCGGTGATCGCCTTGTGCAGGCGGGCGATCAGGTCCAGCTTGAGCCGGTCCTCTGCGGGCAGCTGCTGGAGCGGATCCTCGCTGGCTGCGGCGGATGAGACGGTTTCGAAAGCGGTGTCGACGGGCGTGCTGGCCGCAGGGGGTGCCGTATTGGCGGATTGCGCGCGCAATGCCTGGGCGCTGTAGGTGACCAGTTCCCGTTCGCTGGCGGCGCTGGCCTCGAACACTACATCGACACGCCGGTTGCCGGTGTCGGGATCGGTGCTGACACGGCCTACACGCAGGGTTTCCTGCTCTGATTCGTTGCGACTGTAGCTGCGCTCACTGCCCAGCTGCAGGTTGTGGTGCTGTATGTGCATCGACCGACCCTCAAGTGTGACGGAAGGGTTATCGGCCGGTGAAGGATAAAATTTAGTCAGTTGTTCAGGCAGGCAGCAACTCAACATCGCCATCGGTGTAGACCCAGAGTCCCTGCTCCCGTTCGAAGTTCGAGCGTTCATGCAGGATGCCGCTGCCTTCTGGGCTGTCAAAGGACGCCTTGAACTCGACGATGCCGGTCTGATCGCTGGCTGAGCCTGCTTTGGTATCCAGAATGTTCAGCCCGGTCCAGGTGGTAACCTGGGTCTGTTCAGACAGCAGCTCGGCGTCATGGGGGCCACGTTTGCGGGCGGCGGTGGTGTTGATCAGATAGTCCACAGCCCCCAGGGCAAAGGCGGTATAGCGCGATCGCATCAGAGCCTCGGCGGTGGCTGCCGGCTTGCGTCCGGAAATGGCCGGTTCGCAGCAAAAACTGAAGGGCTTGCCCGAGCCACAGGGGCAGCGGGTGTCCAGATCCTTGTTATCGGTCAGCATACGGATGATCCACGGGAGTTGAAATGTTAATCTGACGGGTTGAAACCGATCTAACCATTCCCCTTACCAAAAGTCGAGACAGAGAAGCGATGGCGGGCGAGCAGAACGAAACCTTTTACTGGCACGATTACGAAACCACGGGTATCGACCCGGCCCGGGATCGCCCGCTGCAGTTCGCCGGTATCCGTACCGATGCCGATTTCAACATCATCGGCGAACCGCTGATGCTCTACTGCCGCCCCTCCGAGGATGTGCTGCCGCATCCCCAGGCCTGCCTGGTGACCGGCATTACGCCGCAGACGGCGCTGCAGGAAGGGGTCAGTGAGGCGGAGTTCATCGCCCGGGTTCATGCCGAACTGGCACAGCCGGGCACCTGTGGTGTGGGCTACAACAGCCTCAGATTCGACGACGAAATCACACGCTATACCCTGTACCGCAACTTCTACGACCCCTATGCCCGCGAGTGGCAGAACGGCTGCTCGCGCTGGGACATCATTGACATGCTGCGTTTGACCCGGGCGCTGCGTCCGGAGGGTATCGAGTGGCCGGAATACGAGGATGGCCGCCCCAGCCTGCGTTTGGAGGATCTGACCAAGGCCAACGGTATCGATCACGGTAATGCCCATGATGCCCTGTCCGATGTCTATGCGACCATTGCGGTCGCCAGGCTGATCAAGGAGCGCCAGCCCAAGCTGTTCGACTTCGTGCTGCGCAACCGTGGCAAGCGAGCCGTGCAGGCCCAGTTGGATGTGGTACGGATGAAACCGGTGCTACATATTTCCTCGCGATACCCGACCGAGTGGGGCAATGCCGCCATCGTAGCGCCGGTGGCCAGCCACCCGAGCAACCGCAACAGCACCCTGGTCTGGGATCTGCGTGAAGACCCGACGCCGCTGTTCGAGCTGGGTGTGGAGGAACTGCGCAAGCTGATTTATACCCGCCATGACGAACTGCCGGCCGGGGCGCCGCGCATCGCGCTCAAGCAAGTATTGGCGAACAAGTGCCCGATCATCGCACCGGCGGGCATGCTGACCAAGGTCGAGGCCGACCGGCTGTCGATTGACGGCGATGCCTGCCGTCGCCATCTGCAGATGTTGCGCAATGAGGCTGGAGTAGCGGCAAAAGTGGCCGATATTTTCAGTGATGGTGGCCCCCGGTCGGACGGTGACCCGGACCATATGCTGTACAGTGGTGGCTTCTTCTCCGATCACGACCGTGCCCTGATGGAACAGGTGAGGGCCGCCGAGCCGATGGCATTGGCCGAGCTGGACCTGCCGTTCCAGGATGCCCGTCTGGAAGAGATGTTGCTGCGCTACAAGGCGCGCAACTTCGAATACACGCTGAGCGAAGAAGAGGCGCAGCGCTGGGAAGAGTACCGCAGCCGCAAGCTGCTGCAGGGAGAAGGCGGCAGTTACAGCCTGCCACAGCTGTTCAAGGACCTGAACGAACTTGCTCAGGATCCGCAGTTGCCGGATCGCGACCGCCACATACTGGAGGAACTGGCACTCTATGCCGAGTCGATCTACCCGGGAGAATGCTTCTAGGCGCTATTGCCAGGCTTGGGCTTGCCTGCTGGGGTTGTCTTTTGCCACGGGAGTGATGGCCGCGGAGCCGATTCCCTATGCCGTGACCGGCGTCGACCAGTTCTCTGCCGGCCGGGTACATGGCCGCGATGCCTATGAAGGCAAGGGGCGCGGTGATAGGGACTGGGAGCCGATGCCCGAGGTTCGCTTTGGCGACCGCAAGCCGCCGCCTCCTCCTGTCCAGGTGGTCTATCCCTCGGCACCGCCGCCTGTACAGCAGGTGGTGGTGCGACCGGAGCCAGAGGTAATGCTGACCGGTGAGGACAGGACCTTTGATCAGGTCCGGCTGGACCTGGATATCCAACGCTGCATTTTCCAGAACATCTGCACCGAAGAGGTAAAGGCGATTCCAGGGGTTTACCTGGGGGATGAAGTGTCGGGTGACGAAGACTGGACCGGCCGGGCGGGTGAGGGTGTGCTGGAGGTAATCAGCGAAGACGGCGCCGCCGAAGAGGCCCCGTCTCTGGGGCCAGGCAGCCGGGCACCGGGGCGAGTCTTCGTCGAAGAACCCGCCCGAACCCCCTGAACGATCTAGCTGGCCGGGAACCCCAGCTGTTCCTGCTTGAGGGCATCCAGGCGCGCATCATCATCCAGCTGCGCCTGCTGCTTGACCTCATCCTCCACGGTGGCACCGAAGTTGCGGATCAGCAGCTGGCGTGCCATCAGGCTATCCATCATGGCGCTCAGGTCTTCGCGGCTCAGCTCACGGGTGTATTCGCTGAGGCGGTCACGGGTATCGAATGCCAGATTGTCACGATCCAGCTCGCGCCAGTAGCGGCCGGTACGCTCATTGAGGTCCGTGTCGCGCTGGTTGATGCGAGACAGCAGGCTCTGTTTGTAACGTGCCAGTTCTTCGTCACTGATTGCGGCCAGTCGTGCCGAAGTATCCTCCAGAAAACGGGTGTATTCACTGGCCAGCACGAAGGGATCGGTGTTGGGGGACTGTACTACCAGCGCCATACCCGCTCGTTCACGAATCGGCATGAAATTGGCGAACACGATATAGCCATACTGCTTTTCGGTGCGCAGGCGTGAATAGAAGGGGGTGGACACGATCTCGCTGATCAGGGCTACGGCGGCCCGGGTGCGCAACTCTTCATTTGGCCCCTGCAGATAGAGCAGGGTGGAAGCATCGCTGTGCTCAGTCAGGAAGGTGTCGATCATCGGCTCGTTGAGCGGCAGCGACAGCACATGGGGGGGTTCTGCCAGCCAGCCCAGCTGGGCCGGTTGCAGGGTGCTGCTGACCTGCTGCGCCATGGCGATGGCCGTGTCGGTTGCCAGGTTGCCATGAGCCAGCAGGCGCAGGCCGGCCGGTTCCAGCAGGCCTGGATAGAAGGTTTTCAGGTCATCAAGACTGATCTGGTCCAGTGCCGCCAGTTTCTGCTCCCGTGTCCAGCTGCCCAGCAGATGGTTATACAGGTGGTTGAAGGCCTGGTTGTAGGGTTTTTCCTGGGCCGCGTTTTCCAGCTCTTCACGCAACTGGTCGCGGATACGGGCAAAGCGCTCCTCGTCCAGCGCCGGGTTGCGCATCGCCGTGATCAGGGTATTCAGCAGCAGTGGCTGCTTGTCGCTGAAGCCGCTGAGTTTCAGGCTGAGGCCCTGCATGTGCGGGTACAGGCTGACGCCCAGTCCCGCCAGGGCAGCGTCGTACAGAGGCTCGTTGAGCTGATCCAGCACCATTCGGGTGTAGAGGTTGGCAAGCATGGTGTTGCGGGCCGATTGGCTGGCCACCGGTGACAGCAGACTGAAGAAGAAATCCGCCTTGGGACGCTGGAATTCGTTGTCCGGCAGATACCAGAGCACCGAGCCGGGCTTGGACCAGATCGCTTGCGGGTGCGGGGCAGCCTCGGCGCTGATCAGCTCAAGGTTTTCAGCAATAAAGGGGTTGCGCTGGCGCACATGCAGGCGCGCATCGATGGTCGGTGTCTGCCACTGTGCCAGGCGTGTCTCGTCGATCGGTTGAATCGAGTAAGCCGTTTTGTAACGTGGCTCCACCCGGTCGGTGGGCAGTGCCTGCCCTTCCAGTGTCAGCAGCAGGTTGTCCGGGCGCATCTGCGCCAGATAGGTGCGGATCAGCGGGGCGTCGAAATCGCCAAAATAATAATCCGCCTTGAGCAGGTAGTCGGTCGGGTACTGCTGCATGGCCTGGGACAGACGCATCACTTCGTGTGTGGGGTCGCTGGGCATGCGGTAGCGGAACTGGACTTCGGACAGCTGGCGCTCTTCGGCGAACAGTTCGGCGTTGACGCCTTCCCGGCGCAGGGTTTCGATGAAGGCAAAGGTGTCCGCCGTGATCTGATCGATGGCGCCCCAGCCGGCCTCGGTCAGCTCCATCTGGATGCGGAACGTCGCCTGCTCGGGCAGGTCCATCGCCGGTGAGGCTGCCAGGCTGCGCACCCAGCCTTTAGCCTTGAGCAGTGACAGCAGACTGCCACGGCCCTCGTAGCCGATCAGACTGCTCAGGTAGTACAGCGGCTTTTGCTGCCAGTGATCGCGCGTCGACGGCATCGGAAAACTCAGGCTAAGCATCCGTGTCTCGCGCAGGGTTTCGATATTGAGCTGGGCGGGCAGGCTGTCTTCGATAAAGAGGGGTGCCTGATCCACGTAGGGACTGGCGTGGCGGTTTTCAACCGGCCCGAATGCCTGGCGTACCAGTGACTCGAGCTGGTCCAGCGGCTGCGGGCCGATCACGGCCAGGGTCATCAGATTGGCGGAGTAGTAGCGCTGATAGAAGCGGATCAGCTCTTCGCGAATCTGGCTGTCATCCGAGTTGGACAGGGTTTGCAGGCTGCCGACGGCAAAGCGGCTGTAGTGGTGCTCGGGGTTGAAAACCTGCTTCTGGGCCTCGAAACTGCGTCGGCCGTCATCCCTCAGCTTGGCCTGGTATTCGGAGTGTACGGCATGGCGCTCACGGTCTACATACTCGGCGGTGAACAGCGGCGCAATGAAAAACTGGGCGAAGCGGTCGATCGCTTCCGGCAGGGCGCTGGCTTCCACATCGAAGAAGTAGTTGGTGTTTTCGTAGGCGGTGAAGGCGTTGTGGCTGCCGCCGTGAGAGCTGATGAACTGCTGGTAGCTGTCCGCCTGCGGATACTTCTCGGTACCGAGAAACAGCATGTGCTCAAGGAAATGGGCCAGCCCGGGACGTTGCGCGGGGTTGGCATTGGAGCCCACATCCACGTTCATGGAAACGGCGGCCTTGTCAGCGCGCGGGTCGGACACCACCACCGTGCGCAGGCCGTTATCCAGCTGCAGATAACGATACTCGCGGGTATCCAGAGGGCCGGTGATAATTTCGGCCCGCAGCGGCAGAGCCAGCCAGGACAACAGTAACAGCAGCATGAAAGCCAGCAGGCGATGTGGACGGAGCATATTCCCTCACTAGATGTTTGACGGCTTCGAGACGACATCAGACTGCCGTTGGAGTCTGCAGTTCAATCCGGCGATCCTGTTCAGGCTCGGTTGATTCTGCCGTCGTGGGTGCAGAGGAGGCGGACAGTCGATACAATCAGCCAGAGTTTACAGGATAGGAAACTGACGGATGAACCGTGAAAAGGTGATCTTTGCGTTTTTCATTGTATTGGCACTGACGCTGAACTTCGGCTTTGTACTGGGGGATCTGGACAATGCCGCTCATCACGACGTGTTCGAGCTGTTTGCGGCGTTGGTGGTCAGCCTGATCTGTACCGTGCTCAAGTTCGGTGACCGCACTCACCTGGGGGCGCTGATGCTGGCCACCAGCCTGGTGGCCGATCTGCAGCTGATCATCGCCGCCGGTTTCTGGGGCTATGGCGAGCAGATCGCCGCGGCGGGGATGACGCCGAGAATCATGGCCAGCGTGGTGTCCTTTGCCGCCGGGGCTGCGGTGGCGAACCTGATCTCCGTCATCCTGCTGGTGGTGGAAACCGCACTGATACGGCGCTGAGCGCATGAATAACCTGGTATTTCTGTTCATGCGGCGTCTGCGGGCGCCGCTGATCACCCTGATCACGGTCTATGCGGTCACGGTGTTCGGCATGACGCTGATCCCCGGGCGCGATGCCGACGGCAACGTCTGGTACATGGATTTCTTCCATGCCTTCTACTTCGTGTCCTTCATGGGGACTACTATCGGCTTCGGTGAGGTGCCCTATGAGTTCACCGATGCCCAGCGCATGTGGGTGACCCTGTCGATCTATGCCACGGTGGTCAGCTGGCTGTATGGCATCGGCCAGACGCTGGCGGTGCTGCAGGAGCCGATGTTTGGTCGCCTGATGCGGTTGCGCGGTTTTACCTCCCATGTGCGTAATCTGCGCGAGCCCTTCTATCTGGTCTGTGGCTACGGTGTGACCGGCAGTATCGTGGTCAAGCGGCTGATCGATCGCGGTATTCGTGTGGTGGTGGTGGACATCGAGCAGGATCGTATCGATGCTCTGGAACTGGACAACCTGGTGATACCGGTGCCTTCGCTGTGCGCCGATGCATCGTTGCCGGATATCCTCGATCACGCCGGTCTGCAGCACAAGCAGTGTATCGGTGTACTGGCGTTGACCAACAACGACAACGTCAACCTGTCGATCGCCATCGCCAGCAAGCTGCTGGCACCGCGTCGTCAGGTGATCACCCGGACCAATTCCGAAGTGACCACGGCCAATATGGCTTCCTTTGGCACCGACATGATCGTCGACCCTTTCCGCGCCTATGCCGATTACATGGCGCTGGCGGCGCGTTCTCCGCACAAGCTGCTGGCCTATGATTGGCTGATGAACCCGCACCACCGCACCCTGTCCAGTGCCTACAAGCATGCCCCGGGGCGCTGGATCATCTGCGGCTATGGCCGTTTTGGCCGTGCCTTGGCGACGGCTTTCTCCGCCGAAGAGATGGACATGACCATCATCGACCCCAGTCCCGGCAATCTGGCGCCCTTGAAGAATGGCGTGGTCGGTGTCGGAACCGAGGCGCATACGCTGCTGGAGGCCGGCGTGGAATCGGCGGTGGGCATCATTGCCGGCACGGACAATGATGCCGATAACCTGTCGGTCATCATGACGGCGCGGGAGCTGAACCCGAAACTGACCACGGTGGTGCGCCAGAATCTGCACCAGAATGCGCTGATTTTCCGCAGCAGCCGCTGCGACTTCGTTATGGAGCCGGGCCGGATTATCGCCAACCGTATCCTGGCCCAGCTGAAAACGCCGTTGCTGCCGCTGTTTCTGGAGCAGCTGCAGCTGCAGGATGATGTCTGGGCGCATACCCTGGTTAACCGGATGAGCAGCGTGGTCGGTGATCGCGAGCTGGACAGCTGGTCGGTGCAAGTGACACCTGAAACGGCGCCGGCCGTGAGCACCATGATGGCGCAACGGCCCGTGGCCTTGCGCTATCTGAACAAGGACCCGCGTCAGCGCGATCGCATGTTGCCCTGTTTCCCGTTGCTGCTGAAAACCGCCGAGGGGGTGCATCTGCTGCCGGGTGAGCTGCATCAGCTGCAGGTCGGCGACGAGCTGCTGTTCTGCGGCCTTGGTGCGGCCAAGCGGCAGATGGAGTGGAGCGTCAACAACTACAACGTGCTGCATTATCTGCTTACCGGCGAAGACCCGCCTCACACCCTGCTGGCCAGACTGCTGCGCCGAAGCGAGCAAGAGAACGCCTGATGCCTTATCTGCTATTGATTCTGACGACCCTGTTCTGGGCCGGCAACTTCGTGCTGGCCCGGGCCATCCATCTGGATATGCAGCCCTTCACCCTGGCTTTCCTGCGCTGGGCGCTGGCGCTGCTGATTATTGCCCCTTGGTGGCTGCCCCGTGCCTGGCGCTTGCGGCAGGTGCTGAAAGACAACCTGCCGGTACTCTGCGTGCAGGGTTTTCTGGGCGTGGCCTGCTTCAATACGTTGATCTATTTCGGCGTGCAGTACACTCAGGCCTCCAACGCCATGCTGATGCAATCGGCGGTGCCGTTGATGATTCTGTTGCTGGGGGCGTTGCTGTTCGGCGAGCGTGCCAGCGGGCGCCAGTGGCTGGGGGTAATCCTGTCACTGGCGGGGGTGCTGGTGCTGATCAGTCGCGGCCAGCTGGAGGTGCTGACCGGTTTCGCCTTCAATGAAGGCGACCTCTGGATCTTCCTCGCGATGCTGAGCTGGTCCTTCTATACCATCAGCCTGCGCTGGCGCCCGGCGGCCCTCGATGGTCTGACCTTCTTCGGCTTTTCCGTACTGGTTGGTGTGCTGGTGCTTTTCCCGCTGATGCTGTGGGAGCAGGGCGGGCAATTTGCCATCCCGACCACGGAACCCTTCCTGCTGACGGTACTCTATATGGCAATATTTCCGTCGATCCTGTCGTTCCTGTTCTGGAACCTGGGGGTCGAACGCCTGGGCGCACCGACAGCGGGGCTTTTTATCCACCTGATGCCGATGTTCGGTCTGCTGCTGGCAACTGTATTTCTGGGCGAAAGCCTGGGGCTGTATCACCTGGTCGGGATCCTGCTGATCTTCACCGGACTCTATATCGCAATACTGGCGCAATCCCTGCGCCGGTTAGGCAAAACCACTTGAGGAGAAAAAATGCGCACGTTGATTACTACCTGTTTTGCCCTGTTGCTGGGCCTGGTCATGATGCCGGATATGGCTGAGGCCAAGCGTCTGGGTGGCGGCTCCAGTATTGGCAAGAGTTACACCACTCCCAAACGGGTCGCACCGGCACCGAGTCGGGAGCAGGCGACCAGCAGCACAACCGGCAAAACCGGTACCGCCACAACCGGCAGCCGCTCCAAGGGCTTCGGCGGTCTGATCGGCGGTCTGCTGGCCGGTGGCTTGCTGGCGGCCCTGTTCATGGGCGGTGGCTTCGAAGGCATCCAGATCATGGATATCCTGCTGATTGCCGTGATCGGTTTCGTGCTGTTCAAGCTTTTTGCGCGCCGCAAAGTTCAGCCGCCGCAGCCGGCCTATGCGACACCGGACGGCGGCATGATGCGCCAGCAGCCGGAACCTCAGCCGGTTGCGCCCCAGGCGCCTGCCTTCGGTGGCGCCAGTAATGCCGGTCTGGCAGCCGCCAAACTGAACCTGCCGGAATGGTTCAACGAAAAGGCGTTTGTTGACGGTGCGCAGCAGCACTTCATCCATCTGCAGAAAGCCTGGGATACCCAGGACTGGAGCGAGATCCGTGACTACATGTCGGATGAAATGTTCGAAGCCCTGCAGCAGGAGCGCGCCAAGCTGTCGGCCAAGCAGCATACCGAGGTCGACTCGGTGATGGCTGAGCTGGTCAACTTCATCGATGAAGGGGATCATGTGGTGGCGAGCATTCACTTCTATGGCTGGATTGCCGAGTCCGGTCAGCCGACCAGCGAATTCAGCGAAGTCTGGCACCTGACCCGCGATATGCAGGCTGCCGGTGCTGACTGGAAGATCGTCGGCATCGAACAGACCCGCTGATCCCTCTGCAGCGACCGTGCACCAAGCGCGGTCGCTCTGCTCCCCCCTGGTGCAGCTTGCTGACTGCCGTCAATCGATTGCACGGTTCTGGTGCAATCAGTATCACAAATGTCGCTATCCAGTGGCACCTTTCTAGCATTGCCCCGCTTTGGCGCACTTATTGCTTTGACTCTCTCAACCTATGAATGGAGAGAGTTGATGTCGGTGTTGAAAAGTTCTCAGATGCAGCTGTCCAGCACGGAACGCCACTGGTTGCCCTGGTGGGGCGCGACCGGCAAACTGGCCATGCGTAAGTCCTGCTGGCTGAACCGGAGAACCCTGCCGCTGGTGGAGCAAACCTTCGAGAGCATCGCCGAAATTCGGGTGCGCCTGTTGACCCAGTGGGCACAGGCTCAGTGGGAGCTGTTGGCCGCGTTGGCGGAGCAGGTGGATATGGCGTCGCCCGTTGAGGCTGCCACCCTGTTCGACTACAAGTTGCGTCAGGCGGTGGACTGGTCCGAACTCGCCTGCCTCGATACCGAGGGTAGGGTGCTCTATTCAACGGCACCTTCCCGCATCGGAGTCAGTGATCTGAACCCGGCCGCGGTGCGCGAAGGCTGTCGCTCACCTTTTCTGCACGGTCCCTATGTGGACCCTGTGACCCTGCAGCTGGGGCCGAGCTCGTCCCGCTTTCATGATGCCGTGACCCTGATGTTCTACCAGCCGGTCATGCGTGAGGGCAGAACGGTCGGCCTGCTCTGCGCCCGGGTGCCTAACGATGTGCTGGGTGACCTGATTCAGCGTGAGGCCGGGCATATCTACCCGGAGTCCGGCGATAATTATCTGTTCATGGTGGACTCCCGTTTCGAACCGGGCATCGAGCAGGGTGTGGCCCTGTCTCGGTCTCGTTTCGAGGACGATACCTTTTCCCACGGCGAGAACCTGAAAAGCGGTATTCATACCCGCTGGGGCACGGTCAGAGTCAATCGCCATACCGAGTTCGAGATCCGTTTCACCGATCCGGCCACCGGCCAACTGCATCCGGGCGTTCGGGAGACGATCCGCAAAGGGGAAAACCTGTTCGTCACCTATCCGGGCTATTCCGACTACCGACATATTCCGGTGATCGGCAAGGGCGTAACCTTCTCCCTGCCCGGCTCTCGGGATCGCTGGGGCATGATGTGCGAGTCGGACCTGGAGGAGGTATACCGGCGCCGCTCGCTCAGCGTGCGCATGTTTACCAGCCTGGCCGGTTCTCTGGCCGTTGGCCTGGGGGCCAGTTACGGCCTGCAGTACTGGCTGGCACTGGATGCGCTGCCGGGGATGCTGCTCAACTTCCTGTTCGTGACGCTGTCGGTACTGCTGTTCTGGCGCATCGGCCTCCGGCCGTTGTCGCGTCGTCTCGGGGATATGACCGAGGTGATCCGCAACCTGGCCGAAGGCGAGGGCAACCTCAGTCAACGGCTGGATCGGGAGGGAATCGTCGCCGATGAAACCGGCGATCTGGCCCGCTGGATCAACAGCTTCGTCGACAACCTGGATAATATCGTCGCTCAGGTGATCCGCGCCGCCGGGGATGTGGGCGAGAACAGCCAGTTGATGCAGACCCGTAATCATGTCGCGCTGGAAGCCGCGACCTCGGTGGATACCGCTGCCGAGCACATGCTGGGGCTGGTCGAAGCCCAGTTGGAAAGCATAGGGCGCGCGTCCTCTACGGCTGAGGTGATGAAGTCGGCAATGGAGCAGGTCGTCGAGCAGGCACGGGAGCAGTATGAATCGGTACGCTCGGGCACCCAGGCGATCCGCGATATCGTGCAGACCTCGGCGCATCGTGTGCAGGCATTGAACACCCGAACCGAGGAGATCGACGAGATTGTAACCTTGATCACCGATATTACTGCCCAGACCAACCTGCTGGCGCTGAATGCGGCGATTGAGGCGGCGCGGGCGGGCGAGCATGGTCGAGGCTTCTCGGTGGTGGCGGATGAGGTGCGAGGGTTGGCGGCGCGCACTGAGCAGGCGGCGCGGGAGATCGGCGAGCGGGTCGGTCGCATCCAGGCCGAGAGCGAGGAAGCGGTGCGCTTTATGGAGTCGGGTGTCGAGGATGTAGACCGCAGCCTGACCCTGGCTGAGCAGTCCACCTCGGACAACTCGGCATTGCATGACTCCGTGGCCGAGATGTTCGATATCATCAAGCACCTGGATCAGCACAGCCAGGCCCATGGTGGTCATGCCCGTTCGGTAGCCGAGATTACGACGCGGATGAACCGGGCGGTGGGCGAACTGCAGATGAGTTCCGATCAGGTGAAAGGTACCGCCGCCAAACTGCAGCAGCTGGTCGGCGCGTTCGAGGTCAGCGCCGCCAAGTGAGGGCAAAGGCCCGGCCAGAAACCGGGCCTGACATGAACAGGCTTACTTCGCCGGCGGCTCGTCGCGCAGGAAGACCCAGGTGTCGCCCTTGCTCTGCTCGGCACTGAAATAGTAGCCCTCAAGGTCAAACTGCTTGATCGCTTCGGGCGTCTCGATCCGGTTCTGGATCAGGTAACGGCTCATCAGACCACGTGCCTTCTTGGCGTAGAAACTGATGATCTTGTACTGACCGTTCTTGAAGTCCTTGAACACCGGTGTAATCAGGCGTGCCTGCAACGACTTGGGCTTGACCGCCTTGAAGTATTCGTTGGACGCCAGGTTGATCACCACGTCGGAATCCTGCTCGGCCAGTTCTTCGTTGAGCGACTCGGTAATCCGCTCGCCCCAGAACTGATAGAGGTTGTCGCCGCGCGGGTTTTTCAGTTTGGTGCCCATCTCGAGGCGGTAGGGTTCGAGCAGGTCCAGCGGGCGCAACACGCCGTACAGGCCGGACAGAATGCGCAGGTGTTGCTGGGCAAACTCGAAGTCGGCCGCGGTGAACGTCTCGGCCTCCAGGCCGGTGTAGACATCGCCCTTGAACGCCAGAATCGCCTGGCGGGCGTTCTCCAGTGAATGCTCGCTTTGCCAGCTTTCATAGCGGGCCACGTTGAGGCTGGCCAGCTTGTCGCTCAGTTTCATCAACTCGGCGATATCCTGTACCGACAGCTGGCGCAGGGTGTCGATCAGCTCCCGGGAGTGCTCGATAAAGCGCGGTTGAGAATATACCTGGGTCGCCAGAGGCGATTCGTAATCGAGGGTCTTGGCTGGTGAAACCAGTGTCAGCATCGGGGTGAGTCCCTTGGTCTGGAGACAAATGAAACAAGCGGGCACCTGGGCCCGCTCGATGAAAGCGGGGTCTATCAAGCGTGCAGGCTGTTATTCAGCTCATCAACCACTTCGGCCCAGTCGGAGTCGCAGCTGATGGCGTCCTGCAGGAACGTCGCCTGGGATTCGCTCCAGAAGGACGCTTCGTGCAGCGCTACTTCGTTACTGAACAGCTGGTGGGTACGGATGAATTGCTCAATGGAGTCCTTGTCGCTGGCCAGGCCCAGCTGCTCAAACAGCGCCGAGAAGGTGTGCGTGGATGTATCCATGGGGTCCTCCGTGTGATCTGCCATCATGCACTTGGTTCGGTTCTATTATGGCTGAGGAGTTCGGCTTGTCAAAAACCGATGGTTTTAGTCAACTTTAAGCCAGCGTGACCAGAGGTTCCTCAACCCCAGGCTGGCCAGAGCGCCGACCAACACCAGTGTTGAAGTCAACAGAGGCTGGCCGATCGCGGGATGCCAGTGGATCAACGCAGCCGAGAACAGTAGCCCGCCGAGCAGGCAAAAGGTAGCAATGACCATCAGGTAACTGAGCGTAGTCAGGTCGCGCGGGTGTTCCTTCAATATCAGAATCAACGCCGGCAGAATATAGCCGGCCAGCGTGAGCCAGGAGGGCAGCAGTTCGTCCATGGTTTCTTTCTTCCTGTATAGCTTTGGGTACACCCGGTGTATCAGTTGACCATTACACTGGGACAGCAGTAGTACAAGCTGTATCATAGCCTTTTGAGCGACGCTGGGTCATCCATTAGCGGCCTGTTAGCCAGGGACCCGGCAGCATGAATCGACTGACGAGTGAATGATGAGTAAGAAAACCGTTCTCACCGGTATCACTACCACCGGTACGCCGCATATCGGCAACTACCTCGGCGCCATCAAGCCTGCTATTGAAGCCAGCGAGAACCCGGCTTTCAACAGCTACTTCTTTCTGGCCGACTTCCACGCCCTGATCAAATGTCAGGAGCCTGAGCGTGTTGCACGCTCGACCCGTGAAATCGCGGCCACCTGGCTGGCGCTGGGGCTGGATACCGATAAGGCGACCTTCTACCGTCAGACCGACATCCCCGAAATCACCGAACTGACCTGGATCCTGACCTGTCAGACCTCCAAGGGCCTGATGAACCGCGCTCATGCCTACAAGGCGGCGGTGGACGCCAACCGTGAGGCGGGCAAGGAAGACCTGGATGACGGTGTCACCATGGGTCTGTTCAACTACCCGATCCTGATGGCGGCCGACATCCTGATGTTCAACGCCGATATCATCCCGGTGGGCAAGGACCAGATCCAGCATATCGAGATGGCGCGAGATATCGGTGGCCGTTTCAACCACAACTTCGAGCCGCTGTTTACCTTGCCGGAAGCCCTTGTGGATGAAGAGACCCAGCTGATTCCGGGTCTGGACGGTCGCAAGATGTCGAAGAGCTACAACAACACCATCCCGCTGTTCAGCTCTTCCGACGAGCTGCGCAGGCTGATCAACCAGATCGTCACCGATACCCGCGCACCGGGCGAACCCAAGGACCCGGACAATACCCTGATGCACCTGTACCGCTGCTTCGCCAGCGAAGCCGAGAGCGCCGCTATGCGTCAGCGCTTCGTCGAGGGTATCGGCTGGGGCGATGCCAAGAAGGAACTGTTCGAATTCATCGATGCCCAGCTGAGCGCGCCGCGTGCCCGCTACAATGAGCTGATGAACGACCTGGGTGAAGTGGAGGCGATCCTGCACAAGGGCGCTGAACGTGCCCGCGAATACTCCGCGCCTTTCCTGGAGAAAGTGCGTCATGCGGTTGGTATCCGCTCACTCACCGATACCAGCACAGCCAAACAGAAGGCTGAGGTGAAAGAGAAGGAAAAGTCCGCCGAAGAGATCGCGCGCGCCGAGGAAGGGCGTCGTCGTGCTGTACTGATGCAGATCCGACCACTGCTGGAGCAGGTTGAGCAGGCCGAAGACAAAGCCTCGGCCGCAAAGGCGCTGCTGGCTGAGAAGGCCGCCGAAGTGGAATCCCTGAAGAAGAAAGCGCGTCAGAAGGCCCAGAACGAGCTGGATCTGCTGACCGAAGAATTGGCCGCCTTTCTGTAATTGGCCAAGGCATAGGAGAGAGCCATGCGTGACACCTTTCAGACCGGCGTGATTGCTGAAGCCAGCAAGGATGCGCTGTTCCTGACTTTTAATCAGACCCACGAACCCGGCGCCACCGATGTGATCCGCCGGGAGCTGGCCGCAATGCCTGAACGCCTGACGCGTTTCCGTGAGCGCTACGCCGATGCAGGACTGCATCTGGTCGTCGGCATCGGTTCGGCTTACTGGGATCGTCTCAACCCGGAAGAGCGTCCGGCGTTGCTGCGCAGCTTCCCTGCCCTGGAAAATGGCGAGCGCGTGGCGCCGTCGACTCCGGTAGACCTGTTGTTCATCGTGCGTGCCGACCAGTATGACGCGGTGTTCGAGCTGGGCCAGGAGATCGTCGAAGCGCTTAGTGATGCGGCTGAACTGGTAGAAGAGGTACATGGCTTCCGCTATCAGGACATGCGCGACCTGACCGGTTTCGTCGACGGTACCGAGAACCCCGAAGGTGATGATCGCCTGGACGTGGCGCTGGTGGGCGATGAAGATCCTGAATTCGCCGGTGGCAGCTACCTGCACCTGCAGCGCTATGAGCATGACCTGACAGCCTGGCAGCGCCTGTCGCTGAAGCAGCAGGAAGACACCTACGGGCGCACCAAGGCGGATAACATCGAATATCCGGGCGACAAGAAGTCTCTGCATGCACACACCAAGCGCACCTCGCTGAAGCAGGCCGACGGCAGTTCCATGGAGATTCTGCGCCACAGCATGCCCTATGGCGACAGTCAGCGTAAGGGCCTGGTCTTCATCAGTACCTGCCGCACGCCGGAGCATTTTGAACGGATGCTCAAGAGCATGGTAGAAGGTGATGACGAGGGACATGCTGACCGTCTGCTTGAGTTTACCCGTGCCGTAACCGGCGCCGCTTTCTTCCTGCCCTCCAACGCCTGGCTGGCGCAGCTGGCCTGACGGCTGCAGGCACCCGTGCCAATCGTGCGGGTGCCTGTGATACCCTGTTATCGGCCTCGGTGCCCGGGCACCGGCCGTTGAGCCTGCAATAGAGATTGAATAACGATGAACATCTGTGGTGTTGAATTGACCGGCAGCGATGCCGTGGTATGTCTGCTGAATCTGGACCAGGGGCAGTTTCTGATACCGGAGTGCCGGGTGCGCAAGATCAGCCTGAAAAAAGGGCATACCCGCCAGGATCTGCAACAGTTCCAGTTTGCCTTTGCCAAGTTGATGAGCGACTACAGTGTCGATAAGGTGGTGATTCGTGAGCGCATGCACAAGGGCAAGTTTGCTGGTGGTGCGATCAGCTTCAAGCTGGAAGCCGCCATCGAGCTGATTGCGGATGTCGACGTGGAGCTGTTGTCCGCGGCGCAGATCAGGACGGCTCTGTCGGAGAATCCCTTGCCGATCCCCTTTGCTGAAACCGGATTGAAGGTGTTTCAGGAGCCGGCGTTTACCCTTGCCTATGCCGCGCATATGCTGAAGTGAGTGCAGGCTGACAGGGGCGCAGGTTAGAATTATGAGCACTGAACAACCAAACAATCCGCTGCACGGCCTCAAGCTGGAAGCCATTCTGATACGGCTGGTGGAGCATTACGGCTGGTATGAACTGTCGTTGATGATCAATATCAACTGCTTCAAGAGCGACCCCTCTATCAAGTCGTCGCTGAAATTTCTGCGTCGAACGCCCTGGGCGCGTGACAAGGTGGAGCAGCTGTACCTGTCGACCTTCTGTTGATCGGTTGGCCGGGTCAGGATGAAAAAAAGTCCTGATCCTGCCGTTTAACCATACAAAATTTCACATTTCTTTGCTCTTTGACGAGGCACTTCCAGAGCCTTGATTTCAAACATTATTTTCGGGTAGTTGTTAACCCAGCCTGACAGTCTGCAACTGCCTGCGCAGCGTGCAGGGATACTGCCGCTGGCCTATATCTGAAATTAGTCACTCAGTATAACTGCGTTACTCGGGCCTTGTGCCGTGCCTCCCGCCTTGGCCAGATACAGCAGGATAGGAGGGCTCTTCATGCTTTACACAATGTATGTTTTGCTGCGGGATTGCTGCCTTGAAGGGTTGTTTTACCCTGTTTATGGCCGCTCCTTGGCACGATCCTGCAGGAGCGAAGGCGCCATCACCACTTCGGCAAGCACTGTTACCACTGAATTGGCCCTCCTTTGGGGCTCGTTGGGCAAACGGGGCGCTGTCGATGCTGATGAGGGCGGCGGCAATCTGAACAGATCTCCCCACGACAGGGGAAAATACCCATGTTAGGAGGTTTTGGGCGTGGCGTTCTCCTGCTATATGTAGGCTATCAGTCGCTGTCCTACCGAGGAACGGTGCGGGTCGGTACTGATACAAAACAGGGCTGCATTGAGCACGATGGATCGCAAGAGGGGAGCATGACATCCATAGACAAAACCGTATCGCTGGTACTGGGGAGTGGGGGAGCACGAGGCCTGGCACACATCGGCGTTATCCATTGGCTGGAGGAGCATGGGTATCACATCCAGTCGATCTCCGGCTGTTCCATGGGCGCTTTGATCGGGGGGATCTACGCGGCAGGCAAGCTGAACCAGTATGAGGAATGGGTTCGTTCGGTTACCCGCCGCGATATCATGGCGCTTCTGGACCTGACCTGGGACAGGGGGGGGCTGGTACGCGGTGACAAGCTGATCGATACCCTTATCGACCTGGTGGGGGATGTACATATTGAAGACTTGCCCATTCATTTCACGGCCGTCGCCACGGATCTGCATTCTCAGAAGGAGGTGTGGATCAACTCCGGCAGATTGTTCGATGCCATTCGGGCATCCATCGCCATTCCGCTGCTGTTTACCCCGTTCAAATACAGGGGACATGTCCTGGTGGATGGCGGGGTACTGAACCCTGTCCCCATCGCGCCTGCGTTTCATGACAACGCGGATATGACGCTTGCGGTCAATCTCAATGCGCCAGTGTCCGAGACGGAGGAGCCGGTAGAGAAGGTGGTGGAGGCGGAAGAGGTGTCGGCATCGCCGATACGGGATCGTATCAACCGTTTTATTCAGCGCTGGCAGCAGAGTATGGCCGACAGTCGACATGGTGACTGGGGGGCCTATGAGGTGGCGATCCAGGCGTTTGATACCATGCAGAGCAGCATTGCGCGGCAGAAGCTGGCCGTCTATCCGCCGGATCAGGTGATCGAGGTGGCCCGCAATGCCTGCCAATTGCTGGAATTCAACCGGGCGACCGAGATGATCGATCTGGGTTATCGCAAGGCCGAGGAATGCCTGAGTATTAAGCGCTAAGCTTATACGAACTTGTCATCAAATGACAAAAAAACGCTCACAGACTTGTCAAATTCTGCTTTTAGGCTATCCTTATTGTAATAAAACTACAAAGCAGCGGGCGGAGGAGACGAGTATGGATGTACAGGTTAAACATGAGCGTACAATCGCAATTCTGGGTGTAGACGGCGAGAACTTCGAAGTGAGCGGTGTCTATCAGGGCAGTGCGCGCAAGCCGAGTTCCTACATCCTGACCCGCAGCGGCGACAAGGCGTCAGTCCGCAACCTGAACAGCTTCCCTAGCCATCAGCAGGTTCGTGAACTGATGAGCTGATCGCAGTCAGAGATACGCCGTAACAAAAACAGCCGCATTCAGCGGCTGTTTTTGTTTGGTTGCGGTAAGCCGGCTGCTTACTGCACGGTTTCGTTTTCGCCAAACATGCCTTCAAACAGGACAGACGACAGGTAGCGTTCGCCGGAGTCCGGCAGCAGCACCACGATCTGCTTGTCCGCATTTTCCGGCAGCCGGGCCTGGCGCAGTGCTGCGGTCAGTGCAGCGCCACAGGAAATACCTGCCAGAATACCCTCTTTTTGCATCAGCTCACGGGCTGTGGCGATGGCATCATCGTTGCTGACCTGCTCAACCTTGTCGACCAGCTCAAGATCCAGATTCTTGGGCACGAAACCGGCGCCAATGCCCTGAATCTTGTGCGGAGCAGGCTTCACCTCTTCACCGGCCAATGTCTGAGAAATCACCGGTGAGTCTGTCGGTTCTACCGCCACGCTGGTGATCGCCTTGCCCTGGGTGCGCTTGAGGTAGCGGGATACGCCGCTCAGGGTGCCGCCGGTTCCTACACCCGCAACAAAGATATCGACGCCGCCGTCGGTGTCGCGCCAGATTTCCGGGCCAGTGGTCTGTTCATGAATTGCCGGGTTGGCTGGGTTTTCAAATTGCTGCAGCATCAGGTAAGTGTCCGGGTTTTCATCCACCAGCTGCTGTGCCTTGTCGATGGCGCCCTTCATGCCTTTGACCGGTTCGGTGAGCTCGATCTCTGCGCCCAGCGCTTTCATCAGCTTGCGACGTTCCAGCGACATGGATGAGGGCATGGTCAGGATCAGTTTGTAGCCCTTGGCAGCCGCTACGAAGGCCAGCGCGATACCGGTATTGCCGCTGGTCGGCTCGATCAGGGTCATGCCAGGCTTCAGGCGGCCCTCCTGCTCGGCGGCCCAGATCATGTTGGCACCGATACGGCACTTGACCGAGCCGGCCGGGTTGCGGGATTCGATCTTGGCAAAGAGATTGCCCGCAGGCCAAAGGTGTTTCAGGCGGACCAGCGGTGTGTTGCCAATGGTCAGTGCGTTGTCTTCGAAGATGTTCATGAGGGGGTGAACTCCAAAGCTGCTCGGTTGATTGTTGAAACTCTCAGATGTCAGAACGGACTTCAGTATCCAGGCTGACAACAGGTATAGTTGAGTGTATCGGTCAATGCGTGACGATATGCGATATTTTTATCATATTGTTATAAAAATAACAGGATTGATTTCCAGGGGATATATATGGGCTGGCTGATGCGGCAAACTGCGCCTCTCATCAACGGCTTGGCCGGACAGTTGTTTCACCTTCCTTTCTGGCGCGGTTCGCGCCGACGTCATCAAATGGCGATGCGCCTCTACCGCTGGGCGGCCGAGCATGACAGCCGTGCCGCGCTGGCCACTTACGGCCATCTGCTGCATTTTCGTGGCGAGGATGTGGCCAGCCGTATTCAGGGGGGCATCTATCTGGAGCGGGCGGCGGATCTGGGTGATGCCAAGGCGCAGTACCAGATGGGGCGCATCTACGAGCAGGGGTTCGAGCAGTATTTCCGGCCCGACCCGGTCAAGGCGCTGGCCTACTATCGCTTGGCGGGCGAACAGAATCACCCGCTGGCGGTCAAGCGGATGATTGCCGTCTATGATGAGGGGGCGCTGGGCGCCGTGATCGATCCGGCGCGGGCAGAATGCTGGCGCAAGCGCCAGGCACCCTTGCCCGAGACTTCCGTCAGGACTTGATCAGCTTGGCAGTGAAGGTCAGCGTTTTCTCTTCGCCGGCCTTCAGATCGAACATCCACTCAACCCATGCCGCCGTCTCTTCTGTCGGTTTCAGGCTGGACTGCTGCAGGCTGTAGGGCATCGGCATCAGGGCGTTCAGGTTGAACGGCTTGTCCTGTTCCGAACGGTTGGTCAGCAGGACTTCATAGCTCACCTCGTAGCCGTCGAACACCTTGTTGAAGGCGGTCTGGGTATACTCAACGCCCACATCAAAGGCTTCTCCCAGCTGTAGCCGAGCAGTGTCGCCCGGGGCCGTTGCGCTCACATGGCTGCCGCCGATGAACTGCATCTGCCCCGAGGCATCGGGTCGGAACACTCGTACCTGCCCGGCCGGCAACGGTGTCTTGTCACCGGCCATTTCCGGTGCGTCGAAGGTCAGCTGGATGCTGGCCTTGTGTTGCTGCGGCGGCATTTGCTGGTGAGCGCTGACCTGGATCTGGTGGTGGTAGCGGATCTCGGCCGGAAGCTGCTCGCGGCTGATCAATGGAACCTGTTTCTGCTGCTGGTCATTCAGGGTCAGAGGGTGCGGCAGAGTGTACAGGTGGTAATCCTGCACACTGCCAGGAGCCGTCTGGCCGCCGGCTTTGTCCATGCTGGCCGCGCGCATGAGGCCATAGGCTTCGGGGCGCGGATAGTTTGCCGGCTGGTTGACCGTGCCAGCGAGTAGCTTGACCCTGGCCTCCGGCCAGGGTTGGCCGGTCTGGTTGCTCAGCGTAGCCAGGCCTTGCAGGCTGAGGGTATCACCCGATTCGTTCAGATTGACCACGTAATCCATGCTCCAGCTGAGACCTGAGGTCAGATAGCGTAGCTGGGCAGTGCCGTTTTTGCTCAGCCCCTCGCTGACAAAGGAGAGTCGGGGCTTGAGTTGGTAGCCGTCAGCGGGAGCGGGGAAAATGATGCGCCAGCCACTGTGGTTGAGTGGCAGGGTCTCGATCTGGCCTTCGCTGTTCTCGATCAAAGCCTGGTTGCCTTCGGCCTTCAGCAGGCGTACCTGTTGCCGGGTTTCGGCACCGGTCACACTGTTGAAGCGAGCCAGGGTGAGCATCTTGCCGCTGTATTGCTGCAGCAGCTGCGCTAGACCAAGCAGGTTCTGTTCCAGGTTTTGCTCGGTGATCACGCCGGCACCGGCGATCTGCAGGGTCTCCGCCTGCATCTGTGGGCTGATGCCCTGCAACACGACTCGGCTGCCAGCGGTCAATTTGGGGATCTGACGCTGCTCTTCCACCAGGGCCAGGTTCTGCTGGTAGAGCGTCAGGCTCAGCTGGCTGCGGGTTGTCTCATCCAGATAGTGTTCACCACTGTTGGCCGAGCCGGTTGAGGTGATCAGGACCAGGCTCAGACCCAGGGGGCGGCTGAAGCTTCGGATGCGTCGGGTGTTCAGCATTGTGGCTCTCCTTAGTGCATGTTGGCTGGCAGGTCGAGTGCGACCCTGAAGCCCCAGCTGTTTCGGGAAGTGTCAGCCGGGTGCCGGTAGCGGCTGGCCGGCCGGATCAGTCGTGGTATATCGAACCAGGATCCTCCACGCATGACGCGCTGATGACAGCCGCTCGCCTGCTCGGCACTGCCGTCCGTGGGGGCGTTCCGGTAGTCGGGCTGGTAGCAGTCCTGTACCCATTCGTCCACGTTGCCGCTCAGATCATGCACGCCCCAGGGGTTGGCCCGTGCGCTGCCGACCGGCGCGGTGCTCTGACCATCCCATTGCGAGCCGCAGCCATCGCAGATCGCGAAGCCGTCCATGACCTTGTCACCCCACCAGTATACCGATTCAGTGCCGGCGCGGGCGCTGTACTCCCATTCCGCTTCGGTCGGCAGGCGGTAGGGCTGTCCTGTCTGTTTGCTGAGCCAGCGGGTATAGGCGTCGGCATCCAGCCAGCTGACATTGATGACCGGGCGCTGACCGCGCCCCCAGCCTGCGTCCTCGGGCAGGGGGCGACCGGTGGCCTGGGCAAAGCGGTCATACTCGGCAAAGGTCACTTCGTGGCGTGCCAGCGCGAAACTCTGGGCCATGACCACTTCATGTACGGGGTATTCGTTATCATCTCCCTGGCCGTGCAGGTCCCCCATGCGGAAGCGACCGGCGGGGATAACGACCATCTGTGGACCACGGCCACCATCGTTCAGTTCATCCTGGAACAGGGTCAGGTTGGCGGGTGGCTGCTGGGCCTCACGCAATTCCGCGGCTGACTCGATAGTCTCAGCCACCGGCGCTGCGGGGGCTGCAGACTTTTCGGCAGCATTCATGGCAGCGTGAGCTTTTTGCAGTTGCTCGTGAGCCTGCTCCAGGGACTCGAAGGCCGCGCGTAATTCGCGGTTGTTCTTCATCTGGCTCAGCGCCTGGGTGCTGATCGAATCCAGCTGTTCCTGCATCAGCAGCAGGCTGGTCCAAACACCCGCGGCAAAACCGATGCCGAAAATCAGTGTCGCCAACAGCCAGCGTTTGATGGGTCTGCTCAGGGCATGCCAGGGGTTACGCAGCCGCCGGCGTGAAGGTTTGGCCGTTGTGGTCGATGCAGCAGGAGTCGTTGACTCGTCGGCCGTTTCTGTCGAGTCTGGTGCGGGAGTTGGCGCCGCAGCTTCCTGATCTGTCGTTTCGGCTTCAGACAGGCTGGCCAGGGCTTCTTCCGTTGTATCGCTCGCGGGCTCGTCTTCCGGTGCGAAAAGCGCACGTATCAGCTCTGTACAGCTGGAGAAGCGCTGCTCGGGGTCCGGGCTGAGGCTACGGGCGAGGATGTGCCACTGTTGCTTGCTCAGTCCCGGTGGGGCCTTGAGTTCGCGCTGGAAACGTGAAGACTCCGGATCACTGGCCTGAAAGGCTTGCTTGCCGCTATAGACTTCCCAGGCGATCACCGCCAGGGCGTACACGTCGTAGCCGGCCTGGATGGGCTGCTGTTGGAAGGCTTCTGCCGGTTGGTAGCGCGGGTACTCGGGCGGTATTGGCAATAGCGTATGCAGGGGCGCTATCAGGTCGCGCAGTCCCTGGCCTAGCAGTTTGACACCGCCACCGGTGTTGAGAAACACCAGATCCGGTGCCAGCAGGCCGTGGGGCGTATGGGCGCGGCCCTGAGTGTGGTCGAGAGCCTTGGCCAATTGTGTCAGCAGCCCCTGTTTCTGCAGCGACGTAAGTTTGCTGGCCTGCTTGCGTGCCAGCAGGTCCGCCAGGCTTTGTCCGCTGAGCTGTTCGTAGGAGAGGAATTCCAGGCCTCGCCAGCTGAAATGGCCGTAACAGGACGCGATATGGGGGTGATCCAGTGTCTGTCGCTGGCGGGTGATGCGCTGGCGCAGCTTGGCCGTGAACTCCGGCTGGCGGGTCAGCTCCGGTCGCAGGAATACCAGGCTGACTTCGGTACGCGACGCGGTCGAGATATCTTCGGCGAGCCAGATGGCGCCCAGAAAGTGGTCACGCTGGTGGCGGACCAGTTGAAAGCGGTGGTGGTTGGGGCCGATGACCAGCTCTTCCGTGAGAGCGGCATAAGCGGAGTCGGTCGGGGTATTCATCAGTCCTTTGCTTCCTTGTAACCTGATTCAGGGTCGCTGATCCCTCCTGCCCGTCACCCGGCAGGGAGATGGGCAAAAGGGCAGGACTGCGACAGGGTCAGGCGCTGGTATCCAGTGGCGGGAAGGATTTGACCAGCTCGTCGACAGCCTTCATCTGCGCCAGGTAGGGCTCCAGTTGGGCCAGTGGCAGGGCACAGGGGCCATCGCACTTGGCTTCATTGGGGTTGGGGTGGGCTTCGAGGAACAGGCCCGCAATACCCTGGGAGAGACCGGCACGGGACAGCTGAGCGGCCAGTGCGCGGCGACCGCCGGCGGAGTCGGCGCGTCCGCCGGGCATCTGCAGCGCATGGGTGGCGTCGAACATCACCGGATAACCGAACTCCTTCATGATGCTGAAGCCCAGCATGTCGACGACCAGGTTGTTGTAGCCGAAGCTGGTGCCGCGCTCGCACAGGATCAGGCGATCGTTACCGGCTTCCTCGCACTTGTGCAGGATGTGCTTCATCTCCTGAGGGGCCAGGAACTGGGCCTTCTTGATATTGATCACGGCGCCGGTGGCAGCCATGGCGCTGACCAGGTCGGTCTGGCGTGACAGGAAGGCCGGCAGCTGAATGATGTCGCACACCTCGGCGGCCGGAGCGGCCTGGTAGGGTTCATGCACATCGGTGATCAGCGGCACGTTGAAGGTGTTTTTCACCTCTTCCAGAATCTTCAGGCCCTCGTCCAGGCCCGGGCCGCGGAAGGAGTTCAGCGAGGAGCGGTTGGCCTTGTCGAAAGAGGCCTTGAATACATAAGGAATATCCAGGCGCTGGGTCACCTCGACATAGTGTTCGGCAATGCTCAGGGCCAGATCGCGGGATTCCAGTACGTTCATACCGCCGAACAATACCATCGGCTTGTCGTTGCCGATCTCGATGGATCCGGCACGTACGACCTTCTGCTGCATATCAACCTCTCGTCACTGGCTTGGCAAAACCGTGATTATAAGCCATCCGACGGGAAATGTGCCGCCTCCGATTCGATCCACTCAAGGGCTCGTTGTTCCAGGTCCTTGTCCGGCTCGTGTCGTTGATAGATGCAGATCTGGCACAGTTGTTCCAGCATGCGGGCGCGGAACAGTTGCTCCTGATCCGGGAAGGCCAGCTTCAGCAGGTAATCGCCGTGTTGGCCTCGATCACAATCAACTACGCGAGCATCGATGCTCAACTCTTCAGTCAGCGCGGGGGCCTGGATGCGCAGCCATTTGCCACTGGGGTAGTAGTGATGGCAGTGCAGCAGGAGTCCGAGAGGTAAAGAGGAGCCGGATGCGGCGGGTGCATGGAGAAGGGGGCTTAATTCGAGTTCGATCTGCTCTGGATGTTGCAGATAGCGTTGTGGGCCAATCATAATCCCAACCTTAAACGCAGATGACAGTGTTTCATATCGGCGTTTCTACCTACAGCTTGAGCACTTTCGGCTCAATTTGCCAGCAGGATTTCAAGAAAAAGCCAGAAAAAAACGGCGGCGCCGATCAAACAGCCGGCCGCCAGCCAGCGATAGCGCCGGATCAGCTGCGTTTCGTCATGGGTCGACAGCAGGTACGGCAGGCGAGAGGTCTGTGGATCGATCAGCACGTTCATGCTGGGCAGGGCGTGCAGGGCCTGCTGTTCCTGCCGGGCTTCCTGCTCGGCAGCCTGACGTGCGGCCTGCCACTCGTCGGGGCTGATCCTGCCGTCACCGTTTGCATCGAAGCGGGCCAGCAGTTGCTCTGGATTGCGCTTCCAGCTGCGCAGCCGGTCGCGTACGGTAGCGTTCATATTCAGCTGGTCGCGACCACCACCGACGGTGTGGAAATGTCCCAGTGCATACAGCTGCTCATGTTCGAAGATCAGCCGCTCGGTAAAGCGGTACTGGCCGGCGCCAATATGAGTGCTGAAGAACGCCGCTGCTGCATGCGGGCTCAGCTCCAGGCCAGCGGGGACGGCGCTGTGGCCGCGCCAGCTGTGCTTGTGCTGAGAGCTGATTTCGGCGCCTTCAGGGTCGATCAGGCAGGTACCTGTGCCATCGTTGATCTGAAACCACTGGCTGGAACGACCGCTGCGGACATGGCGCCAGCGTTTGCGATCATCGTCACCATCCTGCTCCTCGACCTTGTAATCGAACCAGACACAGGGGCGACCGGACAGGGGCGCGTTCAGTAACCCATCTTCACCGGCGATGACATGGCCGATCAGCTCAACGTATCCCTGAGGCGCCGAACGTACCTTGGCGGTGGGAGTATCGGCGATCAATCGGTACCGGGTCATCCGGCTGAACACGAACCAGAGCGAAGCCAGAATGCCTACTGAACAGATCAGCAGAAAAAACAGCTTTTCCCCGCTGTCCAGAGGAGCCAGATCCAGCAGCATGGTTGGTCAGCTGAACAGCTGTTGCATGTCGACATCGGCCTTTTCGGCTTCATCGAATTCCAGCAACTGGGCGGGCTGGAAGCCGAAGCGGCGGGCAATGATCACGTCCGGAAACTGCTCGATACGTACGTTGAGCAGATTGACCGAGTCATTGTAATACTCGCGGCGGTCGGCGATGCCGGACTCCAGTCCGGTGATGCGGCTGCGCAGGTGGTGAAAGCTGTCGCTGGCCGTCAGCTCCGGGTAGTCCTCGGCGACGGCGAACAGATTGCCCAGGCCCAGGCGCAGCTGGGTTTCGGCTTGGCCCAGGGCGCCGATATCGCCCCGCTCACGGGCGCTGGCGACAGCCGAGCGGGCTTCGATGACGGCGGTCAGCGTGGCCTGTTCATAGCCCATGTGCTGCTTGCAGGTTTCGACCAGCTTGGGCAGTTCGTCATGGCGCTGTTTCAGCAGTACATCGATATTGGCCCAGGCACGGGAAACGCCGTGCTTGAGGCGCACCAGGTGGTTGTAAAGCGAAATGAAATAGAGTGCGGCAACCACGATGATCGCCAGCAGAATGATCAGTGTGATATCCATGTTGCGAGGTACCTTGCCAGAATCCTTTGCGACACTATACCGCGTTTATCGGGAGGCGAAAGGGAAGCCGTAAACTGTCCTGGTCTGGCCTGAAAGTTTCAGCGCGGCGTTGAGTCTTGCCTAGATGCCACCACCGCCGATCATTTCTACCACCAGGGTCTTGATCAGGAAGGCCGCCAGGCCAAGGCCCAGGGCGAAAAACAGGATGAAGGTGCCGAATCGGCCGGCATTCGATTTCTTGGCCAGGTCGTAGATGATGAAGAAGACGGCACCGGCAAATACGACCAGGCCCACGTTAAGCATGATGGCTTCGATCTCGGCGAGACGCATGAAAAACCTCCTGATTAAATAGTGAGCGGATGATACATCAAATCGCCGGCCGCAAATACCGCCGGCTACCAGGGGTAAGGCTCAGCCGAGGGTGTCGTCCTTGCCGAATACCTGGTCCTGCCAATCGTCTCCCAGCTCCTGCTCGATGAAATCGCGGATGAACTTGCGCACCATCTGTGAAGGCGTCACGTCCCGTTGACTGCAAAGCTGCTCGAATACGGCTTTTTTCTTGGGGTCGATCAACAGGGTCAGACGGGCGGTGCGGTTTTCCATGATGTGGCCTCATTGTTACATGTACGAATAGCATGTTAATCATATTAACATTGAATCATATATTATGAACAGTTAATGTATATAGACAATTCGTGATCAGAGTAAGGATGGTTCTCATGTCCAGGCAGGCCCGGCTTCACTCCCTTTCCTTTGCCAGCGCACTGCGCGAAACGCTGAAGGAGGGGTATGACCGCCGTGCGTTGACTCAGGACCTGATGGCGGGGCTCAGCGTCGGCATCATCGCCATCCCGCTGTCGATGGCACTGGCCATTGCCAGTGGCGTCAAACCCGAATATGGCCTCTATACCGCGATCATCGCCGGCTTCATCATCGCCCTGACCGGCGGCTCCCGTTACAGCGTATCCGGCCCCACCGCCGCTTTCGTCGTGATTCTTTACCCCGTCGCCCAGACATATGGGCTGGCGGGCCTGCTGATCGCCACGCTGATGTCGGCGGTCATTCTGCTTGGGCTTGCCTTCGCCCGTATGGGGCGGCTGATCGAATACATACCCGAGTCGGTTACGCTGGGCTTTACCTCGGGAATTGCCATTGTCATCGCCACCCTGCAGGTCAAGGACTTCTTTGGCCTGAATCTGGCGAGTCTGCCGGAGCACTGGTGGCAGAAAGTAATGGCGCTTGCCGATGCCATGCCGGCGCTCGATCCGGCGGCTACGGCCGTGGCCCTGGCGACACTGGCAGTGCTGATTTTCTGGCCACGCCTGCGCCTGCCGATACCGGGGCACCTGCCGGCGCTGATGGTCGGTCTGGCGGTGGCCTGGGCGATGGGACTGCTGGGACATTCGGTGGAGACTATCGGCAGCCGCTTCAGTTACCTGCTGCCGGACGGCACCCTGGGTGCCGGCATTCCGCCGTTTTTCCCCGAACTGGCCTGGCCCTGGGATCGCCCCGGCCCCGGTGGTGAGCCGCTGGAGCTGAGCTGGTCACTGGTACGTGAACTTCTGCCCGCCGCCTTCTCCATCGCCATGCTGGGCGCCATTGAGTCTCTGCTCTGTGCCGTGGTGCTCGATGGCATGACCGGTAAGCGTCACCACGCCAACGGTGAATTGCTGGGGCAGGGGCTGGGCAACCTGGTGGCACCCTTTTTCGGTGGTTTTACTGCCACCGCGGCGCTGGCCCGCTCGGCGGCCAACTATCGCGCCGGTGCTTGCTCTCCGCTGGCGAGTATGGTGCATGCCCTGGTGGTGTTGGCCGGCCTGCTGGTGTTGGCGCCACTGTTGGCCTGGCTGCCGATGGCCAGCATGGCGGCGCTGCTGCTGATGGTGGCCTGGAACATGAGCGAGGCACCCAAGGTGGTGGCCCTGCTGCGCCGTGCTCCCCGTGGAGACGTGCTGGTGCTGCTGACCTGCCTGCTGCTGACCGTACTCTTCGATATGGTGATTGCCATCTTTGCCGGTATCGTGCTGGCGTCGCTGCTGTTCATGCGTGATTTGGCCGGCATGACCCGCTTCACCGATATCAGCCGTCAGACCAAGCATGTGCCGGGCAAGCTGGCACCGGGCTGGCAGGTCTTCAAGCTGAGTGGTCCGCTGTTTTTTGCCGCGGCTGACCGGGTGTTTGATGAGTTGCAGTCAGAATTGAGTGAAGCCCGCGGGGTGGTGCTGTACATGGATGCGGTGCCGCTACTGGATGCCGGCGGGTTGAGCGCATTGAACCATTTTATCCAGGCATGCCGTCAGCAGGGGGTGGAGCTGATCGTTGCTGACTTGCAGTTCCAGCCCCTGCGAGCCCTGGCCCGTGCCGGCATGGCGCCGGTGGAGGGCGAACTGAAGTTCACGCCGACGCTGGCCGAAGCTCTGCAGCCCTTGTTGAAGATGGAGACGAAGTGCTGAGTCAGGGTTCCATACCGCAGGGCGCAGGCTGGTAACTGGTCAGCCACTGCACCAAGGCATCGGCCGGCAGAGGCGGGCAGAACAGATAGCCTTGCATGTAACTGCAGCCCTGTCCGATCAAGGTCAGGCGCTGTTTCTCGGTCTCGACGCCCTCGGCGATCAGGCGCAGCTCCAGGCTGGCGGCCATGGAAATGATCGCGCTGACCAAAGAGTCGGCGTAGCGGTCGCTGTTCAGGTCACGAATGAACTCGCGATCGATCTTCAGCGTGTCGACCGGGAAGCGCTTGAGATAGCTCAGCGATGAGTAGCCGGTGCCGAAGTCGTCGATCGCCAGCGATACGCCCAGCGCCTTGAAGCCCTGCAGCCAGGACACGGTTTCGGCACTGTCCTGCAGCAGCAGACCTTCGGTGATCTCCAGAATCAGTTGCGCAGGGTCCAGCTGGTGGTAGCTCAGGACGCGGGCTACCGCCTCGGCATCCAGCCCCAGGTCGCGCTGGCGCTCCGAGATGTTGACCGACAGGTAAAGCGGGTGGCCAGCTGCATGCAGCTGCTGTACCTGCCGGCAGGCGGTTTCCAGTACCCATTCGCCGATGCTGCCGATCAGGCCGGTTTCTTCCGCCATGGGAATGAATTGATCGGGCGGAATCAGGCCTCGCTCGGGATGGTGCCAGCGCAGCAGGGCTTCCAATCCCTGTACCTGGCCGCTTTGGCCGGCGATGATCGGCTGGTAGTACACCTCCAGCTGGTTGCGTTCCAGCGCGTGGCGCAGGTCCTGCTCCAGGGTCATGCGCTGGTTGGCATGTTCCTGCATGGCGGCGGTGAAAAAGTGGGCCTGGTTACGGCCGGACTGCTTGGCCTTGTACATCGCCAGGTCCGCGTTGCGGATCAGGGTTTCCGCCGTGTTGGCATCACCGGGATGCATGGCGATACCGATGCTGGCGCCGATGATGATTTCGCGCTCGGCCAGAATGAACGGTGTGCTGAGCGCCTCGATCAGCTTGTGCGCGACATAGGCCGCATCGGACTCGGACTTGATGTTGTGCAGCAGGATGACGAACTCGTCACCGCCGAAACGGGCAACGGTATCGGTTTCACGCACGCAGTTGTTGAGCCGGTGCGCTACTTGCCGGAGCAGGTCATCACCATACTCGTGGCCCATGGAGTCGTTGACGTACTTGAATCTGTCCAGGTCGACAAACAGCAGCGCGATCACCTGCTCGTCGCGATTGGCAGTGGCGATGGCCAGGTTCAGGCGGTCGGACAGCAGGGTGCGGTTGGGCAGTTCGGTGAGCTCGTCGTAGTAGGCCTGACGTACGATCTGGGCTTCATCGTTCTTGCGCTTGGTAATATCCGAGAAGACGGCGACATACTCGCTGGGCTCGCCCTCGCTGTCGTACACCACCGAAACCGACAGCCATTCAGGATAGATGGTGCCGTTCTTGCGCCGGTTCCAGATCTCGCCGCTCCAGGAGCCCTGCAGCATGATCTCATGCCACATGCTTTGGTAGAAATCGACCTCATGTCGACCGGAGCTGAGGATGCTGGGGTTGCGGCCCTGAACCTCTTCAAGACTGTAACCGGTGATGCGGCTGAAGGCGGGGTTGATCGTTTTGATCAGACCGTCGCGGTTGGCCACCATGATCGCTTCATTACTGGTGCTGAACACCGCTTCGATCATCTTCAGCTGCTCTTCCATCTCCTTCTGCTGGGTGATGTCTTCCTTGACGGCGATATAGCTCTGACACTGTCCGTTCTCACAGCGGACCGCCGAGATGGAAGCCTGTTCCCAGAACAGGCTTCCATCCTTGCGTCGGTTCAGCAGCTGGCCGTGCCATTCCTGGCCCTGTTCCAGTGTTTTCCAGAGATCGCGGTAAACGTCCCCCGACATTTCGCCTGAACGTAGCATGCCGGCGCCCTGGCCGATGGCCTCATCACGGCTGTAGCCTGACACTTCGCAGAACTTGGGGTTGACGTACTCGATGATGCCCTGGGTATTGGTGATCATCACCGAGGCAGGGCTCTGTTCCAGTGCGCGCCCCAGGTTACGCAGTTTCTGTTCGATTCTTTGGGTATGGGTGATGTCGGTGCGCACACAGGCCAGCCCGCCTTCTCGGGTACGGCTGTCGCTGGCCAGGATGGCGTGGCCACTGTCCAGGTGCTCGATATAACTGCTGCTGCCCGGTTGCTCGCTCTCGACCGATTCCAGTTGGATGATATGGGGCTTGAGCTGCTCCTTGAACACATCCCAGCGGTCTATCTCCAGGGTATCCAGCCAGGGATAAACCTGGCGCCAGCGGCTGTTGCACAACAGCAGTTTGCCCTTGGGGCTGTAGAGTGCGAATGCCTCGGACAGGCTTTCAACGGCATCATTCATGCGCTCACGGGCCGATTCCGAGTGGCGCCGCAAAATGACAAAGCGGCGCATCAGGTCGCCCATCAGCAAGAGCACCAGCGCAAATACGATAAACATGGCGACGCCGATGACGCGGCTATCGATGCTGGCATCGCCTGTGCCTGTGCCTGTGCCGCTTCCTTTCCAGAGGGTAAAGAAGAGCACGCACAGGTTGACGCCTGTCAACAGCAGGATCAGCTTCAACTTGCGGGTGGAGGAATAACTCATCAGTTCTTCAGGTCAGGTATACAACCGTTCAAAAGTGCAAAGTGTAGCGTGTCAGAGACTCATTGCTATAGCGAAATCAGTCGATTGCCAAATTAATTCGCGACTATAGACATTGGTCAGGAAAAGGGGAGAGAATCCATCAGGTTATAAAGTGGGAAAAATATGCATCTAATTTTGGTGGCCCGATGTCCGTAATCAACCTGGAGTCTACCCCGAACAGCCGCAGTGGCTGGATCCTGAGCAATGGTTTCAGACCGATGTTTACCCTGGCGAGCCTTCAGGCGCTGCTGGCACTGGCGGGCTGGCTGGCGTTCTGGAACGGTTGGGTGCATCCGCCGGCCGCCATGCTGCTGCCGCTGCTGTGGCATGGCCATGAGATGCTGTTTGGCTTTGTTGGTGCAGCGATCGGCGGTTTTCTGCTGGCGGCGGTGGCCAACTGGACCGGGCGCAAGCCGGTTGCGGGTGTGTCGCTGGTGTGGCTGGCCGTTACCTGGCTGCTGGCACGCGCAGTGGCGCTGGTGGGGGGCGACTTGCCTGATATGCTGAATGCGCTGGCAGCCGTCAGCTACTGGATACTACTGGCATTCCTGTTCGGTCGCGAGCTGATCCTGGCCGGCAACCGGCGCAATCTCAAGGTGCTGGTGATCCTCGGTCTCTTTGCTCTGCTGACGCTGGCATTTCATCTGCATTGGCTGGATGCTTTGCAGGTGCTGCATTTGACGCTGGTGCTGGTGCTGATGCTGTTGACCCTGATCGGGGGGCGCATCACGCCTGCGTTTACTCGCAACTGGCTCAAGCGTCAGACAGTCGAGGACGCGCGGCTGCCCGCACCTTTTGGTTCTCTGGATATCGCCGCGGCTGTGCTGACACCGATGGCCGGCCTTGTCTGGGTGTTTCGGCCATACAGCGTTCTGGCTGCCGTGTTGCTGCTGCTTGCTGGCGGAACCCAACTGGCCCGTGTGTGGCGCTGGCGCGGCTGGCAGACCCGCTCCGAGCCCCTGCTGCTGGTACTGCATGTCGGCTATGCCTGGCTGGGAATAGGGTTGCTGCTGCTGGCGGGCAGTAGTGCCGGCTTCTGGTCTGCCAGTGCCGGGCTGCATGCGCTCACGGTGGGGGGCATGGGCGGCATGATCATGGCGGTGGCGTCGCGCGCGGCGCTGGGTCATACCGGGCGCGAGCTGACCGCCGGTCCGCGGCTGGTGCTGGCCTTCATACTGCTGCACCTGGCCGCGCTGGTCAGGGTGTTGGCGGCGATCTGGCCTGCCCCGATGATGAATCTGGTTATCGTTTCGGCGCTGTGCTGGTTACTGGCCTTTGCACTCTTTGCCTGGCGCTATCTGCCGATTCTGCTCGGGCCGTCCCTCAGTTTCAGTGACCGTCTGAAGGCACAGAGGAGGGGCTGAGTTACATTTCGTTGGCCTTGCGGTAGGCGCCCTGATAGTCGAACAGGCGCTCCCGTACCTGCCAGTAGCTGCCCTGGCGGCCTTTGGTGCCGGCCTGTTTGGCGATGACGAAGTCGGGTGAGGGCAGCCGTGACTCGGCGGCCAGTACCTCTGCCACCGTTTTGAATTGACGGGGGGATTCGCCGTTGCCACAGCGGCGGCCAAACAGCCTGTTGAACAGGGCGCGCTGTGCTGATCGATCCAGGTGGAAGCGTTCGCGCAACTCCTCGCCCTGTTCCTCGTGGTAGGTCACCGTCAGGCACTCGCCACTGGCGCTCAGGCTGATGCCCGCGCAGCGGATGACTCGGGCATCCTTCAGTTGCAGTGCGCGCTTGAGCAGGTCGTCCGGATCGATGATCGCCTCATGGCAGCTTTGGCAGTAGCGTGCCGCGATATCATTTTCGGCGCCACAGTGCGGGCATTCCTTGAACCGGAAACGGTAGTCACACTGTTGTGGCCTTTCGCCGTCCATCTCCAGCAGTCCCTGACAGCGGCGGCCGTAGTGTTCGATCACTTGGCCGTTGCTGTCGGTCTTGCCCCAGAAAATGTTGGCAAAGCCGCAGCCCGGGCAGAAAACCTGCACCGGCTCTGAATCCGCAGACGGCTTGGGCGTGCCCACTTCGGGGTGGTGCAGGTTGAAGCCGTTGCCGGCGTAATCGATCACCAGGCAGTTGTCCTTGCCGTCACTGAGGCGCAGGCCGCGACCGACGATCTGCTGATAAAGACTGACCGAAGCGGTGGGGCGCAGGATGGCGATCAAGTCCACATGGGGGGCATCGAAGCCGGTGGTCAGGACCGCTACATTGACCAGGAACTTGAGTTCACGTGCCTTGAATCGGTTGATCAGCCGTTCGCGCTCATCCCCCGGCGTTTCGCCGGTGATCACGGCGGTGTGCCCGGTGGGCAGGTAGCTGCCGATTTCGTGGGCATGCTCGACGGTGGCGGCGAACACCATTACGCCCTGGCGGTTCTGGGCCAGCTCCTCGACCTGTTCGCAGATGGCGCGGGTGACGCGAGGGTGCTTGGCCAGCAGGCTGTTCAGCTCTCGCTCCGGGTAGTGACCAGTGTCCGAGGGTGTCAGCGAAGAAAAATCATAGTGGGCGATGGCCGCATCGACTACCTCCGGCGGCGTCAGGTAGCCGTTACGGATCATATGACTCAATGGCAGCTCGAAGATGCACTTGTCGAATACACGGGGCGCATCGCTACGTACGAAGCCCCGGTAGTGGCTGCGGTAGATCCAGCCGTAACCAAGGCGGTAGGGCGTAGCGGTCAGGCCCAGTACCTTGAGGCCGGGGTTGTGCGTGCGCAGGTGGCTGATCACCTGCTGGTACTGGCTGTTTTCGTCCTCGCCGACGCGATGGCATTCATCGATGATCAGCAGCGAGAAGGTATCGGCAAAGTGATTCAGATTGCGCGCAATCGATTGCACGCTGGCAAAGGTGACCTGGTGGTTGAACTCCCGCCGTCCCAGCCCGGCTGAAAACACGCCGGCCTCCTGCCCCAGTGCGGCGTACTTGGCGTGATTCTGCTCCACCAGCTCGCGCACATGGGTGATCACCAGAATGCGACGCCGGGCCAGACGGGCCAGTTCCGCGATGACCAGGCTTTTGCCGGCACCCGTGGGCAGCACGATGACCGCCGGGTCATCGCAGGCACGGAAGTGCTTAAGCGTGGCGTTGACGGCATCCTGCTGATAATCACGCAGGGTAAAAGGAAGAGGGGAAGTTGAGGCTGACAATACGATGAGTTTTTGAAAATCAGAGAAAGTAGGGACGGTCGATGCGTCGTAATACCGGGCAGGGTAGTGAGCTGTCGCGGGCAAGTCAATGCGTGTGCGTGGGGGAGCGTCGGTGTTGCCAGGGGCAGCGTGAATGCTGTCGGCAGGTAAAGCCGCGCTGGGCGCGGCTTGAAGGGCTAAAGTAACAGTAGTCAGATGTGGGAGGTGGTTTCCTGTTGCCACCACTGCCAGCTCACCGCACCCAGCTCGCTGGGCAGGTTCTGGTCAGTGTAGGTGGTGTCTTGAGCGGCAGCAGGCTGTGCCGGCATGCGTGTCCACCAGTCCCAGCCGATATGGCCAATTTCGGGCGCGAGCGTATCTCCGTCACAGGGCATGCAGGCTGCCTGACGTTCAGCTGCCGGCTGGTGATCCCACCAGTTCCACGGAATATGGCCCATCTCCGGAGAGTTGGGTGCTGCCAGGGCTGTCCCGGACAGCAAAGCAGAGCAGATCACTGCTGCAGAGCCGAGGTGTTTTACGCCACCTTTGAAAGAATTGAACATTACATTGACCTCTCTGTTTGGTTGGGAGCCAGGCGCTGATGCCGGATGCAAGGCCAGAGTTCTCTGGACTGCCTGCCCTGAAGGGGTGGGCTTTGCCCAGCGGCTTGGCTATGTATCGTTTTGCAGTTGCGGCAATTACGCAGAATGCTCTTCGGCTAGTGCGGGGACGAAGAGTACCCTGTCGATTACGGATTGATTTTACTGGAGTTGGTAAATGAGGATAATATTGTCAAATTGCTAATGACTGGTGCATGAGTGCAAAGATGGATGACCTTAATGATCTGTATTTTTTTACCTCAGTGGTCCAGCATCGCGGTTTTTCCGCGGCGTCTCGTGCTACCGGTGTGGAGAAAACCCGGTTAAGTCGCCGCGTTGCAGGCCTGGAAAGGCGTCTCGGGGTGCGTCTGTTGCACCGCTCTACCCGGAACATGTCGCTGACGGAAGCCGGTGAACGGTTTTATGAGCATTGTCTGGCGGTGGTGGAAGGTGCTCATGCGGCCTACGACAGCCTGGATTCATTGAAGAAAGAGCCTTCCGGCAGCGTGAGGCTGAGCTGCCCGGTGGTGGTGGCGCAGAGCTATCTGGTCAAGTTATTGCCGGGATACATGGCGGCTTACCCCAAGGTCTCTGTGTACATCGAAGCTACGGATCGGCAAGTCAACCTGGTGGAAGAGGGGTTTGACATTATGTTGCGCTCCCTTCCGGAAATTGAAAACTCTGCAGACCTGGTTGCAAGGGAGCTGGGGCAGGCACGTCGTATCCTCGTGGCCAGTCCGGCTTATCTGGATCGGCATGGGCGGCCGCAGTCACCCTCCGAGCTTGCTCAGGCTGCCGTGATTGGGGATGGCCATGAAAAGGGCGCGAAGTGGTCATTGGTGAACGCCGAATCGGGTACTCGTGAAATCGACCTTAGTCCAAAGCTTGTTTCTCACGACCGGCGGGTACAGCTGGAGGCTTCGATGCAGGGGATCGGGATCGCCTTGCTTCCTGAGCCTATCGTCATAGCGGCCTTGAGAGAAAAACGGCTGGAGCGGGTTCTGCTTGGCTGGTCCACACCCAAACAGGTTATCCATTTGGTCTACCCCAGACCCCGCGGGATGTTGCCGTCGGTGCGAAGTTTGATTGACTACTTATCCCTGCACATACCGCCCAGCATTCAGGAGAGTCATGTCTGAGGACTGTGATCTGGTACGATGCTTGGGGCTGGGCAGGCGGTGCCGGGCGTGCTGATGAGCAAAGGCCGGACAAGGTTGTGCGGCTTCAGGTGTAAGGAAAGGCTGCGGGTAGCGACTATAGCAGTGGCGAAGGGGACTTGATGTTGAATACGAGCGGGACAGGGTCGCCGGTGAGTCAGCAGGAGCTGCGGCAGGTGATCGAGGTGTTAAGGCCCAGGCTGCTGGCTTTCTCGCGCCTGCAGTTGGGAGACCCGGTTCAGGCGGAAGATCTTGTGCAGGAAGCGCTGATTGCCGCTTGGGAAGGGATCGAGCGCTTTGCGGGTTCGGCCAGCCTGGAAACCTGGGTGTTCGGTATCCTCAAGCACAAGCTGGTGGATGAAATCCGTCATCGCTGTCGAGAGCAGACGACGGGCTTCAACCCTGATGACATGCCGGAAATTGACAGTCTGTTCAACCCGCGTGCGCACTGGCTGCCGGCGGCGCGGCCGCAGAAATGGCATGAGCCGGAGCAGGCCTGTCTGCAGGATGGCTTCTGGCAGGTGTTTGATTTCTGCGTGTTGCACCTGCCGGAAAGTACCGCCAGGGTGTTTTCGATGCGAGAGCTGATGGGGCTGGATACGGCTGAAATCTGTGCAGCGCTGGGTATCAGCGAACAGAACTGTTGGGTGATTTTACACCGGGCACGCCTGAAGCTGCGGGCCTGTCTGGAGAATGGCTGGTTCAGCAAGGGGGAGAGCAATGCAATCCTGTAAACGTGCCACCGAACTGATGTCGCTGCAGTTCGAACGAGTGCTGTCCAGCAGCGAGAAGCTTGGTCTGAGAATGCACCTGCTGATATGTCGTCACTGTCGCAAGTGTGATGCGCAGTTCAAGGTGTTGCATCAGCTGGCGCGTGCCCGCTCGCAAGCTGAAGAGCCCGACCAGGATTAAACCGACCGTCGGGCTTCGAGTGTCTGGTCGAATACCTGCTGATAAGCGGGTTTGAGTCGGGTCCAGCTCAGCGTCTGGATATCGGGGCAGGACAGCGGTTTGCCGCTGGCCTTGATGGCCGCCAGTTGTTCAACATGCTCGGCCAGCCGTTCCGCTTCGTCTTCGGCACCGTAGCGGTAGCAGGGCTCAAACAGCTCTCGGTAGGCCAGTCGGTCCGGAACCACCGGCGTGCAGCCGGCGGCCACACCCTCGAGTACGGCGATGCCCTGGTAGTCATGCAGGGCGGTGGACAGCACGACATCCGCGCGTTGCAGCAGCTGGCGATATTCGGCGACCGATTCGATATGGCCCCATTGGCCCAGATTACCGTTGTGCTCGAGTTGCTGCTGGATGCGCTCGAACACGGCTGGCGTGTGACGGAATTGCTGGCCCACAACATGCAAACGAAAGTCGATGCCGCGCCTCTGGATCGCTTCGATCGCAGCCAGCAGCAGATCAGGCCCTTTATCGAATTCCCATCTGTGATTCCAGACCAGCTGCAGCGGACCCGGCTCCGGCCTTGATGGCAGGAAGACTTCGTCCGGCAGGGGGACCGGGACAACCGTGGAGCGGGTGGCAATCTGCGTCGTTAGCCCGGCGGGGACCTGATCCGGCAGTTTGCGCAGCAGCTTTTCTGCGCCATCGATGAGCGTCTGACGGTTGAACGCCGAGTTGAATACTACCCGGTCGGCCGCCAGGGCGTTGTAGAGGTTGAGTATCTGGGGCTCGACACTGTTGAACTCGCGGCCGGATTCCGGATAGGCAAACTGATTTTCGTGAAAATAGACCAGTGTCGGGATGTGTGCTAGCTCCGGCACCAGTCCGCGCAGTCCGGTCAGGTCAACCATCGAGGTTGCAATCAGCAGGTCATAGGGCTGCCGCAGGGTGGCACCTTCGTTGAACGCCCAGCTCAGACTGTTGCCGCGGATACGCCAGGCAAAGTAGCGAGGGGGGAGTGACAGCGTGGTCCAGTCGTGTTCCGGAAAAGCGGCTGCCAGTCCCTGTCGCCAGTAGCGGTGGCTCACGGCGTCATAGGCCGATAACAGCAGAATGCGCATCCGAACTCTCCAAAGTGCAGGGCTAAAGGGCAGGGGGATGGATTGTGCCAGAGCGGGACGAACTTGTCAGATGCCGGGTGGACTGCTTGACTGAGAAGTAGTTTCACTGGGAGTACGTCAGATGTCAGGAACTGTTTTGATTACCGGCTGTAACCGTGGTCTGGGACTCGAGTTTGCCTATCAGTACGCCCGTGACGGTTGGCGTGTTCACGCCTGTGCCCGTGACCTGGTGCGTGCCGAGGATTTGCTGGCACTGGAGGCTCGCTTTCCGGAGCAGGTGGAGTTACATACCCTGGACGTGAACAAGGATGGTCAGATCAAGGCACTGGACCGGGTGCTGGGTGATGAAACCATTGATCTGTTGATCAACAATGCCGGCTACTACGGTCCCAAGGGTGTCTGTTTTGGCAAGGTCGAGAGAGAGCTGTGGCGTCAGGTGCTGGAAACCAACACGCTGAGCCCCATGATGCTGACACAGGCGCTGTACCCGCGTATTGCCACCAGTCGATTGAAAACGGTCGCGTTTCTGAGCAGCAAGGTGGGCAGCATCAGTGACAACCAGTCCGGCGGCGGCTATTACTACCGCAGTTCCAAGACGGCGCTGAATCAGGTGGTGAAAAGCCTTTCCATCGATTTGGAAGGGGCGGGTATCAAAGTGGTGGCACTGCACCCCGGTTGGGTGCAGACTGACATGGGAGGCGAGCATGCGCTGATCACGCCCGAGGAGAGCGTTACGTCCCTGCGGGCACTGTTGCAGCGGCTGGAAATGAGTCAGAGTGGTGCTTTTTTGAACTATGATGGCGCTGTCATCGACTGGTAGTGCTGAGCAGCAGACTCACGTACAGTGACCGTCTATATGGAAAGTATGCGGCAAGAGGTGGATGGGGATGATGCACCGAAAAGGGTGGCAGCCTTACGGTTATGTTGCTCTGTACCTGGTGTTTGGGCTGCTCTGGGTCAATGGGTCTGATTCGCTGATCGGCTGGCTGGCGCCCAGCACGGACATGTTCGAGTTGCTCAGTCGCTTCAAGGGCAGTGCTTTTGTCGCCATCAGCGGCGGCTGTTTGTATCTTGCGCTGGCCTCTTGGGGGCCGGCCTCAAGTAAGGTGAAGCTGACCTATAGTCGGGGGCAGTGGCTGGCTTTTGCCGGTCTGTTACTGATCGCCCTGGTCCTGCCTTCGCTGGGCGGGGGGATGGCACGTTGGCTGGATGCCGAGAAGGCGTTCTCGGGCGAAGCGGTGCCCGGCTGGCTGCTGACCGGGGTTGCGGTGGTGGCACTGGCGGTACTGGTGATTGTCATCCATCGTCAGCCAGCTGAACCAGACCCTGTACCTTTTGGCGGCAGATGAAGCTTCGCGGCGAGAGCAGCTGCTGGGGCGCTTTTTCGACATGCCGTTCATCGGTATGGGTTTGACCGATCCCCATACCGGGCGCTGGATCAAGATTAATGACTGCCTGAAAGCCTTGCTGGGGTACAGTGCCGAAGAGCTGCGACAGAAAAGCTGGCAGGCGCTGACGCACCCTGGTGATCTGGCCGCTGATGAGCATGCCTTTGGCCGCCTGCTGGCGGGTGACGCCGAGGCGTACCAGCTGGAAAAACGCTTTATTGCCGCCGGTGGTCAAGCGGTACCGGTGCGGATCTACATCAAGCTGCTGCGGGACTGCGCCGGGCGCCCCGAGCATGTCATCTGCATGATTCAGGATTTGACTCAAGAGCAGCGTAACCAACGGGCGTTGCAGCACCAGTCAAACCTCTACAACATGCTGTCACGGATCAATCAGGTCATCCTGCATAGCCGCTCCGTTGAAGAGGTGCTGCAGGCGGCCTGCCGGATTGCGGTCGAGGAAGGCGAGATGAGCTTTGCCTGGATCGGACTGTGTGATGAGCAGCGGCGTATCACCGTATCGCGCGTCCACGCCGGCGACCCCGCCATGGCGGCCGGTGTCGAACAGCTGCTGCAGATATTTGCCCGTCACCCCGGCCGTGGGCTGAGTGAACGTGCGGTGCTGCATGATCAGACCGTGGTGGTCAACGACTGTCTAGGGGCAGCCGAATACGAGCCCTGGCATGAGTTCTCTCGCCGCTTCAATTGTCATTCCGCGATCGCCTTGCCGCTGCATCACAAGGGCCAGGTGTTTGCCAACCTGACGCTCTATGCGGATACGGTCGATTTCTTTTCACCGAAACTGGTCAAAACGCTGCAAGAATTGGCGCATGACATCGGTTTCGCACTGGATTCGATCAACCGTGACCAGGCGCTGGAAGCGGCTCACCAGGTGATCAATTCAAGCCCCTTCATACTGGTTCGCTGGCGTCATGAGCCTGGTTGGCCTATCGAGTATGTGTCGGACAATATCCGAAATCTGGGCGTCGAGCCTGATTCTTTGTTGCGTACGGGGGGGCGGTTCGATGCCATCATCGACCCTCGGGACCGTGAGCGGATTCAGGCCGAGGCGGATCTGTACCTGCAGCAGGGTCTGGCGTCCTTCACTCAGAACTATCGCCTGAACAGCCCGGAGGGTGCGGAGGAACGCTGGATTGAGGATCAAACGCATGTGTTGCGTGACGGCAGTGGTCAGGTGGTCGGGATCGAGGGGGTGCTGACCGACATCAGCGAGCGGCGCCAGCAGGAGAGTCGACTGCTGCAGGCTGCGGCCGTGATCCAGAACACCCGGGAGGCGGTGCTGATTACCGATGTTCGCAAACGGATCGTGCGGGCGAACCCGGCATTCAGTGACATGTTCGGCTGGCAGGAGCAGGAGCTGAGTGACAAGGCCCTGAGTATCCTGCGTTCAGAGCACCATCCGGAAAGCTTTTACCATGCGCTTTGGCAGCAGGTCGGCGCACAAGGGCATTGGCAGGGCGAAATCATGTGCCGGCGGCGTCAGGGAGAAGTGTTTCCGGCCCTGCTGAGTGTCAGCCGGATCTGTCAGGACGGCGGTGATGTCAGCCATTATATAGGCGTGTTTACCGACCTGACACAACTCAAGAACAGCGAGCTGCGCATCGAACACCTGGCAACCCATGATGCCCTGACTGGCTTGCCCAATCGCCAGGCCCTGTTTGGGCAGCTGGAGACCTGCAGTCGCTATAACCTGCACCATGATCGCCTGTCGGCGTTGTTGCTGGCAGATCTGGATAATTTTCGCGATATCAATGACAGTTTCGGGCATCCGGAGGGAGATCGGCTGTTGTTGCAGGTGGTCGAGCGGCTGCGGGATGCGTTGCGCCAAGGCGACCGCCTGTATCGCTTGGGTGGCGATGAATTTGCCATCTTGCTGGAAGAGGTGGCCGACAGCAATGAAGCCGCCGGCATCGCGACTGCGTTGATGCAAAGTTTTCAGCCTGTCTTCCGGCTCAGTGAAAGGGCAGAGGTGCGTGCCAGCGCCAGCTGGGGCATCAGTCTGATCGAAGGCCTGGGTCTGTCGCCTGAAGTAACTTTACAGCAGGCAGATGCGGCCCTGTTCAAAGCCAAGGAGCACCGTGGCAGCTTCAGTTTCTTCAGCGATGATCTGACTGCGGCGGTCCATCGCCGTCTGCAGCTGGAGCAGCGCTTGAGGCGCGCACTGGAGCAGAACGAGTTCTGTCTGTATTTCCAGCCGCAATGGTCGATCGATGGTGCCCGGATGACCGGTGTGGAGGCCTTGATTCGCTGGCAAGACCCGGAACAGGGGCTGGTGTCACCGGCTGAGTTCATTCCGGTGGCGGAGCAGAGTGCGTTGATCAGCCAGATCGGCAGCTGGGTGTTGCGCACGGCCTGCGAGCAGATCTCCGACTGGCAGACGCGGGGTGTCGACGTGCCACGAGTGGCCGTCAACGTGTCGCCGCAACAGCTGCAGCTCACCCATCTGCCGCAGGAAGTGGCAGATGTCCTGCAGCAGACCGGCATCCCCCCGGACAAGCTGGAGCTGGAGCTCACCGAAGGAGCCCTGATGTCGCCAGGTCTGGAGGCGGTGGATATGCTTAACACCTTGCGGGCGCTCGGGGTCAGTCTGGCGATCGATGACTTCGGAACCGGTTACTCCTCGTTGGCCTACCTGAAACGGTTTCCGCTTAACCTGCTCAAGATCGACAAGTCCTTTACCGATGATCTGTTGACGAGCGGCGAAGCACTGGCGATCGTGGAAACGATCATTATGCTGAGTCACAAGCTGGGCTTGAGTGTGCTTGCGGAAGGTGTCGAAGAGGAAGCGCAGCGTGCCGAGCTGGAGCGGTTGGGTTGTCTTCAGTTCCAGGGCTATCTGAAGAGTAAGCCCTTACCCGCTGAGCAGCTGGAGGCCCTGCTGTCGGAGGCGCCAGCCTTGATATGAAACAATGTGCGACAATTCATTCCGGTATGACAACCAGGTTTTGCTGGGGTTTGAATTGTTTTCCTGTAGGATTTGGCAGACAGTCAGAATGCCTGCTGGCAGCCGATAGGGAAGTCTCACCGTCGTGAAGATAGCCGCTCAGCTCCTTTCGTTCCGTTCCGTTGGTGCCAACCTGGTATTGGCGCTGGGGTATATGCTGCTCGGGCTGCTGTTTATGCCCACCGGCCTGCATGAGCAGATAGTACCCCTCTGGTTGCCCGCCGGGCTGGGGCTGGCGGCAGTATTGCGCGGTGGTCCCCAATTTTTGCCCGGGGTTGGCCTGGGTAGCCTGCTGGTCAACCTGATTCTTCCCTCCCTGCATGAACCTCTTGTCCTGAACCACCTGTGGAGCGCACTGCTGATCGCCACGGGAGCGATGCTGCAGACGGCCCTGGGGTGCCGGTTGTTGAAGCACTATGGAGCCGATCCCACCTGTCCGTCACGGGAGCAGTGGATGCTGCGTTACGTGCTGTTCAGCGGGTTGCTGGTGTGTATATTGAACGCCGTTATCGGTACCTGTGCGGTCAGCTACTTCAATCAGGCTGGCGGCAGCCAGGGAATATGGCTTGATCTGGCTACCTGGTGGCTTGGAGACAGCTTTGGCGTGATTCTGGGTACCCCTCTGTTCCTGTCCCTTGCCGGGGCGTTCAAAAGCGCCAGGCGGAGCTGGCTGCTGCCCGCGCGCCTGAGCGGCACCCTGGTTGCGGTGGTATTGATCAACCAATACTACCTTGCCAACCTGTCTGGCCTGCTGCAGCAGAGCTTTGCACAGGATGTACAGCTGGTTGACGCGCGCATTCAGGCGATCATTCAGCAAAACCTGCGCGACCTGTCCCGTCTGGCGCAGGCGTTGAACAAGGAGTCGCAGCTGACGCACCGGGAGTTCAAGCACCTGGTTACACCTCTGCTGGCAAATAACCAGGCTTTGCGGGCCTATTCCTGGGATCCGCTGGTTGTAAGGGAGCAGCGCGGTGAATTCGAGCGCTGGACCCGTGAGCAGCTGCGTTGGCCGGACTACCGTATCTATGGTGACTCCCCGGAGGCCGAAGGGGTCATGATTCCGGTGCAGTTTGTCGAACCCATGGCCGCCAACCGGGCGGCATTGGGGTTCAATCTTTACTCCCTGGAAGACCGGCGCCGCTGGGTGGGGCAGGCCCAGACACGGGGTGAAGCCGTTGCGACCGAGGTGCTCTACCTGACCCAGGCGCCGGATGAGCCCGGACTGTTGATCCTGCAACCCGTCTATCGGCTGCTGGGAGATGATCTGATGCAGAGCCGGCGCGAACTGCAGGGGTTTGTGGTTGGTGTGTTCACGGTTGCACGTCTGCTGGAGACGGTGCTGGCCGGGAGTAGCGTGCAGAATATCGAACTGAGGGTCAGTGAAGAGGGAAAGCCGCCGTTTTACGCGACCACTGGCATAGTGGCGCAACAGAAGGAGCGTCTGCAGCAAGTCTTTGAGGTACAACTGGCTCAACGTACATGGCGGGTCGAGGCACAGGCCGGGCGCGATTATCTGGCTGCTCATCCGATCAGTCAGGCGCAATACCTGCAAGTGCTGCTGGTCGGCATCGGCTGTCTGGGAGCCCTGCTGGTGCTGTCGATGCACAACCGCGAGCAGCTGCTGGAGGCGCGGGTACAACAGCAAACCGACGATCTGGCCTGGCAGGCGCGACATGATGACTTGACGCGCTTGCAGAATCGCAAGGGGCTGCATGAAACCCTGGCGCGGCTGCTGCGTGGTCCTGATGTTTCCTTTGCGTTGTTGTTCATCGATCTGGATCGTTTCAAGCGTGTCAATGACAGCCTGGGGCACCAGGTGGGTGATGCCTTGCTGCAAACCCTGTCGCAGGCGCTGACACGGGGTATGCCACAGGACCTGAAGCTGTTCCGCATGGGCGGTGATGAGTTCATCCTGCTGGTCCCCGGTGGCCAGACACGTGCCGAAACCGAGGCACAGCGAGTACTGGAGATACTGGACTGCTCCTTTCCCGTGGCCGGGCACCGCCTGCAGCTGACGGCCAGTATCGGTATCAGTCTGTTCCCGGATCATGGTGACAGTGTCAACAGCCTGATCAAGCATGCGGACACTGCCATGTACAGGGCCAAGGCTCGGGGCAAGAATCGCTACGAACTCTATTCATCGGAACTGACCGCTGATGCGGTCAACTACTTCTCGCTGGAGCAGGATTTGCGCCTGGCGCTGCATAAGCAGCAGTTGGTGATCCATTACCAGCCACAGTATCAGCTTGCAGGCCGTTCCCTGTGCGGCTTTGAGGCGCTGGTGCGCTGGCAGCACCCTGAACAAGGATTGCTGGGGCCGGACAGGTTCATCCCCCTGGCCGAAGAGACTCAGCTGATCGTGCCGCTGGGGTGGCAGGTGATTGAGCTTGTCTGCGCGCAGTTGGCCGCCTGGCGCGATGAAGGCTTCAGTGCCCCACTGGTCGCCATCAATATCTCGCCTCAGCAACTGCTGCAGGCGGATTTCATCCAGCGCCTGAATCAGATCCTGGCCGAACATGAACTCGAGCGCCATTTGCTGGAGCTGGAGATCACCGAATCGATGATTATGCAGGATCCGGATTTCGTGATTCAGCAGCTGCAGCGTCTGCGTCTGTCCGGCTACCACCTGGCGCTGGATGATTTCGGCACCGGCTACTCCTCGCTTGACCGAATCAAGTATCTGCCACTGAATCGGATCAAGATCGACAAGAGTTTCACGCGAGATATCGGCCGTAACCCCAAGGATGAAGCGGTTGTGATCAGTACCATCGCCCTGGGGCACAGCCTGGGTATTGAAGTGCTGGCTGAGGGTGTGGAAACGGCCGAGCAGAGTGCCTTCCTGCTGCGTCAGCGCTGTGACAGCGTGCAGGGATACCTGTTTGGACGCCCGGTACCTGCCGAACAGCTGCTTGAGGCTATGGCGCTGTCCGATTGAAGGGCTCTGTGGTTTGTCTATTGATGTTACGTTATAACAAAAGTAATATGTTGTTATATCATAGCATAAATAGGTAGTAGTACATCATGACATACCCTTCTCTCCGCTGGCTCATCCCTCTGACTCTGTTGGCCGGCAGCCAGGCACAGGCTGAAATCCAGGCGCCGGACATCAGCCTGACGGTGGATGCCTATCACAAGTCTGAAAACACGGCCTTGGGCGGGCGTCTGGAGGGCTGGGGGCTTAGCCATACCGAGCTGGGTATCAGCCAGCAGTTCGGCAGCGTTGCCACCGGCAAACTGACAGCCGTAGTCGAGTCCAACGAAGAGGAAACCGACTTCAGCATCGAAGAGGCCTATCTGCAGTCACTCTCGCTGCCGGCGGGGTTGACCCTGCGTGGTGGGCGTTTTCTGTCTGATCTGGGTTACCTCAACGGACAACACCCGCATGCCGACAGTTTCACCGAGCGCCCATTGCTCTATCGTGCCTTCCTGGGCGGGCACTACTACGATGACGGCCTTGGCTTGAGCCTGGTGATGCCGACTGATCTCTACTGGCGTATCAGCGCGGAAGCGTTCGACGGTGGTGAGCTGGGCGAGTTTGAAGGTGATCCGACCGTGGGTACCTGGGCGCTGTCGACCCATGTTGGTGGTGATCTGTCCGAGTCGCAGAGCTGGCAGGCCGGTGTCAGCTACCTGCGTAACCGCATGCTGGAGCACGGCGAAGATGAGCATGACCACCATGATCATGACCATGAAGAGGAGCATCATGGTCACAGCCATGGCGCCGAATATGCGGGCAAGCATCTGTACCTGGCCGACCTGGTATGGAAATGGGCCCCGCGGGGCAACAACCGTGATCAGCAGCTGACCCTGTCGGCCGAATATGCGCGGGTGACGGATCTGAATGAGTATGCCACCAGTGATGACTATCATGAGGGTTGGTACGGTTCCGCTGTCTACCGCTTTGCGCCTCAGTGGAGTGCTGGTGTACGCCACGGGCGCGTGGACTTGAAACTGGGTCATGGCGACCACTTCCATGACGGCGCGCTGGAGGAAACGACGGCGATGCTGGCCTGGAGCCCGGCTCATACTCAGACCCTGCGCCTGCAGTACAGCCACCAGAACGCGGTCGAAGACTGGCATGATACCTTTGAGGGTGCTGATAATGCAGTGACGCTGCAGTACATCATCAGCTTCGGAGCGCATGATGCCCATGCGTTCTAAGCTGGCTGCTCTGGCGCTGGTAGCGGCTCTGCCGTTGCCGGCCCAGGCGCTGAACCTGTTTGCCTGCGAGCCTGAATGGGCGGCACTGGCACAGGTACTGGCACCCGATGCCAAGGTGACCAGCGCGACCCATGCCTATCAGGACCCACACTATATCGAAGCACGCCCCAGTCTAATCGCACGGCTGCGCCGTGCCGACCTTGCGGTCTGCAGTGGCGCTGCACTGGAAGCGGGCTGGTTGCCTGCCTTGCAGCAGCGAGCGGCGAACCCGAAAGTACAACCGGGGCAGGCGGGGATGCTGTTCATTGCCGGTGTGGTCGAAACCATCGACCAGCTGGATGAAGTGCCTTTCGGGGCCGGAGATGTACACCCCGAAGGCAATCCGCACCTGCATCTGGATCCTGAACGTTTGCGTCAGGCCGGGGCGGCGTTGAGTCAGCGTCTGGCACAGGTCGACCCGGAACGAGCCGCCGAATACCGCGCCGGATACCTGCGCTGGTCACTCGGCTGGCAGCAGCGCCTGGATGCCTGGAAAGCGCGTGCCGAGCCCTTGCGCGGACAAAAGATCGTGGTGCAACACAGTACTTTCGACTACCTCTGGCGCTGGCTCGGTGTAGAAGTAGTGGTTGATCTGGAACCCAAGCCCGGGGTGCCGCCGACGCCGGGGCATCTGGCCTCGCTGGTCACTCAGGTGGAAGCCGAACGGCCGCTGGCGATCGTGCACAGCTGGTACCAGGATCCGCAGAGTGCGCAGTGGCTGGCAGAGCGTACCGGGGTGCCAGTGCTGGCTCTGCCGTCGACGGTTGCCCCTGACCGGGGAGTGGTAACGCCGTCACAGCTGTTCGATCAGCTGCTGACGCAGTTGTTGGAGTTAAAGGGTGCTCGTTGAACTGGATGTCCTGCTGCCTCCCCTTGTGGCAGGGCTACTGGTTCTGGCGAGCCACCTGTTACTCGGTGAACAGGTGCTCAAAAGGGGCATCCTGTTCATCGACCTGGCGGTGGCTCAGTTGGCGGCGCTGGGCAGTCTGCTGGCCCAGCAGTGGGGAGGCGGTACCGTCGCATCGGTGTTCTCCGGCACGTTGCTGGCGGTTGTCGGGGCGCTGCTGATTGGTCATTGGGCCCGCTGTTATCCGCAACAGCGGGAAGCGATTATCGGCCTGGTCTACGCCGGCGCCGCCTCGGTCCTGCTGTTGGTACTGGCGGCAGACCCCCATGCCGGACACCGACTATCCAAAAGCCTGAGTGGTGATATCCTCTGGGTGAGCTGGGTCGACATGCTGCCCCTGGCATTGTTAACGCCCGTTTTTCTGCTGCTTTGGCGTTGGCAGGGACACTGGCTCAGGGGGAAGGCGTTCTACCCCTGCTTTGCGGTGCTGGTAAGCCTGTCGGTGCCCTTGCTCGGTGTCTATCTGGTGTTCGTGACCCTGATTGCACCGGCACTGGTGGTGCAGCTGGGAGGCGGTCGCCGGGCCGCCATGCTCAGCGCCAGTGTGGGCTACCTGCTGGGGCTGGTGCTGGCCTGGGCGCTGGATTGGCCCGCTGGTGCCACGCTGGTACTGGCCCTGTTGGCCACCTGCGCCATCGAAGTCGGTTTCAGTCGGCTGGCCGGGAGTCACTCGGAGGGCGTTTCCTCAAACATCTCTTCCGGCAGCTCATAAGGGGTAATACGGTAGGCTTCCAGCCGGTAGCCTGCCGTTCCCATCTCATGGCTGAACACCTCGGTGGTCAGGCGGCCGCTGACCAGTACGGCATCATAGAGGCTGTCCACCCGAGTGCCGGGTTCATAATGCACATCGACAATCTGGTTGGAGGGGGGCGGCGGCACATGGATGCAGGCGCCAAAGTAGGGCACCAGAAAAAAACGGTCGACCTGGTCGCCTTCACCTTCCAGGGGCACGACAAAGCCGGGAATGCTGACCATACGTCCATTCATGGCATCCACCACCGGCGCTGAAGCCAGTGACTGCATCAGCTCGTCATACAGACGCTGGGCCTTGTCGCTGTAGTCGTCCAGAAGTTCCAGGTCGGGATTGTTGTACATCTGCTCCAGCGAAAGGACATAGTCTTCGGGCATCAGTGTTTCCCAGTCGATTTCGGGTGCGGCTTCACCGTTGACCACAATCTCTTCGGCGTTGGCGGCGGAGAGGCTCAGCAGCGCCGCCAACATCAGCATAAGTGTTCGCATCGTCATTATTCTCGCTCAGTTTCGTCGAATCAGGCGGCTGGCAGATGCCATGCGCCAGGCCATAAGGGCCGGCAACAGCCCGCTCACCAGTCCCAGTAGAAGGATCAGCGCACAGAGTTGCCATTGCATGGGGCTCAGGGTGCCCAGAGAGATCAGCAGTCCGAACTGATCCAACAGCGGGGCCTGCAGTAGTGCCAGGCCGGTTTGCAGCAGCAGGATGCCGGCCAGAATGCCGCCCAGGGTTAGCAGCAGGCTTTCCAGCAGCAACAGTGATGCGATCCGTGCAGGCGAGCAGCCCAGAGCACGCAGCACCGCGATCTCGTGTTGCCGTTGCTGGATGGCGGCCAGCAACACCGCCAGCATGCCAGCCAGGCCGATCAGCAGAGCGGCGGCGGAAACGGCCAGCAGGGCCTTTTCGGCTACGCCGACCAGTTGCCAGAGCTCCTGCAGCGCCACCCCCGGCAGGATCGCGGTCAGGGGCGTTTCACGGCGGTTGTTGAGTTCCCGCTGCAGGTGGAAGGTCTGCAGGCGCGACTTCAGCCCAACCAGTACGGCGGTAACTTCGCGCGGTGTCAGGTCACGCTGTCGGGCCTGCTCCGGGCTGACTTCAAGGCCGGGCAGGGGAACGCCGGCGCGCCAGCCCAAGTGTACCGCCTCAAGTCCCTCCAGCGATACCAGCAGGGACTGATCCAGCGGTGTGCCGGTCGGGGCCAGGATGCCGCTGACGCTGAACGGCATATGTTTGTGCTGCATGAAGCTGGTATTGCCGCTGCCATGCGCGATCACCACCGGATCGCCGATATGGTAACCCAGCGTGCGGGCCACTTCGGCACCGAGCACGACCGAAAACAGGTCATCGAACGCGCCACCTTCAGCCAATTCAAGTGGGCGCTGGTCTGCGTAGCGGTAATGCTGGAACAGGCTGTTATGGGTCCCGACTACCCGGTAACCCTTATGGGAATCTCCCAGCGACAGCGGAATGGTCCAGTCGACGCGTGGGTCATTGGCCAGGGCCTGATGGCTGCTCCAGGGAATGTTGCTGGTGGCGGAGCCGATATGGAACAGTGAATAGAGCAGCAGCTGTATCGGTCCCGAGCGGGCGCCGACAATCAGGTCGGTGCCGGCGACGGTGGCCATGAAGTTTTGTCGGCTTTGCTCGCGGATCTGTTGTACGCCCAGCAGCAGGGCGGTGCTCAGGGCGATGGTGAACAGGGTGAGCAGCACGGTGGCGCGTCGGCTCAGCAGGCTGTTCCAGGCCAGGCGGATCAGCATGAGGATCTCTCTCCCAGGTGGAGCTGTCGCGGGAAACCGGCTGCCAGGGCAGGGTCATGGCTGACCATCAGCAGGGTGCTGTCGCTCTGTTCCAGCTCTTCGAACAGCAGGCGCATGAACAGGTCGCGGGTCGCGGCATCCAGCGCCGAAGTGGGCTCGTCCGCGATGATCAGTGCCGGGCAACCGATCAGGGCGCGTGCGGCCGCCACGCGTTGCTGCTGACCGATCGACAGTTCGGCCACCCGGCGTTGGTGGAACAGGGCTGGGTCCAGCTGTAGCCGGGTCAGCAGACGTTCGGCTTCCTGTTCCACGGAGCGCCCGTCACGGCAGGCGGCCTCCCGGCGCCCCCGCGACAGGCTGCAGGGCAGGCATACGTTGTCGATCAGGTTCAGGTAAGGCAGCAGGTTGAATTGCTGGAATAGCAGCCCGATATGGTCGGCCCTCAATCGGTCCAGCGCGCGGGACGACAAGCTGGCCAAGTTCTGCCCGGCAAGCTCCAGCGTGCCGGTAAAACCGGGCTGCAGCCCGGTGATCAGGTTGAGCAGGGTGGTTTTGCCACTGCCGGAAGGTCCCTGGATGAACAGGTGCTCGCCGGCGGCGAGTTCCAGTTGCTCAATCTGAACCACCGGGTTGCTGTCGGGCCAGGCAAAACACAGCGATGCCAGGCGCAGTACGGGCTTCATGGCAGCTGCAGACCGGTTTGTCCGTTGGCCAGCGTGCGCTGGTGCTGCCCCGATGGCGAGATCAGTTGCACGTCCAGGCGTTCAATGGCCGGAAATTTCTGCAGCAGCGGCAGCTCCAGCGCCTTCAGCGCCGGGCTGTTGGCGCAGAGGTACTGGTATTCCGCCATCAGATCAGCATGGCCACCATGTTCGTGTTCGTGTTCGTGTTCGTGTTCGTGTTCGTGTTCGTGTTCGTGTTCGTGTTCGTGTTCGTGTTCGTGCTCGTGACTCTGGGGTTTGGTCGTAAACGGCAGGTGCAGGTCCACTCGGCTCAGACTGCAGTCCGCCGCGCTGGACAGCTGGATCAGCTCATCGGCGCGTTGCAGCTGTGCCAGGGTAAGGTCCCAGGTCTGCTGTTCCGCGTCGCTGCTTGGCCGATGCTCGAAGCCGGTCAGGTTGGCCAGCGGGGAGCTGAACGCGATGGCGACCAGGGGAGGCTCGATGACCATGTCCAGACGGGCGACACCATGTTGATGAACCCCGGCGGCCATCAGGCTCTGTATGGGCAGCAAAGTGGTCAACAGTAAGGTGAGTGGCAGGCGCATGCGGACCTCGTTGTCGATAGGGTTGGATCGCTATGTTACTACATAACAGTCTGTTTTCTAGCCGTGCCTTTATCCTAAGCTGCTAATATGCCAATTACACGCTGGCAGACAAGGACTTTCCGGAAGCTGGCAGGTTAGAATGAGGCCTGACTCAACCGAAGGAGCCGCCTGAGTGCATCTGTTGTCCCCGTTACGTTTACTGGTTCTGTTGCTGCTGTTGCCCTGCAGCGGGCCGCTGCAGGCGGGTCAGTTCATCCTGGAAGGGATCGAGGGTGAACCCGCGGACAATATCCGAGCCATGCTGCGTATCGATGATCTGATGACCTCCGAAGGGCCGCTGCCCACGGCCAGTCGCCTGCGCTACCTGCATCGTCAGGCCGAGGGCGAGATCCGTACCGCACTGGAGCCCTACGGCTACTACCGCCCGCAACTGGATCTGCAGCTGGACGTCGAGGGTGAGACTGATCAGTGGCAGGCGCGCTATCGGGTCGACGCCGGTCCGCAGATGCAGATCGGCACTGCCAGGCTGGCGCTCGAAGGTGAAGGGGCCGAGGACCCTGTGCTGCTACAGGTGATCGCGGCTTCTCCTGTCAAGGCGGGCGCGCCCTTGTTGCATGGTGACTATGCCGCGCTGAAGAGTCAGCTGCAGTCACATGCGGCCGAGCGAGGCTACTATGAGGCCGGTTTCAAAGTCAGCGAGATCCGGGTGGCTGTGGCAGCCAACCGGGCCGATATCGAGCTGGTCTATGTGACCGGTCCTCGTGCCCGCATCGGTGAAATCCGTTTCGACGAAGCGCCGGTGTCCGAGTCTCTGCTGCGCCGTTATATGCCGTTCGCCTCCGGCGACCCGGTGGAGACGGCCAGGCTGGTGGAGTTTCAGCGTAACCTGATCAATAGCGACTACTTCGCCGACGTAGAGGTCCGACCTCGGCTGGATGAGCTGGCCGAGGCCGAGCTGCCGGTGGATGTGAAACTGACGCCGCAAAAGCGCAGTCTCTATCAGGCCGGTTTCGGCTATGGCACCGATACCGGGGCGCGGATGCAGCTGGGTCTGACCCGGCGTTGGCTCAACACCCGCGGACATACGCTGGATACCCGCTTGCGTCTGTCCCAGATCCGTCAGCAGTTCACCAGCAGCTACCAGATTCCCGGCGAAAACCCGACAACGGACCGCTTTGCGTTCAACCTGCTGCTGGAAGATGAACAGTCGGACACCATCGATGCACGCACCCTCAGTATCGGCGGCAGCTGGCAGAAACAGTTGGGTGAATGGGAGCGCCGTCTGGCGCTGGACTGGCAGCAGGAAACCTGGACCTTTGAAGATGAAGAGCAGGACTCGACTCTGCTGATCCCCAGTGCCCGTTTCAGCCGCACCCGAGCTGATGATCGCATCAATACCAGCCATGGGCATCAGATCAGCCTGGGTGTGGCCGCCGCGGCCGAAACCCTGTTGTCCGATACCGATCTGCTCCAGCTGGACCTGCGCGGCAAGCGTGTGGACAGCCTGTCGGAACGCTGGCGCCTGCTGACCCGTGCCGAGCTGGGGTTGACGCTGATCGATTCTGTCGACGATCTGCCGGCCAGCATGCGTTTCTATGCCGGCGGTGACAACAGCGTGCGTGGCTATGATTACCAGTCACTGGGCCCCGAAGGCAGTGACGGCGAGGTGATCGGCGGCCGCTACCTGGTGACTGGCAGCGTCGAGGTCGATTACCTGATCAAGGACAAATGGCGAGTGGCCGCTTTTGTCGATACCGGCAACGCCTTTGATGATACCGACATGAACCTGAAAACCGGTGCCGGCATCGGTGCGCGCTGGCAGTCGCCGGTCGGACCGGTTCGACTTGATTTCGCCGTGCCACTGGACGAGAGCGGTTGGCAGATACATTTCACTTTGGGACCTGACTTGTGAGACCGCTGTTACGTTGGGGGCTGGGTACTGTACTGGCCCTGCTGTTGACCGTTTTGCTGCTGCTGGCCGCGATACTGTTTTTGCCGTCCGGAACCCGCTTCGCGCTCAATTTTACCGCGTCCCTGCTGCCGCAGCTGGAGCTTGAGGGGGTCGACGGTACTCTGACGTCGGATCTGCGCATCGACCACCTGCACTTCGAGCAGAATGGGCTGGCTATCGAGCTGGCCCAGTTGCGCCTGCATTGGCACCCCTGGTCGCTGACCCAGCCGTTGTTGAAAGTGAACGAACTCAGTGCCGCCAGGGTGGATGTCAGCCTGCCGCCGGCGGCGGATCAGCCCGAACCCGCGACCGAGGCCGCTCCCGTGCAGTTGCCACAATTGCCCGCGGTGGAGCTGCCGCTGGCCGTTGAAGTGGATCGCCTGGCGCTGGGCCATATCCGTGTCGCGCAGGCCGAGCAGGTACTGGTGGACGCGCTGAGCCTGAGCCTGGTGCTGCGCACGCAGGAGGGACTGGTGCTGATCGAGCCGCTGCAGCTGGAGCAGCCCGGCAGCCAGCTGACGCTCAAGGGCTGGACCGAGCCGTCGCGGCAGTTCCTGACCCATTTGGAGTTGCAGGGCGGGACCGACCTGACCCACTGGCTGCGGCTGGAACACTGGCCCGACAGTCTGCCTCTCAATGCCGACCTGGTGGCCGATTTTGATGGTGCTGCCCGACAGGTGACGCTCGCATTGAATGCTGATCAGGGGGACACCCGGTTGCAGTTGCAGTCTCAAGTCGACGGTGTCGAGGGTATTGTCATTGGCTATCAGCTCAGTGTTCAGGGGGTCGACCCGGCGTTGGCGGCACCGGATTGGCCGGGGCAGCTGGCGCTGGATGCCAACGGCCGGGTTGAGCTGGGTGGCGAACTGCCGCTGCTGTCGCTGGAGCTGACCAGCCTGCAGGGGCAACTGAAACAGCAGCCGATCAGTGCCAGCGCCAAACTGGCCGGTGACACCCGCCAATGGCAGATCGATGCACTCAATCTGCGTTATGCCGGCGCGCGGGCGGAAGTCAACGGCGCTGTCAGCGATCAGCTGGCGCTCAAGTGGGTGCTCAATGCACCGAACCTGGCACGCGTGCTGCCCGAAGCCAGCGGCCAGCTGGAGCTGAGCGGCCAGGTGAACGGCCCGTTGCAACAGCCGGCGATTCAGGCGCGGATAAGGGCTGGCCAGTTGGCCTATGCGGATCAGGCGAAGCTGGAAACGCTCAGTGGTGATATCGCTCTGGATCTGTCAGGGCGCAGCGATTGGTCGGCAGACCTGCAGCTGGCCAATGCGGAAGCCTCCGGGCAGACGCTTGAGCGGGTATTGCTGAAGCTGTCAGGGACACCCGAGCAGCATCAGCTGACCCTGAGTGCCAATGGCTCACCGGGGCGGGTCGAGCTGGCGGCCGCCGGTGGCTGGAACGCATCGGCGCAGAGCTGGGGTGGCCAGCTGCAAAAGCTTGAGTTGCAGCCGCAGCCGCTCAGTCACTGGCGTTCGTCGGCCGCGGCGGGGCTGGACGTATCTCCCGAGGGCTATCAACTGGAGCGTTTCTGTCTTGATGAATTGAGTGCCGGCGGCACTTTGTGCCTGCAGGCGCAGGGCAGCTTTGCCGGCCGAACCCGTGCCGAAGCAACGCTGGACCAGCTGGCACTGGAGTTGCTGACGCCGCTGCTTAACGGCATGCGCCTGACACCGACCCTGTCTGCCGAAGTCGCGTTCCGTCAGGAGCCCGACGGCAAGCCGGTATTGAACGCTACGCTGGCGACCAGCGCCGGTGAGCTGACACCGGCACAGGCGGATCAGACCCTGCCGCTGGCGCCGCTCGAGGCCAGCATTGCTCTGGCGGATGACAACCTGAAGGTGCAGGCTCAGACGCTGCTGGAGTTCCTCTCGGGTGAGCTTGATCTGGCGCTGGATATTGAGGGGCTGAGTCAACAGCAGCAGCTGCAGGGCGGCTTGACGCTGAAGGCGGATGACCTGAGCCTGGTATCGGTGCTGGTGCCGGACCTGCAGAACATGCAGGGACAGGTGGGGGGGCAGCTGATGCTGGGCGGTACTCTGGCTGCACCGGAGTTGAGCGGTGAACTGAACTACCTGGATGGCGGTATGGAGCTGCCGGCGTTGGGGCTGGTGATTACACCGCTGGAGCTGCGCCTGAACCAGAGCGGCCTGCCGGGGCAGGTGCGCTTTACGGCGGCCGCGACCTCGGGCGAGGGCACGCTGAACCTGGCCGGCGACTATGACCTGGCTGAGCGGGAAGGGCAGCTGACGCTGACCGGTGAAAACTTTACCGCCATGGATACGGCGGAGATCAAGGCGTTGATCAGCCCTGATCTGCAGCTGGCGCTGGGCATCAGCGAGATCCGCCTGGGCGGTACGCTGACGGTGCCTATGGCTCATATTTCGCCGCCGAAAACCCGTGAGAGCGCGGTGCAGCCCTCGTCCGACGTGGTCCGTGTGGAGCAGGGCGAAGTAGTTGAAAAAGAGCCCGTGGTGCCCGTTTATGCCGACTTGCGCATCGTGCTGGGGGATGATGTGCGCGTGGATGCGATGGGCTTCAAGGGGCGCCTGCTGGGCGCGCTGCAGATCGAGGAGACGCCGGGACAAACCACCCGTGCCACCGGCAGCATTCAGGTCGAAAGCGGTGAGTATCGACTCTATGGCCAGGACCTGGAGATCCGGCGCGGCAGCCTGGTCTACGCTGCCGGTCCGGTGGATAACCCGGGGCTGGACCTGCGCATCGGTCGCCAGGTTGAAGAGGTGGTCGTAGGGGCCAACGTCAGCGGCACCCTGCGTGAGCCGCGCATGGACCTCTACGGTGAGCCCGCCATGCCGGACAGCAGTGTCTTGTCCTACCTGCTGCTGGGCAAGGCGCCGGGTGAAAGCTCGGCGGGCGAGCAGCAGATGCTGATGCAGATGGCGTTGGCACTGGGCATGAATCAGGGCAACAAGATCACCGGCAAGCTGAGGGAAAGCCTGTCGCTGGACGAGTTCGGTTTCGACAGCAATGCCAACGATGAGTCGGCATTCTTCATCGGCAAGTACCTGTCGCCGCGTCTCTATCTGCGTTATGGCATCGGCGTGCTGGATGCGGTCAACACCCTGAGCCTGAGATACAAGCTCAGCGAAAAGTGGCGCATCGAGGGCCAGAGTAGCGAGCTGGGCAGCGGGGCGGACATACTCTATACGCTGGAGCGATAGCTGGGAGCAGCGGAATGAAAACACCCTCATCCTCTGACAGGCCTTCGGTGATTCCGGCAGCAGAAGCGAAACGACTGCGCTGGCTGCTGGGTGTTGCATCGGTGCTGTTTGTAGTGGGTACCTGTCTGCCCATGCTCACCATCAGCAAGTTTTGGGTGATAACGAATTCGCTTTCGGTCGTGTCCGGCGTGTTCGAACTCTTTCGCAATGGCCAGTTGCTTTTGGGCGTTGTCGTCGCCGGTTTCAGTATCGTACTGCCGATATTGAAAATCGGTGTGCTGTTCAAATTGAGCGCGCCGGGCCTTGGCGAAAGTCCAAGGATCAAGCGCTATCTGCACCTTATGCATGGTTATGGCCGCTGGGCCATGCTGGACGTCATGGTCGTGGCGGTCCTGATCGTGACGGTCAAGCTCGGCGCCATTGCCAGTATCGAGGTGCACTCCGGGCTTTATGCCTTTGGCGCGGCGGTGCTGCTGATCATGCTCATTACCGGTCGGGTGGTGCGCCTGACACGCTGATCGGTCAGGTTGGTCGGCTGCAATGGGCCTGGGCTTCCGAGGCGTCGCTCGGGAGGTGATCTTGTTGGGGCGGGTCGGGTTGATCAACTATCCTGAACGGGTGACAAATCAACTATTTTGGCTTGTCGCCGTGGCGGCGGAGGTGTGAAGACCATGATGAGCTGCGACCAGCATGACTATATCGAGATCGCCTGCACCTTCAGGTACCCGGTCAGGCTGATCCTGAAGTCCGGTGTGATCATTGAGGGCAGGGCGCTGGATACTCAGCGTAATGAAACGCGGCAGGAGTGTATCAAGCTCGACGTTGCCGGTGTGGCACGGCTGATTGTGCTGGATGAGATCGGACATATGGAAGCGCGGGCAGACAACCCGCACTTTCAGCGGGTTTCTTTTTCCTAGGTCGTCTGATCAGCTTTCCAGGGCCACCGCTGCTCGTGATTCAAGGGGCCAAGTTGCTTCGTCCCTGAACCGGCTTACGATTTGAGCCGCTTTTTCCTGCTCGGCTCTCAACGCGGCAACGCAGAAGGGGTCCAGCTTCCCGGCCTGTGCCATCTGCTCCAGTTCCCCAAGTGCATCGGATATTTCCCAGGGGGTCTTGTATGGCCGATGGCTGGTCAGAGCATCAAAGATGTCGGCCACGGTCACGATGCGGGCTTCCACCGGGATCTGCTCAGCCTTGAGTCCGTTGGGGTAACCGCTGCCGTCCAGAAATTCATGGTGGCAGGCGACGATGTTCACCATCAGTCGGGCATCGGTCAGGTGGCTCAACTGGTAGTCCTCCAGTACCTTTTCGATGATCTGCACACCTTTGTTGACATGGCCCTGCATGATCGCGCGCTCGCGTGGGTCCAGGCGGCCTGGCTTGAGCAGGATCTTGTCAGGAATACCGATTTTGCCGATGTCGTGCAGGGAGGCGAACAGGTAGATGTGCTCGATTTTTTCATCCGAAAAGCCGTAGTGCTCTGCAACACCCTTGGCAATAAGCCGTGAAAATTGTGCCATGCGCGTCAGGTGTTTGCCGGTTTCGAAATCACGCAGGTCGGCAAACTCGCGTGCGGCCTGTGCCGTGGCCAGCAGCGCTTGGACAGCGGACATCTCGGTGGCGATGGTCGTCGTGATCATGTTGCAAAACAGGATCAGGTCCCGCTGGACGGCATCGGTAAAAATGCCGGACTGGTTGCTGTCCACGAAGATGAAGCCCAGGAATCGCTTGCCGTTGAACATGGGCAGGGTAAAGGAAGCGGTGTAACCCTGTTCGATCAGCCAGTCCGAATGGGCGGTGCCGGGCATGATTTCCCGGGGTATGTCATCAATAACCCGGCAGGTGCCCTGTTGTGACATCTGCAACAGGGACTCGCTTTGCGAGAGCGGGTATTCGTATGAAACGATGGCGTGTCCCTGATACGTGCTGTTGATAAAGGTTTTCAACAGGTCGGTATCCGGGTCATAGAGTGCGCAGGCAATCCTGGCGATGCCGGGGATGCTTTCCAGAATCCGGTCATGGAGCTGTTCCAGCCGACCGGTCAGCGAATCAACATTGCCAAACAGTGGTATTCCGTTGAACTTGAGCATAAGGGCTTCACCCGGTCATTCCATTATGTCACCTTTCGGCGTCAGTAAAACCATTATATGCCGAAAGCAGGCGGTCTGCGTTCAAACCAAAGCTGTGCGGTCATTCTGGCGCAAAATGACACATTTTAAAAATCCTGTCGTTCTAAACGAAAGAACCCGGCACAATGGCCGGGTTCCGCAGAGGCGTGCCTGAAGCGATCAGCGCAACAGCAGCAGAGGAACAGGGCTGTTATGCAGCATCCAGTTGGTCATACTGCCCACCAGCAGCTGGCGGATACGGGAATGGCCCCAGGCTCCCATCACCATCAGCTCAATGCCATTTTTCTCGACGTAGCTCAGTAGCGCGGGACGGACTTCGTCCTGTTCCAGCGTGGCCGTGGTGACCTCGAAGCCGTTGCCGCGCAGCATTGTCTCGGCATTGGCCAGTTGCTCACGCTGACGCTCGACCCGCTTGCCGGCCATCACCAGGTGGCAGGGCACACCCTTGAGCAGCGGGCTCTGTGCCACCATCTGCAGTGCCTTGTTGGCGGTGGCGCTGCCGTCATAGGCGAGCATGAAGCGCTTGGGTGCGGTGAAACCGTCCAGTGCCACCAGAATGGGCTGCTGCAGGGTGCGAGTCACGTTTTCCAGGTGACTGCCAACGGCCGTTGTCGCGCGGTCATGGGCTTCGCCCTGGCGGCCCATGATCAGCAGCCGCATGTCGGCCTGGCTATCCTGCAGGGTATCGACCAGATTGTCATGGCGCTGCAGGCGGTCGATCTGTTCGGCCGCTACGCCGGCGGCTTCGATCTGCTGCTGTGCTTCCTGTAGCATGAAACGGCCCTGTTCCAGCATCAGGCGGCTGCGCTGGTTGTCCAACTCGGACAGTTCCTCAAGCAGGTGCTCACGGGTGCCCAGGCCGATATTGCCGCTCATGTCGCTTTCGGTCGGGTAGTCGCTTTTTTCCAGCACATGCAGCAGCTGTAGTGGGGCGTCCAGCTGCTGCTGGGCCCAGGCGGCTGCGGCACAGACGGCCAGCGCGGCTTGTGATCCGTCGATACAGGCAATGATCTTGCTCACTCTCGTCTCCCCCTTAATGCCCGGCCATGATGTTGTCGACCTGTTCCGGCTTGTCATGAACCGCCAGCTTGTCGACGATGGTGCGGCTGGCTTCATTAAGGCCAATCACGTCCACATCGACGCCCTCGCGGCGGAACTTGATCACCACCTTGTCCAGCGCGGAAACGGCGCTGATATCCCAGAAATGGGCATGGCTCAGGTCAATCACGACCTTATCAAGCACTTCCTTGAAATCAAAGGCAGCGTTGAATTTTTCACAGGAGGCGAAGAACACCTGGCCGCTGATGCGGTAGGTGCGGGTCTCGCTGGTGCGGTCTTTCTCGCTGCTGATGCTCATGTACTGGCCCACCTTGTTGGCGAAGAACAGGGCCGCCAGCAGGACGCCGACAAACACGCCCAGCGCCAGGTTGTGGGTGGCCACGACCACGGCCACGGTGGCGATCATGACGATGTTGGTGGACAGCGGATGCTTGGGCAGGTCACGGATCGACTCCCAGGAGAAGGTACCGATGGAGACCATGATCATCACGGCGACCAGTGCGGCCATCGGGATCTGGCGAATCCACTCGTCCAGGAACACCACCAGAATGATCAGGAACAGGCCGGCGACGAAGGTGGACAGGCGGCCACGACCACCGGATTTCACGTTGATCACCGACTGGCCGATCATGGCGCAACCGGCCATGCCGCCGAGCAGGCCGGCACCGATGTTGGCGATGCCCTGGCCCTTGCACTCCTGGTTGCGGTTGCTGCTGGTGTCGGTCAGTTCATCCACGATGGACGCGGTCATCATCGATTCCAGCAGACCCACCACGGCCAGACCCAGCGAGTAGGGCAGGATGATCAGCAGGGTATCCAGGTTCAGCGGTACGTTCGGCCAGAGGAAGATCGGCAGCGTATCCGGCAGCTCGCCCATGTCACCCACGGTGCGGATATCAAGCCCCATCACCATGGCGACTGCGGTCAGCAGGATGATGCACACCAGCGGAGAGGGCAGGCTTTTGCCGATCACCGGGATGTACGGGAACAGGTAGATGATACCCAGACCGGCGGCGGTCATGGCGTAGACATGCCAGGTGACGTCGGTCAGCTCCGGTAACTGGGCCGTGAAGATCAGGATTGCCAGGGCGTTGACGAAGCCGGTGACCACCGAGCGCGACACGAAACGCATCAGGTCACCAAGCCTGAGGAAGCCGGCGATGATCTGGAATACACCGGTCAGCAGCGTTGCGGCCAGCAGGTATTCCAGACCGTGTTCCTTGACCAGCGTGACCATCAACAGCGCCATGGCACCTGTGGCGGCGGAGATCATGCCCGGGCGACCACCGACAAAGGCGATGATGACGGCGATGCAGAAGGAGGCGTACAGGCCGACCTTGGGGTCGACGCCGGCGATGATGGAGAAGGCGATCGCTTCGGGGATCAGGGCCAGGGCGACCACCGTACCGGACAACAGATCGTTGCGGACGTTGGAGAACCACTCCTGTTTCATTCGTTGCAGCATCTACAGCTCTCTCGGAAGTTTCAGTCGTTGGGTGACAAGGGGTTGCCGGGCCAGAGGCTGAGCCGGTTCGGCCCAACCGTAATGCAGCCTTCGAAGCTGCCGACGGCAAACTGGAAGCAGGACGCGCTGCCTGATCTCCCCTGCCGATGCGAATGATGTCAAAACCGCATGACAGATGGATTAGGCTGAGCAGCGCCCTGAATCAGGTACGAAAAAAATAGCGCAAAATTATACCGACTCAGCTGCTTTCAGGCCAGTCAGTGCGAATCGGGACGGCAGTGTAATAATTCATTCATTGTATATGTGGTTATCCGGATATATATTTGATCGCATAAATCTGGAGGCAGTATGAAGACACGCGTGCTCTTTTTGTGTACGGCCAATGCGGCGCGGTCGCAGATGGCGGAAGCGGTGCTGCGACACTTGGCGGGCGATCAGTTTGATGTGTTCAGTGCTGGCACCGAGCCGGATCGGGTGGACCCCCGTACCCTGGAGGTGTTGGACAGTTTCGGCATCGCTACGGCTGGGCTGAAGGCCAAGTCGGTTGCCAGCCTCGGAGATCAGCACTTCGATTATGTGATCAGCCTGTGTGACAAGGCACACCAGTCCTGTCGTCACTGGCCCGGTAGCGGTGTGGTGATGGCCTGGGACTTTCCTGACCCCAGAGCCAGTGAGGATCCCAAGGCGTTTGCCCATATTCTGCGGGAGATCAGCGAGCGTTTGCGCCTGTTTGTGATGGTCAACAGCAAGCATACCGACTCGGCCGTGAAGTCGGTGTCGCCGGTTGAGTTTTTCAAAGGTCTGGCGGACGAAACCCGGATGTTGAGTCTGCTGTTGCTGGATCAGGAAGGGGAGCTTTGTGTCTGCGAGCTGATGGCTGCATTGGAACTGCCGCAAACCAAGATTTCGCGTCACCTGAGCCAGTTGCGCAAGAATGGCATTCTGTTGGACCGACGTCAGGGTCAATGGGTGTTCTATCGCATTCACCCGCTGTTGAGTGACTGGATGGGCGAGGTGTTGCGCCAGACCCGTGAGCACTCCCCCCAACTGTTAGAGCAGCCGCTGGCACGTCTCAGTGAAATGAATGCACGTCCCTCGCTAACCTGTGCCAACCCTGACAAGGAAACTGTTTGATGAGTGACCTTAAAGTCGAACTGCCCAGCCTGGATCGTGCCTTGCTGCACCAGCCGGACGTGGAAGCACTCTTTCGCCCGGATGCTGGGTATCCGCCCAGAATTCTGCTGCTGTACGGCTCTCTGCGTGAGCAGTCCTACAGCCGTTTTGTAACCGAGGAAGCAGCACGTATTCTGCAGGCACTGGGTGCGGAAACCCGCACCTTCAATCCCGCCGGTCTGCCGTTGCCGGATGGCGATGATAAAAGCCATCCCAAGGTGCAGGAGCTGCATGAACTGGTGCAATGGTGCGAAGGAATGGTCTGGTGTTCGCCGGAGCGTCATGGTGCCATGACTTCGGTGATGAAGTCCCAGGTCGACTGGATACCGCTCAGTGTCGGTGCCGTACGTCCGACTCAGGGCAAGACGCTGGCGGTGATGCAGGTGTGCGGTGGCTCTCAGAGTTTCAATACGGTCAACCAGCTGCGCATCCTGGGGCGCTGGATGCGTCTGTTGACCATTCCCAATCAGTCCTCTGTCGCCAAGGTGCACCTGGAGTTTGATGACATGGGGCGAATGAGGCCTTCGCCGTACTACGACCGTATCGTCGATGTGATGGAGGAGTTGGTGAAATTTACCCTGCTGACCCGTGGCCGCAGTGATTACCTGACCGATCGCTATTCTGAGCGGGTCGAAACGGCTGAGCAGTTGTCCGAGCGCGTCAACCAGCGCTTACTTTAAGGGGCAGAAGCGGATGGGTATTTTTGAACGCTACATGACCCTCTGGGTCGGCCTTTGCATTCTCGCCGGAGTGCTGCTGGGAAATGTGATTCCCGGTGCTTTTGCGACCATTGCCCGGCTGGAGGTCGCGCACGTTAATCTGGTGGTGGCGCTGTTCATCTGGGTGATGATCTATCCGATGATGGTGCAGATCGATTTCAGTGCCATCAAGGATGTGGGCAAGAAACCCAGGGGGCTGGTGCTGACATTGGTCATCAACTGGCTGATCAAGCCGTTTACCATGGCGGCGCTGGGCTGGCTGTTTTTCCGGGTTCTGTTCGCCGATTGGGCCGACCCTCAGAGTGCTGGTGAATATATCGCGGGCATGATTCTGCTCGGTGTCGCGCCCTGTACGGCGATGGTGTTTGTCTGGAGTCAGCTGACCAAGGGCGACCCCAACTATACGCTGGTGCAAGTGTCGGTAAACGACATCATCATGGTGTTTGCCTTTGCCCCCATCGCGGCCTTTCTGCTGGGCGTCAGCGATATCCATGTGCCTTGGGAAACGCTGCTGCTGTCGGTGGTGCTCTATGTGGTGCTGCCGTTGGTGGCGGGGGTATGGACGCGACACCGCCTGGAGCGCCGGGGAGATGGAGAGCAGTTGGGACGCTTGTTGCACCAGCTCAAACCCTGGTCAATTCTGGGGCTTTTGGCGACGGTGGTGCTGTTGTTCGGCTTTCAGGCAGAAACCATCATTGCCCAGCCGCAAACCATTGGCCTGATTGCCATTCCGTTGCTGATTCAGACCTACGGTATTTTTATCATCGCCTACGCCGCGGCCTGCTGGTTGCGCCTGCCCCATAACGTGGCAGCACCCGCCTGCATGATCGGAACCTCCAACTTTTTTGAGCTGGCGGTCGCGGTGGCGATTTCTCTGTTCGGGCTGCATTCCGGTGCGGCGCTGGCAACAGTGGTGGGTGTGCTGGTGGAGGTGCCGGTGATGTTGTCGCTGGTGGCGTTTGCCAATCGTACCCGCCATTGGTTCAGGAGCTAAGTCATGTTTGAGATCTTTACTCGCCTCGCTGACTGGCTGGTTTACCAGCTGATGGGGTTGTCACCCGAAACCAAACTGGGTGATGCGCTGCACTTTTTTGTCGAGGATGTAAGCAAAATCTACGTCCTGCTGGTGGTGATGATCTATCTCATTGCACTGGCCCGAGCATCCTTGAATGTGGAGCGGGTGCGTGACTTTCTGGCCGGTCGTCATCGCGGAGTGGGATACCTGTTGGGCTCAGGTTTCGGTGCCATCACACCCTTTTGCTCCTGCTCAAGTATCCCGGTGTTCCTCGGTTTTACCTCGGCGGGGATTCCGGTGGGCATCACCATGGCGTTTCTGCTCACCTCGCCCTTGATCAATGAAGTGGCCGTATTGCTGCTGTTGAGCCTGCTGGGGTGGAAGTTCACTGTGCTGTACGTGCTGGTCGGCATGGCCGTCGGGGTGCTCGGTGGTGTTTTCCTTGATCAGATCCGTGCCGAGCGCTGGCTGCAGTCGTTCGCACGCAAGGCACTGGAGCGCGGGCAACAGCAGGCGCCGGTGCAGAGCGGTTCGGCTGCCAGACTCTCCTTCGCTGAGCGTCACCAGTTTGCCAAGAGCGAAACCGCTGAGATCTTCGGGCGGGTGTGGAAGTGGGTCATTATCGGTGTTGGATTGGGCGCTGCACTGCACGGTTTCGTGCCGGACGGCTGGATCGAGTCCCATTTGGGTGATGGTCAGTGGTGGTCTGTGCCGGCGGCGGTCGCGCTGGGTATCCCGCTCTACTCCAATGCAACCGGGGTGATCCCTGTGATGGAGAGCCTGATTGTCAACGGCCTGCCGATCGGTACCACGCTGGCGTTTTGCATGAGTACCGTGGCCGCCAGTTTTCCCGAGTTTATCCTGCTCAAGCAGGTGATGCAGTGGCGCCTGCTGGCGATTCTGTTTGCGGTGCTGCTGGCGGCGTTCACGCTGGTAGGATGGATTTTCAATGTGCTGACGCCGTTTATTTGAGCGCCGGCAGCAAACTCTGACGAGGTTGGATTATGAAACAGATCAAGGTGTTGGGCAGCGGTTGCAGCAAGTGCATCAAAACTGCCGAGATCATCAGCAAAGTGGCCGCTGAAGTGGGTGCCGACGTAAATGTCATTAAAGAAACGGATCCGGAAGCGATCATGAATTACGGCGTGATGAGTACCCCTGCCGTGGTTATCGACGAGCAGGTTGTGCACAGCGGCAGCATTCCCGGTCAGGATGCGATTCGCGGCTGGTTGTCCTGAACAAACCTTTTCGATTCCAATTCCAACGACGAGTAGATCTCATGGCCAAAATTAAAGTAGCATTAACGGTTTCGGGCGCATGGGGCGTCTGACCATGCGGGCGATTTACGATCAGCCCGAGATCGAAATTGTGCAGATCAATGATCCGGCTGGTGATGCGGCCACGCTGGCGCACCTGATGAACTTCGACTCGGTACACGGACGCTGGGGCCATGAGGCCGCTGCTGAAGACGGCATCATGATCGTGGGTGGTCAGCGTATCGCGGTAACGGCCAACAAGGCGATCAACGATACCGACTGGTCCGGCTGCGATCTGGTGATCGAGGCCTCCGGCAAGATGAAAAAGAAAGAGGTGCTTCAGGCCTATCTGGATCAGGGGGTGAAGCGGGTGGTGGTAACCGCGCCGGTGAAGGAAGAGGGCGTGCTCAATATCGTTATGGGCGTGAACGATGATCTGTACGACCCTGAACAGTATCCGATCGTGACCGCTGCTTCATGCACCACCAACTGCCTGGCGCCGGTGGTCAAGGTGATCCACGAGCAGCTGGGTATCAAGCACGGCTCCATGACGACCATTCACGATATCACCAACACCCAGACCATTCTGGATGCGCCGCACAAGGATCTGCGTCGTGCCCGTGCCTGTGGCATGAGCCTGATCCCCACCACCACCGGCTCGGCTACGGCGATCACGCATATATTCCCGGAGCTGAAGGGCAAGCTGAACGGTCACGCGATCCGCGTGCCACTGGCCAACGCGTCGATCACTGACTGTGTATTCGAAGTTGAGCGCGAAACTTCGGTAGACGAGGTTAATGCGCTGCTGAAGCAGGCGTCAGAAGGTGAGTTGCAGGGCGTTCTGGGTTACGAAGAGCGCCCTCTGGTGTCCATCGATTACCGTACCGATCCGCGCTCCAGTGTGGTCGATGCGCTGTCCACCATGGTGGTGAATGGCACTCAGGTGAAGTTGTACCTCTGGTACGACAACGAGTGGGGCTATGCCAACCGCACGGCGGAATTGGCGCTGAAGGTTGGGCGGCTGGATCTGGCATAATCATGCTGGTTGCTGGTTGCTGGTGCCACCGGCCAAAGGCAGGTCTTCCGGTGACACGCAATTGGCATCCATGCCGCTCGACGGCGCCATCCCTGGCGCCGACGGTCACCGGTAGACCTGCCTTCGGCCTCTGAGAGTTGGGTGCCAGATTTCCTATAGAGAGTGTTGTCTCTTGGATGTGGCGCCAACGCTTGCCGAGGACGATGGGTGGCCGATAGCTGACCGTTGGACGCCATGGATGGCGTCCATCGAGCGAACAGGGATGTGACAGCGTGTCGGATAGCGGATGCGCGGTGACCGGTTCTGCCATGATGGTGGCCTCCGCCCAAAGGCGAGCCTCTCGATGACGCGCAATTGGCATCCATGCCACTCGTCGGCGCCGTCCCTGGCGCCGACGGTCACCGGTAGACTCGCCTTCGGCCTCTGATAGTTAGGTGCCAACATCTTTGCCAGTAACAGTCATATTTGAACAGGAAAACGACAGACCATGCTGAGCCAGCTTTCCCCCGCCATCCGCCAGTATTTGGTGGTGACCGGCAACTACTGGGCTTTTACCCTGACCGACGGTGCACTGCGTATGCTGGTGGTACTGCATTTCCATGGGTTGGGCTACTCGCCGCTGGAGATCGCGCTGTTGTTTCTGTTCTACGAGATCTTCGGCGTGGTGACCAACCTGGTCGGTGGCTGGTTGGGCGCTCACCTGGGGCTGAATCGCACCATGAATATAGGTCTTGGTCTGCAGGTGGTGGCGCTGGCGATGCTGCTGGTGCCGCCGGCTTGGCTGACCGTGCCCTGGGTAATGGCCGCGCAGGCGTTGTCGGGGATCGCCAAGGACCTGAACAAGATGAGCGCCAAAAGCTCGATCAAGCTGCTGGTGCCTGAAAATGCTCAGGGGACACTCTACAAGTGGGTGGCGATCCTGACCGGCTCCAAGAATGCGCTCAAGGGAGCAGGGTTCTTCCTCGGCGGTGTCTTGCTGATGTGGCTTGGTTTTGCTGGTGCTGTGGCTTCGATGGCGGGGGCGCTGGCGCTGGTCTGGCTGCTGAGCCTGGTGCTGCTGAGAAAGGATCTGGGCAAGGCAAAGAACAAGCCCAAGTTCCGCGATATTTTCTCCAAGAGCCGCGCGATCAACATCTTGTCTGCGGCGCGGATGTTCCTGTTCGGTGCGCGTGATGTCTGGTTCGTGGTGGCGCTGCCGGTGTTTCTGTCGCAGACGCTGGGCTGGAATCACAGCCAGACCGGTGGCTTTCTCGCCCTCTGGGTGATCGGTTACGGCATGGTACAGGCCATTGCTCCACGTATTACCGGCAAGGCGGCGGGACGAGTGCCCGATGGCCGTGCGGCGACCGGGTGGGTAGCGGTACTGGCCGTGCTGCCGGTGCTGATCGCGCTGGGATTGATGGCCGGGTTCGATCCGGCCTGGACGCTGATTGGCGGGCTGCTGCTGTTTGGCGCGGTGTTTGCGGTCAACTCCTCGCTGCACAGCTACCTGATCGTCAGTTATGCCGGCAGTGACGGCGTGTCGCTGGATGTGGGCTTCTACTATATGGCCAACGCCATGGGGCGGCTGATCGGTACACTGTTGTCGGGTTGGGTGTTCCAGCTGGCCGGGCAGGGTAGTGAGGGGCTGCAGGCCTGTCTTTGGATCAGTGCGGCCATGTTGGCGCTGACCGTGGTGATATCGCTGGGACTGCCATCACTCGCCAGAGATCAAGGCTCACGGGTATCATCTTGCCAGGACTGATATCTCAAAAAAGCATAAATTTGTTAATATTTATTCTTTTATGGAATCAAAATAACCCTGTATCTTAGTGGCTTTTCAACGGATACGGGTTAACGCTGTGGAGTGGCAAGGCTGGTTCGCACTGGGTTTGATGGTGGCCGCGCTGGCGGTTCTGGTTCTGACACGGACTGGGCCGCATATCGTCATGATGGCGGTGCTGGCGCTGTTGAGCCTCAGCGGTGTGTTGACACCCGGTGAGGCGCTGGCCGGTTTTGCCAACTCGGGGCTGATTACCGTGGCCTGCATGTTCGTGGTCGCCGCCGGCATTCACTCCTCTGGCGGGGTCGACCTGCTGGTGCACAAGGTGCTGGGCCGTCCCGAGGGGGTACGGGGGGCCATGGGGCGCATTTTTGCCCCGGTGGTGGTGCTCAGCGGGTTTCTCAATAACACGCCTGTCGTGGCGACCATGATCCCGGCAATCCACGCCTGGTCGCGCAAGATCAATATTCCCGCTTCCAAGCTGATGATCCCGCTTAGCTACAGCGCCATTCTCGGCGGCACCCTGACCCTGATCGGTACCAGCACCAACCTGGTGGTCAACGGCCAGTACCAGCAGTTGACCGGTGAGGCGGGTCTGTCCCTGTTCTCGATTACCGCCGTCGCGCTGCCGGTGGTGCTGGTCGGTGTGCTGTTCATCTGGCTGGTGTTTCCGCGCCTGCTGCCGGATCGCAGTGACAAGCGCGCCTTTGCCAATCTGCGTGAATTTACCCTCGAAGTGGCGGTTGCCTCCGACGGGCCGCTGGTCGGCCAGAGCGTTGAGCAGGCCGGGCTGCGTAGCCTGGATCGTGTCTACCTGGTGGAGATCGAGCGCAAGGGCAATATCGTCACGGCGGTTTCCTCTGAAGAGAAACTGCAGGGCGGCGACCGTTTGGTGTTCGCCGGCGATACCGAGGCGATCTCCGACCTGCTGCGCATTAACGGCGTCGTGCCTTCGCCGGAAAATGGCCACTCCGATACGCTGAATCAGGACCGGGCCGAGCGTTGTCTGGTCGAGGCGGTAGTATCGACCCACTGTGATGCGGTCGGTCATGCAATCCGTGATGCCCGCTTCCGTGATCGTTACGGTGCCGTGGTGTTGGCCGTGGCGCGTAGTGGCGAACGGGTGCAGGGCAACCTGGGCAATATTCGGCTGGAAGCGGGTGATACCCTGCTGCTGGAAGCACGTCCGGCCTTCGTCAGCCGTCAGCGCTACAACAAGGATTTCCTGCTGATCAACGATCTGGACAAGACCCAGCCACGCCATGAGCGTGCCTGGCTGGCCTGGGGCATTCTGGCGGCCCTCGTGCTGGCCGCCGGCACTGGCCTGACCAGTATGCTCAATGCGGCGCTGGTGGGGGCTGGGTTGATGGTGATGACCGGCTGTTGCAACGTGGCGCAGGCCGAGAAAAGCCTGGACTTGACCGTGATTCTGACCATTGCGGCCTCGTTTGCGCTGGGCGCCGCCCTGCAGAAAACCGGGGTGGCAACCCTGCTGGCAGACGGCATTGTCAGCCTGAGTGGGGGTACCCCCTGGCTGCTGCTGATTCTGACCTATCTGGCGGTATCGGTGCTGACCGAGATCATCACCAACAATGCGGCGGCGGTATTGATGTTGCCGATCGTGCTGGAGGTGACCGAGAAGGCTCAGTTGAGCCATGAACCCTTCATCTTCGCGATCATGATCGCGGCGTCGGCGAGCTTTGCCACGCCGCTGGGCTATCAGACCAACCTGATGGTCTACGGTCCGGGCGGGTACAGGTTCACCGACTTCCTCAAGGTGGGTGTGCCGATGAACCTGCTGGTAGCGGCCGTAACCCTCACCACGCTGTTAATCGGCTGGCCATTGGCCGCTTGATGCCGGGGCAAGCGCCCCGGCTTGCCTGGATCAGGTAAACAGAATCACCGACAGCAGTCCGACGCCGCCCAGCACCAGGGTGTAGGGCAGGGCCATGATGACCATGCGGCCGTAGGACAGGCGCACCAGCGGCGCGATGGCCGAGGTCAGCAGGAACAGGAAAGCGGCCTGGCCGTTCGGCGTCGCTACGCTGGGCAGGTTGGTGCCGGTGTTGATCGCTACGGCCAGCTGGTCGAAGTGGGCGCGGGTGATCTCGCCGGCATCCAGCGCCTGCTTCACTTCGCTGATATAGACGGTGGCGACGAAGACGTTATCCGAGATCATCGACAGCACGCCGTTGGCGAGGAAGAACATCCCCGGCTGCTGTTCCGGCGGCAGTGCCAGTACCCAGTGGATGATCGGCGTGAACAGGTGCTGTTCGTGGATAACTGCCACGATGGCGAAGAACACCACCAGCAGAGCGGTAAAGGGCAGGGCTTCTTCGAACGCCTTGCCGATCTGATGCTCGTCGGTCACGCCGTTGAAGGAGGTGACCAGGATGATCACCAGCAGGCCGATCAGGCCCACTTCGGCGACATGAAAAGCCAGGCCCAGCACGAGGATCGCGGCGGCTATTGCCTGAATGATCAGGGCCGCTTTCTGTGCCGGTGCGCGCTTGGCACGCTCCGCTTCGGCAAACTCATTCAGCACCTGCAGCACCGGGCGCGGCAGCTTGACGCCGTACCCGAACAGCTGCAGTTTCTCCAGTGCTACGCAGGTGAACAGTCCGGCGGCCAGTACCGGCATGGACACTGGCGCCATCAGCATGAAGAACTCGCCAAAGTTCCAGCCTGCGGTCTTGGCGATCAGCAGGTTCTGCGGCTCGCCCACCAGAGTGCAGACACCGCCCAGTGCGGTGCCGACGGCACTGTGCATCAACAGGCTGCGCAGAAAGGCGCGGAAGCCTTCCAGGTCCTGGCGGTGCAGCTCTACCACTTCGTCATCCGAGACGTGATTGTGGTCCTTGTGCTGATGGGCCTTGCCGGAAGCCACCTTGTGGTACACGGAGTAGAAACCGACCGCCACGCTGATGATCACGGCGGTTACGGTGAGGGCGTCCAGGAAGGCCGATAGCAGGGCGGCGGTCATGCTGAACAGTAGTGCCAGCAGATATTTGGAGCGGACATGCAGCAGGATGTTGGTAAAGGTTACCAGCAGCAGGCTCTTCATGAAGTAGATGCCGGCCACCATGAACATCAGCAGCAGGATCACCGGCAGGTTGGCTTCCACTTCGTGATAGAGCGCTTCGGGGCTGGTCATGCCCAGCAGCAGCGCCTCGATGGCGAGCAGGCCGCCGGGCAGCAGGGGGTAGCACTTGAGCGCCATGGCCAGGGTGAAAATGAATTCGCCGATCAGCAGCCAGCCGGTGGCCTGGGGCCCGACCGTCGAGAGTGCAATGGGGTTGATGACCAGAAAGAGTACAATGATCTGCTTGTACCAGGCAGGGGCGTTGCCCAGGAAGTTGTGCGCAAAGGCACCGAGCTGATTTGTTGGCATTATGGTTTCTCGGTTTGGCTGCAGCCGCAGCCGGGTTAAACAAAACCGGTCCCCGTGGCTGCTGCAACCGCGCAGGGAGCAGCCACCGGCAGGCATGTTCCGGTTACAGGCGAGGAGGCGCGAGCCGGGAGCTTGCCCGAAGCCGAGAAGCAGGGTGGAGAGGTGACACAGGCTCGACCGGAGAACGCATGCGCCGATCAACCTGAAGCCCGTAACGGAGTGGCCAGCACTTTACCACAGGGTTGGATTACCGTTCCATAAAAGTATGCTGCACCTGCGTACTATGTCTGGGGGTATTTGGGCCAGGGGTCACTGGTAGCGGGAGCGGTGGAGTCGACCGCAGCACCAAACTGCTCCATAATCGATGACCAATCGATATTGGCACAGGGATGGAAGATGATATTTCAAATTGAATACTGGCACTGGGTCGTGTTCGGCATGTTGTTGATCATGGCTGAATTGGTGGTGCCGAGTTTCACCATTTTCTGGTTTGGCCTGGGCGGTCTGTTGATGGCGGCGGTGGTTTGGCTGGTGCCCGACCTGAGCCTCAGTCTGCAGTTGGTGGCCTGGGCGATCGGCTCCAGTCTGTTTGCACTGGCCTGGTTCAAGCTGTTGCGCCCGCTGATGGTGGACCGTACCAAGGCCGGTATCGCCCGCGAGGCGGTGCTGGGCGAAACCGGACAGGTAATTCAGGCACCTCAGCCGCCTCGCCGCGGCCAAGTGCGTTTCTCGACCCCGGTGCTGGGGGACGACGAGTGGGAATTTATCTGTGATGAATCCGTTGCCGTAGGAGATCGCGTGATGATTACGGAGATCTCAGGCAACACTCTGATTGTCAAAAAACGGGGCTAGGCTGTAGCCATTCCCATTGCAGTGAAAGGAGAAAGCGATGTTTACGATCGATGGACTGATGATGGCAGGGGTCTTCCTCGTGCTGGTCATTGTGACCCTGTTCCTCGGGGTCAGAACCGTACCTCAGGGCAGCAAGCATGTGGTCCAGCGCCTGGGGAAATATCACAAAACGCTGGGCCCTGGCCTGAATGTGATCATTCCCTACATCGACTCTGTTGCCTACAAGGTGACCACCAAGGATATCGTGCTGGATATCCCCTCTCAGGAAGTGATTACCCTGGATAACGCCGTGATCATCGCCAATGCCGTGGCCTACATCAACATCGTATCGCCGGAGAAGGCGGTGTACGGGGTTGAAGACTACAGCATCGCCATTCAGAACCTGGTACAGACCTCGCTGCGTTCCATCGTGGGTGAAATGAGCCTGGATGAGGCGCTGTCTAATCGAGATACGATCAAGGCCAAGCTCAAGGGCGCGATCTCCGACGATATTTCCGACTGGGGCATTACGCTGAAGACGGTCGAAATCCAGGATATCAACCCGTCGCAGACCATGCAGATGGCGATGGAAGAGCAGGCCGCGGCCGAGCGTCAGCGTCGTGCCACCGTGACCCGTGCCGATGGTGAAAAGGCGGCCGCGATTCTGGAAGCGGAAGGTCGACTGGAAGCGTCCCGTCGCGATGCGGAAGCCAAGGTAGTCCTGGCCGAAGCGAGCCAGGCGGCAATCGAGAAGGTGACCTCGGCCATTCAGGGCAATGAGCTGCCGGTGATGTACCTGCTGGGTGAAAAATACGTCGAGTCGATCAAGGAGATGTCGCAGGGCGAAAATGCCAAGATCGTACTGCTCCCCGGTGATATCCCGGCTGCCGTCCGTGGCATCATGGGCGGGCTGAGCGGCAAGTAAGCTCAGATCGCATAACGCCCGGTCTCTGGCGGCGTGTATTCCTGACAGAGCCGGGTGATTTCCTGTGCCGGGAGCGGGCGGCTGAACAGGTAGCCCTGATAGAGGTCGCAGCCGAATTCGGCCAGCTTGTTGAGCTGGTCCGGCTGTTCCACTCCCTCCGCAGTGACCGTCAGGTTCAGGTTGTTGGCCATGGAAATGATGGTACGGCAGATGACGGCATCATCCTGATCGATGCAAAGATCACGCACGAAGGATTGATCGATCTTCAGGGTATCCAGCGGGAAGCGTTTCAGATAACTCAGACTGGAGTAGCCGGTACCAAAATCGTCGATGCTGAGGTGGACGCCCAGTCGGTCCAGTCGGTTGAGCAGTTCGATGGTGTGATCCACCTGTTTCATCAGAATGCTTTCGGTCAGCTCCAGCTCCAGCTGCTGCGGTTGCAAGCCGTGGCGCTCCAGGCATCCCTCCAGCTGCTCATAAAACCCGGGGTCATCCAGCTGCGCGGCTGACAGGTTGACCGCCACTCTCAGGTCCATTCCCGCCTGCTGCCACGCCTTGAGTTGCGCGCAGGCACTCTCCAGCACCCAGCTGCCGATCTCGTTGATCAAACCGCACTCCTCGGCCAGCGGAATGAAGCAGGCCGGTGACACCATGCCCTTGCCGGGACGGTGCCAGCGGATCAGGGCCTCTACACCCAAGATGCGTGCCTCGCTGACCGACACCTGGGGTTGGTAGTGCAGTTCGAACTCCTGGTTGCGTAGCGCCTGGTAGAGCGCGTTTCTGAGCTCGATCCGCTCAACGGCTTCCCGGTCCAGATGGTGGTTGTAGAAGTGGTAGCGGTTGCCGCCATTGGCCTTGGCACGGTACATGGCGGTGTTGGCATGCTTGATCAGAGTCTGGATATCGTTGCCGTCATGGGGGTAGATGGCCACGCCAATACTGGCCGAGATGCTGAACTCGTGCATGCCGACGTGTACCGGGGGCTGCAGGGCGTTTTGCATGCGATGAATCAGCTGCTCGATGCGCTCATAGGGTTCAACGTTATTGAGCAGGACGACAAACTCATCGCCACCGATGCGGGCGAGGGTGTTGTCATGACCGCTTGCCTGGCGCAGCCGTTCTGCCAGCGTACGCAACAGCATGTCACCTTCATGGTGGCCCAGAGAGTCATTAATGTGTTTAAACCTGTCCAGGTCGATGAACAGCACCGCCAGCTTGCGTCCGGTAACGGAGGACTTGGCCAGTTGGGCTTCCAGGCGCTGGTCAAACAATGACCGGTTGGGCAGTCCGGTCAGGCTGTCATGCTGTGCCAGGTGGCGGATGCGTTCCTCGGCGATTCGGCGTTCCTCGATCTCGCGGTGCAGGTTGGTAACCACGCTTTCCAGCTCACGGGTACGTTCGGCAACGCGCTGTTCGAGCACGTCATGCGCCCGAAGCAGCTCGCGCTCATGTGCCTTGCGCTCGGAAATGTCCATGAGGATCCAGATACTGCCCTCATCCAGATTGTCCGGGTTGATCGCCTTGCTGCGCAGGTCGCACCAGAGGCGGTCGCCATCCTTGCGCAGCAGCTGAATCTCGGTGCTGAACATTTCGCCCCGTCCCAGCACCTCTCGATGCCGCTGCCCCGCAGCTTGCCAGGACTCGGTGGTGGGGTAGAAGGCGCGCGTGCTCAGGCCGGTCAGCTCATCCAGTGTGTAGCCGAGCATATCGGCCATGCGCTGGTTGCAGCGACTGATTCTGCGATGGCGCATGAAGGCGATGCCCACCATGGCGTGGTCCAGAATCAGTTGCTGCTGATGATGCAGGGCACCGAGTGCCTCATCGGCACGGCGCTGCTGGTCGATATCCTCAATGATCCAGATAGAGCCCAGGGAGGGTGTGTCGGGGCTGATAAGGTTGCCGGTAATGCGGCACCAGAAAGGGGTACTGTCACGACGTATCATCTGCAGTTCGGCGCAGAAGCGCTCCCCGCGTAACATGCAGGGGTAGGCTTTTACGCCCAGCTGGCGGAAGCTCACCGGGTCCGGGTACAGCTGCTCGCTGCTGGTGCCGATCAACAGATCGGGGCTGTCGTAGCCGTAGATCTGGGCAAATTGACGGTTGCAGCGATGAATCATGCGGTCACGAATGAAACAGATACCGATGCCGGCATTGTCCAGAATGACCTGCTGTTCCTGGAATAGCTGGAGCTCCCCACGCGAGGGCAAATTCAATCCGTGTGTCATGCGATCATTTGTTTTTATTATTGAGCGGGTTTATCGGTACAACAAATCGTTAAACCGTGCTTTCAAGCGAATCTGGAAGTAAGACTACCACGACTGACCCGGGTTCGGCATACAACTAAATGTGTGGGAGTTTGGTAGTAGGGGGTGTGTGGGGTTCAGATACAAAAAAGCCCCACCGGATGGGCAGGGCTCTTCTGTGTAATTCGATGGTGGTGGGAGGTGGATTCGAACCACCGAAGCTCGCGCGTCAGATTTACAGTCTGATCCCTTTGGCCACTCGGGAACCCCACCAGCGGATGCGCATGATAGACATGATGCAGGGAGTTGTAAAGGGGAAAGGGGTCGATCGGCGGTGGTTTTTTCGTATGCTAAATTTTCCACCAAAGGTTTGAACGTATGAAAAAAACTCTTTCCGAAGCAGGGATGGAAAAAGCTGCGCTAAGCCCTCATAATGCGCGGCGTTCAGCGAACCTGGCTTGTTGGGGTACACGCGAAGGCGTGATAAATCAATATTGAATTCTTCAGGCCAACATCTATATTTAGTGCCCTGTAAGCGGTGCTGCACTATATCTTGTGTTTTATCCAACTGATGACCTGTTCATGGTGTTGCCCTTTCGGGGTGCCGCCACGGCATCAGCTATGGCTTTTTGAACAGATAGCAGCGGCAGCAGGGCCTGGTCCGTAAGGGTCACAAGTTTCATCAATGACTACTGGAAGAGCGTGCACAATGCAGCAAGATCTGATGGTTACCAAACGCGACGGTCGGCGCGAGCTGATTGATCTGGAAAAAATCCATCGTGTAATTATCTGGGCCTCTGAAGGGCTGGAAAATGTATCGGTATCACAGGTTGAGCTCAGTGCGCATCTGCAGTTCTACGATGGCATCAAGACGTCCGATATCCATGAGACGCTGATCAAGTCCGCGGCGGATCTGATCTCTGAAGACGCGCCGGACTATCAGTACCTGGCGGCACGCCTGGCCGTGTTCCATCTGCGCAAGCGCGCGTTCAACGATTTTGAGCCGCCGCATCTCTATGACCACGTAGCTCGCATGGTCGAGGACAAGCGCTACGATCAGCACCTGCTGACCGACTATAGCCGTGAAGAGTTTGATGAGCTGAACGCTTACCTGGATCACAGCCGTGACATGAACTTCAGCTACGCGGCCGTGAAGCAGCTGGAAGGCAAGTACCTGGTTCAGAACCGCGTCACCGGCGATATCTTCGAAAGCCCGCAGCAGCTGTACATGCTGGTAGCGGCCTGTCTGTTCGCCAACTACCCGCGTGACACCCGTCTGGACTACGTGAAGCGTTTCTATGACGCGACCTCTCTGTTCAAGCTGTCACTGCCGACACCGATCATGGCTGGTGTGCGTACGCCGACCCGTCAGTTCAGCTCCTGTGTACTGATCGAAACCGGTGACAGCCTGGATTCCATCAACGCGACCTCCTCTGCGATCGTCAAGTACGTCTCTCAGCGTGCCGGTATCGGTATCAACGCTGGCCGCATTCGTGCCATCGGCAGCCCGATCCGCAACGGTGAAGCCTTCCACACCGGTTGCATTCCGTTCTACAAGCACTTCCAGACGGCGGTTAAGTCCTGCTCTCAGGGCGGTGTTCGTGGTGGCGCCGCAACACTGTTCTACCCGATGTGGCACTTGGAAGTGGAGTCGCTGCTGGTGCTGAAGAACAACCGCGGCGTTGAAGAAAACCGTGTGCGTCACATCGACTATGGTGTGCAGATCAACAAGCTGATGTACCAGCGCCTGATCAAGGGTGGCAACATCACTCTGTTCAGCCCGCACGAAGTGCCGGGGCTGTACGACGCCTTCTTTGCCGACCAGGATGAGTTCGAGCGTCTGTACGAGCAGTACGAGCAGGACAAGACGATCCGCAAGAAGACCATCAAGGCGGTCGAGCTGTTCGGCCTGATGATGTCCGAGCGTGCCTCTACCGGTCGCATCTACGTGCAGAACGTGGATCACTGCAACACCCATAGCCCGTTCGACCCGGCCGTGGCACCGGTGAAGCAGTCCAACCTTTGTCTGGAGATCGCGCTGCCGACCAAGCCGTTGAACGATGTCAACGATCCGGAAGGCGAGATTGCGCTTTGTACTCTGTCCGCTTTCAACCTGGGCGCGCTGGAGAATCTGGACGAGCTGGAAGGGCTGTCCGATCTGATCGTGCGTGCGCTGGACAGTCTGCTGGACTACCAGGACTACCCGATTCCGGCGGCGCACAATGCGACCATGTCTCGCCGTACCCTGGGTGTCGGCGTGACCAACTTCGCCTACTATCTGGCCAAGAATGGTGTGCGCTATTCCGATGGCAGCGCCAACGGCCTGGTACACCGCACCTTCGAGGCAATCCAGTACTATCTGCTCAAGGCCTCCAACGGCCTGGCCAAGGAACTGGGAGCCTGCCCGAAATTCAACGAAACCACTTACGCCAAGGGCCTGCTGCCGATCGACACCTACAAGCGTGACGTGGACAGCTACTGTGAAGAGCCGCTGCACTACTTCTGGGAAACTCTGCGCGAGGATATCCGTGAGTTCGGTCTGCGCAACAGCACCCTGACGGCGCTGATGCCCTGCGAGACCTCCTCGCAGATCACCAACTCCACCAACGGCATCGAGCCGCCGCGCGGCTTTGTTTCCGTGAAGGCGAGCAAGGACGGCATCATGAAGCAGGTGGTGCCGGACTTCCTGGAGCTCAAGGATCAGTACGAGCTGCTGTGGAGCATCCCCAACAATACCGGTTACCTGCAGCTGGTTGGTATCATGCAGAAGTTCGTTGACCAGTCGATTTCGGCCAACACCAACTACGACCCGGCCAAGTTCCCGGGTGACAAGGTGCCGATGAAACAGTTGCTGCAGGATCTTCTGACCGCGTACAAGAACGGCGTCAAAACGCTGTACTACCACAACACCCGCGACGGGGCCGGTGCGTCCGAGAAGGGCGACGATGGCTGTGAAGGCGGTGCCTGCAAGCTCTGATCAGAGCGGTTTGTCTTCTTTCTAAGGCTTCTCCCCGGCGCCCGCCGGGGATGGCCGGTATGTTTTGTTCAGGAAAAAGGGACTCATGTCATACTCCACTTTCAGCCCGAGTAACCACGATGCAACCCGCGAGCCGATGTTCTTCGGCCGTTCAGTGAACGTGGCCCGTTATGACAAGCAGAAGTATCCGATCTTCGAAAAGCTGATCGAGAAGCAGCTGTCGTTCTTCTGGCGTCCGGAAGAGGTCGATCTGACCAACGACCGCAAGGACTTCATGGATATGCCGGATCATGAAAAGCATATCTTCCTGAGCAACCTCAAGTATCAGACCTTGCTGGACTCGGTGCAGGGGCGTTCGCCCAACGTGGCTTTCCTGCCGGTGGTGTCGCTGCCTGAGCTGGAAACCTGGTTCGAAACCTGGGCGTTCAGTGAAACCATTCACAGCCGTTCCTACACGCATATTATCCGCAACATCGTCACCGAGCCGTCGGAGGTGTTCGACCAGATCGTCACCAACCCGGAGATCATCAAGCGCGCTGAGGCGGTGACCCGTCTGTATGACGAGTTCATCCAGCTGGTCAACGTTTACAGTGTTCACGGCGCGGGTGTGCATCAAATTGATGGCGAAAGCTACGATGCGACGCTGTACAACCTGAAGAAGCGCCTCTACCTGACCCTGGTGTCGGTCAATGTGCTGGAGGCGATCCGCTTCTACGTCAGCTTTGCCTGCTCCTTCGCCTTTGCCGAGCGGGCGCTGATGGAGGGTAACGCCAAGATCATCAAGCTGATCGCCCGTGACGAGGCGCTGCATCTGACCGGCACCCAGCATATGCTGAATCTGATGGCCTCTGGCGCGGATGATCCCGAGTTCAAGCAGATTGCGGTCGAATGTGAAGAGCAGGTCTATGCTATCTTCCGTGAAGCGGCGCAGCAGGAGAAGGACTGGGCGGAATACCTGTTCAGTGAAGGCTCGATGATCGGTCTGAATGCGCGCATTCTGGGCGATTATGTCGAGTACATCACCAACGTACGCATGAAAGCGCTGGGGCTGACCGAGATTTTCCCGCCGCGCCAGAACCCGCTGCCCTGGATGAACGGTTGGCTGGTCAGTGACAATGTCCAGGTGGCGCCTCAGGAAGCCGAAATCAGCTCCTACCTGGTCGGTCAGATCGACAACGAAGTCGATACCGACGATTTTGACGGATTTGATCTCTAATCGAGGTGGCCATGTCGGGTATCCCACGTATCAAGGTCAACAACTATCATACCTTCTATTACCAGTATGAGTTTTCACTGCTGGATGCACTGGAAGCGCAGAATATCCCGGCGCCCTACAACTGCCGCGGTGGCTACTGCGGCTGCTGCAAGGTGAAACTGCTGGAAGGTAGCGTGGACTCGGTTCAGGACAGTCTGGTGGATCTCAAGGAAGGTGAGATTCTGACGTGCTGCTGTCGTCCGAACTCCCATATCGAGATCGAACTTCCTGACGACTGAAACGCGTCATGGAAAAGGGATAAAACTCAAGAAAGCGCCTTGACAGGGCGCTTTTTTTTTGGCGGTTTTACACACCCTGTAAAGGGTGGGCTCAAGACCGGTGCATAACCCGGCGTGTAAACTATCTGAAACAGTATTGACATTTATAAGTAATTGTTTTTAAACGTTTTAACCGAAAGTTGACGTTTTTTTTACCAATTTGCTGAAGGCCTTGAATTGCGCTGTCTGGAGCCATTCTTCCCAGATCTATCCACTATCTTATCCACAGAATCTGTGAGTAACCGAGGCGAAATTCAGTCCTCGGTTTTATCCTTGAATTCACAAAGATCTTCGATGATGCAGGCGCCACAACGGGGCTTGCGCGCGGTACAGACATAGCGACCGTGCAGGATCAGCCAGTGGTGTGCATCGACGAGAAAGGGCTTGGGCACGAAGCGCAGCAGCTTCTTCTCGACCTCCAGTACCGTCTTGCCGGGGGCGATGCGAGTGCGGTTGGCGACGCGGAAAATGTGGGTGTCGACAGCCATGGCAGGCTGGCCAAAAGCGGTATTGAGCACCACATTGGCGGTTTTGCGGCCCACACCCGGCAGTTTCTCCAGCGCTTCGCGAGTCTGGGGGACTTCGCTGTTGTGCTGCTCGACCAGAATGCGGCAGGTCTTGATGACGTTCTCGGCCTTGGTGTTGAACAGGCCGATGGTCTTGATGTATTCCTTTACGCCGTCGACACCCAGCTCCAGCATGGCTTCCGGGGTGTTGGCTACCGGATAGAGCTTGCGTGTGGCCTTGTTGACGCTGACGTCCGTGGCCTGAGCTGACAGCAGAACGGCAATCAGCAACTCGAACGGGGAATCGTACTCCAGTTCGGTTTCGGGGTTGGGGTTCTGCTCCTGGAGGCGGCTGAAGATCTGGTATCGCTTGTCGGCGTTCATGGTTCCCGCTTGCGGTGGGTTGGCGAAGCCGTAATTATTCCAGATCCGCAGCCAGGGTGGTACGGTTGCGCCCCGTTGTTTTGGAGTGGTAGAGCGCCGTGTCCGTGTCGCGTATCCAGTCCTCGTGAGACTGGTGACTGTTGCTGACCTGGGCGATCCCCAGGCTGACGGTGAAACGGATCTGGTGAGGCCCGTGGCGGATGGTCAGGGCTTCGACGGCATTGCGCACGCGTTCAGCGAAAATCAGCGCGTTATCTTCGCTGGTATTGACCAGCAAGATGCCGAACTCCTCGCCACCGTAGCGCCCGGGGGTATCGGTATTGCGGGCGTGCTTCTTCAGCAGGGCGGAAAGGGTGCGAATCACCTCGTCACCGGCCTGATGGCCATAGGTGTCGTTGACCTTCTTGAAGTGGTCCACATCCAGCATGACCAGACTGGAGGGCGTCTGGGTGCGGCGAAAGCGTTCATACTCCTGCTGCAGGCACTCTTCCCAGTGGCCGCGGTTGGCCAGCCCGCTCAGCTTGTCGGTGCGACTCAGCAGCGCCAGTTCCTCATTGGCGGCGCGCAGGGCCTGTTGGCTGATCGCCACCGGCGTCATGTCATAGACCATGATGCCGACATGCTCGATCTGTCCATTGGGTGATGACAGGGGGATCAGGGTCACATTCTGGTACATGAACTCCGCTACCCCGGTGATCGGGTGGTGGGGCTTGAAGCGGAACAGGTAGGGGCGCTCTTCCCAGGTGATAAAGGCCCGGTTGCGCAACAGGCGGACGCTGTTGAGCTTGCGTCGGAACCAGTCGTCCGGAAACTGGTTGAACAGTTCGACCAGCTGCTTGCCGCAGGCGCAGGGGTCACTGATGCCCGAGTGGTTGGTCATGAAACCGTTCCAGACCACGACCCGGTGATCGGCATCCAGAACGACCAGGCCCACGTCCAGGTTTTGCAACAGCCCCAGCTGCCAGTGAAACTCGTTGGTGGTCAATACGTGCTCGGGCGGATTGATCATGACAGATGGCTCGCCAGTTCGTTCAGGGTGGGGAGGGAGTCTTCGGTAAACAGCAGCAGCAGGTCACAGCTGAGCGCCAGTCCCTCGATGCGGTAGCTGATATCGATGCTCAGGATGCGGTCGGGCTGGTCGGTGCGGGTCAGGTTACCCCGGCGTGGCAGAGCGTCGAGCATTTTCGGCGAGCTCTGGCTGAAGTTCAGGTCAAGCTGCTGTCCCAGGCCGTTGAGGAAGGCGCCGATCAGCAGGGTGGCGATCTCCATGGTCAGTTCGCGTTCGACCTGGGGGTTGATTTCACCCCGATGGTTGAGCAGTTGCGCCAGTTGCTCGGGTTGGCTGCCGTTCAGAATCAGCAGGGCTTCACCTGAGATGCCGGGTGCGATGAAGCCCTGGCAGACCGTAGTGAACGCCGACTGGCTGATCGACTGCTGCATCGCCATCTCCAGCTCGCCGGCTTCGACCAGTTTGACGCTGGGGATAGGCAGCTCGATAAAGGTGTCCATTAGCTCGGCGAGCAGAGCCGCCGCCTGGCCCATGGCGACGTTGGCCAGCTCCTGGTAGTGGCCGTTCAACGCCAGTGCCTGCTCGATCGGCGAATCGACGGTGCTGGCCTGAAGGGGCTCGGGGGCGGTGTCAGGGGTCGCAGGGGTCAGTTCTTCCAGCAGGCCAAAGGCATGCAGGGAGTTGCTCAGGTGCTCGATATCGATCGGTTTCTGAATGAAGTCCAGCGCGCCGAGGGTGCGCACGCGTGCATGGGCTTCAGGCTGGATATCGCCGGAGACGACAATGGTGAGGACCGGAAGATCCTGGCTGCGGATCCGCTCCAGGACCTCGTAGCCGTCCATCAGCGGCATGTTCAGGTCGAGGAACAGCAGCTCGCCCTTGCCGGCCCGGATCGCCTCCAGGGCTTCCAGGCCATGGTTGGCGTGAGTAATGGCAAGGTTCCACGGTGCCAGCGCACGTTCCATCTGCTTGCGTGCCAGTCGCGAATCATCACAGATAATGACTGGAAGAGGGTTGCCCACCTTGGCTCCTGATACTCATGAATGTATTAACGTTCGAGAGTAGTCAAAACCGGCGGGCGTTACAACAACCCTAAAGTCTAGTTATCCAGTAACCCGTACTCGCTTGCTACCCGTCAATTCCGTGGGTTTCTGTGCCAGCTGGCGGCGCCTCTCAATACGGGCGTCGATCACGTTTTTCAGCGCAATCATCAGGCCCAGACCGACGAAGGCGCCCGGAGGAAGAATGGCAAACAGGAAGCCCGGATAGTCGGGGAACAGGGTCAGCTCCCAGCTGCGCGCGGCTTCACCGAACAGCAGGTGCATGTTGCTGAACAGCAGGCCGGTGCCCAGTACCTCGCGCAGGCCACCCAGCAGCACCAGGACGATGGTGAAACCCACGCCCATCATCAAGCCGTCGAGTACCGATGCGCGCACCGGGTTCTTCACCGCAAAGGCGTCGGCGCGGCCCATGATGGCGCAGTTGGTCACGATCAGGGGGATGAAGATGCCGAGAATCAGGTAGAGCTCATAGGTCAGCGCCTGCATCACCAGCTCGATCGCGGTGACGAAGGAGGCGATGATCATGACGAAGATCGGCAGACGTACCGTTTCCGGGACCAGTTTGCGGAACAGGGATACGGTCAGGTTAGAGCTGACCAGCACCAGCGTACTGGCGATACCCAGGCCAAGGGCGTTGACCACGGACGCGGTGACTGCCAGCAGTGGGCAGAGGCCCAGCAGCTGGACCAGCGCGGGGTTGTTGTGCCAGAGGCCATCCAGCGTGATCTTGCGATAATCGACGCTCATTCTGTTACTCCTGCAGCCTGGGGCTGCGCCTTGTCCGTGACCGGCGTCAGCAGACGTTCGCGGTGGGCACGGAAAAATTCGATCGCGCGGGCGGTGGCGCCCACGATGGCGCGCGGGGTGATGGTGGCGCCGGTAAACTGGTCAAAGCGGCCGCCATCCTTCTTCACGGCCCAGCTGTCGTCGCCGCCCATCGCCATCTGTTCGCCGTTGAACGACAGGATCCAGTCGGACTTGCTCAGCTCGACCTTGTCGCCCAGTCCCGGGGTTTCCTTGTGGCTGAGTACGCGTACCCCTGCCAGTGAGCTGTCGGCGTTGACGCCCACCAGCAGCTCGATGTCACCGCTGTAGCCTTCGGGCGCGATCACCGGCATCAGCACGGTCACGACCTGGTTGTCCTGGATTGCCTGATAGAGCTCGACCGGCACTGCATGGCCCAGTTCCGGTGCCTGCATCGACAGTTTGTGGTTGATCAGCGCCGGGTCCACTGACCTGGGCACGATCTCGAACAGCGCCCGGGCCTGGAACTCTGCCTTGTTATGGCTGATCTGCTCCCTGGTGGCCTGCTGAGTGAGTGCAATCACCGCCGAGGTCACGATGGCGAACAGGCCGATCGCGACCGCATTGCTGCGGATGGAGCTGATGATCTCGTTCATGCCTTGCCTCCACGTCCCTTGTTGCTCTGGCTGTGGCCGTAGCTGCGTGGCTGAGAGTAGAGGTCGATGAAGGGCGCCGCCAGGTTCATCAGCAGTACGGCAAAGGCGACGCCATCCGGGTAATTACCCCAGGTTCGGATGATGAAAACCAGTACCCCGATGCTGGCGCCGAAGATGATGCGGCCACGGTTGCTGGTGGCACTGGATACCGGATCGGTGATGATGAAGAACGCCGCCAGCATGGTCGCGCCGGTGCTCAGGTGGAAGAAGGGGTCGGCATAGTTGTCCGGGTCAAAGCCGTAGAACAACGTCGCGCAGATCGCCAGTGCCAGCAGCATGGAGATGGGAGCATGCCAGGTAATGATCTTGCGGTAGAGCAGGAAGATGCCGCCCATGAACCAGGCCGCGCTGACCGCATGCCAGGCGCCGATGCCCTGCGACAATACCAGCGACTGACGCCAGGTTTCTTCGGTGGTCAGGCCGCCGCGGTGGCGTAGCTCATCCAGCGGCGTGGCGCCGGTGAAGCTGTCGTACCAGACATGCTCGACCGATCCGAAGATGGAACCCAGGGTGTCCATGAAGGAGGCCACCGGCCAGCCTTCACCGTTGAGCACGAAAGGCGCCGTCCAGCGGGTCATTTCCACCGGGAAGGAGATCAGCAGCAGGGCATAGGCGACCATTGCCGGGTTGAACGGGTTCTGGCCCAGGCCGCCATAGAGGTGCTTGGCGATGACGATCGCGACAAAGACGCCAACGGCTGTCACCCACCAGGGGGCAAAGGGCGGAATGGCGACGGCCAGCAGCAGGGCGGTCACCAGTGCGCTGCAGTCATTCAGATAGAACATGATCGGGCGGCGACGCAGTTTCAGAATGGCGGCTTCGAAAGCCAGTGCCAGTGCTCCGGCCCAGACGATCTGGATCAGCGTGCCCCAGCCGAAGAAGAAGGTCAGGGCAAAGATGCCGGGCAGGGTGGCCAGCAGCACCAGACGCATCACGTTGGAGGTGCTGTTGGCTTTATAGACATGAGGTGAACTCATCCGGATCAGAGACATGTCGGTTCGATCCCGTTAACGATTATGGGTGCAGTCAGCATGGCGTCAGGCCGGCTCATGCTGCTGCAGGGTTTTGTTCAGCTGTTCCGCCTTGTCGCGGGCGGTTACCAGCTCAGCCTCAAGAGAGGTGCGTTCCTGCTCCTCCTCTGCCTTGGTCAGGGCGCGTTCCAGCTTGGTAACCGCGGCGCGAGCCAGTGCGGCATCGATCTTCAATTGCTTGAGATCGACGCCCTGAGCGGCAGCTGCATCGATCTGTGCCTGTTCGGCGGCCTTGAATGCCTTGTCGGCCTCGGCGTGACGCTGACGCAGCTCCTCAAGCGCCTGTTCGGCCTGGCTGCGCTCATCTCCGTCGAGACCGTCCAGTGCCGCTTCGGCTTTCTTCAGCTTGGTGCGCATGATCGACACCTGCTGTTTCAGCGCCTTCATATCGACCGGTGCCGCCTGGGCGGGTGTAGCAGAAGAACCTGAGGTGCTTTCAGCGTCCTTGTAGGCCTTATCCGCCTCATCGGCTTTCTGCTCCAGCGTGGTAACGGTGGCGCGCAGCTTGTCGAGTCCCTCGAGCCCCTTGTCCTCGGCATTTTTCAACGCATCGCGGGCCTTCTTCAGCTTGGTGCGCGCTACGGCCGCGGCGGTTTTCAGTTGCTTAAGGTCAGGGCCGGCTGCGGTATCGCTTGCTGATGCACCGGATTCGGCCTGCTCAAAGGCTTGTTGAGCCTTGTCGGCACTCTCTTGAGCAGTCTTGAGTGCCGCTTCCAGAGCCGGCAGGTCGCCTTCACCGCTTTCGCGTGCGGCATCCAGTGCCTTCTGCGCCTTTTTCAGCTTGGTGCGGGCGACGGCAGCAGCAGTCTTCAGCTGCTTGGTGTCGACGGCGGCAGGTGCAGCCGGCTTGGCTCCTTCGGCTTTTTCAAGAGCCTGTTGCGCCTGCTCGGAGCTGGTCTGGGCGGCCTGCATGACGGCTTCCAGCGCCGGAAGGTCACCTTCGCCACTGTCGCGGGCGGCATCCAGCGCCTTCTGCGCTTTCTTCAGCTTGGTGCGTGCAACCGCAGCAGCGGTTTTCAGCGCATTGATATCCTGTGCCGGTTCCGCGGCTGCTGTCTCGGTCTCTGTACTCTTGCGTGCCTTCTGGGCACGGGCCGCTTCCTCGGCGCGGGCCTTGCGGCGGGCTTCCTTCTCTTCCTGCTCGCGCTCAAGCCGTGCCTGGCGGGCTTCGAAGCGCTCACGGGCGTGATCGGCCTTGCGCTGTTCGGCTTCCTCGGTGCGGATCTCCGACTTGGCGAAGCGGTAGTACTGCACCAGCGGAATGCTGCTCGGGCAGACATAGGCGCAGGCACCGCACTCGATGCAGTCAAACAGGTTGTGGTGCTTGGCCTTGTCGAATTCGCGGCCCTTGGAGAACCAGTACAGCTGCTGCGGCAGCAGGGTCACCGGGCACACCTGCTCGCACATGTTGCAGCGGATGCAGGGCTGTTCCGGTGGGGCCGGCGGCATCTCGTCGATGGTGGCGGCAATGATGCAGTTGGTGGTCTTGATCACCGGAATCTGATCATGCTCGACAGTTACGCCCATCATCGGGCCGCCCATCACCAGCCGATAGAGCTTGTTCTCGTACACATTGGCCGCATCGAGCAGATCGGCGAACGGAGTGCCGATCAGCGCTTCCAGGTTCTGCGGCTGGGCGACGGCATCACCGGTCACGGTGACGACGCGGGAGATCAACGGCTCGCCCTGGTGCACGGCACGGTAGATTGCGGCCGTGGTACCGATGTTCTGGCACACGATACCGATATCGGCCGGGATACGGCCGCTGGGTACTTCCAGGCCGGTGAGCAGCTGGATCAGCTGGCGTTCGCCGCCGGACGGGTACTTGGTCGGCACCACGCGGATATCGATATTCAGGTCGCAACCCTTGAGTACCGATTCCAGCGTATGGATGGCGTGAGACTTGTTGTCCTCGATGCCGATCATGATGTGACTGGGCTTGAGCAGGTGGCTGATCACCCGGATGCCGCCGAGAATCTCATGGGCGCGTTCACGCATCAGCATATCGTCAGCAGTAATGTAAGGCTCGCACTCGGCCGCATTGATGATCAGCGTGTTGACGATGTGATTGTCACCCAGGTGCAGTTTAACGTCGGTCGGGAAGCCGGCGCCGCCCATGCCGGCGATGCCGCAGCGGCGGATGTGTTCGATCAGCGCGCCGGGCTCCAGCTGGGTATAGTCCTCCAGTCCCTGATGCTCGACCCACTCGTCCTGGCCATCGCTCTCGATCACGATGCAGTCAGACTCCAGGCCGGAAGCGTGGGGGACCGGGTGCGGACCGATGGAGCGAATGGTGCCCGACGTGGGTGCGTGCAGGGAGGCACTGATGCGGCCCACCGGCTCGGCGATCATCTGGCCCTTAAGCACGCGGTCGCCGACATTGACCAGCGGGCTGGCGGCCATGCCGATATGCTGCTGCAGCGGCAGGTAGAGCAGTTTCGGCAGCGGCGCTGTGCGGATCGGCGTACGGGTCGACTGTTTCTTGTTCTCCGGCGGATGGATGCCGCCGTGGAATGCGAATACCTTGCCCATCAGTGCGCCTCCTGCTGCAGTTCGCCACGACCACGATCGGTGGCGATCAGGTTGCGCGATTCAGCCGGTGCCGGCCACTTCCAGTTGGCGATGGTGGTTTCCACCGGAATCATATCGATACAGTCCACAGGGCAGGGTTCTACACAGAGGTCGCAGCCGGTGCATTCGCTGGAGATAACCGTATGCATCTGCTTGGCCGCGCCGAGGATCGCATCCACCGGACAGGCCTGGATGCACTTGGTGCAGCCGATACATTCATCCTCGCGGATGAAGGCGACGGTTTTGGCTTGTTCTTCGCCGTGTTCGGCATCGAGCGGGACCGCCTCCACATCGAGCAGGTCGGCCAACGCCTCGATGGTGCTCTGGCCGCCGGGCGGGCACTTGTTGATCGCATCGCCGTTGGCGATCGCTTCGGCATAGGGGCGGCAGCCCGGGTAGCCGCACTGGCCACACTGGGTTTGCGGCAGCAGGGCGTCGATCTGGTCGACGATCGGGTTGCCTTCAACCCGGAAGCGGATCGAGGCGTAGCCCAGGATGATGCCGAACACCACCGCCAGGCCAAAGAGGATCAGAATTGCAGTAATTACAGTGGTCATTGCTCACTCCGCCTCAGAACTGCACGAGGCCGGCAAAACCCATGAACGCCAGCGACATCAGGCCAGCCGTCACCATGCCGATCGCAGCGCCACGGAAGGGCACGGGCACATCCGCCACCGCCACGCGCTCACGGATCGCCGAGAACAGTACCAGCGCCAGTGAAAAGCCGACGGCAGCCCCGAAACCATAGGCGATCGACTCGACAAAGCCGTTCTGCTTCTTGATATTGAGCAGGGCAACACCGAGTACAGCGCAGTTGGTGGTGATCAGCGGCAGGAAGATGCCCAGCAGCTTGTACAGCATGGGGCTGGTCTTGTGTACCACCATTTCGGTGAACTGCACTACCACGGCGATCACCAGGATAAAGGCGATCGTCTGCAGGTATTCCAGACCAAAAGGCTTCAGCAGTGCCGAGTAGACCAGGTAGCTGCACACCGACGACAGCGTCAGCACGAAGGTGGTGGCCAGCGACATGCCCATGGCTGTTTCCAGCTTGTTGGACACACCCATAAAGGGACAGAGCCCCAGGAACTGTACCAGAACGAAGTTATTCACCAGTACGGTGCTGATCAGGATGAGCAGAAAATCAGTCATAGCCCCTGTCATTGCCTCGACCCCTGCAGGACAGTCCTGCAAGGCGTATTAGAATCTGCTGAAATTTTACCGGATTTATAACCTCAGGGTATAGATCAGCCTGTTGATGTCTGGCAACCGCTGAGTCAGAAACCGGCCCAGAGGGCCGGTTGTTCTTCCTGATGTTGACCGATCAGATCAGTCCAGCTTGCTCAATTTGCAGCAGTAACTGATTGACCTGGGCAGCGGGTGCCTGGCCCTGCAGGTCATCCAGTGCCAGTACCAGGTCGGCTTCCTGTTCGGCCGCGCCGGTCAGCAGCAGGAGGCCGGCCGCTTTCAATGCCTGGACCTGATCCGCATTTTGCCCGGTCAGGGCCAGCGGCAGGCGACCGCGATTGAACAGCTGCTGCTCCAGCGTGAACAGCAGGGTGCTGCGCAGCTCGTCACTGGCGCCTTCAAGTCGGATCAGGGCGGCGCTCTGGCCGCAACGCTGGGCGCGCAGTTCGGTGGTCACGACTGACTGGTCCTGAAGTTCGATTGCACTATCATCGGCCGCGGTTGTTTCGATCATGCCCGCGGCCACAGTGGCGTTGGTCAGGCGATCCACCACGATGAATGAGCCTGTGCCCTTGTGACGGCGGTAATCGTCAGCCACTACCGGGCGCTCTAGAGTGACTTCCACCTGAGCGATCTCGTTCAGGCTCAGTGTAGCGGCCGGGATCTGTTCCAGCGTGTTGACGTCAATGCGGTGACGGATAGCGCTGATGCGACCGGCGGTACGGGTGCTGGCCAGCTTGATCTCGTAGCTGCGGCCCGGGATCAGTTCCTGCTCGGACATCCACACCAGGTGAGCGCCGAATTTGGACGTGGATTCCGGCACCTGCTGGCTGTGTACGATGATGTCGCCACGGGAGATATCGATCTCGTCTTCCAGTGTCAGAGTCACCGCCATGGGCGCGAAGGCTTCCTGCAGTTCGCCGTCGAAGGTGACGATAGACTTCACCTTGCTGGACTTGCCGGACGGCAGTACGGTGACTTCGTCACCCGGGCGCACGATACCGGCGCTCAGGGTGCCGCAGTAGCCGCGGAAGTTCAGGTTCGGGCGGTTGACGTACTGCACCGGGAAGCGCAGTTCATCGAAGTTGGCGTCGCCGGCGATCTCGACGCTCTCCAGCGTTTCCATCAGCGACTCGCCCTTGTACCAGGGCATATGCTCGGACGGGTTGACCACGTTGTCGCCCTTGAGCGCGGAGATCGGGGCGAAGTGGATATCCTTCAGGCCCAGGCCGCTGGCAAATTCCAGGTAGTCATTCTTGATCTCTTCAAAGCGCGCTTCGCTGAAGTCCACCAGGTCCATCTTGTTGACGGCCACCAGTGTATGCTTGATGCCCAGCAGCGACACGATGAAGCTGTGGCGGCGGGTCTGTACCTGTACGCCGTGACGGGCGTCGATCAGGATGATCGCCAGGTCGCAGGTAGACGCGCCGGTCGCCATGTTGCGGGTGTACTGCTCGTGTCCCGGGGTATCGGCGATGATGAACTTGCGCTTGGCGGTAGAGAAGTAGCGGTAGGCCACATCGATGGTGATGCCCTGTTCGCGCTCTGCCTGCAGGCCATCAACCAGCAGTGCCAGGTCCAGTTCTTCACCGGTGGTGCCGACTTTCTTGCTGTCGCTCTGAATCGCGGCCAGCTGATCTTCGTAGATCATTTTGGAGTCGTGCAGCAGACGGCCGATCAGGGTGGATTTGCCGTCGTCCACGCTGCCGCAGGTCAGAAAGCGCAGCAGTTCCTTGTTCTCGTGCTGATCCAGGTAAGCATCGATATCAGTTGCGATCAGATCGGATTGGTGTGACATGTTTATCTCTTCCCGTGTTCTGTGCTGGGGCGCAAATGATGTAGCCCTTTGATGTAGGGGCCTGCAAACAGGCGACCGTCGCGATGTATGTTCTTCGCTTGCAGGCAAGCTCCTACAGGTGGTGCTTCTCGCAGGAGCCTGCCTTGCCGTGTGTTTTTCGCTTGCAGGCAAGCTCCTACAGGTAGCGTTTCTCGTAGGAGCCTGCCCTGCAGGCGATCATCGCGATGTTCGTGTTAACCCGCGGGGCAAGCGCCGATAATGTGTTAGAAATAGCCTTCCATCTTCTTCTGCTCCATGGAGCCGGCGCTGTCGTGGTCGATGGCGCGGCCCTGGCGCTCTGACGTGGTGGTCAGCAGCATCTCCTGGATGATCTCCGGCAGGGTGTCGGCGTCGGATTCAACGGCACCGGTCAGCGGGTAGCAGCCCAGGGTACGGAAGCGGATGTTCTTCATCATCGGCACTTCACCGTCAGCCAGCGGCATGCGCTCGTCATCCACCATGATCAGCATGCCGTCACGCTCGACGACCGGACGCACCGCAGAAAAGTACAGCGGTACCAGCGGGATCTGCTCCAGGTGGATGTACTGCCAGATATCCAGCTCGGTCCAGTTGGACAGCGGGAAGACGCGGATGCTCTCACCCTTGTCGACACGAGTATTAAAGGTGTTCCACAGTTCGGGGCGCTGGTTTTTCGGGTCCCAGCGGTGGTGCTTGTCACGGAAGGAGAATACGCGCTCCTTGGCGCGGGATTTCTCCTCGTCACGACGGGCGCCACCGAAGGCTGCGTCGAACTTGTACTTGTCCAGTGCCTGCTTCAGGCCCTGGGTTTTCATGATGTCGGTGTGCTTGGATGAGCCATGCTCGAACGGGCTGATGCCCATTTCGACGCCTTCCGGGTTGATGTGCACGATCAGGTCCATGCCGGCTTCTTCTGCCATCTTGTCACGGAACTGGATCATCTCCTTGAACTTCCAGGTGGTGTCCACGTGCAGCAGCGGGAAGGGCGGCTTGCCCGGGTAAAAGGCTTTACGGGCAAGGTGCAGCATCACCGATGAGTCCTTGCCGATGGAGTAGAGCATGACCGGATTATCGAACTCGGCAGCCACCTCGCGGATGATGTGAATGCTTTCAGCTTCGAGCTGTTTCAGATGGGTCAGGCGGTGTTCCGGCAACAGATTCATCGTGCGACTCTTTCACTTGGTTGGTACACAGAGCCCGGAGTTAAGGATGGGCTCATAACTGAACGGCATTATGGCGAAGAGCTTATAAAATAAAAAAGAATATATATGCATTCTTATATGCTGGAAAGGAATAAGCGAGCCGCGTACTCATACCTTTTATAGCCTAAGGTCATAAGTTCCATAAAGGAATAACAAAATTATTAATTAGTATTTTACGTTATAAAGCTGCATGGGTAGCATGGCAGCCTGTTTCAATGACGCTTAATAACAAGGTTGACCTGACATGTACCAGTACACCGAAGTGGACCAGAAGCTGGTCGACGAACGGGTGGCGCAGTATCGCGACCAGACCCGTCGTTTCCTGGCTGGCGAACTGCCCGACGAGGAGTTCCGTGCTCTGCGCCTGATGAATGGCCTCTATATACAGCGTCAGGCACCGATGCTGCGTGTGGCTGTTCCCTACGGTCTGCTTTCTTCTACCCAGTTGCGCAAGCTGGCCCACATCGCCCGTACTTACGACAAGGGCTATGGCCACTTCACCACGCGTACCAATATTCAGTACAACTGGCCGACGCTGGAGTCTGTGCCTGACATTCTGGCCGAGCTGGCCGAAGTACAGATGCACGCCATCCAGACCTCCGGTAACTGTATCCGTAACACCACCACTGATCCGTACGCCGGCGTGATCGCCAGCGAACTGGAGGATCCGCGTCCCTGGTGTGAGATCATCCGTCAGTGGTCCACGCTGCACCCGGAATTTGCCTACCTGCCGCGCAAGTTCAAGATCGCCGTCACCGGCGGTCCGGAAGACCGTGCCGCTTCACAGGTACACGATATCGGTCTGCACCTGGTCAAGAACGACGCCGGCGAGACTGGTTTCGAAGTGTTGGTCGGTGGCGGCCTGGGCCGTACTCCGGTGATCGGCAAGCAGATCAATCCGTTCCTGGCACCGCAGGACCTGCTCTCCTACCTGGAAGCGATCATCCGCGTGTACAACCTGAACGGTCGTCGCGACAACAAGTACAAGGCGCGTATCAAGATCCTGGTCAACGCCATGGGAATTGATACCTTCCGTGAGCAGGTGGAAGCCGAGTGGGCCGAGATTCGCGAATCCGACCTGCGCCTGTCACAGGACGAGATCAACAAGGTTAAAGCTCAGTTTGCACCGCCGGCGTATGAGACCGATGCCGCCGACAGCAACCTGGATGTACTGCTGGCCCAGAACGACGACTTCCGTGCCTGGTACGAGCGCAACACCGTTGAGCACAAGGTGCCGGGTTACCGTATTGTCGTTGTATCGCTGAAGCCTTACCTGAAGGCGCCGGGTGATATTACCGACCTGCAGATGGAAGCCGTGGCCGATCTGGCAGACCGCTTCTCCTTCGGCGAGATCCGTGCCACCCATCACCAGAACCTGGTGCTGGCGGATGTTAAGCAGAGCGATCTGCACGAAGTGTGGAACAGCCTCAACGCCAACAACCTGGCGCGCCCGAACATCGGCACCCTGACCGACATGATCGTCTGCCCCGGCTTCGATTTCTGTGGCCTGGCCAATGCCAAGACCCTGAACATTGCCGAGCAGATCAACGAGAAGTTCGAGAACGTGGATTACATGCATGACATCGGCGAGATCCGTCTCAACATGTCCGGCTGCATCAACGCCTGTGCACATCACCACGTGGGCCATATCGGCATCCTCGGCGTCGACAAGAAGGGCGAGGACTGGTACCAGTTCACCCTGGGTGGTTCATCCGAAGCGGATGCGGCCCTGGGTAAGTCCATCGGCAAGGCGATCGCCGCTGACGAGGTCGCCAATACCATCGAAAAGATTCTGCTGGCTTACATCGACCAGCGAGACTCCGAAGCAGAAAGCTTCCTGGAAGTCGTACGCCGTGTCGGAGTAGAGCCGTTCAAGGAGGCCGTATATGCCGCTGATCATTGATCGCACCCCGGTAGCTGAAGACAAGTGGATCACAGTTGCGGAGGATCAGTCGATCCCCGCAGACGGTGCCGTCATCCTGCCGCTGGCGCAGTGGCTGGAAAACCGCGAAGCCCTGGCCAGCCGTGAAGTTGGCGTTCAGGTCAACGGCGACGATGACCTGGACCTAGTGCTGGCGTTGAACGGTCAGGTTGAACTGATCGCCGTGGAGTTCCCGGCCTTCACCGATGGCCGTGGTTTCAGCATCGCGCGCCTGCTGCGTCGTGCCGGCTACCAGGGCCAGTTGCGTGCCGTGGGTGACGTCACCCGCGACCGTCTGGCCTATCTGGAGCGCTGCGGCTTCGATGCCCTGCTGGTACCGGAAGACCGTTACGCGTCGGAAGTGCTGGACGCCTTCGAAGAAGTAAGCGTTCGCTATCAGGGTGGTGCCTCCGTAACCCGCCCGGCCTACCCGCAAAGCTGACAAGGAGAACAGGAATGAGTATCGATCTGGCAGCCGCCAACGCCGAACTGGCTGGCAAGACACCTCAGGAGATTGTTGCCTGGGCGATCGCCAACAGCGACCAGCCACTGGTGACCACCAACTTCCGTCCCTACGAGTCGGTGATCCTGCACATGGCGGTGCAGGCCAAGCCTGACATCAAGGTACTGTGGGTGGATTCCGGTTACAACACCTCGGCCACTTACCGCTTCGCGGAAAAGCTGATCAAGAACCTGAACCTGAACATCGTCACCTACATCCCCGAGATGAGCGCCGCACGCCGTAACGTGCTGATGGGCGGTATCCCGGACGTGGACGATCCTCAGCACGAGGAATTCACCCGTCAGGTGAAGCTGGAGCCGTTCCAGCGCGCACTGGCCGAGCTGAAGCCGGACCTCTGGCTGAATGCCATCCGCAAGGACCAGACCGAATTCCGCCAGTCACTGGATATCGTCTCTGCCAGCAAGGACGGCATCATCAAGGTGGCCCCGCTGTTCAACTGGACCGAAGCGGACATGGACGCCTACCTGGCCGAGCATAACTTGCCCAACGAGCACGACTACTTCGACCCGACCAAGGCGCTCGAAACACGCGAGTGCGGCCTGCATACGCAGCTGTAATCGCGTCCTGTGGTTGTCTTGAAAACCCGCCGCGTGCGGGTTTTTTTATGGTTGTCTCAGCCACAGGCCTGCGGCGTAGTAAGTAGTTCTTGAGCAAGTTAGTGGGTATAACCATCCCTGGTGAGTATTCATCGAGCCGGTTATGAGCCGAGATCGACGATCAGCAAGTCAGCCTTTACCTTGTTGACGAGTTTGGGGACTGAACTGAATAGGCGGCTGACCAGGTTGTGGTGATGGCCACATACGACCAGGTCAATATCATTGGTCTCGACCAAACCGGCCACCTTCATATGTAAATCACCTATGACCGACAAGGTCTCCGTTACAGGATAGCCACACTCATCAGCAAGCGTTTGCAGTTGCGCCTGTATGCGTTGCTCCTCTTTCGGGTCTTCCCTCAGACGGTCCGTTTCGACATACACAATCGAAAGTTTGCTATTCGCCGGTTTGGCTTGCTCGATGGCTTTATCGATAAGTGTTTTACTTGCTTCAGACAAGTCCACGGTGACCAGGACATGTTGGTAGCTCATCATTTCTCTCCTGGTTAAAGGATTAGGTAGCTGTCACAAGCTTAGCAGGTCAGGGGACGCGGGGAGGTAGGCAGCTCCCGGTCTCACTTGCGGGTGAGCCCTTCACAGGGTGCTTAACGGGCTTTTGACGCCCTGGGCGCCTTGTTTCAACACATGCGTATAGATCTCGGTGGTCTTCACATCGGCGTGGCCGAGCTGCTGCTGTACCGTTCGTATATCCACTCCCGACTGCAGCAAGTGCGTTGCAAATGAATGCCGCAAGGTATGACAGGATACCGGCTTGAGAATGTCGGCATCCCGCGCCGCTTTTCTTATCAGTTTGTTCAGGTTACTCTCATCGTAATGGTGCCGGCGCAGGAGTTTGCCGGCAGGGTCAATACTCAGGCGAGAAGCAGGGAAGAGATAATGCCAGCCAGACTCAAAGGGTGCATTGGGATACTTGCGCGCAAGCGCATCGGGCAACCAAACGCCCGCATAACCTTCGCACATCAAATCCTGCTTGAGATAATTCTTTACCCGCTCTACCTGCTGGCTCAGCAGGGGCAACAGCTCCTCCGCCAGTGTCACCAGCCGGTGTTTGCCACCCTTGCCGTTAATCACCCGAATTTGCCTGTAGTCGAAATCGACATCCTTGACTCGCAGGCGTACCAGCTCAATACGCCGCAATCCCGAGCCGTACAACATGGCCGCCATCAGATAATGGACCCCCGTCAGCCGACCGAGCAAAGCGGCGACCTCCTTATTGGTCAGCACGATGGGCAGTTTGCGCGGCTTGCGGGCCGTGCTGTAACCGGACAGATCGCCCACCGTTTGGCCCAGGAATTTGGTTTTGAGAAAAACGATTGCGTTCAGCGCGAGTGCCTGGGTCCCGGCAGAAACATTGCGCTCAACGGCAAGAAAGGTCAGAAAACGGATGATGTCATCATCATGCAATTGGCTAGGATGGCGCTTGCCGCTGTACAGAATGAAGTACTTGATCCAGTAAAGGTATGTGCTGATCGTCCGCCGGCTGTAGCGCTGGACCAGCATGTAGTCCTCAACGGACTTGAGAAAGGGAGATTTCGACATGTGCAACACCTCATCCATGAAATGTATGCAGATTGTTATACCCGCTGGGATGCATGATGTCGAGAAAAGTACCTTTTTGTCCGTGCGCTCTGGTGTCAAGCTATTGTTTTTCAACGAGTTATGAAGCGGTGACCAGAATTAAAAGGTATACCCGCTAATAATTATTATGAGGTCGAAGACCTCATTAACAGACTGTTATGTGTGCTCAAAAACATGGAAACGAAATGACCATTTTGACCACTCCTGAGCTTGCTGAAAAACTGGCAGGTGGAGACTCTTATATTCGAACCAAGGACAAGATTGTGAAAGGTTTAGCTATTACCACGGAGCTAAACCCTGAAGCGCCTGAAGTCATTGTTGTGGGCAGTGGCACTCGTATCAAAGCAAATGCCAGGTTGTTTTTAGAGCAACAAGAATACGTACCTGTTTATCTGAAGCAGGCTGTGAATGCTTGGAAGTTTTTGGGAAAATATAAGGCTGATAGATATTCTCAAGATCCAAAAGTCATCGAAAAGCACCGACAGCACCGCCCAACTGAAGACGTTGACGGAATCCTGTTTCTTTCTGCAGAGGTTAGTTATGAAGTCGAGGTAACATCCCGCAGTTTTCCTGATCCAGAGAAACGTAAAAAGGTCGAGCTTGCGGCGATTGAACATGTCGTAACCCACTATGAGAGCAAAGGTTATTCTGTCTCTGACCGCCAGAGTGACAATTGCGGTTATGACTTGTTTGTCAAAAAGGGGAAATCTGTTCTAAAAGTTGAAGTCAAAGGCACATCACTTGATGAGCAACGCTTTTTCCTTTCCAGAAATGAGCGCGTTAAGTCGGTTGATCCCCAGTGGCGTTTGGCTATTGTTTCGAATGCTTTAGATAATCCAGAGTTATCCGTATATAACACTAAAGAAATGGAAAAGGCTTTCGATTTCGAGCCTTTATGCTGGGAATGTAGAATCCCGCAAACATAACAAACCAATCAAGTATGCTCCCTACGGTTGCCGGACGGAATTTCATGCCGCCGCTTATTAGGGGCGTTATGTGTCACTCCGAGTTGGATCATGAGTAGAAATATCACGAGGCCTATCAAGAACGTAAAAAGAAGACGGGATGTGAAAAGGAATCGTGCCCGTAAAATTAATGCTCTCAAAAAAATGCGGAATAAATCCTATTCAGTAGGAAAGGAATACTGGGTGATGAATAGTGCAAAAAAAAGATATAGCCGTGATGAATTTGTTGCACTGAATTGGAATTATGATGACACGAAAGAAAACCATTATGGCTATTCTTCTGTTATGCAAAATCTTGATGAGAGCGCGAAGGAAAAGGCAGAATCGGGCCTAGAAGATCAGGAAAACATTCTGAATTTATTAAGTCGCGCTGCGTCAATGATGTTGGCACCGAGTAGTCTTAATGAACCATTCAAGCCTTACGTTCAAGATTTTCAGGCAGGACGTAGATCAGCTCTGCCTGATGACTTCACCCAAGAAGAGCTGGTGTTTTTTGAAGAAATTCTCAACGACGTCAAAGAGCCATGGTTAAGGGCAAGGTTGGCTGACCTATTGTGGTTGTGTAAAGCACCTAAAAATCCAAGTCATGCAAAAACAGCAATTGATTCTTACACTTTTCATAATATTGATTCAGATACTTGGCATCGTGATGTAAATGATTGTTGGGAGCGTGCTGCAAGGTTATGTATGCAGATTAGGGACTTTGATCGGCTAGGCGATATTAAGAATAAGTTGTTTTCTGCGTTTGAGCTCGAGCATTCAAATAGTAAGTTCATGACTCTATGGATTGCCAATTTGATGGATAAGCTCAATATTGATTCTGATTTAAAAGAAGATATTGCTTCAGCGCTATTAAATAGTGGCCAAATTCTTTTGGAATCAGGTGACTTCAACTCGGCTAGGTCTTATTTCGAATTGTCGTCCAAGAAGTTTAAGCAATCTGGAGATGAAAAAGCCTGGCTTTATTCTCTTGTTGCCCTGGCAGATTGTTTCGAGCGAGAAGCAGATTCACGATCTGCCGGAAGCAACATGGTTGCAAATTCATTCTATGAGAATGCAATACAAGCTTACAGGCGTATCCCAACGAAGCACCGAGAAGATTACAGCGTTGACGAAAAAATAAGCCAAATACGCCAGAAAATATCAAAGACGGGGATAGCCTCTTTAGGTGAAATGGGGGTTATTAAAACTCCTGGTGTGGACCTTTCTGACACTATAAAAGCATCGATGGCTCATGTTTCAGGTAAGCACTCTCTGGAAGAGGCACTCATTTATTTTGTAGGACTATATTCAGGCCCAAAGTACAGCGCGTTGCAGTCTAGTGCTAAAGAAAGCATGCAAAATAGCATTATTGGTAGTCTCTTCGGCTTCACACATATGAGTGGGGATGGTCGGGTCGTAGGAAAAACACCACCTATGAACCTAAATTTATCTGAGGATGACCCTGAGAATCAAGCAGTGTTAAATCGGCAAGTTCAGCAACACTTTGGGATAGAGACTCAATTAGTTGTAGAGGGTCAAATATTGCCAGCTTTAAGGCAGATACTTATGGAGCATAGAGTGTCCAAAGAGCTTTTAAAAGCTCTGTGTCATCATTCTCCAATAGTACCCGAAGATCGCGATTATCTTCTTGGACACGCTTTTTGGTTGGGTTTTGAGCATGACTTTGGAAGTGCTATTCATTTGCTTTGCCCTCAAGTCGAGCACATTGTGCGCATGAAACTGAAAGAGGCTGGCGCTCACACTAGCAACATAGATCGAGATGGCATAGAAAATGAGAACGGCCTTAGCACGCTAATGGATTTACCTGAGGCTATTCAGGTATTCGGAGAGAATCTGTGTTTTGAAATGAAGAGTATATTTACGGACTCATTGGGATCTAATTTACGAAATGAGGTTGCTCACGGTCTTTTAAATGATAGTTCTTCATCATCAATATCAACCATTTATGCATGGTGGATGGTTCTTAGATTAGTTGTTCACTCATTAGTAGGCGTAAGTAGCTCTGGCGAGGAAAGTGAGGAGCAATCCTGTGGTCAAAACACATAACAATCGCAGGCACGGCGACGGCTTTTTCATTGCGGCTTCGCCTCCATTCCAAAGCCGCGCATACTGCGGGCGTTATGTTCTAAAGGAGATATAGGGTGGTGGACGATAAAAGCCCAGACATCCTCGGCGTAAAGTCAGTTTCGAAGGCACTGGAGCATGCTTCGGTTAAAACCATCGACGGGATAAGTGCCTTTTTCGGTGCCATTTGTATGCCGGCAGCAGAAGAGTTCGGGCTGATGCTCCGGGATCGAGTTGCCAAATATCGTCAACGCAACCTTGAAAGTATTGCCGAAAAGACAAAGGAAACGATCGAGCGTGTGCAGATTACTCCTACAGGTGACTGCAACCCGCGTCTCATCCATGAAGTCATTGAGCAAGGCTCATGGTCAGAAGACGCGTGTGTTCAGCAAATGTGGGCTGGTCTAATTGCTGCGGCTAGCGATACTTCGGCTGTTGCCGACGACTCCCAAATTTATACGGAAACCCTCCGCCGATTAACACCTTTTCAGGCAAGGCTCATTAACCACGTATATGGCGACCCTAGATGCTGTAGCCTTCATAAGGGAACAATTGTTGATGAATCGCTTTACACGCCAAAAAACAGTCTTATTTACCCTGCAAGTGAACTGTTGCAGCTTTACCCAGATGACCTCAGCAATTTCGTAAACATTGCTAAAACCACGCATCAGGAAATTCTCGATGATTCTTCATCTCACAGCATCGCGCTTGGACGGTTTCGTCCTCAAGTCGATGCCCTTGTCACACTAGGTCTCTTTCGAGACGCTCGACTGGTCAATGCTGGCAAGGATAGAATGCATTTCTTGCCAAGCCTCAAAGGTCTAGACCTATACATGCGAGGTTTAGGCTATAAGATTTATCCACTAGAGGCATTTATAGTTACTCAGCAACATTGGTGTCAGTTGAAAGGCATTGACCCTTTCTCGCACGGAAGAACATAACAAAGCGTTGAAATTCGTTCGCTTTGCTCACTGGGACCTCAAAAGCTCCGCTTTTTCGGCCCTTTAACTGCGGCGTTAACGAATGAAACATACGAACAAGGATTGATAATGTCAGACAACCTTCAAGTATTGAAGCAGTATTTTGAGTCAGGAACGGCTGAGGGAGATGAATCGTTCCTTCCAGAAGTATTTGTTCCGTCTGATGAATATGTTGAAGCGATTACGGTGCCGAAGTCTGGGCCTCGAATAATACTTGGGAACAAGGGGGCTGGTAAATCTGCCGTACTGCGATTTTTTCGAAATCAGTTAAAAGAACTCGAAATCCCGGCTCTTATGCTGCGACCGAAAGATATTGAATTTACGTTAACTAACGAAACAGCACTTGGCCCTCTGGTCAGGTCCAGTGAAGCTGCAATACTTCGCGCGATCGCTGGTAAACTAGGTTCGGAAAAGACCGGACTGATTACAGATACCGAAGATAAAGCGCTTCTCGCGTCAGCTCAAGAACAAGGCCTTGTTGATCATGATGCTATAGCAAAATTTGCGCGCTTACTAAGCCCTATTGGAAAAGCGATATCGGGCGTAGATTTTTCAAAGCTTACGGAGTCTAATAATCTTAATGCGAATGGTTTACACAGAGCTATAGCGTCATCCATCAATAAATCAGAAGGTCTGTTTTATGTTCTGATTGATGATACGGATCAAATTGCGTCGCCTAATGAGCCAAATCATCTAAATAGGATTTGGGCTTTTCTATTAGCGGCTAGATCCATAAATGAATCGTGCCAGAATATTAAGTTTATAATCTCCATTCGTGATGAGGTATGGAGAAGGCTTAAACGCGATAACTCCGGACAACGAGATCAGGTTGATCATTTTAGGAATCTTGCTAAAAGAATTTCGATGTCAGATGAAAATCTGCGAGATGTTATTAGACGTCGTTTGGTTAAGGCGCACGATGAGCTCAATGTTAAACCTAATTTAACACCTTATAATTTATTCTTTGATACTAATCATGTTCGAATTCCCACTGCAGAAGAAGAGTTTAGGTATTGGGATGACTTTATTGTTAAGCGGTCACGCGAGCGCCCTCGAGATTCTATTCAGCTAATATATAAGTTATGTGATCATGCTATAAGATCTAAACAAAAAAAGGTGGAATCTGGAGATGTTGGAAATGTTATGCCAATTTATTCAGAGGAACGCGTTGATGATCTGAAAAGAGAATGCGATCTAGAATGTCCACAAATAAAAGATATCATTCGGGCATTTCATGATGTTGATTTCGACGGTGGATCATTCTCTCTGCATCCACAGTCTGCTGTTGATTTTATTAACAGTTTACCTAGTAGATTTCCGATTACACTATTCTCGAAGTCCTTATCTCACGGAAATGCCGATGACGTGTTCTCGCTCTGGCGTTATCTACACGAGATTGGATTTTTGAATGCGCGAGTATCGGATTCAAGGGAAAGAGATGGGTATCGGCATATATCTTCGGAAGAAGACCCTGAGTTGGTATCGCGCTCCAGATGGAACGAAATGCAATCGATTCTCTGGGAAATACATCCGGCTTACAGGGATTATTTAATAAAGGTAACAAAAGACAAAGAGTTTAGTTTTGGTCTTCCTAAGAAACGGCGAAAAAGGCGTTAACAATTGCAGGCAGTAGGACCGCAAAACCGTCGCTTCGCTTTGGTTTCGCGGCCTCTGCTGCGAGCGTTAGATGTTCGAGTTACCCACGAACAGTAGACACCTTCTATAGTTAGGTTACCCCTGACGAGGAGGTGCAAGATGGCCAGGAAAAAGTACCAGCACTACACCGAAGAGTTTCGGCGCGAGGCCGTCAGGCGTGCTGATCAACCTGGAAATACAGCGGCCCCAGTGGCCAAGGAGCTAGGCTGCTTCGATCACTATTTACTGCCAAGGAGGGACTACATGAAAGGGAGTAGTCTGTGTGGAACCTTAGAATACGAGGTTTCTGCACTGGATATGCCAATTATTTATTGTCACTGTAAAACCTGCCGAAAAGTGCATGCCGAACCTTTTGTACCGACAGTAGGATTAGACGATTTAAACCCGGTTGAATGGCATTATGTTTTATAGGTAAAGCGTGATGGGGATAGAATCATTAATCCCGTTTGGACTTGATGTTGCCAGTGGGCAGCTGGTAGATGTTGGGAGTGTGAAACGGGGTAATTCTTGCGAGTGTGTTTGTCCGTCTTGTAAAACACCCTTGGTCGCAAGACAGGGTGATGAAAAGGAATGGCATTTCGCGCATCGTAGTCAGAAGGTGCATAACGAAACACGCAAGGAGTGCGAGTACTCGTTTGCTGTATCTGTCCGATTAATGATCAGGCAGCTCTCGAGTGACGGCCTCAATTTTAGAGTGCCACGGCTTCAGTGCTCAGTGTCGGCATTTAGTGATTACTCTTATGAGTCAGCAAATTTTGACTACCTCGTAGCGGATGAATCTCTATTGAAATTGGACGATGTTCAGGTAGGTGTTCAGTTTTGTGGAGTTGCTGTCGATGTGCTGGGGTTTGTCCAAAATGTTCCCTTTGTAGTGTTTGTCACCTACAAGGAAAGGTGCCTGCCGTCCGAGCTGAAAGCCCCATCAATTACCAAGTGCGGTATCGTTGAGCTTAATGTCAACGCGGTGCCGAGGTTGTTCAAACAAGAAGATAAAGGGCAGTATAAAGAGGTTCTCCGCAGATATATAGAAGAGGGCGTGGAAGGTAAAACCTGGGCTTATCACCCACGTGAGCGGAGGCTGAGAGAAGCGGCTATGCAAAAACGCCAGTTATGGTTACAACAGCAGAAAGTCGAAGCCATGTCTGCCGACAGGCGGCATTTAAGCGGGCGAGGAGAGTCGATGGTGTCCGGTCATGCTTTAGTTGCCAATACGCAGCCAGAACCTGTCATTGGGGAATATATGTGTGTGATATGTAAGAGCACCTGGAAAGGAACGTCCAGGGTCTGTGAAAAATGCAAAACCCATTTGTATACCACCGAAAGAAAGTAGTGGCCGATATTACGCTGAACAGCCCGGTTGAACCTGTCTCTGGTGACGACGAGATGTAAGGTTAGCTTGAGCCAATATCAATCCAACAGGAGTGAAGGATGATGACCCCGGTCGTACAGGAAGAAACCACAGGGTGTGGCATTGCCTCAGTCGCCAATATTCTGGGCAAGTCATATGCGGAGATGAAGGCGATTGCCAATGCGATGGGTATTTACGCCGAGGATGAGTCTCTTTGGAGTGATACCCAATATGTGCGCAATATGCTTTCCCAGGCGGGTGTCGACACATCGGTTGATGAAATCCCCTTCGAGTCCTGGGAGGCGTTACCGGATCTGGCCCTGCTGTCTATCAAGCATCATTGGGAGGTCGGCAAGGCGTTCTGGCATTGGGTTGTGTTCAAGCGTATAGAGGGGCAGGACGTTGTGCTGGACTCGGCCAGCTATCTGCCCGCGAATATCCGCACGGACTTCGATGAGATGCAGCCCAAGTGGTTTATTGAAGTCAAAATGGCCTGATTCAGGGATGCACGGGTTACCTCCGCAGGATACATGGGATAAAAGCCAGGCACCTGCCAGCTATTGGCACGTCGGGTTTTCAGGAAGGAAGCCAAGAAAGCGGTGGTTAAAGGAACACTCATCGGGTTGCTTGTCTTTGCCGGTCGGGTGTGCGGCTTTTTAGCCATCATTTTTGTGCAGGCAGTGTGGGTTATCACTGACAAAACCCCCGCTACTTCGTATCATTCCCGTTTTCCATGCGCAGGTCTGCGCACCCAACCGAATTTGATGAGGAATCCCGATGTCCTTTCTGCGTCGATTGATGGCGCTGGTCCTGCTGGCGCTGCCGGCTCTGGCCCAGGCTGAAACCTTTGTGTTTACGGCGATTCCCGATGCCGATGAATCCCGCCTGCAGCAGCGTTTCGGCAAGGTGGCCGATTATCTGACCGAGCAGCTCGGTGTGGAGGTGAAGTACATCCCGGTGAAGTCCTACGCGGCGGCGATCACGGCGTTCCGCAACAACCAGGTTCAGCTGGCCTGGTTCGGTGGTTTGTCAGGTGTGCAGGCGCGTCGTCTGGTGCCGGATTCCGAGGCGCTGGCGCAGGGCTATGAGGATCAGTTTTTCAAGAGCTACATCATTGCCAACACCAGCACAGGGCTGGAGCCGTCCGACAGCCTGAGCGATGCGCTCAAGGGCAAGACCTTCACCTTCGGCTCCAAGGGCTCCACGTCGGGCCGCCTGATGCCGGAGTTCTATCTGCGTGAGCATTTCGGTGCCGCGCCTGAGGCGGTTTTCGCGCGTGTCGGTTTCTCCGGTGACCACAGCCGTACCATCGCTCAGGTACAGGCCGGCGCTTACCAGGTGGGCGCGGTGAACTTCGCGGTCTGGGAGAAGGAACTTGAAGAGGGCAAGATCGATACCACCAAGGTGAAGGTGATCTGGACCACGCCGACCTATCCGGATTATCAGTGGACCGTACGCGGTGATGTGAACGAGCACTTTGGTGACGGTTTCAAGGACAAGGTGCGTGCGGCACTGCTGGAGATGCAGGATCCTGATCTGCTGGCCAGCTTCCCGCGTCAGAGCTTCGTGCCGGCCGGCAACGATGATTACGGCCCGATCGAGGAAACCGCCAAGGCGATTGGCCTGCTGGATGACTGATCGCGCATGAGCCAGTCCCCCGTACTGTTCCAGCTCGCCAATCAGTCGCTTTCCTACGGCGACCTTCGGGTACTGGACCACATCAGTCTGCAGATCCATCGCGGGGAGAAGGTTGCGCTGCTCGGCCCTTCGGGCGCAGGCAAGACCACGTTGCTGCATCTGTTGTACCAGCAGCAGCCGGAACGGGTGGCGTTGCAGCCGCAGTCCGGCGGGCTGGTGGATCTGCTGTCGGTGTACCAGAACATATTCATCGGTGGGCTGGAGCGGGTGCGCACCTTACCGGCGCTATGGAACCTGGTGCGGCCGCTTGCGGCACATCATCAAGCAATTGCCGAGCTGGTACAGACGCTGGGACTGGAGGACAAACTGTGGCAGTCGGTGGATCGGCTCTCCGGTGGTCAGCGACAGCGTGTGGCCATCGGCCGTGCGCTCTATCGCCGGCAGCCGGTGTTCCTCGGTGATGAGCCGGTGTCCTCGGTGGACCCGCTGCAGGCGGAATTGCTGCTGGAGTATCTGCTCGAGCAGCATGAGACCGCGGTGGTCAGTCTGCACAACCGCCAGCTGGCGCTGAATCATTTCGAGCGTATCATCGTCATGCGCGATGGTCGTATCTGCTGTGACTGCCCGGCCCGCGAGCTGTCGGAGCAGGCACTGGACGAATGGTATCAGCAGGACGACACGCCAGCGCCGGCAAGCCCGTTACAGGAACCGGACAGCTGGGCGATGGTCCAGTCATGATCCCCGGCGCGCAACCCCTACCGCTGTACCCAGATCGATCCAGTGCCAGAACCCTTAACGGGGTCTGTGGCCTGCTGGTGGTCGTGGCGCTGCTGTGCCTGTTCGGCGCCGATCTGGCGGTCTATCCTGTCGATCCCTGGCAGGAGCTGGGCAGGATAGGGCAGGGACTGTTGCTGCCGCGCTGGGACGATTCGGCCGTGCTGCTTGAAGCGGTGGGGCAGACGGTGGCCTTTGCATTACTGGCGGTAGCGATATCGGCGCCGCTGGGCTTGCTGCTGTCGATGCTGTTCCGCTGGCGGCTGGTGCGTATTCTCTGTGCCTCGGCACGCTCGGTGCATGAGCTGTTCTGGGGGCTGATCTTCATGCAGCTCTACGGGCTCAGTGCCACCACCGGCCTGCTGGCGATTCTGGTGCCCTTTGCCGGGGTGTTCGCCAAGGTGTTTGCCGAGATTTTCGAGCAGCAGTCGCGTGATCCTGAACTGACCCTGGCTCCCGAGCTGAACCCGTTCAAGCGCTATCTGTACACCCTGATCCCCCAGGCCTGGCCGGCACTGCTCAGCTATACCCGCTACCGCTTCGAGTGCGCACTGCGCTCCAGCGCCATTCTGGGTTTTATCGGCCTGCCGACGCTGGGGTTCCATCTCGAAACCGCCTTCAAGCAGGGCCAGTACGCCGAGGCAGGGGCACTGCTCTGGGCGTTCCTGCTGTTGATTGCGACGATCCGTTTCTGGGTGCGTCCGCGTTTGATTCCTATGTACCTGATACTGGCGATCTGGCTGCTGCCGGAGACGATCGGCTTCAGTAACAGCGGCTATTTCTGGCAGTTCATCAGCCAGGATATCTGGCCCCGTGCCTTGCGCGAGGGGGATATTGCCGGTGCGCTGGACTGGTATGGTCAGATGTTCAGTGAACAGGTCTGGCCCGGCCTGGTGCAGACCTTGCTGTTGACCCAGATTGCGCTGGTGCTCACCGGTCTGGTCATCCTGCTGGTCTATCCGCTGGCGACCCGCTCGATGGCGGGAGCCGTGATGCGCTGGCCGGGACGCTTTCTGCTGCTGGTGTTGCGCTCGACACCGGAGATGATCCTGGCGTTCGTGTTCATGCTGCTCTGTGGCCCTTCAGGACTGCCGGCAGTGCTGGCGCTGGCGCTGCACAACGGCGGTCTGATCGCCTTTCTGGTGGCCAATGCCAGCGATGCGGAATATGGTTCTCGACATGAGCGACCCGATGAACCCAAGGGGCTGCTGCGCTACGCTTATATCGAAACACCGCGGCGCTTTCCGGCAATGCTGGCGTTCCTGTTCTATCGTTGGGAGGTTATCCTGCGAGAAAGTGCCATCATGGGAATACTGGGTATTGCCACGCTCGGGTTCTATATCGATTCGGCGTTCGAGGAGATTCGTTATGACCGCGCCTTCCTGTTGATTGCGGTCACGGCGCTGCTGAATGTGCTGGTCGACAGTCTGTCTCGCCGTCTGCGTCGGCTGGCCTGGGCGGAGTCGGTTCGGCAGCCGGATAGTTCTTGTTTGAAAATGGAGTAAGCAATGGAAGAGTCGGTAAAGCAGGAGCTGGTGCAGTTCCAGGAAATTTATAATCTGGTGGTGGAGTTCTTCGTCAACTACAGCTTCCAGATCATCGGTGCGCTGATCATCCTGCTGCTGGGGCTCTGGGTGGCGGGCAAGGTATCCAACTGGTCGCTGGCGCTGATGCAGCGACACAACCTGGATGTCACGTTGAGCCGCTTTATCGCCAGCTGCGTCAAGATTCTGATTGTCGCCATGGTGGCGATCGTGTCACTTGGCAAGCTGGGTATCAGCGTCACCCCGCTGATCGCCATGATCGGTGCTGTCGGTCTGGGGGCTGGCCTGGCGATCCAGGGGCTGTTGTCCAACTACAGCGCCGGCTTGACCATTGTGCTGACACGCCCCTACGTAGTTGGCGACACCATTCAGGTGCAGGGCGTGAGCGGGCTGGTGAAAGAGGTTCACCTGTCACACACGTTGCTGACCAATGAAGACGGAGTCGATATTTCCATCCCCAACAAGCATGTGGTGGGTGAGATTATCCATAACTCCCACGCCAATACGCTGGCCGAAATCTCGATCGATATCGCCTATAGTGCAGACCCGGAACAGGCTGGTGATCTGCTCAAGTCCGTGCTGGTGGCCTTTGGTGATGAGATCTGCCAGGATCCCGCGCCGCAAGTGGGGATTGAGGCTTTTGCTGCCAGCGGTATTACGCTGGGTGTACGTGTCTGGATTCCGACCGAGCGTTACTATGATCTGCTATACCGTATCAACCAGGCGTTGTTCAATGCGCTGAAAGAGGCGGAGATCGAGATACCCTTCCCGCAACGCGAAGTGCGTTTGCTCAATACTCCGCCTGCGGCCTGATCTCTTTTGCCACTAGGGCATGCAATTTAATGACAGCATCTACTGATCAATTCAGGACTGCCACCTATGCTTAAGGCAGTGTCGCGTGACGGCCATTTCTGCGCGTGCCCGGTTCGGGCTTAAAGGCGGCCATACATGCCGGGAATGAGCGGAGTTGAATAACCCTTGATAGAGGCCGATTCGATGTTCGATCGACGTACTGGCAATCGACTGACCTGTCAGTCTCCTGAGGCGGTTGAGCTGTATCAGACAGCGCTCGACCTGATTCTTGGCTCCGAATCCGGTGCGGCCGAAGCGCTTGATCAGGCGCTGGCGCTTGATGGGAGCTTTGCATTGGCAGCCGCTGCACGTTACTTCGTGGCCCAGGATGTTGGCGAGCCCGGCGCTGAAGTCTATCGCGAGCGTGCCAAGCTGGCGTTGCAGGACGCGACAGAGTGGGAGCATGAGCATGTCGAGGTGCTGATCGGGTTGATTGACAACTTTCAGGCGACCCAGGCCCGTGCGCTGGACTATATCGCAACATCGCCTGCTGATCTGCTGGTGGTCTCCAAGCTGGCGGGAAATCTGTTTTTTTACGGCGGTGCGACCAAGCTGGAGACTGTGCTCGCTATCTTCGAGTCCGTTGAAGCAGCGTTGAAGGATGATTGGGCCTTGCTCGCCCGACTCGGGTTTGCGGCCAGTGAAGCCGGCCAGCGCAAGCGGGGGCGTGAGCTGATTGAGCGGGCGTTGGCGATTCGACCGCAGGCGCTTTACTCCATTCACGCCCTGGCCCATCTGCTGCATGATGAAGGTGAGGCTGAAGAATCGGCGCAGTTGCTTCACGATTGGCTGGCTGTCCATGGCGCAGGCGCACGGGAAGGCCAGATGTATGGTCATGTTCAGTGGCACCTGGCATTGTCGGAATGGCAGATGGATGAGCGTGATGCCGCGATGCAGCGCTATCTGCGCTATTGTGCCCCGGATACAACCACTTGTGGTCCTGTGCTGACCTTGGCTGATTGTGGCGGCTTCCTGCTTCGGGATTATCTGAAAAGCGGTCAGACTCACCCCTTACAACCTGATGTTGTCCGGCATATAGAACATGTCTGGTCGATGATCGGTCATCCCTTTATTGCTCTGCATGTGGCGGGACTCTATGCATCAGCGGGGGATACTGCCGGACTTGAGCGTTGCAGGAGCGCAATCGAGGCTAAACCTGAGGGGGCCAACCGCGATCTCGCCTTGGCCCTGGTATCCGCCCTTCACGATTATGTGGCGGCCGATTACCCGCGTGCAATGCAGACATTGTCCGCCCTGTCCAAAGGCGCACGCATTAGCATCGGCGGCAGCAATGTGGAACGCATACTGGTCGACCTGCTGGAGAGGCGCTGCCAGGCCGCCAGCGCCGCACAATAGCGCGTGTGAATGCTGAGCTGAGCACGGAAATACGGTGAACCTTGTCTCGTAACATGGCTGAGGAATACTTGCAGTACACCCCGGTACCGGGGTGTTTTTTGATCTGAATGCGGCAGGCTTGGATATAGCCTTGTTGTGATTCGGTTTTTGGGAATCTCTCGGTTTTCAAGGTTAGGTAAATTGCGTATATTGGCTGAAAATGTCAGTCATTTGAAACACAAGGCAAGACGATTTCAGTTGCTTTCTCCCCCACAAAGTCTGCTGGAAATTGCTCGCGTCGACCGCAAGCGGTAGGGATACACTTTAATGCGAAACATGCTTCTGGGCGGGAAACTGCTCGCAATCGAGTCGGGTGAGAGCTCGATCACGCTTGACCACCTGCGCAGTGCACTCCAGTCTCTTCAGCCATTATCGGCCAGCGATTATTCTCGGTTATGCGATAGCTTGAATGTGCCTGAAGAGGGGCCGCGTACAGAGCGCTTCACGACCAGTCTGCTTGAAGATACCGCTTCCTTGCCCCGAGTGCCCTACGCACCGGATGTCATCCGGCTGCTGGAGCGTCTTAAGCAGCAGGGGCTGGATCTGTCCACTCGTGTCACCGAGCCGTACGTTAATTTGGGAGATCGCAAGGGCCGCTACCATGCGGTGGTGTCCAGTGTGGCAGAACTCAAGGCGCTGTTGAGCAGCCGCATTTTCGATCAGGATGCGGCCGTGGAAGCGGTCAGCGATGCAGTAATGCGAATGAGCTGGAGCGAGCTCAGCGACCGCCCTCAGGCGATATTTTCATTCCTGGGTCCCGCCGCGACGGGTAAGACCTATATGGCCCAGCTGATGGGGCAGGGGTTGCAGGGCTATGCCCTCCGATCCTTCGATATGACCCAGTTTTCCTCCGAAAAGGAAAGCTTCGGCCTGGTCGGTCTGCGCAAGGGGTTCAGTGATGCGACCACCGGTCTGCTGACCGATTTCGTCAAGCAGCACCCGCGTTCGATCATCGTATTCGATGAGCTGGAAAAGTCCCACAGCCGTGTGCAGACCGCGTTGCTGCGCCTGCTGTCGGAGGGTTGGTTGAGGGATGAATACAGCGGCGAAGAGATCGATTTCCGCAAGACCATTGTGGTGTTCACGTCGAACCTGGGCAGCAGTATCTATTCCAACCGAACGTTCGCCGAGCAGGCCCGCAAGCAACCGCATCAGGCGCGCGAGCATTTGTTACAGGCGATCAGTCAGGAAACCAAGATCGAGGATGGCCACCAGGTGGCCGCCATTCCGCCCGAGATGATCTCGCGGCTGTCTCAGGGCAGTATCATCCTGTTTAACAAGCTCAGCATCGATGCGCTGGCGCGGATCGCACAGGAGCAGGTTCAGCATGAGCGCAAATCCTTTGAGGACAAGCTGGGCCTGTCGGTCGAATTCAAGCAGTTCGACCTGCTGGTACGCCTGCTGGTGCTGGGCTTTGCCCCCGATTTTGATACCAGGGCGGTGAAGTCGCGCTTGACCGATCAGGTGTACGATCCGGTGACCGACTATCTGCTGGCGCATGAAAATGCGCATGTCGAGCAGGTTGAGCTGAGTATTGATGCCGGCGTTGAAGCCTTTTTGCAGTCTCAGGATATGGGCAAGCTGCCGCAGCAGATGGCGACCAAGCATCAGCGGGTCTATTTTCGGCACCAGCTCACGCTTGAGGGCGCTCGGCTGAAGGTAGTTCTGACCGATGCGCGCATCGAGAAGCTGGCGCGGGGTGAGGATTTCACGGATGCTTCAGGCATTCAGGTTGATCTGCCCGAAGTATCCTTTGAGCAGATCGCCGGTCATGTCCAGATCAAGGCGCGGCTGAGAGAAACCATCAATCTGGTGAGCCAGCGCGAACAGCTGAAGGCGCAGGGCATCAGTGTACCCCGTGGCATGCTGTTGTACGGTGTGCCGGGTACGGGCAAGACCATGCTTGCCAAGGCCTTTGCCCATGAGGCGGGGCTGCCGTTTATCGCTTGTGCCGGTAACGACCTGCTCAACGAGTCCTTCATTCGCAAGTTGTTCGCTCGCGCTCGCGAGTATGCGCCGGCAATCATCTTTATCGACGAGATCGATGCACTGCCTCGCCGTGGCACGGCAGGCCCTCAGGCTGATGCCTTGGTGAACCGGATGCTGGTGGAGATCGACGGTTTTGCCGGCGGTGACGATATCTTCATCATCGCGGCGACCAACCGCAAGGATCTGATCGATCCGGCGATTCTGCGCTCGGGCCGTATCGACCTGCATTTTGAGGTGCCCCAGCTCGACAAGGAGGCGCGGCGCTGGTTCATCGAGCGGATGCTGGCGCGTCCCCTGTTCCGTCGGGAAATCGACGTGGATCAGTTGGTCATGCTGACCGCCGGATTCAGTGGTGCCGATCTGGAAAAGGTCAATCGGGAAGTGGTGCTGCAGGCACTGCGCGACGGGCTGGAGCAGGCTGGGGCCGAGCTGTTGATCGAGCAGATCAATACGCAGAAGTATGGCGCGCCGCTGAACCTGGAAGATGGCCGTCAACACCTGCTGGAAACGGCCTACCATGAGGCGGCCCATGCCGTGATCTCACGAATCCTGTTGCCTGAACGTCGAATCGAGCAGGTGACGGTGGTGGCACGGGCCAATTTCCTGGGCATGGTCGCCTATGACAATGAGCAGCAGCACGATTACACCCGCGATTTCCTGTTCAACCTCACCTGCGTGGCGTTGGCCGGACGGGCTGCACAGGTCAAGCAGTTCGGTGACAAAGGACTTGATAGTGGGGCGTCAGGCGACCTGAAACAGGCAGCTCATTATGCCTGGCTGGCCATCGCCGAATGGGGGATGGACGAGACGCTGTACAACCTCGCTATACCCGCCTTGAAAGAGCGCTTGCAGCGCCTGCCATTTGCGGCACAGGTTGAAGACCGTATCAAGCATTGGCTGGATGAGGCGACCGCCAGTACTGCCTCGCTGGTTGAAACACATTGGCATCAGATCGATCGCGTTGCCCAGCAGGTGCTGCGTGACGAGATTATTGATGCTGCGACTTTACAGCAACTCATGGAGTGAAACGGGCATGGCCATTAGCACAGCCAAAATCAAGCAGTACCTGAAAGAAGTCGACTTTAACTACGACGAACGTGATGCCGAGACCATCGTGACAGGCTTTTCCGATGATGAGGGTAACAAGGTCGTCATCGTTATCCGCCTGATGGAAGATGGCGAATACCTGCAGATGCGCACTATCAAGCACCTCGATGACCTGGTGGCGGAAGCCGACCAGGAGAAGCGTGCCGAACTGCTGAAGTGGATGCTGAACAAGAACTACACCACCAAGACCGGCGCGTGGGAATATGATCCGGATGACCACGATCATCATCTTTCAATCGGTCACATCATCGAAGATGGCGATCTGACCTACAAACAGTTCCTGCGTATGCTGGGCGTGATGACCAAGAGTGCGTCACTGATCCCGGAAATGAAGCAGGTGCTGGGTATCAACGATGCGGCCATCGACCCGGTTGAACAAAAGCGCCAGGAACTGCTGGCCCAGCTGCGTGCGCTTGAGGAAGGCAGCGGCATCTGATCCACCCCGGGGGGCTGAAGTTCAGGTCCCCTGTTTACTCTGAATGAGGAACACGCTTTGGCTACAACGCTAAAGGAGCTGGAAGCCCTGTTCCAGTCCATCGGCTGGAAATACAAGTGTCGGCAGGAAAATGAAGGCAGTGCCGACGGTTATCTGTATTCGGCGTTTCCGACCAAGCATTACCGCGATGCTGATGGTGACTCGGTGGTCACTTTCATCTTCAACGTGCAGGAGTCGGGTGAGCTGATCAAGATTGTGGTGCCCCGGCTTTATAGCTGCATCAACCCTCAGTTCCGTCGTGCCTTCTTCGAGGTGGCGATTCGCAAGACCTTCGAGAAGAAACTTTGCTTCTATGACTACGATCACCGCGACGGCGAGATCCGCATGCTGCTCGACCTGCCGCTGGAAGATGCCTGCCTGACCGAGCGTCAGATCAAGCGTATCGTGCAGGCGATGCTGATGCATGTCGATGCCAACGACGAAGCGGTCCGGGGCGCAGTCGAGCGGGGAGAGCTGCCGTTTATCGATTACAAGGCCGACCTGACCCATGAAATCACCAAGCTTTCTCCGGATCAACAGCTTGAGCTGCTGGTTGAGATCAAGCGACGCAATCAGGTCGGGTAGGGCTGATGGCTAGTAAAAAGCGCAATAACCAGGAGTTCCGGAACTTCACGTCGGGCATCATCTATTCCCTCTGTATCGCCCTGGTACTCTTTCTGGTGACGCTGATGGTGCTTAAGCTGGGGCCGGAAATGCCGGACCTGCTGACCTTTACACGCTGGTCGGGCATCAGTGATGCGATCAACCTGGTAATCGGTCTGCCGATCGCCTTTGCCGGCGCCTATGTGGCCATCTCCATCGCCAGCCGGACCCAGGACCTGTCCGAAAAACAGCAGTCGCAGCAGGATCACCACTATTACGAGCAGCTGCATGAGCAGTTGATCGATAACTACTTCGAGATCAGCCGAGCGGCTGATCGTCTGGTATCGGCGGCCAACCGTTTCGAGGAAGCTTTTCAGGGCAGGCTGCGGCATGAAACCTCATCCCGCTTTGCCTTCATCAACTTCGTCGATGAGGATCATCGCCGCCGCTACATCCAGGAGATGCTGGAGCAGAACCGTGACGGCATCAGCGACAAGCTGGGCGCCTTGCATGAAGAGATTCGCGAACAGATTCACCAGCTGCTGGAGGCGGTCGATCTGGCCTTTAAGCATGCGGCCGTCAATGAGACCTGGGAACTGGCGTCCTCGGATCCGAGCTACTCCAGCCTGCTGACAGAGGCGTGCGAGATGCAGCTCTGCACGGGCGCGTTCGCTGATGCCAAGGACGGGCGCGACTGGCTGCTGGAAGCGAAAAACGAAATTCTGGAGCGGCTCGATCTGCATCTGATTCAGGATGCCATCGCGACCGAGCACGATAGTGTGCATCCGCTGTTGCCGTATTGCCTCTATGTCTCCGAGCTGCAGGACTACAAGCGTCGTGCTGGTGGGGAAGATTGGTACATAGAGGTGCTGCTGGCCGGCTACTTCCTGATGACCCATGCCAGCCCTCGGGCGGCGGATGGGCGCAGTTTCTTCAACAGTGGTGCCCTGTTCCTGATGGACCTGATCCATACCCTGCCCAGCAGTGAGCATGTGCGTCTGGCGTTCTCGCGTCGCTATGCCGATACCGAAGCGGTATTTCACGGAGCCGCTCCCTTGCCGGACGCCCTGGATAAATACCTGGCGGCGGTTACGGCCAGTAAACGGCTGAGCCCGAACAGCCAACACCTGTTCATGATGTTGTCACGCAATATCCAGTTCGGTCATTATTCACCCCGTATTCGTAAGACGCGGCAGGTGCTGGAGCAGCTGCTGGCGCACAGCCTGGAAGCGGGCAGCAGCGCCCAGCTGTCGCTGCTGCAAATTCGCTATGAGCGCTTGCAGCAGTCCGATACGGACAAGTATGAGTAATCGGGTGTTTAACCTATCAAGAGTTTGAGGACAAGATGAGTCTGAACTGGAACCTGAGCGAAGGTGAAAATCCCTTTGCTCCAGAAGAGCAGGGCGTAACCGCCAATCGTTTTCACTTTGCTGAATCCGGTGCCACCGAGGACGGGGCACTAAAGGATGACATGGAAGAAGCGCTGGAGAAGGCGATGGCCCTGCTCAATGCCAATGTCAAAAACGAGTCGCGTTATTTCCTGGTTGAGTGGGATCGGGCGAATGCGGTGCTGCGGCTGGCGGTGACGAACGATCGCAAGGCGCAGGATGCGGCGGATGTGGTGACCTGTCGCTTTGCGGCACTGCAGCAGCGGTTGCAGACTGCAGACGAGTCCGCTATTGAAGCCTGCTCGGACAAGGTCAATTTTTTCGCCAAGGATTACCTGTCCACCTGTGCCGGGTTTATGGATTATTCCCTGGTCGCGATGTACACGGATAGCTCTCGTAACGAAACTCGGATGCTGTGATGTGAGCAGGTATGCCTGGCCGGTGCAGGCATATAGGGTCGAGCATAAAAAAACGGGCCAGAAGGCCCGTTTTTTTTGTCAGCGACTAAGCCGGAGCTTAGATAGCGACGATGTTCTCAGCCTGAGGACCTTTCTGGCCCTGAGTAACTGTGAACTCAACCTTCTGGCCTTCTTCCAGGGTCTTGAAACCGCTGCCGGAGATAGCGCTGAAGTGAGCGAATACGTCAGGACCGTTTTCCTGAGCGATGAAACCAAAACCTTTAGTTTCGTTGAACCATTTAACAGTGCCAGTAGTAGTAGACATAATAATAATCTCGATCTGAGTAAATATGAGCTCGATGGCGAAAGTGCCAATCGGAGCAGGTAGTGCTTTAGGTAATGTTGGTACTTATGAAAACAGAACGAGGTACTTACTATTAGGCAGGACGTCGAAATGGTGCATAAATGCTTGTGTTACTCTTAAGCCTGATCAGAATACACCAGTTGGCTCTGGCGTCAAAGCTTTATTTCACTTTTCTTTTGAATACGCCGCAATTTCTTGTTGAAAAGAGCCATGTTCACGGCAAGTACCTGCAGCGGCAGGGGCGGTGTTCAGGGGGGGAGAGAAAAACGGGAATCACTGATCCCCGTTCATGTGTACATTCAGCCTTTTTCCGGCAGGGTGACGTTCAGCTCCAGGATGGAGCAGTCTTCGTCCAGGTTGATCTGCACGTCGTCAGTGGAGACATCGACATACTTGGCGATCACCGCCAGGATCTCCTGCTGCATCTGGGGCAGGTAGTCCGGTTGAGTGCGCTGGGAACGCTCGTAGGCGACCAGCACCTGGAGGCGCTCCTTGGCAACGCTGGCCGAGGTCTGCTTCTTCGGTCGAAAATAACTCAGAATACCCATTAGCCCTTCCGTCCAAATACCCGGCTCAGGAAGCCTTTGCGCTCCACATTGAGGAAACGGTGTTCGCGGTCTTCGCCCAGGAAGCGGGCAATGGCATCGTCATAGGCTTGGCCGGCGTCACTGTCGCTATCCATGATCACCGGAACGCCCTGGTTGGAAGCCTTGAGAACGGCTTCCGACTCGGGGATCACGCCCAGCAGCGGGATCGCCAGGATCTCCTTGACGTCGTCGACGCTGAGCATTTCACCGGCGTCCACGCGGTTCGGGTTGTAACGGGTCAGCAGCAGGTGCTCCTTGACCGTTTCGCCCTGTTCCGCCTTGCGGGATTTGCTCTGCAGCACGCCGAGGATACGGTCGGAGTCGCGTACCGAGCTGACTTCAGGGTTGGTCACCACGATGGCGGTGTCGGCGAAATAAAGTGCCAGTTGAGCACCTTTCTCGATACCGGCCGGGGAGTCGCAGACGATGTAGTCGAAGCTTTCCGCCAGTTCGTTCAGTACCGCTTCCACGCCCTCGACGCTCAGGGCATCCTTGTCGCGGGTCTGGGAGGCCGGCAGGATGTAGAGGTTTTCGGTGCGCTTGTCGCGGATCAACGCTTGATTCAGCGTCGCTTCCTTGTTGATGACGTTGACGAAATCGTAGACCACACGGCGTTCGCAGCCCATGATCAGATCCAGGTTACGCAGGCCCACGTCAAAATCGATGAGGACGGTTTTGAACCCTCTCAGGGCCAGACCGGTACCGATCGCGGCGCTGCTGGTGGTTTTGCCAACGCCCCCCTTACCGGAAGTGACAACGATTATTTCAGCCATGCATCTGTATCCATCAAATCTGAAGAAGCGGTTAATTAAAGTGAAACTGTATCCAGTCGCGAGCCACGTAGCAATGCCTGAATGGGCTGTTGCCAGCACTCGGCGTGCAGGTCTTCACTGGTTTTGAAGTACCCGGCGATGGAGATCAGCTCGGCTTCCATCGACTGGCAGAAAATGCGGGCCTCGCTATTGCCGGTCACACCCGCCATGGCACGGCCGCGCAAGGGGCCGTAAACGTGAATATGACCATCCGCCATCACTTCGGCACCGGCGCTGACAGGGGCCAGAATAATCAGATCGGTACCGCGGGCGTAAACCTGCTGGCCGGAGCGCACCGGGGTTGTGATCACCTTGGCCGCAAGGGGGGCGGCGGGCTGGGGAGGCGCTGTCGGTTCGGCGTCGGTCTTGGCCGGCTCGTTTTCCGTATCGTTTTCCCGGGTGCTGCGGCGTTGATGGCTGAAGTCGGCCAGTTGCAAGACGCTGCAGAGTTCGGCTGAGGTGTCCGGGTCCGCCTTGAGCCCGACGGGGACCAGTGACAGCTCACGGCACAGGGCAAGCAGTTGTCTCAGGGCGTCAGGGCTGGGGGCTTCTGGCAGCTGCTGCAGATTGAGGATAACAGGCATGTTGCTGAACAGCATGGGCACCTTGGCCGCGTGGGCAGCCAGCTGCGGCTTCAGCAGCTCGGCGTCGCTGGTGGTCAGAATTAACTCATTCAGCGCTGCACGGGTGCTCTTGAACTGAAAACAGCGGGTCTCGGATTCCTGGTTCATGGCTCTGGCCATCGGGGTCGTTTCGCTCACGGAGAAGTCCTTGCGGTTGAACTTCCTGAAAATTGTCTGGGGCTAACCATAGCATGTAACGGCGGGGTGCTGACAGGCGTCAGTCGACGCTATTCAGTTTGTTGATCCCGGTCATTGTAGTAAACTGCGCCATCAATTTTGAACGGGAGCTGAAGTCACCATGAAAGCTGTTCGCTGGGTTCTGGGCCTGATTGTCATGGGCCTGCATTTTCTGACACTGCCACGTCGTGGCAAGCGTTCGCCGCAGGCGCAGCAGCAGGTGGAGCAGGCGCTGACCGGCTACGCGCTTTATCAGCTGCCGACCTGTCCCTTCTGCGTCAAGGTACGTCGTGCCATGCGTCGTCTGAATCTGCCGCTCGAGCTGCGTGATGTGCGTGCGGATGGTCGTCATCGTCAGGACCTGATCAGCGGTGGCGGCAAGATGAAGGTGCCCTGTCTGCGTATCGATCACGCCGATGGTCACAGTGAGTGGATGTACGAGTCCAGCGATATCGTGGCTTTCCTGGAAGGGCGTTTTGCGCTGCAGAAGTAATCGCTTATCTCTAAAAGTTATCAATAATTTGTTTTTTATTACCATCAAAGTGGCTATAGTTGTGACAGTCCCACGCTGTACTGCACTGGAGCCTCGACGATGGATTACCTGCCACTTTTCTTCGACCTGAAACAACGCCCCGTCCTGTTGGTGGGCGGTGGCGATGTTGCCCTGCGCAAGGCGCGTTTGCTGATTCGCGCCGGTGCTCATATCACCCTGATTGCCCATCGTGTCTTGCCTGAACTGCAGGAGATGCTGGATCTGCATCAGGGGCGGGTGTTGATAGGTGAATACCATCCTGAGCTGCTCGACGAAAAGGTGCTGGTGCTGGCCGCAACCGATGATGAAGCGCTCAATGAGCGGGTTCACTATGATGCCGTGGCGCGCAATGTGCCGGTCAACGTGGTCGACAATCCCGGGCTCTGCACCTTCGTCTTTCCGGCCATTGTCGACCGCTCGCCGATTGTTATCGGAATCAGCTCCGGCGGTCAGTCCCCCGTGCTGGCTCGGCTGTTAAGAGCCAAGTTGGAAACCTGGATTCCGTCAGGCTACAGCCGTCTGGGACAACTGGTGGGACGTTTCCGCGATAAGGTGAAGGCGCGCTTCGGCACGGTCAACGAGCGCCGAGTGTTCTGGGAGTCGGTTCTTCAGGGTCAGGTCGCCGAGCGGGTGTTTGCTGGCCGTGATGCGGATGCCGAGGCGCTGCTGGCAGAGCAGATCGAGGCTGGCAACGCCTCGCATCAGACCGGCGAAGTCTATCTGGTCGGGGCGGGTCCCGGTGATCCCGAACTGCTGACCTTCAAGGCGCTGCGGCTGATGCAGCAGGCTGATGTAGTGCTCTACGATCGCCTGGTATCACCGGAAGTGCTGGATCTGTGCCGCCGTGATGCGGATCTGGTTTATGTCGGCAAGCAGCGCGACAATCATGCGGTGCCCCAGGAAGGGATCAACCAGCTGCTGATTGATCACGCTCGTCAAGGCAAGCGCGTGGTACGCCTCAAGGGAGGCGATCCCTTCATCTTTGGCCGCGGCGGCGAGGAGCTGGAGCAGCTCAAGCAGGCGGGGATTCCCTTCCAGGTGGTGCCGGGCATTACGGCGGCCAGTGCCTGTTCAACCTACGCCGGCATTCCGCTGACCCATCGGGACTATGCCCAGTCGGTGAAATTCGTCACCGGTCAGCTGAAACACCGGACTACCGAGCTGAATTACGCCGAACTGATTCAGCCTAACCAGACCATCGTGTTCTACATGGGGCTGCATACTCTGGGCCAGCTGTGCAAGGGCTTGGTGACTCATGGCAAGCCGGCGGATACCCCGGCGGCGATCGTCTCGCGCGGTACGGCACAGGATCAGCAGGTGCTGGTCGGTACGCTGGAAACCTTGCCGCAGCTGCAGGCTGAAGCGCAGTTGCCGGCACCGGCGCTGGTGATTGTCGGTGAGGTGGTCGAGCTGCAGTCGCAGCTGTCCTGGTTTGGCGAGCAGTACTCACCCGCCAGTTGATGGCGGGTGAGTGTCGGGGTCAGTGCAGGGTATGACCGACCAGATAGCTACCGGCAAAGCCGACGGTGTAGGCAACCATAATAATGCCGGAGTAGCGCATGAAGCTGATGAAGGTGATCGCTTCCACCTTGCTCATGGCGACGATGCCGGCTGCTGAGCCGATCACCAGCAACGAGCCACCCACGCCGACGGCATAGGTCAGCGTCAGCCAGTTGGCCGCTTCCATGCCGATGTCTGACTTCAGCAGGGCGGCAGTCAACGGCACGTTGTCCACCAGTGAGGACAGCAGGCCCATGACGAAGTTGGCGCAGGTGGTAGGCAGTACCTCGTAGATGCGCACAAGCGAGTCCAGCACGCCGATCTCTTTCATCATGCCCACCAGCAACAGGATGCCGAGGAAGAACAGCAGGGTATCGAACTCGATTACGCGGATATAGTCGAGCAGGTTTTCACGCTCGTCATCCTTGTAGCAGAGCCGACCGATCAGGAACATGATCGACAGGCCGAACAGGAAGGTCAGCAGTGGTGGAACCGAGGCGATCACGTTGAGGATGATGGTGGAGATGATGGTCAACAGGAAGATGAGGGCGATCACCATGCCGACCTTGTCATCGCGACGTGGACTGGGGCTGATCACCACTTCGCCCTTTAGTTTCAGTGACAGCATGGCGGCCAGCAGCATCACGCTGGCCAGGGCCGGCAGACTGAGCCAGAGCAGGTCGTCAATGGCGACTTTCTGCTGCATGAAGATCATCAGCGTGGTTACGTCACCGGTAATCAGCGCTACCCCGCCGGAGTTGACCGCAAAGACCACCAGCACGGCAAAGCGCACCGTCTTCTTCGCTTCCATTTTCAATGACAGTACCAGCGCGATGGAGATCAGCGTCGCGGTGATATTGTCGGACAGGGAAGAGAAGAAGAAGGCAAAACCCGCCACCAGAAACATCAGCTTGCGCTCGCTGAGTCGTTTCGGCAGAACCTTGTAGATCAGCGTTTCGATCAGGCCCTGGTGGTTGAGGAAGGCGACGAAGGTCATGGCGGCCATCAGGAACAGCCAGAGGCTGGCGATTTCGAGTACGTTTTCGTCGAGCTTTTCCTGAATCAGGTGGCTGTCGGCGCCGTGGGGAGGGAAGAGAAAGAGTAGTAACCAGGCAAGGGTGCCGAGGAAGAGTGTCGTTTTCGCCTTGTTGATGTGGATCACATCCTCTAGCACGATCATCAGGAAGGCGAGCCCTGCGATCGAGAGTAATAGCGTTTGCATCGGTTTGACCGAGCCCCCAGAATTGTTGGAAAGCAGAATATTACGCCTCTGTTGCCATCAGTTACAGAGGCGTTATGGAAGTTGAGACTAAAACGGTGGAAAAGTACTGGTTGGTCTATATGCTCCGGTGTGCCGATGGCAGCCTCTATACCGGTGTGACCACAGATACGGCGCGTCGTGTGGCTGAGCATAACGGTACTCTGACGGGCAAGGGAGCACGCTATACCCGGGTCCGGCGCCCGGTGGAGCTGGTGTGGCAGGAGGGTGGCCATGATCGAAGCTCGGCGCTCAAGCGGGAGTATGCGCTGAAAAAACTGAGGAAGGCCGATAAGGAGCGCTTGATTTGCGAATGACTGTATTCAAAAGGAGACGCTTAGAATGTTACCATACAGTAACAATGGTTTAAGCAGGTTTGCGGCAGGATGTTCGAGATCAAACGGCAAAAGATGTTCCCAACCAGCAGCCATCCCCAAGGGAAGGGGGTGTTGCCCTGGTATGAGCAGGTTGGGCAGAAGGTTTTCCGCAGTTACGGCCACCCCGACGGGGTTTCGAACAATGCCGAATTTATCGTGCGCCAGGGCAAGCTGATCCCTCTGCAGCAGCGTGATCCCGGCTTGCCGGGTGCACCCTGGTACATTGAAAAGGACAGGCGTTTTTATCCAGGCTACGGCCACCCCGATGGTGGCAGCCGCTTGCCCTGGTTTGAAGTGCGCGACTGATCAGAACTCTACCCGCACCGTTTGTGCACACTGGCGCGCCTTGTCACGGGCATCGTCCACATCCTCGGCCCGTGCCAGGGCGACCCCCATGCGACGACGTCCATGAATCTCCGGCTTGCCGAACAGGCGCAGGTCGGTATCCGGCGTGGCCAGTGCCGCCTGCAGGTGGGCAAAGCTGGTTTGGCTGGACTCGCCGGTCGGCAGGATAACTGCCGAGGCTGAGGGGCCGTGCTGGCGGATCAGCGGTATCGGCAGGTTCAGGATGGCGCGGGCGTGCAGGGCAAACTCCGACAGGTCCTGAGAGATCAGTGTGACCATGCCGGTGTCGTGCGGGCGTGGTGAAACTTCGCTGAAAATCACCTCGTCGCCGCGCACGAACAACTCTACACCGAACAGGCCGTGGCCGCCCAGGGCATGGGTGACCTTTGCCGCAATCTTCTCGGCGGCCTGGCGTGCTGCCGGGCTCATCGCTTGTGGCTGCCAGGACTCGCGGTAGTCGCCATCCACCTGAATATGGCCGATCGGTTCGCAGAAGCTGGTGCCGCCGATATGGCGCACGGTCAGCAGGGTGATCTCGTAATCGAACTCGACGAAACCTTCGATAATCACGCGGCCGCCACCGGCGCGACCGCCTTCCTGAGCGTACTCCCAGGCCGCCTCGATCTGGTCGGCCTGTTTGATGGTGCTCTGGCCCTTGCCGGAGGAGCTCATGATCGGTTTGACCACGCAGGGCATGCCGATCGCTTCGACGGCGTGCTTGAACTCCACAAAATTGCCGGCGAAACGGTAGGGAGAGGTGTTCAGGCCCAGCTCTTCGGCGGCCAGACGACGAATGCCCTCGCGGTTCATGGTCAGCTGGGTTGCGCGTGCGGTGGGAATGACGGTGAAGCCTTCTTCTTCCAGTTCCGCGAGAGTGTCGGTAGCGATGGCCTCGATCTCAGGCACGATGTAATGCGGTTTTTCCTGCTCGATCACTGCCCGCAGGGCGTCGCCGTCCAGCATGGAAATCACGTGTGAGCGGTGGGCGACCTGCATGGCCGGTGAGTTGGCGTAGCGGTCGACGACGATCACTTCCACCCCCAGTCGCTGCAGTTCGATAACAACTTCCTTGCCCAGTTCGCCGCCGCCGCACATGAGGACGCGGGTCGCGCTGGCTGAAAGTGGTGTGCCCAGTGTGGTCATGGCCAGTCAGCTCCAAATTGAAAATGTTTCACGCATTATAGGGCGGCGCAGCCGGTAAAGGCCACCGAGGCGACTATACTGGGGGGGTAAGCGGTGTTCTTCGCTCCATACCCTCGGGTATGGTCTTGATAGGGCCCTACCGGCCCGGTCGGGCTGCCCACAACGGGCAGCCTTTTTTACGCCCCCTGCGGCGGTGTCGGCTTACAGCGCGACCAGCAGGCTGACGGCAATGCTCCACATCATCAGACAGATCAGTCCGTCCAGTACCCGCCAGGCCACGGGTTTGCGGAACAGAGGGGCCAGCCAGCGTGCACCGAGACAGAGGCTGCTGAACCAGATCACCGAGAAGGTGATCGCGCCGACCGCAAACCATATGCGCAGGTCCGGCGCGTACTGGCCACCGATGCCGCCGATGAGCACGATGGTATCGATATAGGCATGGGGGTTGAGCAGGGTGACCGCGGCGGTGGTCAGCAGGGCGCGCTTCAGGCTGCCGACGCCCTGACCGCCGGTGGTCAGGCTGTGACTGCCCAGAGCCCGTTGAGCGGCCTGAAAGCCGAACCAGAACAGGAACAGGGCGCCGCCCCAACGTGCGATCTCCAGCAGCAGGGGTGACTGGCTGATGGCGACGCCCAATCCTATTACCCCGGCGGTCATCAGCACCGCATCGAAGAACATGCACAACAGTGCGATCGGCCAGTGAAACTCCCGCCTCAGGCTTTGGGTCAGGACAAAAGCGTTCTGGGCGCCGATCGCCATGATCAGGCCGGCCGAGGTGGCCAGGCCCTTGCTCCAGGCCAGCCATTCCAGTGTCAGTAGTGGGGTCATGGTGGCGCGTTCCTCCGTGACGACAAATTCAAACAGGGTGGGTGTGAAAGGCTGCGTATGTTGCGATCAGCGCTCTGGTAAGTAAAACTAATCTTTTTAATTAATGATTAGACAGATTAATGATGATCGATATGCGACAGCTGGCGGCACTGGCCGCCGTGGTGGAGGAGTGCAGTTTCGAGCGTGCCGCACAGCGCTTGCACGTGACGCAATCCGCCGTGTCCCAGCGGATCAAGCAACTTGAGGAAAAGCTCGGCCAGGTGCTGGTGGTGCGCACCGTGCCGATTCGCGCCACTGAAACCGGGCAGCAGGTGCTCAAGCATTATCGCCAGATCAGCCTGCTTGAGCAGGAGTTGCTGCAGGCCCTGTCGCAACAGGATGCGCAGGGCTTTACCCGAGTGGCGCTTGGGCTCAACGCTGACAGTCTGGAGACCTGGTTTCCCGATGCGGTAGCAGCACTGGTGACCGAGCAGCGGCTGCTGCTTGATCTCAAGGTAGACGACCAGGACGTTACTCATCAGCTGCTCAGAAACGGTGAGGTGATCGGCTGCATCACCTCATCATCCAAGGCGATGCCCGGTTGTCTATGTGTGCCGCTGGGCGTGGCGCCCTACCGTTGCCTGGCCAGTCCCGAGTACCTGGCGCGATATTTCCCCGAAGGGCCGGTGGCCGGACGCTTTCGGCGCGCGCCGGTGGCCGAATACAGCCACAAGGACCAGTTACAGAATCGCTACCTGCAGCAGTTCTTCGGCCTTGAACCGCATGAATATCCGCGTCATCGTATTCCTTCGTCTCAGGCGTTCTGTGATCTTATCGTGCGCGGACTGGCCTGCGGCATGGTGCCGGATCAGCAGGGGCAGGCGCTGATCGCAGCGGGCCAAGTGGTGGATATGACGCCGGGGTGTTATCTGGCGGTGCCGCTGTACTGGCACGTGTGGAATCTGGGTTCGCAATTGATTCGTCAGTTGACCGATGCGTTGGTCGCCGAGGCGGAGCGTCAGCTGGATCCGTTCGAGCGTCATCCCGTATTGACACACCCGGGATAGGTCAAGTCTTGGCAGGGGCCTGGTGGCCGTTCGGTCGGGAGCGGGACAAACAAACAGGCCGCGCGTACCTGAGGGTATCGCGCGGCCTGCTGGGGTGATCAGCGATGAATCGCGGGATCAGTGACGCGGCTGACGGCGTACCGGTGCCTTGCCGCGTGGGCGACGCTGGGCACCATTGCCATTCTCCTGCCAGGGGCGGATATCCAGGCGCTGACCGCACACGCGAGCGCGTTTCAGGGTCTGCAGCTGGTTGGCTTCCAGGTCGGCCGGCAGGTCGACGCAGCTGAACTCGTCGGCGATATTGATGCGACCGATCAGGCGGCTTTCGATGCCGGCTTCGTTGGCGATGGCGCCAACGATGTTGCCCGGCTTGACGCCGTGCAGGTGGCCCACGCCGATCCAGTAGCGCTCCATGCCGGCGGCCACAGGTTCGTTGCGCTGGTTGCGGCGCGGACGTTCGCCACGTTCACCGCGCTCGCCACGCTCCTGGCGCTCGCGCGGTGCCGGGCGGGTGTTGGGATCGGGCTCGTTTTCATCCATCCACAGCGGCTTGTCACTGTGCATCAGCGCGATGGTCGCTGCTACCAGCTGCTCGGAGCTCAGCTCGGAGCTTTCCTGCAGCTTGGTGATCAGCGGCATGTACTCGTCCAGGTTGGCCTTTTCAGCGGCGGCCAGGATCTGGGCCTGCAGGCGTTCGGCGCGCAGGGCGTTGATTTCCTTGGCGGTCGGCAGTTTCAGCGTTTCCAGCGGCTGGCGAGTGGTGCGCTCCAGCTGGCGCAGCAGGCGCTGTTCGCGCGGTGCTACAAACAGGATGGCATCGCCATTACGACCGGCACGACCGGTACGGCCGATACGGTGAATGTAGGATTCATTGTCGTACGGGATGTCGTAGTTGATGACGTGGCTGATGCGTTCCACGTCCAGCCCTCGGGCGACAACGTCGGTGGCGATAACCACGTCCAGTTCACCTTTTTTCAGCTTGCTGACGATGCGCTCACGCTGTACCTGCGCGATATCACCGTGCAGGGCGGCAGCCGGGAAGCCAGCGCGGGTCAGCTCTTCGGCCAGACTCTCGGTGGCTGTTTTGGTGCGTACGAACACCAGTGCTGCTTCATGCTCGTGCTGTTCCAGAATGCGGGTCAGCGCCTGGGTCTTGCTCATGCCGCGCACCACCCAGACACGCTGGCGAATGGTGCTGGCGGTAGCAGTCTGCGCCTGGATCTTGATGACGGCCGGATCCTGCAGGTAGTTTTCGGCGATGTGACGGATTGCCTGCGGCATGGTAGCCGAGAACAGGGCAATCTGACGCTGTGCCGGGGTATGTTGCAGCACCCATTCCACATCATCGATGAAGCCCATGCGCAGCATTTCGTCGGCCTCGTCCAGTACGAGTGCCTGCAGACGATCCAGCTGCAGAGTGCCGCGACGGATGTGGTCCATGACGCGGCCCGGCGTACCGATGATCACCTGGGCGCCACGGCGCAGGCCGCGGATCTGGCTGTCATAGCCCTGGCCACCGTAGATCGACAGGGTGCGAAGCCCCGGCAGGTGCTTGGAATATTTTTCACAGGCAGTCGCTACCTGCAGTGCCAGTTCGCGGGTCGGCGCGAGGATCAGCAACTGCGGGTGAGTCGCGGCCGTATCGATGCGCTGCAGCAGTGGCAGTGCGAAGGCTGCGGTTTTACCTGTCCCGGTTTGTGCCATGCCAAGCAGATCCCGCCCCTCAAGCAGTGGCGGGATACTCCGGGCCTGGATCGGCGAGGGAGTTTCGTAGCCAACTTCGGTCAGTGCGTTAAGAATAGGGGCGGACAGTCCCAAATCGCCAAAGGTGGCGGGGCTGGTATCAGTGTTGGACATGCTGTGAGTTATACCTGGGTCTTAAAGGAGGAGAAAGGCTGCAGGCACTTTGATCAGGAGCAACACTTTCTGAAAGTAAGGCGTGAATTATACCCGTCTTGGTTGACTGCGTCCACTGAAACCGGCAGACCGGGGCGATCAGTTCGCCCCGGCATGGGTAAAGTGGTTGTAGATATCGATCAGTTCATCTTCGCTGAAGCGGACGATCACCAGCTGTTGACCGGGATGAATCACATTCGGGTTACGGCCCAGGAGTCCCTGCTGGTAGTTGAATACCCAGGTTTCCTCCACCTTGCGCTTGAGCAGGTGCCCCAGCCAGGAGCTGCGCTGATCAGCCAAGGGCTCGTCGGCATCGGTGGGAATCTGAGCGCTGAGCAGGCGGGAGCGATCCTGGATGCGAATGCCGCGGGTAAAGGTTTCGATCAGGCCTTGGTGGATGATGCCCCAGAGTCCCTGCTGGTCTGAGTTGCGTACCGAATGTACATAGAAAATCTCGTCGGCCGCCTGGTTGGGGTGGTTGAGTAGTTCCTGCAGGCGCAGGCGGTCCTGGGGTGTCAGTGAGGGCGATTGCGCCCTTGAATCGGCGTCGGCGCCCGGTTTGATCGGCAGTTCGACGGCAAAGCTGGTGGCACTGCCCGAACCGGCCTCATCCAGCGCAATGGGCTGTTCTGCCGGGTTGCTGGTTTGCTGCGGCAGTTGCAGCAGCTGGCTGCCGGTCACGAAGTGATCCGCGGCGGCCACATCCAAAGTATCCTCGGCTGCCTGTTGTGTCAGGCTTTTGATATGCTGGCGTGCTTCCTGCCGAGTGCTCTCGGAAACCGGGGCCGGAGATGCTGGATCCAGTGGTGCCTGTTCCGGGGCGATAAACAGGTAAATGGCCAGGGCGGCGACAATCACGGTGAGCAGTAAGATCAATCGTTGCATTGGTGCGCTACCTGAGTCGTTGAAGGCTATAGATACCTTAAATGAGAACTCTGCAGGCGAAAAGTGTTCAATTGAGTCAAGGGCCTGTCAAAATGGCCGCGTAGATGTAGAAGATGTGACAGGGTTACACGGGAGAGCAAGATGCGATCTGATCATGACACCGATTTCAGTACCTTGATGCAGGCGGAGGGGGTGCGGCGCAACCCTGAGGCCAGACCGGTAGCAGAATCCGTATCGCGCCGCCCCCTCAAGGTCGACCCTGGCAAAAGCATTCGGCGGCGCTTGGCACAGGGCTCTCCCGAGGGGCTGACGTTGAATCCGGTGGCTTGGCTGCATCCGGCGGATCCGGTCAGCTGGAAGCGGGATGGGGTTCAGGAAGGCGTGTTTCGAAACCTGCGTCTGGGGCGTTATACCACCGACGCCTGTCTCAATCTGCAGCACTGTACACTGGCTCAGGCGCGTGATGAAGTGGCCAGTTTCGTACGACAGAGTTGTGAGCTGAACATTCGTACCGTGTTGATACAGCACGGTCGCAGTAACCGTGTGGACGCTCATGGCAACCAGCTGAAAACCTACCTTAACGGATGGCTGCCGCTGCTGGATCAGGTGCTGGCGTTTCACTCGGCCCAGCCCCAGCATGGTGGCACGGGCGCGATTTACGTAATGCTGCGCAAAAGTGAGCAGGCGCGTCAGGAGAATTGGGAGCAGCACCAGAAGCGACGCTGACACCCTCCGCACAGCTAGGCATCAATTGCATTGCGCCAATTGCATTGCGCCTTAAAAGCCGCTTTACTGATGCGGGAATTCAGGTAAAGGAAAGACCGATTATGGACTCCGTGTTCGTCGAGCAGCTGAAACGCATCCGCTTACTGACGGCGCTGCTGTTATCGCTGAATGTGGTGGCATTGGCCTTGGCGGCAGCCAATGGCAGCAGTATTGCGCTGGTGGCGCTGCTGGTTGCACTGCTGCTGGCTACCATTCTCTTGATGGTGGTCCTGCGCAGTCGCAGTATGGCCGGGGCGGTGACCCAGGCGCAGGAGCCGGTGTTGGCGCTGGACCCCAATACGGGTATTGCTACCGAAAGCTGGTACCGACACATGTTGGCGCTGGAATGTCGGCGCTCGGTGCGCGAGTTCGCGCCACTGACCGTGCTGCGCCTTCATTTTGGTGCACAGGTAAAGCGGGAGCATCTGCTGGAGCTGGTGCGAGTGCTGGGTGAGGAGTTTTCTCGCCCCGGTGACCTGATCGGCTGGGAGCAGGGGAGTGTGATCGGTGCGGTACTGCCGTCTACCAATGAAAATGCCAGCAAGCTGGTCGAGCGCTGTTTTGCTCGTGTACAGGGGCACGAGCTTACCGCTGCTCTGCCACTGCGTATTGTGGCCAAGACTTTTCAACCTCGGGGTGACCTCAATCTGGGCAAGGTGCAGCAGCAGCTGGAGCTGCAATTGCAGGAAGCTTTGCAGCAAGCGCCCGGCGTGTATTTTATGGCCGAAGAGAGTAATGAGCCGGCCAGCCCCGGCATGATGTATACCGGTCAATGAATGTGTCACCTCTGGCACAGCTGCGTCAGCAGTTGTGTCGGTCCCGTCAACGGGTCCTGGTCTGGTTGTGTGGTGAGGCACGCTGGTGTCGTGAACAGCTTGCCGGTCCGCTGTCGGACTGGCTGCAGGGGCAGGGTGTGCTGGTGGGCGATCAGCCCGTAGCCGGTCTGACCCCGGTCAATGCCCGGCGGACAACGGAGCTGCTCGGCCAGACCTTGGACTTTGCAGTTGTCGATGCCTTTGCCGGATTCAACCCCAACACCTTTGGCCAGCTGTGTGGCACTGTGGATGCCGGTGGCTGTGTTGTGCTGCTGACGCCCCCCGCCGACGAGTGGGCCGATTATGCCGACCCCGAATATGCTTCGCTCTGTGTTGAGCCCTACCGGCCTGAACAGTTGCGTGGGCATTACCTCTATCATCTGGTCCAGGTTCTGCGAGCTTCCGATGAGCGGGTGTTCTGGCCCCAACATGGGGAGCCGGTGATACCGAGGTTGCCAGCGATCAGGCTTCTGGCTGAAACAGAGTTTCCTTTCCGCAGTTGCGACCAGCAGGCCGCTGTCACGCAAATAGTGGAGACGGCCGCCAGGCGTCATCAGCCGCTGGTACTCAGTGCCGATCGGGGGCGGGGCAAGAGTGCCGCCTTGGGGATTGCGGCCGCCCGGTTGCTTCAGGCCGGGAAAACGGTGGTGGTAACGGCATTTTCGCGTGCGGCTGTTGCGGCGCTGATGGAGCGGGTGGAAGCGCTGGCCCCGGAGCTCAGTGAGCAGTTGCAGTACTACCGCCCGGACGCGTTATTGCATGCCAGCGTTCAGGCGGACCTGCTGCTGGTGGATGAAGCGGCCGCGATCCCGACACCGCTGCTGCTGCAGTTGCTGGAGGCTTTTCCCCGCGCGGTGTTTGCGACCACGCTGCACGGCTATGAAGGCAACGGTCAGGGCTTTGCGCTGCGTTTTCTGCGTCAGCTGCGCAGTCGTTATCCCCACTGTCGCGAATACCGTTTGCACACCCCGATTCGCTGGGCGGCGCCTGATCCGCTGGAGCAATTGAGCAATCGCATGCTGTTGCTAGACGTGGACGCGGGTGAGCCGTCAGGCGGGGCGTCTGCGCTGGAGGTCTCCCGGGTCGGGCAGGCCGAGCTGGCGCGGGACGCCGAGCTGTTGCGCAGTCTCTTTGGGCTTCTCGTACTGGCGCACTATCGCACCACGCCGGGTGACCTGCGAATCCTGCTCGACAGTCCCAATATGCGGATCTATCTGGCGCGTGCGGCCGGTGTTCCCCTGGCCTGTGCGCTGGTGGCGGAAGAAGGGCCGTTAGCGGATGAGCTGGCGGATGCCGTCTGGCAGGGGCGGCGGCGTCCTCGTGGACACCTGCTGCCGCAGACGTTGATCGCGCAGGAGGGCTGGCGGGAAACCGCCCCCTGGTGCTCGCGGCGTATTGTGCGCATTGCGGTGCACCCTGGCGCTCGGCAAAAGGGCATTGGCAGCCAGTTGCTGCAGTGGATCGAGCAGGAGGCGCAAGCCGAACAGGTCGACTATCTGGGGGCCAGTTTTGCGGCCAGTGAGGAGCTGTTGCCGTTCTGGCAGGGAAACGGCTTCAGTCCGTTGCGGCTGGGAGAACAGCGTGACCCGGTCGCCGGCACCCATGCGCTGCTGGTCGTCAAGCCGCTGACCGCAAGGGTGAGGCAGTGGTTGCCCCAGGCACAGCGCTGGTATCGGCGTAGCTTGCTGCAGCGCTTGCCGGGAGTGCTGCGCGACCTGGAGGCGGAGCGACTTCCGGCCCTGCTGTGCAACCCGGTTGACCCGGTAGCACTGTCACCCGAAATGCTACAGCGGCTGCACGGCTTCAGCGATGCTCAACGCAGTCTGGAAAGCAGTCTGTTGCCGTTGGGCGAGTTGTTGGAAGCCAGTGTGCACCGCTGGGATGATTGGCAATTGTCGGCGGCGGATCAGCGCCTGCTCTGTGACCGTATCCTGCGGCAATTGCCGCCCGGTGCAGTGGCCGAGCCTGCCGGCAAGCGTGCGCAACTGGAGCGGTTGCGCATGCTGTGCCAAGCCCTGCTGGCTAATCTCGCTGCAGAATAACCATCAACCCTTCGATATCGACATCGTTTTCCGTGCGTAGCGGGAAGGTCTCAAGCAGCCGGATCGTGCAGTTGTATTGCGCCGCCAGCGCTGCGATGTGATGCCGGCTGTGGCGGTAACGCCCGGATGGGTGCAGGCTGACCTCTTCATCATCCTCGCCGAGTTCAACCGTGAAGGCAAAGTGACCGCCGGGCTTGAGTGCGCGAGGCAGCATCTCGATTACCGGCTTCAGGCTGCCGGTATAGATAAGCACATCGGTTGCCGTAATCAGTTCTACCGGCTCAATGTTAATCAGGTAATCCAGCAGGCTGCTGCAGCTCAGCGAGTCGTATACCTCCTTGCGGGCGGCCAGTTGCAGCATCTGTGCCGAGAGATCACAGCCGCTGAGGCGTGCGATCGGCAGCTGCTGGCGCAGTTCGACACCACAGAGGCCGGTGCCGCAGCCAAGATCAACGGCTTCGACCGGGGTGTCTGTGTCGATCAGCGCTGCCAGCTGCCGACACAGTCGCTCCGGCGCGTTGTAGCCCAGTCGGTCCTGCAGACGCGACTCGAACTGCTCGGCATGGGTATCGTACAGATTGCGCACGTAGTCCGATGGTGCCTCGGCAGTACATTGGCCCTGGGCGGCGTCCAGCATATGGCGCACACTCAGGTTTTCCGGTGCCGCCTGGGCGGCAGTCTGGTACAGCGGCGTGGCTGCGGCGGCGAAGCCCTCTTCGGCGATATAGTCAGCCAGTTGAATCAGCAAATCAGGTTGTGCACCGAGTGCCTGCCAGTTGGCAATGGCGGCTGAACCCTTGCCCTGCAGGCACAGATTCAACGCGCGCTCGGACTCTACCTCCAGGCTGGCGCCGAGTCCGGCCAGAATGTCGATCGCCTGCTGGTGCTGCCCCAAGTGGCGTGCTGCCACGGCGTGACAGAGCTGAGCGTCCTCGTTATGCAGTAGCTCAGGGTGAGACTGCAGGTGGTCGACAATGTCGTGCCAGCGCTGCAGTTGTTCCAGCAGGCCCAGCAGGTTCAGGTGAACGGCGACTTCCTGCGGCTGTAGCTGCAGGGCGGTGCGGCAGGCTTCGATAGCCTGTTCCCGTTTGCCTCTGGCCTGGAGTACCAGTGCCAGGTTGTTCAGGGCCAAAGCCTTGAAGCGGGGGGGCGGGTTCAGTTTGCCGGCTTTGGTCAGATCCTTGGTGGCGCCGAGCAGGTTGCCGGCCTTGAACTGGATCAGTCCGAGCAGGTGGCGGGCGTTGAAATCATCGGGGCGCTGGGCCAGGTGCTGCTGGCAGATGGTGCTGGCGGCGGCAAAGGCGCCCTGATTCATCAACGCAAGCGCTTCATTGAGGCTGGGTAGAGACATGGCGGACTCATCGAAGAAAGACGAAAACAGGGGGATACTAATGAAGCCGGGCTGAAATGCCAATGCCGACAGGAACGGGAGGTACGGGATATCCGTGGCAGGCTTGGGCTGGGGGCAGACTTGTAGCCGGTGAGGGGTGTGAAATTGCGGGTAACCGAGCGGATCTTCGCCCGGTTACCCGGCAGGGACTGGCTTCAGCCTGCCCGGCGTTTCTTTTCGCTTTGCTTGAGTGCTTCCTGCTGTGCAGCCAAAGCGGCTTTGGCGCTGGCCTTGAACTGCGCGGCTTCCAGGTCGTGCTTGTTGAGCAGCTTGTAGAAGTCGGTGCGGTTGCGCTGGGCGATACGTGCCGCATGAGTCACGTTGCCTTCGGTGATCTGCAACACCTTGATCAGGTAGCGACGTTCGAAGTCGGCGCGCGCTTCATTGAACGAGGGAATTACCCGCTCCTGGTTGGTCAGCGCCTTGGACACCAGACCTTCAGGAATGATCGGGGAGGGGCTGAGCGCGACCACCTGTTCCATCACGTTTTCAAGCTGGCGGACGTTGCCGGGCCAGGCGGCCTGTGCCAGCAGGTGCAGTGCGCCAGGCGAAATGCCGCGTACCTTGCGGTTGTGCTTTTGTGCCGCCTGGGACAGAAAATGACGTGCCAGCAGCGGAATATCTTCCGGGCGCTCACGCAACGGCGGCAGTTCCAGGTTGACCACGTTGAGGCGGTAGTAGAGATCCTCGCGGAACTCCTGGCTCAACATGGCGGACTCCAGGTTGCGGTGGGTGGCGGAGATGATACGCACATCGACCGGCACGTTCTGCGTCGAGCCCACCGGGCGGATGGTACGTTCCTGCAGAGCACGCAGCAGTTTGACCTGCAGGGTGATCGGCATGTCGCCGATCTCGTCCAGGAACAGGGTGCCGCCCTGGGCGGCGCGGAACAGGCCTTCATGCTGGTTGACGGCGCCGGTGAACGCGCCCTTGGTGTGACCGAAGAGTTCGGATTCCAGCAGCTGCTCCGGCAGGGCGCCGCAGTTGATTGCCACGAACGGCTTATCACCGCGGGCACTGGCCTTGTGAATCGCCTTGGCGACCAGCTCCTTGCCGCTGCCGCTGGGGCCGGTGATCAGTACGCTGACGTCGGATGCTGCCACACGTTGCGCCTGGTCCAGCACTTGTTCCATGCGGTCGCTGTGGCTGATGATGCCGGTGCGCCAGCTCTGGTCCTGGCTGCGCTGAGAGTTGCTCAGGGCTGCGCGTACCGTATCCAGCAGATGTTGCTTGTCGATCGGTTTGGACAGGAAGCCGAAAACGCCTTTTTGTGTCGCTTCAACGGCTTCAGGAATGGAGCCGTGTGCGGTGATGATGATCACCGGCAGATCGGGCTGCTCCTGTTGAATGCGAGAAAATAGGGTCAGGCCATCCATGCCATCCATTCTCAGGTCTGTGAGTACCAGGTCAAAGCTGTGTTGGCGAACCAGGCTCAGGGCCTCTTCGCCACTCTCAGCGCTGCTGATCTGGTATCCGGAGGCCTGCAATCGCATCTCCAGTAGTCTCAGCAGGGCGGTATCGTCATCGACCAGCAGAATATGTGGGGTTGACGTCATCTGTCAGTGCTCCTCACGCTGTCGCGTTATCTGTCGTTCCAAATCGGTTAGGGCGTCCACCTGACGCTGTAGCTCGTCGACCTGCTGTTCAAGCATCTGGCGTTGATCCAGCAGCTCCAGCTGCAGTTGCAACTGGCGCTTGCGTACCTCGATATACTGGCTGGCACGGCAAGGACTGCTCGTGTCCAGTGTGTTCAGGTACTCGAACGCGCGTCGCAGTTGTTCGGGTGACTGTCCGGGTGTACTCAGCAAGAGTGCGTGCAAAGTCCTTTGCTGTCTTCGTTCTGCGTCAATAAGAAGCTGTCGCTTCTGATCAAGTGTAGACGAAATATAACGATGTTCATAATTTAACCACTCAATCACCTGGGCGTTGTTAATTTCGCAGTGTTGAGTTTGATCGGGATTGTCGTGTGCCGGGCGCAGGACCGAGCGCTCCAGCAACTGGCATCCCGCCAGAAGCATCATCAAGGTACAGAGTAAAAGCTGACGCATCGCTTCAGTGTTCCAGTGATGGTAATAAAAGGCTGAAAGCTACCCAGCCATCGCTGTTACGGCTGATCTGCAGTTCAGCGTTCAGCGCGCTGCAGGCCTGGGCCGCTATGCTTAATCCTATTCCTGACCCTTTCAATGGGCCGCGCCGACGATTCTGGCCCTGATAGAAGGGTTCGAATAACTGCGGGATGTCGGTGTCCGGAATCTCAGGGCCGGTATTGGCGACCTCAAGTTCCAGCACAGAACCGGTTTGACAGGCTTTGATGCAAATAGTGCCACCCTGAGTCGAATAATGTACGGCGTTCGAAATCAGATTTGCCAATATGCGTTGCAACATATGTGCATCGGTGTCCCAGTAATCGATATTATTAAGTTCCAGCTTCAGCTGCAATTGTTTTTGCTCGATCTGTAACTGGAAGGGCGCGATTATACGATCAAGAAGAGAGGGTATTGCAACCGTTTCTTTTCGAAGCAGGTGAGGCTGCTGTAAGCGGTTGTAATCCAACAATTGTTCGATTAACTCCTGCAAGGTAATGCTATTTTGCTGGAGCAGGCGAACGATCTCCTGCTGGTTTTTAGTCAGAGGGCCGGCCAGTTCTTCTGATAAAATATCGGCACCCTCACGCAGGGTCGTTAATGGCGTTTTTAATTCATGTGAAATGTGGCGTAAAAAACGCGCCTTGTCTTCTTCCAGCGCGGTCAAACGTTCGGCCAGCCAGTTCAGCTGCTCATTCACTTGCACCAGTTCCACGGGTCCCGAGAGTTGCGGCGAAGGCTTGCGTCCGCCTTCTCCCAGTGCTCGGATATGCCGGATGAGGTGTTGTACCGGGCGGTTGATGCGGGCGCTGAAAAACAGAATCAGGACGGTGGAAGCCAGTATCAAGGCGCTGGCCTGCCAGACCGTACGCTGTTGCTCGGCTTTGACCTGCTGTTCGAGTTCGGCCAGGCGGGAATTGAACGTCCGGTCGATCGCCTGGATCAGCTCCTGGGTGATGATGAGCAGTCGTTCCAGAGCAGCAGGCTCAAAGTGGAGCGCCGTCTCGTTGGTTGCCTGTCGACCGATGCTGTCCAGCAGGCTGTCCAGGCGGGCTGCAGAGGAGGATACCGGGTTCGTCAGCCGGAGTTGCCGCAGCAGGTTGCGGCAGGCCTGTAGTTGCTGTTCCAGTCGATGGCGCAACTCCTGGCGCTTGACGATCTCATACTGCCGCGCTGAACGGGTGATATCTTCAGCCAGGATGCGAAGCTCTTCGGTCTGCTGGCTGCTTTGCAGCATCTCGCGCGCCAGGTTGCGGGCGCGTTCGGACTGATCGACCAGGGCATTGCCCGACTGAAAGATCAGCACGGCAAGGGGGATGGCAGCAAGAAAAAAGGCCAAGAGTATCAGCTGCTTGAGGGAGTGGGTGTGCCATTTGAAGCGGATCATCAGTGTCGGTGTCGTTCAGCCTGGGGGTGACGCAATTATTCCATTAAACAGACTTACCGTCAGGCAGCAATCATGGTCCCGCCAGGGCGTGCTTTAGGGTAACGGACGGCTGAGCAAACCCTGTGCCTCTTTTCAATTAGTCATTTACTATCAGCGAGTTATTGCTCTTTTGGTAAGGTCTCTTAGCAATTGTTGGTATATTACTGTCGCCAAAATAGCGACAAAAATAGGGCTAATTAAATAAAGTCTTTTATTTTCAATCTCTTGCTATGTCTCTATATGGAGACTCTGTCAGTCGAGACGAAAACCCAAGCGTACCACCACCTGAAAGTGGGCAATTTGACCATCCGTGATGTGCCCTCGCATCTCTTTGACTTCATACCAGTTCAGGTGCTGAATGGTTTCAGAGGCTTTGGCAATGGCTTGCCGAATGGCATCGTCATGACTTTCTGTCGAGGAGCCGGCAACTTCAACGATTTTATAAATATGATCACTCATGAGTTTCTCTTCCGTCCAGGTTGTATTTGTAGAGTCTAGTCGAGAAACTGGGGTCGCGTTTAGGCGACAGTACCCGAGAATCCGCTGCTGTCGTTTTGATTTGATGGTTGAATCGGTAAGATATTGTTCTCGATAGCAGAGTGTTTAATCGGGGATTTTATAAGGATGGGGTGGGCGTGAATGCGGTTTAAATGGATGTCGGCCTGGGTCGTCGCAATGCCGTTGCTGATGACCGGCTGTGGGCTGCAGTCAGTCAAGCCGGGCGAGGCCGACCAGCTGGTGCGTGGTACGCTGAGTAAGGAAGGAGAGGAATATCGTTTTTCTGCCTGTGGGAGGACAGATACCCGGGCGGTTGAGGTGGCGTCTGATCTGCTGAAGCGGGAATATGCGGCGCAGAGCATTGGCGAGGGCTGGCCGGTGTACGTGGAGGCCTGGGCGTCGGTGGGTGCAGCGCCTGTGACGCTGAAGCAGCCGCTGGTGGTGGGTGGCTCTCTGGCGGCCTGCGAGTATAGCCTGCCCGGTATCGAACTCAGAGCTGTATCGGATGACGGCAAGGTCGTTATCGATCTGCGCGATCGGTATGTTCGGGTGCACTATCCCGGGCGCCTGCTGCAACTGGGGTTCGACCGCCCGGAGGTCGAGCGACTGGCGCGGGAGCGTCGTTGGCAGCAGAGCATGAAGAGCGGTAGTGGTCGCAAGGACCATCAGCTGTTGCTCACCGTGGAGCCCAAACCCTGTCATGGCAAGTCGGGGGCCTGGTACGCGCTGCACATGGCTGCCGAAATCAATGGGCGTGGGTACCACGGCTGTGCCCGTTTGGGTGACCTGGAGCATTGGCCACTGCGGGCTGCTTACGTTACCTCCGACAGCATTAACACCCGTCGACTCAGTCTTGCTCTGACGCGCGAGGGGCGGTTCCAGCTGACCGAGGACTATCTGAACAACCAGCCGGTGATCGAGCATCAGGGACGTTGGCAGCGGCTGTCGGCGGAGTCTCTTCGCCTTTACCCCGATGGCCAGGAGCTGGCGCCGATCGATTTTCGTCTGGGCGCTGATGGTGGGCTGGTGCTGGATGGCTTTCACCCGGCCTACGGCCGCTCGCTGGAGCTGCAAGCGGCAGGCGAGCTGTTGCGTATCTCCAGTGGCGAACTGGACTGGTGGCGCTGATCCCGGTGCTCGCCTGACCGGCTAGTCTTCCAGCAGACGGTCCCGGGCCTCGTTAACGCGGGCCGCCAGGTAAGCGCTGCCTTGACGGTCCGGGTGCAGTTTCTGGATCAGATGACGGTGCGCCCGGATAATCTCTTCACGGCTGGCACCGGGCTTGAGGCCGAGAATCTCCAGGGCTTCGGCGCGGCCCATGCCGTTGTTGCCATTCTGTCTGCGTTGTCGCTGACTGGACTGGCCCTGTTGCCGCTTTCTTTGCTGTTGCTGTGATTGCCACCAGCGCGCGAGGAAGGGGAACAGGCGCAGCAGCAGAGGCAGCAGCTTTTTGAGAAAAGGCAGTGCCAGAGCGATCAGCGCACCCAGCAAGGGCATGCGGCCGGTGATCGCCAGGAAGAGCAGGCCGATGATGGCCAGCAGCAGAATGATCTTCCAGCTGGCGCTGCGGCGCTGCTCAACCGGTTGAGCCTGCCACCAGTACCAGCTGCCCAGTGCGATGATGGCGAAAAGTACCAGTCCTAGGGGGTGCATCCTGTCTCCAGCATTACAACGACGGACAGGTACTTTACCTCAGTTGGCAGAATTAGCCATGGCTGCCGATATAGCGGTCACGCTTGCGTGCCTTGACCTTGTGGGTGTCCACCAGTACCAGCCCGTCGATACAGTAGTTGAAGTCGGCGTCGACGCCGAAGTCAAGGAAACTGACCCCGCCCGGTTCGCAGAGTTCACTGTACTGCTTGTACAGGGTCGGGACGGATACGCCGAGAAAGTCGAGTTGCTCGCGCAACCGAGCGAAGTCTTCCTTGTAGTCGTTGCCCGAGAACAACTGGCGGATGGTGGCTTCGGCATCGTTGTCCAGCAGGTAGGGGCTGCGTGAGCGGGCCAGCCAGGCGCCGTCGGGAAAGTAGTGGCGATAGAACCAGACCAGCAGGTCACGGGCCCGTTTCGGGTAGCTGTTGCTCAGGCTGACCGGGCCGAACATGTAGCGTACTTCCGGGTGGCGACGCAGGTAGGCACCGATGCCGTACCAGAGATAGTCCAGTGAACGCTTGCCCCAGTAGCGAGGCTGCACGAAGCTGCGGCCCAGTTCGATGCCCTGTTCGAAAACTTCGTTCATCTGTTCGCTGTAGTTGAACAGGGATTCGCTGTAGAGCGGGTAGTCCTGGTTCTGCATGCGCTGGCGGCCTTCACCGATACGGTAGGCGCCGGCGATCTCCAGGTCCTCTTCATCCCAGAGAATCAGATGGCGGTAGTACTGGTCGTAGCGGTCCAGGTCGCGTTTTTCACCAGTGCCTTCACCGACGGTGCGGAAAGCGACTTCGCGCAGCCGGCCGATCTCCTGCATTACCACCGAATCCGGGTGGTAATCGAACAGGTAAATCTTCTTGCCATCGGAGGTTTCGCCCAGCAATTCGGCCTGCTTCAGCTCCTGCTTCAGTGCCTGGCGATCCTGTGGGTGGGCGATGGTCTTTTCGGTCAGAAACAGCGGTGCCTTGTTGCGGGCGATACGGTACAGGTGCTTCTTCAGCAGCCTGGCCTTGTCGCGGTTGGAGACCGGCAGGGCATCGAGCTGGTTGAAGGCGATCGGCTCGCCAACCCGTACCGGCAGGGTAACCGAGTGCTTGTTGAACATTTCACGGGCCAGCATCAGTGTCGACATCGACTTGTTGATGTAGGACAAGCCGTAAAACAGTGGTGAGTTCTTGCCGCCCAGATAGACCGGCAGGATAGGGGCGTTGGCCTTGCGTGCGAAATGGATAAAGCCGCTGTTCCACTTGCCGTCCTTGATGCCGGTAAAGCCGGCGCGTGACACCTCGCCCGCCGGGAACACGATGATGGCCTCGTCATTCTGCAGGGCGTCGACGATACGGGCAATGTTGGCCTTGCGCGTGTTCTTGCCCAGGTTGTCCACCGGCAGGAACAGGTTCTGCAGGGCATCGAAGTTCATCAGTACGTCGTTGGCGATGATGCGCACGTCACGGCGTACCTCACCCACCAGCTTGAGCAGGGCCAGGCCATCCAGGGCGCCCAGCGGATGGTTGGCGATGATCACGACCCGTCCGGAGGACGGAATGTTCATGCGTTCCTTGTGACTGATGGTGTAGCTGAAGTTGAAGTAGTCCAGGACTTCGTCGACAAATTCGAACCCGCGACTGCCTTTGTGGCTGTCGAGGAAGCGGTTGATCTCCTCCTCGCGTACCAGGCGGCGCAGGCAGAAAAGGGTGGAGCGGCGAACCGGAGCGGGCTTGTGCGCGAACGCAGGGTATTTATTGACCAGTACCTGTTCTACATCGATTTGCATGTTCAGTCACCTCTATCAACTGAAGCCATACACTATGGCGATGAGGTGACAGCGGGGTGACTGAAAAATGACCGCCCAGTGACAGTGCGTTGACGGGTTGAGGCTGTTTTCAGGGCGTTTCCTCAGGGGGATTGCCGTGTGCGGGGGAGGGTTCTATCGGTAACGGCTTGCTCCAGGGCGAGTTTCATGAGTGAATGTACAGACTGTAGAACAGAAGTGCCCCGATGAAAGCTGCGAATCTTGCCCCTCAGATACACGAACCTGCCCGAAAAATCATACATCTGGACTGCGACTGCTTTTTTGCGGCGGTGGAGATGCTGGAACATCCCGAATGGCGTGATATTCCCCTGGCCGTGGGAGGGGCCGCCGAACGACGTGGCGTGATCTCCACCTGCAACTACCCGGCACGGGAGTTCGGTATCCATTCCGCCATGCCCAGTGCCCGTGCGTTGCAGCTGTGTCCGCAGTTGAAGCTGGTATCCGGCAATATGGCCCGTTACCGCGAGGTGGCCGAGCAGATTTTTGCCATCTATCGTCGCTTTACCGAGCTGATCGAGCCGGTCTCCATCGACGAGGCCTATCTGGACGTGACCGATAGCCCCTTGCATGACGGCAGCGCGACCCGTATTGCCGAGGCCATTCGGCAGCAGGTACGTGAAGAGACCGGCATCACCGTATCGGCGGGTGTGGCGCAGAACAAGTTTCTGGCCAAGGTGGCCAGCGACTGGAACAAGCCGGACGGCCTCTGCGTAATCCCCCCGGAGCAGCAGAGCGAGTTCGTCGCTCAGTTGGCGGTGAAAAAGATTCCGGGGGTGGGGCCGCGTACCCAGGAAAAGCTGATGGGGCTGGGCGTTGGCACCTGTGCCGAGCTGCAATCATTGTCACTGGTCGAGCTGCAGAACCATTTCGGTCGTTTCGGCGAGCGCCTCTGGCAGTTGGCACGGGGGGAAGATACGCGCGAGGTACGTACCCATCGTGAGCGCAAGTCGGTCAGTGTGGAGCATACCTTCAGCCAGGACCTGCCCGATCTGTCCAGTTGTCTCGATCAGCTGGAGCCGCTGATGGAGGATCTGGAGCGGCGCTACGAGCGTCACCGTGAATCGCGCCAGATACTGGGCGCGGTGGTAAAGGTCAAGTTCAACGATTTTGCCCAGACCACGGCCGAGTGTCGTGCGGACCAGCCGCACCAGGGGCTGTTTGCATCGCTGATGGAGGAAGCCTGGCTGCGTGGTGCACGACCGGTACGTCTGCTTGGGGTTGGTTACCGTCTGGGGCCGAAAGAGGGGGAAGCGGAAGCCGAGCAGCTTCCGCTGTTCTGATCAGTCGGCCTTGCGCTGCAACGGCTGACCTTCGAACTGGATGCCGTCCCAACCGCTGACCATGAAGTTGCGGATGTTGGCGTGGTCGCTGCCGTTTGGCGTGTTCAGCACGTCACGGTAGAAACGACCGAAGCAGGCCAGGGTCTGCTCCTTGTTCAGCTGCATCAGCTGGCCGAAACCGAAGATCTTGCAGGAACCTTCGTTCTGGCCGGCTTCGTTGAACACTTCGCCGTTGTTGAACGCGCAGGGCGCGTAGTCGAAGTATTCACTGATCACGGCCTGGGTGTCTTCGAAGTCCAGGCTGTCATCCTGGCCGATACGGGCGGCAAAGGCTTCCGGAGTCATTTAGTTGTCCTCTTCAGATTATCGGGTCACGCTATTAGGGCCGGGCATTATGCCGTCAGCGGTTGCCATTGCACAGGGCGGATATCGAGCTGCAGCAGCCGCTGCACCAGTTCGGTATTGGGCGCGGGCTCACCCAGCTGCTGACAGCGGCGAATCACGGCGCCGCTGATATCGTCCAGCTCCAGTGGGCGTCCCTTCTCTCGGTCAACCAGCATCGAGGTCTTGATGGCATCAAACTGGCTGATCAGGGCAAACATCTCATCCACGTCAGTCTGGGTCAGCTCGACCTCATCCGCGCGTGCCGCGACCGCCGTTTCCTGCATCATGGCATACACCGTTTTACCCAGGGCCGGGTCAGCCGTCAGGCTGCGGGTATCCAGCCCGGTCAGAGCGCTGAGCGGGTTGACGCCGTTGTTGATCAGCAGCTTCTTCCAGAGTTCATAACGGATATTGTCGGTCAGCCGGGTCGGGATCCGGGCGGCGTTCAGCGTCTCGGCCAGCTGTTCCAGTGCCGGATCGGCTTCGCTAAGCTCGGGCCAACGTCCCATCACCACCTGCGCCGGGCCTTTGGCCTCGATACGACCGGGGGCGATGATATGGCCACCGATGCGTACCGCGAGGCCACCGAGTGTGCGTTCCTGGCCAATCACCTCGGCGATCAGGGGTTCGTTGTCGACGCCGTTCTGCAGCGACAGTACAGGCGTTTGCGCCTGTTTCAGCCACTGCTGGCATTCGGTCAGCCAGTCGGCCGTTGCGCCTGACTTGAGGGCCAGCATGATCAGGTCAAAATCGGTGCAGTTGTGTCGGGCCATCAGGGTGCCCATGTCCATGGCATCAACCGCGGCGTTGAACTGCAGCGCCTCATGCGCCACGTTCAGGCCGTGCTGTTGCATCGCTTCCAGGTGAGCGCCGCGGGCAATGAAGGTCACTGCATGTCCGGCTTCCAGCAAGCGCGCGCCGTAATAGCAACCGATTCCTCCGGCGCCGATAATCAGAAACTTCATCCTGTACCTCCGTTGATCAGGAGGGTTGTTTGTACCCTAAATGATGCGGCAGATAAACCGTCACGGGTGGGCGCGCGTAAATGCATACATGCAACAGGAGGACGACGATGAAAATTTCACTTAGCGAAGTCAAAAAGCAGTATGGGCAGATTGAACGGCTGGTGCTCAGAGCGTTTGAGAGCAGCTTGTACCTGGTGCAGGTACAGCTGGCGCAACGAGAGGGGCTGCTGAATGTCTGTGACGAAGAAGGCCGGATCATGCGCTTTACCAGCCAGCTGGATGCCAAGCTGCAATTCAAGGGGTTGGGAATCACCCAAACGCTGTTGGTACACGAAAGTCCGTACAACGAGATGATCGGCATGCCGACGGAGAAGGCACGGCCGCTGGAGGTAAAACTGGCAAATCCTGATCAGGATTATTCCTGACTTGGTCGGGAGGCTCGCATTAGAGTACCGATGTGGTTGATAATAGCGACTTTATTTCAACCTGCAGTGTGCTTAGACAATGTTGAGGCTGTTCCGCCCGGTATTGTTCGTCTGTGGCATTATCTCGCTGATCATGGCCGGGTTGCTGTTGATACCGACCTTCTATGGTCTGCTGGTTGATGATGTCGAATTCAGGGCCTTTCTACTTTCCGCGACGGTCAGTTTTCTGATTGGCGTTCTCCTGCTTGCCGTTGGCAAACAGCGTTATTTCAGTCTGACCGCCCGGCAGCTGTATCTGTTGACCAGTCTCAGCTGGTTGCTGCTTTCCTTTACCGGGGCGCTGCCGCTGACGATGATTGATCATCCCTTGTCATTCCATGACGCCGTGTTCGAGGCCGTTTCGGGCATTACGACCACCGGGTCCACGGTGATAACTGGCATCAGTCAGTTGCCGCCCACCGTGCTTTTGTGGCGCTCCATCCTGCAGTGGGTGGGAGGCCTGGGTGTGATCGGCATGGCCGTTTCCATTCTGCCGTTCCTGCGTGTAGGTGGCATGCGGCTGTTCCAAACGGAATCCTCCGACTGGTCGGAAAAGTCCCTGCCACGCTTTCAGGACATGGCACGAGGGCTGCTGTTCGTTTACTTCGGCATCACTCTGGCCTGTGCGCTGAGTTACTTCATGGCCGGCATGACGGCGTTCGATGCCATCAACCACGCCATGACCACGGTATCTACCGGCGGCTATGCGACCGATGACCGCTCGATGGGGCGGTTCAGTGATACCATTCTGTGGATCTCGGTGCTGTTCATGTTGGCAGGCGGTATGCCGTTCATGGTGTATATCCGCTTCCTGAGTCAGCGCCGCTTGAGCAACCTGTCTGACCAGCAGATTTCGGGGTTCCTGATGATCGTGGCGGTGCTGGTGGCAACCTTGACGGTACATCAGTGGCTCACCACTGACCGGGAGCTGTTCGAGATCCTGACGCACGCGGCGTTCAATATCGTATCGGTCATCACCACGACCGGGTATGCATCTGCGGATTACACACTCTGGGGCTTTTTCAGCGCCGCGATCTTCTTTGTCGTGACGTTTATCGGTGGCTGTTCCGGTTCTACCAGCGGCGGCATGAAGGTGTTTCGTTTCCAGTTGTCCTGGCTGTTCCTGAAGGATCAGATGAACAAGCTGGTACACCCCCGGGGTACTTTCTCCATTCGCTACAACGGCAAGCCGGTCACGGATGACATCATGGTGTCGGCGGTAGCTTTCTCGTTCATGTTCTTTATCGTGCTGGCGGTGCTGACCCTGGCATTGGCGGCGATCGGGCTGGATTTCGTGACGGCGCTGACCGGTGCGGCGACGGCGCTGACCAATGTGGGGCCGGGGCTGGGTGACATGATCGGTCCGGCTGGCAACTTCGCCGCGGTGCCGGAACTGGGCAAATGGCTGCTCTGCATCGGCATGATTCTGGGTCGCCTGGAGCTGTTGACGGTGATTGTGCTGCTGACACCGGTGTTCTGGCGGGGCTAGCTTCGGCTCAGAGTGCTGTCGAGCGGGTATGAAAAAAGCCCCCGCAGTTTCGGCTGCAGGGGCTTTTTCGTGGCAGGGGCAGGGAGTCTTACATGATCCGCATGCCGGGCTGCGCACCTTCGTGCGGTTCCAGAATCCACAGATCCTGACCGCCCGGGCCTGCAGCCAGTACCATGCCTTCAGACATGCCGAACTTCATCTTGCGCGGCGCCAGGTTGGCGACCATCACGGTCAACTTGCCTTCCAGGTCTTCCGGCTGGTAGGCGGACTTGATGCCGGCGAAGACGTTGCGGGTCTCGCCGCCCAGATCCAGCGTCAGGCGCAGCAGCTTGTCGGCACCTTCCACGTGCTCGGCCTTGGCGATTCTGGCGACGCGCAGGTCGACCTTGGCGAAGTCCGGGAACTCGATGGTGTCGGCGATCGGCGCCTTGCTCAGCTCGGTTTCAGCGGCAGCCGGTGCTGCGGACTGAACCTGCGGCTGGGCCTGCAGACTCTGCTTGGAGTCTTCGATCAGCGCTGCAATCACGCTCTCGTCCACACGCTGCATCAGTGGCTTGAACTTGTTGATCGAGTGATCCAGCAGCGGTTGCTCGATCGCATCCCAAGCCAGGCTGTCGATGTTGAGGAACTCGCACGCCTTCTCGGCCACTTCCGGCAGTACCGGTGCCAGGTAGCTGATGATCACACGGAACAGGTTGATGCCCAGGGTGCAGCAGTCCTGTACTTCCTGGGCGCGTGACTCATCCTTGGCAACGGCCCAGGGCTCGGCACTGTCGATGTACTGGTTGGCCTTGTCGGCGATGTGCATGATCTCGCGCATGGCACGGCCGTATTCGCGCTTCTCGTAGGCTTCGGCGATGCTGTGACCGGCAGCAACGGCTTCATGGTACAGCGAGGCGTAGGTCAGCTCGGCACCCAGCTTGCCGTCGAACTTCTTCTTGATGAAGCCGGCGCAACGGCTGGCGATGTTGACCACCTTGTTGACCAGGTCGGCGTTCACGCGCAGGCGGAAGTCGTCCAGACTCAAGTCGATATCGTCGATGCCGGAGCCCAGCTTGGCAGCGAAGTAGTAGCGCAGGTATTCCGGGCGCAGGTGCTTCAGGTAAGTCTCGGCCATGATAAAGGTGCCGCGAGACTTGGACATCTTCTGGCCGTTGACGGTCAGGAAGCCGTGGCAGAACACGCCGGTAGGCGTGCGGAAGCCTGCGCCCTTCAGCTCGGCCGGCCAGAACAGGGTGTGGAAGTAGGCGATGTCCTTGCCGATGAAGTGGTACAGCTCGGCATCAGAGCCTTCCTGCCAGTACTCATCGAAGTCGACGCCGTTCTTGTCGCACCAGTTCTTGAAGCTGGCCATGTAGCCGATCGGGGCGTCCATCCAGACGTAGAAGTACTTGCCCGGTGCGTCCGGGATCTCGAAGCCCCAGTAGGGCGCATCGCGAGAGATGTCCCACTCCTGCAGGCCGGACTCGAACCACTCGTTCAGCTTGTGGATCATCTGGCTCTGCACGTGCTCGTTGACCCAGCTGCGCAGGAACTCTTCGAAGTCACCCAGCTTGAAGAAGAAGTGCTCGGACTCCTTCTCGATCGGAGCGGCGCCGGAGATGGCGGAGTAGGCGTTCTTCAGCTCGGTAGGCTGGTAGGTCGCACCACAGGCCTCACAGGAATCGCCGTACTGATCCTTGGCGCCACACTTGGGGCATTCACCCTTGATAAAGCGGTCCGGCAGGAACATGTTCTTCACCGGATCGTAGGCCTGAGTGATAGTGCGGCGGTTGATATGGCCGGCATCACGCAGGCGTTCGTAGATCAGCGCGGAGAAGTGGCGGTTCTCTTCCGAGTGGGTGGAGTAGTAGTTGTCAAAATTGACCATGAAGCCGGCGAAGTCGCGCTGGTGCTCGGCGCTGACCTGGTCGATCAGTTCCTGCGGGCTTTTGCCCATCTGGTCGGCCTTGAGCATGATCGGCGTACCGTGGGCGTCGTCGGCACAGACGTAGGTGCAGTTGTGACCACGCTGTTTCTGAAAACGAACCCAGATATCGGTCTGGATATACTCGACCAGATGGCCCAGATGGATGGGGCCATTGGCATAGGGCAGGGCACTGGTGACGAGAATCTTGCGCTTGCTGTCGGACATCGTTGGCTCTGAGTCGGTTGAAAAATAAAGTGGATCATTCTACGCCTGATTGATCGCCGAATGAAGGCTGACAGCAGCTGTGCTAAAATCCGCCGCCCGAACGATCCTTGCCGATTTACCCTAGAGAACACAGAGGTTAGCCGATGGCCCTTCCCCGCGTGGAGCCTGAACAGTACGACGCCTTGCTGGCGGACAAGAAAGCCCGAATTGCCGCGCAGTTTGCCGAGTTCGATCTGCCCGAGATCGAGGTGTTTACCTCGCAGCCGGAGCACTACCGCCTGCGCGCCGAGTTTCGTACCTGGCATGAAGGGGATGACCTCTATTACGTGATGTTTGACGGCGACAAGCGTACTCCTGTGCGTCTGGACAGCTGTCCGATGGTGTCCGAGCGCATCCATGACGTGATGTTCAAACTGTTGGACGTGATCCGCCCCGATCCCGTGTTGCGCTTCAAGCTGTTCCAGGTAGACTTCCTCAGTACCCTGTCCGGTGAGCTACTGGTGAGCCTGCTGTATCACCGTCAGCTGGATGATGACTGGGTCGAGCGAGTGAAGCCGCTGCGTGAGCAGTTCAACATCGACATCATCGGTCGTGCGCGTAAGCAGAAGATCCTGCTGGACCGCGATTTCGTGGTGGAAGAGCTGAACATCAAGGGCCGTGCCTACCGCTACCAGCAGACCGAAAACGGCTTCACCCAGCCGAATGGTCATGTCTGCGAAAAAATGATCGAGTGGGCGATCGATGCCTCCTCCCATGCCGGTGGTGACCTGGTGGAGTTCTACTGCGGCAACGGCAACTTTACCCTGCCGCTGGCGCAGAATTTCCGTCGCGTGGTGGCCACCGAGATATCCAAGGTCTCGGTTCGTTCCGCCGAGTGGAACATCCAGGAGAACGGCATCGACAACATCGATGTGCTGCGTATGCCGTCGGAAGATCTGTCGCTGATCCTCAAGGGCGAGAAAACCAGCCGCAAGGTACAGGGGCTGGCGCTGGAAGAGTGTGAGTTCAGCACCGTCTTCGTCGATCCGCCGCGCTCTGGCCTGGATCAGCATACCGTCGAGCAGATCTGCGAATATCCGCATATCCTTTACATCTCATGCAATCCCGACACCTTGCACGATAACCTGAAACAGATCAGCAAGACCCACAAGCTGGAGCGGTTCGCGATCTTCGACCAGTTCCCCTATACCGATCACCTGGAGTGCGGCGTCTACCTGACCCGCCGCTGAGCTTGATATCGAGAGCACGATCATGAAGGGAGGCCCCATGCTCTATTTCTGGCTGTCGCTGGCGTTTGTGGCCGGCATGATGATGCCGCTGCAGGCCGGGGTGAACAGTACCCTGGCGCTGCAGAGCAACGGTACCCTCTGGGCTTCCCTGATCTCCTTCGCCGTGGGCACGGCCGCGCTGTTTGGCGTGGTGCTGGCGATGCGCTATGACTGGCCACTTGCGGCCGAGCTCAAGCAGGCGCCCTGGTGGGCCTGGACCGGTGGCTTTATGGGCGCGTTGTTTGTGGCCACAGGGGCCTTTCTTGCGCCGCGTATTGGGGCAGCTACGATGATTGCGCTGCTGGTGGCCGGCCAGCTGATCATGTCGGTGATCCTGGATCACTTCGGCTGGGCGACCTTCCCGCAGCATGAGATTAACCTGGGCCGTATTCTCGGCGTGCTCTGCCTGCTGGCCGGAGTGGTGCTGATCAGGATGCACTGAGCACCCTGATCGATCCGCCTGCAAAGCCTGCGTTCAGTGCAAAGCCTGCGTTCAGTCAGGTTGTGCCGATGGCGGATTCCCTCTCGCCCTGTGCCGGGGCGATTGTCATATCGTTACGGATCATGGCGATAAAGGTTCGTATGAGCCGGGGATCAAACTGCCCCTCATCCTGCTCCGCTTCCAGAATCCTCAGTGCCGTTGCAGCCGGCATGCCCGGTCGGTAGACCCGATCGCCGGTCATGGCATCCCAGGTGTCGGCAATGGCTACGATTCGCGCCAGCAGTGGTATCTCTTCAGCCGACAGTCCGTCCGGATAACCCTTGCCGTCCCAGCGCTCGTGATGCCAGGCAGCGATTTCGGCGAAGGCCCTGAAGCGCTTGAGCGGCTTCATGATGGTGGCGGTCATCACCGGATGTTTGCGCATCTCCTGATACTCTTCATCGGTCAGTGCGGAGGGCTTGTTGAGAATAGTGTCATGGATGCCGATCTTGCCGAGGTCGTGCATCAGGGCGCCTTTCTTGAGCAGGGCCAGCTGCTCGTCGTCCAGTCCAACCTGTTGCCCGAGGCGCACGGCATAGCGTGACACCCGCCCGGAGTGCGCCGCCGTGTAGGGGTCCTTGGCCTGCAGGGCCTGCGCCAGCGCACTGAGCGTCGCCATATAGGTTTCATCCTGTTCGCGCAGCAGTGACTGGACGCTGTCGGCAAGATGGTTGATGCCGGTGCCGAGCTGGCCGATTTCGTCAGTGGCAGTGAGCGTCACTCGGCTGTCAAGGTCGCCGGTCGAGAGTGACTGAACGGTCTGGTGCAGGTGCTCGATCGGTCGGGTCAGCCTTAAATAAATGAGGCCGCCCAGCGCCAGCAGCATCAGCAGACTGCTGAGCAGAATGCTGATCCACATCGATTGTTCGAACGGCGCATCGAAACTGCTGATGGCTTCCGAGAGGCCCGTGATGTCGACCTCGGCTTCGATTCCGGCCTGACGTCCATCAGGTAACCGCAGGGGAAGCAGGTAATCACCCTTGAGTGTCCCTGTCGCCGGGTTGACTTCATGTTCCTCGCCAAGTGATGGCATATGTTCCGTGATGATCCGGGCGTAGGGCGAGGATGGCGACATATCCTTGGTCTCGCGCTTGCCCGCACTGTGTGCAATCACCTCGCCCTGAGCGTCAAACACATAGAGCGCCATTATGTGCAGTTGGGTGCTGAAGTTTTCGTGCTGGTTGAGGTGGCTGACTTCCGCCGCTAAACGCTGGTCCGTAGGTGTCAATCTGTCCAGCTCGATATTGCGCTTGATCTGGTCCAGCAGCAGGTGGACTTTCTGGTCGGCCTGGCTCAGGAAGGCCTTTTCGATGATGTGGTCGGTTCTGGACGACAGCAGCAGGCTGTTCAGCAACATTACGCCCAGTGCAAAGAGCAAAAAACGCAAGGAGATGGGAAGGCGTAACGAGCGTTTCAGTTCAGTATCAGCAACTGTCGTGTGTGACATGTGTCCTCCTCTATGGCTGATCGGTACCACTGGAGCTCAGATTATCTGGATTAGCAGAAGCATAGAGCATGGTTCGGGGAGTTAGTCAGGACCCGGATCAGTGTTTTGGTTCGCGCGGGTGGTTTCATGGCGTTCCTGTGCGGTGTGCGCAGAACCAGGCAGTGCTTCCTATACTTGATCAGGATATGCATAGGGTGGGCAGCAGATGCTGCGGAGAGGGAAATGACGAACGTTGTCGAGCCGTTGCTTGAGTTGAAGGCCCTGTTCCTTGAGCGTGAAGGGCGCATCATTCTGGACGGTCTGGATCTGGCTCTCCAGGCGGGCGAGATTCACGCGCTGCTGGGTGCCAACGGTTCGGGCAAGTCCAGTCTGGCCTATGCTGTGATGGGGTGCGAAGGCTATTTACCGGACAGTGGCGAGATGCTGTTTCAGGGGCGCTCGATCAAGGCGCTGCCGCTGTATCAGCGTGCCCGGTTGGGCATTACCCTGGCGTGGCAGGAGCCGGCCCGGTTCGAGGGCGTGAAGATCGGCGATTATGTGCGTACGGCCGGAGCGGAAACGGATGTTGCCGACTGCCTGCGGAAGGTCGGCTTGCCCCCGGAGCGCTATGCCGACCGACCGGCCGATGTTCGCCTGAGCGGCGGTGAGCGCAAGCGGGTGGAGCTGGCGGCGGTGTTGGCCATGCGGCCCAGGCTGGCGATTCTGGATGAACCGACAGCAGGGATCGACATGTTATCCCTGCAGGCTCTGACGTACGTCATCACAACGCTTAAGACCGCCGGCAGCAGTGTGCTGCTGATCACGCATCAGGCCGCTTTGGCGCAGCATGCCGATACGGCTTCTCAGCTGTGTGCCGGGCGGATCCTCTACCGTGGCCACCCGGATGAGGTGATGGCGCGTTATCGGGCACGTCAGTGCCCCCGCTGTGATGGAGAACACTGCCGTGACTGAGCTTATCCCGCTGCAGCCGCTGATCCCGCTGTTCAATGAGGCCGAGCGAGCCGTGCCGAACCTGTTCGGTGCCGCCCATCTGGTCGCTGACGGTGAGCAGTTGCTGTCGACCCAATCTCTGCCCGGCGTCACGGCGCGAGCGGAAGTCAAAGACGATGGTATTCATGCCGAGCTGTGTATAGCCGCTGGTATCCGGCTCGAACAGCCGATCCATCTCTGCTTCGGCATGCACCAGGTATCCGGCCAGCAGCGGGTACACCTGGAGCTGCTGCTGGAGCCTGGGGCCGAGGCGACATTGTTGTCGCACTGCCTGTTTTCGGCTGCCGGTCGTATCGAGCACAGCATGGAGGCGCATATCCGGCTGCTGGAGGGTGCGCGCCTGTATCATCAGGAAGCTCATTATCATGGCAGTAATGGTCGGATTAAGGTCACGCCGAACACGAAGTTATCGTTGGAGCGGGGAGCCCACTTTCGGTCCGAGTTCAGCCTGATCCGGGGGCGCGTGGGTGAGTTGTCGGTGGTCTACCAGATCGATGTCGGGGAGGAGGCCTGTGCCGAACTGGATAGCCGTATCTATGGCAGTGTGGATGATCGGGTTCGCCTGAGTGAGCATCTGGAACTCAATGGCCGGGGTGCGCGAGGATTGGTGAAATCGCGCGTGGCGGTCAGTGGCAGGGCGCTGGCCGAGGTGTTCAGTGTCATGGCCGGCAATGCCGCCGGCAGTCGCGGTCATGTGGACTGTATGGAAATCGTGCGCGATCAGGCCCGGGTCAGCGCCGTGCCTGAGGTACGGGTATCCCATCCTCAGGCCAAGGTGACGCATGAAGCGGCTATCGGCAGCGTTGACAGCCACCAGCTTGAAAGCCTGATGGCGCGGGGGCTGTCACCGGATGAGGCGGTCGACATGATCATCCGTGCGGCACTGGAGAGACCGGACAGGTCGGAGTGAAAGGGTGTCGCCCCTTCGGCACGGGAGGCTAATGTGGACAGGGTATTGCCGTTCGAATTGTACGCAGAGCGCTATGATCAGTGGTTCGAGCGCCACCCGGCTATCTATGTGTCGGAGATTGAGGCGCTGCGTCACTGTGTCAGCCCGTCAGGCAGAAGCCTGGAGGTCGGGGTCGGCAGTGGACGTTTTGCGGCTCCTCTGGGGGTTGCCATCGGTATCGACCCTTCCATGGCGATGTTGGCACGTGCAGCCCAGCGCGGTGTCAGCGTTGCCCGGGCGGTTGCAGAAGACTTGCCGTTCGGCGACGACCGTTTTGACCAGGTGTTGATCGTAACCACGCTCTGCTTCGTGGACGACCCGCAACGGATGCTGTCCGAGGCCAGACGAGTGCTGGTAGCAGGAGGACGACTGGTGCTGGGCTTTATCGATGCCGGCAGCCCGACGGGGCAGGATTACCAGTCGCGTCGTAATCGCAGTTCCTTCTACCGGGATGCAACTTTCTATTCGGCTGCACAGGTGGAGCAGTTACTGCAAGGGCAGGCCTTTCAGGTCGAGCACTGGTGGCAGACCCTGCTGCGCCCGCTGAGCGAGATCATGGTGCCGGAAGATGCGCGCCCGGGCCATGGGCAGGGCGCGTTTCTGGTGGTCTGTGCCCGCAAGCCTGTGTTAGCCCTTGAAGCCCTTGCCGACCACGTAGACTTCACGTGAGCGTGCACGCGAGGCTTCCGGCTTGCGGATCAGCACGCTATCGAAGTGCTGGCGAACCTGCTTGACGAACTCTTCATACCCTTCGCCCTGGAACGCCTTGGCAACGAAGCTGCCCTTCGGCTTGAGCACCTGCTGCGCCATATCCAGTGCCAGCTCGATCAGGTAGATGGAGCCGGCCTGATCCGCTGCGGCCACGCCGCTCAGGTTGGGTGCCATATCGGAGATCACCACGTCAACAGGGCGGTCGTCGATCACGCCCATGATCTCATCGAACACGCTCTCTTCGGTGAAGTCGCCCTGGATGAAGTCCACATCGGGCAGGGCATCCATCGGCAGGATGTCGGAGGCGATCACCTTGCCTTGCTCGCCGACCAGCTGGGAGGCGATCTGTGACCAGCCGCCCGGTGCCGAGCCCAGGTCGATCACCAGCATGCCGGGCTTGATCAGCTTGTCCTTGTCGTTCAGGGCCAGCAGCTTGTAGCTGGCACGAGAGCGGTAGCCATCCTTCTGAGCCTGTTTGACGAAGGGGTCGTTGACGTGTTCATTGAGCCAACGGGCGCTGCTTTTGGATCGGGCCATAGTACTAACAAAACCATCATTGTGACTGAGCTGCGTATTGTACGTGCCGGGGAGGGGCAGGTCACTCCCGCTCTACCCAGTGGACATCCTCCAGCACGAACGAGGGAATGGGGCTTTTCTCCCACATGCCGGCCAGGTCACGGTGCATCAGGTTCTGTTCCGGGCGCATGAACAAAAAGACGTTAACGGCATCTTCGGTTATCCGGCGTTGCGCATCGCCAAGCTGACGGAACAGCTGTTCCTCGCTGCGTGCGTTCAGCACCTGCTGCCAGATCTGCTTGAAGGCCGTGTTGTCATAGTTGAAGTAGTAGTCGTCGCGGGCGTAGATATTCAGGTCCATCGGCTCCACGTGCATGATGAGCGTGAGGTCGTAGTCCTTGCGTTTGAACACCCGGTCCAGCCAGGTTGCCCAGTCAACCTGTTCCAGCTCGACCCTGAAACCGATCGTTTCCAGGTCCTCGGCAATGATCAGGCCGCCGTAGCGGCCGTAATCGGTTGGCGGGATGGTCAGCCTGATCCTGGTGCCCGGTGCTACATCTGCTTGTTCCAGCAGGTCGCGTGCTTTCTGTGGGTCGTACGGGTAGCGGTTCACCAGGTCCACATAGGCCGGATGCGAGGGTGGAAAGTGGGTGCCGATCAGGTCGGGGTTGAACTGGGGGCCATAGAGCTGGCTGACCCGCTCACGGTCAACGGCGTGGGACAGGGCTCGGCGTACCCGCAGGTCATTGAAGGGTGGCCGCGCATTGTTGATCGCCAGAATCATTTTGCTTTGCAGCTTGCGCGCGCTCATGCGGTAGTCGGGACGAATCATGAAGCGGTTGCCGACCCGGGTGACACTGAGCAGGCCGTCCACCAGTCCTTCGGCCAGAATATTCTCGGTGCCGACAGAGGTTTTCATGAACTGGAAGCTGGCTTGCTTGAGGACGGGGCGTTTGCCCCAGTATTCGGGATTGCGTCGCAAACTGACCGAGTGTCCCTTGTTCCAGCGGTCAAACAGGAAAGGGCCGGTGCCGACGGGGTGCTGGCCATTGGTTGCGACCGTAGCGGGGTGCACCATGACCGCAGCCGGCAATGACAGGGCGAAGGGCAGCATCGCATCAGGCTGGCGCAGCTGAACGATCAGGGTCTCGGCACCCTCAGCGCTGACGCTTTTGACCTGGTCAAACCACTTGCCCTGGGGGTTGCCATTATCCGGGTCCAACAGTCGCTGCAATGAAAAAGCGGCCACTGCGGCATCGAAGGCGCTGCCGTCATGGAAGCGGACGCCCTGGCGCAGCTGGAATCGGTAGGTCAGCCCGTCCTCCGAGAGCGTCCAGTTTTTGGCAAGGCGAGGCCCGAGCTTGCCTTCGCCGTTCACGACCGTCAGGCCTTCAAAGACATTGCACCAGGTGATTTCACCGGCGGACGCGGCAGCGGTGATGGTCGGATCGAGCACGGGCGGCTCCAGCTGGATGCCCAGTCGAATCTGGTCGCGTGCCAGTGCGGGCAAGGGGGCCAGCAGGATCGTCAGCACCAGACTGAACAGCACGGATCTCTGCCACGGGATTCGGGTTTTAAACAGCCTGTACATGGATATCCTCCGATGCAAGCGCAAGCTGGTTGCGGCCACTGCGCTTGGCGGTATACAGAGCCCGGTCGGCGGCTCTCAGCGCGCGCTCCAGCAGGGCTTCGAGCTGCTCCTGCGTAGCGGTGTCGCCCAAAGGGGTAGTGTCGATCAGGGCCAGACCAAAACTCATGCTTACCTGCACAGGGCTACTCGAGCCCAGCATCATCGGTTGGCGGGCGATTCGGGCACGCAGCTTCTCGAGTACCTGTTCCCCATCGTCCGGTGCGTTTACGGGCAGTACCAGTGCGAACTCTTCACCCCCAAATCGGGCCAGAATGTCACTTTCCCTCAAGCCCTGTTCCAGCAGGCGTGACAGTTCGACCAGAACCTTGTCGCCAGCGGCATGACCATAGTGATCGTTGATCTTTTTGAAGTGATCAATGTCCCCGATGCTGACGCACAGCAGCTGGTGACCCAGGCACAACAGACGTTCGACAGCGGCGTGAAAGTGGCGCCGATTGGCCAGCCCTGTCAAGGCATCATGTTCCGCCAGATAGGTCATTTCCTGATGGGCCTTTTGCATCTGGAGTTCGTGAGATTGTATGCGCTGTACATAGGAACGGACTGTCTTGGCCAGGCGGGATATTTCGTCACCGCCTCGGGTATCAAACGCCTCGATATCGACGACCGGGGAGCTGACATTGCGCTGCAGGTGAAGGATGCGGCGCACGATCCTGAACTCGAAGTAAATACCGGCGAGCAACGTGAAGACCAGTACCAGCAGGGATAGTGCGATCAGGTTGCGCTGTTGGGTATGGATGTCATCCGCCAGGCGCTCGCTTTGATTGACCATTTGCTGTCGCATGGTCGCCGAGAAATATCCGACCAGAACCGCCAGCTGGCCGGACAGTTCCCGGTTGTTGTGCGACAGGACATCGATTTGGCGTAACAGCCCGGCGGCCTGGTTGCCGTCAATGCGTTCGGCCACCCGGTCGTTCAATGCGGTGATGTTGTGCTGCAGTTGCTGTTGCGTGTCTTTAACCTGCAGGATCAACTCAGGGGTGTTGCTCATCTGGGCCAGGCGGTCGGTCAACTGGTTGACCCAGGTCGTGAGGTCGGTCAGGTCGACCAGTGCGCGGCGTCGGCTGGCGTGGCTGTCGGCGGATGCCAGACGCATGCCGAGATAGCCCAGTGACTCGGACTGCTGCACCAGCCGGACCGATGTCATCAGCTGTTCCATTTCAGTCGTGGCCAGGGTTCTGGTCTGGGTGTGCAGGCGTTCGAAGGCATGGCTCAGGGTTAGAGTCACGCTGACAATAAGGGCGAGGATCACCAGGGTGATGCCCAGAGTTTTAGTGGTCAGTCCCAGACCGACTCTGCGATGGATCATATTCCTGTCATCTTGAAATTGATGCCCTGGTCACGGGGCTGGATGTTCCATCGGGCTTGCAACAGTCAGGTCTAAATTAGTGCTCGGTCCGCACCCTGTCAACGGCCGGGTAAACTGACTTTGCGGGCATGAGTGGCTATACTGCGCGCTTTCACTGGCATCGCTGGACTGGGTGCCGTTCCTGCCAAGGGGCCTGGTGGCATGAAACTGGATCTGATCAAGAAGCTGCAGCAGAAGAAATATCGTACCGAAACCGGTTGTTGTCTGGTGGAGGGGGAGCACCTGGTGCTTGAGCTGCAGAAGGCGGCAGTCCATCAGCCGACCCTTAAGGCCGCCGAGCTGTACCTGACCGATCAGTACGCCGACTGGCAGACCGAGCTCAAGGTGCATGAGGTCAGCGGCAAACAGATGATTGCTCTCAGTGCGACCAAGAGCCCTCAGGGGATCGTGGCGGTACTGCCGATGGCGGCGATTCAGCCAGCTGCCACCAAACCGGACGTGGCGGTCTACTTCCACGAAATTCAGGACCCGGGCAATCTGGGCACCATCCTGCGTACTTTGGCCTGGTTTGGCGGCTATCGCTGTCTGCTCAGCCCCGGCAGTGTCGATCCCTTCAATCCCAAGGTGATTCGCGCCAGCATGGGGGCGATCTTCCATGTGCCGCTGGAGCTGGATGTGTCGTTGGACACTCTGGGTGAGCGCTTCGAGCGCATCGGCTGCCTCGATATGCAGGGCGAAGCGCTTAGCTCGGAGGCGTTCAAGGCCTGCGACTGCTATCTGTTCGGTAATGAGGCGCGGGGCGTGCCGCGTGATCGCCTGGAACAGCTCAATGCCCAGGCGTTCACCATTCCGGGGGCGGGGCTGATCGAGTCGCTCAATCTGGGCACGGCGGTCAGTCTCAGCGTCTATGAGCGCCAGCGCTGAATACGGCTATCGCCTGCAGGCAGGCTCCTACAGCCAGTCGACAACCTCAGCTATCGCCTGTCAGCAGTCGACAATTCTCCATGGAGTAGGAGCTTGCCTTGCAAGCGATTACGTCTCTTATGGGCCTGCCGGTCATTTCGCAAGCTTCTGCCGTTGGCCTGATCGTCGATGAGAACCGATGCTGAGCACGATCCTTTTCAACAGCCGGTGATTCGCCATCTGGCCTGGTTGTGCAACGTCCCTCAGCTGTATCGTGGCGCGCTGACGTTCGATCCGAGCGCATGGCTGCCTGGCGACTACCGTCAGCAGCTGCAGTACTGGGATCAAAATCCCGAGTCCATGCCCGATCTGCTGCAGCAAACAGCGCCGCGTCGCCTGGGCCTGTATTTCGAACAGCTTTATGCCTGTCTGTTAAGTGACCTGCTGGGCTGGCCGCTGCTGGCACGCAATATTCAGATCCGGGATCAGCAGCGCACGCTGGGTGAACTGGATTTCCTGGTGCGCAATCCGCATACGGGCGAGGCTGAACATCACGAGGTCGCGGTCAAGTTCTATCTGGGGCATGTTGATGTCGAGACCGGCCGGCCGTACTGGTATGGACCCAACAGCCGGGATCGGCTGGATCTGAAAACGGCACGTCTGCTGCAGCATCAAACCCGGTTGTCGGCACAACCCGCCGCGCAGCCTGTGCTCGCATCGCTGGGGCTGCGGGCGCCTCCCGTGCCACGCGTCTTCATGCCGGGCTATCTGTTCTACCCCTGCCGGAACACGCTGTCTTCACCGGGCCAGGTCGACCCCGGTCACGCTCGGGGGCGCTGGTGTTATGCCGATGAGGTGTCCGCTCTTGAGCCGGAAGGCTGGGTAGTGCTGCACAAGCCGCACTGGCTGGCGGATTGGCAGCAGCCTGCGCCACCCTTGTCGGGGTGTTTACTGCAAGCCGCCGCCGAGGTTCAGGCGTCTGGCCGCGCCTGTCTTTTGGCCCGCCTGACGGCAACCCCGGCTGCTTGGGTCGAGGTCGAGCGTCTTTTCGTGCTACCGAACAACTGGCCCGAGGTGCCTTCAAGGGGCTGAAGGGATGGGCGTCATGGCTGGCCAGACATGGCCAAGCAGGGCGATCAACTCGGCATGATCCTGAATGCGCTGAATGGCCTTGATCTCGCGGCTGTCCTCCAGCACGAAGGCTTTGGGCTGATCGAGCCTTGCACCCAGTCGATTACTGATCAGGGCCAGTCTTGGCTGATCCAGGCTGTCACCGCGCCCGGTCACCAGCGCCAGCTCGCCACGCCCCAGCTGCACCAGCGTCCCCGGGGCGAACACGCCCATCACATCGATGAACAGACGTGCCAGTTCGGCATCAATGGTGCTGCCACGCTGCTGGAAGATTTCGCGCAGGGCGTCGCGGGGCAGCACCTGATCGCGATAGGCGCGAGGGCGGATCATCGCCGAATAGCAGTCGGTGATCGCCAGCAGGCGGGCGTCACGGCAGATGTGATCGCCGAGCAGGCCGGCCGGGTAACCACTGCCATCTATTCGTTCATGGTGCTGTAGTACCGGCAGCAGCCAGCGTGACTCGGTCACCCCTTTTTGCCGCAGCAGGTCGTGTGCCGTTTGCGGGTGCTCATCGATGATCTGGCGTTGCTGTGCTGTCAGCGGCGAGGACTGTTCGAACAGTTCCTGCTGGATTTCGTACATGCCCAGGTCATGAGTCAGTGCGGCGGCGACCAGAGGAAAGCGGTCCAGGGGACCGCGCCCCATCCGGCAGCAGGCGACTTCGCACATCAGTGCCGCGTGCAGCGGATGGACGAGCCCGTGGGGGGCTTCGACGATCAGCTGCATGGTGCCGAGCATGGCGTCCGGATTTTCCTCGCAGACCGCTTGGATATCGAACACCAGCTGCATGATTCGGCGGATGAAAGCGCTGCCGGCGTCCTGTTGCTGGCGGAGTTCGAAGGCTTCCTCCAGCCGTTCCAGCAGCGTATGTACGATGACGAAGGAACTGACTTTTACCGGGGCGGCTTTGGGCTCCGGGGTCGGGTTGTACACGCCCGGGTTGGCTGAGCGGTAATAATGGGCTTTTATATTAAGCAGGCTTTCGATCTGCTTTTCGCTACGGATCAGCGTGCCTTCGGTCAGCAGTAGCGTGCCCTGCGGGCTGTACAACGACCAGGGCAGGCGTGTACCGATGCAGATTTCCAGGCCGGTTAGCGTGCGCTTGATGATATCGGGTTCCATGCAGCTCATTGAACGTCCATGTTGCTAAAGTGTTGCCATTAGGGATCAACTAGCATCCCCGAACTGGACAACAGCTGCATTGTTTCAGGTCAGGGTCTGAGCGCGGCACCGAATCTGAGTGAATGGGTGCAGAAATTGTATTAATAGAACAGCGGTCTAATTTACATCCATACATGTATGAATGTAAAATCGCACTTTGCCTTTCAATCATCGGGATTATTGTGATGAAAAGATTAGTGACCCAGGGGCGTGTACTCTTTCTAACCTGCATGGCGCTGGTGCTGACCGCCTGCAGTGACGAGTCCACGGATGCAGCGGCAGGTGCACGCCCGATGCCGCCGGTAATGACTGATGTGTCCCGCATCAAGCGCCAGGATGTTTCACTGGACAAGACCTACTCCTCACTGTTGCGCAGTGACAATGAAGTCACCCTCGTTGCCCGTGTGACCGGTACGCTGGAGGCGCGACAGTTCGAACAGGGCGACCAGGTCAACAAGGGCCAGGTGCTCTATACCATTGAGCCGGAGCAGTACCAGGCGTTGGTCAAACAGCGTGAAGCGGATCTGCAGAGCGCCAAGGCGGAGCTGGCCCGTGCCGGACGTGATGCAGCCCGTTATGAATCGCTGCTCAAGCGCAGCTCGGTCAGCCGTCAGCAGTATGACCAGGCCTTGGCCGATCAGCAGGTTGCGCGGGCACGTGTGGCCCAGATGGAGGCGGCATTGGCCAGTGCGCGCATCGACCTCGGTTATACCCAGGTGACCGCTCCGGTAGCCGGGCGTATCGGCCTGAGCCAGGTCAATGTGGGCAACCTGGTCAATCCCGGTAGCGAGCTGGTCACCATCACGCCGCTGGACCCGCTGGAAGTCCGTTTCCAGATGCCGCTTAAGGATGCGCTGGAACTGCGCAGTCAGCTGGAGCTGGACGAACACAATCGGATCCACGCCAGTCTGGAGGTGGACGGGCGTGAAGGGCAGCCCGCTACTCATCTGAAAGGCGCGCTGGACTTCCTGGGGGTGCGTGTCGACAAGCAGACCAGCACCGTGCAGGCATCCGCCAGCTTTGCCAACCCTTCTGCCAAGGTGCTGCCGGGGCAGTTTGCACGGGTCAGCATCGAAGGTCTGATGCGCTACAACGTGATTGCCGTGCCGGAAATCGCCGTCACTCAGGGGCTGATGGGGCCGCAGGTATTCGTGGTTGACGAGGAAGGCAAGGCTCGTGCGCGTACCGTCGAACTGGGTGAGGTAGCCGGCGAGCTGCAGATCATCCTCAATGGTCTGGAGCCGGGTGATGTTGCCGTCACGGGCGATCCTTCCGGTATCAAGCCGGGTACACCGATCAAGCCCCGTGCCGATCAGGCGGCAGAACAGCAGGGTAATAACGCATGAATTTCGCCAACTTCTTCATCAAGCGACCGATCTTTGCGACGGTGCTGGCGATCATCCTGACGTTGATCGGGGTGGTCAGCCTGCGCGTGTTGCCGATCGAGCAGTACCCGAGTGTGGTGCCGCCCAGTGTATCCGTACAGGCGAGCTTCCCGGGTGCCAATGCCGAAACGGTTGCCCAGACCGTTGCGGCCCCCCTGGCCGAGGCCATTAACGGCGTCGAGGACATGATCTACATGACCTCCACCAGTGCCGACAACGGTCTGATGACACTGGAAGTGTCATTTAATATCGGCACCGACGGTGATATGAACACCGTCAACGTCAACAACCGGGTACAGAGCGCCTTGTCGCAGCTGCCGGACTCGGTGCGCACACAAGGGGTAAAGGTGGAACAGCGTTCAACCTCCATCCTGCTGCTGCTGGCACTGATCTCCCCGGAAGGCGACTACGACAACGTCTACATGCAGAACTATGCCACGCTGAATATCCTCGACGAACTGCGCCAGATTCCGGGCGTGGGTGCGGCCGAGGTGCTGGGTGGTGGCGAGTTTGCCATGCGTGTCTGGATGGACCCGGAAAAGCTGGCGCAGTATGACCTGACGCCGACCGAGGTGGCGCGCGCCATTCGTGCCCAGAATACCGAAGTGCCGGCGGGTAACCTGGCCGGTACCCCTCAGGGTGATCCGCGTGCCTACACCTACACGATCAATGCCGGCGGACGTCTGTCCAGCGCGGATGATTTCCGTAATATCTACCTGCGTACCAACCCGGATGGTTCTTCGCTGCTGCTGAAGGATGTAGCACGTATTGAGCTGGGAGCTTCTTTCTACGGCGTCGAGGCACGTCTGAACAGCGCTACCATGGCGCCGATTATCATTAACCAGCAGCCGGGCGCCAATGCGCTGGAAACCGCTGATGCCGTCAAGGCCAAGGTGGCCGAGCTGTCGGAACGTTTCCCGCCGGGGCTGGAATATGAAGTGCCTTATGATACTACGCTGTTCATCACCGCGTCCGTGGATACGGTGGTGCAGACGTTTATCGAAGCCTTCCTGATCGTCGGCGTGATTCTGTACGTGTTCCTGCAGAACTGGCGCTTCACCGTCATTGCCATGTCGGTGGTACCGGTGTCCGTAGTGGCGACCTTTGCCGGTTTCTACCTGTTCGGCTTCTCGTTGAACCTGCTCACCCTGTTTGCGTTGGTACTGGCGATCGGGATCGTGGTGGATGACGCCATCCTGGTGGTGGAGAACGTTGAGCGTGTACTGGCCGAGGATGACAGTATCAGCGTACGGGACGCGACCGTGCTGGCGATGAAGGAAGTCGGCGGACCGGTTATTGCCACCTCGTTCATCATGGCGGCGGTGTTTGTACCGGTAGCCTTCCTGGGCGGTTTTACCGGCCAGATCTACCAGCAGTTTGCACTCACAATCGCAATCTCCGTGGCATTCTCCGCGCTGATGGCGCTGACCTTTACGCCGGCCCTCTCGGCGGTGTTCATAAAGCATCACAAGCCGGGTGAAAAGGAAAGCGGCTTCATGCATGCCTTTCATGCGCCACTGCGCTGGTTTGAGCGAGGCTTCAGTGCGTTGACGGCGCTGTTCACCCGGATCGTGGATGTACTGGTGCGCCGCTGGTTGCTGGCCCTGCTGCTGGCCGCCGGCTTCAGTTACAGTTCCTGGTGGATGTTTGCCAATACGCCGACCACGCTGGTGCCCCAGACCGACCAGGGCATAGTGCTGGTCAGTGTGCAGTTGCCCGATGCGGCGTCTTTGGATCGTACCAACGCTTACATGGATAACGTCAGTCAACAGATTCAGGAGATTCCGGGAGTTGCACATGTGGCGGCCGTGGCGGGGTACGACATTCTGACCAGCGCCGTGAACAGTGCCCGTGGCGTGATGTTTGTCAGCCTGGTGCCCTGGGAAGAGCGTGACCTCAAGGTAGAACCTCTGATCGGCCAGATCATGCAGATCGGTGCGCAGACGCCGGGCGGCAGTGCCATCGCCTTCAACATGCCGCCAATCATGGGCCTGTCGACCACCGGTGGCTTCACCGGCTACCTGCAGTCCTACGCGGGCGCTTCACCGGAAGAACTGTATCAGGCGTCGCTCAAGGTGATGCAGGCGGCCAGCCAGCACCCGGCGCTGAACCAGGTATTCACCACCTTCAACGTGAATGTGCCGTCCTACCGTGCCGATATCGATCGCCAGAAGGCGCTGAGTTACGGCGTGGCGCTGGAAGACCTGAACGCGACCCTGTCCAATACCCTGGGTAACGGTTTCGTTAACTACTTCAGCTACCAGAACCGCAACTTCCAGGTCTTCCTGCAGAACGAGGATGAGTACCGCAAACAGCCGGATGACCTGAAGAATATCTTCGTGCGCAGCAGTAGTGGCGAACGTCTGCCGTTGTCCGAGCTGGTGACGCTGGAGCGTCAGGTGGCCCCGGCCGTGGTGTCCCGCTTTGGTGTTTACCTGGGCGCCCAGTTCCAGGGTGGTCCGGCTGAAGGTTACAGCTCAGGCCAGGCGGTGGCCGCGATGGAAGAAGTGGTCAAGGAAACCCTGGGAGACGACTGGGGCATGGGCTGGACAGGCACTGCCTACCAGGAAACCACCGTGGGCAACACCGCCTCGCTGGCCGTGGGTTTCGGTATCCTGATGATGTTCCTGATCCTGGCGGCCCAGTACGAAAGCTGGTCTCTGCCGCTGGCCGTATTGACCGCAACCCCGTTCGCCTTCTTTGGCGCCGTGGGCGGCATCATGATGCGTAGCCTGGAGGTCAGTGTCTATGTGGAGATCGGCGTCCTGGTAGTGGTCGGTCTGGCGGCGAAGAACGCCATCCTGATCGTGGAGTTTGCCGAGTTGCAGCGTCGTGAGTTCGGCAAGTCGATCCGCGAAGCGGCGGTTACCGCAGCGGAACTGCGTTTCCGTCCGATCATCATGACCTCACTGGCCTTTATCCTGGGTACCATCCCGTTGGCGCTGGCCACCGGTGCCAGTGATACCAGCAGCCATCATATCGGCACGGCGGTGTCCGTGGGTATGGCGTCTGTGGCGATCATCGGCAGCTGCTTCGTGCCGACCTTCTATGCCATGATCGCGTCGGTCTCCGACTGGATCAGCCGCAAGCGGGGTGCTGGTGAAGCACACTGAACCATGAGATGAACAAAGGGCCGATCACTGATCGGCCCTTTTGCGTTATGGCACCGTTAACAAGAGCTGGTTTCGATGGGTTGCCGACAGGGGCTGGTCGGCGGGAGGCGGGGAGGGCTGAGCGGCAGGGAAGGTGATCAGGCGCTGCGCAGCAGGTGCAGCAGGTTACCGATCATAGCGCTACCCTGTGTTTCCAGTGAGTAGTTGTCAGACTGGCGTAGCCAGTGATTGAACAGACCGGATAGTGTTGCATAGAAAAGCTCTGTAGCCGCCTCGGGGCTCAGGCTGGTCAGCTGCTTATTCTCGGCAGCCAGCTGGAAGTATTTCAGCAGCACGGTCAAAATGTCTTTGGAAATCTCTTCCTGCATCGCCTGGGGATCAATATCGCTGAAGAACTCACAGCGATACATCATGATGAAATGAACGCGCTTGTTTCTGGGTTGCTCTGCGCGTGCAAAACCCTTGATACAGGCCAGGCGGATGGCTTCGAGCGGGCAATTGTCGACGGTTGGGCCCTCGACTTCATCGAACAGGTTCTGAAAAGGCATGTGAACACGGTCGAGCATGGCGTGAAAAAGGTCCGCCTTGTTCTTGAAATGCCAATAGACGGCGCCTCGTGTCATACCTGCATGGCGCGCAATCTGCTCCAGCGAGGTACGGGCTACGCCGTGCTCCATGAACATCTCTTCAGCCGCATCGATCAATGCTTCGCGTGTCGCGGCGGCTTCAGCCTTGGTGCGTCTTGCCATTACTTCACAACCCCATAAAACCAGTACAAGAAATAGGGTCTAGTTTATCGCAGTGGTCGTGGAAATAACATCTATACATCTTTGTTTGTATGTTTGTTGGCGGCTTCAGTCTTAACCTATCTTTACTCTAAATTAACCCTTGTTTAAGTAAGGGAGAAGTAAACTTGGGGTGGTTTACTGAATCACGGCCACTTCAGGCTAAGGATGGTTGTAGCATGAGATCTTATCTATTGCAGGTGCATCGCTGGCTGGCGTTGCTTCTGACCCCTCTTTTTCTTTTGATTATCCTGACCGGCATGGTGCTGGCGCTCAAGCCTGTCGTGGCGGATCTGGGCGCGGCACCCTATTCCGGTACGGTGGATGTCTCCCGGCTGGCATCGATGCTGGACCAGGTGTCGACAGGGAAGCCGGTCACGGCTGTTGAGCGTAGCAGTGTCCCGGGGCAGTGGGTGCTGCCGGGCGTCGGCGAGTTTCGCCTGTCGGACTCGGTGCAGGTTGGAACCGGTGAAGACGCGACTGCGGGCTTCTTTGCCTGGATCAAGGACCTTCACAAGGATCTGCTGCTGGACGCAGGCTGGCTGGTGGAGTGGGTAACCTACGCCATGCTCATGATCATGGTGGTCGGTGTGCTGCTGGGCTGGCCGAAATTCCGTCATTCCCTGATCGGCTGGCATCAGTGGCTGGGCGTATGGCTGCTGCCGCTGGCGATCCTGTTGCCCCTGACGGCAGTACTGATGTCATTGCATATCGGGCGTCCGGACCTGGGGCTGCAGAAAGGGGCTGAGCCGACGGCGTTGGCGCAGGGGCTGCAGCAGGCCGCCGGTGAGTATGACCTGTCCGACATGATCAGTGCCCGGCGCTTCAAGGCCGGTTCCGTAATGATCCAGCTGCCGGAACAGGCGCTGGTGGTCAGCGGCACTCAGATGACACCGGTCGATTTGGGCGCCAACCTGCCCAAACTGCTGCATGAAGGGCTATGGGCGGGCTGGATTTCCGGTGTTTTCAATGTCCTGGTGGGTGGCCTCGTCTTGGGGCTGACCCTGACGGGCGGCCTTAGCTGGTTGCGTCGTCAGCGGGCGGCCAAAGCCAGTCAGGTGAGCGAGGGCGCACAGGTGCTGGTGGTGTTCGCCAGCCAAACCGGCACCGCTCAGGGGCTTGCCGTCGCCACGGCGGGTTCGCTTGAGCGGGCCGGTATCGCGGTGGACCTGGGAGCGATCGCGGCGTTCAGTCCGGCGGACTGGCAACGTTATCAGCAGGTGCTGGTGATCGCCTCGACCACCGGTGAAGGTGAGTTGCCCGAAATGGCCCGCGGCTGGGTCAAGGGGTTGCAGGTCGGAGCCCTGAACGGCGTGCCGTTCAGTCTGCTGGCGTTGGGTGATCGTCGCTACGAACACTTCTGTGCCGGCGGACATCTGCTCGCTGAGGCCCTGTTGGCGGCAGGGGGTGTAGAGCAGCTGCCCTTGCATGAAGTCGATGGCGACCCGGCTGTTGACTGGGCGCTCTGGCTGCAGCAGCTGGCGCAGCTTCATGTCTGGGTGTTGAAGGCCGAAGGCGTGGCGTCTCAGCGCCAGCGTTGTCAGGCTCGCCTGATCGAACGGGTACGGCTGGACTCGCCGACGGGTGATAATAGTCCGCAGAGCTACAGCCTGATGTTCGAGGTGCCCGAGCAGCTGTCGTTCGCGCCGGGTGATCTGTTCCAGTTTCAGCCGCGGGCTGGTGCCGAGCCGCGGACCTACTCCATCGGTTCCTCGGCCGAGGTGAGTCCGGGCCGGATCCGCCTGACGGTCGGACTGCTGCGCTATTTCGACGACCAGGGGCAGGAAGTGCTGGGTCTGGGCAGCAGCGAGCTCTGCCTCAACTGGCCGCTGGGTCAGGCGCGGGAGATCGAACTGGTGGCGCACCCCGGTTTCAATCCGCCCCAGGACACTGAGCAGCCGTTGATCATGGTGGCCACTGGCTGCGGGATCGCGCCCTTTATCGGTTTTCTCGAAGCCCGTGCCGCCGCTGGCCGCACAGGTCCTGTGTGGCTGCTGTTCGGCAATCGGCATCATGAAGGGGATTATCTGTACCGGGAACAGATAGAGGCGCTTGCGCAGCAAAACGTCATTACCGACCTGGATACCGTATTCTCTCGCGACGGTGGTCCTCAGCGCTATATTACGGAACGGCTGGAGCAGTGTGGCGACAAGCTGCTGGACTGGGTCAACCGAGGTGCCAGCCTCTATATCTGTGGCCGTGCCTCGACGCTGGGCAAGGGGATTGACGAGGTCCTGGTTCGGTTGCTGCAGGGGCAGGGCATGACTGAGGCTGCTGCCCAAGCCGAATTGGTACGCTGGAGCGAACAGGACGTGATGCACCGCGATCTTTTCGACTGACAGGGCAAAGGCCGGGGCGCTTGTCCGTCCCGGTCTTTGCATTCGATCAACTATCCGTAACAAATCACCACCGCGTGGCAGCATTTCTGGCGTCAGGTCTCTAGAATAGTTTGGCAAATGGACTTGAAACCCGATCAGCTGCCATGTATCGACATTTTTTACCTTTCATTCTAGCCGCGCTGCTGTTGCCGGCGATCACGGCCAAAGCCGAAGTCCGCCGTATCGAGCACCCCGACGGCCGGGTGGAATACACCAATATTGCGCCCCGACAGAAGGCTGACGTTGTCAGCACCTACTACAAATACCGCAATCCCAACGGCGTGCTCTCGTTCAGTGACGAGAAGCCCAGCGGCGTCCAATATGAAACGATCCGTTTTGACTGCTTCGCCTGTAAGGTCGATTCGGAAGTCAACTGGGAGACCACACCGCTGTTTGCCGATCGTTACCGTCAGTCAATCGATCGTATCGCCAAGCTGCACGGGGTGGACCGGGCGCTGGTGCGGGCCGTGATTCATGCCGAATCCGCATTCAACCCTCAGGCGCGCTCACGCGTCGGGGCACAGGGGCTGATGCAGCTGATGCCGCAGACCGCCGCCGAGTTGGGCGTCAGCAACCCCTTCGACCCCGAACAGAACATCGAGGGTGGCGTGCGCTATCTGGCGATGCTGCTGGAGCGCTATGACAAGGATATGCGTCTGGCCACGGCCGCCTATAATGCAGGTCCCGGTGCCGTACAGGAGTATGGCGGTGTGCCGCCGTATGCCGAAACCCAGGCCTATGTGAAGCGGATCGCGATTCTGCAGCGGCGTTATCAGGCTGCCAACTGAAGTGTTTCGGGCGACAGGAGGAGCGAGAGATGCAAGACAAGTTGACGGGAATGCTGGTCGGGCTGGCCGTAGGCGATGCACTGGGTGCCAGCGTCGAGTTCCTGACGCCCGGCAGCTTCGAGCCGGTGACGGGGTTTCGCAGTGGTGGGCCGCATAACCTGCCGGCCGGCTACTGGACCGATGATACCTCAATGGCGCTCTGTTCCGCCTATAGTCTGATCGAGCGCAAGGGATTCGATCCCCATGACCAGATGAGCCGCTTCCTGCGCTGGTTTCGCGAGGGCTATTGCTCCTCCACCGGGGTCTGCTTTGATATCGGCAACCGGACCCGCAGTGCTCTGCTGCGCTACGAGCGTACGGCGGATCCTTTTGCCGGCGAGGAATCAATGGACCAGGCCGGTAACGGCACCCTGATGCGGTTGGCACCAGTGGTGATCCACGCCAGCCAGCATGCCGAGCTGCGGCAGCTGGCTGCAGCTCATGCCCGCCTGACCCATGCCGATCCCCGCTGTCTGGACGCCAACCGCGCCTTTGCCCTGATGCTCAAGGCTGCGTTGACGGCCTTGCATCCGGAAGAGGTCTGGCAGGACCAGTCATTGATGGACCTCCTGCCTGAGCTCGATGCCGAGGTGATCGGCGTCTGTCTGGGTTCTTTCCTGGAGCGGGAACCGCCTGCCGTTCGTGCCACCGGGTATGTGATCGACTCGCTGGAAGCGGCCCTCTGGGCCTTCAGTCACAGCGACAGCTTTGAGCAGGGTATGCTGATGGCGGTCAACCTGGGTGAAGACGCCGATACGGTGGGAGCCGTTTACGGCCAGCTGGCTGGTGCCTATTACGGACTTGAAGGCATTCCCAGAGGTTGGCGGCGTGATCTATATGGCTACCAGACGCTGGTGGCGCTGGCGGAGCAGTTGCCTCTGATCTGATGGCTGACCACCAGGCTTCCTGTTTTTACCGTTTTCCCCGCCGGCGGACACCTCTCCGAGAGGGCAAGGAGTGGTTCGACATGTACCTGTAGGCGGATGAATAACTGGATTGGCGTTCCATGAAACTTTATATTAGGCGGATCTGTATAAGAAGATGATCAATCATGGCGAGCCGGCCTCGGCGTGAGGGCTGCACCCATCCAAAATAAAGCGGGAGATGTAATGAAAAGACTGGCGGCGTTGCTGCTGTTGCCGATGATGGCCACAGCGGGCGAACTGGAACTGGAACAGGGCAAGGCGATTGCGGCAGAATTCAAGGGCGAGCTGATGCAGACGCTGAAGTCGGCCATCGCCGAGGGTGGCCCGGTGAATGGCATTTCGGTATGCAACACGGCCGCAGGGCCGCTGGCGGATAACGTGGCGCAGCGTCATGGCGTGAAACTGGGACGTGTTGGAACGCGCACCCGCAGTCCGGCGAACGCGCCGCAACCCTGGCAGGAACAGCTGCTGGCGTCTGTTGAGCAAAAGCCGCAACCGCAGCTGCTCAGCATCGACGGTCATCAACTCTATGCCGAGCCTTTGTTGATCCAGAAGCCCTGCCTCGCTTGCCACGGCGAGCCCAAGGCTGAGGTCCAGGCGGCGCTGGACCAGCACTACCCGACCGACCAGGCGACCGGCTATGCCCTTGGTGACTTGCGCGGCGTGCTCTGGGTCGAGCTGGATCGGCAGCCGTCGGTACAGTAAAACACGGCACAGATAAGGGGAGCCATGCTTCCCTTGCGTTGCCATGATGGCATCGGTGGCTGAACGTCAGTCGCTTGTCTGTCGTCGGTTGGCTCCAGAGCCAGGCGGTTTTGCGTTACACTGGCCGGCCTGAGCAGGAGACCGATATGTGGCATCAGCAAACCATCCGACTCAAGTCGCGCCCCCGTGGCTTTCACCTGATCACCGACGAGATCGAACAGGCCCTGCCCGAGTTGCGACAGGTGAACACCGGCCTGCTGCATCTGCTGTTGCAGCACACCTCCGCCAGCCTGACGCTGAATGAAAATGCCGACCCGACGGTGCGGTCCGACTTCGAGGCCTTCTTTAACCGCGCGGTGCCTGAAGATGAGCCCTACTACCAGCACACCTATGAAGGCTCGGATGATCTGCCGGCCCATTTCAAGAGCAGCCTGCTCGGCGTCAGCCTGATGCTGCCGGTGACCAATGGTCGCCTCAACCTGGGCACCTGGCAGGGGATTTATCTGGGCGAACACCGCAACCACGGCGGCAGTCGCCGCATCATTGCCACCCTGCAGGGAGAGTAAGCGTGCCGGAACAGCCTTCGCTATTCGAAACACCTCAACCCACTGACGCCAGCGCCGTCGAAACAGCCACTGAAACAGCAGCCGAAGCAACCCCCGTTGCTGCCAGCATGTCCGGCCGTTCTCTGCGGGTGTTGCACAGCTCCGACTGGCATCTGGGGCGGTTGCTCTATGGCCAGAAGCGCTATGAGGAGTTCGAGGCCTTCCTGGACTGGATGCAGGCGCAGATCGTGGAGCAGTCGATCGATGTGCTGCTGATCGCCGGTGATCTGTTCGATACCACCACGCCGAGCAACCGGGCGCAGTCGCTGTATTACCGTTTCCTCAACAAGGTGGCGGCGTCGGACTGTCGCCATGTGGTCATCATCGGCGGCAACCACGACTCGCCCAGTTTCCTGAATGCACCGGCGCAGCTGCTCAAGGCGCTGGACGTGCATGTGGTTGGGGCGGCCTGTGACAATCCCGACGACGAGGTGGTGCTGCTTAAGGATGCGGATGGCCAGCCGGAGGCGATAATCTGTGCCGTACCCTATCTGCGTGACCGCGATATCCGCCAGGCCGAAGTGGGCGAGAGCCTGGAGGACAAGGACCGCAAGCTGGTGGTCGGCATTCGGGAGCACTATGCCCAGGTCTGTGCCGCCGCTGAACAGTTGCGCCAGGAACTGGCGGCCGAGGTGCCGCTGATCGGCATGGGCCATCTGTTCGCTGCCGGTGGCAAAACGCTGGAAGGGGACGGGGTGCGTGACCTTTATGTGGGCTCACTGGCTCAGGTGGGAATCGATGCCTTCCCTGAATGCCTGGACTACGTGGCGCTGGGACACTTGCATGTGCCCCAGGCCGTGGCCGGCTGTGAGCGGATTCGCTACAGCGGTTCGCCGCTGGCGATGGGCTTTGGCGAAGCCAGTCAGCAGAAAAGCCTCTGCCTGATCGAGTTCGATGGACGCAGCCCCAGTCTGACGCTGGTGGAGATTCCCCGCTTCCAGCGTCTGGAGCGGATCAAGGGCGACCAGGCCGCGCTGGAAAACACGCTGGATCAATTGGCGGCCGAGGACGAGCCGATCTGGCTGGAAGTGTTGTACGAAGGCGATCAGATCGCCGCCGACCTGCGCCAGTGGCTGGAGCAGCACGTGGACGGCACCCGGCTGACACTGCTGAGGGTGCGCAACAACCGGGTGGTGGATCGAATCCTGTCCCGCAGCGGCGAGGAGGAAACCCTGGATGACCTCCAGCCCGCCGAGGTGTTCGAGCGGGCGCTGGCGGCACATCAGGTGCCCGACGCTCAGCAGGTCGAGCTGAAGCAGCTGTTCAACGGCCTGCTGCAGCAGATGGCGGAGCAGGACCACCGCGCCGAGTGATCAGCGCGGCTCTATGCCGGCAGCCGCCAGTCGTTGACGGGTGCGGCGCTCGCGATGAAACAGGTACAGCCCTGAACCCAGAATGATCGCGGTGCCCAGCCAGGTCAGGGCGTCGGGATAGTCGCCGAACAGCAGGTAACCCAGCGCCGTGGCGCTGATGATCTCCAGATATTGGAAGGGGGCGAGCAGGCTGGCCGGGGCACGCTTGAAGGCGGCGTTAATCAGGCCGAACGCCAGGGCCGAGAGCACGCCCAGCAACAGCAGCAGCTGCCAGTGTGCAGCGATATTCGGTCGCCACTCCAGCGGTTTGAAACCGGTGATGTCGCCGACCAGCATGGCCAGCGCCAGAAACAGGCAGGCGAACACACCGCTCCAGAACTGGGACGCCAGCCCGCTGATGCGGCCGGACAGATGTCTGAGCGTTGCCATATGAGCGGCATAGAAGGTGGCGGCCAGCAGCGGCAGCACGGTGACCCAGCCGTAGGCTTCCCAGTTGGGGCGGATCACGATCAGCGCTCCGAGCAGGCCGACGAACACCGCGCCATACTGGTGGCGGCCGACTTTCTCGCCCAAAAACCAGGCTGACATCAGCATCAGGATCAGCGGCTCGACAAAGAAAATGGCGATGTTGTTGGCCAGTGGCAGGTAGATCAGCCCCCAGAACAGGAAGGTCAAGGCGATGGCGATCCACAGCCCGGACAGCATCAGCTGGCCGAGCACCGGCCGAATGGCCAGGCCCGTGCGGTCACGCATCATGAAGCCGGCCAACAGCAGCGTCTGCATGGCAAACCGCAGGCAGCCGATCTGTGCCGGTGACAGTGCCGGCGCCAACAGTTTGGCGATGGCATCCATGCCGGGAATCAGTAACATGGCCAGGGTGATGATGCCCATGCCTTTTTCGACAGGGGACAGGCCGTGGGTGTGATGACGCAGCCGTTGCAGCATACTTCCTCGCGGATAAAGATCAGAAAAACCGAATATAGTATCACCAACTGACAGTAACCGAACCGGGCCCTCATGCGCATACTCCAGATCCGCTTCAAGAACCTCAATTCACTGGCCGGCGAGTGGCAGATCGACCTGACCGATCCGGCCTACACGGCCGACGGCATCTTCGCTATCACCGGGCCCACCGGGGCGGGCAAGTCGACGCTGCTCGACGCCGTCTGTTTGGCCCTGTACGGGCGTACACCACGGCAGAACCGGGTCAACGCCAGCCAGAACGAGGTGATGTCACGCCAGACCGGCGAGTGCTTTGCCGAAGTGGTGTTCGAGACGCCTCAGGGGCGCTGGTGCTGTCACTGGAGCCAGCACCGAGGCCGCAAGAAGGCGGACGGAGTACTGCAGCCGCCCAAGCATGAGGTTTCCGATGCCGATACCGGCAAGGTGCTGGTCACCAAGCTCAAGGACGTGGCCGAGACCATCGAACGCCTGACCGGCATGGATTTCGACCGCTTTACCCGCTCCATGTTGCTGGCCCAGGGCGGCTTTGCCGCCTTCCTGCAGGCCGATCCCGATGCACGTGCACCGATTCTGGAGCAGATTACCGGCACCTCCATCTACTCCGACATCTCCATCGCGGTGCATCAGCGGCGCAGCGAAGAGCGGCAGCAACTGGAGCAGCTGAAAGCGGCCCAGTCTGGCCTTCAGCTGCTGGACGAGGAGGATGAGGCGATGCTGAGCCGCGAGCTGGCCAGCATTGATGAACAGGTCCACGAGCAGCAACAGCAGATTGAGCATCAGCAGGGGTTGGTCAACTGGCGTCAGCAGCTGGACAAGGAAAATGATCAGTTGAAGCAGCTGCAGCAGGATCAGCAACAGCTCGATCAGGCGCAGCAGGCCTTTGCGCCCCAGCAGCAGTCGCTGGAGCAGGCGCTGCAGGCGGAAGCGCTGCGCCCTGAATATGCACCTTTGTGCCAGCGCCGCCGAGATCTGGACGGAGCGAAGGAGGGGCTAGCCCGCCTTCAGGCTGAACTGCCCTCCCTGGAACAGGCGCACCAGCACGCCGGCGAGCAGTTGAGCCAGGCGCGGCTGCACCAGCAGCAGGCGGCCAACGAGCTGGAGCAGCAGCAGCCGCTGCTCAGGCAGCTGCGCGAACAGGATTACGGCATCAGCCTGAAACGCAATGAACTGCAGCAACTGCGGGCGCAACTGCCCGCCGAACTGCTGCAGGGACCAGCGCCCGATCCGGCGGTGCTGCAGGCCGCCATGCAAGCAACCGCCACCGAACTGGCGGCGGCCTTGAGCGATACCAGCCGCGAAGCTCTGCAGACCGAACAGGCCGAGGTGAAACGTTGCGGTGAACATCTGGGTGAACTGAAGGGGCTGGTCGCGCAAACGGAAGAGGTGCAGCAAGAGCAGCAACAGTTGACGCAGGCCCTGACGGAGCTGGTGCAACAGGAGCGCGAGGCGGGTGAACAGTTGGAGCGCCAGCAGCAACAGGTTGAGATCTTGCAGCGTGAACACCAGGACCTGCTCAAGATTCAGCGTCAGGCCGAGCGGATTGCCGATCTGGAACAGCAGCGTCATGAGTTGGAACCGGGTAAACCCTGTCCCCTGTGTGGCTCCGAGCAGCATCCCTGGCGCAGTGAACAGCCGCCGGAATTGGCTGCCGAAAAAGCACGACTGCAACAGGTCGAGCAGCAGCTGGGCGAGCAGCAGAAGCAGTTGCAGCAGTTGGCGATCGGTCGTGCCCAGCTGGCGACCCGGCTGCAGGGCCTGCAGCAGCGCCTGCGGGAGCTGGAGCAGAAACGGGCTCGGTTGCAGGCGCCCATTGATACCTGCCTGCAGGCACTGGGCTGGAACAGCTGCCCGACGTTGAATGATGTGACCCGGGCGCACCGCGAAGCCGGTGACGAGTGGAAACGACTGCAGCGTCAGTTGAACCGTATCGACAGCCTTTATGCTGAACAGACACAGCAACAGGAAGAACAGCAACGCCAGCAGCAGCGATTGGCGGTGGATGCCAAACAGTCCGAGCTGGAAAGCATGCAAAAGGATCGCGCGGGACTGTCATCGGAGCCGGATACCGAAGCCTGGGAAACACGCCTGAAAACCGCCGTTGAGCTGGCGCGAACGGCGCAGGAACGGGCGCAGGCCGAGACCCAGCGCAGCGAGCAAACGCTGAACCATCGCCGCCAGCAGATCAGTGACAGCGAGGCCGCCATCCAGCGCCTTATGCTCGAAACCGAACAGATGCAGGCTGCCTTCAGCCAGGCGCTGGCACAGAGCGCCTTTGCCGATGAAGCACAGCTGCAGGCGGCGCTGATGCCCCGAGACGCTCTGCATCAGCTGCAGCAGCAGGCCGACGTGCTGAAAGCGAAGGTCGCCGAGCAGAAAGCCCTGCGTGAGCGCTGTGAGCAAGCGCTCGCGGTGTTGCAGCAGCAGGCGTTGAGCGATGAAACCGGCGCGCAGCTGGCCGAAGTGCTGCAGCAACTGAAGACGCGTCAGGCGCAGCTGCTGCAGCAGCGTGGCAGTCTGCAGCAGCAGTTGAACCGCAATGCGTCTCTCAAACAGCAGTTCGGCGAGCAACAGCAGGCGATCGAGGCGCAGCAGCGCGAGCTGGAGCGTTGGAACACACTGCACGACCTGATCGGTTCCGCCGACGGCAAGAAATTCCGTAACTTCGCCCAGGGGCTTACCTTCGAGTTGATGGTCGGTCATGCCAACCGCCAGCTGCAGAAGATGTCAGACCGCTACCTGCTGGTGCGCGATGCTGACCAGCCGCTGGAGCTGAACGTGATCGACAACTACCAGGCCGGCGAGGTCCGCTCCACCAAGAACCTGTCCGGTGGCGAGAGCTTCCTGATCAGCCTGGCGCTGGCGCTGGGGCTGTCCGGCATGGCCAGCCGCAACGTGAGGGTCGACTCTCTGTTCCTCGACGAAGGCTTCGGTACGCTGGACGAGGAAGCGCTGGAAACCGCGCTGGATACCCTGTCCGGGCTGCAGCAGGAGGGTAAGCTGATCGGTGTGATCTCCCATGTGCAGGCGCTGAAGGACCGTATCAGCACCCGTATCGAGGTGCAGCCGGTCAGCGGCGGTCGCAGCCGGATTACGGGGCCGGGTTGCCAGCTGCTGAGCTGAGCACGTCCACGTGCAGGGGCACTCTGCTGTGCAAACTGGACTTGCCGGCAGGCCCCTCTATGCTGAAGGTTGTATCGGACAGGGAGAGGGAAGATGCGATCGATCTGGCGCAGGCTGTTTGCCGCGGAAACCGTCAATTTCGACCGGGTGCTGAGTCCATTGCAGCAGGCGCTGGGGCCGAGAGACCTGGCGCTGCCGGAGCAGCGTGCCCGCCAGCCTGAGCTGGCCCGAACGCTGCTGCAGATGCAGCTGCCGGCCTGGCAGGTGTGCGAACTGATCAGCGACCATAACGACCTGATCTACCGTAAAGCCATCGAGCAGGCCCTGGCCGCCATGCGCGAGCAGGGCTGGGGCGAAGCGCCGGTGGGCTTTTGCGTGCTGGTGATGGGCTCCGGCGGACGTCATGAAAGTCTGCTGCATCCGGACCAGGACAATGCGCTGATCCTGGATGACTACCCCCCCGAACGCCATGCCGAGATCGACAGCTGGTTCCTCAATCTGGCCGAGCGTTTTACCGCCCTGCTGGACGAAGCCGGCATCCCCTTCTGTCGTGGCGATGTGATGGCGTCGCGTCCGCTCTGGCGCAAGCCGATTGGCGAGTGGTGTACCCAGATGCAGCTGTGGATGGGGCAGCGGCGGGTCAAGCTGGTACAGATGTGCAATATTCTGTTCGACTTCGCGCCGGTGTATGGCGATACGGCCCTGGCCGACCGGCTGCGTGCCTGTATCCAGCAGCAGGTGCCTGAGGCCGGGCTGTTCCTGCATGAGATGGCCGAGCTGTTCGACGAGGCGCCGGTGGCACTGGACCGCTTCGACCGACTGCAGGGTGACGGTCGCGAAGCCCCCCATCCCAATGCGATCAATATCAAACGTCAGGGTCTGCTGCCACTGACCGCGGCCTTGCGGCTGCTGGCACTGAAAAGCGGTTGTCCCGAAGTGGCCTCCCGATCCCGGATCGACTGGCTGCTGCAGGAAGGGAAACTCACCGAGGATATGAGCTGGCGACTGGGGCACGCGTTTGAGCACCTGATGGCACAGTTACTGAGCGCCCAACTGGCGACATTAGCCAGCGGTGGCATGCCCGACAACTGGCTGGATCTGGGTTCACTCTGCGATGCCGAGCTGCGTCAGTTGCAGTGGGATCTGCGGCAGGTTCGCGTGTTTCAGCGTCATGTGCGGCATCTCAAGTGAGCTGCAGATTCAGCGGCTGTTGCGACTTGTAATGAGAATTTGTTTCATTTATATTCGGCATTAATGATATCTATTCTCATACAGGGTAATGAGCCGCGATGATAGTCTGCATCTGCAAACGCGTCAGTGATCGTGAAATTCGACGTCTGGTGGACGAGGGTGCAACCTCGCTGGCCGATATTCGCAGAGAGACCGAGTTGGGCACCCAGTGCGGCAAATGTGCCTGTGAGGCGCGCCGCATCGTGCGTGAACTCAATGAAGATCAGGGGCCGCTGGCCGGTCTGGTCAACCTCGCTTACGAGCTGAGCTGAGTCTCCGCCGCTTCCTCATCCTCCAATTCCGGTGCCGCAGGCAATTCCAGCGCCAGGCAGGCGCCGCTCAGTTGTTGTGGCTCATCCACCCAGAGCCGCCCGCCCAGATGATTGATAATGCCCCGACTGATCGGTAGCCCCAGGCCGGTGCCGCGCGGGCGATTGCTGCTGCCGGATTCGGCGTTCTGCTCGATCTGGTGAAATTTCTCGAACACCTTTTCCCGCTCCGTTTGCGTGATCCCAGGGCCGTTGTCTTCTACCTGGACGCGATAGCGGTGCTTGTTGGGCCGCAGTGCCAGCAGTACCTGTGGCTGGTTGCCGTCGGCAAACTTGCTGGCGTTGTCGAGCAGGTTGATCAGCACCTGCAGCAGTCGATCCGGATCCGCCATGACCGGGCAGGGGGATTCGGGCAGCTGCAGCTTGAGTTCCACGGAGCGCTGCTGGAACAGTTGGGTGACCGCTTCCACGGCCTGGCGGCAGGATTCGGCCAGGTCGCAGCGTTCCGGATTCAGGGTCATGCGGCCGGACTCCAGCCGGGCCAGGTCGAGGATCTCCTCGATCAGCCGTGACAGCCGCTCGCTCTCACGCACGATGATCTGCAGAAAATGCTGTTGCTGCTCCGTCGGCATCGCTTCGGTATCGCTGAGAATCTCGGCAAAGGCGCGAATCGAGGTCAGCGGCGTGCGCAGCTCATGGCTGACCATCGCCACGAACTCGTCCTTGAGCCGGTCCAGCTCGCGCAGCCGCTCGTTGGCGCTGCGCAGCTCGTGGCCGATCTTTTCCAGCTCGGCCGACTTCTGCTCCAGACGGCGGTTGTACTCCAGTGTCTGCGAGGTGGAATCGAGAATGCTCAGGATGGAGGCCATGTCCAGCGCCTCGCCGCGCACCACCGAGTTGATCAGGATACGGGAGGTAGCGCTGCCCAGCGCACCGGTCAACTCCTGCTGGGCGCGGGCGATCAGGGCGGGCGGTGCCGGGCTGTCGTCCTGCGGATCGGGTAGCTGACCGCCGAAGAGGCGCCGTGTGGCGCTGCTGCCCAAGTAGCGATTGAGCAGGCCGTAAAGCTCGTAGCGGTTGGCCTGTCCCTGCCAGATCGCCGCCTGTTCCGCTTCCGGTCGCAGCGCATTGGTGAACAGCGCCGCCTGGGTCTGTTCCATATGGCTTTGGCGGCTGAACAGGGACACGCCGATCAGCAGGCCGATGTTGACCAGCATGCTCCAGAACAGCGCATGGGTATAGATATCCCAGCCCTCAAGGCCAAAGAGCGCATAGGGGCGCAGCAGCGCCCAGCCGAAGGGGCCCAGCTCGAGAAAGTCGGTGCTCATCCAGCCGGACAGCGCAAAGCCCGGGATCAGCAGCGTCCAGGCCCAGACCAGGATGCCCGCCAGCAGGCCTGCAGCCGCGCCGTTGCGGCTGGCACCGCGCCAGTAGAGCCCCAGCAGCAGCGCTGGGGCGAACTGGGCCGCTGCCGCAAAGGAGACCAGGCCGATGGTGACCAGGCTGTAGGCCTCACCGATCAGGGCGTGGTAGAGATAGCCCAGAATCAGGATCAGGATGATGGCGATACGGCGGATGCCCAGCAGCCAGCCGGACAGGTCGCGGGAGCGGTCCAGGTGCAGCCTGCGCCAGCGCAGCAGCAGCGGCATCACCAGCTGGTTGCTGACCATGGTGGAGAGGGCGATGGTCTCGACAATCATCATGCTGGTCGCCGCCGACAGGCCGCCGATGAACACCAGCAGTGGCAGCCAGTCCAATCCGGCAGACAATCCTGAAGACAAGGGCAGGGTGAGCACGAAATTATCCGGTTCGCCGGTGGCGCTGCCGCCCAGCAGTCCGGCCAGTGCGATCGGGATCACGAACAGGTTGATCAGCAGCAGGTAGAGCGGAAACAGCCAGCAGGCGCGCCTTAGATGCTGTTCGTTGACGTTCTCCACTACCAGTACCTGGAACTGGCGCGGCAGTGTGATGAAGGCCAGGGTGGCCAGCATCAGGGTGCCGAACCAGCCCAGCGGGCCGCCGGGGATCTGGTCCAGGCCAAAATGTCGGCGGGCTTCAGGCAGTATCGAGTCGGCCTGCGCCAGCAGCGCTTCCGGCCCCGGATAAAGCACAAAACAGGCGAAAATGCCCACGGCCATAAAGGCGAACAGCTTGACCAGCGACTCGAAGGCGATGGCGGTCACCATCCCCTCGTGGCGCTCACTGGCATCCAGATGGCGGGTACCGAACAGGATGATGAATACCGCCAGTACCAGCGCGACCCAGAACGCCTTGTCGTTCCAGAAATTGCTCAGTGACAGGGTGGGTGGGGTCTGGTTGGGGTACTCGGTGAGAATGCCGTAACTGACCGTGATCGCCTTCAGCTGCAGCGCGATGTAGGGCATGATCGCGATCACCGCAATCAGCGCCACCAGCATGCCCAGCCCGCCGCTCTTGCCGTAGCGGGCACTGATGAAGTCGGCGATGGAGGTGATTCTTTGCGAGTGTGCGATGCGGATCATCTTGCGCAGCACCAGCCAGCCGCACAGCATCGCCAGTGTGGGGCCAAGGTAGATCAGCAGGAAACTGAGCCCGGTGGTAGCGGCGCGGCCGACGCTGCCGTAGAAGGTCCAGGCGGTGCAGTAGACCGCGATCGACAGGGCGTAGATGGTGGGCGAGTTGACCACCGAGCGGCCCTGCTCGGCGCGGCGGTCGCCCCAGGCGGCGATGATGAACAGCAGCGCCAGATAGCTGAAGGCGACGATCAGCACTATCAGGTTAGTCTGCATCCGAGCGCTCCAGAACCAGTGCCGCCAGCAGGATCAGCCCGGCCCAGGTCAGGTAGATCACCACTGGCAGGGTGGAGAAGCCAAAGGCGGCCGGTCGGTCGAACAGCAACAGCAGCGGCGGCGAAAACAGGGCCAGTGCCAACAGGCTGAGCGCCACCAGGCGACCGGTAAGGGCTTGCTTCATCCCTGCTGCTCCTGCTCGATCTGGCGTTGCAGCGCCAGGGCATCCCCCAACGTCTGTACGCCACGGCTGGCCAGTCGTGGCAGCAGCACCAGCAGCAGCTCCGCCGTAACCCGGGCATCGCCCAGGGCGGTGTGGCGGGTGCCAGGCGGGAAGCTCAGCTCGAAGCGCTCCGCCAGCGCATCCAGACCGTGACCTTCCAGTGACGGGTCGATGGCGCGGGACAGCAGCAGGGTATCCAGCACCGGCATGGTGAACTCGCTCTGCTCGCCGCTTTCGGACAGCTGCAGTGCGAGCAGGTCGAAGACGGCGTTGTGCGCCACCAGCACACCGTTGCCGACATAATGGCGGAAGCGGGGCAGCACTACTTCGATCGGCGGCGACTGTTCCACGTCGGTGTCGGTCAGGTGGTGGATCGCGGTGCTTTCGGGCGGGATCGGACGTTGCGGGTTGACCCGCTGGTCGAAGGCATCGTCGGCCAGCAGGCGGCCGTTGAGGATGCGGCAGGCGGCCAGGCTGATGATCTTGTCACCCCGGCGCAGGTCCAGCCCCGTGGTTTCGGTGTCGAACACCACCATCTCCAGCTGCTGCAGCGGCATATTGGCCAGGTCACTGCTCGGTGCCGGCAGGTCGGCGATGCTGAAGTCATGGAACTCCGGGCGCGGTGCCGGACGCGGCAAGGGTTCAATGCCCCGGCGGGACGCGGGCAGGGGCAGACGCAGACGTGGCGGCTCGCCGGACCGTTGTGGCGGCAGCGACCAGAGATCGGCGCCGTGCTGCTCCAGTACATCCTCGATCCGCGGCGACAGTGGCTCGTCGAACAGCGGCAGTGAGCGCCATTGTTGCAGCTGCTGTTCGCTCAGCGGTTCGCCCGACCAGCTCAGATCGAGGTAGACGCGGCGGTTGCCCAGCAGCACTTCCAGCTCCACCGCCTTAACCTGCTGTGCGCTGCTCAGCTGCTTGATCATCAGCTGCAACAGTGCCAGCAGGGCGGGGCCATCCACCTTCATCCAGGCGGGGATGCCGATCGGCGTCAGGCTCACCTTCTGCTGCACCAGTTGCGCCTTCAGCGCGCTGCACAGGTCGTTGGACCAGGTCTCCTCCAGCGACGACTGGCTGAGCTGGTGCGCTTCCACCAGATGGGTCAGCTGTTCCACCTGAGCCGCCAGCGCCTGGCTTTCCTGTTCGATGGCGCTCTCCAGTCGCTGCTTGAATGCGGCGTTGTCCTCAACCTGCAGCAGCGCTTCGGTGGCGCTGTTGAGACTGCCGCAATGGCCACGCAGTTTGGGCAGTAACTGGGCCAGGGTGCGGCGCCAGCGCTGGTCGTGTTCCAGCGCGGCGGTGGTGTCCTGCAGGGTAATCAGTGCCCCGCCGTGGTAGGCTCCCAGGCGGCGCAACTGGCAGCGCAGCCAATGGTGTTCACCGGGCAGCAGCAGCTGGTGGGGTGTGCCGTCTTCAGGCAGGTGCTGCAGAGCGTCGGCGAGGCTGGGGTGGGGCAGCAGCTGGGACAGGGGGCGGCCCAGTCCAAGGCCGGGCTGGTCGTGAAACATTTCGGCGGCGGCCGGGTTGAACAGCAGCAGTCGTTGATGGTGGTCACAGATCAGCAGCGGCAGATCCAGCACCTGCAACAGGGCTTCCAGCTCCTGCTTGATCCGCTCCGCCTCCTGTGCGCCCTGGGTATGGGCGGCCTGAATACGCGTGCGGTCCTGTCGCCAGCCATCACGAATATGGTCCAGATCCGGCTGCAGCGGGCGCAGCCAGCCATCCAGCGGATAGTCGCCCTGAGCATCGGGGCTGGCCACCAGCCGGGCGAGCAGCACCTGGAACTGGCGCAGCGGACGGAACAGGCGGCGCTCCAGCAGCCAGCCGACCACGAGGCAAAGCAAGAAGGGTGTAAAGCCGAGGCACCACAAAACGGGACGGATAGAAGACGAGGGCTGCAGGGTGCTTTCCAGCCAGATCAACACACCTAGGCCGACCACCAGACAGGTTCCGGTCAGCAGCAGCCAGAGCCCGAGCAGGTTCTGACGCGACGGCATGGCTCAACCTCCCTGTTGTTGATCGGCCAGCAGTGCCTGTACGCGGCTGACCAGCTCGCGGGTCGAAAAGGGTTTGGTCACGTAATCGTTGGCGCCGAGGGCCATCCCTTTCTCCTTTTCCACTTCACGCCCGTGCGCGGTCAGCATCACCACCGGCAGATTGCGCGTGGCGTCGTCGGCTCGCAGTCGCTCCAGCAGGTCAAAACCGCTCATCCCCGGCAGGCTGATATCGAGCAGCAAGAGGTCTGGGCATTGCTGTCTGATCAGCTCCAGCGCCTGCTCCGCATCCGGTGCGGTGGCCACGCTGAAACCGGCCTGCTGCATCAGAAACTCCAGCGACAGCAGGATGTTGGGTTCGTCATCCACTACCAGTACATGCGCCATGGGCACTTCCTCGTTCCGTCGATTGGCTTGTTGTTTCAGTCTAGTGTGCCCCAGACAAAAGGGAAACGGCAGGCGTGGCGGCAGGACTTTAGTGGTAGAGCATGAAGGGGCGCTACCGTTGATACCGGTAGCGCTGCTGAGTGGCAATAAGACAGGATTTAAGCGATTTTGAACTTCTGCACGTTGTCCTGAAGCATACTCGATAAACGTGCCAGTTCCTGACTGGCGGTCGTGACCTGTGCTGCCGACGCAGCGGTTTCCTCGACCGATTGGGAAATATTGGTAATGTTATGGTTGATTTCTTCGGCAACCGAGGACTGCTCTTCTGCTGCGGTAGCGATTTGCGCGTTCATGTCATTGATGGCCGCGACCGAAGCACTAATCGCTTTCAGTGCTTCTCCAGCCAGGTTGGCGTATTCGACGGTTTGCATACCGCGAGCTTTACCTTCTTCCATTTGGTTGGAGGTAACTTCGGAACTATGTTGCACCGTGGTGATCCGTTTCTGGATATCTTCGGTTGAATCCTGAGTGCGGCTGGCCAGCGAACGAACTTCATCGGCCACAACCGAGAAGCCTCTGCCCTGGTCACCTGCTCTTGCGGCTTCAATGGCCGCATTCAATGCCAGCAGGTTGGTTTGTTCGGCAATACCCTGTATGACATCCAAAACGGAGCCAATCTCCTGGCTGTCGTTGACCAGCTTCATCATGTCGGCTGCTGCCCGATCAATATCCGAGGCCAGTTGATGTATCACATCTACCACATCAGCCACGACCTTATGTCCATTATCGGTCTCGGCATGTGCGGTTTTGGCTGCGTCAGCGGCCGAAGACGCATTCTTGGCTACATCCAGCACGGTCGCCGCCATTTCATTCATGGCAGTTGCTACCTGGGTGATTTCGGCTTGCTGCAGCTGTACCTGGGCGTTGGTTTGAGCGCTTGAGGCGGAAAGCTCCTCTGCTGCAGCAGAAACCTGCACGGAAGCATCTGCAACCTGCTTCATCATGCTGCGCATGGTGGCGACCATTTCGGCAAAATCAGCCAACAAGCTGTTGTTGTCGCCCTTGCGAAGGGGAATATGTGCAGTCAGATCACCTTTGGACACCGTATTAACCACTTCCTTGACAACGGCAGGCTCGCCACCCAGCAGTTTCAATACAATTCGGCTAATATAGAGGCCGGCGCCAAGGGCCATAATGAAGCCCAATATTACGGCAGTAAGAGTCGTGATAACCGCAGATTCTGCATTGGCGGATGATGCTTCTACTACTTTTCCGGTAAGCTCTTTATTGCGCTTTATCAGAGTAAGCAACTGATCGGCCATTTTATTGGATGGCTTACGAATACCACGGAATAGATCTTTATACTGCTGCAAAAGTGCTTCATATTGCTGCGGGTCTTGTTCTTGCCCCAAGGCTTGCATCAAATTATCTAATGGCTGTGCCATTTTTTTCCATTCGTCGATGGAACGGTTCAGTTCCTGATACATAGCCTCTCCCTTGGGAGTACGCGGTATGGCTGTATACTGTGCCAGTATGAGTTCCATTTTTTGCCATGAAGCAAGGCGTTCCTGATAAGTATCTTGGTGTGACTGCAGAGCTGTGTGGGAGTGATGAGGATAGAGTAAAACCTGAAGGGTTTGGGATCTTATAACCAGGCGTTCAGTGTTGATTTGGCTTAGGAGGTCGATTGCATTAATTCTTGTATGGCCTATTTCTTCTACATCTTCTTTCATTCCTATAGCTGCATTAATACTCAGAAATCCAACTACTAAAAGAATCAATGCTACGGAAGTAAATCCGCCTGTAAGCATGGTGCTCAGACGTACTTTGTGCATAGGCCTTTCTCCATTCCATTCAAATAAACGTTCAAAATTACCGCTATGCCGTGTTCATCAGCCTGAACATGGTCCGAGAGAAATTCCCTGGAAGTCCACATTGGACTGATACGCATCGACGCCATAATGGCTAATTTTGATTCAATTAATCGGCTAAAATATCCTGAGTTAGTATCACCCTATCGATAGTAGGGGTTTTCACCTATATGCGCAATTGTTACTTGCATACTTTTTACTAAAAGTTTTTAAGAGCGAGAAGATGATCATTTGTTTGGCTCAGTCGTGACGATGTGTTCCTTTTTTGTAACAATATACAATCGTAATGTGTCAAATTAACGCAGGAGTGTTCATGTACCAGCAGTGTCGAGAAATCTATCGAGGTCACGATCAGTTCGGCAGCGTGCGGGTGCTCGATGATGGTGACAAGCGCTACCTGGCATTTGGTGATCAGGATGAACAGAGCTGCTGCCTCAAGCATGAACCTCTGGTCCCCGAGCACGAGTACGTGCGCGCCATGTTGCTGGCGCTGCTGTTTGTCGAACCCAAACAGGTGATCAGCCTGGGGCTGGGCGCGGGGGCTCTGAACACCTGCCTGCATGGCCGCTTTGCCAGTCTGAAGCAGCAAATCGCCGAACTGCGCCCGGAGGTGGTTGAAGTGGCCTACCGCTTCTTCCAGCTGCCGCGTGGCAAGCGCATTCAGGTACACACTACCGATGCGCTTGATTTCCTGCGCCATGTGGAAACCCGCAAGGCCGATATCATTTTCAGCGACATCTACGGCGCAGAGGGGCTGAGTGACCAGCAGCTTGGCGAAGAGTACCTGGAGCTTTGTGCTCGCCGCCTGAAGCAGGGTGGCTGGCTGGTGATGAACCTCTGGCGCGAACATCAGGGACCCAATACGCTGGAGCTTCTGTTGCAACAGTTCGGCACCATCTACGGCTGCCACACTCAGAGCGGCAACTGGGTGGTCTTTGCGTCTGAAGATGACCACGAGATCAGCCAGAACCAGCTTGACAAGCGCGCCCGCCAGCTCAGCCAGCAACTGGGCTTCTCGCTGTCATCCCACCTGAAGCGCCTGCGCACCTATCCCTGATTTCCGCGAGTCCCTGGTCACAGTGCGATGCTGCGGGCTGGAGTCTGTTGCCAATACAGAGTCGCTGAGGCACTCTACAGGCCTGCCAGCAGGATGCTGGCAGCCACAACGACAGGGAAAAAAGGATGAGTCAATGACAGGGATGGTTTGCAGTGTTCAGCTTGCTGGCTTAATCGCCAGGCCTCTTCAATTTCGCCCCTTGTGATTCACAGGCTTTGAACATGCCTGTTCAGACATCTTTTATGAGGTTTACAAACCTCGGGGCTGCATGGTCCCTGTCTCTGTGCAAGCAGGCTGCATCCGATGTTTTAAAAAATTGAAACACCAAAAAAATAAAGAAGGCGCATAACAACAATCCAAGATTTTTTGTTTTCATGGCCACTCTTGATGAGATACGGTTTATAGAGCTTTATGATTTTTAAATAATAGGGATTATGGTGTTATGGAAAAACAGATCAAATGGCTGAAAATATCGCTTAAAGTCGAAATGGTCATTGGGGTTTTGGCAGGAGGTGCTTTGGCCCTGGTGCTGGGCACCATGGCCACAGACTCGCCTACTTCAGGCACACTGGAATTTATAATGGGAGCGCTGTTTGGCTTTGCCCTGGTGGCCATACCGATGCTTGTTATACCTGCGCTGTCCATTCGGGAGTTGAATCGATTCCCGGTAAATCAGAAATTTATATTCAATTACCTCAATACGGTTATTGTGTTTGTCTTTGTATTTTTCCCCTTGGCCATCTGGCAGATCTACACGCTGGTACATCTGAAGGCCCATGCGGGCAGCGTGCATCAGGTCAACAATTAATCCAGGCGTCCTGTTGGTGCCTGCTGCTCTGGGGCAGCAGCGTTTGGCCAGTCGCCCGCCTTGCGTCTAAATTGCTTTCTGAACACTGTTTTTGCGCCATCAAGAAGACGGGGCATTTCGAAAGCGATGAACAGTCACGCGGACGACAGCTGGCACCAGAAGGCATCAGCGGATGCCCTGGATGCACTGCATACCCATGAAAACGGCTTGTCGGCCGCCGAGGCGGCTGCACGCCTCGAAACCTGTGGTCCGAACCGTCTGCCCGAACCTGCCAGGCGAAGCCCGCTGATCCGTTTCCTGCTGCAATTTCACAATATCCTGATCTACGTACTGCTCGGTTCCGCTGTCATCACGGCCGCGTTGGGACACCTGGCTGATACCTTGGTGATCCTGGCGGTCGTGTTGATCAATGCCGCGATCGGTTTTTTTCAGGAGGGCAAGGCGGAAAAGGCGATGGAGGCGATACGTCGCATGCTGGCACTGAAGGCGTCGGTGTTGCGTGACAGGGTGCGCTGCTCGGTGAGCGGTGAAGCGCTGGTGCCTGGTGACATCGTCCTGATTGAAGCCGGGGACAAGGTGCCGGCCGACCTGAGGCTGCTTGACGTGAACGGGCTTCAGGTTCAGGAAGCGATCCTGACGGGCGAGTCTGTCCCCGTTGAGAAACACACACGGCCGGTGGCTGTATCTGCAGTGCTGGGCGACAGGGCCTGCATGGCGTATAGCGGTACGCTCGTGACACGAGGGATGGCACGGGGAGTGGTTGTGGCCACCGGGTTGAATACGGAAATCGGTCGTATGAGTGGCATGTTGTCCAACGTCGAGGTGCTGACAACGCCGCTGACACGGCAGATGAACGTATTCTCACGATGGCTGACTCTGCTGATCCTGCTTGTTGCCGCTGTACTGCTGGTGTTTGGCTATATCGTCGAACGCCTGGCGTTTGCCGACATGTTCATGGCCGTTGTCGGTCTTTCGGTGGCCGCCATTCCTGAGGGCTTGCCCGCCGTACTGACCATCACGCTGGCCGTGGGTGTGCAGGCGATGGCACGTCGCAACGCCATTGTCCGGCGCTTGCCGGCCATAGAAACCCTGGGAGCGGTATCGGTCATCTGCACCGACAAGACGGGCACCCTGACGCGCAACGAGATGATGGTGGCATCCCTGGTGACAGCTGAACGGGGCTTCTCGCTGGAAGGGGACGGATACGCACCCACAGGGGATATTCTGCTCAATGATGTCTCGGTGAGCGTGAGTGAACACGCGATCCTTGAAGAACTCGCCTGTGTGGCAGTGTTGTGCAACGATGCCTCGCTGCACGAACGGGGAGGTGTCTGGCTGGTCGAGGGTGACCCGATGGAGGGGGCCCTGCTGTCGCTCGCCGGTAAAATCGGCCTGGATATCCGCCAACTGCGCGCCGGATGGACACGCACGGATGTCATTCCCTTCGACGCCGAGCACCGATTCATGGCGACGCTTAACCATGACCACAAGGGGCACGCGCTGGTGTCCGTGAAGGGTGCGCCCGAGCGGATCTTTGCGATGTGCGACCGCCAGCGTACGGTAACGGGCAGCAGCGAAGCCTTCGATCAAGCATGCTGGCACGCAAAAGCGGAAGCCATCGCGGCACAGGGCATGCGCGTGCTGGCGTTTGCCATACTCCCGGTAGTGCCGGAGCATACGATACTCGAATTTTCGGATGTAGAGCATGGGCTGACACTGGTCAGTCTGGTTGGACTGATCGATCCGCCACGCCCCGAAGCCGTCGCCGCGATCGCGCAGTGTCATGACGCCGGTATCCGCGTGAAGATGATTACCGGCGACCACAAGGGCACCGCAACGGCGATCGGCAAACAGATCGGGCTGACAAACCCCGATCAGGTTCTGACCGGAGCGGAGCTCGATGGCATGGATGACCGCACCTTGGCTGCGGTTGTGCCGGAGACGCAGATATTTGCCCGGACCAGCCCCGAGCACAAACTGCGCCTGGTCATGGCGTTGCAAGCGCAGGGCATGACGGTTGCGATGACCGGAGACGGCGTTAACGACGCGCCTGCGCTCAAGCGTGCGGATGTGGGAATCGCCATGGGCCTCAGGGGCAGCGAAGCCGCCAAGGAAGCGGCCGAACTGGTTCTGGCGGATGACAACTTCGCCTCATTGGCGGCGGCCGTCAGGGAAGGGCGAACCGTCTACGATAATATCAAGAAAGTGATCAGCTGGACCTTGCCAACCAGTACCGGCGAAGCCATGACCATCGTAGTAGCGTTATTATTCGGCATGACGTTGCCGATCACGCCGATCCAGATTCTCTGGATCAACCTGATAACCGCGATAACCCTGGGGATGGCGCTGGCATTTGAGCCCGCCGAGGCCGACAGCATGCGCCGTCCACCGCGTCCCCGAAGTGAGCCGTTGCTGACGGGTGATCTGGCTTGGCATACGCTGCTGGTCTCGGCCCTGTTCATCGGTGGGGTGTTTGGCATGTACGCCAACGCGGTCGAAAAGGGCTACTCCATAGAGCTGGCACGCACCATCGCTCTTAACACCCTGGCGGTGATGGAGATCTTCCACCTGTTCTTCATTCGCAATTTCTATGGCACATCGCTCACCTGGAAGGCCGTTAGAGGCACAAGAGTGGTTTGGGCAACGGTGATCATCGTGACCGGCGCACAATTCGCCATTACCTACCTGCCACCCCTGCAGGCCCTCTTTGACACGGTTGCCGTGCCTCTCTGGGACGGCATGAATATAGTTGGGGTGGGTCTAGTGCTGCTGGTAATCATTGAAGCAGAGAAACAGCTTCGCCTGCGCTGGCGTGAAAACCGAGTCGACTAAAATTGGAATAGAACACCATACTTGCTGCCTGTATCCATCATGTTGGAAGCGACTGCGCAACAACGTCGGAAGGCAATTTCACAAAAGTATCTTCAGGTCTGGGTATATTGCCAATACAGAATCGCTGAGGCACTCTAACAGTCTGCCAGCAGGAAGTCGGCAGCCACAAAGACAGGGAAAAGGGGATGGGTCGATGGCAAGGATGGTGAGTAGTCGTGCAATATCTGTCATTTCTCGTTCCTGTTACCCAGCCTCCTTGGGATTTTCCCCTGCTATATGTCTGATGGTTGGTACCCGGCCAGTTTGGAAGGGTGGCTTGGATATACCTTTTTGTCTTTTTATTGTGAATAAGGTTATTTTAAATCAATTGCTTACAGTGTGTTCTCAGGATTAAAAGGTATACCCGCTAATAATTATTATGAGGTCGAAGACCTCATTAACAGACTGTTGAACATAACCGCTTCGCGGTGGAGTGCGAGATTTAAAAGAGGCATAGGGACATGCCGAACAGAGCGATACAACGGCTATTTCAGTCGTATAAAGCGGCGCTGGATGAATCGCGTCAGCCACTGAAAAACCGGCGGGCGATCACATCCATTACATATTGCAGAACGCGGGATATGGGGGTGAGTTATTACGCCTGCCCGGACTGCCAGGAGCAATGGGAGTAGTATCACTCCTGCCGCCACCGCAGCTGTTATGTGTGCGCACAGAAGCATCGTAAAGAATGGATAGAGGCACAGAAGCAGCGCCTGTTGGATGTGCCGCACTTTCACGTGATCTTTACGTTGCCGCATGAGTATTTGCCGCTGTGGCGGTATAACGAAGGACTGTTTGCACGGCTACTGTTCCGAGCCAGTCAGGAAGCCTTGCAGGAGTTGCTGGCGGATAAGAAGTATGGCGGCATTCGCCCCGGTATTTTGATGGCCCTGCATACCTGGGGGCGGCAACTGACGCTGCACCCGCATACGCACTGTCTGGTGACGGCCGGTGGCCTGATGAAGTCTGGTGAGTGGAAAGATGTTGGTGACTACCTGCTCCCAAGTGCGGTGTTGAGGCGCTATTACCGTGGCAAGGTGCAGGCCCTGCTCAAGGATGCGGCTGGTGACAAGCGTCTGGTTTTACCACCAGACCTGAGTGCCGAGGCTTTCTGGCGACAGCACCGCAGCCTGTACAGGAAAGAATGGAGTGTTCGAATCGAGGAGCGCTATGCGCATGGACGTGGGGTCATGCTGTACCTGGCCAGATACTGTAAAGGTGGGCCGTTGAGGCCTGAACAGATCAAGCGTTGGGACGGGCAACGGCTGGAGATGAGCTACCTGGATCACCGGGACAAGCGGATCAAGCAGCAGAAATTGACGCCGTGGCAGATGATCCAGCGGCTGTTGCAGCATGTCCCGGCTAAAGGCGTGCATACGGTGCGGTACTACGGGCTATACGCCCCGGCCGCCAGGAAGCGGCACCAGCAGGTACTGGCGCAGCACGGCAACCTGGCGGGGGTAAAGGTTCGATGTACTGCATCTGTAGAGCAGGTGTTGTTGTGTTGTAAGGCCTGTGGTGCGCACGCTGAGTTGCTGGGACGACGTTGGCGAAGGGAAGCAAAAGGAATTTCCTTTATAAAAGAAGACGGGGCACTGGCAGTAAGCGATTATGTCCAACAAGGCGTTGAACGTGACCTTGAAAGGGGAAGTATCGGTGATTCATCATAAATTATGTGCCGACGTATATTTTTTTGCGCTTTCAGCGGCACGTTAACTAAGCGTTAGGCACCCGAGTTACCCACGAACAGTAGACACCTTCTATAGTTAGGTTACCCCTGACGAGGAGGTGCAAGATGGCCAGGAAAAAGTACCAGCACTACACCGAAGAGTTTCGGCGCGAGGCTGTCAGGCGTGCTGATCAACCTGGAAATACAGCGGCCTCAGTGGCCAAGGAGCTGGGGATTCATCCCGGTCAGATTTACAACTGGAGGCGTCAGTTTACCCGGCTGTCTGAGAAACAGTTTAACAGCCTGAACGGGGTAGACTACTCCAAGCCGGAGAGTGATGAGGTCCGGCAGCTGAAGCGCGAACGGGATGCGCTGAAGAAGGAGCTCGAGTTCCTAAAAAAGGCAGCGGTGAGTTCAACCGGTCGGTGCAACGAATGACTCTAGTTTTTCAGCTGGCGTCGAATAGCTCAAGGTTTTTCGAGGCCGCTGGTTGAGTTGCAGAGCGATATCATCGAGCTGTTCTTGTGAGTAGCCCGATAGGTCACTGCCCTTGGGGAAATACTGACGAAGTAACCGGTTGGTGTTTTCATTACTGCCGCGCTGCCAAGGACTCTGGGGGTCACAGAAGTAGACGCTCACATCTGTCGCGATCGTAAATTGCTTGTGACCAGCCAGCTCTCCGCCTCTGTCCCAGGTTAATGTTTTACGCAGTTGAGTAGGCAATGTCATAACTTGCCGGCTTAGGGCAGCTACGACACTGTCTGTATCCTTGCCGTTGACCTTTACAAGCATCGTAAAGCGGGAGTGCCGCTCAACGAGAGTAGCGATATGAGAGTTCTTGGAGCCCGATATCAGATCGCCCTCCCAGTGCCCCGGGACAGCGCGATCATCAGCCTCAGCTGGACGCTCTCGAATCGAGACCGCATCGACGATACTGGTTCGCGGTTGCTCTTCTGTGGAGGTATGCCTGGACCGGCGCATTCCACGCCGTGACCTAAGGTGTTTCACCAGCTCTTTTTTCAATACGCCTCTGGCTTGAATGAACAAACTGCGGTAGATCGTTTCATGAGATATTTGCATCGCGTGATCGTCCGGAAAGTGGCGCTTGAGCCAGCCTGCGATCTGTTCAGGCGACCAGTCTAGCTTGAGTTTTTCAGCCACCAATTCCCGTAACTCAGGGCTTGTGGCAAGCCGGCAGGGCTTTGGGCGTTTTGCGCATTTCCATGCCCTTCGGTCTGCTTTTCCTGCACGATACGCCTCTCGACCACCATTTCGTTGTACCTCGCGACTTATCGTTGAGAGCGAACGACTGATGGAAGCAGCGATCTGACGTAAGGAGTTCCCGGCGGCGAGTCCTCTCGATATTTCTTCACGCTCATCTAATGTGAGCACGCGGGGTGAGCGCGTACGGATGGACGGTATAATACCTCCATGGATGGCTAACACGCCGCTGATAGAGCCCGCATGCTTACCGAGCGCACGCCCGATCTCGCTGAGGGATTGCCCCTTCTTCCAGCGCTCCCAAAGCTCTCGTTTTTGTGCAGAAGTCAGGCCACGAGTGGAGTCCTTGCTCATCTTGTCCATCCAGATTCCGGTATTCATGCATTATGTTGCACCGACCGGTTGAACTCACCGCTGCGTACTTTGCGAGCCAGCACGAGTAAAGTACGCTCTGATACAGGAGTATCGAGGGCAGTACGCGATACGGTTGATGTGCCGAGTTCTGGATGTATCGGCATCAGGATTTTACCGCTGGTTGGGCCGGGGCCTCAGTGCTCGTGTACGTCGGCGACAGATCATGGAAGAGCAGGTTATGGACACCTTTGCCACCTACAAAGCCCGCTACGGGGCACCCCGAATCGCCAAGGAACTCAATGCCCTGGGCGTCCCTTGCTCGGTTAATTACGTCGCCAACATCCTGAAACACAACGGCACACGGGCGCGTAACGGCAAGGCGTTCAAGTACACGCCGGCCACGGAAGCGATGACTGGCGTCGCCGAAAATCTTCTCAAGCGTCGTTTCAACGCGGACGCTCCCAATCAGAAGTGGACCACCGATATCACCTACATATGGGTCAAGGACCGTTGGCTATACCTGGCGACGGTGATGGACCTGTATTCGCGTAGTATCGTCGGCTGGTCGCTGGATACGAGCATGACGGAACAACTGATCACGGATGCCCTGAATATGGCGTTCAAGCGACGCGATATCGAGCCGGGACTGATTGTTCACTCGGATAGTAATACTAGGAAGTACCAGATGTTCTTAGGTTTACTTGGCTCACACAGTGAGAGACCTATCATGAAGATCTGGTGCCGCGAGGGTTCTTGAGCCTCCTGACTCACACTCAGATCGACCTCCTTGGCGTGTCTTTCCTCGGACCTGTCGGTGGCTCGGGAGCATCTCACGGCGAGGTTTCACCTCGTCGATGCTTGTGACTCAAGAAGGGCCTGACTGCCTGTCCCGTTACTGTCGCGTCCAAGCTGTCGAATTCGGTGGGGCCATTGATCCGATTCATTACGTTGGGACACCGATTATGAGCCAGCTGGTTGAACAAACAACTATTGTAGGCGGAGTGGATATCCACAAGGACCTTCACGTTGCTGCTGTAGTAGACGCGCATGACCGCGTACTGGGTACGGCTAGTTTTCCAACCACCCGACATGGTTATAAGACCATGCTGTGCTGGATGCGCTCTTTTGGCGAGGTGAGCCGAGTGGGTATTGAAAGCACTGGAACATACGGTGCAGGCTTGCTTCGCTATATGCAGCAAGCTGGCGTAACCATTCTAGAGGTCACAGGTCCAGACAAGAGCGTGCGCCGCAAGCAGGGCAAGGACGATACCCTTGATGCAGAATGTGCTGCTCATGCAGCCTATGCAGGCATTCGAACCGTTACGCCGAGGACAAGGGACGGTATGATCGAGGCCTTGCGCGTGCTGAAAGTTTGCCGGAAGACTGCCGTTGCCGCTCGCCGTGTGGCATTGCAAATAATTCAGACACAAATCATTTCCTCCCCGGAGGACTTGCGTGACCAGCTCAGGCGAATGACGCGGATGCAACTGATCCGTACCCTCGCATCCTGGCGGCCCGACCTCAGTGGTTATCGGGATGTCACGACAGCTTACCGAATTGCTTTGAAGTCGTTGGCTCGTCGCTATGTCGAGCTACATGATGAGATCGCCGATCTGGACATCATGATTGAAGCTCTCGTCGATGAGTTGGCCCCGGAGCTAGTGTCACGCACCGGGGTTGGATACCAGTCTGCGGCACAATTGCTGATCACTGCGGGAGACAATCCGGAACGACTCGGTTCAGAAGCAAGTTTTGCAGCGCTCTGCGGTACAAGCCCCATTCCTGCATCCTCCGGTAAGACCCAGCGCCACCGTCTAAACAGAGGCGGTGACCGAGCAGCTAATAGCGCCTTGCACATCATAGCTATAGGGAGGCTGAGGATGGATGCGACGACACAGGCCTATGTCGCACGACGGGTCGCTGAAGGGCATTCTAAGCTGGAAGCCATCCGGTGCTTAAAGCGGTATATAGCGAGAGAACTGTATAGTGTTTTGCGAAATCGTCATCGGGAGATTAACCAGGTGCAAATTGCGACTTGACACTTAGAAGGGCGTCCGTGGAGTCCAGTATCGATCCAATCGTTATCAGGCGCTTATGGAGCAACACGGTTGCAAACCGAGTATGAGCCGGAAGGGAAACTGTTGGGATAATGCCGTCATGGAATCGTTTTTCAGCCGACTGAAGGTAGAGCTGATCTATGCTGAACAATATCGGACGATAGACGAAGCGAAATCAGGGATCTTCGAGTACATCGAAGTATTTTATAACCGCATACGTAGGCACTCGGCTTTGGGTTATGTCAGCCCGGCAGAGTACGAGCGCAAATGCGCATAACCAAGTGTCTACTTTTTGTGGGTAGGACCAGCACGAGGGGGGAATAAGCCGAAGTGGAATCTAATAAACGTGAGTGGCATGGTACTCATCACTCTTGGAGCTATCGTCCTCAAGCGTTTCGCTGGTCAGGGGAAATGATTAGCGGGATAAATCTTTTGCCAATCGCAACAGATATGCGTGCTTGGATGTTACGGCGAGGGCACCTATCTCTTATGCCCACTCATGAAGCCCCAAATAACGGCGGTTTTACGAATCCATATTCGAAGAGCGGCGTTACTTTATCGCTTCTAATGAGTAAAGTTATAAACTGCTCTCACGACTATGCAAATTTTGCTGAGTCTACAGATGACGAGATAGACTCAGAAATTGAAAGGCTCCGCCTATATAATGAAATACTCCTATATTCTGCGAGGCTATGTGAAGTTTCAATTAAACAGCTTCTATACTGCACACAGATACCTGAATCCAGATATGGACGAATGGCATTAGGACAATTGCTAGAGTCTCCATGCCCAGATTGTAAACGGAAAAAAGGAAAAGAACCTCATTCCGTATCTTTGGTTGGTACGCTCGCACATCCCTTCCATCTGTGCTTAGAATTTGAGCACTGCGCGATGGATCATATGGATCTCGTCAATAAATTGAGAAATTCACAGGCGGCACATTCAGGGGTTCAAGAATTAAATATTAGAACTCCGGATATTTCAAGATCGCAACTCCTGGAAGAATGTACCGATATACTTAGCGGGTTTCTTCATATGCTTTCTCATGTTGAGAAATTAGAACAAAATATGCTGAAGGATTTGGAAAGTAAAGGCGAGGCCATTAATCTTCTCAAGCTTAACGGGCTTGAAGCTAAAAATTGTAAATTTAACTTGGTTCCGGGTGAGGAATTTATATTCCAACAAGAGGAATGATTTTGCCTAACAAACCGAAGCAGTCGCTCCCGTTGGTCGCTGGGACCACCAAAACGCTGCGCTTATTTGCCGCCCCCTGTTCGGGCCGTTATCACTTAAGGAAATGAGCCCATGAAACAAACAGGAAGTTGCCTCTGTGGAGGTGTTCAATACGAAATCAACGGGCCATTGACAGATGTCCTGCACTGTCACTGCTCAATGTGTAGGAAGCTTCATGCCTCTGCCTTCAGAACCCGTGCTAAGGTCAATTCCTCGGATTGGCACACCATACAGGGCCAAGAGTTGATAAAGTTTTATGAATCCTCTCCGGGTGAGCATAAAGGCTTTTGCTCTAATTGTGGCTCCAGCCTCTACACGAAATTCGATGCACACCCTGAGGTTTATGGCTTCCCCCTCGGAACACTTGATACTGACCCAGGTGTACAGGCCGAGCGCCATGTGTTTGTAGACAGTAAGGCCACTTGGTTTGAAATTACAGACGATTTGCCTCAATACGCTGAATATGATTAAAGCAGTGCTAAAAAGTCAATAAACTACGCGCCTTTCAGGCGCCGGATGCAGCAAAGCTGCGCCGGTTATTGAGGCGTGAGAATGTCAATACACTCTTTATCCTAATGTTTTTTATTCAATTGAAAGGTATGAGGAATTTATAAAATGAAAAAAATAGTTTTACTTGCTGCAACTCTCTTAATAAGCACGCCAGTGTTTGCTGGAGGTGTTCTCGATATTAATATTAGTTCTCCTACAGGCGCTGGAAATAAGGGGCGTAATGTTATTATGTGGCCTCAAGGTCATGGTGGTGCCAACCAGAACTGGTATTTTGAAAATGGAATTGTGTACAGCAGAGCGAATGGTAAGAAGTGGTGTTTGGATATCAATATGAGTGACAAGACTGGTGCTGCTGGTCAAGGTAGAAATGTAATTGCATGGCCAAATTGCCATGGTAAAGGTAACCAGAAATGGGAAGTTACTTCAGATGGTTTGGTGGTTAGTCATGCCGGAGGTAAAAGGTGGTGTCTTGATGTCAATATGAGCCACCGAGCTGGTGCTAATAACGCAGGTTACAATGTAATTGCCTGGCCAAAATGCCATGGTGGCTCCAATCAAATTTGGGTTGTTAATTAATTATCCAATCTTGTGATTTGTTTGATCATAACATCCCAACTAGACCGCTCCAGCCGACGCACCACAGGCGCGCGTGGCTGGGCTGCCGTGTTATGCACAAGGATAAATTGGTGCGATTATTTGAAACGGATAGGTTAATAGCAAGGCAGTTATCTCTCAAGGACGTTCCTGCGCTCACTGAAATTCTGAGCGATCCGGAAGTCATGAAATTTTCCGTTCGCGGAGTATGCGATGAGGAAGCTACCCGCAAATTTATTGACTGGTGCCTTGAGTGCTACTCATCCTACGGAATCGGCCCATGGGCATTGTTAGAAAAAGGGTCAGGTGATCTTATTGGCTTCTGCGGTGTTGGGCCTGAGTTGTTTGGCGAGGTTGAAGAAATTAACCTGGGTTATCGCTTGGCGCGCAAATTCTGGAGTCAGGGGTATGCGACTGAAGCCGTCAAAGGTGTGATGCAGTATGCTTTCGATCCAAAAAACTGTGAATCGGTAGTGGTTATCATCGAACCGGAGCATACAGCATCCATCAGGGTGACCGAGAAGGTGGGATTCGGAGGATACACAGTTCATGAATTTCACAACCGACAGGTACGGCTATATCGAATGACGTGCGAAGACTGGGCATTGCATAACAAATTGTTGTAGTTCGTTCCGGGCTTGTGGACCTTACACCGGGTGGCGACTACGCTCTGTTTTGTAATCGCAGTCAAAAAAGCGGTATATAAATAGAGCCAGCACCAAAAGAGGGTAATATGAGCGATATAAAATTTTCTAAAGATGAGACTGACAGAATAGTAAGTAAAGTTAAAAGTTACTTTGTTGAAGAGTTAGACTATGATATTGGAGGGTTTGAAGCTGAATTCTTGATTGAATTCTTCGCAAATGAGATAGGTCCCTATTTTTATAATCGTGGTTTATCTGATGCTAATTCTATTTTCTCGGAAAAGACAGAAGAGATTGGTTATTTAGTTCAAGAATTAGAAAAGCCTACTACCTAATCAAACGCTGGTCTGGTTCCAGTCATAGACCTACCGGCCAAGAGGTCAAGTTTCTCCGTTCCCGGCCGACAACCTGAGGGATGCAGTCGCACTTATGGATGAAGGATTACGACATGGAAATCACCTCTGCCAACTATCTGTCCCTGTCTCAGAGAACATCTACTCGACCAGCAGAGTCCAGGGAATCCGATCAAGCCGAAACTCAAACCCCGCAAAGCCAAAAGCTATCGTCAGACGGTAAAGTGGCGCTGCCTGAAGGTGCGCGCGCGGCAACGGAAGCGGAAGAAGCATCAATCAATGAATTTATCAGGGTATACACAGGTACCTATAGAAGTGGTGCTATACACGACTCTGACAAGAGCGAACGCTTAGATGCCATCCTGAATCGCCTGTCCAGGAACGAACAGGCAGCGCTGATCGATAACAATACGATGCTGCTCGATGATACGTTCATACAACTGGCCGAGGAGCTAAGCGACGAGGAGCTCAGGCAGTTTGTCGCCATCAGTTCAGCACTTCAAACGATTCCTCTGGTTGAAAGCGTCAAGCATGACCGCGCCTATTCAGGTGTTACAGAGGTCTCGAGTCTGGTTAAAAGTCTTTCAAAAATGGATGCGGATACCCGAACCCGGGTACTGGACAAGGCAGAGGGCTATGCCGAAAAAGTCGTAAGACGGCCGTCATCTATGCTGACATACGACGCCCAAGGGCTTGGGCATTACCTCAGTGATGGTGCAACAGCCAATGATCTCTTTAACTTTAATAACGCGATTTCCGGTAGTGATGACATCAACGGAATGCTGGATCAACTGGAGCAGTTTGACGAGCTTCAGCAAAAGCAAATGCTGGGTGTGCTAAGAAGGGATAACGAGCTCGGCACTAAGCTGATGGATCAGCTGGAAGGGCGTGACTCGGCCGCACAGAATGCCATTCTGGAATTTATGACCGAACTGGATTTAACCCGGAAGCACCATATGAAGTATGACTCCACTGGAGCCACCCGGTCGCTACTCGGCTTCGACAATAACGGTTATTCGGTAGTGGTCGGGATGATGGAGGACACGGTTTCATTGCTGGAAAGCTACCATTTCGATGATGAGCAGCTGAAACAGATGGGTGACCAGTTGCTACAGATGGACCGAAGTAACCAGCGTGCCTATATGGCGATCACTAAGACCGGATTTGAGACCTTGTTGGGTGCTGCTGAAAGCCTAACCGAACAGATCGATTTGAGTCAGCATGAAGAAGCGTTCGAGACCATAGACAGTCTGCGTAATAACCTTCAAGCCCGGGAATTGGTATTCAAATCGCGCATGGGCGAGGAGAGCATTCATGACGGACAGCGGTTCCATGTACAAAAAACACTGGGCGAAGCAAATCACGATGTAGAGGCGATGGTCCGTTTTCTGACTACCGATGCCTGGCTTAACAACAAGCTCGACGACAGCTCCGCCCATCAAGCGCAGACCGAGCGCCTGACCAGCATGCTGTCTGATATGGGTGCCGAGCAACGCGATCAACTGGTACTGGATCTTAACTACCTGGGCCAGGCTGTACACCCGATGGCACGACTCTCCGATTCTGCCCTGAAAGAAACCTATGGCGCCTTCTTTGACCGCACCACATCCATCGCCAATGTCGACGACTTGAGCGCGCTGGCAGAAGCGGAGGCAGAGACTCAACCTGAATTGCGGGAGTCATTCTGGCAGGCGACCGAACTTGCCGGCGAGCGAATTGATGACCTGTTGAAAGTTCTTGATGAAAACGGCCCCTCGATACGTGAGCAAATTATCGTGACACTCGCAGAGCAGGCATCGTTGACCGAATCAAAAGTAAAAACGCGCGATGAGGTGGATCAGGAGCTGAATAAGCTGATCAACTATTTCAAGGACGAGCACAGCAACGAAGCAAAGCTGAAGTATCTTGAACAGGCTTTCAAATCACCATAAGGAAAGCCACGCTCCCAAGCTTTGGGAGTGAAAAGACAGGTGAAAGTCGTCATTACACAGTATGTACAGTGACAGTATTCGCCTGGCACATGCCTTCTGTACGCACTGAACACTGAGTCGCAAACGTAAGGGAAACTGATGTCTGAAGTAGTAATCGCCCGTTTTGATGGCAAGGACAAGGATGCCATCTGTGCCATTCGGGAAGCAGTCTTTATCAACGAGCAGCATGTTCCGCGGGAACTGGAGTTCGATGGTCTGGATGACACCGCTGTGCATGTGTTGGCCCATGTGAATGAACAGCCGGCGGGAACAGGCCGGGTGCTGGATGATGGGCATATTGGCCGTATTGCCATACTGAAAGCCTTTCGGGGGCAGGGACTTGGTGCCAGGGTTGTGCTGGCTTTGATCGATGAAGCGGCCAGGGGTGGTTGTAAGCGAGTCTATCTTGGCGCGCAGCTGCAAGCGGTCGAGTTCTATCAGAAGCTGGGCTTTACGCCCTACGGAGAGGAGTTCATGGATGCGGGCATTCCGCATATCCATATGGAAAAGTTGCTTTAACCATCTTGTGCCTGGCCATCTTCAACAGGGCGTGTTGGCCAGTCTGGCACGGCGCGTCCATCAATATTCCCACCATTATTGCTATTTCTCGTGTTGAGCCGCTGACAGCCGATCTGAACTGAAAAAATCACTGTGAACCATTTTGGCCCGGGTTTTGCTGTGTTTATGCACCAATTCAGTTCCATCTGTTATCGAGGTTTCCATGCAGCAGTCTGTCTTCCCCTGGTTTCAGCCCATTGTCGAAATTGCCACCGGGCGTATTGCGGGGTACGAGGCGTTGGCCCGGCAAAGGAATGAAACAGGGCAGGTGGTGTCGGCAGGAATGCTGTTTCAGGACCCATCCTGCTCTGTTGAGGAGCGGCGTGCGCTGGATCGCACCGTGCGCAATCAGGCGCTTGAAGCCTTTGTAAAAGCGCCGGATGGCACCTTTCTGACCCTTAACCTGTCGCCTGAATGGATCGAGGGGCTGGATCCCGCTGATCCGCTGCCGACGCTGGGGATGATGGATCGCCTGTTGATCGATCATTCGCGCGTGGTGATCGAAATTACGGAGCAGGTCGGGGATATCGCGTGTATCAACCGACTGGCACGCCGCTACCGTTCAGAAGGGGTGCGCATTGCGCTGGATGACTTTGGTTCGGGCTTCCAGCATCTGGATCGGCTGCTGGCCTTCACGCCGGACCTGCTCAAGGTTGATATGCGAATGTTCCGAAACAGTGCAACCGGGCACCAGGAGAGTGCACTGCTACATGCGATCGGTGATATGGCGGCGCGACTGGGCTGCAAGCTGATTTTCGAGGGTGTTGAGACCGCGGATGAGTTCTTTATCGCGCTGCAGTGCAACGCCAGCTATGTGCAGGGCTTTATTTTCGAGCCGGCGGTCGAGGGCTTTGTCGAGGTCGATTGTTATCGCGAGCAGGTACACCGGTTACTGCAGCAGTATCTGGAGTTGATGGTGGAGCAGTCGGCCCGACGCCAGTGGCATCTGGAGGGGCTACAGGGACAGTTGCTGGCGCTGCGTGAGCTGCTGCTGGCGGCGGATGGCCCGGAAGTGCTGCAGGAGTATGTACCTGATCCGGCGGTGCTGCGCTGTTTTATCTGTGACCGTCAGGGGGTGCAGATATCACCCAACTACGAATATCGGGATGACGGCTGGTATGCCGACACTGCGGTGCTGGGACATAACTGGAGTTGGCGCCCCTGGTTCTACCAGCTGGTGGCGTCCAGTGACTATGATCGCCGTATCCTGAGATCAGCACCCTATATGGATATCAGTGGCGGTCAGCGCTGTTTCACGCTGACGCTGGCGCTGGACCAGCATCGCGTGTTGTTGGTCGATGTGCAGGATCAGCTGGCAACCGGGGATTCGGTGTCGCCGCAGACATCCTTCCACAGTGATTTGATGCCGGATTTATCCTGATCGCTGAGCTGGTCGATGGCAAAGGCGTTATCGAGGCTTTCCTGTACGTTGTGCAGGAAGGCTTCATCGGATTCCGGCAGCTCAGCGGCCGCCAGGTTCAGGTGGCCGATCAGGTAGCTGCAGTAGAACAGCTCGTCCGGGTTATCCAGGGCAGACTGTTCACGGGCCAGCAGGCGGGATTCGGTCAGGTCGATCAGGCTTTCGCTCATGGGGTCTCCAGGTTTTTCAGCAGCAGCGCATAGGTCTTGCCGTCGGATTCGGTCTGTTCCAGGCGCACGATCAGGTAGTCCAGTTCCGGGGCCAGCCAGACCAGAGTTTCGCGATCCGCATCCTCGCCGCGATCACGCATGACGCGCACGGCGTTGTAGCGGCCGTAGGGGGTGTCGATCTCTTCCTCGCCGGTGACCTTGAAGCGGTATTGCTTGAGCTTGCCGCCATCAGCCACGGCGTAGTTCATTTCGGTCTTGCCTTGCAGCAGGTCCAGGCGCATCTGCAGTTGGTAGCTGAGCTTGTCCTGGGTGCCGGCCGGAATCGGCATCTTCCAGGGCTTGTCCTTGACTACGGTGGTGACCGATAGCTTGTCCCAGTCGAAATCGACGCTGGCCTTGCGGCTCTTGCCCAGCACCTTGCGGTGGTAGCGGTAGCTGACCGGCTGGATCGGTTCCGAGGGCTGGTAGTTGAAGCGGGTGACTTCGCTGATGCCGGCCATCATGGCGCTGGCTTCTGAGCTGAAACGCCAGCGACCGTCTTCGGTCTGCTGCAGCTGCCGTACCGCTTCGCCGCTGAGCGAGATGCCCATGTCGAAGGCGGTGGTGTAGGTGGCCTTGAAGGCCGGCAGCTGGGATGCGTCGGCATACGCCGGCAGGCTGCCAAGCAGGCAGCCGGTCAGCAGGGTGGCAAGTGTCAGGCGCATACAACCTCCGTTTTAGCGGGTGATGTATTGGTAGCCGGAAGAGGCCAGAAGTTCATCGTCGAGCTGCACGCCGGCATCGTTCAGGCAGAGGCGTTCGGCGCAGAACCACTGTACGGCCAGCGGGTAGATCTGGTGCTCAAGCTGATGAACGCGTTGTTGCAGGCTCTGTTCGTCATCATCGGCCAGAACGTCGGTTTTGGCCTGAACGATCAGCGGACCGCCATCCAGTTCTTCGGTGACGAAATGCACGGTACAGCCATGCTCGGCATCACCCGCCTCCAGGGCACGCTGGTGCGTGTGCAGGCCCTTGTACTTGGGCAGCAGAGAGGGGTGAATGTTGAACAGGCGACCATGGTAGTGACGTACCAGCTCAGGCGTCAGGATGCGCATGAAGCCAGCCAGTACTACGAGGTCAGGCTGATAACTGTCGATCAGTTCCACCAGCGCTGCATCAAAGCTTTCTCGATCGGCAAACTGCTTGTGGTCGAGCAGGCGGGCATCGACACCCGCCTGCTCGGCCCGGGTCAGGCCGTAGGCATCGGGGCGGTTACTGATAACCGCCGCGATTTTGCCGTTGATCTGACCCTCAAGCGTCTGGTCCAGAATCGCTTGCAGGTTGGAGCCGCTGCCGGATATCAGTACTACAATCCGTTTTGGCGCCATCTCAGGCCTCCAGGCCGCGCAGCTCGACCTGTTCTTCGCCTTCGCCGGCGGCTTCGATCTGACCGATCAGCCAGGCGTTCTCGCCTTCACCCTGCAGCAGGGCGATAGCGGCGTCAGCCTTGTCGGCCGGAACGGCGATGACCATGCCTACACCGCAGTTCAGAGTGCGGTACATTTCACGGGTTTCCACGTTGCCGCCTTCCTGCAGCCATTTGAATACCGGCGGCATCTCCCAGGAGTTGACGTCGATAACGGCTTTGGCGGATTCCGGCAGTACGCGCGGGATGTTTTCCAGCAGGCCGCCACCGGTGATGTGGGACAGGGCGTTAACCTGAGACTCGCGGATCAGTTTCAGCAGCTGCTTGACGTAGATGCGGGTCGGCTCCAGCAGGGCTTCGGCCAGGGTTTTGTCGCCCATCGGCTGCTGCAGGTCGGCGTTGGTTACTTCCAGGATCTTGCGGATCAGGGAATAGCCGTTGGAGTGCGGGCCGGAGGAGGCCAGACCGATCAGGGCGTCACCGACCTGAACCTTGCTGCCGTCGATGATCTCTTCCTTCTCGACCACGCCGACACAGAAGCCGGCCAGGTCGTAGTCGTCACCGTCGTACATGCCCGGCATTTCAGCGGTTTCACCGCCGACCAGGGCCGCACCGGCCAGCTCACAACCGGCACCGATACCGGTGACCACGTCAGCCGCCATGTCCACGTTCAGGTGGCCAGTGGCGTAGTAGTCCAGGAACAGCAGCGGCTCGGCGCCGGCCACGACCAGATCGTTAACGCACATGGCCACCAGGTCGATACCGATGGTGTCGTGTTTTTTCAGGTCCATCGCCAGACGCAGTTTGGTGCCAACGCCGTCAGTGCCGGATACCAGAACCGGCTGCTTGTAACCGGCCGGCAGTTCGCACAGCGCACCGAAACCACCCAGTCCACCCATGACTTCAGGACGGGCAGTACGTTTGGCGACACCTTTGATACGTTCGACCAGGGCGTTACCTGCATCAATATCAACGCCGGCATCCTTGTAGCTCAGGGAAGTTTTTTCAGAACCTGTAGACATGGGTGAGTCAACCTTTAAAGCGGGAAGTAATCGGTAAAAAATTATCGCGCTAGTTTATCAGGTTGCGGGCGCTCTGTGTTAGAGTTACGCGCGTCATTTATTGGCCAGATGTAAATCAAGGTTTTCTGAACCCGTTAAGACGCTCGCTGTGACACAGAAAGACAAAAGCCGTACCGCAGCTCCAATGCAGTTGCCCCTGGGGATCACCCTGAGAGATGATGCCCGCTTCGAGAACTTCGTGCGTGGTCGCAACGGGTTGGTCTGTGCTGCGCTGGAAAAGGCCGCGTCCGGCTTCGGCGAGCAGTACCTCTATATATGGGGTTACGCCGGTACCGGTTGTTCCCACCTGCTGCAGTCCTGCTGCCATGCCTCTGACCCGGTCCGCCGCAGCGCCGTTTACCTTCCCCTGGCCGAGTTGAAAGACTATGGTCCGCGCATTCTGGAAGATTTCGATCAGCTCGACCTGGTCTGCATCGATAATCTTGAGCAGATTGCCGGCGATGCCGCCTGGGAAGAGGCGCTGTTCCATCTTTATAACCGCATGCGCGCCAACGGCCATGTGCTGATCATGGCGGCCAACCTGCCGCCTGCTAAGCTGGGGATCAAGCTGGCGGACCTGGAGTCACGCCTCAACTGGGGCATGGTGTTCCAGCTGCAGTCGCTGGACGACGATACCAAGGTGGTGGCGCTCAAGGCTCGTGCCCAGGCTCGAGGCCTGCAGCTGGGTGATGATGTGATCCGTTATCTGATGCATCACGGCAGTCGCAATATGGCGCACCTGCTGGTGACACTGGACGAGCTGGATGTGGCTTCATTGAGCGCCCAGCGCAAGATCACCGTGCCTTTCGTCAAGCAGGTCATGAACTGGTGAGCCAGACCGGCGCCGGCCCTGCATTCCAGATCATTGAACAGACCCCGCGCTTTGTCGTCATCGACAAGGCGCCGGGCATCAGTATGCACAAGGATGATCAGGACGCCGGGCTGGCGATGCTGCTGGAGCAGGCGCTGGGGCAGAAGGTCTGGCCGGTGCATCGGCTGGACAAGATGACCTCCGGTCTGGTGGTGTTTGCGCTTTCATCTGAAGTAGCCGCCGAGCTGTCTGCCGCTTTTGCCGAACAGCAGGTCAGCAAACTTTACTTGGCGCTCAGTGATCGCAAACCGTCGAAGAAGCAGGGCCGTATCGAGGGTGGCATGGTGCGCAGTCGCCGAAGCAGCTGGCGGCTGACACGCGATACCGACAATTTTGCCCGTACCGAATTTTACAGCGGTTCCCTGAAGCCGGGGCTGCGCGCCTTTCTCTGTCGCCCCTATACCGGCAAGACGCACCAGATCCGGGTGGCGTTGAAGAGTATCGGTGCGCCGATCATCGGTGATCCCATCTATCACGAGAAGGTTGATCAACTGCCTGACAGGGGGTACCTGCATGCCTGGCAGTTGAGGTTTGTGCTTGACGGTGAAACCTTTGCCTTTCGAGCTGATCCAACTATCGGTGAGCTGTTTAGTCTGCCTGAAGTAGCGACGCTGTTGTCGGGTGACTGGTCCGAGCCCTTTTCCCTGCGCTGGCATGGTACTTCCAACTGAATTATCATGCGCGCCCTATGATGATTGATCAAAAAATGAACGAGAATCGTGTGCCGCGGGACTTTTATGCCCGTGACCCCGAAGAGCAGCAGCTCTTCCTGACCGATACCTGGTGCGACCACTGTCAGCAGCTGGGGTTGGGGATGCGTGATCCCGAAGAGTACGAACTGTTCGGCATGATCTTTATAGAAGGCAAGTGCTGTCAGTGCGGTGAGGCCGTGCTGACCGAATTGACCGAGGATGAATTTGACGATGAGTGAAGCGGTAGATCAGCGTTTCGGCGGTACTGCACGTCTTTATGGTCTGGACGGTCTGGAACTGTTCCAGCGTTCCCACGTGGCCGTGATTGGTATCGGCGGTGTCGGCTCCTGGGTGGCCGAGGGGCTGGCGCGCACCGGTATCGGCGAGATCACGCTGATCGACCTGGATGACGTCTGTGTCACCAACACCAACCGTCAGCTGCATGCCCGCAGCTCCACCATCGGCCAGTCCAAGGTGGCGGTGATGGCGGAGCGTATCCGTGACATCAATCCGGATTGCCTGGTGCATGAGGTTGAAGCCTTTGTCAGCCGCGAGAACCTGGATGAGCTGCTGCATGACGATCTGAGCTACGTGGTGGATGCCATCGACAGCGTCAAGGACAAGGCGGCGGTGATCGCCTGGTGCAAGCGCCACAAGGTACCGGTGATCACCATCGGTGGTGCCGGCGGTCAGGTCGATCCGACCCTGATCCGCGTGGCTGACCTGACCCGTACCCAGACCGACCCGCTGGCGGCCAAGGTGCGCTCATTCCTGCGTCGTCACTACCGTTTCAGCAGCAGTGGCCGCCGTTTCGCGGTCGAGTGTGTCTACTCCGAAGAGCAACTGCGCTATCCGCAGCCGGACGGCAGCGTCTGTCAGCAGAAGAGCGTGATGGAAAATGGCACGCGCCTCGATTGCGCCGGCGGCTTCGGCGCTACCACCTGTGTGACCGCGACTTTCGGCTTCGTCGCCGTGTCGCGCGTATTGAAAAAGCTTCAGGAGCGCGCGGCTCGCGAGCAGGCGCTCTGATTCACCAGGGGTGGCTTGTTTGAACGGCCGCCCCATCATTCATGCTCCGGATTTACGCTCCGGACCGCAAGAACAGGAAATGACCATGTCCAGCACTGTAGTCTGTGCACTGTACAAATTCGTTACTCTGGAAAACTTCGAGCAGCTGCGTCAGCCGTTGCATGACCTGATGGTCGAGCAGGGGGTGCGCGGCACCCTGCTGCTGGCGAAAGAAGGCATCAACGGCACTATTGCTGGTAGCCGTGAAGGCATCGATGCCGTCCTGGCCTGGCTCAAGTCCGACCCGCGCCTGGCCGAGCTGGGTTACAAGGAGTCCTTTGACGAGAGCAATCCCTTCTACCGTACCAAGGTAAAGTTGAAGAAAGAGATCGTGACCATGGGCGTCGAGGGGGTCGACCCCAAGCGTGTGGTCGGTACCTACGTCAAGCCGCAGGACTGGAACGCGCTGATCTCCGATCCGGACGTGATTCTGGTCGACACCCGTAACGACTATGAGGTGCAGATCGGTACCTTCAAGAACGCGGTCAATCCGCAGACCGACACCTTCCGTGAGTTCCCGCAGTATGTACAGGACAACCTGGACCCGCAGAAGCACAAGAAGGTGGCGATGTTCTGCACCGGGGGTATCCGCTGCGAGAAATCGACTGCTTACCTGAAGGAGCAGGGCTTCGATGAGGTGTACCACTTGGAAGGCGGCATTCTGAAGTATCTGGAAGAGGTACCGGAAGCCGAAACCATGTGGGAAGGTGAATGCTTCGTGTTCGATAACCGCGTATCGGTCAACCACAGCCTGGAGAAGGGCGAATACGACCAGTGCCACGCCTGCCGCATGCCGATCACCGAAGCAGACAAGGCCAGCGAGCAGTATGAAAAAGGCGTCAGCTGCCCGCACTGTCACGACCGTCTGACCGAGCGTCAGCGCGAGCGTTTTGTGCAGCGCGAAAAACAGTCTCAGCTGGCCCGTGAGCGCGGCGAAGCCCATATCGGTGCCGATGCCAATGCCGTGATCGAGCAGCGCCGCCAGCTCAAGGCGGAGCAGCGTGAGGCGCAGAAGCAGCGTCAACAGGCTGACTAAACGCGAAAAAAAGCCCCTCTTCCGAAGAAGAGGGGCAGCAAAGTGCATACAACTCAAAACGGCCAGAGTTGGAAACGGGAAAGCGAGAGACATTGAGGAAGAGCAGCTTCTCTCGCGTCCTGTTGCCAGGACGATTTAACTATCGTCCATTTTTGTGCGTTGCACAATAGGGTGGTTAGATGGATGTGTTCTAACCATTTCGTTTTTTGTGCGATGCAGCAATAGTGCTTCCGTTCCGGTTGCGCTTTGCCTCCCTCAGCGCCCCCAGTGATGGCGTGCGCGAAAGTGAATCTCGTCTTCCGTCATATCATTCCTGACCGCCGACAGTATGGCCGGATCCAGCCCCTCGTTGTCCGGCTCGATCAGGCCGCACATGGCCAGGGCCTTGCGCACTCGGACGCTGGTGCCCAGATACTCGTACAGCACTCGGGTACAGCAGGGCATGCGCTCGCTGTTGTCCGAGACTCCAATCCGTAATCCGGTCAGGCGCGTCAGTCGGTTTCTGAAACTGGGAAACAGGATGGTCTGGGTCAGCTCATGCCGGTTCAGGGTTTCGTAGTCGACCAGAAACAGGCGGTCACTGAGCATGAAGGCGGCACCCTGGTAGCGGTTGTGGCAGGCCGGTTGGCCTTGCTCCGGCTGCATGCGTTCGGTGCGCTGGAACAGGTAGCGGCCATCTCGCTTTTCAATGCTGATCAGGGTGCGGATCAGCTTGCCCGGCGTCGACATCGACAGGTAATACTCGAAGTAGTAGCCCAGGTAGCGGTCAAGGCCATTGCTGCCACTGCGGCACAGATGGTCTACGTGCTCGCTGATGATGTCGCCGGAGCTGGCGGGTTTGGGAGTGCTGCTGGGTCGAACCTGTACCAGGCGCTGGAACTGGTCGTGGGGCAGCAGGATTTCATGGACTTCAACGCCGAAGAAATCGCACATCCGGCGCAGGGTGTTGGCGGATGGCTTGTAGCGGCCACTGAGATAACGGTTGAACTGGGGGCGGTTGATCTCGAGACGACGGCAGACCTCGGCTATCGACTTGTGGTAACTGCACAGCAGGCGCAGGTTCTGCGCAAGGTCTTCGTTCAATCGCTATACCTCTTTTATAGGGCGTTTGATGCTGAGCGCCAAAAAGCGCTAGTGCTGAGTGGTGCGTTTTATGCGCCAATATGCGCCATCCAGTAGCAAGAGTGACAAATTTTAACAGTGCTCTGTGGCTGGTTAAATGCCCTGCTTTCTTACCGGGTTGCTGGAAACCTTCACTGCATACGCTGTATGCGGCAATGAAGACGGGTTTTCACGGCGGTTATAACAAGAATAGCGGAGTTCGTTTATGTTGGATTTTCTTAACGATATTCTCTGGGGCAAGATACTGATCGCATTGTTGATTACCATCGGTATCGGCTTCACGGTCGCTTCCCGTTTTGTTCAGTTTCGCTATTTCGGACGCATGTTCCGGATCCTCAGTGCCAGCCAGGCATTCAAGCACGACAAGCATGGCCACCTGAGTTCGTTCCAGGCTCTGGTGTTGTCCGTTGCCGGTCGTGTCGGCGGCGGCAACATCGCCGGTGTGGCGGTGGCCATTACGCTGGGCGGCCCCGGTGCCATTTTCTGGATGTGGGTGGTTGGCCTGATGGGCATGGCGACCAGCTTCCTCGAATGTACCCTGGCCCAGGCCTACAAGCAGGCCGAGCCGGATGGCACCTATCGTGGCGGCCCGGCACATTATATTTCCCGCGGTCTGGGCAAGAAGTGGAACTGGCTGGCGGCGCTGTACTCGGTGCTGTTGCTGGTGACCTTCGGTTTCTGCTTCACGGCGCTGCAATCCTACGCGGTGGCGACTTCGGTGGGCGATGCCTTTGGCGTGCCCGTGTTCTATACCGGTATCGCGCTGGCAATGATCGTCGGCATGATCGTGTTCGGTGGCGTCAAGCGTATCGCCAAGGTGGCCGAGGTGCTGGTGCCGGTGATGGCCGGCGGCTACCTGTTGATTGCCTTCGTGGTGTTGGGCATGAACTTTGATCGCATTCCCGATGTGATCATGCTGATCGTCAAGAGCGCCTTCGGCCTGGAGCCGATGATCGGTGGCGGTATCGGTGCGGCGATCCTGATGGGGGTCAAGCGCGGCCTGTTCTCCAACGAAGCGGGTCTGGGCAGTGCGCCCAACGTGGCGGCCGTTGCCTATGTGCCGCATCCGGCCAACCAGGGCGTGGTCCAGGCCTTTTCGGTCTTTATCGATACATTGATCATCTGTTCGGCGACCGCGTTCATCATTCTGCTCAGTGGCGTCTATGACCCGAGCAGCGGTGCCAGCGTCGAAGGTGTGGCGCTGACCCAGTCTGCACTGGCTGATCATGTGGGCGACTGGGGGCGTATCTTTGTCAGCATTGCGCTGCTGTTGTTCGGTTTCAGCACCATTCTGTACAACTACTACCTCGGCGAGAACAGCCTCAATTTCTTCAGTACCGAGAATCAGAACCTGTTCAACGGCTTCCGTGTCTTGATCATCGGTCTGGTCTGCTGGGGATCCACCACTGATCTGAGCACCATTTTCGGCTTTGCCGATGTGACCATGGGCCTGCTGGCGCTGGCTAACCTGGTGGCGCTGTTGTTCCTGGTCAAACCGGGATTGCGCATCATGCGTGACTTCGATCAGCAGATTGCCGAAGGCGTTGATCAACCGGTGTTCGATGCCAGCCGTTTCCGTGATCTGAATGTGGATCCGGCCGCCTGGGAGATCGAGCCGGAAGACCTGGCCCGCATCCAGCAGCGTGCAGCCGCTGCCCGAGGCAAGTAACCACATCTGGTTGCTGCCTGTTGAAACTACCTCTTCTCCATTTTGCTCCCGGTATCCAGCCGACCCCGGGAGCCTTTTTATTCCTTTTGCAAAGGTCCGATGCAATCCATGAATACGCGCATTGAACATGATCTTCTGGGTGATCTGGCAGTTCCGGCCGAGGCCTGGTACGGCATTCAGACTCAGCGTGCTCTCGACAACTTCGCCATTACCGGCGTACCGATCAGCCATTTTCCGGCGCTGGTGCGAGCGCTGGTACAGGTCAAGGCCGCCGCGGCCTGGGCCAACCGGGAGCTGGGTGTACTGCCGGCACAGAAGGCTGACGCCATCATGGCGGCCTGCGAAGAGATCGATGCCGGACATTTGCATGATCAGTTCGTGGTCGATCTGATTCAGGGCGGGGCGGGTACCTCGACCAACATGAACGCCAATGAGGTGATCGCCAACCTGGCGCTGGAAAAGCTGGGCCGTGGCAAGGGTGAGTATCAGCACCTGCACCCCAATGATGACGTCAACCGCTCTCAGTCCACCAACGATGCCTACCCGACAGCGGTCTGCTTGGCGGTGCAGTTTGCGGCCGAGCCGCTGGAAGACGCAATTCGCAGTCTGATCGCTTCGCTGGAAGCGAAAGGGCAGGAATTCGCACATGTGGTGAAGATGGGCCGGACCCAGATGCAGGATGCGGTGCCGATGACGCTGGGGCAGGAGTTCGAGGCCTTTGCGGTCAACCTGTCCGAGGATATTGACCGTCTGCACGAGGCTGGTCGCCTGCTGTGCGAGGTTAACCTTGGTGGTACGGCGATCGGTACCGGCATCAATGCACCGGCGGGTTATCAGGCGCTTGCAGTACGCCGCCTGGCGGAGATCTCCGGCAAGCCGGTGGTGTCGGCGCACAACCTGATGGAAGCCAGCTCGGACATGGGGGCCTTCGTCATGTTCTCCGGCATCCTCAAACGCTTTGCCATCAAGCTGGGCAAGATGTGCAACGACTTGCGTCTGCTCTCCAGTGGTCCGCGTACCGGCCTCGGCGAGATCATGCTGCCGCCGATGCAGCCGGGTTCCTCGATCATGCCGGGCAAGGTCAACCCGGTGATCCCCGAGGCGGTGAACCAGACTGCCTATCAGGTGATCGCGTCCGATCTGGCGGTCACACTGGCGGCCGAGGCAGGCCAGTTGCAGCTCAACGCCATGGAGCCGATGATCGTGTACAACCTGCTCAATTCGATCAAGATGCTGACCTCCGCCTGCACCATGCTGGAGAACCGCTGCATCAAGGGCATCCGTGCCAACGAGGAGCAGTGCGCCCGCCATCTCGACAACAGCATCGGTATCGTCACCGCACTGGTACCGCATATCGGCTACAGCAACTCCACCCGTATCGCGTCCCAGGCGCTGAACACGGGAGCCACGGTACGTGAACTGGTGTTGGCCGAAGGCCTGCTGCCGGAAGCGCAACTGGACGCCATTCTCAGCCCGCACGCCATGCTGGCGCCGGTGGCGGCGGCGTCATGAGTCGTCGGGTACTGGTGATCTATACCGGGGGCACCATCGGTATGGTGCCTTCGGCGGATGGCTATGTGCCTGAGCCGGGTTTCGAAGCCCGGCTCAGGGCATTACTGGGCGAGCGCGAGCTGCCGCCGTTCGATCTGCTGGAGTACGACCGTCTGCTCGACAGCGCCAGTCTGGTGCCGGCGGACTGGGAGCGGATCGCGCAGACCCTGCAGGCGCACTGGGACCAGTATGCCGGTTTCGTGGTGCTGCACGGCACCGATACCATGGCCTACACCGCCTCGGCGCTCTCCTTCATGCTGCCGCAGCAGGACAAGCCGGTGATTCTGACCGGCTCGCAGATCCCGTTGTGCCAGCTGCGCAATGATGCCGTGGATAACCTGGTCACCACGCTGTTGCTGGCGTCGCAGCCGGGACTGGCCGAGGTGTGCATCTATTTCAACCGTCGTCTGCTGCGCGGCAACCGCGCGCGCAAGGTCAAAAGCAGCGGCCTGGATGCGTTCGATTCGCCCAACTTCCCTCGTTTGGGGCAGGCGGGGATCGAGATCAATTTGCGTCAGGAGTTGCTGCTGCCGCCGGAGCCGGTACGTTTCGATATTCGCCGCTACGACCCTGAGGCGGTGGTGATGCTGGGGGTGTTCCCCGGTATGCCGGCGCGGCTGGTGCGCGAGGCGCTGGCACCCGAGGCGGTCAAGGCGCTGGTGCTGATGACCTATGGCGTCGGTAATCCGCCGGAGGCCGAGTCGGGCTTGCTTGATGAACTGGCGCGGGCCGGGGAGCGGGGGCAGGTGGTGTTGAATCTGACCCAGTGCCACCAGGGTGCGGTCAGTCAGGGCGCCTATGCGACCGGCGCATTGCTGAATCGCGTCGGCGTGGTGCCGGGGCTGGATCTGACGCCGGAAGCGGCCTTTGCCAAACTGCACCACTTGGTGGCGCAGGGGCTGGATGCCGGCCAGGTACGTCAGGCGCTGGCCGGCTCCTTGCGCGGGGAGTGTACTCCGGCGTAATCCAGAGCCTTAGAGCTCCAGATTGAGGTGGCTGAAGCGGAAGGGGTGCGCCTCGTAGGTGCCGATCACGCGAACCTCTTCAGCGAAGAAGTTCAGCTCCTGCATGGCGAACTTCATCGCCTGTTGGTGCGGGTGTCCCTCCACATCCAGGTGGAAGCTGGACACGGTCATCGTTTCCGACGCCATGTAGCTTTCCAGCTTGATCATGTTGACGCCGTTGGTGGCAAAGCCGCCCAGCGCCTTGTACAGTGCGGCCGGCATGTTGCGTACGCGGAACATCAGTGAGGTGAGGTAGCGTACCTCAGGCTTCAGCACCGGTATCATCTGTTCCCTGGACAGAATCATGAAGCGGGTGGTGTTGCCGGTCTTGTCCTGGAAGTTGTCCTTCAGAATTTCCAGACCATACAGCTCGGCGGCCAGGCTGGAGGCGATGGCGGCGTGTCCCGGTTGCTGTGTCTGTGCCAGTTCGGCGGCCGAGCCGGCGGTGTCCAGGGCGGCGATCGGGTCGATGCCCAGCATGCGCAGGTTCTCCGCGCACTGCGCCAGTGCCTGGGGGTGGGAGGAGACGGTCTTGATCGCTTCCAGCTGCGTACCCGGCAGGGCCAGCAGGCAGTGGTTGACCGGCTCGAAGTGCTCGCCGATCACATGCAGGCGGGTCTTCGGCATCAGTCGGTAGATCTCTTCCACACGACCGGCGGTGGAGTTCTCCAGCGGAATCATCGCCAGCCTGGCCTCACCACGCTCGACCATAAACATCGCTTCCACAAAAGACTCGCACGCCTTCGGCGTCAGCTCGGGATGAACCCGACGGCAGGCAAGATGGGAGTAGGCGCCCGGTTGGCCCTGGTAGGCGATGGTGGTGTTGGCGGTCATGGTATCCATTCATTCACAGGTGAGACAAAGGCGGACATTATGGCACAGCCGCCGGGGCGGCTGAAAAAAATCTGCGCGTTTGTGGTAAGGTCTGCGCGCCAGCAATGGAGAGAGCCCATGACCCCGGAACGTGAACAGAAGCTGCTGTCGATTCTGCAGCGCCGCCAGCCCGACCTGACCCTGATCGCCGAGCAGGTGCACAAGCCACGCAACATCTCCGCCCTGATCCGCAACTGCGATGCGGCGGGTATTGCCGAAGTGCAGGTGGTCCGGCCGAAGGAAGGCTTTCACAACTACCGGGGTACGGCGCTGGGCTCTGATCGCTGGGTGGATACAGCCCTGCATGACACCCTCGACGAGGCGATTCTGGCGGTGCGTGAAAAGGGCATGGCCATTTATGCCGCACACTTTTCCGATGAGGCGGTGCCTTACCGTGAAGTCGACTACACCCGTCCCTGCGCCATCATCATGGGGGCCGAGAAAGAGGGCATCAGCCCGCGGGCGGCTGAACTCGCCGATCAGCACATCATCATCCCCATGCAGGGGGTGGTCAGCTCGCTCAATGTGTCGACTGCCGCCGGCATCATATTGGCTGAAGCGATCGACCAGCGCCTCAAGGCCGGACTCTACGATCATGCCCGCATGCCGCCGCAGTGGATCGCCCGCAAGATGTTCGAGTCACGCTATCCCAAGGTGGCGGAGTTCTGTCGTCGGCGTAATCTTGCCTATCCTGACTTCGATGCCGTGGGCGAAATGCTGGCGCCGCAGGCCTGGAACGAGCAGGTGACCCAGGGTGTTGCGCCGGCATCCTGCCGCGACTGAACCCGTACCGAGGATCATCCATCATGCGTTCTGAGGTGTCGTCCCGACAGCGTTACCCGATCAGCCTGATCGCGCTGGTGTACATTCTGCTGGTGGGTGCACTGGCCTGGTTTGCCGGCAGTCTGTCGCGGGACTGGGCGCTGGCGCGCCTGCAGGCATTGGGGGCGGACCGGCTGCTGACCAGTGTCAGTCAGATGCGTCTGGCGCTGGATCAGTACAGTTACCTGCCTTTTCTGCTGGCTCAGAACACCGATGTGCACCGGCTGCTCCAGCCCGGTGATAGCCATCAGACGACGGTGAACCGGGTACTGGAGCAGATCAACCTGGTGGCCGGTTCGACTGCGCTTTTCGTATTGGATGCGGAAGGTCGGCCTCTGGCCTTCAGCAACTGGCGTGAGGAGCAGGCGTTCCCGCTTGAGTCCCAGCGCGATCAGGGGTATTTCCAGCAGGCGATTGCGGGAGAACAGGGGCTGGAACTGCAGTTTCACGATCGGCCGGATCAGGCACGGCTGTACATGTCGGCACCGGTCTACACCGATCGCCTTGCCGGGGTAGCGGTGATGCGCCTGGACATGTCGCAGCTGCGCGAACAACTGGCGATCGAATATCCACTGATTGTACGTTCGGCCGATGATCAACTGGTCTTCAAGACCGAAGCGCGCTGGCCGTTGTCCGCGGCCGTGCCGCTGCGGCTGGGCAACGGTACCGAGCTGTCTTTGGTGCAGGATGATGGCGAGCTGTCGCTGCTGCAGTCGGTGCAGCTGGATGACTTGGGTTGGACGGTGTCGGTGCTGACCGGTATCCGTCCGGCCCAGTATCGCTCACGGGTTGTGGTCGGCAGTGTGCTCGGCGGCGGTGTGGCACTGGGCCTGCTGCTGCTCTATCTGCGCGAGTCGCGGCAGAAACGCCGCTTGCAGCTGGAACGGATGCGTGAACGGGCGCGCAGCGAAGAGCAGCAGCGCGACATCATCAACACGGCGCAGGTCGGGTTGGTCCATATCGACCAGCGGGGTCGGGTGCAGCTGATCAACCCGATGGCGATGCAGATTTTTGGGGTGTCGGTTGATCGAGTGCGCAATCAGCCGGTGCTCAAGCTGCTTGGCGAGGGTTTCAGTGCCTTGCCGCTGCAGCAGGCGTTGGCGGCGCTGGGCACGGACCGTTTCCGCCCGTTGACCGGGCTGGAGGTGGTTGGCCAGCGCGGCGACGGCAGTGCCTTCCCGATGATGATCTCCATCCGTCAGATGAGCCAGCAACCTGAGCTGGGCTACCTGGTGACCGTGATCGATATCAGTCGTCGCAAGCGACTGGAGCAGGCACTGCGCGAGGCCAATGAGTCACTGGAGCAGAAGGTGGTGGCCCGCACTCAGGCGCTGGAAGCGGCGCAGGCGGAGCTGGTGCAGGCCGGCAAGCTGGCGGCGCTGGGGCGGATGTCGGCCTCGGTGGTGCATGAGTTGAATCAGCCGATGACCGCCATGCGCACCTATCTGGCGATTGCCGATCGCCTGCTGGAGAACCCCGAGGCGTTGCGCAAGAACCTGAAACTGCAGGAACAGCTGCTCGACCGCATGGCGCTGATCACCGGTCAGCTGAAAACTTTTGCCTACCGCAAGCCGGAGCGAATTGAGCCGGTCTCCCTGCAGCAGGTGACGGCCCAGGTGCTGCAGATGTTTCGTGGCCGCTTCGAAGAGCTGTCACTGCAACTGCATTATGCGCCGCCGCCGGCCGAGCTGCTCATTGCCGGTGACAACGCCCGCTACGAACAGGTGCTGATCAACCTGATCAAGAACGCCTGCGATGCCATGTCGGAGCGATCCGGTGTGCATGAGCTTTGGCTGCAGCTGGTTGAGGTTGGTGAGCAGTCGCTGTTGTTCGAAGTGCGTGACAACGGTCCGGGCATCGCGGCAGCAATTCGCGGTCAGCTGTTCGAACCCTTCTTCACCACCAAGGAGGTGGGGCAGGGACTGGGGCTGGGGCTGGCGATCGTGAGCAGTATTCTGCGTGACCTGGGGGGCGAGATCCGTGTCGCCGACCGGGAGGGTGGTGCCTGCTTTCAGGTGCGCATGCCGCGATACGCGGCGGTTGAGCAAGACAATAACGAGGTGAAAAGTTCATGAGTGCTCAGGGTCAGGTACTGCTGGTCGATGATGAGGCGATGGTACGCGAGGCGACCGCACAATGGCTGGAGCTGTCCGGTTTTGAAGTGCGCAGTTTCAGCCGCGCCGAAGCGGCGCTGGAGCAGATCGATCCTTTCTGTGCCGGCATCCTGCTGACCGATGTGCGCATGCCCGGCATGGACGGCATCCAGTTGATGCAGGAGACGCTGAAGCGGGCTCCGGACATGCCGGTGATCCTGCTTACCGCGCACGGCGATGTGGACATGGCGACGGCGGCGATGCGCGATGGTGCCTACGACTTCATCGAGAAACCCTATGTGCCGGATCGCCTGGTCGAGCGTATCCACCGCGCCTGCGAAAAACGGCGCCTGACACTGGAAAACCTGCGCCTGCAGCAGAATCTGGCGACCCAGAGCGGGCTCGACAGTCGCATGATCGGTATCTCCCCGGCGATCCAGCGCCTGCGGCGGGAGATACTGTCACTGGCCGAACTGGACACCAACGTGATCATCTACGGCGAGACCGGCACCGGAAAGGAACTGGTGGCCCAGTGTCTGCATGACTACAGCAAGCGCAGCAAGCGTCCCTTCGTGCCGATCAACTGCGGTGCCATTCCCGAGAACCTGATCGAGAGCGAGCTGTTCGGTCACGAAGCCGGTGCCTTTACCCATGCGGCCAAGCGTCGGGTCGGCAAGTTCGAATATGCCAGCGGCGGCACTCTGTTCCTCGACGAGATCGAAAGCATGCCGCTACATCTGCAGATCAAGATGCTGCGTGCATTGCAGGAACACGTGATCGAACGCCTGGGGGCCAACACGCCGATTCCGGTGGACCTGCGCGTAGTGGCGGCGGCCAAGGTGGACCTGCGTGAGGATCCCAATTTCCGCGAAGACCTGTTTTACCGACTCAGTGTGTCCGAACTGCATATTCCTCCGTTGCGTGAGCGCATCGAGGATGTCCCCTTGCTGTTCGCCCACTATGTGCGCCGGGGCGCCCTGGACCATGACCGTGAGGCGCGCTCGTTGTCGGATCATGATCTGGATGCACTCCAGTCCTACGCCTGGCCGGGTAACGTGCGCGAGCTGAAAAACATCGCTATCCGTTATGCCATCGACCCGCGGGCCAGTTTGGTCGAGCTGCTGTCGCGGCAGCAGCCCCTGCAGAGTGCGCCGGTGATGAACCGTGCGTCACTGCCGCTGGCGGTGCAGGTGGCGGAGTACGAGGCACGCCTGATCCGTGAGGCTTTGGAACAGCATCAGGGCAACATCAAGGCGGTGATGGAGATGCTGGATCTGCCAAGGCGTACGCTGAACCAGAAAATGCAGCGTTATGGCCTCAATCGATGTGATTTTACCCCGCAATAGGCGGATTTTTGCTTATCGTTTTCCGGGTGAAATAGGCCAAATCTTGCTTATGGCGAGATTGTCCTTCGGGTTGTAATTATATAAATCAATGGCTTAGGTGCTTTCCGAGAGTTGGCCCGTTTTCTGCTATACCTGTTATGTCACTACAACAACCAGAAACGACAACAGGTATAAGGAAAACACCATGAAGCAAAGCAAACGCACGCTGATCAAGGCACTGGGCCTGACACTGACTCTGGGCACACTGGCCACGTCCAGTGCACTGGTACAGGCAGCCGACACCCGTTCCTACATTATGGCGACTGCCTCCACCGGCGGTACCTACTACCCGGTGGGCGTGGCGCTGGCGACCCTGACCAAGGTGAAGCTTGAACCGACGCAGGGCATCTCCATGTCCGCCATCAACTCTGCCGGCTCCGGTGAAAACATCAAGCTGCTGCGCGAAAACGAAGCCCAGTTCGCCATCCTGCAAGGTCTTTACGGTGCCTGGGCCTGGAACGGTGAGGGGGCGATGGCCTCTTCCGGCAAGCAGGAGAACCTGCGCTCAGTCAGCATGCTGTGGCAGAACGTGGAGCACTTCGTGGTGCGTGGCAAGTATGTCCAGACCGGTACCATCTCGGACCTGAAGGCGCTGGAAGGCGAAAAGTTTTCCATCGGCAAGAAGAATTCCGGTACCGAGGGCTCCGGCCGCACCATCCTTGGCAACCTGGGTATTGATGTCGACAAGTTCAACCTGGCGCACATGGGCTACGGTCCCTCCGCTGATGCGCTGCAGAACGGCACCATCGACGGCATGAACATCCCGGCAGGTGTGCCGGCGTCCGCCATCACCCGCGCGTACGCGGCCATGGGTGATGATATTCGTGTACTGGATTTCACCGACGAGCAGATGGCCCAGGCCAACGGCAACTACAAGCTCTGGACCCGCTACGTGATTCCGGCCAACACCTACCCGGGTCAGGCCCAGGATATCAACACAATGGCACAGCCGAACTTCCTCGCCGTGCGTGACGATATCAGTGAAGAAGATGTTTACCTGCTGACCAAGACCATCTACGAGAACCTGCCGTTCCTGAACAGCATCCACAAGGCCACCAAGGCGATGGCGCTGGAGAAGGCGATCGAAGGTCTGCCGGTGCCGCTGCATCCGGGTGCCGTGCGCTACTACCGCGAAATGGGCGTGACTATTCCGGATCACCTGATCGCTGAGTAACAGCCTCAGGCGCGATCGGCCATTTTTGGCCGATCGCATCTCTTTCGTATCAAGCTATCAGGAATGAAGTGATGTCTGCTTCCAATCAAACCGATCAACAGACCGCCGAGCAGTTGAAGGCGATGGAGTTGACCCAGCGTGATGACCAGGGCGGCACCGGCCGTTTCGTCTACTGGGCGGGTGTACTCTTTGCGCTGGCGCATATCTATTTCAATACGTTGGGCACCCTGTCCGAACTTTGGGTGTCGGCTATCCATTTCTCCGGCTTTGCGCTGATCTGCGCACTGATGGTGCCGCTGTCGAAAAAGCACGGCCATGCCCGCTGGACCGTTGCGATTGATCTGCTGATTGGTCTGGTGGCCCTGGGCACGACCGCTTATCTGATCCTGTTCGAGGATGCACTCTATGCGCGCGGCGTCCATTTCAATACCAGTGACTGGATCGTGGCAGTTATCGCCATTCTGATCGCCCTGGAGATGACGCGCCGGACCACCGGCTGGTTCATCCCCTCCCTGATCGTGTTTTCACTCACCTACGTGTTCTGGTGGGGGCAGTACGTCGAAGGCATGTTCAACTTTCCGGGCCTGAGCCTGGAGACCGTGCTCTATCGCAGCTATTTTTCGTCCGAGGGAATGTTCGGCTCCATCGCCCGTATCTCCTGGACTTACGTATTCATGTTCATCCTGTTCGGGGCCTTCCTGGTCAAGTCCGGTGCCGGTGATTTCATCATCGAGTTGTCCCGCTGTGCGGCTGGTCGCATGATCGGTGGCCCGGGCTTCGTAGCCGTGCTCGGCTCCGGCCTGATGGGCTCGGTCTCCGGATCTTCCGTGGCCAACACCGTATCCACCGGCGTGATCACCATTCCGCTGATGCAGAAGGCCGGCTTCCCGGCACGTTTTGCCGCTGGCGTCGAGGCCGCGGCTTCCACCGGTGGTCAGTTGATGCCGCCGGTGATGGGGGCGGGTGCCTTCATCATGGCGTCCTACACTCAGATCCCTTATGTGGAGATCATCGCCATCGCCGCACTGCCGGCGCTGCTGTACTTCCTGTCGGTCGGTTTCTACGTGCGCGTTGAAGCGCGTCGCAGCCATGCCCACGCGGTGGAGATGGATGTGCGTCCGGTGAAAGAAGTACTGAAAGAGGGCTGGCACTGCCTGCTGCCACTGGTGGTGCTGGTGGCGCTGCTGATCTACGGTTTCACACCGACCTACGCGGCCGGTATCTCCATCATCTCGGTGGTGCTGGCGTCCTGGATCTCGCCGAACAAGATGGGCCTGCGTGACATCCTCGATGCACTGGCGCAGGGCTCCAGGAACATGGCAACGACTGCCATGCTGCTGGTTGCGGTGGGCCTGGTGGTCAACGTGGTAGCGATGACCGGTATCGGCAATACCTTCTCGCTGATGGTGACCGACTGGGCCGGTGGCAGCCTGTTCATCACCCTGGTGCTGGTGGCACTGGCCTCTCTCGTATTGGGCATGGGCCTGCCGGTGACGGCGGCCTATATCGTCCTGGCAACGCTGTCGGCACCGGCGCTGTACAGCCTGATGGCCGAGCGTGAGCTGATCGAGCTGATCGTCAACGGCAATCTGCCGGAAACCGCCCGCGCCATCTTCATGCTGGTGGATCCGAACAGCCTGACGGCCCTGGCGGCGCCGATGAGCGAAGCTCAGGCGATCGCGCTGGTGGATCAGATTCCGTCCGACTTCAAGGGCCAGCTGCTGGACCAGGCGATCGACGCCGACAAGCTGGCGATGATTCTGTTGGCGGCACATATGATCATTTTCTGGCTGTCGCAGGATTCCAATGTGACGCCGCCGGTGTGTCTGACCGCCTTTGCGGCCGCGGCCATCGCGCGCACGCCACCGATGATGACAGGCTTCACCGCCTGGAAGATCGCCAAGGGCCTGTATATCGTGCCGCTGCTGTTTGCCTATACCGGCTTTATCGGCGGCAGCCTGGAAGAGGTACTCAGCGTATTCTTCTTCGGCATCCTTGGTCTGTATGCCTTCGTCGGTTTCATGGAAGGTCACCTTGAAGGCCCGCTGAATATCGCCCTGCGCCTGTTCAGTGGCCTCTGTGCGGCAGGACTCTTGTACCCGCACGGACACCTGACGTATGACCTGATCGCCGCCGTGGCCTTTATTGCCCTATTTGTCTACAGCCGCCGTCTGGCACCGGCTGCAGCTGTTTGAGTGGATTGAATAATGCAAAGTATGCAGAGTAGCTTTGATTTTATCGTGATCGGTGGCGGCATTCTGGGGCTGTCCACCGCCCGCCAGTTGCAGCAGCGTTTTCCCGGCAAGCGGGTGCTGGTGCTGGAGAAGGAAAGCAGCCCGGCGCAGCATCAGACCGGGCATAACTCCGGCGTGATCCACGCCGGGGTGTACTACAAGCCTGGCAGCATGAAAGCGCGCTTTTGCAAGGAAGGCAACGTGGCCACCAAGGCGTTCTGCCGCGAGCACAATATCCCGTTCGATGAGTGCGGCAAGCTGCTGGTCGCCACCAACGAACTTGAGCTGGAACGGATGCAGGGCCTGATCGGCCGCTGTGCCGAGAACGAGCTGCCGATCGAGGTGCTCGATGCCGAACAGCTCAGGGCGCGCGAACCCAACATCACCGGTGTGGGCGGTATCTTCGTGCCTTCGACCGGCATCGTCAGCTACACGCGCATCTGTGAAAAAATGGCCGAGCTGGTCGCAGCCGACGGCGGTGAGGTGCGCTACAACGCCGAGGTACGCAACATCCGTGAACTGGCTGACAGCGTCGAAGTGGAAACCGAACTGGAACTGTTTTCCGGCAACTTCCTGGTGTCCTGTGCCGGCCTGATGTCGGACCGAGTGGTACGTATGCTGGGGCAGAAGCCTGACTTCAAGATCATCCCCTTCCGGGGTGAGTACTTCCTGCTGCCGCCGGAGCATAACCGTATCGTGAACCACCTGATCTACCCGATCCCGGACCCGGATCTGCCGTTCCTTGGCGTGCACCTGACCCGGATGATCGACGGTACCGTCACCGTGGGGCCGAACGCCGTGCTGGCGTTCAAGCGTGAGGGCTATCGCAAGACCGATATCAGTCTCAAGGACATGGCCGATATGCTGACTTACCCGGGGCTGCTGAAGATGCTGGCACGCAACCTCAAGCCGGGCCTGATGGAGATGAAGAACAGCATTTTCCGTCGCGGCTATCTGGAGCAGGTGCGCAAGTACTGTCCGCAGCTGACGCTGGAGGATCTCAAGCCCTATCCCGCGGGGGTGCGTGCGCAGGCGGTCGCGAAGGACGGCTCCCTGGTCGATGACTTCCTGTTCGTCAATACCGAACGTGCGCTGGTGGTATGCAATGCGCCGTCTCCGGCGGCGACTTCGGCCATTCCGATCGGCGCCCATATCGTCGATCAGGTTGCGGAACGCATTACGTCTTAAGCCTCGATTTTCTTTGCCTGGGGTATCCTTTGCCTCATCTGCTTCTGGCAGGTGAGGCTTTTTTCGTTATTACTGGCAGGTCCTTTACCGCCGTGTTACAACAGCCGGCCGGGCCAATGATTATGATTACAAGGAGTTCTATATGCTGCGCTGGATAAGCTTGTCACTGGCGATGATTTCGACCCTGGGGTGTGTGGCATCTGCACCGACGCAATCGGCCTCGGAGCCGGTTGTCTGCTCCGAGGCCTGGTACCGCTCGGTGGAGCAGCGCCTGGGCACTGGGGATGGCCAGGGCCACGGGCCTGACCTCGGTTCCATGGAATGGAAATCGGTGGTCGAGTTCAAGCTGGGTCTGCGCGAGGCTGCCAATGTACCGGATCCTGATACAGAAGCCTGGTGCGAGCATATCGAGCAGAGACTGCAGCAACGGGCGTCATCCGTATCCGGGCCTTCGTTCGGCTGTGATGGGGGCGCTCTGTCCTCGGCGGAAAGGCTGGTCTGCTCCGACGCAGAGCTGGCCGCACTGGATCGTCAGTTGAACCGGGTATACCAGCAGGCACTCCAGGCCAGCGACGGCCATTACCGCCCAGCGCTGAAAGCGGAGCAGCGTGGCTGGATCAAGGGGCGGGACGAGTGCTGGAAAAGCAGCGATGCTGCGCAGTGCGTCGATACCGCCTACCGGCAGCGCATTGCGGCCCTACAGGCCCAGTACCGGCTGGTTGAGCACTCCGAGGCGGTGCATTTTATCTGCAACAACAACCCCGCGGACGAGTTCGTCGCCACTTTCTTCCAGACTGAGCCGGGAACGGTGATCGTGGAGCGCGGCGACAGTGTCTCACTGATGTACAGTCAACCCGCGGCCAGCGGTGCCCGCTATCAGGGGCGTAACGAAAGTCTCTGGGAACATCAGGGTGAAGCGCTGATCCGTTGGGGGTTCCAGGCCGACGAGCTGCGCTGTTTACCTGTGCGGCGGCCGTGATTCTGGTCAACTTGAGCGTACTGTGCCGGTCGTGCGCCTAAAGGTTTCTTGTTTGGGTCCCCGTTATCCGGTAGCGTCTGCTGGGTAAGAACTTTGCCGTCGGAGCCTGTAAGCTTGGTTTGTTCCGTATTTCGCCCTGTCCAAACGGCTCTCCGAGTGCTCCGGGCACTCGGTCTGGCACTATTGCTGAATGCCGGTGCGGCGCTGGCCGCCACTGAACTGACCCAGGGGCCTCGTTTCGAAGATATATTCAACGACTCCAACATCCCCATGCTGCTGATTGCGCCGGAAAGCGGCGAAATCGTGGTTGCCAATGCGGCCGCGGCAGGATTCTACGGCTATACCCGGCAGCAGCTCACCGGAATGCCCATCCAGCAAATCAATACCTTTACGACGGAGCAGGTCGCGGCCGAGCGGAGACTGGCCGCGTCCGAGGGGCGCAACTATTTCATCTTCCGGCACCAGCTGGCCAGCGGCGAAGTGCGTACCGTGGAGGTGCATTCCCGGCCGTATATGTTCGAAGGCCGAACGCTGCTGTACTCGATCATCAGTGACATCACGCCGGGGCGACATCAGGAAGCGGACCTTTGGCACTACCAGCAGAAGCTGGAGGAGATGGTCGATGCCCAGCTCGCCCAGATCGAGGCGGGGCGCAGATGGCAGTTCTGGACCCTGGCCGCGGCACTGTTGGCTCAGGCCGTCGTGATCACGCTGCTGGTGGGCAATATTCACCGCCGACGAGAGCTGGAAAAGCAGACCAAGGCCAGTAATCAGGCGTTGCAAGCCAGCCGTTTCCAGCTGGAGCAGGCCCAGCATATCGCCAAGGTGGGCAGCTGGCAGTTTGATCACGCAACGCAACTGATCACCTGTTCTCCCGAAATGCGCCAGATACTGGAGCTGGAGGGCGACGACGCCGTACAGCCCAGTCAGCGTGCCAGGGAGAGGGTACATCCGGATGACCTGGAGGCGCTGGCAGATGCCTATCGTCTTTCTGTGGAGAGGCACCAGCCGTTCGAGCTGGATCACCGCCTGCAGATGCCTGATGGCCGAATCAAGCATGTTCACGTCAAGGGCGAAGAGCGTTATGCCGAGGGCGGCGCTGGACTGGTTACGGTGGGGACCGTGCAGGATGTTACCCGCGAGTATGTTGTTCAGTCGGCCTTGACGGCCCTGGCCACGAAATACGCGCCGCTCTCCGGTCAGGACTTTTACCGTGCCGTGTGCCGGCATCTGGTGGCTGTGCTGGGGCTGGATTACGTGTTTGTCGGTCAGTTGTCTGCCAGCCGGCAGGAAGTGGAAGTGATCGTGGGCTGCACCCCTGAGGGCGACATGGAGCCCTTTCTGTATGGCCTGAAAGGTGCGCCGTGCAACAACATGATGAAGTCGATCCATTCGGTGCATCCGGCCAATATCGCCGCCGTATACCCTGATGACCCCTTGTTGGCAAAGATGGGGATCGAGTCCTATATCGCCAGTTCGCTGCTGGACAAGCAGCTACAGCCGATGGGAATACTGGTGGGGCTGGGGTGCAAGCCACTGCATCAGCAGGAGCTGGCGCGGGAGTTGCTTGACGTCTTCGTGGATCGTGTCAGCGCTGAAATGCAACGAACGGCTGCCGAGCAGCACATAGAAGCGATCGATGCCTACCGGCAGATCGTATTGAAGTTTTCCAGTCGCTTCATCAATCTCAGTCTGCCGGACGTGGACAAGGCGATACTGGAAGCGCTGCACGAAATTGGTGATTTCATCGCGGCGGACAGCTGTTACCTGTTCAGTTATGACTGGACTGCCGGCACGGCGTCCATGACCCATGAATGGTGTGTGGCGGGTATGCCGCGTGAACAAGCGATATTGCAGCAACTGCCCATGACCGCCTTCCCCGGTTGGAGCGAGCGTCATGACAAGGGCTTGCCGGTGATCGTGCAGGATACGGAGAAACTGCAGGAAAAATTCGTTGCTGATATCCTCAAGCGCAAAGGTGTTCAGTGCCTGGTGGATCTGCCGTTGATGAGCAACGGTGAGTGTCTGGGGTTTGTCGGCGTGGCCTCCTGCAGGCAAACCAATCTGTTTACTGAGCAAACGGTTGAACTGCTGGAACTGTTTGCAGGTCTGTTGGCCAATATTCGCCAGCGGCAACTGGTCGAAGGCCAGCTGCGTCTGTCCGCCAGCGTGTTCGATAATGCCGACGAGAGCATCATGATCACCGATGCGGATGGGCATATCATCTCCGTCAATGATGCGTTCACCAGTACCACCGGATATGGCCTCGAAGAGGTGCAGGGGCTGGAGCCGACCTTCATGAATGAGCTCCAGCATGAACCTGGCTATACCGACCGACTCTGGCAGCAGTTGACGAGTTTTGGTCACTGGAAAGGTGAGGTCTGGAATCGCGATCGTGAGGGTGGGCGCTTTGCCGTGCTGCAGAAAATCAATGCCTTTTATGATGATCTGGGCAAGCTGCAGGGCTATGTTTCCCTGATGTCCGACATCACGCCATTGAAACAGCATCAGCGTCAGCTTGAACGCATTGCGCATTTTGATGCTCTGACCGGCCTGCCCAACAGGACGCTGCTGGCGGATCGCTTGCAGCAGGCAATGGCGTTGTCGGAACGTCAGCAGAGTAAAATTGCATTACTGTTTATCGACCTGGACGGGTTCAAGGCGGTCAACGATAGTCATAGTCATTCGGTGGGCGACCAGCTGCTGGTAAGCCTTGCACACCGCATGCAGCAGGTGATGCGCCAGGAGGATACGCTGGCGCGCCTGGGTGGGGATGAGTTCGTTGCCGTGCTGGTGGACCTGGAGCATACAGAAGCCTGCTTGCCGGTGATTCATCGGTTGCTGGAGGTCGTGGCAGAGCCCGTTAGAATTAAAGGCGCGGAACTCAAAGTGTCGGCCAGCATCGGTGTTGCCTACTATCCCCAGCAGGATGATTTGGATGCTGACCAGCTGCTGCGTCAGGCCGACCAGGCCATGTATCAGGCCAAGCAGGCCGGCAAGGACCGTTATCAGCTGTTCGATGTGGAAAAGGACCGTGCTCTGCGCAGCCAGCATGACAGTCTGGAACGCATACGTACCGCACTGGAGCGTCGCGAACTGATCCTGTACTACCAGCCGAAGGTCAATATGCGTACCGGTCGCCTGGCAGGCTGCGAGGCCCTGATCCGCTGGCAGCACCCTGAGCGTGGCGTGATGCCTCCGGCGAGTTTTTTACCGGTGATCCAAAATCATCTGCTGGCCGTGGCAGTGGGACAGTGGGTATTGGATACGGCGCTGGATCAGGTGCTGGCGTGGCACGAGCAGGGTCTGGATATTCCCGTCAGCGTCAATATCGATGCCATCCACCTGCAGCAGCCGAATTTCGTTGAGCACCTGGCCGATGTGCTGAAGCAGCGCCCTGGCATTCGCTTCGGGGACCTGGAACTGGAAGTGCTGGAAACGACGGCGCTGGAAGATGTGGATCAGGTATCCGAGATTATAGAGCGCTGTGGTGAGCTGGGGGTTGGCTTTGCGCTGGATGATTTCGGTACCGGCTACTCATCGCTGACCTATCTCAAACGGTTACCGGCACAGCTGCTCAAGATCGATCGCAGCTTTGTGCGGGACATGCTGGTGGACCCGGATGACCTGGCGATCCTGAATGGAGTGATCCAGCTGGCCGGCGCGTTCCGGCGTGATGTGATCGCCGAAGGCGTGGAAACCGACGAGCATTGTCGCGAATTGCTGGCCCTTGGCTGTGAACTGGGCCAGGGGTTTGCCATCGCCCGGCCGATGCCCGCATCCGAGCTGCCCCGGTGGCTGGAGCAGTGGCGTGAGCGCTACCCTGCAGCCGCCGCGGTTTGAGCCGCGGGGGGGCTCTGGGGTCAGTTGACTCGGCGTATGGGGGATGCCTGCTGGAAGGCGTGGATATTCTCGACCGTCTGATTGATGATGGTTTGCCTCGCCTGGATACTGCCCCAGGCCGAATGCGGCGTGACGATCAGGTTCGGAATGGCCGGGTCCAGCAGTACATTGCCGCTGCGCGGTGGCTCTTCGCTGAGTACATCGCTGGCGGCGCCGCCGAGATGGCCACTGCACAAGGCGTCTTTTAGCGCCGCTTCATCGACGATGCCGCCACGTGCGGCATTGATCAGGAAGCTGCCCGGCTTCATTCTGGCCAGGGCCCGGTCATCGATCAGGTTGCGTGTCTGTTCCGTAAGGGGGCAGTGCAGGCTGACTACATCCGCTCTGGTCAACATCTCCTCCAGCGCCACGCGATCAGCCGGAATATCCGTGCTGCCCGGGCGCGCGGCAATCAGTACCTGCATGCCAAAGCATTTTGCCAGTCGGGCAACCTCATGACCCAGGGTACCATAGCCGATGATGCCCAGCGTGCGGCCGTTGAGTTCCACAATCGGGAAGTCCAGCAGGCAGAACTGGCTGGAGCGGTTCCAGTCGCCGTGTTTGACGGCGCGATCATAGTCCAGCAGCCGGGTGTGCAACGCCAGCATCAGGCCGAGTACATGCTGGGCGACCGAATGTACGCCATAGCCCTGGGAGTTGCAGACGACTATGCCCCGGGCCGAAGCCGCATCCAGATCGATATTGTTGACCCCGGTGGCGACCACGCAGATCAGTTTCAGCGCTTCTGCCGAGCGGATCAGCTCGGCATCCAGCGCAACCTTGTTGGTGATCACCAGTTCGCAGCCGGCGATACGTTCGGCAACCTGTTCTTGCGCGGTGGTCGGGTAGCAGACCAGTTCATCCACGCAGTCGGCAATGGGAGAGAGATCCAGGTCATCCAGGCTTTGGCTATCGAGGAAAACGGCTTTCATATCAGGTCCCGGTTGTTAGATGAGGCTCAGGCTGGACGTCGGAAGGCGACCATTTTGGCGGTCATCACCTGAAGCACCTGGTCATGCTGGTTACGGGTTTCGTTGCGCACGATCACGATGCCACGGTCGGGTTTGGAGCGTGACGGGATCACTTCCTGTATCTCCATAACCACATGCAACTCATCACCGGGACGGGTCGGGTTGGGCCAGTTGACTTCAACACCTGCACCAATGGAACCGTTGGCAAGCGGAATGCCGCTGGTCACCATCAAGCGCATGGTCAGCGATGCGGTGTGCCAGCCGCTGGCCGCAAGACCACCGAACAGGCTTTGCTCGGCCGCGGCCTCATCCAGATGAAATGGCTGGGGGTCAAACTGGTCGGCAAAGGTCTTGATCTCCTCGGCACTGACCTTGAGGCTATTGGTGGTGAAGCGCATGCCGGGTTTGAGATCGTCAAAGTACAGCTTGTCCTGAGTACGAGTATCCATGGAGGTGCCTTAATTATTGTGTTGGGTTGTCGAGAGGTGTCATCAAGCCAGGTTTTTCAAGCTGGGTTTTCAAGATCGTTCAGCCACTGGCGGAACACCTGCTGGCCGATGTGTGCAACCTCCGCGCCGAACCGGTCTCGTTGCTGGCGCAGGGTGGTGGCTGAGAGGCCGGTTTGTGCCAGCTCACAACAGTGGCCGATCAACCATTGTTCCAGTCGTATCGGGTCCGCTTCAAGGTGAAACTGCAGCCCCAGGGCGTAGTGTTCGAGCGCGAAACCCTGGCAGCCACAGAGCGCAGTATGGGCCAGGTTGAGAGCGCCTTCTGGCAGGCTGAACTGCTCGCCGTGCCAGTGTAGTACGGTGGCAGGCTGACTCAGCGCCGCCAGAGGGCCCTGCAAACCGGTATCGGTCAAGGACAGAGGGCCATAGCCGATCTCCTTGCCGGCCATGGCCGTCACTTCGGCACCCAGCGCCAGTGCCATCAGCTGGGCACCCAGACAGATGCCCAAAGTAGGCTGTTTGAGTTCCAGGCGCTGGCGAATCAGGGCCAGCTCATCGGTCAGAAACGGATAGGCTGCCTGATCATTAGCGCTGATTGGTCCGCCCAAAATCACCAGCAGGTCGGCCGCGATCAAGCGATCATCCAGTGCATCCACGCCGGCATCCAGGTAGTGGACGGCATAGCCCTGTTCCTGCAGCAGGGGCTCCAGCAGCCCCAGATCCTCGAACGCCAGGTGGCGGATGGCGATGGCCTGTTTCATCCTCATACTCCTTGAGTAAACCCGAGCCTCCATCTTAGCGATTGAAGACTCGTGGTCAATCAGCTCCAAACAAAGAGAACCTCAGAGCCAACGGCAGCGGGCCAGGGTGTAGTACAGCAGCGGTACCACGATGATGGTCAGCAGGGTGGACATCGCCAGGCCGAACACCAGCGAGATCGCCAGGCCGTTAAAGATCGGATCGTTGAGGATGAAATAGGCCCCCACCATCGCCGAGATCGCCGTCAGTGCAATCGGTTTGATCCTGACTGCCCCGGCCAGCACGACGGCATCTTCCAGCGATGTGCCTTCGTCCAGCAACTGACGGATGAACACCACCAGCAGGATGGAGTTGCGCACGATGATCCCCGCCAGCGCGATCATGCCGATCATGCTGGTGGCGGTGAATTCCCGTCCCAGCAGGGCGTGGCCCGGCAGGATACCGATCAGGGTCAGCGGAATGGGGGCCATGATCACCAGCGGCAGCACGTAGGAGCGGAACTGGGCCACCAGCAGCAGGAAGATCATGAATACGCCGACGCTGTAGGCCAGGCCCATATCGCGGAAGGTTTCATAGGTGATCTGCCACTCGCCGTCCCATTTCAGGGTGCCCAGCTCCGGCAGTGGCGGTTGTTGAGTGAAATACTGCTCCGGGGCGTCTGCCAGCTGGTCCAGCCGGTCGACCATGGCGAACATGCCGTACAGCGGCGAGTCGATGGCGCCGGCCATATCAGCGGTGACATAGGTCACCGGCAGCAGGTCCTTGTGGTAGCGGGCGCCGGGCCAATCACTCGGTTCGATTCTGGCGATGCTGGCCAGCGGAATCAGCTGTCCCTCGCGGTTGCGTACCTGCAACGACAGCAATGCCGAGGCCTGAGCCTTGTCGCCCTCGTTGAGAATGACGCGGATCGGCACCGGATATTTGGCATGTTCGTCATGCAGGTAACTCTGCGTACTGCCGCCCAGCGCGGTCTGCAGCGCCTGTACCACCTGCCCCTGAACAACACCGTAACGGGCGGCGCGGGCACGGTCGACGATGACCTGCCATTGCTGCACCGCCGCTTCCAGTGTGGTGTCGATATCGACAAGACCCCCAACTTCCTGCATCTCCGTGGCAACCTGTAGAGCCAGCGCGGTGCGGCGTGGCTCGTCGGCGGCGTAGATCTCGGCCACCAACGGCGACAGCACTGGCGGGCCAGGCGGAATCTCGACGATCTTCACCGAGGCTCCGAAGGGTTCGGCGATCGCCTGCAGCGGGGCGCGCAGCGAGGCGGCGATGTCATGGGACTGCTGCTCGCGGTCGGTATCGGCCACCAGATTGATTTGCAGATCGCCGTGCCAGGGATCGCCGCGCAAGTAGTATTGGCGCACCAGGCCGTTGAAGTTGATCGGTGAGGCGGTACCGGCGTAACTCTGCCAGTTGGCCACTTCGGGCACGGTTTCCAGATGGGCACCGAGCGCCAGCAGAAGGCGCTGGGTCTCTTCCATCGGTGTCGATTCCGGCATGTCGACCACCAGTTGCAGCTCGGACTTGTTGTCGAACGGCAGCATCTTGAGGATCACATACTGGTACACCGGCAGGGCCATCGACAGCAGCATCAGGCCGATGACACCGAGGCTGAGCAAGCGGCGCCGCCAGCTGTGGCCACCGAGGAAGGGCGTCAGCACGAAGCGGAAAATCCTGAGAGACAGGGGACTGACGCCATCGGCGGAACTGCCGGTTTCCTGTATCTCGCCCTTGCGATGATGGAGCAGCCGCATCGCCAGCCAGGGCGCCACCACGAAAGCCACGATCTGCGATAACACCATGCCGGCGGAGGCGTTGATCGGGATGGGGCTCATGTAGGGGCCCATCAGTCCGGTGACGAACGCCATCGGCAGCAGCGCCGCCATGATGGTCAGGCTGGCCATGATGGTGGGTGTGCCCACCTCGTCAACGGCCACCGGGATGATGTCGCGGATGCGGTGGGTGGAGTTCTGGATGCGGCGGTTGATGTTCTCGGTAATGACGATGCCGTCATCGACCAGAATGCCGATGGAAAAGATCAGCGCGAACAGGGAGACCCGGTTCAGGGTGAAGCCCCAGGCCCAGGAGAACACCAGCGTCAGCAGCAGGGTTACCAGCACGGCGATGCCGACGATGGTGGCCTGACGCCAGCCCATGGCGGCCAGCACCAGCAGCACCACGCAGACGGTGGCCGAGATCAGGTCGGAGATCAGTTTTTTGGCCTTGGCTGAGGCCGTCTCGCCGTAGTTGCGGGTGATCACCAGTTCAACACCTTGCGGCAGGGCACGGTTGCGCAGCAGTTCCAGCCGTTCCTCGATGGCGGTGGTGATATTGATCGCGTTCTGGCCCGGTTGCTTGGCGATCGCCAGGGTGACCGCCGGGTAGGTCTGGCCGACCTCTCCCGGGCGATGATCGGCCTTGCCGGGCCCGAAGCCGAGCATGACGCTCTGGTCCGGTACCGTGTCGCCGCGGCTGATCTCGGCAATATCGCGCATGAAGACGGCGGCGCCATTGTGCATACCGACTACCAGATTGCGCACCTCGTCGACCTGTTCCAGCAGCTGGCCCGCCTGCACCGGTACCGACAGGCCATCTTGTGTCGTGCGCAGGCCCTGAGAGCTGGCGTTGGCAGCCTGCAGCGCCATTGAAATGTCGTCCAGCGTCAGGCCGTAGCCGGCCAGCAGCGCCGGGTCGAAGCGGATATCCACCTGGTCCGGCACGCCGCCGACGGTGTAGATGTCGCGAGTGCCGGGAATGCGCTTGAGCGCCACCTCCAGCATGTGGGCCATTGGGGTCAATTCGGTGCCGGCATAGCGCTGCTGAGGGTCGTACAGCGTCAGCGACATGATCGGCACGTCATCGATACTGCGCGGCTTGATCAACGGCTGGGTCGCACCCAGATCGGCGGGCAACCAGTCCTGGTTGGAATAGACCTGGTTATACAGGCGTACCAGTGCCTCCTGGCGGGTCACGCCTACCTTGAACTGCACCGTGATCACCGCCATCCCCTGACGGGATACGGAATAAACGTGTTTGACTCCTTCGATCTCGCTCATCACCTGTTCGGCAGGGGTGGCGATGACGCTCTCCACCTCGGTGACGCTGGCGCCGGGGAGGGCGACGATAATGTCGGCCAGGGTGACATCGATCTGCGGCTCCTCCTCCTTGGGCGTGAACACCAGTACCAGAATACCGAGCAGGATGGCGATCAGCGTCAGCAGAGGGGTGAGTTTGGAGTCCTGAAAGACCCGAGCGATCGCGCCGGACGGGCCGACCGGTGGCAAGGGATGGCTCACTGGGCGGCCTCCTCAACCGGATGCAGCTCGGCGGCACCACTGAGATCAAGGGGGTGAGCGACGATGCGTTCTCCCGCCTTTAATCCGGCCAGCACCTCTACCTGATCACCGTTACGCACACCGATACGGATCTGGCGCAGGCGCGGGTGATGGTTTTCATCGAGGACGAAGACGGCGCGCAGCTCGCTGCGATGGAGGATGGCGTCAGCGGGAATCCACAGGGCTGCCCGGGTTGCCACCGGGACGCTGACCTTGACCAGCATACCCGGATACAGCTGGCCGTCCGGTTCGGTCAGTGGCATGCGCAGGCGGAAGGTATGGCTGGCGGGGTCGGCGTAGGGGTAGAAGGTCATCTCGCCGGTTTCCAGCGCGCGGCCATCGGGCAGGATGACCCGGGCGCGACGTTGCTCGCGGGCCAGTTCGGCATACTGTTGCGGCAGATCCACAACGACGCGCAGGTGCTCCAGCGACAGCCCGGTGAGCAGTGGCTGGCCGGGATTAACGCTTTCGCCCAGTTCCACATGACGCTCGATCAGGATGCCGCCATAGGGCGCGGTAATACGGGTATAGTCCAGCTGCTGTTGGGCTTCGGCCAGTCCTGCTTCGGCACGTGCCAGGCGCGCCTGGGCGGCATTGAGCTGGTTACGTGCCTGATCCAGTGCCTGGTTGGCGACCAGCTTACGCTCATGCAGGGACTGGACGCGGGCGAACTGCTGACGCGCGTCGGTTAGCCCGGCGCGGGCTTCGGCGAGCCCTGCCTGTGCCTGGCTGAATCGTGCCTGTTGCTCGCTGTCCTCCAGGTGCACGATGAGGGCGCCGGCGGGGACGGAATCGTCCACGTCGAAGGGCAGGGCGGTGACACGGCCGCTGGTCTGGGCCGAGACGGTACTCTGCTGCACGGCTTCAATGATGCCATCCAGCAGCAGGTGCTCTTCGAGGGCCTGGCGTTGCACAAGAATGCTTGAGGGGGTGGGTGTTTCAGCTGCCAGCAGGGGAGAGACCAGCAGGGACAGTAGCAGGGGCAGGGTACGCAGCAGGGTCATGGGTGCCGCTCCTTGGGACGGGTGCGTGTTTTTAATATTAGGTGATATTCATATAATATCTCGGTCCGGTCAATCAAGACGGACTCAAGTGTCTGTTATCATTGCCCGGTCAGTATAGTCTCAGACAAGGAGTACCCGATGCGGATTTTGCCCTATGAGCTTCGCCCTGCCAGTTTTTCACCCTGGCGCCCGGTCTATCTTGAGGTGGCGGCAGCTCTGATCCAGCATCTGAGCAATGACTGGCTGGAAGTGATGCATATAGGTTCCACGGCGGCCAGAGTCGGCGGCAAAGGCGTAATCGATCTGTCCGTGCTCTATCCCGAAGGGCGGTTACAGGATGCGGTTGAGCACCTCTATACACTGGGATTTCAGGACCAGCACAGTCACAAGCCATTTCCGCCGCAGCGACCACGCAAGGATGGGGCGGTTGAATTCGAGTGCGAACGGTTCATGATCCATGTCCACCTGATTCGCTATGGCTGCGAAGAACACCTTAACCAGCAGCGCTTTCGCGATCGGATGCTGGCCTGCCCGGCGGAACGTGCTGCTTATGAGGCGCGTAAGCGTGAAATCCTGGCGTCAGGTGTCAGTGAGCAGGAGGCGTACGGCAAGCTCAAGGGAGGCTTCGTGAAACAGAGATTGGCGCAAAAAGTCGGCGGTTGAGACTGGCGCAATTCGTGGTTTGCAGTTAGGCTCGATACACGGTCATGAGGTCATGGCCGGCGTCGCTCGGACGGTTCCGGGCGCTGACGTTTTATCGAGGTTAACATGACAGATAAATCCGGTGTGCGACCCGTACGCCACTTTTCCCGTATCGATCGTCTTCCCCCATACGTATTTAACATCACAGCTGAGCTGAAGATGGCTGCTCGCCGCCGTGGCGAGGACATTATCGACTTCAGCATGGGCAATCCGGACGGCGCCACGCCGCCGCATATCGTCGAGAAGCTGTGCACCGTGGCTCAGCGTGACGATACCCATGGCTATTCCACTTCGCGGGGGATTCCCCGTCTGCGCCGTGCCATTTCGCGCTGGTACGAAGATCGCTATCAGGTGGAGATCGATCCGGAAGACGAAGCCATTGTCACCATCGGTTCCAAGGAAGGCCTGGCACACCTGATGCTGGCCACCCTGGATCATGGCGATACCGTGCTGGTGCCCAACCCGAGTTATCCAATCCATATCTACGGTGCCGTGATCGCAGGTGCCCAGGTGCGTTCGGTGCCGCTGATTCCGGGTGTCGACTTCTTCGTCGAACTGGAGCGGGCGATTCGCGAATCCATTCCCAAGCCGAAGATGATCATTCTGGGCTTCCCGTCCAACCCCACGGCCCAGTGCGTCGAGCTGGACTTCTTTGAGCGCGTGGTGGCGCTGGCGAAGCAGCATGACATCATTGTCGTGCATGACCTGGCCTATGCCGATATCGTTTATGACGGCTGGACCGCGCCCTCGATCATGCAGGTGCCGGGCGCCAAGGACGTGGCGGTGGAGTTCTTCACCCTGTCCAAGAGCTACAACATGGCGGGCTGGCGCATCGGTTTCATGGTCGGCAACAAGGAGCTGGTGCATGCCCTGGCGCGGATCAAGAGCTACCACGACTACGGCACTTTCACGCCGCTGCAGGTTGCGGCTATTGCCGCGCTGGAAGGGGATCAGCAGTGCGTACGCGATATCGCCGAGCAGTACCGCCAGCGCCGCAACGTGCTGGTCAAGGGGTTGCATGAAGCCGGCTGGATGGTCGATAACCCCAAGGCGTCGATGTATGTCTGGGCGAAAATTCCGGATGAATACCGTGATATGGGCTCGCTGGAGTTCTCCAAGAAGCTGTTGGCCGATGCCAAGGTGTGCGTATCGCCCGGGATCGGTTTCGGTGACTACGGTGACGATTATGTGCGCTTCGCGCTGATCGAAAACAAGGACCGTATTCGCCAGGCTGTCAGGGGTATCAAGTCGATGTTCCGGCATGATGGATTACTGGCGGCCGTCAACGCTTCAGCCAACAAGGACTGAGACATTTCAGAAACCGCTGCATTGCAGCGGTTTTTTTCTGCACGATTGTTTTTAATGCGTGATTAAGCAGGACGAGACAATAACGGGACAGAACTGCCATGCTGGAAGCAGACTGGCCGGTCAATCAGGACTGGCAAAAAGGACAAAGCCGACCGGAACACGTTAATCTCCGTTTTTATTCGGCGCTGGCCGCACTGCTGATATTTCTCGGCGTGTTGATCGCGCTCAATCTGGCCAATCAGAACGAAGTTGAATCGGTATTGTATCGATTCTGGGCATCGGAATTCAGCCGCTTCGACCCTCTGCTGATGTTGCCTGGAATGTTGCTGCTGGGCCTGCTGGGCGTGCCTGGTGTGGCTCGGGAATTTGTCCGCTGGCGCCGTCAGCGAGAGCTGGTGCTGACGCTGGACCCGGTCCCTGCAGCGCCGGGTGGTGAGCTGGGCGGTAGCTTAACGATTCCGCTGAACCTGCCTGCCGATACCCCTGTCCAGGTGACCGTCAATTGTATGCGCCGGGTGATCACCAAGGGTAAAAACGCCAGTACCCGTGACAATTTGCTTTGGCAGACCCAGGCGCTCACGCGCAAATTGCGTTCAATCAAAGGGACGCGAGTGGAGTTCAATGCCAGTTTATCTGACCAGCAGCCGGAGACTGGCTTTAAGGAAGGGCGGCAGGACGTTTGGTGGGCAGTACACGTTGAAGTTCCTGACACGGGTTTTGATGCGGTCTTTCCGGTGCCGGTCAGTGTCAAGGCGCGCAAACTGCGCTCGGACTACCGATTCAACGAACAGGAAAAACAGCAGGCGGTTGCAGCCGCTCAGCAACCGGCACGCTCTTGGCAGCAGGCAGACTCAGATCCCAACCGCATCCTGATCGACTTTCCTGCCGGGCGCAGTAACAAGATGGCGAGTGTATTGATGCTGATCGGGCTGGTGTTCAGCGGTGTCGTGGCCTTTATGGGGTATAACGTTTGGCAAGAGCTGCACGCCGAACGGATCAGTTATTTTGCCCTGATGGTGCAAGGGATGATTCTGCTGGGCTTTAGTTTATTCGGGCCTGCACTCCTGCTCGGAGGCGTTTATATCTGGCTGAACCGCCTGCAGCTGGATGCCGGTACCGATACGCTCAAAACGACACGCAGTTTCCTCCTGTTTTCCCGTCAGCGCACCTTGCCTGTGGATCAGATCGAAGGACTGGCGGAGCGGGTGATTGGTCGCATGGGACAGGGTGTGGAGTCAGAGCTGGAGTATTCCATTGATGCCTATCTCAAAGATGGTCGGCGGGTGCGTCTGGGCGATGGTATTCAAGGGCAGCGTGAGGCTGAGCTGCTGCTGTCGCGCCTGAGGGGGCTGACAGGAGTGGAATACCGACCGGATCCTGCCGAGTACAAGTTGCATCGGAGGATGCCTCCAGGCTGGGTCAAATGGTTGCCGGGTGTGTTCAAGCTGGTCAGTATGCTGATCTTTGGGCTGACCATCGCGGCTTTTATGGCCGATTTCTGGTGATGTGAGGTACGAAACGTGAAGAGCATGCTAACGGCAGCGCTGCTGATGGTTTTGATGTTACTGCAAGGGTGCAGTGATAACCGCTTGGAACCGCTGAGTGACAGTGCTGTGATCCTGGCATTTGGTGACAGCCTGACAGTGGGTGTGGGGACGTCTGAGTCCGACAGCTATCCGGCTGTACTGGCGCGTATTACCGGGCGCCAGGTCGTCTCGGCGGGGGTTTCCGGCGAAGTGTCGGCGTTGGGTTTGCAACGACTGCCGGATGAGCTGGCGCGGGTACGTCCGGATTTGCTGATCCTGCTGCACGGTGGCAATGACATTCTGCGCAACGGTTCTACATATGAACTGGCATCGAACCTCGATGCGATGATTACCCTGGCCAAGGCCGAGCAAGTGCCAGTGGTTTTGCTGGGTGTGCCGGAGAAAAAGCTGTTTTCTTCATCCGCGCCGCTGTATGGCGAGCTGGCACAGCAGCATGATTTGGTCTTTATTGAAGACCTGTTATCCGACCTGCTGCGAGACTCGACCATGAAGTCCGATGCGGTACATCTCAACTCTCAAGGCTATCGTGCTTTAGCTGAGGGCATTCACCGCACCTTGCAAGAGGAAGGTGCGCTTTGAGTCGATTGCCGGAGTTGCTGCACGAAGTTCGTGCCTGCCGCATCTGTGCCGATCATTTGCCGCTGGGACCGCGCCCGGTGGTACAGGCAGATGCATCCGCACGCCTGCTGATCGTGGGTCAGGCACCGGGGCTCAGGGTGCATCAAACCGGTATCCCGTTCAATGACCCCAGTGGTGATCGCTTGCGTGACTGGCTCGATATGCCCCGGGAGGAGTTTTATGACCCGGCCCGGGTTGCGATTCTGCCCATGGGGTTCTGCTATCCGGGCCGAGGCCGGTCGGGCGACAACCCGCCGCGTCCTGAGTGCGCACCGGCCTGGCGGCAGAAACTGCTCGATCAGCTGCCCAATATCGAGCTGACGTTGCTGGTTGGGCGTTATGCTCAGGAGTGGCACCTGGGTAGAGGATGCAGCTTGACTGAGCGAGTACAAAACTGGCGGGAGTTCTGGCCGGAACAGGTGCCCCTGCCGCATCCCAGTCCGCGCAACAACCTTTGGCTGAGGCGCAACCCCTGGTTCGAACAGGAGCTGCTGCCTGAACTGCGTCAGCGTATCGAGCAGGTACGCGTCAATTATTGACCTGACATCGTTAAAGGTCTTGTCGAACAGAAACCGCCAGGGCTTTATTGATAAGAAACCGCGTAAGGCTTTGAGTCTTGGAGACTTAACGCCTAAAATTGCCGCCCTGTATTGAGGGGAGTCAGATTTTGTCACAAACGCCATTCGTACCCGGACAACGTTGGATCAGTAACAGTGAAGCCGAGCTTGGGCTCGGCATCGTGGTTGAGTATGCAAACCGTCGCGTCGAGATCCGCTTTCCAGCGGCCGAAGAAACGCGCACCTATGCCGCCGATAATGCGCCGCTGAGCCGCGTAGCCTATGAGCCGGGCGACCGGATATGCAACCTCATGGGTGACGAGATGGAAGTGGTCGAGCGCTTTGAGCATAACGGCTGTTTCATCTACCGGGGGCTGGATGGCGAGGGTGAAGAGGTGATCCTGCCCGAACTGGAACTGGACAGTGCGGTTCATTTCAGCCGACCGCAGGAGCGTCTGTTTGCCGGCCAGCTGGACCGCAACGGCCTGTTCAAACTGCGCGTGGCGACGTTGGAACATCAGCATCGCCTGCGCGCCTCTGCGGCCTATGGCCTGCTGGGGGCGCGGGTGCAGCTGCTGCCGCACCAGTTCTATATTGCCGGCGAACTGAGTGGTCGCATGGCGCCGCGTGCGCTGCTGGCGGACGAGGTGGGCCTTGGCAAGACCATCGAAGCGGGTCTGGTGATGCACCAGCGCCTGATCAGCGGCCGTGCCCGTCGAGTGCTGGTCGTAGTACCGGATACGTTGGTACACCAGTGGCTGGTGGAGATGCTGCGCCGTTTCAACCTGATGTTTACCCTGCTCGATGAGGCGCGCTGTGCCGAGATCGAGGCCAGTGGCCAGGACAACCCGTTCGAAAGCAGCCAGTTGGTGATCTGCCCGCTGTCGTTGCTGACTCGTTCCGAAGCGCGCCAAGTGCAGGCCGAGGCCGCCGGCTGGGATATCCTGGTGGTCGATGAAGCCCACCACCTGGGCTGGAGCGAGGAAGCGCCGAGCCATGCCTATCTCTGTATCGAAGCGCTGGCGCAAACCACACCGGGCGTGCTGCTGCTGACCGCAACGCCGGAGCAGTTGGGGCCTGAAGGTCACTTTGCCCGTCTGCGTCTGCTCGACCCGGCCCGTTACCCGGATCTGCAGCAATTCCTCGATGAGGAGCATGCCTACTTCCAGCTCAACAGTCTGATCGAACCGCTGCTGGGCGAACAGGGCAGCGACGTACTCAGTGGCGATGTGAATCTGCAGTCCGCTCTGGGCGAGCGTCTGGGTGACGATGCCATTGCCCGCTGGCTGAAGCTGGATGCTGATGCCCAGCCGGCGGCGCTGGATCAACTCATCCGTCAGCTGATCGACCGCCAGGGCACTGGCCGTGTGCTGTTCCGCAATACCCGTGACACCGTGGCCGGTTTCCCGCAGCGCCAGCTGCAGAAGCAGGCGCTGGATATGCCGCCGGAGCTGGCACTGTTCGATGAAGAGGTGGCGCCGGAAGCCTGGCTGCACCCGGAGAAGATCATCGGCGCCGATTGGGTCGAGGCCGATACTCGCGTCGAGTGGCTGGTCGACTGGCTGAAGCAGAACCGCAGCGAGAAGGTGCTGGTGATCTGCGCCCATGCCGAAACGGCGGTAGCCTTGGAAGATCAGTTGAACCTGCGCGAAGGCATGCGCTCGGCGGTATTCCACGAGGGTATGAGCCTGGTCAACCGTGACCGTGCGGCGGCCTATTTCGCCGAAGAGGAGCTGGGCGCCCAGGTGCTGGTCTGTTCCGAGATCGGCAGCGAGGGCCGCAACTTCCAGTTCGCCCACCACCTGGTGTTGTTCGACCTGCCGCTGACACCGGACCTGCTGGAGCAGCGCATCGGGCGTCTGGACCGTATCGGTCAGCGTGAAGATATCCAGATTCATGTGCCGGTATACGAGGGCGGCACCTCCGAGGTGCTGCTGCGCTGGTACGACGAAGGCCTGGATGCGTTCAGTCGCGTTTGTGCCGTCGGTGATGCGCTTTACCGTCGTTTCGCACCCCAGTTGCTGCAGTGCCTGCATGCGCCGGAAGAGACCGAGGCTCTGGAAGTACTGATTACGGAAACTCGCCAGGCACGGGAAAACCTGGAGCTGGATCTGTCCCGTGGCCGTGACCGCCTGCTGGAAATCAGCAGCTGCCACCCGCAGCGAGCCGGCCAGTTGCTCGATGAGGTCGCGGCGGCGGAAAGCAGCGAACAGCTGCAGGCCTTTGCCGAGAAGCTGTTCGACCGTTTTGGTGTCGATATTCAGCCGCACGGACCGGATGGCCTGGTGCTGCATCCGGGCGATCACATGCTGTGCCACCTCCCGGGCTTGCCGGAAGAGGGTGTGACGCTGACCTTCAATCGTGAACGCGCCCTGTCCCGCGAGGATATTCAGTTCATGAGCTGGGAACACCCGCTGTTGACCGGCACCATGGAGCTGATCAGCACCGGCGAGCTGGGCAACTGTACCGTTTGCACCCTGAAACTGCCGCCGCTGCAGGCCGGTACCCTGCTGCTGGAGCTGGTCTACGAACTGCGCTGTACGGCGCCGCGTTACCTGCAGCTGGAACGTTACCTGCCGACTGGCAGTGTGCGCATGCTGGTGGACCCTGAAGGCCGTGATCTGGCGGGTGCTCTGGGCCATGAGCCGCTGAATCAGCTGCTGCAGACCGTCAGCCGGGCGACCGGGCAGAAGATGGTGCGGCTGGCACGGGAACAGATCGTGCAGCAGCTCAAGGCGGCGGACGGTAATGTCGCTACACGCCTGGACAAGCTGCGCCAGCAGGCGTTGGCAACGCTACAGCAGCAGCGTGCGGCCGAATATGAGCGACTGGAGGCTCTGGCCAAGGTCAACCCGATGATTCGCCAGGAAGAGCTGGACGCCATGCAGGCCGATACCGATCAGATGGTCATCTCCCTGCAGGGAATGGAGTTGAAACTGGATGCGATCCGAGTGATTCTGGTGCGCGAGTAAATCCTTGCAGCGGTATGTCGTACTCTGGTCGCAACAGGCCGGGAGTGACGGGCATGCCGCTTTCGGTCGGTGTTTCAGACAATAAAAAAGACGCCCTCGGGCGTCTTTTTTGGTATCTGTAGCCGTTTACTTGGCTTTCTTCAGCATCTTGGTCAGCTTCTTCAGCTTGCCTTCGTGCTTGGCGATTTTTGCTTTGCGAGCCTTGATCAGTTTCTTGACTTCTTTTGTCTTCAGCTTGGCCATGGTGGCGCTCCTTGTCAGTTATCAGTCATTGTCTGCCGCTCGGGCTGGTGCTCAGCCAGAAAGCGGCGGATAAAATGCCGGATTTCGCGTGCGGCACTGGTATCCAGCTCGTCGCAGAGGGCGACAAACTGGTCTCGTTCTTCGTCATTGATACGAATCACGAGCTGACTGTTCTTGGTTTTGCTTTTCTTCCTGCCACTCATTTCACGACTCCGGCCGGACGGGATGGCTATAGAGTAAAGCAAAAACAGCCGATTACAAATGCTTAGCATGCACTGTATTTTGTATATACAAAGCATACCCTAGCCTGTAAACGGCCAGAGGTCAAACCCGATCAGATCACCTTGTGCGGTCCGAAGCATTCATAGTGCATACGGTCTTTGCTGACACCCATTGCATCGAGCTGGGCAGCCACATGTTGCATGAAGGCCAGTGGGCCGCAGAAGTAGAACTGCATCTGCGGGTCATTGATCTGATCGCGTACCTCGTTCAGCTCCATCAGGCCGGTGAAGTTAAAGCGTTCCTGCTGGCGGTCTGCGTCACCGGGTTCGCGATACCAGACGGTGCTGCGAATATGCGCATGGTTGTTGGCCAGCTGCTGTACATGGTCGCCAAAGGCATGGACCTGACCGTTGTCGGCGGCGTGCAGCCAGTTCACCGGTGCATCATGGTCAAGCAGGCTTTCCAGCATCGACAGCATGGGGGTCAGGCCTACACCGGCTGAGATCAGGGTGATCGGTTCGCCCTGCTGGCGCTTGAGCTGGAAGTCACCTGCCGGCGGCACCAGTTTCACCTTGTCCCCGACGTTGAGACCATCGTGCAGGTAGTTGGATACCTTGCCGCCCGCTTCACGTTTTACGGAGATACGGTAGTGATCGGCCTGAGGCGCAGAAGAAAGGCTGTACTGGCGAATCTCCTGATGCTCGAAACCTTCCGGCTTGAGGTGGATGCCCAGGTACTGGCCGGGCTGGAAGGGGGCAACCTGGCCGTGATCCACCGGCTTGAACACGAAACTGGTAATCAGTTCGCTTTCCGCTCGCTTCTCGACCAGTTCGAATTCCCGGGTACCGCGCCAGCCGCCGTCGGCTGCGGCGCTCTGGTCGTAGAGCTGTGCTTCGCGGTTGATGAACACCTGTGCCAGCACGCCATAGGCTTCAGCCCAGGCATCGAGAACCTCCTGACCCGGTGACAGCAGCTCGTCGATGGTTGCCAGCAGGTGCGTACCCACGATGTCGTACTGCGCCGGCGTGATCTGGAAGCTGGCGTGCTTGTGCGCAATTTTCTCGACCGCCGGCAGCAGCACGGCCAGGTTGTCGATGTTGGCCGCATAGGCGTGCACCGCATTGAACAGGGCCTCACGCTGACGGCCCGAGTGCTGATGGCTGAGGTTGAAGATATCCTTCAGCTCGGGGTTGTGCTGGAACATGCGCTCGTAAAAGTGAGCGGTCATGGCAGGACCGGCGTTAGCGATGACCGGTGCGGTGGACTTGACGATCTCGATGGTCTGGTTGCTCAGCATGAGGGTTTCCTTGATGTATTTGAAAAACATTTAAAGGGTATCCATTTTACATCTTTAAAACAATCCCCATGCCGGGCGCTGTTGTTCCGTCTCGCCGGTTGGTCTTGCCGTCACAAGCGCCTAGAATGCGCGCTCATCTTGCAGCCGATGGGGGAGTCGGTAGTGCTCTGGATACCCTTCACGATTTTTGCCGCATTCATGCAGTCCTGGCGCAACGCCTTTCAGAACCGCCTGAGCAAGGAGGTCAGCACCGCCGGCGTGACTCTGGCGCGGTTTATCTGGGCCAGCCCGCTGGCGGCCTGTTATCTGGGCGGACTTTACCTGTATGAACCTGTTGCGATGCCTGGTATCACGGGCAACTTTGTCGTGCTGATTCTGCTGGCGGCTGTGGCACAGATTATCGCCACAGCGCTGATGGTGGTGCTCTTTCGTCAGCGCAACTACGCCATCGGGGTCGGTTTGGCCAAGAGCGAGGCGGTAATCGCTGCGGTGCTGGGTGCACTCTTTTTCAGTGCGCCCTTGTCGGCACTGGCCTGGACGGGGGTGATCATCGGAGCGCTGGCGTTCTGGCTGATGACCAATCCCGGCGCCCTGCGTGAAGCATCGCTGAATACGCTGCTGGTAGGGCTGGGCAGCGGGCTGTCCTTTGCGCTGACGACGCTTTGGGTACGTGAGGCAAGCCTGGCACTGGGATTACCCTTTCCCTACAGTGCTGCCTGGGTACTGCTGGCGGTGCTTGTGGCGCAGACGCTACTGCTGGGCATCTGGGTCGCCTGGCGAGAACCCGACACCTTGACCGCATTGTGGCAGCGCCCGGGTCGGGTGGTGTCGATCTCGCTGTTCAGCTGCCTGGGCTCGCTGGGCTGGTTTACCGCGATGAGCCTGGAAACGGTGGCGCTGGTCAAAACGCTGGGACAGATCGAGGTGCTGTTCACGCTGATGATCTCGGCGCGCTGGTTTCGTGAGACGCTCAGTGGTCGTGACCTGGTCGGCTTGGGGTTGATTGTGGCAGGTGCGGTCTGTGTAATGCTGGCCTAGCCGTGCGACTAAAGACTTGTGGCCTGTCGGCGCGACTGAAAATAGCATACATATCAATGAATTCCAGTAAGCAATCGGCGACACTATATCCCGACAGGCCATGGGGGGCGAGGTGTTGTGCCCGGTTCCATGATGATTGATCCGCCTGGAATAGGAGTAAAGTCATGCAAGTGTTCACAAGCACCCGACTTGGCGTCGCGCTGGTAAGCCTTATCCTGCTGCTGGCAAGCGGAACAGCAAGCGCCCGGGAGACCGCACATTACCTGCTGCGGATCTCCACCGAGAATACGGCCGGGCATGTCCAGACCCAGGCGATTGAGCGCTTTGCACGACAGCTTGAACAGGCCAGTGGGAGGCGCATCGAAGTCGATTTTCATCACAGTGCGCAGCTGTTTCGTGATCGGGACGTGATTGCCGCGCTCAGCAGCGGCAAGGTCGAGATGGCGGTGCCCGGCATGTGGCAGCTGGATCGCTATGTCCCGGACGTTGGCCTGTATATGTTGCCCCTTTTCTATGGCCGCACGGCAGAGGAGAACTACCGGCTGCGTGATGGCGAGGTCGGCAAAATCGTCAGCGGCCGGGTGGAGTCTGATCTGGGCGTAGAAGTGCTGGGGCGCTGGCTCGATCTGGGCCATGCCCATCTCTATTTTACCGATACGCAGGTCAGGCGGCATGAGGATCTCGCCGGACTGAAGGTGCGTATTCCCGGCGGTGTCGCCAACCGGGCGCGGCTGGAGGCCTTTGGTGCCAATCCTGTCGTGGTTGCCTGGCCCGATCTGCCCAATGCCCTGGAGCGCGATCAGGTCAAAGGTGTGCTGACTACGCATGAAACCGTGCGCAGTGCCGAGCTCTGGCGTAACGGTGTTCGTTTCAGTTTTGAGGACAGGGAGTATTTCGCCCAGTATGTGCCGATGATCAATGCCCGCTTCTGGGCGGGGCTGCCGGCAGATTTGCAGCAGTTGCTCCGGGATACCTGGGAGCAAGTTGTGGATGATCAGCGCGAGGCGGCTGCCAGGGCGCAGTTGGATGCGCGGACCGCCTTGCTGGATACAGGGGTTAAGGTCATGGTGCCGGACGTGGCCGCGCTGGCCGAATGGCGCAGGGTTGCCCGCCAGCGCGAGTCAGCCATGATACGCCAGATGGGGGTGGACCCCGCGTTGGTGGTTCAGGCGGCAGCGGTGATGCAACGCTGATGGCAGCCCAACCCCTGCATCTGTCAGCACCTGCCCGTCAGGACCGCCGCGGGTCTGGATATTCCATTATTACTGGCACGCTGGCTCTGCTGGTCATCATGGTTGGAATGCTGGTCTGGGGCCTCTATCGGGACTATGAACATACGCTGCAAAGCGCAGGCGCACGGTTGCAGACCCAGTTACGTGCATATGGGAGTGCGCTCGATATCGCCTTCATTTCGGCGGATCACGTGCTCCAGAGTGCGGGCGCGGCAATCGAGTCTCATCCCGAATTTCTGTCTGAACAGGCCAGTTTTCGCCCCTTGTTACTGCGTTCGATGATGAAGGCTCCGTCGCTGGGTGGTCTGGTACTTTATGACCGTGCCGGGCGGGCTCTGGCCAGTGTCGGTCTGTCTGGTGAGGTGCGTCTTGAGCCGCCGCCCTGGGTCAGTGATGCCATGGCCAGAGGGGTACGCTCGGCGATGGGGATTCATGCCGGAGAACTGGGTTCGTCACGGCTGGTATATGGGCCTGATGGCCGGGTTGTCGGGGCGCTCCTGGCGACGCTGGAGTCGGAACGGATCAAGTCTGAGCTTGAAAATGGTGAAGGCTACGGTAACCAGCACCTGATGCTGCTGGATAGTCACAATCGAGTGATGCTGGTCGTCAGTGCCGAATCTCAACAGGCTCAGCAGCAGCTGCTGGATGACCTGCAGCAGCACCAGCAAATGGATGAATTCAATGCCTTCGGGACACGTCTGGTGCCGGGTGAGCACTATCTGCTTGCCATTCGCCAACTGGGTCGGCAGCCGGTCAGGGCGGTCGCTGCAATCAAGCGGGAGGATCTGCTTGAGGGCTGGAAGTTCAGAGCGGCCGTCGCCAGCCTGGGTTTTGGGACGCTGTTGCTGGTTACACTGTTTTTTCTCAAGCGCTGGCGCGACAGTCTGCGCCGTGAGCGCAAGACAGCCAATGATCTGACCCACCTGCACCAGGCTATTGAGCAGATCCCCTCGGCCATTGCCATCACCGATCTGTCCAGTCGCATCATTTATGCCAACGCTGCCTATCTGGCACGCTCCGGTTTCAACTATGCGCAGGTGCTGGGGCAAAAGCCCAGTATCCTTTCATCCGGCCACACGCCGGAAGCCACCTATCGGGAACTTTGGTCCAGCTTGAGTTGCGGCAAGGCCTGGGAAGGTGAATTCATCAACAGGATACATGACGGCAGAGAGCGGATTGAGAAGGCGCTGATTACGCCGGTCCATGACATGGACGGTCGCGTTGCCAGTTATTTCGCAATCAGCACCGATGTGACCGAAAAGCGTGAAAACGAAAGGCGCCTGTTCCGTTATCGCGAAATCGTGAATGCCTCTGATGAACTGATGGCGCTGCTGGATGCCGATTTCATTCACCTGCAGGTGAACAAGCGATATCTCCGTTACCACAACCGTGACAGGGAGCTGATTGAGGGGCATCCGCTATGGGAGCTCTATGGTGAGGAGCAGTTCTCGGTCCTGATCCGGCCTCGGCTGGCGGCGGCGCTGAAGGGTGTGCCCTTCGTGATGGAGGAGTGGCTGGAGTTCGCCGGCATGGGGCGGCGTTTCTGTCGCATCACGGGGAACCCGATCGTGGGTCAGGACGACAGTATCGAGAGCCTGGTGTTTAACCTGGCCGATATTACCGAGCGCAAATGGTCTGAAGAGGCTCTGCGTAGCAGCGAAGAGCGTTTCCGTGCCCTGTCGGAGTTTTCACCGATCGGCATTTTTGAGGCCGATGCGGCGGGCAATAGTATCTATGCCAACAAGTATTTTGCCGAGATGCTGGGACGACCGGTTGAGCCATTGGATGAGGAAGGCTGGGCAGGGGTTCTGCACCCGGATGATCGGGAGTCTGTTACCCGCAGCTGGCACGAAGTGATCCGCCGGCAGCAGCCCGAGTGGCATTGCGAGGCCAGAATACTTGGTCAGGAGGGGGACGTTCGCTGGTTCAGGTGCGCGGCGCGCCGCTATGAAGGGGCGCATGCAGGGGAGCTGCGCTATATCGGTATGGTGCTGGATATTACCGAGCAGGTAGAGCACCGGGAAGCACTGGAGCGGAAAAACGTTGAACTGGAACGCCTGTCCACGACTGATTCGCTGACCCAGCTGGCTAATCGCGCTCACACCGAGGACCTGTTGGCTCAAGGTGTGCACCGCTATGAGCGCTATGGTGTCTGTTGCGCCGTCATAATGATCGATATCGATCATTTCAAACAGGTCAACGATACCTGCGGGCATGCGGTGGGTGATCAGGTATTGCGTCGGATTGCCGACCTGATACGTGAGCACACTCGCCTTACGGATTGCCCGGGACGCTGGGGAGGGGAGGAGTTTCTGATTATCTGCCCTGATACGGACCTGGAAGGGGCGCACCGACTGGCCGAGAACCTGCGCCATCGTATCGAACGGGTCAAATTTCCGGTGATTGGTCACCGTACCTGCAGTTTCGGGGTGGCGGCCATTCAGCCCGGTGATCAGGCGAGGGAGCTGTTGAAGCGGGCGGATGATGCGCTCTATCGTGCCAAGAACAACGGTCGTAATCAGGTCGTTACGGAGCGTCAGAGCGACCTGGTCGAGAGTAAGTGAGGCAGGGGCAGGAGCCCCTCGGTATTGTAACCGTCACGAAGCCCCTTCAGGACTGGAGTGAGCAGGGCCAGGCGCACAATTGACATGGTGTCCGCCTTGCGTTGTGAACATATACATTTCGCTATCTGTTGTAAGGCCGGTTAATCCAGAGTCATGGCGGATGTGGGCGAAGGTTTGCTCGTGTTTGGCCTTTGCTGGCTGACCTGGTCGCGGCCATTGTGTTTGGCATGGTACAAGGCCTGGTCGGCCCGGCGGCTCAGGCTCTTATAGGTATCGCCGGCGGCCCAGGTGGCCACGCCAATGCTGGCGGTGCAGTGGCCAACGCCCGCAAATTGGTGTCGGCGAATCGCTTGCAGCAGGTTTTCGGCAAGATGGGTTGCCGCAGTCAGATCTGTATCCGGACAGATAATCAGAAACTCCTCGCCGCCCCAGCGCGCAATGATATCCTGCTCTCGGCTATCCCCTTTGAGAATGGCGGCAAAGTCGGTTAGTACGGCATCGCCCTGGTCATGGCCAAAGTTGTCATTGATACGCTTGAAATGGTCAATATCAACCAGCAGCAGGCTGAAGGTGTATGTTGAGTACTGCTCAGCCTGCAACAATTGTTGTTCAACGGCGCGCTCAAGATACAAGCGGTTCTTCAGGCGTGTCAGTCGGTCTGTGGTCGATAGCTGTTCCAGCATGCGATTCTTGATCTTGAGTTCTTCATGGGCGGTCATCAGCTGGTTGCGGCTCTCATGAATGCGTGCATTGAGCTGTGCCAGCTTGCGGTTCCAGAGCAGAATGAGAGCCACAAAAAACAGCGTGGCCAGTGCCGCCTGAGTGATCAGGCGGTAATCGGGAGGCTGGGCCAGAATGGGTACCTGCATCCAGCGATTGGTTACGGTCTCGAACTGCTCGGCCCCAATCGACTGAATGGCCTTGTTCACGATCTGCAACAGCAGGGTTTCATCGCTGCGGGTGGCGAGCAGAGCAGGGTAATCAGACTCCAGTTCGCCAGAGATCTTGATGTCACTGTGGTGGCCGGTCACGATGGCGCGGCTGATGACGGGCAGTGTATCCACCAGGCCGAACACCTGGCCAGTCGCGACCGCATTCATGGCCGCACCCATGTCAGCATAGGGCTGCAATATCAGTTCGGGGTAATGTCGCTCCAGGTAAAACTGGACATGGCTGCCAGTTATTACGGCCAGCGTGTGTGGCTGAAGCTGTGAAAAGCTTCGAACATAAACCTCATCGAGGTTGGTGGCGATGACCAGCGTACCGTCAAGAAGAGGTTGGCTCAGGCTGATGTCCGGGTCTTCAAATCCGGGGGGCGTTCGCGAGATCAGGTCACATTCACCGCGCTTGAGCAGGCCGAGAGCCTCACGGAAATTATCAACGCCAACCAGTCGTACGCTCAGGCCTGCATTATGGCGCATGACATCCAGCAATTCGGCAAAGACACCGATGTGTTTGTCGTTGCGGTTGACCAAGTCCTCATAGGGCAGTCGTTGGCGAGTTGAGCAGATACGGATGGCGGCACGGGACTCCATCCAGCCCAGCTCCTGACCGGTCAGGTGAATAAAGTTGCTGGCTTGGGCCCCTGTGCCGGTCCACTTCTGCAGTACCTGACGCTTCTCTTGTTCGGTCAGGCTGTCCATCGCCTTTTGCAGGATTTGTCTGAGTATGGGCTTGTTTTGTGTAATGGCCAGGTGGAGCGAAAGGGGGTCGGAGGCAATTACTTGGGACGGAGCCGAACCGACAACGCCCGGGATGCCATATTTCTGCAGCAGGTGCTCGGCAACACGCATGATTTCGATAGTGACTTCGTCGTTGCCTGTGCTGACGCGCATCAAGGCTTCCAGAGAGTCCTTTGCCGGCTCGACACGGAAGCCCTCTGTTTGAGTGAGCTGTTCGTAGGTGTAGAAGCCTTCGGGCAGCACCAGGCGCCGTGACTTAAGTGCTTGCACGGACGTGATGGGTGCACTGTCCTGGCGGCGAAAGATGCCCTGGGCCAGGCGCAGGTACGGGGTGGTGAAGTGCATGTAGCGTGCCCGATCAGGACTCTGCACGATGTTGGTCATGACATCGATCTGCCCGCTACGCATCATCTCAAGATAGTCGTTCCAGCTATGGCCACTGACGAACTCCACTTCAAGGCCGACACGCTGTGCCAGCATACGGATGAAGTCGACGGAGTGCCCGACCGGCTGGCCATCCTCGTAGAAACTGAAGGGTTCGAAATTGTCCTCGTTGTGGACGCGTATCACCGGGTTTTGGCGGACAAATTCCCGTTCAAGGGTGCTAAGGGCAACGGTCTGACGCCGATCAACCAGTTCGCTGTAGCGTGTACCGACCCAGCGATTGGTCAACTCACTCCACTCTGCCTCGGTGATGCTGTCCAATCCCTTTTGCAACAGGGACTGGATGGCGGGTTTGTCGGTTCTTACGCCGAAACGCAGGTCTTCCCGGCCAACGTTATCAAGCTGAAACTCTGCTGCCATCTTGATGTTGGTGTAGGCATTCTGGGTGGCATAGTGGTAGCCGGAGGTCAGATTCTGAATGGCGGCATCAATCTCGCCGAATGCCAGTGCGCGGGTCAGGGTTTCGTAGTCATCGTACTCGCTAATACGAATATCACGGCGTTTGCGCAGTTCTCGGATGTAGAAAATATTGCGCAGTACGCCCACATGCTTGCCTGACAGGTCTGCAAGCCCTTGATAATTCCCAAAGCGCTTGTCGGTAAATACGACGGTGGGAATTTCGAAGTAAGGTGTCGTGTACAAAATGAAGGAGGTGCGTTCGGGCTTGAACGATACGTCCGCAATGGCATCGACCTGCTTCTGGCGCAGGTCTTCCAGATTGTCACCCCACTCCCCAACGCGAGCCCTGAGTTTGGCACCCGTTTTGGTTTCGATTAAACGCAGCAGGTCTGCAACGAAGCCCTTGTGTGTGCCACCCTCGACATAGGAAAAGGGGACGAAGTCATACATGACCGCCACCTGGATGGGCTGATGGCCATCAACAAGGGCTTGCTCCTCGGGGCTGAGGGGCAGGTTGGCCCATGCTGTTTGTGCCAGGGTCAGCAGCAGGAGCCATATGAAGCTGAAGGCGCGGGCAAGTGCAGTCACGTTTACGTCCATGTGCGGTGAATGAGAGAGGGTAGTCAACAACCCACGTGCATACCCTTCGCGGCAGACCGGAACTCGTGTTCCATCAATGATTAAGACTAACCCAAGTTAGCGGTTTTGGTGAAGTTGGTGCGATTGAAAAACAGACGGTGGGCGAAGTGCCCTGTCAGTCATCGGCTTGAGGTGGCATTAATGAGACGGGATGCCACGCGGAAAACTGCAGCATTAGCGGGCACTGGAGGAAAGCTCAGTGCCCGCTGAGGATTCAGGCTTGAGTTGCAGAGGTTGATTGCGCCCTGAGGGTCGCCTTGCCCGAGCGGTTCAGGCCGGACACCACCGCCTTCAGCGAAGCGCTGACGGTATCGGCGTCCACTGCCATGCCGCTGACCCGCTGGCCATCCACGTTGAGCTGCGCATAGGCGGCTGCGGCAACATCCGAGCCTTCACCCATGGCGTGTTCGGCGTAGTCAACCACATGGATGCTGATACCGGTACGGGCCTGCCAGGCGCTGATGAAGGCGGCCATGGCGCCCTTGCCGTTGCCTTCGATACAGACCTGTTCACCGTCGATGCGGATATCGGCCGCCAGGGTTTCGGCATCACCGCTGCGTTCGATGCGGTAGCCCTCCAGGCTGACCGGAGCCTTGTCCTGTACAAAGGTACTGACCAGCAGGTCGTGGATCACTTGGCTGTCCACTTCGCCGCCCTGCTGCTCGGTCTTCTTCTGCACGATCGGTGCCAGCTCCAGCTGCATCCAGCGCGGGATGCTGATGCCGAAGTCACGCTCCAGCAGGAAGGTCATGCCGCCCTTGCCGGACTGGCTGTTGACACGGATCACCGCCTGGTAATCGCGGCCCAGGTCGGTCGGGTCGATCGGCAGATAGGCGACCTGCCAGTGTTCGTCTTCCTGCTGCTGCTTCAGCGACTTGCGGATCGCATCCTGGTGGCTGCCCGAGAAAGCGGTGTAGACCAGTTCACCGATCCAGGGATGACGCGGGTGGATCGGCAACCCGGTGCACTCGGTGCAGGTCTGGATGATCTCGTCCGGGTTGGACAGATCCAGCTGAGGATCCACGCCCTGGCTGTACAGGTTGACCGCCAGGGTGACGATATCCATGTTGCCGGTGCGCTCGCCGTTGCCGAGCAAAGTGCCTTCGACACGATCGGCACCCGCCATCAACGCCAGTTCGGCAGAGGCCACGGCACCACCACGGTCGTTATGGGTATGCACCGAGATGATGGCGCTGTCGCGACGGCTCAGGTGCTGGCAGAAGTACTCCACCTGATCGGCGAAGTGGTTCGGCGGCCCCACTTCCACGGTGGTCGGCAGGTTGAGGATGCAGCGCTTCTCCGGGGTCGGCTGCCACACATCCATCACCGCTTCGCAGACCTCAACGGCGTACTCGACTTCCGTGCTGGTGAAGCTTTCCGGCGAGTACTCGAAGGTCCAGTCGGTCTCCGGGTACTTGGCGGCGTACTCCTTCAGCCAGCTGGCGCCCTGTACGGCGATCGTTTTGATCTCGTCGCGGCTCATGCCGAACACACGCTCGCGCTGGATGCGGGAGGTGGAGTTGTACACATGCACCACCGCCTGCTTGGCGCCTTTCAACGCCTCGAAGGTTTTGGCGATCAGCTCTTCGCGGGCCTGCACCAACACCTGGATGCGCACGTCATCCGGGATCTGGTTCTCTTCGATCAACCAGCGGGTGAAATCGTAGTCGGGCTGGCTGGCGGCCGGGAAACCGACCTCGATCTCCTTGATGCCGAGCTTCACCAGCAGGTGCCAAAGGCGCTGTTTCTGGGCCACGTTCATCGGCTCCAGCAGGGCCTGGTTACCATCACGCAGGTCGACGCTGGCCCAGATCGGGGCCTCGGTCACCTGACGATCGGGCCAGGTACGGGTAAAACCGGTCACGGGTTCGACCGGCTGATACTTGCGATGGTTAAAAGTGGCACTTGCCATGGTGTTGCTCTCCATTGTTGTGGGGTGGACCGCTGAGTCGAGCCCTGGGTAAGGGCTGTTACCGCCGTTGACGGTCTGGGTAAGGCGGTCTGGCGTTTACAGCGGGCCTTAACCTTTACGATGGGGATATGTTAGAACAATAGATCGGGAGCAGGATTGCTAAATTGCTTTAAATTGCGATAGTTTTGGCAATTAAAATCCTGTTTTTTAAAAAATGAGCAATATTATGCCTTCAGATCAAAAAGCACCGGCACTGGATCGCTACGATCGCGCAATCCTGCAGCAGTTGCAGCAGGACGGGCGCATCAGTAACCAGGAGTTGGCGGACCGTATAGGACTATCCCCGTCCCCCTGTCTGCGCCGGGTCAAGGCGCTGGAAGAGAGTGGCCTGATTACCGGCTATCGTGCGCTGGTGGATGCCAAGCGCATGGGGCTGAACCTGATGGCGCTGCTGCACATCTCCATGGACCGACACACGCCGGAACGGTTCGAGAACTTCGAGCGCGAGATCGCCAAGCTGCCGCAGGTGCTCGAATGTCTGATCATCACCGGCCAGGATGCGGATTATCAGCTGCGGGTGCTGGTCAAGGATATGGATGACTACCACGACCTTTTGCTGCACAAGATCACCCGTATCGAAGGGGTGACCGGTGTGCACTCCAGCTTCGTGCTCAGGCGGGTGCTGGAGCGTGGGGTGCCAACCGAGGTGCGCTGAGTCTAACAGACTGTCGAAAATCGATCTGCGTTGCCTGGCTTAGGCGGTCTCGATAACGTTTTTCAACAACCTGTTAGCAGGCCTGCAGTGGCTCATGGCGGATCAGTTGGGCGAGTTGCTCGCAGCCCGGCGTGTTGGGATGGTAACGCAGTTCGATATAGACCGGGGGCAGTTCCGGCAGCCCCAGTCGCGAGCCGATATTTTCGGTGCCTTCGGCCAGCGCGCCCTGGGTTCTGACGGTGACGCCCAGACCGGCGCGGACGGCGGCCATCAGGCTGGTAAAGCTGGTGGTCGAATAGACGGTGCGCCAACTGATTCTGGTGCTGTCCAGCGCACTCAGGGTGGCCTCGCGGAACAGGCAGGGAACATTGAGCAGTACCAGTGGCAGCGGCCGGTTACGGGACCACTGATAGCCGGCAGGGCCGATCCAGATCAACGGTTCATAGCCGAGCAGCTCCCCTTTGACCTGACTGCGGTCGCGGCGCAGGATCAGTGCCAGGTCGTACTTCTCGTCATCGTAGTCCTGGCTGAGGCTGTTGCTGTAATCGGTTTGAACGTTCAGGCGAATGCCGGGATTGTGGCGTTTGAAACGGGCCAGAATCGACGGCAGCATACTTTCCGTCAGTGACAGGGATACGCCGATCCTTAACTCGCCCTCGGCATTCTGTTCGGTGATCGCGGCCAGGGCATCTTCCTGTAGGGCCAGCATCTGTCTGGCGTAGCCGAGCATGGTTTCGCCGGTGGGCGTCAGCACTCGCTTGCGTCCCTCGGTACGGAAGAGTTCCACGCCGAGCTCCTGCTCCAGTCGCCGCACCTGTTGGCTGATGGTGGACTGGGTCTTGTGCAGCCGCTCGGCGGCGCGAATAAAGCCGTCCTCATCCACCACGGTGATGAAAGTGCGCAGCAGCTCAGTGCTCAGATTGGGCTGGGGCATGGGGGTGATCCATCGTGACTGGCGATCAAAATGATCTGAATTAATCGTTATTAATAATACAAGAGCCATCCTAAGCTGTCAGCATCGGTCATTAGGGAGGGTTTGAACATGGTCGCCAGCATCGATTCGCACGCACGCAAGGTTCGCCGGCTTGAGGACGGCAGCATCGACCTGAACTTCTACCATCGCAGGGGGCGGATGCTGCGTGCGCTGGCGCTACGCCGAGTCGTCAAACGTTGTGCCGCGCTGCTGCGAGCGGCCGTTAGAGTGCCAGGCCGCCCAGCGCAAACAGTGGTACCAGCAGCCACACCGGCAGTTTCCATATCTGCAGCGCCGCAAAGGCCAGCAGGACCAGTGCAAAATCGACGTCGGAGCGAACGCTGCTGGTCCAGATCGGATCGTAGAACGCTGCCAGCAGCAGTCCGACCACAGCCGCATTGATGCCGGTGAGGGCCGAGCGCACCTGCCGGTTGCGGCTCAACCGACTCCAGAACGGCAGGATGCCGGCGACCAGCAGGAACGAAGGGGTGAAGATCGCGACCAGTGCCGTCAGTCCGCCGAGCCAGCCGGGCAGCAGCTGCATGCTGGTGCCCAGATAGGCGGCAAAGGTGAACAGCGGGCCTGGCACGGCCTGGGCGGCACCGTAGCCAGCCAGGAAGGTGTCTTCACTGATATGACCCGGCAGCACGGTTTCTGCCTCCAGCAGTGGCAGCACCACATGGCCGCCGCCGAACACCAGCGAGCCGGCGCGGTAGAACAGGTCGAACAGATCCAGAGTCGGCAGTGACAGGCTGGCGGCCAACAGCGGCAAACCCAGCAGCAACAGCAAAAAGATCGTCAGCAGAGCGCCACCGGTGCGGGCGGACACCTGTACCGGCAACTGGCTTTGATCCGCGGCCGAGGTTACCTTGAACAGGAAGACACCGGCCAGGCCGGCCAACAGCAAGATCAGTGGCTGCAGCCAAACGCTGGGCGCCAGCAGCAGGCTGCCGGCCGCCAGCACCATCAGCGCGACCTCCTTTTTGCCCCGGCACATGCCTTGTGCCATACCCCAGACCGCCTGTGCCACGACGGCGACTGCGATCAGCTTCAGTCCTTGGATCACACCCGTCGGCAGGCCTGAGTCGGGGCTCATGACGCCATAGGCCACCAGCATCAGCACCAGTGCTGAAGGCAGGGTAAAACCGCACCAGGCGGCCAGCGCCCCCTTGAATCCCCCTTGGGACAAGCCCAGTGCCAGCCCCACCTGGCTGCTGGCAGGCCCCGGCAGGAACTGACACAGCGCGACCAGATCGGCATAGCTGCGTTCACTGAGCCATTTGCGCCGGTTAACGAACTCATCGCGGAAATAGCCAAGATGTGCCACGGGGCCGCCGAAGCTGGTCAGGCCCAAACGCAGAAAAATCAGCAGGATGGAAACAAAGGACGAGGGCTTTTCAGGTGTCATGATCGAGAACGGATTATATAAAAATCAATATCATAGCCCGGTTAAGGTTGCGGTTGTGTGACAGGGAGGGTCTTAAGGGGCCGCGTGAATGAGTCCGTTCGCGCTGCAATCCGATCTGATTGGGCTTCCCGTTGCGCCGTTTGGCGCGCCATAACCTGTCACAAGATATCAAGCAGGTTTCATATCAAGTCAAATCCTGGCCGGCAAAATTTCTTACTCTCTAACACGTCTTGCAGCCCAAGATACAGGTCATCGGTTTCTGCCAAGGGGAGCCGATTATCTGGCTGGCTGCTCATGAAGATGCGCAATGCCCGTGAAGCAGGGGTTCGACTTGACCCGGGAAGTACAGGGAAATCACCAGGCGTTGTGCCCCCTGCCGAGGCCACAACCAGGAGGGAGTGTAGATGGCTGCATACGTTATTTTCGATATCGATATTTTTAATCTCGAGCGCTACCAGGATTTCATGTCCCAGGCCAAACCCGCGATAGAGGCTGCGGGGGGCAAATATCTTTCTCGAGGTGGTGAACACAAGGTGCTTGAGGGGGATTGGACACCGCGCAGGATCGTACTGTTTGAGTTCCCCTCGATGGAAAAAGCCGAGGAGTTTTACTATGGCGATGTATATCAGGGGCTGAAATCCATTCGTGATGAATGCAGCTCGGGCCGCGTTGTCGTTGTTGAGGGGATCTGACCGCCGCTGGCGCGCGTGCTGCCTGTCCCCATTCAACCATCAAAGGATAAGACTGCTATGAATCTGAACCTGAATGGTCGTAAGGCCATTGTCTGTGGCGCTTCCAAAGGCCTCGGGCGTGCTTGTGCTCTGGCGCTGGCCGAGGAGGGCGTGGACTTGGTGATCAATGCCCGTAATGCTGAAGCTTTGGAAAAAACTGCCGAAGAGATACGTGCCCAGACCGGCGTTAAGGTGCAGGCGGTTGCCGCCGATATCACCACCGAGTCGGGACGCGCCCAGGTGCTGGCGGTCTGTCCTGATCCCGATATCCTGGTGACCAACGCCGGCGGTCCGCCCCCGGGGGATTTCCGTGAATGGGATGAAAAAGCCTGGTATGCGGCGGTGGACGCCAACATGCTGACGCCGATCTTTCTGATCAAGGCGGTGGTGGACGGTATGCTTGAGCGTGGTTTCGGCCGTATCGTCAATATCACATCGTCGGCGGTGAAGGCGCCGATCTCCATCCTCGGCCTCTCCAACGGTGCCCGCAGCGGCCTGACCGGTTTCGTTGCCGGGCTGGCGCGCGAGACCGTGGCTAAAAACGTCACCATCAACAACCTGTTGCCGGGCTCGTTCGAAACCGATCGCTTGACTTCGACCGTCGAGTCCTATGCCCAAAAAATGGGTGTCAGTGCCGACGCGGTTCGTCAGCAGCAGATGCAGGCCAACCCGGCGGGCCGTTTTGGCGATCCGGCCGAATTCGGTGCCATGTGCGCCTTTCTCTGCGGTAGCCAGGCCGGCTTCATTACCGGTCAGAACTTGCTGCTGGATGGCGGCGATTATCCGGGTACCTTCTAGCCCTGTCGCTATCATCTGCCATTGTGTGCTCCGCCAACCGGGGAGCACTTTTTTCTTGCGACACCGCCTGGCTCGCGCAGACGGCGCAGGCTATTGTCATTAGTGTCCGATCCCCAGTCGGCGCCGCTCCATCCGACGCAGGAACTCTTCCATGATCATGCGATAGAGGCTCTCCTTCAGGTAAAGGTCTTCCACATCCGAGTCGATACTGGGGTTGTCGTTCACCTCGATCACCACCACCTTGTCACCGGACTGCTTGAGGTCGACACCATAGAGGCCGTCGCCGATCAGTTTGGTCGCCTTCAGCGCGGTCTTGACCACCTTGGCGGGGGCTTCATGTACCGGAAGGGTTTCGAAGTCACCGGATTCGGTCTCGGTGCCACTGTGGTTGTAGATCTGCCAGTGGCCACGGGTCATCATGTACTTGCAGGCGTACAGTGGCTTGTTGTTGAGAATGCCGATGCGCCAGTCGTAGTCGGTGTACATGAACTCCTGTACCAGCACGATGGCGGACTGCTTGAAGTACTCCTCGGCCTGGGTGATCAGCTCCTCGGCGGAGTTGACCTTGACCACGCCTCTGGAAAAGGAACCGTCCGGAATCTTCAGCACCCGCGGATAACTCAGCGATGCGGCCAGCTGCTTCAGCTCCCGGCGGTGGTCCTTGAACAGGAAGTGGGTCTCCGGCATGGCAACGCCGTTGGTGGCCAGCAGGTCAGACAGGAATACCTTGTTGCAGCAGCGCAGGATCGAGGTGGGGTCGTCGAACACCACCAGTCCCTCGCGCTCGGCTTTTTTTGCGAAACGGTAGGTATGGTTGCTGATGGAGGTAGTTTCACGGATGAACAGGCCGTCGTACTCCGCCAGGCGGCCATAATCCTTCTTGCCGATCAGGCTGACATCGATACCCAGCTGGCGACCGGCACGGATGAACTGCTTGATCGCCTTGGCATCGGACGGCGGCAACTGTTCGTCATGGTCCACCAGAATGGCCAGATCGTAGCGGTACTGCCGGCGCGCGGTCGGCTTGCGCCAGATCTTGCGACTGAAGGCGTCGATGGCCGCGGCGAAAAGGTCTTCTTCCGGCTCGCTCAACTGCTTCAGGTTGCCCGCTTTCACCGTTTCGATCTCCCACACAGGACCCTTGCGGAAGCTCAGGTGCAGAATCGGGCAGGGGAACTGGTCGAAGATCTGGCGCGCCAGGTCCTGCAGGGGCGCAAAGTGGGTCTGACCGAAGCAGAGGGTGATCTGCAGCCGCTGGTCCGCCTCCAGTTGTGCGCGCAGGTCGGCGTGCTTGTCGATCAGCTTGCCCAGCAGGGTGTTGAGATCCTTCATGCCCAGTCCGTACACGGACTTGCGGCCCAGGTCGTTGATGGTCTGAATCGAGGGGATCACCTTGTGGCCACGCGCTTCCGCCAGCAGCGAAATATAGTAGCCGTAGCTCAGGTAGCGGTAGTTGCGACACAGGTTGATGATCTGCACCGGTGTGCGTTCCCTCTGACTGCCCTGAGCCAGATACTCGTGGGCGCTCATCAGCTGCTCGGCCGGATAAAACGCCTGCCAGTCCTCTTTCTTGTCGACGATGATCTTCAGCTTGCTCATGGTGCATCCTGCTGGTTGCTATGGTTGCACTATCGACCCCTTTTACAGCGGGCGCAATCGGGTCGAAAAAATATTTATCACCACTGGCATTGTCGGGCTCAGAGGCCTTAATCTGGCTATCTGTCCCTCGGGAGTCATGCCATGTCTCTGAGCATTCGCACACGTCCTGCCTGCCTTGATGATCTGCCGGCGCTGGTGGCGCTGGAACAGCAATCCTTCCGCGAAGACCGTATCAGCAGACGCCAGTTTCGCTGGATGCTCAAGCGCGGCCATTGCGCCCTGATTCTGGCCGAAACTGACGGCCTGCCGCTGGCCGGATACATCCTGGTGCTGTTCCATCGTGGCACGTCATTGGGACGTATCTACTCGCTGGCTGTGGACGAGCAGCTGCGAGGACAGGGACTGGCGCGGCAGCTGATGGAAGCCGCCGAAGCGGCGGCGCTGGAGCAGGACTGCCTGGCGTTGCGGCTTGAAGTGCGCAGTGACAACGCAGCCGCCATCCGGCTCTATCGTGCACTGGGCTATCGCCAGTTCGGCTTTTACGATGACTATTACGAGGATCATGCGCCGGCACTGCGGTTTCAGAAGCGCATTCTTGCGGTGCGGACACGCCCTCCCGGCAGAGTGCCCTGGTATGGCCAGACCCTGCCGTTTACCTGTGGTCCGGCCTCCCTGCTGATGGCGATGAAGGCGCTGAATCCCGACATCGAGATGGACCGTCGCCATGAGTTGCAGCTTTGGCGTGAGGCGACCTCCATTTTCATGACTACCGGCCATGGTGGTTGCGGTCCGCGCGGGCTGGCACTGGCCGCGTTCAGGCGTGGCTTCGGGGTGGAACTGTATATCAATCGTGAAGGGCCGCTGTTCATTCACGGCGTGCGCACCGAGCTGAAAAAGGAGGTGCTGGAGCTGGTGTATCAGGACTTCAAGGAGCAGATTGAGGCGTCCGGTATTGTCGAGCACGCCGAGGAGATCAGCTTTGAGGTGCTGGAGCAGGCGCTGGCATCAGGGGCCTATGTGCTGATGCTGATCAGCTGCTGGAGTCTGAGCCGGCACAAGAGTCCGCACTGGGTGGTGCTGACCGGCATCGATGATCATTACGTCTACCTGCACGATCCGGAAGTGGATGAAGAGGAGGAAAAGGCGCTGATCGACAGCCAGAACGTGCCCATACCACGCAGCCGCTTCTGGCGCATGGCGCGTTTCGGCAAGGAGGGGCTACGCACGGCGGTCGTGGTGTCGTCAGGGTGAGGAAAGCAGCGGGCCCGTTACCGAGGCCCGCCGGGGTCGGGATGATCAGGCGCTGAGTTTGGCCGCAATACGGGCTACGTGTGCGCCCTGATAATGGGCCATGGTCAGTTCCTGCTCACTGGGGCTTCTCGAGCCATCACCGCCGGCAATAGTGGCCGCGCCCAGCGGTGAGCCGCCATGCACAGCGCTGATATCGGTCATCTCCGGCAGCGCATAGGGCAGGCCGACCACGACCATGCCGTGATGGAACAGGGTCGTGTGGAACGACTGGATGGTGGTTTCGTTACCGCCGCCTGTTCCCGTGCTGGTGAACACGCTGCCCACCTTGCCGATCAGCGCACCCTGCGCCCAGAGGCCGCCGGTCTGGTCGAGGAAGTTGCGCATCTGACTGGCCATATTGCCGAAGCGGGTTGGGGTGCCGAAGATGATGGCATCGTAGTCGGCCAGTTCTTTTGGATCGGTCAGCGGGGCTGACTGGTCCATTTTAACGCCAGCATTGCGGGCCACGTCCGCCGACATCAATTCGGGGACGCGCTTGATGGTGACGTCGCTGTCCTCGACACTCATGGCGCCTTCGGCAATCGCTCGGGCCAGGGTTTCGACATGGCCATAGGACGAGTAGTAAAGAACCAGAATCTTGCTCACGGGTATGTCTCCTTGGGCCTATTGGCCGACAGGTTCACGTTGATGGGGGGAGTCAAAATCCAGCACCGGGCCAGCCGGTACCACCCCGGTCGGGTTGATGCCGGGGTGGCTGCGGTAGTAGTGCTGCTTGATATGGTCCAGGTCCACCGTTGCGGCGATTCCTGGCCACTGGTACAGCTCGCGGACATAGCCCCAGAGGTTGGGATAATCCACGATCCGCTTCAGGTTGCACTTGAAGTGGCCGTAATAGACCGCATCGAAGCGGACCAGAGTGGTAAACAGGCGCCAGTCCGCTTCGGTGATCTGTGCGCCCAGCAGGTAGCGCTGTTGGCTGAGACGTTGCTCCAAAGCGTCCAGTGCCTCGAACAGGGGGAAGACGGCCTGTTCGTAGGCCTCCTGAGAGGTCGCAAAGCCGGCCTTGTACACCCCGTTGTTGATGCGCTCGTAGATCTCGCTGTTGAGCGTATCGATTTCGCTGCGCAGTAGCGGCGGGTAGTAATCACCGGCCTTGGCACCCAAGTGATCAAAGGCCGAATTGAGCATGCGGATGATCTCGGCGGACTCGTTATTGACGATGGTCTTACGCTGCTTGTCCCAGAGCACGGGTACGGTCACGCGGCCCGTGTAGTCCGGCTCAGCCTTCTGATAAAGCTGGTACAGATAATCCAGCCCGTAGAGGGCATCACCGGTCGCGCCCGGTTCTGCCGCGAAGCTCCAGCCGTGGTCGCCCATATAGCTGTTCACCACGGACACCGAGATCATCGACTCCAGTCCCTTGAGTGCACGCAGGATCAACACCCGATGCGCCCAGGGGCAGGCCAGGGATACATAGAGATGGTAGCGCCCGGCCTCTGCCTTGAAGCCGCCTTCGCCACTGAGGCCGGGCTGGCCGTCGGCGGTGATCCAATGACGGAACTGCGACTGGGTGCGTACGAAGCGACCCTGCGTGGATTCAGTGTCATACCACTGGTCGACCCAGTGGCCATCAATCAGCAAGCCCATGGTGCTCTCCTCCGCTTGATTGGTTCAGGCTGGGGCGGCCAGGACTCAGGCCTGGCGCCGGCTCAATACACGGTCGGCTGACAGAGCACCGCCACCGCTGATCAGCAGTGCAACGGAGATCGCCAGCAGGGCCAGACCGAACTCGTAGCCGTTGTTGCTCATGAACAGGCCGTTGCCGATATGGACGGCGAAGATGGCGACCAGCATGGCAAAAGCCAGGGCGGCGGCCGCCGGACGAACCAGCAGACCGATCAGGATCGCCAGACCGCCGAAGAATTCGGCACTGCCGGCCAGCAGGGCCATCAGGTAGCCGGGCTCCAGTCCGATGGACGCCATCCACTGTCCGGTCCCTTCCAGACCATAGCCGCCGAAAGCGCCGAACAGTTTCTGGGCGCCGTGGGCCATGAAAATGATGCCGGCCGGTACGCGCAGAGCCAGAGGGGCGAGGCTGTTGGAGGTGGCCAGCAGGCGGGTGATCAGGGCAGCGTTCATCGTGTTTCTCCGAGTGTTCGTTAGGATGGAGTTACTATAGTCAGCCTGAAATTGATAAAACACCGGGCCTGGTTGGGTTTATTGATCAGCTTTTTGAATGTGTTTTGCCGGATCTCACATCTCCCGTCCTGCACTTAAAGCAATGCAAATCGTGTTATTCTGCAGGTGAAGTCACCCCCGAAGTCACTCCCGAAGTCACCCCCGAAGTCACCCCCGAAGTCATCCAGCTGCTTGCGTCCATGCAGGGCGAGATGAGCCGGGTGGAACTGATGGCCGTACTGGGGCTGAAAGATGCCAAACACTTTAGACAGCACTATCTGCACACGGCCATACAGGAGGGGTGGGTGGCAATGACAATCCCGGATAAACCCCGCAGCCGTCTGCAAAAATACCGCTTAACCCCATTGGGCAAGATGCTGCTTGCCGCCAAGGAAACCGATTGATGAATACCGCTTCGATTATCTCCCGTGTCTGGAGCTTCTGTACCACCCTGCGTGACGATGGCGTGGGCTATGGCGATTATCTGGAACAGCTGACCTATCTGATCTTCCTGAAGATGGTGGATGAATACGCCAAACCGCCCTACAGCCGCGATGTGGGTATTCCCGAGGGCTACGACTGGCAAGCGCTACTGGGCAAAAAGGGCGCGGAGCTGGAAGTGCTCTATGTCGAGATTCTGCGCGAGCTGGGCCGGGAAAAGGGAATGCTGGGCCAGATTTTCACCAAGGCGCAGAACAAGATTCAGGACCCGGCCAAGCTGTATCGACTGATCGATATGATCGACAGTACCAACTGGCTGGTGATGGGTGCGGATGTCAAAGGGGACATCTACGAAGGCTTGCTGGAGAAAAACGCCGAAGATACCAAGTCCGGCGCCGGTCAGTATTTCACCCCTCGCTCTTTGATTCGGGCGATGGTGGAATGCGTGCGCCCGGAACCGGGCAAGACCATCGCAGATCCCTCTTGCGGCACGGGCGGCTTCTTCCTGGCGGCCTATGATTTCCTCACCACCCCGGCCAACTATCAGCTGGACAAGGAACAGAAGCAGTTTCTCAAGCACAGTACGTTTTACGGTAACGAAATTGTCGCCAACACTCGCCGTTTGTGCCTGATGAACATGTTTTTGCATAACATCGGCGAGATTGACGGCGATAGTCTGGTGTCACCCAATGATGCCTTGATCGCTCCGAGCCCGGTCAGCGTGGATTATGTGCTGGCGAACCCGCCCTTTGGCAAGAAAAGCTCCATGAGCTTTACCAACAAGAGGGCGAGCAGGAAAAGGATGAGCTGACCTACAACCGTCAGGACTTCTGGGATACGACGTCCAACAAGCAGCTCAACTTTGTGCAGCATATTCGCAGTATGCTGAAAACCACCGGCAAGGCCGCGATTGTGGTGCCGGACAACGTCCTGTTTGAAGGCGGTGCCGGTGAAACCGTTCGCAAGAAACTGCTGGAAACCACGAATCTGCACACCATCCTGCGTTTGCCCACGGGCATTTTCTACGCCCAGGGGGTAAAGGTGAATGTACTCTTCTTCGACAACAAGCCGGCCAGCCCCGAGCCCTGGACCCAGTCAGTCTGGTTCTATGATTATCGGACCAATATTCACCATACGCTGAAGAAAAAGCCGATGCGCTTTGAAGATTTGCAGGCGTTTATCGATTGCTACAATCCGAAGAACCCGGCCGAGCGCACGGCAACCTGGCACCCTGAAAGCAACCCGGAGGGGCGCTGGCGTCAATACAGTTACGAAGAGTTGATTGCCCGTGACAAAACCAGCCTGGATATTTTCTGGCTGAAAGACCAAAGCTTGACCGACCTGGATAACCTGCCGGAACCGGATGAGTTGGCCGAAGAAATTATCGAAAACCTGGAGGCCGGATTGAGCAGCTTCCGGGACGTGCTGGCCGGTCTGGCGACAAAATAGCCTTATCATTGCGGCATAAGGATCAACTGGGGTAGCACTTAAGGCTGTTTATTTATCCAGTCTTTTGTCGACTTATTGAGGTTGATCTCTTAACCTATCGGCTTTCACTGTCCAGCATTCGAGATCCATGAAGCTCTACATCGCCGAAAAGCCCAGCCTTGCCCGTGCCATCGCCGCCGTCCTGCCCGGTCCTCAGAAAAAGGAGGAGGGGATGATCCGCTGTGGCGGTGATCAGGTGGTGAGCTGGTGTATCGGCCATCTGCTGGAGCAGGCCGAGCCGGATGCCTATGACCCGGCGTACAAGCAGTGGCGGCTGGAACACTTGCCGATTTTGCCTCAGGAGTGGCAGCTGAAGCCGCGCAAGGGCGTCAGCAAACAGTTGTTGGTGCTGCGCAAGCTGGTCAAGTCGGCCGATCAGATCATCCACGCCGGTGACCCGGACCGCGAAGGTCAGCTGCTGGTGGACGAGGTGATCGACTTCCTCAAGGTGCCCCAGAGCAAGCGATCCCAGGTGCAGCGCTGTCTGATTTCCGACCTCAATCCCGAGGCGGTGCGTCGTGCCATCGCCCGTTTGAAGCCCAACAAGGAGTTTGTCCCTCTGTCGGTCTCGGCGCTGGCGCGTTCCCGTGCCGATTGGCTGTTCGGCATCAACATGACGCGGGCGTTGACGGTGAAGGGGCGCGGTGCCGGCTATGATGGCGTGCTTTCAGTGGGGCGGGTGCAGACGCCGGTGCTGGGGCTGGTGGTGCAGCGCGATGCCGAGATCGACGCCTTCGTGCCCAAGCCCTATTACGAGGTGGATGCCCATCTGCTGACCGAGCGCGGTGAGCGTTTTACCGCCCGCTGGCAACCCAGCGAAGCCTGCTCAGGGTATCAGGACGAAGAGGGGCGAGTACTGTCAAAGCCGTTGGCGGAGAACGTGGTGCAGCGCATCACGGGGCAGCCCGGCATCGTGACCAAGGACGAACGCAAGACCGGCCAGCAGGCGGTGCCGCTGCCCTACAACCTGTCGTCACTGCAGATCGACTGCGCCAAGCGCTTCGGCCTCAACGCCCAGCAGGTGCTGGATGCCGCCCAGGCGTTGTATGAGAAGCATCAGCTGATCACCTACCCGCGCTCCGATTGTCGTTACCTGCCTGCCGAGCACTTTTCAGAGGCGGCGAGAGTGTCTCAAGCGATCGCCCGTACCCAGCCGGAGCTGGCTGCAGCGGTGCAGAATGCCGACCTGGGCCTGAAATCCAAGGCTTGGAACGACAAGAAGGTGGAAGCCCACCACGCGATCATCCCGACCAGCAAGGCGGCCTCACCAGAGCGGCTTAGTCGTGCCGAACTGCAGGTGTACAGCCAGATTGCACGTCAGTATCTGATGCAGTTCTACCCTGCCTGTCGTTATGCGGATCGTCGTGTCGAGGTGGAGATTGCCGGTGGCCAGTTCGTAGCCAAGGTGCGCCAGATTACCGATCCGGGCTGGAAGGCGCTGATGGGCAAGGAGGCGCAGGAGGAGGATGAAGGCCAGCTGCCACCGCTGAAGGTGGGTGAACAGCTGCACTGCGAGCGCGGTGAGCTGCTGGAGAAGATGACTCAGCCGCCCAAGGCGTTTACCGATGCCAGCCTGCTGGCGGCGATGACCGGGATCGCCCGATTTGTGCAGGATGCGGAATTGCGCAAGGTGCTGCGCGAGACCGATGGCTTGGGCACCGAGGCGACCCGTGCCGGCATCATCGAGCTGTTGTTCAAGCGCGGTTTCCTGCAGCGTCAGGGCAAGCAGATCCATGCCACCGAGGCGGGCAAGGCGCTGATCGGGGCGCTGCCGGAGGAGCTGAGCCGGCCGGATATGACCGCTCACTGGGAGTCCCAGCTCGATGCCATCAGTCGCAAGGCGTTCAACTATCAGGGCTTCATGCAGCCGCTGCAGCAGGCGTTGCCACAGCTGATTGGCCAGATCCGGCCGGATGCACTGAGTGGTATCAAGGCTCCGGCGCGTGGCAAATCTTTCAGGAGCAAGTCCGGTAAAGGGCAAAGCCAGGGGCGAAAAAAAACCTCAGCTGCTGCGGGTTCGGTCAAGAGCACCAGTCGTCGTACCGGTACTGCCAAGCGGGGCATTGCAGGCCCGCGTACGCGGGTCAAGGCATAGCCCTGAATCGCTCAAGGGTGGTGACCTTAGCGCCGGGACTGGTTACCCTTAACAGGTTAACGACTTGCGCACATAAACTAATAAGCGCACACAAGAGGGATCGAACATGCTGGAAAAACGCGAATTCTATATCAACGGCCAGTGGGTTGCGCCGGCACAGGCGAATGACTTTGATGTCATCGATCCGTCCACCGAAGCGGTGTGTGCGGTGATCTCCCTGGGCGGTCAGGCTGACACCGATGCGGCCGTGGCGGCTGCCCGTCAGGCTTTCGATAGCTGGAGCCAGACCAGTAAAGAGGAGCGCCTGGCGCTGCTGGAAAAACTCTATGCCTTGTACAAGGCACGCTCCAGCGAGATGGCCGAGGCGATCTCGCTGGAGATGGGTGCGCCCATCGCGCTGGCGCAGACGGCGCAGTGGGGTACCGGCGCCAACCACCTGAAGAACTTCATGCGGGTACTGCGTGACTACGAATTCGAGGAAGCGCTGGGTGAGCATGCGCCGGGCAACCAGATCCTGCGCGAGCCGATCGGGGTCTGTGGCCTGATCACGCCGTGGAACTGGCCGATGAATCAGGTCACCCTGAAGGTTGTGGCCGCACTGGCAGCCGGTTGCACCATGGTGCTCAAGCCGTCCGAGGTGTCGCCGCTGTCAGCAATGCTGTTTGCCGAGATGATCGACGAGGCCGGCTTCCCGGCGGGCGTATTCAACCTGGTTAATGGTGACGGTATGGGGGTTGGCTCCCAGCTGTCGGGTCACCAGGATGTGGATATGATCTCCTTCACCGGCTCTACCCGTGCCGGTATTGCCATCTCCAAGAATGCGGCCGATACCGTCAAACGTGTCAGCCTGGAACTGGGCGGCAAGGGTGCCAATATCGTCTTTGCCGATGCGGACGAGAAGGCGGTAGTGCGTGGTGTGCGTCACTGTTTCATGAACTCCGGTCAGTCCTGCAACGCGCCGACGCGGATGCTGGTGGAACGCTCGATTTACGAGCAGGCGGTACAGACCGCGATTGAGGTGGCGGCGAAAACCGAGGTCAACCAGGCGTCACTGGAAGGCAAGCATATCGGTCCGGTGGTCTCCGCCGCCCAGTTCGACAAGATCCAGGGCTTGATCCAGAAAGGGATCGACGAGGGTGCCCGTCTGGTGGCGGGCGGTCCGGGCAAGCCTGATGGCATGAGCGAAGGCTATTTCGTACGTCCGACCGTGTTCGCCGATGTCACCAATGAGATGGCCATCGCCCGTGAGGAGATCTTTGGTCCGGTGCTGTCGATCATTCCCTTCGACACTGAAGAAGAGGCGCTGCGCATTGCCAACGACAGCCCCTACGGCCTGACCCACTACGTGCAGACCCAGGACGCCGACAAGGCCAAGCGGGTGGCGCGCAAGCTGCGTTCCGGCATGGTGCAGATGAATGGCGAAATGCTGGGCGGCGGCGCGCCGTTCGGTGGCTACAAACAGTCCGGGAATGGCCGCGAAGGCGGTGTCTGGGGGCTGGAAGAGTACCTGGAAGTGAAAGTCGTCACCGGCTGGAGCTGATCCAAACGGCTTTGACAAACAAGACCCGGCCAATAGCCGGGTCTTCTGTTTTGGGGCCGTATTCAGGCGCGCGTGACGGTTGGGCGTCAGACCTGACCGGACAGGTGAACCAGACGGCTTTGCACCCAGGGATGGTCACGCAGGCGCTCGGTCATGTGATCGAGGAAGGCGCGTACACGCGGGTTCAGGTTGCGGCGGCTGGCATAGAGCGCGTTGATCTCCAGCGGTTCCAGGTCGAAGTTGTCCAGTACGCGGACGATGGTGCCGTCCTGAACCAGTTCGCTGCAAAATACCTCCGGCAGACGGCCAATGCCGTAACCCTGCAGGATCATTTCACGCACGAAGCTCAGGCTGTTGGTGCGCAGACGCCCGCCCATGGTGACCGGTTCCTGGTCGTTCCAGTTGATGAACCTCAGGTGGTCGAACGGCTTGAGCAGGGTGATGCACTGGTGACGGGCCAGGTCATCCGGTGTGTGCGGCATGCCATGCTTTTCGATGTAATCCGGAGTAGCAAAAAGGCCGCGATGCAGACCGGCTACATGTCGTGCGATCAGGCTGGAGTTGGGCAGCGGGCCAAGACGCAGGGTCAGGTCGACACCCTCTTCGATCAGGTCGACGGTGCGGGTGCTCAGCTCCACATCGACCTCGATGCGTGGGTAGGCTTCCATGAAGCTGGAGATCACATCGTTCATCATGAACACGCCGATCTCGGTCGGCATGGTCAGGCGCAGGCGGCCACGCAGTTCGGTTTTCGACGCGCTGATGTCGTCCTGCACCGCTTCCAGGTCATCCACCAGCGGCTGGGCGCGGGAGAACAGCTCCTCGCCTTCAGGGGTGAGCTTGAGCTTGCGGGTGGTGCGCTGAATCAGGCGAATGCCCAGGGTGTCTTCCAGCTGGGCGATGCGGCGGCTGATGGTGGATTTCTGCACATTGAGGCTTTCAGCCGCAGCGGTGAAACTCCCCGTTTCAACCACGCGAATGAACAGACTCAGGTCGTTAAGGTTCATCTAGTACTCCAGAACTTAATCGGCGGCGCCTGGGCTTGGCAAGCTGTCGAAAAGCTATCTACGTGGCCGAATACATCGTCAAAAACAGGCTCACAATGCTTATTTAGTTCACTAAACTGCGCTTGCTCGCCTGTCTTTGCCCGGGCGGCGTACCGCGCGTATCGGCTGCATCGATTACGCTTTTCAACACCCTGTTGCTAATCCTGTGTGCGTGCAAATGCCTGCAAGGCACGGATGATCGCCAGCAGTCCATTGCCCCGAGACGGGCTCAGGTGTCGCTGAATATCGAGTTGACTCAGTTTGTCTTCGAGGTCGGTGGCCAGTAGCTGCGCGGGGGTCAGGCCGTTGACCTGATCCAGCAGCAGCGTCAGCAGGGCACGCAGGATGCGTGCATCGGCGTCGGCGCGACAGTTCAGGTGTCCGGTGGCATCCAGCTCGGTGATGAGCCATACCCGGGATTCACAGCCCGGCAGGAGGAAGTGTTCCTGCTTGAGTGCGGGGGGCAAGGGCGGAGACGCCTGCCCCAGACGCATCAGGGCCTGATAGCGACTGGTCCAGTCTGTTGCAGAGTATACGCCTTTTAGCGCGTTTTGGTAGTCAGTTTGTTCCAAATCTGCAACGGGAACGGTGCTTTTCTGGCTTAGAACCAGCTGATCCAGTGCCTGTGCCAGCTGCTCACCTTCCTGCCGGCTGTTGTAGAAGGCAAAGGAGGCCCGCAGCGTGCCCGGCAGGCCCAGCGACTGCATCAGTGGCATGGCGCAGTGGTGGCCGGCCCGCACGGCGATGCCCTGGCGGTCCAGCCAGTGAGCCACGTCCTGCTGATGATAGCCCTCAAGTTCGAACGAGACCAGACTGACCCGGCGCGCGCCAGAAGCGATGGGGCGGAACCCCGAGATCTGGCTGCAGCAGTCCAGAGTGTGCTGCAGCAAGTCCTGTTCATGGGCTTCCATCGCCTGACGGTCCTGGGTTTCCAGGTAGTCGATGGCTGCCGCCAGGCCGATGGTACCGGCAATGTTCGGTGTGCCGGCTTCGAACTTGAATGGCAAGCCAGCGTAGCGGGTGTTCGTAAAGCTGACCTGCTCAATCATCTCGCCACCGCCTTGCCAGGGGGGCATGGCGTCGAGCAGCTCGCGGCGTCCCCAGAGGGCGCCGATACCGGTCGGGCCGAACACTTTATGGCCGGAGAAGGCGTAGAAGTCGCAGCCCAGTGTATTCAGGCGGACATCGAAATGGGGCAGTGCCTGGGCACCGTCGACCAGTACGGTCGCACCGGCCGCCTTGGCGTCACGGCACAGTTCTTCAACCGGGTAGATGGTACCCAGCGCATTGGAAACATGGCCCAGGGCGACCAGCGCCGGTTTCTGCTCAAGCAGTGTGCGATAGGCCTCAAGGTCGATATCGCCATCGGTCTGCAGCGGAATGACTTCGATGCGGGCGCCGGTGGCGGTTGCCAGCATCTGCCAGGGGACGATGTTGGCGTGGTGGGCACTCTGCATCAGCAGGATGAGATCGCCCTGGCGCAGGTGCTGGCGGCCCCAGCTTTGCGCGACCAGGTTGATCGCCTCGGTGGTGCCGCGGGTCCAGATCAGGGTAGAGCTGTCATCCACGCCTAGCCAGTGGGCGACGCGATCTCGGGCCTGCTCAAAAGCGGTGGTGGCTTGGGCCGACAGCGCATGGCTGCCGCGATGGACGTTGGCGTTGCCGGTCTTGTAGAAGCGGTTGACCGCATCGATGACCGAACGTGGCTTTTGGGTGGTAGCGGCGTTGTCCAGATAGACCAGCGGCTGCCCATGCACGCGCACGGACAGCAGCGGGAAATCACGGCGCCAGCGTTTGGGATCTACAGGGTTCACGCAGCGCTACCAGCCGCTTGTGAACGATCCAGCTGACTGCGCCAGCGGGCGTAGAGCATTGCAGAGGTGAACAGGGTCACCAGCAAGGCGCAATCGATCAGTCCCAGCCAGCGGGTGGGCGGCGGAATCAGCGCCGCGATGACCGCTTCCAGGAAATACAGCAGCAGCACGAAGCAGAGCCAGGCGTGGCCACGCGGCGTGCCCTTGATCACCACCGGTGCAAAAGCCAGCAGCGGCAGCAGGTGAACCAGCCAGATCACCCAGGGGTTGTCACCCTGAGACGGCACCAGCCAGAGATACCAGAGGCTGAACAGCAGCAGCAAACCGAAGTAGCTCAGCAGTACCAGGGCGCGGCTGAGGCGGGTTTTGGCGGCCAGTGATTGCATCAAGAAGGCTCCTTTTGCAGCAGGTTCAGGGCCAGCTGGCCCAGGCGCTTGCCCTGTTTCAGTGCCAGTGCGGCTTCCAGTTCATCCAGTTGCGTGTTGCCATCGCTGCCGCTGACATGGGTCACGCCGTAGGGTGTACCGCCCGCCTGGGTGTCGAGCAGCTCGGTGGCGCTATAGGGCAGGCCGGCCAGTACCATGCCGTGGTGCAGCAGCGGCAGCATCATGCTCAGCAGGGTGCTTTCTTGCCCGCCGTGCAGGCTGGAGCTGGAGCTGAAGACGCAGGCGGGCTTGTCGATCAGGGCGCCGGACAACCAGAGACTGCTGGTGGAGTCGATGAAGTATTTCATTGGCGCCGCCATGTTGCCAAAACGGGTCGGGCTGCCAAGTGCCAGGCCGGCGCAGTTGGCCAGGTCGGTTTCCGTGCAGTAGATCGCACCAGACTCAGGCACCTCGGGCTCGGTGGCTTCACAGACGGTGGAGATCGCCGGGACGGTGCGCAGGCGCGCTTCCATTCCTGCTTCTTCCACGCCGCGGGCGATCTGGCGTGCCAGTGCCCGGGTCGCGCCTGTGCGGCTGTAGTAGAGAATCAGTACGTAAGGCTGGCTCACGCGAGGATCTCCAGCACGGATTCCGGCGGGCGGCCGATGCGAGCCTGATCACCGTTGATCACGATCGGGCGCTCGATCAGTTTCGGGTACTCGGTCATCGCCTTGATTACAGCTTCATCGCTCAGGGTCTGATCGTCCAGGCCGGCTTCCTTGTACTCGGCTTCCTTGGCGCGCAGCAGTTCGCGTGCGCTGATGCCGAGGGCGGCCAGTACGGACTTCAGCTCGTCGCTGCTGGGAACGTCCTTGAGATATTCACGGATCTCGGGTTCAATGCCGCGCTCCTGCAGCAGTTTAAGGGTTTCACGAGACTTTGAGCAGCGCGGGTTGTGATAGATGGTAATCGACATGAGTGCTCCGTTTCTGGCTTTCAATAGGCTGATGTGCGCCCTATTGTATAGAACAGAGCATTGATTAGTTAAGAGAGAGACTATGCAGAAGGGAAGCCTGCCGGCGCTAATGGTGTTTGTTCGCGCTCTGGCGCGCCAGTACACGACCAATCAAGGCATTTTGAACGCGGCGGCGTTGACCTACACTACGCTGTTTGCAGTCGTGCCGTTGATGACCGTGTCCTATTCGATGCTGGCTGCCGTGCCCAATTTTCGGGGCGTCGGCGAGCAGGTGCAAGGCTGGATCTTTGAGAACTTCGTTCCGGCCACCGGCATGGTGGTACAGGAGTACCTGAGTACCTTTGCCTCCCAGGCACAGAAGCTGACCGTGATCGGTATTGTCTTCCTGGTGGTCACCTCGATCATGATGATGAAAAACATCGAGGCCGCCTTCAACCGTATCTGGCGCGTCACCGAACCGCGCAAGGGGCTGTCCAGTTTCCTGCTGTACTGGGCGGTGCTGAGCCTGGGGCCGATTCTGATCGGCCTCGGCCTGTTGTTGACCTCTTACATCGCCAGTTTGCCGTTCATCAGCAGTGCCACCGAGGTGGTGGGGCGTGCCCGGCTACTGTCACTGTTGCCGCCACTGTTTTCGGCGCTGGCATTCATGCTGCTCTATGTCGCCGTACCCAACTGTCGCGTGCCACTGCGCAATGCGGCGATTGGTGGGGTATTTGCGGCAGTATTGTTCGAGATTGCCAAGCGCGGCTTTGCCTTCTTCGTCACTCAGTTTCCCTCCTATGAACTGATTTATGGCGCTTTTGCGGCCGTGCCCATGTTTCTGGTCTGGATCTTCATCAGCTGGACCATCATTTTGCTGGGTGCGGAGCTGACCCGGCTGCTGACGGTGTCTCACGTCAACAAGTTTCGCATGAACGAACCGCACCTCTACACGGTGCTGGCGGTACTCCAGCGACTCTGGATTGCCCAGCAGGATGGTGAACCAGTGCCTGACCGGGTGCTGCTGCAGGAGGTCCCGGGACTGGATCAGGGGCGCTGGGATGATTATGTGCAGCTGCTGATTGATGCCGGCTTGATCCGGCGAACGGAGGGTGGGCAGTACCTGCTCAGTCGTGACCTCAGCCGCTATACGCTGCTGCAGTTGCAACGTGAGCTTCCCTGGCCGCTGCCCGACCCCATGCCTGACCGTGCTGAGCCCTGGCAGAAGGAGCTGCACAGTCGCTTGCAGATGTTGCAACGTCAGCGGGGTGTGGTACTTAATATCAGCTTGCAGGATCTCTATCGTCGGGGCCATATCCCGACCCTTGAGCAGCTACAGGACTAACGATGGCGAAAATCTGTGTACATGCGTTGATCAGCGGACGGGTTCAGGGTGTCTGGTTCCGTCATTTCACCCGTGAACAGGCAGAAGCCAGTGCGCTGACCGGCTGGGTGCGCAACCTGCCGGACGGCCGGGTTGAAGCACTGCTCTGTGGCGAAGAAAAAGCCGTGCGCCATGTGGAGGCATGGCTCAGTCGCGGCCCTGAATTGGCCAGCGTGGCTGAGGTGGCCTCCACCGACGCTGAATATAACGAAGAGCTGATCGGCTTCGAAATTATTGATTGAGCTTTCGCGTGAGCCATTCGGCCAGTTGTCGGGCGCGGGGATCCTGCGCCGTGTCCGGCAACCATAGTGACAGCAGGGCATCGGTCTCGATAAATCCCCAGGGGGCAATCAGGCGCCCGGTCCTCAGATCTTCCTCCACCAGATAGGCGGGTGCGATCGCCACGCCCAGCCCTACCAGTGCCGCCTCCAGCATATAGTTCAGGTGCTCGAACGACTGTGCGATCTTCAATTCAGCCGGATTAAGGCCCTGCTGCTGACACCATTGCGGCCAGGCCTGGGGGCGCGACAGGGTTTCCAGCAAGGGTAGTCGCAGCAGCACGTCAGGCGTGACCTGACCCGGGTCGGACAGCAGATCCGGTCGCAGTACCGGGCCAATGCGTTCGGGGGCCAGTTCGATCACCCGGCTGCCGGTGGGCCAAGGCGGGGTGGCAAAGCGCAGAGCAGCATCGACACCGGTACGGATCGGCTGATCTTCGTCAGCGGCGGTCAGATGCAGTTCCAGACCGGGGCAGTCCTGCTTGAGTTGATCCAGACGCGGGATGAACCAGCGCGCGAGAAAGCTGCCGGAACAGCTGAGTACGAAGGGCGCACCCTCGGCTTCCCGGCGCAGCTGATCGCAGGTCTGTTCAAGCTGGGAGAAAACCTGTTGGGTGGTGCTGGCCAGACGTACCCCGGCGGGGGTCAGGCGTACCCCCCGACCGGCGCGCTCAAACAGACGCATACCCAGTTGTTCCTCGAGTTGGCGAATCTGTCGGCTGACCGCGCCATGAGTGACATGGAGCTGTTCGGCAGCAGCGGTCATGCTCAGAGTTTGGGCGGTAGCATCGAAGGCGCGAAGCGCGTTCAATGAGGGCAGGGTAGAGGACATCTATTGTTACTTTTTCTCACAGTTTGGTGTGATTTTATCGGTTTTTTCTGCTCGGCGCATGCTCTAGACTGGAACCATCAAAAGATCAATAGAGGTCGCAACCATGAGCACTGATACCTCCCTGCGACAGGGCCCCGATGCAAGCGGATTCTTTGGCCGTTTCGGTGGTCGTTTCGTCGCTGAAACCCTGATGCCGCTGATTCTCGACCTTCAGGCCGAGTATGAGAAGGCGAAGCAGGACCCTGAATTTCACGCTGAGCTGGAAAAGTTGCAGAAGGACTATGTCGGTCGTCAGACACCGCTGTATCTGGCTGAGCGCCTGACCGAGGCGCTGGGCGGTGCCAAAATCTACCTCAAGCGTGAAGACCTGAACCATACCGGCGCGCACAAGATCAACAACTGCCTGGGTCAGATCCTGCTGGCCAAGCGCATGGGCAAGAAGCGTATTATCGCCGAGACCGGTGCCGGTATGCACGGTGTGGCGACAGCGACTGTGGCGGCGCGCTTCGGTCTCGATTGTGTCATTTACATGGGGAGCACCGATATCCACCGTCAGCAGCCCAACGTGCAGCGCATGAAGCTGCTGGGCGCTGAAGTGATTCCGGTTACCAGCGGTACCGGTACGCTGAAGGATGCGATGAACGAAGCCCTGCGTGACTGGGTTACTAACGTGCACGATACCTTCTACATCATCGGTACTGTGGCCGGCCCTCACCCCTATCCGGCGCTGGTACGCGACTTCCAGGCGGTGATTGGTGAAGAAACCAAGGCGCAGATGCTGGAAAAGGAAGGACGCCTGCCGGATACCCTGGTGGCCTGTATCGGTGGCGGCTCCAATGCCATGGGCCTGTTCCATCCCTTCCTCGATGACGAGTCCGTGCGCATGATCGGTGTCGAAGCCGGAGGTGAAGGCCTCGACAAGCGTCACGCGGCTAGTCTCAAGGGCGGCGAGCCGGGTGTGCTGCACGGCAATCGCACCTTCCTGCTGCAGTCCGAAGATGGCCAGATTCAAGATGCGCACTCCATCTCGGCCGGCCTCGATTACCCCGGCATCGGACCCGAGCATGCCTGGTTGCACGACATCAAGCGTGTCGAATACGTCGCGGTTACCGATGCAGAAGCGCTGGAAGGCTTCAAGGCGCTGTGCAAATACGAAGGGATCATTCCGGCTTTGGAGTCATCTCACGCCATCGCACACGTGCTGAAACTGGCGCCGACACTGCCCAAGGATCACATCATCGTGGTCAATCTTAGTGGTCGTGGCGACAAGGATATGGCAACCGTAACCGAACATCTGGCGGCCGAACTGGCGGAATAAGGGGATCGCAATGACTGCAAGCATGAGCCGTATGGAGCGCCGCTTTGCCGCGCTGAAACAGGAAAACCGTGCCGCGCTGGTCACCTTTGTGACGGCCGGTGATCCGGACTATGCCACCAGCCTGGATACCCTGCTGGGCCTGCCGGAAGCGGGTGCCGATGTGATCGAACTGGGCATGCCGTTCACCGATCCGATGGCAGACGGTCCGGCGATTCAGCTGGCCAACCAGCGTGCGCTGGCATCCGGTCAGGATATGCTGAAAACGCTGCAGATGGTGCGCATCCTGCGCGAGCAGGACCAGGATACCCCGGTCATTCTGATGGGTTACTACAACCCCATCTACCGTTACGGTGTGAAGCGCTTCCTGGAAGAAGCAGCGGAAGAGGGTGTTGATGGTCTGATCGTGGTCGATCTGCCGCCGGAGCATGATGACGAACTGTGCATCCCGGCCCGTGAGGCGGGTATCCACTTCATTCGCCTGGCGACCCCGACCACCGATGCCAAGCGCCTGCCGGGTGTGCTGAACAACACCTCCGGCTTCCTCTACTACGTATCCAGCACTGGTGTGACCGGCTCGGCGGCACCGACGCCGGAGAAGGTGCAGGCTGAAGTCGAGGCGATCCGCGCACATGCCGACATTCCGATCGGTGTTGGTTTTGGTATCCGTACCCCCGAACAGGCCGCGCGCATCGCCCAGTTTGCCGACGGCGTCGTGGTGGGCTCGGCACTGATCGATTGCATTGCCAAGGCAGACACCCCGGAAGCCGGTACTCAGGCGGTACTGGCGTTGACCCGGGAGCTGTCCAGCGCGATCCGCTCAGCACGCAGCTAAGCCCTCGCATGATCAGGGGCGGCCAGTGCCGGCCCTGATCCCTCAACTGTTATTCCCTTAGCGAAGTATCTTCTGGCCAGATGGGCGCGTCCGCATACGATCCAGATAGGCCCCAAGCAGACCTTCCGCCATCAAATCGCTGCCCTGAGGGATGTTGGCGATGTAGTCCAGCATCGGTGTGAGCAGCGCATCAGCGATGGTGTAGGCATCGCCGCAGATAAAGGGTTTATCGCCCAGCAGCTCCCGTACCCGGTTCAAAGCCACGCGTGCCGCCGGTAATTTCTCCTCGACCACATCCATGCGTACGCTGCCATCAGGCCCCTTGGGGAAGGCGAACTCAAGCAGGACTTCGCGCACCAGGGCGTGGTCAATGTAGAGCGCAATTTCGGCGCAGCATTGGTCGACCAGGGCGCGTGCCCGGGTGTCGCTCGGCTGCAGGGCGGGCCCGCTGAACTGCTGATCCAGATAGCGGCAGATCGTGGTGGTTTCGAACAGTACCAGATCGTTATGGAACAGCATCGGCATCTTGCCGTAGGGGTTCAACTGCAAGTGCTCCGGGCTTTTGAAGGGGATTTCGCTACCCTTGGGTGCCATGCCGGATTGGTATGTCAGCCCTTTCTCTTCACAGCACAGCTGGACGCTGCGCACAAATGAGCTGAAGCCAAGTCCGTAGATATATACTGTATCGCTCATATTGGTTCCCTTTGGTGTTGTGACCGAGTTTTTGTGACCGGGTTGTTGTAACGAGTACTCAGTCTGATCTGCGCTCAAAATATGTTAAAGAACATATTGTGCAGGTGTGCCATAAAACGGGTTCGCCGTTGTAACAGGAGACTTCAGCTATGCCTTGGCCTACCGAACATCGACTTGCCAGCCGTGAACGGATCCTGATCAGTGCCGGTCGTTTGTTCACGGAACATGGCTTTGCGGGTGTCAGCATCGATCAAGTGATGCAGGATGCGGGTATGACTCGCGGTGCTTTTTATGCCCATTTCAGCTCCAAGAAAGAACTCTATGCGGCGGCCATTCCGGTGGCAGCAAAACAGCGAATTGGCGATAAGCCACTGTCAGTGAATGAACTGGTTAAACGCTATTTGAGCGTAGAACATGTTCAGGGGGAGGGTGGTGGTTGTCCACTGGCCTTTCTGGTCACGGACATGGGACAAGGGGACGACCAGGTACGAGATGCCTACACGCACGTTTTCAGAAAGCTTGCGGGTCATATCGGTGCCGCCAAGGGCCAATCGCTCGATGCAGAGGCGTTGCGCAGGGCGGTGCTGATGATAGGGGGTGTGGCCGTGGCGAGGGCATTGAGCGATACGGGGTTGGCCGCTGACGTGCTTGATGCCTGTTGTCAGGGCGTGTTGGAGTCTGTCGATAAAGCGGGACATGAGAGCAGCGGGTGATACCAGCCGGCTACCGGTGCAATGGGGCGGTAGCCTGGCTGTTGAAGGTAAGGATCAGCCCTCTTGTCGAGCTCTGGCACATTGGCGGCAGTAACTGACTTCGATGATCGGGTGGTGCAGGTTCTTGATCGAGCGCAGGCTGGAGCGGTACTGCTGTGGCGTGGTTGTGCCATGGGCAACGACTGCTGCAACCAGGGTCCAGGATCCCTGTCCAACTGACCAGATGTGCAGGTCGACAATGTCGGTGTCGCCATCCTTCTGCAGCAACTTGCGGGCCGAGCGGCGAATCTCGTCCGGCCCTTCGCGGTCCAGCAGCACGCTGCTGGTCTGGCGCAGCAGCCCCCAGGACCAGCGCAGAATCACCATGGCGGCCACCAGCGCAATCACCGGGTCAAGCCAGTTCCAGCCCCACAGCCAGGCGGCCGCCAGACCGACAATCGCCGCGACCGAGGTGAGGGCGTCGGCCAGTACATGGACCAGTGCGGCGCTGAGATTGGAGTCGTGATGGTGATCTTCGTCGTGGCCGTGGCCATGCTCATGCTTGCCGGCGAGCAGCCAGGCCGAGAGCAGATTGACGGCCAGGCCGATCGCCGCAACGACCATCGCCTCCTGCGGCATCAGTTCGGCAGGAGCCAGCAGTCGATGGATGGATTCGTAGACCAGCCAGAGCGTGGAGACACCGAGCAGCAGGGCGCTGGTATAGGCGGCCAGGTCGGCGATCTTGCCGCTGCCCAGGCTCAGGCGTCGGTCATGGGCGTGCTTGCGCGACAGATAATAGGCCAGTGCGGCCAGCCCCAGCGCCATGGCGTGCCCGGCCATGTGGATGCCGTCGGCCAGCAGGGCCATGGAGCCGGTGATCATCCCTGCTACCACCTCCACCAGCATGGTCGCCAGCGTGAGCAGGGTTACCAGGGTGGCACGTTGCTCGGCCTTGCGCTTTGCGCCCTGGCCAAAGTCATGCGGGTGCTGTAGTTGATCGGCGGTGCGGCACTCGGGTGGTTGGGGGACCGGTGTGGGCATTACGACTCCGAAAACTGATCATGCAGGAATGGTCGGAGTGTATCAGGGATTCAGCTACGGCGAAGAGAGGGGGCGAGGTGATTGCAGGTGTCGCTGAGCCGGATCAGTATTTTGAAGGGAAGGCAGGTGCCCGGAAACGCAGTCCCGGGCACCTGAAGCATCAGCTCATCTGGCTGCGCAGGAACTCCAGTGCGGTGTCGACCGGGATGTCCTGGGACTCGGCGTCGCGACGGCTCTTGTATTCCAGGGTGCCGTTCTTGAGGCCGCGATCGGAGATCACCAGACGCTGCGGGATGCCCATCAGCTCCATGTCGGCGAACTTGACGCCCGGACGCTCTTTGCGGTCGTCCATCAGGACATCAACGCCGGCAGCCTGCAGTGCGGCATAGAGCTCGTCTGCCTTGGCGCGCACTTCTTCGGATTTGTCGTAGTTCAGCGGCACCAACGCCACGCTGAACGGTGCCAGTGCCTGCGGCCAGATGATGCCCTTGTCATCATGGTTCTGCTCGATGGCAGCGGCAACCACACGGGTCACACCGATACCGTAGCAGCCCATGGACATGACCGTGGATTTGCCGTTCTCGTCCAGTACGGTGGCGCTCATCGCCTCGGAGTATTTGGTGCCGAGCTGGAAGATATGGCCCACTTCGATACCGCGACGAATCTGGATCTTGCCCTGGCCGCAGGGGCTGGGGTCACCTTCGACCACGTTACGGATATCGGCCACTTCCGGAGTCGCCAGGTCGCGCTCCCAGTTGATACCGAAGTAGTGCTTGTCGTCCACGTTGGCACCGGCGCCGAAGTCGGACAGGGTTTCAACGCTGCGGTCGATGATGCACGGAATCGGCAGATTGACCGGGCCCAGCGAGCCGGGGCCGGCACCGATCACCTGGCGGATCTCCTCGTCGGTGGCAAAGCGCAGCGGCGCTTCCACCTGCGGCAGTTTTTCTGCCTTGATTTCGTTCAGCTCGTGATCGCCACGCACCAGCAGGGCGACGAAGTCGGCCTCGACCTCTTCACTGGCGGCCACGATCAGGGTCTTGACGGTCTTTTCGATCGCCAGATCGAACTGTTCCACCAGCTCGGCGATGGTCTTGGCGTTCGGCGTGTCGACCAGACGCATCTCTTCGCTAGGGGCCTGACGCTCGCCCAGCGGCAGGGCTTCGGCCATCTCGATGTTGGCGGCGTAATCGCTGCTGTCGGAGAAGGCGATGTCGTCTTCGCCGGAGTGTGCCAGCACGTGGAATTCGTGCGAGGAATCACCACCGATGGAGCCGTTGTCTGCCAGCACGGGACGGAAGTCCAGGCCGAGGCGGGTGAAGATGTTGGTGTAGGCCTGGTGCATCACCTGGTAGGTTTCGACCAGAGATTCGTGGTCGCTGTGGAAGGAGTAGGCGTCCTTCATGATGAACTCACGCGAGCGCATGACACCGAAGCGCGGACGAATTTCGTCACGGAATTTGGTCTGGATCTGGTAGAAGTTGGCCGGCAGCTGCTTGTAGCTTTTTACCTCACGGCGAACCAGGTCGGTGATCACTTCTTCGTGAGTCGGGCCGACGCAGAATTCACGGTTGTGGCGGTCGTTGACGCGCAGCAGTTCGGGGCCGTACTGCTCCCAGCGGCCGGATTCTTGCCAGAGTTCAGCCGGCTGGATGGCTGGCATCAGGACTTCCTGGCCTCCCGCGGCGTCCATTTCCTCGCGCACGATGCGCTCGACCTTGCGCAGGGTGCGCAGGCCCAGTGGCAACCAGCTGTAGAGGCCGGCCGCTACCTTGCGGATCATGCCCGCTCGCAGCATGAGCTGGTGGCTGATCACCTCGGCGTCGGAGGGAGTCTCTTTCAGGGTCGCAATCAGAAATTGGCTTGCTCGCATAGAACCAGGGTCCGTCTAATAATGAAAATGGCCCCCATTTTAGGGGGCCAGCGTCGGTCGAACAAGTGGCCCCCTGAAATGGAGGCTCGATATGAAGCTGGAGTCAGGCGGCCTGACCCTGCTGTTCGACGAACGCGATCAGTTCGTTTAATTGGTGTTCGTTGAACACGGGGATGCCGTTGCGCAGCAGTTCGTCGGCGGCCACGCCTGGCGCAGTGGTCAGGGTGCCGGAAAAGCTGCCGTCATAGATCTCCTGGTTGCCGCAGGAAGGACTGCGGGCTTTCATCAGGGCACAGCAGCAATCGTGCTGATGTGCCAGGTCCAGGGCCTGTTCGGCGCCACTGAGAAACTCCGGTGTCACATCCACGTCGGCATCGGTGGTGATCAGAATGGGAAAACGGGTCTGAATTTCAGCGGGTGCCCTTGGGGTTGGCAGGCCGCCGAGTGTCTCGGGGCAGGCCGCCACCAGCCGTCCTTGTTGGTGCCAGCGTTTGAGGACAGGGTGGTCGAGCAGGTTGTCGCGTCCGTCATAACGCACTTTAGCGCCCAAAAGGCAGGCGCTGACCAGTACTTTAGCCATGATTTACTCTTGCAGTGTTACGATTGTTGTTATTTTAGTGCACGTATTTTACGGCTGTGTTGCGCTAACGCAATACCACCAAAGTCAGGCTGGCGACCGGGCCTGACTTTGGTCAGTCATCAGGCCTGCTGAATGCAGCTGACCAGTGAGCGCTGGCGCTCGGCCAGCTGGGTGGCACGATTGTTGAGCGCCAGAGTCATGTTGGCCCCCTCGACCGTGCGGCCGGCGCCGTCGCTCAGTTGCTGGATGCGTTGACTGACTTCATGGGTCACGCTGTTCTGTTCTTCGCTGGCACTGGCAATCTGGGTTGCCATGTCACTGATCTGCTCTATGGAGTTCAGCACCTCAAGCAGGGCGCGACCGGCCGCTTCAATATGGTCGACTCCCTGGTCCGACAGCGAGCGCTTGGCATGCATGGCCGTGACGATGGCTTCGGTCTGCTGCTGCAAAGCCGCGATCATCTGCTGAATTTCGCTGGTGGATTGCTGGGTGCGCTGAGCCAGTTGCCGGACCTCATCGGCGACCACGGCAAAACCGCGACCGTTTTCCCCGGCCCTTGCCGCTTCGATGGCGGCATTCAACGCCAGCAGATTGGTCTGTTCGGCGATATCGCCGATCACTTTGGTGATGGTGCCAATCGAATTGCTGTGTTGTTGCAGGTCGGCAACCCTTTCGGTGGTGTTGGTAATCGATGAGTCCAGCGAGCGGATGCTGTCAACGGCATGGCTGACGACAGCCTGCCCCTGGCGCAAACTGTCCTGTGCCTGTTGTGTTTGCAGGGCCGTTTGAGCCGTGTTGGCGCTCATCTCCTCAATCGTGCTGTTGATCTGGCTCATCGCACTGGCAACCTGAACCAGTGAATCCTGTTGCTGTTGAATCTCTTCGCAAGTGCGGTGCATCACCTGGACGGTTTCGGTGGCCCCGGTCATCACCTCATCGGATGAATATTGCATGCGGGTCAGCACGGCTTCCAGTTGTGCCTGCAGCAGGTGAACGGCCAGTTGCAACTGACCGATATCATCATGGGTGCCGGTATAAATCATCTGCTTGATTGGGTGGCTGACCAGGGTGCGGCTGTAACCGATCAGCCTGTTGAGTGGGCGACACAGCCACTGGGTCAAGCCCAGCCCCAGCAGCCAGGAGGACAGCAGCGCTACCCAGAGGGCTGAACTTGTCTCCGCACTCAGCAGGAGGCAAAGACCCAGAGGCAATAATGCCAGAGAGAGGGACAGCTGAATGCGCTGTTGCAGGCTTGGCGTCTGCCAGCGCAAAGCGCGCGGTGTTTTGCCCTGACGGCGCAGGCGATAGAGTTCGGCGGCACGCTCCGTGGTTTGGCTGGATGGCTGGCGCAGAATGCACTGGCACTCGATGATCTGGCCATTCTCCACCAACGGAATGACATAGGCATCCAGCCATACTGGAGCGCCGTTAGCGGTTTTCAGTTGCAGCACGCCCATCCAGGGCTGTTTGGCCGCGATGGTTTGCCAGAGATCCTTCATTGGGCCTTCCGGCATGTCCGGGTGGCGCAAGCTCTGCAGCTGAGTATCGACCAGCTCGTCCCGGGAGTGGCTGAAGAGTGTCAGCAGGGCCGCGCTGGCTTCGCGTATGGCGCCAGAGGGGCTGGTAACCAGAATCAGTTCGTGGCGATCAGTCGATAGATTATTGTTATTGTTCATGTCATCCATTCCAGGTTGTTTCAGGCGGCTCTTTTAGGCGGCTATTTCAGGTGTTAGTTGCAAATAGCAGGCCAAGGCTAAAGCCTGATATTGGCGGGTTCTGGCGACAATGAATATCCACTTTTTACACCATTTGCTCACATACTGCAGAAAGGAGGTCAGCATTTGATGAAATCGACGGGGAAGGTTTACGTCAACGAAAAGCGGTTATATATTCGGGATATCCCCTAAGGGAAACCATAGCTCCTCAGTTCCGATAATAAAGATAAAAAGAGGGAAGCACCCAATGAGCAAACAGGCTTATCAGCCGTTCTATGACCAATTTGATGTTGACCGGCTGGCACAGGAAGCACTGACAGGTGACTTGTCCGTTGGCATCAATGCCTGTCAGGAGGTCTGTGACAAGTGGGCCTCTGACTCCGAACGTATAGCGCTCAACTTCGAGGGGGTGGAACGGCCCCCGGAAAGTTGGAGCTTCGCCCGTCTGCAGCAGGCGGCCGCACGTTTTGCCAATCTGTTGCAACAGCAGGGCATTGGCAAGGGTGATCGGGTTGCAGGTTTGCTGCCACGCACTCCCGAACTCCTGGTGGTCATTCTGGGAACGCTCCGGGCAGGTGCGGTTTATCAGCCGCTGTTTACTGCCTTTGGTTCAGGGGCGATCGAATACCGTCTGGACAAGGCCGGCACCCGTCTGGTGGTGACCGACGACCAGAACCGTTTCAAACTGGATGCGATCCAGCAGTGCCCACCCATCGTCCGGGTGACGGCCAAGGGCGCCGACAGTCACCAGGATCTCGATTTTCATCAGCAGATGCAGATCCAGTCGGACCAGTTCGATCCGGTGCTGATCCAGGCGGACGAGCCTATCCTGCAGATGTTTACCTCCGGCACCGTGGGCAAATCCAAGGGTGTGGCCGTGCCCGCGCGCGCCTTGCTCTCCTTCTATGTCTACATGCGCTATGCTATTGATCTGCGCCCAGAAGACCGCTACTGGAATGTGGCGGATCCGGGCTGGGCCTATGGCCTTTATTATGCGGTGCTGGGGCCGTTACTGCTGGGCGTGACCACGCATTTCAATGAGAACGGCTTCACGCCGGAAAGCACCTACGCCATGATCCGCAAGTACAGGATCACCAACCTGGCCGCCGCGCCGACCGCCTATCGTCTGCTGATGGCGATGGATCAGGTGCTGCCGGAAGGGGAAGATCTCGGACTGAGGGTCGCCAACAGTGCCGGCGAGCCGCTGAATCCGGAAGTGATCAATTGGGTCAACCGTCGCCTGGGCTGTCCGGTCATGGATAGCTATGGTCAGACCGAAACCGGCATGACCTGCTGCAACCACCATGCGCTTGAGCATCCTGTCCGTGTCGGTTCCATGGGCTATTCGTTACCGGGGCATCGCGTGGTCGCGCTGGACGGCGATTTCAAGGAAGTTGGGGCCGATGAAACCGGCCAGTTGGCGGTGGACGTGGACAACTCGCCGCTGTTCTTCTTCCAGGGCTACACCTGGGACGAGAAAGACCCTTTCCATGACCGCTATTACCTGACCGGCGACGTGGTGATCAGCCACGGTGACGGTAGTTTCTCCTTCACCGGGCGTGACGACGATATCATCACCACGGCAGGCTATCGTGTTGGCCCGGCCGATGTGGAAAGCACCCTGCTGGAACATCCGGCCGTGGCTGAATCCGGTGTGGTGGGTAAGCCTGACAGTTCCCGAGGGGCGGTAATCAAGGCCTATGTGGTGATCAAGCCCCAGTTCGATGCCGATGAGAATCTGGCGGATGAGCTCAAAGAGCTGGTGCGCAACCGCCTGTCGACCCATGCCTTCCCGCGTGAGATCGAATTCGTGCAGGAGCTGCCCAAGACGCCCAGTGGCAAAATTCAGCGCTTCATCCTGCGCAACAAGGCGCGGGAGGAGGCGGATCAGTGAGCGAGCAACCGGAATTTACGCCGCGCAATCCCGAATATGAGCGGGAGACGCGGCGTGTCTTTGATGAGGCGCCTTTTATTCGCGCACTGGGCGTACAGTTGAGCGGCTTCAAGCCGGGCGAATGCCACACTTGCCTGCCATTGAAAGTCGAGCATCGCCAGCAGGACGGTTTTGTCCACGCCGGCGTGCAGGCGACGCTGGCAGATCATACCGCCGGTACGGCAGGGGCAACCCTGACGGGTCCGGGCGAGCGGGTGCTGACCGCCGAGTTCAAAATCAACCTGTTGCGGGCGGCATCGGGACAGATGCTGGAGTGCCGGGCACGTGTACTCAAGCCTGGACGGATGCTGATCGTGGTGGAGTCTGATGTTTATGCCATCAATGATGAGCAGCGTCAGCTGGTGGCGCGGGCGACGGTGACGTTGGCCGTGGTCAGTACGAACAAGGAGTAAATGATGCAGGTAATGAGTTTGGAAGAGATGCAGCTGTTCCTGCAGGATCACTTCCCACAAGGTGATCAGTATGGACAGGTGGAGGAGTTGGGCGATGGTTGGGCCCTGATGCGCCTGGCGGTGGGCGATGACCATCTACGCCCTGGCGGGACCGTATCGGGGCCGACCATGATGGGGCTGGCAGATGTGGCCCTGTATGCGGCCCTGCTGAGCCGTATTGGTCCGGTAGCTTTGGCGGTGACGATCAATCTGAATATCAATTTCCTGCGCAAACCACGTCCCGATGCTGACCTGCTGGCGCGGGCTGAAATGCTTAAAGTGGGCAAGCGACTTGGAGTGGGCGAGGTGTATGTACGCTCGGCGGGTGACGACGAGCCGGTGGCCCATGCTACCATCACCTACTCAATTCCGGAGGGTGCATGAGCAGTATCGAGTGGCAGGATCAGCAGGTTCAACTCAACGATGGCGTCAGCCTGCAACTGCGTTGGGGGCATCAGCCGTCAGGCAAGGGGCGGCCGGTGATCGTGCTGTTGCACGAGGCGTTGGGGTGTATCGATATGTGGAAGCGCTTCCCGCAGCAGCTGGCGGAAGCGACCGGACTGGACGTCCTGATATACGAGCGACGTGGCTATGGTCGCTCGACACCGATTACCCTGCCACGCCCGGACGACTATCTGCTGGAAGAGGGCGAAGTCTGGCTGCCGCAGCTGCTGGACCGCCTTGGCCTGGAGCAGGTCATTCTATTTGGTCACAGTGACGGCGGTTCCGTTGCCCAGATCGGTGCGTCCAGCTGTCCGGACCAAGTGGTCGCCCTTATCACGCTGGCGGCGCACATCTATGTTGACCACCTGACCCTGGCTGGCATTCGCGAGGCGACTGAACGTTATCAAACCACAGACCTGCCACAGCGGCTGGCCCGCTATCATGGCGAGCGAACCGATCTGATTTTCCGTGCCTGGTCTGAGACCTGGTTGCGCCCCTCCTGCCATGAAAACATGGACCTGCGGCCGCAGCTGGTGAAGATTCAGTGCCCGGCACTGATCATGCAGGGCGACCGTGACGAATATGGCGTGCCTGAACAGGTGACCGATGCCTGTGCCACCATCGGTGCCAATGCTGAAGCGCATTTCATCGAGGATTGCGGGCATGTTCCGCATCTGGAAAAGCCCGCCGAGGTGTTGGCGCAGACGACCGATTTTCTGCGCCGTATCGGGGTATTATCAGCGGCCTGAGCGGCACACGGTTAAAGCGCCAGTCGGCTATGCATCTGCACCAGCTGGGCCAGGCTTTCGGCCCGCATCTTGCCCATCACTCGTGAACGGTGCACTTCCACCGTTTTCGGGCTGATGCCCAGGGTTTCGGCGATTTCACGGTTGGAGTTGCCGGTCACCACCAGATCCATCACTTCGCGTTCACGACGGCTCAGGGTGTCGTAGAGTTCACGCAGCTCGCGTTCCTCGTTCTGTTGGCTGAAGCGCTGCTCTGCTTCCTGCATGGCGCGATCGACCAGCTTCAGCAGCACGTCGTCATCGAACGGTTTCTCGAGGAAGTCCAGGGCGCCGTTTTTCATCGCGGTGACGGCCATGGGCACATCGCCGTGGCCGGTCAGAACGATGACCGGCAGGCGGATGTCGCGTTCCTGCATGATCTGCTGCAGTGCCAGGCCGCTGATTTCGGGCATGCGCACGTCCAGCAGCATGCAGCCCGGGCGCTGGTCGTAGTCGTCAAGAAACTCCTGTGCCGACGCATAGCTCTCGATGGTGTAGGAAGTGGATTCCAGCAGCCACTGAACCGACTCGCGGAAGTCGGCGTCGTCGTCGATGATGAAAACCGTTACGTTACTGATGCTCATGCCTGCCCCTTAAGCGGGAGTTGAAAATGGAAAGAGGTGCCATTTTTACCGTCGCTCTCGACCCAGAGGCGGCCTGAATGGCTTTCTATAATTGTATGTGAAATCGACAGCCCCATGCCGAGGCCGTTCTCCTTGGTGGTGGAGAAGGGGTCGAACAGCGTTTTCTGCTGTTCTTCACTGATGCCGGGCCCCTGGTCGGACACGCTGACCTGCAGCCGGCGCCCTTCGATGCGCGTGCGAATCTTAACCGGTCTCGGGCTGAGAGGACACTCGCTGTAGGCTTCGATGGCGTTGCGGATCAGGTTGAGCAACACCTGCTCGATCTGCAGCCTGTCCGCCTCGAGGTTCGGGTTCTGCTCGTCCAGATCGAACTCGAAACGGATGTCATGATCGATCGCTTCCTGGTTGAGGAAGCGGGTGACCTCGACGCAGGTTTCGTTGATCGGGAAGCTGACACGCTGGAACTCGGTGCGGCGCACGAAGCGGCGCATCCGCTTGATGATCTCGGAGGCGCGTTTGGCCTGAGTCGAGATCAGTTCCATGGCGCGGGTCACCTGAGCGACCTCGGTGATCTGGCCTTCATCCAGGCGGCGGAAGGTGCCATTGCAGTAGTTGATAATGGTGGCCAGCGGCTGGTTGACCTCATGGGCCAGCTCGGTTGCCATTTCACCCACCGACAGCAGCCGCGACATGTGCACCATCTCCAGCTGCTGGCGCTTGGCCTTCTCCTCGGCCTGACGTTTCAGTGTGATGTCGCGGGCGATGATCGAGTAGTACTCCACCTGCATGTTCTCGGCACGATTGCGGTGGGCAATGATCTCGCGGATCTCCGCGATACGGCCCGGGTTACCGGCCGGGAAGAGCGGAATGCTGCCGTACCAGGTGCCATAGAGAGCGGCATGCTGCAACGCCGGTTCCACAAGATTGTGCAGGATCTCCTGGGGGAACATCTGGTTCAGATAGAACACGGCCAGATTTTCCCGCTCGGCCCCGAACGTCCGGTAGGCCGTCTCGTTCATATAGGTCAGCTGCAGGGTGCGATGATTGCAGAACAGGATGAGATCCGATGAGGCCTCGACCACTCGTGCCAGTCGCCGGGTTGCCTGCTGTGCCAGTTCACGTTCAGTGACATCGCGGGACACGCAGATGACTTCCTGCGGGCGGCCGTCATCGTCACGGATGGTACGGCTGGTGGTTTCCAGCCAGATGTAGTGACCGTCACGGTGCTGGAAGCGGTAGACATTGGTATACATGCCACGACGGTAGCGCACCGACTCGGCCCGTTTTTTCAGGTTGTCGGCATCATCCGGGTGGAAGAGGTCGTAACCGGGTGTGCCGATGATCTCTTCGGCCCTGTACCCCAGCAGTCGTTCGATCGCCGGGTTAACGTCGATGAAGGTCCACTCGGGAGTTGGCGTATGCCGCGATATCATGTCAGTGGACTGTTCAGCCAGCAGACGGTAGCGGTCGGCCTCCTGCAGGCATTCTTTCAGTTCCTGCTCCAGTGGTTGCATGCCGTTTCCTTGCTTATCTTGTACTTGGTGCCTGCGCATCTCAGGTGGGGTTTGTACGGCTTCGGCAGGCAGTGGTTGGCAATAATAGTATGACGATTAGGTCCTATTGTGTAATAAGGGAAAATACGTATGATGGAATGCAGTTGGATGGAATCTAATCAACAGAGGATGGCTCCCCTCGTGTGGTGGAGAGGAATTAATAATGACAATGACTGACCATAATCCTTACATGCTGGGTCTTGAGCAGAACCCGGCCAACTATGCGACCTTGTCGCCGCTAAGTTTCATTGCCCGTACGGCGGCCGTATATCCGGAGCGTACGGCGGTTGTGCATCATCAGGTGCGTCGTAACTGGGCCGAGACCTACAGCCGCTGTCGTCAACTGGCCAGTGCGCTGAGTCAGCGGGGTATTGGCAAGGGCGACACCGTGGCGGTGATGGCACCCAACCTGCCGGAAGTGTTTGAAGCGCATTTCGGCGTGCCGATGACCGGTGCGGTGCTCAACGCCATGAATATCCGTCTGGATGCCGAAGCGATCGCCTTCATTCTGCAGCATGGCGAAGCCAAGGTGATCATCGTGGACCGCGAGTTCTCCGAAGTGATCGCCCGCGCCATCAAGATCGCCCGTATCAACCCGATCGTGATCGATATCGACGACCCCTCCTATGAGGGTGGTGAATTGATCGGTGAAATGGATTATGAAGCCTTCATCGCCGACGGCGATCCGGAATTCGACTGGTCGCTGCCGGAGGACGAGTGGGATGCCATCACCCTGAACTACACCTCCGGTACTACCGGGGACCCCAAAGGCGTGGTCTACCACCACCGTGGCGCCTACCTGAATGCGATCAGCAACGTGGTGTCCTGGAACATGGGCGACGGCCCGGTTTACCTGTGGACCCTGCCGATGTTCCACTGCAACGGCTGGTGCTTCCCCTGGTCGATTGCGGCGGCGGCTGGTGTCAGCGTTTGCCTGCGCCATGTTCGCGCCGATGACATCTACAACCTGATCAAGGAAGAGAAGGTCGATCACTTCTGTGGTGCGCCGATCGTACTGAACATGCTCAACAACGCCTCCGACGAGCTGAAGGCCGGCATCGAGCATCAGGTCAAGGTGATGACCGCCGGTGCGGCGCCGCCCGCGGCCGTGATCGAAGGCATGGAAAAGATGGGCTTCAGCGTGACGCACGTTTACGGTCTGACCGAAACCTACGGTCCCTGTGTACTTTGTGCCTGGCATGACAAGTGGGATGACCTGCCGGTCGAAGAAAAAGCTCGCCTCAAGTCCCGTCAGGGCGTCAAGGCACCGATGCTGGAAGGCCTCATGGTAGCCAACCCGAATACGCTTGAGCCGGTGCCCCAGGATGGCAAGACCATCGGCGAGATCATGATGCGCGGCAACCTGGTGATGAAGGGCTACCTGAAAAACCCGACCACCACCGACAAGGCCTTCGAAGGGGGCTGGTTCCACTCCGGTGACCTGGCAGTATGGCATGAAGATGGCTATGTCGACATCAAGGACCGCTCCAAGGACATCATCATCTCCGGTGGCGAGAACATCTCCAGTATCGAGATTGAGGATGTACTCTACCGCCACCCGCAGGTGATGGAAGCCGCCGTTGTTGCCCAGCAGGATGAGAAGTGGGGCGAAGTACCCTGTGCCTTCGTCACGCTGAAGGCCGGCGCTGATGTGTCTGAGGCCGACATCATCGAGTTCTGTCGCGACAGCATGGCGCGCTTCAAGGCGCCCAAGCGCATTGTGTTCTGCGATCTGCCGAAGACCTCCACCGGCAAGATCCAGAAGTTCGTACTGCGTACCCAGGCGAACGAAACGGCGTAACGGGATACCGTTCTCACATGACAAAGCCGCGGCTCGATGAGTCGCGGCTTTTTTTTGAGCACGACATTGAAGCGCTCAGTCAGAAGTCCAGCTAAGGCTCCAGGCTTTCAGAAGGTGTCGGCTTCAGCATTTCAATATGCAGGATGCCATCTTCATCATAGGGTTCGCTGGTACGTACAAATCCCAGCGACTCGTAAAAGGCCTGGAGGCGCGCCTGGGCGCCGATTTTGATATCGGAACCGGGGAAACTTGTTTCGGTAAAGCGAATGGCTTCCTGCATGAGAGGGTGGCCAAATCCTTTGCCTCGATGCTCGGGAAGCGTCATGACGCGCCCGATAGAGGCCTGCTGATACTTGATGCCGGGGCCGAAGACGCGGGCGTAGGCGACCAGTTCATCCTCAAGTTGAACCCGCAGATGCCAGGCATGTACATCCGCTCCATCGACCTCCTGATAGGCACAGGCCTGCTCGACGACAAATACCGACTCACGTGCGCGGATAATATCGTGCAACTCCAGTGCCGAAAGGTCTTCAAATCGAACCCATGTGAAGTTTAGCGCCATCGACATGATTGTTAACCCGATACAAACTGAAGGCGGGGATAATGCCGCCAGTGGTGCATATAATGCAATGGATACCGGAGTCACAATGGCCCGGTGACGTGAATGACTCCGGTAAACTGCTCAGAGGTTCTGCCATGCCGTTTGATTTCACTGCCGCCGTCAACCTCATGGGGCTTGCAGCGGTCGCGGTCTTTGCCGTGTCTGGTGCGCTCGATGCCGCGCGTCAGAAAATGGATATTCTGGGGTTCATGTTGATTGGAACGGCCACCGGGATCGGTGGCGGTACGCTAAGAGATGTGCTGCTGGGAAAAATGCCGGTGTTCTGGGTTCGGGAGCCGGTATGGGTCATCGTCTGCCTGGCAGCGGCGGCTGTGACCTATTTTGTGGCCCCGCGTCTGGCGTCCTTGACGCGTGCGCTGGTCTGGATGGATGCCGTGGGTCTGGCTCTGTTTGCCGTTGTTGGCACTAAAATCGCCCTGGATTTCGGAGCGCCGGCATTCATTGCTGTGTGCATGGGCGTAATGAGTGCAACCTTCGGGGGGATTGCGCGGGATGTTCTCTGTGGCAGCAACCTGACCCTGATGAACGAGGAGCTGTATATCACCACTGCACTGGCAGGTTCACTGACCTACCTGCTGCTGAATTTGTTGCAAGTGCCGGAAAACTACGACCTGATCGGGGGATTTCTGGTGGGGTTTGTTTTGAGGGCTTTGGCGATTCGCTACAACATCAAGTTGCCCAATGCCTACCGCAAGGATTAACGGCGGCTGGCGCGGTCATGTATGGATGGTTGTGCCACGTGCGTATGGATATTTCAGTGGTGTTTTAAAGCCGGCCACCAGCACCGGCTTTAAAACAGGGGCAAGACGAATCACGCCTCGCGACGGTCGACCATGAAGGTGCCTTCGCCCGTCGCAACCAGCGTGTCGCCCACATGCACGTCTGTGCGGCATTTCACACGACGGCGGCGCTCGTCGATCTCGGTGACGGTCAGGGTGGCGGTGGCGGTATCGCCAATGTGAACCGGCGCCTTGAACTTGAGCTGCTGATCCACGTAGATGGCGCCTGGGCCCGGCAGGCGAGTGCCGGCGACGGTGGAGATCAGTGCGGCGCTGAACATGCCGTGGACGATACGCTGCTTGAACGGGGTGGTCTTGGCGTATTCGTCGTTGATGTGAACGGGGTTGTTGTCACCGGACAGGCCGGCGAACAGGACCACGTCCGCATCGGTGATGGTCTTGGCATAGGAAGCGCTCATGCCAACTTCCAGGTCTTCCAGGTAGTAACCGTGCATTTCCTGCATTGAATCACTCTCTTGTCGTCAGGTTTCGTGGGAGTATAACCAAAGTAGGGGATGGTAAATCACATGAATGAACGTTTCCCTACTTATCAAATCCAAACTGCGTGTTAATATAAGTGTATTCCCTTATTTTTGTGAGTGCCAGCCTGAACTGATCTGGTGCTCATCCATGAACACTGATCGTCTGGAAGGTAACCTATGGCTGATTACAACGCTCCTCTGAAGGATATGAAGCTGACTCTGAACCATATTGCGCGCATGCCTGCGCTGGCTGAGAAGCCGGGGTTTGAAGATGCCTCTGCCGACATGGTGGATGCAATTCTGGAAGAGGCGGCTCGGGTTGCCCGTGATGTGGTGGGGCCGACCAATGTGGAAGGTGACGAACAGGGCGTTCAGCTCAAGGATGGCACTGTCATCTGCCCGGAATCGTTCAAGGGCGCCTACCAGCAGTATGCCGAGGGTGGCTGGGGTTCACTGCAATTCGATCCTGAGTACGGTGGTCAGGGCTTGCCCTTCCTGCTGTCGGTGCCGGTGATGGAGATGTGGCATTCGGCCAACATGGCCTGGGGTCTGTGCCCGATGCTGAGCCAGGGCGCGGTCGAGTGTCTGGATCTGAACGGCAGCGATGAGCTGAAAGCCAAGTACCTGCCTCAGCTGGTCAGCGGTGAGTGGACCGGTACCATGAACCTGACCGAGTCCAACGCCGGTTCCGATCTGTCCGTGGTGCGTGCCAAGGCCGAGCCCGATGGTGATCACTACCGCATCAGCGGTGAGAAGATCTTCATCACCTGGGGCGATCACGAGATGGCCGAAAACATCATTCACCTGGTGCTGGCCCGTCTGCCGGACGCGCCTCCGGGGGTTCGCGGTATCTCCCTGTTCCTGGTGCCCAAGTTCATGGTCAACGAAGACGGTTCCCTCGGCGAGCGCAACTCTGCCGGCCCGCTGTCCGTTGAACACAAGATGGGTATCCACGCCTCCGCCACCTGCGTCATGGGTTTCGATAATGCGGTCGGTTATCTGGTGGGCGAGCCCAACCGTGGCCTGGCCTGCATGTTCACCATGATGAACAACGCTCGCCTGAGCGTGGGTCTGCAGGGTGTGTCCATCTCCGAGCGTGCCTACCAGCAGGCGTTGGAATATGCCTTCGAGCGTATTCAGGGCCCGGCTGTGGGCACCAGGGAAGCGGGTCCGATCATCCGCCACGCCGATGTACGCCGCATGCTGATGACCATGAAGACGCTGACCGAAGCCGGTCGCGCCATCGCCTATGATGCCTGCGGCAGCCTGGACTTCGCCGCCAAGGCTGAAAGCGATGACGAAAAAGCCGTTGAGCAGGCGCGTGTGGCCCTGCTGACGCCGATCGTCAAGGGTTGGTGTACTGAAATCGCGCAGGAAGTGACCTCCTTGGGTGTGCAGGTGCACGGCGGTATGGGCTACATCGAGGAAACCGGCGCCGCTCAGCATTACCGTGATGCCCGCATCCTGCCGATCTACGAAGGCACCAACGGCATCCAGGCGCTGGACCTGGTGGGCCGCAAGACACTGATGGACAAGGGTGAAGCATTGGCCGCGCTGATTGCCGAGATGCGCGAGTCACTGAAGGGCTGCGATGCGTCCCTGACTTCGCTGGCCAAAGTGGTGGAAGAGGCGGTTGCCGGTCTGGAGAGCGCACGCGAGCTGCTGCTCAAGGGCGCCGAGGGTGATGAGCTGTTGCCGGGCGCCATTGCCTATAACTTCATGATGCTGGCCGGTTATGTCTGCGGCGGCTGGCAGCTGCTGCGTCAGGCTGATGCGGCGGTGCGTCTGGCTGCAGAAGGCGATGACGATCCCTATCTGAAGGCCAAGCAGGAGAGCGCCCGTTTCTACATGGCGCAGGTCCTGCCGCGCTGGAAAGGTTTTGCCGAGATGCTCAACGACGGCAGTCAGTCCATCATGGCACTGCCGGAAGAACTGTTCGCCAGCGCCTGGCAGTAATCAGCGACTTCGCTGCCCCTGACTGGAACAGAAGGGGGCTCTGATGCACAATGCCCGGTAACTTGATTGCGACCGGGCATTGTTTTTCATGCAATTCGACGACTGCCTCTTTTTCCATCTGACCACCGCCGCGCGCCAGGCTTCCCGCTACTGGAAGCAGGCCGTCTGTGAGTTCGGCATTACCGGCGTGCAGGCGATGATCCTCAATGTGCTGCACGAACAGGACGGGGTTTCGGCCGCCTGCCTGGCCAAGAAAACCTGTCTCGACAGTGCCACGCTCAGTGGTGTGCTGGATCGGCTTGAGCGTGACGAATTGTTACAGCGTGTACCCTGCCGTGAAGATGGGCGTGCCATCCGTGTTTCGCTGACCGAGCCCGGCCAAGCGCTGGCAGAGCAGGTTTATCAGCGCATGGCGGAAGCCAACAGAGCTTATCGTGCCGGATTGTCGGATCAGCAGCTGGTGCAGTTGCAGCAACTGCTGAAGGCGCTGCCCTAACGCACCTGCAATAAAGCTTGTATACGAAATAAATCTTCGGGTACCTTTGAGATCAGCTTGGAGCCTTCCAAGAGTGGATCAATAACGATAAGGAACCCACGATGTCGGATCAGGCACAACGCCTGAAGGTACTGTTCGCCGGTATCTTCAGTCAGATTCTTTGTATCGGGATTGCCCGATTTTCCTATACCCCCTTGCTGCCGGTGATGCAGGATCAGACCTGGATCGGTGATGCCGAAGGCGGCTGGCTTGCAGCCATCAACTATGCCGGATACATGTGCGGTGCCCTGGTCGCGGCTTCGCTCAGTGATCTGCAAATCAAGGACAGACTCTATCGCATCGGCCTGGTGATGGCGGTCGTCACCACCGCGGGAATGGCGCTGACCGAGAACATGTGGCTCTGGTCGCTGCTGCGCTTTCTGTCCGGACTGAGCAGCGCCGGCTCCATGCTGATCGCATCCGGCCTGATTCTCAACTGGCTGATCCGTCACCACCATCGCAGTGAGCTGGGCATCCACTTTGCCGGGGTGGGGCTGGGCATCATGTTTGCCGCCATTGTGGTGGAAGGGATGTTGCGCCTGACCCTGAACTGGTCAGATCAGTGGCTCTGGTTTGGTGTGCTGGGTGCGCTGCTGGCGATTCCCGCCTGGCGCTGGTTGCCGTCGCCGGATACGACAGCGGTTACCCATGGGGGCCAGCCGATGGTCGATCAGCCGCCGGGCGCTCGTTTTCTCTGGCTGATGATGGCGGCCTATTTCTGTGCCGGCTATGGCTACGTAATCAGCGCGACCTTCATCGTGACCATCGTCGAGCGTGAACCGGCACTGGCCGGTATGGGGCAGCTGGTGTTCCTGGTGGTGGGGCTGGCGGCGGCACCCGCGGTAATGGTCTGGGACCTGGTAGCCAGACGCATGGGTTATCTGGGCGCATTGCTGCTGGCCTACCTGATCCAGGTGATCGGCATCGTCATGCCGACTTTCAGTGACAGTCTGCCCGTTGTGCTGCTCAGTGCGATACTCTATGGCGGGACGTTCATTGGTTGTGTCAGCCTGGTGTTGACCATGGCGGGGCGGCTCTACCCGACCAAACCCGCCAAACTAATGGGCAAGATGACCCTGTCCTACGGTGTGGCTCAGATCGTGGCGCCGGCGCTGACCGGGATGCTGGCGGAGCAGAGTGGCAACTACAACCTGGGCCTCTGGCTGGCCGGTGGTTTCGTGCTGCTGGGTGCTGCGCTGATTATGATGCTGAAAGTCACCGACATGACCGCATCGGAACTGGATCAGAGCAACCGGCTTGTCACCGGCAAGCAGTAACGGCATCATGCTACTAAAGTTTCACTGTCAAAAGTTTCAAGGATAGGGTCGGAGCACCGAATCAGGGTGTGACTCGACCCGCTGTCATGGCAACGGAGTCGACCATGCCCTCTCTTAAGCGTTCGCTTATTCTGCCCCTGCTGCTGGCAAGCCTGCTGGCCGGATGTTCCGATGATGCCCCGCCGGATGAGCCCGTCATCCCCTCAACACAACAGCCGGAAACGGCGACCGAGAGTGTCAGCCATAATGCCTCGGCTCAGGTTACGCTCAGGGTTCAGGATATCAGTGTGCAGACCTGGCAGGGGCGCCAGGCAGCCGCGGTGACGCTGTCCACGCCGGTGGCACTGGATCAGCCGTTTGCCCCCTGGCTGATGATCGAAACCGAGACCGGTGACGTGCTTGAAGGTGGCTGGGTCGCCGATAAACGGGGCAAGGTGCTCTATTTCACCGGGCTCGAGCCTGAGCAGAGTTATCGTGTCCGCGTCCGCCCGGGTCTGATCGCTGCCAACGGCAGCACCCTGGCCAACCTGTCCAGCGTGGTGATCGAGACACCGGCACTGGAGTCGGCACTGGGCTTTGCCGGGCGCGGCAATCTGCTGGCGCATCGCCTGCGTCAGGGATTGCCGGTAATGGCGGTCAACGTTGAGCAGGTGGATGTGGACTTCTACCGTATCCCTCAGGATGGACTGGTCGACTTTCTTGCCCATTTTGGTCAGGCCACCCAGCTGAGCAGCTGGGATGCGGAACGCTATCTGGACCAGGTCGAATTGACCTGGTCCGGCCGCTTTGACCTGGAGCTGGATGCCAACACCCGGGCCACCCGTTACCTGCCGATCCATGATGTCGATGCGCTGAGCCAGAGTGGCATCTATCTGGCGGTAATGCGTGAAGCCGGCAACATCAGCTACCGTTATCCCGCTACCTGGTTTGCGGTGACCGATCTGGGTGCTCAGGTGCGGCTGTACAAGGATCAGCTGCAGGTACAGGTCAACACCCTGTCGGGGGCGGACCCGCTGGCCGGGGTACAGTTGAACCTGCTTGATGAAAAGGGGCGTACGCTGGCCAAAACCGCGACTGACCGTGAGGGGCGAGCCGGCTTTATGGCCAGCCAGCTGGCAGCGGGCGCGCTCAATGCCGCACCGCTGCTGTTGTTGCAGAAAGGCCCGGAAACCTCCCTGCTGCGCCTGTCAGGCCCGGCGCTGGATCTGGCCGAATTCCCGGTAACGGGGCCGACTCGCCTGCCGCAGGAAGTGTTCATCTACAGCCCGCGTGATCTCTATCGCCCGGGCGAAACCCTGGTGTTCAGCGCATTGCTGCGCTCGGACCGAGGTGAGGCGGTGCCGGGCATCACCCTCAAGTCACAACTGGTACAGCCGGATGGCCGGGTCGTGGCCAGCCAGCGTATTGAGCCTCAGTCGCTGAACTATTACGAAGCCGAACTGCAGCTGCCGGCGGATGCCCCCACGGGTGAATGGCGCTGGCAGCTGGAACTGCCCGATGGCAGCCAGCGAGAGTATGCGGTGCAAGTGGAGTCCTTCCTGCCCGAGCGCATGGCGCTGAATCTGGAGGCGGCCGAAACTCTGGCACCGGATGCAAACTTCCGCGTCAAAGTGCAGGGTGATTACCTCTACGGCGCACCGGCGGCGGATGCCCGTCTGCAGGCGCAGTTGCTGGCGCGGCTGGAACCGCATCCCTTCCCGGCCTTCAAGGATTACTGGTTTGGCCATCCCAATGACAAGGCGCTGGAGCGGCGTGAAGATCTGGAAGAGATCCAGCTCGATGCTGAAGGCCGTAGCGAGATCCTGGTTGAATCCTACTGGCAAGAGCTGACCAGCCCGCTGCGTCTGCAGACCTATGCCAGTCTGCTCGATTCCGGTGGTCGTCCGGTGACCCGGCGCGCGGCTTCGGTGGTACTGCCGGCTGAGCGTCTGCCGGGGATTCGCCCGCTGTTCGCCAATGATCAGGTGGATTATGAAAGTAATGCCGCGTTCGAGCTGGTGCTTACCGATGGCGCAGCGCGCCTGGCGGCGGAATCGTTGCAGTTGAGCCTGATCCGCGAACGCCGAGATTACCACTGGAGCTGGAGCGATGCCGACGGCTGGCAGAGCCACTACACCGAGCGCCACTATCCCGTCGAGCAGCGTGAGCTGAGCCTGGCGGAAAACGAGCGCGTCGAGGTTAGCCTGCCGGTGGAGTGGGGCTACTATCGAGTGGAACTCAAGGACCCGCAGACCGGGCTGGTGTCGGCCTACCGTTTCCGCGCTGGCTGGGACCCGGATGCACAGTTGATGGCGGGGCGTCCGGATCGTATTGGTCTGAGCCTCAATCAGCAGACCTACAACGCTGGTGACGAGCTCCGAGTGCAGGTGCGTCCACCTGCCGCTGGCAAGGGCTATCTGCTGCTGGAGTCGGATCGCTTGCTGCATCGTGAAGCGGTGCAGATCCCGGCCGAGGGCAAGGAGCTGTCGCTGACGTTGAAACCTGAATGGATGCAGCAGAATCTCTACCTGAGTGTCCTGTTGCTGCAGCCCGGTGACGCCGACAAGGGCAGTCTGCCGATGCGCATGCTGGGTATCGAGCCAGTGCCCCTGGCTACCGAGGAGCATGCACTGGATATCGCGTTCGAAGCGCTGCCCGAGCAGGTGCGCCCGGAACAGCGGATTGAAGTGCCGCTCCAGGTCAGCCGTCGCAACGGTCAGCCGTTGCCGGACCAGGTGCAGGTCACACTGGCCGCCGTTGATGTGGGTGTGCTGTCGATTACCGATTTCGATACGCCCGACCCCCTGGCCTGGTTCTACGATCCCGGGGCCTACCCGGTCGAGGTGCGTGACAACTATTCCGACCTGATTGATGCTGAAGCGGGGGCGATGGCGCGGCTGCGTTTTGGGGGTGATGCCGACCTGAGCCGTGGTGGCGCACAGCCGCCGACCGATGTGCAGATACTGTCGCTGTTCTCTGGCGCAGTCGCGGTGGATAGCGAAGGGCATGCTCGTATACCGCTGGATCTGCCGGCATTCAACGGCAAGGTTCGACTGATGGCGCTGGCCTTCTCCGAGGATATGCTGGGCTCGGCGGATCGAGAGCTGCAGATCGTGGCGCCGGTGGTGGCCGAACTGAACCGACCCCGCTTCCTATCGCCGGGTGACAGCACCCGGCTGACGCTGGACCTGCACAACCGTACCGAGCAGGCGCAGACGCTCCAGGTGGAACTGACGGCAGGTCTGGGGATGCGCCTCGATGGTCGTGCAGGCCGCTGGCAACAGAGCGTCGAACTGGCCGCTGGTGCAAGCACCACACTCATCCTGCAGGCGACCGCAGGTCAGCAGTTTGGCGCCGTTCCCCTGTCCTTGAAAGTCAGCGGCATTGATGGAGAACCGGATATCGCACGCCAGTGGACGCTGGGTGTACGGCCGGCGTGGCCGGCTCAGTCACTGAGCTGGCAGCAGCCGATCCAGCCGGATGAAACCTTCGAATTCAAGGGCAGTGCGCTTCAGGGACTGTTGCCGCAAACGTTGAATGCGCAGCTGAGTCTGGCCAGCCGTCCGCCACTCAATGTGGCGCGTCACTTCAGCGAACTGCGCGCCTATCCGTACGGCTGTGCCGAACAGACCACCAGTGGTGTCTTTGCCCAGCTCTATGTCACCCCGGACCTGCTGGCCACGCTGGGACTGGAAGGGGAGGCGCCTGACAAGCGCCGTGCCGCTGTTGAGCTGGCGATTCGCCGCCTGTTTGGCATGCAGCGCAACAACGGCAGCTTTGGTCTGTGGAGTAACGAGAGCCCCGAGGAGCCTTGGCTGACGGTCTATATCACTGACTTCCTGCTGCGCGCTCGGGAGGCCGGCTATGCAGTCTCCGAGCCGGCGCTGAAGCAGGCACTGGAGCAGATCAGCCGTTACCTGCGCAACCCCAGTCGTATCAATGGCGAACTGTTGCATGACAGCCGCTCCCGCTTTGCCGTGCGCGCCTATGCGGCACAGGTGCTGGCTCGCATTGGGCAGGCACCGCTGGCGGAGCTGCGCAACCTGTTCGATCACCGTGCCGAAGAGTCCACCTCGCTGGCGATGATTCAGCTGGGTCTGGCGCTGCAGAGTGCCGGCGATGCAGATCGTGCCGACAAGGCGTTGCAGCGCGGGCTGCTGGGCATGAACCGGGATGGTTTCCTGCGCACTGACTACGGCAGCCAGGTGCGTGATCGAGCACTGGCGCTGTTCTGGCTGCTGGAAGCAGGCCAGCCGGAAGATCAGTGGCTGCCCTTGCTGGAGCCGCTGCAGGCGTCCATCGCCGGCAGAAATTGGTTCAGTACCCAGGAGCGCAATGCGCTTTTCCTGGCCGGTCAGGCGCTGAGCCAGAACAGTGGCGGAGCCATGCAGCTTGAGATTGAAGGTGCTCTGCAGCTGGCGGTTCATGACAGCGAGCGTCGTTTCAAACTGGCCGGCGATTCGTTGCTGGATGGACTCAGCATCCACAACCTGGGAGATCGCGCATCCTGGCTTAACCTGCGTCTGCAGGGCTACACGGACCAGCCGCCGGCTGTGTATAGCCAGGGGCTGAGCGTTGAGCGTCACTACTATGATGCCGACGGTCAGCCGCTGGAATTGAACCAGCTCAAGACCGGTGATCAGGTGCTGGTCGAGCTCGATCTGCGCAGTGAAGAGTCGATCCCCGATGCATTGGTTGTCGATCTGCTGCCGGCGGGGCTGGAGCTGGAGAACCAGAATCTGGCCACCAGTCTGGAGATGTCGGAGCTGAAGATCGGCGAGGAGAGCATCACAGACCTGATGTCGCTGGTCGATCTGCGTCATCAGGAGTTCCGTGATGATCGCTATGTCGCTGCGGTGAAACTGGACTGGGGCCGGGCGCGCCTGTTCTACCTGGCGCGGGCGGTGACGCCGGGTGAGTACCGGGTGCCGCCCAGCTTTGCCGAGTCGATGTACCGGCCGGAGCTGCGTCATCTGGGAGGCGACAGCGGAACGCTGATCATCCGGGCGCGATAACGGGCAATGCACAGTAAACGCTGGTTTCTGGCGTCGTTGCTGGCCGTGCTGCTGGCGTTGGCGGCCTGGGGGCTGGACCGGGCTTTTCCGTTGCCGGCTCCGCCGGCACCTGCGACGCGGGTGTTGGCGGAGGACGGTGAGCTGCTGCGTGCCTTTCCCGCGCCCGACCAGACCTGGCGTTATCCTGTCGAGTTGCGGCAGGTGGCGCCGGTCTACCGGGAAGTGCTGCTGGCCTATGAAGACCGGGCCTTCTACTTCCACCCCGGGATCAATCCCCTGTCCATTGTACGTGCTGTCTGGCAGAACCTGAGTGCAGGCGAGGTGGTCTCTGGCGGTTCAACCCTGAGCATGCAGGTTGCCGGCATGCTTGATCCCTATCCCCGCACGCTGACGGGCAAACTGCGTCAGGCTCTGCGCACCCTGCAGCTGGAGTGGCACTACAGCAAGGACGAAATCCTGACGCTCTACCTTAACCTGGCGCCCTTCGGCGGCATGCTCTCCGGCGTCGAGTCGGCTTCACGACACTATTACGGCAAGCCCGCGTTGCAGCTCAGTGATGCCGAAGCCGCGTTGCTGGCGGTACTGCCGCAGCGGCCCAGTGACTGGCGTCCGGACCGTTATCCGCAGCGTGCGCGCCTAGCGCGGGACAAGGTGCTGCAGCGCATGCTGGCGCTGGGGCTCTGGCCGCCGGCACGGGTAGATGCGGCGCTACGCGAACCGGTGGCCGCCTTGCCGCCCGAACCGCCACTGCTGGCTCCCCTGCTGGCGCGGCGCCTGCGACAGTCGTGTCCAGGCTGCACCGAACTGCCTACCCTGATCGATGCCGGTTTGCAGCGGCAACTGCAGGCACTGGTGGAAAACTATAGCGCCCGGCTGGACAAGCGCCAGTCACTGGCGGTGATGGTGGTGCGCAACCGCGACCGGGCGGTGCGCGGCTATGTCGGCAGCGCCCGTTTTGGTGACCCGGACAGTCAGGGCCATGTGGACATGACCACGGCGGTCCGCTCACCGGGTTCTACGCTGAAGCCCTTTGCCTATGGCATGGCGCTGGACCGGGGATTGATTCATTCCCATTCGCTGCTGCTGGATACCCCCCGCTATGGGTTGCGCTATCGGCCGCACAATTTTACCGGCGGTTTCAGTGGGCCGGTGACGGCTATGGAGTCTCTGCAGCGCTCGCTCAACTTGCCGGTGGTACAGCTGTTGGAGCACCTGGGTGCGGATAGCTTTGTCGCCGGATTACAGAACGCAGGGCTGGAGCTGCGCGGGGAAGGGGTACGGCAACCGAACGCCTCGGTGGTACTGGGCGGTGTGGGCACCACGCTGGAATCATTGGTGGGGGCCTATACCGCACTGGCGAGAGAAGGACAGGCCGGTGTGGTACGTCTGCAGCCACAGCAACCGGATACTGACCGCTGGCTGATGAGCCCGGGCGCCGCCTGGATCAGCTGGCGCATGCTGGCGCAAAACCCCTGGCGGGCGCTGGGTCGGGTCAGTGACACACCCTGGCGGCTGGCCTGGAAGACCGGTACCAGCTACGGTTACCGCGATGCCTGGGCGTTGGGTGCGTCGCCGGAGTGGACGATTGGCGTCTGGGTGGGGCGTCCGGATGGCAGCCCAAGTCCCGGCCGGTACGGGCGTCAGGCAGCCGCTCCCCTGCTGTTTCGGGTACATGAACTGCTGCCCGAATCACGTCAGCCATTGACCCAGCCGCCCAGTGTCAGTCGTCAGCCAATCTGCTGGCCGCTGGGCACATTGGAATCACAGCCGGACAATAATGCAGAATATGGTGTCGACAACTGCCTGCAGCGACATCAGGCCTGGTTGCTGGAAAACACGGCGCCGCCAACGCTGCCGCAGGCACCGGACTTGCTGCAGCCCGCCTTGCTGCGTGCGGTCTGGCGGGATGCCGAGACAGGACTGAGGGTAACACCGGGTTGCCGGGCAGAGAGTCAAAAACTGGAGCGGCAGAATATCGCGCTCTGGCCGCTACAGGTCGAGCCTTGGCTAAAGCCCGAGTGGCGCCGTGATGGACGCCTGCCGGCAGCCGCGAACAGTTGTACCCGCTTGCAGTTCGCCGCAGAGAACATTCGCATTGTAGGGCTAGAAGCGGGGAGTCATCTGCAGCTGCCACCGGGCCGCAGTGAATTGGAGCTTGACCTGAGGGCACGAGGTGCCCAGGGGGCGCTGAACTGGTATTTGAATGGCGAGCCCCTGCCTGATCGGTCGGGAGAGGGGCTCGCGTTGACATTGCATGCTAATGGAAACTACCGCCTCAGTGTCGTTGACGCCAGCGGCAATACCGACTCCATCGAATTCAGCTTTCAGCGCTCGGGCAGGGGCGAATAGCGCTGCTGCGACGGGGCAGCAGCCAGATCCCCAGCAGATTCCCCGCCAGGCTGGCCCCAAACATCACCGCGATCATCGGCAGTGGCGTGCCGTCACCCAATAGCCCCACGGCCGATCCAGCCAGCGCACCTGCGGCAAAGCCGCTGGCACCGAGCAGAGCGGTGGCGGTGGCGGCGGTACGCGGGAAGAATTCGCTGACGCCAGCCATGCCGTTGGCGATGACAAACCCCTGCACGCCGATATACAGCATGATCAACCCGACGACGAGCCAGAGTGGTGCCTCTGTCAGAGTGAAGGCCAGCAGCAGGAGGCTGGCGGTCAGCAACTGGATGCGCTGTGCTGCCTGAAGCAGCTGTTGAGAGCTGAACCGGTGCAGCAGGCGGATATTGAGCTGATTACAGGCCAACAAGGTCAGGATATTGAGGCCGAAGAGCACCGTATACAGGCTGGGTGAAGCGCCATAATAGTGGATGTAACTGCCGGACGAGCCCGTGATGAAGGCAAACATGCCGGCATAGCTGAATGCCACTGAGAACAGATAACCCAACGCCGTACGATGTTTCAGAATGGCCTGGTAGCTGCGCAGCGGATTGGGCAGTGGGCTGTCCTGAGGCTGACGTGTTTCCGGCAGGCGCAGGGTCAGTACCAGCAGTATCAGCAGCGCATAGGCGGCCAGAAAGAGAAAGATGGTGCGCCAGTTCGCCACCTCGAGCAGCACCGTACCCAATACCGGCGCAAGGAGGGGGGCGGTCATCAGGATACTGGCCATGCGGCTCATCGCCTGGGCACTTTCGCGGCCTGAATGTCGGTCGCGGATCACCGCGGCGGAGTTGACCACGCTCATGCCGCCACCGAACCCTTGCAGAATACGGGCAGCCAGCAGTGTCTCGATGGAATTGGCCAGCATGGCCGCGATGGCACCCAGAAAGAACAGGCTCAAGCCGCTGAAGATGGCCCGACGTCGGCCAAAGCGGTCCGAGACAGGACCGCCGGTCAGCTGACCACAGGCAAAACCGGCCAGGAACAGGCTGACCGACAGCTCCACCTGATGAATGGAAATGCCAAGTTCGGAGGCAATGGTCGGAATGGCCGGCAGGTAGGCATCCGTAGAGAGGGGGCCAAGGGCAGTAAGACCGGCCAGCATCAGTATCAGGCCGGGTATGGGAATCTGTTTAGCGGTCATGGATATGCCTCGTTTGGCCTGGGGGGTGCTGTCGGTCGATCAACAATCACCGCGGAATCGTCAGGGTGCATGTGTGAAATGTCGGCAAGCAAAAGTGTAATGTAATATACGTTACATTAATATGAGTATTCCATTGATGCAAGCCGATATATTCGTCTGGCAGCACTGATATAATGGGCCCAGTTGAAGATGTAGATAAGCTGATGAGTAACGTGCAACCGGAAGCCAATGCCAAACCCTGCGGCCTGACCCCCAAGGGGTTGGAACGACAGAAACGAATCCTCGATGCTGCCCATGAAGTCTTTCTGGAGCAGGGTTACGATAACGCCAGTATCAACGAGATCATGTGCCGGGCCGGTGGCTCGCTGAGCACCCTCTATCGCCTGTTCGGCAATAAGCTCGGTTTGTTCGAGGCGATGATGACGCAAACCTCCAACCGGGTGTTTGCGGCCTTCGAAGCGGTGGAGTGTGCCGCCAAACGCGGCGATTCTCCCGATCAGGCCCTGAAACGTTATGGTCACCTGTTGCTGGAGCGGGTGCTGAGCCCTGAGGCGGTGGGGCTCTACCGACTGGTCAGCATGGACTGCAGCAGCGAGCGCGAGCATATTCAGTCGCTGTTCTATACCCAGGGCCCGAAACGGATCAATGAAAAGCTCAGTGCCTACCTGCAACAACAGGTTGAGCAGGGGGGGATGCAGATTCGGGATACCGAGATGGCCGCGTTCCAGTTTCTGGAGATGGTCAAGGGCAACTTCCAGCTGCGGGCACTGATGGGCATGACGATCAGCGAAGAAGAGCGCAACCTGGCAGTTGATCAGGCGGTCGACCTCTTCCTGTATGGCGCCATTGTCCGCTAAACGAGGGGCTGTCACCGGGCGGGTGCTGTTGTCCGGCCCGCAAATACGGTATCTTAGGCAGCAATTTTGTACCTGAAAACGTTTGTTTTCACTTTCTGTTTCCAAACAACGGCACCGAATCGAATATGATTATCAAACCGAAAATTCGTGGCTTTATCTGTACGACCACGCACCCCGTTGGCTGTGAAGCCAATGTCCGTGAGCAGATCGCATACACCCAGGCACAGGGCAAGATCGAAAACGGTCCCAAGCGCGTGCTGGTGATCGGCGCATCCAGTGGCTACGGTCTGTCTTCACGCATTGCGGCTGCTTTCGGCAGTGATGCCGCCACCATCGGTGTCTTCTTCGAAAAGCCGGGCACCGAGCGCAAGCCGGGTACGGCTGGCTGGTATAACGCTGCTGCCTTCGACAAATGCGCCAAGGAAGCGGGCCTGTACGCCAAGAGCCTGAATGGCGATGCCTTCTCCCATGAAGCCAAGCAAAAAACCATCGATCTAATCAAGGAAGACCTGGGTCAGGTGGATCTGGTGGTCTACTCGCTGGCCTCGCCGGTGCGCAAAATGCCGGAAACCGGCGAAGTGGTGCGCTCCGCGCTGAAGCCGATCGGCGAGCCCTACCGCTCCACGGCGATCGACACCAACAAGGACGTGATCACCGAAGCCGAGATCGAACCGGCGACGGAAGAGGAAGTGGCCAACACCGTTACCGTCATGGGCGGCGAAGACTGGGAACTCTGGGTCAAAGCGCTGGAAGACGCCGGTGTGCTGGCCGAAGGCTGCAAGACCGTGGCCTACAGCTACATCGGTACCGATATCACCTGGCCGATCTACTGGCACGGTGCGCTGGGCAAGGCCAAGCAGGACCTGGACCGCGCGGCAGGCGAGTTGAATGCCAAGCTGTCCGGCGCCCACAACGGTCAGGCCAATGTGGCGGTACTGAAGTCCGTGGTGACTCAGGCCAGCTCCGCCATTCCGGTGATGCCGCTGTACCTGTCCATGGTGTTCAAGGTGATGCGCGAGCAGGGCATCCATGAAGGTTGTATGGAGCAGGTGCACCGTCTGTTCAACACCGGCCTGTACGGCACCACTGCCGAGATGGACGATGGCAACCGCTTCCGTATGGACGACTGGGAACTACGTGATGATGTGCAGAAAGCCTGCCGTGACCTCTGGCCGCAGGTGACCAGCGAGAACCTGTTCGACGTCACTGACTACCAGCTGTACAAGGACGAGTTCCTGAAGCTGTTCGGTTTCGGTATCGACGGCGTTGACTATGAAGCCGACGTGAACCCGGACGTGCAGTTCGATGTGATCGATATCTGATCGTCAGGCTGATCTCTATAAAGCCCCGCCCGGTGTTGTGCCGCGCGGGGCTTTATATTATCCAATCGTTGAGTACTAGACCGAAAGTTCTCTTCGGACGATTGCTGCGCCTGCACTTAAGGCATTCAGTTTGGCTCTTGCGACTGAGCGAGACAAGGGGGCCATGCCACAGTTGGTACAAGGATAAAGCTTGTCGGCATCGACAAACTGAAGTGCTTTGCGCAGGGTGCTGGCGACTTCCTCTGGTGTCTCAATGGTAGTGGTGGCTACATCAATAGCCCCTACCATCACTTTTTTACCTCGAATGAGTTCAAGCAGTTCGATGGGCACACGAGAGTTGTGACATTCCAGTGAGATAATATCGATATTGGAATTTTTCAGTTTGGGAAAAACTTCTTCATATTGGCGCCACTCGGAACCCAAAGTCTTTTTCCAATCTGTATTGGCTTTGATGCCATAGCCGTAGCAAATGTGTACAGCCGTTTCACACTTGAGCCCTTCAATCGCCCGTTCTAACGTGGCAATCCCCCAATCATTGACTTCATCGAAGAACACATTAAAGGCAGGCTCATCAAACTGGATGATATCAACACCCGCTGCCTCCAGTTCTTTCGCTTCCTGATTGAGTATTTTGGCAAATTCCCACGCCAGTTTTTCACGACTTTTATAATAGTCATCATAAAGCGTGTCAATCATCGTCATGGGTCCAGGCAGAGCCCATTTGATAGGTTGCCTGGTCTGTTGACGTAAAAACTTGGCATCTTCAACAAAAACCGGTTTTTGACGAGATACAGCACCAACGACCGTCGGTACACTCGCATCATAGCGATCACGGATTTTCACGGTCTTGCGGTTCTCAAAGTCAACGCCATTGAGATGCTCAATAAAGGTCGTGACAAAGTGCTGGCGCGTTTGCTCACCATCGCTAACAATATCAATACCTGCCAGCTGTTGTTCCTGCAGTGACACTCGTAACGCATCCTGTTTGCCCTCAACGAGCGCTCCGTCCTGCAACTTCCAGGGTGACCAGAGTTTCTCAGGTTCAGCAAGCCAGGAGGGTTTAGGTAGGCTGCCTGCAGTTGAGGTGGGCAATAATTTTTTCATGATAAGTAATCTTGTATATTTGGGTTAATTAAAGAGCGTAATTTGCAGACCATTGCTCAAGCAGCCTTTGGTATGGCTTGATGAAGTTCTCTTCAGTAAATTTTCCCTGCTTAACAGCCAACTGACCACGCTCTTCTCGATCGTAATCAATTCGTGTTAACGAGTGATCCTGATGCTGCAAGCTGGGTTTATAGCAATTCCCTGCTACTGCATTGGCATTGTAAATCTCGGGCCGGTAAATCTTTTGGAAGGTCTCCATCGTACTAATGGTACTGATGAGCTCAAGATTGCTGTAATCGTTAAGCAAATCACCAAAGAAGTAAAAAGCCAAAGGCGCAGCACTATTGGGAGGCATGAAATACCGAACCTCCAGACCCATTTTTTTCAAATAATTCTCAGTCAAGGACGGTTCATTTGGCTGGTATTCAAAGCCCAATACCGGATGCTGATTGCCAGTCCGATGATAGATCTTGTTTTCCGAAACACTGAGGCATATAACAGGAAGCTTAGTAAAATTCTCTTTGTAAATATTTGAATTTACGAAATGTTTAAATATTTTTCCATGCAAATAACCAAAATTGTCGGGAATGCTGAAGTTGGTTTTATCCCTGTTATGGTCCAGCAGTAGTACACTGAAATCATAATCGCGCACATAAGAAGAGAAATTATTACCTACCATCCCTTCAATGCGTTTTTTTGTTTTATGATCAAGAATATTCGTTTTCAATATTTCGATTGTTGGGAAGGTTTTACCCTTGCCTTCCACATCGATATCAACGGAAATAATTTCAAGCTCAACAGAATAACGATCGGCATTGGGGTTGTCCCAGTGCGCCAGGGAATTGAAACGATTGTCAATCATTTTCAAGGTGTCGCGCAAGTTTTCCTGGCGTCTGCTTCCTCGAGCCAAGTTGGCAAAGTTGGTCGTGATACGCGTTTTATCCGATGGCTGATAATTTTCATCGAAACAAATGCTCTTAATAGTAAAATCAAAGTCGTTATTCATTGTAATCTTGTATTCTATTATCTGAAATTAGTCTTGAATTTATTCCTTGCTCTTGATGGGCTTTCCATTGCTTTCTGCTTATTTTGTCAGCCGGAAATATTCACAATTTTCTTTATTTGAGACCAATAAACTGATTATAAATCAACTTACTATTCTCTAGAGTTAAGAGCAGATGGTGATTTATACGCGAGACTTGAAATGAAAAATATTGATTTAATTTTATTGATGTATGAGCGACATTCATGAGTTATAAAAAAGAGATCTGAGGTTTTAATTCTCGCTATGAGGTTCTAAGATGCTTCGCTTTCCAGTGTGGACGGGTAAAAAATGTTAACTACTCTGCTTCTATATATAGTGCTGGGCGCGTTTGCGGGCGTCGTGGCGGGTCTCTTCGGCATTGGTGGCGGACTGCTGATCGTGCCTGTACTCATCTTTTCTTTTGAGCTCCAGGGCGTAGCGCCTGAGGTGCTGACCCATATGGCGGTAGCCACCTCGCTGGCGACCATCGTGGTGACGTCACTAAGCTCGGTGCGGGCACATCACAAGCACGGTGCCGTGCGCTGGGAGTTGTTCAAGCCACTGGCGGCCGGGATTCTGCTGGGGGCTGTGCTGGGCGTGAATACGGCCGTGCAGCTGTCGGGTGGGGTATTGCAGATTGCATTGGGGGTATTTGCCCTGCTGGTGGCAGTACAGATGGCACTCAACCTGAAACCGGGTGCGGGTGATCAGGTAGCGTCAAAAATTGAGCTGGGGCTTGCGGGTGGATTCATCGGCTGGGCATCGTCCATTTTTGGTATCGGTGGCGGCACCCTCAGTGTGCCATACCTGAGCTGGCGCCGGGTGGTGATGCAGCAGGCAGTGGCCACCTCGGCGGCTTGTGGTCTACCCATCGCCGTTATGGGAGCCTTAACCAATATCTGGGTGGGCTGGGGCGAAGCCGAGTTGCCACAATGGAGTCTGGGATATGTCTACCTGCCGGCCTTTGCCGGTATTGTGCTGGCCAGTTCACTCACTGCACCCATTGGGGCCAGGCTGGCCCACCGGCTGTCACAGCCGATGTTGAAAAAGGTCTTCGCCGTGTTTCTACTTGTGGTGGCTGGACGTTTCATCTTCTCCAATCTGGGATGAGTCTGCACCTGGGTACAGAATAATGATTCCTTGGCGCCGATTCAGGTGCACGGGTATGGACTGATGTATCTGAAATGGAGGCTCAATCTCCTAAGAAAATCCCAGGCCCTACCGGCACATCGGTGGGGCTTTTGTTTGGCAATCTGCAGTGCGGATCTGGTTAAACTTGCGCCGGGTAAATAACACTAAAGTTTGTGTGGAATAGACGTTTCATCAATGCTAGATTCAGTGCTTAAATCCTGTCCATGTAACACAAGGAATGTGTTGAATAATGACCAAGGATACGGGGCTTTTTTGCCTTACGACCGTTCTCCGCTTTCATCAAATGCCTGCTGAGCCTCAGCAGCTGCATCATCAATTTGCCGTTCCCGGTCAGCCTTTCGGTTGCATGGAGATTCTACGTGCTGCCAAAAAACTGGGGCTGAAAGCCAAGCAATCCTCACTGGCCTTCCAGCAGTTGAACAATGCCTCTCTACCTGCCATTGCTATTAATAGACAGGGAGGTTTTTTCATCATCTGAATCGCCACTTGTTTGCTAGACGCCTCCTAGCCATAGAGAATGGCTTACAGAGAGGTGCCCATGAGCAGCAAGCGATACCCCGAAGAGTTCAAGATTGAAGCGGTCAAGCAAGTCACTGATCGCGGCTACAGCGTTGCCGATGTCGCAAAGCGGCTCGGCATCACCACCCACAGCCTTTACGCCTGGATAAAGAAGTTCGGCCCCGATTCAGCGGAATATCAAGCCAAGTCCGATGAGCAGGCTGAGATTCGTCGTCTCAAGAAAGAGCTAAAGCGCGTCACTGAAGAGCGCGACATCTTAAAAAAAGCCGCGGTGTACTTCGCCAGCCAGTCAGACTGAGGTACACCTACATCCGTGATAATCACAAGGACTGGCCCGTGCGCAGGCTATGCGCGCTGCTGGATGTGCATCCCAGTGGTTATTACGCCTGGAGAAAGCAACCGAGATCGGATCGCAGTAAGCAAGACGATAGGCTAACAGGGCTGATCAAGCAGTTTTGGTTGGAGTCTGGTGGTGTTTATGGATATCGCAAAATCCACAGTGATTTGCGAGATCATGGAGAACAATGCGGCCCCAATCGGGTGCATCGCTTAATGCAACAAGCAGGCTTACGCGCTCAGGTTGGTTACCGCAAGCCCCGCCAGAAGGGTGGCACAAGCCATATCGTTGTACCGAATAGGTTGCAGCGGCAGTTTAGTACCGAGGCTCCAAACGAGGCCTGGGTTACTGATATCACGTTTATCAAAACCCACGAGGGTTGGCTGTACCTGGCGGTCGTGGTCGACCTGTTCTCGCGGCGAGTGATCGGCTGGTCCATGCAGTCACGCATCACCAAGGAGCTGGTGTTGAATGCACTGCTGATGGCTGTCTGGAGAAGGAGTCCGAAAAACCAAGTCGTTGTGCATTCAGACCAAGGTAGTCAGTACACCAGCCATGACTGGCAAGCCTTCTTAAAACAGCATGGTCTAGAGGGAAGCATGAGCCGTCGAGGCAACTGCCACGATAATGCGGTGGCTGAGAGCTTTTTCCAGCTGCTCAAACGCGAACGCATCAAGCGAAAGGTCTATGCCACGAGGGGTGATGCACGCCGTGATATCTTCGATTACATCGAGCTGTTCTATAACAGCAAACGACGTCACGGTTTTAATGATCAGCTGTCACCGCTAGAGTATGAGCAGCAGTACGAGAAACGGCTAGAGTGTGTCTAACGTACTGGTGGCGATTCATGGCTTCGAAACTGCTCAGGTTTGGCTCAGCCAGCAGGGTGATGACCTGCTGGTCAGTTTCGTGGGCAGTAACGGTCAGGTGGTGATCGAAGACTGGCAAGCCTATGGTGATGCCGTCGATGAAATCGTTGTAGGGGATTTCAGCACCTATGGTGAAGATATTGAGCGGATGGTATCCGCTATGGCGGCTTTTGACGCCCCCTCTGGTGTTGGTGAGGTGATTCCTCAGGACATTAAGGATCACTTGCAGCCGGTGCTTGCTGCCAGCTGGCATTCATCCACCGCCACAGTGTAGTGAATTTCTATCTTGATAAGGGCTCAGTTAGGGCCCTTTTTTGTATCTGGGCTTCCATATATTAAATAGACGCGTCTCAGCCTTTGCTTTGAATGAATTCAGTTGCCCGGACGGGTGGCATCGGCACTGAGCAGGATGACCTCGATTTCCTCGGTGATCTCTTCCTTGCGCAGCTGATTGCTTTTCAGTCGCATCCGGTCCAACCGTTCCTGCAGATAGCGTACGGCACCATCAAGATGCAGCATGCGGTAGTGGTTTTCGGCCTGTAGCGAGCGGCACACCTTCTCGTTCAGGCTGGCCAGCAGGTAATGATCGACCAGTTCGGCGTAGAACGCCCTGGGCGGCAGGTTCAGCAGCGGGGGTGTCAGGTCTGATCTCTCTGTCAGGTCATGCTGGTCAGTGCTCAGCTGCGTTTGGAAGGGGGGAAGCAGGTACTCGACCCTGACCTGCTCGACGGCCGGGTCGTGGCTGATCACTTTGATGCACAGGGTGCTCTTCTGTTGTTCCTGGCTGATCTGTTCCAGCAGGTTGAGCAGAAACCCCGGCACTTCATCCTGAACCGAAGGGCCGTCCAGGCTGGCCAGCAGGCGAGGGTCATCGCTCAGCCGGCTGTGCAGCTTGTGGCCGCAGGCGATAAGGCGAGCCTGTTCAGCCTCTTCCTCATCGGACAGACGCTCAAGCAGACGACCATTGAAGGCACCGCAGAAGCCTCGTTCGGAGCCCAGCAGCAGATAAATGGTTGTATCAGGTGGCGTCCAGGCCTGGAATTCGGGATGAAAGTGCAGGAAATCCGCCGCGACCTGTTCCAGCGTATTAACCAGTTCCCGTTGCATGGCCGCGCGCTGCTCCAGTTTACGCACCTCCATGAACGCCAGCGATTTCATCGACTCCATGATCTCCTGGGCTTCGCTCAGTTGCTGACGTCGCTGTTCCAGCGCATGCCTTTGCGTCACAGGTCACCGGTCCCGGCCTGACGGATCCAGTCGGCAACCTGACGTTGCCACTGTTCGCGGGGGCTATCCAGATCAAGCTCAGAGGAGGATTGCAGCTGCTGCGACAGCTGGTAAAGCAGGGGGCCAACCCGGTTCGGCGCAAGCTCATCCAGCATCCCTTCGTTGAATGCGATCATCCAGGCCAGCTGGAACCGTATCGGTTCAGGTGCCAACCGCTCCTGTTTCAGGATTTCACGCAACACGCGGCCTCGGCGGATCGCCTTTTCCATCGAGGCTTCCAGCCGCGAGCCGAAGCGGGTGAACACTTCCAGCTCCAGAAACTGCAGGTAATCCAGCTTCATCCGACCGGCCTCGTGCTTGATGGCCGGATGCTGGGCGTTGCCGCCGATACGGGAGACCGATTTGCCGATATCGATCGCCGGGCGGAAGCCACCACTGAACAGGGCTGCATCCAGATAGACCTGCCCATCGGTAATCGAGATCAGGTTGGTGGGGATATAGGCCTCGATCTCGCCCTGGTTGGTCTCGACGATCGGCAGGGCTGTCATGCTGCCGCCGCCCTGGGCGGCACAGAGGCAGGTGGCTCTCTCCAGCAGTCGCGCGTGGACCGAGAAGATGTCCCCGGGATAGGCCTCGCGTCCCGGCGGGCGGCGCAGCAGCAGCGAGAGTTCACGATAGGTCTTGGCGTGGGTGGACAAGTCATCGTACACCACCAGCGTATGGCGACCCTGCTGCATCCAGTATTCCGCCAGCGCGCACCCAGCAAAAGGGGCCAGGTGCTGCAGGCCGGGAAGGGCGCTGCCTTCGGCTACGATCACGGTGGTGTAATCGAGGGCACCGAAACGACGCAGCAGGTCGATGTTGTCGATCACGTTGGAGCGGCGCTGGCCGATCATCACGTAGATGCAGAGCACATCCTGGTCCTTCTGGTTAATCAGGGTATCCAGCGCAAGAGAGCTGCGTCCCAGTCCTTCGTCACCGATCAGCAGCTGGCGCTGGCCACGACCGATCGGGATCAGGGTGTCGATGATGCGGTTGCCGGTATAGAGCGGGTGATGCACAAAATCACGTGCGGTGATGGTGGGAGACGGGCATTCCAGCGGTTGCCAAAGTTGGACTTCCGGTACCTCTTCACCATCCAGCGGCAGGCCCAGCGGATCAATCACTCGCCCGGTCAGGGCCGGACCGACCGGTAGACTCAGCTTGCGATTGGCCAGGCTGACTTCGGTTCCGGCGGTGAGGCGGTCGGTGGCATGCAGCAGAATGGCGCCGATCAGCGCCTGGTTGAGGTCGAACACCAGCGCCTTGCTGCCGTCGGCAAAGTTCAGCAGATCGTCGATGGCCGCTGTGGGCAGACCCGAGATCCAGGCGATGCCATCGCCGACGGATACCACCCGGCCACACTCGGTGATGCGCGGTTGCAGCCGGTATCGGTCAAGCCACTGGGTCTGGCGCTGCAACAGACTTCCGTTGCCCGGCGTGACATCACTGCTCATGGGCAAACTCCGTCAGACTGACCAATTCGTCCTGCAGGCTGGCCTGCATGATCCAGGGCCCGAGCGTGATTTTGATCCCGGCGATCAGCTCGGGATCCCGATCGAAGCGGCAACTGACGGGATGTTGCAGCAGGGTCTGCAATGCCTGGTCCAGATCCTCGTGCTGTGTCGGCTGAAGCTCGAATGCCGTTGTGATGTTGGGACGCAGGTCCTGTTCTGCCACCTGTTGGCGCATCTCCATCAGCTGTTCTTCAGGGAGTTTGGGCAAGCCATCGAGCAGCAGCTCGATCAACCGGGCTTCCAGGCCGGCATCGGCGCAGCTGGACAGAACCCGGCCAGCGAAGCGGGCGCCCTGCTGCAGGGCCTGTTGCTCCAGCCGATGGCTTTGGGTCTGGCGGTGGCGTTGCAGCAGTACCTCATCACGCTGGCGTGCCTGCTCCAGTTGCTGCTGCAAGGCCTGCTCCTTATGGATGCGTTCCAGGGCCAGTTCCTGTCGCAGCTGTTCACGGGCCTGTTGACGCTCCTGTTCCCACTGCTTGAGCCGATTATCGAGCTGGGTCTGTTGTGCCTGGGCCTGCTGTTCCCGTTCCGCGGCCTCTGCCAGGCGATCAGCGACCTCTTGCTGGCGTCGAGCAATCACGGACTGCAGCGGTTTGTAGAGAAAATGTGCCAGTAGCCACACCAGCACGGCGAAGTTGAGCATCTCCAGCAGAAAGGTGGACCAGTTCAGTTCCATGTCAGTCTCAACTCAATCAGGATGCGGCTGGCAAAAGGTATTCGAGCAGCGGGTTGCGGAACAGGATGATCAGCACCACGACCAGCACGTAGATCGCCAGTGACTCGATCATCGCCAGCCCGATAAACAGGGTGCGCATGATCGATTTCTCGGCTTCGGGCTGGCGTGCCAGGGCGTCGAGCGCGCTGCTGATGGCGCGCCCCATGGCCAGGGCTGGCCCCAGTACCCCGATGCCGATGGCCAGGGCGGTGAATACGGTCGAGGCGATCGTGAACCAGGTGATGTCATTCACGGGCGGATTCCTTCTGCTGTTGACGTGTCGATTGCTGAGACGGTTCTTGCTGAGGCTGCTTCCGTTGTGATTGCTGGCGCAGTTGCTGGGTTTGCATGCCGCCGGCCACGTAGATCAGGGCCAGCATGCCGAAAATGTAGGCCTGCACCAGGGCTTCGATGATGTGCAGCATCAGCAGGGGGATGGGAGCCAGAAAACCGGCGACGATCAGAATCAGCAGTGCCGCCATCTCCAGGCTCATGATGTTGCCGAACAGACGTACGGCCAGCGCGATGGTGCGCGAGATCTCGCTGATGATATGGAACGGCAGCAGGAAAGGGGTGGGGCTCAGGTAGTGCCGCAGGTACTGTTTCAGCCCCTGGTCGCGGATGCCGTACCAGTGCACCGACAGGAAAACGATGATCGCCAGCGCCGAGGTGACGGACAGGTCGCGTGTTGGCGAGTGCAGGCCGGGGATCAGGCCGACCAGGTTGGCGATCACCAGAAAGATCCACAGGGTGGCGATGAACGGGAACAGCAGCCGCACATGGTTGGGCGCGACGGCGCGAATGGCCTCCTCGATAGCGATGCAGACGCCTTCGGCCAGGACCTGAATCCGCCCCGGTTGCTCCTGCTGCAGGTGGTGGCTGAGCCAGCCGCTGGCGCAAACCAGCAGGATCAGGATGCCCCAGGTGGTGAGCACCGTATTGCTGATCTCCACCGGACCCAGCCGGAACACCACCTGCGCAAACATCTCGCCGTCAGTCATTGCCGCTGCCCTTGATGGTCAGATAGATGTTGAAGCCGCCGCACACCAGCCCGATCAGGATCAGGCTGACCGTCCAGCGGGTCGAATAGCCGCTGAACAGACTGTCCAGCCAGCGCCCCAGGTAGGCACCGGCGACCACCGGGATGACGAACACCAGCCCCAGGCGGCCAATGAAAAAGGTTTGCGCCAGCAGTGTCGGCCGCTCTAGTTCCGCCTTTTTCAGGCGGCGGGCCTGCCGCTCGACCTGCTTACGCAGCTGATTGTCGTCCCGGCTGGTCATGTTCTGCTTCCCTCCTGGCCCTGACGGCCCAGTTCCCAGAGGCGGCGCAGAATCCGGTCTTCCATCTGGCGCACACTGTTTCTCAGCGAGCGCATGCGTTCCTCTTCGGCAACCAGCTGCTCCTGCAACAGGGTGGAGATACGGCCGTAATCCGTGTCGATCAGATAGCGACGGGTGCAGATCTGCAGCCGGTTGTCGACGAAGTAAAGCAGGGCACCCGGCACCGCCAGGTATTGCCAGGGATCGCTGCCGCAACGGAACCGGGCCAGGCCGAATACCAGCGAGGTCATCAGCCGTTGATGGCCGGCCAGGATGCCGAAACTGCCGGAGCCGTCTTCACCGACGAATGAGGTCAGGCCCTCGATCCGGTGTTGTTGATCGGCCGCCAGCAGTTGCAGCGTGAACGCATTCATTTGCCGGGCTCCTGCATGCTGCCGCGCATGTAACACTGCTGCTCGGGGGTGTCGTCGTACTGGCCCAGCAGAAAGGCTTCGCAGTCGTCGAGCGTGGTTTCAAGGGGAACGCTGACCCCGGCAACACCGGTATGGGAGGCGGTGACTCGAAACGGCTGGGTCAGGTAGCGCTGCAGCCTGCGTGCCCGCTGCACGATGCGTCTATCGGCGGCGGACAGTTCCTCGAGGCCCAGCATGGCGATGATATCTTCCAGCTCATGGTAACGGGCCAGGTGTTCGCGCACCCCTTCGGCCACGGCGTAGTGGCGGTCACCCAGGGTATGGCGGTCCATCAAGCGGCTGGTTGACTGCAGTGGTTCCACGGCGGGGTAGATCCCCTTGCCGGCCTGGGCGCGGGACAGCACCACGGTGGAGTCCAGGTGGCTGAGGATGGCGTTGACCGCCGGGTCGCTCATGTCGTCCGCCGGCACATAGACCGCCTGTACCGAGGTGATGGCACCGTCGCGGGTCGATAGTATACGGTCCTGGAGTTCGGCCACTTCAGTGATCAGGGTGGGCTGGTAGCCGACGGTGGCGGGCATGCGGCCGAGCAGGCTGGATATCTCACTGCCGGCCTGGACGAAACGGAAGATGTTGTCCATGACGAACAGCACCTCCTTGCTCAGGGTGTCACGCAGATATTCGGCATAGGTCAGCGCCGACAGGCCGATACGAAAGCGTACCCCGGGGGACTCATCCATCTGGCCGAACATCATCAGGGTACGGTCCATGACGCCGGCGGATTGCATCTCATGCCAGAGTTCGTGCGCTTCTCGAATGCGCTCACCGACCCCGGCGAATACCGAAGCGCCCTTGTGCAGAGTCGCCACGGCATGCATGAACTCCATCACCAGTACCGTTTTGCCGACGCCGGCACCGCCGAACAGACCGGTCTTGCCGCCGCGAATGAAGGGGCAGAGCAGGTCGATCACCTTGATGCCGGTCTGCAGCAGGTTGCCGCTGCCGACCGCTTCAAACAGTGATGAGGGTGGGGTATGAATATTGCGCCAGTGGTCGGTGTTAAGCGGAGGCTTGTCATCCAGCGGCTCGCCGAAGATATTGAGCAGCCGTCCCAGACAGTCGGGTGTCACCGGGACGTGCAGTGGAGCACCGGTGTCATACACTGCCAGGCCGCGATGCAGACCGGCGGTGCGGTGCAGGGTAATGGCACGTACATGCTGCGGGTCCAGGTGCTGGTGCACTTCGAACAGATAGGCTTCGTGGTCGAAGCGGGCGCAGAGTGCCTGGCGTAACGGGGGAAGTTGATCGCAACGAATCACCACCACTGGGCCGTGAACCTCGGCGATACTGCCGATGGGGGCGGTAGTCGAAACGACGGCGCCGGGTGCTGGGTTAGCTGCGTCCTGGATAGCCTGCATCGCACTTTCTCTCCAAACTTCAATTCAGCATAGAACATCGCTGGAGGGTTGGGCGAAGGTGGTGAAGTTGTTGCGGTGACAATTAGAAGGTGTCGCTCCGGGCAAAAAGAACCATAATAGAGCCCGCTTTATGCATAAACTGAATAAGGAGTTTTAGAAGTGCTTAAGCAACTGCCCCCATTGGTGCTGAGTTCTTTGATTGCATTGCCTGCTTTGGCGGCGCAAAACGATGTCAGAGGATCTGCAGACCACTCCCTCATCTCCCGCTTTCCCGATACCTACATCAAAAGCTATTACGCCAGTGAGTAAGTATGATGAATTCCTGGTAGCGACAGGACCGCGGGAGTCCGGTGCGGACTTGCCACCGGTATTGCGACTCGAAGGTAAGGTTACGTCGCTGGGCTATGAAGCCAATGATCTTAAGTATTCGGCTCTGCAAATTTTCCGGAATTATGAAAAAGCCTTTGCCAAGGCCGGGTTTACGCCGATTTTCACCTGTCGCAATGATGATGAGTGCGGCGGGAAATTCGTCAATAAACTCTATTGGTATGGAAACCCTGCACGTCAAGGACGTGATAAGGGTCTGGATGCGCCCAACCTGCATGGCAGCCGCCACCAGTATTTTTACTGGTCAGGCAAGGCGGATGTTCAGGGCAAGGAAGTCTATGCTTCGCTGCTGGTCGCCCAGATCAGCGGCGGCAGATTCCCGACCCGAGCAATCCTGGACCTAGGCGAAATCGAATCGCTCGATGATGAGCGTATCAGTATCGACCTTGATGGCATGAGCAAGGCGATTGCCGAAACCGGCAAGGTTGAATTGGACGGTGTGCTCTTCGATACCGCGAAGGCGACCCTGAAGGCAGAATCTGCTGACGTGGTGGCTACCATCGCCGACTACCTGAAACAGAACCCTGCACAGTCGTTTTATGTGGTGGGCCATACGGATAGCCAGGGTGACTTCAACTTCAATATGAAGCTGAGCGAAGGTCGTGCCACCACGGTGGCCAGTACCCTGGTTAACGAACACGGGGTCGATCCCAAGCGTCTGGTGCCGGTGGGTGTTGGTCCGGTGAGTCCGGTGCAAAGCAATGCGACTGATGCGGGGCGTAGTGAGAATCGCCGGGTTGAACTGGTGCTGGCGGACTGATCTTTTGCTTGGCCTGATGAGGTTCGGGATATATTTCTCGAGTCTCATCAGACGCGTGGAGCGCTAATCATTAGGCTAGGAAATCAAATGCTGTGCCAGCAGCATGAGACGCAGGCGTTCCGCCAGTTCTATTTCCAGGTGTCGTAGTTCTTCAGCGTTCTCGGCACGATGTATATCCCAGCGCAGGTGCAGCCTGTCACCGGGGTGCTCGGGGAGAGCAGCATGAGATTTGTCGCAAAGGGTGATGACCATATCGAACTCGGTGTCAGCCACATCACTGATCGACAATGATTGTCTTGGTGATTCCGGATTCAGTTTGTCGATCAGGCTGTGCACGTGGTCGGCAATGGGCTCGGGTTCCGGGCCTGCACTCATGGTCGCTACAGCCGGGCCTGCTATGGCTTGAGCAAGCGCGGCTGCCAGGGGCGCGCGGACGGAATTATGGCGGCTGACAAACAGAATCCTGCAGGTTGAAGTCATGGCTAGCCCCTAGTGTTATCAATTTTTATGGTGGTCAGGAGGCATTTCAGGCGGCGTGGCCTCGGCAGTCCTGATGTATCTGATGTTGTTATTCAGTCACATGATCCATGTCGCTATCCAGAATCAAGTGAGCGTCATCCGTGTCCTGGTGCGCATGGGCGTGGACTTCCTCGGCATTGCCTGCCGTCAGCAGGATGCGGCTCAGGATGTCATTTTCGGATTCACCCTTGCGCTGACGTCTGGCCACAATGGCCGCATAAACGTCATTGGAGACGGTAATGGTTCTGGACATGGGGACACCTCCTGATGCGACGTTTTCCGGGGTTGCTGTTCGAAGTATGGTGTATAACCGCGATAAATCCATGCCTCTTCAGACGCTGTCACGGATCCAGATCGGAGGTTTTTTACTTTGCCTGGTGCACAGCACCCTGTCGGAAATCCAGTGCTGCCCGAGCCAGGCGTCGATAGAGCTGGATGCTTTTTCTATGTGGAAACCACTCGAGCATAACAATGGCCAGCGATTCCCATAATGACACCCAAGCCGCAATGGTGAGCCCTTCGGCAAAGACATTAGCGGTCATCGAGCGTTCCTCCCCCAGGTGCAAGTTGAGCCATACCGAGGCGACGAGGATACAAAGGCCTGAGAAAAAGAGGATAGAGGCACGGCGGAACAGTTGCAGGATTTTCTGCACTTCAGTATCGGCCAGATAGATGAAGTAGGTGTTGAGGCTGCTGCGGATACGGCTGCACCCTTGCGCGTTGGGTGCTTCGTCAAAGGTGAAGCGGATAATGAAGGGAGCTTTGCTGATCTCCTGTGCGCATTCTGTCAGATAGTCGGCAAAGTCTGCATCCAGATCGCGCCTGATATAGGGCGCATTCTTATCGAAATTATTGTACAGCTCTTCAATGCGTGCAGCAGCAACATCGATGATGACATTGCCGGCTAAGTCTTGCTCATAGCGCTCGAGGACACCTGCTCTCATAACCTGTCTCCCCCTCAAACGGCAGTGACAATGAGTACGCTCTGGGCCCAAGGGAAGTGTCAGGATGCCACTTGCCGGAAGCTGTATGGGTAGACCAGGCCCGGATTGATCAGACGATTTTTTGCTTCTGCCGACATGATGCGCCTTTCAATATAGTGTTTGTTCAGCAGGTAAGCGTTCAATAGTCGTTGTCAACCACAGTTGTTTAGTGCCAATCCGGTTCTTGCAGAGCAACGGCCCGCAGACAGAACGCTTGAATTGCATGGATAAGCTGATGTGAATCGAGCAGTGCTGCGCTGCCATCTTCCGGCCAGGTAAGGGGGCCGACCATCGCTTCGGAGATCACGCCGACCAGGGCAGCCGCGCTCACCGCGGGTTGCTGTGGCGGAAACTCCCCGGCAGTTATCCCATCGGCTACCAGTTGCTCGAAAATTCGGGCATAGGCCTGGCGGTACTTCAGGCGCTCGGTATCCACCGCTGGGTCGACCGGCTCGGCAATCAGGGCGTATGCCAGACGGCGGCCTCTAAGTGCTCGCATGGCGAAGGTTTCGACCGTCTTTAGCAGGCGCTGGGCATAGGCGCCTTCCGCCTCCGCTTGTAGGCGTACCTGCTCGACTTCCCGTTCAGTCGCCATCCGGAAGACTTCAGCACAGAGCTGGGCCTTGGAGTCGAAATACTTGTATACCGTCCCCGTTGCGACGCCCGCGGTTCGAGCCAGGGCCACAATGGTCAGGGCGCTGAATCCATCCTGTGCGACCAGCTTCAGTGCCGATTTCAACAGTGTCTGCCTGAGCAGAGCCTGGCGTGCCGCTATCTTTTCCGTTCGCCGGTAGGCCATTTGATCTTATCTCCGAATATCCCTCTGTACTGAGGAGCGCCAATTGTAACGATTTTGTCGTTCATGCGCAGTTGACCAATAGTGTGAATAATGATTCACTCTTTAAGAAATGAATATAGGTTCATATTATTGGGTTTAACTTGTGCCGGCGTGTATCGCTGACGCACCTTCAACCACTGAGTCTGGAGATGAATGCGGATGTATAACAATAATTATCTGGCTGAAACCCATGAAGTACTCAACCAGGCGCCCATACTGACGGATTACAACATTTACCAGCAGGATCGGGCGCTGGTCGAAGCGGTCGAGCGAGAGGGATCAGGCAGGGCTGAAGGTGCGCTGAGCGCGTTCGGTGCCAAGGCGGGATCTTCGGAATGGATCGAGTGGGGCTTCCAGGCCAACGACAACAAGCCGGTGTTCTATAGCCACGACCATCGTGGTTACCGCAAGGACGACGTTCATTTTCACCCGGCCTATCATCAGCTGATGCAGGCATCCATAGAACATGGCATCCACTCCTCGCACTGGACCAACCCCAAGATCGGTGCCCATGTCGATCGTGCGGCCAGGTTTTACATGATGCATCAGGTAGATGCGGGCCATCTGTGTCCGATCAGCATGACCTCGGCGGTGATCCCGGCGCTGCGACAGCAACCGGATGTGGCTGAGCTTTGGGCACCTAAAATCCTTGCCAGGGAATACGATCCACGCAATGTTCCGGATACTGGCAAGGCGGGACTGACCATCGGCATGGCGATGACCGAAAAGCAGGGCGGTTCCGATGTGAGGGCCAATACCACCCGTGCCATTCCGATCGGCACTGGCGGTCCGGGTCAGCCTTATGAAATGGTCGGTCACAAGTATTTCGTATCCGCACCGATGAGTGATGCCTTTCTGGTCCTGGCCCAGGCGCCGGGGGGACTGTCCTGCTTTCTGCTGCCACGCTGGCGCCCGGACGGCAGCAAAAACCCGATGCAGATACAGCGTCTGAAGAACAAGATGGGCAACATTTCCAATGCGTCCAGTGAAACCGAGTTGCGGGGTGCCTGGGCGCTCATGGTCGGTGAAGAGGGGCGTGGCGTGGCGACGATCATCGAGATGGTGGCGATGACCCGGTTCGACTGCATGGTGGGTTCGGCTGCGCTGATGCGTCAGGCGGTGGCGCAGGCGACCTTCCATGCCGCGCACCGTAAAGCCTTCGGCAAGCGGCTGGTGGATCAGCCGCTGATGCAGAATGTGCTGGCGGATATGGTGATTGAGCATGAGGCCGCGCTGGCGATGACCATGCGCATCGGCCGTGCCCTTGATAGTCAGAGCAGCAGCGAGAGTGAAAAGCAGCTGGTGCGCCTTGGCACGGCCGTCGGCAAATACTGGATCTGCAAGCGTACGCCTGGCCTTGCCTATGAGGCGATGGAGTGTATTGGCGGTATGGGGCTGATGGAGGAGAGCATGATGCCGCGCCTGCTGCGCGAATCTCCGGTCAATTCCATCTGGGAAGGCAGCGGTAACGTCCAGTGCCTGGATGTACTGCGTGCGATAGGGCGAGACCTCAGGGTCGTTGAGGTATTTATGGCCGAGATCCAGCTGGCCGCCGGTGGCAACCCTTACCTGGATCGCTTCGTGGCGCAGCTGCAGACAGAGCTCGGTGACCTGGATGTGATCGAATACCGCTCGCGCAGCCTGGTCGAGAAGATGGCGCTGGCATTCCAGGGCTCGCTGCTGGTGCGCCAGGGTAACTCCGCGGTAGCCGAGGCGTTCTGTGCTTCGCGACTGAATCCAGAGATCAGCGGTCTGGTCTATGGCAACCTGCCGACTGGAGTGGATGTCGAAGCCATTATTTGCCGGGCGACACCGCAGATTTGAGCTGGGGTATTCTGGCGAGACTGACTAACGGGTGATCAAGCGGTTCAGCAACTTAGCCTTTGCTTGATCACCGTGCCAGCACTTCAACGACACGAATGGCACCATTTTCCAGGTTGAGGACCAGGTTCTCACCCATGGCCCTGAAGCGTTTGCCCAGTACCAGGGCCGGCGACAGGGGCGCTTTGGTTGGTGAGCCGGACTGTTCCTTGCTGAGCTGACGGCGGCGCCAGGCGAGGGCGTCGTCACTCCAGTCCTCAGTCTCGATGGCACTGAACCCGGCCTCCTGTAACCGGGCCGCCAGAACCTGCTGGCTGAGCAGGTGGGAGTGCCGGGCATCGTCTGCCCAGGGAACGGGGAAGCGCATGGCGCCGGCGTTGGGGCCCAGTACCACCTCATGCATGATCAGTTGTCCGCTCGGCTTGAGCACGCGTCGGCATTCCCGCAATACCTGACGGTCGTCGGGCATGTTGAGGAAGCTGTGCTGGAACAGCACCAGATCGATACTGTCGTCGGAGAAGGGCAGGTGGTGAGCATCGCCCGTCAGAATCTCATTACCCACTTGTTCTGAGAAACAGCTGTTCAGCCCCTGGTTAAGCCGGTTCAGATCGTGGGTGATATCCAGCCCGATCATGCGGATGCCCAGTGTTGCGGCCTGGCGCATCAGGCCACCGGCGCCGGCGCCGATATCCAATACCTGCGCATGGCGATTCGGATCCAGATGGCGTAACAGGCGCTCGGACGCCTTGATGCCGCCGATATGGAGCTGATCCAGCGGCGCCAATTGATAGAGGCCGGCGCCGTCGGGGTAATGCTGGCGTACGCGCTCGATTACGGCGCTGGTGTCGAGCTGCTGCTCGTAATGCTGGTCGATATTCATAAGTAAAAACGCCGGCACGAGGCCGGCGTTGCAGGCTCCTTTACTCTGGCCGGATCAGTCGTCCAGGCCCAGTTCCTCGATGGAAATTTCACGCATCTTAAACTTCTGGATCTTGCCGGTCACCGTCATCGGGAAGGCTTCGACAAATTTGAAGTAGCGCGGAATCTTGAAGTGGGTGATCTTGCCCTTGCAGAATTCACGCAGGTCGTCACCGGTCACGTCATCGGCTTCCGGGTGCAGCTTGATCCAGGCGATCAGCTCCTCACCATATTTCTTGTCCGGTACACCGGTGACCTGAACTTCGGACACCGCCGGGTGGGTGTAGAGGAACTCCTCGATCTCTTTCGGGTAGACGTTCTCGCCACCGCGGATCACCATGTCCTTGATACGGCCGACAATCTGGATGTAGCCCTCGTCGTCCATGGTGGCCAGGTCACCGGTGTGCATCCAGCCGGCTTCATCGATCGCTTCTTCGGTGGCTTTCTCGTTGTTCCAGTACTTCAGCATCACGCTGTAGCCTCGGGTGCAGAGTTCCCCGATTTCACCACGCGGTACGATTCGACCAGTGCCGGGATCGACAATCTTGCTCTCCAGGTGCGGCTGGGTGCGGCCCACGGTGGATACACGCTTTTCGATGCTGTCGTTGGCACCGGTCTGGGTGGACACCGGACTGGTTTCGGTCATGCCGTAGGCGATCTGAACTTCTTTCATGTTCATTTTGTTGATCACCTGCTTCATCACCTCGGTGGGGCAGATGGAGCCGGCCATGATGCCGGTACGCAGGGTGGAGAGATCGAAGCTGTCGAACTCCGGGTGATCCAGCTCGGCGATGAACATGGTCGGTACGCCGTAGAGTGCGGTAGCCTTCTGTGAGTGAACCGCCTTGAGTACGGAGGTCGGCTCGAAACCCTCATCCGGGTAGATCATGGTGGCGCCATGGGTCACGCAGCCCAGGTTGCCCATCACCATGCCAAAGCAGTGGTACAGCGGCACCGGGATGACCAGGCGGTCTTCACTGGTGAAGCCCATGCTCTCGGCGACAAAGAAGCCGTTGTTGAGAATGTTGTTGTGCGACAGGGTGGCGCCTTTGGGAAAACCAGTGGTGCCAGACGTGTACTGGATATTGATCGGCTCGTCGAACTGCAGGGTCGCCTGCAGATCGGCCAGATCCTGTTCGCTGACCTGGCCTGCCTGCTCCATCATGTCGGCCCAGCGCCACATGCCGGCGTGCTTGTCGCTGGACAGGTTGATGACGCATTCCAGCTCCGGCAGTTTTTGTGACTTGAGTTTGCCTTCGGCACTGGCTTTCAGCTCTGGAGCCAGTTCGTAGAGCATGCCGCGGTAATCCGAGCTCTTGAAGCTGTCGGCGATGATCAGGAAACGGGCGCCGGACTGGTTCAAGGCGTATTCCAGCTCGTGAGTACGATAGGCCGGGTTGATATTGACCAGGATGGCACCGATCTTGGCGGTGGCAAACTGGGACACGGTCCACTCGGAACAGTTCGGTGACCAGACACCGACGCGGTCACCCTTGCGCACGCCCAGCGCCATCAGCGCACGGGCGCACTGGTTGACCTGCTGCTGCAGCTCACGGTAGGTCCAGTGAATGTTCTGGTGCAGCACGATCAGGGCATCATTGTCAGCATGCTGGTTGGCGATCTCGTCGAACTTGTCGCCGATGGTCATGCCGACAAGCGGTTTGTCGGCGGTGCTGCTGGTGTAGCTAGGAAGAGATTTGCTCATCGTTATGACTCCGATTTTTTGTTGTTATCCGGTCAGATGAAAGGCTGCTCAGCTAACCTTAACGAAAACGTCCGTGGTATTCGGGATTCGGTTGCATATCGACCGCGCTGGCCACGCGGTTGGTCATGTTGTAGAAGCCGGCAATGTTGGCGATATCCCAGATGCCGCGCTCACTGAAGCCAGTGTCACGCAGGGCCTGACGATCGGCCTCGCTGATTTCGGCCGGAGCAATGGTCAGTTTATGGGCGAAATCGAGCATGGCGCGCTGGCGTGGCGCAAGCTCGGCGACGCGATAGTTCATCACCATCAGCTCGCCCAGTGCCGGGTCTTCGGAATATTCGCGTACGGCGGCGCCATGCGCGGTGAGGCAGTAGTAGCAGTGGTTTTCGGATGACACGACGACCGCGATCATCTCCCGTTCCAGTGGGCTCAGCTCGCTTTCACCGAACATCAGCTCGTTGTAGAAACGAGTGAACACCTCGAACTGTGCCATGTTCTGGCTGTAAGCCTTGAGTACGTTGGGCACCAGGCCCAGTTTCTCGTCACACTTGCCGAAGTACTTCTGCACATCGGCAGGCAGTTGATGACGCTCGGGAATCGGTAGCTCCAGAGCGGTAACATGATCGGGCTGTGACATCCTTAATACCCTTTTTATCGTTATTCTGTATTAATACGGGCGCGGCTCAGCGGCCGCATTCGCCCAGTGCCAGTGCGACCTTGGAGCCGTTGTGGCGGCCCAGTTCGCGGGTGATCCAGTGGCCGGTATTGACTACTGCCTGGAGGTCGATACCGGTTTCAATGCCCAGTCCCTGCAGCAGGTAGAGCACATCTTCGGTCGCCACGTTGCCTGAGGCGCCCTTGGCATAGGGGCAACCGCCAAGGCCAGCGGTGGAGCTGTCGATCACCGCAATCCCTTCCTCCAGCACCGCGTAAAGGTTCGCCAGCGCCTGACCATAGGTATCATGGAAATGCGCTGCCAGTCGATCCATCGTGACCTCTTTTGCGACGACTTCCAGCATCTTTTTGGCTTTCAGCGGGGTGCCGGTGCCGATGGTGTCGCCCAGCGACACCTCATAGCAGCCCATGTCGATCAGCTCACGGCTGACCGCCGCCACCTGAGCGGGGTCGATCTCGCCCTGGTAGGGGCAGCCCAGCACCGTGGAGACATAACCACGCACACGAATCCCGGCGTCTCGAGCCTGTTCGATCAGCGGTACGAAGCGTTCCAGGCTTTCGGCAATGCTGCAGTTGATGTTCTTCTGCGTGAACGCCTCGGACGCCGCGCTGAATACGGCGACCTCCGATGCCTTGGCAGCGATGGCGCCCTCCAGCCCTTTCACGTTCGGTGTCAGGGCGGAGTAGATGACATCGCTACGACGGTCGATGCCGGCCATGACGGCCGTGGCATCGCCCATCTGCGGCACCCATTTGGGCGACACGAAGCTGGCCGCTTCGATATGACGGATGCCGGCGGCCGCCAAGCGGTCGATTAGTGTCACCTTGGTTTCAGTGGGGATGATCGGGCCGGGTTCGTTCTGCAGACCATCGCGTGGACCGACCTCGACGATGCGAACCTGTTGCGGAAAAGCCATCAGGCGGCCTCCTCTGAGTCCAGTTCGACCGCGATCAGTTCAGCGCCTTCGGACACCAGATCACCTTCGGCGAAGAACACCTCGCTGACGGTTCCGGCGGCCGGTGCCTTGATCGAATGCTCCATCTTCATCGCTTCCATGATCACCAGCGTCTGACCTGCTTCAACTACGTCGCCAGCCTTGACCAGTACTGCCACCACGGAGCCGTTCATCGGCGCCTGCAGGCCGCCTTCGCTGGCCTGATCTTCCAGGCCGTACTGCTCGCGGTGCTGGGCGCAGTGGAAGGTCTCGCCTTCGTGGAACAGCACCACCTGGTCCTGATGCAGATCACCGCAGATGCTGAAGCGGTGGCCGTTGACGGTAGCCTGCAGACGGTCGTCATTGAGGCTGGCGCGAACGTCGTAGCAGCTGTCGCCGATACGGATCTCGTAGCGATCGTCCTGCTCCAGAATGCTGAGCTGATGTTGTACATCGTCGCTGAGCAAGGTCATCGGACGGGCGTACTGGGAGTTCAGGCGCCAGCTGTTCTGACGGGCGAACGGCGAAAAGGGATCCGCCGGCAGCGTCTGCTCCGCCTTGTTGCGCAGCAGGAAGAAGCAGGCACTCAATACCAGACCCAGGTTCTCATCCAGCTGGGCCGGCGGAAACAGCAGGTCTTCATGTTTGCCGATGAAGCCGGTATCCAGCTCCTCGTTGCGGAAGGGAGCGGCATCGGCCAGTGCATGCAGGAAGCGGATGTTGGTCTTCACGCCGCTGATGCGGTATTCCTCGAGTGCCTGCACCATGCGGTTGATGGCGCGCTCGCGGTTGTCGTCCCAGACGATCAGCTTGGCGATCATCGGGTCGTAGTGGATGCTGACTTCGTCACCCTCGACCACGCCGGTATCGACACGCACATGGGCGTTTTCGTCCGGAGTGCGCAGGTAACGCAGGGTACCGGTGGCCGGCAGGAAATCGTTATCCGGGTCTTCAGCGTAGATACGGGCTTCCAGTGCATGGCCGCGCAGGCGGATCTGATCCTGTTGCAGCGGCAGGGCATCACCGTTGGCGATGCGCAGCTGCCATTCGACCAGATCCTGGCCGGTGATCATCTCGGTGACCGGGTGTTCCACCTGCAGACGGGTGTTCATCTCCATGAAGTAGAAGGAGCCGTCCACGTCGTAGAGGAATTCGACGGTACCGGCACCGACGTAGTCGATCGCCTGGGCGGCACGCACGGCAGATTCACCCATCGCCTTGCGGGTTTCATCGCTCAGGCCCGGCGCCGGGGCTTCCTCGATCACCTTCTGGTGGCGGCGCTGTACCGAGCAGTCGCGTTCGGCCAGGTAGACACCATTGCCCTTGCTGTCACAGAACACCTGAATTTCTACGTGACGTGGCTGAGTCAGGTATTTCTCGATCAGCATGTCCGGGTTGCCGAAAGCGTTTTTGGCTTCGCGCTGGGCGGCAGCCAGTGCCTCGTCAAATTCGGACATGGCTTCAACCACGCGCATACCCTTACCGCCACCACCGGCGACGGCTTTCAGCAGCAGCGGGAAGCCGCATTTCTCGGCTTCGGCGCGCAGCAGTTCAGGGGACTGGTCGTCGCCGTGATAACCCGGTACCAGCGGCACGCCGGCATCCTGCATGATCGCCTTGGCGGCGGACTTGGAGCCCATGGAGGCGATGGCCGAAGCGGGCGGGCCAATGAATACGATGTCGTTGGCTTCACAGGCCTTTGCGAAATCGGTGTTCTCGGACAGGAAACCGTAACCTGGGTGGATCGCCTGGGCGCCACTGGTCTTGGCGACTTCAATGATCTTGTCGGCACGCAGGTAGCTTTCGCTGCTCGGTGCCGGGCCCAGCAGGAAGGCCTCATCGGCCATCGCCACGTGACGGGCATGGCGGTCCGCTTCGGAATAGACGGCAACGCAACGGATACCCAGACGGTGGGCAGTCTGGATCACTCGGCAGGCGATCTCGCCACGGTTCGCAATAAGGATTTTATTAAACATGGGAGGTCTCCGTGTCGAGATCACCTGCATGCGCTGCGCGCATCGGCATGCAATTTGGCTTCGCCGCCAGCTGCTGATGCAGCTGGTCGCCACGATTTGCAATCAGAATCTTGTTAAACATGGCAAATTATTCCTCGATCCAGTTCGGTGTGCGTTTGCCCAGGAAGGCGCTGAGCCCTTCCTGACCTTCTTCGCTGACACGGATATCGGCGATGCGGCGGGCCGTGTCATCGATGACCGACTGGTCAATGCTTTTCTGGCTGACGGCAAAGATCAGTTCCTTGGCAGCGTTCATCGCCTGGGGACTGTTGCGACGCAGGGTCTTGATGAAACGGTTACAGGCTTCATCAAGTAGATCGGCGTGCGGGACCACTTCATGGACCAGCCCGGCATCCGCCGCGATCTTGGCGCTGAAGGGTTCGGCCGTCAGGAAGTAGCGGCGTGACAGGCGCTCGCCGATCGCCCGTACCACGTAGGGGCTGATTACGGCCGGAATCAGGCCGATCTTCACTTCGCTCAGGCAGAACGAGCTCTGTTCGGTGGCGATGACGATGTCGCAGCAGGCCGCCAGGCCAACGGCACCACCGTAGGCAGCGCCTTGTACCAGGCCGATGGTGGGTTTGCTGTGGTTGTTCAGCACTTCCATCAGTCGGGCCAGTTGGCCGGCGTCTTCAAGGTTTTCCTGATGGCTGTTCTGCGCCATCCGCTTCATCCAGCCAAGGTCAGCCCCGGCAGAGAAGTTGCGACCGTTGGAGCGCAATACCAGCACCCGTACGTTCGGGTCGCGGTCGGTGGCTTCCAGGGCCTCGATCAGTGCTGCGATGATGCTGTCGTCAAAGGCGTTGTGGACTTCCGGCCGGTTCAGCGTCAGCGTGGCGACGCCCTCGGCGGAGATCTCCAGCAGCACGGTGTTATTGTTATTTTCCATAGCGCTTTCCTTATACCTGTCTTTGCAAACGCTGGCTTACATGCGGAAGACGCCGAAGCGGGTCTCGTCGATCGGCTTGTTCAGCGCAGCCGACAGCCCCATGCCGATGACGTCGCGGGTCTGGGCCGGGTCGATGACGCCGTCGTCCCAGAGGCGGGCGCTGGCATAGTACGGGTGGCCCTGATGCTCGTAGGTGTCGATGATCGGCTGCTTGAAGGCCTTTTCTTCGTCGGCTGGCCATTCTTCACCGGCACGTTCCATACCGTCACGCTTGACGGTGGCCAGTACGCCGGCGGCCTGTTCGCCACCCATGACCGAGATACGGGCATTGGGCCACATCCACAGGAAGTTGGGGCTGTAGGCGCGACCACACATGCCGTAGTTGCCGGCACCGAAGCTGCCGCCGATCAGGACGGTCAGTTTGGGTACGTTGGCACAGGCCACGGCGGTTACCATCTTGGCGCCGTGCTTGGCGATACCCTCGGATTCGGCTTTCTGGCCCACCATGAAGCCGGTAATGTTCTGCAGGAACAGCAGCGGAATCTTGCGCTGGCAGCACAACTCGATGAAGTGGGCGCCTTTCTGCGCGGAGTCGGCAAACAGAATGCCGTTGTTGGCCACAATGCCGACCGGGTAGCCGTGGATATGGGCAAAACCGGTGACCAGGGTGGTGCCGTAATACTTCTTGAATTCGTCGAATTCAGAGCCGTCAACAATACGGGCAATGACTTCACGCACATCGAACGGCTTGCGCAGATCGGTACCCACGATGCCGTACAGTTCGTCGGCAGAGTAGAGCGGGGCTTCCGGCTTGCGCAGGTTAAGATCGGTCAGCTGCTTGCGATGGTTCAGGTTCTTCACGCAGTCGCGGGCGATCTGCAGCGCATGCTGATCGTTCTCGGCATAATGGTCGGCCACGCCGGACACCTTGCAGTGCACATCGGCGCCACCCAGATCTTCGGCGCTGACTACTTCACCGGTGGCCGCTTTCACCAGCGGCGGGCCGGCCAGGAAAATGGTGCCCTGATTGCGCACGATGATGGATTCATCGGCCATGGCGGGAACGTAAGCGCCACCAGCCGTACACAGGCCCATGACGACGGCGATCTGCGGAATACCCTTGGACGACATGCGCGCCTGGTTGAAGAAGATGCGGCCGAAGTGGTCGCGGTCCGGGAAGACATCATCCTGACGCGGCAGGTTGGCACCACCGGAATCCACCAGATAGATGCAGGGCAGGTGGTTCTGCTCGGCGATCTCCTGGGCACGCAGGTGCTTCTTCACGGTGATCGGGTAGTAGGAGCCGCCCTTAACGGTGGCATCGTTGGCCACGATCATGCACTCAACGCCGTTGACGCGGCCAATACCGGTGATGATGCCGGCAGCGGGTACATCTTCGCCGTACACGTTGTACGCGGCCATCTGCGACAGTTCGAGGAAGGGGGAGCCTTCGTCGATCAGGGCGTTGATACGCTCGCGCGGCAGCAGTTTGCCGCGGGACAGGTGACGTTCCTGATACTTGGGGCCACCGCCTTGCTCAATCTGGGCGACCTTGTCACGCAGGTCACCGACGGCGGCTTCCATGGCGTCCTGGTTGGCACGGAACTCGTCCGAGCGCGAATTTACTTTGCTATGCAGTTGAGTCATCGAAGGGCTCCTCGCTGCGCCGGGCAGCAATGCTGCCCGGGAACGTTCAATTATTCTTATTTGTTGAGGAACAGCTCGCGGCCGATCAGCATGCGGCGGATCTCGGAGGTGCCGGCGCCGATTTCGTACAGCTTGGCATCACGCAGCAGTCGGCCGGTGGGGAATTCGTTGATGTAACCATTGCCGCCCAGCAGCTGGATCGCATCCAGGGCGACTTTGGTCGCCATTTCGGCGGAGTAGAGGATGGCACCGGCAGCGTCCTTACGGCTGGTTTCACCGCGGTCAGCGGCCATGGCGGCCATATAGACGTAGGACTTGGCGGCATTCATCTGGGTGTACATGTCGGCCACCTTGCCCTGTACCAATTCGAATTCGCCGATGGACTGACCGAACTGCTTGCGGTCGCGAATATAAGGAACAACGATATCCATTGCGGCCTGCATGATGCCCAGCGGGCCGCCAGAGAGCACCAGGCGCTCATAGTCGAGGCCGCTCATCAGGACTTTTACGCCTCCGTTCAGCTCGCCCAGGATATTTTCCTTGGGCACCTTGGCGTCCTGGAATACCAGTTCACAGGTGTTGGAGCCGCGCATGCCCAGCTTGTCCAGCTTCTGCGCCTGGGTGAAGCCTTCGGTATCACGCTCGACGATGAAAGCGGTGATGCCTTTCGGGCCAGCCGCCGGTTCGGTCTTGGCATAGATGACATAGACATTGGCGTCAGGACCATTGGTGATCCACATCTTGTTGCCGTTCAGCACATAGTGGTCGCCGGCATCGCGGGCGGTCAGCTTCATGGAGACAACGTCGGAACCGGCATTGGGCTCTGACATCGCCAGAGCACCGATATGCTCGCCGCTGATCAGCTTGGGCAGGTACTTGGCTCGCTGCTCGTCGTTACCGTTGCGGTGAATCTGGTTCACACACAGGTTGGAGTGGGCGCCGTAGGACAGACCCACGGAAGCGGAAGCACGGCTGATCTCTTCCATGGCAATGACGTGAGCCAGGTAGCCCATTTCTACGCCACCCCACTGTTCCTTGACCGTAATGCCCAGCAGGCCCATGTCACCGAATTTTTGCCAGAGATCATTCGGGAAGGCATTTTCCTGGTCGATCGCTTCCGCACGGGGGGCGATCTCCTGTGCTGCGAAGCTGTTGATCTGCTCGCGCAGCATGTCGATGGTATCGCCCAGTCCGAAGTTCAGTTCAGAGTATGCAGAGATCATTTAGTCCACCTTTATTGTTATTGTGCCGCTCGCCTCGGGGGCTCAGTCGACAGTAGTCTGTTTTTTATCTTCGAGTTCTTTCATTGCATCCAGGCAGCGTGCTTCAGCGTTGTCGAGCTCCAACTGCAACATGGCGATGTCTTTCAGTTGCTGCTCCAGTTCGGCACGTTTGCGGTTGATCGTTTTCAGTAACAGGTGCAACTGCTTTTCGCTGCCGTGCAGGGTTTCATCCCAGAGGTCGAACAGCTCTTTTGTTTCGGCCAGCGAGAAGCCAAGACGCTTGCCGCGCAGGATCAGTTTCAGTCTTACCCGGTCCTGACTGCTGTAGATGCGTGTCTGGCCGCGGCGTGAGGGATGCAGCAGCCCCTGATCCTCATAAAAGCGGATGCTTCGGGTGGTTACATCGAACTCGGCCGCGAGTTCACTGATCGAGTAGGTCTTGCTAATCAAGGTCGCAATCCTGTCCTGTCATCGTTTCTACCGAGGCTAAATGAAGTTTACGTTAACGTAAAGTGTCACTTACGCTTTTTTTGATCATGCAAAAAAAGTTTTGGTAGGGTTATGTTTTTGTTTTTAAAGGGAGTATTTGGGATTTTGGGTAGGAGTAAGAGGGCCTGTTAGACCAAAGTAGTAATTGTATTCCCCTAAGGTAAATTGCTAGTTTTCGTCCATACCTTACGTGAAGGTAACAATTCGACGCCAAGTGCGAAAAGCCAGCATAAAAACAACAAGAGGCTTGGTTTACACATGAGTGCAGACTATGTTCTCGAAACCCGTAACCTTGTAAAAGCGTTCAAGGGTTTCACCGCGGTCGACGACGTTAACCTCCAGGTGACGCGCGGCCATATACACGCCCTGATCGGCCCTAACGGTGCCGGTAAGACAACAGTATTCAACCTGTTGACCAAGTTTCTGACACCAACCGAGGGTCAGATTCTGTTCAACGGCAAGGATATCACCGCCATGAAGCCCGCCGCCATTGCCCGTGCCGGTGTGGTTCGTTCCTTCCAGATATCTGCGGTCTTTCCGCATCTGTCGGTGCTGGAGAATGTGCGTATAGCACTGCAGCGCAAAGAGGGTAACAGTTTCCATTTTTGGCGCCCTCAATCGGTTCTCAACAAGCTCAATGATCGTGCGGTTGAACTGCTCGATTCCGTGGGGCTGGCCGAGTTTGCCGATGCACAGACAGTCGATCTTTCCTACGGTCGCAAGCGTGCGCTGGAGATAGCCACGACCCTGGCGCTGGAGCCCGAGCTGATGTTGCTCGATGAGCCAACTCAGGGTATGGGGCATGAAGATGTGGGTCTGGTGGCTGATCTGATCAAGAAGGTCTCCAAAGACCGTACCATTCTGATGGTGGAGCATAACCTCCACGTAGTGTCCAAACTGGCCGACCGCATTACGGTGTTGCAGCGCGGCGCCATCCTGACCGAAGGCGACTATGCCACCGTTTCCGCCGATCCCCGTGTTCGTGAAGCCTATATGGGTACCGCGGCCAGCGAGGAGCAGGACAGGCTCAACGCGGAAGCGGCTGCTGAAGCCGCGCGCAAGGAGGAGATTGAGGTATGAGCACGCACCGCGAAAAACTGCGTATCGATGATCTCCATGCTTTCTACGGTGAGTCGCATATCCTGCATGGCATTGACATGAACGTGATGCAGGGTGAGTTGGTCACGCTCCTGGGCCGTAACGGAGCGGGCCGTAGTACGACCCTGCGTGCAATCATGAACATGGTGGGTCGTCGTACCGGGTCTATCAATATCAACGGCAACGAAACCATCGGTATGCCGGCGCACAAGATCGCGCACCTTGGTTTGGGCTATTGCCCGGAAGAACGAGGTATCTTCTCCAGCCTCAATGTTGAGGAAAACCTGTTGCTGCCGCCCTCGGTGCGCTCCGACGGCATGAGCGTGGAGGAACTCTACGAGATGTTCCCCAACCTCTACGAGCGCCGCTACAGCCAGGGAACACGGCTGTCCGGCGGTGAACAGCAGATGCTGGCGCTGGCGCGGATCCTGCGCTCGGGTGCCAATATTCTGTTGCTTGACGAAATCACCGAGGGCCTGGCGCCGGTAATCGTACAGAAACTGGGCGAGGTTCTGGTCAAGTTGAAGGAGCGTGGCTTGACCATCCTGCTGGTGGAGCAGAACTTCCGTTTTGCTGCCCCCATCGCTGACCGTCATTACGTCATGGAACACGGTCATATCGTCGAGGAGATTCATGCCAATGAGCTTGAAGCCAAGACAGAGCTCCTGAATACCTATCTGGGCGTCTAACGTCCGTGCTTGAGAAATAACAATAAAAATGCTCGACAGGAGAGTATCGATGAAAATGATGAAGAAAACCCTGCTGGCTGCTTCCGTTGCTGCTTTTGCCTCTACCGCTGCCTTGGCTAATGTCTCTGATGGCAAGGTCAAGATCGGTGTGCTGGCGGACATGGGTGGTACCTACGCGGATGTGTGTGGCCCTGGCTGCGTGACGGCCATCGAAATGGCCGTCGAGGATTTTGGTGGCAAGGTGCTGGGCGCTCCGATTGAGGTGGTCAGCGCTGATGACCAGCTGAAGCCGGATGTAGGCTCTGCGATCGTGCGCAAGTGGATCGAAAATGAACAGGTCGATGCCGTTGGTGGCCTGGTGTCCTCAGCAGTAACCGGTGCAGCGACCAAAGTGCTGACCGACGCCAAGAAGATCGCGCTGATCTCGACGTCTGCCTCCAATGCGTTCACTACCAAGGCCTGCTCACCGTACAACGTGCACTGGACCTACAACGTGGTGGCGCTGGCCAACGGTACTGTGAAGCCGATGGTCGAAGCCGGCAAGAAAAAATGGTTCTTCATCACCGCCGACTATGCCTTCGGTCATGCGCTGGAAGGCGTAGCATCCAAGGTCATCAAGGAAAATGGTGGTGAAGTGGTGGGTGCGGCCCGAGCCCCCCTGGGTACAACTGATTTCTCTTCCTACATCCTGCAGGCTCAGTCTTCCGGTGCCGACGTAGTGGCCCTGGCCAACGCGGGTAACGATACCGTTAACTCGCTGAAGGCGGCATCCGAGTTCGGCCTCACCCAGATGATGGATGTAGCGGGTCTGCTGGTGTTCACGCCGAACGCTCAGGCGATGGACCCGGCCGTAGCCGGTGGCATGCGTACCACTACCGGTTTCTACTGGGACCTGGATGACCAGACCCGTGAGTGGAGCAAGCGTTTCATGGAGCGTCACGGCAACATCCCGGCGATGGGTCATGCCGGTGCCTACTCCATGACCATGCACTATCTGAAGGCGATCGAAGCCGCCGGTACCGATGACTCCGATACGGTCATCAAGAAGATGAAGGAGATGAAGCCGGATGATTTCTTCTCCCGCAATGCCACCCTGCGTGCCGACGGCCGCATGGTTCACGACATGTACTACGTCGAGATCAAGAAACCTGAAGAGCGTCGCGACAGCAACGATATCTTCAAGGTTATCAGCGTGATCCCGGGCGACCAGGCGTACGCGCCGATGCTGCCTGAGTGCGACTTTAAATAACAATAAGAGTTAAACCGCTTTAACAAGCCCGCTGCTGCCGGTTATCGGCAGCGGTGCGGGTGAGGACTGCCGAAACTCGGCATCAAGCGGCGTGAATGGGACAAGGCTATGGCGACTTTTCTTGGTATAAACCTGTTTGGTCTGTTCGGACAGCTGCTGGTCGGGCTGATTAACGGATCTTTCTACGCACTGCTCAGTCTGGGCTTGGCGATCATTTTCGGCCTGCTGAAGATCATCAACTTCGCGCAGGGGGCCATGTATATGCTGGGGGCTTTTGCAGCTTGGCTGGCACTGCAATACATGGGAATCAACTATTGGGCGGCCCTGGTGGTCGTACCGCTGGCCGTCGGCTTCGTCGGCGTACTGATGGAACGTTTCCTGATCCGTCCCATTGCCAATGAGGATCACCTGTACAGTCTGCTGCTGACCTTTGGTCTGGCGTTGATGGTACAGGGCTTCTTCACTCATCTCTACGGTTCGTCCGGTCAGTCCTACTCTATTCCTGAGGCCCTGCGAGGTGGTACCAAGCTGCCGTTCATGTACCTGCCGGACTACCGTGCCTGGATCATCATCGCGTCTGTCATCGTGTGTGGCCTGACCTGGTGGATGATCGAAAAGACAAAATTGGGCGCCTATCTGCGTGCCGGTACCGAAAACCCGCAGCTGATGCAGGCGTTCGGAATCAACGTACCGCTGATCGTAACCCTGACCTTCGGTTTTGGTGTAGGGCTGGCCGGTCTGGCCGGTGTCATGGCGGCGCCGATCTACTCTGTATCACCTGACATGGGTTCCAACCTGCTGATCGTGGTCTTCGCCATCGTCGTCATCGGCGGCATGGGCTCCATCGGTGGTGCCATCCTGACCGGTCTCGGCATGGGTGTGATCGAAGGTCTGACCAAGTATTTCTACCCGGAAGCGTCCAATACGGTGATCTTCCTGGTGATGGTAATTGTACTGCTGCTCAAGCCGGCAGGTCTGTTTGGCAAGGAAGCCTGAGGGGGACATTATGAAAATCAATAAACTCTATCTGGCTCTGCTCCTTCTGGCTGTAGTCGCACCTTTCTTTCTGTATCCGGTGTTCCTGGCCAAACTGCTCTGCTTCGCACTCTTTGCCTGTGCATTCAACCTGATGCTGGGCTACGTGGGGCTGCTTTCCTTTGGACATGCTGCATTCCTCGGTACCGGCGGCTATGTGACCGGCTGGCTGATGATGAACTCCGGCATGACACCTGAACTGGCGATTCTACTGGGTACGGTAGCCGCCGGTGCGCTGGGCGCCATCTACGGCAAACTGTCGGTCAAACGCGAGGGGATCTACTTCGCCATGGTGACGCTGGCGCTGTCGCAGCTGGTGTTCTTCATCTACCTGCAGGCGCCGTTCACCGGTGGTGAAGATGGCATGCAGGGTATTCCGCGCGGCAATCTGCTCGGTTTTATCGATCTGTCCGATAACATGAACATGTACTACTTTGTGTTGGCGATCTTCCTGTTCGGCTTCTGGCTGGTACACCGCACCATTCACTCGCCGTTCGGTCAGGTGCTGAAAGCGATTCGTGAGAATGAACCGCGTGCAACCTCGCTGGGCTACAACGTCAACGACTACAAGTGGGTGGCCTTTACCATCTCGGCTGCGCTGGCAGGGCTGGCCGGCTCTACCAAGACACTGGTGTTCCAGCTGGCGTCACTGACCGACGTGCACTGGCACATGTCCGGTGAAGTGGTACTGATGACTCTGGTGGGTGGTGTGGGCACCATCCTGGGTCCGGTGGTCGGTGCCGGTGTGATTGTGACCATGCAGAACTACCTGTCTGGTGGTGAGCTGGGTAACTATCTGCATATCATCATGGGCTTCATCTTTGTGGTTTGTGTACTGGCGTTCCGTAGCGGTATCGTGGGTGAACTGCAGAAAGTCTGGAAACGCAATTTCGGCTAAACCTTTATCGTCGAGCCATTCGCCTGCCGGAGATGCCCCCGGCGGGCGTTTTTTGGTTATGGCCTCTGAACCGCTTGGCCCTCGCCTCCGTATCGACTAGGATGCGCCCACTGGGCATCATTGGCCGGCCAGGATAAGGAGTGATAATGGCATTTCGCGGGGTAGACGATTTCAAGCACAATCAGCAAGACCTGACCGGTGTGCTGATTACCAACCTGGGTACACCCGATGAGCCAACACCATCGGCACTGCGCCGTTATCTGAAAGAGTTTCTCTGGGATCCGAGGGTGGTCGAGGTGCCGCGCCCGCTCTGGTGGTGCATTCTCAACGGCGTGATTCTGAACATTCGCCCGCGCCGTTCGGCGGCAGCCTATCGGGAAATCTGGACCGAGGCCGGCTCGCCGCTAATGGTACACACCCAGGCGCAGGCAACGCAGCTGCGTGAGCGCCTTCAAGCTCGTTTCGGCGATCGCCTGATGGTGGAATTTGCCATGCGCTACGGTAACCCTTCGATCAGCAGTGTGATCGACCGGATGCAGCAGGCGGGTGTGCGTCGTTTGCTGGTGTTGCCTCTCTATCCGCAATATTCCGGTGCGACCACGGCGTCCACCTTCGATGCGATCGCTGAAGACTTTCGCCAGCGTCGCTGGCTGCCCGAGCTGCGCATGATCAACCATTATCATGACTACCCGGACTATGTCGAAGCACTGGCGACTTCCGTTGAGCGTCACTGGCAAAGTCATAGCCGTGCTGACCGGCTGATCCTGTCCTATCACGGTGTACCCAAACGTTATCTGTTGCAGGGTGATCCTTATTTTTGTGAGTGCCACAAGACCAGTCGTTTGCTGGCTGAGCGTCTGGGGCTTGAGGAAGGGGAGTGGATGACCACTTTTCAGTCCCGCTTCGGTCGTGCAGAGTGGCTCAAGCCCTACACCGACGAAACCCTCAAAGGGCTGCCGGGGCAGGGGGTTAAATCCGTCCAGCTGCTCTGTCCGGGATTCTCAGCTGACTGCCTGGAGACTATTGAAGAGATCGGTCAGGAAAATCGTGACTATTTCCTGGAGTCTGGCGGTGAGCGCTACGAGTACATTCCGGCGCTTAATTCAGATCCTGTGCATATCGATGCGCTGGAGAAGCTGCTGTTACAGCATCTACAGGGATGGGAGCCGTCGCAACACGAGCTGTTCGATCAGTGCCAGGCACGTGCGCGTGCAAAAGGTGCAGATAATTAACCTGTTCAGTTTATCCCGTCTTCCGCTATAGTAAGGAATCAAAATCATATATAGCCCCTGCTGGATTGCAGGGGTGGGGGCCACCATGGATCTGGAACAGCTCTTTCTTCATCTTCCCGATGCCATTTATATTGTCGATCCTGATACGGCGGCGATTGTCGGCGCTAACCGGGCTGCCTATACCACTCTTGGGCTGACATCAGAGCAGCTGCTCGCCATGAAGGTTTATGACCTGCAGGAAGACGTTAGTGGTGCGGATCACTGGCACCAGCTTGCAGACGTGATTCGTCGGGAAGCCTCATACCTGTTTATTGGTCACCACCGCTGTGCTGATGGGCGCTCGTTGCCGGTCGAGGTCAATACCCGGGTGCATTGGCACCAGGGGCGTGAGCTGTTCATTTCGGTTGTGCGTGATATCAGCAGCCGGATAGAGCGCTTGTGCATGGGGTGTGAGCAATCCGAAGACGGCTGGCTGGGGCTGCACGATGCCGCCGATGGCTGCTGGGACTGGCACCCGCACACCAGTGCGCTCTATTTCAGTCCGGGGCTCAAGCGCCTGCTGGGTTACGGCCCCGATGAAATGAAGCCCTGCCTGTCAACCTGGCAAGACAACATTCATCCTGAAGATACTCCCCTGGTTCTGAGCATTCTCGACGAGCACTTGCGCGGTGTACGACACCTGTATGAGGCTGAATATCGTCTGCGTAATCGCAACGGCCACTACATCTGGATTCGCGACCGTGGCCAGGTCAGAGAACGTGATGCCGAAGGCAGGCCCTGTCGAGTCGTGGGTTTGGTGCACAACATCACCGATCTCAAACTGCAGGAGATCGACCTGCAGCGCCAGGCCGATATTGATCCTCTGACCGGCCTGCTCAACCGGCGGCGGGGTGAAGTCCTGGCTGAGCAGATGATCGCTCTGATGCGGCGCCAGCAGCGTCCCTTGGGGTTTGCCCTGCTTGATGTCGATGATTTCAAGCAGATCAATGACCTGCACGGCCACCTGGCCGGAGATGAAGTGCTCCGGCGGCTCGCCGGCTATGTGGATGCCTTCACGCGCCATTCAGACCTGTTGTACCGCTGGGGTGGTGAAGAGTTCGTGCTGTTGTGCCCGGATACGCCTGCAGAGGGGATGCATGCCTTGATGCAGAAATTGCGTCGCGGCATTGCCTGCCTGGACTGGAGGGAGGTGATCCCGAACGGCCAGGTGACCACCAGCATCGGTGTTTCCCTTTATCCGGGGAATGCACATGACCTGAATAACCTGATGGCGCGCGCCGACTCGGCGCTTTATGCGGCCAAACACAAGGGCAAGGATCGAGTCGAGTTTTACACGGCGGAATCAGCTGCGGTAGGAGGAGTTGCCGAGCCGGATCGCGCGGTACTGGCTCGGTGAAATCCCCATCATCTTGCGGAATATGCGTGAAAAGTAATAGGCATCCTCATACCCCACCGCCCAGGCAATTTCCTTGATCCCCTTGTTGGTCACATCCAGCAGGTGGCAGGCACGCTCAATCTTCAATTGAATGAAGTGGTTGATCGGTGTGGTACCGGTCAGCGTCTTGTATTTCTTGATGAAGTGGTATTTCGAAAGGCTGACGGCCGCCGCCAGTGTGTCCACATCCAGCTGCTCATGCAGACGTGCCTGCATCAGACTGTGTACCTTTTCCAGATCCAACGCCTCATTATGCTGCAGTTTGGCCAGGGGTCTCAGTAGCGCAATATGTGTCATTAACTGTCGCAACTGATTGGCACTGTGCAGGTAGGAACCCAGGTGATGACGTGCCTGTCGCATATCCAGTACCGCTTCGAAATCCGCCACCAGTCGGGAATGAATGCCCAGGCTCAGCAACGGGGATTGAGGATCGATCGCCAGCTGATCGACGAAGGACTGGCTCAATGAACCGTCAAAGTGGATCCAGTAAATGCTCCAGGGATCTTTCTGGTCGGTCCAGTAGTGATGGGGTGTGCCCCGTGGCAGTACCAGCAGATCACCTGGCCTGATAATGCGGCGCTTCTTCCTGGAGCCGAACTCAACGCGACCGCTGCCTTCAAGGCAATAGATGAGCAGGAAGTCGTCATGCTGGTCACGGCGCATCTCATGACCACGGGCCAGCTGGTAGTAACCGATACCCAGAGGATACAACTGTTCACTGAGGGGATTTTCGGCCAGCTGAGACACCATGCGTCTTGGCAGCACGAAGCGGATGCTTTCCGGTGGCAGGGGCCAGCTTGACGGTGTGCTCATCTGAACTGTTAGACCTTGGTTTAAGTGGCTTTAGTGAAAACCCCTAAGAGGCAGCAATATAGTCCATCATCTGAGCAACATTATCAATCCTGAGCAGGGTGGTGCTGTGTTACAAAATAGTCATGCAAATTACGTTGACGTAAACGAACGCTCCCGTGGCTTAAACGCATAACAACAAAAATTGACGACAGTGAAGGTGAAACGAATGACTCAGCATGTACCGCTCATGATCGGTGGCGAATTTATCCAGAGTGAAACCAGCCAGTGGCTGCCGGTGACCAACCCGGCGACCCAGGAAGTGCTGGCCCAGGTGCCTTGCGCGACTCCCGAAGAGGTTGAGCGTGCCATCGAATCTGCCAAGCAAGCCTTCGAAACTTGGAAAGAAACCTCCGTTGGCGATCGCGCCCGCCTGATGCTGCGCTACCAGCACCTGCTGAAAGAGCACCATGATGAACTGGCCGAGCTGTTGGCGCAGGAAACCGGCAAGACCTTCGAAGATGCCAAGGGTGATGTGTGGCGCGGTATCGAAGTTGTCGAGCATGCCTGCAACATCGCGTCCCTGAGCATGGGCGAAACCGTTGAGAACGTGGCGCGCAAGATCGACTGCTACAGCATCACTCAACCGCTGGGGGTCTGTGTCGGTATCACCCCGTTCAACTTCCCGGCGATGATCCCGCTGTGGATGTTCCCGATGGCGATCGCCTGCGGCAACACCTTCGTGCTCAAGCCGTCCGAGCAGGACCCGCTGACGCCGATGCGTCTGGCTGAGCTGTTCAAGCAAGCCGGTGCGCCCGAGGGTGTACTTCAGGTGCTGCACGGTACCAAGGATGTGGTTAACCAGCTGTTGACCCACAAGGATACCCCGGCGATCTCTTTCGTCGGCTCCGTCAATGTTGGTGAGCACATCTACCGTACCGGTACCGACCACATGAAGCGTGTACAGGCCTTCGCCGGTGCCAAGAACCACATGGTGGTGATGCCGGATGCATCCAAGAACCAGGTGATCAATAACATCGCCGGTGCGTCTGTCGGCGCCGGTGGTCAGCGCTGCATGGCGATCTCCGTGGCGGTCTTTGTCGGTGAATCCCGCGAGTGGATCCCGGAAGTGCGCGATGCCCTGGCCAAGGTACGTCCGGGTGCCTGGAACGATCCCGAAGCCGGCTACGGTCCGCTGATCAACCCGCAGGCGAAAGAGCGCGTACTGCGCCTGATCCAGGAAGGCAAGGACGCGGGTGCGGACTGCATCCTGGATGGCACCGAGTGCGTCGTTGAAGGCTATCCGGACGGCAACTGGGTCGGCCCGACCATGTTCCGTAATGTTTCCCGCGACATGTCGATCTACCAGGAAGAGATTTTCGGCCCGGTACTGATCGCGCTGGAAGTGGATACCATTGAAGAGGCGATCGCGCTGATCAATGAGAACCCGTACGGTAACGGTACCTCCATCTTCACCTCTTCCGGTGCGGCGGCTCGCAAGTACCAGCACGAGATCAAGGTGGGCCAGGTGGGTATCAACGTACCGGTGCCGGTGCCGCTGCCGATGTTCTCCTTCACCGGCTGGCGCAAGTCGTTCTACGGTGACCAGCATGCCTACGGCAAGCAGGCGGTCAAGTTCTACACCGAGACCAAGACCGTGACGGCACGCTGGTTCGAGGATGACATCGCCTCCGGCCCGAACATGACCATCCAGTTGAAATAACACGCTGTTGCAATAACGGAGTCATGGCAGTACGCGATCGGGTGATCCGGCTGCCATGACCATAACAATAAACAGAGTGCGTCCGAGGTATGGAATGGATTTTGAACTGAACGAAGATCAGATCGCCTTTGCCGATATGGCACGGGCGTTCGCACAGAATGAGCTGGAACCCCAGGCTGGCGAGTGGGACCAGGAAGCAATTTTCCCGGTAGAGGTGCTGCAGAAGGCCGGTGAGCTGGGATTCTGTGGCCTGTATACACCTGAAGAGGTCGGCGGCCTGGGCCTGAGTCGCCTGGATGCCAGCATCATTTTCGAGCAGCTGTCGATGGGCTGCACCTCCACCACCGCGTATATCACCATTCACAACATGGTGAGCTGGATGGTGTCGAGCTTTGGCGGCCCTGCCGTGATCGAGCAATGGGGTGAAGGTTTGGCCAGCGGTCAGCTGCTGGGCTCCTATTGCCTGACTGAGCCCAATGCCGGCTCCGATGCGGCTTCGCTGAAAACAACCGCCCGTCTTGAGGGTGATCACTATGTCCTCAATGGCAGCAAAATCTTCATCTCCGGCGCCGGTAGCACCGACGTTCTGGTGGTGATGGCACGTACCGGAGGAGAAGGGGCCTCGGGTATCTCTGCCTTCGCCATCGATGCCAAAAGCGACGGTATCAGCTACGGCCGCAAGGAAGACAAGATGGGCTGGAACTGCCAGCCGACGCGGATGATCACCTTTGAAGACGTGCGTGTACCTGCTGCGAATCTGCTGGCGCAGGAAGGTGAAGGCTTCAAAATTGCCATGAAGGGCTTGGACGGTGGTCGTATCAATATCGCCACCTGCTCCGTGGGTACCGCTCAGCAGGCGCTGAACAAGGCTCGTGAGTACATGCTGGAGCGCAAACAGTTCGGCAAGCGTCTGGCCGACTTCCAGGCGCTGCAGTTCCGCTTGGCCGACATGCAGACCGAACTGGTCGCGGCGCGCCAGATGGTGCGCCTGGCGGCCAGCAAACTGGACAAGGGGCATGCAGACGCGACAACGTACTGTGCCATGGCCAAGCGTTTTGCCACCGATGTGTGTTACAACATCTGTGACGAAGCACTGCAGCTGTACGGTGGCAACGGCTACATCAAGGAATATCCGATGGAGCGTTACCTGCGCGATACCCGCGTGCACCGTATTCTGGAAGGTACCAACGAAGTTATGCGCCTGATCATCTCCCGCCGTGTACTGGCGGAAGGTGCAGCCGAGCTATAAGCCGAGTTTAAACGGAGAGCAGGGAAATGTCTGAACCGATTCGTGTAGAAAAACGTGGCCATGTGGCGCTGCTGACCATGAATAACCCGCCGGCCAACACCTGGACCGCGGACAGCCTGCAGGCGTTGACCCGCATTGTTGGCGAGCTGAATGAAGATCGAGACATCTGGAGCCTGGTGCTGACCGGCGAGGGCGAGAAGTTCTTCTCCGCCGGTGCCGATCTCAAGCTGTTTGCCGAGGGCGACCGTGCCGTGGCCGGCGATATGGCCCGCCTCTTTGGCCAGGCCTTCGAAACCTTGAGCCGTTTCCGTGGCGTGTCCATCGCGGCGATCAACGGCTTCGCCATGGGCGGTGGCCTGGAAGTGGCGCTGGCCTGTGACCTGCGAGTGGCCGAAGCTCAGGCGCAGATGGCACTGCCGGAAGCGAAAGTGGGTCTGCTGCCCTGCGCGGGTGGTACTCAGAACCTGACTTGGCTGGTCGGTGAAGGCTGGGCCAAGAAAATGATCCTGTGCGGTGAGCGCGTTAAGGCAGACAAGGCACTGGAGATCGGTCTGGTCGAGGAAGTGGTCGAGCAGGGGCAGGCACTGGAGCGTGCGCTGCAACTGGCCGAGCAGGTGGGCGAGCAGAGCCCGTCGGCGGTCGCTGCCTGCAAGACGCTGATTCAGTCCGGGCGCAGCCGTCCGTTGGATCAGGGTTATATCATCGAGCGCGAACTCTTTGTGGACCTGTTCCACACCGAAGATCAGCGTGAAGGGGTCAACGCCTTCCTCGAGAAGCGCAAGGCCGAGTGGAAAAATCGCTAAGCCTGCCAAGCATCGGGAGTCCGAATATGAGCTGTGTACTCTTTACCGAACACGCGACAAAGGATGGTCAGATCATCGGTGAGATCCGCCTCAATGCGGAGAAGTCACTGAACGCGCTGACACTGGACATGATCGACCTTATCCAGCCGCAGCTGGATGCCTGGCGCGATGATGCCAACGTGGTGGCGGTGCTGCTTGACAGTGCCGGAGACAAGGCCTTTTGTGCCGGTGGCGACATCGTCAACCTGTACAAATCCATGGCGGCGGACGATCTGGAATTTCCGGAGCAGTTCTTTACCCGTGAATACCGCCTCGACTACGCCCTGCACACCTACCCCAAGCCGGTCATCTGTTGGGGCAGTGGTATCGTCATGGGTGGCGGCATGGGTCTGATGAACGGCTGCAGCCATCGCGTGGTGACCGAGACGTCGCACCTGGCGATGCCGGAAGTGACCATCGGCCTCTATCCGGATGTGGGTGGCAGCTGGTTCCTCAACCGTATGCCCGGCGGCACGGGGCTGTTTCTGGGCCTGACTGGTAATCCGATCAACGCCGCTGACGCTCTGTTCCTGGGGCTGGCAGATCGCGCCCTGACCACCGACATGCGTGATGGCATGCTGGAACGGTTGCAGAACGAACACTGGGGCGAAGATGCCGGCGGTGTTGTCAGCCGCGTGCTGCGAGAGCTGGAAGATGAATGTCGCGAGACCTTTGCGGCGATGCCGGCACCGATTCGGGGTCACGAGGCACTGATCCGTGAAGTAACCGATCACGACTCCGTCGAAGAGATGGTGGAAGCACTGCTGGCGGTGGAGTCCGAGGACAAGTGGGTCAAGCGGGCGCAGAAAGCGATCAGTCACGGCAGCCCGCTGTCGCTGAAGATGATCCATGGACAGCTGCAGCGTTGCCGTCACATGTCGCTGAAGGAAGTGTTCCAGCAGGAATTGATTCTGTCGGTGCAGTGCTGTCGTCACCGCGAGCTGCAGGAAGGGGTGAGAGCCCTGCTGATCGACAAGGATGGCCAACCGCAATGGACTTTCGCCTCCGTTGACGAGGTGGATCCGCAGTTCCTGGCCGCCATGTACGAATCACCCTGGCAGACGCATCCGCTGGCAGATCTCTGATCCTTAATCCTTAGCGGCTGCGGGCCGGCAGGTCCGCAGCCAACCGAATCACAGAATAAGAACAAGGAAACGCATCATGGCAACAATCGCATTTATTGGCCTGGGTAACATGGGTGGGCCGATGGCCGCTAACCTGGCCAAGGCCGGTCACACCGTAAAAGCTTTCGATCTGTCTTCCAAAGCGTTGGAAATTGCAGCCGAACAGGGCTGTCAGATCGCTGACAGTGCTCAGCAGGCTGCAGCCGGTACCGATTTTGTTATCTCCATGTTGCCGGCCGGCAAGCATGTTGAAGGTCTCTATGTGAACGGTGACCAGCCGCTGTTCGATCTGGTTGAAAAACATACCCTGGTGATTGACTGCTCGACCATCGATGCCGAAACCGCACGTCGTGTTGCCGCGGCCGGCGCCGAGAAGGGCATCGGCTTTATCGATGCACCGGTTTCCGGTGGTGTCGGTGGTGCTCAGGCCGGCACCCTGACATTCATCGTAGGTGGTTCCGATGCGCAGTTCGAACTGGCCAAGCCGGTACTGGACAACATGGGCAAGAACATCTTCCATGCCGGTGACCACGGTGCGGGCCAGATCGCCAAGGTCTGTAACAACATGCTGTTGGGTATCCTGATGGCCGGCACCTGTGAAGCACTGAATATGGGCGTCAAGAACGGGCTCAACCCGGCCGTGCTGTCTGACATCATGAAGCAGAGCTCCGGCAATAACTGGGCGCTGCAGGTGTATAACCCGGTACCGGGCGTGATGGACGGTGTACCGGCATCGCGTGACTACCAGGGCGGTTTCCAGGTGGATCTGATGTTCAAGGACCTGGGGCTGGCGATGGAAGTGAGCCAGCAGAGTGCCGCCGCGACCCCGATGGGTTCGGCCGCACGTGCGCTGTTTAACCTGCACAAGTCTGCCGGGAACGGTGGTCTGGACTTCTCCAGCCTGATTAAACTGTATCAGGACGCTGAATAAGGACGGCGATTAGCATTTAATCGTTAGCCGGACCTTGGGGCGGTACCCGAAGGTATCGCCCACGTATAACAAGAATAAAACGAGGTGGAGCATGGATTACAACGAGCAGTACCGGGCATCAATCGAGAACCCGGAAACGTACTGGGCCGAGCAGGCCAAAAACATCGCCTGGTACAAGGAACCGCAAAGCATTCTGACCACCACCGACTGGGGTACCCATAGCTGGTATGCCGACGGTGAGCTGAATACCTGTTATCTGGCCGTCGACCATCAGGTCGAGCAGGGCCGGGGTGACCAGGTCGCCCTGTATTACGACTCTCCTGTTACCGACACCAAGGAAGCGATCACCTTCAGCGACCTGAAGGGTCGCGTCAGCCGCTTCGCCGGTACGCTGCGCAATCTGGGCGTGGGGAAGGGCGATACCGTCGTCATTTACATGCCAATGATCCCAGAGGCCGCCGTGGCCATGCTGGCCTGTGCTCGCCTGGGTGCAGTGCACTCCGTGGTATTCGGTGGCTTCGCGCCGAACGAGCTGGCGATCCGTATCGACGACGCCAAACCGAAAGTGATCCTGACCGCATCCTGCGGCATCGAATTTGACAAGAAAATCGCCTACAAGCCGCTGGTCGACAAGGCGGTGGAGCTGGCCTCACATACGCCGCCACATACGCTGGTCTGCCAGCGGCCGATGCTCAAGGCGGAGATGGATCCGTCCCGTGATCTGGATTGGTACCAGGCGCAGGAAGGCGTCGAGCCGGCCGACTGTGTCCCGGTGAAAGGCTCTGATCCGCTGTACATCCTCTATACATCCGGCACCACCGGTCAGCCCAAGGGTATCGTACGTGACAACGGTGGCTACGCCGTGGCGCTGCGTTACGCGCTGAACAATGTCTACGGCATGGAAGCGGGTGATGTCTGGTGGGGTGCCTCCGATATCGGCTGGGTCGTCGGCCACTCCTTTATCGTCTACGGCCCGCTGATGGGCGGCTGCAGCGCCATCTTCTATGAAGGCAAGCCGATCAAGACTCCGGATGCCGGTGCCTTCTGGCGCATCATCGAGGAGTACAAGGTCAATTCCATGTTCTGTGCGCCGACCGCCTTCCGTGCCGTGCGCAAGGAAGATGCCGAAGGCGCCCTGGCGAAGAACTACGACCTGAGCAGCCTGCGCTGGATCTTCGTTGCGGGTGAGAAGCTGGACTCCTCCACTTATCACTGGCTGCATGATCTGTTGCAGGTACCGGTGGTCGACCACTGGTGGCAGACCGAAACCGGCTGGCCGGTGACGGCACCGATGATGGGCTGGGACAAGCCGTCCGAACCGCGCCTGGGTTCCACCAACAAGCCGATCCCCGGCTATGACATCCAGGTGCTGGATGGTGATGGCGAGCCGGTTGCGGCCGGCGAGGCCGGCAACATCTGCATCAAGCTGCCGTTGCCGCCGGGCGTGGCCTGGAGCATCTGGAATAACAATGACCGTTTTGTCAGCTCCTATCTGACCGCTTTCCCCGGCTACTACCACACCGGTGATGGCGGCAATAAGGATGAGGACAACTACGTCTACATCACCGGTCGTACCGACGATGTGATCAACGTTTCCGGCCACCGTCTCTCCACCGGCGAGATGGAAGAGGTTGTGTCGGCCCATGCGGCCGTCGCCGAATGTGCCGTCATCGGTCTCGCCGACTCGCTGAAAGGGCAGGTGCCGGTCGGGCTGATCGTGCTCAAGGCAGGTGTCGAGATCGAGGAAGATCAGCTGGAGCAGGAACTAGTGGCCATGGTGCGTGAACAGGTGGGGGCCCTGGCCTGTTTCCGTCGCGCGGTGGTGGTGCAGCGTCTGCCCAAGACTCGCTCCGGCAAGATCCTGCGTGCCATCCTGCGCAAGATCGCCGCCAGCGAAGAGTACAAGATGCCGTCCACCATCGATGATGAAAGCATCCTGCCCGAGATCGAAGAGAAGATCCGTGAGGTGGGTGTCGCCTGATCTACCGGGGGAGGTCACTCCCCCGTCTATCCGTTGTCTTTCGTTGTAGAAAAACCTTCCTCGGAAGGTCTCTCGGACTTGAGGGAAGTAATTCCCTCTTTTTTGTGCGTGTACGCAATTGCGGGATCTCCTGATTCCGTAACAATTCCTTGTCATCCTCCCTGATTCAGCATTGAATGATTCGACTTTAGTCGTATAAATCCATTAAGAGAGTCAAAGGAGTTTGTCATGCGCAGGCCTGTACGAATTGCGGTCACCGGTGCCGCAGGCGCCATCAGTAACAACCTGTTGTTCAAGATTGCCAGTGGGGAAATGTTCGGCAAGGATCAGCCGGTCATTCTGCAGCTGATCGAGATGCCTGACCGGATGGAAGCACTGCGGGGCCTGGCAATGGAACTCGAGGATTGTGCCTATCCGTTGCTGCATACCATCACCCTGCACGACAATGTCGAGGACGGCTTCAACAACGTGCATTACGCCCTGTTGATCGGTGCGCGTCCGCGTGGTCCTGGCATGGAGCGCAGTGATCTGCTGGAATCCAACGCTGAAATCTTTACCCGTCAGGGACGCGCGCTGAACGACTTTGCCAACCGCGACGTCAAAGTGCTGGTCGTGGGCAACCCTGCCAACACCAATGCTCTGATCGCCAGCCGCAATGCGCCCAAGCTGAGTCCTTCGCAGTTCACCGCTCTGACGCGACTGGACCACAACCGTGCCAAGGGAATACTGGCCAACCACACCGGTGCCAATCCCCGCAACATCGCGCGCGTGGTGATCTGGGGCAATCATTCCACTACCCAGTTTCCCGATCTGTACCAGGCGACCGTGCTGGATGAGCCGGTGATGGAGCAGATTGACGAGCAGTGGTATCGCGAAGTGTTCATCCCCAAGATTCAGACGCGTGGCGGCGAGATCATCGCTGCGCGGGGTGTGTCCAGTGCGGCATCGGCCGCGCAAGCCATTGTCGATCACATGCATGACTGGATTTTGGGCACCGAACCCGGTGAGATCGTCAGTATGGGGATACTCAGTGACGGCAGTTATGGCATCGAAAAGGGCGTCTTCTACTCCTTCCCGGTTCGCTGTGACTACGGTCGCTACCAGATAGTGCGCGGGTTGCAGATTGCCGACTGGAGTCGTGAAATGATGAAACTGACCGAAGCCGAGTTGCTGGAAGAGAAGGCCGCGGTCAATCACCTGCTGCCGCCGGAAACCGAGGTTTCGCACCAGAATCTGTCGATCTGCCTGCGCTCGGGTGTCACTCTCTATGCCGATGGCACCGGGCCGGATGCCGCGTTCAAGTATTTGACGACCAACCGTGTGATGTAATTGGTCCTGCCGGCCTTGCAGGGGGCCATTTGGCGCCCCGGGGCTGGCCCTCCCGCCTCTTGCAGGGCACAATAGACCCTGCAGATCATCCCGTATCTGCTACACCAGCGCGGAGGAGCACCCCATGAGTCAAACTACTCCACATCCGAAATTCATTGAGGCAATGAAGCAACTCTCGGCCATGAGTGAAGAGGAGCGCCTGTCAGAAGCAAACAAGGACCTGTTTGAACAGGCCATGAACTATGCCCCACTGGATATTCAGCCTGCTTTAATGGCGATTCGTAAAAAATACGAGGAACCTCTGCACTGATAACTACCCCTTTTCGGAGAACCTGGTCGGATGTCGATCATCCGGCCACCCCCTGAGCCATGCCCCTATCCTTACCTCGCGTATCCTGCAATCGCTTACCTTCCGTTCTTGTTGGCCCCATCCTCCGTCGGGTGACGGTCGATGAAATCACTTTATGGTGTCTTGTCACTGAGCCCTTGCACTTCGCACTGCGTTTGCAGACGCCTGGTTCGACCTGTCTGGACCGTCCGCTGACCGAAGCCGAGTGCTGGTCGCTACAGGTCGGTGAGCATGCCTGGGTCTGTCTGCTTAATGTGCAGACGGTAACCAGCCTGCCCACGGGGGAGCGGATTGAATATGACCTGCGTTATCGCAAACAGGATGCCGATAGCTGGTGCTCGATCAGCCAATGGGGTGCGGACCTGCTGTATCCAAGCGAGGTGCTGCCCGGTTTCGTGATTCAACCGCAGCTCAAGTCGATGCTGCATGGTTCCTGTCGCAAGCCGCACCATCCGTCGAAGGATGGTCTGGCTCGTGCTGATGCATGGGTACAGCAGCACCTGGAGTCACCGACGGACCTGCCGGCGGTGTTGATGCTCAGCGGCGATCAGCTCTATGCCGATGATGTAGCGGGTCCCATGCTGCGGGCGGCTCATCTTTTGAGCGAACGCCTGGGGCTTTGGGACGAGACGCTGCAAGGGGGTGGCGCCTCAAGCGGTGTTGAGCTGCGCCTCAGTCCCTACTGCTATTACCAGCGCGAACAGCTGCTGCCCAGGGACCAGCTGAGTCAAAATGTCAGGGAGCGTGTATTTGGTGGGGTACGCAAACCGATTTTTACCAGCGATTCCGCGCACAACCACCTGATTACTTTTGCCGAAGTGATCGCCAGCTACTGCCTGGTCTGGTCGCCCCTGGCCTGGCAGGGAATTGATCTGACACCGCCATCTCTGTCTGCGCGTCACGCGGCGCTCTATGATGCTGAACTGGATGCGGTGCTGGGCTTCAGGGCTCAGCTGGCACAAGTTCGACGCGTGATGTCCCACCTGCCCACCTATATGATCTTCGACGATCACGACGTTACCGACGACTGGAACCTGTCAGCGGCTTGGGAAATGTCGGCCTATGGCCATCCGTTTTCACGCCAGATCATCGGCAATGCGATGATCGGCTACCTGCTCTGTCAGGGTAGCGGCAATGAGCCGCAGAAGATCCGCAAGCACCTGGGCGAATATGTGGAACGCTGGCTGGATACGCGCCGGGAAGAAGATCACAAGACCCTGATCAGTGAGCTGTTCGCTTTTCAGCGTTGGGACTACCTGATTCCGGTCAATCCGGGTGTGCTGGTGCTGGACACCCGCACCCGCCGCTGGCGCGCCGAGCGCAACCTGGCCAGTCCATCCGGCTTGATGGACTGGGAGGCGTTGACCGAGCTGCAGCAGCAGCTGCTGGACCGTAAAGCCGTGATTCTGGTGTCGCCGGCGCCCATCTTTGGCGTCAAACTGATCGAGGCGATCCAGAAGGCATTTACTGCCTGCGGTCAGCCGCTGATGGTCGATGCCGAGAACTGGATGGCACACCCCGGCGCGGCCAATGTCATCCTCAACATTTTCCGCCATACCCGGACCCCTGAACACTTTGTCATTCTGTCCGGTGATGTACATTACTCCTTCGTGTACGACATCGAGATCCGTTTCCGCAAGGGTGGACCGAAGATCTGGCAGATCACCAGCAGCGGTCTGAAAAATGAATTTCCCAAAGGTCTGCTGACGCTGTTCGACCGTCTCAATCGCTGGCTTTATGCACCGGCGTCGCCGCTGAACTGGTTCACCCGCCGTCGCCTGATGAGGGTCTCGCCACGCAAGCCGGAAGGGGCCGCCGAAGGCTGTCGGCTGATCAATAATGCCGGTATAGGGTTGGTGCGTTTTGCCGATGATGGCGAGCCGGAAGAGGTCTGGCAGCTGGGTGCCGATGGTCGAGACGTACGCTTCGATCTGAGCGACGAAGAGGAGCATTGGGGCTAGGCAGGCGCTGACGTATAATCCGCGCCGAATGCATCCCCCACAGTGTACGAGTTGCGGAGAATAACTCGCCATGAAGCTCTACTGGAACCGCTTGCAAGACGGCCTGGAACGTCTGCGTGCCAACAAGATCTTTGAAACCTTTGTTATCGGCGTGATCATCGCATCGGCCTTGCTGATCGGTGCCAAGACCTACGAAGAAGCCTCTCGCTTTGACCAGCTGTTACACTGGCTTGATCTCGGCGTCACCCTGTTTTTCCTGTTCGAGATCATCGTGCGCATGGCGGCGGAAAAGCGCCTGCTCAACTTCTTCCGCAACGGCTGGAATGTTTTCGACTTTATTATCGTGGTGGCCAGCCTGGTGCCGATCAACGATTCGGAAATGGTGCTGGTGGCTCGCCTGCTGCGTGTGTTCAGGGTGTTGCGACTGGTGTCGATGATTCCCGAACTGCGCATACTGTTGGCAGCGCTGGTCAAGTCCATTCCGCGCATGGGGTATGTTGCGCTGCTGATGTTCATCATCTTCTACATCTACGCCGCCATTGGCAGTTTCATGTTCAGCAGCGTCGACCCTGTACTCTGGGGCAATATCAGCATCGCCCTGCTGACCCTGTTTCGGGTGGCGACCTTCGAGGACTGGACTGATGTCATGTATGACACCATGGTGGATTATCCCTATAGCTGGATCTACTACCTGACCTTTATCTTCCTCACCGCCTTTGTTTTCCTCAATATGATGATCGGCATCGTGCTGGATGTGATGCAGAAGGAGAGTGCTGCCGAGCAGTTGGAGTCGGGCGAGGGTGAGGCCGCCGAAGTGCACTGGATGCGCGAGCGCATGGTGCTGATGGCTGAACAGCTGGATCGCATCGAGCGTCAGTTGGAGCAGGATAGGAGACCGTAATAATGTGTCAAAGCAGCCCGGTCCAGCGTTACCTTCAGGCGTTGCAGGATGGATTTGTCCGTGACCCCGCGCAGGAACATGCGGTCAGTCTGTTGCAGACCTGTTTCGAGGCGCTGCAGCAGGGGCGGCGTGATGTAACCGGCCTCTATATGTGGGGGCGAGTGGGGCGCGGCAAGACCTGGCTGATGGACCTGTTTGAGTCCGACCTGAGCTGTGCTTCCCGCCGTCAGCACTATCACCACTTCATGCGCGATATCCATCAGCGGCTGTTCCGTCTCAATGGCACGCCGGACCCGCTCACCCAGGTGGCAAAAGAGCTGGCATCGGAAGTGCACGTGCTCTGTCTGGATGAGTTTTTCGTCAACGATATCGGCGATGCCGTGGTGCTGGGAGGGTTGGTGCAACGGCTGTTCGATCAGGGCGTGGTGCTGGTGCTGACCTCCAATCAGCCGCCGGAACAACTGTATTCGGAGGGGCATAACCGCGAACGGCTGCAGCCCGCGATCGATGCGCTCCAGGTGCGCATGACAGTGGTGGCCCTGGATGGCGATCAGGACCATCGCCTGCACCCGGGTAAGGTTCAGCAGCGTTACTGGCAGGCAAATGACAGCGCCTCGCCGTTGGGTGAGGTGTTTAGAGCCCAGCAGAAGGGGGCGGGCAAGACCGGCACCATCCGGTTGAATAACCGCCAGGTGCATACCCTGGAGTATGACGACCACCAGGTCTGGTGTACCTATGACCAGTTATGTGAAGCGCCTCTGGCTGCTGCCGAATATATCGAACTCTGCGACCGCTTTGGTCATGTGCTCCTGGCCGGTGTGCCGGTGTTGACCTGTGAGCAGCATCTGGCCGGCATCGCGCGCGGCACTGAGGACGCTGCCCGGCAAGTTGCTGCAGGTGACCGTAGGCTGCCCAAACTTACTGCCAGGGACAATGGCGTGCGGCGCTTTATCGCGCTGGTGGACGAATGTTACGACCGCGGTGTACCGCTCTGGATCGAAGCGGAAGTCCCGATGGAAGCACTTTACCCTGAAGGATATCTCAGTTTTGCCTTTCGGCGCACGCTGAGTCGGCTGCGCGAGATGCAGATGGAGCGGTTCGGGCGTTCTTGAGGGGCTGTCAGGTGAGCAGTCAGGTTAGTGATTAGTCAAAGTAAAACGGGCCCCGAAGGGCCCGTTGTCATGTTCGCTGAATGGTATCAGTCGATCAGAGAGCGCTGAAGCCGTAGTTGGCGATCAGGCGGAACTCGTCTACATCGCTAAACTGGTCGCTTTCAACGTGGGCAACGCGGGCACGCAGAGACAGGCCTTCGAAAGTACCGCCCTGGAACACGTATTTGGCTTCCAGATCAGTTTCGTTTTCTTCCAGGTCGTCTTCGATGCCGGCATCGATATCCCAGCCTTCAGTGTGGCGTGCCATCAGGCTCAGGCCCGGTACTGCTGCAACATTGTAGTCGACGCGTACCTGCAGGGATTCTTCGTCAGCACTGTTGAAGTCCAGGTACTGAACGGAGTTCCATACCATCAGTACGTTGCTGTCTTCACCGCCCCAGCCGTAATCGTAGCCATCGTCGCCACCAACATTCTGGTAGGACAGGGTCAGAGTCAGGTCGCCAGTGGTGTAGCTGCCGGCCAGGTTAAACAGGTTGGAGTCGTAGTCGCCACCGTACAGGTCGCCGTCGTCAGAGCCGTCGTAGTAGTAGGCGTCGATCAGGAAGCTGTCACCGTTGTCCAGCTTGATCGGGTAGGCTGCATTCAGGTAAGTCTGGCGCAGGTAGTCGTCAGCTACACCGTGGGCAGCATGTACGCTCAGACCGTTGGCGAAAGTGTAACCGCCGCCGACCAGGTACAGGTCGTAGTCTTCACCGTTGGCTTCATACTTCTGGAATTTAGTGCCAGACAGGCCGACGGCACGGTCGCTGTAGATAGCGTACAGGTCAGCACCGGCGATATTGGTGTCCAGTTTGATCGCCTGGGTGGAGCTCGGTGTGGAGCGAGCGTCGTCGTCCTGCAGCAGGGGAGTTGCCAGAACCATGCGGCCAGCGCGCAGTTCGGTGTTTTCACCCAGCTTCAGCTTGACGAACGCCTGACCCAGCTTGGCGTAGCTGTCAGTGTCGGTGCCATCAGCCTTCAGCATGCCGATGTTCTCGTCTCCGCCACGACCGTCCAGTTTCAGGGCGCCGAAAATGGAGGCGTCGAAGCCAACGATGTCATTGTAGAACGGAGAAGCGTAATCAACGCGTACGGCCTGGGAAGCGGCTACACGATCTTCACCTTCGGCACGAGCGTCGGTGCCATCACGGAAGTCGCGGTTGAAGTACAGGGTACGCAGGTTGATATTCAGGCTCGGTTCGTTGGCAGCGAAGGCCGCCGGAGTCGTAGCCAGAGTACCGGCCGCAATGGCCAGGGCCAGGGGGGCCTTGTACAGGGATTTCATATTACAGACAGCTCCAGTTTGGCCTGCTTGACTAGCTGCAGGCTCGTAGTATGCGCGTAGCAGGATGCTAAAACGCGGCGCATTGTAGTAAAAGCTTCATTGATCCTCAAATCAGTATTCACGAAAGCGTAATGTCTGCGTGATTTTTATGACTCGAATTTGGTGGAGTTGTTATAGTTCGGCGTCTTTTTTGATCGTCAGGACTGACGCTACACCTTCGACTGCACCGAATCTGGTGCTGGAACAGGGGTGAATTCTCGGTGAAACCGCCAGCAGGGGGCAGGATTCACCATAATGCAGGCGGTGCAGATGAGCGGCAGTCACGCGCCGTTTTCAAGGCAAGTACTCAAGGAAAGTAAACACTTCCTGCCCGAGGAACATCCGAACAGTGTTAATGCGTACGACAATTCGGTGTGGTATACCGACCTGTGCTGAATGAACTGTTGCAGGCAGTGCGTGAACAGGCATCGTATGCTTGGGCCCTCTGCTTGTCGGACCCTGGTGAATATGTGACCGGCAAGGGCAGCACTGATTTTCCCGGATCGCAGTCTGTATGAAGTCGATTTCGAGCGCCGTAATGTGCGTCTGGCAGATGGAGAGGCCTTGATCCCCCATGTCGAGCTGGATGCTGATTATTGAGCCATTTTTGACCGTCGCCTTGAGCGACAAGAGGGAGCAGAGTGATCGTCACCAAAACGACCGGGCTGGCCCGGTTTTACCACGCAACCCGATATTCCATTAAAGGGCTGAGGGCGGCCTACCGTAATGAGCCCGCCTTTCGTTATGAAAGCTGGGCAGCCCTGGCAATGTTGCCCTGTGCCTTCTGGATCGCTCAGACCGGGCTTCAGCTGGGTCTGATGATCAGTACCCTGCTGCTGGTACTGGTCATGGAGCTGATCAATACCGCCATCGAGGCGGTGGTGGATCGTGCCGGTACCGAGTTCAATACCCTGGCCGGCCTGGCCAAGGATCTGGGCTCGGCGGCAGTGTTGTTCTCGTTGTTCATTACTGCGCTGATCTGGGGCGGTATTCTGTACGACAACTTCTTTGCCCTTTGAGGCCGAGTGGGTGGCATGGTCGCCACCCATGCTCACAGGCTATAATCCCTTCTTTTTACTCAACCACAACAGGACCGAGTACAGGAAATCATGACTGTTCGTACCCGTGTAGCGCCGTCTCCCACCGGTGATCCGCATGTCGGCACCGCCTATATTGCACTGTTTAACCTCGCATTTGCCCGTCAGCATGGCGGCCAGTTCATTCTGCGTATCGAGGATACCGACCAGACCCGCAGCACCGATGAGTCGGAACAGGCGATCCTGGATTCCCTGCGCTGGTTGGGTCTGGAGTGGGATGAAGGTCCCGATATCGGTGGCGACTATGGTCCCTACCGCCAGAGCGAACGCAAGGATATGTACAAGGACTTCGCCATGCGCCTGGTGGAAGAGGGCACGGCATTTCTGTGCTTCCGTACCGCCGAAGAGCTGGATGAGCTGCGTGAAAGCCGTCGCGCCGAAGGTAAGCACACAGCGCTGAAGCAGAGCGATCTTGAGCTGCCGCAGGATGAAGTCGAGCGTCGCATGGCGGCCGGCATGCCCTATGTCGTGCGCATGAAGGTGCCAGAAGAAGGCGTCTGCGTGATCGATGACATGCTGCGTGGCCCGATCGAGCTGGACTGGGGACAGGTGGATGCCCAGATCCTGCTCAAGTCCGATGGCATGCCGACCTATCACCTGGCTAACGTGGTCGATGACCATCTGATGAAGATCACCCACGTGATCCGTGGCGAGGAGTGGATCAACTCGGCGCCCAAGCACAAGCTGCTGTACCAGTACTTCGGCTGGGACATGCCGCAGCTGTGTCATATGCCGCTGCTGCGTAACCCCGACAAGTCCAAGCTGTCCAAGCGCAAGAACCCGACCAGCATCCTGTACTATCAGCGCATGGGCTACCTGCCGGAAGCGCTGCTGAACTACCTGGGTCGCATGGGCTGGTCGATGCCGGACGAGCGCGAGAAGTTTAACCGTGATGAGATGTTCGCCAACTTCGATATCCAGCGTGTCTCCCTTGGCGGTCCTGTGTTCGACCAGGAAAAACTGAGCTGGCTGAACGGTCTCTGGATCCGTGAAGAGCTGTCACCGGAACAGTTCGCGGCAGAGATCCAGAAGTGGGCGCTGAATCCGGAATACCTGATGCAGATCGTGCCGCTGATCCAGCCACGTGTGGAGCGGTTCTCGGATGTGGCCCCGCTGGCAGGCTTCTTCCTCAGCGGCATGCTGTCGATCACCGAGGCGGACTTTGAGCACAAGAAGCTGGAGATGGATGAAATCCGTCGCATTCTTCAGTTTACCGTGTGGCACATGGATCAGCAGACCAAGTGGGACCGTGACAGTCTCTTCGCAGAGCTGAAAGGTTTGGCTGATGGTCTGGAAATCAAAATCCGTGACTTCCTGTTCCCGCTGTTCGTAGCGATCGCCGGCACGCCCCAGAGTGTGTCTGTGGTGGATGCCATGTCCATCCTGGGTCCGGACATGAGTCGTGCCCGCCTGCGTCATGCGCTGGAGGTGGTCGGCGCGCCGTCGAAGAAAGAGACAAAGCGTCTCGAGAAGGAGTATCGTGCGCTAACCGCATGATTCGTCAGAATATTTTTTGTAAGAAATTTGCAAAAAGTGTTTGACAGCACAGGAGGGGGCCATTAATATACGCCCCGTCCTGTGGCGAAGGGGCCTTAGCTCAGCTGGGAGAGCGCAACACTGGCAGTGTTGAGGTCAGCGGTTCGATCCCGCTAGGCTCCACCAAAACCCGTCACGAACCACTGCGTCCCATTCGTCTAGTGGCCTAGGACACCGCCCTTTCACGGCGGTAACAGGGGTTCGAACCCCCTATGGGACGCCATCCCTATCAGGCTTTGCCTGACCCGTGTGGGGCCTTAGCTCAGCTGGGAGAGCGCAACACTGGCAGTGTTGAGGTCAGCGGTTCGATCCCGCTAGGCTCCACCAATTCTTCCCTGAATCTGAATTAAATAGTCAGATTCAGATATTCTCCGATCAAAATATCTTCAGCTCCTTTAGTCTTTCAGCCGCTATCCTTGGCTGTTTTGCTTCGAGCGTTCTGCTGTTCAATTTATTTACTGTTGCTGTCTCAAGACAACACTTGTCCGGTTTTGTCTGTTTTTTGGCTCTATCTGTTCTGGTTGTGGCTCCGGGTCGCTGGTCAGAATAGCAAGTTGGGCAGTACCGCGTTTGGCAGGGGTTAACTCCGCCGCTCGTGCCTGCATCAAAACGGCCAAGCAAACAAAAACAATAATCTGGACCACTTATGTTAAGCCTACTGCTATCGCCGGCCATCAATTTGATGAACCGGTTGAACTACCTGTACAAATTTGTGCTTATCAACATTCTGTTTCTGCTTCCCTTGCTGTGGCTTGCCTATCTGCAGCTAACCGAAATCGGTACTCAGCAGCGTGCTACGGAAGTGCAGCTGGAGGGGGTGGGGGCTTTACGTGAGGCGCTGGCGCTGACCCGGATTGCTGATCAGATTCGTGATCTCAGGGTTGTCAGCGGCACCGCCAATGACCTGCAGCAGCCGATCATGACCCTGCAGTCAGGGTTTCTGGCGAAGCTGGATCAACTGGAACAAGACCTGTCCCGGCTTGATCGGGATGGGAGCTTGGGCAAGGGGGTTGAGCAGCTGCGCTCGTTGGGGCAGAGAGAGCTGGACTTTCCCGGTGCAGATCTGGAAGCCGCTTTCATGAAGGAAAACAGGATTGTCCTTGAAAGCTGGAATCTGGTGCGCGCGCTCAGTTATCAGTCAGGCCTGTATCAGGACAGAAATCCGCATAACTTCCTGCTGATGAAGGTCGTGCTGGATGCCATGGAATCAATGCTTGAGCATCAGGGGCAGAGGCGCAGTTTCTCAACGACAGCTGTCAATGTGGGCAGTATCAATTCTGCATTGATGGAGGTGCTCAATCGCTTGATAGATGCGCTGATTAATGACCAGAAGCGTGTGGCAGGGAGTCTGCAGCCGGTGCTGGCATTGGGCTCTGTGTATGGCGAGAGTGTTATTGCGGCGGCGGAGGCGGTGCAGTCCGGGCTGAAACAGGATATCGAGCGGTTCGAAAATGATCTGCTGCTGGAAGAAAATCTCGACTATGACGCGCGGCAGTATTTTGCACAGCAGGCGAAGACCGGCGATAGGGTGCACAGCTTCATGAATGCTTCACTGGAGTATGTGGAGCAGCAATTCCAGCTGCGTCACGATCAGCAGGAGAGCCGTTACATTCTCCTGCTGTTGGCGGTTGTGGCGGTGTTTGTGGTGACCAATTACCTGATGCTGGGTTTCAGTTTATCGGTCCGTAAGAGCATTGGCGCTATCCTGGCAGCGGCCGAAGCGGTTGCCAAAGGAGATATGACCGGCCGCGTCCACATCGACAGTCGTGATGAAATGGGCGCGCTGGCTCGGCACTTTAATCGCATGATCGATCAGATGCGTAGCCTGTTGTCCCAGGTGACCAATACCGCCAGGTCGGTGGCGGAGCAGGCCGGTGCCGTCGATGGCATCGCACAGCGTAGCAGTCTGGCCGTTGAATCGCAGCGACAGGAAACCGACCAGGTAGCGACAGCCATTAATCAGATGGTGGGCAGTGCGCAGGAAGTGGCCAGCAAAACGCTGGTAGCTTCACAGGAGTCCAGTGAGGTGGATCGGCGGACTGTTCAGGGGCGCCAGCTGGTTTCGACCATGCTTCAAGATATCGAGCAGCTGTCTGAAGATATCGATCATGCAGTGGGTACTATTCGTACCCTGGTCAGGGAAAGTGACAATATCACCCAGGTGCTTGATGTCATCAAAGGGGTCGCGGAGCAAACCAACCTGCTGGCACTCAATGCCGCCATTGAAGCGGCAAGGGCTGGTGAGCAGGGGCGTGGCTTTGCCGTGGTGGCTGATGAGGTGCGGACTCTGGCGAAGCGCACCCAGGAGTCGACGTCTGAAATCGAGTCGATGATCACCCGGCTGCAGGTCGGTGTGGGGGCGGCGGTCAAGGCGATGGAAGTCAGTCATGACAGGGTTGGTCAGGCGGTCAGTAATTCATCCGAGGTGGGGCTTACGCTGGAGCATATCGCAATGGCCGTATCACGTATCGTAGAGTTCAACGCTCAGATCGCATCGGCTGGTGAAGAGCAGACCATGGTGGCCAGTGAGATCGAGCGTAATATCAACTCCATCAGTCAGGCTGGCAGCCAGACAGCGGAGGGAGCCAGAAGTACGGTGGATGCCTGTCAGCAGATGGCGCAACAGACCGAACGGCTGCAGATAGTGGTCAGTCACTTCAAGGTGTAATCCTTACTACGGGCGCCGTCCCTTATGGCGCCCTGATCATGCAGGCTGGTTTCGGGAGCTTTGATGGCCAGAGCTTGCGGTCAGCAATATCAAAAGAAGTTTTTCCCGGGAATAGCCGGGTTTCGATTTGCCGAGCCTGAAAAGTCGGCATGGCGTCGGTCTTCGATTATGATGAAGTAAGCAGAAAGTACATTATTGATCGAAGGGCTGCGGCAGTCTGTGTGGGTCGGGGCCGAAATCCGGAGGAGCAGGGAATGCCTGTCGTTAAGCATCTGGCCGCCAACCATCAGGGGCGTGACTTCGTCGTTGGCGACATTCATGGATGGCTCAAGCCCTTACAGGCAGAGCTGGACGCGGTGTGCTTCAACCCTGAGGTGGATCGTCTGCTCTCCGTGGGTGATTTGATCAATCGAGGGCCAGACTCGGCGGATTGTCTCCGTTTGACACGCGAGCCCTGGTTTCATGCCGTGCGTGGCAACCATGAGCAGATTCTGTTTAATTGGCTGGAAGATCCGACCAATGTTGATGTGAATGCCTGGATGACGTACGGCGGTCGCTCCTGGCTGGGGCCGGGGCCCGAGCATTTCTTTGCCCGACATCCGGATGTGCGCGCACTGGCTGAGTCATTATCCGAAACCCTGCCCTGGGTGATTGAGTTGAGCCTTGTGGATGGTCGCAAGCTGGCGATTTCACATAGTACCCTGCCTGATGTCAGCTGGCTGGATCTGCAGCTCAGGTTGCCGCATGAAGAGGCGTTACGGGATTACATTCTGTGGGAGCGGCCGGTTAAGGTCCCTGGGTTCAGTCGTACCATCGAAGGTATCGACCTTTGTGTGCATGGGCATGTGATCGTTCCGGGTATCCTGCGCCGTGGCAATGGCGTCTACATCGATACGGGGGCCGCCCTGTTCGATAATCGTTACAAGACCAGTGAAACGGTCAATTATCCTCGTATCACCACTTTGCCGGTAAACGAGCTTTTTCTGATACCTGACGGCGGCTATACGCTGCCTGCCTGACGCTTGCCACTGCGGCGGGAGAACGGGCGATCCGTCGAGCTCAATCACCGCCCGCTGCAAGCTCTCCTTCTGCTGACCTGAGTGGTTCGGCTGTCTGTGCAATTGCCATGCACAACACTCTTTATGGTCATGTCCTCTGGTTGCGTGTCGGGCTGCTGTTGCAGTCTGACAGGAGCTTTTGATTCTGTGCCCACCCGCATTTGCCGTGCTGAACTAGACTGTAGAAGGTTGAGATGGATCAAAATCCTCATGTGATACACTTATTGAAATTTAATTTTAAAATTGTGTATCATTAATCGAAAGAGATGGTGTACATTTACTCCATCACATACTGGTGACCCTATCTTGTGGTATGACCAACCCGGCCCGCATCCTGGTCATGGGTCGGCAAGGTCAGCGTGATACAAAAAACACACTGTCTTACAAGAATAAGTTACACAGTACGAAAGAACGAAACATAAGATCGGAGAGCAGAACAATGACGTCCGAAGCAACAAATTTCATGCGCAAGATTGAAGCGGAAGAGAAGATCGAACCCAAGGACTGGATGCCGGAAGAGTATCGTAAGAACCTGATTCGTCAGATCTCTCAGCACGCTCACTCTGAAGTGATTGGCATGCAGCCGGAAGGCAACTGGATCACCCGTGCGCCGTCCCTGCGTCGCAAAGCGGTTCTGCTGTCCAAGGTACAGGACGAAGCCGGTCACGGTCTCTACCTGTACAGTGCCTGTGAAACGCTGGGCATCTCCCGCTCCGAAATGATCGAGCAGCTGCAGACCGGCAAGGCCAAGTATTCCTCCATCTTCAACTACCCGACTCTGACCTGGGCGGACGTAGCGGCGATCGGCTGGCTGGTGGACGGCGCGGCGATTGTTAACCAGGTGTCTCTGCAGCGTACATCTTACGGCCCGTATTCCCGTGGCATGATCCGTATCTGTAAGGAAGAGAGTTTCCACCAGCGCCAGGGTTATGAAGCCATGCTGGCACTGGCTCACGGTTCCCCGGAGCAGAAAGCGATGGCTCAGGACGCGTTGAACCGCTTCTACTGGCCGGCGCTGATGATGTTTGGTCCGCACGACTCTGCATCTGCCCACTCGCAGAAGTCCATGGAGTGGAAGATCAAGCGTGAAACCAACGACGACCTGCGTCAGAAGTTCGTTGACCAGACCGTCAAGCAGATCGAAGTACTGGGTCTGGATCACCCGGATCAGAACCTGCAGTGGAACGAAGAACGTGGTCACTACGACAGCAGCGACCTGAACTGGGACGAGTTCTGGAGCGTGATCAACGGTAACGGTCACTGCAATCGTCAACGTATCGAGCACCATGTTGCCGCTCATGAAGAGGGCGAATGGGTGCGTGACGCCATTGCGGCATACAACGAAAAGAAACGCGCTAAGAAAGCGCAGAATGCGGCGTAAGAGGGTAACTGAGATGACTAAGCCAACTGAAAAACTGGAACTGTTTGAAGTATTCGTGCGTTCCAAGCGCGGTCTGGACCACAAGCATGTCGGAAGCCTGCACGCCGAAGATCACGAACAGGCGCTGGAATACGCCCGTGACTGCTACACCCGTCGTAGCGAAGGCGTCAGCCTGTGGGTGGTCAAGTCCAGCGATATCTGTGCGTCTCAGGAAGATGATGCGGATTGCTTCTACGATCCGAACGACGACAAGCCGTACCGTCATGCGACTTATTACGTCCTGCCTGATCCCGTCAACAACATGTAATTGGTTATAACGGGATAGATAGAGGAGACAAGTAATGAGTGATGCAATCAAAGCGGCAACGCTGGAATACGCGACCCGTCTGGGTGATGACTCTGTTGTTCTGGGTCACCGTATCTCCGAATGGGTCAGCTATGGTCCCTTCCTGGAAGAAGATATCGCCTATGGCAACGTAGCGCTGGACTACATCGGTCGCGCGCGCATGTTCTACACCTATGCGGCGGAACTGGCCGATGACGGTCGCACCGAAGACGACTTCGCCTATATGCGCAGCGATCGCGAATACCGCAACCTGCTGCTGATGGAGATGCCGAAAGGTGACTTCGCCTACTCGCAGGTGCGCCAGCTGTTTGCCGATGTGTACTACACGGTGATGCTGCCGGAACTGCTGCAGTCAAAAGACGAGACCCTGGCTGCGATCGCCGCCAAGGCGATCAAGGAAACCAAGTACCACCTGCGCCGCAGCAGCGAATGGGTGATGCGCCTGGGTGACGGCACCGAAGAGAGCCACAAGCGGACGCAGAAAGCGGTCGAAGCCCTCTGGGGTTACACCCATGAGCTGTTCGACATGGACGAAACCGAACAGCTGCTGGCGGATGCCGGTATCGGTGTCGATGTGTCCAAGCTGCACAGCGCATGGCATAAGCAGGTCAGCGAAATTCTGACCGATGCGACTCTGAACGTGCCGGATGACGGCTGGGCCGTTCGCGGTGGCCGTACCGGTTACCACACCGAACACCTGGGCCATATGCTGACCGAGATGCAGATCGTGCACCGCTCTTACCCGGGTTGCCAGTGGTAAGCGCAAGCTGCCAGGAAAAAGAATGATGAATGAAATCTCACTGATGCCAGAAGAGCAGTACCGCCGGTTGCAGCAGCGTAACGTTGCTGAGGTGAAGGGACTCTGGGACCTGCTCGATCAAGTCAAGGATCCTGAAGTGCCGGTGCTGAGCATTTGGGATCTGGGGATCTTGCGTGATGTCGAGCGTGAGGGGGACCGTATCCTGGTCACCATTACGCCGACCTACTCGGGTTGTCCGGCGATGAACACCATCACCGAGGATATTACCGAAGCGCTGAATGCGGCCGGTTATGACCAGGTTGAGGTCAAGACCAGTCTGTCGCCGGCCTGGAGTTCCGAGTGGATGTCGCCGGAAGGGCGCCGCAAGCTGCGCAACTACGGTATCGCGCCGCCTGAAGATGCCGAGCTGGACGAAGACGGCCTGACGCCGGATGCCCATGCTCAGTGCCCGCACTGTGGCTCACGCAACACCCGCAGGATCAGTGAGTTTGGCTCTACCGCCTGCAAGGCGCTGTTTCAGTGCAACGACTGCAACGAGCCATTCGACTATTTCAAAAAAATATAAGGTGAAGCGATGTCTGACACCAATTTCTACACGCTGAAGATTGCCGATGTGCAGCCGGAGACCGATTCGGCCATCAGCGTGACCTTTGCTGTACCGGAAGAGCTGACCGAAAAGTTCAAGTTCATCCAGGGCCAGTTCCTGACCCTGCGCGCCATGATCGATGGTGAAGATGTACGTCGCTCCTATTCCATCTGCTCCGGCGTGACCGATGGCAAGATGCGTGTCGGCATCAAGCGTGTCGATGGTGGCAAGTTCTCCAACTACGCCAACGACCACTTCAAGCTGGGCGTCGATATCGAAGTGATGCCGCCACAGGGCAGCTTCTACACCGAGCTGAATCCGAGCAATGCCAAGAACTACATGTGCATCGCCGCTGGTTCCGGTATTACACCGATGATCTCCATCATGAAGTCGGTGCTGGATATCGAGCCGAACAGCAAGGTGACCCTGATCTACGGTAACCAGCGTTCCAACACCGTGATGTTCAAAGACGAGCTGAACTTCGTCAAGAACCGCTACATGGATCGCTTCCAGTGGATCAACATCATGGACTACGAGGACCAGGGTGCCGATCTGCTCAATGGCCGTATCGATAACAAGAAGGGCTACGCACTGCAGAAAGCCGGTCTGATCGATATCAAGAGCACTGATGAAGCCTTCATCTGTGGTCCTGAAGCGATGATGACCGAAGTGTCCCGCGGCTTCCGCATGGAAGGTCTGAGCGATGACCAGATTCACTACGAACTGTTCGCCAGCTCTTCTGCCGATGCCGAAGCGACTCTGGCCAAGGCCCAGGCGCGTGTGGCTCAGTACGGCGAAGAGAAGATGAGCAAGGTGACCGTGGTGGCCGATGGCCGCTCCGTCATGTTCGACCTGGCCACTGTTGGCCAGAACATCCTCGATGCCGGTATCGATGTGGGCATGGACCTGCCGTACTCCTGTAAGGGCGGTGTCTGCTCCACCTGTAAGTGCAAACTGGTGAAAGGTGAAGTGGAGATGGATATCTCCCACGGTCTGGAGCCGCACGAAATCGAAGCCGGTTACGTGCTCAGCTGTCAGGCGCACCCGATCTCTGACGAAGTGGTACTGGACTTCGATCAGCGCAACTGATCGTTTCTGCTTCTTGTGTGAAAAGCCCTGCATGTGCAGGGCTTTTTTGTTTTCGATGCTTGCGTTGCCAGAAGCTCTGGTTTCTGAAAGCAGGCAGCTTATTCGGCAGGTTCGGTGCTCTGGTCAGGCTCGACAATGCTGGCCTTGTTGATCACCACCGGTGTCTGCGGCACATCCTGATAGCGGCCATGACGACCGGTGGGCACCTTGCTGATCGCGTCGATGACGTCCATGCCGCTGGTGACCTTGCCGAACACGGTGTAACCGGGGCGGCCGGGCATGCCATCAAGGCGGCGGTTGTCGACGGTGTTGATGAAAAACTGGGCGGTGGCGCTGTTCGGGTTTTGGGTGCGCGCCATGGCGATGGTACCGCGCAAATTGCTCAGGCCGTTATCCGACTCGTGCTTGATCGGCTCATCAGTCTCCAGTTGCCGCATCTCGGGTGTAAAACCACCGCCCTGAATCATGAAACCGGGGATCACGCGGTGGAAGATCAGGCCGTTGTAATGTCCCTTTTCGACGTAGCTGAGAAAGTTGGCAACGGTAACCGGGGCCTTGTCGGCATCCAGCTGCAGCTGGATATTGCCCTGGCTGGTTTCGAAGATCACTTCAGGCATGGTTTCTGCCAGGGCCGCGCTGCTGAGGGTGCTGGCAAGCAAGAGGCCGGCGGTTAGGGTCTTGAGCATCATGCTCTCCTGGATCGATAAAATTCCATTATAGAAAGGTCGCTGGAGTAGGCAACGCCTTGATGTGGCCGAGAGCTACGGGTCTCCTCAATTGAACAGCGTTCAAATATGACTTGACCATTCTGAACACTGTTCACTAGAATGCAAGGCAGTTAATGAACGCTGTTCAAAAAGGATGTTCAAAATGGCTAGACGCAATGATCACTCCAGGGAGGAGTTGAAAGAGATGGCGTTGGCGGCAGCCGAGTCGCTGCTGCAGCGCGAAGGCATGAAGGCGCTCAGCGCACGCCGGGTAGCGGCTGAAATCGGTTACTCAGCCGGCTCCCTGTATACGGTCTTCACCAATCTGGATGACCTCTGCTGGCAGCTCAATGCCCGTACCCTGTCTCAGCTGCTGGCGCAGCTGGATAGAATCTCCTCCGCTGTCCCTGAAGGCTGCCTGCTGGCGTATGGCAAAGCCTATTTGGCGTTCGCGCGGGAAAATCCGCAACGCTGGTCGCTGCTGTTCGAGCATGGCACGGCAACAGAGGTAGCCGCGCCGGAATGGCTTAACGAACGCATACTGTCCCTGTTTGCGAGGGTTGAACGCTGTCTGCAGCACCTGAAACCTGCTCTGGACAAAAAAAACCTCGAGCTGGCCGCGCGCACGCTGTGGAGTGGCGTTCACGGTATTGCCGTGCTGTCCCTGCGGCAGAAGCTTTTTGTTGAGGGTGAGCAGCCGGCGGAGCAGATGTTGCAGCAACTGATCCGGCATTATCTCAACGGCTGGTTGGCAGAGGAGATTCACAATGCTTGAGCTGATCCGAGTGCGTGGTTTCCTGGCCTTTGTCGCCATCGCCTTCATCAATGCCTTCGTCGACCTGGGTCACAAGATCGTCATCCAGAATACCTTGTTCAAGGTCTATGATGGCGATACTCAGATTCTGCTGACGGCCATCGTCAACGGCCTGATTCTGCTGCCGTTCATTCTGCTGTTCACGCCTTCGGGATTTGTCTCCGACAAGTACCCCAAGCACAGGGTCATGCGACTTTCCGCCTGGGCGGCGGTAGTCATTACTCTGGCGATCACTTTCTGTTACTACCAGGGCTGGTTTATCCCGGCCTTTGTACTGACCTTTATCCTGGCGGTGCAGAGTGCGCTCTATTCGCCGGCCAAGTATGGCTTCATCCGCGAAATGTTGGGCAATGAGCGGCTCAGTGAGGGCAACGGCTGGGTGCAGGCGACCACCATGGTGGCGATTTTGAGCGGCATCGTGGTGTTTTCGGCACTGTTTGAATGGCGCATCGCATCGCTGGACGAGATGAACAGTACCGATATCCTGCTGCAGATAGCGCCGCTGGGATGGTTGCTGGTGGCAGGGGCGGTGCTCGAAGTGATGTTGTCCTACCGCTTGCCGATGCTCAGTGCGACCGACACCTCTCAGCATTTCGATATGCAGGACTACCTGACCGGCCGCAGCCTGAAACGCAACCTGCGTGCGTTGGGTGAGCCCAGGGTGATCCTGTTGTCGATCATCGGTCTGGCGCTGTTCTGGTCGGTGAGCCAGGTGATGCTGGCGGTGTTTCCGGCCTATGCCGAAGAATACCTGGGGCAGAGCAATACGTTTGTCATTCAGTCGGTAATGGCGCTGGCGGGTATTGGCATCATGACCGGTTCGGTGCTGGCTGCCCGGCATTCGCGCCATTACATCAATGCAGGGCTGATCCCTGTAGGCGCTGTCGGGGTGGCCCTGGGATTGGTGATGCTGCCGGCGCTGGATAGCATCTGGCTGAGCGCCGGGGCTTTCCTGTTGATCGGGGTCTCGGGGTCCGTGATGACCATTCCACTCAATGCCCTGATCCAGTTCAACGCGCCTGAATCGCATCTGGGGCGGGTGCTGGCCGGTAATAACTTCATCCAGAACGTCGCCATGCTGGGCTTTCTGGTGCTGACTGTACTGAGTGCCACTGCTTCCATGCCTTCAACAACGCTGCTCTGGGGGCTGGGTGTTATCGGTGTTGCCGGTGCTGTCTACGCGATTGTGCTGTTGCCACAGGCGCTGATCCGGCTGCTGGTTTCGGCGCTGGTACGCCGTCGTTACAACCTGAAGGTGCTGGGTTTTGAAAACCTGCCGGCCAGTGGCGAGGGTACGTTGCTGCTGGGCAATCATATCAGTTGGCTGGACTGGGCGATGCTGCAGATGGCCTGTCCGCGCCACATCTACTTTGTCATGGAACGCTCCATCTATGAGCGCTGGTATCTGCGCTGGTTCCTGGACCTCTACGGCGTCATTCCGATCTCGGCCGGTGCCAGCCGTGCGGCGCTGCAGCAGGTGCGTGAGTTGCTTGCCCGTGGTGAGGTGGTTTGCCTGTTCCCGGAAGGGGCGATCAGCTACAGCGGTCAGCTGGGTGAGTTCAAGCGTGGCTTCGAGCGCGTCGCTCGCCCCGGCGAGGATGACACAGTGCCCGATGCCCGAATCCTGCCGTTCTATATGCGTGGTCTCTGGGGGAGTCGTTTTTCTCGCTCCAGTGAGCGCCTGCAGAATTCCGAGAGTCGCGGGATCAAGCGTGATGTGATCGTCTCCTTTGGTGAGCCGATCGCGTTGGATAGCAAGGCGGAAGTGGTCAAACAGAAAGTGGCGGAACTGTCGGTACGAGCCTGGAACGAATATACCGATACCCTGGAAACCCTGCCGTCGGCTTTCATTCGTACGGCCAAGGCGGCACCAACGGACTGGGCGCTGACCGATCTGAATGGACCGGTGCTGAGTCATCGACGTCTGCTGACCGCGTGTATTCTGTTCAGTCGTCGCATGCGTCGCATTCCCGAGCAGAACCTGGGTCTTCTCCTGCCCACGGCGGCGGGTGGCGCCATTGCCAACATGGCGGCTCTGATGGCGGGCAAAACGGTGGTCAATCTCAATTACACCGCCAGTGAAGATTCACTGATCAGTGCTATCGAGCAAGCCGAAGTGAAAACGCTGATCACCTCGCTGCGTTTCTTGAAGAAGCTTGAACAGCGAGGCGTTCGGCTGGACCGGTTGTTGCAGAGCGTCAAAGTGATCCAGTTGGAAGAGGTCAAGGAGAAGATCGGCAAGCTGGAATCCGTGCTGACGCTGGCGCAGTCGATCCTGCTGCCGAGAGCGGTATTGCAGTGGATCTATGGTGGCCATTCTGATCTGGATGCGACAGCAGCGATCCTGTTCTCTTCCGGCAGTGAGGGCGCGCCCAAGGGCGTGATGCTGAGTCACCGCAACATGATGGCCAACCTGAAACAGATCGCGGCAGTGCTCAATGTGCAGAACGACGACTGCATACTGGCGACCTTGCCTCTGTTTCACGCGTTCGGGCTGACCGTGACCTGCATGTTGCCGCTGGTGGAGGGGATACCGCTGGTCTGTCATCCCGACCCCACGGATGCAGCCAATATCGGCAAGGCTGCGGCACGCTACCGCGCCACCATCCTCTGTGGCACCAGCACCTTCCTGGGCCTCTACATGCGTAACAAGCGATTGCATCCGCTGATGTTCGAGAGCCTGCGTGTGGTGGTTGCCGGTGCCGAGAAGCTGGCGCCAGCGATCAAGACCGGCTTCGAGGCGCGCTTCAAGGTGCCGGTGCTGGAGGGCTATGGCTGTACCGAAACCACGCCGGTGGCCAGCGTCAATCTGCCGGACTATCTGGATACGCGCTGGTGGAATGTCCAGGTCGGCGAGCGCCAGGGCACCGTGGGCATGGCGCTGCCGGGTTCCATGTTCCGTATCGTCGATCCCGAAACTCTCGACCCGTTGCCGGTGGGAGAGGATGGCCTGATCCTGCTTGGGGGGAGTCAGATCATGAAAGGCTATCTGAACAACCCCGGCAAGACGGATGAAGTGGTGATCGAACAGGACGGTCTGCGCTGGTACAAGACCGGTGACAAGGGACATCTGGATGCTGATGGTTTCCTGACCATCGTGGATCGTTACTCACGATTTGCCAAAATTGGCGGTGAAATGATTTCTCTGGCAGCGGTGGAAACCGCTCTGCGCCAGGCGCTGGCTTACGAGGAGCAGGCGCTGGCAGCTGTCGCGGTGCCGGATGCCAGGAAGGGTGAGCGCATCGTGCTGCTGGTGGAAGAGGAGGCTGACAGTATTTCGAGTCAGCTGCGCAAGGCCGATATCCTGCCGCTGCACCGTCCGGCACAGGTGTTCCAGGTAGATCAAATACCCATTCTGGGCAGCGGCAAGACCGATCTGGCAGCTGCCAGGCGGCTGGCGCTGGAACTGGTAGCCTGAAATAATGCATAATATCCGAGTATTTGAGTTGGTTATTGCCGCGGTGTCGGCAGTTTAGGAGGTCGAGTGACAGCAATTACCCGAGGGCAGGTCGAAGCGGCAATCGACGCCTATATCGATCCTGATCTGAAACAGTCACTGCTGGCGGCGGGTTGCGTGCAGCAGATTGAAATCGAACAGGGTCAAGTTCGTATCCAGCTGCAGCTGAATCATGTCTGTGCCAGCCGTCATGAGGCTTTGCGCCAGGCGCTGAGCGAACAGGTTCAGCCTCTGGCAGCTGAGCGTCAGGTTGAGGTGCTGATCACGCAGCAGGTGGAAGCCCATCCCAGCCCGAAAAAACTGCCCGGTCTAGCGGGGGTGAAGAACATCATCGCCGTCGCATCGGGCAAGGGCGGTGTCGGCAAATCCACCACCACGGTCAACCTGGCGCTGGCACTGGCGGCCGAAGGGGCGCGTGTCGGTATCCTGGATGCGGATATTTATGGCCCCAGTCAGGGCATGATGCTCGGTGTGGCCGAAGGTGAGCGGCCGGAAACTGCCGAAGAAAAGTATTTCAAACCGATAGTGCGTCATGGACTGCAGTCGATGTCGATGAGCTATCTGGTCGATGAGAATACGCCGATGGTCTGGCGCGGTCCCATGGTCAGTGGAGCCATGCAGCAGCTGCTGAATCAGACGCTGTGGCAGGATCTGGACTATTTGTTGATCGATATGCCCCCGGGTACTGGCGATATCCAGCTGACCCTCGCGCAGCGTGTGCCGGTCAGCGCGGCGGTGATCGTGACCACGCCGCAGGATATTGCTTTGCTCGATGCTAAAAAGGGGATCGAGATGTTCCGCAAGGTCGACATCCCGGTGTTGGGCGTTGTCGAGAACATGAGCGTGCATATTTGCAGCAACTGTGGTCATGAAGAGGCGCTGTTCGGTGCTGATGGTGGCGAGCGTATTGCTGAGCAGTATGAGACCGAGCTGCTCGGTCAGTTACCGCTGGCGCTGACGATCCGTGAGCAGACCGATGCTGGCAGCCCGACGGTGGTTGCCGACCCCGAAAGCACCCATGCGAAGCGCTACAAGGCCATTGCACGCCGGGTGAGTGCAGCATTGGCAGAAAAAACTTCACAGGGCGGGAACTTCGTGCCGAACATCGCGGTCGAAATCGATTAGTACAGCGAGATGAAATTTTCCGCCCCGGTGCAAGCCGGGGCGGTTTTTTTTGTGCAAAACGGGTAGAATGCTCCGTTGATTTGCTGAACTTCTTTTCAGGTAGTAGGGTGTTATGGGTATCAAGTCAGATCGCTGGATTCGTCAGATGGCGGACAAGCATGGAATGATCGAGCCGTTTGAGGCCGGTCAGGTACGTCGGGTCAACGATCAGCCGATCGTGTCCTACGGTACATCAAGCTACGGCTACGATGTACGCTGCGCCGATGAGTTCAAGATCTTTACCAACATCAATTCTTCCATTGTCGATCCGAAGAGCTTCGATGAGGGCAGTTTTGTTGATGTTAAGTCTGATGTTTGTATCATCCCGCCCAACTCCTTTGCATTGGCCCGTACCGTCGAGTACTTCCGCATTCCTCGTGATGTCTTGACCATCTGCCTTGGCAAGAGTACCTATGCCCGTTGTGGCATCATCGTCAACGTCACCCCGCTTGAACCCGAATGGGAAGGGCATGTAACTCTGGAGTTCTCCAATACCACACCGCTGCCGGCGCGGATCTACGCCAACGAAGGTGTGGCCCAGATGCTGTTCCTCGGTGCCGATGACATCTGCGAGACTTCGTACAAGGATCGTAATGGCAAATACCAGGGCCAGACCGGCGTTGTCGTCCCGCGAACCTGATTCTTTTGATACTGGGTGTGCATGAATTCCAAACCTGATCTAAAACGGATTCAGGCATTCTGGCAACAGATCGAACGTACGCATGAACAGCTGCTGCAGAGTCAGCAGGAGATGCAGTTCGATGCCGAAAGCCTGTTGAATACCTACCGCGACAGCCTGCAGAAGATCGACCGTAACCTGACCTTCCATTTCGAGCGTGAGCACGAAGAAGGGCCGGTGGAAATGATCTTCGGCTGCGATGGCTATCCTGAATCAATCCACTCGGTACTGAGTGTGGTAGGGGCTGCGCCGGAGTTGAGTGGCATCAGCTTTCGTGCCTTCAACCACCGCTATGACCCCATCCCGTCCTGCGTCAACATGGGCGAAGAGCTGTGTGAGATTGAAGACTTCTGGTGCTCGCTGCGAGTGATCAACGGCAAGATGCAGCTGGCCATCTACCTGAAGGATGCGCCGAAAATTCTGGAAATGGATCCGCGTGTAGAAGCGGTGATGATCTTCCTCGATGCCCTGATCGGTGAATATGAGCTGATGACGCGAGTGTGGGCGTTGGACTGGTGTGAACTGCCGGCTGACCCGGTGGATTTCGGTCTGATTCCGTTGCAGCAGCTCCGTATGGCGTTTGACCGTCTTAGGGACGATGTCCAGCCGGTAGGTATTACCATTCACTGACCGGCCTGGAGGCCGGACGCGGAGGCAAGCATGAGCCAGCAGTTGGCTGATCTGATGGACCGGGTTCGTCAGGAATATGTACGTCGCATGCAGGATAATGGGCAAAGTGAGCCTTACCTCACGGCGCACCGGGTATGTCAGCAGATGTTAAGCCTGGAGCCCGCCAAGTTGGCCGGCCTGATTGCGGATGACCCCAAGTTGCTGTCAGCCCGTGCCAGCGAGCTGGTTGAAGATCCCGTCGAGATGGAAAACCCCAGTGTTGGCGTGATCGTGACCAGTAATATCTGTGCGGCCGCACTTGAGGGGCTGCTGATGGTAGCGGTCAACCGTGAATGGCTGGAAGTGGATGCGGAAGATCGCATCATGGTCGATGCCTGGGAGCTGGACAATGTGCCCGCGGTGAAAAGCATCGATTACAGCGAGGTTGGTGGTCCTGATCTTGGCCAGTCGGGTGCCAGTCAGTTGAGCCTGCTGTTCAATGCGGCCGAAAAGGCTTACCTCAAGCAGCTGTCAGAAGCGGCCCATGATGCCTATCAGCTGGCGTTGCAGGTGTCGTCCGATTATGTCGTATTTGCGCCTGACGACCTGGCGCCGCTGATTGTCGAAAACCCGCTGTTGCTGGGGTTGAGAGCGGATGGTCTGGTTGATGAGGAGCTGTTCGAAGGAGATCCGCCTGCTGGACTGATCATCAGTGCCCATCTGACCGAAATGCTGCTGCAGCAGTTGCTGGAGCTGGCGCACGAGCAGGGCGCACTGGCGCTGGATAGTACCGGGCAGCCCATTCTGCCGGATTCCGATGAGGATAACCCGACACTGCATTGATCGGGGGTGTGAAAAAGGCTGACAATCGTCAGCCTTTTTTTATGGTGAGCCGGTATCAGGAGGCGCTTTCGGTCTGCAGCCATTCGTCCAGTGCCAGCAGGTCATCCGGGCTCAGGGTGCCCAGTTGCAGTTTGAAGCGGAACAGCGTGGAAACGTGGTTGAATCGGGCGGTCGCATAATCCAGGCGCGCCTGGTACAGCGCCTGTTCGGCCTGGAGGACATCGACCACGTTACGCGTGCCCACGTTGAAACCCTCTTCGGTGGCGCGCAGCGCCGTCTCGCGGGACTTGATGCTCTGCAGGCGTGCCTTGACGCTCTGTACACTGGTCTGCAGGTCGCGCAGCAGTGAGCGGGTCTGTTCGGTCACGGCACGGTACTGGTCCTCGCGGTTGTACTGCGCTGCGTAGAGGCCTTGTTCCGCTTCGCGTACCTTGGAGTTGGTGGCACCGCCGGAGAAGATCGGGACGCTCAGGGTCAGGGCGACCTGGCTGCCTTCATCCCAATGCTGAAACTGGAATTCCGATTCGCTATAGCCATAGGCCGCTTCCAGATTCACCTTGGGGTGGTGGCCCGAACGGGCGATCTGGGTGTCACGGCGGCTGGTTTCCACGCCCAGCTCGCTCAACTTGAGCGCCAGGTTGCCATCGCGGGCCTTTTCCAGCCAGGCGGCCGGGTCGGCGGGGGCAAGGGGCTCGATCGGGTAATCTTCACGCAAGGGGTCAACCCGGTTAAGTGCTTTGCCGGCCAGGCGCTCCAGTGCTTCGTAGCTGTTGGCCAGGGCACCTTCGGCATCGATGCGCTGTACAACAGCATTGTCGAATGACGCCTGGGCTTCCTGTACATCGGTGATGGCGATCAGGCCGACATCAAACTGGGCATTGACCTGGTCCAGGCGGCGCTGCAGAGCGCGTTCCTGGGCCTGGGCGGTTTCCAGTGCGCTCATGGCACGAAGCACACCCAGGTATGCGTCCACGCTACGTTGAATCAGCTGCTGCTGGGCCAGATCGAATTGCAGTTTGGCCTGCTCGCTGATGACCTTGCTCTTCTCGAAGGTGAACCATTTGGTGGTATCAAATACCGGTTGTACCAGTGAAACCTGCCAGGCGCGGTCGCCGGCTTCCTGGTCCAGCGCGCCGCTATCCGACTGCGTATAGCTGCCGCCTGCGTTTATCTGTGGCAACAGGCCCGCACGGCCCTGGGGCACGGCTTCCTGGCCCGCCAGGTAGGTCGCTTCGGCGGCCTTGAGCTGAGGATCGTTCTCAAGGGCCAGCTGGTAGAGGTCTGCCAGCGCGCCCGCCTGAGCCGTGGTGCTGGTCATGGCGCCAGCAATCAGCAAGGGGATCAATCGTTTTTTCATCTGTTTCACGTGCGTGCTTCCTCTATCGGTGTGCAGGATCAGGCTGGACCTGACGGAAGTTGCGTTTACCTAAATAACTGTAGACCGTTGGGATTACAAAGAGGGTCAAGAGGGTGCCGAGCAGCATGCCGCCGACTATGACCCAGCCGATCTGCTGGCGAGACTCGGCACCCGCGCCAAGGGCGACCGCCAGGGGCAAGGCACCCAGCACGGTGGCTCCCGTGGTCATCAGAATCGGGCGCAGGCGCAGGGCCGCCGCTTCGACGATGGCATCGCTGAGTGCGGTGCCGCGGTCTTGCAGCTGGTTGGCGAACTCGATGATCAGGATGCCGTGCTTGGTTACCAGGCCGACCAGAGTGATCAGACCGATCTGGCTATAGATGCTCAGCGATCCTCCGCTGTAGTGCAGCGCCATCAGGGCGCCCGCCAGCGCTGGTGGCACTGACAGCATGATGATCAGCGGGTTCTTGAAGCTCTCGAACTGGGCCGAGAGCACCAGGAAGATGAAGATCAGCGCCAGGCTGAATGTCATCTGCAGGGTGTTACTGGACTCCTTGAACTCGCGGGACTGCCCGGCGTAGTCGTAGAGGGCATCCGGCGCGACTTCCTTCAGGCTTTGTTCCATGAAGGTCAGTGCTTCACCCAGGCTGTAGCCGGGTGTCAGCATGGCCTGGATCTTCACCGCCTTGAGCTTGTCGAAGTGGTTCAGTTCCTTGGCGGTAATGCTCTCCTCGACACTGACCAGGTTGGCCAGCTGGATCATGTCGCCATTGTCGCCACGTACATAGGCACTGGTCAGGTCGCTGGGTACCTGGCGGAAATGGTCCTCGACCTGAAGGATGACGTCATACTGCTCGCCTTGTTGCTTGTAGCGAGTCAGTTCGCGACCGGCCATGAACGTTTCCAGGGTGCGGCCGATGGTGTTGACGTCGATGCCTACGTCGGAAACCTTGTCGCGGTTCAGGGTGACCAGCAGCTCGGGCTTGTTGAGTTTAAGGTCGGTGTCCGGCTGAGCCAGTCCCGGGTTTTCGGCCATTTTGGCCAGCATCTGGTCAGTTATGATCGCCAGCTGGTCATAGTCCGCCGTGGTTTTAATGATGAACTCGACCGGGCGAGAAATGATGCTCTGGCCCAGTGATGGCGGGTTCATGGCGAAACTCATGTTGCCGATGACGCCGCCGTAAAGTTGCGGCGTCAGGTCATCGGTGATGGTCTGCTGCTTGCGCTCACGCTGTGCCCAGTCATCCAGGCGCAGGAAGGTGAGTGAGTTGGTCTCGCTGGGAAAGCCGACAACCCCGAAGAAATGGACCCCTTCCGGTACCTGGCCGACGATCTCTTCAACCTGGCGTGCATAATGGTCGACATAGTCGACAGACGCGCCCTCCGGCGAGATGGAGAAGGTCATGATGGTGCCGCGATCTTCGGTCGGAGCCAGCTCCTGAGGCAGCTGCTGGTAAAAATAGACTGCACCGGCGGCGCTGGTGCCGAGCAGGACTACGGCCAGCAGGCGCGAACGCAGTACTTTTGTCAGCAGGTATTGGTAAGCGGCGCTGAGGGCGTTCAGCCAGCTTTCAATCAGATTGAAGATGGCGCCGTGGCGCTTCTCGTGGTGCAGCAGGCGCGAGCTGAGCATCGGTGACAGCGACAGGGCGATGAAGGTGGACACCACAACGGCCCCGGCCAGGGTCAGTGCGAATTCGGTGAACAACTTGCCGGTACGGCCGGTCGAGAAGGCGACCGGGACGAACACGGCGACCAGAGTGGCGGTGGTGGCAATGACGGCAAAGCCGATCTCGCGAGCCCCCTTGAAGGCCGCCTGAATGGGATCGAGTCCGGCTTCCACGTGACGGTAGATGTTCTCCAGCATGACGATGGCGTCGTCCACGACCAGGCCGATCGCCAGTACCAGTGCCAGCAGGGTCAGGGTGTTAATTGAGAAATCCATCAACATCATCATGGCGAAGGCGCCAATCAGCGATAGCGGGATGGTTACCACCGGAATCAGCGTCGCCCTGAAGTTGCGCAGGAAGAAAAAGATCACCAGCACCACCAGTACGCCGGCCTGCCAGAGAGTGGTGAAGACGGAATCGATCGATTCTTCGATGAACAGGGAAGAGTCGTAACCTACCTTTGCCTGCATGCCCGGGGGCAGGTTTTGTTCGATTTGCTGGAGCATTTCGCGTACCCCGGCGGACACGTCCAGCGGGTTGGCGGTGGACTGCTTGACCACGCCCAAAGCGACGGCGTTGTTGCCGTTAAATCGAGCGGTATTGCGCTCCGATGCCGGGGCGATCTCAACTCGGGCGACATCACGGATACGTATCGGGTAACCCTTGTCGTTACGGATAATGATCCGTTCGAATTCGGGCACGCTGTTCAGGTCGGTCTGTGCCAGTACGGTGAACTCCCGCTCCCGGCTTTCGATACGCCCGGCCGGAATCTCGACATTCTGTGCGCTCAGGGCTGATTCGATATCCTGAGGTACCACGTGGTAGGCCGCCATTTTCTGCGGGTCCAGCCAGATGCGCATGGCGTAGCGGCGCTCGCCGACGATCATCACGCTGGCAACACCAGGTACGGTCTGCAGCGGGTCCTTGACCCGGTTTTCCGCGTAATCGGTCACTTCCATGGTGGTGTGGCTATCGGAGGAGAGCGCCAGCCAGATGATCGGCTGGGCATCGGCCTCGGACTTGGCGACCACGGGCTCCTCGATGTCGTCCGGCAGCTGGCCGCGTACACGGCCGACGCGATCGCGAACCTCGCTGGCAGCGTCGTCAGGGTCCTGCTCCAGGCGGAAGGTCACCGAGATCTGGCTTTTCTCCGAGCGGCTGACCGAACTGATGAAGTCGATGCCTTCGATGCCGGACAGGGAGTCCTCGATGATCTTGGTGACCTGAGATTCGATAATCGAGGCGCTGGCACCGGGGTAGACCGTTTCAACGGACACCACCGGGACGTCGATCTTCGGGTATTCGCGTACACTGAGGCGGTCGTAGGCGATCAGGCCGACCAACAGAATGAGCAGGCTCATTACCGTGGCCAGAACCGGACGCTTAATGCTGATATCAGACAGGATCATGCGCCCTTACCCTCGGTTTGTTCCGGCTGAGGGAAGACCGGTGTGACCGGCATGCCAGGGTGAAGCTTCATGTGGCCGGCCGTAACCACGATGGCACCCGGCTTCAGACCAGACAGGATCTGTACCTCGCCATAACGGCGGCTGCCGGTGGTGACCGGGATTATTTCGACCTGGTTGGTTTCGGTGACCTGCATGATAAGGGTCTGCTTGCCCTGCAGGATCAGAGCCTGCTCCGGCACGAGCAGCGCCTGTTCATCGCGCGAGGTGGCGATGTTGATGCGGGCAAAAAGGCCAGGGCGCATCAGGCCGTCAGGGTTGGGGACGCGGGCACGCACGCTGATGTTATGGCTGGCAGGATCGGCACTGGGGGAGATAGCGTAGATCTCGCCTTTAAAGGTCTGTTCGCCCAAAGCATCGATGTTAAGGTTGATGACCTGCCCGTTATGCAGTTGCTGCAGGTGGCGTTCGGGGATGCTGAATTCCACTTTCAGGCTGGAGGTGTCGGTCAGTTCAACCAGGTCCTGGCCGACCGTCACGAAATCACCCGGGCTGACCAGGCGTAGCCCCGTGGTGCCGGCGAAGGGGGCGCGCACGGTCATCTTGTCCAGTCGGGTGCGGGCCAGCGCAACTTCGGCCTCGTCTACACGCAGCTGTGCCAGTTTGGTGTCGCGTTCGGTGCGTGAACCGACACGTTTTTCCAGCAGGCTGGCAGCCCGCTCATATTCCAGCTGACTGAGCCGGGCACGTGCCTGTGCCTGGGTCAGGGCGGCATCATAGAGTGCGCTATCGAGCTTGAACATCGGGCTGTCGGCCGCAATCTGCTCCCCTTCCGCGAACAGGATTTCGCTGATGCGGCCACTTTGTTCGGGGCGGATCATCACCGATTCGTTGGCCTGAAGTACACCAACTGCAGTGAGGGATTGCTCCAGCAGTGAAGGCTGTACGCGCATCACTTCAGCGGGCAGTCCTGAGGGTTGGCCATCCTCTGCCCAGGCGGGCAGGCTGCTGAGCAGGCTGGCAAAACAGAGAGCTAGAATTCCTTTTTTCATGTTGGGCTCTTGGGGGGCTAGGTATTGTTATTGGGGTGGGAGCAGGTGCTGCCAGAGCATATCCACTGCCTGGTAGAGCGGCTCCCGGCTGTTTTCGGTTTTCATGCGCAGGACGGCGCCTTGCCAGTAGTCCCAGACCAGCTGTGCAAGTTCTTTGGCCGGCAGATCGGTTCTGACCGTGCCTTCCTGCTGACAGATGAGAATGTCATCGGTGATGGCACAGATCACCCGGCTGATGGCATTTCGAATGGCGGTTCGGAAACTGTCGGACGCCAGGGCCATTTCGCCGGACAGATTGGCCAGCAGGCCGCCAATGCGCTCATTGGTCAGGCTGAACTCTTCCACCAGGCGGCGCATCATGATCTGTATCTTGTTGGCATGGGAGCCTTCGAGCCGGTCGAATTCCTCCTGCCAGCAGTCCATTTCAAGCACCTGATAATGCTCAATCACCTCGATGGCATAGGCTTCCTTGCCACCGAAGTAATTGTAGAAGGAGCCGCGTGAGACGCCGCAGGCTTCCAGGATCATGCTTAAGCTGGTGCCATGATACCCGTGGAGCTGGAACAGGGAGTTGCCGATCTCCAGCAGGGAGTCGCGACTGTGGGTTGGGGGTCTGCCTCTGCTCATTAAATTGAACCGTTCATTCCAGAAAGTGGCTATTCTGCCTCATTGGAATGAACGGTTCAATATTATATTAAGCAGTTTTCAGGGGTCTTACTGTTTCTTGGACTGCTGTAAACGACTGTCTGCAAGTAGCATCAGTTCATCGCCGCTGCCGTTTGCTTCACTCATCAGAGCGGTACCGGTGCTGGCCTGGAACGAGTGGCTCAACTGCTCGGTCATGCTGCGATTGATCTGTTCCAGGCGCTTCAGCAGCGGCGGGGGCTGCTTGCCGGTCGGCATCAACAGGACGAATTCATCACCGCCGAAGCGGAATACCCGGTCATTGGGGCGGCAGACGTGGCGCAGCTTGTCGGCAAAGGTACAGAGTACGCGGTCACCTTCCTGTTGGCCTAGTTTGGTATTGATGCGCGAGAGTCCATCGATATCGACCAGGGCAAGCAGGAAATCATGGTCGGGATAGTCCTGTTCGCACCGTGCCAGTGCTGCGTCCAGGGCGTCGCGCTGGGGCAGGTGTGTCAATGGGTCGGCCGTAAAGGTTTTGTTGTCTTCATCGGCCGGTTTGGGTGGCAGCCAGGCAGCCACCAGATCAGCGCAGAGCTGTAGCAGGTGGATGCTGTCGGCCAGGCTGGCATGGGGCTCGGTATCCCAGACGGCCAGGTGGCCGATGATGTTGCCTTCTGCATCGTCAACTCGTTGGCCCAGCCAGATGCCCTTCTCCGGCAGGAGGGGGTCCTGAGTGGGTTCGTTCCACTCCTGTACCTGGGTGGGGCCTGTCTTGTTGGTGTAAAGCGGGGCAGCCAGGCTGGCGTCCAGATTCAGTGTCTGAGGTGGCTGTTGCTGCCCATCGTGCCAGTGGCCAACCAGGGTCAGTTGCCGGGTGTTGAGCGTGGTGCAGGTGGCAGCCGATTGCCAGCCCAGCAGTTCGCAGAGGATCTGGGGCAAGGCGAAGAAGGGACTTGCCCCGTGTTGCAGCTGCGGGATGAGTGCCTGCATCAGTTGGCGCTGCTGCGAGGCGGCACGGTGTCCGCTGGCAATTAGCAGAGTGTGGTCGCCGGCGATCAGGCGTTCGAACAGGGTGCCTGAGCACACCAGAAGCTCGTCTGTGCTGTCGCGCCCCCAGTGTTCCACCTGGTGGCGATCGGATTTGGGCAGTTCAGTGAAGGCATCATTGCTCCACTGGATGCTGCTCTCCTTGAGTAGCAGGGCTGGGGCAGATGTAGCAGCGAGGAGTTGGGTCAGGGCGCGGGTTTTCATTGGCGAATTGTCTGTGGCGAAAAGAAAACGCCCCGGTTGGACCGGGGCGTGGAGGTTACTTCTCGAGTGCCGCCTTGATGCGGCTGATTGCCGATTCCAGCACACTCAGGCTGGTGGCGAAGGAGAGGCGCATGTTGCCGGGTGCGCCGAAGGCGGAGCCGGGAACCAGTGCCACTCCGGCTTCCTGCAGCAGGAATTCGGCCAGGGCGATATCGTCCTCGAAGTCCGGGCGCGCATCAATCACGGCCTGGAAGCTCGGGAAGGCGTAGAAGGTGCCGTCCGCTTCGATGCACTCGACGCCTTCAATCTCGTTCAGAGCGCTGACGACGAAATCATGGCGCTGCTTGAATGCGCTGACCATCATTTCGACACAGTCCTGAGGGCCGTCCAGCGCGGCCTGGGCGGCGACCTGGGCAATGGAGTTCGGGTTGGAGGTGCTCTGCGATTGCACCTTCTTCATTGCGCCGATCAGTTTGGCCGGGCCAGCCGCGTAGCCGATGCGCCAGCCAGTCATGGAGTAGGCCTTGGAGACACCGTTCAGCACGATGGTGCGCTCATACAGTTCGGGGCAAGCGTTCAGGATGTTGCAGAACGGCTGCTCGGTGAACAGGATGTGCTCGTACATGTCGTCGGTGGCGACCAGCACATTCGGGTGCTTCTTCAGTACTTCACCCAGCGCCTTCAGCTCGTCCAGGGTATAGGCAACGCCGGACGGGTTGGACGGGCTGTTCAGCACCACCAGACGAGTCTTGTCGGTGATCGCTGCGTCCAGCTGCTCCGGGGTGATCTTGAAGCGCTGTTCCTGGGTGGTGGTAATGATCACCGGCGTGCCTTCGGCCACGATAACCATATCCGGGTAGGAAACCCAGTATGGCGCCGGAATCACCACCTCATCGCCCGGGTTGAGCAGGGCCAGAGACAGGTTGAAGAAGCTCTGCTTGCCACCGCTGGAGACCAGAATCTGGTTGGCTTCGTATTTGAAGCCATTCTCACGCTCGAATTTGGCGATGATCGCCTTTTTCAGCGCCGGCGTACCATCCACAGCGGTGTATTTGGTGAAACCGTCCTGAATAGCTTTGGTGGCCGCAGCCTTGATGTGCTCGGGGGTGTCGAAATCGGGTTCGCCGGCACCCAAGCCGATAATGTCTTTGCCTTCGGCACGCAACTCGGCAGCACGATTGGTGACTGCCAGTGTGGGGGAAGGTTTGATGCTGTTCACGCGGTTGGAAAGTTGCACGTCCAAGCCTCGGTCCTCTCTATAAATCGGTGCAAGGTATCCATCAATGCATATAGCCGGATGAGCATACAGCATAAATGACCGGGCCTGAATGCCTCGCTGTTAAAAAAGCCGATGTCGAACGCCAGTTCCATTGATGGAACAATTTATTGCAGGGTGGCAGGCAGGGTATAATGTGCGGTTCTCGATGACAGTGGTGGAGTGATGAAGCAGAGGTTCAAGGTACAGTCGGCATTTGCCCCGGCCGGGGATCAGCCGGTGGCGATCGAAACGCTGGTAGACGGTTTGGAATCTGGCCTTGCGGCCCAGACACTGCTGGGCGTGACCGGTTCTGGCAAGACCTTCACCATTGCCAACGTGGTGGCTGCCGTGCAGCGTCCTACGATCATCATGGCGCATAACAAAACACTGGCGGCGCAGTTGTATGGGGAGTTCCGCGAGTTTTTTCCCGACAACGCGGTGGAATACTTCGTTTCCTATTATGACTACTATCAGCCGGAAGCCTATGTGCCGGCGTCAGATACCTTCATCGAGAAGGATGCGTCGATCAACGATCATATCGAGCAGATGCGTCTGTCCGCCACCAAGGCGCTGCTGGAGCGGGATGATGCCATCATCGTGGCAACCGTCTCGGCCATTTACGGTCTCGGTGACCCCCAGTCCTACCTGTCGATGATGCTGCACCTGGACCGGGGCGATATGATCGATCAGCGCGACCTGCTGCGCCGTCTGGCCGAGTTGCAGTACACCCGCAATGATATTGAGTTTCACCGCGGTACCTACCGGGTGCGCGGTGACGTCATCGATGTGTTCCCGGCCGAATCGGAGAAAGAGGCGATCCGCATCGAGCTGTTCGGCGATGAGGTCGACCAGATCGCCTGGTTTGATCCGCTGACCGGCGAGGTACTGCGCAAGGTGCCCCGCGCCACCATCTATCCGAAAACCCACTATGTGACCCCGCGCGAGACGCTGGTGGAAGCCACCGAGCACATCAAGGAGGAGCTGCGCGAGCGCCTGAAACAATTGAGGGACAACAACAAGCTGGTTGAGGCGCAGCGGCTGGAACAGCGCACCCTGTATGACATCGAGATGATTCTGGAACTGGGTTACTGCTCTGGCATCGAGAACTACTCGCGCTATCTGTCCGGACGAGATCCTGGCTCAGCACCACCGACCCTGTTCGATTACCTGCCCGACAGCGCGTTGCTGGTGATCGATGAATCCCACGTCACCGTGCCGCAGATCGGGGCCATGTACAAGGGCGACCGTTCGCGTAAGGAGACCCTGGTTGAATATGGCTTCCGGCTGCCCTCGGCACTGGATAACCGGCCGATGAAATTCGAGGAGTGGGAGCGGATCTCGCCGCAGATGATTTTTGTCTCCGCGACTCCGGGCAGGTATGAGGGTGAACATGCCCAGCAGATCGTGGAGCAGGTTGTACGTCCGACCGGCCTGGTCGATCCGGTTGTCGAAATTCGCCCAGCCAGTACTCAGGTGGATGACCTGCTGGAAGAGATCAACCGGGTGGCGCCGCGCAATGAGCGTGTGGTCGTGACCGTATTGACTAAGCGCATGGCGGAGGATTTGACCGAGTATCTGGCCGAACACAATGTGCGGGTGCGTTACCTGCATTCGGATATCGATACCGTGGAACGGGTTGAGATCATTCGTGACCTGCGCATTGGTGAATTCGACGTGCTGGTGGGGATCAACCTGTTGCGTGAGGGGATCGACATGCCGGAAGTGGCGCTGGTGGCGATTCTGGATGCGGACAAGGAGGGCTTCCTGCGCTCGGATACGTCGATGATCCAGACCATCGGACGTGCGGCCCGTAACGTCAACGGTCGAGCGATCCTGTATGCCGATCGCATCACCGGCTCCATGCAGCGGGCGCTGGATGAAACCGAGCGCCGTCGAGAAAAACAGATGGCATTCAATGCCGAGCATGGCATCACCCCGCGGGGTATCCGCAAATCGGTCGCCGATATCATGGAAGGTGCTCAGCAGATTCCAGGCCGGAAGGGGCGTGGTGCGGCCCGCAAGGTGGCTGAGCCAGCAGCGGAATATAGCGTCGATGCAGCGGCGCTTTCACCGGCCGAGCTGGTCAAGGCGATGAGCCGGCTGGAAGATCAGATGTACGAGGCGGCCAAGAACCTGGAATTCGAGAAGGCGGCAGCCTATCGTGATGAGCTGGAACGGCTTAAGCACAGCGGCTGAATACTGCTGCTGACGAAACAAGGATCAAGGAGTTGTTGATGCTGGAATGGAGTGTGCTTGTCGTGGCCGGCTATCTGGCGGGGGTGCTGAATGCCATTGCCGGTGGCGGATCTTTTCTGACCTTTCCGGCGCTGGTCTGGGCCGGAGTGCCTCCCATTACGGCCAATGCCACCAGTGCCGTAGCCGTATTACCCGGCTATCTGGGCGGTGCGGCCGGTTTCAGACGTGAGTTGCGTGAATTAAGTCGACGCCAGCACCTGCAAATGTCGCTGGTCGGTCTGGCGGGCGGGCTGTGTGGCGGTGTGTTGCTGCTGGTGACGCCAGCCGAACTGTTCTCTCAGGTAGTGCCCGTGCTGCTGCTGTTGGCGACGTTGATGTTTGCCTTCGGGCAGCAGCTGCTGGCGCGGATCCGCACCAGCGAGCACCCGTTGCCGCTGCTGCCGGGCCTGTTTGTCGTTGCCGTGTATGGCGGCTATTTTAACGGTGGGCTGGGAATCATGCTGCTGGCCATGTTTGCCGCGGCAGGCATGAGCAACATGCTGTTGATGAACGGTCTGAAAAACTGGATTTCATTTGTGATCTCGCTGATATCGGTGCTGGCCTTTGCCATTGCGGGCAAGGTGCTCTGGCTGGAGGCGGTAGTGATGATGCTGGCGGCGACTCTGGGCGGCTATCAGGGAGCGGCGCTGTCACGGCGCTTGCCGGCGAACTGGGTCAAGGCGTTTGTCGTTCTGGTGGGCCTGGTAATGACGGCGATCTTTTTTGCCCGTACTTGATGGATAAACTGGAACAGGGAGCCGGTAAATAAGGATGCAAAGAGCGATACAGGGAGTACGTCCATTCCGGTGGACGTCATTGAGCCAGTTTTGGCTGTTTCTTCTGCTGTTGGCAGGCACGGCGGGGATGCCGGTCCAGGCCGCAGGGCTGGGTGACTACTGGACCTTCGATCAGTACTACGAGCGCCATTCCTCGCAGCGCCCCTGGCTGGAAGAGTTGGGGCGAGCGGTGCGTGATGACCCGGTCAGGATGCCAGCGGGCACTCAGCAGAGGCCGGTACGGATCGCTCAGGTCTATCCGGGGCTGCAGGCTTCGAGCTACTGGTCAGACAGCGAGAAGGCGCTGACCGGTCGGTTGGCGGACCTGGGGATCGATTATCAGCTGCAAACAAGATATACGAGCCCCAATACTCAGCTGGATGAACAGATTCGTCAGATCCGTGAGTTGCTTGACTGGCAGCCGGATTACCTGATTTACACGCTGGATTCACCGCGTCAGAAGCAGCTCATTGAGCGGTTGATTCAGAACACCGATACCCGTCTGATTCTGCAGAATATCACCACCCCTCTGAAGGCCTGGGAGAAACGCCAGCCATTCATGTATGTCGGCTTCGACCACACCGAAGGGGCACGCCTGCTGGCGCAGTACTTTGCGCGTCGCTTTCCTGTCGCGGAATATGGTGTGCTGTTTCGCAGTAAGGGGTTGGTCAGTCAGATGCGCGGCACCGGCTTCATCAAGGCCTTGCCCGACGCGCATCGGCTGAACAGTCGCTACTATTCCGACTCCAGTCGAGAGGGTGGGCGCAGCGCTGCACTGCGCATGCTGAATGAGCATCCGGGGCTGGACTATATCTACGCCTGCTCTACCGATGTTGCCTTGGGGGCGCTGGATGCCCTCGCGGGATTGCAGCGAGAAGATGTGACGGTCAATGGCTGGGGGGGCGGACCTGAAGAGATCGAACAGCTGCGAGCCGGGCGCTTGCCGGTCGTGCTGATGCGGCTCAGTGATGAAGCCGGCATGGCTATTGCCGAGGCGATCCGACGCGACTTGTCGGGGCTGGCGGTACCCAGAGTGTATTCGGGACGGTTTGTCATTCTCGATGATCAGATGACGGATGACGAGATCCGTCAGTATGAAGCACGTGCCCACCGCTATTCGGGAGGTGCAGGTGTTCAGTAAGCCAAGATTCAAGGTGCTTACCTTTTTGCTCACGTTGGCGTCTTCGCTGGTGTTTCTTGCGGTCTTTGTGGGTAGTGCCTTCTTTGAGTCCCGGCAGGTCATCGAGCTTCAGGCCGAAGGGTATAACCGGGCACTGGCAGCGCGTTATCTGCAACGCCTGAACGAGTATTTTGTGCTGGTAGAAGAGGAGGCACATGCGATTACGGCCAGTGCTGAGCGTGTCGAAGCGCTGTATGCCGGCGATCAGTTAGAGTTTCATACCAGTCTGACGCACTGGGAAGAAGGCTATGAAAATATCCACTATGACTTTGTGGCGGCCGCCATGTTCGAGGATAAAAGCTGTTATCTGTCGCGCAGTTATGTGCCGGAACTGAGTATTCTGCCTTGAGAGCAACTGGTGCAGGACAGCCGTCAATTTGCGGCACATGGCTGGCGTCAGGTGAAAGTCGGTGATGAGTGGCTGGCGGTTTACTCGGAACCGATGGATTTGAAGGACAGTGGCAAGATTGTGGGTCAGCTGATGGTCGGCATACGCTTGAAAGGCAATCGCTACCTGCTTAACCAGCTGTTGATACCGGCAGACGGCCTGAAAATGCTCGGGCTGTTCAGTGGCAATGAGCCGTTGGCAACGCTGGACAGGGTCAATGGCGAAGGGGTGTGGCCGCAGAAGGCCCCGGTTACATTTTCTGAGCGCGGAACACCGCTCGGCAACGATATCCGTATTGGTCTGATCTCAACGGATCTGGCTCAGCTTCAGCTGCGGGAAGTACTGATTGAGACGCTGATCTATGGCTGCCTGCTGGCGTTGGGTGTCTCGCTGGGGATCGCCTTTTTGCTCTCGGCTGCGGTCGATCGTCAGCTGCAACAGCTGATCACCTTTACCCGCTTGGCCAATCGTGACCGCAACACGCGCTGGTCGGATATACGTATCCGTGAATTCAACCAGATTGGTGAAGAGGTGGTCAGTATCGTCAACTGCCTCAAGGCGCGGGAGGATGAGCTGGAAGGACTCAATGTCCAGCTGTCGCAGAATAATGCAGAGAAACGGCAGATCCTGCAGCACCTGATTCAGGCGCAAGAGCGAGAGCGCCTGCGTCTGTCCAATGAGCTTCATGATGATATGGCGCAGCTGCTGGTGGCCGTCAAAATGAACTTGCAGCTGCACCGTGAGGAGCTGCAAAAAGGCGATCCTTCCACGGCGAACCTCGAGCAGGCGATAGAGCTGGTCAATACTATCTATGACACCGTCTATAACCGAATACGCATGCTGCGACCTTTTGAACTGAATGATTTCGGGCTGGGGGTCAGTCTGACCACGCTTCCGGCGGTCAAGATCCTGGAGCAGCTGGATTATGCGGTCGAGTTTGATATCGACCAGTCTCGCCCGCTGCAGAAGGAGTTGATGTCAAATCTCTATCGTATCGCCCAGGAGGCGCTGTCCAACGTCATCAAACATGCCGGCGGAACTTATGTGCTGGTAAAGCTAGCAGATGAACAGGACGGCTTGCGCATGATTATCGAAGACGATGGCGCGGGGCTGGGAGAAAGTACGGTGACCCGTACGGGTGGTTTCGGCCTACTGGGCATCAGAGAGCGTGCAGAGCATATGCATGCAGAGCTGAAGATCGGCTCCGATGAAGGGGTTCGGGTCGAACTGTTTATCCCGGCAGCCTTTGCCTACGTTGATGGAGTCGCGAACGAAGTGCTGGCATCTACGTAATTTTACTGAGGTAGGTTGCGGTTTTTACCTGTCATGTCTGCGTAGTCTTGGCGTGCATGTGCGGGGTATTTCGAATGTTTTTATCACTCTGTCGTATCGATACTGTTCACTACCGGTGACATGTCCGATGTGCCGGTCAGAACGACAACAGAGGATAGATAAAAACAATGTTTAAACTGACCTTTGCTCGTAAAATCATGGCGGCTGCTGCCTGCGCAGCTGTTCTGATCAGCCCGGCCCAAGCGGCCGAGAAAGTCTACAAGCTGAAACTGGCTGAAACCTGGCCGACCAACTTCGGCGTATTCAGTGAGCCGGCCCGTCGCATGGCCGATCTGGCCAACAAAATGTCCAATGGTCGCCTCGAGATCCGTATCGATACGGCCAACAAGCACAAGTCCGCCTTTGGCGTTTTCGACATGGTGCGCGCCGGCCAGTATGACATGGGCCATTCGGCATCCTATTACTGGAAGGGTAAGGTGCCCAACACCCTGTATTTCACTACCATGCCGTTCGGCATGACGGCTACTGAACAGTACGGCTGGTTCTACTACGGTGGCGGCATGGAACTGATGCAGAAGGTGTATGAACCGTTCAATCTGATGTCTTTCCCGGGGGGGAACACCGGTGTACAGATGGGCGGCTGGTTCAAGAAAGAAATTAACAGCGTGGAAGACCTCAAGGGTCTGAAGATGCGTATTCCGGGCTTTGCCGGTGAAGTGTTGGCCAAGCTGGGGGCCAACCCGACCAACATCCCGCCGGGTGAGCTGTATACATCTCTGGAACGTAACACCATCGATGCGCTTGAATGGGTGGGTCCGTCCATGGACCTGCGCATGGGCTTCCACAAGATCGCGCCCTACTACTACACCGGCTGGCATGAGCCGGCGACCGAACTGCAATTCCTGGTCAACAAGCGCACCTTCGACAAGCTGCCGGGGGATCTGCAGGAGATCCTGCAAGCGGCCATGCGAGTCGCGGCCTATGACATGACAATCAAGTCGCACCATGAATCCGGACAGAACTGGGCCACCATGAAGGCCGAGTTCCCGAATGTTCAGGTCAAGTCCTTCCCGCCGGAAGTGCTGGCCGCACTGCACAAGGCCAACGACGAGCTGCTGGCTGAGCATGCTGCCAACGATGAGCTGGCCAAGGAGATCCTTGATTCCCAGGCCGAATACATGGGTGTCGTGCGCCAGTGGACCGACATCGCCGATCGCGCTTATCTGAACAGCTTCGAGTAAGCCTGTTCCGGGGCTGGCGCCAGGCTAGCCCCGTTCAATCGCCAGACGGTTTGTCTGCAGTCCCTATCGAGAGGACTTCATATGTTTCTGTTACGCCTTGAGCAGACGATCAACGCTTTCTCAGACTGGCTGGGCAAGATCTCTGCAGTGCTGTTCGTGTTGATGCTGTTCAACGTCTTTTACGATGTCATCACGCGTTACCTGTTCAACGACGTATCCATCGCCATGCAGGAGATGGAGTGGCATCTGTTTGCCGCCATGTTCATGCTGGGTGTGCCCTTTACGCTGAAAGCGGGCGGCCACGTGCGTGTCGACCTGATCTATGAAGGGCTGAGCCTGAAGAAGAAAGCCTGGATCGATCTGTTCGGTGTCCTGACGCTGCTGTTTCCGTTTTGCCTGCTGGTGGCCTGGTACGGTGTGGACTTTGCCCGCGAATCCTTTGAGTTGGGTGAAGGTTCGGGTGATCCGGGTGGTCTGCCTTATCGCTGGGTGATCAAAGCGGTGATTCCCTTTGCCTTCTTCTGCACTTTTATCAGTGGTGTAGGGATGCTGCTGCGGGCGATCAATACGCTGAACGGTCATCACAAAAGCGATGACTATATCCCGACCCAGCACTGACGAAGGATTTCACGATGATCGGTATTACAATGTTTTTCGTGGCCCTGGTGATGCTGTTGATCGGCTTCCCGGTGGCCTTTATCTTCGGCGGGGTGGCGCTCTGGTTCGGCGTTTATGCCGAAGGTCCGGATATGTTCGCGTTCATGCCATTCCGCATCCAGAGCATCATGGAAAACACGGTGTTGATGGCGGTGCCGCTGTTCGTATTCATGGGGATCGTGCTGCAGAAAACCCGCCTGGCCGAGCAGTTGCTTGAATCCATGGGCAAGCTGTTTGGCGGCGTGCGGGGCGGTCTGGCCATTTCCACCGTGCTGGTGGGCGCATTGCTGGCGGCTTCGACCGGTGTGGTAGGGGCTTCCGTGGTGGCGATGGGTCTGATCTCGCTGCCGGTGATGCTCAAGTACAACTACGACAAGAAACTGGCCTGCGGCACCATCTGTGCATCCGGTACTCTGGGTCAGATCATTCCGCCGTCGATCATCCTGATCATTCTGGGGGATGTGATGGGCATTCCGGTCGGCGACCTGTTCCAGGCCGCGATCCTGCCGGGCGCTATCCTGATCGGTGCCTACGTGATCTATATCCTCATTTACACCTACCTCAAGCCTGAAGCGGCGCCGGCGTTGCCGATGGATCCAAACGACGGTACCCGCAGTCAGCAGGTGTTCAAGGCGTTGAAGGCGATCATACCGCCGCTGGCGCTGATCCTGGTGGTGCTGGGTTCCATTTTTGCTGGCATAGCGACGCCGACAGAATCCTCGGCGCTGGGTGGTGTAGGCGCGCTCTTCCTGGCACTGATCTACGGTCAGTTCAGCTGGAAAATGGTATTTGATGCCGCCAGCGAAACCGTCAAGGTGACGGCGATGGTTTTTGCCATCCTGCTCGGTGCGACGGCGTTCTCGATGGCGTTCAGCTATACCGGTGGTGAAGAGGTGGTGGAGCACTACCTGTCCAACCTGCCGGGTGGTGCCATGGGCTTCCTGCTGTTGTCGATGCTGGCGATCATGATTCTGGGCTTCTTCATCGACTTCGTCGAGATCAGCTTCATTATCGTGCCGATCCTGCTGCCGGCGGCGGATGTGCTGGGTATCGCGCCGCTGTGGTTCGCTATTCTGATTGCGATGAACTTGCAGACAAGCTTCCTGACGCCGCCATTCGGTTTCAGTCTGTTCTATCTGAAAGGGGTGGCGCCGCCGCAGGTGCGTACACTGGATATCTATAAGGGAGTGGTACCCTTCATCCTGTTGCAGGTCCTGATCGTCATCTCGATACTGCTGTTCCCAGAGCTCTACGGTCTGGTTTAGACTCAAATAGCCCCATGCGTCCGCATGGGGCTTTCGTGTGTTTGTTGAAGCGGGTGCAGCATTATGCCGCTCAAGTTCAAAATTCTGCTCCTTTCTCTTATTCCGATGATGCTGGTAACTTCAGCGGTGACCTGGATCGGTCTGAATCAGGCTCGTCAGTTGTCGGAGGGTGAGATTCAGCTGTTTGAGGAAAACCTGCTGGCATCGAAGAAGCGTGAGCTGAAAAACTATGTCAGTCTGGCGATGACCTCCATCGCTCATATCGTCAACAACGCTGGTGCCGATGATGAGCAGGCTCAAGCGGAGGTTCGCAAGATCCTGGCCGATATGACGTTTGGCCAGGACAAAGACGGTTACTTCTTTGTCTATACCCTCGATGGCACCAATCTGGTTCATCCCACCGAGCCCGAGCTGGTTGGACGTTACCTCTACGATCTTCAGGACAGTCGTGGCGACTATGTGATTCGCAATCTGCTGGAGCAGGCGAAGCAGGGGGGGGGCTATCACCGTTACCTGTGGCGCAAGCCTTCAAGGCAGGAGCAGATCGACAAGCTCAGTTATGTCGTGCTGTTGCCCAAATGGAACTGGATGCTGGGCACGGGCCTGTATCTGGATGATATCAGTCGCGAAGTAACCAAAATCAGGGCCCAGGTGACGCGCAATATCCGCAACACCTTTTTTACCGTGCTGGTGATCATGTCAGTGGCTGTGGTGCTGGTGGTGTTGGTTGGGATTGCGGTTAATCTGCATGAGAGCCGGATGGCCGACAGCCGGCTGCGATTGCTGGCACATCGCTCGGTACTGGCCAACGTCGCCGATCGTCGGCGCTTTTCGCGTGAGCTTCATGACGGGATCAATCAGTTGATGGTATCGGTGCTCTATCGGATCGAGCTGGCCAAACGCAAGTTGAAGCACGGTGATGAAAGTGGTCTGGGGGATCTTGACCAGGGCTACGAAGTACTCAACGAAGCCATTCAGGAAGTGCGCCGTATCTCTCACGACCTGCGTCCGACCTTGCTGGATGATCTGGGGTTGCAGGCCGCTCTGGAAGGGCTGCTGAGCCGCTTCGAGGAGCGCACCGGCATTCGCCTGAAGGTGGATATCCGCCTGCCGGTTGCTGTGCTGCCGGAGGATGTGGAGATCACGATCTATCGCCTGGTGCAGGAAGGGCTGACCAATGTTGAGCGCCATGCGGATGCCAGTATGCTCAAGCTTGGCTTGTGGGAGCAGTCGGGAATGCTCTGGTTGCGTCTGCAGGATAATGGTTGTGGCTTTGATACCGATGTGCTGGAGCGCTTCGAAGGGATAGGTTTGCGTAACATGCGTGAGCGAGTGGAGCTGCTGGGCGGCGAATTTCGACTGCTGTCGAAACCGGGTCAGGGTGCTACTCTGTTGGTAGGCTTGTCATTGCAGCAAAAGGCATGAATGAATGACTCAACGGATACGTGTATTACTGGTGGATGATCACCCTCTGGTCATTGATGGCATTCAGGCACGGCTGGAAGATGAGGGAGCTATCGATGTAGTGGGGCGTGGTGGCAATGGTCAGGAGGCGATTGAGCTAAGTCAGAAGTTACAGCCAGACGTAGTATTGATGGATATCTCCATGCCGGTGATGAACGGGTTGGAGGCAACGCGTATTCTCAGCCAAGATTTGCCGAATATCCGGGTGCTGATACTCAGCATGCATGACAACCGGGAATATATGGTGCAGCTGATTCAGGCGGGCGCGAAAGGCTATATCCTCAAGGATGTTTCCGCAGCTGAGATGGTGAAGGCCGTGGAGACGGTGTATCAGGGCGGTACCTACTTCAGTGCCAGTGCGTCCCAGACGCTGTTCAGCAACTTTGACCAGCCGGCAGCTCGTGAGGGGCGGAAGGAAACCCAGTTGACCCAGCGTGAGCAGACGGTGCTCAAGCTGCTTGCGGAAGGGCATAACAATAAGGAGATTGCGCGCGTGCTGGGGATTTCGGTCCGTACCGTGGAAACCCACCGGCAGAACGTCAAGTCCAAACTGGATATTCATACTGCGGCCGGGCTGACTCGCTATGCGATCGAGCATAACCTGGTGCAGCTGTCATGAAGGAGGCGTGACTTGGCTGTTTCATGATCAGTCTTGATCAGTTGCTGCACAGTTGTTGCATCCTTATGAAAAAGAACGAGAAAATTTCAAAAAAGGCTTGCACGCCGAAAGTTCATCTATATAATACGCAGCACATCGAAGGACTATAGCTCAGTTGGTTAGAGCACCACCTTGACATGGTGGGGGTCGCTGGTTCGAATCCAGTTAGTCCTACCAAATTCTATACAAAAACAGCCACTAACGGGTTAAGCCGAGTGGCTGTTTTTGTTTTTGGTTGCCAGAAAGTTTCCAGTCAGTTTCCATACGCTGCGACTCACTCATCCAGCCCATCAATTTGTCGCTCATTAATGTGGGCCTGTCCCGGAGGCAGACCTGTTATTCCTGCGTTGAATTAGTACAGGTTCGCTATTTTGTCGGGGAATGTTTCGGCCCGCCATGTCCATCGTTTTTAGCCGCTATCAGTTCTGGCGGGTGTTGGCGCACTGAGCAGCGCTGGATTCACCGGCATGTTTTGCAAGTAATATACCGTTTTGACACCGGCCGATGCCCGTCTATGCTGAAAACCATACCTAAAACAAGGTCAAGCGGAGGCGCCTCTGATGGCTTCCATCAGTACGTCCGGTACAGACGGCAACTATCCGGCTATTCACAAGGCAATTCCTGAGGGAAGTGTCAGGCCCAACCTGACCGATTATGACACGACCTGTACCGACTTTACCTGGGAGAGTATTCGTTCGGAGCTCGACGGCCTGCCCGGTGGTCGCGGGATCAATATCGCATACGAGGCAGTCGACAGGCATGTCAGCAAGGGGCGAGGTGAAAAGACTGCGCTGCGCTGGCTGAGCAAGCAAGGCGATGCTGTTGAATTCAGTTTTGAGGCGCTACGCCGTCAGACCAATCGCTTTGCCAACCTGTTGCAAGCACTGGGTGTAGGGCAGGGCGACCGTGTCTTTGTGCTGTGCACACGCATTCCCGAACTCTATATCGCTGCGTTGGGAACACTGAAGCACCGTGCTGTGTTCTGTCCTCTGTTTTCCGCCTTTGGACCTGAGCCCATTGCCGAACGTGTTAACGCCGGCGAAGGACGAGTGCTGGTGACCACGCGCAAGCTGTATGAGAAAAAGATCGCGCCTTACCGCGAGACGATGCCCAATCTAGAGTTCGTATTGCTGGTAGATGAAGGCGACAGGAGCGAGTTGCCCGGCACTCGCAACCTGCTTGCCTTGATGGAGCAGGCAAGCGGGGAATATGTCATAGGGCCTACGGATCCCGAGGATATGGCGCTGCTGCACTTCACCAGTGGCACGACCGGCAAGCCCAAGGGGGCTGTTCACGTGCATCAGGCCGTGATGATGCATTATATGACCGGGAAGTATGCGCTGGATCTGCACGAGGACGATCTGTTCTGGTGTACCGCCGACCCCGGTTGGGTTACCGGTACTTCCTACGGCATTATCGCCCCCTTGCTGCATGGCGTGACCATGCTGGTGGATGAGCCTGATTTTGACGGCCCTCGCTGGTACAGCATTCTGCAGCAGCAGGGGGTGACCGTCTGGTACACCGCCCCGACGGCGATCCGCATGCTGATGAAGCTGGGGGCTGATCTGGCGAAGCAATATCGCTTTCCAAGGCTGCGTTTTGTGGCCAGTGTCGGCGAGCCGCTCAACCCAGAAGCGGTAGTCTGGGGGCAGGAGGCATTGGGGTTGCCGATCCATGACAACTGGTGGCAGACCGAAACCGGCGGCATCATGATCGCAAACCTGCCGGTGCTGGATATACGACCCGGTTCAATGGGGCGTCCCTTGCCGGGGGTTGAGGCAACGATCGTGCGTCATCTCGAGGGCGGGGGGATAGAAGAGATCTCCGAACCCGGCGAAGAGGGTGAGCTGGCGCTGAAGCCGGGGTGGCCCTCCATGTTTCGTGGCTATCTGCACAATGAAGAGCGCTACTGCCGCTGCTTCGTGGATGGCTGGTACCTGACCGAGGATTTGGCGAAACGGGATGCTGATGGCTACTTCTGGTTTGTTGGGCGTGCCGACGATGTGATCAAGTCGGCGGGTCACCTGATCGGTCCCTTTGAGGTGGAAAGCGCCCTGATTGAGCATCCCGCGGTAGCGGAAGCCGGGGTTATTGGAGTTCCAGAACCAACGCTCGGGCAGATGGTCAAGGCGTTTGTCAGCCTCAATCCGGGGTACACGCCAAGTGAGGCGCTCAGACGTGAACTCCTGGGTCATGCGCGCAAGCGCCTGGGAGCTGCGGTGGCACCGAAGGAGATCGTGTTTGAGGACAAGCTGCCGAAGACGCGCAGCGGCAAGATCATGCGGCGCCTGTTGAAAGCCCGGGAAACCGGCGAGACCCTGCGTGATATCTCGACCCTGGAAGACTGAGGCCGCATTCAGCTAGCGGAGAACAAAGCGATGAGTGAAGCAGTCAAACCCCTGCCGGATGATATCGATGTTGAGCACGCACTGAAGCTGTTTGCCGAGATGTTGCGCGTGCGCCGTTTCGAGGAAAAGTGCGCCGAGATGTATAGCGCGGGCAAGATCCGCGGTTTTCTGCACCTGTATATCGGCGAAGAGGCCGTAGGTACCGGGGTGATGCAGTCCGTTGCGCCCCAGGATGCGGTGGTAGCCACCTACCGTGAGCACGGTCATGCGCTGTTACGCGGCATCTCCATGAACGCCGTGATGGCGGAGATGTACGGCAAGCTGGAGGGGTGTAGTCGTGGCCGTGGTGGTTCCATGCACCTGTTCGACAAGGCGACGCACTTCATTGGCGGAAATGCCATCGTCGGCGGTGGTTTTCCGGTAGCGGTGGGATACGCGCTGGCAGCCAAAATTCAGCATACCGGCGCTTTGGTCTGGTGCATCTTCGGCGAAGGCGCCATGGCGGAAGGGGAGTTTCATGAATCGCTGAATCTGGCGGCTTTGTGGCAGTTGCCGGTGGTGTTCTGCTGCGAGAACAACTATTACGCCATGGGAACTGCGCTGGATCGTTCAGAATCGGAAACGCACCTGGTGGAGAAGGCCCGCAGCTATAAGGTGAGTGCCGAGGTGGTCGATGGCATGGATGTGCTGGCGACCGAAGCCGCAGCCCGTCGCGCAGCCGATTATGCCCGTTCCGGCAACGGCCCCTATTTTCTGGAGTTTCAGACCTATCGGTTCAGGGCGCATTCCATGTTCGATGCCGAGCGGTATCGAAGCAAGGAGGAGCTTCATGAGCACGAGTTGCAAGGGCCGTTGCGGACTTTTGCTGCACGTCTGGAGGCCTCAGTTCTGCTTGACGAGAACAAGCGCACGGCATTGGAGGCGGACATCGCTTCGGAGATTGAGGCGGCTGTGGCCTTTGCCGAGGCCGGTACCCAGGAGCCAGTCAGCGAACTCTGTCGCTTCGTCTATGCGGAGGAGCCGTCATGAGCACGCGTATCCCGGCGGGCATGCGCGAGATAACCTACCGTGAGGCGGCACGGGAAGGGCTGCACGAGGCGCTCGAAAGTGATGAACGCGTCTTCCTGATGGGGGAGGATGTTGGGCGTTATGGCGGTTCTTATGCGGTAAGTCTTGGCTTTCTCGAAGAGTTCGGCCCGGAACGTATTCGCGATACGCCACTGTCGGAGTCTGCCTTTGTCGGTGCGGGCATCGGTGCTGCGCTCGGTGGCATGAGACCGATTGTAGAAATCATGACAGTAAACTTCAGCTTGTTGGCGGCCGACCAGATCATCAACACGGCGGGCTCATACCTGCACATGTCCGGTGGCCAGTTCAATGTTCCGCTGGTGATTCGTATGGCTACCGGTGGTGGCCTGCAATTGGGGGCGCAACACTCCCATAGCCTGGAAAACCTCTATGCTTATGTGCCCGGACTGAAGGTCATTACCCCGGCCACGGTCGAAGATGTGCGTGGCATGCTGGCCACTGCACTGGCGGATCCCAATCCGGTACTGATCTTTGAGCATATCTTGCTGTACAACCGCAAAGGGCTATTGCCCGAAACCGCCGGTGCCGTCGACATCAATCGCGCCAGGGTGCGTCGCGAGGGGACAGGGGTGAGCTTGATTACCTATGGCGGGTCGTTATGGAAATGCATGGAAGCGGCAGAACGGCTGGAGCAGGAAGGGATCGATGCCGAGGTGCTGGACCTGAGAACCCTGCGTCCGCTGGATAACGAAAGTATCATGGCGACGGTTGCCAAGACCCGCCGCGTAGTGATCGTCGATGAGGGGTGGCGCAGCGGCAGTATCTCGGCCGAGATCACGGCGCGTATCCATGAGCAGGCGTTTTATGAGCTGGATGTGCCAGTGCAACGCGTGTGTGCGGCTGAGGTGCCCATACCCTATGCCAAACAGCTCGAAGACGCCGCCTTGCCACAGGTGGCGGATATCGTCGCGGCGGCCAAGAAAGTGGTGACCGGCAATGGCTGATTTCACCATGCCGTCGCTCGGTGCCGATATGGTGGAGGGTACCCTGGTTGAGTGGATGGTGGCGCCTGGCGATCAGGTGCACAGTGGTGATGTCATTGCTGTGGTTGAGACGACCAAGGGTGCTATCGAAACTGAGGTCTTTGTCAGCGGCACCGTGGGGGGGTTACGGGTGAAGGTGGGCGAGACTGTACCCGTGGGGACCGTTTTGGCCACCATCATCGGCGCCCAGGACGAGGGGCATCCTGTTGAGTCGGTGCCTGAGTTGACTGTGTCGACACATCAGGAAATGAGGCCGGTAGCGGTGGCAGCGCGCAAGTTAACCGCTGTCGCAGCGTCCGGGGTTGTTCGCGCCTCGCCGGCCGCCCGCAAACTCGCAGCGGAGCAGGGGCTGGAGTTGGTCGATATCAGTGGAAGTGGTCCTGGCGGGGCCGTCACGCTTACCGATGTGCAAGCCGAGTCGGAAAAGAAACAGGTTGAGCTAACGCAGCGCCACGTCAGGAGTGGTTTCGACCCAGCGTCGATGCGTCAGGGCATTGCTGCCGCCATGGCGCGGTCGAAAAAAGAGATTCCGCACTATTATCTGTCGACTCAGATCGACATGAGCCGTGCTCAGCAGTGGTTGGCGGAGGAGAATGCCCGACGCAAGATCAGTGACCGGCTGTTACAGGTTGTGCTGCCATTGAAGGCGATGGCCTTGGCACTGCGAAAGGTACCAGAGCTGAACGGTTTCTACAGTGAGGGTGTCTTTAACCCGTCTGAACGGATTCACGTGGGAATCGCCATCGCGCTGCGGGGTGGCGGGCTGGTTGCACCAGCGCTGCACGATGTCGACCGTAAATCACTGGATGAGCTTATAGGAGAGCTGAATGACCTGATTACCCGCGCCCGAAGCGGAACGCTACGGAGTTCTGAGATGTCTGACCCGACCATAACCTTGACCAATATGGGTGAAACGGGCGTGGAAGGGATTTTCGGGATCATTTACCCACCACAGGTGGCGATCCTGGGGCTGGGGAAAGTCATGAATCGGCCCTGGGTTGCGAATGGGCAGGTTGAAGCCCGGCCGGTCATGCTGGCATCACTGTCTGCCGATCATCGGGTCAGCGACGGCCATCGAGGTGCCGTTTTTTTAAATATGCTGGATAAGCTGCTGCAGACACCGGAGGTATTGTGAGCGGAATGAACAAAACACCTGAACAGATACATGTCATTTTACAGCGGGAGCTCGAGAATATAGCGCCTGAAGCTGACCTTAGCCAATTGGACAGAGACGTTGATATTCGAGAGGAGCTGGATATCGACTCCTTTGATTTTGTGCGTTATATCGCAGCCGTTTGCGAGGCGTTGGAGATCGACGTGCCTGAGCTGGACTATATCGAGTTCACCAGCTTGTCCAGGGCCGAAAAGTATCTGGCGAACCTAAGCTGAGTACCTGATCGACAACCCTGTCACTCTTTAATAACGGTTCCCAGTATGCAGGCTGATCAAAAAGAGTCGGCAGGGGTAAGTGCGGGTAAAATGCGTCTGGCACAGCGGGGATGGGAGCGGTAGATTAGGAGCGACTTACGCAGCTAAAGGAGTGGGCGTCCATGTTACGTCTTTTGGGTAACATTATCTGGTTTGTTTGCGGTGGTCTGGTAATGGGGCTGGCCTGGTGGCTCGTGGGAGTGCTGGCACTGATCACGATTGTAGGTATTCCTTGGGCGCGATCCTGTTTTGTCATCGGGACCTTTTCGTTCTTTCCCTTTGGCAAGGAGCCGGTTAATCGGCGTGACTTGACCGGTGTTGATGATGTGGGCACAGGAGCGTTGGGCCTGGTTGGCAATATAATCTGGTTTGTTTTTGCTGGTGTCTGGTTGGCGATTGGGCATCTGATGTCGGCAGTGGCCTGCTTTATTACGATCATCGGGATTCCCTTTGGTATTCAGCATTTGAAGCTGGCGCTGATCGCTTTGTCGCCGATTGGACAGACTGTTGTCAACAGTGATCGTCAGCGCTGGGTAGATTAGGCGTGTGTAATGAAACCGGTTATATGATGACAGAATAAAAGGAAGCGGAGGCGAGATGGATAGCTTACTGAATGCAAATACCACAATAACCGACGCAGTGCTGAAAGTGATAGCGCATATGCCTACCAGCAGTTTGTCGGTGCTGATGGATGAGGCTTTTGTTCAGCGCTTGAGTGACAGGGATTTCATGCGTATTGCCGTGTTGCTGGCACAGAAAAGCTATGATGAAGGCGGTTGTCCCATAGGGGCCGTGATCATTGATCGGTCCAGTCGTCGCATTATGGGGAAGGGGCATAATACGCTGGTACAGGAAAACCATCCCTATAATCATGGTGAAACTTCGGCGATTCGTGACGCGGGTCGTATCGACTTCAGTAATACCGTGATATTCACCTCACTTAGCCCTTGTGATGTCTGTGCCGCCCTGATTTATATGCGCGGTTTTGCCCGCGTGGTGGTCGGTGATGTAACCAATGCGTGCGGCAACGAAGCGTTGCTGGCGGAAAAAGGCGTGCAGGTCGATGTGCTGGAAGATCGCTCTGGTATAGAGCTTTATGCACGTTACCGCACTGAAAAGCCTGAGCAGGATCTGGAGGACTGGCGGGGGCTTGCGGCGGTACAGTCTCAGAATTGAAGATGTCGATGCCAGTCACTCTGATCGCGGCAGTTGATGCCCTTCCGGATGTAAGTCTGGAGGGCTCAAGCCAGTCGGGGAAGCCAGCCTGGAAAGCTGGGCTCCCAGCAGTCAAATAGTCGAACCAGCTCGGTTCCACACTCCTTGCAGCGATAGATAGGGTGAGAATGATGCTGGCTGATTTTGATCATGGCCTTGTGCGGCGATGCGCTGGTGCCCATTAATTTGCGGCAGTCGTTGCATTCAGACATTTAACAATACACCTTCTTATAATAATTAGTGCGTATATCTTATGTATATACATTAGATGCAGCAGGATTATTTGTGAAGTGTTTTGAAATGAATAAATTATGACAATTCAGTTTTGCAGTAATTGATCGTACTGCGCTGCAACAGTGGGCAGGAAATGGTTGTTATTGGCCGAAAGGGGTTCCCAGTGATCATGTTCGTGGAGGTAGAAGGTAAGGCAAGAGGTGCACTTGACCAGCTCGCTATGACTGATATGGCTGATGGTCTGCAGATCTTCGTGGCGTCTGCCGGTGCTCAGTAGCCGCTGGCAGGCGGGACAGTTGCAAAGCATGTTCAACTCCTTTTGAACCGTAAATCCTCCTCGCACTATAGATGAGTGCGGTCAAAATAACACTAGGACGATTTCCTAAATTGCAGGCATAAAAAAGCCCCGCAGTGCGGGGCTTGATGTGCGAGGCTATCAGGCCGGGTAGTCGCGCTGCTGCTCGCCAGTGTACAGCTGACGCGGACGACCGATCTTGTTCGGGCTGGAGTGGAATTCGTTCCAGTGAGAGATCCAGCCGATTGTGCGAGACAGGGCAAAGATCACGGTGAACATGTTGGTCGGAATGCCGATCGCTTTCAGGATGATGCCAGAGTAGAAGTCGACGTTCGGGTACAGCTGACGCTTCACGAAGTATTCGTCTTCCAGCGCGATCTGTTCCAGACGCTTGGCGATCTGCAGCTGAGGATCGTTTTCGATGCCCAGCAGTTCCAGAACTTCGTCGCAGGTCTTCTTCATTACCTTGGCGCGCGGGTCGAAGTTGCGATAGACGCGGTGGCCGAAGCCCATCAGGCGGAACGGATCGTTCGGGTCCTTGGCTTTCTCGATAAACTCGGCAATGTTGGACTCGTCGCCGATTTCGTCGAGCATGGTCAGCACGGCTTCGTTGGCACCACCATGTGCCGGTCCCCACAGCGCTGCAATACCAGCAGCGATACAGGCGAACGGGTTGGCGCCGGAAGAGCCAGCCAGGCGTACGGTGGAGGTGGAAGCGTTCTGCTCGTGGTCGGCGTGCAGGATGAAGATGCGATCCATGGCACGGGCCAGTACCGGATTGACTTCATAATCAGAGCACGGAGTACCGAACATCATGCGCAGGAAGTTAGCGCCGTAGCTGAGATTGTTCTGCGGGTACATGAACGGCTGACCGATGGAGTACTTGTAGCACATGGCGGCAAGTGTCGGCATCTTGGCGATCAGGCGGTACGCGCAAACCTCGCGGTGATGCGGGTCGTTGATGTCCAGTGAGTCGTGGTAGAACGCAGACAGAGCGCCTACAACGCCGCACATGATGGCCATCGGGTGAGCATCGCGACGGAAGCCTTTGAAGAACTGGCTCAGCTGCTCGTGAACCATGGTGTGGTTCGAGATGGTGTTGACGAACTTTTCTTTCTGTTCTGCGCTCGGCAGTTCGCCATTCAGCAGCAGGTAGCAGACTTCCAGATAGTCTGACTTTTCAGCCAGCTGTTCAATCGGATAGCCGCGATGCAGCAGAATTCCATTCGCACCGTCAATGTAGGTGATCTTGGATTCGCAGGCCGCCGTGGACACAAAGCCTGGGTCGTAAGTGAACAGACCTTTGCCGGTCAACGGGCGTACATCTATGACGTCGGGACCTACAGTGCCGGAATAAACCGGCAGTTCGATCGCTTCGTCCAGACCATCGACTGTCAAACGTGCTTTCTTGTCAGCCATTAGAGGCTCCTATCATTCTGTTTGTATTGCTGCGGCAAACTACATGCGCCGCGTCATAGGAAATGGCCCGAAAAAGGACCCGAACACTATAGAGTTTGAAACAGGATTGTCAATTAAGCCTTTCGCTAAAGTGTTGCGCTGCAAAACGGATTTTAGCGCTAGCAAATACGAGGGTTAGAGGGAAATAAATAATTAGTTTAATGGTGCGCAAAAACGCACTGTGCATAAGCAGTTAATAGTTGGACTCATACACTAGACTTAAGACTTAAGGCTTTGTTGTCGCGTTGTATTCCAGCAGTGATCTGTCTATACTCTCGCACCTGAGTTGGCACCGTGCCCACTGGTTTAGTGTCAGTTCTGGCATCTCGAGGTACTACTCTCTGAGCACTTCCTAGCAACCTTGTCCTCTTGTCCTGCGATTGGGCAGAAAAAGTGTGAACTAGAGCCGTGAACAAGAAAAGACCTGTAAATTTAGATCTGCGAACCATAAAACAGCCACTTCCGGCGATTACTTCAATTCTGCATCGTGTAACTGGTGTAGCGCTGTTCATCGGCGCCATCTTCATGATGTACGCATTGAGCCTGTCGCTGGAGTCTCAGGCCGGCTTCAATGAAGCTGCTGAGATGCTCCAGGAGTCTTTCCTGGCAAAACTCATTGCATGGGGACTGGTTTCAGCGCTGCTGTACCATTTCTTTGCAGGTATCAAGCACCTGATCATGGATCTGGGGCACTGTGAAGAACTGGAAAGCGGTCGTCGGGCTGCAAAAGTCACCTTGGTAGTAGCGGTTGTCGCTATTCTGCTGGCAGGAGTCTGGATATGGTAACAAGTATTACAAGCTTTGGTCGTAGCGGTCTGTACGACTGGATGATGCAGCGCGTTACAGCGCTGGTACTGCTGACCTATACCGTTTTCATGATCGGTTATCTGCTGCTGAATCCGGATCTGGATTACGCGCAGTGGAAAGAACTGTTCAGCTGTACGTCCATGCGCATTTATACCCTGCTGGCGCTCCTGTCTATGGTTGCTCATGCCTGGATCGGTATGTGGTCTGTTTCTACTGACTATATCAAGCCGACCGGCGCTCGCTTTGTGTTCCAGTCCGTATGCGGCCTGCTGGCGTTTGTTTACGTCGTGTGGGGCATCCAGATTCTGTGGGGTATCTAAAACATGTCTAAACTGCGTACGCTTACTTTCGACGCAATCGTAGTCGGTGGTGGTGGTGCAGGCATGCGCGCCGCGCTGCAGCTTGCACAGTCAGGTCTGAATACCGCCTGTGTTACTAAAGTATTCCCGACTCGTTCTCACACTGTATCAGCTCAGGGTGGTATCACCTGTGCGATCGCAAGTGCGGATCCGAACGACGATTGGCGCTGGCACATGTATGACACCGTCAAGGGGTCTGACTACATCGGTGACCAGGACGCGATTGAGTACATGTGTTCTGTAGGTCCTCAGGCTGTATTCGAGCTGGATCACATGGGTCTGCCGTTCTCCCGTACTGAAATTGGTCGTATCTACCAGCGTCCGTTTGGTGGTCAGTCCAAGAACTTCGGTGAGGGTGGTCAGGCTGCTCGTACCTGTGCTGCTGCCGACCGTACCGGTCACGCGCTGCTGCATACGCTGTATCAGGCCAATATGAAAGCTGGTACAACCTTCCTGAACGAATGGTATGCCGTTGACCTGGTGAAAAACTCCCAGGGTGATGTGGTTGGCTGTATCGCCATCTGCATCGAAACCGGCGAAACCGTTTACATCAAGGCCAAGGCAACTGTTCTGGCGACTGGTGGTGCGGGCCGTATCTATGCGTCTACTACCAACGCTCTGATCAATACCGGTGATGGCATCGGTATGGCAATGCGTGCCGGTGTTGCGGTTCAGGATATGGAAATGTGGCAGTTCCACCCGACCGGCATCGCAGGTGCTGGCGTACTGGTAACCGAAGGTTGTCGTGGTGAGGGTGGTTACCTGATCAACAAGGATGGCGAGCGCTTCATGGAGCGTTACGCGCCGAACGCCAAAGACCTGGCGGGTCGTGACGTTGTGGCTCGTTCCATGATCCTGGAGATTCTGGAAGGTCGTGGCTGTGGTGAAAACGGCGATCACGTATTCCTGAAACTGGATCACCTGGGTGAAGAAGTACTGCATTCCCGTCTGCCGGGTATCTGTGAGCTGTCCAAGACCTTCGCGGCCGCTGATCCGGTTAAAGAGCCGATCCCGGTTGTGCCGACCTGTCACTACATGATGGGTGGTGTTGCCACCAATATCGGTGGTCAGGCGATCTCTCCGGATCAGGAAACTGGCGAAGACAAGATCATCAACGGTCTGTTCGCGTGCGGTGAAGCGGCATGTGTATCTGTTCACGGTGCCAACCGTCTGGGCGGTAACTCTCTGCTTGACCTGGTGGTATTTGGTCGTGCAGCGGGTATGCAGATTGAGCAGCAGATGCGTGAAGGCTATGAAGTGCCGGATGCAACTGAAGCTGATATCGAAGCGGCCATGGCTCGTCTGAACCGTCTGAATAACAGCACGGGTGGTGAGAAGGTTGCTGATGTTCGCAAGACTCTGCAGGACACCATGCAGTTGTACTTCGGCGTGTTCCGCGATGGCGAAAGCATGCAGAAAGGCTTGGGCATGCTGAAGGAGATCCGCGAGCGTGTAGCCAACGTACATCTGGAAGACAAGAGTCAGGCGTTCAATACCTCCCGTATTGAAGCGCTGGAGCTTGAGAACCTGATGGAAGTTGCGGAAGCAACCGCGATTGCGGCTGAAGAGCGTAAGGAATCTCGTGGTGCGCACGCGCGCAACGACTTCACCGAGCGTGATGACGAGAACTGGCTGTGCCACTCTGTGTTCTTCCCGCAGACCAAGGCCATTGGCAAGCGCGCGGTTAACTTCGCGCCGAAGACAATGGATCCGTTCCCGCCGAAAGTGCGTACTTATTAAGGGGCTGGTGCGATGCTGGTAAGTGTATATCGTTACAATCCTGAGATTGATGATGCGCCGTACATGCAGGATGTTCATATCGACATCCCGGGTGGTAAGGACATCATGGTGCTGGACCTGCTCCAGCTGCTGAAAGAAAAAGATTCGACTCTGGCGTATCGCCGCTCCTGTCGTGAAGGTGTTTGTGGCTCCGATGGCATGAACATGAACGGCAAGAATGGTCTGGCGTGCATTACGCCGCTGTCCGAAGTGGTCGAGAACGACAAGCTGGTACTGCGTCCGCTGCCGGGTCTGCCGGTTATCCGTGATCTGGTCATCGATATGACTCAGTTCTACAAGCAGTATGAAAAGATCAAGCCGTTCCTGATCAACGATACGCCGGCGCCGGCGATCGAGCGTCTGCAGTCTCCGGAAGAGCGTGCCGAGCTGGATGGTCTGTACGAGTGTATTCTCTGTGCTTGCTGTTCAACGGCTTGTCCGTCCTTCTGGTGGAATCCGGACAAGTTTATCGGTCCGTCCGGTCTGTTGCAGGCTTACCGCTTCCTGGCGGACAGCCGTGACACCGCGACCAATGAACGTCTGTCCGAGCTGGATGACCCGTTCAGTGTGTTCCGTTGCCACGGCATCATGAACTGTGTCAGCGTTTGTCCTAAGGGTCTGAATCCGACCAAAGCGATCGGCAAGATCCGCAATATGCTGATCCAGCAGGCGACCTGATCGATCTTGAATAGAATAAAACGGCATCCGTCAGGGTGCCGTTTTTTTTTGTCTATAGCTAGTGGGTGTAATTTTACTAGCCAAAAGACCTATGTCGTCAGAACAATAATATTTTGTAGAATCGGTGCCTGCTAACAGTGTAAAGGCTGTCATAAAAGGCGTAGAATTGATGCCCGCAACTGCACGTGATCCGTGTGGCTGCAGGCAATATACAAAAACGGTAATCAGCAGAGGGTCGCAGGACTGCCGGTCCAGGAAATAGTGCAGCCTGACCGATGCAGCGCCCTCTCAGAGCCAGGGTGAGATGATAATGCAAGATGGCATAATGGAGCAGATGTGGAAGAATGCCCACCTCTATGGGGGCAACCTTTCATATGTTGAACAACTATACGAAACTTATCTGATGGACCCGAACGCCGTCCCACAAGAATGGCGTGACGAGTTCGATCGACTTCCCAAGGTTGGTGACAGCATCTCTCAGGATGTACCTCACTCCACCATCCGGGATCACTTCCTTCTCCTCTCCAAGAATCAGAAGCGTGCCACTCCCGTTTCCGGTAGCAGTGTCAGCTCCGAGCATGAAAAGAAACAGGTTCGCGTCCTGCGCATGATCAATGCGTACCGTGTACGTGGACACCAGCATGCCGATATCGATCCGTTGAACCTGATGGAGCGTGAACAGGTGCCTGACCTGGATCTGCGCTTCCATGAGCTGACTGAGGCTGATCTTGATACCCGCTTTCAGCTGGGCTCGCTGTTCTTTGGCCCTGAAGAAAGCTCGCTGAAAGAGATCCTGGCTGATCTTCAGAAAACCTATTGCACTACCGTCGGCGCTGAGTACATGCACATCGTCGATACTCAGGAAAAGCGCTGGATTCAGTCTCGCATGGAGCCGGTGCGCAGCCATCCCGTACTGACTAATGACGAGCGCAAGCACATTCTGGAGCGCCTGTCCGCGGCTGAAGGCCTTGAGAAATACCTGGGTTCTCGCTATGCCGGCGCCAAGCGCTTTGGTCTGGAAGGTGGTGAGGCCCTGATACCTTGCCTGGACGAACTGGTTCAGCGTGCTGGTCGCGACGGTGCCAAAGAGCTGGTTATCGGCATGGCGCACCGTGGTCGTTTGAACGTGCTGGTCAATATCTTCGGCAAGAATCCGCAGGATCTGTTCGGCGAATTCGAAGGCAAGAAGCTGCTTGAAACTTCCGGTGACGTTAAATACCACCAGGGCTTCTCGTCCAACGTGATGACCGCTGGCGGTGAAGTTCACCTGGCAATGGCGTTCAACCCGTCTCACCTGGAGATCGTGTCTCCGGTAGTTGAAGGGTCCGTTCGTGCGCGTCAGGATCGTCGCGACGATGCCGTCGGCAACAGCGTGATTCCGGTCTCCATCCACGGTGATGCTGCGGTTGCAGGTCAGGGCGTGGTGATGGAAACCTACCAGATGTCCCAGACCCGTGCCTACAAGACGGGCGGTACCATCCATATTGTGATTAACAACCAGGTGGGCTTCACCACTTCCAAGAAGGAAGATGCGCGCTCAACTGAGTACTGTACCGATGTGGCCAAAATGGTCCAGGCGCCGATCTTCCACGTTAACGGTGATGATCCGGAAGCCGTTCGTTTCGTAACCCAGCTGGCGCTGGATTACCGCAACGAATTCAATAAGGACGTTGTCATTGATCTGGTTTGCTACCGTCGTCGTGGTCATAACGAGGCGGACGAACCGTCCGGTACTCAGCCGCTGATGTACAAGCAGATCAAGGTCCAGAAAACCACCAAGGAGCTGTACGCCGCTCGTCTGGTGGAAGAGGGCGTGCTGAACGCTGAAGAAGCCAAAGCTATCGATCAGGATTACCGCCAGGCGCTGGAAAATGGCCAGCACGTGGCCAAGTCTCTGGTGATGGAGCCCAACGAAGAACTGTTCGTTGACTGGCGTCCGTACCTGGGCCACCAGTGGTCGTTCGAGTGCGATACCAGCGTAGACCAGAAGCTGCTGCAGGAACTGGCCAACAAGTCTTGCGAATTCCCGGAAGGCTTTGCCATCCAGCGCCAGGTTCAGAAGATCTATGAAGATCGCAAGAAGATGGCGGCGGGTGCCATGGAGATCAACTGGGGCTTCGCCGAGACCATGGCGTACGCGACCCTGCTGGCTGAAGGTTACCCGATTCGCCTGACCGGTCAGGATGTTGGTCGTGGCACCTTCTCTCACCGCCATGCGGTGGTCCACAACCAGAAAGATGCCAGCCTTTTTGTACCGCTGCAGAATCTGGCAGAAGGTCAGCCGGACTTCGATATCTACGACTCCTTCCTGTCCGAGGAAGCGGTGCTGGCATTCGAATACGGCTATGCCACTACCACGCCGAATGCACTGGTAATCTGGGAAGCCCAGTTCGGCGATTTTGCCAACGGTGCCCAGGTGGTAATCGACCAGTTCATCACCTCCGGTGAGCACAAGTGGGGTCGTCTCTGCGGTCTGACCATGTTGCTGCCGCACGGTTTTGAAGGCCAGGGTCCGGAACACTCCTCAGCACGTCTGGAGCGTTTCCTGCAGCTGTCTGCAGAGCACAACATCCAGGTCTGCGTGCCGACCACTCCGGCTCAGATTTTCCACTTGCTGCGTCGACAGGTCGTACGTCCGCTGCGCAAACCTCTGGTGGTGATGTCGCCGAAGTCTCTGCTGCGTCACAAGCAGGCAGTATGTACTCTGGAAGATCTGTCTGAAGGTACCTTCCAGCCGGTCATCCCTGAAGTGGATGCACTGGATCCGAAGAAAGTGAAGCGCGTTGTGATGTGTAGTGGCAAGGTCTACTACGATCTGTACAATCGCCGCGCCGAGCTTGAGAAAGACGATGTTGCGATCGTGCGCATCGAGCAGCTCTATCCGTTCCCGGAAGAGGGTCTGAAGCAAGCGATTGCCGAGTACACCAACCTGGAATCCGTGGTCTGGTGTCAGGAAGAGCCGATGAACCAGGGTGCCTGGTACTGCAGCCAGCATCATATGCGCAATGTTCTGCAACAGCACGACCCCAAACTGCACCTGATGGGTGTGGGTCGTCCGCATGCAGCCGCGCCGGCAGTAGGCTACATTTCGGTTCATCTTGAGCAGCAAGAACAGCTGGTCAACGAAGCAATCAACGGTTAATGACAGGTTTGTATTGGTAATTACAACCTGCGCAGCATTTTTAAAGGAAACAGCATGTCCATCGATATCAAAGCGCCGACTTTCCCTGAATCCGTAGCGGACGGTACCGTTGCAACCTGGCACAAGCAGCCGGGTGAAGCCTGCTCAGCCGATGAGCTGATTGTTGACATTGAAACTGACAAGGTAGTTCTTGAAGTGGTTGCGCCGGCTGACGGCGTAATCAAAGAGATCGTCAAGGGTGAAGGCGAGACTGTCCTGAGCGAAGAAGTCATTGCTGTCTTCGAAGCAGGCGCTGCTGCTTCTGCTCCTGCCGCTGCTGCTCCGGCTGCTGAAGCCGCTGCTGCTCCGGCCGCTGAGACCACCACTGACGCTGACAAGATCGGCCCGGCAGCTCGCAAGTTGATCGAAGAGAACGGTCTGGACGCATCCCAGATCCCGGGTACCGGCAAGAATGGCGGCATCACCAAGGAAGACGTGCAGAATTTCCTGAAGAACAAGCCGGCTGCTGCACCTGCTGCTGCCGCTCCGGCCGCTGCTGCTCCTGCACTGAACATCCCGGTTGGCGAGCGTACCGAGAAACGTGTACCGATGACTCGCCTGCGTGCCACCATCGCCAAGCGTCTGGTTGAAGCTCAGCAGAACGCTGCCATGCTGACGACTTACAATGAAGTCAACATGAAGCCGGTCATGGAACTGCGCAAGCAGTACAAGGACCTGTTCGAGAAGGTTCACGGCGGTACTCGCCTGGGCTTCATGTCCTTCTTCGTCAAGGCTGCTACCGAAGCTCTGAAGCGCTTCCCGGCGGTGAATGCTTCTATCGACGGTAACGACATGGTTTACCACGGTTACCAGGATATCGGTGTTGCCGTATCTACCGATCGTGGTCTGATGGTGCCGGTACTGCGTGACACCGATTCCATGAGCCTGGCGGAAGTGGAAGGCACCATTGCTGACTTCGGCAAGCGTGGTCGTGAAGGCAAGCTCGGCATGGATGACATGCAGGGCGGTACTTTCACCATCACCAACGGTGGTGTGTTCGGTTCCCTGATGTCCACTCCGATCCTGAACCCGCCGCAGACTGCGATTCTGGGTATGCACAAGATCCAGGAACGCCCGATGGCGGTCAACGGTCAGGTTGAGATCCTGCCGATGATGTACCTGGCGCTGTCATATGACCACCGTATGATTGACGGTAAAGAGGCGGTACAATTCCTCGTGACCATTAAGGATCTGCTGGAAGATCCGGCACGTATGCTGCTGGACGTTTAATCAGACCCACAATCGAACGAGTGAATACAGGACAAAGTAATGTCAGATAAATTTGATCTTATCGTAATCGGTGCCGGCCCTGGCGGTTATGTAGCAGCTATTCGTGCTGCCCAGCTGGGTCTGAAAACTGCCTGTGTCGAGAAGTGGGTTGATGACAAGGGTGCCTCCGTGCTGGGTGGTACCTGCCTGAACGTAGGTTGTATCCCGTCCAAGGCGCTGCTGGAAACCACGCACAAGTTCCACGAAGCTCAGCACGGCTTTGCCGCTCAGGGTATCGTGGCTGAAAACGTGCACATGGACACCAAGCAGATGGTGGCCCGCAAGGATCAGATCGTTAAGAACCTGACCGGTGGTATCGCTGGTCTGTTCAAGGCGAATGGAGTCACTCTGCTGCAGGGTACCGGCAAGCTGCTGGCCAACAAGCAGGTTGAAGTGACCGCTCAGGATGGCAGCACCTCCGTGCACGCCGCCGACAACGTGATCCTGGCGTCCGGTTCAGTACCGGTTGAAATCCCGCCGGCGCCGCTGACCGAAGGTCTGATCGTTGACAACGAAGGCGCACTGAAAATCGACGAGACGCCGAAGCGTCTGGGCATCATCGGTGCAGGCGTCATCGGTCTGGAAATGGGCTCCATCTGGGCTCGCTGCGGTTCTGAAGTAACCGTATTCGAGGCTATGGACGATTTCCTGGCGCTGGCCGACATCGACGTGGCCAAGGAAGCCAAGAAACTGCTCACCAAGCAGGGTCTGGACATCAAGCTGGGTGCTCGTTGCACCGGCACTGAAATCATCGATGGCAAGGAAGTTAAGGTTAAGTACACCGATGCCAACGGTGAGCAGGAGATGGTATTCGACAAGCTGATCGTTGCGGTTGGTCGTCGTCCCCAGACTCAGGGCCTGCTGGCTGAAGACAGCGGCGTCAAGCTGGACGAACGCGGCTTCATCTTCGTTGATGAAAGCTGCCGTACCGACGCACCGGGCGTTTACGCCATCGGTGACTCCGTACGCGGTCCGATGCTGGCGCACAAGGCCTCCGAAGAGGGCATCATGGCCGTAGATATCATTGCCGGTCACAAGGCGGCAATGAACTACGACTGCATCCCCAACATCATTTACACCTTCCCGGAACTGGCCTGGGTCGGCAAGACCGAGCAGGAACTGAAGGCTGAAGGTGTAAAGATCAAGGTTGGTAAATTCCCGTTCGCGGCTTCCGGTCGTGCAATGGCAGCCAATGCGACTGACGGTTTCGTCAAGATCATTGCTGATGAAGAAACTGACCGTATTCTGGGCGTTCACATGGTCGGCGGCATCGCTTCCGAACTGATCGCTCAGGGTGTGATTGCGATGGAATTCTGCTCCAGTGCAGAGGATCTGCAGCTGATGGTATTCGCTCACCCGACCGTCAGCGAAGCTGTCCATGAGGCGGCTCTGGCTGTAGACAATCACGCTATCCACATTGCAAATCGCAAAAAGCGATAACCTGAAGGGTTAGCCCTTTCCGGCCGGAGACCCCGGTCGACGGGCTCTGCAGAGCAAAAGGTGTGCCCGCCTATGCACTTGGGTCAGGGCACCTGTATAACCGAAAATACAACGGATTAGAGCATGAACCTTCACGAGTACCAGGGCAAACAACTGTTTGCTGAATATGGTCTGCCGGTTTCCAAAGGGATTGCGGTAGATACTCCGGAAGCGGCTGCTGAAGCGGCTGAAAAGATTGGCGGTGACAAGTGGGTTGTAAAAGCCCAGGTTCACGCCGGTGGCCGTGGTAAAGCGGGCGGTGTTAAGCTGGTTGATTCTCCGGCTGAAGCTCAGGCCTTCGCTGAGAAATGGCTGGGTCAGCGTCTGGTGACTTACCAGACAGATGCAAACGGTCAGCCTGTTTCCAAGATTCTGGTTGAAACCTGCACTGACATCGCCAACGAGCTGTACCTTGGCGCAGTTGTAGACCGCTCCAGCCGTCGTATCGTGTTCATGGCATCCACCGAAGGTGGTGTCGAAATCGAGAAAGTTGCTGAAGAGACTCCGGAAAAGATCCTGAAGGCAACTATCGATCCGCTGACTGGTGCGCAGCCGTACCAGGGTCGCGAACTGGCGTTCCAGCTGGGCCTGCAGGGTGACCAGGTCAAGCAGTTTGTCAACATCTTCCTGGGTCTGGCGAAGATGTTCGAAGAAAAGGATCTGGCGCTGCTGGAAATCAACCCGCTGGTCATCACTGACCAGGGTAACCTGCACTGCCTGGATGCCAAAGTCGTTATCGATGGTAACTCTGTTTACCGTCACAAGGATCTGCAGGCCATGCAGGATCCGTCTCAGGAAGACGAGCGTGAAGCACGCGCGGCTGAGTGGGACCTGAACTACGTTGCTCTGACCGGTACTATCGGTTGCATGGTTAACGGTGCGGGCCTGGCAATGGGCACCATGGACATCGTTTCCCTGCACGGTGGCTTCCCGGCCAACTTCCTGGACGTTGGTGGTGGCGCGACCAAAGAGCGTGTTACCGAAGCGTTCAAGATCATCCTTGAAGACAGCAAGGTTAAAGCCGTACTGGTTAACATCTTCGGTGGTATCGTTCGCTGCGACCTGATCGCAGACGGCATCATCGGTGCGGTTAAAGAAGTTGGTGTAAACGTACCGGTTGTTGTACGTCTGGAAGGTAACAACGCTGAACTGGGTGCGCAGAAGCTGGCTGAGTCCGGTCTGGACATCATTGCAGCAACCAGCCTGACTGATGCTGCTCAGCAGGCAGTCAAAGCAGCGGAGGGTAAATAATCATGGCCGTTCTGATCAATAAAGATACCAAAGTCATCTGTCAGGGCTTTACTGGTGGCCAGGGTACTTTCCACTCTGAGCAGGCGATTGCTTACGGCACCAAAATGGTTGGTGGTGTAACACCGGGTAAAGGCGGTACTGAGCACCTGGGTCTGCCGGTATTCAACACCGTTAAGGAAGCTGTAGAAGCCACTGGCGCTGAAGCGTCTGTTATCTACGTTCCGGCTCCCTTCTGTAAGGATTCCATCCTGGAAGCGGCTAATGCTGGCATCAAACTGATCGTCTGCATCACCGAGCACATTCCGGTCATGGATATGCTGCAGTGCAAAGTGAAGTGTGATGAGCTGGGTGTACGCCTGATCGGCCCGAACTGCCCGGGCGTGATCACTCCGGGAGAGTGCAAGATCGGCATCATGCCGGGTCACATCCACCTGCCGGGTAAAGTCGGTATCGTTTCCCGCTCTGGTACCCTGACGTACGAAGCGGTTAAGCAGACTACTGACGCTGGCTTCGGTCAGTCTACCTGTGTCGGCATCGGCGGCGACCCCATCCCGGGTTCCAACTTCATCGACATTCTGGAAATGTTCCAGAACGACCCGCAGACCGAAGCGATCGTTATGATCGGTGAGATCGGTGGTTCTGCCGAGGAAGAAGCGGCTGCCTACATCAAGGCAAACGTAACCAAGCCGGTTGTTTCCTACATCGCTGGTGTTACTGCACCTCCGGGCAAGCGCATGGGCCACGCTGGTGCGATCATCTCCGGTGGTAAGGGTACTGCGGACGAGAAATTCGCAGCTCTGGAAGACGCTGGTGTGAAGACTGTTCGTTCCCTGGCCGATATCGGCAAAGCTCTGTCCGAAGTGACTGGCTGGGAAATGAAGTAATCAGCTTCTGATCCGTGAAAAAGGCAGCTTCGGCTGCCTTTTTTTGTGCCTGCCTCAAATCTGTGCAAGTGGTTCTGATAGAATGCGCTTTTTGACCGCACCATCAGCAGGTACCTGTCTTGAGTCAACAGCCTTTCTCCCAGATCGCCCTGAAGCCCGAGCTTCTGCGTAACCTGGAATCTCTTGAATACCATTATATGACGCCGATCCAGCAGGACAGTCTGCCGGTGATCCTGGATGGCCGTGATCTGATTGCTCAGGGCAAGACGGGATCGGGCAAAACGGCGGCCTTCGGCCTGGGGTTGTTGCAGGCACTGGATACCAGTCGTTTCCATGTGCAGTCACTGGTGTTGTGTCCGACACGTGAACTGGCCGATCAGGTGGCGCAGGAGCTGCGTCGTCTGGCACGCCAGATCCCCAACGTTAAGGTTTTGACCTTGTGTGGCGGCATGCCGCTGGGGCCTCAGATCGGTTCGCTGGAGCACGGTGCGCATATTGTCGTCGGCACGCCGGGGCGTATTGAAGAGCACCTGCGCAAAGGTACCTTGCGTCTGGATCGCCTGCAGCATTTGGTGCTGGATGAGGCAGACCGGATGCTGGAAATGGGGTTTCAGGAAGCGGTGGATGCCATCGTTGCGACTACGCCCTCCAGTCGTCAGACGCTATTGTTCAGTGCCACCTATCCGAAAGAAATTGCCGCCATCGCCAGTCGGATCATGCGCGAGCCAGTGCGCGTTGAGGTCGAAGCGCTGCACCAGAACACCAGCATCGTGCAGCATTTCCATGAAGTGACCGACGACGCGCGTGACGAGGCTGTTACCCGTTTGCTGTACCGCTATCGTCCGGTGTCGGCAGTGGTGTTCTGTAATACCAAGCAGGAGGTGCGCGACCTGGAGCAGCGCCTGCAAGCGGACGGAATTTCTGCGGTAGCCCTGCACGGCGATCTGGATCAGCGTCAGCGTGACCAAACCCTGGTGCGCTTTGCCAACCAAAGCGCCTCGGTGCTGGTGGCGACCGATGTGGCTGCCCGAGGCCTGGATATCGAAGGGCTGGATCTGGTGATCAACCACCGTCCATCCAAAGAAGCCCAGGTGCATGTGCACCGTATCGGTCGCACCGGGCGAGCAGGGCAGAGTGGCGTCGCGGTGACACTGTTCAATGAGCGCGAGCGCTTCAAGCTGGCCGGTGTGGAAGCGCGCATGGATATGATCATTACTGACGAACCCCTGCCGCAGCCCACTCAGGGCGGTGACTACCGCCCGCCCATGGCGACCTTGCAATTGGATGTTGGCAAAAAGCAGAAGATCCGTCCCGGGGATGTGCTGGGCGCGTTGACCAAGGGTGGTGACCTGGCCGGTGATCAGGTCGGTAAGATTCGTGTATTTGATTTCTGCACCTACGTTGCGGTCAGTCGTCCGGCGGCGCGCGATGCGGTGCGGATCCTATCCCAGGGCAAGGTAAAAGGCCGTAGCTGCCGTGTGCGCCAGTTACGCTGATCGGTATCGGAGGGATTGCGATGAGAATCTGGGTGGATGCGGATGCCTGTCCGGTAGTGATCAAGGAGATCCTGTTTCGGGCTGCCGAACGCAGCGGGCTTGAACTGACGCTGATTGCTAATCAGCCGCTACGAGTACCGCCGGCAGCCAATATCCGCGCGGTGCAGGTGGCGGCCGGTTTTGATGTGGCCGACCACGAAATCGTAAGCAGGGCCTCCGCCGGCGACCTAGTGATCACCGGCGATATCCCGCTGGCGGCGGAGGTGCTGGAGAAGGGCGCGATGGCGCTGACGCCTCGGGGGGAGCGCTTCACGAGTGAGAATATCAAGGCGCGCCTGAATATCCGTGACTTCATGGAAACGCTGAGGGCGAGCGGGGTGCAAAGCGGTGGGCCAGCGGCGCTGAATCACAGCGACCGCCAGCAGTTTGCCAATCAGCTGGACCGGCTGATTACTCGGGCGCTGAAACAGCGCTAATTCAACTTGTGGGCCGCCAGTTCGATCCGCGTGATACGCCGGCCCACCATCTCCAGGGTGCCCGGGTAGCGTTCATCGCCGGTTGACGTGAAATAGAACTGATAGCGACGCGCCAGCACCAGCATCCCCGTCTCGGTTGAACGTGCTGGCCTCATGCCCTTCAGCGCTATATTCTCATCCAGCAGCTGCACATCCTGTTGCTCGCAGTAGCGCAGGACTTTCTGGGTGGCATACTCGCGCAGCTTCAGGTTGTGCCACCAGGTCAGGCACACCAGTGCCGTCAGTGCCAGCCAGAAGAGGTCAGTTAACTCAATCCACATCGGTTGCTCCTTATCGAGCCGCAAGCTTAGCAGCCTTGTGCTGAAAAATAACCCTGCACTTTAGGGGCTGAAAATACCTGATAAAAATGGTAGGGTATAGCGGTGCTGATTAAGGAGAAAGTGGATGAGTGCCGGTCGAGCCCTGGAACAGCTGAATTTCGATAACAGTTATGCCCGCCTGCCGGAGCACTGGTTCCAGTGCAAGGGGGTACAGCCGCTCAAGGCCAGTCATCTGATTGCGTTCAGCCCCGATGTGGCACGCTGGCTGGATCTTGATCCCTGCTCGATCTCGCCGGATGAGATGGTGCAACGCTGTACGGGTGACAAGCCGTGGCCTGGTATTGAGCCCCTGGCGATGAAGTACACGGGCCACCAGTTTGGCATTTACAACCCCGAGCTGGGAGATGGCCGGGGACTGCTGCTGGGGGAAGTGGTCAATGCCAAAGGAGCGCGCTACGACCTGCACCTGAAGGGCGCGGGTCAGACCGCCTTTTCCCGTTTCGGGGATGGGCGTGCCGTACTGCGCTCCAGTATTCGCGAGTATCTGGCTGGCGAGGCGATGGCGGGTCTCGGCATCCCGACCACACGTGCGCTCTGCCTGCTGGGCAGCGAACAGCATACGATGCGAAACGGCATGGAGCCCTGCGCCATGCTATTGAGGGTTACACCCTGTCATATCCGCTTCGGTCATTTTGAGTACTTCTTCTATAGCGGTCAGCATGACGACCTGCGTCGGCTGGCGGATTACTGTCTTGAGCGTTATTTCCCGCAGCTGCAGGCTGCCGAGCAGCCCTACTTGGCGATGTACCGTGAGGTCCTTGAGCGAACCGCTGGGCTGGTGGCGGCCTGGCAGGCCTATGGTTTCGTACATGGGGTACTCAATACCGACAACATGTCGTTGATCGGTGAAACCTTCGATTACGGCCCCTATACCTTTCTTGATCATTATGAACCTGACCATGTGGCCAACAAGAATGATCACGAAGCGCGCTATGCCTTCCGCAAGCAGCCATCGATCATGTTGTGGAACATGGCGGCACTGGCGCAGGCGATGCTGCCGCTGGTGGAAAGGGCCGAATTGGAGGTTGAACTGGATCGGTTCGAAGGGTTGTATCAGGCGGCCTATCTTGAGCGGATGAAAGCGCGCCTGGGCTTGCAGGGCGTTGATGCCAATGATCAGGCGCTGGTTGATCAATTGTTGGCGATCTGGACCGAGCAGCGCATCGACCATAACCGCTTCCTGCGTGCTCTGGCCGAATGGCAGCCAGGTATTGAAGCACCGTGGCAAGCCGTGCTGGCGTTCTGCTCCAATCCTGAGGCTATGTCGGCCTGGCTGGAGCGGTATGCGCTGCGTGTTGAGCAGGAGGCGGCCAGCGTGCCGATTCGTCGTCAACAGATGCGTTCGGTCAATCCGCGCTTTATTCTGCGCAACTACATGGCAGAGGAAGTCATTCGTGAAGCGCACCAGGGTGACTACCGGCCGATGCATGACCTGCTGCCCTTGCTGCGTCACCCCGGCGATGTTCATCCCGGTTTTGAGCGCTTTGCCGGCCCGCGGCCGGAGTGGGCCGAATCGATCTACCTGACCTGCTCGTCCTGAGCGAGTGTTGACCGGGCCTGCTCGTCGCAGGCCTGGCAGCCTGTTAATGCCGGCTTTGCAGTCGCGAGCCTATCCAAACTGACCCTATACCCCCCGCAATCACCAGTGCAATACCAACCCAAGTCATCGGCAACGGCACCTGACCCCAGATCAGCCAGCCCCAAAGTCCTGTGAACACCACACCGAAATAGCTCAGGGGCGCAATGATCGAGGCCGGGGCATGGCTATAGGAGCGTGTATACAGCCACATGGTAAGCCAGATGGAGCCCGCGATCAGTAATATATAGGGCAGGCTGGCCAGCTGCAGAGGCTGCCAGTTGCTCAGGGCCAACGGCAAGCTGGCGAGGGCCGATATCAGAAAGTAGAAGAACAGGATGCGGTTGACCGGTTCGCTGCAGGTCAGCTCGCGGGTGGTGACGATGGAGCCGGCCAGCGTCAGGGCTGAGACAAAGCCAATCAGGTGCCAGCCGCTGAGTCCTGTGCCTTCCGGTTGCATGATCAACCCTATGCCGACAAAGCCCAGCAGCAGGGGTAACCAGCTCAGCCAGTGCAAGCCCACGCGCTGCCACAGCAGCAGCCAGAGCGGCACGCAGAGCGGTGCGGAATTACGCAGCAGGGCGGCATCCACCAGTGGGATCTTCTCCAGTGCCAGATAATAGGCGTAGAAGCAGCCCCAGCCGCAGAGGCCGCGGGCCAGGTGCAGCAGCGGGCGTTGGGTGCGCAGGGCGCTCAGGCCACTTTGCTTCAGCCAGGGCAGCATGACCAGTACGCACAGCAGGTACTGGAAGAACACGATCATCTCGATGCTGATCATTACCGCGGTCAGCTTGATCAGAACAGCGGCCATGCTCATCACCAGCGTAGTGGCCAACGCATAGCCCGCACCTGCGGAAAGGTTGTAACTGCTTGAAGACACTGAAACTTAATCCCTGTAGATTAGAGTGATACGGACACAGGTGACCGGAGCTATCGATGGAAAAGATGTTGTTGTTGCTGCAGAGCAACTGGGCCAACGCCCTGGCGTTGGTGTGGTTTCTGCTCTGTTTTCGTGGCTATATGTATTACTCGGCCTACAAAAGCCACACCACCCCCTGTCTGGTCAGCATGCTGCACCTGTACCGTACCGAGTGGATGCAGCGGATGTTAGCACGGGAAGTGCGAATCGCGGATACTGCGGCGATTGCCAATCTGGAGCGCAGCGTCGCTTTCTTCGCCTCTACTACCATCCTGGTGCTGGCCGGCCTGATGACCGTGATGAGTTCGACCGAAAGGGCAATCAATCTGGTCGAGGATCTGCCCTTCGTGGTGGTGGCGACCAAGCAGGAGTGGGAACTGAAGCTTCTGGTGCTGGTGGTGCTGTTCATCTACGCCTTCTTCAAGTTTACCTGGAGCCTGCGCCAGTACGGTTTCGTCTCGGTGATGATCGGTGGCGCGCCGTTGCCCGCCGAAAGCCCTTCAGCGGCACAGCAGAAGGCGCATGCCGAGCGGATCGCCCAGATGGCTTCGATGGCGGCGCACAATTTCAATCTGGGGCTGAGGACCTACTACTTCAGCATCGCGGTACTGGGCTGGTTCATTAACCCCTGGGTGTTCATGCTGTTGGCGCTCACCGTGGTGGTAGTGCTGTATCGACGCGAATTCACCTCGTCCACGCTCGAGACCCTGATGATGAGTTCGGGAAATGACGCAAATGGATAACGAATACTACAGTGCGCGTTGCAGTCGCTTCCTCAGTGCTCAACCGCACATGCGTAAGCTGGGTATCCGCCTGATTCGGGCGGAAAAGAGCAGGGTGACGCTGGTGCTGCCGGTTCAGCCCCAGTTGATCAGCGAGGGATTGGATACCTATTTCCACGGTGGCGTGTTGACCACGCTGGTCGACGCCGCCAGCAGCGTTTCGACGCTCTGTGCGCTGGAGACGTTTGAACTTTGCCCGACGCTGGACCTGCGCATCGATCATATGCGCACGCCGGTGCAGAGTCAGCCGTTGTATGTCGCCGCCGAATGTTACCGCGTGACCCGCAGTGTGCTGTTTACACGGGCGTCGGTCTATCAAGATGACCCCGCGCGCCCCGTGGCCTATGCGATTGCCACCTTCATGCGTCCCGAAGGTGGGGTGAGCGATTTCGCCTTTCGGGCCATGATCGAAGGAGGCTCTGATGCAGCAACTGCTTGAACTGGTCAAGAAGGCCCATGCCAGCGGTGATTATCAGCCACTGGTTGATCTGATCCCCTACGCACGGGTGCTGGGGGTGCAGTGTGAATGTTACGGTGAGGAAATCATTTTTCGTCTGCCGGCTAATGCCGACAATATCGGCAACCCGACGATTCCCGCGATCCACGGTGGCGTCATCGCCTCTTTCATGGAGCTGACCGCACTGTTCCAGTTGACCTTGCAGCTGCCGCAACCGGGGCTGGCCAAAATCATCGATTTCTCGCTCGATTACATGCGTGCGGGGCTGGACCGTGACACCTTCGCCATCTGCCATATCAGTCGCCAGGGACGCCGTGTTGGCAACTGTTCGGTGCTGGCCTGGCAGGAGCGCAAGAGCAAGCCGATCGCACAGGCGCGGGCCCATTTTCTGCTGGATACGGGTGAATCGACAGAAATCGAGCACTAACCCCTTGAAAAGCTGATCAGCACCCCTATATCAGGAAGGGTTGAAAGTTTGTTCTCGGAGGTTAGGTAAACCCGCCATGACTACAGAAACACAGAAAGAGACTCTTGGTTTCCAGACGGAAGTAAAGCAGCTGCTGCATCTGATGATTCACTCGCTGTACTCCAACAAGGAGATCTTCCTGCGTGAGCTGATCTCAAACGCATCGGATGCATCCGAAAAGCTGCGTTTTGAAGCCCTGCATAACGATGCACTGTATGAAGGGGACACCGACCTCGATATCCGCATCGAATTCGACAAGGACGCCGGTACGGTTACCATCGAAGATCGCGGTATCGGTATGAACCGCCAGGATGTGATCGATCATCTGGGCACCATTGCCAAGTCCGGTACGGCCGGATTCCTGTCCAGCTTGACAGGAGATCAGGCCAGGGACAGCCAGCTGATCGGTCAATTTGGTGTCGGTTTCTATTCTGCCTTTATCGTGGCTCAGCGTGTTGACGTCTATACCCGTCGTGCTGGTGAGCCGGCTGAGAGTGGCGTGCACTGGTCATCCACCGGTGAAGGCGACTTCACCATTGGCAGCATCGACAAGGCGCAGCGCGGTACTCGCATCGTGCTGAAGCTGAAAGAGGGTGAAGAAGAGTTCGCCGACGGTTTCCGTCTGCGCGCGCTGGTACGCAAGTATTCCGACCATATCTCCATCCCGGTGAAAATGCTCAAAGAAGAGTTTCCGGGTGAGGGTGAAGAGGAGCAGCAGGAGCCGAAAGCGGCGGAGCTGGAAAGCGTGAACTCAGCGACTGCTCTCTGGACCCGCGCCAAGTCAGATCTGAATGACGAGGAGTATCAGGAGTTCTACAAGCATATCTCCCATGACTTCTCCGATGCGCTGACATGGTCGCATAACAAGGTTGAGGGCAACCTGGAGTACACCAGCCTGCTGTACGTACCGGAAAACGCGCCTTATGACCTGTGGAACCGTGAAGCGCCGCGCGGCTTGAAACTTTACGTGCAGCGCGTGTTCATCATGGATCAGGCGGATCAGTTCCTGCCGCTGTACCTGCGTTTCATCAAGGGTGTGGTCGACAGCAATAACCTGTCACTGAACGTATCCCGTGAGATCCTGCAGAAGGATCCGAGCGTCGACAAGCTGCGTTCCGCACTGACCAAGCGTGTGCTGGATATGCTGAGCAAGCTGGCCAAGAGCGATGCTGACAAGTATGCCAAGTTCTGGACCACCTTCGGTCAAGTGATCAAGGAGGGTCCTGCCGAGGATATGGCCAACCGCGATAAGATCCTCAAGTTGTTGCGCTTCGCCTCCACTCATTCGGGCACGGCGGAACAGCACGTATCGCTGGAAGACTACATCGGCCGCATGAAGGAAGGTCAGAAGAAGATCTACTACGTGGTGGCTGATTCCTTCAATACCGCCAAGAACAGCCCGCATCTCGAGGTATTCCGCAAGAAGGGTATCGAAGTCCTGCTGCTGTCGGAGCGTATCGATGAATGGATGATGAGTCAGCTGTTCGATTTCGACGGCCACAGCTTCCAGGATGTCACCAAGGGTGAGCTGGACCTGGGTGAGACCGAGTCGGAAGAAGAGAAGCAGAAGCTGGAAGAAGTGGCCAAGGAGCACGAAGGCTTGATCGAGCGCCTCAGCAAGGTGCTTGAAGGCAAGGTTGATTCCGTGCGTATTACTCACCGTTTGACCGATTCACCGGCCTGTCTGGTGATTGGTGACTATGATATGGGTCTGCAGATGCGTCGTATCATGGAAGCGGCGGGTCAGCAGGTGCCGGACAGCAAGCCGATCTTCGAGATCAACCCGGAACATCCGCTGATCGACAAGCTGGACCAGGAGCCGGACGAAGACCGTTTCGGCGAGCTTGCGCTGGTGCTGTTCGACCAGGCCGGTCTGGCGGCAGGCGCTACTCTGGACGATCCGGCAAGCTATGTGCAGCGTTTGAACAAGCTGCTGCTGGAATTGAGTAGCTAAGGCATAGAGAACGAGGTGATTGTAAAGGGCGACTACAGGTCGCCCTTTTTCATGCCTGGCTGCTGCAGGTCATGGCGTAGCTGACAGGCTGACGTTAATCTGAGACAAAATTCAAGGAGGTGAGAATATGAAGATGCGCAGTGTTTTTGCATGGACAGGTGTGCTTGTAATGCCGTTTTCCGTACAGGCAATGACCGCGGACGAGGTGGTGCAAAAGCATTGTGTCGCCTGTCATCAGGCGGGCCTGGGAGGTGCTCCCAAGTTGGAAGATAAGGCCGCTTGGGCGCCACGAATTGCCAAGGGCGTTGATGCCATGGCTCAGACGGTACTGACTGGCAAGGGGGCCATGCCGCCGAAAGGGACTTGTGGTACCTGTGATGAAGCCGCGCTCAAGGCTGCGGTCGAGGTGATGACGGCGCCGTTGCAGTAACGACTGGCCAGTTAAAGCTGGCCCATCAGTTGCATCGACTCGCGGCACCATTCCAGGCTGCTCAGGTAGCAGCGGTGCAGTCGGCTGGTGAGTGACGAGTCGGTGCCTGCCCAGTTGCCGTGTACAAAGGCCTCAACCTGTTGCAGCAACTGACCCAGTTCGCCCTGGCGCTCGGTTAGCGCATCATAAATCCTGGGCGAAACGTCAATCTGGTCCAGAAGTTCTTCCTGGGTTTGATTCATCAAGGCATCCAGGTGCAACAGCAGTCCGGTCATGAAGGCCTCGCCGTTATCCACGTTGGGATAGGCCTCGGCGAACAGCTCGCAGAAGCGGGCCGTCAACAATATCTGGCGGACCAGCTCGCTGGGCTTGCCATAATCATCGGCCAGGATGATCAGCGAGGCCCATTTCTTCAGCTCGTCCAGCCCCAGATAGATCAGTGCTTCCTGCAGACTACTGATGTGCCGCTGCAGGCGAAATGCTGCCGAGTTGGTCAGGCGCAAAAGTTTGTAACTGAGTGCCGGGTCACGTGACAGCAGGGCATTCAATTGGTCGAAATTGGTGCCTGGCTGGCTCAATGCGGCCAGTAACTGGCTGATGATAAGCTTGCTGCCGGATGCCTTGCGCCCTTTCAACAGCTCGGGCTGACTGAAAAAGTAGCCCTGAAACAGCTCGCAGCCCAGTTCCAGGCAGAGTTGATACTCCTCCAGTGTTTCGACCTTCTCGGCCAACAGTTTGATCTTGAATCGCTTCAGCTGCTTAATCTGGTGGCGCAGTTCTGTGGCGGAAAGAGCACGAATATCGAGCTTGACGATATGAGCTATTTCCAACAGAGGGTCGAAAGAGGGGCTGTAGGTGAAGTCATCCAGCGCCAGCTTGAAGCCGGCGTCACGCAGGCGTTGTGCCGCCAGAATCAGCTTCGGGGTGACCTGGCAGTCTTCCAGGATCTCGATGACGATCTCCCGCGGCGACAGTGATGGCAGTGTCTCTGCTTCCAGCATCTGCTGGCTGAAGTTGATGAAGGCTGGCAGAGTACGCAGATTTCCCGCATCGGCGATACTGGTGTAGGAGTGCAGAATGACCCGGCTGCTGGCGGTCTCTCCGCTGATCAATGGCAGGGTGTTGATCCCGTCTTCACTGCGATAAAGCAATTCGTACGCGATGACATTTTGCCTGGCATCGAAGATTGGCTGTCGTGCCATCAACACCGAGTGGGTCATCTGTGGGGTTCCTGAGCAGTCATGATTAAAAGACTGTATATAGTTCCTAATCGGGAACATAGTATAGTCTTAGAAAGGTCTTGAATAGATCGCCGGATATCGATGTGGCAATCAGGCGTGGATGAGGCGGCATTGGATAGAGGGAAAGCAGATGAGTACAGATGCATATGACGCGCGTTACCGGGCACTGCTGAAGGCGAGCCAGGATCCGGTAATGGTGCTGGATAATGAAACGATCCTGGCTGTCAGTGAGGCGGAGCAGGGCTGGTGTCGAAGCGACCTGTTGGTGGGGCGTACGCTGTCCGAGTTGTTCGAGGCAGATCTGTTGGCACAGTTTCGCCAGGCATTAAACCAGTTGGCTGCCGGGGAGGTGGTCGTGGAGCAGGAGTATCAGCTAAGACCTGAGAATCTGCCTGTATTGCGTGAATTGGGTCTGGTCGAACCTCGCTGGTTTCAAAGTCGCTGGGTGCTGTCCTCTCAGGGTGAGGTGGTCTGGAGTTCCCGGGACATGACGGCTCAGAAGCATCTGGAGCGCAAACTGTCCCATCAGGCGCAGCGTGATCCGTTGACGGGTGCCTATAATCGTCGCACGCTGATTCCGGTGCTGGAGATGGCGACGGCCCAGGCGCTACGCTATGACGGCGCCACCAGTGTGTTATTGATCGACGTTGATGGTCTCAATGCGATTAATGACCACTACGGCTGGGATGCCGGTGACCAGGTGCTGCAGCAGACGGTAATGACACTGCATGCGCTCAAGCGTACCTCGGACTTTCTGGCGCGTTACGCGGATGATCAGCTGGTTGTTGTGCTGCCTGAAACCAATCATGAGCAGGGCCTGTTGGCGGCTGAGCGGATGCGGGTGGCGATCGAAGCGCTGGAGCTGCCGTACAGTACCGGCAACCTGAACTGGACGATCAGTGTTGGTCTGGCGTCAGCGATCAAGCTCGAGGACGATGCAGCGGCGATGATGCGGCGTGCTCGCGAGAACCTGCTGATCGCACAACAAAGTGGTCGTAACCGGGTGGAAGGCGAGGCGCTCTGAGCGCCTCGGGGTATGGCTTAAAGCGCTGGATGTGCCTGCAGGCAGCTGATCAGTGTTTTCATCTCCTCGGCAGTGCCGATGGTGATACGCAGGTGATTGTCGATTCCCGGCTTGGTGAAGTGACGCACCAGAATCTTGTTGTCACGCAGATACTGCATCAGCTCTGCAGCCGGTACTCGCGGATGGCTGGTGAAGACGAAGTTGGTGTGTGACGGCAGCACGTCAAAACCGAGTTGCTGCAGCTGCTCGGTCGTCCAGCGGCGCGTTTCAATGACGCGATCAATGCATGCCGTAAAGTACTCCTTGTCCTCAACCGCTGCAATGGCGGTTTGCTGGGCCAGCATGTCCAGCGGGTAGGAGTTGAAGCTGTTCTTGACTCTCTCCAGTGCCTCGATCAGATCCGGGTGGCCGAAGGCGAAGCCCACGCGCATGCCGGCCAGTGAGCGAGATTTGGAAAATGTCTGGATCACCAGAAGGTTGGGGTACTGATCAACCAGGCGGGAGGCGCTTTCTGCCCCGAAATCCACATAAGCTTCATCCACCACCACTACGGAGTCGGTGTTGCGTTCCAGCAGGGCCTCGATGGCATCCAGATCCACGCTGACACTGGTCGGAGCGTTGGGGTTGGCAAAGATGATGCCGCCATTTTCACCGCTGTAGGCGTCAAGATCGATGCGGAAGTCGGCGGTCAATGGGATGTGGCGGGCGTCGATGTCGAACAGGTCGATGTAGACGTTATAGAAGCTGTAGCTGGTTTCGGGCAGCAGTAATGGCTTCGGCTGGCGCAGCAGGGCCAAGAAGGTCAGTGCCAGCACTTCATCCGAGCCGTTGCCGACGAACACCTGGTCGCGCGTCAGTTCGGCATTGTCAGCCAGGATCTGCTTGAGTGCCTGGCAGTCCGGGTCAGGGTATAACCGCAGGCGTTCGCTGTCGAAATTGCGCAGCACGGCTTCGACGCCGGGGGCTGGCGGGTAGGGGTTTTCGTTGGTATTCAGCTTGATCAGCCCGTCCACCTTGGGCTGCTCGCCCGGTGTGTACGGCACCAGTGACTGAATAGCCGGGCTCCAGAATCGGCTCATGATGAACAATCCATCCACAGATGCAAAGCGCACATCATAACAGACCCTAATGGGGGCGGCGACTCGGCGCCGATTCAGTTTTTCAGGTTGTTCTGCTCGGACTGCAGGTACTCGGGGACATTGCTGTCACTGGTGCGGTCGAGGGCGCCGATATCCAGCATCGGAGCTGCATCGAGGTGATGTGCGCCCAGAATGTGAGAGACATGTTCAAGGGCTGCCACGATCATCGATTGCTCCCAGTCGTGCATGTCTTCGAACTGGCGAATAAAGGTGTCCTGAAGGGTGGCTGGTGCCGATTTGAGTAATTCCAGCCCTTCTTCGGTGGGGCAGGCCAGTACCTTGCGCTTGTCGGTATGGCTGCGCTCGCGACGCACGAGATTCTTGCGTTCGAGCCGGTCCAGAATGCTGGTAACCGTCGCCTGGGCCAGGTTCATCTCCTTGGCCAGCATGCCGATTGTCAGCGGACCGTTGATATGCAGAGTCTGCATGGTCATCAGCTGGGGCATGGTAAGGCCGGTCATGCGGCTCAGATGTTTGTCGTGCAGGTCGGTGGCCCGAATGATCTGGCGTAGCAAAACCAGTGCGTCCTGACTTTTGTCCATAGCGCTTGGAAGTTTTCCTGGTACAGGTTTGGGGTCTGGGCGCTTTTTAGCCTGATTTGTTGAGTAATGCAAAATATCTTTACTACCTCAAGCTCGGTATTTTGTAATGCAAAACAATGTATCTTGGAGCTTTGAATAGGGTTTTTGGGCTTATTTGCTTCTATTGTGCCCGTTTTTCGGCTTAATTCTCCTAAGCACTACGATTGCTTGCAGGGTTGAAATGTCATTTTAGATATGTTTTATACTAAAAACCATAGCAAGGCTAAATAAATCAAATACTATGGATTCTGACATTTTTAAGTTACGTAAGCCTGAAGCCACTGACGGCTTTGCCCTTCACAAGCTCGTTGAGCGCTGCTCCCCTCTGGACCCCAACTCCGTTTACTGCAATTTGCTGCAGTGCAGTCACTTCGCTGAAACCGCGATTGCGGCCGAGAATGCGGATGGTGAGTTGGTAGGTTTTATATCCGGTTACCGTCCGCCTGAACGCCAGGACACACTGTTCGTTTGGCAGGTCGCCGTTGATGCCCGTTGTCGCGGCCAGAAACTTGGGCAGCGAATGTTGCTGGCGCTGACCGAGCGGCTGGCGCCGACCGGTGTGCAGTACATCGAGACCACGATTACCCCTGGCAATGTCGCCTCGGAGACCCTTTTTGCACGTGTGTTTGCAGCCCTGTCAGCGCCGGTTGAGCGCTCGGTTCTGTTCTCGCGCGAAGAGCACTTCGAAGGACAGCATGACGATGAAATGTTGTATCGCGCTGGTCCCTTCAAGCTCGCCAAACCGAATTCCTAACTCAGGAGAGATCGATGAATATTTTCCAGAAAACTGAATCTGAAGTTCGAACTTACAGCCGTTCCTTTCCGGTGACCTTCAGCAAGGCCAAAGGTGCTGTACTGACAACCGAAGACGGTAAGGAGTATGTCGATTTCCTCGCCGGTGCTGGTACGCTGAACTACGGTCACAATAACGAAGTACTCAAGCAGGCGCTGATCGAATACATCAGCCAGGATGGTCTCACTCACGGTCTGGACATGCAGTCCGTAGCCAAAGAGCACTTTCTGCAGACGTTCCGCGACCTGATTCTTGAGCCGCGCGGCATGGGGGACTTCAAAGTGATGTTCACCGGCCCGACCGGGACCAATGCTGTCGAAGCGGCTCTGAAGCTGGCGCGTAAGGTTAAGGGGCGCAGCAATATCATCTCTTTCACCAACGGTTTTCACGGTGTCAGCGGCGGTGCACTGGCAGCGACCGGTAACCAGCACCACCGTGGTGGTATGGGTACTTCACTGTCTGATGTGACCCGCATGCCGTTCGATGGCTACCTGGGTGAAGGTGTGGATACCACCGAGTACCTGGATAAGGTGCTGAGTGATCCGAGCAGCGGTGTCGATCACCCGGCGGCCGTTATTGTTGAAACCATTCAGGGTGAGGGCGGCCTCAACGCGGCATCCTTTGAATGGCTGCGTAACCTGGAAAAGGTTTGCCGTCGTCACGACATGTTGTTGATCGTGGATGACATCCAGTCCGGTTGTGGTCGTTCAGGCCGCTTCTTCAGCTTTGAAGAGGTAGGTATCAAGCCGGATATCGTGACTTTGTCCAAGTCTCTGAGCGGTTACGGTCTGCCGTTTGCAGTGACTATCTTCCGTCCGGAACTGGACCAGTGGAGCCCGGGTGAACATAACGGTACCTTCCGTGGCAACAACCATGCCTTCGTCACAGCCGCTAGCGCCTTCAAAACGTTCTGGTCTGATGATCAGTTCGAGAAAGAAGTGCGTCGCAAGGCTGAGAAGCTGCGTGCTGGTCTGCAGGCGATTATCAAGGCGCATGGAGCCAAGACGCTGAAACTGAAGGGTCGTGGTCTGATGAGCGGTATCGAATGCCCGGACGGCGAGTTGGCCGGCGAAGTAACTGGCAGCGCCTTTGAACAGGGACTGGTTATCGAAACCAGCGGTGCCCATGATCAGGTAGTCAAGTGCCTGGTTCCGCTGGTGCTTACTGACGAACAGATCGAGTTCGGCCTCAAGGTGCTGGACAAGGCGTTCGCCGACGCGCTGGCGGCTCGTGACCGCAAGGCGTCCTGAGGTCTTGCCGAGAACGCAAGCTGAATTCATTCACTGAACAAGAGTAGCTGTAATGATCGTTAGAACACTGGAAGAGTGCGAAAATTCTGAACGTCGAGTAGTATCCCAGAACTGGGAAAGTACCCGGATGCTGCTGAAAGATGACAACATGGGGTACTCTTTCCATATCACCACTATCTATGAAGGCACCGAAACTCATATCTGGTATCAAAACCACTTTGAGTCGGTGTACTGCATCAGTGGTGAGGGTGAAATCGAAACGCTTGCCGATGGCAAGATCTATCCGATCAAGCCCGGTACTCTGTATAATCTGAACGAACATGATGAACACCTGCTGCGTGCTACCAAAGAGATGAAGCTGGCGTGTGTATTCAACCCGCCACTGAATGGTAAAGAGGTGCACGACGAGAATGGCGTCTATCCGCTGGAAGCGGAGACGGTCGAGGCCTGATCGCCACCCTGAGCGAAACATGCCGGCGGAATGCCGGCATGTTTGTATATCGACCACCCATTGCCATTCAGGGGCAGCAATACACGAGAGAGCCAACAGGACATAACATGCATACAGTAGAGAAGATCGGCGGTACCTCAATGAGTCGCTTTCGCGAGCTGATGGATACCATTCTGATTGGTGAGCGCACGGGAGAGGAGTTGTACAACCGTATCTTCGTTGTCTCCGCTTATGGCGGTATTACCAACCTGCTGCTGGAACACAAGAAAACCGGTGAGCCCGGTGTCTATGCCCGCTTTGCCAATGCCGAGAATGAAGGCGCCTGGGGCGAAGCCTTGGCGGATGTACGTGCTCGCATGCTGGAGATCAACCTGGAGTTGTTTGGTGACTCCGTTGAGCGTGCTGAAGCCGATCGTTTTATCACCCAGCGCATCGCCGATGTAGAAGCGATCATGCTGAATCTGGAGCAGCTGTGCTCTAACGGCCATTTCCAGCTTGATGAGCACCTGATGAAGGTGCGCGAAATGCTGGCCGCGATTGGTGAGGCGCACAGTGCTCATAACAGTGTGCTGGCGTTGCGCAAGGAGGGCATCAATGCTCGTTTTGTCGATCTGTCCGGCTGGGATCAGCCGAAGCCGTTGCCGTTCGATGAAATGATCGAAGTGAGCTTCAAGGATATCGATGTTGCCAGCGAGATGCCGATTGTCACCGGCTACACCCATTGCAGCGAAGGTCTGATGCGTACCTTCGATCGTGGCTACAGCGAAATGACATTCAGCAAGATCGCCACCAAGACCGGTGCCGCCGAAGCGGTGATTCACAAGGAGTTCCACCTGAGTACTGCCGATCCCGGTATCGTCGGTCTCGACAAGGTGGTGACCATTGGTCGCACCAACTACGACGTGGCGGACCAGCTGTCCAACCTGGGGATGGAGGCGATCCACCCGAAGGCCGCCAAGGGGCTGCGTCAACAGGAGATCGAGCTGCGTATCAAGAATGCCTTCGAGCCTGATCATGCCGGTACCGTGATCAGCACCGATTACTGCAGTGCTGAGCCGCGTGTCGAAATCATTGCGGGCCGTTCCAATGTTTTCGCGATTGAAATCTTCGACCAGGACATGCTGGGTGAAGCCAAATATGACATCGAACTGCTCAAACTGCTGAACGACCTGCGTTTGTACGTGGTCAATCGAGACTCCGATGCCAACAGCATCACCTATTTTGTCGCCGGTTCGCGCAAGATGGTCAACCGAGCGCAGCGCCTGATCGGTGACATGTTCGGTGATGCCGAAGTGGCCTTGCACAAGGTGGCGATCGTCTCCGCGATCGGTTCCAACCTTAAGGTGCCGGGTATTCTTGCCAAGACAGCAACAGCGTTGGCGGATGCGGGGATCAGCGTGCAGGCACTGCACCAGTCCATGCGCCAGGTGGAGATGCAGTGTATCGTCAATCAGGACGACTACGAGCCGGCCGTGCGTGCCATGCACTATGCACTGATCGAGCAGGAAGGTCACGGGGATGTGATATGCGCTGCCTGAAGGTAGCCCTGCTGTTGTTTATGCCGTGCCTTGCCATGGCCCAAACGGAGGCCCCCGATTCGGGGGCCGCTTCCGTTATGGCGGCAGACATGGCGCCTGCGACCGGCAAGCCCACCTTGCGGGAGCAGGTTGAGCAGCTGGACGAGCCGCTGTACAAGCCGTTCATCGAGCGCTACATCATCGATGAGATCAAGGTTCTGCGGTCCGAGCTGGAGCAGCAGAAGGTCGAAATGATTCGTGAGATCACCGATCGCGAGCTCAAGGTAGCCAACAGCTCCATCTCCTATGCCACGGATACGGTGACTTACTTCTTCTACCTGATCGCCGCCGCGTCATCAATCCTGCTGATCGTTGGCTGGAACTCGATTCGCGAGATTCGTGACCGCGTCCAGTCGATTGCAGACGAGAAGGTGGGGCGCCTGGTTGAGGAATACGAGGAGCGTCTGGAGCGGGTCGAGAAGGAGCTGTTGCGCAAGTCCCGTATCATCCAGGAAAACCAGCATGAGCTTGAGGTCACCAATGAGGTGCAAACGCTCTGGGTCAAGGCGACTCAGGAGACTTCCTGGGAGCAGAAGATACGCCTCTATGATCGTATTCTCGAGCTGCGTCCGGATAATGCCGAGGCGCTGACCTACAAGGCGGATGCCGCATTGGAGCTTAATCAGCACCAGTGGGCGATCTCGCTGTGCAACCGGGCGTTGACGGTTGAGCCGGACAGCGGTCATGCCTACTTCCAGTTGGCCTGTGCCTACGCCGATTTGGGAGCCAGTCGCATTGCGCTTGACTACCTGAAGCAGGCGGTCAGTATTTCGGATGAATATCGCGAACAGGCTCGCCAGGAGCAGCGTTTGCTTTCGTTGTCGCAGGAGTCGGACTTCATGTCCGTGTTGGCCAGACAGAGCGGTGAATCGGCCGGCAGTGAAACCTAAGTCGCTGCCGGCTTGCCCGGTCACTCGCGCAAGTGATCGAAATCGTCGTAGATATCGCTGATCTGGCGCCTGAGGCGGCGATCTTCCATGAAATCTTCGATTTGACGACGGCGTTTGCCGTTGTATTTCACCCGGCTGCGGCTGGCTTCTTCCTCTTCATTGAACTGCTCATTCCAGTCATCCAGCTCGTCATCAGCGACTTGATCGACACGAATTTTGGTGCCCATCGTACTTACTCTCACACAAAAGTTTACGGAAACGGCGTAGCCGCGATAGTGAAAGATGTGGGACAGGGTGCGAGTGCAGGCAGCACGAGGTTTTGCGCCCTTAGAAGACTCCCTCATCTAAGCGCGAATATAGTTCAGCCCTGAGCAGGCTTCAAAATAAAATATTCCTATCAAAAATGGCAAAAACACGATCTGGATCAATCGATCACGCCCCGGCAGGGGCGTGATCTGAGGCGAGGCCTAGCGTTCGAACACGTAGGTGCCGGGGGCAGGTGCGATGGCGGGGTAGCCGGCTTCACTGTTACCGATTGCCGGTGGCGCTACCTGCGCTGAACTGTGCTTGGACAGCCAGTCCGCCCAGGGCTCCCACCAGGAGCCTTCACGGCTGTCGTGGCGCAGCAGCCAGTCATCGGCCGGGATATGCTTGTCTTCGGCTGTCTGTATGCCCATTTGGTAGGTGCGACGGGGGTGGCCTGGCTCGCTGACAATACCGGCGTTGTGGCCGCCACTGGTCAGGATGAAGGTGACTTCAGTGTTCATCAGATCATGAACCTTGTACACCGAGCGCCAGGGAGCGACGTGGTCGGTCTGGGTGGCGACGCAGAACACGGGGACGCGGATATCACGCAGTGAGATCGGGCGGTCGCCGACGCGGAAGCGGCCGCTGGCCAGATCGTTGTCGAGGAACAGGCGGCGCAGGTATTCAGAGTGCATCTTGTACGGCATTCGGGTGGAGTCGGCGTTCCAGGCCATAAGATCGTTCATGCGCGGGCTTTCGCCGAGCAGATACTCGCTGACCATGCGTGACCAGATGAGGTCGTAGGAGCGCAGCAGGGTGAAGGCGCCAGCCATCTGCTGGGTGTCCAGATAGCCCTTGTCCCACATCATGTCTTCCATGTAGCTAAGCTGGCTTTCATCGATGAACAGCATCAGCTCACCCGCTTCGGTGAAATCGGTCTGGGCCGTGAACAGGCTAAGGGACTGCAGGCGATCGTCGTTGTCACGCGCCATCGCAGCCGCCGCAACGGTGGCCAGAGTGCCGCCGAGACAGTAACCGACCAGGTGGACCTTGCGTTCCGGTATGACGGCGTTGATCACCTTGAGGGCATCCATGACACCGCGGCGAAGGTAGTCGCCCATGCCCATGTCGCGGTCGCGAGCATCGGGGTTGTGCCAGGAGATCATGAACACCGTATGACCCTTGTCGACCAGGTAGCGCACCATGGAGTTGTGCTCGGACAGGTCGAGGATGTAGTACTTCATGATCCAGGCCGGGGTGATCAAAATAGGCTCGGCCGCGACCTTGTCGGTGGTGGGTGAGTACTGAATCAGCTCAATCAGGCGGTTGCGGAATACCACCTTGCCCGGGGTTGTCGCCAGGTTCTTGCCCGCGGCAAAGGGCTGATTTTCGGGGTCGGTTTCTTCCAGCAGGTTGTGCTGCATGTCTTCAAGCAGGTTCTGCAGCCCCTTAACCAGACTTTGACCACCGGTTTGAATCGCTTTCTCTACGACCAGCGGGTTGGTGGCCGGGTAGTTGGTGGGCGAGAACAGGTCGAGCCACTGACGTGCCGCAAAGGAGACGACGTTTTCATGATGTTTGGCAACGCCCGGAATGCCGGTTGTGGCATAGTGCCACCATTGCTCCTGCAGCAGGAAGCTTTGTGCCATGACGTTGTATGGGAAGCGTTTCCAGGCGTCATCCTTGAAGCGGCGGTCACCGGGCAGCGGCGTGATGAAGGGCGGTGCCTCGCTGTCAAGACTGGCGCGTGTGGCCCAAAGGCTGAAGGCGCTGGCCTTGCGCAACATGTTTTCCAGCATCTCGTTGATTTTGCCGGGTGAATGGCTGGTATGCGTCAGCCAGTCCAGGTAGGCGAGGGTCAACGAGGCAGGGGACAGGCCCTGAGTGTGGCGGCCCTCGATGGCATGAATAACCCGGTCTATGCTGTTCTTAATGTCCGGAAGGGGCATGCGCGTCATCTCAATCTCCTTGCTCTGGCATTCGTTCCTGATGCCCGAGCATAGCAGTCGGTTGCAGGGTGGGGTAGGGGGTAAGTTTTTTGCCCAAAGTCCTATTGCATTCTGCCTGAAAACTGGCTTTTGCTGCAGGTGCGAAAAATATAGAATACGCTATCAGGTGTGACACCTGAATGAAAACCGATTTCGTCAATAAAGGGACTCTCTGAGTGTCGACAAAATACCTCAAGCGTTTTTTCAAGCCGCAATCCATTGCTGTGTTCGGTGCTTCCGAACGGGATGACAGCATGGGGGGCGTGGTACTGCATAACCTGATCGAAAGCCAGTATCCGGGCAAGTTGATGGCCGTAAATGCGCAGGGGTATGACGAGGTGCATGGCATTCAGTGTTACCGCAGTGTGGCTGAGCTGCCGGAGATGCCGGATCTGGCGATCATCTGTTCACCACCCGAAAGCGTGGCCGGCATCATTCGCAAGCTGGGGGCCAATATGGTCAAGGCGGCGATGATCCTGACCGGGGGCTTGAGCCCCAACACGAACGCTCATAGCCAGTCGCTGCGTGAAGAGGTACGTGAAGCTGCCCGTCCTTATGGCATCCGTATCCTCGGTCCCGATTGCATGGGCTTGCTGGTGCCGGGTTCGAAAATGAACGCCAGCTATTCACACGTGAATATCCGCAAGGGTAAGGTAGCCTATGTGGGCCAGTCCGGTTTATTGGGGACGGCGATGATCGACTGGGCCAGTGGTCAGGAGATTGGTTTTTCCCACTTTCTGACGCTGGGGGATGGCGTCGATGTGGACCTGCCGGCAATCATCGATTATCTGGCCAAGGAGCCGGCGACCCAGGCGATTCTGCTGCAGATGGATCGGATCATCGGCGCCTCACGTAACTTTGTCTCGGCCGTGCGTGCGGCGTCGCGCAACAAGCTGGTGCTGGTACTCAAGTCCAACATCATCCAGGATGGCCGCTATTCCGTTGAGCTGGCGCCGGGGATCGATGACGAGGATCGGGTATATGACGCGGCCCTGCGTCGTGCCGGTGCTGTGCGAGTAGAAACCTCGGATCAGCTGTTCAATGCGCTGGAAACTCTGTCACGCATGAAGCCGATGCGGGGCGAACGCCTGGCCATTCTGTGCAATGGCATGGGTCCAAACGCGCTGGCGACAGACCGACTGCTGCGCAAGCAGGGCAAGCTGGCGGAGATCACCGATGAAACCCGGCAGGCACTGGCCGAGTTGCTGCCGCCGAGCTGGAACGGGCGTAACCCGGTGGATCTGAATACGGATGCGACCCCGGCGCGGTTTGCCGAGGTGACCCGGCTGTTAACCAAGGATCCCAATGTGGATGCGGTGCTGACCATTCATGCACCGACCCGGATGGCGGCCAGTGTCGCCACCGCGGATGAGGTGATCAAGGTGGCACGCAAGACGCCGCGCAATGTATTGACCTGCTGGATGGGCCGCTACTCGGCGATTGAAGCCCGCAACCACTGCAATGCGTCAGGCATTCCCACATTCATGACGCCGGAAGAAGCGATCGATGCCTTCATGCAGATGGTGGAATACCACCGTAACCAGGCGGCGATGCGACAGACGCCGGCGCCCTTCCATCTGCACAACCTGCCCAATCGCAAGCGCGCGCGGCAGATGCTGCAACAGGCGCAGGCGGAGGGGAGGGATTATCTGACCCATGCCGAGTCCTGCCAGCTGCTCGATCTGTATGAAATTCCCACGCCCAATACCGGCTATGCGGATGATATTAACGGCGTGGTGGATATCGCACGGCAGATGGGTGGCTCGGTGGCGGTCAAGGCGCTGCACCGGGACAATATTTACCCCTTCTGCTACGACAACACGTCGCATCAGCGCTGGCGTGATCTGGCACTGGATCTCTACTCCATCAGTGAAGTGCGTCATGCGACCACCAAACTGGCCTACCGGGTCGGCGAACATTATGCGCCAGAAGAGACCCATGGCTTTGTGGTGCAGCAGATGAAGCGTGGCTTCCAGTCGATGCAGGTGAATGTGGGTATCACCCGGGATCCCGTGTTCGGTCCGCTGATGCTGTTCGGTGTCGGTGGCTACACCATTGATGTGCTCGCGGATCGCAACATCATGCTGCCGCCGCTGAACTTTGCCCTGGCGCGCCAGCTGGTCAAGCGCTCGCGTGTCTACAACATCATTGCCGAGAACAGCTATCAGGTGGAACGGGATGTCGACCATCTGTGCGAAATGCTGATTCGTCTGTCCGAGATGGCGGTCGATCTGCCGGAGCTGAAATGCCTGGAGATCAACCCGCTGCTGCTCAACAAGCGCGGTCTGCTGGCGGTGGATTGTGCGGTCTCCCTGGGTGAACCGGCGCAGCTGTCGATTTCACCCTATCCCGAGTACCTGACCGAGCAGGTCACGCTGAAGCGCTCCGGTCGTAGCGCAACACTGAGAGCGATTCGTGGTGAGGATGAACCGGCGCATCTGGAGTTCTTCAACCAGTTGAGCCCCGAGTCGATCCGGCTGCGCTACTTCTACAGCCGAGGGGTGCCCAGCCATGCCGAGCTGGCCACCTGGACCCAGATCGATTATGACCGCGAAATGGCGTTCATCGTCACGGCTCCGAAACTCAGTGGTGCAGGATTCGAGACGCTGGGGGTGGTGCGCGCCGTGACCGATGCTGATAATGTACGCAGTGAGTTCTCGATCGTCGTGCGCGATGACATGCAGGGCGAGGGGCTGGGCGTCATGCTGATGCAGAAGGCGATCGACCATTGCCGTGCCCGGGGGACGCTGCAGCTGGTTGGCTCTACCATGCCGTCGAACAAGGGCATGCAGGGGCTGGCGCGCAAGCTGGGCTTCAAAATCAGCTACAACATGGAAGAAGATGTGGTTGATATGAAAATGATGCTCAATGAGCCCACCGAGGACTGGCAGATCTATCGTCTGCAACACTGACAAACAATTCCGCTGTAAATGTTGCCGCCTTTCGGGGCGGCATTTTGGTTATATGACTCCTGAATCCAATACATCAGCACTGCGGCTCTCGTTGCCGGTGCTCTTTGGCTATATTCCGTTGGGCGCTGCCTTTGGCGTCATGTTTTCGGAGCTGGGCTACCACTGGCTCTACGCTACCCTGATGGGGGTGGTGATCTATGCCGGTGCGGGCCAGTTCCTCGCCGTGGGGTTGCTGGCCAATCATGCTGGACTGGTCGAGGTGTTCGTGGCGACGCTGCTGCTGAACGCACGCCATATGGTGTATGGCCTGTCGCTGTTGAGCAGCCTCAAGCTCAGTGGGTCGCGCCGCTGGTATCTGATCTATGCTCTGACCGACGAGACCTACTCGCTACTGACCATGCTGAGTACCGCCTGTGACCAGCTGCGGTCTCAGTTGCAGTTCCGCATTGCGGCGCTGAACCATCTGTACTGGGTGATGGGCTGTACACTGGGGGCCTGGCTGGGTGGTCAAATAGAGTTTTCGACTGCCGGTATCGAGTTCACGCTGCCGGCGCTCTTCCTGGTGCTGGCAATCGAGCAGTACCGTGCCGTGCGCCGTCCAAGGGTGTTTGCCCTGGCGCTGGCAATCGGGGGAGTGGCGCTGCTGATCAGTCCGGATAACATGTTGATGCTGTCGATCGCCATGGCGGTTTCATTACTGATAATGGCGCGGGGAGGGGTAGAGTGGACACGACTGCGTATCTTCTGAGTGTGGTGGCCGTGGCAGCCGTTGCAACCTTCCTGACACGGGCCTTGCCTTTCCTGCTGTTGTATCGCTGGGCGGAGCATCCGATGTTAAAGCATCTGGGCCGTTATCTGCCCCCGGTGCTGATGGTGTTGTTGTTGATCTATGCGCTCAAGGATGCGTTGGTAACGGGGGCCAATCTGTTGCCATCCCTGGCGGCGCTACTGGTCGTTGCAGTGTTGCATCTGTTGTTGCGCAATCCGCTGATCAGCATTTTGTCCGGTACCGGACTGTTCATGTTCCTGACTCAGACAGGTCTGCTGGGCTGAATATCAGGCGGGGGTTGGGCAGAACAGTTCGTGCAGGGTTCTGATGATGGTGATCGCCGTGTCACCATTGAGGGAGTAGTAGATGGTCTGCGACTCGCGTCGTGTACGTACCAGGCCATCTCGTCGCAAGACCGCCAAATGCTGTGACAGTGCGGACTGGCTCAGGTCCAGGCAACGGTTGAGTTCGGATACCGACAGCTCCTTGCCATCCAGGTAGCAGAGAATCAACAGGCGACTGTCGTTGCCCAGCACGCGCATCAGTTTGGCTGCGGCGGCCGCATTCTCTTTCATCAACTCCAGACTGTCCTGTGGCAGGCCGGGAGTCTGGGGTTGGTTAAGGGTCTGGAGATCGGTCACAGGTTTCCTCGCTGATCTTGTTATTTAACGGCAATATTATCCCATCTCGCTCTTGAATCCCATTCTTCTAATATATGTAGAAATCATATCCCTATATCTGATAGGTATACTTCGCTGCGCTCGCACCCTTCCTCAGGTGCTCGCGCCACTGAAAGTAGTGGTTTTCCCGTATACTTTAGTTTAACTAGAGACTAAAGTTGATTGTCGACAACTCGACTTGTTTCGCGCCTGACAGTACTGTCTTTCCCGCATCGGGCATAGGGGAATGCCCGAATATACCAACAACAAATACCGTATCGCTTATGGGGAGCATTTATGGGAATTTATCGGCGTGAGCATGGGGCCGAGCATCCGTACTGGAAGCTTGGGCCTTTCAAGGTTCGTTTACCTTTCGTCCACCACCGTTGGGAATGGCCGGAAACCATTCAGGCATTGATCATGTTCGTTGTGGGCATGGCGATGATTCCGCTGCTGGAAAAATACCTGGGCCTGCCTTATGACGTGGCGCTGGCGTTTGTCGTGGTCTGCGGTTTCGGTTTTATGCTGCCAACGATTCTCGGCGTGCCCATGGTGCCGGGCTGGATCACCCCGGCAATCCCGGTAGTCGGGCTTTATCTGGGGAATTTCGAGCCGGGCCCGGACGCCATCCGTGCCCTGATCGGCCTGCAGTTGGTGGTGACACTGATATTCTTTATCTTGGGTATCACCCGTCTGGGTAGCAAGCTGGTTGATCTTTTTCCCGCCTCGATCAAGGGCGGCATCCTGATGGGCGCCGGCATTGCGGCCATTTCGGGTGAGATCGTTGATGGTGGCCGACTGGCTCAGACACCGATCTCGCTGATCATTGGTGGCGCCGTAACCGGTTACATCCTGTTTTCGCTGTCGTTCCGTGATTGGACCGAAAAGCATCGTTGGGCACGTATCATTGCCGGTTACGGCATGGTGCCGGGCGCGATCGTCGCCATGATCATCGGCTGGGTAGCCGGTGAATACCCGGTACCGGATGTGCAGTTTGGCCTGACCTCGCCGGCCTTCGACAAGATGCTGGATTACACCGTATTCGGTGTGGGTCTGCCGTCGCTGGAGGTGATCTGGATGGCAATTCCGACCGCGATCATCGCCTACATCATCGCCTTCGGTGACATTATCGTTGGCAAGAGTCTGCTGGATCGTGTCGATCACCTGCGTCCTGACGAGAAGATCGAAGTCAACGTGGACCGTGTGCATCTGGTCACTGCGATCCGTAACCTGCTGCACTCGCTGCTGGCGCCCTATCCGGGTCTGGCTGGTCCGCTGTTCACTGGCGCCATGGCGACTATTGCCGAGCGCTACCGTTACGGTCGCAAGGCGATGGATACCATTTACAGTGGTGCCAGTATCTTCTGGATTGTCGGTTTCATCGCGCTGTTCATGCTACCACTGGTCACCGTGTTCAAGCCTGTGCTGCCGATCGCGCTGTCACTGACGCTGCTGATCACCGGTTACCTGTGTATCAGCGTTGGGGTTGAGCAGATCGACAATGCCACCTCCATGGGGGTCGCCGGTACCATGGGTGTGGTGCTGTCCGTTTATGGTGCGGCCTATGGTCTCGCGGTCGGTATCCTGCTGTACCTGCTGTTCGAAAAGCGCTCCAAAAAGGCGATGCAGGAACATGCCGGTGAGCAGCCGGAGGAACCGATCCATATCGAGGAGCGGGCCGAGGAATACGGTAACCGCTGACCGACGACAGGATCAGAGTGAAGCATTACGGGCGAAGTCACTGCGACTTCGCCTTTTTTTATGTGCCGTACTCTGCTGCGCGGAACAGGTGCGGTTGCGTCCGCCGCGTTTGGCAGCATACAGGGCCTGGTCGGCCCGCTTGATGACGGCATCGGCGGCTTCATTGTCGGTCTGGGTGGCAACGCCGATGCTGATGGTGACCTTAACGGCCTGACTGCTGTTCCCCTCCTTGCGCAATGTTCGCCCTGTCTCGTCGTGCTTGGGCCGGTTCGGATTGCGGATCTGCATCGGGTATTGCGCAACACGTTCGCGTACCGATTCCAGCGCGTTGAGAACGCTGCCCTCGGCACCACGCCGAAACACAATGGTGAACTCCTCGCCGCCATAGCGAAACAGTCGGCCACCGGCACCCACATGGCACAACTGACTGGCCACCATGCGCAGCACCTGGTCACCGATATCATGGCCATAGCGGTCGTTGAACTGCTTGAAGTGATCGATATCAAGCATGGCGATGCTGTACCTCTTGCCCGGGCTGATCAGGTGATGCTCCAGGGCGCGTCGCCCGGGTACGCCGGTCAGGGTGTCGACAAATGCCATGTCATAGCCGTGTCGTATAACCGCAGTCAGCAGTACCAGTTGGCCCAGCAAGTGGTAGAGATGGCCCTGCAAGGGCGAAGCCGTATTGGTCAGGATCAGCAGGGCACAGAGACTCAGTGTGATGTTGAGCAGCACATCCCGTTGGCGCAGCAGCAGGCTCAGTACGGTTAGGCACAGTATGCCGCCCAGCTGCCACCAGAAGACGACCGGGCTGATGGTCAGATGGGCATGCAGCTGGTCGATGAAAGGCAGTGGTAACTGGGGAAGCAGCAGTGCCAGTTGCATGGGCTGGTAGCGCCAGCACAGGGCCAGTCCCAGATAGGGAGCGAGTATGAGGGTGATACGCAGCAGACCGGTGCGTGACAGGGTTCGCCGTTCAGGCAGCAGAACGATCCAGCCCTGCAGCAGTGGCCAGGCGAGGCCGAGCAGAATCAGCAGAATGAAACTGGCCGGGTTGTCCGGTGCCGATGAGGTGGCCAGGTCGAACAGGCTGGCAACAACGCCCAGGTGAATGGCACTCAGCAGCAGGCGACTTTGCTTGAAGCCCAGCGACAGCATGATCACGATCAAGCCGACCAGCCAGGGTAATGAGCCCAGGAACAGCCGATGGGCGGGGGACAGGTCGGCGGCAAGGTTGGTCAGTAGCAACGGGAGTGGCAGCAGCAACAAGGGCAGTAGACGCAGGGCCGTTTTCCACATTCTCTGTGTAGTGCTCGGAAACAGATGAAAGGCCGTATTCTAGCACTGACGCAGGCTGAGGTCGCTTACGTGGGCAGGGAATGCACAACAAAGGCTTGATGTGGCGCGTTTACTTGCCAAAGTCAGACGAGCTATGCTCAGACCTAATGGATAAGTTGTCGAGGGTGTCATGAATCAGTACACACGTTTGCTGGTAAGTCTGGCGGTGGATGAGCACCGGGGGGAACTGTTGCAGAAGCTGCGTCGGTTGAGTGGCAACGAATCTGAGGTGGAACTGTTCAGTTGTGTTTATTCGGCGGGGCTGGCCGGCAGTCATCTGTTCGATGCGGAAAGTCGCCAGCATGCGGTCCAGGCTCTGCTGCGCAAGGTCGAGAAGGGACTGATGTCTCATGTCGATAAGTTGCAGCAGCAAGGAGTCAAGGCTGGTGCCGACGTGTATTGGGACAGGGACAGCGCAGAAGGGCTGGTACGCAAGGTACTGCGCTATCAGCCCGACCTGGTGTTGCACGCACCGGAAGCGCACGCCAATGCCCTGCAGCAACTGCTGTCGGCGCCGGATTGGCGTCTGCTGCGTCAGTGTCCGGCCCCGCTGTTGTTGAGTAAAAAACCACATTGGAACGACCGTCCGGTCATAGCGGCCGCGATTGACCCCTTTCATCTTGATGATGAGGCAGCCAGACTGGATCAGCGCCTGTTGCAGCATGCGGCGGGCCTGGCACAACAGCTGGATGGCGAGCTGCATGTACTGCATGTATTCAATACACTGCCGCATTCGGCGATATTCGACGAGCACCTGGTGGTGGATTACGAGGCTCTACAGAAAAAGGTACGTCTTGAACACCACGCCCGTATCGATGAGCTGATCAAGCCCTACGGTCTGTCGGTCGAGGACCCCTGCGTGCATCTACTGGAAGGTGAGCTGCATCATCTGGTGCCGGCCTGGGCCGAGGAAAAGCTGGTGGATGTGCTGGTGATGGGTAGCCTGGCACGTGGCTTTATCGACCGCTTGCTGCTGGGCAGCTCGGCTGAGCGGCTGATGGACAGGGTCAGCTGTGACCTGCTGGTCTTGAAACCGGACAGCTTCCACTGCCCGGTCACCGAGTTCTAGATCTCGAATTCGGCCCAGATGGGGGCGTGGTCTGAGGGTTTTTCCATGCCCCTGATTTCATAGTCGATGCCGGCATCGACGCACTGTTCCAGTAGTCCTTCGGTGGCCAGAATCGCATCGATTCTCAGGCCGCGTTTGGGGTCATCATCAAAGCCGCGGCTACGGTAGTCGAACCAGCTGAACAGCTGCTCTTCTTCCGGGTGCAGGCGGCGGAAGCTGTCCTGCAGTCCCCACTGATGCAGGCGCGCCAGCCACTCGCGCTCCTCTGGCTGGAAGCTGGTCTTGCCGGTTCTCAGCCAGCGTTTGCGGTTGGGCTCACCGATACCAATATCCTTGTCTTCGGCTGAAATATTCAGGTCACCCATCACCACCAGCGGCTGCTCTGGTGTGCATTGCTCCTGCAGGTGTTGCAGAAGGTCGGCATAAAAGCGACGCTTGGCCGGAAACTTGATCGGGTGCTCGATGTTCTCGCCCTGCGGGAAGTAGCCGTTGAGGACACGTACGGTTTGTCCGTTAGGGCTGGCAAAGTCGGCCATGATCATGCGACGCTGGGCATCGGCCTCATCACCCGGGAAGCCGTATTGCACGTTGAGTGCCGGCTGCTTTGAAATCAGGCAGACCCCGTAATGGGTTTTCTGGCCGTGATAGACCACGTGATAGCCGAGGGCTTCGATCTGCTCCACCGGGAACTGGTCGTCGGCCACCTTGGTTTCCTGAATGCCGATCACGTCCGGCTGGTGCTTGTCGATCAGGCGTTCAAGTTGGTGCATGCGGGCACGAATGCCATTGGTGTTGAAGGAGATCAGCTTCATACAAATCCTTACAGGGTGGGCGGTGTTCGAAGGTGATCAATGGTACCAGTGATGTAGCGGCGTGTATGATAGCTTTTAGCTATCGGTTGGTGGAGTCATTTCTATTGGGTGTGGTCTGTCCGGCTGGGTACAATGGTGCGAGATTCGTTATCTATTCAAGGAGGCACAGTGGCAGATTTTGATTATGACCTGTTCGTGATCGGAGCGGGCTCAGGGGGAGTTAGGGCCGGGCGCATGGCGGCGGCCGAAGGCGTCCGGGTGGCTGTTGCCGAAGACCGCTACCTGGGTGGAACCTGTGTCAACGTGGGCTGTGTACCCAAAAAACTGTACGTTTATGCCTCGCACTATGCCGAGTCCTTCCATGAGGCGGCTGGTTATGGCTTGAACGCCCAGAATGTTGTGTTTGACTGGGCAACGTTGCGGGATAACAAAAAACAGGAAATCAGTCGCCTGAACGGCATTTACACCCAGCTGATGAAGAGTGCTGGCTGCGACCTGATCGATGGGCGGGCGGAAATCGTAGGCGAACACGAAGTGCGGGTCGGCAAAACCACCTACACGGCGGAGCGGATTCTGGTGGCGACCGGCGGCTGGCCTTTCATCCCGGATTTCGAAGGACGTGAGCATGTCATCAGCTCCAATGAAGTGTTCGATCTGGAGCGGTTCCCGGAGGATGTGATTGTGGTCGGCGGTGGCTATATCGCCGTGGAGTTCGCCGGTATCTTTGCCGGCCTGGGGGCGCGTACCGAGCTGATCTATCGCGGTGACCTGTTTCTGCGTGGTTTCGATCAGGAAATTCGAGAGTTCACCGCACAGGAAGTGGCCAAAAAGGGCGTGGGGCTCAACTTCAACTGTAATATCGAGCGTGTCGAAAAGCTGGACTCAGGGCGTCTGCAGGCCTGGCTCACTGATGGCCGTGTACTGGAAGCGGATCAGATTCTGTACGCCACCGGTCGGGTTCCGAATACCCGCGGGTTGGGGCTGGAATCCGTTGGGGTGGCCCAGCAGGGCAGTGGCGCCATTATCGTCAACGAGAGTTTCCAGACCTCGGTGCCGTCAATCTATGCCATTGGTGATGTGATTGATCGGGTCCAGCTGACACCGGTGGCTTTGGCTGAAGGGATGGCGCTGGTGCGCCACCTCTATGCGGCCGGTAGTCCGGCGGTGGATTATGATCTGATTCCGACGGCAGTATTCTGCCAGCCCAATATTGGTACTGTTGGTTTGAGTGAGGAGCAGGCCCGTGAGCGTCATGGCGAGATCAAGGTGTTTCGCTCGGAATTCCGTGCTCTCAAACATACCCTCAGCGGCAGTGATGAGCGCACGTTGATGAAGATGATTGTCGATACCGAGACCGATCGTGTGCTGGGAGTGCATATGGTGGGGGCTGAAGCGGGCGAGATCATTCAGGGTATCGGTGTGGCACTGAAGGCGGGAGCGACCAAGGCGGTGTTCGACAGCACCATCGGCATCCACCCTACGGCGGCGGAAGAGTTCGTTACCATGCGTCAGCCGGTTCGCTAACGTCGAAGCTGCATACGCAAGAAAGCCGGCAACTGCCGGCTTTCTTGCGTTTCAACGTGGCGGGAGCCAGAGATTCAGTTCACGGAACCAGTTCAGCGATGACAGCTGTTCGCGCAGCTGCTCCTCAAGTTCACGGGCATGGAGCCCGGTGTTGTGCAGCAGTTGGTGAATCTGCGCTGATGCCTTGATATCGAGATCGATATACTCCGGGTGGTAATACAAAATCAGTTCGTAGTCCGGATTGTCGCCGAGGATTCGGCTGATGGTAGCGTCCAGGTGCTGGCTGATCTCACGGCGTGAGGGCATGACCGGGCAATAGACATCGCCATGAATTTCGTCATCGTAGGTGTCGATATGGAAAATCACATGACCGATATTGTCGAATCGGTTCTGTAAACGGCAGACGACATTATCACCAATATAGTGGCCTTCGGCAGCACTCAGGTGTGGTGCGACCTGCAGGTGCATCTCCAGCAGGCTCTGGTTTCCCATCAGGCGGCTCTTGAAACTGTGCACGTTGATCACGCCATCAACGCTCAGTACCTGCTCGCGCAGCTCGGCAACACGCTCTTCGGGCAGGGCGGTGTCGACCAGCTCGGTAACGCTTTTGGCCACCAGGTCCCAGCCGATTTTGCCGACCAGCAGGGCGACCAGCACAGCAGCCAATGCATCAAGCCACCAGACACCCGCCATGGCACCGGCAACGGCAAGCAGCACCACAACTGAAGACAGAGCATCGGTTCGGCTGTGCCAAGCGTTGGCAATGATCAGGTCCGACTGCAGCTGCTTGCCGATCTTGTAGGTATAACGGAAGATCCACTCCTTGCCCAGGATGGAGATTGCGGCCGCAACGAGAGCAGGCCAGGTGGGCAACGCAGGGTGCTCGGCTGCGAACAGCAGGCTAATGCTGTCGTAGGCCATGGCACCGCCAACGGCAACCAGTACGATGCCCAGCGCAACGGTACCGACGGTTTCAAAACGAGCGTGGCCCCAGGGGTGATTGGCATCAGGAGCACGGTGGGACAGGCGCAGCACAGCAACGACCATAAAATCGGTCAACAGGTCGGACAGGGAGTGAATGCCATCGGCAATCAGCGCACTTGAGTTGGCGATGACGCCAATGAGGATCTTGAGAACACCCAGAACGGTATCCAAAACGGCACCGATGATGGTCACGCGTTCGGCCGCCCGGCGGCGTTGATCAAGTTGTTCCTGCATCGGTTCTGCACCCTGGTAAAAACAGCCGGCTATAATACCGTTATATCGCTCCTCACACTAGCCATATGCGTCCCGACGGAGTTCAAGGCCTGTCAAGTTTATGATTTAAAAAGCCAAAAAACAACTGGTTAAAAAATACACAATCTGTGTTGGAGCAAGATATCACGGGTGCTGACGCAGTTTCGTAATCAAATTTTCACAGTGTTATCCACAGTAGATGTGGGTAGGCTGATGCAGCTCAGTCAGGACGGGGGATCTGCGTCAGGGCGTCATTGTTCCTTCATGTCGGATCACTTAAGATGACCGGTCTTTTTGTTTTTGCTCGGGGTGGCACTCCATGCAGACTTCGTTTCTGACCCAGTTGATACTGCCGCTGGCGCTGTTCAGCATCATGCTGGGGGTTGGCATGACGCTGACCCGGGCAGATTTTGTGCGCCTGTGGCATACGCCAGGTGTGGTCGTGCTGGGAGTCGTGGCGCAGTTACTGCTATTGCCTCTATTGGGTCTCCTGGTGCTTTACTTTTCGGACCTGTCGCCCTTGCTGGCTGTGGGTCTAATGGTGTTGACTTTTGCACCCGGTGGCGCAACGTCCAACATGCTTTCGCTGTTGGCACGGGGCGATACGGCGTTATCGGTCACCCTGACCGGGGTGACCAGTCTGGTAACGCCTTTTACTCTCCCGCTCTTGACGCTGGCGGCGTTGAGTTTTTATGGCTTGACCAGTGAGCTGCCTCAGTTTCCAGTGTTGACGACCATCCTGAAAGTGATGTTGGTGACGCTGCTGCCGGTGGCCTTGGGTATGTTACTGGCAGGGTTCAAGCCGAACTGGTGTGCCCGGATGATCAAGCCGGTTAAGATCTGCTCGCTGCTGTTCATGATTGCGATCGTATCGGCGATCGTGCGCGCCAACTGGGAGCGGCTACCTGATCTGGTTGCTCAGGTTGGTCCTGTTGCTCTGCTGTTGGCGGTTTGTGCCTTGCTGGGTGGCTATCTGCTTGCGCGGCTTGCCCGGTTGCCGGATGCACAGCAAGTGACCCTGGCGATTGAAGTAGGTATCCAGAATGCCGGGACAGCGCTGCTGGTGACAGGGGGGCTGTTGCAGAGTGCGGAAATGTCGGCCAGCGCGCTGATCTATGGTGTTGTCATGCAGCTGCCGGCCTTGATGATACTGGGCTGGCGCAACCGTGATCTGGTGTTGCAGCCGGTGCGCGCAGGTCAGGGCTAGTCGTGCGGGCTCAGTCGATGCCCAGCAGCTTGTGGGTCTGCAGGCTCAGTTTCCACTGTGGGTGTGCCATGCAGTAGTCGATACAGCGTCGGGTATGGCTGTTTTGTAGCGGGCTGTCCAGTGGTTGCAAATAGAAGTGACGGAACTTCAGCTGTGCAAAACGTTCCGGTTGGGCTTCGCTTTGCGGGTAGACCAGCTTGAGTTCGTCTCCCTCGGTAATGATCACTTCGCTGCGGCCCTTGGGGCTGACGCAAACCCAGTCGATCCCCGGGGGCAGTGGCTTGGTCCCGTTGGTTTCAATGGCAATTTCAAAGCCGCGTGCATGCAGAGCCGCAATCAGGGGAGGGTCAAGCTGAAGCGCGGGTTCGCCACCGGTACAGACTACATAGCGCTGGCCTTCATGGTTTTTCGGCCAGAAGCTTTCAATGCGGGCGGCTAGAGTGTCGGCATCCTTGAATTTGCCACCGTTCTGGCCATCGGTGCCAATGAAGTCGGTATCGCAGAAGTCGCAGATGGCACCGACGCGGTCCTGCTCCCGCCCGGACCAGAGGTTGCAGCCGGTGAAGCGGCAAAATACTGAGGCGCGGCCGCTCTGGGCGCCTTCGCCCTGCAAGGTGTAAAAAATCTCTTTAACGCTGTACATGCAAGCTCCTGCTGGTTGAGGCGTCAGTGTATCGGCAATTTGATAATGATCAAGCGGCGCAGGCCGAGGCTGATAAAAGACTGGGGTGAGGTGCTTGGCTCTGTTCTATAATATGCAGAATATCTGATGGAGGAGTTGAATATGGATACTCGATGGTTTGCAGCAGCCACGCTGGGCACACTTCTGGCGGTGGCGCCAGTGGCGATGGCAGAAGGGGAACAGAATCGGGTGATGATCGCCCCGGGATTGTATTCCTTTACCGTTTCACATGAAGGTGAAAGCTACGAAATTCTGCGTAACCAGGATCCTGAACACCGCATCAATGCCTTGTATGCCTCGACCAGCCGCGGCATGCCGCAGCCGATGCACCCTTTCGCGCCCCATGCCGTAGATACCCTGGGCGAGCGTGAGTTCGTACAGTACATGATGCAGGCGCAGAAAGACCCTTCCGTCATGATCGTTGATACGCGCACCATCGGTTGGTATGTGCGGCTTACTATACCCAGTGCCCGCAGCTACCCCTATACGATGATGGATGATGCCGATGATCGTGACTGGGCATTGGATGACTTTGGGGTCATCAAGGATGCCGCCGGGGAGTACGATTTCAGCCAGGCCAGGACTCTGGCGATGTTCTGCAATGGCTATTGGTGTGGTCAGACGCCGGCGATGATTCGCAAACTGTTGGCGCTGGGGTATCCGGCCGACAAGCTCAAATATTATCGGGGTGGCATGCAGGCCTGGACCAGTCTTGGTTTTACTGTAGTCGGAGAGGGCGCCGAGTAATCTGTCTCGGCGCCTGGATGGGATGCCCTGTCAGGCTTCGGGTTCTCCACCAAAGGCATCCAGCAGCTCCGGCAGCAGGCGCGCATATTCCAGCCCCATACGCGCCAGCTCGGTATCACGGGCAGCTAGAACATCTTCTGGTGTTTCAGCATCCAGCTGTTCGCGGTACTCATCGCTGAGGCGGACACGGTGCAAGCTCAGGTCTTCATGCAGGACAAAACGGATCTGTTGCTGCCATTCCAGCGCTAGTCGCTTGACCAGCATGCCGGCCTCAAGGTGAGCGCTGATTTCGTCGCAGAGCAGGTCTTGGCCCTTGGCGCTGATCTTGCTTCCTTCTGTCATCGGGTCGCGTAGCTCACACTCGTCCTCAAGCGCCCAGCCATGCGGCATGGCTTCGCCCTGCAACCATGAAGTCATCACCTTGTCAGCCGAAATGTGGGTCTGCGGCAGTTTCACAACCAGCGAACCCAGTGCCTGGCGCAGCTGGTTGAGCAGTTCTTCCGCACGCTTGTGGCTGGAAGCATTGACCAGGATCCAGCCCTGTTGCGGCATCAGGATTGCTTCCGTACGGCGACGGCGGGTGAAACTGCGCGGCAACAGGTCGAGGATCACTTCGTCCTTGAGCTGCAGTTTTTCCTTGCGATACACCTTGCGTGACTGTTCCGCCTCGATCAGGGCGACTTTTTCATCGAGCTGCTCGCGCACGACACTGGCAGGAAGAATGCGTTCTTCCTGCATCAGGTTGACCAGCAGGTAGCCGTTGCTGCTGAATACCAGCATCTCTTCCGCTTCATTGATCGGCTGGCTCCAGCCGCTGCGGCTTAACTCCTGGCTGCCGCAGGGGGTAAAAGGATGCTCGGACAGCGCCTGTTCGAGCAGTTCCTGAGTCAGGTCGGCGGGTGGTTCGAAGCGGTAGAAAATAAGGTTGCGAAACCAGAGCATGGTATCTCCCGAAAAGGTGTCATTTAACACAAAGCGGTGGAATTCTAACGTGGCGGCTTTACGAATTCACTGACCAGAGGCGGTCAATGCCTGTGCGATCGTCTGGTCCAGGTAGTAGCCGTAGAAGTCGGCGGAGCTGATCCCGACCAGAGGCTCAGCAAGTGGCGTGCCGTCAAGTGCGAGCATGAGTACGCTGGGGTAGAAGCTGATCGCATAGCTGCGGGCAAAGGCATCCGGTGCCAGTAGATGATTTTCGCGATTGCGAACTTCCTCAAAGCCGGGAATCTTGATCTCGCGAATCACCAGCTCGGGCCGATGTTGCCTTTGTAGGGGCAGAAGGAAATCATTGCGGACCAGGTCGCAGTAGCCGCATTCAGGCTGAGAAAACAGCAGTATCAGTACCTGGGGGGCTTGGGTTTTGCTGTCGTAGAGCCTGTCAAAGCCGGTAAAGGGCGTTAGCCCGTCAGCAGCCTGAATCGGCAGGCTGAACAGCATCAGTAACAGCGGGGCCAGGTATTTCACGGCAAGGACTCCAGTAGCGCTTTGATCTGGTCTACGACATCGTCGGTATACAGGTCGCGGAAAAAATGGTCAGCACCATCAAGCACGACCAGCTGGACCTGCGCATTTTCGACAGCGGTCATCGCATCGGCAAGGTCCGGAACCGTGGTATCACTGGAGCCGGCGATGACCAGCGTGGGTAGCGCTGTTGTTTTGAGCAGGTTGGGTGTATGCAGATGCTGAGCGTCGGCATAGTAGCTCAGCAGGCTGGCGGGGGATGCGGCTGTTTGATGGCAGTAGAGAAAGTCGACGGGCTGCAGCAGCTGCTGTTCGGCATGGCGTGCCTGTTCAATCACTGAGGCTAGCGAGTGGCCATAGCGAGCCTGGTAGTGTGCCGCTTCGCGGCTGGCGTTCCAGGTCATGGGGGCCAGGAGAACCTGTGCTTTGACGGCAGGCGGCAGGGTCTTGGCCGAGTCCACGTACCAGGCGGTTTGGTTGCCGCCGCGAGAGTGTCCCAGCAACAGGATCCGCTGTTCGCCTTGTTGTGACAGCCATTCTATCCAGTGGCCGATTTCGTCGATGGCATCTTCGTGGAGATGTGTGTGCGGCGTATCACACGGATAGGCCGCCGTACGGTTATCGATACCCAAACTGAGGTTGATTGCCAGGCTGTTGAGTCCGGCTTCGGCAAGGCTGTCCTGCAGCGCGACAATCAACTCCATGCCGTTATGAGCAAGGGTGCCGTGGGTGATCAGTACGGTGGTGTCAGGGGAGTTCTTGCCCTGCTTGAACTTGGCGCTCAGAGTCGTGTCATTGAACAGCGTTGTAACGCTGTCGGCATGAGCAAAGGCTGACAGAGCAAGCAGGAGCAGTCCGGTGTAAAAGGGGCGCAACATGTCTTATAACCTTTTTCTTATATTCTTACGAATATAGGTTATTAAGGGCTGTTGGCAAGTTGCGCACCGGATTAAAGTCCTTCGAAAGCGAGCAGGGAGTAAACCGGGATGCCAAGCTCCTGGATACGGGTTGAGCCCTGCAGATCAGGCAGGTCGATCAGCGCAGCCGCTTCAACAACTTCAGCCCCCAGCTTATTGATCAGGGTACAGGCCGCAAGCAGGGTGCCGCCAGTGGCAATCAAGTCATCAAACAGCAGTACGCGGTCACCAGTGGTGACGGCATCGGTCTGCATTTCAACCGCGGAAGTACCGTATTCGAGGCTGTACTCCTGGTGGATGGTTTCGCCGGGCAACTTGCCCTTTTTACGCACCAGAACCAGCGGCAGATTGAGCTGGTAGGCCATGATGGCGCCAAACAGGAAGCCACGAGCATCGATACAGGCGATGTGCGTGATATCCGTGTCGATATAGCGCTGGATGAATGCATCGGACACCATGCGCATCGCCTTGGGGTCCTTGAAAATCGGTGTAACATCACGGAACACGACACCAGGTTCCGGCCAATCCTGCAGCGAACGGATAACGGATTTGACATAGAACTCATCGTAGGACATGCAGTAACTCCCAGTTGGCACTCAATTGATATAACTCAATGCCGCAGTGACGGAATAAAGGTGTAATGCAGAGGTTGGGTTACACATTGAGATGGCTACTTCATTGTGCAACTTGGGACGTAGCTTCGTTGAAGCTACGTCTTTTTTTATGCTGTTTTTGTTCTGTTGGGGGCCATTGCATCTCAAGCCGAGACGTCCCGCTGTTCAGGACGTTTTGTGTTCCTGCTGAGTGGCGCATTCGTCGCTGCGTGATTCGCCTGACAGACGATACATTTCATCCAGATTGGTCAGCTCTACTTCCTTGCCGTCAACACGCATCAATTCCATCTTCTGGAATCGGGTGAAAATACGGCTGACGGTTTCTACCGCCAGACCAAGGTAATTGCCGATTTCATTGCGAGACATGGACAGGCGGAAATTCGAAGCCGAGTAACCGCGTGTCTTGAAACGCTGAGACAGTTTAAGCAGGAAGGTTGCGACGCGCTGTTCGGCGTTTTTCTTGGATAACAGCAGCATCATCTGCTGATCATCACGCAGCTCCTTGCTCATGCTGCGCAGCATCTGGCGACGCAGCTCGGGCATCTGGCCAGACAGCTCATCAAGGCGTTCGAATGGAATCTCGCAGACGGTGGTGGTTTCCAGTACCTTGGCGGACATCGGGTAATTTTCCGCATCAAAGCCGCTGAGGCCGACCAGTTCACCAGGGAAATAGAAACCGGTAATCTGCTCCTCACCTTCGTTGGTCAGGGTGTAGCTCTTGATGGTGCCGGCACGGATGGCATACACAGAACTGAACGGCTCGCCCTGATGAAACAGGTGCTCGCCTTTCTTCAATGGTCGACTTTTTTCAATGATGTCATCCAGACGGTCGATGTCGGTCAGGTCAAGCGAGACCGGCAGACAAAGCGTGCTCAGGCTGCAGGTTTTGCAGTGTACCTGAGACAGGCTGTGAAGCTTTCCTTGATTTTTACAGTCGGCCATGAGGGCATCCTTTGGTTGGTTAGTCACACGATGGCTATCCGCGCATTATGTAACATTTACCCTCGAGGGTGAAGCGAAAGGCCCGTGAACCGGGCCCTGACTTTAGATGATGCGGGAAAAGTTCTGCGACTGTTGCTTTTTGGGGATGTAAGCGTCGAAGGCCATGCAGATGCGACGGATCAACAGACGGCCGGCGGGGGTTACCTGGATAGACTCCGGTTGCAGCCGGATCAAGCCATCGGCAGCGAATTGACGGAGTTCCTCCTGCTCATCGGCAAAGTACTGATCAAAGTTGATGGCAAAGCGTTGCTCGATACCACGTTTATCCAGTTCGAACTGGCAGATCAGTTCAGTAATCACCGCGCGTCGGATATGGTCATCGGTATTGAGCTGGACGCCACGCTTCACGGCGTGTTGCTGTTGCGTCACGGCCTGGCTGTAGGCGGCCAGATCATGTTCGTTCTGATAATAGACATTGCCAATCTGGCTGATGGCCGACACGCCCATGGCGACCAGGTCGCAATCGGAATGGGTGGTGTACCCCTGGAAATTGCGGTGCAGTTTGCCGTTGGCCTGGGCGATCGCCAGTTCGTCATCCGGTTTGGCGAAGTGGTCCATACCAATGTAAACATAACCGGCTTCCAGCAGGCGGTTGATGCTGTTCTGCAAGATGGCGAGCTTGTCTTCCGCCGAGGGCAGGTCTTCGGCACGGATGTGCTTCTGGGAGCGGAAGCGATCCGGCAGGTGGGCGTAGTTAAACACTGAGAGGCGGTCCGGGCTCATGGCGATCACCGTCTCAAGGGTATCGGCAAAACTCTGCTCGGTCTGATGTGGCAGGCCGTAGATCAGGTCCATGTTGATCGATTTGAAACCCAGGGCACGAGAGCGCTCGAGTACGGCGAGGGTCTGCTCGGTTGGCTGTACCCGGTTGACCGCTTCCTGTACCTGTGGGTTAACGTCCTGGACGCCCAGGCTGATACGGTTGAAGCCAATCTCGCGCAGCACGCCCAGGGTGTCATGGCTGGCTTCGCGAGGATCGATCTCAATAGAGTAGTCACCCAGATCGTCATTGCGCAGGTTGAAGTTGCGGCGCAATGCCTGCATCAGTTCACGCATCTGTTCGTCACTGATGAAGGTGGGAGTGCCGCCACCCCAGTGCAACTGATTGACGGTACGCTCTCCCCGGTACCACTGCGACAGCTGCTCCATCTCCTGATACAGGGTATCCAGGTACGGCTGGGCCTTCTTGCGGTTACGGGTGATCACCTTGTTGCAGGCGCAGTAGTAGCATACGTGTGCACAGAAGGGGATGTGTACATACAGTGAGAGCGGAGCACTACTGTCGGCGCTGTCACGACCGGCCGCGATCAGCTGTTCAGCAGTCAGGCTGGAGTCAAACTGGATGGCGGTCGGGTAGGAGGTATAGCGAGGCCCGGAAAGATCATAACGGCGAATAAGATCCAGATCCCAGCTGACATTGCTCTGTTGGGGCACGACTACACCTCTTGGATAACAATCAAAAAGGCATTATAGGCGTTGAGGGCACACGGTGGGTTGATGAGTATCAAGCGTGAGGCAGCCACAGCTGCCAGGGTACAGTGGCGAGGCCGAACAGGATGACCAGCACGCCGGCGCCTCTGCGCACTCCCTTTTGCTGCAGTAACTGGCGCAGCTGGCGCGCCAGTAGGGCTGTTGTCATCATCGCCGGCAGTGTGCCCAGACCGAACAGCAGCATGAGCACGGCGCTGGTTGCGGGCCGGTCGCTCACGCTGCCGGCCCAAAGCAGCGTTGTGTAAACCAGACCGCAGGGGAGCCAGCCCCAGAGTCCGCCCAGAGCCAGTGACTTGGGCAGGGTGTTGGCGGGCAGGAGTATTCGGCTCAAGGGCTGGATACGGCGCCAGAGAGTGCCGCCGATTCGTTCGAGATAGGCGGCACCTTGCCACCAGCCTGCAATGTAGAGTCCGGTAACAACCATGATCAGCGCTGCCAGGGTGCGCAGCCCGAGGGTGAGCTCAGGCATGCTGGACAGGGCATGTCCCAACAGTCCAACCAGCAGGCCGGCGATACCGTAGCTGAGGATGCGACCGGTATTGAAGGCCAGCAGTAATCCCGGCCCGCCTGATTCAGCAGTGCCTCGGCTCATGGCAACACTGCCGGCAATGCCGCCACACATGCCGACACAGTGGGTGCTGCCGGCCAGACCAAACAGTAATGCTGACAGAATCAGGGTTGGCTCCATCAGTGTTGCGGATCCTTTGGTTCTTCCTTTTTGGGGCGTGCATCATCGGGAATAAGCGCGTCATCATCCTCGAACAGAATGCGGTGCGCAGGCGATTCCAGGTCGTCGAACTGGCCCTGCTTGACGCTCCAGAAAAACGCCCAGATCGCAACGCTGACCAGAATGATGGCGATCGGAATCAGCAGGTAGATGATTTCCATGAATTACTCCGAGGATTTGCGGCGAAGGCGTGGCAGGCGGGATAGCCGCATGGCATTGCCAACCACGATCAGTGAACTTGCAGACATGCCCGCGGCGGCCATGTAGGGAGCAATAAAGCCCATGGCGGCCAGCGGCAGGGCGACCAGGTTGTACAGCAGGGCCCAGGCCAGGTTCTCGCGGATAACCATGCGGGTCTTGCGCGCAACCAGCAGGGCGACGGCGATGCGCTCCAGCTCGCTTGAGATCAGGACCGCATCGGCACTGGTCTTGGCGAGGTCGGTGGCAGAGCCCATGGCGATTGAGGTGCGTGCACCGGCCAATACCGGGATATCGTTGATGCCATCACCAATCATGATGACGCTGGCGCCTGATGACTGTAATTCGGTGATGTAAGCGAGTTTCTGATCCGGAGAAACACCTTGCTTGACGGTATCGATACCCAACTCTTGAGCCACCCGTACAGCGGCCGAGGAGTCATCACCGGTCAGCATACCGACCTGGAGCCCGAGACGTTTCAGAGCGGAAACGGTGAAGCCCGCATCCTGACGAATCTGGTCATCCAGGGCAAACCAGGCAAGGGCTCCCTTGGTATCGGCCAGCAGTAGCCATTGGCGCTGCAGATCGGGCTGTGCGGGGGTATCCCCTTGATAGAGTTCGGCGACATAGCTTGGCTTGCCAATGCGATACAGGGCTCCGTCAACCTCACCTTCAACGCCAGCATTTACCTGCACCCGCGAGTTGCTTGCAGGTGTCTGAAAATAGGGACGGAAGGCGCGGGCAATCGGGTGTTCAGACGCCTGTTCCAGAGCGGCGGCAATGGCATAGGGGTTCAGGGTATTGAGCTCACGGGCAGGCTGCATCTGCTGAATACTCAGGTTGCCCTCGGTCAGTGTTCCGGTCTTGTCAAAAATGACATGAGTGGCGCTGGCCAGCCCTTCAAGGACGTGTCCCCGAGTGATCAGCAAGCCCTGTTGGCGCAGGGTGCCCGTGGCCGCCGTCAGGGCAGTCGGCGTGGCCAGGCCAAGTGCACAAGGGCAGGTCACGACGAGGACGGACAGGGTGATCCAGAAGGCATCATCTGGTGATATGAATGACCAGGCAGTTGCAACCGTGGCCGAGGTGATCAGTACCGCCAGTACGAAATAACGCGCCACACGGTCGGCCACACGAGCGGTCATCGGTTTTTCGGCATGGGCACGATCCAACAGGCCTACAATGGCAGACAGGCGGGTATTGGCGCCTACCTCGGTAATGCGTACCTTGAGAGGGTGCTCGACGTTGATGGTGCCGCCGACGACCGGGTCGTCGATCGACTTGCTGATCGGGAGGTATTCGCCTGTCAGGGCTGATTCATCGACGGAACTCCTGCCTTCGGCAATCACTCCATCAGCGGGCAAGGTGTGACCCGGGCGTACCAGAACGAGGTCGCCGGGCTTGAGTTCTGCCGCCGGAATCATCTTTTCACGCCCATTCTGCAGCAGGGTCGCGCTGGCAGGGAGAAGGTCCATCAGGGCGTTGCCGGCCTTGCCGGTCCGGTGACGTGCCTGCATCTCGATATAGCGGCCGATGAGCAGGAAGAACGTGAACATGGTGACAGAGTCGAAATAGACTTCACCGGTGTTCATTACTGTTGCCCAAACACTGGCCAGGTAGGCACCACCAATGGCGATGGAGACCGGCACATCCATGCTCAGGTGGCGGGTGCGCAGATCCCTGATAGCCGCCACGAAAAAGGGGCGAGCTGAATACAGTGCGACTGGGGTCGCGAGTATCAGACTGCTCCAGCGAATGAACTCGACGAAACGCTCTTCCATGTCCTGAAGGGCGCCGGCATACAGGGCGATGGCAAGCATCATCACCTGCATCATGCCAACACCGGCAACGCCCAGGCGACGGATGGCGCGCTTTTTTTCCTGTTCGAGCAGTTGCTCTTCACGATTGGGGTGGAAGGGGTGAGCCTTGTATCCAATCCGCAGTACTTCGCCGAACAGAGTGCTGAGTCGGGTTTCGTCAGGATTCCAGACCAGGCGAGCGCGGTGGTTGGTCATGTTGACGCTGAACAGTTCCACGCCGGGCTGCTGGCCCAAGTGGTGCTCCAGAAGCCAGATGCAGGCCGCGCAAGTGATGCCTTCAATCACCAGTGTGGCTTCAGATCTGTTGGGGCCAAGCTGTCTTACAAAATCGGCCTGAAGCGCGGCGGAATCATACAGGGCCAGTTCATCCGCCAAGTGAGACTCGGCTGCAAGGCGGGCATCCTGGCTGGCGCTGGAGTTGTCGCGATGACGATAAAATCCGTCAAGGCCGCCATCAACGATGGTTTGAGCCACGGCCTGGCAGCCGGGGCAGCACATGGACTTGGCTTCACCATCGATGACAGTGGTGTAATCAGTACCTGGAGGGACCGGCAACCCGCAATGGAAGCAGGGTGCCAGTGTATGCGTTCGCTGAACAGTCATAGCTGCACTCACTGCGGGGTCAGAGAGTAGTGAAGCTGCTCGGTAAACGGCGGAAGAATTTCCTGGCGCAACTGCCAGCTGTCGTTATCAGGTGCCAGTGACAGATAGCGTTTGCCGCTGAGGTGACCCTCAAGACTGCCAGTGTAGAGGCCCTTGCCATCGACGCTGCGCAAAATCAGTATCTGATCATACCGCTGATGCGTCGGGTGAATAATGTTCAAATGAAGAATAGATGGAAAACTGTCAAGTTTACCGGACAGGCGCAGGTTGATATCGCCGGTGATCGTATCCAGGCGAAGTTCCGCATCCAAGTCCAATGCGCGAGCGGTATCGGCCTTTGAGGTGTCGATGTTCATCCCGCGGGCAACCTTGTAGTAGTCCTCCTTAACCACGCCATCGCTGGTGGTTACGGCGACATATATGAACATGGTCGAATAGATAAAAACGGCAATCAGCGGTGCCAGGATGAACCATAGCCAGGGTTGCTTGTACCAGGGAGCAGGGGGGTTGACGTGCGTGTTCATGACACTCCTTGCATATAAAGACGGCCGGGATGAGCCGGCCGTCATTCTAACCTAAATTATCGTTTCCGGGGACTACCGTTGAGGTATGGGACCAAGGAAGCGGCTTTCGGTTTCAATTGCGATGGCAGAATTACCCTGGGCTTCAACTTTGAACACAATGGTTGAATTGTTGGACTTCAACTCTGCAGGGCTGATCTGCAAACGTACGGGGTAGGTCAGCAGCTCTCCGGCGGCAATGGTAATGTTGGGGTCGGTTGCCATCTCCAGTCCTTCAAGGCCGGATACCGAGATGGTATAGCGATGGTCGACCTGCTCCTTGTTGGCAACTTTCAGGGTGTAAATATTCTCGATCTGGCCAGATGATGTGTTGTTATACAGCTGGCCGCGGTCGCGAATCACATCAACTTCCAGCGGGACGCGGTCCGCAATCGCCCATGCAAAGGCGGCAAACATCGCGGTCAATGCAACGAAGTAGCCGATCAGTCGTGGGCGCAGCAGCTTGGTCTTGTTGCCTTTAAGAGCGTGTTCGGTGGTGTAGCGAACCAATCCGCGTTCATAGCCGACACGGTCCATCATATCGTCACAGGCGTCGACACAGGCGCCGCAGGCCACGCACTCATACTGGAGGCCATCACGAATGTCGATGCCGACTGGGCAGACATGGACGCAGGCGTGGCAGTCGATACAGTCGCCCAGCCCGGCCGCTGCCTTGTCGGCATTTTTCTTGCGGCTGCCTCGGGGTTCGCCACGAGCCTCGTCATAGGAGATGATCAGGGTGTCCTGGTCGAACATGACGCTCTGGAAGCGGGCGTAGGGGCACATATAGATGCAGACCTGCTCGCGCAGCCAGCCGGCGTTGCCGTAGGTGGCCACGGTGAAGAATGCCAGCCACCAAGTCTCCCAAGGACCGAGATCCCAGGCCAGGATGTTGGGAATCAACTCGCGGATCGGGGAGAAATAGCCGACAAAAGCGATGGCGGATGCCACGGCAATGAGAAGCCAGATCAGGTGCTTGGCAGTCTTGCGTACCGCTTTTTCCTTGCTCATGGCCTGTTTATCCATACGCATGCGCTTGTTGCGATCACCTTCGGTGATGCGCTCGGCCCACATGAATAGCCAGGTCCAGACAAACTGGGGGCAGGAGTAGCCGCACCAGAGGCGACCGGCAAAAACGGTAACCAGGAACAGGGTGAATGCAAGGATGATAAGCAGCCATGACAGGAGCATGAAGTCCTGTGGCCAGAAGGTCAGGCCGAAAATATGAAACTGGCGGTTAGGCAGATCAAACAAGACTGCCTGACGGCCATCATACTGAATCCAGGAAACGCCGTAGAACATCGCCAGCATCATGAAGCCGGAGAGGATACGGAGGTTCTTGAAGAGGCCTTTATAAAACTTGACGTAAATGTGCTCGCGTTTGGCGTACAGGTTGTAGGATTCAGCCTGCTCTTTGCCATCCTTGCGAGGGGTTACGTCTTTTACCGGTATCTGATTCATGCCAGTACCTACTGCTGATTACGTCGACAGGTTCATTCCTAATTTATTAGGAGTGCTGAATATTATAATAGTTTGGCTACAAAAAAGGCGACATGACTTGCGTCATGTCGCCTTTTGTCAGTGAGTCACCATTGCTTACTTGTTAGACAGGCTATACACGTAAGCTGTGATCAGGTGGATTTTGTCTTCAGACAGCAGAGCCTTGTGGGCTGGCATCACACCTGCACGACCGGCGCGGATTGTGTGAGCAACCTGCTTGAACTCGCCGCCATACAGCCAGACGTCGTCGGTCAGGTTCGGGGCGCCCAGAGCATGCATGCCTTTGGCGTCCGGACCGTGACAAGCGGTACACAGAGCCTGGAACTGCTTCTCGCCGTTGGCGATATCGGTGCCAGGTGTTGCTTCGTTGCCGCTCAGTGTACGGACATAGCTGGCTACGTCGCGAACACCATCTTCGCCCAATACATCACCCCAGGCAGGCATGCCGCCGTTACGACCGTTGGTGATAGTCTGTTTAATGGTGGCGGGTTCACCACCGTACAGCCAATCGCTGTCGGTCAGGTTCGGGAAGCCGATGGCGCCAGTACCTGCAGAACCGTGACATACGGAGCAGTTGTTGGCGAACATGCGCTGACCCATTTTCAGACCAGCCTCGTTTTCCGGCTTCTGCAGGTCTTCGATGGACAGGGCGGCATACTTGGAGAATACCGGACGGTATACCTCTTCTGCGTGCTGCATCTCGGCTTCCCACTGGTTGGCCGATGTCCAGCCAAGCATGCCTTTGAAGTTACCCAGGCCCGGGTAGAGCATCAGGTAGCCCAGACCGAAGATGACGGTTGCTACGAACAGGTAGAACCACCACTGCGGCAGCGGGTTGTCGAACTCTTCGATACCGTCGAAAGCGTGTCCGACCTTTTGATCGGTCGATTCCTTGAACTTTTCACTCTTGCGCGTTGCGAAGAGTAGCCATGCGCAGCCGAGAATGACTGCCAGGGTAATCACGGTTACCCATGCGCTCCAGAAAGCACTCATCTGTTTTCTCTCCTGTTATGGGACCCTTCCTGGTCCTGCTGCTTGTCTCCGTTTTCCTCTTCATCCGCGAAGGGGAGGTTGGATGCCTCGTCGAAACCTTTCTTGTTGCCCGGGAGTAAAACCCAGGCGAAGAGGCCGATGAAGGTGATCAGCATCAGTACCGGGAGATAGGGACCATAAACCTCGTAACTCACTGAAAATTACCGTTGGTTGGTGTAAACAGAGTGGGTTTTACCCAGCGACTGCAGGTAAGCAACCAGAGCCGTAATCTCGGTTTTGCCCTGTACATCTTCGCGGGCAGAAGCGATCTGCTCGTCAGTGTAAGGAACACCCATCTTACGCAGTACTTCCATTTTGGCCGCTGTATCCTTGCCGCTTACCTTGTTTTCGAACAGCCAAGGGTAAGACGGCATTTTGGATTCAGGTACTACGTCACGCGGGTTGTACAGGTGAGCCATGTGCCAGTCGTCAGAGTAACGACCGCCAACACGGGCCAGGTCCGGACCGGTACGCTTGGAGCCCCACAGGAACGGATGTTCCCAAACGAACTCGTTCGCAGTTGAGTAGTGACCATAGCGTTCGGTCTCGGCGCGGAACGGGCGGATCATCTGAGTGTGGCAGACGTGGCAGCCTTCACGGATGTAGATGTCACGGCCTTCCAATTCCAGTGCGTTGTAGGTACGCAGCCCTTCGATCGGCTTGGTCGTAGAGCTCTGGAAGAACAGCGGCACAATCTCGGCCAGGCCACCACCGCTGATCACGATGATGATCAGCAGGATCATGAGGCCGATGTTCTTTTCAATCGTTTCGTGTTTGATCATTGCTTTCTGCTCCTCGTCTCAATCAGGCCGCCTGGGCAGACGGATCAGCTGCCTTGACGGAGCTGCCGCTGCGAACGGTCTGCCAAGTGTTGAAGGCCATCAGCAGCATGCCGGTCAGGAAGAAGCAGCCGCCGATCCAGCGAACCAGGTAGCCCGGGTGGCTGGCTTCAAGCGCTTCGACGAAGCTGTAGGTCAGGGTGCCGTCTTCGTTAACCGCACGCCACATCAGACCCTGCAGAATGCCGTTGACCCACATGGAGCAGATGTACAGAACCGTACCGATAGTGGCGAGCCAGAAGTGAGTGTTGATCAGGCCGACAGAGTACATCTGAGCCTTGCCGAACAGTTTCGGGATCATGTGGTAGACGGAGCCGATGGAGATCATCGCAACCCAGCCCAGAGCACCGGCGTGTACGTGGCCGACAGTCCAGTCAGTGTTGTGAGACAGAGCGTTCACGGTCTTGATGGACATCATCGGACCTTCGAAGGTGGACATGCCGTAGAAGGACAGGGAAACCACCAGGAAGCGCAGGATCGGGTCGGTGCGCAGTTTGTGCCATGCGCCCGATAGGGTCATCATGCCGTTGATCATACCGCCCCAGGACGGTGCCAGCAGGATCAGGGACATTACCATGGCAACCGACTGAGTCCAGTCCGGCAGGGCAGAGTAGTGCAGGTGGTGGCCGCCAGCCCAGATGTAGGTGGCGATCAGAGCCCAGAAGTGCACGATGGACAGGCGGTAAGAGTAGATCGGACGCTCAGCCTGCTTGGGTACGAAGTAGTACATCATGCCCAGGAAGCCGGCAGTCAGGAAGAAGCCAACCGCGTTGTGGCCGTACCACCACTGTACCATGGCGTCGACAGCACCCGGGTATACGGAGTAGGACTTGAACGCAGATACCGGGATCGCCAGGCTGTTAACGATATGCAGCACCGCAACGGTGATGATGAATGCCATGTAGAACCAGTTACCCACGTAGATGTGGGAGGTTTTACGGAGCTTGACGGTTCCCATGAATACAATGGCATACGCCACCCAGACCAGCGCGATCAGGATGTCGATCGGCCATTCCAGCTCAGCATACTCTTTGGTGCTGGTCAGACCCATCGGAAGAGTGATTGCTGCCGCCAGGATTACCGCTTGCCAACCCCAGAACGTGAACGATGCCAGTGCATCGGAGAACAGTCGAGTTTGGCAGGTACGCTGAACCACGTAGTACGAGGTCGCGAACAGTGCGCAGCCACCGAACGCGAAGATAACCGCGTTGGTGTGTAACGGACGGATACGTCCGTAGGTCAACCAGGGAATGTCAAAGTTCAGTGCAGGCCACACCAGCTGGGCGGCGATCAGGACGCCGACGCCCATACCGACGATGCCCCAGACCACCGTCATGATGGCGAACTGGCGCACGACTCTGTAGTTGTAAGTCGGGTGTTCAGTTGCAGTGCTCATGTCAGGCTCTCATCAACAAGCTAATAGTAGTAAGAAGAGTTCCACCGGCAATTATCTGGGAATACCCACTGTATTTCAATGTGATGGAACCTTTAACTGTGGTTTATTGTCGCAGGACAGTTTTTGATTATCGTTCTGGGTCTTTATTCCGCTGGTTAAAAGGATAACTCCGTAAATTCAATGGCCTGGCTTGTCTGCGGGGATGAGAATCAGAGCGTTTTTGGCGCACTGGGCTGTTATTTGGCTGCTTTTTAGGTGGTTTCGTGTGCCCATCATGTGGCTTTGGTTGATATGGATCAAGGTGTATTTCTGCGCTTTTTTCACCCTCGATTACGCTTAAGTACGGTTGTTATTAGACCAATGGATTACTATAGTGCGCGCTCATTCGAGGAGAGCTCATGACTGAAGTAAACACACTGTTGCTATATTGCCGTTCCGGTTTTGAAAAGGAGTGTGCGGCCGAGATCACCACGCGCTGTGCAGAGGTGGGTATCTACGGCTATCCCCAGTTTGAATCCGAGCAGGGGTATGTGCTTTATCATTGTCATGAGCCTAACGGCGCGCTGACCGCCATGCGCAAGTTGCGCTTTCGCGCTTTGGTCTTTGCCCGTCAGTGGGTGGCTTGCCTGCCGCGACTGGATGATCTGCCTGCCTCTGACCGCATTGGGCCGATTCGCCAGCAGGTAGCCGATCTGCCCAAGGCCAGTGAGCTGATGGTTGAAGTGGCTGATACTACCGATGGGCGGGAGTTGCACGGTTTTGCGCGCAAGTTCGGCTCGGCATTGGCTCAGGCATTGCGTCGCGATGATCTGATGCTGCCGCGCAAGCAGCGTGCAGACTGGCGCATGCACGTGTTTGTCATCGATGGGCGGACGCTTTGGGTTGGTGTGGCACCGGTTGGCAACAGTTCGTCCTGGCCCATGGGGGTGTTGCGACTCAAATTCCCCCAGCGGGCGCCCAGCCGTTCCACGCTCAAACTGGAAGAGGCCTGGCACTACTTTATCCCGGCCCGACGCAAGGAGCAGCTGCTCAGAGGCGGCATGACGGCTGTGGATCTGGGGGCCGCTCCCGGTGGCTGGACCTGGCAGCTGGTCAATCAGCATATGTTCGTGACGGCTGTGGACAATGGCCCCATGAACGATGATCTGATGGAGTCCGGTCAGGTTGAGCATCGCCGTGAGGATGCTTTTACATTTGTGCCTGCCAAGCCGGTGGACTGGATGGTCTGTGACGTGGTGGACAAGCCGGCGCGGGTGACCGAGCTGATGCTGGCCTGGGCGCTGAATGGCTGGTGTCGTAACGCCATCTTTAACCTGAAGTTGCCGATGAAGCAGCGCTTTGACGAGGTTGAGCGCTGTCTGGGGCGTCTGCGCGACGAACTGGCGGCAGCCGATATCGCTTATCGGCTGCAGGCACGGCATCTGTATCATGATCGCGAAGAGATCACCTGCTGGCTGTCACTGACACCTGAAGGCTGAATCAGTGCTCGAAGACGGTGATTTTCTCTTCGGTTTCCAGCATAGGGGTGAGCTGATCCATCATTTCACGGCGCTCCTCCGAGGCGTGCCAGCGCAACCAGTCGTTCTCGGATCTGTAGGTGGCGAGAATGACCCGGTGATTGGGATCGGCCGTGTTATGAAGGGCTTCTCCGGAGATGAAGCCGGGGAAATGCATCGCTTTCTGCAGGGTTTCGCGGGAAGCGCGCTCGTAGTGCTCGCTCAGTTCATCGGCGATATGACGTTCAATCAGTACACGAATCATCGGCTTACTCCTTGAGAGATGGTCTCTATATCAGGATAATTGCTTCCTGAAAGGTCGCAAGCCCGTATCGGTGATACAGGTGAAATTGTTTTTAATCATTCAGTGCTGTCGGGGGAGTCGTTAACCCGCATGAATAAAACCGGTGTTGATCACATGCTCGATGCGAGCGGACTGCTCTGTCCCGAGCCGGTTATGCTGCTGCATAACAAGGTACGTGAGATGTCGGTCGGTGAGGTGTTGCATGTCATTGCAACGGATCCTTCGACACAGCGCGATATTCCCAAGTTTTGTACCTTCCTTGGCCATGAGCTGGTCCAGCAGATGGTCGTGGAAGGTGAAACCTATGAATATCTAATTCGTAAAGGGGCTGGCTGAGTGTCAGATCTGATCAATCTGCAGCAGGAAGTTGAGTCGCTGCTGCAGGAGTGTGAACACAGGTTGTCCGCCGTCGAAAAGCGCACGCGGGCAGCAACGGGTACAACAGAGAGTCAAACCGTGAATCAAACAGCCAATAGCAAGACCCGCTCCAAGAATCGTGCGGCCAACCAGGCTGCGCTGGAGCAGTTGATCGAGGCTTATCCGCAGACCTTCAGTCGCGACAATGTGCGTCCGCTCAAGATCGGTATCCAGGAGGATCTGATTGCTGACGAGAAGCTGGCACGTAACCGAATCAAGCGTGCACTGGCCACCTACGTTCGTTCACTGGCCTATCTGCGTTCGGTGCAGGAAGGTGTGGAGCGAATCGATCTCAAGGGTGAAGCCGTCGGTGCGGTGACAGCCGGTGAGGCAGAGCATGCCCAAGGACGGATCAAAGAGATCCAGGCGCAGCGCCGCGAGCGTCAGAAGGAACAGCGTGAGCAGGAGCAACAGCAGCGCAAGCGCCAGAAGGAAGAACGTTTCAGTCGCAAGCTGGAAGCGCTGGTGAACCTCAAGGGTCGCTGATCCGTTGAAAATCCAGCCGGGAGCCTCCATCTACTCCGATAGTGTACTATTGGAGGCTCCCGATGAATGATTCCCTGCATATTTCCTGTCCTGCCTGTCTGGCAACCAACCGAATTCCACAAGCGCGATTGCAACACGCGCCGCAGTGTGGCCGATGCAAGGCTCCGCTGTTCAATGGCCAGCCGGTTGAGGCTGATGCTGAATCCTTCGATCGCATCCTGGCGAATACCGATATCCCTGTGCTGGTGGACTTCTGGGCCGACTGGTGCGGCCCCTGTAAGATGATGGCGCCGATCTTTGCTCAGGCGGCTTCTGCACTGGAGCCGGAGTGTCGACTGGTCAAAGTGAATACCGAGCAGGCGCAAGCGATTGCAGCACGCTACGCTATCCGCAGTATCCCGACCCTTATGTTGTTGCATCAAGGCCAGGAAATTGCGCGCCAGGCAGGTGCCATGGACCTGAGCAGTCTGCAAAGATGGGTCAGGCAGCACCTGTAACGGCCGGGCTTAATTCAGCGTAGACGGCATGCCGTGCAGATAGCCCTGAGTGCCGTCGATCTGCATCCTGGCCAGTTCAAGGCGCTGGCTTTCCCGTTCCACATGTTCCGCATAGGTCTGAATCTCGAGGCTATGGGCGACGCTGATCAGGCTGCTGACGAAGAAGCGATCCTCGTCGCTATGGTCAATCTGGCGCACCAGCGATCCATCGATCTTGAGGTAATCCGGACGCAGGGCATATAGATAGCTGAAACCATTCGGGTGGGTTCCGAAGTTATCTACCCCGAATTGAATGTTCAGTTCTGCCAATGCCTGGCGTAACGTCTTGATACTCTCCATGTGCGTCAGGATGGCGGTTTCGTTGATTTCGATGCTCAAGCGTTCGGGCACGCCGCTGTGTTCAAGAGTGTTCAGCAGCCAGTCGATAAAGCTTTGTTCGGCCAGCGCCTGATTGCTGAGGTTGAGGCTGAGGGTCGGGCTGGTCGGGCTTTGCTGCAGGAACTGAATGGCGTGCTTGACAATGGCGCGGTCGATTTTCTCGAGCAGGCTCAGGTCGCGCGCCACGCCAAAAAAGTCGCCGGCCTGGCAGGGGGTGTTGTCCTGGTCCAGAATGCGGGCAAACACTTCGGCATGAATGCAGCGATCGTCAGCGTCGACCAGTGGTTGCTGTTGCAGGAAAATCTGTTCGTTATGAATCGCGGTTGCCACATGACGCTGCCACTGTTTCGACCAGCCCTGTTGATGCTGATGGGCATGGTACAGGGCAATGTCGCTGTCAGCGGCCTGTTCGGCTTCCTGTTGTGCCAGACGAGCCTGGGTCAGCAGCTGCTCGGCGGGCGTGGGGCTGTCACTGGAGGCGATGCCTATGCTGATGTTATGTGCATCGGCCTCGATTCCCTGCTGCTTCAGTTGCGTCTGGGCCTTGCGCAGCAGGGGGTCCAGCAGTAGCTGCCAGTCATCAAGGCTGCGGCGCTGGGCCAGCAGTATCAGGTCGGCCCCGCCAATGCGTCCCACCACGTGAGTGCCCAGGCTCTGTCCCAGTGCTTGAATGCCCTGAGCGCAATTGCGAATCAGATGGTTGGTGGCATCCTCGCCCAGAGAATGGTTGAGTGCCTGGAGATCATTGAGGTGCATAATGAGCAGGGATGCGGGACCGAAATCCTGGCGGTATTCAAGGTGCTCGGTGAGTTGTGTCAGCGTGGCGCGGCGATTGTTTAGCCCGGTCAGGCTGTCACGGTACGCCGTGCTGCGCAGTGATTCGATGTTACGGTTTTGTTCATCGAACATCAGTTGTACCTGGCGTACCATCAGGTTCATGGCGGATACGACCTGGCGCAGTTCACGGGTACGCGGCAGCGTTGGTTGCTCGATATACTCCCGTCGCGCCAGCGCCATCGCCTGATGCTCGACCCCCTGCAAAGGGCGCAACAGGTGGCGCATCAGCCAGGACAGTATCAGGGCCGACAGGGCGGACAGGCTGACAAACAGGATCAGGGCGTTGCGTACCCCCTGCCAGAGTTTTTCATAGGCATATCCGGCCCGGCTGCGCACATGGATGCTGCCGACCTGGTGCCACTGATAGGTGATCTGGCGTACTTTTTCCGGTGGTGTAATCGGCATCAGCTGGATAAACCAATTGGGTGCGCTGATGCTGCTGGCTGGATCGTATACCTTGTTGTACAGGATGTTGTTGTCGGTGTCGGTGACGTTGATCTGCTGATAGAAGCCGCTGTCGAAAATTGCATTCACCGCCGTGGCGATAGTCGCCTCATCGTGTTGCTGCATGTAAGGGGCGAGGTAAAGTCCCAGGTGGGTGGCGCTGTCTTCGGCGTGAGATTCGAGCTGGGTAAGCAGGGTTTCACGGGAGCTGTCGGCAAGAATGTACACTGTGCTCAGGACCAGTCCGAGCAGCACGGCCAGTACGGTTGCGATCAGCTGGTTTATCAGTGACATCCTTAACGCTCCTGCGAATTGAGGTTGACGTGATTATTGTCCATTCGGGACTGTACGCTGGCCCAGGGTTTGAGTCGATCTGAAGTACCGACCAGTTCAGCCCGGCGTCCCTTCTTGCTGAGCCAGAGGCTGTCGCCGTTGAAAGTATAGACGTGCAGCAGATCAGGGCGCTGATTCGCTGGTCGGATTTCACCGATCAGGTTGTCCAGTACGACAGGCATGGCGGCGGGGGTGGCATAGTAGGTCAGCACCATGTGTGCCTGATTGAGCTTGAGTGACTTGACATAAGCCAGGCTCATCTTGGTTTCGGCAACGCCCAGGGCTTTCAGGGTGTAGTACTTGGCGATGGAGAAATCCTCGCAATCGCCGCCGTTGGTGATCAGGAACTCGACCGGGGTGGCCCAGTAATCCTCTTGTCCCCAGTGGACGCGGTCATCAACAAAGCGCACCTGGTTGAAAAAGCGATTCACTCGTTCAAGCTTTTCGTTTTCCGGCAGGTTTGCCGCTTCCTTCAGCAGGTTCTGCCAGGCGACCAGGCGCTTGGAGGCTTCTTCTCCGTACAGCTGGCGGTACTGGTCGATCTGTTGGCTGTCCAGGAGCAGCTGACTACTGCCGGCGGCCAGTGCGGCCAGGCAGAGGCATAACAAAACCAGCGCCGAGATGGTTGGTATGCCGGCAGGCTTGCGCAGGGCTGAGGTGAGTGCAGACAAATCCTTTTCCACCTGGGTGCGGTAGACCCATCATGGTTGAAAAGTCGATATCACTCAAGCCCCGTTGCTGCCGGGCAGCATGCCGCACTGCTCCAGCAACTGTTGCCAGGCGCGCGTATGGCGACTGCGTGCCTCGATGTACTCGTGCCAGAGGCTGTCGGGCCGGTCACCAAACACCAGGGTCAGATACTCTTGCATCGCGGCCGTGGTAGGCAATTGTGCTGCCAGTGCGAGCCACTGCGTCCGCCACTGCTGTCCGCTGCGATCAATGGCGGACATCCAGGGCTGCAGCTGGCCGGCATAGTAGCGTTGGAATACATTGCGGATGATGTTGGCCTGGGGGGTGGGCTTGCGGTTGAAACAGATTGGGCGTCGCGCCAGGCGGGTTTCGATCGCGTTGGCGGTTTGTTCCAGGGTCTGGATCAGCAGTAAGAGGCTGTGCAGCCAGTCGGCGCCAAAGTCGGATCGGTACATCGCCTCATAGCTTTCTTCCAGCTGCGTTATCCATTCCGGCTCGCTCCATTGTGCCTGATGTGACAGCTCGGCCAAGTGGCGGAAGCGTGTGAAGGCAGGCATCAGGGCGTTGAGTGAGGATATTGCAGACTGATCCAGGGAGCTGGCCTGCAAGGCAAACTGCCTGCTGATCTCGTCGGAGTTGAAGACGGCGTTGCTGATTACGCGAGGGTAGTTGCGCCGCTTGATCTGCTCAATATGTTGCAGGCGGGTCAGCAGTTGTCGGGTGTCTTCATCTTGCTCGGTCTGTTTCAGTTGCTGGATGCATTGGCGCAGGCGGGGTAAAAGGCGTGTTTCATAGATCAGCCGTTGGGACGGCAGGGCCAGTTTGCCGAGCGAACTGTTGCGCTGGCCGATCAGCTCCAACAGGCCACAGCGTCTAAGATCCAGTACCTCGAGCAGTCCTTCGCGAATATCATCTACCGGCAGTGATCGCTGGCGTTTGGCTGGGAAGGGCGGTGGTCGGCGCTCAAGGGTGAGCCGGTAATCCTGCTGAATGGCATTGCCGACCCGGTAGGCATATTCCTGTAGTCGGGATTCGGCCCCTTCTTCGCTACAGCCGCTGAGCAGCAGTGCCAGGAGCAGCAGTATTGATCGCATGGCGTGCAATCCGTATCAGACGTGCGGTTAGCAGAGCGGCTCCCACGCTGAGGCCGATAAGCAGTCCATACCACAGGCCGGCGGCCAGCAGGGGGGGCATAATCCAGTCGGTGAAGCCCAAAATGTAGCCAACCGGCAAGCCCACCATCCAATAGGCGATGAACACCATCAGCAGAGGCATGCTGGTGTCCTTGTAGCCACGCAGGGCTCCTGCCGCGCTGACCTGAAGAGCGTCGGAAAACTGGAAGACGGCGGCAATGCTGATCAAGAGCGTGGCCAGTGTCAGAATTTCCTCTTCTGTAGTGTAGAGGCCAGTGATTTGGCGAGCCAATAACAGGGACAGGGTGCAGCTGAACAGGGCGATCACCAGGGTGATCAGAATGCCGGTCTGAGCGGCATAGCGTGCGGCGGCAGGGTTATCGCTGCCAATCAGCTGCCCAACCCTGATGGTGAGTGCCATGGCGATGCTCAAGGGGATCATGAACACCATGCCGGTGTAGCTGATGGTGATCTGATTGGCCGCAATCACGACTTCGCCGTGGGGGGCTAGAATCAGCGCCAGCACGCAGAACATGCTGGCTTCAATCAACAGCGAAAAGCCGATCGGGATACCCAGCTTGAGCAGTTGCACCAGCTGTGTGGAATGGGGCGGCTGCCATTGGCGAAACAGCTGTAAAGGTCTGAACAGGGGGCTTTTGAGCAGATAGAGTCCTGCCGCAAGCATCATGATCCACATCACCACGGCCGTGGCGTAGCCGCAGCCGACACCGCCCAGCGCGGGCAGCCCGAACTTGCCGAAGATCAGTATATAGTTGAGCGGGATGTTGCAGAGTACGCCCAGTACCGCGATACGCATCACCGGGTGAGTCTTGCCAAAGCCTTCACAGTAGCTGCGCATCACCTGGTAGAACAGGAATGCTGGAAAGCCCCAGCTGATTGCATCAAGGTAGCCTTGGGTCTTGCTCTGCAGGCTCGTTTCCAACTGCAGAAGCTGCAGTACCGGATCGGCGTTTCTCAGTGCCAGGACGCCGATCAGGCTCAGGCAGGCCGCGACCCAGAAGCCTTGTTGCAAGGGCTGGCGTGTGTCGGTTTCACGGTTACCGCCAACCAGTTGGGCGACCACCGGTGTGGTGGCCATGAGGATGCCGGCCAGTGCCAGAAACAGCGGCAGCCAGAGGCTGCTGCCAAGGGCGATGGCGGCCAGGTCCTCGGTACCGGCACGGGCTGCCATCAGGGTGTCAACAAAGCTCATCGCATGCTGCGCCAGTTGTGCCACCATGATTGGCCAGCCCAATTGCAGCAAATAGCGGACCTCTGCGTTGCGTTTCCGACTCAAACTGAACACGGCGAGATGTAGTACTCTGAACATTGAACGGGTGGAGAGAAGGAGAGCGTTACGAGGTGCTCTGCATCAGCCATGATGACGTTTCACTCCCTGAAAGCGCCAAGCATAAGCGCGCACACCGGGGAGTGCAATCCCGAGCGTGGGTGGCAAGGGAGAGGGTCAATCACAACGCGGCTGGCAGGAGTCGTTTACGGGCTGTTGCGTTGGGTTGTTCAAGAATGAAGCTGGGCAACGTCGCGATATCGCCTTGCAGGTGTCGCTGCGACCTGGTGGTCAGTAAAGCGGGGCCAGCTGGCCCCGTTGTTGTGTGCAGGCAGAGGCGGGGGTTAATCGATACGGTTGCGCACGTAGCTGCCAGGTGCAGCCTCGATCACCTGGTAGAGGTCATTACCGTACTCGGCCGGTGCGTCGACTTTCTTGCCGGCGCGGCGACGGAGCCAATCGCTCCAGTGGTTCCACCAGGAGCCTTCCTGGCGCTCGGCGGACTCAAGCCAGGCATCCGGGCCCTTGCCCATCTCGCCCTTGGTCCAGTAGTTGCGGCGATTTTTCTTCGCCGGGTTGATAACGCCGGCGACATGACCACTGCCGCCGAGTACGAACTCTGTGGTGCCGCTGAGCAGGTCCAGTGCCTTGAAGGTACTTTTCCACGGTGCGATGTGGTCTTCCATGGTAGACAGGAAGTAGCAAGGCGTCTTGACGCGACGCAGGTCGATCGGCTCGCCACAGATAGTCAGTGCGTCCGGCTGTACCAACTTGTTGTCCAGGTACATCCCCTTGAGGTAGTAGGTGTACATTGCAGCCGGCAGGTTGGTCGGATCGCTGTTCCAGTAGAGGATGTCAAACGGCGGAGGTGTCTGGCCCTTGAGATAGTTATTTACCACGTAGGACCAGATCAGGTCATTCGAGCGTAGCATGTTGAAAGAAGTCGCCAGCTCACGGCCATGCAGAACACCTTCCTTGTTGACCTTTTCGGACAGCTGATTGATCTGCTGTTCATCGATGTAGACGCGCAGGTCGCCCGGGTCTTCAAAGTCGATCAGAGTGGTCAGGAAGGTGCAGCTGCCGACGCTGTTGTCCTTGCGGTTGGCCAGGACGCCGAGGGCTGATGCGGTCAGGGTTCCGCCTACGCACCAGGCGACCAGGTTGATCTTGTCTTGCCCGCTGATCTCCTTGACGGAGTCAATCGCTTTGAGGACGCCATCACCGACATAGTCATCCCAGGTAATGTCACGCTGTTCGGTAGAGGGATTGACCCAGGAAACCAGGTACACATCCTGTCCCTGCTCGAGACAGAAACGTACGAACGAGTTGTCCGGCTGCAGATCGAGAATATAGAACTTGTTGATGCTGGGCGGCACGATCAGCGTTGGCCGTTCGTATGTCTGTTCACTCAGCGGCTTGTAATGAATCAGCTGAAAGATATCGTTCTGGAACACCACGGCGCCTTCGGTGGTGGCCAGGTTGGTGCCCAGCTCGAACGCGGATTCATCGGTCATCGAAATATGACCCTTTTCGATGTCGCCAAGCAGGTTCTTGAGTCCGTCTACCAGACTGGCGCCTTTGGTTTCGAGCGCTTGTTGCAGTACTTCCGGATTGGTGATCGCGAAGTTGGAAGGGGACATCGCGTCGACATACTGGCGGGTGTAGAACTCGAGTTTTTCCTGCTGTTGCGGTGACAGCTTGGCGCTTTGCGCCATCTCAGTGAGCATGCTGGAGGTGAGCAGGTAGGACTGCTTGATGTAGTCAAAAACCGGGTTTTTGGACCACTCCTCAGCCTTGAAGCGTCTGTCGCCCGGCGGGGGCTCGGCAACGGGGCTTTCGCTGGTGTTGCCGCTGAGCAGGTTGCGCCAAAGGTTGAACTGGGCCTGCTGGTAATCAGCGATGGCGCGAACCCAGACGGTTGGGTCTTCCAGCGATCGGGTAGCCAGTTCGGTCCAGGATTGGGTGAACTGGCGCAGGATGTCATCTCCCCCGGTGGCGGAGAACATCTCGAGAACCTTGCTGGTTTCACGGTTGACGTAATTGATGAATTCCTGGGGGTCTGTCGCGATATTGCCGTTAGTATCCGTCATAAATGCCTGCTTCCAATCTGCTGTTTGGGACATCAGTACCGGCCAAAACACGGCTGCCGGTCGCTACGGGCTGATGGCCCGTTACTACCTGTTGGGCTTGTAGCGAGATAGCCATTCGAAAAGACGTGAAGCACATCCGGTGCCAAGCCCTCTCAGTCTCTACAATACTCTTGAGTCTCGAATAGGCAACCCTAACCGGCATATGTTGCATTTTTTTGTATGTGATCAGAATGGGCTGCATTGCTGCGTTCAGGAGGATCGGTGACAATAATGGCTTCAATTAATGAGGAGTTTCGTTGTGCTGTATCTGGATCTGATGACCACTGAAGGATGTCATCTGTGTGATGAGGCGGTCGCAGTGCTGCAGCAGGTGCTGGTGGCCGGTCAGGCCGAAGTCGACCTGGTCGATATTGTGTACGATGCGGAGCTGATGGAGCGTTATGCCGTGCGTATACCTGTGCTGGTGGCGCGCGACAGCGGCCAAGAGCTGGGTTGGCCGTTCGATGCCCCGCAGCTGCGGCAGTTTCTCGAGGCGCTGCCGCAGCGCTGAGCGCGGTAATCAGTCCTGTTGATTCAGTGCCAGGGTGGCAAATTCCCGGTCGCTGAACAGGGCGACGGGCTGATCTTTCAACCGTTCGTAGATCACCCGGAATGACAGCACGTTCTGCACATAGCTGCGAGTTTCATCGTAAGGGATGGTTTCGATCCAGATGTCCAGTGGCAGCTTGCCACGTGCATCGAGCCACTGGCTGACCCTGTTGGGACCCGCGTTGTAGGCAGCGGTGGCATAGGCTTGATTGCCGTTGAAGCGTTCGAACACTTCGCTCAGGTAGGCGGTGCCAAGCTGAATATTGGTGTCGGGTTCGCTCAGCTTGGCAAGTTCAGGCAGGTTGATGCCGTGGCGGCGAGCCGTGGCACGGGCTGTGGCCGGCATCAGCTGCATCAGGCCGCGTGCGCCAACGCGGGACTTGGCCCCCATCCAGAATGCGCTTTCCTGACGGGTGACCGCGAGCGCCCAGGCCGGGTCGATGTCACGGGCGCCGGCGTGGCGGCTGTACAACTCAGGGTAGGGGTTGGGGAATCGCAGTTGCATGTCGTTCCACTGGCGGCTGCTGATTGCGCCGCGAATACCCTGGTGGTGCCAGCCCCAGCGGCTGACCAGGTGGGCGGCGTGATGGATCTGTTCGGGGCTCATGTCTGCAACGGCCAGGTTCCACTCAGAGCGGGCGTCAGCGTATCGCTCCAATGCCAGAAGTTCGCGCATACGGATGAAGGCGGGGAGGGCGCTCAGGGCTTCGAGCTGGGCGCTGTCGAGACTGGCGGGGTGGTCGTTCAGCTCATAGCTGTGTTTGATAATCTGGGCAGCCATGAAGCCGTAGAAACTGCGTTCGCGCGCAAGAGTTGCCAGGGTTGCTCGGTCCTCTTGGCCCTGTTCCTGTTTGGCGATGGCTGACCAGTAACGCCAACGATCGGATTGGCGTTCCGTCTCGGGCAGCTTGCCGATCAGGCGGGACACATCAGACCAGTTGCGGTCACTGAGGGCCAGTCGGGCACGCCAGCTGGTCAGTTCTGTATATTTGAACTCGGGGTCGAGCCGTGCCAGCAGCTTGCGCCCCTCGCTATCGGGAAAACGTTTCGAGAACCAGACGCCGAGATAATTGGAAAGTTCGGCCTGATCGGTTGCAGCAACCTGTAGCCGCTCTCGGTCGCGGATCCACAGCTGAATCGCGGCTTCCAGGTCCTGGCGTGCCAGACGGCGGACCGTCATTTCCAGTAACGGGTGGGCTTGCGCGGTATTGACGTTCAATTGTTTCGGCTCGTCGAGCAGCAGGCGCGGATTTTGATAAAGTGACAACGCACGCTTGGCTTCAGTCTGATCGGCAGTCGCGGTAATGAATCGTTTGACATAAGTGGCCAGGCCTTCGCGGCCATTGATCAGCGCGGCGCGGTAGCGCTTGAGCGCATCAGCCGAATGGAAATCATCTGACTTCAGCCAGGTGTCGAACAGTGGGTCGCAGATGTCGGGCTGGGAATGGCCCTGGGTCCAGAGCTGGCGCGCCTGATTCCAGGCGGTGGTTAGATTGCCCTGTTCAAGCTGGTACTGTCCGTTCAGGCATTTGAGTTCGGTGTTGGGTCGCTGGATCTTCTGCCAGGCTGCATTGAAGCTGTCCCACTGTCCCTGTTCTCCGGTATGGCGCGCCCATGCAAACAGCAGACGCCCATACAGCGGCGTGTCTTCATTACGCTTAAGAAAGTCGTTGATACGCGCATCCGTCTGCGTTTCCAGTGATGATCTCAGGACCTGATATTCCAGGTAAGGATAGAGCGGGTAGGTCGACAGTGCCTGGTGGATGGCGCCACTGAGGAGGCCTGGTTCGGCGACGACGGCAGCATACTGCTGCACAAAGGTCTGGCGCAAATCCTGTTCTGTGGTGGTGTCGGCTGCCTGTGCCTGAGGGGCGAACAGGGCTGCGATCAGTAGCATGCGGCGCGGTGTAAACATGGTGTCCTCTCTGGTCGCCCGGGGGGAAGCTCAGGTTGCAGTGTATCTCGACTGGGGCAGGAAGATAACCGTGGCAATGGCTTTTAAATGTTGAGCGTGATTTCGGGTACACTAGCGGCTGATTTTTACAGGACAGGATGCGAGTCTTTATGCCATTGGTGAAGTTTGAGGGCGTTTCGGTCAGTTTCAGTGCTGCGCCGCTGCTGGATAAGGTCGATTTCCAGATCGATCCGGGTGAGCGGATCGCTCTGGTGGGGCTCAATGGTGCCGGCAAGTCAACGTTGATGAAGCTGGTATCTGGCGAGATTCATGCGGATCAGGGTTCCGTATGGCAGGACCCCGCCATTCGTGTCGCCAAGCTGCCGCAGATGCTGCCGGCTGCCGATGAGCGTCGGGTGCATGATGTGGTCGCCGAGGGGCTGGCGGAGGTGGTTGCACTGCGCGAAGCCTTTGACAAGTTGTCACATCAGACCGATGCCGTTTCCCTGCGAAAAATGGAGCATCTGCAGCATCAGCTGGAAGCCCGTGATGGCTGGCATCTTGAGCAGCAGGTACAAACAGTGCTGGACCGGCTTGGTCTGAAGGCCGACACGCGCATGGAGGAGCTCTCCGGCGGCTGGCGTCGCCGGGCGGCACTGGGAGCCGCACTGGTACAGAAGCCGGATCTGCTGTTGCTGGACGAGCCGACCAACCATCTGGATATCGAGACCATTGAGTGGCTTGAGCAGATGATGCTCGATTTTCGCGGTGCCATCCTGTTCGTGTCGCATGACCGTGCGCTGGTTGAAAAGCTGGCGACCCGGATCGTGGAGCTGGATCGCGGCAACCTGACCAGCTTTCCGGGCAGCTACGATCGCTATCTTGAACTGAAGCAGCAGCTGTTGGAAGAAGAGGAGCGCCAGAACGCCGAGTTCGACAAGAAGCTCGCGCAGGAAGAACGCTGGATCCGTCAGGGCATCAAAGCACGCAGAACCCGTAACGAGGGGCGTGTACGTGCCCTTGAACAGATGCGTCGTGATCGATCCCAGCGTCGTGAGCGCCAGTCAGGTGCCAGCTTCGGCCTTGAGGAGGCACAGAAGTCCGGCAAGCTGGTCGCTGAGCTGGAAAACGTGTCCATGTCCTACGAGGGCAAGTCGCTGCTGCAGGGCTTTTCGATGAAAGTGCAGCGGGGTGACCGCATAGGTCTGATCGGTCCCAACGGCAGTGGCAAAAGTACCCTGCTGAAAATCATTCTGGGACAACTGCAGCCGGAGGCCGGCAGTGTGCGTCTGGGGACCAAGCTTGAGGTGGCCTATTTCGACCAGTTGCGCGGACAGCTGGACCCGGAAAAAAGCGTGATCGACAACGTCTCCGGCGGCCGAGAAAGCATCGAGATCAACGGCCAGAGCAAGCACATCATCGGTTATCTGCAGGACTTCCTGTTCAGTCCCGAGCGGGCGCGGACACCGGTCAAGGCGCTGTCGGGCGGTGAGTGCAACCGACTGCTGCTGGCGCGCCTGTTCAGTCAGCCGGCCAACGTGCTGGTGCTGGATGAGCCGACTAACGATCTGGATATCGAAACCCTGGAACTGCTCGAAGAGATTCTGCTCAATTTCGATGGCACCATTCTGCTGGTCAGCCATGACCGTCGTTTCCTCGACAATGTCGTCACCAGCTCGGTGGTGTTCGAGGGTGAAGGGCAGGTACGGGAATATGTCGGTGGGTATCAGGACTGGCTGCGTCAGCGGCCGGTAACGCAGGCCGAGCCGGCAGAGGCGAAGGTTGTCAGTAAACCCGCCGACAGCAAGCCGGTCAAGAAGTCGGGCAAGAAGCTCAGCTACAAGCTGCAGCGGGAGCTGGACCAGCTGCCAGCGCAGCTGGAGGAGGCCGAGCAGGCGCTTGAGGCGCTGCAGGCTGTTGTGGCCGCACCGGATTTCTACGCGGGCGACCACGAGCAGGTGGCGCAGGCACTGGCTCAGCTAAGCCAGCAGGAGCAGCAGCTGGAAGCGCTGATGGAGCGCTGGGTTGAGCTGGAGGCGATGCAGGAGGGGGGTTAACCCTCCTCCTTGACCCGGATCGCCAGTACGTCGCAGTTGGCGCCATGCAATACGCCGTTGGCGGTGGAGCCGAGCAGCAGTGCCAAGCCGTGGCGGCCGTGGCTACCGACAATCACCAGATCGCTGCCAAGCTCTTCGGCTGCACGGTGAATCTCGGTTTCGGTATGCCCTGTGACGATGATCTTCTGTTTAACCGGATAGCTGAGCTTTTCGGCATATTGGTCGAGTTTGCTGCGGGCGTGGTCGTCAAGTTGTTCCTGGATGGTGGTCAGGTCCATGGGGACATCCCCGCCGTAGGCAAAGCTGAGCGGTTCTACGACATGGATCAGGTTCAGTTCGGCGTCGAATGCCTGAGCCATCTGGGCTGTTTTGGTCGCCAGCTGATCCGATTCTTCCGACAGGTCCAGGGCCAGCAGGATGCGGGTGTAGATACTCATGCGCGTATTCCTTTCTCTGGGTTGCACTTGGCAACCGGTGCGACTTGATGAATTTGACTGCAGAATAGCATCTACACGGGATAGCGTCCCCTATCAACATCAACAAATGCGTGTTGCTGCGTGCCTGGCGTGCATGAAGACTAATTCGCTGTCGCCGTGCGTGCGGGGCCGCTATGATGCACGGCAATTTTATAGCGGCTGTTAATCAGTCAACGGGAGGGTTTGGAACGTATGGAATGGCTGATAATCACCTTTATCCTGGCATCCTTGATCGGTTCGGTGATGTGGGTGATGCCAAGCCCGCGTCAGCGCTACCAGGCGCAACTGCGCATGCGGGCGCGCAAGCTTGGGGTTCAGGTTCAGCTGGCACGGGTAACCTTGCCGCGCGCTAAGGGAGAGCTGGAGCCTGAAACCATCAGTGTGCCGGCCTATCGTTTTATCCGCGACAATTTGGTCCGCGAAGAGCGTGATGGTTGGATCGGATGGGAAGTACACCGGCTGGAAACCCTGGATAACGAAGCCTTGCCAGAGGGCTGGAGCTGGCTCAAGGGGCAGGGGGATTTGTCGCAGGAGGCGATGGTGCAGCTGGTCACACTATTGCACGGGTTGCCGGAGGATGTGGTGGGTGTCGAGTCCACGCCACTGCATCTTACTCTGTACTGGTACGAACATGGTGAAGCTGACCGGCTGGAAAAACTGCATGCATTGGCGCGGCCATTGCTAGCACAAAAAATCTAGGATGACTCGTTGAGGTAATCATCCAGAGATTCGGCCAGTGCGCCGGCACCCAGGTTACGTTTGGGCTGGAGCTGGTCGATGCTGGTCTGGAGTTCGTCCAGTTTAGGCTGTTTCTGTCGCTGGGGTGCACTGGCCCGGACCAGAACGGCCTTGGCATGTTTGAGGTGACTGAGCGCGGTGTGCTTGTCGCCCATTTCCAGCAGGCGCCTGGCCTGATGATGGTGGGCGTCAGCCACCAGAGAGACGTTGAGCCAGTACAGTTCCTGCTGGTAGGTGCGCGCCAGCTGTCCGGTCATTTTCCCCGCCTTGGCCATCTGGATGATCAGTTTTTCGGCGAAATTGATGTAGATTTGTGCTCGTTTGACCGCCCGGTCACTGTTGAAGCGGGATTTGTCGGGGCGAGTTCGATCGCTGGTTTCCTTGAGGTCGCTGACCTGGGTCATCAGTTCGGAGTCGGGCGCCAACAGGCTGATCTCCTCGATCAGGGCCATGGCGTGTTGGTTGAGCTTGTCGACGATATCCTGACGACAACCGCTTTCCTTCAATATCGACAGGGCGTTGAGCGTATGCTCGGCCTGTGTCTTGAGCCAGCTCAGACGCTCACGACGCGCTTCCGAATCCTGTTCCCGGGTGGTGAGTACAAAGTTGACCACCAGTGCCAGGATGCCGACACCGGCCAGCATGATTACAAGATACAGGTTGTCTCCGAGCATGGGGTTTGGCACTCTGAAAAAAGAGCTAATTTACATCAGATAGCGGGCAGAATGTAAGCGACTCGTGGGTTCATTGAGCCTGCTTCGACTCAGAGTTCGCTTGACGCTGGGAGCACCACGCCTTATATATGCTCGCAGTTTCTGAGTTGCCCGTCGTAAAAAGGATCTGTATCTCATGGGAAAAACCCTTGTCATTGTCGAGTCACCGGCAAAGGCCAAAACGATCAACAAATATCTGGGCAGCCAGTATGTGGTTAAATCCAGTGTTGGCCATATCCGTGACCTGCCGACCAGTGGAAGTGCCAGCAAGAGTGATCCCAAGGAGCGTGCGCGCCAGGCGGCCCTGACCCGCAAGATGTCGCCGGACGAAAAGGCCGAATATAAGAAGAAGAAGGCGCATCAGCAGCTGATTGCCCGCATGGGAGTGGATCCCGATCATGACTGGGAGGCCCATTACGAGATTCTTCCGGGCAAGGAAAAAGTCGTCGAAGAGCTGCGCAAACTGGCCAAGAATGCCGACGAAATCTATCTCGCAACGGATTTGGACCGCGAAGGGGAGGCGATCGCCTGGCATCTGCGTGAAGCGATCGGCGGTGATGACAACCGCTATCGTCGTGTGGTGTTCAACGAAATTACCAAGAAAGCGATCCAACAGGCGTTCGAAGAGCCCGGCGAGCTGGACCTGAACCGGGTTAACGCCCAGCAGGCGCGTCGATTCCTGGATCGTATCGTCGGTTATATGCTGTCGCCGCTGCTGTGGGAAAAGATCGCCCGCGGTCTGTCTGCCGGGCGTGTACAGTCGGTGGCGGTGCGTTTGATTGTGGAACGCGAACGTGAAATCCGTGCCTTCATCCCGGAAGAGTACTGGGAGGTTCACGCTGACACCCAGACGGCGAATGAAGCCGCGTTGCGGCTGCAGGTTAGCAAGTACGAGGGCAAGGCGTTCCGCCCGCTCAGTGCTGACGAGACCGAAGCTCACTTGGCGCGGCTGCGTGCCGGCAATCTGGTGGTCGACAAGCGTGAAGACCGCCCGACCAGCAGCAAGCCGTCCGCTCCCTTCATCACTTCAACGTTGCAGCAGGCTGCCAGCACGCGGCTGAGTTTCGGCGTCAAGAAGACCATGATGCTGGCGCAGCGCCTGTACGAAGCCGGTTACATCACCTATATGCGTACCGACTCCACCAACCTCAGTGCCGAGGCTGTGGCGGCCTGCCGCGAGTTTATCCAGGAGCATTACGGTGATGAATACCTGCCCGAACAGCCGATCAGCTACAGCAGCAAGGAAGGTGCCCAGGAAGCGCACGAAGCGATCCGTCCATCCGATGTGGCGCTGACCGTCGAGCAGCTCAAGGGGATGGAACCGGATGCGCAGCGGCTGTACGACCTCATTCGCCGTCAGTTCATGGCCTGTCAGATGACGCCTGCCCGCTATACCAGTACCCGTATTCATGTCAACTGTGCTGGCTACGAGTTGACCACCAAGGGGCGTATCCTGCGTTTCGACGGTTATACCCGCGTACTGCCGCCCAAAGGGCGCAGTGACGAGGATGTCATCCTGCCTGATATCCAGCAGGGCGAGCAGCTGAAACTGGTCGGGTTCGAGCCGAAGCAGCATTTCACCAAGCCGGCGCCTCGCTACAGTGAGGCCAGCCTGGTCAAGGAGCTGGAAAAGCGCGGTATCGGCCGACCGTCGACCTATGCCGCGATCATCTCGACCATCCAGGATCGTGGATACGTCGAAGTGCAGGGGCGTCGCTTCTACGCCTGCAAGATGGGCGATATTGTCACTGAGCGTCTGAACGAGAACTTCTCTGACCTGATGGATTACAGTTTCACTGCCCGTATGGAGCAGAAGCTGGATGAAGTGGCGCAGGGCGATATTGACTGGAAAAACCTGCTCAACGATTTCTACCAGGGCTTTACCGGCAAGCTCGGAGAAGCACAGGGCGATGAGCACGGTATGCGACCCAATACGCCGACACCGACGGACATTGCCTGTCCCGAGTGTGGTCGCCCGATGATGATCCGTACCGCCAGCACCGGTGTGTTTCTTGGTTGCTCCGGTTACAACCTGCCGCCGAAAGAGCGTTGCAAGTGCACCATCAACCTGATTCCGGGGGATGAGGTGGTCAGCGTCGATGGTGACGATGAAGAGGAATCCCGCATCCTGCGCAACAAGCATCGTTGCAAGCTGTGTGATGCAGCTATGGACTCCTACCTGATCGATGAGAAGCGCAAGCTGCATGTGTGCGGTAATAACCCCGACTGCAGTGGCTTCGAGATAGAGGAAGGCAGTTTCCGTATCAAGGGCTATGACGGCCCCAGTATCGAATGTGACAAGTGCGGCTCGGAAATGCAGTTGAAGACCGGACGCTTTGGCAAGTTCTTTGGTTGTACCAACAGCGAATGCAAGAACACCCGCAAACTGCTCAAAAACGGAGAGCCGGCACCACCCAAGATGGATCCTGTGCCGATGCCGGAGTTGCAGTGTCAGAAGGTAGACGATACCTATGTGCTGCGTGACGGCGCCAGTGGTCTGTTCCTGGCGGCGAGCAAGTTCCCGAAGATGCGGGAAACCCGGGCGCCTCTGGTGAAGGAATTGATACCGCACAAGGACGAAATCGATCCCAAGTACGCCTACCTGATGGATGCGCCGCAACAGGACTCTGAGGGTAATCCTGCAGTGATCCGTTTCAGTCGCAAGACCAAGGAGCAGTACGTGATGACAGAGGTAGAGGGCAAGGCTACCGGCTGGAAAGCCTTCTATCGGGATGGCCGCTGGCAGGAAGAGCAGGGCAGCAAACGCTGACCTGCTCGTAACACAGGGACTAAACGAGAGCCGCAACGATGAGTGATATCTACGCAGTACGTACCAATCAGAAGTTGAATTTCGCCCGGCTGCATATCAAGGCACTGGTGCAGGCGCAGGAAACGCCACAGTGGAGTCAGCATCCCCGCATCGAGTCCTATCATGAATCGGTGCTGTTCTTTCTGGCCAGTGGCTACACTTCGTTGCTGCGTGAAATCGCGGAAAACTACAATCTGAATCCGGCGAGCATTCATGGCTACGCCGATCTGATCGCGCAGCTGGATGCCACGGGGCAGGAATCGCCCGAAGCACGTGAGCTGGAGATTCTGGAACAGGATGCGGGCAGTTGGCTGCACAAGGTGCTCAAGGCCTATCAGTCCTGCTGGGATGCTTCCGATCACTCGGTACAGCCGAATGCCAAGGATACCAGTGTGTCAGAGATCCATGTGCTGCAGATCAATCCGGATCATGCAGAAGATCGTGATGTGCTGGCGGAATACAATGGCTGGCTGCAGGCGTTCCGGGAGTTGCTGGAACGTCTGCGTGCCAACATGCAGGAGTGGTAACGGCGAGTTGTCAGTGACGCACCAGGATGGCCTGAGCGTCACCCTGGCTGGCAGCCAGATCCAGCTGGTGCAGGGGCGTTGTACGGCCTGAGTCGTACCAGGCTATCACGGTATGCGAGGTGCCGGCAGACAAGGCCTGCTGACAGAGCGTAAGTGGTTCGTGCCTGCCCTCCCTGCTATGCAGGGCGAGAATATGTCCGGTTACGGCGCCGGCCTGAGTCAGCAGTTCGCAGCTGAGATCGGCTGGTGGATTGATCAGGGTCAACCAGCGGTTATCGCGGCTGAGTTGGCTGATCATTGGCAAAAGCACCGGGTGCAGTGAGACTCTACTGTTGTGCAGGAGAATTTCGGTCACGCGGCTGGTTTCATTGCGGCCGTTGTCGTTCGGTGTGTTGCTGGTAACAGGTACAGAGTTGATGGCAGGCATGGCTCAACCTCGTCAGTGACCTTGCCGAATGACCCCAACCCCCAGGCCTTCGATGATCAGATCCTGCTCGGACAGGTCGACTTCGATAGGGGCAAAGTCTTCATTTTCGGCGATCAGAAATACTTTATGGCCATCGCGCTTGAAGCGTTTGACCGTCACATCGTCGCCGATCCTGGCAACAACGATCTGCCCATCCCTGGCATCGGGTGTTTGGTGAACGGCCAACAGGTCGCCGTCCATGATGCCGATGTTCTTCATGCTCATGCCTTTGACTCTGAGCAGATAATCCGCTCTTGGGCGAAAGAAATCGGCTGAAATTGTGCACTGATCTTCGACATGTTCCTGAGCCAGGATGGGCTCGCCGGCAGCAACCTGGCCAATAATCGGCAGGCCACCGGCGGGAGAATTCTGCTCGCTTTCCGGCAGGCGGATGCCGCGGGAGGTACCCTTGGTCAACTCGATGGCTCCCTTGCGAGCCAGGGCCTTCAGGTGTTCCTCGGCGGCATTGGCCGAGCGGAAACCCAGTTCGCGTGCAATATCAGCCCTGGTTGGCGGGTAGCCGGTGGAGTCGATGTAGTGCTTGATGCACTCCAGTACTTCGGTTTGTCGTTTAGTCAGTTTCATGGCGGCCGTTACTCAATCGATTTACTGTGATTTTATACAGTGAATGTCCTGGGTCAAGCATTATCTGTCTAAATATCCAGTATCTTGATAAAATCGCACCACTGATCATGAATGGGGGCTGAGTGTGCTGAGCGACGCGCAAAAACGGGAAATACAGGGGGCATACAGCCGGTTTCTCAAGAGCAGGGGGCTGCAGGCGCGTCCGGCTCAAAAGCAGATGGTGGCGGCTGTGGCACGTACGCTGGCAACGGCCGACTCCGCCGCGATTAACCGCGCCGAGCAGCCGGTGGTTGGTGTGGTGGAGGCAGGTACGGGTACCGGTAAAACCATCGCCTACCTGCTTGCGGCTATCCCATTGGCGCGGGCCAAGGAGTGCCGTCTGGTACTCTCGACCGCAACGGTTGCTCTGCAGGAGCAGCTGATCAACAAGGATCTGCCTGAGGTAGAAGAGCATGCCGGGTTGCCGATGAAGTATCGCCTGGCCAAGGGGCGGGGGCGTTATCTTTGCCTCAACAAGGTCGAGGGTTTGCTTGAGCAGCAGGGTGTGCTGGGCCAGATGGCGCTGTATGAAGATGAGGCTGCCGAGCAGCTTGAACCCGCGGTGTTGGCGCGCTATCAAACATTGATGGATGAGTATGCTTCCGGTCGCTGGGATGGTGATCGCGATGCGCTCAGCGAAGAGATTGATGATCAGATCTGGCAGCCGCTGACCAGTGATCACATGCAATGCAGCAATCGGCGCTGTCTTAACTTCAGTGCCTGTCCTTTTTATCGCTCTCGTGACCGTCTGGAAGAGGCGGATGTGATTGTGGCTAATCATGATCTGGTTCTGGCTGACCTGGCATTGGGGGGCGGTGCCATCCTGCCAGAGCCGGAGAAGACCATCTATATTTTCGACGAGGGCCATCATTTGGCTGACAAGGCCAGCGGTCACTTTGCCTTCGGTGTACGCCTGGAAAGCAGTCGCCGTCTGTTGCGCTCTGCGCAAAAGCAGCTGGCACAAATGCTACAGGACACCGGCTCGGCGGTGCAGTTGGCTGACCCGGTCGAGCGATTGCATCGACCCTTCGACGATATGAGTGTGTCGCTGGAACAGCTGGAAGTGCTGTTACGTCCCATGATGAATGAACATCCCAAAGACCGCTATCGCTTCCCTGGTGGTAAGCAGCCGGCACCGTTGATTGAACCCTGTGCCATGCTGGCTCATGCTGCGGATCGGGCGCAGCAGCACCTTGAGCAAATTGTCGATGTGCTCAAGGAGGCTCTCGAAGGGGGATTGGCGGATGTTCCTCGTGCTGCGGCCGAGCGCTGGTTTCCTCAATTGGGTAATCTTTGGGGCCGGGTGCAGCATATAGCCTGGCTGGCGCACAGTTACGCTCGCGAAGATATCGAGGGCAAGTCACCCACGGCGCGCTGGATCAATCGATATGAATCGCCTTCCGGCGAAGATCTGGAGCTGCGCAGTGCGCCAGTGTCGGCGGCCGATACGCTGTCGGAGCATCTGTGGCAGGTCTGTCATGCGGCGATAATCACCTCGGCGACATTGACCGCACTGGGGCGCTTCGATCAGCTGTTCGCCTCGCTGGGGTTGCCTGCTGAAACGGCAGCGATTCGCCTGGATAGTCCCTTCGACTATGGCAATTGCGGTGTCTTGCAGGTGCCGGCCATGAAAACCGATCCGGGACAGCCAGATGCGCACACGGATGAGGTGTTGGATATCCTCAATCATCAGCTGGCCGGGGTTAGTGCCGGACTGGTGTTATTCAGCTCCTGGCGACAAATGCGCTCGGTGCTTGAACGTCTTGATGAATCCATTAAAAATAACGTCTTGGCGCAGGGTGAATACAGCAAACAGGAAACCCTGAAACGTCATCGCGAATGTATCGATGCTGGCAAGCCCAGTATCATTTTCGGTCTGGCATCCTTTGCCGAGGGCGTCGATCTGCCTGGGCACTACCTGACCGATGTGTTTATTACCAAACTGCCGTTCAGTGTCCCGGATGATCCGGTCGATGCTACCATGGCGGAATGGATTGAAGCGCGTGGTGGCAATGCCTTTACCGACTGGACCGTCCCGGCGGCTTCCATGCGTCTGACGCAGGCGGTGGGGCGCCTGTTGCGAACCGAACAGGATCGAGGGCGTGTTGTGTTGCTGGATCGTCGTGTTGTAACGAGACGCTATGGCCGACAACTGTTAGACTCTTTGCCTCCGTTTCGGCGCGAAATCAACCGTTAATCTGAATGGATCCGATCTTGAGTACTGAAGACAAACAGACCACAGCTGCAGCGGGCTCAGAACAGAAGCCCAACTCCAACCGTCCGCGTCGGCGTCGCCGTTCACGCAAGCCGCGTGAGGCGAGCAGCCAGCAGGGCAGCTGGACCCCGGTGATGTTCAAGGTTCCGGTTGCTGAAGGTAAACGCCGTTTCCACGATTTCGGTCTGCCGGATGTGCTGATGCACGCCATCGCTGATCTCGGCTTTGAATACTGCACCCCGATTCAGGCGGCGACCATCCCGCATGCGTTGCTGGGCCGTGACCTGATCGGCAAGGCGCAAACCGGTACCGGTAAGACGGCGGCCTTTCTGATCGGCATCATGACTGATCTGCTGGACTATCCGCTGGAAGGGGATCGCAAGAAAGGTGAGCCGCGTGCGCTGATCATTGCGCCGACCCGTGAGTTGGCGCTGCAGATTGCGGCTGATGCCGAAGGTCTGGGCAAGTACACTGAACTGTCCGTGGTTTCCCTGGTGGGCGGCATGGACTACGAGAAGCAGCGCAAGGCGTTGGCGGAAAAGCCGGTTGATATCCTGGTGGCGACACCGGGCCGTCTGATCGATTTTGTTCGTTCCAAAGAGGTTGACCTGTACCACGTCGAGGTGCTGGTGCTGGACGAAGCGGACCGTATGCTCAGCATGGGCTTCATTCCGGATGTGCGTACCATTATCCGTCAGACCCCGCGCAAGGGGGCTGATCGTCAGACACTGCTGTACAGCGCGACCTTCACGGATGACGTGATGCGTTTGGCTGAGCAGTGGACGTTGGAGCCGGTCACGATCGAGATTGAATCCGAGCACAAGACCACCGATAACGTAGCGCAACAGGTGTTTCTGGTGTCCAGCAACGAAAAGTATCAGTTGCTGCGAAACTACCTGCGTATCAACGGTATCGAACGGGCAATCGTATTCGGTAACCGCCGCCACGAAACCCGTGCGTTGGCGGAACGTCTGAGTAAGGACGGTATCAAGGCAGCGCTGATGTCAGGTGAAATTCCTCAGAACAAGCGCCTGAAAACACTTGAAGACTTCCGTAACGGCAAGATCGAAGTGCTGGTTGCGACTGATGTGGCGGGGCGCGGCATTCATATTGATGGCGTTACCCACGTGATCAACTATCAGCTGCCGGAAGATGCCGACGACTACGTACATCGTATCGGTCGTACCGGTCGTGCCGGACAGACAGGTACGTCGATCTGTTTTGCCTGTGAAGATGATTCCTTCCTGATTCCTGAAATTGAGCGTGAAACCGGCGTCAAGCTGGAATGTATCCATCCGGAAGCCGAGCTGCTCAAGCCGGTAAAGGAAGCCAAGGGCAAGGTAGAGCAGGAAGTAGAGGCCCCGGTTAAGGAAAAGGCTGACATTGAAGCCGATGAGGAGTCTGTAGAGGCAGCTGCAGAGGCAGCTGCAGTAGAGAACCAGCAAGCGCAGGCCTCAGTGAGTTCGGCGGAAGCCGAATTGAAGCCTGCGTCAGATGCGGCTGATGAGCCGACCCAGGTCGAGTCGGAGGTTGCGGCGGCTGATATTGTCTCGGAAATCCCAGTGGCAGACACGGTAGCTGAGACAGCTGAAGCTGAGGCCGAGGTCGATACACAGAGCCAGGTAACTGAAGGCCAGAATGGGGCTGCCGAAGCGAATGAGGCGCCGGTTGCACAGTCTGATGATGCGCCTGTGGTGAAGGCTGCGGAACAGCAGTCAGAGTCTGATGTCAGTGACGTAGAGCCGGCTGGTCAGACAGTCATTGATGTTGTCACAGCGTCAGAAGCGGAAGCATCCTCTGCTGAACAGACTGAACAGACTGAACAGACTGAACAGACTGAACAGACTGAACAGACTGAACAGACTGAACAGACTGAACAGACTGAACAGACTGAACAGACTGAACAGACTGAACAGACTGAACAGACTGAACAGACTGAACAGACTGAACAGACTGAACAGACCAAGCAGGTTGAAAAGACAGACCGAGCAGAGTAATGAGCGATAAGCACAATCTGCAGCGGATCAGTACGGTGCTGGCGATTATCGCCAGCGCCTTCTTTGCCGCCGTGGCGATAGCGGGCTATCAGCGTACCGAGGACCTCAGCCAGCTGATGCTGTTTCTGGGACTGGCGGTGCTGGCGTTTGCTGTCGTCAAGTTTCTGTTTTTTGGTATCGGTCGTCTGTTGGACAAGATCGATCCATCCTGATGGGTGCCGACACGGCATCCCATGCTCAATCTGAGGGAGAAGATATGCATTCCCAGCCTCCTGTGGCCGTCCTGGGGGGCGGCAGTTTCGGTACTGTCCTCGCCAATTTGATGGCTGAAAAAGGTCTGGAAGTTCGTCTGTGGATGCGCAACGCGGCCTCGGTTGATGAGGTCAATCTGCAGCATCGCAATGAACGCTACCTGCCGGGGCGTGATCTGGCGCCGACACTGACGGCAACCACGGATCTTGAGCAGGCACTGACCGGAGTGGAAGCGGTGTTCATCGCTATTCCAAGCAGTGCCTTTCGTACCGTACTTAAACAGGCCAAAGCCTGGCTCAAACCGAACCAGCTGCTGGTCAGTACCACCAAGGGCATCGAGGCCGGAACCTTTTGCCTGATGAGTCAGATCATCGAGCAGGAGTGTCCGCAGGCGCGTCTAGGGGTGCTCAGTGGTCCCAATCTGGCGAAGGAAATTGCCCAGAAACAGTTGACTGCGACGGTCATTGCCAGCGCCGATGCTGAGCTGCGTGAGCGGGTACAGGCCCTGTTGCACACCTCCTGCTTTCGGGTCTACGCCAGCACCGATACCTATGGTGTCGAGTTGGGGGGGACGCTGAAAAACATCTACGCTATTGCTGCAGGTCTCAGTGCGGCCCTGGGCATGGGTGAAAACACGAAAAGCATGCTGATGACCCGTAGCCTGGCCGAGATGAGCCGTTTTGCCGTTAGTCTGGGGGCCAATCCGATGACTTTTCTGGGGCTGGCCGGTGTCGGTGATCTCATCGTGACCTGCATGTCACCGTTGAGTCGTAACTACCGTGTCGGTTATGCGCTGGGGGAAGGCAAAACCCTCGAGCAGGCGGTAGCGGCCCTGGGTGAGGTGGCTGAAGGCGTAAACACCCTGCGCCTGGTGAAGGAGAAGGCCGAAAGTCTAGAGATCTATATGCCGCTGGTAGCCGGTCTCTATGAAGTCGTGTTCAACAATGCACCGGTGAAGGAAGTGGCTCGGGGCATGATGCTCAACGTGCAGAGCAGCGACGTTGAGTTTGTCCTGCCGCGTCAGGACTGCTGATGCGCCTGGTGATTCTGCGCCATGCTGAAGCGGTAGCCGGTGCCGACCATGACCCTGATCGACCGCTGACTTCACAGGGAGTGCTGCAGGCCAGAGTGATGCGGCAGCAGTTGCAGGCTCTGCTCGGCGATTACCGGTTGTTGTGCTCGCCTTGGGTGCGTGCATGGACGACGGCTGCCGAGCTGGCATCGGTTGGATGTGAAGCCGCGACTTCACTGGATCTGACTCCCTCGGCATCGCCGGTCGCAGCAGGGGCGTTGCTGGAGTCTCTATTCGACAATGAGGCCCCGCTGGTGGTGGTGACTCATCAGCCGCTCTGTGGCCGGTTTATCCACTGGCTCACCGAGGGGCGTGATCAGGGGGTGTTGATTTCACCCTGCGGCGGTGCTCTGCTTGAACTGGACTGGCCGGCGTCCGGCATGGCTCGTCTGGTTCGCTGGCTCGACTCCAATCCATCCTGATTAATGAGACCTTTTCCATGACGGCAGAAGAACTGCGCTTTGAAGTCAATGGCCAGTTGATGGCGGCTCGTGCCATAGGCCCCGCCGATGGGTGGCCGGTACTGGCGTTGCATGGCTGGCTCGATAACGCTGCGAGCTTCCGGGCGCTGGAGCCGTATCTTGACTCGGTGCGCCTGGTTGCTCTGGATCTGGTCGGTCATGGCTTCTCGGCGCATAGGCCGGAAGCGATGCCCTACTATATCTGGGACAACGTGGCGGATGTGTTGGCGGTCGCGGATGAGCTGGGCTGGCAGCAGTTCCACCTGCTGGGTCACTCCATGGGGGCGGGTATTTCATCGCTGCTGGCCGGGACGATGCCGGAGCGAGTGTTGAGTCTGGTGCTGCTGGAAGGGCTTGCACCCATGGCGGATGAGCCGGACGAGCTGCCCGAGAAGATGGCGCTGGCGATCCGGCGGCGCCAGCGTCGGGAGCGCACCCCGAAATACTATCCGGATATGGACGCGGCTGTCTCTGCGCGAATGAAGGGGCGCTTCCCGGTAACGGAACAGGCGGCCCGTTGGCTGGTCGAACGGTCTATAGTGCATACGACTCATGGCTTCCGTTGGCGCAGTGATCCAGCTTTGGTGCTCCCTTCGGTATTGCGGTTGTCAGAGGAGCAGGTGCGTGCCTTCCTGCGCAAGATTGATGCTCCTGCGCTGTTAGTCATGGGAAGTGATGGTATAGGTACACCGCTGCTGGATGAGCGTGCCCAACTCATCAGTGGTCTGCAACGCCTTTCGTTCACGGGTAACCACCACCTGCATCTGGAGGATGCCCCTGCCAGGCAGATCGCGGCGGCCATAAACGAGTTCTACGCGAGGCTGTAACGCTCAAGGAGAGAAAAATGAAAGCTGTGCTGCTGTCCCTGTTGTCCATGCTCATGGTTTCGATGCCGCTGCAGGCTCAGCAGTTAGCGCTGCCTATGGGGCTTGAGCCTTTCCCGCTATCCAGTGTTATCAGTGAAGTGCAGCGTCCTGACCCTGACTATCGCCTGATGCTGGGGGGGATTGTCAAGATCAACGGTCTGATCCGCAGTGACCGTGAGCAGCGGCTGCAGGCGGTGCTGACTCGTATTACCTGGCAGTTGCCCGCTGGCTATGGCCCTGAAGCCGGGTTCAATTACCTGCGCGAGCAGTTGCTGGGAAAGGGGGCTGAGGTGCTGTTCGAGTGTGCCGGTCGCGAGTGTGGCCCCAGTAGTCTCTGGGCTAATGAAATCTTCGGACAATCACGGCTTTACGGCGTTGACAGAACTCAGTTCTATGCGGCCTTGTCCCTGCCGCAGGCACATCTGGCCATCTATGCGGTTCGTCGGGGCAATGGTCGGGTTTATCTTCATCTGGACTTGCTTGAGCATGACGCACCGACGGCAACCGAGTTGAGCGTGCGCTTGCGTCAACAAGGCTATGTTGAACTTCCGGACTGGCCTGGCTCTACGGACCAGACCGTGCAGGCGCTGCTCGATCTGCAGAAGACCTTTCCTGATCGAGAGTTCTGGCTGGTTGTTCATTGGCGCGGAGAAGATCTTGATCTGACATTGCGGCAGTCTGATGAGGCAGCTCGGCGCTTGATCCGTTTCGTGAAGGATAAGGGAGGCGATGCCAGTCGTATCAGGGGGCAGGGTGTGGGTGCTCTGGTGCCCAGTGTGCTGGGTGGGCGCAGTCAGGTTGCCGTGATTGTGCTCAAGGAGGGCTGAGCGCCCTCCTTGAATAACGCTTAGTTGTTGACCAATGCCATAAACTCGGCACGAGTCGCAGGGTTGCTGCGGAAAGACCCCAGCATCATGGAAGTCTTCATTGAGGCATTCTGCTTCTCAACGCCGCGCATCATCATGCACATGTGCTGTGCTTCAATCACTACACCGACGCCGGCAGCGCCAGTGACGTTCTGGATCGCCTCGGCAATCTCCTTGGTCATGTTTTCCTGAATCTGCAGGCGGCGTGCGTACATGTCGACAATGCGGGCCAGTTTGGACAGACCCAGTACCTTGCCGTTGGGGATGTAGGCTACGTGTGCCTTGCCGATGAACGGAAGCAGGTGATGTTCACACAGGGAGTACAGCTCAATGTTCTGAACAACGACCATTTCGCTGTTGTCGGACGGAAAGAGAGCATCATTGACCACTTCATTTAGTGTCTGGTTGTAGCCGCGCGTCAGGAAGCGCATCGCCTTGGCCGCTCGGGTGGGGGTGTCCTTGAGCCCGTCACGGTCCAGGTCCTCTCCAAGCTGTTCAATAATCTGGGCGTAGGCTGTTTCCATTGTGGATCCTCGGTTACTCGACGCGTCGGGGGGAAAACGGCGTAAATTACTTGAATATGACACTCGGGTAAAGGGCAGGGTGCTCCTGGGCCGCTTATGAGGCGCCCAGTAGCTTGAGTCTCAGGGCAACGTTGTTGCGAGAGTCGGCATTGCGCAGCGCCTCGTCCAGGGTGATGCGTCCATTCTGATAGAGCGCCAGCAGGTGGCTGTCAAAGGTATGGGCGGCGCTGTTGCTGCTCTGATCAATCGCTTCACGAATTCGAGAGTGCTCGCCGCGTGCAATCAATTTGGCGATATAAGGGGTGTTGATCAGCACTTCGGTGGCCGGAATAAAGTGGCCATCGACATCACGGATCAGGCGCAGAGCAACGATGGCCCTGAGATTGAGTGACAGATCGGTATTGATCTTGTGTCTGTCACCAGTCTGGAAAAAATTGGCGATGTGCTCAATCGCTTGCACACTGTTGTTTGCATGCAGGGTGGAAAGGCAGAGATGTCCGGTTTCGGAGTAGCGCACGGCATGTTCAGTGGTTGCGGCATCGCGGATTTCGCCGATAACGATCACGTCAGGCGCCTCGCGCAGTGCGTTTTTCAGTGCGTTGCCGTAGGACCGGGTGTCAACGCCGACTTCGCGCTGATTGATCAGGGATTTCTTGTTGCTGTGCAGAAATTCGATAGGGTCTTCGACGGTGAGAATATGCCCGCTTGCATGCTGGTTGCGGTAGTCGATCATCGAGGCCATCGTGGTTGATTTGCCTGATCCGGTAGCGCCGACAATCAGTACCAGGCCGCTACGCAGCATGACCAGCTGCTGAAGCACTTCGGGCAGGTTCAGTTCTTTGAAGCCTGGGATCTGATGTCGAATCATACGAATGACCAGCGCTACGTCGCCACGCTGGCGGTAGATGTTGATCCTGAATCGGCCTGTGTCCGGCAAGTCATAGGCGAAATTCATTTCCATCTCGTCATGGAATTGGCGGGCCTGATGTTCGCTCATCAGCGAGTGTGCCAGTTCGTGCGTGTTGTCGGAGCTCAGGGGCTGGTCGTTGATGGAGTTGATGAGGCCTTCGTTTTTGATCAGTACCGGCGAACCAGAGCTTATAAACAGGTCTGAAGCACTGGTTTCGGCCATCAGTCTAAGATAGTTGTGTAGTTCCAGCATCGTCTACTTTTCCTGGCCTGAAAAAGGGCTACCCGCAATTGCAACGGGCAGTTTCAAGCATAGACGCTGAATGCAGGCTGTTGAAGCGAAAGCTATCGATCGCGTCGGAGCAGAATGTAGACCGCACCGGTACCGCCATCCTTGGGCTGAGCCGAGCAGAAAGCCAGTACCGGGTCGAGCTGGCGCAACCAATCATTGACGCAGGACTTGAGCAGGGCAGGTTGTCCTGCCTGGGTATGGGCCTTGCCATGGACCACAATAACCGCTCGCAGCTGTTGACGAGCGGCATCGCGAATAAAGGCACTAAGCTCATCACGAGCTTGGTCGACGGTGTGGCCGTGAAGGTCTAGCCCCGCTTCCCAGGGGATGTGCCCCTGGCGCAGGCGCTTGAGCAGCCGGATCTGAACACCGGGCGCCGCGAACAGCAACTCGTCGTGGGATTCGACGATCTCGCTGGCTTCGGATGAGAGACCATCGATTACCTGTTCGATCTCCTGGGCGGCGGCGGCACGGCGGTAGCGCGATGACTGATCGCGGGCGGCCTTTAGTTTCGGCTTCAGCGAGGCGGGTTCCACATGGCGATCATGCGACAGCGGCTTGACGCCCTGCATGGCGCTGTTGAAATCGAGAATGTCGTCGGAATCTGTATCAGTTGGATAAGACATGGCGTTCATCGGGGGTTTTCATTAACATAATCGCCTTTATGCAGCGAAACTTATTATCAGGCGAACTATGAAGTCGGATCAAGCCGCGATTAGCGAGCATCTGTTTACCCTCCGTGATTACATCCGCTGGACATTGAGCGAATTCAACCGCTATCAGGTCTATTTCGGCCATGGTCATGTGGCCGCCTGGGATGAAGCCAGTCAGCTGGTTCTCAACGCAGTGGACCTGCCCTGGGACAGCGCCCCGGCCGTACTGGATGCGCGCCTGGCCCCGGCCGAGCGATTAAAGGTGTTGGATTATGTGCGCCAGCGGACTGAAGAGCGCCGGCCACTGCCCTATATTACGGGCGAAGCCTGGTTCATGGGCCTGCCGTTCCATGTTGACGAGCGTGTGCTGATTCCGCGTTCCCCTATCGCCCAGCTGATTGATCAGGGTTTTGAGCCCTGGCTGCGCCTAGGCCCGGTGGCACGCATTCTTGATCTTTGTACCGGCAGCGGCTGCATTGGCATTGCCTGTGCCTACGCTTTTCCTGAGGCCGAAGTGGATCTGGCGGATATCTCCAGCGATGCGCTGGTAGTTGCACAACAGAATATCGAGCGCCATGAGTTGACCGACCGTGTGCGTGCCTGTCAGGGCGATCTGTTCGCGGCGGTTCCTGGTGAGTGCTATGACCTTATCGTCAGCAACCCGCCTTACGTCGACGCCGACGACCTGGCAAGCATGCCGGCCGAATATGGACATGAGCCGGAGCTGGCCCTGGGTTCAGGACCGGATGGCCTGGATATCACCCGCCGAATTTTGCGCGAAGCGCCGGACTACCTGACCGAAGAGGGGCTGCTGGTGGTGGAAGTCGGTAATAGCGAAGTCCATCTTATGTCGAGTCTGCCTGAGCTGCCGCTGGTGTGGGTTGAGCTGGAGCAGGGTGGCAACGGTGTGTTTGTCATTACCGCAGCCGAGTTGCGTGCGCATCGTCATTTGTTATGAATTCCGGTGCAGCCATCCCGGCCTGCATCCGACAGTTATAGAGTAAAGTACTATGTCCGGAAACAGCTTTGGAAAACTGTTTACAGTCACGACCTTTGGTGAGAGCCATGGCCCTGCGCTGGGCTGCATCGTCGATGGCTGTCCTCCCGGGATCGAGTTGAGTGAAGCTGATCTGCAGGCGGATCTGGATCGTCGCAAGCCCGGTACCTCACGCCACACCACTCAGCGCCGCGAACCGGATCAGGTGCGTATTCTGTCCGGTGTATTCGAGGGCAAGACCACGGGTACGCCGATCGGGCTGCTGATCGAGAATACCGATCAACGCTCCAAGGATTATTCCAACATTGCCGAGACCTTCCGTCCGGCCCACGCCGACTACGTCTACTCACACAAGTACGGTTTTCGCGATTACCGTGGCGGTGGTCGTTCTTCGGCACGTGAAACCGCAATGCGTGTCGCCGCCGGGGCCATCGCCAAGAAGGTGCTGGCCGCAAAAGGTGTGCAGGTACGTGGCTACTTGTCTCAGCTGGGCCCTATCGCCATCGATATGGATCGCTTTGATTGGGATCAGGTTGAACAGAATCCCTTCTTTTCGCCGGATGCGCAGGCGGCGGCCGAAATGGAAGAATACATGGATGCGCTACGTAAGGAGGGTAACTCCATTGGTGCGCGCATCTCGGTTCAGGCGACCGGTGTGCCGGTTGGCTTGGGTGAGCCGATTTTCGATCGCCTCGATGCCGATCTGGCCCATGCGCTGATGAGCATCAATGCGGTCAAGGGGGTCGAGATCGGTGATGGTTTCGCCGTGGTTAATCAGAAGGGTACCGAGCATCGTGATGAGATGACCCCCGAGGGTTTTCTGTCCAACCATGCTGGCGGCATTCTGGGGGGAATCTCTACCGGTCAGGCGATTGAAGCACATATTGCGCTCAAGCCGACCTCCAGTCTGCGATTGCCCGGACGCAGCGTCAATGCTTCCGGTGAGGAGATCGAAGTGGTGACCAAGGGGCGTCATGATCCCTGCGTCGGTATTCGGGCTACGCCGATCGCCGAAGCCATGATGGCGATTGTGTTGCTGGATCACCTGATGCGTGACCGTGGTCAGAATGCCGATGTGACCTCGGGTTTGCCGGTACTGAAGCAACTCTGAGCGTTAACCGATTGATGTTACGGAAGAAAGATGATTTTTTCGTGACGGTCGGGCGTTTTTGCTTGAATTTTGGGCATAACGCGGTATAAATGCGGCAGAATTTGATACGTCCCAACCCTTTGGGGTGTGCGGAGTTCATGAAGCAATCTGGACGGTGCCTGATGACGCATCAGCCAGTGACAGTAAAGCTTACATCGAACTCAGGCGCAGCCCGAAAGGTTGGGTTTTTGTTTTTATGAACTCTGTGTAAGCACAGACTTGTTTGGAGTCATCCCCATGCAAGAAGCTATTGACCTGGCGTCTGAAGTGAACGACCAAGAGGCTGCAGGCAGTGTTGCCGAATGGCCCGCCTATACTCAAGGCGACGATGAAGAGCGACTGGATTTCTTCATCGAGCGTGACGGTCACCGTTATGCCGGTACCCATCTGATCATCGACCTGCGCGGTGCTTCCCGCCTTGACGATCTGGAAGTGATGGAAAAGGCCCTGCGTGATTCGATCAAGGCGGCCAAGGCAACACTGCTGCATATCCACCTGCACCACTTTACCCCCAATGGCGGTATCTCAGGGGTGGCGGTGCTGGCTGAGTCTCACATCAGTGTGCATACCTGGCCGGAACGCAATTTTGCGGCTTTTGATGTCTTCATGTGCGGTGAATCAGAGCCTGCCAAGGCGGTTCCCGTTCTGGAAGCGGCATTCACACCGACAGAAGTGAATGTTGAAGAAATTCTGCGTGGCAAGGTGAGCATTGATGACGACGACTACCTATCTTGAGAGCCTGTACAAGGGCTACGGTCAAAGCTTTACCCTGGATGAAGTGCTGTTTGAACATCGCACCGAACATCAGGAACTGATCATTTTCCGAAACAGCGAATTCGGTACGGTAATGGCGCTGGATGGCATCATTCAGACCACCGAACGTGACGAGTTCATCTACCATGAAATGATGACCCATGTGCCGATTCTGGCGCATGGTAACGCCAAGCGTGTGCTGATCATTGGTGGTGGCGACGGTGGCATTCTGCGTGAAGTGCTGCGTCACGAAAGTGTCGAGCATGTAACCCAGGTCGAGATCGATCAGGCCGTGATCGACATGTGCAAGCAGTACCTGCCAAACCACTCGGCGGGCGCTTTCGACGATTCGCGTGCCAACATCGTCATTGCCGATGGTGTCGAGTTCGTCAATGAGTGCACAGAAACCTTTGACGTGATCATCTCCGACTGCACCGATCCGGTGGGTCCGGGTGAGGTGCTGTTCTCCAGTCGTTTCTATGAAGGCTGCAAGCGCTGCCTGACGCCGGGTGGTGTGTTTGTAGCTCAGAACGGTGTTGCCTTGATGCAGCCGGAAGAGCTGGTTACAACCTGCCGTCGTCTGGGGCCCTATTTTGCGGATCAGAGCTTCTATAATGCCGCAGTTCCAACCTATGTCGGTGGTGTGATGGCCTTTGCCTGGGCCAGCGACAATGCTGAGCTGCGTCAGCTGGATGTGGCTACCATTCGTGAGCGTTTCGAGCGCAGTGGTATTCTGACGCGCTATTATAACCCTGCGTTGCATGTGGCGAGCTTTGCGCTGCCGCAGTATGTGGTCAAGGCACTCGACGGCTTGTAAGCACGAGCTGTCCAGCGGATACTCAAGCCGGCCCTGTGCCGGCTTTTTTATTTTTATCGGTTCGCCATGTCTCATATCAGACTGTCCGGTTTCTACCTGTTCTATTTCGCGCTGCTCGGCACACTGCTGCCCTACTGGACGCTCTATCTTCAGTCGCTGGGGCTGGGGGCCGCAACGATTGGCTGGCTGATGGGGATTCTGCACGTCTCCCGGGTGCTGGCGCCGAATTTATGGGGATGGCTGGCCGACCGAACAGGGCGGCGTGTTGCCATAGTGCGCCTGGGAGCGCTGGCCAGCTGGGTCTGTTTTCTGGCGATCTTCTGGCAAACGGAGGCGGTGGGCATCGCCCTGGTGATGGCGCTGTTCAGCTTCTTCTGGAATGCGGTATTGCCGCAATTCGAAGTGATCACCCTGACCTGTTTGGGGGAAAACCGATCGCAGTACAGTCGCATCCGGCTATGGGGTTCGATCGGCTTTATCCTGGCCGTGGTGTTGATCGGCTGGTTGCTGGACTGGGTCAGCATCGAGTGGCTGCCGCTATTGGTGCTGGGGCTGTTGGTACTGATCTGGTTGAATACCCTGTTGCTCGACTCCTGCACGGATCGCACTGTTGAGGAGCTGGGTGAATACAGCTCGATTGGAGCGATTCTGCGCCAGCCGCAGGTCATCGCCTTTTTCCTGGTTTGTTTTCTGGTTCAGCTCAGTCATGGACCTTATTACACCTTCTATAGCGTAATGATGCAGGGGCTTGGCTATGACCGGGCCGAGATCGGCCTGCTCTGGGCGCTGGGTGTGGTTGCGGAAGTCGTCCTCTTTGCATTGATGCCGCGTATTCTGGAGTGTTTCAGTCTGCGGCATATTTTACTGGTCAGTCTGGGGCTTTGTGTGCTGCGATGGTCGCTGACGGCCTGGTTTCCGGAGCGCCTGGAAGTGATGCTATTCGCCCAGTGCCTCCACGCAGCGACTTTCGGTAGTTTGCATGCGGTCGGTATTGCTCTGGTGCAGCATTATTTTACCCTGTCCACCCAAGGGCGAGGGCAGGCACTGTTTTCGAGTGTGGGGTTCGGTGCCGGTGGTGCCTTGGGGGCTGTTGTGGCGGGTCAGTTATGGAGTGTATGGGGAACGACCACTTTTGCGCTTGCGGCAGGGGTGTCCGTGCTGGCAATTGTGTTGGCATTGATCTGGATCTACCCGGATAAAGCGCAGCAAAATGACGGATAATGTTGTTTTAAAGGGCTATTGCTATAGTATGAAGTGAACCTCATAAGATCGGGTGAAAGTGCATGAATTTCAGAATTGATATCGAAATGACGCCCGAAGAGCTGCGCCGGTCACTGGGTCTGCCGGATGTCGCCGGGCTGCAGCAGGAAATGATCGATAAGGTCAGGGAGCAGATGAATGCGGGTGTTGAGGGGTATGATCCGCTGACACTGCTGAAACCCTACCTCAATAGTGGTATCGGCTCGATGGAAGCCTTCCAGAAACTGCTTTTCGGAATGATGAGTCAGTACGGGAAGGACAAGCGCGACGCCGACTGAATGGAAAGTGTGGATGAGCCAGAGTGGAGCAGGAGAATCAGCCGTGCGGATTCTGCGTAAATATACCAACCGACGCCTGTACGATACGTCGCGCAGTTGTTACGTCACCCTCGAGGACGTCAAGCAGCTGGTGCTCAATGGAGAGAAATTCCAGGTTCAGGATTCCAAGACCGGTAATGATCTGACTCGTAATATTCTGCTGCAGATCATCAGTGAGCAGGAAGCCGAGGGGCATGGGACCCTGTTGACCAACCAGGTGCTGCAGCAATTGATCCGCTTCTACGGTGACAGCATGCAGGGCATGATGAGCCAATACCTGGAGCAGAGTATCGCAGCATTTCTGGAGCATCAGGATCGTATCCGCGAACAGATGCAGACCATGATGGGGGCGGCTAATCCGCTGACCATGATGGGGCGTATTGCTGACCAGAATATGGCGGTATGGAACATGTTTGCGCCTCGTACAAGCGAGGAGGCATCGGCTGAAGACGCCGGGCAGCAGGCCGGCGCTGATGCCGATGCCAGCACTGATGCGGCATCTGAGTCCGGTAAGGCAGGTGGTGCTAAGGAAGAGGCTGACAAGTAACCGCGTTATTGCGGTTCGTGATCCTGTAGCCAGTCGCGAATAAGCGGAGGCAGGGTGCTCAGGGCTCGGCCTCCGTTCAGTACACCGATGTGGCCGGCATCAACGGTCGCTTCGGTGTAGTCCCTGTTGTGCAGAACCCTTTTCAGTGGGGATGAAGCTTCCGGCGGTACCAGTTGGTCCCGGGTGCCATAAATATTAAGCAGGGGCTGAGACAGTTCTGTCATTCTGAGCGTTTTTCCCGCCAACTCGAATCCTTGTTGTGACATCAGTGCATTTTCACGGAAGAACAGTCTGATAAATTCCGTTAGGGCTTCGCCCGCCAGATCCGGGCAGTCCTGTAGCCATTGCTCCAGCAGCAGGTAATGCTGCACGCTGTCGTCGTCGGCACAGAGTTGTCGGCTGGCTGCCAAGCGTTTCTCCAGTCCCAATCGCATCGGTTGTAACGCTGTAAAGAGCTCGTTGAGCAGGGGGCCTGGCAGGTTACCATAGGTCTGAGTGGCCAGCTCTATATCGATCGAGCGGCTGAGCTGGTTCAGGGTGAAGCCGGCAGCGGAAGCATCTGCGGGGGTAACCATAGTGATCAGGTTGCGCACCTTGTGCGGGAATAGCAGGCTGTAGCACAGGCTGAGGACGCCGCCCTGGCATATGCCCATCAGGTTGATCGCGGCATTGTCACTGTCTTCGCATACCCGGTCAACGCAACGATCGAGCAGATCAGTGAGGTAATCATCCAGCGTCAGGTGGCGGTCGCAGCGGCTTGGGTAGCCCCAGTCAATAAGGTAGACGGCTATACCTTGATCCAGCAGGCTGCGTATCAGTGAGCGTTGAGGGCTCAGGTCGAGAATCCAGGGTCGATTCACCAAGGCATAGCAGATCAGTAGCGGTGTCTTGATCTGTGTCTCGGTAGCCGGTTCGAACTTGAGCAGCTGCAAGCTGCCGCTATGCATCAGCACCCGGTGTGGTGTCGGCAGGTGTGAGTTGTTGCGCTGTGCAGCGGCCTCAATGCAGTGTGCAAGGTCGTCTTGCTGCTTTTGTGCCTGCTGTTGGATACGGGAAGCGTCGACTTTAATCCGCGTCATGCGAGTCCTTGATGATAGAGGCGGTTCCCGGTTGCGGAGCATCCTGTTGGCGCTCTAGCGCGCGTACACGGCGGCGCAGCTCGTGGTGTTGGCGGCTCAGTTCATCATATTGTGACAGGGTGACCAGGCCGCAGCTGGAGTAGTACTGCTCCAGCTGCTGTTGCCAGCCCTGGCGCACAGCCATGGCGGCATTGCATAGCGTACCGAAGGCCTGTTGGTAGTCTGGCTGTTGGAGATGCTGTTGATAGCATTCTTCGTAGCTTTGAATCCAGAGCTGGTGTAGCTGTTCCAGGTCGGAAATGCTGCTTTCGGTCAGCGCCTGGCTAAGCTGGTGCAGGGCTTTGCTGTTGATCTGGCCGAGGTGGATCAGATAGTGCTCCCGTGCTAACTCAAAGGCCTCAAGCCTGTTAAGGCCGGCGCGAAGCTGCTGCCGAAGTGAGGGTTGCAGCTGGGTTTCCAGCGTGCTCAGAAGTTGCTGCAGCAACAGGTTGAACTGTTTAAGGCTGGTGTTCAGCGGCGAATCCTGACCGTTCAGAAGCATAAGGACGGCGGCAAGTTGCTCCGGCAAAGGCCAGCTGGATAGCACCCAATCCAGGCTGAGTTGATCCAAGTGGTGGCGAAAGTTGTCGAGCAGCTGATCGAGCGCGACGCTTTGTTCCTCGTCGCACAGCTCAAGCAGGTCGGCAGCAAACTGGCAGAAGTGTTCGCTCTGACGGGTAATGCGGTGCAGCAGGTCGGCCTGGAAGGGTGATCCTCCTTCAGGCATGGTATACGACGGTTGTGATCGCAGCTGATGCCAGTAGCGGTTTGATTCGGCGCCGTCCGACCCCCGCTCCAGCTGTTCCAGCCACTGGCGCATCATGTTCAGCAGTTGCTCGCTCACTTGAGGTCTCCGTGGGCTGTATATGCGTTGATCTTAAACCATGCCGGATCGTTGTTAAACGCTTGTCTCGAGCAGTCGTACCAGCTCGCGTGCCGCATTACTCAGGGTGCGGTCGCGATGATGGATATAGCCTAGTGGGCGAACAATCGGTTCAGTGCCGATATCCAGGCGTACCAATCGGTCGTCAATCATGGTCTCCGGCAGCAGGCTCCAACCCAGACCGATGCTGACCATCATGCGGATGGTGTCCAGGTAATCGGTACTCATGCCCAGGTTGAGCTTCAGTCCCTGGCGAGCCAGTTGCTGGCGCACGCGCTGGTGGGTAAAGGTGTCCGGCCCGGGCAGAATTGCAGGAAAGCGGTTGAGCTCGCTCAGGTCGGGGTTGTTATTGCTGGCTAGCGCGTGATTACGGCCAACTACGTATTGCAGCCGGTCGCTCCAGACGGTGCAGGCACAGATGCGTTCATCCTGCTCTGGTGCCAGAGTGATCAGGGCCAGCTCCAGTTCACCGCGCAGAACACCCTCGTAAGCCACCTCGGATGCGGCAAACTGCAAATCCAGCTCCACCTCGGGGTAGTTATCGACGAAGCGTTTCAGTAACGGTGGCAGACGATGCAGGCTGATATGATGGCTGGCGGCCAGGGCCAGTCGACCGGCAACGCGGCCGGACAGGTTGCCCAGCATCCGTTCGGCATCTTCCATGGCGGCAAGGATGTCCCGAGCCTTGGGCAGCAGGGCCAGGCCTGGCTCGGTCAGCAATACCTGTCGGCCGATGCGGTCAAACAGGCGGCAGTCGAGTTGGCTCTCCAGTAGTGCAATTCGTTTGCTGACAGCAGACTGAGTCAGAAACAGCAGTTGCGCTGCCTGTGAGAAGGAGCCGGTATCGGCAACAGTGACAAAGGCGTGCAGGCCTGCAGTGTCCATGGGCGTTCTGACTTGCGATAAGAGGAACGCGCTAGTTTATCTATTCCTTGATGGAATTCAAAATATAAAAATTATGAATTTGTTTGTTTGGATGTGCTGGATTAGGATGACCACATCGCCATGAGACCGGATCAATGAGAGGGGGGAGCAACATGGCTGGAAAAACATTATATGACAAGCTCTGGGATGCACACCTGGTGCGCCAGAACGATGACGGCAGTGCGCTGATCTATATCGATCGTCAGATTCTGCATGAAGTGACCTCGCCGCAGGCGTTCGAAGGCTTGCGTCTGGCCGGCCGCAAGCCCTGGCGTATCGACGCCAACCTGGCGACCCCGGATCACAACGTGCCGACGACCGAACGTTCGGCCGGCGTCGATCAGATTGCCGACCCTGTGTCGCGCATTCAGGTCAAGACACTGGATGCCAACTGTGACGAATTTGGCATTACTGAGTTCAAGATGAATGACCATCGTCAGGGTATCGTGCACGTGGTGGGTCCCGAGCAGGGCATGACATTGCCGGGTACGACCGTTGTTTGCGGTGACTCCCATACCTCGACTCATGGCGCCTTTGGTGCGTTGGCGCACGGTATCGGTACCTCTGAGGTTGAGCACGTGCTGGCGACCCAGTGCCTGATCGCCAAAAAGATGAAGAACATGCTGGTGTGTGTCGATGGTGAGCTGGGTGCCGGCGTGACCGCGAAGGACGTGGTGCTGCATATTATCGGTGTGATCGGTACTGCAGGTGGTACCGGCTATGCCGTCGAGTTTGGCGGCAGTGCCATCCGCTCCATCTCCATGGAAGGTCGCATGACGATCTGCAACATGGCGATCGAAGCCGGTGCCCGTGTCGGTCTGGTGGCGGTTGATGACACTACCATTGAATACTTCCGTGGTCGCCCGTTCTCACCCAGCGAAGCACAGTGGGATGCAGCGGCGGCGTCCTGGAAAGGGCTGGTATCTGACGAAGATGCCCAGTTCGACACCGTAGTTGAAATCAAGGCCGAAGATATCCAGCCGCAGGTGACCTGGGGCACGTCTCCGGAAATGGTGGTGCCGGTCAACGCACTGGTACCGAATCCGGAAGCCGAAACCGACCCGGTCAAGGCGGATGGCATTCGCCGTGCTCTGCAGTACATGGGGCTGCAGGCCGATCAGAAAATCACCGATATCCAGCTGGATCGTGTGTTCATCGGTTCCTGCACCAACTCGCGCATCGAAGACCTGCGCGCAGCGGCTGAAGTGGTGAAGGGGCGCAAGGTTGCTGCCAATATCAAGCAGGCGCTGGTGGTACCGGGCTCGGGTCTGGTCAAGACGCAGGCGGAAGCGGAAGGTCTTGATAAGATCTTTACGGAAGCCGGTCTGGAATGGCGTGAACCTGGCTGCTCCATGTGCCTGGCGATGAACCCGGACAAGTTGGGCCAGGGGGAGCATTGTGCATCCACTTCCAATCGCAACTTCGAAGGTCGTCAGGGCTTCGGTGGACGTACCCACCTGGTGAGTCCGGCGATGGCCGCGGCCGCGGCCGTGACCGGCCACTTCGTCGATGTGCGTGAACTGATGCAGTAAAACGGGAGAGAGCAATGAGAAAATTTACTCAACATACCGGTATTGCTGCGCCGCTGGATCGTGCCAACGTCGATACCGACATGATCATTCCGAAGCAGTTCCTGAAGTCGATCAAGCGTGCTGGCTTCGGCCCCAATCTGTTCGACGAGCTGCGTTACCTCGATGAAGGTCAGCCGGACCAGGATTGCTCAGGTCGTCCGCTGAATCCGGATTTCGTGCTTAACAAGGCGCGCTACCAGGGCACCAGTGTATTGCTGGCGCGTGAAAACTTTGGCTGTGGTTCCAGTCGTGAACACGCCCCCTGGGCGTTGGATGATTTCGGCATTCGTGTGGTGATTGCACCGAGCTTTGCCGATATCTTCTACAACAACTGCTTCAAGAATGGCCTGCTGCCGATCGTGCTGCCGGAAGTGCAGGTCGATCAGCTGTTCCGTGAAGTTGAGGCTGCTGAAGGCTATGAATTGACTGTCGATCTGGAGCGTCAGGTCGTCGTAACCCCGGCTGGTGAGGAGTTTGCCTTCGAGGTCGATGCTTTCCGCAAGCACTGTCTGCTCAACGGTCTGGATGATATTGGTCTGACGCTCCAGCATGCCGATGAGATTAAGGCCTATGAAGCGCGCCGTCGTCAGGAAGCGCCCTGGCTGTTCGATGCGATCAAGTAACAGTTTTTGAATTCAAGGAACATAGCAACATGAGCAAGAACGTACTGGTACTGCCGGGTGATGGCATTGGTCCTGAAATCGTAACCGAAGCGCGTAAGGTGCTGGAGCTGGTTAACGAGCGTCACGGACTGGGGCTGGAAATCAACGAAGCGCTGGTCGGTGGTGCGGCCATCGATGCGACCGGCGTTCCGCTGCCGGAAGAGACCCTGGTTGCTGCCAAGGCGGCTGATGCCATTCTGTTGGGCGCTGTCGGCGGTCCGAAATGGGATACCAACCCGGATTTTGCCATCCGTCCCGAAAAAGGGCTGCTGGGTATCCGTTCCCAGCTGGGTCTGTTCGGCAACCTGCGTCCGGCCATCCTCTATCCGCAGCTGGCACATGCGTCTACGCTGAGGCCGGAAGTGGTGTCTGGTCTGGATATCCTGATCGTGCGTGAGCTGACCGGCGGTATCTACTTTGGTCAGCCGCGTGGCGTGCGCGAGAAGGAAGGCGGTATCCGTGAAGGTTTCAATACCTACGTTTACGACGAGAATGAAATTCGTCGTATCGGCCGTGTTGCCTTTGAAGCTGCCCGTGCCCGCGACAAGCGTTTGTGCTCTGTCGACAAGGCCAACGTGCTGGAGGTGACTGTACTCTGGCGCGAGATCATGGAAGAGCTGTCCAAGGAATACCCGGACGTTGAACTGAGCCACATGTATGTGGACAACGCGGCGATGCAGCTGGTGCGTGCGCCCAAGCAGTTCGATGTCATGGTTACCGGTAACATGTTTGGCGATATCCTGTCTGATGCGGCCGCCATGCTGACCGGTTCCATCGGTATGCTGCCGTCTGCTTCACTGGACGAAAACGGCAAAGGCATGTACGAGCCCTGTCATGGTTCCGCGCCGGATATCGCTGGTCAGGGCAAGGCGAATCCGTTGGCAACCATCCTGTCAGTCGCTATGATGTTGCGGTATTCTCTGAACGCGGGCGAAGCGGCCGACCAGATCGAAGCGGCCGTGAGCAAGGTGCTGGATCAGAACCTGCGTACGCCGGACATCATGTCCGAGGGCATGCGTCAGGTCAGCACTACCGAGATGGGCGATGCCGTTGTTGCAGCCCTGAACGCCTGATTTATGCAAAAGTTGGCGGATGCTCGTCGCTGTCGGGTATCCGCCTGGTTGTATTCAGAGTCTCGTTTTACAGCAAACTATAACTATTGGGGGCACGAATGAAGCGTGTAGGTTTTGTCGGCTGGCGTGGCATGGTCGGTTCTGTTCTGATGCAGCGTATGCTGGAAGAGCAGGATTTTAATCATATTGCTGGGCCGGTTTTCTTCACCACTTCTCAGACTGGAGCGGCAGGTCCTGACATCGGCAAGGATATTCCGGCATTGAAAGATGCGCGTAATATTGACGAGCTGAAGCAGATGGACGCCATTGTTTCCTGTCAGGGTGGTGACTACACCACGGAAGTGTTCCAGAAACTGCGTGAATCCGGCTGGAGTGGCTACTGGATCGATGCAGCTTCAACCCTGCGTATGGCTGATGACAGCCTGATCGTACTGGATCCGGTCAACCGTGATGTCATTGACCGCGGTATCGATGCCGGTATCAAGAATTTTGTTGGCGGCAACTGTACCGTATCCCTGATGCTGATGGGTCTGGGTGGCCTGTTCAAGGCGGGTCTGGTTGAGTGGATCTCCTCCATGACCTACCAGGCAGCCTCCGGTGCGGGCGCCAAGAACATGCGTGAACTGATTACCCAGATGGGCCAGATTCATGCCGGTTCCGAAGCGCTGCTGGCTGATCCGGCGTCCGCGATCCTGGATATCGACCGTCAGGTTGTCGAAACCATGCGCGGTGATGCCTTCGCTACCGATAACTTCGGCGCACCGCTGGCCGGCTCTCTGATCCCCTGGATCGACAAGGCCGTGGCTGATGGCCAGAGCAAGGAAGAGTGGAAAGGCTTCGTTGAAACCAACAAGATCCTCGGTCTGTCTGACAGCCCGATTCCGATCGATGGTACCTGCGTTCGTATCGGCGCCATGCGCTGTCACAGCCAGGCGTTCACCGTCAAGCTTAAGCAGAATGTGCCGATGGATGAAATCGAGCAGATGATTGCTGAGGCCAACGATTGGGTCAGCGTGGTACCAAACGAGCGTGAATCGACCATCAGTGATCTGTCGCCGACCAAGGTGACCGGTACCCTGAACATTCCGGTCGGCCGTCTGCGCAAAATGAAGATGGGGCCTGACTACCTGAACGCTTTCAGTGTCGGTGACCAGTTGCTCTGGGGTGCGGCTGAACCGCTGCGCCGTATCCTGCGCATCCTGCTTGAGCGATAATCGAGCAGATCTGTTGTAACACCTCCTCAGCCCGGCGTTTGTCCGGGCTGTTTTGCTTTGTGAGACTCTTGAAAAAATGTCAATGCATGTTGCTTTAATTGGACCGGGTACCCTGAAAGGGGAGAAACTGCTTGAGCTGCTGGATGAATCGGCTCTGGAAATCGACAACATGTCGTTGTATGAAGAGGCTGACAGTGCCGGGCGCAGTCTGATGTTCAGAGGCAGTGCCTGCCGTACCCAGGCGCTGGAAGCCTTCAGTGCTGACGGCCTGGCATTGATTTTTGTCTGTGCGGCGGAGTTGGATGCCGAGACGGTCAAGAAACTGGAAAATCAGACCTCTGCAACCGTGATCGACCTTTATCCGCAGCGCTATTCTGAACAACCACCGCTGGTCGTGCCCGCGATCAATGGCGAGGTGCTCGCTTCGATTGACGCAGGTCGTATTATCGGGGTCCCGGGATCGGCTACTATTACGGCTGCGCTGGCTCTGTCACCACTGCATCAGGCATATCAGATACTTAAGCTTAACCTGACCGTGCTTTGTGCGGCATCCGAGGCGGGCCGGAAGGGCGTTGAAGCCCTGGCTTCTGAAACTGCCCGGTTGCTCAATGGCCGCGAAGTCGATGCCAACTGTTTCGAACAGCAGATCGCCTTCAATCTGATTCCAAATGTGGGAGAGGTCCAGTCCTCGGGCTATACGTCCCTGGAAGAGCAGGTGTTGCACCAGTTGCCGCAACTGCTGGGTGACGAGGACCTGGAGTTGGATGTAAGTGCGGTTCGTGTTCCCGTGTTTTACGGTGACATGGTGGTTGCGCAGGCGGAAACCCGCCAGCCACTGGAAATGGACAATTTGCAGTTGTTGATGGACAAGGCCAAAGGGGTTCGCTTCGATCAGGCTGCGAAAAAGCCGGCCAGCCTGGTAACTGATGTTGTTGGTCAGGATGTTGTGATCGTCAACCGGATCAGGCCTGATGCCTCGGGCGAGAGTGGTTTTGGACTGCATGCCCTGAGTGATGACCTCGGCAGGGGCAGTGCTCTTGTAGCGCTGGAAATTGCCCAGGCGCTTCAGGAATAGTTGCCTAATGGCAGCAGAGAGTACGGTTGACCCTCTGCTGTTTAGACATAATACTTGCACAGAATATGGATACGTAACCCTCTGATTCGTCGAGAAATGGAGAGGGCTCGCATACTACACCAAAGGGAGTAACCGATGCTGCGTAAACTAGCCTTAAGCCTTGCGGTCTCAGCAGCTCTGGGGGCGTCACAGGTTAATGCCCTTGGGCTCGGGGAAATTCAGGTCAATTCGGCCCTGAATGAGCCGCTTGATGCCGAGATTAAATTGACGCAGGTACGTGATCTCTCTCCGCTGCAGATCCAGCCAAGAATGGCTTCGCTGGACGAGTATGCGACCGTTTCCGGTGGGGGGCAGGCGCGCTATCTGCGTGATATTCAGTTTCAGGTGCTGGTCTCTCCGGAGGGTACCGGGCGCATCCGGCTGAAATCGACCGAACCTGTGCAGGAGCCCTTCCTTAACTTCATGGTTGAGGTGAACTGGCCCAGCGGTCGTCTGGTACGTGAATATACCCTGCTGCTGGATCCGCCCGTTTTTGAACCTTCACCGGTCGGGCAGCAGTTTACATCGACTCAGACGCGCTCGCTGGCCCCGGCCAATCAGCTACGTGCCAGCCGTCCGGCTGCTCCGGTCAGTAACATCCGTACCCGTGCCAATACGGAGACTCAGGTCTACGTTGGGGTTAATGACACGCTCTGGGAAATTGCCAAGAGGGTCAAGCAGCAAGGGGTCACTGAGCACCAGATGATGCTGGCCCTGTTGCGCAAAAATCCGCAGGCATTTCCGACCGGCAATATCAATAACCTCAAGGCTGGAACGGTGATGGATATACCGTCGGCCGCCGAAGCGCAGCAATTGACGCATCGCGAGTCCGTAGCCGAAGTGGCGCGCCAGATGCAGATGTGGCGCGAGGGGCGAGCCTCGACCAAAACGCCGACCAAAGCTCCCCTTGATGTGAGCAAAACCACCGGTGAGTCTCCGGCCGAGCAGGCGGTCCCTGCCGTTGAATCTGCTGCCGCTACTGCTGCAGAAGAAGGCAAGCTGACCGTTCTGGCGCCGCCCGAGGAATCAGCCGAAGCAGAGCAGCTCAGCTCGGCAACGAGCAGCGTCGACAGTGATACGCAGGACGGTGCCGAAGCTGGCGAAGCATCCGGTGAGCAGGTGATATCCGCTGCCGCTGAGCGCCTGGAAGACGAGGTGCTCATCGCTCAGGAAAAGATCGATCGCCTGGAGCGTGATAATGCTGACCTCAATACCAAGCTGAATTCGGTGCTGGAGCAGCTGGAGTCCCAGACTCGGTTGCTGGAGTTGCAGGCTCAGCAGATGTCGACCCTGCAAACCGAACTGAGCAAGCCGCAGGTGGCACCGGCAGATACGCCGACATCGGCAGAAAAGGCCTCACTGCTTGATAATCCGGCAATGCTCGGAGGTCTGGGGGCCGGGGCGATTGCGCTGCTGGGTGGACTCTGGTTGTTGTTGCGTCGTAAACGCTCGGGTGGCGAGGGCAAGCGAGAGTTGGTTAATGTGCCGGATGATTTGCGTGCAGCAGACCGGGATGCCGTGCCTGATATGGCATCAGCCGGAGCCGGTATGGCGGCGGCCGCCGTAGCGGGTGGTGCGGCGGTCATGGCTGCTGACGAGGCTGATGCGGCAGAAGAGGCAGCCAAAACTGCAGATGAGTCCGAATTCGTGCGCCCGCCGATGGAGTCGCTGGCACCGGATGACGGCGATATTGCGGTAGAAGACCTGGACCAGGATCTGCAGGAGCTGGATCTGGATATGGATCTGGATCTGGATGATCTGGATGCGCCCCAGGATGATGATGTTCTGGACGGCATTGATTCAGCTGAGTTTGACCTGGGGCTGGATGAAGAGCCCATGGTCGGGCTTGCGGCTGCCGAAGAGTTGGCAGCCGGAGCCGTTGCGTCGGATGATGCGGAATCGCTGGATGTATCTGATGAAGCGGATGCCCTGGCCTTTACTCTGGATCAGCCGGAGGTGGAGGAGGAGCCCAGCGAGCTGGACACGATGCTGGCTGACCAGGATGTTGATGAGGATCTGGATTTCCTGCTTGGCGATAGTGTGACATCGCAAGACGCCTCGCCTGATGATGAAGAGTTGCTGGATCTCGACTTTGATCTTGGAGGTGACTCGTCAGTAGATGAGGCGCTTGATTTCACTTCGGCCACGGCGTCATCTGCCGGGGAAACTGAGTCAGAGCTGGATAACAGTTTGCACGAAACGGTCGAGGCAGCATCCGAGGTCGAGTTCGAAATTGATCCCGCGCTGGAGGCGATGCTGCAGGGCAGTGATGATCAGCCTGAAGCAGCAAGTGATGATGGACTTGAATTCGACCTTGGCTTTGCGGATGATGCGCAGGCAGCGGATGCTTTCGGGTCTGCCGAAGATGATCTGGAGAGCCTGCTGACATCGTTCGACCCTGAGCTGGCAGTCGAAAGTGCTGGCCAGGTTACCGCAATGACCAGTGAAGCAGCTGAGCAAGAGTTGACCGCCAACATCTCCCATGATCTGGAGATGGATCTGGACAGTGAAGTGGATGAACTGCTTGGCAGTACCGATGATGACATCGAGCTGGAAGAGCAGCGCAACGATGAGCAGGATGAAGTTCTGGACCGGATGAACCTGCTCAGTGATGCAGATGAAATCGAAACCAAACTGGATTTGGCGCGTGCCTACATCGAAATGGAAGACAGTGAGGGTGCGCGGGATATCCTTAATGAAATTACCAGTGAAGGCTCCAACACTCAGCGTGAAGAAGCGCAGAAACTCTTGGAGACGCTGGCCTGATCAAGATAGTTGATGAGTAAAGAGAACTCTACCGGGGCGATTTCGATCGCCCCTTTTCGTTATGCGTTAGGCGTGGAGTATGTTGGTGCAGCTTACCGTGGCTGGCAGCTGCAGTCATATGACAACGTTCCCACCATACAGGCTCAGGTCGAGCGGGCACTTTCCGTCATTGCGGACCATCCGGTACAGGTGGTGTGTGCCGGTCGAACCGATGCTGGAGTCAACGCCAGTCAGCAGGTGATCCACTTTGACAGTTGGGCGGAGCGTGATGAGCGCGCCTGGACGCTGGGGACCAATAGCCACTTGCCGGATGATATTTCGATCAAGTGGGCGACCAAGGTGCCAGGGTGCTTCCATGCTCGCTTTTCGGCCCGGGAACGTCGTTACCGGTATCTGATCTATACTTCGCCGACACGTCCGGCGATCCTGGCCGGTGGTGTTACCTGGACATATCGTAAGCTGGATGTCGAGCGCATGCAGTTGGCCGCACAGCACCTGCACGGTGAGCATGATTTCACTTCTTACCGCGCCGTTGGGTGCCAGGCACGCAGCCCGGTGCGCGAGATCCGCAACCTGAGTGTATACAGGACCGGGCAGTTGATCGTTATCGATGTCAGTGCCAATGCCTTTCTGCACCATATGGTCCGCAACATAGCCGGGGTGTTGATGGCTGTAGGCTCCGGTCAGAGATCACCTGACTGGGCGCTTGAGGTGCTTAAGGCGAAGGATCGACGTCAGGGGGGCGTGACGGCACCGCCGGACGGGCTGTATTTTGTCGATGTGCGTTATCCCGACCTGTTTAAACTGCCGAAGGTGCCGCTTGGGCCGCATTTTCTGCCAACATCGGACTGACGCCCCGAAGCGGCTTTGTTAATATTAGCGGCTTGCGTCACTTTTCGGGATTGAACATGACTACACGGGTGAAAATTTGCGGTATTACCTGTCTCGCTGATGCGGTGGCTGCGGTAGAGGCAGGTGCCAGTGCTCTGGGGTTTGTGTTCTATGAGCCAAGCCCGCGTTATGTATCGGCAGAGGTGGCGGCCGACATCATCCGGCAATTGCCGCCGTTTGTGACAACAGTGGGGCTTTTCGTTAACGCTTCCGAAGCGGACGTAACACGGGTGCTGCAGCAGACCGGTATCGACCTGCTGCAGTTTCACGGTGATGAAACCGAAAGCTTCTGTTGCTCCTTTGCGCGGCCCTATATCAAAGCGTTCAGGGTGCGCCCCGAGCTGGATCTGATGGCGCAGGTTGCGCTTTATCCAAGTGCCCGTGGGGTGTTGCTCGATGCCTACCGTCCAGGTGTGCCTGGGGGGACCGGAGAAGTTTTTGACTGGGCGCTGATTCCACCAACGCTTGCGCCGAAGGTTATTCTGGCGGGCGGCCTGGAGGCCACTAACGTGGCGCAGGCGATCGAGCAGGTCGTGCCCTATGCCGTGGATGTCTCGGGCGGCGTCGAAGCCGCGCCCGGGCGTAAGGACCGAGCAAGAATTAACGCTTTCATGGCTGCCGTTCAGCAGCCTTAAAGCAGTGTGAATTAGAGTATGTGATTTCCATCAGCCTGCCCCTCAGCGACTGGCAGGCGTCAACAGGAATGTGAACCATGAGTAACTGGCTGGAAAAAATCGTGCCTTCCCTGGTGCGCAACGAGAAAAAGCGCACCAATATCCCCGAGGGTTTGTGGAAAAAATGCCCCAAGTGCGATTCCATCCTCTATCGGCCTGAACTTGAGAAAAACCTCAATGTCTGCCCCAAGTGTGATCACCACATGCGCCTCAATGCGCGTCGTCGTCTGGAGCTGTTCCTGGATGGCGAAGGTCGTCAGGAGCTGGCGGCTGAAGTTACACCGGTGGATCGCCTGAAGTTCCGTGATTCCAAGAAGTACAAGGATCGTCTGAGTGCCGCCCAGAAGCAAACGGGTGAGAAAGATGCCTTGATCGCCATGCGCGGTACACTACAGGGCCTGCCTGTGGTAGCGGTCGCTTTTGAATTCAGCTTCATGGGTGGCTCCATGGGTGCGGTTGTGGGTGAGCGCTTTGTACGCGCGGCGCGCATCGCGCTGGAAGAGCGAATCCCGTTGATCTGCTTTGCCGCTTCGGGTGGTGCGCGTATGCAGGAAGCGCTGATCTCGTTGATGCAGATGGCGAAGACCAGTGCCGCGCTGGAGAAACTCAAGCAGGCGGGTGTACCCTATATCTCTGTTCTGACTGACCCGGTTTACGGTGGTGTGTCTGCATCCCTGGCGATGCTGGGTGATCTGAACGTGGCTGAGCCCAATGCGCTGATCGGTTTTGCCGGTCCCCGTGTTATCGAGCAGACCGTACGTGAAAAACTGCCGGAAGGTTTCCAACGCAGCGAATTCCTGCTCGAGCATGGCCAGGTGGACATGATCATCAGCCGTAATGAGCTCCCGACTCGTCTGGCCGATATCCTGCGCAAGCTGACTCACAGTAGTGTCGAGGCGGTTGAGGTTCCGGTTGTTGAGGGTGAGGTGGTTGAAGCTGATCTGGATGCCGATAAAGCATGAGTGGCAAGCCCTATCCGGTAACGCTTGAGGGCTGGTTGAGCCGCATCGAGGCCTGCCACCCCAGCGAAATCGAACTTGGTTTGACGCGCTTGTCCGAGGTGGCGGCGCGTCTGCCGATTGACCTTTCCAGGTCGACCCGCATTGTTGTTGCGGGTACCAATGGCAAGGGCTCGACACTGGCCATGCTGAATGCCGTGCTGCGTCAGCAAGGGCTCAGTACCGGCATGTACACCTCACCGCATTTTCTGCGTTATAACGAACGCATCGCGATCAATGGTGAGCCGGTTGCGGATGAATTGATCTGTGAAGCGTTTACGGCAATCGAAAATGCGAGGGGCGATACATCACTGACCTATTTTGAATACGGCACCCTTGCCGCCTTGCTGGTGTTCAGTCAGCAGCAGGTTGATGTGGCGCTGCTGGAAGTGGGGTTGGGTGGTCGTCTTGATGCGGTCAATATCGTGGATGCCGATATCGCTGTGGTGACGACGGTGGCGCTGGACCATACCGATTGGCTGGGGCCGGATCGTGAGTCGATCGGGTATGAAAAGGCCGGCGTGTTCCGTTCCGGAAAGCCTGCGTTGTGTGGCGATCCCGATGTGCCCAAACGGCTGATCGAGCATGCCGAAATGATCTCGGCGCCGTTGTATCGCAACGGAGTCGACTATCGTTACGAGCGTCAAGCAGAGGGCTGGACCTGGAGCGGTGTAGATCAAGACGGTGAGGCCTGTCATTTTGAGCAACTGCCTGTGCCGGGGCTGCCTTTGCCCAACGCCGCACTAGTGCTGCAGATTTTGCAGCTGTTGCCCCTTGAGGTCAGTGAAGCGGCGATCCGGCAGGGACTGGCCCAAGCTCGTCTGGCCGGTCGCATGCAGCATGCTGTGCTGGGTCGTCTGCCGGTGATTCTGGATGTCGCTCATAACCCTGAGGCCGCCGGCTATCTTGCATCCCGGCTCAGCGACATGGGGGGCGAGCCGGTTCATCTGGTTCTGGGTATGCTGGCGGACAAGGATATCCAGGCAGTGGTGGAGACTCTGGTGCCTGTCGTCGACCATTGGTACCCGGTTTCCCTATCCGTGCCTCGTGGCTCGGATGCGGATCTATTGGTGCGTACTCTTTGTGAGGCAGGCGTGTCGCCGGCAGCAATCCATTCGGCTTCCTGCGTAAAGGCCGCGGTAAAGGGACTGCAGCACGAATTGCCGGAGGGAAGGGTGGTTATTGCCGGTTCCTTCTTCACCGTGGCCGAAGCGCTGGCATTGCGTACAGAGGCGTCAGTTACAGGAGCGTCCTGCCGATGACCGAGCAGCAGAAGAAACGGTTGGTGGGTGCGGCTGCCGTAATCGTATCGGCCGTCATTCTGTTTCCGCTGCTGCTGGATGGCAGCGGCTATCGCGAGCGGCATTTGCAGGAGCGCATGCCGCCCGCTCCGGTGTTGCCTGAAGTGGTCGATATTGAGCCGACGCGGCAGGCGTTGCCTGACACCGCCACACCTGCTGAGCCAGCCGCGCCGGCAGTAGTTAAAGTACCCTCGCCGGCCTTGCGTCCGGCCATTGCAAAAGCACAGCCTGAAATCGAGGCGACCTCCGATACGCCGGTGCTGGACCAGCAACAGGTGCCGGTTGCCTGGACATTGCAGTTGGCAAGCTTCCGAGATGAGGCCAATGCACGCTCGCTGCGCAAGGAGCTGGTTGATGCCGGCTATAAGGTCTATATCCGTCATGGTCCGGATATGGTGCGTGTGTTCGTCGGTCCGGACTTGCAGCGCAGTCGGCTGGAACAGCTGCAGGCGCGTCTTAAACGTGACTACTCCCTGGAGGGTATGATCGTTCGATTTACAACACAGTAAATTCACCATTGGGTTGCCCCCTGGGCTCTGTTAGAATGCGCGCTGTTTTAGATACTGGCGAACCACGATGAACTGGGCTGACTGGACCATTCTTGCCATCATGGCGATCTCAAGCCTGATGAGCCTCAAGCGGGGCTTTGTACGCGAAGCGATCTCTCTGCTGACCTGGGTCACCGCATTCGTTATGGCTCGCCTGTTCTCGCCATCATTAAGTGTGCTGTTGGAATCCTATATCCAGACACCCTCGCTGCGGCTGGTATCGGCCTTTGCTATTCTGTTTATCATCACGCTGATCGCCGGCGCCCTGGTTGGCGCTCTGTTCTCCGCTCTGATTAATGCGACCGGGCTGACCAATTCCGACCGGGTGTTGGGTATGGGGTTTGGTGCAGTTCGCGGAGGCCTGGTCGTCATCGTGATCGTCGCCCTGCTGGGCATGACCCCCGCGGTGCAGGACCGCTGGTGGGTGGAATCACAACTGATTCCTCATTTTGTTCTGCTTGAAGGCTGGACCCGCCAGGTGGCCAGTGATGTCGGGCAAATTATCTGGAATATCGGACGCTGAGCAGATCGCTTGGCGCCACTCTTTTAGTGACATCCTTCTGAGGTGGATTGAATGTGCGGTATCGTCGGCATTGTTGCCAAGTCCTTTGTAAACCAGACTATTTTTGATGCGTTGACGGTGCTGCAGCACCGCGGTCAGGATGCGGCCGGCATGGTTACCTGCGAAGGGAACCGTTTCTACCTGCGCAAGGACAACGGCTTGGTGAACGAGGTGTTCCGCACCCGCCACATGAAAAAGCTGAATGGCAATATGGGTATTGGCCATGTGCGTTACCCGACAGCGGGCAGTTCCAGTTCGGCCGAGGCGCAGCCGTTTTATGTCAACTCTCCCTACGGGATCGCGCTGGCGCATAATGGCAACCTGACCAACGCCGATCAGCTGGCCGATGAGATCTTTCGTTCCGACCTGCGTCATATCAACACCACTTCCGATTCAGAAGTGCTGCTTAACATTTTTGCACACGAACTGCAGCAGATCGGCAAGTTGACACCTGAAGCCGATGATATCTTCCTCGCAGTCGAGAAGGTGCATCGCCGCTGTCAGGGTGGTTATGCCGTGGTGGCCATTATCACCGGCTATGGCATCGTTGCTTTCCGTGATCCCTGTGGTATCCGCCCGCTGGTGTATGGCAAGCGCGTAACCGAACAGGGTGGAGAAGAGTATATGGTGGCCTCTGAAAGTGTGGCGCTGGATACCTCTGGTTTCGAACTGGTGCGTGATCTTGAGCCGGGCGAGGCGATCTTTATCGATACCGAAGGTCGGGTATCAACACGCCAGTGTGCCCAGGAGAGCAAGATTGCTCCCTGTCTGTTTGAATATGTTTATCTGGCGCGTCCTGACTCCATTATCGATGGTGTCTCAGTGCACCACTCGCGTATGGAGATGGGTGTTAAGCTGGCGGAGAAGGTTCGCCGGGAAATGCCGGAGCATGATATCGACGTGATTATCCCGATTCCGGATACCAGTCGTACCGCTGCGCTGGAAATGGCCAATGCCTTGGGCGTGACCTTCCGTGAAGGCTTCATCAAGAACCGCTATATCGGTCGTACCTTCATCATGCCGGGCCAGACTCAGCGCAAAAAATCCGTGCGTCAGAAGCTGAACCCCATTCAGGCCGAATTCCGTGACAAAGTGGTGATGCTGGTCGATGATTCGATCGTGCGCGGTACTACGTCCAAACAGATCGTACAGATGGCACGTGATGCCGGAGCGCGCAAGGTCTACTTTGCCTCGGCCGCTCCAGAAGTGCGTTTCCCGAACGTGTATGGCATCGACATGCCGTCGGCTACTGAGCTGATCGCCCATGGTCGCACCGCGGACGAGGTGGGCGAGTATATCGGCTGCGACTGGATGCTGTACCAGGATCTCGACGATCTCAAAGCCTCTGTCAGCTGCTTTAACCCGAAGATCAAGGAATTTGACACCTGTGTCTTCGATGGTAACTACGTGACCGGTACCGTGGATGCGGATTACCTGGAGCGGATCGATGCCAAACGCAACGATGATGCCAAGTCAGCCGCTGACAGTACTGCAGAGGATGGCAATGAATCTGCCGATCTGCACAACAAAATCGACTGAGGTAGTGCATGAGTCAGTCCAGTTACGAACGTGAGTCGCGGATTCAGTTTGACGCTAGTGAAGGCTACGACATTGACACTCTGTCAGTGCGTGCCGGCCAGAGCCGAACAGCAGAGGGTGAGCATTCAGATGCCATCTTTGCCACTTCGAGCTTTGTTTTTTCCAGTGCCCGTGAGGCGGCAGCCCGCTTCGGTGGTGATGAGGCGGGTAACATCTATTCCCGCTTCACCAACCCGACGGTGCAGGCGTTCGAGGAGCGCATCGCCGCGCTGGAAGGTGGTCAGCGCGCGGTAGCCACATCTTCGGGCATGGCTGCGATTCTCAACCTGGGTCTGGCTCTGCTGCAGCACGGTGACCACGTAGTCTGTTCACGCAGCGTGTTTGGGTCTACGGTATCCCTGTTTACCAAGTACCTGAGTCGCGCAGGCATTCGAACGACTTTCGTGGATCCGACCGATCTGGCGGCCTGGGAGGCAGCGGTCACTCCGCAAACGCGTTTGTTCTTCATGGAAACGCCGTCCAACCCGCTGGCCGAGCTGACTGATATTGAAGCGGTTGCTCAGATCGCTCACCGTCATGATGCTCTGCTGTGCGTGGACAACTGCTTCCTGACCCCAGCGCTGCAGCGTCCATTGTCCCTGGGGGCTGATATTGTCATGCACTCGGCAACCAAATATCTTGATGGCCAGGGACGCTGCATCGGTGGTGTACTGGTGGGGCGTGACAAGGAGATGGAAGAGGTATTCGGCCTGATCCGTACCGGTGGTTCCTGCCTGAGTCCGTTCAATGCCTGGGTATTCCTGAAAGGACTGGAGACGTTGCCGTTGCGCATGCGGGCACACAGTGAAAGTGCTTTGGCTGTGGCGACCTGGCTGCAGCAGCAGCCGGGAATCCGCAAGGTTTACTATTCGGGCTTGCCGGAGCATCCGCAGCATGCACTGGCGTGCAAGCAGCAGTCTGCCTTTGGTGGTGTACTGGCGTTTGAAGTGGAAGGCGAGCGAGAGGAAGCCTGGCGCTTCATTGATGCCACTCGCATGGTGTCGATTACCGGCAACCTGGGAGATGTAAAATCCACTATCACTCACCCGGCAACCACCACGCATGGCCGCATGAGTGCGGAAGAGCGTGCCCAGGCCGGTATTCGTGAAGGACTGATTCGTTTCTCCGTTGGTCTTGAGTCGATCGAGGATATCAAGGCCGATGTGCAGCGTGGACTGGATGCTCTGCGCGGTTGATTGATCCCATCCGGCCACTCTGTCCTGAGTGGCCGCTTTCCTGCAGAATGCTGAATCGATGAAAATTTTCCTGGCCCCGATGGAGGGCGTACTTGACCATTCCCTGCGCGATATTCTGACTCGGATACCCGGCGTGGATGTTTGCGTCACGGAATTTATCCGTGTCACCGACCAATTGTTGCCGGAATCGGTATTTCGGCGCCTGGCCCCGGAGCTGGATCAGGGCAGTCGTACCCCTTCGGGTACGCCTGTGCTGGTACAGCTGCTGGGTAATGATCCTGTCGCCATGGGTGAGAATGCTGTCAGGGCAGCCGAAATGGGCGCCCCGGGTATCGACTTGAACTTCGGCTGTCCGGCCAAGACGGTAAACAAGAGTCGAGGCGGTGCGATTCTGCTCAAGGATCCGGATGAGGTGCATGAGATTACAGCAGGGGTTCGTCGCGCGCTGGCAGCAGAGGTTCCGCTCAGTGCCAAGATGCGATTGGGCTTCCAGGACAAGTCGTTGGCCATCGAAAATGCACAGGCGATCGAGGCCGCCGGAGCAATGCAGTTGACGGTGCATGCGCGTACCAAGGTGGAGGGCTACAAGCCACCGGCGCATTGGGAATGGATTGCCAGGATTCGCGAGTCCGTGTCGATTCCTGTCATAGCCAATGGTGATATCTGGACGGTTGAAGATTATCATCGCTGCCGTCAGGTCAGCGGTTGTGCCGATGTCATGATTGGTCGCGGCTTGATTGCCAATCCTTTCCTGGCTCAGGCAATACGCAGTGGCGAGCGGGATTTTGATGCCGCAGCGACCTGGGAACAAACACTTGAGCTGATACGGATCTATCATCAGATGGTGATGGATCGCCTGGAACCCAAGCATATCAACGGCCGTACCAAGCAGTGGTTGCGCATGATGCAACGTCACTACCCACAAGCGGAAACCCTGTTCAACAGGGTTCGTGCCGAACGAGAGCCGCAACAGTTTGCCGCACTCTTAGCTGTCGGGGTGGGCTCCTTGGGGGTTGATGCTGACCGGCAGGCGTCTTGAGCCCCAGTGGCCGGGGCTCGCTTCAAAGCGGCCGGCCAGGCGGTGGCCGCAGTAGCGACAGCAGCCGTCCTGGGTCAGTGACCAGTCCAGAATGACATAGCCGGAGCGCTTGATGAGCGGCTGTTCACACTCGGGACAATAGGTCGTATTGCCTTCCGGGTCCGGCAGGTTGCCGGTATAAACGAATTTCAGTCCTTCTTCACGTGCAATCATACGGGCCCGTTGCAGCGTGCTCAGTGGTGTGGGCGGGTGGTCCAGCATTTTCCAGTCAGGGTGAAAGGCGGTGAAGTGAAGCGGCACCTCGTCGCTGAGATGGTTGCAGATCCATTGCGACAGTTGTGCAATCTCTCTATCCGAGTCATTTTCCCCTGGTATCAGTAAGGTGGTGATTTCCAGCCAGGTGTCGGTCTGGTGATGGATATATTCCAGTGTCTCCAGGACCGGGGCCAGTGCTCCCCCGCAGATATTTTTGTAAAAGCGCTCGGTGAAGGCCTTGAGGTCAATGTTGGCCGCGTCCATATGCTGATAAAACTCTTCCCGTGGCTTGGGGCATACGTAACCGGCACTGACGGCAACGCTTTGCAGTCCGTGCTGATGGCAGGCTTTGGCGACATCAATTGCATACTCGTGAAAAATGACCGGGTCGTTATAGGTAAAGGCAATGCTTCGGCAGTCGTGGGCTACCGCTGTACGCACCAGTTGTTCGGGTGAGGCACTGTCACACAAGCGCTCGGTCTCCCGCGACTTACTGATATCCCAGTTCTGGCAGAAGCGGCAGGCGAGGTTGCAGCCGGCTGTGCCGAAGGAAAGTACTGGGGTGCCTGGCAAGAAGTGGTTAAGTGGTTTTTTCTCGATCGGGTCGATACAAAAACCGCTGGAAAGGCCGTAGCTCAGCAGACGGATTTCGTCGCCGACCCGTCCACGCACGAAGCATAGGCCGCGCTGCCCGTCGTTTAACTTGCAAAAGCGTGGGCAAAGGTCGCACTGCAGCTTGCCATTTTCCAGTTTGTGCCAGTAATGCGTGCTGACGCTGTGGTCGGTATTCATGATAAAAATTCTGATCGGCCTCTATACTGATAAGCATAGCAAAAGCTGGAGGTGAGTCATGACTGGCATGCTAAGACCGGCTGCGGTTGCAGGTCTGTTCTATCCCGCTGGCGAGGCTGCGCTGAAACAAATGGTCAGCACCATGCTTGCGGAGGCGCCTGAGCCGCCCTCGTTACCCAGGCGCCCGCGAGCGCTGGTTGTACCGCATGCAGGGCTGGTCTATTCCGGGCCGGTCGCTGCGGTTGCCTATCGGCTGTTGCAGCGCAGCCTGGCGCAATCGGGCTGGCAGCGTGTGGTACTGCTTGGGCCCAATCACAGAGTACCGCTGCAGGGGATGGCGATTCCAGATGAATCCGATTGGAAAACCCCTCTCGGAAATATGCAGCTGGACCGGTCTTTCACTGCACTGCTGCGGGAACGCTTTGCACTTGCGGTGCGTCCTGAAGTGCATCAACCGGAGCACTCACTGGAGGTGCAGTTGCCCTTTCTGCAATACATCGCGCCCAAGTTGCGTCTGGTGCCCATCCTGGTTGGGCCGACTGATTCGGCGGCAGTGGCTGAGTTGATCGAGTATTGCTGGCAGGATGAGGCTTCCCTGGTGCTGATCAGCAGTGATCTCAGTCATTACCATCCCTGGCAGGAAGCCAGGCGTCTGGATGCAGTGACCAGTGAAATGATCTGTCATGCGGATCCGTATCTGGGCTCAGAGCAGGCGTGTGGTTGTTACGCACTTAACGGGTTGTTGTTGGCGGCGCAGCATCAGGGGCTGATGATCGATTGCCTGAGCCAAATGACGTCGGGTGACACGGCCGGTGATAAACAACAGGTTGTCGGGTATGGTGCCTATGTCTGTTACTGATGAATATACATCGCCGCAACGTGCCGCTATTTTGGCGTTGGCGCGTAAAGGGGTGTGTCAGGCGGTCAAGACCGGTGCTGTGGAGCTGCCGGATGTGTCCAGTCTAGAAGAGTATCTGCAGGTGCAGCGCGCCTGTTTCGTTACACTGGAGAGTCAAGACGAGTTACGGGGGTGTATAGGGTCGTTGCAGGCGACGCGACCCCTGGCGCATGATCTGCTGCATAATGCCTGCGGTGCGGCCCTGTATGATTACCGCTTTGCCCCTCTGGAGGCGTCTGAACCGATACAGGTATCGGTTTCGATTCTGTCACCGCTGGAGGAGATGAGTTTCGGGTCAGAAGCTGAGTTGCTGCGACAGCTGCAGCCGGGAAAAGACGGTGTGCTCTTGCAAGCGGGGCGTAACCGAGCGACTTTTTTGCCTGTGGTTTGGGAGGGATTGCCGACGCCGGAGCTTTTTTTGCGCGCGCTCAAACGCAAGGCGCTATTGTCGTCGGACTACTGGTCTAACCAAGTCAGGGCTTGGCGCTACCGCAGCGAATACTTCTCGGAACAGGGTGAAAGGCCGGCGTGTGAGTGACGCCGGCTTTTGTTCAGCTGCCCTCGCGCTGGCCGCTGAAACGGTCCACGTCATTGGTGATATCCACTTCAACCTGCGGAGCCGGAATGCGGAAGTCATATACGCGCTCCCAGCCATCTGATTCCGGGGTGCGCTCCCAGACGGTGCCGGCATTGTATTCCACCAGCTCGGTCAATGAAGGGTCGAGCTGACAGATGCGCTCCAGTGGTACCGGCATCATGTTGATCAGCTCGTTCTCAAGAAATTCCTCGGTTTCATAGCCGGTATACATGCGCCAGCCGGTGTCATTGAGGTGCTCGGGTACGGTTTTGTACATGAAGCGGATCGGCAGCTTTTCCTCGAGCAGCAGGCGCGAAACCAGCACTAGAAACCCGTTCTTGGTTTGAGCGGTTTCCTGTTTCTGAGTCAGGGGCTGGTCGGGTGTCGGTGTTTTCATGGTACTTAACCTGTATGCGGCGGTTCGTGTCGGATCTATTGCGGCAGTATACCAGTTTGACTGGTTAAGACTGAAATTGAGCAGACAAACAAAAACCCCGCCGAAGCGGGGTTTGACTGTCAGCTGAAGGGTGCCGAGGCACCCCTGCAGGATCAGGCTTCAGCGGTCGGGATGACGTTGCTGGCCTTCTCGACGTAGTTTTCCATCTGGTCGAAGTTCAGGTAGCGGTAGATTTCGCCAGCCATGCTGTCGATCTTCTTCGCGTATTCCATGTACTCTTCGACGGTCGGCAGTTTGCCTTCCAGGGCCGCAACAGCCGCCAGTTCGGCAGACGCCAGGAAGACGTCAGCGCCGTCACCCAGACGGTTCGGGAAGTTACGGGTAGAAGTGGAGACTACGGTAGACTTCGCAGCTACGCGTGCCTGGTTACCCATGCACAGGGAGCAGCCTGGCATCTCCATGCGTGCACCGGCCTTGCCGAACACGTTGTAGAAGCCTTCTTCGGTCAGCTGAGCCGCGTCCATCTTGGTCGGCGGAGCGATCCACATGCGCGTCGGGATAGACTTGCCGGAAGCTTCCAGCAGTTTACCGGCGGCACGGAAGTGGCCGATGTTGGTCATGCAGGAACCGATGAATACTTCATCGATGTTCGCGCCCTGGACTTCAGACAGCAGGCGAGCGTCGTCCGGATCGTTCGGAGCACAGAGGATCGGCTCCTTGATTTCGGACAGGTCGATCTCGATCACTTCAGCGTACTCAGCGTCGGCGTCGGCACGCATAAGGCTCGGGTTGGCCAGCCACTCTTCCATGCCCTTGATACGACGCTCGATGGTGCGAACATCGCCGTAACCTTCAGCCAGCATCCACTTCAACATAACGATGTTGGAGCGCAGGTACTCGGCAACGGAGTCTTCAGACAGGGTGATGGTGCAGCCTGCCGCGGAACGTTCGGCGGAAGCGTCAGACAGCTCGAACGCCTGCTCGACGGTCAGCTCTTCCAGGCCTTCGATCTCCAGTACGCGACCAGAGAAGGCGTTCTTCTTGCCAGCCTTTTCTACGGTCAGCAGGCCCTGCTTGATGGCGTAGTATGGAATGGCATGTACCAGATCACGCAGGGTGATACCGGCGTTACGCTTGCCCTTGAAGCGAACCAGGATGGATTCCGGCATATCCAGCGGCATAACGCCGGTAGCGGCTGCGAACGCAACCAGACCAGAACCGGCCGGGAAGGAGATGCCCAGCGGGAAACGGGTGTGGGAGTCACCACCGGTACCCACGGTATCCGGCAGCAGCATGCGGTTCAGCCAGGAGTGGATTACACCGTCACCCGGACGCAGGGATACACCGCCGCGGTTCATGATGAAGTCCGGCAGGGTGTGGTGGGTGTTGACGTCAACCGGCTTCGGATAAGCCGCGGTGTGACAGAAAGACTGCATAACCAGGTCGGCAGAGAAGCCCAGGCATGCCAGGTCTTTCAGCTCGTCACGGGTCATCGGGCCGGTGGTGTCCTGAGAGCCGACAGTAGTCATCTTCGGCTCGCAGTACATGCCCGGACGGACGCCGTCCATGCCGCAGGCCTTACCGACCATTTTCTGTGCCAGGGTGTAGCCCTTGCCGGTGTCAGCCGGCTGTTCCGGCTTGCGGAACAGGTCGGACGGACCCATGCCCAGTGCTTCACGGGCTTTCTCGGTTAGACCGCGGCCGATGATCAGCGGGATACGGCCACCGGCACGTACTTCGTCGATCAGAACCTGAGTTTTCAGGCCGAAAGTGGAGATCACTTCGTCGGTACCGTGTTTGCACACTTTACCTTCGAACGGGTAAACGTCGATGACGTCGCCCATGTTCAGCTCGTCAACCGGCATTTCGATCGGTAGAGCACCGGCATCTTCCATGGTGTTGTAGAAGATCGGAGCGATCTTGCCGCCGAAGCAGTAGCCGCCAGCGCGCTTGTTCGGCACGTTCGGGATGTCATCGCCGAAGAACCACAGCACGGAGTTGGTGGCAGACTTACGGGAAGAACCGGTACCGACTACGTCACCGACGTAAGCAACCGGGAAGCCCTTGGCCTTAACTTCTTCGATCTGAGCCAGCGGGCCTTTCACGCCCGGTTCTTCCGGGTTGATGCCTTCACGTTCCATCTTCAGCATCGCGTTGGCATGCAGCGGGATGTCAGGACGTGACCAGGCATCCGGAGCCGGAGACAGATCGTCAGTGTTGGTTTCGCCCGGTACCTTGAATACGGTAACGGTGATTTTTTCAGCCAGTTCCGGCTTGGAGGTGAACCACTCACCTTCAGCCCAGGACTGCATGACCTGCTTGGCGAATTCGTTGCCGGCCTGCGCTTTTTCCTGTACATCGTGGAAAGCGTCAAACATCAGCAGGGTGTGAGACAGCGCTTTGGCAGCAGTCGGCGCCAGCTCTTCGTTATCCAGGCACTCGATCAGCGGTGCAATGTTGTAGCCGCCCAGCATGGTGCCGAGCAGTTCTACAGCCTTCACCTTGTCGATCAGGGGAGAAGAGGCCTCACCTTTGGCAATAGCGGCCAGGAAACCAGCCTTGACGTAAGCGGCCTGGTCTACACCCGCCGGTACGCGGTTGCTGATCAGGTCGAGCAGGAACTCTTCTTCGCCGGCCGGCGGGTTCTTCAGCAGTTCAACCAGCGCGGAGGTCTGTTCCGGATCAAGCGGCTTCGGCGGGACGCCTTCTGCAGCGCGTTCTTCTACATGTTTACGATAAGCTTCAAGCACGATATGGCCCTCATCTGTTTTCACCGCCGGACGCCGGAGTGGTAAACCTCCACCGACGGCGTATCGACTAGGTATCGAATGGTGATTGGCGAGCGAATTCTAGCGGAAGGACGACGCAAAGTTAAGATTGTCGACACAATTACCTGACCAAAGTATAAGAGCGTCAACCATACAGGTTACAAGGGCTTGCACGATTTTTGCGATTCACAATTGCGTCAGCGACATGAGGAAGTCGCATAGCCGGCTGGCGCTATTTTGTATCAAGGTTGGCTTTATATAAAGAAGCAAGAGTGGTCAATAAAACCACTCCTGAAATACCGATGGACAAAACCAAACATTTGTTTGTAAGCGTATGGAGACGAATAACGCTTTCCAGGGGAATATTCAGGGCTTCGCTGGGCAACGACCCATGCAAATTGCTGTTGTTGCTTTGTAACCTTTTGTTTCATAAGAATGAAATGAATTTCATGCTAGGCTCGATTGCCCACAGTGCATGCCATTTGAGTACATGGAAAAGCTTTTTCATGGTCCATCTTGACGGGCGGCTGTTGATGCCGGTCAAGTTTCAATTAGCTGTGTTTGAAATCGGATCAAAAGCTACGTATAACAATCGAATACATTATCTCAGGTAGGAGGTAGCCTTAATGAGTTCAGCAGACAGTCAGGCTGAAATCGCACAGGATGAGCGCATGGTAAAGGCGGATCTGCAGCTTTCCAAATTGCAGATTATTTTCAATTTGCAGGCCGACACGCGACTGATCTATGTAGGTGCCCAGCCAACTGTTGCGCTTCGTTACCTGACGCGCTTGGTGGCAGCGCGGCCACGTATACTGCGAAATCATATCCGACGTATCTACCTGGCCATCCAGTGTGCTGATAACGAACAGCTGACCGGTGCCTTGATCGATCTTTTACTGGTACTGCGTGGTCGTGGCCAGTTTTTGGTGAATCGTCTTATTCAGCAATCAGGCCCTTTGCTGCAAAGTGACTACAGGATTGCCATGAATAAGGCAGTCGATACGCGTGATCTTTCACGACTGGCGGAACTGCCACTGGAGCATGCGGTGCTGAGTAACGGCCGTTGCATGCAGTTCTCCAGGCAGAAATTACACTGAACACCGCCTAAAGGGATTCAAATATGTCGGTCGGTGGTACGCATTCAATTGGAATAGTCGGCTTTGCTGCCAATGAAACGGCAATGCTGGAAATATTCTTCAAAGGGAATAAGGGTGAAGGGTTTCGTCTGTCCGATGTGGATCAGGCTGAAGTGCTCATTGTCGGATTTAGTGGCAAGGATAGCCAGGCCGAGACCGAAAAATGGTTGGGGCAGTGCAAGCTGCCCATGGTGGCAGTCACTGATCAGGTAGCCACCTCCTGGATGTCCGGATCGGCCATCATGATCGAGCGCCCCCTTACTTTGACTGCTCTGCAGGGGGCGTTAGTCAAGCTGCGCAACCAGTTGGTTGCACCTGTGACTGGTGAGCCTGAGGGAGGCGCTGTTACAGGAAGGCGGGATAAAACCCGTGAAGCGGTATTTGCCGAGTGGCAAGCCCGCAAGCAGCGCAGTAGTGCTGCCCTGACGGCCTGGAAGGGCGATAGTGCTCAGCGTGAAGGCGAGGCCTTGCGCAGCCGCTTCAATATGGAGCGCAATGAGCTGAACAGCCTGATCCTTGAGGCGCAGCAAGAACTACAAAAGCAGCAGGTCAATCGTCCTCCTAAACCCGTAGCTGATAAGCCTGTTGCAGAGCCTGAAGAGGCGCCGCAAATCCCGAAACTGTCTGCAGAGATGATTCAGCAGTGTTGCGGTAGCCTGCCGGATGTAAACCTTGATTCGGCGCATGAGCGCCGGCGTGCCTACTTTAGCCTGGATGGCCTGTTATTGCCTTGGGTGCTGCGTTGTGTACATCAGGGTAATGAGACCGGGCTAGTGCAGCAGGTTTTGGGTGTGCCGGGTGCGTTGTTCTATCTGCCGGCTGAGAAGGTATTTCTGGTTGGTATTGATGCCGATCTGTTATTGCAGCTGACTCGTACCCGTTTTGGCTTCGATGAAATTTCGCTGCAGGAGCGCAGTGCCGATGCCGAGTTGCCGCACGGCCGCAAGGTGGCGGCCGATGAGTTGCTGTGGCAGTTGGCTCTTTTCACTGCACGCGGGCGTGTTCCTGATACCTTGTCGGCGGAACAGCCGAAGTTGCTTGATGAAATGCCGGACTTCGAACGCCTGCTGGAAACTCCGCATGCGAAAAGTATTGCCGAACTTTGGCAGAGTCAGCGCCTGTCTGCACAGAATATTGCATCTATGTTGGGTGTGCCTCAGCGTTTTGTGTTCTCGTTTTTTGTGGCAGCGGACGCCATCGGTCTGTTCTGTCCTTAGACCGGAAACGTGTGTATCACACCATGGATCTTTCGGAGTTTAACCGTGAATCAAGAACAAAATGATACCCCGCGGTACTTTCAGGTAACGCCCAGCGGAGCGTACTACGCAACCCTGAATACCGAGCCGGAGACGCTGCGGGCCTTGTTGCTGCAGCTGCTGAGCGCTGATACGCATATTCCGTATCTCAGCTCACTGTTGCAGAAGTTGACCGGCCTGCCGGAGGCTGAAGCGGAAACATTGCTGGATAAGGCCGTGCAGCATGGCTTTATCGATCTGCCGGAGTCCCCGGAAATGGTAGCCGCTGGCACTATTGAAGAATTGCTGCCCAAGCTGCTGCCATGTCTGGCGGATGGGCGTGTGCTTCTGGCTGATGATCAGGGCTTCTGTCTGGGCCAGTCGGGCTTCGAAGATGAAGAAGCGGAAGCGATTGCCGGTATGGCGGCTGACCTGGTGTCCATGCATGAGCGTCATCAGGCGCTGCTGGGTCGTCATCTCGGTATTGATGGCTCGTCCTGGGCGCTGATTGATGCGGTCGGTCAGAGTGAGTTGGGCTTCTGGACTTTGCACGTAGGGGGGCAGAAGTTTCTTTTGATTCTGGAAGGGATGCCACATCTGAACCGGCAGCCTTTTGTTGATTTGATGTCGGTTCTGATCCGACGTTACCTGGATTACTGATGAAACGGATTGGCCGTTTTATGCAGAATTACAACCAGCGCTAATGGCCTAAAAGGAGACTACCATGCGCTCAGAAATGTTGACTTCAATCCTTAACGATCTCAACGGTACCTCTGCTGAAATCGAAGCATCCGCAGTGATTTCTACAGATGGTCTGGTGATTGATGCGCTCCTGCCGGCCGGTATGGACGAAGACCGAGTAGGTGCAATGAGTGCCGCGATGCTGTCACTGGGTGAACGTACCTCTCAGGAGCTGGCTCGTGGCGAGCTTGAGCAGGTTCTGGTTAAAGGTAAGAATGGTTATATCCTGATGACTCATGCCAACCAGGAATCGGTACTGACTGTTGTTGCCAAAACCAATGCGCGTCTGGGGCTTATCTTCCTCGATGTTAAGCGCGCCGCCGATGCCATCGGCAAGATTCTCTGAATCGATTACATGCCGGCGTGCATGAGCTCTGACTGGTCGAGTGCACGCTTCTTCCCTGGTTTGGAGTGAGTATGTCCGAACAAGATACAGGTTCAATTAAAGAGGTGCTGATCAAGTATTTTGACAGCACAGAGCGGCTGGCCAAAGTTGTAGATCGAGAAGTTCCCTACCCTGATGGCAAGTTGATTGTTTCTCGTACAGATCCCAGTGGAATCATTACTCACGCCAATCGTGCCTTTATCGAGATGTCCGGCTACTCGCGTGAAGAGCTGCTGGGGGTCAATCATTACATCCTGCGGCACCCTGATATGCCTGCCGTGGCCTTTAAGGATCTCTGGGATACTGTTACTCAGGGGAAAAAATGGCAGGGATATGTAAAAAATCTGCGCAAGGATGGGGCCTATTACTGGGTCAAGGCGACTGTCATCCCCAATATTCGTAATGGTGAGCTGGTCGGATATACCTCCGTACGCCGCAAACCATCTCGCAGCAAGATCAAGGAGAGTGAAGCCTTGTATGCAACGCTGCGCTAGGTGAGGTACTGCGATGACATTAAATTTATCGGTGAGCCCGGACTTTCCCCCGGCTCATCTTTCGGGATGGTTTATCTTCAATACCTGGCTGCAACGCCAGTTGGGTACAGGGGTTCATCTGGAACTATATGATAGCTTCGAGGAACAGCGTGAGGATATACGTAATGGCAAGATCGATCTGATCTATGCAAACCCCTATGACGCCTCCATGCTGGTCCGCGAGCTTGGCTTCAAGGTTCTGGTTCGGCCTCGCAACCGCGCTGATGAGGCGGTGATTGCGGCGCGCAGGGATGATGAGCGCAGTGCCGTTGAAGACCTTGAGGCAGGCATCACGGTTGCTACCACGGCGGATCCGGATGTCCATATCATGGGCATGATCATGCTTGAGTCTGCAGACCTGGATAAGAGTAATGTCACGTTCCGTGAATATGACAATTACGTTCTGGTGGCCAAAGCGCTGCTCAATGGTCAGGCGGATGTTGGCTTTTTCCTCAAGGCAGGCTACGACGAGCTGTCTGAGTTGGTGCGTAACAAGACCAAGCCGCTGGTGAGCAGTCAAATCAGTGTCGTACATCATACCCTGGTCGCTGGGCCGCGCATGCAGGAGCATGTTGAACTGCTGACCGAGCGCTTGCTGGGCATGGAAGAGGATCCCAAGGGGCGTGAAGTCCTCAAAAGCATGGGGCTTGATGGTTGGGACTTTATGGAAGACGAACAGACGGAATTCATGATTGACCTGATCGACACCCTGATCGATTAAGCAGCGACTATTGGATGTGACTAAAGGCGCCTTGGGCGCCTTTGCTGTATCTGCAGTCTTGTGCATGAGTGGGCGTGTGTTGGTAATTGAAAGCCCAAATTTGTAGAATTCGCGTCTGGCGCCTGGGCGGCAGTTTGTTCAATTTTCAGAGATGGTTTACCCGGATGGATGTACTGGCCGAAATCAAGGGCTTTCTTGGTTGCGAAACGCCGCAGGAGTGGCTTCATTTGGCTGCTCGGCCCGAAGCGATGCAGTTGTTGCTGATCGATCACGCGCATTGCGAAAAAAAAGCGGCCTCAACGGCGATGACGCTCATGTTCCGTTATGTTGATCGGTCGGATCTGTTGAACAAGATGTCGCGACTGGCGCGTGAGGAGTTGATTCACTTCGAACAGGTGTTGGGGATCATGGAGGCGAGGGGGTTGAGTTACGGTCACCTGAGCCCTGCACGCTATGCGGCCGGTTTACGCAAGGATGTACGTACCTCCGAGCCGGGTCGGCTGATCGATGTGCTGATCATAGGGGCGTTTATCGAGGCGCGTTCCTGTGAGCGTTTTGCCGCGTTGGCGCCGGATCTTGATGAGGAGCTGGCACGTTTCTACCGGTCTCTGCTGAAGTCGGAAGGGCGTCACTACCAGGATTACCTGAGCCTGGCAGAGTCCTATGCGGGTGAGCCGATTGACGACCGGGTCGAGCATTTTCGTCGTTTGGAAGCGGAGCTGATCCTGGCTGAAGATGATGAGTTCCGCTTCCACAGTGGCAAGCCTAGTGCGGTGCTGCTAGAGAGTCCTTCAGCTCTGCAGTGATCGGCTCTTCAATCGGTAATTTGAACGCATAGAGGCGACTGCCGCGGCTATCCTGCTCCAGGTACCAGCCGTGGCTGTCCCAGTCCCCCAGAACGATGCGAACGCCTCCGGCAGGGCTCTGCTCTCTGTGAATGCAGGGTCGGTGGGTATGGCCGTGGATGATCAGTGGCGCCTTTTCCGCTTGCATCAGTTGACTGACCGCGGTTGGTGTGACGTCAGTGATCTCGGCTGCTTTCTGGGCACCCTGTTCACGGCTGGCAGCGCGCAACTGGCGTGCGACTTCCAGACGCTCGGCTACCGGCCTGGCCAAAAACTGGGTCTGCCAGTCAGGGTTGCGTACAAGGGCTCGGAACGCCTGATAATCACTGTCATCGGTGCACAGCTGATCGCCATGCAGCAGCAGTGTCTTGCCGTGTGCGGTTTCGATGCTGAGTGTGTCGTCGATCAGCTGAAGGCCCGTGCGCTGAGCAAATGCCTGGCCTACCAGAAAGTCCCGGTTGCCATGCTGGAAGAAGATGCGAACGCCTGAATGACTTAGAGATGCCAGCAGGTCGAAAACGGGGCTTAGGCAGTCGGGCGGGGCGTCGTCACCAATCCAGGCTTCAAAAATGTCACCCAGCAGGTAGAGTTCGTCGGCGTGTGTGGCTTTTTCGTTCAGGAAGATGCGAAACGCCCGGATGACATCCGGGCGTTTCGCATCAAGGTGCAGGTCGGCAACGTAGTAACGCAGCATCAGCCCTCCGGCTGCTCGACGCTGGCAGATTCGATCACGATGTCTTCAACCGGTACGTCCTGGTGGCCGGCGCGCATGGTGGTGCTGGCCTTCTTGATCTTGTTGACCACGTCCATGCCTTCACTGACCTTGCCAAAAACGGCGTAGCCCCAGCCTTCAGTGGTTTTGGCCGTGTGGTCGAGGAAAGTGTTGTCAGAAACGTTGATGAAGAACTGAGCCGATGCAGAATGCGGGTCCATGGTGCGGGCCATGGCGATGGTGCCGGCCTGGTTTGACAGACCGTTGTCCGCTTCGTTCTGGATCGGTTCGCGGGTTTCCTTGGGGATCATGCCTGGTTCGAAGCCGCCGCCCTGAATCATGAAACCATCGATGACGCGGTGAAAAATGACGCCGTCGTAGAAGCCGTCACGGACATACTGTTCAAAGTTGGCAGCAGTGACCGGAGCCTTGTCATGGTCCAGTTCAAGGGTAATTGTGCCGACGTTGGTTTTCAGGATGATCATTTCCAGTTTCCCTGTTTCTCTTATGTGTCCGCCCATTATACTCAAGTATTAAATCGCTGCATCCACTGGCAGACGCTTTCTTCTTTTAACGGTGCTACAGGTGCGTTGGCGAGGCTTCTACGGTTATAATGCCGAGCACTTTATCCGGCACATCGGCCGGCCTTTTTCAGCTTCGACAAGACATGGATATGACCACAAACGACAGTACCAAGCCGAACAATTTTATCCACCAGATTATTGAAGATGACCTCGCAAAAGGCCTGAATGACGGCCAGGTGGTGACTCGTTTCCCGCCTGAGCCCAACGGCTATCTGCATATCGGTCATGCCAAATCGATCTGTCTGAACTTTGGTACGGCGCAACGTTTCAACGGTCAGTGTAATCTGCGCTTTGACGATACCAATCCGGAGAAGGAGAGTCAGGAATACATCGACTCTATCATTGAGGATGTGCGCTGGCTGGGCTTCGAGTGGAGTGGTGATATCCGTTACAGCTCCGATTATTTCGACCAGCTGCATGCCTGGGCCGTGCATCTGATCGAGCAGGGCAAGGCGTATGTTGATAGCCTGAGTGCGCATGAGATGCGTGAGTTCCGAGGCACCCTGACTGAGCCGGGTAAGAACAGCCCCTACCGCGAGCGCAGCGTCGAGGAGAGCCTCGAGCTGTTCGAAAAAATGCGCCAGGGTGATTTCGAAGAGGGTGAATGCGTGCTGCGTGCCAAGATCGATATGGCCGCGCCGAATATCAACCTGCGTGATCCGGTGATCTACCGTATCCGCAAGGCGCACCATCACCAGACCGGTGACAAGTGGTGTATCTATCCGTCCTATGATTTCACCCATGGTCAGTCCGATGCCCTGGAAGGAATTACCCACTCCATCTGTACGCTGGAGTTCGAAGATCATCGCCCTCTGTATGACTGGTTCATCGCAAACCTGCCGGTTCCGGCTCAGCCGCGCCAGTACGAGTTTGCGCGCCTCAATCTGAACTATACCGTGACCAGTAAGCGCAAGCTGAAGCTGTTGGTGGACGAAGGGCATGTGGATGGCTGGAATGACCCTCGCATGCCGACGATTTCGGGGATGCGCCGTCGCGGCTTCACGCCCGCTTCCATTCGCAACTTCTGCGACATGATCGGCGTGACCCGCTCCAACGGTGTGGTTGATATGGGGATGCTGGAAGCCGCCATTCGTGATGACTTGGACACCAATGCACCGCGTGCCATGTGTGTCGTTGATCCGATCAAGGTGACCATCGCCAACTACGCCGAAGGCGAAGAGGAGTGGTTCGAGCTGCCGGCGCACCCGAAAGATGAGTCCATGGGGATCCGCAAGGTGCCGTTTACCCGTAACCTGCTGATCGAGCGTGAAGACTTCGCTGAAGAGAAGCCGCGCAAGTGGAAGCGCATGGCGCCGGGTGATGCAGTGCGTCTGCGTGGTGCGTACGTTATCCGTTGTAATGAAGTGATCAAGAATGATCAGGGCGAAGTGGTGGAGCTGATCTGCAGCTACGACGCTGAAACCAAGGGGCAGAACCCGACTGACTATAAGCCTAATGGTGTTATTCATTGGGTGTCGGCGGACAACTCCGTGCCCTGCATGGTGCGCCTGTACGATCGTCTGTTTACCGAAGCCAATCCGGATGCAGACAAGACACGCGACTTCCATGAATTCCTCAATCCTGAGTCGCTGACCTTGATGACGGAAGCACGTGCCGAGATCGGCCTCAAGCATGCCGTTGCGGAAAGCCGCTACCAGTTCGAGCGTACCGGTTACTTCTGCGTAGACAGTAGCAGTACTGAAAACCAGTTGGTGTTCAACCGTACCGTTACCCTGCGCGATTCCTGGGCCAAGATTCAGGGTAAGTGACGGATGCGGTATCCGCCTTTCGCAGCCCGTTTGCTGGTGGCTTCTGTGCTGCTGGCATCGGGCTGCGCCAGCTCTCCAGCAACGGCGCCGCAGGAGCGGCTGTCGGTGGAGCGCAAGGCATTGCTGGCTGAGGGTGTCAGCGAAACCTCTGGTTTGGCGGCGCACGCTGGTCGGCTTTGGACCCACAATGACAGTGGCGATCAGCCCTTGCTTTATGTCATCTCGCCTGAGAGTGGTGCGGTGGTTGAGCAGTACTCCCTTCAGGATGCGCTCAATTTTGACTGGGAAGAGCTGGCGCAGGATCAGCGTGACCTGCATGTATTCGATTGTGGCAACAATATGGGGCGACGCGAATGGATGCAGGTTTACTCGGTGCGCTGGGCCGATCTTGCCGATAGTGCTGGCAGTACCGTTCCGTCCCGATTGACCGAGTTCCGCTTTGCTGATGCAGAGCCGTCGGCGGGTGCCTACGAACATAATAATGATTGTGAGGCAGCCACTGCGGTCGGTGATGAGATCTGGGTATTCAGTAAAAACTGGCAGGATCAACAGACCCGCCTGTATCGACTCTCGGCCGATGGCGGGCGTCATGCCCTGGTAAGCCGGGGACGCTATCCGGTGGGTGGGCTGATTACGGCCGCCGATTATGATTCTGGCCGCCAACAGCTGGCGCTGTTGGGATATACCCGCAAGCGTTTCAGCTCATCGGCTTTTCTCTGGCTGGTGCCAGTGAGTCAAGGCGAACTGGACTGGTCTCGTGCTCGTCGCCATGCACTGTCACCCGCTGGACAGTGGGAGGCGGTGCTCTGGCAGCCCGATGGGCTCTTGCTGACGCGAGAAACCAGTATGCTGGGGCAGAGTTGGCTCGGGTTTATCCCCTTGCCTTGATCGCAGTCGCCTGAATCTTCAGGCATAATCTTGAACCCTATGTTTTGTTACACCGCTTGAGTTTCGCCCCGGGATGGGCGATTTCCTTTCACAGAGTTCGGCAGACCCAAATGCTTCATATCTACAATACACTGACCAACAGCAAGACGATTTTCACTCCGATCGAGCCAGGCAAGATCCGCATGTACGTGTGTGGTGTTACGGTGTACGACCTCTGTCATATCGGTCATGCGCGTGTCATGGTGTCATTCGATGTGATCACCCGTTATCTGCGTGCGCGTGGCTGGGATGTCGATTATGTACGCAATATTACCGATGTGGATGACAAGATCATCCGTCGAGCGGCGGAAAATAACGAGACCGTAGATCAGTTGACCGCGCGCATGATCGCGGCGATGCATGAGGACGAAACTCGTCTCAATGTGCTGCGCCCCGATCAGGAGCCGCGCGCAACGGCGCACATCGGCGATATCATCGACATGGTGCAAACCCTGATCGACAAGGGTTTTGCCTATGCGGCCGACAATGGTGATGTCTATTACCGGGTGGAAAAATTCGAGAGCTATGGTCGTCTGACCAACAAGGTGATCGAGGATCTGCGCTCCGGTGCGCGTGTCGAGGTGGAAGAGGCGAAAGAAAGCCCGCTGGACTTCGTACTCTGGAAATCAGCCAAGCCGGGGGAGGTAAGCTGGGAATCTCCCTGGGGAGCGGGGCGTCCGGGCTGGCACATCGAGTGCTCTGCCATGTCCAAGTGCTGCCTGGGTAACACCTTCGATATCCATGGGGGTGGTCCCGACCTGCCGTTCCCGCATCACGAGAATGAAATAGCGCAATCCGAAGCCGCCAATGGCTGTACCTATGCCAACTACTGGATGCATGCCGGTCCCGTGCGTATGGGCAAGGAAAAAATGTCCAAGTCGTTGGGTAACTTCTTCACCATTCGAGAAGTACTCCAGCACTACAATCCGGAAGTGGTGCGCTACTTCCTGTCCAGTGTGCACTATCGCAGCTACATCGATTACTCCGAAGATAGTCTGAAAGAGGCGCAGAGTGCGCTCGAGCGCTTCTATCAGGCCTTGGCTGCTGTGGACGTGGCTGATAGTACGGAGGGGCTCGACAACGACTTCGAGGCGCGCTTCTGTGAGGCGATGGATGATGATTTCAATACGCCGCGTGCGCTGGCCGTGCTGTTCGAACTGGTCACTGAGTTGAACAAGGCGGTACGCGAGGGTGCTGCTGAAGCGTCTGCTCTGGCTGCTCAGTTGAAGCAGCTTGCCGGGATGATTGGTCTGCTGGAGCAGTCGCCTAAAGCGTTCCTGCAAGGGGAGGCGGGCGAAGGGGATCTGACCGCTGAGCAGGTTGAGGCGCTGATCGAACAGCGTAATCAGGCCCGTAAGGACAGGGATTTTGCCGAAGCTGATCGAGTGCGTGACCTTTTGGCTGACAAGGGTATCGTGCTCAAGGATAGTCGCGAAGGGACCAGCTGGTACCGCGAGCAATAAGCCTGCCGGATAGTGTGTAGCGTGCGCCGCCCCTTGAGGCGGCGCTTTCATTTCTGCTCGTTGCGGTTCTTTGCAATGAGCATCAGTGTGTCAATGTCCTGTCCGTCTTCAGGGAAGCGTGAGACGCCGATCACAATTCTGGGTGCAGTGTTGTCAGTACCCGGAATGGTCATGCCTCGGCGGATAAGCTGTTCCAGTTCCTGTGGCTGAAGTGCAGCAGACTTGGGTGTGAGCAGGAATGCCACTTCGTGGTCGCTGAGGCGCGCAACCTGTGCGTCCAGTGCAGTCGTTCTGGCCGCTTTGGCCAATGCCGTCAACCAGTCGACGTTGCTGCTTTCCGAAGCAGAGTGTTCATCTGCGCTGCTTGGTAACTGGCAGGTTCGAATGATGCCCAGGCCGAGATGGCCCTGGGTACTTTTCGCATCCCGCAGAGCTTTTTCCGCCATGGCCTGGAAATGGAGTCGGTTGGGTAGTCGGGGTGTCGGGTTGGTGTCTGCTGGCGGGTTCAGTTCGTCAAGGCCGCTGCGTTGGTTGGTTACATCACGCATCAGGCAAACGAAATGAGTAGTCTTCTGATCCTTGTTGCGCAGCGCGTGAATATCGGTTTCCTGAATATACAGGCGGCCATTTCTGCTGCGATTAACGATATCGCCGCGCCAGAGCCCGCTGTCCATGACCGATGACCAGAGTTGGTAGAAAAAGTTGCTGCTGTGGTGGCCGGCGTTAAGTAGATCGGGGGTACGCCCGATCACGTTTTTGGCACTGTAGCCGGTCAGCCGTTGGAAGGCGGGGTTGACCAGTTCGATCTGTCCCCGGGCATCGGTCACCATGAGGGCGTCATGGCCGTGTTCAAGCAGAATATGAGCCATCCTGGCTTCCAGGCGCTGTTGTTTCTCGGCTGAGATATCCCTGAAGATTACCTGAATGGCTTCGTGGCCCTGATAGTTGATCAGCGAGCTGGAAACCTCTGCCATGAACGGCTGGCCGTTCATGCGGGTCAGTAGCTGCTCTGCGGGTTCCAGAGCTGTGCCCTGACTTAATATGGCGCGACGACGACGGACGAATTCCATGCTGCTCGGATGTACCAGGTCGTTGATGGAGCGATGGTAAAGCTCTTTCGAGGAAGTGCAGCCGAAAAGGCGTGCGGCGTTCTGATTGGCCAGCTCGACGCGGCCATCTACATGCACCACGATTGCTTCGGGTGATTGGGCGAACAGTGCCTTGTAGCGTTGGTACATCTCTTCAGCACGGGCGGCCATCTTCCGGCTCAGCTGCAGTGCCTGCTGGCGTGTAATGATGAAGAACATGGAGATCAGTGTCAGCATCAGGGTGAGCGAAAGGCCTGAGGTCAGAGTGGCAATGTCGTAGCGACGCACGAAGGTAGTATTGGCCCCGGGGTCCAGGTTGGATACCTGCAGGGTCAGTGAGTGTTTGCCGATGTTGAGCACTCGGGTCAGGGTGAGCAGATTGCTGGCCTGGCCGAGCTCCGGGTGGGTGTCGAAGCTGGGTTCATCGAGCGATTCTCGGGTATCGATCAGCCGGATGCGCATCGGTGTGGACAGGTCTTCCACGCTGGAGTTGACCAGCATGCTCATGCTGAAACCTATGGTAATGACGCCAAGAAAGTGTTCCTCTGCATCTTCTGTCGTGTTGCGTACAGGCAGCATCTGCAGATAATCCAGCGAGTTGATGTCTGTCGGCAGTAACGACAGTGGTCTGCTGAGGACCATTTGGCCTGTGCGCATGGATTCAAGAACCGCCTGGCGGCGCTTTTCTTCGCTCATCAGGTCATAGCCCAGAATGCGTTCTTCGATGCTTTTCGGCACCAGATGCAGGACCGCCAGGCTTGGCTGATTGTCAGCGGGTGGCGGAAAAATGTTGAGCTTGCGTGTGCTGTGCCGGTTAAATTCGGTTATGAAGGTCTCGCGTTCATGGGCGGGAATAAACCGGGTAAAGCTGAGGCCGACGACGCCCAGATTGCCGTAATCAACCTGGAAGGAGTTGAACATTCGATGCCAGCGGGTATTGATCTCCGCAGAAGGAAGTGTGGCATTGTTCAGGACCAGGCCGCGCCCGGCCATCATCAGCAGGGAGAAGCGGTCGGCCTTCTCCTGAATAACGCGGGTGGTTTGTTGTACTGTGGCCTGGAAGCGATCCTGGATGCGTTCGCGGGCTTGCTGCGCGGCCTCGGCCGCCAGGAAAAAGCTGAGGCTCAAGCCTGAAACCAGAATCAGTATCGCTAATAACGGGCTTTGCCAGATTCGATGGCGCGCTGTACGTTCCCTGCTGCTTTTATCGAGCTCGGCGTCAAGTTGCTGCATCCTGCATGGTCCTGCTGGTGTTGGCGGGGTGTTCCCCGTGTTCTCTCTGAAGTTTGGGTTAATGGCCGGGAAGTTGGTGAGGGCGGGGCCCGGCTCCGGGGGCGGTGAGCCGGGCCCTGCAATCAGGCGTTCAGGCGATCGGCGGCTTCCAGCGTGTTTTCCATCAGGCTGGCAACCGTCATCGGGCCGACACCACCGGGAACGGGTGTGATCCAGCCGGCACGTTCGGCGGCAGGTGCGTATTCAACGTCACCGACCAGGCGGCCGTCTTCAAGGCGGTTGATACCTACATCAATCACGATGGCGCCCGGCTTGATCCACTCGCCCTTGACCAGGCCCGGGATGCCGACACCGACAACAACAATGTCAGCGCGACGAACATGGGCTTCAAGATCACGGGTGAAACGGTGTGTCGTGGTAGTGGTGCAGCCGGCCAGCAGCAGTTCCAATGTCATTGGTCGACCCACAATGTTGGACGCGCCAACAATCACGGCTTCCTGGCCGTGCAGGTCGACTCCTGTGGAGGCCAGCAGTGTCATCACGCCCTTCGGAGTACAGGGGCGCAATACCGGAATGCGCTGCGCCAGGCGGCCCAGGTTAAACGCATGGAAGCCGTCTACGTCCTTGTCCGGGCGGATACGCTCCAGTACTTCGGTAGCGTCCAGGTGTGCCGGCAGGGGCAGCTGGACCAGAATGCCGTCTACATTACTGTCGTCGTTCAGCGTATCAACCAGTTGCAGCAGTTCTTCACGCGAGGTCTCCGCTGGCAGGTCGTAGGCTTTGGAGGTGATGCCAACTTCAGCGCAGGCATTTTTCTTGTTGCGAACGTAAACCTGGGAGGCCGGGTCGCTGCCGACCAGGACCACAGCGAGGCAGGGCGCGCGTTTGCCTGCCGCCAGGCGGGCGTCGATACCGGCACGAACCTGCTGGCGGACATCGGATGCGATCTGTTTGCCATCAATGATCTGAGCGCTCATGTGTGAGGTCTTTTCCTTTAAGTACATTGTAGATGCCAAGAATGCCGGGATTTTCTCATCTTTGAGGCCCGGTAGCCAATGGACTTTTATCGCTGTTTTGGTTACAGGATGTTGTTTCTGTTAAAAAAAATGAAAAAGGGTGTTGACGCGGTCGGGAAGGATGTCTAATATACGCACCTCCTCGACACGGGGAGTTACTCAAGGCGAGGCGGCGTGTTAAGCGCTCGTAGCTCAACCGGATAGAGCAACGGCCTTCTAAGCCGTAGGTTGCAGGTTCGAGTCCTGCCGGGCGTGCCAGGTCGTCTGGATGGTTGAGTAAAAAGAGGTTGTGGTGGGCGTAGCTCAGTTGGTAGAGCCCCGGATTGTGATTCCGGTGGTCGTGGGTTCGAGCCCCATCGTCCACCCCATTACCTCATGCAACATCATCGGCGTTTGCTGATGCGGACGTGGTGGAATTGGTAGACACGCTGGATTTAGGTTCCAGTGCCGCAAGGTGTGAGAGTTCGAGTCTCTCCGTCCGCACCAATTAACACCCGATACACTAATGTGGTGGGCGTAGCTCAGTTGGTAGAGCCCCGGATTGTGATTCCGGTGGTCGTGGGTTCGAGCCCCATCGTCCACCCCAGTGTATCTCCCCTCTTTCTTATATCTCCTTGTTTTTATTCATTTCACGGCGCTCGTTTGCGCTGTTTTTGCGTTCTGATATGCGGCGTTTTGCTTGACTAATGGCGGCGCTTGCATGAAAATTTCGCGCTTTAGAATTTTTGGCTCTGCTGGTCGGTCGTTCTGTATTAAGACGAGCCTGCAGGTCGCTACATCATGCTGCAAAACTATTTGTGAGGATCTCCATGCAAGTTTCTGTTGAAACGACTTCCGGCCTTGAGCGTCAGCTGACCATCACTGTTCCGGCTGAGCGCATCGACCAGGACGTAGACAAACTGGTTGCTCAGCAGGCGCGTACTCGTCGTCTGGATGGCTTCCGTCCGGGTAAAGTACCGCCCAAGGTGATCAAGCGCATGTTTGGCAGCGCGATCCGTCAGGACGTACTGGGTCAGGTTGTTCAGGAAACCTTCTACAGCGCCGTTGAGCAGGAAAAACTGCAGCCGGCGGGTGGCCCGAGCATCGAATTCAAGAATGATAAAGAAGGTGAAGATCTGCAGTACGTTGCTACCTTCGAGGTTTACCCGGAGATCGAACTGAAAGATCTGGCCGGTGTTGAGCTGGAGAAGCAGACTGCCGAGATCACTGACGCTGATCTGGACAAAATGATCGAAACCCTGCAGAAGCAGCAGGCTGACTGGACTGAAGTTGACCGTGCCGCGGCTGAAGGCGATCGCGTGAAAATCGATTTCGAAGGTTTCATCGATGGTGAAGCGTTTGAAGGTGGCAAGGCTGAAGGTCATGACCTGGTCCTTGGCTCCGGTGCTATGATTCCTGGCTTCGAAGCAGGCCTGGAAGGCAAGAAGGCAGGCGAAGAGTTCGACCTGGAAGTTTCTTTCCCGGAAGACTACCACGCTGAAAACCTGAAAGGTAAAGCGGCTGTCTTCAAGACCAAGGTTCAGTCCGTTTCCGCTCAGGAACTGCCGGAACTGAACGAAGAGTTCTTCTCGCGCTTCGGTATCGAAGAGAAAGAACTGGATGGTTTCAAAGCTGAAGTACGCAAGAACATGGAGCGCGAACTGAAGCAGGCGCTGAAGATGAAGCTGAAAGATCAGGTCTTCACTCAGCTGCTGAAAGTTAACGCCATTGACGTACCGGCTGCGCTGATCGACAGCGAAATCGACAACCTGCGTCGTCAGGCGATCCAGCAGTTCGGCGGTCAGGACGCCAACATCGATCCGAACATGCTGCCGAAGGAAATGTTCGAAGATCAGGCCAAGCGTCGTGTCAGCGTTGGTTTGCTGGTTCAGGAAGTCGTTAAAACGGCTGAGCTGGAAGCGAACGAAGACCGCGTTCGTGAGACCGTTGAAGAGATGGCTTCTACTTACCAGGATGCACAGCAGGTTATCGACTGGTACTATGGCAACGACCAGATCCTGAACCAGATCAAGAGCCTGGTGCTGGAAGATCAGGTAGTTGATCATCTGGTAGCATCTGCTAAAGTCACTGAAAAGGCAGTTCCTTACGAGGAAGCCATTCAGCCGGCTCAGCAGCAGGAAGACGTTGCTGACGAAGAAGAAAGCGAAGCCTGATCCGGTTACTCCGGTCAGGGCGTAAGCCATAAAGGAAACGACAGTTGGCTTTGCTGGCTGTCGTTTTTTCGCTTATCAGGGTAAGGAGAATTAGTGCATGGCAGATATCTATACTGGGCGCAGCAACGAAATCAGCAACTCAGGCCTGGTGCCGATGGTTGTCGAGCAGAGCTCTCGCGGTGAGCGGGCCTACGATATCTACTCCCGCCTGCTCAAGGAGCGGGTAATCTTTCTGGTGGGGCAGGTCGAAGACCACATGGCCAACCTGATCGTGGCTCAGCTGCTGTTCCTGGAGGCTGAGAACCCCGACAAGGATATCCACCTTTACATCAACTCTCCGGGCGGTTCGGTGACCGCTGGCATGGCGATCTATGACACCATGCAGTTCATCAAGCCGGATGTGAGTACGATGTGTATCGGTCAAGCGGCTAGCATGGGCGCTTTCCTGCTGGCGGGCGGTGCCAAGGGCAAGCGTTTCGCGCTGCCGAATGCCCGCATGATGATCCATCAGCCGCTGGGGGGTTACCAGGGTCAGGCCACGGATATCGAGATCCATACCCGTGAGATTCTGACTATCCGTGAAAAGCTCAACCGCCTGCTGGCGCTGCATACCGGCCAGGATATCGACACCATCGCGCGTGACACTGAACGCGACAACTTCATGGATTCGAAGACTGCAGCCGAATACGGCCTGATCGACAACGTTCTGGAACGCCGTCTGGGCACCGACTGATGTCATCACCGGTACCGAGGCGACCTGGTCGGATTATCCGCTCGGGGTTGAAATTGTCCGGTATCGGGCGCATACAAAGTGTAAATGGTTTTTTGAGGTAAGAAGATGGCAGACGAGACGACCGGCAAAGGGGGCGAGGGCAGCAAGCTGTTCTGTTCCTTCTGTGGCAAAAGCCAGGATGAAGTGCGTAAATTGATCGCAGGTCCCTCTGTCTTTATCTGTGATGAGTGTGTCGATCTCTGCAACGATATCATCCGCGAGGAGATTCAGGAGAGCGACGAGCAGGAGCCGCGAGAGTCCCTGCCGACACCGGCAGAGATCAAGGCGACCCTGGATGACTATGTGATTGGTCAGGAACGTGCCAAAAAGGTGCTGGCCGTCGCAGTGTACAACCACTACAAGCGTCTGCGCTTCCAGCAGAAGGGCGATGTGGAGCTGGGCAAGAGCAATATCCTGCTGATCGGCCCGACCGGTAGCGGTAAAACGTTGCTCGCCGAAACCATGGCGCGACTGTTGAACGTGCCGTTCACTATTGCGGATGCAACCACGCTAACTGAAGCCGGTTACGTGGGTGAGGATGTCGAGAACATCATCCAGAAACTGCTGCAGAAGTGTGACTACGATGTCGAAAAAGCCCAGCTGGGCATCGTCTACATCGATGAGATCGACAAGATTTCGCGCAAGTCTGACAACCCGTCCATCACTCGTGATGTGTCAGGTGAAGGCGTGCAGCAGGCGCTGTTGAAGTTGATTGAGGGCACCGTTGCTTCCGTGCCGCCGCAGGGTGGTCGCAAGCATCCGCAGCAGGAGTTCCTGCAGGTGGATACGTCCAACATCCTGTTCATCTGTGGTGGTGCTTTTGCAGGTCTGGAAAAGATCATCCGTGATCGCAGCGAGCGCAGTTCTATCGGCTTCAGTGCTGTGGTCAAGAGCAAGGACGAAAGCCGTCTGAGTGAAGTGCTGCATGATGTCGAAGCGGAGGACCTGGTCAAGTTCGGTTTGATTCCGGAATTTGTTGGTCGTTTGCCGATGGTCGCCACTCTGTCCGAACTGGACGAGGAAGCCCTGATCCAGATCCTGACCGAACCGAAGAACAGCCTGGTCAAACAGTATCAGGCGCTGTTCGAGATGGAAGGAGTCGAAGTCGACTTCCGTGAAGAGGCGCTCAAGGCGGTTGCCGCCAAGGCGCTGGAGCGTCGTACCGGTGCCCGTGGCCTGCGTTCCATTCTGGAAGCAACGCTGCTGGATATCATGTACCAGCTGCCGTCTCTGGAGAATGTGGCCAAGGTCGTGATCGACGAAGGTGTTATCAGCGGCACTTCCGAACCGATCCTGATTTACGAAAATCAGGATGCGCCCAAGGCTGCGCCGGACCATTAAACCTTGGTCTAGTATCCTTCTGAAAATCCCCGCCTTGGCGGGGATTTTTCGTTTTTTGTTACAAATTTGCAGCAATTCGTTTTGCGCCGGCTTCTATCAGCACTTTATAATCTTCCCACGGTTGTTAACATCCGAACGATTTTGGACCTGCGTTGCACCGTGTCTGCTGGATCATAACGATAAAGGACTGGATAGATGCTCAAACGTCGTACATTCATGGCTGCAGCGGCTGCCTGCATGCTGATGAGCCCCATCGCCCATGCCGAGTACAAGGCTGAATACACCGTCTCGACCGTGCTGCCATCTGCCTTCCCCTGGGGGCAGGCTGCCGACAAATGGGTCGAGCTGGTGAAGGAGCGCTCAGAAGGGCGCATTAATATGAAGATCTACAGCAGTGCGCAGCTGGTGTCGGGTGACCAGACCAAGGAATTCTCGGCCATGCGTTCTGGCCTGATTGACATGTCGGTCGGCTCCACCATCAACTGGTCGCCGCAGGTGCCGGAACTGAACCTGTTCTCGCTGCCGTTCCTGATGCCGGACCACGCCGCGATCGATGCGATCACTCAGGGCGAAGCCGGCAAGGCTGTGTTTGCCGCGATCGAAAAGCGTGGCGTGACGCCGCTGGCCTGGGGCGAGAACGGCTTCCGTCAGCTGTCCAACTCCAAGCTGAAGGTCGATGAACCCGCAGACCTCGAGGGTCTGAAGATCCGTGTGGTCGGCTCGCCGCTGTTCCAGGACACTTTTACCGCGCTGGGTGCTAACCCGACTCAAATGAGCTGGGCCGATGCCAAACCGGCACTGACTACCGGCGCCGTTGACGGTCAGGAAAACCCGCTGTCCGTGTTTGACGTGGCGCGTATTGATCAGGTGGGTCAAACACACCTGACCCGCTGGGGTTACATGGCAGATCCGCTGGTGTTTGCGGTCAGTACTCGCGTATGGCGTCAGTTTTCGCCTGAAGACCAGCAGCTGCTGCAGCAGGCTGCCATTGATGCCGGTAAGTGGGAGATCGAGAAATCCCGTTCCGAGCTGGAAGCAACTTTGACCACGATCAAGGAGCGTGGTGTCGAGGTGACTGACCTGACACCGGAACAGCACGCTGCTTTCGTCGAGGCGACTCAGTCCGTTTACGAGAAATGGACTCCGCGTATCGGTGAAGAGCTGGTTAAACAGGCTCAGGACGCAGTTGCCAACCGCAAGTAACGTCTCTGAACTGCTCGAACGCCCGCCTTTCGTGCGGGCGTTGTTGTCTTGAACGGAGCTGTAATGTCTACTCGACGCCCCAAGTTCAGGCCTGAGGCCTGGCTCGCCACGCTGGCGCTGATCGCGATCTGCCTGATCAGCCTTGGTAACGTCATCGTCCGTTATGCGACCGATGCCTCTTTCGCCTTTACCGAAGAATTTTCGGTATTCTTTCTGGTTTTGCTCACTTTTGCCGGTGCGGCCGTGGCGGCCCGGCATAATCAGCATATCCGCATTGAACTGATCGAACACCATCTGCCCAAGGGTATGCTCAAGCTGGTGTATATCCTGCAGTGGCTGGCCGGCATGATCGTGCTGGGCATCACGGCCTGGTATGGTTCGGTGTTTGCGCTTGAAGAGTACCAGTGGGAGTCTCTGTCCCCTGGGCTGGGCTTGCCCAATTGGATCTACGTGGTCTGGCTGCCGCTGATGGCGGCGGCGATCATGATCCGCATGACCCAGAACCTGCTCGATCGCTTGCGCGGCAACCAGGACGAGGAGGTGATCCATGAGTCCTGATCTGCTGATGATTGCCAGCTTCCTGATTGCGCTGCTGCTTGGGGTGCCGGTGGCGATTGCACTTGGTCTGGGTGGTGTGGTCGGTATAGTCACCGGGCTTTCACCCGACATGCTGGCGACACTGGGTACCAATACCTACAACAGCGTGGCCAAGTACCCATTGATTGCCATTCCGCTGTTTATCCTGACAGGCCTGATCTTTGAGCGGGCAGGGGTAGCGGCCAGCCTGGTGCGCTTCGCTCAGGCGCTGATCGGCCCGCGTCACGGCGGTCTGGCGGTCGTAGCTGTACTGGTCTGCCTGATCATGGGCGGCATGAGTGGCTCCGGCCCGGCTGATGCGGCGGCGGTGGCCATGGTGATGCTGCCCAGCATGCGCAAGGCCGGTTATCCGCAGCCTTTCTCGGCTACGCTGATCGCGGCCTCGTCATCAACCGCCATCCTGATTCCGCCGTCGATCGCGTTGATTTTGTACTCCATCGTGGTACCGGGCGTTGATTTGCGAGCGCTCTTTGCTGCGGGCCTCTTCCCCGGCATCCTGGCCGGTCTGTCGTTGCTGGTACCGGCGTTGCTGCTTGCGCGCAAGCATGGCTGGGAAGATCCTCAGGAGTCAGAACGCCCTCCGGTCTGGGAGAGCTTCAAGGCCGCATTGCCGGCACTCTTTGCCCCGGTGATTATCCTGGGTGGACTTCGTTCGGGCCTGTTCACCCCAACGGAAGCGGCCGTGGTGGCCGTGGCCTATGGTGTGATTGTCGGCAGCCTGATCTACCGTAATCTGAGCTTCAAGGATCTGTTCAACCTGATGACCGAGGCCGCGGTCACCTCAGGTGTGGTGATGCTGATCATCGCGCTGGCCGGCATTTTTGCCTGGGCGGGTACTACACTGGGTACCTTCCAGCATCTGGCGGAGGCTCTGCTGTCGCTGTCGGATAACGGCTGGGTACTGCTGCTGCTGGTAATGCTGCTGGTGCTGCTGGCGGGCATGCTGCTGGATGCGGTGTCGATCTATCTGATTCTGATCCCGATCCTGCTGCCGCTGATGAACCACTTTGGCTGGAACCCGGTCTGGTTCGGTATTTTGTTGGCAATGAATATCGCCATCGGTCAGTTTACGCCACCGGTGGCAGTGAACCTGATGGTAACCACACGGATTGCCAAGATCCGTCTTGAGCACACCATGGGCTGGGCGCTGATCTTCATTGCCGCCATGGCCTGTAGCCTGCTGCTGGTGATGCTGGTGCCCGGTATCGCGCTCTGGTTGCCGGACAAACTGGGTTACGTGGTCGGTAACTGGTAATGTCAATCAGACGAGTGGGGGTCTCTGGCCCCCACTTATTTTGACCCCTCGCAAAACATCCTACTGTCTACTACTAAAGAGCCATATTCTCAGGCCCAAGGCACTATACTCGGATATCGACAGCGGTAGCTAAGATTGAATCGTCAATCGTTACTGCTCTTCGAGCGTGATGCGAATAACAACAAGAGGCTAAGAATATGATCTACGCACAGCCAGGACAGGCAGACTCCATTGTCACTCTGCAGCCGCGTTACGGCAACTTCATCGGTGGCGAATGGAAAGCCCCGGTCAAGGGTGAGTACTTCCAGAACATCTCACCGGTGACAGGCGAAGCCTTCTGTGAAATCCCGCGTTCCACTGCCGAAGATATCGAGTTGGCACTGGATGCCGCCCACGCCGCCAAGGATGCCTGGGCACGTACCTCCGTTACCGAACGCTCCAACATTCTGCTGAAAATTGCCGATCGTCTGGAAGCTAATCTTGAACAGATCGCCGTCGCTGAAACCTGGGACAACGGTAAGGCCGTTCGTGAAACCCTGGCCGCTGATGTGCCGCTGGCCGTGGACCACTTCCGTTACTTTGCCGGTTGCATCCGTGCACAGGAAGGTTCCATCGGCGAAATCGACGAGAACACCGTTGCTTACCACTTCCACGAGCCGCTGGGCGTGGTTGGCCAGATCATCCCGTGGAACTTCCCGCTGCTGATGGCGGCGTGGAAAATCGCTCCGGCACTGGCGGCAGGCAACTGCATCGTACTGAAGCCGGCTGAACAGACCCCCTGGTCTATCCTGAAACTGGTTGAAGCGGTTGAAGACCTGCTGCCGGCCGGCGTACTGAACGTGGTTAACGGCTTTGGTGCCGAAGCCGGTCAGGCGCTGGCCACCAGCACCCGCATCGCCAAGATCGCATTTACCGGTTCTACTCCGGTGGGTTCTCACATCCTGAAATGTGCGGCTGAGAACATTATTCCGTCTACCGTTGAGCTGGGCGGAAAGTCGCCGAACATCTACTTCGAAGACATCATGGATCACGAAGATGCCTTCATCGACAAGTGTGTCGAAGGTACCGTGCTGGCGTTCTTCAACCAGGGCGAAGTGTGCACCTGCCCGTCCCGTCTGCTGGTTCAGGAAACCATCTACGACCAGTTCATCGAGCGCGTGATCGACCGCATCAAGAAGATCAAGCGTGGCAACCCGCTGGATACCGAAACCATGGTCGGTGCTCAGGCGTCTCAGGAACAGTTCGACAAGATCCTGGGCTACCTCGACATCGGTCGTAACGAAGGCGCCGAAGTGCTGATCGGTGGTGACAAGGAGCAGCTGGGTGATGACCTGAGCTCTGGCTACTACATCCAGCCGACCCTGCTGAAAGGCACCAACGACATGCGCGTCTTCCAGGAAGAGATCTTTGGCCCGGTTGTTTCCGTAACCACCTTCAAAGACGAAGCCGAAGCGCTGGCCATTGCCAACGACACCGAGTTCGGTCTGGGTGCGGGTGTATGGAGTCGCGACATGAACCGCTCTTACCGCATGGGTCGTGGTATCCAGGCCGGTCGTGTCTGGACCAACTGCTACCACCAGTACCCGGCACACGCTGCCTTCGGTGGTTACAAGAAGTCCGGTGTTGGCCGCGAAACGCACAAGATGATGCTCGACCACTACCAGCAGACCAAGAACATGCTGGTGAGCTACGACATCAATCCGCTCGGCTTCTTCTAAGTCGCGCGTTCTCCGAAGCTCTGCACAAGGATGTGCGATTCACGGCTGCTTCACCCTGGCAGCTTCTGCTCTGCAGCAACACTTTAACGGCCTTCGGGCCGTTTTTTTGTGTCCAGGATGTACGCTATGTCGCGGGTGCATGGATACCACTGAAGCGGCGATTAGCGGGTTGTAGGGCTTTCAACGGGGCATATACCGCCAGCTCCTATACCAAATCAGCCCTGAATTAATTCCAAAGTACCATGTTGGGGCAGGGGGGCTCTTGCCTACTATCAAGGTGTCTCCTAAGACACACCGATAACAAAAACGAGGAAAGCATCATGTGGACCAAACCTGCCTATACTGACCTGCGCATCGGCTTCGAAGTTACCATGTACTTCGCCAACCGCTAAGCGTGTCGGGCAGTCCTGAAGGGCTGCCCACTTCTCCTGCCAATCGGCAATTCCTACCCCCAGCGGATATCAAAATAATGAAAATACAGATCTTAGGCTCAGCGGCCGGGGGCGGCTTTCCGCAGTGGAACTGCAACTGCGACAACTGCAAAGGCCTGCGTAATGGCACCCTGAATGCCAAGGCCCGTACCCAATCTTCCATCGCGGCCAGCCTCAACGGGCGCGACTGGATCCTGTTCAACGCCTCACCGGATATCCGTGCTCAGCTGGAAAGCTTCGAGCCGCTGCAGCCCAAGCAGGGCAAACGCGATACCGGTATCGCCGCTGTCGTATTGATGGACAGCCAGATCGACCACACCACCGGCCTGCTGATGCTGCGTGAAGGCTGCCCGCATCAGGTCTACTGCACCGATATGGTCAAACAGGATCTGAGCACCGGTTTCCCGGTGTTCAATATGCTCGAACACTGGAACGGCGGCCTGGTGTGGAACCAGATTCCCAGTGATGCTACCTATAACGAATTCACCATCCCCGAGGTGCCCGGTATCACCCTGACCGCCGTGCCGCTGCGCTCCAGTGCGCCGCCGTACTCGCCGCACCGCAACGACCCGCACCCGGGTGACAATATCGGCATGCTGCTGAGAGATGACGCAACGGGTCGTTCGCTGTTCTATGCTCCGGGCCTGGGGCAAATCGAGGACTATCTGCGTCCGATCATGGAGCAGGCCGACTGTCTGCTGGTCGATGGCACCCTCTGGCGTGAAGACGAGATGATCCACGCCGGCGTCGGCGACAAGCTGGGGGTGCATATGGGACATCTGCCGCAGTCCGGTGAAAATGGCATGATCGCCTACCTGGATACTTTGGATAAGCCGCGCAAGGTGCTTATCCATATCAACAACACCAACCCGATCCTGATCGAAGACTCGCCTGAACGGGGTGTGCTGGCCGAGCACGGGATTGAGGTCGCCTTTGATGGCATGAGCATAGAACTCTGAGGAGAACCATCATGAGCATTACTGAACCGATGAGTCGTGGCGAGTTCGAGCAGGCTCTGCGCGCCAAGGGCGATCTCTACCATATTCACCATCCGTACCACGTGGCCATGTACGCCGGTCAGTCCACCCCGGAACAGATCCGCGGCTGGGTTGCCAACCGTTTCTACTATCAGGTCAACATCCCGCTCAAGGATGCCGCCATTCTGGCCAACTGCCCGCACCGCGACGTGCGCCGCCAGTGGTTGCAGCGCATCATGGACCATGACGGTTACGACGGTGCCGTGGGCGGTATCGAAGCCTGGCTGCAACTGGGCGAGGCGGTAGGCTTGACCCGCGAAGAGATCCTGTCCCACGAGCATGTATTGCCGGGCGTTCGCTTTGCCGTAGATGCCTATGTCAACTTCGCTCGCCGTGCCACCTGGCAGGAGGCGGCCAGCTCCTCGTTGACCGAGTTGTTTGCACCGCATATTCACCAGTCGCGCCTGGATACCTGGCCCACGCACTACCCGTGGATCAAGGAAGAGGGCTACCAGTACTTCCGCAACCGCCTGACCGAAGCGCGTCGGGATGTTGAACATGGCCTGCAGATCACTCTGGATCACTACACCACCCGTGAGCAGCAGGATCGCATGCTGGAGATCCTCCAGTTCAAGCTGGATGTACTCTGGACCATGCTGGACGCCATGACCATGGCCTATGAACTTGAGCGTCCGCCGTACCATACTGTAACGAAGGAACAGGTCTATCACCGGGGGCTGTTCAATGACTAAGCCGACACTGGAGCAGATACCGAGTTTGAATCCCATGTTTCGATTCCAGTGGGAAGAGGCGCAGAACTGCCATGTGCTGCTCTACCCGGAAGGGATGATCAAGCTTAACGACAGTGCCGGTGCCATTCTGGCAGAAGTAAACGGCGAGCAGGATTGTGCCGCCATCATCCGTTCTCTGGAGGCCCGCTTCCCGGATGCCGGGGAGTTGGGGCCGGATGTACTGGAGTTCCTGGAGGTCGCTCGTGAACAAAACTGGATTCGCATCAGCTGATACAACGCCCAGCCAGAGCCCGCCGCTCTGGCTGCTGGCTGAACTGACTTACAAGTGCCCGCTGCAGTGTCCCTACTGCAGCAATCCGCTCGATTTTGCCGACCACGGCGAGGAGTTGACCACCGAACAGTGGATCGATGTTTTTCGTCAGGCGCGCAAGATGGGCGCGGCCCAGCTCGGTTTCTCCGGTGGTGAGCCATTGGTGCGCCGAGACCTTGAGCAGCTGATCGCCGAAGGGCGCAAGCTGGGCTATTACACCAACCTGATTACCTCCGGCATCGGCCTCAATGCCGACCGTATCGCCGCGTTCAGGGAAGCCGGGCTGGATCATATCCAGATCAGCTTTCAGGCGTCCGACGAGACGGTCAACAACATGCTGGCCGGCTCCGACAAGGCGTTTCAGCAGAAGCTGAAGATGGCGCGTGAGGTGAAGGCCCAAGGTTATCCCATGGTGCTCAACTTCGTCACCCATCGCCATAACATCGATCGGATCGACCGCATCATCGAGCTGTGCGTTGAACTGGAAGCGGACTACGTGGAGCTGGCCACCTGCCAGTACTACGGCTGGGCCCACGAAAACCGCGAAGCTCTGTTGCCGACCCGGGCACAGCTGGAGCGGGCCGAGCGGATCACCAATGAATACCGTGACAAGCTGGCCGTTGAGGGCAATCCGATCAAGCTGATCTTCGTGACTCCTGATTATTACGAGGAGCGACCGAAGAAATGCATGAACGGCTGGGGCGAGATCTTCCTGACCGTGACGCCGGATGGCACGGCACTGCCATGCCACAGCGCCCGCATGCTGCCGATTGAGTTTCCGAACGTGAAAGATAGCAGTTTGCAGCATATCTGGCATGACTCCTTCGGCTTCAATCACTTCCGGGGGGATGACTGGATGCAGGAACCCTGTCGCTCCTGTGACGAAAAGGAAAACGATCTGGGTGGCTGCCGCTGTCAGGCCTATATGCTGGCTGGCGACATGAACGCCGCCGACCCGGTTTGCGGCAAGTCGCCGCATCACCAGAAAATCCTTGATGCGCGCGCGGCCGCTGAGCAAGTGGCTGAGGATACATCGATCACCTTCCGCAATGAGCGTAACTCCCGTGTATTCGCACGTGGCTGAGCAGCCTCTCAGCGCCGAAGCGGCGGTTGCCGCCATCCATGAATACTCCGCCCTGAGGTTCCATAACGGGGCGGTGCTTGGCGTCAGTTTCGATGCCGACAGTGGTCGTAATCGCCTGTGTCGCTTTGAACATGGTCAGGCCATCAGTTTGCTGCCTGATAATTTCAGTGTTCGCAGCCGGGTGCATGAATACGGTGGTGGCGCCTGGTGTCTGGCTGATGGTCAGGCCTGTTTTGTTAACGATGCAGATCAGCAGATCTGGCTGGCATCACTGACGCATCCTGAGCAGCCGCAGCAATTGACCACCGAACCCGGGATGCGCTTTGCCGATCTGCAGCCGGATGTGCTGCGTAACCGCCTGATAGCCATCAGCGAGACTCAGGGAGCTCAGGGCAGGGAGCCGATCAGTCGTCTGGTAGCTATTGACCTGTCTACCGGTGCCTTGAGCACGTTGGTGTCAGGCGCTGATTTTTACAGCTCGCCGGCGTTAAGCCCCGATGGCTGTCAACTTGCCTGGATTGAATGGGATCATCCCTCGCAGCCCTGGTGCAGTACCCGGTTGATGCTGGCGCAGCTCACCGCTTGCGGTGGCATTGAACAGTCACAGGCGATTTCAGACGGCTTGGCGTTTGCCTGGGCGCAGCCGCGCTTTTCGCCCCAGGGCCAGTTGCATGTGGTGAGTGACCGGGACAATTGGTGGCGAATCGAGGTCCTCACCGAGCAGGGGCTGCGGCCACTGTCGGGCGATTGCCCCGAGCGCACCGAGTTCACTACTGCACCCTGGCAGTTTGGCTTGAGTACCTATGGCTGGAATGTGGAAGGGGAGTTGCTGGCGCTGGGGCAGAGTGACGGCTATTCACGGCTCTGGCGCTATGAGGGTCAGGGCTGGCATCCTGTGGAGCTGGGCCTGATGCCGGCGCGTCTGCATGCACTGGCCTGTGAGGGGGCTCGGCTGGCCTGCGTGGCGGAGTTCAGTGACCGTCTGCCGGCAATCCTGGACATCGACAGTGAGCTGACGGCCGATGACCCTGATCAGTGTGAAATTCTGTATGGCGGCCTTGTGCCCGAGTATTCGCCCAGCTTGCCCATGAGCCTGAGCGTCGATGTGCAGGGCTTCAAGGTTCCCTATTTCCTCTACCGTCCTGTGGGTGTTCCGTCGGACAAGGCTCTGCCATTGGTCATCTGGACCCACGGCGGTCCCACGGCTACCACGGCTCCCGTTTTCAAGCCCGCCATCCAGTACTGGACGCAGCGTGGTTTCATGATTGCCGATGTGAACTATCGCGGCAGTACGGGGTATGGCCGCGACTACCGCATGCAGCTGGCCGGACAGTGGGGCATCAGCGATGTTGAAGATGTGGATGCAGTGGCACGTGATCTGATCAATCAGGGGTTGGCCGATTCCAGGGCTATCTTCATTCGTGGCAACAGCGCGGGCGGTTATACTACGCTCAGTACGCTGTGCCATTCCGGCATTTTCAGCGGCGGTGCCAGTCTCTATGGGGTCAGCGATCCGGCCCGGCTGAACCAGCTGACCCACAAATTCGAATCCCGCTACCTCCACTGGTTGATTGGCGATCCAGAACAGGTACCTGATCGCTATGAGCAGCGTTCACCGCTGCAACATGCCGATCAAATCCAGGTACCGGTGATTTTCTTTCAGGGCGAGCAGGACAGGGTGGTCCTGCCCGAACAGACCTGCCGTATGGCCGAGTGTCTGAAGACCAAGGGTATTCGGGTTGAAACCCATTACTTCTCGAATGAGTCCCACGGCTTCCGTCAGCCCGAGAATCAGGCGGCAGTGCTTGAGCGTGAATTGGGCTTTTACCGCAGCATCATTTCCTGATCACAAGCTCCAGGCTTGTCGGTTCCTTGCAAAGAGCCTGTGGTATTCGAGATTGGTGTTCTTGCTGTAATGCCGGGTCATGTTCAGAGGTGGTTTATTAGGGTTCTACTCATTTTCTGCTCAGCAGAACCAGTTGGAAGCTATCCGCCAAATGTAACCTATTGTCAATTTTGACTGGTTGAAATGTCATTGTTTCCGGTCAGTGGTTTCTCCAGACTGGCTTTCTTATGCCCAAGATGAGCCGGTACCAACCCGAAGAGGGCATTCCACCTGTATCGGGTGAACATACTGAGGAAATATTGGCCGAACTGGGTATGAATCCTGCTGAAATTGCGCAATTGCGTGGTCAGGGGGTGGTATAAACTACGTGGAATGCGGAAAAAACTGGCCAGGAGGCAGGCAGCGATGTTCGATATTAATCAACTACTGACAAACCTGCGGTTGGAGCAGCTGGATGATCTGCTGTTTCGAGGGCAGTCGCTACCACTGCCGCTACCCAAGGTCTACGGAGGTCAGGTGCTGGCGCAAGCGATGAGCGCGGCATCCCGTACCGTGGGCTCCGATCGTATCGCGCACTCGATGCATGCCTATTTCCTTCGGCCAGGTGATGGTGAAAGACCGATCATTTACGATGTGGACCCGATCCGGGATGGCAACAGCTTCACTACTCGTCGAGTGGTCGCCAAGCAGGGCGGCAAGGCGATTTTCAACTGCGCGGTTTCCTTTCAGGTTCCGGAGCCGGGTGTTGATCATCAAATGGATATGCCTGAAGGGATTCCCGACCCTGAATCATTGCCGTCCACCTTTCATCGCGTTATTCAGTTGGCGCCGTCCGAGCCGGGTGGGCAGCAGCCCTTCGAGCTGCCGCTGGAAGTCGTGGATATTCGTCGCCCAGAGGAGGGTGGTGCCTTTGTGCCGGTGGTGGCTGAACCGATACAGGGATACTGGTTCCGTTTCAGTGGTGAGTTGGATGATCAAATCTCCACCCACCAGGCTCTGTTGACCTATATGACCGACAAGGAACTGATGCTGACCGGGTTGCGCGTTCATGGGCTCAGCATGCTGACGCCGGGGATACAGGTGGCAAGCCTTGATCATGCACTCTGGTTCCATCACCCTTTCAGGGTCGATGACTGGCTTTACTATCACATGGACAGTCCGCGCTCAGGTCATGCGCGTCATTTTAGCCGTGGCAGCATCTATACTCAGGATGGCATTCTGGTGGCGTCCTGTGCGCAGGAAGGGCTGGTTCGGCTGTAAACTCTAGGTGGCCAGAGCCTTGCGAAACTGCAGAGGGGTAAAGCCGGTCCAGATTTTGAAGGCACGGATAAAGGCGCTGGGCTCCGAGTAGCCCGCCTTGGCTGCAATGGCTTCAATGCTGTGTTCATTCTTACCCAAGTGGTGAATTGCAATATCTCGGCGCACCTGCCCCTTCACCGTCTGAAAGAGGGTGCCCTCCGCCTTGAGTCGCCGTCGCAGTGTTTGCGGGGTTAGCCCAAAGTCCCGGGCAATGTCCTCGAGTGAGGGGGCGAGTGAGTGGTTGCTGAAGCCTTGCCAGATTCGAGTTCTGACCTGTTCAGTGGCTTCTCCGCCCGCATCCAGAGGTAGGTACAGATCCAGCGGTGCCCGACGCATATAGGCTTCGACGGTGGCCTCGTTTTGCACAATTGCTTGGTCAAGGTACTTCGTTTCAAGCGTCCAGCTGTTGTACGGCTGGTTGAACAGCACCGGCGCACCATAGTAGGTGTAGCGATATTCATCGCGGTAGCCGGGTGGTGAGAAGGTGTGATTGACCTGGTTCAGTATCAGGCGATGGTTGCCCAGCCAGCCAAGAAAACGATGAACGCTCGATAACACGAAATCAACGGCATAGGGTGTGCGTAACGGCGTGTCGTTGACCATCTCAAGTCGAAATTCGGTTTGCCCGCTTTGAGTCATCATCTTGAAGTGAAAGGTGTTCTCAAACAGGTTGAAATACTCGCAGCATCGCTGTAATGCGGCGGCCAAATTCCCGGCATGAACCGCAGAAAGCATCATATAGCGAAAATGCCCTGGTCGCAGTGGGGCACCCAGGTTGCCCGCCGCTTCATCCTTGAGCACTCCGTTGCAGTAGCGCTGAAGTAACACCACCTTCTCCAGCTCGATGCGTCCCTTGGGGGAAGAGAGTTGTTCAGGGGCGATTTCGGCCTTGCGCAGCAGACGCTCGGTATCCAGTCCGGCTGCACGTGCACCGCTCAGAAAATGGTCTACCAGTTGTGCACTTACGGTTAATGCTTTGGTTGTCTTCATGATCAGGGCTATCCAGTGCGCTTGATGCATATAGCACCTTTTGTGTGGCTTAGAGTAACTAAATATCTATTTTTTATCTTGATTGCACGGTCAGGAACCATGCCCATCATATGAGGACTTAGGGGGCAAACTGAATAGTGTTTCTTAAAGGTAACACTATTGAATCGACTTGTGTGCTGAGGGTAGTATGCAGATGGACACCGACCGGACGTTTGGCTGGTATGATGTTCCATGCCCCCTGTTTTATATAAGGCTACCGTCTGACGCGGTGGTTTAACACTCTGGCAATCTCAGTTGTAATAGTGATTGCGGTAGCTTTGTTATCAGGTTTTGCATGAGATTCAGAACGATTTTGATGGCCCTGCTTGCGCTGGTATTGTCCGCCAGCTGTGCAGCAGCTGACAGAGTTTCCATCCAGCTGCGCTGGCTGCATCAGTTTCAGTTTGCGGGCTATTACATGGCGCTTGAAAAGGGCTACTACCGTGACGCCGGGCTGGATGTGGAGTTGCTTGAAGGTGGCCCCAGTGCACTGAAACCGGTTGAAGCCCTACTGGCCGGCAAAACCGATTTTGCCATTACCAGTTCCGGTGTCGTGATTGACCGGATGGAGGGGAAACCAGTGATGGCCCTGGCGGCGATCATGCAGACCTCCCCGATTGTCTGGATCACACTCAAGTCTTCCAATATTAACGCTATTCATGATCTGGTCGGCCGTCGCGCAATGCTCATGCCGCCCCCTGAAAGTGCTGAATTGCTGACCATTTTCAAGCGCGAAGGTCTGGATATGGATCAAATCCATTTTCAGGATACGTCTTTTCGTTTGCAGGACCTGATTGACGGTAAGACCGATGCCTATGATGGATACATCTCCAACGAGCCCTATTCACTGACGCAGCAGGGCATAGAATATAGCCTGATTAACCCGCGCGATTATGGTGTCAACTTCTACAGTGACGTACTGGTTACGCGGGAGTCGCTGGTCAATGATGATCCTCAACTGGTTGCACGCGTGCGCAATGCCTCTTTGAAAGGGTGGGAATATGCGCTGTCTCATCTGGAAGAAACGGTGCAGCTGGTTCATGAAAAATATGCGCCGCATAAAACTCTGGACCATCTGCGGTTTGAAGCCCGAACCATTCGCAAGCTGGTCATGCCGGATCTGGTTCAAATTGGCCATATGAACCCCAGCCGTTGGCAGTTTATCGCGGACAGTTATCGCAATCTGCACATGACGGAAGCCGATTCAAACCTGGACGGTTTCCTGTTTTTGGGTACCCATGAGAATGATTATTGGTTGGCGATCAAGGTAGGGGCATTCAGCGGTATCCTGCTGTTGATCGCCGGTATGATCATTCTGAAGTTTCGCCGGCTCTCCGGCGAGCTGAAGAAGACCAATCGCAAACTGGCCGAAATGGCGGTTGCTGATCAACTGACCCGGGTTAAAAATCGCAACGGACTACTGGAGCTGATACCGGGGATACTCAGCCTCGCCCAACGTGATGGCACACCCTGCTGTTTCATGATGCTGGATATCGACCACTTCAAAAGCGTTAACGACCGTTATGGCCACCCGGCCGGTGATGCGGCTCTGGTGGCATTTGCTCAGGCTCTGAGCCGTGGTCGTCGCAAGCAGGATGTTGTCGCGCGGGTTGGGGGAGAAGAGTTTGCCGTACTGCTGGTCGGTGCCGAACTGGATGACGCCAGCATGATAGCGTCCAGGCTGCTTGAGGACGTCAGAAGTCTGGAAATCATCAGCCCTGTCAACGGCAGTGTCTTTGGCCTGACCGCCAGTATTGGACTGGTGCCTGTAGAAGGGGCTCTGGAGACTTTTTGGCATGCGGCCGACATTGCCTTGTACCAGGCCAAACATCAGGGCCGGGATTGTGTGATCACGCTCGAGAGCAGCAAATAGTAAGACCTGCTTCGCAGCCGTGATCAAGTTGTCAGGCTGAATCGGCCATTGCCAGTGGGCAGCTGTCGGTTTGAGCCCGGCAATTTAATCAGCAGCAAGAGGTGTCGCCTGTGGTGCAGAGCGGCGTAGCAGGCAGGTCGGAAACAGAGTCAGCTTGAAAAGCGCCTCAGTAACAGGCCCGAGGCGCGAAAAAGGGCAGCGCAGGCTGCCCAGAAAGGTCATGCACGCGACAGGAACTTGCCGGTCTCGGTATTGATCTTCACCTTTTCGCCAGCTTCCAGGTACTCGGGTACCTGCAGCTCCAGGCCGGTAGCGAATTTGGCCGGCTTGGTGCGGCCGGTGGCGCTGGCGGCCTTCATGCCCGGCACGGTTTCGACGATCTCCATTACGATTGTCGAGGGCAATTCAATGGTCAGAATGTTGCCATCGACCAGCAGCGCCATGATGCCTTCCATGCCATCCATCAGGTAGGGCAGTTGTGCTTCGATGGCATCACCGTTAAGCATGTACTGGGAGTAGTCTTCGGCATCCATGAAGGTGTACAGGTCACCTTCCTTGTAGAGATAGGACACCTTGCGACGTTCCAGTGCGGCATCTTTCAGCATGTCGTCGCCGGTGAAGCTCTCTTCGTATTTGCCGCCACCCGGCAGTTTGCTGAAACGAATGCGGTACAGGGTTTTGGCGCCGCGTGCAGTCGGGCTTGAGATATCGATCTGCTGGATCAGCATGTACTGGCCGTTGATTTCGACCAGGTTGCCACGTTTGACATCAGCCACTTTCGGCATGGCGGGAACTCCACAATGAGTTGAATGAAAACAGGGCGCTATTTTATGAGAAAATTTTGTTGTGGCACAGATGGGCGGTCAGGATTTGTTTTAGCGGAGGTCTGACGCGTACACTGCCCGTTTGATTGCCGTAAACGGGACATACCATGACGTCAGCTACCTCTGAGTACTATCCGGTTAACCACCACAAGGCTTATCACGCCCATATCTACTTTGACGAACAGAATGTCGCGAGGGTGACTGAAATCTACGATCGGATTTCACAGCGGTTCGGCTTGAAAGTGGGTCGTATCCACCAGAAGCTGGTGGGGCCTCATCCCCGCTGGAGTGTACAGATCCTGTTCAGCCACCGTGATTTCGATGCATTCATCCCCTGGCTGGATGCGGAGCGGGGTAATCTGGATGTGCTGGTACATGGCGTAACCGGTGATGACTACAAGGATCACACCGATCACGCCTACTGGCTGGGTCAGCCGGTGAAGCTGGATCTTTCGCAATTTGAGGCGCGGAACTGATCAGCTGATACGACGGGTCAGGCCGGCCTCGTTGATAATGCGGGTGGCAATCTCTTCGATTGAGAAGTTGGTGGTATTGATGCAGTTGAGGCTCTCCTTCTGGAACAGGCGTTCAACGGTGCGTACCTCGAAGTCGCATTGATCCAGCGAGGCATAGCGGCTGTTGGCACGACGTTCATGGCGAATGGCGGCCAGCTGGAAAGGATCGATGGTCAGGCCGTACAGCTTGTGCCGGTGTTCCTGCAGACATTCCGGCAGGCGGTTGGCCTCCATGTCTTCTTCGGTCAGTGGGTAGTTGGCCGCACGGATACCGAATTGCAGTGCCATATAGAGACAGGTGGGTGTTTTGCCGCAGCGGGAGACACCGACCAGAATGATGTCTGCCTGGTTGTACTGACGGGTACGGGCGCCATCGTCATTATCCAGTGCGAAGTTCACGGAATCGATACGGTCCTTGTAACGCTCCATCTCGTTGATGGCGTGCGATTTGCCAACAGAGTAGGAAGAGTGGGTTTCCAGCTCGACCTCCAGCGGTTTGAGGAAGGTGGAAAATACATCTATTTTGAAGCCGTTGCAGGTGGCCAACATGTCGCGTATTTCGTCGTTGACTATGGTGTCCAGTACGATGGGAGGTTTGCCGTCTGCCTCCGCCTGCTTGTTGATGCGTTCAACGACCGCTTGTGCCTTCTCGATGGTGTCAACATAGGGCAGGGTGATCTTTTCGAACCGGATCGCTTCGAACTGCGAAAGCAGACTGTGGCCAAGGGTTTCGGCGGTAATGCCGGTGCCATCGGAGATGAAAAAAGCGGTTCTCTTCATGTAGCGGTCCTGATTGTCGACAATAAAGCGATGCTGAGCGGAATTGGAAAACGCTACTTTAGCAGAAAATCGGCGCTATGTTTTTGTAGTTAAATTACATTTCGCCGAAGCGAAGATTTTTTGGTTTTTCTGCAGTATTATCCGGCTTTCGGAGAAAATAATAATAATGATCCTTACGTCAAACGGCTCAGACTCAGGAGAATTGGCTTTGCAGGATTATGTACTGCGCCTGGAACAGGCAGGCATGGGAGATGTCGACAAAGTCGGCGGCAAGAATGCGTCTTTGGGTGAAATGATCCACCAGCTCAGCGATGCGGGTGTGCGTGTCCCCGGCGGTTTTGCCACCACAGCGCTTGCTTATCGTGACTTTCTGGCGCAAAGCGGTCTTGCCGATCGCATCAATAAAGCGCTGGATGCACTGGATGCGGACGATACTCGTGCGCTGATCGAAACCGGCAGTCAGATCCGTCAGTGGATCATGGATGCCGAATTCCAGCCGGAGCTTGAGCAGGCAATCGATGCCGCTTGGGCTGAAATGACCAACGGTGACGAGATCGCCGTCGCAGTCCGTTCCTCCGCTACGGCGGAAGACCTGCCGGACGCCTCCTTTGCCGGTCAGCAGGAAACCTTCCTCAACATCCGTGGCCTGGATAACGTCAAGCACGCCATCAAGGAGGTGTTTGCCTCCCTGTATAACGACCGTGCCATCTCCTACCGCGTACACAAGGGTTTCGAACACGCGGAAGTAGCCCTGTCGGCTGGTATTCAGCGCATGGTGCGCTCTGAAACAGGCGCTTCCGGTGTCATGTTCACCATGGATACCGAATCCGGCTTCAATCACGTGGTGTTCATCACCTCTGCCTATGGCCTGGGTGAAACCGTGGTTCAGGGCGCCGTGAATCCGGACGAATTCTACGTCTACAAGCCGACCCTGGCTCAGGGCGCACCGGCAATCCTGCGCCGTACCCTGGGTTCCAAGGCGATCAAGATGGTCTACACCGATGACGGCAGTGCCGGCAAGGCCGTAGAAACCGTTGATGTAGCCAAGGCCGAGCGTAACCAGTTCTCCATCAACGATGCTGATGTAGAAGAACTGGCACGTATCGCCGTGATCATTGAAAAGCACTATGGCCGCCCGATGGATATCGAGTGGGCCAAGGACGGCGACGACGGCAAACTGTACGTTGTGCAGGCGCGTCCTGAAACCGTACAGAGCCAGAACAAGGGCACCGTCATCGAGCGTTACCTGCTGAAAGAGAAAGGCAAGGTGCTGGTGGAAGGCCGCTCTATCGGTCATCGCATCGGTTCCGGTCCTGTTCGCGTGGTCAGCGGTCTGGAGCAGATGCACGAAGTCCAGCCGGGTGACGTGCTGGTCACTGATATGACCGACCCGGACTGGGAGCCGGTGATGAAACGTGCGGCGGCCATCGTTACCAACCGTGGTGGTCGTACCTGCCACGCGGCGATCATTGCACGTGAGCTGGGTATTCCGGCCATCGTGGGCTGTGGTGACGCCACCGAAAAGCTTCAGGATGGTCAGGAAGTGACCGTGTCCTGTGCTGAAGGCGATACTGGCCGTGCCTACGAAGGCAAGCTGGCATTCGAGCACCAGAGCAACAGTGTCGAGTCCATGCCGAGCCTCTCGTTCGACATCATGATGAACGTGGGTAACCCGGACCGCGCTTTCGATTTCCAGTCCTTGCCCAACGCCGGTGTTGGCCTGGCGCGTCTCGAGTTCATCATCAACCGCATGATCGGCGTGCACCCGAAAGCGCTGCTGAACTTCAATGATCAGCCGCGTGACATCAAGCAGATCATCGAGCGCCGCATCGGCGGTTACGCGTCACCGGTCGACTTCTACGTCGACAAGCTGGTGGAAGGTATCTCCACCCTGGCCGCGGCCTTCTACCCGAAGAAGGTGATCGTACGCATGTCTGACTTCAAGTCGAACGAGTACGGCCACTTGATCGGCGGTGATCGTTACGAGCCGAGCGAAGAGAACCCGATGCTGGGCTTCCGTGGTGCGGCGCGTTACATCTCCGACAATTTCCGTGACTGCTTCGAACTGGAATGCCGCGCCCTCAAGCGTGTGCGTGACGAGATGAAGCTGACCAACGTCGAGATCATGCTGCCGTTCGTCCGTACACCGGGCGAAGCCAAGCAGGTGGTCGAGCTGCTGGCGGAAAATGGCTTGGAGCGCGGCAAGAATGGCCTGCGTCTGATCATGATGTGCGAGATTCCGTCCAACGCCCTGCTGGCGGACCAGTTCCTGGAGTACTTCGATGGTTTCTCCATCGGTTCCAACGACCTGACCCAGTTGACTCTGGGTCTGGACCGAGACTCCGGCATCATTGCGCACCTGTTCGACGAGCGTAACGAAGCGGTCAAGCGCCTGCTGGGCATGGCGATCGAAGCCTGCCGCAAGCAGGGCAAATACGTCGGCATCTGCGGTCAGGGTCCGTCCGATCACCCGGATCTGGCCCGCTGGCTGATGGAGCAGGGCATCAACAGCGTGTCCCTGAACCCGGACTCCGTACTGGATACATGGTTCTTCCTGGCTAACGAAAAGGCTTGAGCCTCAACGGCAGCGAGTGGAATCGATAACCCGCTCGCTCCCTGAGAATAAAACACCCGCCCGGGCAACCTGGCGGGTGTTTTTGTATCTGGGGTGTTGTCTCGATTAACGGACAAAGCTACCGGTGCTTGGGTACACTGGGCCGCATAGTATTTGAGTGAACTGCAGCATGGACAAGCGCAGCTTCACCGAAACGGGCACGTCGTACCTCATCCCGCCAGTTACACCAGCGTCAAGATCTCGTCCTCCGGCAGGCGGGACTTGGGCAGCTTGGCGTTGAAGTCGTCAGTGCTGCGGTACCCCAGGGATACAGCGGCTACAGCCGTGTAGCCTTTTTCCTGCAGGCCGAACTCTTCATTCAATGCCGCAATATCGATCCCTTCCAGCGGCACGGCATCGATCCCGAGCGCGGCCACACCCAACAGCAGGGAACCCATGTTCAGGTACACCTGCTTTTCCATCCACTGAGGGGCGTCATTCAGGTCGGCGCGGTGCAGGTTCACGAACACGGAACGTACCCCTTTTGTCATCTCCTTGACAGACGGCTCAGGGAAGCGGCCGTCGGCGTCCTCGGTGGCCAGCAGGTGATCTAGGTAGTCATCGTCAATCTCGGTCTTGGCGCAGAACAGGACTACATGAGACGCATTGAGGACTTTGGCTTCGTTCGCCTGGAAAGGCCCTTGAGTGCCCTTGGCGATGCGTTGCTTGCCTGCATCGCTGCCGGCGATGATGAAGTGCCAGGGCTGGGAGTTGACGCTGGACGGGCTGTAGCGAAGCAGCGACTTGATCTGCGTAAGCGCTTCGTCCGGAATCTTGCGGTCAGGGTCGAAGGCTTTGGTGGAGTAACGGCTCAGGGCGATGTCGGTCAGGTTCAAGGTCAGTCCCCTTGTTGATGTTCAGAGTATACCTGTGCCTATATTGGGCTGGTTTCTGGCGAAACAAGCCCGGCAAGGCTGGAGTCTTGCTGTCAGGGGCGTCGGTATTCAGCCACATGCCGGCAGATCAAGCCTGAAAGCCGTCTGGTTGCTTCGGGCATCCGTATGGCACCGGTAATTCAGATTGCCGCCATGCAGTTGCATGATCTCGTGGGCGAAGCTCAGGCCCAGCCCGCTGCCCTTGCTGCCATCTGGCTTGGGCAGGCAGAAGAACCGCTGCGTCAGTTTCTGTTCGGCAAACTCGGGCACACCGGGGCCGCAGTCAAGCACTTCAATGCTGATGTTGTTATCGGCCTGTTCGGCCCGAATCACGACGTCGGCATTCTGTGGCGAGAATTCGATGGCGTTCTTGACCAGGTTGCTCAGAGCATCGGCCAGCAGCTGGGCATCGCCATGGACCCTCAGTGCATGTGGGCACTGCTGAACCAGACGGACTTGATGTTGCCGGGCATAGTCCTCGAGACTGCGGCAGACATCATCGATCCACTCGGTGACGGCCAGGTCCCGAGCGTCGGTCAGGCTGTTTCTGTACTCGATGGCTGCCAGCTCCAGCAGGCGTTCGATCAGCGACTGCATGCGTGAGCCCTGCTCGATGATGTTGTTGAGGAATCGGTTGCGCTGCTCGTCGGACATGGGCTCCTGCAACAGTTCTGCGGCGCCGCGTATGCCGGCGATGGGGGACTTGAGTTCGTGGGTCAGACTTTGCACGTAATCGGCCACGTAGGATTTGCCTTCAAGTGCCACCTTCATGTTTTCCAGCGCATCGCCCACGCGGCCGACTTCACTGTTGCCCAATGCCGGCAGGGCTACACGCTTACCATCGGATACATCTCGGGCATAGGCCTCCAGCCGGTGCATCGGACGGGTGATCCAGAAGGTGATCAACAGGCCGATCAGCAGGGTTCCCAGCGCAATGGCGATGGAGGTGTACACCAGGTTGGTGCTCAGATGGGCGATGAAGCGGTTGATGTTGCGGGTCGGTTTGCCGATGGCAACCGCACCAACGGTATCTCCCCGATACAGAATGGGGCTGGCGGTATAGAGCCGCTCGCTCTCGGGGTCGCCAGGATCATCGTCGGAGCTGCGGGCGCCGTAACGGCCGCGCAAGGTCAGGTAGACATCGCGCCATTGTGAATAATCCTGGCCCAGTGCTTGCTGCCCCTCAGAATCGAAAATGACCATGCCCTTGGCATCGGTTACATACATGCGTATGTCCGTGTCTGTTTTCAGCAGGTCATAGATCTGGGCCTTCAGGGTACGAGCCTGAATGGCTGCGAAGGTTTGCTCCATCAGTCGGGTATCAATTTGGACACTGCCGGTCTGATCAATCTGTACTGCCTGTTCGCCGATCCAGGCGGCGGCAAACTCGCTGAAATCGACCAGGATATCTTCCTGAGCTTCCTGGTAGCGGGGTTCCAGCTCGTCCAGCACCCAGTAGACCACGCTGCCGAGGCCGGTGAGGACGCTGACCAGAAACACGAGCAGCAGGCGCAGGCGCAGGCTCATGCCTTGGCCTCAAAGCTGTAACCCAGGCCGCGATGAGTACGAATGGGGTCGCATTCGGCATCAATGGCGCGGATTTTCTGGCGCAGAGTCTTGATATGGGTATCCACTGTGCGATCGAAACTGCGTTCCGGCTCCACCCATACCTGTTCCATCAGCTGTTCGCGGGAATAGATCCGGCCGGGATGGCTCATCAGCAGCAACAGCAGACGATATTCGTAACGGCTCAGTTCCAGCAGGGTGCCGTTCAGGGTAATGCGGCAGCCCTCGGCGTTGTGGGCGAATCCGCCGTTCTCCACTTTGAGAGTATGCGGCTGGCGCATGCGAGCGCGAATGCGGGCGGTAAGAACCCGTGGGCTGAAGGGCTTGGTGACGTAGTCGTCAGCGCCCAGCTCCAGCCCCAGTACCTGATCGATCTCTTCGTGGCGCGAGGTGAGAAAAATCACCGGAACGGATGAGGTTTGCCGAATGCGGCGACAGACGTCAAAGCCGCTCATGTCGGGCAGGCCGATATCCAGCAGAATCAGATCGATCGGCTCCTGTTGCAGCCGTTCCAGCGCCGCCTGGCCGGTCATGACCCAGGTGGTCTGGAGATGCTCGGTCTGCAGGGCGTACTGCACCGTATCCGCAATTGATGGCTCATCCTCGACGATCAGTACATGCATCCCGTGCTCCCTCACCATTTCACGGCCCACTTCACATTCACTTCAAACTTTTCTCAATTCCATAGCCGATCCTGCCGGTATCAACTGAATGGAGGAAAGCGAGATGGCTACGTTATCACAGATCAGCCGCAGGGCATGGGTTTTGGGCTGGCTGTTGCTGTGCCTGCAGGCTAGTGGACTCAGGGCCGAAACATTACAGGCCAGCGAGGTAACACGTGGTTCGCTGGTTTCGAGGGATGAAGCCGGACGGACAACCGAGATGCCCCTGCTGGATACACAGGTCAAAATGACTGTCACCGGTCCGATTCTGAGAGCCGAAGTGACCCAGACGTTCATCAACCCCGGTGACAGCTGGACCGAAGCCCTCTACCTCTTCCCGCTGCCCAACGAAGCCGCTGTCGATCATATGCAGTTGATCATCGGTGACCGTGTCGTCGAGGGGGAGATCCAGGTGAAGGAAGAGGCCAAGGCGACCTATGAAGCCGCCAAAACCGAAGGCAAGCAGGCTGCACTGGTGGAGCAGGACCGGCCCAATCTGTTCCATACCTCGGTCGCCAACATTCCTCCCAGGGGTGAAGTCACCGTTAGGATTGAATATCAGCAGACACTGGTCTGGCAGGAAGGGGTTTTCTCACTGCGATTCCCGCTCGCGATTACACCGCGCTATGCGGGTCTGACTGAGCCGGCCGTGCGGGAAGTAACACGAGAGGTCAACCTGGCTCAGGGCTGGCAGGTGCTGCCCAGTGAGCGTGATACACGCATGGTCAACGGCGCTGAGGAGCAGAAGAAGCAGGGCAAGGTGGCGATTGAGGTAGCGCTGCAGCCGGGATTTCCGCTGGCCGCTATCAACAGCTCGTCTCACGCCCTGGCTCGACAGGAAGAGGAAGCCGGTCGGCAGATCGTCAGCGTTCTGATTGATGACGCCGACGAATATAAGGATTTCGTGTTGAGCTGGGCGCCAGTTGCTTCAGCCCAGCCCAGTGCGGCCTTCTTTTCCGAGCAGACGGAAGGGGGCGAGAATTACGGGTTGCTGATGCTGATGCCGCCGCAGGATCTGGCCTCAAAGGTGTTTGATCGCGAGGTGACGTTCGTTATCGATACGTCCGGCTCCATGGGCGGGATTTCGATCAAGGCGGCACAGGCTGCACTGACAGCCGGCATTCAGGGGCTTTCGGCGGGCGATACCTTCAATGTGATTGAGTTCAATTCCGACACCTCATCGCTCTATCGGACGCCGGTTGCGGCCAATGCACGCAATAAGGAGCAGGCGATAAGGTTTATCGAACATCTGAGCGCAGGAGGTGGTACCGAGATGCGTCCGGCTTTGCAGGCGGCGCTGGCCGACAGTGATGACAACCAGCGTTTGCGCCAGGTGATTTTCATTACCGATGGCAGTGTTTCCTATGAACGGGAGCTGTTTGCACTGATCAACGACAGCCTGGGAGATGCACGACTTTACACGGTGGGCATTGGCAGTGCGCCCAACAGCTTTTTCATGGAAGAGGCCGCCGTTGCCGGTCGTGGCACCTACAGCTATATCGCAACAGTGGCTGAAGCGCAGGAGCAGATGCAGGCCTTGTTCGATCGCCTGGCCAAACCTGTACTGGCCAACATCAGCATTCGCGGTGCCGGTGTGCATGAAGTGATGCCATCCCGAGTGCCCGATCTCTATGCCGGTGAGCCTTTGGCACTGGCGATGAAACTGGAATCGGGTTCAGCGCAGGTGGAAATCAGCGGTCGGATGGGTGATGCCGCCTGGTCCGAGACGGTGAATATTCAGCTGACCAATGACAGTCAGGGCATTTCGGTGGACTGGGCGCAGCGAGCGGTGCAGGACTGGCGGCGCCGCTATTTGCACGGTGAGAGCGAGTCGAGTATCCGTGAAGCCATCATTGAGCTGGGCCTGAAGCATCGCTTGGTAACGCCCTATACCAGTATGGTCGCGGTTGATCAGACACCGGTGCGACCACTGTCGGAGACACCAGACTCCCAGGTGATACCGACAGCCAAGCCTCACGGTCTGCAACTGCCAATGGCTCAGGGTGCGACCGGTTACCAGTGGACCCTGATGATCGGCTTGGCAATGCTACTGGCAGCCGGTGGCCTGTTGGTCATGATGCAGCGCAAGTCCGGGGGGATGTCGGCATGAGCCGGCGACTGGTCAAGGCAGGGCTGGTGGTGATCTGCGTCGCCAGCCTGAGCCTCATCGGTCAGGCGCTCTGGATACCGGCCAAGGCACAGGTGGCTCAATGGCTGCTGGCCGACGCCTGGCAACGTTCGGTGCACAGTGGTGAGTCCGTCAAGCCCTGGCCCTGGGCCGACCACTGGCCGGTGGCGCGACTGAACATGCCGGAACTGGCGATCGACCAGATCGTGCTGGCGGGCGATACGGGTAGCGTGCTGGCGTTCGGGCCGGGCGAGAACATGCAGGCGAAAGCACTGGAATCCGGTGCCCGGATTATCAGTGGTCACCGTGATACCCATTTTGCCTTTCTCAAGGAGGTTGCTGTAGGCCAGATGTTGAACCTCGCTGACGGTCAGGGTCAGACTCGTTATCGGATTGAAAGCATTCAAGTGGTTGACTCGGCCAGGGTTCAGTTGCATCCGGAAGCCTACCCCAATGGATTATTGCTGGTGACCTGTTACCCGTTCGATGCGCTTGCGGCGGGCGGAACCCAGCGGCTGGTCGTGATGGCAAACCGGGTCGCAGTGAGCCACATATAACAAAGCTTGAAGAGAGGCTATTGGTCGAAAGGAGTGGTGTTGCAGTTCGACAACGCTGGCATCATCCCTCATCATAGCCGTGTTGATAAATGCGAGAGGGCGGATCATGTCTGATCTAAAGGTTGTCGACTTCCGCGAAGCCGGTGACAGGCATCGGCATCGCAGGCAGCATGAACAGAAAGAAGACCGAGTGGAAGCCTTGCGCGATCGTTTTGCAGCGGCCCTGCCAGACAAGCCCACGCCGGTTAAGGATTACTTCAAGAAAAAGCGGGCCAAGAAAAAACGTTAAGGCTGTGTCTTCACCGGTTTGTGGGTTTCGTACGTAGAGCTTCTGGCGGGCTGGAAGGTATTTAACCGCGTCTGGAGCTTGTCTTGGGTGTTTTCGGGTCTCGGCCCTGAATGGTTTTTTCAAGTAGCCTCGGTTCTTTGTTATGGATAACACCTATGGCGATGGAGAGTCACAGGAACCACTTGACAGTGGCACCTCCATCCAACAATTGCTGGAAAGTCTGGCGCAGAGCGAGCGTGAACTGAAACAACAGGTCAGGCTGTTTTCCGCCTTTCTTGATGCCTTGCCCAATCCGATTTTCGTCAAGGATAACGATGCCGTCTTCATTGCGTGCAATACCGCCTATGAAGAGGCCTTTGGTATCGCCCGCGAGGCGTTTGTCGGCAAGACTGTGCTGGACTTGGACTACCTGCCTGAGCTGTCTCGTCATGCGTTTCAGCAAGCCGATCTGAAGCTGTTACGCGAGCGGGGAGAGACTCGTGAGGAGATAAAGCTGGCTTTTGTCGATGGCCAGACCAGAACCGTGTTGTATCAGCGCAAGACTTTTGATCTGGGTAACGGCCGGGGCGGTATGCTGGGTCTTATTGTAGATATTTCTCAGCGTAAACGCGCCGAAGAGCTGGAATCCTTTCGCAGCCGGATACTGGAAATGCTGGCCGGAGGTGCTGAACTGCAGCCGATCCTGCTGGCGATTGTGCAGGGTGTCGAGGCCCTCTGCTCTAACATGATCTGCAGTATCCTGCTGGCGGATGATGAATGCCGCTTCCTTGGTAATCGTGTCGCACCGAGCCTGCCTGAGTCGTATACCCATGCCCTGTGCAGAGTTGCCATTGCCCCCAACGGCCGGCCCTGCGGAATAGCTGCCAGTACGGGGGAGCGCGTGGTTGTTGAGAATATTGCGACACACCCTGACTGGGCCGAGGGCTGCTCCATCGCGACCGGTGCGGGACTGGTGTCCTGCTGGTCAGAGCCGATCAAGTCCGGGGCCGGCGATATTTTGGGGACCTTCGCCATCTACCAGCGTCGCTCGGCTACGCCGCTCGACGCCGAAATCAGGTTGATCGAACATACGGCACGATTGGCGAGCATCGCGATCGAGAAAACGCGCGCAGAGCACACCATTCGCCAACTTGCTTATTACGATCCGTTAACTTCCCTGCCGAACCGGCGCATGCTAAACGAGCGTCTGGCCGATGTGTTGATGTCCAGTCAGCGTTCGCGCGAGTATGGGGCCTTGATGCTGATCGATCTGGACAACTTCAAACCCCTGAATGACAACCATGGCCACCGGGTTGGTGACCAGCTGCTGATTGAGGTGGCCAGGAGGCTCAGTAGAGGGGTTCGTCCGGCGGACCTGGTTGCACGCCTGGGAGGAGATGAATTTGTCGTGATTCTAGACGCTTTGGGTGCCTGTCCCATAACCGCGCAACGCATGACGCTCGAAATGGCTGAAGCTGTTCGTGAGTCAGTCGTGGAACCCTACCGGCTGCGGGTGGACTATGAACCAGGCGAGCCGGAATGGGTCAGTCATGCCTGCTCTGCGAGTATCGGTGTGACACTCTTTTCGGGAACGGGACTGAACAAAAGCGAGGTGCTGAGGCAGGCTGATGAGGCGATGTATCAGGCGAAGCAGTCCGGTCGCAATACCATTCGCCTGTACGGTGTCGCCGAATAGTGGCTATTGCAGCAAGCCCGCTGCAACGGCTGCAAACTCGGGTATACTGTGCAAGGCACTCGCAGGAGTGCCTTTTTTATTGTCACCGCGTCTGCATTGGACGTTGCGGTGAGTCTGCAGATGCAACTAGGGGTGGTACATGGCCGAAACGGGGCAGTTCAACAAGCTGAAAGTCATTCGTGAAGTGGAATTCGGCGTTTATCTGGATGGTGGTGATGCCGGAGGTATCCTGTTGCCCAAGTCCGAAGTGCCTGAAGGTACCCGCCTCGGTGATCGTCTGCCGGTGTTTGTCTACCTGGACTCCAATGACGAACCTATAGCCACCACTCGCCGTCCGCGCGCTCAGGTCGGCCAGTTCGCCAACCTGAAGGTGGTTGAGGTCAACAAGATCGGTGCTTTTCTCGACTGGGGCCTGCCCAAGGACCTGTTCCTGCCGTTCAATGAGCAGGTGAAGCCGCTGCAGGCCGGTGATTATGTCACCGTGTTTCTCTACCTGGATAACACCAATCGCATTGCCGCCACGGCCAAACTGGAAAAGCACCTGGAAAGCGGTGAAGACTACAAGCAGGCTCAACTGGTAGAACTGCTGGTTGTGCGCCCAACCGATATCGGTTATCAGGTGATCATCGACAACCGTGCCATGGGACTGTTGCACCGGCAGGATATTCACCGTCCGGTGCGCCCGGGGCAGCGCCTGTCCGGCTTCATCAAGTTGATGCGTGAAGACGGCAAGATTGACGTAATGCTGGAAAAGCCCGGCTACGGACGCGTGGATCCATTGGCACAGCAGGTGCTCAAGTATCTGGAAACGCGTGATGGCTTCTGTCCGCTGGGCGACAAAAGCGATCCTGATGCCATTCGCGAGACTTTCGGAGTCAGCAAAAAGGCCTATAAGATGGCGCTGGGTCAGCTGATGAAAGCCGGTCGAATCCGGCAGGATGAGAAGGGTGTTTACCTGAAGGATTGACCGGCAGGGATTGCTCTATATCTCGACGACCTTGTCTGCCACAAACATGGGTGGGTCAAACTCTCCGGGATACCTGCCAGGGTTGGCCACTATTCGTGTTCTCGAGTAGATGAGGTCCACGGGTTCATGGACATGTCCGTGAACCCAAAGATCCATACGGCCCATCAGGTGTTGCAGGTCGGACAGTATGCGCAGTTTCATTTTTACATCCTTGTGTGTCGTTCAAAGCTCAGGTTAAAGCATAGGGGGTCCTGCGCAATAAATTTGTCCCATGCTTTAAGTTTCGTTTAAGTCCCTCCCACTACACTGGCTCCTGTCAATCAAAACAGGAGTTGGATACATGAAAACACTGCTTGCATCTCTGTTGATTTCAACCGCTGTCGTTTCTGCACCTGCCATGGCTGGTGACAAGTGCGATGTCCCCAAAAAGGAATGGCAGAGCGAACAGGCGTTCCGTGATGCCATCCAGGCCAAAGGCTGGGAAATCAAGAAGTTCAAGATCGATGATGGCTGTTATGAAATCTATGGCTATGACGAGAAGCAGCGTCGCGTTGAAGCTTATTTCAACCCGAAGACTTTCGATGTTGTCAAAATGGAAGTAGAAGACTAAGGAGGTCGTGATGGTCACTGTAAAAGTGTGGGACCCGTTTGTACGTATCTTTCACTGGGCGCTGGTGCTCGGCTTTACAGTGGCCTGGCTAAGCGCGGAAGAGTGGCAGGACCTGCATGAGCTGGCAGGCTACACTGTGGCGGCACTGGTGCTGTTCCGCGTTATCTGGGGGCTTTTGGGCTCTCGTTATGCCCGTTTCAGCCAATTTGTGCGCTCACCGGGCAAGGTGGTGGATTATTTGAAGGCGATACGGGGTGGCAACGAAGTACGCCATATCGGCCACAACCCGGCCGGCGGAATGATGGTGTTGGCGCTGCTGGGCTCGCTGTCACTGCTGACACTGAGTGGTTGGCTGGGGACCGATATTTTCTGGGGTGAAGACTGGATAGAAGCCGTCCACGCGTTGATGGGGAACGTCCTGGTGGTTCTGATAGCATTGCACCTGGCGGGGGTAATCCTGGCCAGTCTGAGGCACCGTGAGAGCCTGGTTAAGGCGATGTTGACCGGCCGCAAGCGTGCGCCGAGTGGTTCGGACCAGGAGTGAGCGAAACCCTTTTGAATAACGGCTGAGGTGAATTTCATGATTCGGTTAAGGTACACATTTGCACTGCCCATCTTGCTGGTGGGTGCCTTGGCCTCTTCAGCCGTGTTTGCCAGCCAACATCTGGATCAGGATGAAGTCCTCGAACGGGTCCGTGCAGGCGAAATCCGGCCTCTGGCCGAGCTTATGGCGCTCAACCCTGAACGGTTCAAGGGGCAGCTGCTCGATGTGGAAGTCGAGTATGAGGATGGCGTGCTGATCTATGAGATCGAGATACTGGATGCTGATGGTGTGGTACGCGAGTTCGAGCTGGATCCGGTGACCGGTGCCGTACTTAAGGAAGAGGTTGAGGACTGAGCATGAGACTATTGCTGGTTGAGGATGATGTCGAACTGGTGGCACGTCTCAAATCATGTTTGAAAAAGGCGGGCTACGCTGTCGAAGCGGCCCATGATGGCGTTGATGGCGAATTTCTGGGGCTGGAAGAAGTGTTTGATGCTGTGATTCTGGACCTGGGGCTACCGAAAAGACCCGGTATGGAAGTGCTCCGGCGCTGGCGTCAGGCCGGGCGTGATATGCCGGTGCTGGTGCTGACTGCTCGTGATGCCTGGCATGAGCGGGTAGATGGGCTCAAGGCCGGTGCCGATGATTATCTTGGCAAGCCGTTTCATGAAGAGGAGCTTTTGGCGCGCCTGGAAGCACTGGTCAGGCGTAATCATGGTCATGCTACCAGTCAGCTCGAAGTGGCAGGCATGCAACTGGATATGGGGCGCCAAATTGTCTCTGATGCCCAGGGACAGGTTCACCAGCTGACCGGCACCGAATTTCGTTTGTTAAGGTACATGATGCTCAACGCAGACAGGATCCTGTCGAAAACCGAGTTGAGCGAACACGTTTACGAAGAAGAACACCTGCGGGACAGTAATGTGATCGAGGTCTATGTTAACCGGCTGCGACAGCGGTTGGGCAAGGGGGTAATCCTGACACGCCGTGGTCAGGGGTACTGCCTGCCATCCTCTTCCGGCGTGGTCTCCTAAGGTGTTCGGGTACGTCGGATCGCTGGAGTCGCGCATACGCCGGCAGTTGTTGCTGGGGCTGATAGCGGTGATGGCGTTACTGCTTGCGGTGGTCCATATCAGTGTTACTCGCCTGACTCAGAGCTTCGTGGTAAGCCAGCTACAAGATGATGCCGAGAACCTGATTGCAGCGCTTGATCACAGTGCAAGCGGTGAATGGCAGCTCAATACCAACGGATTGGCGCAGGCCTATCAGCGTGTACATTCCGGTCATTACTACATGCTGGTTTCTGATTCGGCGAAATTTCGCTCCCGTTCTCTGTGGGATGTGGAGCCGGTCATTGAGTTCCAGCCGCCAGGCAGCTCCAGCGTACACTTGCTGACGCCGGTTGCCGATCAACATTGGTTGGTTGTTGAGCAGGGGTTCGTCAAGCAGGGTCAGGGTTTTACGCTCTGGCTGGCACAGGATATTGCCGAGTTACGTCAGAATCAGCGACGCTTTGAGTTCACGTTGCTCCTGTTGCTTGGGCTGAGTATCCCCATTCTGCTGTTGTTACAGCGGCGGGTATTGCACCGAGGTTTTGCTCGTCTGGAGCCGCTGCGCAGGGCGCTGGCGCAACAGCAGGCTGGCGAGGCGGTGGAGTTGCCCGGTGATGTGCCAGATGAAGTGGCGCCTCTGGTGGCCAGTATTTCGCAGCTATTGCACCAGTCCGGCCAGCAGATCAGCCGCTCACGCATGGCGCTGGGCAATCTTGCGCATGAACTCAAACGCCCCCTGCAGCAGTTGCAGTGGATGGCAGAACAGCACCCGGACCCGGTACAGGGCGAGCAATTGATGCGCCTATACCGCGAGTTGTTTCAGCGGGTCGAACGTGAGCTGCGCAGGGCGCGCATTGCCGGTGCGCCTGGACCAGGGCGCCAGTTTGTCCCGCGTGAGGAAGTGTCACACCTGGTTCAACTGCTGGGGCGTATCAGCCGTAGTGATATTGCTTTCGAGGCGGAACTGCCGGATGGCGCCATTCCCTTTGACCGCGATGACATGCTCGAGCTCTTGGGGAATCTGCTGGACAATGCCTGGCGGCATGCAGCCTCTCGGGTATGGCTGAGCATCGAAGCACCGTCGCTGAATGAGGTTTGCTGGTGCCTGAGCGTTGAAGATGATGGCTCGGGCGTGGCAGATGAGCACCTGCAGCTTCTGGCAGAACGAGGTGTCCGAATCGATGAGGCCAATGGTGAAGGCAGTGGCCTGGGACTGTCGATTTGCAGATCCATTGCTGAAAGCTACAGCGGGCGGCTGGAGTTTAACCATGCCGCGGCCGGAGGGCTTGGGGTTCGTGTGTTCCTGAATGCTCCCGGCTAATGCCGGGAGCCATCTGATGCTGGCTGGCGTGTAGTCAAAGGCCTGCAAGAAATCGCTTAATATACATCGGCCAGCTGGCGGGTCAGCTCGGCTGCCGGTATCGCCTGACATCCGCTGATATTCTGCCCGGCCCAGAGTGGTGTAAAGTCGCCGTTGCCAAGACTTTCGGCCTTGCTTCGCAGTGGTGCCGAGGCGGCCGTTGCCAGCGGAAAGGGTGGTGCGGATGGATTGACCGGCCCCTGTTCCCGGATCATGCGATTAACAATTCCCCGTGCCGGACGACCACTGAACAGGTTGGTTAATACTGTATGTCGTGCTGCTTCACTTTGTAAGGCGGCACGATGGACCGACGAGGTTTTCGCTTCATGGCAGAGCAGATAGGCCGTTCCCACCTGCACACCGGCCGCTCCCAGGGACAACACCGCCTTGACCCCGGCTGTATCGGCGATGCCGCCAGCGGCGATCACCGGTAGACGCACAGCTGCAACGATCTGCGGCAGGAGGGCAAAGGTCCCCATCTGAGTGTTGATTTCGTCGCCCAGGAACATGCCTCGGTGGCCGCCGGCTTCAAGACCTTGAGCGATGATGGCATCCACACCCTGCTGCTCCAGCCAGCAGGCTTCCTCAATGGTTGTGGCCGACGAAACCACCTTGGCGCCGGCACCTTTTACCTGCTGCAGCAAGCGGGCTTCAGGCAGGCCGAAATGAAAGCTGACCACTTCCGGTTTCAACTCAGTCACGATGTCGGCCATGGCCTGGTTGAATGGCTGGCGGCCGGGGCCTGCAGGGGCTTGCGGTGGTTCAATCCCCAGTTCCACATAATAGGGCAGGAAACGTTCAAGCCAGGTTTGCTGCGTGGCGGGATCGGCTTTCGGTTGCGGATGGCTGAAAAAATTCAGGTTAAGCGAGGCCGGTGTTCGCTGACGGAAATTGAGCACCGCTTCACGGACTCCCTCCGGTGTCAGCATGGCGCAGGGGATGGAGCCCAGGCCTCCGGCTTCGGACACGGCGGCCGCCAGCTCCCAATCCTGAACCCCGGCCATGGGGGCCTGAATGACAGGGTGTTCGATGTTGAGTAAAGCAGTAATTGACGTCATATAAACTCCGAAATCAGGACGGTGATGACTGGCCAATCCCAATGGCGGCCTCCAGGGAAACAATTCCGATCCGCATAACGGTGGCTGTGGTGTAAGGCTTGAGTGAAAACTTCTGTGAACTGATTCATGCTCGCCATTAGACGGCATCCGGCTATAATAAAAAAGTGAATAATTAATCAGTATAATTCTCTAAATGAGAATATTGACCATCGAAGATCTGGAGGTCTTTCAGCGCGTTGCGCGTGAAGGAGGAGTACTGCGGGCTGCAGAGGTGCTGAACCGAGTGCCGTCCAACATTACCACTCGGGTCAAGCGGTTCGAGGCGCGATTGGGCCAGAAGCTGTTTCGGCGCCAGGGACGCGGGCTGGTGTTGACCGATGCCGGTCGCAAGCTGCTGGTGCATGCCGACAAGCTGTTACAGCTGGCGGATGAAGTGGAAGCGGATATGTGTGGTGGTCGTGTCTCCGGTCGGCTGTGTCTGGGCTCACTGGAAAGTGCCGCCGCGGCTCGTCTTCCTCCAGTACTGGCAACCTATCACGCGCGCTACAGTGATATTGCCGTGGAGTTGAAAACCGGCAGTACCTCGGTCTTGCTGAATATGCTGCAGCATAACGAGATTGAAGCCGCTTTTGTCTCCGAGCCCTTTGAGGCTGCCAACCTTGCCACTATGCCCGTGTTCGAGGAAAAGCTGGTGCTGATTACGGGCTGCGACTGGCAACCGGTATCTGGCCCTGAAGACCTTGCTGGACAGGCCCTGGTGGTTTTCCCGCATGGCTGCTCCTACCGCCGTTGCCTGGTGGAGTGGCTGGCGTCGGCGGGTGTTTCACCAAGGCGCTTTATGGAGCTGGGGTCTTATCACGCGATTATCGCCTGTGTGGCGGCCGGTGCGGGGGCAGCCATAGTGCCGGAATCGGTACTGGCCTTGGCCAGCGGCAGTGCTGTGCAATGTCATGCGCTGCCTGAGGAGCTGGCGGCTAATCGGACACACCTAGCCTGGCAAGGAACGCCTGGTCGAACGCTGGCGTCACTGATTCAGCTGTTGCGAGAAGAATTGGCCTGATTTGATGTTGTCAGATTTCCGTAAAAACGGCGCCGTTAAGGCGCCGTTTTAAGGGCTTCGTGTGTCTTCAATGACAGATCACCCCATGCGGATAGGCGTGCATGAGATGCTCGAACGAGGCCTTGTCCAGGCGAAGCAGATCTTTATGGTCGCCACATTCAAAGTAGCATTCATCTTCCTGTGCCAGAGCGTCGTCCCAAATGACTGGCATGTTATAGGCCTGACCCAGTGAGGGTACAGCGCCCTGCTTACAGTCGCTGAAGAGTATGTTGACGTCCTGCTGTGAGGCCGGTTCGAGCAACCGGTCCATGCGACGGTTGATGGCATCGAGATCTGCCATGCGATCCGAAGGAACCACGGCCATTACGAAGCCTTCGTCATCCTTGAGTACCACACCCTTGGCAACTTTGCGTGCAGGCAGCTGTGCGGCGATCGCTGAACGCATCATGGTTTCCGCGTAGGTATGATGCAGCATGCGATAGGGTACATGCTGGCGATCCAGGAACATCTGCACAGTGGGAGCAAGAGACATATTGCTAGCCTCCCCCGAAATATCGGATTGGGATTGCTGCAGGGATTTCTGCACGCTCAAGCATAGTACAGGGGACGGGGTCCGGCCAGCCGAGCCCCGTCATTTGGATCAGTCGACCTGTTGCGATCAGAGGATGCCCTGATCGAATGCGCTGCGTTCCAGTGATTCACGAAAGTCCGGGTGGGCGATGGCAATAAGTGCGCGGGCGCGTTCACGCACCGATTTACCCTTGAGGTCGGCATAACCATATTCGGTAACGATGATATGCGTGTCATTTCGGGGCGTGGTGACCGGGCCCGAGAGTCGGGGCACGATGCGAGACAGCGAGCCCCGAGCTGCTGTTGAGTGGCAGGCGATCACCGAGATGCCGCCGTTGGAAGCCTGAGCGCCGCGCACGAAATCCAGCTGTCCGCCGGACGCACTGAACTGGCGGCCGTTGAGATATTCCGAGTTGCAGGCCCCGAACAGATCGACCTCCAGGGTGGCGTTGACCGATACGACCCTGTCGTTCTGGCCGATCACGGCCGGGTTGTTGACGTACTCCACCGGCAAGGCCTCCAGGTCGGCATTGTCATGCAGGAAGTCGTAGAAGGCGCGGTCGCCCATGGCAAAGGAAAATACCGAACGACCCGTATGGATCTGCTTGCGGCTATTGTCGACCACACCGGCCTGCATCAGCTGAGCCAGTCCCGCGGTCATCATCTCGGTATGGATACCCAGGTGACGATGATCTTTCAGTGCGGCACACACGGCATCCGGCAGGGCGCCGATACCCATCTGCAGGCAGGCGCCGTCCTCTACCAGCCCGGCAATGATCGCCCCGATGGCGTCATCGGCGGCGCTGCGGGAGCCCTGGGGCAGCTCGGTCAGTGGTGTGGGGTTTTCGACGAGTGCCGTTACATCGGTGATCGGGATACGACAATCGCCATGCACGCGTGGCATGTTGGGGTTCACTTCAAGGATCAGCCGTGCACCGCTAAGGGCGATAGCCATGGCATAGTCGGTGTTGGTACCCAGGCTGAAGCAGCCATCCTCGTCCATCGGAGAAACCGTGGTAACCAGGGTGTCGACACCGACCTGGTTGCACATGACCTCGGGGATATTGCTGAAATGCGTCGGCATGAAATCCACCACGCCCTGGCCGAGAGCTGTTCGGGTGCGGTCCAGCGTTCGCTCGACGGAACTGTGAAAAAAACTGAAGGGAGTGATGCGATCGCTCAGTGCGTTCTCGAGCACGCTGTCGGCGGCAATGGCGCCGGACAGCATGTAATAGAGACGCAGGTTGTCGACCTTGCCCGCCTGGGCTCGAGCCTTGAGCGCATTGAGCAATGCAGGCGGCTGGGCCGCTCCCAGGCCCATGGCAATCTTCGCTGCGGAAGGTATCAGGGCAACCGCGTTTTCGGCGGACATCCGTTTCTGCTGATACAGCGTCGAGTATTCAGTGGTCATATTCCCTCTCAAATCAAGCATCCTGCGGGGGCAGCGCAAGCTCTCCATCTGCTCGCAAACGGCTGTCCCACTCGCCTAAGATCTCTGATGCTAACCCTTTGAAAGAAAAGATGCCATGTGGTGGTGAAGTGGCGAAATCGAAGCCTCCGAACACTGATTCGCTCACTCTGGCAGTTCGATATGTCCCCGATGCAATTGTGTTCGAGGTCTCTGAGTTGGCCAGAGTTCGTGGTATGTTGCCCGCGTTGTGCATCAGTTCATGGAAAGAATATGTCACTGCCTTCACTGTATCAGGCGCTGCCGAAGGGCGCGCGCTTTCATTTTAAATTCGATGGCCGAGGTCGGTATTACTTTGTCGGTATGCGCCAGTCGAAATGGATTATCGCAGGTGTCATTGCTGCGATCTGCTTATCTGGCTCATTACTCATGGCGTTTGTGTTGCATGGCGCCGAACAGTGGATCTACGCAACCGTAAGCCTGCTCCTTGCCCCCTTTGTGTTCAGTGCTCTGGGCATGCGGCAGCATCTGGTCTTTGACCTTGCGCAACAGCGGCAGGTAGAGCAGCGCAGCTGGTGGGGAAGAGGGGTGCGAGATGTTACGGCGATCCCCCTGCGGGACGTCCGTGTGGTCGTGGCGCCGATTGCTGAACTGGACGAAGGCTGTCAACTGGAGCTGTCGGGGCAGAGGTTTACGATTGGTAGCGCCGAGGACACACGGCAATTGGCCAGATTTCTGCGTGACCAGTTCGGAGTACAGGCGTTTGACCGGGTCATAGCCTGGCCACAGGAAAGACTGCTTGCCGATGACATTGAGGTCGTGAAGTCCCCGAAGGTTGCGAGCGTGGCCATGCAGTATGTATCGGTATGGGATCAGTCTCCCGTCATGAAGCTGTTTTTGCCGTTTCCGTTTTTTCTACTGGCAGCCGGGCTTTTGGCCTGGTTAGGTAACTAGGGAGAGAGTACATTGGCTCAATGGATTGCGCCGTCACCGACACAGGCGCGAATGGTTTTTGGTCGATGGGCCTGGATGGGTGCCATCCCGTTTCTGCTGATGGTCCTATCCTTCATGATCGGGGGGCTACCAAGAGAGCTGCCAGTGATTTTTGGCTGGGCGGTAGGGTCGACATTGGCATGGGTTGCCCTTTTTACCCGTCACCAAATCGAAATAGATAAAAATCGTGGCTTGCTGATTCATAGCCTGCGCAGTGTGTATCCGGTTGCCAAGCTGGAGTTGCCGCTGGATCAAATCGCGGGTTTCTGTGTGGCGAACACGCCTTTCGAACGCAGGCGGTATAACCTGATTGCGATCACGGCAGATGGGCAAAGAATCTGCCTGTTAAGAAAAGGCGGGTTAGGTGAAAGGGAAGAGCAGGGGAAGCAGTTGGCTGATTTCTGTCAGTTACCTTACTTGCGGGAAACAGATGCCGGCTAGAACTTCTTACTGGCAAAGCTGCATCACGCACTGTAAGCGATGCAGCTTTGGCCTTGTCACAGCGGTCAGAACAGGTTGAGCAGTCGCGTGCGGAAATCGCTGGCAGAACGGGTCATGTACCAGCCATTATCAATACTGAGCGTAGTACCCTGTAATGTAAATGCTGATTTGTAGTCATCGTATTTGGCTTTGGGTTGCACCTGGATGCTGCTGATTTCGGCGATGGCGTCCTTGTAGTCCGCATCATCTGCACAAATTTTGCCAAGTGCTTCCATGGTTGAAACGGTACGATCACCAAGCTGGGTATAGACCCACTCAAGTCGAACTCCTTTCGACTTGATAATTTCACTGTTCTGCTCCGCCATGGCGTCTACGGCATTCCAGTCGACCTTAACTTCGAGCTGAGCATTACCGCAGGCTGTTTGCATTTGAGTGGCGGCAGCGGCGATATTTTCATTGGCTGTGCGCAGGGCTTTCTTTTCCTTGACGCCTGCCTGGGCGCTGGCAGCAAAGGTGGTAAGGCAAATCAGGGCGAGCGTTTTTTTCATGTGTCCTCCATGAGGTATGAGACGGGGTTCGAGTCCTGAACCTGTGAGCAGGTTTTCACTGGTTGTGAAAGCGCGGGCAAATATTTGCATACCTGTGCTGCTTTTACAATTTGATCGCCACACGGGCAGCATCAACCAGCTATTTCGAGCGTGCTGTAAAACCGCAACCTGGCTGAAATGGCAGTCTTGAGAGCAGCTGCCACAGACAGGCTATTCGGTAGCGTTAACCCATGCTGGCAGGCTGATCTGCGTGAGATGTCCTCGAACGGTCTTAAGCAGAGAAGCCGCTGCCGGGCTAAGAGCTCGCCCCGAACGTGTAATGATACAGATTTCACGCTCAAGGACCGGATTATCCAAAGGAATGAACGTTAATCCGGCAAAAGAATGTACATCCGCTGCCAGTGCCGGTAGCAGGCTCACACCGAGCCCCTGGCTGATCAGCGCAGCCATGCCGGCGGGATTGGAAACCTCGATCTGTACCTGGTCCAGTTTGATCGGAATCTGCCCGCTCTGGCTGAAACGACTCAGTTGGGCGCGGATGCCGGTATCTTCGGACAGTAACAGTAGATTGTCATTTGGTACCTGTTGCCAGTGCAGCGCACGAAGATTGGCCAGTGGATGGTTGCTGGGGACCACCAGACCGTAACGATCGCGGATCAGTGGAGCGTAGTCGAGTTCAGGCTGCTGAGAATGGTTGCCGGCAATGGCAAAGTCGACCTCATTGTTCAATACCCGCTGCTCCAGGCTGCCGGCGCTTTCATCACGGATATTGACCTTGATCGATGGATACTGACGACGGAACTGCAACAGAGCGCTTGGCAGCAGTCGAGTCACGACCGATGGGGAACCGGCCACGCTGACGTGGCCCTGCTGCAGCTGGGCACGGGCGCGCAGGTCGGTCAGCGCAGCGGTGAAGTCGGAGCAGAGTCGCTCGGCGACCGGCAGAAAGCGTTCACCTTCGGCGCTGAGTACGACCCGGCGCGTGGTGCGGTCAAACAGGGTGAGGCCGGCATCCTGCTCCAGCTGCTTGATCGTTGCGGTCAGTGCCGACTGGGTCAGGTGCAGGTGTCCGGCCGCACGGGTAAAGCTGCCGCTGCGTGCAACCTCGATAAACGCCTGCAGGTGGCGGATGCTGATGGGACTACTCATAATTGATCAATTTTATTGTTTAATTAATAGAATTTAATCATTTGATTGATAAATTAGGATTCTGCATCATTACGCACAAATGTACATAGGTACCAATGTATACCAGCAGATAAAAAGTACTTGTACCTGACCAGTCAGCCAGATGACACCTGTCCACCTGAGACGACAGGGCCGTGATCAGCCAGCCCCGGAGAGCACCATGATCCCTCGCATTGATAAGATCGATGATACCCAAAGTCTGTATCTGGACTTTATCGAAACCCTGAAACAGCAGGGCTTCAAGGGCGACCTGAATCCGGATTACGCCAACCGCGTCGTGCTGGCGACCGATAACAGTATCTATCAGGTGCTGCCGCAAGGGGTGCTCTACCCGAGAAATACCGATGATCTGGTGCTGATCGCCACCTTGTCCGGCGAGCCGCGCTTCAAGGATGTGGTGCTCAGTGCTCGTGGCGGCGGTACCGGCACCAACGGCCAGTCACTGACCGACGGCCTGATCGTTGATGTGTCCAAGCACATGAACCGCATTCTGGAGATCAACCCGGACGAACGCTGGGTGCGTGTGCAGGGAGGTGTGGTCAAGGATCAGCTCAACGCGGCACTCAAGCCCTACGGCCTGTTCTTCGCGCCGGAATTGTCCACCAGTAACCGCGCCACCATCGGCGGCATGATCAATACAGATGCCAGTGGTCAGGGCTCGGTGCTGTATGGCAAGACCCGTGACCATGTATTGGAGCTGACCAGCGTCTGGCTTGATGGCAGCCTCTGGCAGTCCGGCCCGATCAGCGATGAGGAGCTGGAAAGCGTCAAGCAGCGTCAGGATCGTGTCGGCGAGGTGCACCGTCTGCTGGATGAGATTCAGCGTACCCAACAGGCCGAGATCGATGCCTGTTTCCCGAAACTGAACCGCTGTCTGACCGGTTACGACCTGGCTCATATCCGTGACGAGTCCGGCCGTTTCAACCTCAACTCCGTGCTCTGTGGTGCCGAGGGCTCCCTGGCCTTCATTACCGAAGCCAAGCTCAATGTGTTGCCGATTCCGAAGTTTGCCGCGCTGGTCAACATCAAGTACGACAGCTTCGAATCCTCGCTGCGTGATGCCCAGGCATTGATGGAGTGGCAGCCGACCTCCATTGAAACCGTCGACTCCAAGGTACTGAACCTGGCGATGGGCGATATCGTCTGGGATACGGTGCGTGATTACTTCCCGGAGAAAGAGGGCGATCCTGCTATTCAGGGCATCAACCTGGTGGAGTACACCGGGGATGACGAAGCGGAGCTGCGCGCCAAGGTTGAAAAACTGTGCCGGCACCTGGAAGGGGTCAGCGGCGAACCGGGCAAGAGTTTCGGTTACACCGTGGTCTATGGCGCCGCCGAGATCGGCAAGGTCTGGGGTATGCGCAAGAAGGCGGTAGGTCTGCTGGGCAATGCTCAGGGGCAGAAGCGCCCGATTCCGTTCGTGGAAGATACCGCCGTACCGCCGGAAAACCTGGCTGACTTCATCATGGCGTTCCGCAAGGTGCTGGATGACCGGGGCCTGGCCTATGGCATGTTCGGCCATGTGGATGCCGGCGTGTTGCACGTGCGCCCGGCCATCGACATGAAAGACCCGGCACAGGAAACCCTGATTCGTGAAGTGACCGACGAAGTGGTGCGCCTGACCCAGGAATACAAGGGTCTGCTCTGGGGTGAGCACGGCAAGGGGGTACGCTCAGAATATTCGCCGGAATTCTTCGGTCCGTTGTACCCGGTACTGCAGCAGATCAAGGGCTGTTTCGACCCGCGCAACCAGCTCAACCCGGGCAAGATCGCCACACCGATGATCGATGGCGCTGAACTGCTCAAGATCGATGCTGTTGCCACCCGTGGTCAGCATGACCGTCAGATCAGCGAACCGGTACGTGATCAGTACGATTCCGCGATGAACTGTAACGGCAACGGCGCCTGCTACAACTACGACCCCAACGATGCCATGTGTCCGAGCTGGAAAGGCACCCGCGAGCGTATCCACTCGCCGAAGGGGCGCTCTTCCCTGATTCGCGAGTGGCTGCGTCTGATGGCCAACCGTGGCGTTGATGTCACCGCCGAAGCGGAGCAGGTGCGCCAACGGGGTTTCATCCGCTCGTTGCCGGGGCGTATCCGCAACACCCTGGCCAAGCGCAATGGCGACTACGATTTCTCCAATGAAGTGCATGAAGCGATGATGGGCTGTCTGGCGTGCAAGTCCTGTGTTGGCCAGTGCCCGATCAAGGTCAATGTGCCGGACTTCCGCGCCCGTTTCCTGGAGGTCTACTACGGTCGTTACCTGCGCCCGATGAAGGATTACCTGGTCGGCAGTCTGGAGTACATGATCCCGACTCTGTCCAAATTCCCGGCCCCCTATAACTGGGCGATGCGCAATTCTCTGGTTAAAAACGTCATGCGTCGGGTCGGCGGCATGGTCGACAGTCCGGTGATCTGCACCAACAGTCTGGGCCAGGGGCTGGATACGCGTGGCATTGATTGGGCGACACCGGACACCATCGAAAACCTGACCGATGCCCAGCGTGAGCGTACCGTGGTGATCGTACAGGATGCCTTCACCAGTTATTTCGAGACCCGTTTGGTGCTGGACCTGGTCGACCTGCTGGGCAAGCTGGGCTTCTACGTGCTGGTGGCGCCGTTCATGCCCAACGGCAAGCCATTGCATGTGCACGGCTTCATGAAGGCGTTCGACAAGGCGGCCCAGCGCAACGCACAGATGCTTCAGCAGATCGCTGAATACGAAGTGCCGCTGATCGGTATCGACCCGTCCATGACCCTGACCTACCGTCAGGAGTACAAGGATGTGATCGACGGCGACCTGCCGCCGGTACAGCTGATTCAGGAATGGCTCAGCAGTCAGCTCGACAACATCGAGCGTCCGGAGGCGGCTTCCAGCGTATATCGCCTGATGGCTCACTGCACCGAGAAGACCTCGGCGGCACCGTCGATCCGTCAATGGCAGGCGATCTTCGAAGCCCTGGGTCAGCGCCTGGAAGTGATCTCAACCGGCTGTTGCGGCATGTCCGGCACCTTCGGTCATGAGAGTGACAACCTGCAGCGCTCCAAGGATATCTACGAGCTGAGCTGGCGTGGCATCGTCAACGAGCCGGAGAACAAGGGCAAGCTGGTGGCCACCGGTTACTCCTGCCGTTCCCAGGTGAAGCGGTTTGACGATCAGCAGTTGCCGCACCCGGTGCAGGCGCTGTTGGCCGCGTTGCAGAGTCGATAAAGTTGAGCCCGATCGTCGATTCTACTGCATAAGTTGTAGTGCAAATGCAGCATGGATCGGCGATCATGCCCAGCATTACTCATCCGATATGAAGGAGCACCCGATGCAAGATCTGCTGCCCGATCTGTGCGATCACTTTGAAGAACTGGTTCAGGTCGTTGAGCCCATGTTCGGCAACTACGGCGGTTGTGAAACCTTTGGTGGTGAAATTGTCACCATCAAGGCGTTTGAAGACAACTCCCTGGTGCGTGAGCAGGTTGCTCAGCCGGGTGAAGGCAAGGTGCTGGTCGTGGATGGTGGCGGTTCCATGCGCCGTGCCATGCTGGGCGATATGCTGGCCGAAAAAGCTCAGAACAACGGCTGGGAAGGGATCATCATCTACGGTTGCATCCGTGACGTGAATGCGATTGCCGAGCTGGAAGAGCTGGGCGTGCAGGCGCTGGGGGCCAACCCGATGAAAACCGAAAAGCTGGGTGTGGGACAGCTGAACGTGCCGGTGACCTTTGGCGGTGTGACTTTCCGTCCCGGTGAATATGTCTACGCCGATAACAACGGTGTGCTGGTATCGCCGCAAAAACTGGAACTGCCAGAGAGCTGACCCTCGCCGGGGGCCGGTGCCTGCCGGTGCCTGCGGGTCCCCGTTTTACTCCCTTCTTCCTGATACTTTTTCATGTACTACTTGAAACAGTGACTGTAGGTCGCTGCTTTGATTAGTCTTTTGAAAAAGCATGAAAAAAATCCATATTCCGACGCGAATTATTTTCAACGCTGTCTATACTGATATTCAACAGTGCGCGGGAGGTGTGCTGGCCTGCTCAGGCAGGAGAATATGGAAATACGTTGCACGCATTCGGCCTTCCCCTTCACCGAATGCGTGCCTTTTATTGTCCGCAGGGCAGAGTTATTCGTACATCGCCTGCATGGACTCTTTGGTCCATTTCAGACTGTGGCGGTAGGCGGCTTCGTACAGGGATACATCGAAGTTGCTCGGCAACAGATCCCAGTCGCCGGATTCGTAGGCCATCACCTGCTTCAGGGTCTGGCCCATGTCTCCCTTGCCTTCGCTGAGTGCCAGCTTGATGTCATCACCCAGTGGCAGTTGCTCCAGTAGGGTTGGCTGGTCGATGTCCAGCATGGCATGCAGCCCGGACATCATGCCAACCATGAAAAAGCCGGACGGGTTGGTCATATTGTGGCTCTGCGCGATCATTTCACACATATGGCCGCGGGTCAGCAAAATACGGGTCAGCTCTTCCGGTTTGTCCTTGTTGGCGGACATGGAGATCAGTGTCGCCCATTTGCGTACCTGCTCCATCCCGAGCAGCACCACCGCTTCGGCAATGGATTCCACCTGGCGCACCAGCGAGTAGGCGGCCGAGTTGACGATGCGCAGCAGCTTGTAGGTCAGGATGGGGTCTCGGATGATCATGTCCTCCAGCGCCTCCGGCGTGGTGGAGGGTTTCTGCAGCTCCTGGATCAGCTGCATCAGGGCGATCTGGTTGGCGCTGACCTTGCGACCCTTGACCACTTTGGGCTTGCTCAGAAAACTGCCCTGGAACAGCCTGTAGCCGCTTTGGATGCACTCCTCCAGCGCCTCGAAGGTGGAAATGTTGCCGGCCAGCAGAGTGGACTTGAACGGTTCCAGATGCCGTGCCTGTTCACGGATCTCGTCGCCATTCAGGCCGCTGACATCGATGCGTACGATTTTGGCCAGCTTGAGAGCGGTATCGTAGGCTGGGCTGTAGCGAAAGTCATGCAGGGCAAAGCGGTAACCCTCTTTGACCATGGCATGGATAGCCCGCAGCAGTTCCATGTTGTCGGGTTCGGTCAGGCGTAGAGAGATCACCACCTGTTTGGCCGGCAGGGCGGGCATGCTGCCATCCAGAATCATCTTCTGGCTGACCCGGATAAAGGCGGGCACTCGTTTGATCTCGCCCTGGTCGGAGATGCTGGTATAGGCGTGCAACAACAGCTCGGAGCCGGATTCGGCCTCGGGATCGACTTCCAGCATGGCGTTCAGGTGCCCCGTGTCACTGGCAACCAGCTCATAAGCGATCACGCGCTGCTGGTGATCGAAAATGGGTTGCCGTGCCAGCAGGGTTTGGCTCTGTTCCGTTGTGCTTTCCATAGATCTCCCCGGTAGAGCTTAATAGGAAGGGGTATTTTATCACCACTTTTAGGCTGGCAGGTATGGTTGCGGCCTTCACGCAGGTATAATGGCCGGCTTTCCGAACACAAGTACTGGATAAAGCATGACCCGTATCAACTGGTTTCCCGGCCATATGCACAAGGCGCGCAAAGAGATTGCGCAGGTAATGGATGAGATCGATGTGGTGATCGAAGTCCTCGACGCCCGCCTGCCCATGTCCAGCGAAAACCCGTTGGTGGATCAGCTGCGTAAGGGCAAGCCGGTATTGAAACTGCTGAACAAGCAGGACTTGGCCGACCCTGAACGGACCCAGGACTGGCTGGATTATTTCAATGCTCGCGAGGGTATCACGGCAATAGCGCTGGATACTCAACAGAAGGCATTGATCAAGCGCATTCCCGACATGTGCAAGAAGCTGGTGCCCGCGCGTAGCCGCCAGGATCGGCCGGTACGTGCGATGATCATGGGTATTCCCAACGTGGGCAAGTCGACCCTGATCAACGCACTGTTGGGCCGCAAGATCGCCAAGGTAGGCAATGAGCCTGCGGTGACCAAGGCACAGAAGAAATACAGCGTGCATAACGGCATGGCGCTGTCGGATACGCCGGGCATTCTTTGGCCCAGGATCGAGGATGAGGATTCCGGCTACCGCCTGGCAGCCAGTGGCGCGATCAAGGATACTGCCATCGAGCATGAAATGGTCGCGGCCTATGCCGCCGGTTTCATGCTGCAGGACTATCCGGCGCGTCTGCAGGAACGCTATAAGCTGAAAGCTCTGCCGCAGGGACAGGACGACCTGCTGGACGAGATTGGTCGCAAGCGTGGCTGCCTGCGACCAGGCGGCGTGGTCGATCGCCACAAGGCATCGGAAATTCTGTTGACCGAGATGCGTGCCGGCAAACTGGGTCAAATCACCTTCGAAACGGTCGAAGAGTGGGAGCGTAAACGTATTGAAGCCGAACTGGCAGCAGCTGAAGCCGCTGCGGCAGAAGCGGCAGCCGCCGAGGCGGAGGAGCAGAAGTAATGAGTCGTAACAAGAAATCTCGCAAGCTGGGCAGCATGATGACGGTGCTGGAGCGCAAACCGAAGAAACAGGAGCTCCTGGCAGATCCGACCAGCAAGGAAAGCCGCCGCAAGAAGGCGCAGGACGGGCGCAAGAAGCATCAGGCAGTTGCGGACAGGAAAAGAGACGCAACCATGACCGCCAAGGAGCGTGATACCAAAGCCGGTCGTAAGGGAACCCGCCATGGCGGTCCGCTGGCTGACAAGATCCGCAAGATGAACGCAGAGAAACGTGAACAGGAACAGGCCGCAGACGAGTAAAGCTGGCCTGTTAAGTTGACGTATATAGCCAAGGCCGGGTGGCCCCGGTGGAGTCATTAGTGAGCTCATTTGTGAACTACGATGTTGTGATTATCGGTGGTGGCGCCTCAGGGCTGATGTGTGCCGCTACCGCTGCCTACCGGGGCCGCAAGGTATTGCTGCTGGAACATACCAGGAAGATCGGGCGTAAGATCCTGATGTCAGGTGGCGGACGGTGCAACTTCACCCATCTGCACAATTCGCCGGCCAACTTTCTCTCGGCTAATCCGCATTTCTGCAAATCGGCGCTGAGTCGCTTCAAAGCGGCCGACTTCGTCGAGCTGGTTGATCGTCATGGCATCGAGTACCACGAGAAAACACCAGGTCAGCTGTTTTGCAACGAATCCAGCAAGGAAATCCTGCAACTGCTGCTGACCGAGTGCGACTGGGCGGGTGTCGAGATAATGACTGAAACCAGCGTATTCGAAGTGGTAAGGGCCGAACAGGGTTACCACGTCAAAACTTCGCGTGGACAGTTCGACGTCGAATCCGTGGTTGTTGCAACGGGCGGGCTGTCGATCCCCAACGGCGGTGCCACCGGTTTTGCCTATGACATTGCTGAGCAGTACGGTCTTAAGATGACACCGCGTCAGGCGGCGCTGGTGCCCTTTACCCTGCAGCCGGATCTGCTGGAACATCTGAAACCCTTATCCGGCGTATCCCAGCCGGTGAAGGTGAGCTGCAACGGCATGAGCTTCAGTGAGAACCTGTTGCTGACCCATCGTGGTCTCAGTGGGCCGGCCATTCTGCAGATCTCCTCCTACTGGCATGCCGGTGACGAAATCGAGATCGACTTGTTGCCGCAGCTGGCGTTGGAGGACTGGCTGAGAGAACAGCGTCAGCAGCGGCCCAAGGCCGAGCTGAGGACGCTGATGGCGCAGCACATGACCAAGCGTTTGGCGCAGACTCTGTGCGAACTCTGGGGCTTTGAGGGCGAAGTAGGGCAGTACAGCAATGCCCGCCTGCAGGAGGTTGTTCAGCAGTTCAAACATTGGCGCGTCAAGCCTTCGGGAACCGAAGGCTACCGCACGGCGGAAGTCACGCTGGGCGGCATCGATACCAACGAAATATCGCAGAAAACGTTCGAAGCCAAGCAAGCAGCGGGGCTGTATTTCATTGGTGAGTGTCTGGATGTGACCGGCCACCTGGGGGGGCATAACTTCCAGTGGGCCTGGGCATCAGGATTCTGTGCCGGCCAGTTTGTATAACCCTCTCTTCCGCCCCCGTTTGTCGCCTTCTGACAAACGAGGGCGGGATCGAATCAGCGGCCCAGACGACGTATCGCCTGTGGCGTGAAGTCGCTGTACTTGAAGCGCTGATTGAAATCGAATCCCTGACCCTCCTCATTGGTCAGGCTGCCCACCAGATAGCGACCTGACTGCAGATCATACAGTGCTTCCGCGCTATACCAGGGGATCAGTGCATCCCGGTAGGGGAATGCATGGCCTTCGGCCACGCGCCAGAGCTGGCCGCGCGTGTCATAGTGATCGGCAATGGCGATCTGCCAGCTGTCCTCGTCTATGTAAAACACCCGTTTGCCGTAAATGTGGCGCTCGCTCTCCTTCAGCGTGGCTTCCACTTTCCACACCCGGTGCAGCTCATAGCGGGTATGCTCCGGGTTCAGGTGTCCCGGTTGCAGAATCTCTTCATACTTGAGGCCCCGGTCAGCCAGATTGAAGCTGTTGTAGGGGATATACAGCTCCTGCTTGCCGATCAGTTTCCAGTTGTAGCGGTCCGGTGCGCCGTTGAAGATATCCAGGTTATCGGTTGTGCGCTGGCCGTCGGATGCGGTACCCGGTGCGTCATAGGCGATCTGTGGCGCACGGCGCACGCGACGCTGGCCGGCGTTATAGGTCCAGGCCTGGCGAGCCTGTTGCACCTGGTTCAGGGTTTCGTGGACCAGCAGTACCTCACCGGTCAGGCGGGCGGGTGCCTCTACCTGTTGCACAAAGTACAACAGGATGTTGCTTGCGTCCGATCCATCCTTGTCCTTGAGGTAGCTGGGCCAGCTCATTTTTTCGTTGATTCTGATCGGGGTAAAAGCACCGTTGGTTTGCACCGGTACCTGCACGAAGGTGCGCTCCAGCGCACCGCCACGGTAACGGGTGATATGGTTCCAGATCACTTCGAGGCCGTTCTGCGGAATCGGAAAGGCCAGCGTCTCATCAAAGTTGTTCAACCCGTTGCCGTCCTGGGTCAGCTCGGTATGCAGCGCATTGCTGCGTGCCTTTTCATACACGGCGTCAGGGTAGGCTGCCGTCCGGTGGGTCGGGTAGACCGGCATCCGGAAACTGTCCGGGTAGCGCTGGAACATGGCCAGCTGGCCGGGGCTCAGCCGGTCGGCATACTGGCCGACATTATCGGCGGTAATCACGAACAGCGGTTGCTCGCCGGCGAAGGGGTTGGCGTAGCGCTGGTCGTTACGGGCAAGCCCGCCATCCCAGGAGGGGATGCTGCCATCGGCATTGCCCTGCATTTCGGCACCGACCGGTGTCAGTGACTGGCCCAGTTGGGTTGCCTGCTCGGGTGAAACGGCGGCTTGAGCCGGTAGCGAGATGGCCAGAGCCAGCAGTAAAGGTTTGGTCGGAAAGTGTGTTGTCATTGTTATATCTCCTCAACCCTGAATCAGAAGGATACTGAAGCACTGAGCGACAGGAAATCGCGATCTTCGATGGCGTTGTAATCGCCGCCGAAGAAGTTGGTGTAACCGAGTTGCAGCCGGTATTGGTTCAGGTAGTCGGCGGTCAGCGTCAGGCCCAAGGCCTTTTCACCTTCACGGAAAGCAGCGCCTGGCTCCGGACCGTTACCGTAAACACCGTGCTTGAAACTGATCTGCGGGGTCAGGCTGACACCGGCAACAGCGTTAGGGTAAGCCAGGGAAGCGCGTACCACATAGCCCAGAGAGTCCTGGGTGACGAAGCCATCGTCATCGCCGGAGGCGTAGCCGAAGTTGCCGGCACGGCCGTACTTGAGTGCGTTGACGCCTTCATCCAGGCCGTGAACATGGGTCCAGCCCAGCTCGCCGACCAATGACAGGCGGCTGGCGCCCAGCACCCGATCGTGGAAGCTGACCAGACTGGTCTGCACCTGGGTGACATCGAACAGACCGTAGCCCTGAACTTCACCGCCGGGACCAGCCGCGGCGACCAGCTGATCGGCGGAGGTGTTGCCGATACCACCCGAGAACTGGGTCAGGATGGCGCCCACCAGCAGAGGACCGTTGACCTGAATCGGCACATCGCGCTTGTGGGAGATCTCACCGGACCAGGCCAGGTCACCGACATTGGTGTTAAAGCTAAGGCCGACCATATCAATCTCTTCCGGGTAGGACGTGTAATAGCGGCTCTGGAAGACGCCTGCGGTGCCGGCCTGAACAGCAGCCGTTTGACCAGCGGCCATGGCAGCTGCCAGTTCGACAGGTGTGGGAGCCAGCGGGTTAGCCGCGTTGGCAATAATGTATTGAGTCGCCGCTGCCTGGCCAACTGCAGCCAGATCTGCGGCCGAAACAGGCGTATTAACGCCGCTGGTGACCGGCAGGCGGCTGTGGTAACGGGCAAAATAGACCCCGAATTCCGTGTTGTTCAGCTCCTCGGCAAAATAGCGCAGGGCGATACCGAACTGGCCGTCATCATCGGCTTCGCGACGTCCGTCACTGTGGCGGTAAACCACTGGGTCAAAGCCGAGTGCCGCTGCCGTGAAAGCGGTATCAAAGTACTGCTGGTCAGTCAGTGGCAGGGGGATTCGAATCCCGTTGCAGCCTTCGGCGGCGAAGTCGTTGGTTGAAAAATAGGTACCGCAGCCGTCGATGGCGGTGGGCTCCCACTGCAGTTGATAGAAGCCTTCAACACTCAGGTTTTCATTCAAGCCAATGGAGGCGAATACCTGGTTGGCCGGCAGCAGAGCATCCCTGACTTCGGCGCCGGGTCGGCGGATGGCGCTGACATCGATGGTGTTGATACTGTTGATGCCGCCTTGGATGAAGGCACTCTCACCCCAGTTGACCACTTGGCGGCCAATGCGCACATCCAGCGGGTGCTGGCCTTCACTGCCCAGGTCGAAACCGCCGTAGATATAGGCATCGAGCAGTTCGGCGCCGGAAAACTGGGCATAGTCATTGAAGTCGTCGTCATTGAGTTCGGCGCCAGGCTGGTAGCCATTAGGGGCGTGGCCATGTGGTCGGCCCTCGCGCTCCAGTTCAAAGTCGAACCAGTATTTACCGCGGGCGAAAAAACCGACGTTGTCGTAGCGCAGGTCCAGCTCGTGGATCCCCTTGAACACCTTGGAGAAGGTGTCCCCCTGCTCAAAGTTCTGGTCACCGTCATCATAGCTGCCGGAGCCGTCACTGGTACCGCCATTGGGGCGGGAGATCAAGGCCGGGTCCGGGTCTTCCAGGCGCCAGCTGGCGCCAAGCGACAGCTGTGAATCGAAGCGGCCTTCAACATCACCCAGGTTGAACTGGATGGCCTGGGCCGAAGGCGCTGCAGCGATTAACAGCGCGAGCAGAGTCGGGCGTGTACCCGGAATCTGTCTGAAATGTCGGAAAAATGTGCCGTTTTTTATTTCCATTTCGGTCACCGAGAGGTTGTTATTGTTATCCTGATTCGGTCATGCGGAAACTGGCCGGGAGTAATGCGCTGAAAAACAGATGTTTTTCTTCGTTGTGCCGGATACTCCAGGCTGCTCCATGTTGCCCATAATCCATGGCCGCCAATGGCTTCTCAATGACATTCCGGTGCAGAATGACTGACAAAAGTAGTCCGAATGCAGTAGATTCGTGGACGAGAATAAAAAGTAAAACAGGTGAGTATGGTGATACAGCGCACAGTGACAGTGCCGACGGGCTATGTGGTCAACCTGCTGCAACAGGCGCGGGCTCAGGGTTTTGACACGGATGAACTGCTGCAGGCAGTGGGTATCGATGCGACGGAAATTGACACACGTACCGAATTCAGCGCCGAGCGCTTCGGGGCGCTTTACCAGCGGCTGATGTATATCGCCCAGGATGAGTATTTCGGCATGATCAGTGGCGGCAAGGTGCCTAACGGGACCTTCCGCATGATGTGTCATGCCATCATCCATTGTCCGACCCTGGAGAAGGTGATCTACCGCGCCAGTGCCTTTCACGAGATCTGCCGGGGCGCTCAGGTCAAGCCGGTGCTGGTGCGCAAGGGGCGATATGCCAAGGTGTCCTTTGCCCCGACCGACCATGCCGAGATGGACCTGGGCACTCTGCTGCAGCAGGAGACGCCGGAGCGCATCCGTACTTCCCTGTCCATGTGGCATCACTTCATCAGCTGGCTGCTGGGGGCTCAGGTTGAGCTGAAAGCGGCCTATTTTACCTGTCCGCCACCTCAGGATGCCGAAATCTATCACAAGCTGTTTCGGTCCGAAGTGCGTTTCGACCAGCACGAGAATGCCTTGGTGTTTGCCGCACGCTACCTGGATCAGCCGCCGGTTCAGACCGAACAGACGCTGCGCAGTTTTCTCAAAACCGCGCCTTTCCAGTTGATCGCCATGGTCAACGATGATGCTTCACTGACCTCCCAGGTGGAGGCGTTGATCGGCAAGGACTTCAGTCGGCCACTGCCCAGCGCCGAGGCAATCGCTTCGACACTGAACCTGTCGGTATCGACCCTGAGGCGACGTCTGCTGGAGGAAGAAACCTCCTACCAGATCATCAAGGATGAGTGTCGCAAGCGAGCCGCCTTTCACTACATGAGCTCGCCCCAGCTGTCGATCAACGACGTGGCCGAGTTGATGGGGTTTGACGACCCGTCTGCCTTCTTTCGTTCCTTCAAGCGCTGGACCGGCATGACACCCGGAGAGTTCCGTCGCAGTGACGCCTATCGCCAGCAACTGGCGATCGAAGATCAGGCGCGAAAGGCGGGCAAGACGATGACACTTTAAGTCACTGACGTGGAATGTCAGTCATTCAGGCGAGTTTTGCCATTGTTGCCTGAGCGCCGGCCGGTGATCCTGTAGTCACCAGGATGCCGGCGCCACACGGCCGGTCCCCGATAATGACAACAAAAACGGGTTCTTCATGTACAAACTCCTGTTACCCAGCCTGATGCTGGCATGTCTGCTTGCACTACCTCTGCGGCCACTACTTGCGGCAACCCCCTTCGACCGGGTGCAACAACCCGCACTTGCCTCTGCGGGTGCCGAACGCGGGCTGCTGCTCGATCTGGTCAGTGTTCCCGGTCGTGACCGTCTGCTGGCGGTCGGCGAACAGGGCAGCATTCTCTATTCCGACGACAGTGGCCAGAGCTGGCAGCAAGGTAATAGTCCGGTTTCGGTGCTGTTGACCGCCGTGCAGATGGTGTCTGCTACCCGAGGCTGGGCGGTGGGGCATGATGGCGTAATTTTGCGCACCGATGACGGTGGGGAAAGCTGGCAGCTCCAGACGCAGAGACAGGACCTGTTGCGTCAACAGCTGGCATCGCTTGAACCTGTGCTCCAGGGGCAAAGCGATCCGGTGGTCAGGGAGGAGCTGCAATGGCAGTTGGACGAGCTTCAATTGTCGCTCGAAGAAGGCGCCATGCCCACATTGCTGAGCCTTATGTTTACAGATCGGCAGCGGGGATACGTGCTGGGTGCCTATGGTGCCCTGTTTCGGACCGAGGATGGCGGTGAAAGCTGGCAGAGTCTTGGCCACTTGCTGCCCAACCCGGATCGACTGCACCTGAACGCCATGTTGCAGGGCCGCAACGGCAGGCTGCTGCTGGCCGGTGAAGCGGGACTACTGCTGTACAGCGATGACCGGGGCCTGAGTTGGCAACCGGCGGCTTCGCCCTATGAAGGTTCTTTCTTTGAACTGGTGGAAAGTGACCGTTTCTACCTGCTGGGGCTGAGAGGGCACCTGTTCAGCTCGATCGACGGCATCGACTGGCAGCCGGAGCGGGTGCCGACCCAGGCGTCGCTCAATGCCGCTGTTACTCAGGACGGTCAACTGTATCTGCTGGGTCAGGGCGGCGTGGTGCTGCAACGGCAGGGCGCGAGCTTCGTGCCGGTGCAGCCGCTGCCCCGTTACAGCTATACCGCTGGGCTGTTACTGGGCGATCGCCTGCTGCTGGCAGGCGAGGGCGGTGTGCGCCCGATTGAACTATCCAAGCTGACACAGGGAGGTGTACGATGAGTCGTCTTGATACGTTGCTGCTGGCGCCGATCCGGGGTAGTGAAAAACTGATTGAACGGATGTTGTTCGGCTATCGCTTGCCTGTGGCGCTGATGTTTCTGTTGTTGACCCTGCTGCTGAGCTGGCAGGCGGGCCAGATCCGCCCCGATGCCAGTTTCGTCAAGATGATACCGGCGTCTCACCCTCATGTGGCCAATTATCTGGAGCATCGTGATGACCTGGCCGGGCTGGGCAACAGCATCCGTGTGGTGGTGGCGGCGAAAGAGGGCGACATCCTGCAGGCCGAGTTTCAGCAGACGCTGAAGGAGGTCACCGATGAGCTGTTCTTCCTGCCCGGGGTCGACCGTTCGGCGCTGAAATCGATCTGGACGCCCAACGTGCGCTGGACCGAAGTCACCGAGGAGGGTTTTGTCGGTGGCCCGGTGATTCCGGAAGACTATGATGGCTCGCCGGCAGCGCTGGAGCATTTGAAGGTCAATATCCTGCGTTCCGGGCAGCTGGGCCGCCTGGTCGCCAACGACTTCCGTTCTGCGCTGATCCAGGTGCCGCTGTTCGAGCGTCTCCCCGAGACCGGTGAAAAGCTCAACTACCAGCAGTTTTCGCAGCGGCTGGAAAACCTGGTGCGCGACAAGTACCAGTCTGACCGCATCGAGATCCATATCACCGGCTTTGCCAAGGTGGTGGGGGATCTGATCGACGGTGCAGCACAGGTGGCGGCCTTCTTCGGTATCGCCTTTCTGGTCACGCTGATCCTGCTTTACCTCTATTCGCACAGTCTTGCCGGTACGCTGGTTCCGTTGCTCTGCTCGGTGATCGCCGTGGTCTGGCAGCTGGGGCTGTTGCGCTGGCTGGGCTATGGTCTGGACCCCTATTCGATGCTGGTGCCCTTTCTGGTGTTTGCCATCGGCGTGAGCCACGGCGTGCAGGTGGTCAATAACGTGCGTATCGAGGCAGCGGCCGGGGCCGGCAAACTGGAGGCGGCACGCAAGGCGTTCCGAACCATCTTCATCGCCGGTTTCACGGCTCTGCTGTCCGACGGACTGGGTTTCGTCACCCTGATGGTGATCGATATCCAGGTAATCCAGGATCTGGCCGTGGCTGCTGCTCTGGGTGTGCTGGTGATCGTCGTAACCAACCTGCTGTTGCTGCCGCTGCTGATCTCCTGGACTGGAGTGGGACAAAAAGCAATTCACAAGGCACGTCATGGTGTGGAGCGCAGTGCCGTCGTCTGGCGCTCGCTGGTGCGTTTCTCCCGTCCCCGTGGTGCCCTGGTTGCCATTGCGGCTGCGGCTCTGCTGGCCTGGTACGGGCTGGGTGCCAGCCGTGAGCTGCAGATCGGCGACCTCAGTGCCGGTGCGCCCGAGCTGCGAGCCGATTCACGCTACAACCAGGATAACGCCTACATCACCTCGCACTACAGCAATTCCAGTGATGTGTTCGTCGTGATGGTGAAAACGCCGCCGGAGCAGTGCAGCCGCTTCGACACCCTGCAACGGGTGGATCGTTTCCAGTATTACCTGTCGGATGTGCCGGGTATACAGAGCAGCGTTTCCCTGGTTGATGTGGCCGAGCGGGTCACGGCGGGGCTGAACGAGGGCAATCCGAAATGGCGCAGTGTCAGCCGAAACCAGTACATCATCAACTCGTCGCTGCGTTATGTGCCCTCGGGGCTGATGAATGCCAACTGCTCGCTGCTGCCGGTGATCCTCTTCTTGGAAGACCACAAGGCGGCGACGCTGCAACGGGTCTCGAGTGCCGTCGAGCATTTTGCCGAGCGGCACAACAGTGACGAGATCAGCTTCCTGATGGGGGCGGGCAACGCGGGGTTTGAGGCCGCAACCAACGAGGTAATCGCGGATGCCCAGTACGAGATGCTGCTCTGGGTCTATGGTGTAGTCAGCCTGCTTTGTCTGCTGACTTTCCGGTCCATACGCACGGTGGCCTGCATCATCCTGCCGCTGGCGCTGACGTCACTGCTGTGTCAGGCGCTGATGGCGAAGCTGGGCATCGGCGTCAAGGTCGCCACCCTGCCGGTGATTGCGCTGGGCGTAGGCATAGGGGTCGACTATGGCATCTATATCTATTCCAGGCTGAACACCTACCTGCAGCAGGGGATGGAACTGCCGGAGGCCTATCTGGCGACACTGCGCAGTACCGGCAAGTCAGTGGCTTTTACCGGCCTGACCCTGGCGATCGGCGTGGTGCTTTGGACCTTCTCACCGATCCGCTTCCAGGCTGACATGGGTATCCTGCTCACCTTCATGTTCCTGCTCAACATGTTGGGTGCACTCATTCTGCTGCCGGCGCTCTCCTGCCTGCTCAACTATCGTCGCGAACCGGAAGAGGTGGCTCAGACGGTGCTCTGAGCCAGTCTGCAAAGGCGGTTGGTCAGCTATCCAGCAAGGATGGCTGACTGTTATCGGTCTGACGCTGCAGGAATTCCTGACGTGCCTGCTGTATCTGCAGCAGGTTCAGGTTGAAGGGGGCCTGATTAAGTGCCTGGTGATTGACGATCACCTTCGGCTGCTCCAGTCCTTCATAGGTGGCCTGGTCCAATGCCGTATTATGGACCAGTACCGTGCCTCCGGTCAGTTGCGACAGATAGTCGGCACGGGCTTGCGCCAGCGCAGGCCCTTTGGGGATATTCGGCGGATTGAGCGATCCACTGCCGTGTTCCACGCCCAGTTGGTTGAGGAAACCATTGGATGTCTGCAGGTAGCCGTTATTGTCGAGTGTTGCAACGACTCGGCCGTTTACGATCACTTCCGCATAGGTCTCATTGAGACGCGCATCCCCGGGTTGAAGATGGCTATGGCGGGCTTCCAGAAAGGACTGAGTCCGTTGCAGGTAGTCCTGAAAGTGCCGCTCGGGCAGCTCACTGACGTGTACCGTCTGGGAGGAGGCTATACGTATCGGTGTCAGCTGGCTGACGGACAATGAGCCCGTTATCCTTGTCATACCGATGTTCCCTGCTGAACCTCGTCAGAACCTTTGCTGCCGCCGCCCAGCTGGCGTTCGATCTCTTCCTTGATCATCTCTTCAATCTTCATCCGCTCGTCATAAGGCAGTTGACTCAGCGCTTCTTCGGTCAGCCCCATCTCCTGCAGCATCTGATAACGAATGCGCTCTGCTGGACTCATCGACAGCAGGCGTAACAACTCATCCCGAGGGTTGGTTTCGTGCGTCTCCTCAGGGCTTGTCAGCGGGATATCGGATTCATTATCTTGCTCCAGCGCAACTTTGCTGGCTGCAGCGGCTTTGGCGGCCTGTTCTGCCAGTAGAGTGGCAAAGTCGTGTTGCTGGTTGTCACCCGACGTGCGGGTCGAACTGCTGGAGGTGGCGGGCTGTATCAGCGAATCGATCCTGATCATGTGAGGCTCCTTGTGTACAGATGTAACAGGCTATAGCAAGGTTTGGGCCATGTTGGCTGCTATTAATATCAATAACTTGGTAGTTTCAGTGGCAACAAAAAGCCTGTGGGGACACTGGTTGCAGGCAAAGGGTTGCCGGTGAAGGACCGGCAGTGTCCGGCCCAGCCGGTGTAGGGCAAGGTGGTTTCCACGTGAGTTGTGACTGGAATCTGAATCTGAAATGGTTCAGTATCAAGCCATTATGGAAAGTGGGCGGCGAGAGACTGCGCGCAACATTTCAGCAATACGCATGCTCGTTTTCAACGGAGGAGAATGGCTGTGATTTGCCAATTATCAAGTCAATCCAACCAGTTAACTCTTTCGAAATCCAGCTTGTCGCCAGTTGTGGCGTAATGGGCCATGAAAACTGCTGAGCCAAAACTTGTACCTGCAATAATAGTCTGGTTGCTGGGCATGGCCGGAGTTATGGCCTTGTCGGTTACAACGCTCCCGGAATTGCTCAGCGGGCAAGAACTTCCATTGCCGATGTCGGTACTGATTGCAATATCGGCCGCCCAATCTGGAGTTCTTCTCGCATTGGCAGTGCTCGGTGGTGTTGCGTTTGGCCCCAAGCTTGGTCTTGGCTCAATTGTTGCCCGGACGGTTTCAACACCCCCACGATTAATTCTTACCCTTGTTACTGGTTGCGTTGGGGGCGCTTTCGGTGTTGCAGTGCTTCTTGGCGCAGCACACTTTGCCCCGATGGAAATGCAGCTGCTTCCAACGAAGCTTCTCCAGATTCCCCTTCTTACAAGGATACTGTATGGCGGAATCACCGAAGAAATCCTAATCAGGTTTGGCCTTATGAGTGTATTAGCCTGGGGGTTCTGGAAGTTGTTTGGGGCATTCAATATCAAAGGCCAGGATTTTCCTGTCATCATTGCCATTGTAGGTAGCGCGTTGGTGTTTGGTGCGGGACATTTGCCGGCACTGGTTGCTTTTGGTGGTGAGCTAACGGGCTCAGTTGTTGGCTACACGCTGTTTTGGAACGGCCTTTTCGGGATTGTTGCGGGCGTGTTGTACTGGAAGGTCAATATTGAGGCAGCAATGCTCGCCCATGTGATCGCGCATTTGGGTGCTTATGTGGTTATGGGGTAGAAGTGCGACATAACGAATCCATAAATCTGAAAAATCCTGCGGGGTTATCCCCCGTTTCCACGGACGGTTTTAAAACGGCGGAAAATTTCAAAAGGCTTTGTCGGTTGCCTCATCGGCTTCACGCTGCCAGCAAGGCAACACGTTTGGGGTCACTCTGATCTTCAAGGCTATCTGAGACAGCTGATACCTGGTTGGCAGGTCAAAGCAACAGCGTCTTGCTTGAACTCGAAACTGTATTTTCTGCGTTGGGCCATGAACACCCCTTTGGCACATTGTGCCTCTTTCACAAGTGTCCGCAGTAACGGGGCAGGGCCTCTTATTGCCTGTGTACAGGAAATCCCCTGCGCTGCATCACCCAGCAGGCAGCACTGAATGATGGTGTTTTCCATGTTAGAATCGCGCCAATCGTATTACCTGTAGCCTGCTTTTTATTTTGTGTGAAGCTGCAGGCAGGCGCGCGTTCCGCGCAAGTCAGTCCCAGGCATGGCACAGTGCCACTCACCCAACACATTCAGAAAGTGATTAAATGGAAATCAAAGTAAATTTCTTGGATAACCTCCGGCTCGAAGCCAAATTTGATGACTTCACCGTTACCGCAGATCAGCCGATCCGGTATAAGGGTGATGGTTCCGCGCCGAGTCCCTTTGATTACTTTCTCGCGTCCTCGGCACTCTGTGCGGCCTATTTCGTCAAGGTGTACTGCAAGGCGCGGGATATTCCGACCGAAGATATCCGCCTGTCACAGAACAACATTGTTGACCCGGAAAACCGCTACAACCAGATCTTCCAGATTCAGGTCGAGCTGCCTGAAACCATCTCGGAGAAGGACCGTCAGGGCATTCTGCGCTCCATTGACCGCTGTACCGTGAAGAAGGTGGTCCAGGAGGGACCTGAGTTCAGGATCGATCAGGTTGCGAGCCTGGATGAGGATTCGGCGCTGCTGTTCTCGGATATGACCGAAGGCGATGCCCGCACCTACATTCCGGGTAAGGACCTGCCGCTGGAAGACACCATCACCAACATGACCAAGGTGCTGGAAGATCTGGGCATGAAGATCGAGGTGTCTTCATGGCGCAACATCGTGCCCAACGTCTGGTCGCTGCATATCCGCGATGCGGCATCTCCGATGTGCTTCACCAACGGCAAGGGGGCCAGCAAGGAGAGTGCGCTCTGCTCGGCGCTGGGTGAGTTCATCGAGCGCGCCAGCTGCAACTTCTTCTACAACGATCATTTCTTCGGTGAAGAGATCGCCAACAGCGATTTCGTGCACTATCCCACCGAGAAGTGGTTCCAGGCCGGACCTGATGATGAACTTCCTGAAGGACTGCTCGATGAATACTGTCTCGACATCTTCAATCCTGAGGGTGAACTACGCGCATCCAACCTGATCGATACCAACTCCGGGCGTGTTGATCGAGGCATCTGTGCCATTCCTTATGTCCGTCAGTCCGATCAGGAGACGGTTTATTTTCCGTCCAACCTGATCGAAAACCTGTTCGTCAGCAACGGCATGAGTGCCGGTAATACCCTGCATGAAGCCCAGGTTCAGTGCCTGTCCGAGATTTTCGAGCGTGCTGTTAAGCGACAGATCATCGAGGAAGAGATTGCTCTGCCGGATGTACCCCAGGAAGTACTGGAAAAATACCCGCACATCCAGGCTGGCATCCAGGGGCTGGAGGAGCAGGGCTTCCCGGTACTGGTCAAGGATGCGTCCCTGGGTGGTCAGTTCCCGGTGATGTGCGTGACGCTGATGAACCCGCGTACCGGCGGTGTTTTTGCCTCCTTCGGTGCGCACCCCTGTTTCGAAGTGGCGCTGGAGCGCAGCCTGACCGAGTTGCTGCAGGGCCGCAGTTTTGAAGGCTTGAACGATGTGCCGGCGCCGACTTTCAACAGTCATGCGGTGACCGAGCCGAACAACTTCGTCGAACACTTCATCGATTCTACCGGGATTGTATCCTGGCGTTTCTTCAGTGCCCGTTCCGAGTACGAATTCTGCGAGTGGGACTTCTCCGGCAGCAACCAAGAAGAGAACGAGCGTCTGATGCAGATTCTCGAGGATCTGGGCAAGGAAGTATACATCGCGGTGTTCGATGACCTGGGGGCAACCGCCTGCCGCATTCTGGTGCCGGACTACTCGGAAATCTACCCGGTTGAGGATCTGATCTGGGACAACACCAACAAGGCCCTGGCATTCCGTGAGGATATTCTGAATATCCACTCGCTGGATGAAGATGCTCTGGCGGATCTGGTTGAACGACTGGAAGAAAGCGAGCTGGACAACTACACCGAAGTGCCCACGCTGATCGGTATCGAATTCGATGAAAATACCGTCTGGGGCCAGCTCTGTGTCGGTGAGCTGAAGGGCATGATCTATCTGGCACTGCAGCAGTATGAAGAAGCCTACGACCTGGTGTGCGAATTCCTGTCCTATAACGATAATACCGTTGAGCGTGGTCTCTATTACCAGGCGCTGCGTGCGGTCCTCGAAATCGTGCTGGATGAGGAGCTGGAGTTTGAAGACTACCAGCACAACCTGACGCGGATGTTTGGTACTGAAGTGATGGAGAATGTGATCGGCTCCATTAACGGTGATCGATCCTTCTGCGGTCTGACTCCAACCAGTATGAAGCTGGAAGGCCTGGAACGTCATCAGAAGCTGATCGAAAGCTACAAGAAGCTGCACAAACTCAGGGCAGCTCGCGCAGCGCACTAAGCCTCATGGCTCTGGGACGGTTTGTGCCCAGAGCCATGATTGCCGGAAAAATGAACGGATGGCATGGGATTACGGGCAATATTCGCTAGACTCAAGGGTGTGACTACCGATGTGGAGCTTGGCACTATGTTGAATGTGAACCCCGAGACCCTTTGTCGTCTGGTACAGCTGGCGCAACTGTTTCACGCCAAGGAAGAGGTGGTTATCCCCGAGGAGCCGGGCAGTCCGGCGGATGACTGGGCTCGTCAGGCGCTGGCCGATCACGCTGAAGATCAGACATTCATGGAGTTTGAGTCGATCATCCAGGATCTGGAGCCTGATCAGCAGCAAGAAGTGGTCGCTTTGTTCTGGCTTGGGCGCGGTGATTTTGACAAAAGCGAGTGGGCCGAGGCCCTGGCTGAAGCTGCCGACAGCTGGAATACGAACACGGCCCAGTACCTGATTGCTCACCCCATGTTGTCGGATTGCCTGAGCGAAGGACTGGATCAGTTCGGTTACAATTGTGAATGAGCGGGCAGGGTCCGTTAGCTTTGCGCCTTGCCTGTTGGCCGTTCCAGTCGTTTTTTCAACTCTGACAGCCGGTCTGCCCGGGTGATCAGGAGCACTTCGTCATCAAGCTGAAGGTCGTCGGTTTCTTCCGGGAGCACCAGTTTTTCATCACGGTAGAGACAGATGATGCGGCAACCTTTGGGCAGATCAAAATCAGCCAGAGGACCGGCCTCGCTCTCGGTGACGATAAACGAATAGACCTCGGCGTCCTCGTGGATGAGTGCCGATAGCTCCAGGCTTTTTTCCCCCTTGATCATATTGACCAGATGGCGAGCGACCGCGCGGTTGGGAGCCACGGTGTCTTCCAGTCCCAATTCGGTGCAGATGTGTTCAAATATGGCTTCTGATACCAGCGGGATCACCCGGTTGAATTTCAGCGAATGCGCCACGAGCGCAACGATGATGTTGGTTTGCTGGTTGTTGAGCAGGGAGAAGAGGGCGCTGGTCGAGTGAGGGTCTACTTGCTCCAGTACTTCAGGTGAGCCACCGTCACCATGAAGAAGACCACAGTCGATCTGCTCCGACAGCTCGTCGATACGGTTCTTGTCACGCTCTACCAGTACCACTTCAAACCCTTCGTCCAACAGCATGCGGGCCGTGGCCAGGGTCAGCGCGTTACTGCCGATCAGTACGAATTTCATTGGGTGCCATACCTCCTGCCCCACCAGGTGCGCGGGTACAGCAGCACCAATAGAGCGATAATTTCCAGTCGACCAAGCAGCATATTGATGCAAAGAAGGACCTTCAGTGGTGGCGCCAGGTCCGGACGTGTGACACCTGATGAAAGTCCCACTGTTCCCATAGCCGATACCACCTCGAACAGCGAGTTCAACGGAGGCTCACCCAATAACAGAAAGACCCACCAGGAGATGAATATCACGCCGAACCAGAGGCCAAACAACACCAGTACAGCGCTGATATCCTCTTCATCGATCCGCAAGCCGCCAATGCGGGGTAGCAATACCGCTCGAGGCGGTGCCGTAATCCTCTGCAGGCTGACTTGGATCAGCCGTATCAGAATCAACAGTCTGATCAGTTTGAGGCCACCTGCTGTGGATCCGGTACTGCCGCCGATCAGCATCGCCATAATCAGCAGCAGCTGGGCTGCGGTATCAAGATTGCTGATATCGAGGCTGCTGAACCCTGATGTCGACTGTGCCGATACGCTGAGCAGGAAGCCCTGCTGCAATGCTGTATCCCAGTTATAGGCTCTGGATATCATCAGGGAAAGAGCCAACAGCAGGCTCAGCAACAAAATGGCCAGCAGAAGGGTGCGGCCTTCCTCATCCAGCAGCAGCTGGGGCTGCCTTCGCTGCACGGCCAGGAAATAGAGTGGCAAACTGACGGCACCGGCCAGCGATAACAGGGTGACGGCAAATTGTCCTAAAAGCGGCATGGCGGCCAGGCTGGCATCAAAACCGGAAAAACCACCGGTCGAGACAGCCGCCAAGCTATGGATCAGGGCCACGAAAGGGTCGGATTGCCCCAGCCAAATCAGGATGAAGCCCAGTAGCGTCAGTGCCAGATATACCCAGAGTACCTGGCGCGCATAGGTACGGGCGGTGGTGGTACGACCCTCTTCACCGGCCGTATCCAGCAACTGCTTGCTGGTAACCCTGTGCCCCATCAGCAGGGCCACTGCCAGTACCGCGATACCCAAACCGCCGTACCACTGCATCCAGGCACGCCCGAACAGGAAGGCAGGTGACTGGCTTTCCACTGAGGGCAGGGTGCTTAGCCCCGTCGTGGTGATGCCGGATACAGCTTCGAACCAGGCATCGATCCAGCTGAGCCCACCAGCCATCAGGGGGTAGCTCATCAATAGGGGAGCGATCAGGAATACCAGCGCCGTGACACAGAGGGCCTCGTTGCGCTCGATGCGTCTTGGCTCAGGTAAACGCAGCAGTGGCAATGCAAGTATCGCCATCAGACTGATGATGGCCAGGTAGCGACCCGATACTGCGATATCGCCGACACTCAGGGCAACCACCATGGGCACCAGGGTCAGTATGGCCAGCAGCACCAGGATCTGGCCGAAATACTTCAGGATCACCGGCATGCGGGCGGTGCGCATCAGGGCCAGGGCCGAAGCGTCGGGCATAATTCATATCCCCCTGGAGAGGCGTATCATGACTGGCGTTTCCTCAATTGCTCATACAGCTGCTGTTCTTCCTTGCTGATCGTGTCGGGAATGTGTGCAGAAAACATGACAGCCATCCAGGAAGCAGTGCTGGATGATCAAGTCAACGACATAAGAGGGTTTGGCTAAGGAAAAACGGGTGTCCCCCTCGACCTTAATGACCGACATGGAGTGCTCCTGAACATTCCTTGATGAAACCTCTTCATGACACTGAAGTCGTTCATACAGAGTATAGGTCGTGTTCAGAGCCTTGTTGGCTAAGGGGTGAAAGCGGAGGTTGAAGGTCAGCGCTCCGAGTGGGGCGCCGATCGACAGCACCAATGGGTATCAGGGCTGTTTGGTGAAAGTGTGTTTCTGATCGTGCAAGTCATGGCCCGCGGCATGAGCCGCCTGCAGCAGCGGACCAATATCACAGGTCGCCTGCTGCATCTGGTTATGAATCCAGAGGGACACGGCGCGGCGGCCGCTGCGGCAGAACCCCAGAATAGGGGGCGGCAGGGTTTCCAGTGCCTCACCAAAGGCTTCAACCACCTCGGGCGTATATTCGCCCGGGGTAACCGGAATCTCGACCCACTGGATGCCGACGGCCTCAGCCGCCTGCCGCAGTGCGGAATCATCGATATGATCTTCCGCTTCACCCGGCTGGCGATTGCAAATGATGGCGCGGAATCCGCGCACCTTCAGCTCCGTAATATCAGTGGGGTAGATCGCGTGGCAAATACTGAACCCCGGCTCAAGTTCTTTGATTTCCATGAGTGACCTCACTGGCTTAAAACAGGTTGATCGGAACTTTCAGGTACACCTGGCCATTATCTTCGGCTGGCGGCATCTCGCCGGCACGCATGTTGACCTGTACCGAGGGCAGAATCAGTGCCGGCATGTCCAGGGTCGCATCACGCTCATTGCGCATGCGAACAAACGCCTCTTCGCTGATGCCTTCGTGCACATGCACATTGTTTTGGCGCTGCTCGGCTACAGTGGTTTCATGACAATACTTCTCACGATCAGGTGCCTTGTAGTCATGGCAGAGGAAAATTCGTGTGGTCTCAGGCAGGCTCAGGACTTTCTGGATGGAGCGATAGAGCGTGCCTGCATCGCCACCTGGGAAGTCACAACGGGCTGTACCGTAGTCGGGCATGAACAGGGTGTCACCGACGAACGCGGCATCGCCAATCACATAGGTGAGACAGGCCGGTGTGTGCCCTGGGGTATGCAGCACATGCCCTTCCAGGTTGCCGATGCTGAAGCGATCACCTTCTTCGAACAGTTGGTCAAACTGGCTGCCATCACGGGCAAATTCGGTGCCGGCATTGAAGGCCTTACCGAAGGTATCCTGAACCACGGTGATCATGGCGCCGATCCCGGTTTTGCCACCGAGTGCCTGGTGCAGGTGGGGCGCGGCTGACAGGTGGTCGGCGTGCACATGGGTTTCCAGAATCCATTCCACCTGCAAATTCTCGCTACGGATGTAGGAGATGATCGCATCGGCCGAGCGCACATCGGTTTTGCCGCTGGCATAATCGAAGTCCAACACGGAATCGAGAATCGCACAGGCACTGGATGAAGGATCACGCACGACATAACTGAACGTGTTAGTGGGTTCGTCGAAAAAAGCCTTAACCTGAGGAATAACTGGAGTGGCATTAACTTCACTCATGGTAGGTCTCCTGGGGGGCTAAATATTAGTGATACCTAATAGTAGGGCGTACTACTGTGAATGTCTGTCCCTTTATCTTTAATTCTATCTATAGCATCGATAGCCAAAATTTGGGCACGGTGGTTGCTACTGCATGGATGCGATAACAACCGGCTTGTGAAGTAGTAGCCGCCTGGTTAAATGCAGCAGAGCTGCCAGGGTGAGTAACTGGACGATGGCCAGTGCGGTAATTCCCAGCCAGTACACCGGACTGAAAGCAGCAACTATACCGCTTGCGACCCAGATCAGGTGCCACCAGAACATGCCCATGACGAACAGTGCTACCCCAGGGCAGATCAGCCCGAAACTGACAGGGTGACGCAGGTCGCCACGAAAATGGGCCTTAAGATAGCCGTTTAGCTGCATAACCTTATAGCCCAGTAATATGATGCCGAGCTGGAGCATGAAGATGGCCGTCAGCATCATAAACAGCCGGCCTGGTTCAACCTGGGCAGCAAAGTGGTGGCTCAACCCATGCTGCATCCGCACCCATTCAATGCCCAGAAGGGTCATGATGGGCACCAGCATCCAGATGCTGGGCGTCGCCTGAGGTTGCAGGCCAAACTGCAGCATGGCTTGAAGACCGGATATCAGCACCAGGAACCCGGTCAGTATAACCAGTACCAGAAAAAGAATAGACAGTGTGCCTGCCAGTGCAGACACGGTCTGCGAGTGAGACATGGCGGCGGGGGCCGCAAAGCCCACTGAGAGCATGGCAAAAGTAAACACGGCGATAAGCGGTGACAAATGGTTATGCTCTTCACTGCGATAACCACCATTGACCAGCATGCGGCTCATGTAGCGTCCATACAGGTTTAGTGCCCAAATACCGATAGCGGCAAACGCCAGCAGGGCCAGCGGGAATAGCCATTCAACAATTGACCATAAACCGGGTACAAGCAAGGCACCCGTCGCAAAGCAGACGTTCACGGTCATCGCCAGGGTCAGGGGTTGAGTCATCAGCTGCACTTCTGCCGGTGTGTCGAGCAAAGCCATATAAGCTGGTGTGTATCGCGCACGGCGATGCTCGGCGATATTCCAGATCAGTAGTACAAGATGCAGCACTCCCAGCAATAGCATCATTCCCGTGGCAAGTACTGCAATGGTTCTGACCCCCGTGGGGAGCATGACGCTGCCTGTGAGCACAGCAGACAGGTGGTCCCATGTCGGCATGGGGTACCCCTGATGGGGTACCATCCACATCAAGTACATGAAAAATGAAACAGATAGGCCTCCGGCCCCCAGAGCTGAAAGCCAGAAGCTGGGGTGCCAGGGCTGATCGGGGTTGCGTCTCAACATCGTCAGTCTCCTTGACCATGAAACAGTTGCCGAGCGGGGGGCCGTAACGGGAGCACACTGCCCCAAGGGGGGAACAGTGTGCGGGGTGATAGTGACAAGGAAAAGGCTGTAAGCATCATAGCAGCTGGCTATGATACCCGGTGCCGATCAGTCGAAGGGTTGCGGCTTGGGTGTTTCATCGACAGACGGCGGCAGAACCGGCATCAGGAACTGAGGCTGATCACCGGTCAATGTTTTGAGGAAGGCGACAATCTTGGCGTTTTCCTCGTCGCTGAACTTGCGGCCCAGCTGTAGCCGGCCCATGACGTCGGTGGCTTCTGCAAGGGTTTCAGCTTCGCCATCATGGAAATACGGGTAGGTCATCTCTACATTGCGCAGGGTCGGAACCTTGAAGGTGAAGCGGTCGGCATCCTTCCCGGTAACAGCCGCACGGCCTTCGACCTTGTTGTTGGTTTGGTAGGGTTCGACCAGACCCATCTTCTGGAAAGAGTTGCCGCCAACGGCCTCACCATTGTGGCAGGCAACACAACCGCTGGTCTTAAACAGCTCGTAGCCTTCCCGTTCGTAGGCGCTGATGGCACTTTTGTCACCGAGCAGCCACTGATCGAAGCGGGAGTTGGGCGTTACCAGTGTCTTTTCAAACTCGGCAATTGCATCGGTAATGCGATCGATGTTGACCTCATCGCCGCCGAAGACCAGCTTGAATTCATGAATGTAGCCCGGAATCGAGGCGATCACATCCACCGCCAAGGTATGGGAAGAGGCCATTTCACCCGGGTTGGCGATGGGGCCACCGGCCTGTTCTTTCAAGTCTGCGGCGCGACCATCCCAGAACTGGGCGACGTTCAGGCTGGAGTTCAATACAGTGGGTGAGTTGATCGGACCCTGCTGCCACTTGTCACCGATGGAGGTTTTCAGGTTGTCGGTACCGCCCATGCTCAGGTTGTGGCACGAGTTACAGGAAATAAAGCCTGACTTGGACAGGCGCGGATCGAAATAGAGCTTCTTGCCCAGCTCGGCCAATGCCAGGTTGATCTCCTTGACGGGCTGGATCGGCTGAATCGGCTCCTGGGCTTGTACACCGGCAGACAGAGATACCGCGGCGGCGAGCAGTGCAAGTTTCAGAGAGTGTTTGACAGGCATGGGGTACTCCTTGTGTAACCACGTGATTAGTTCTTATAGAGCAACTTCTGCAGATCAGGAAAAGCCAAGCCGGGTGCGGATAGTTAGCACAACATGTTGATCGGCCTGGCTGTCCTGAACAGGGACATGAAGGTTCTGACTCTTTCCCTTGAGCATACACTCGTTCAAGTTAAATCCTTGTTAATTCAGGTCAAGTTAATATAGGTCAGCGGGCTGATCGCCTGGTTTGTTAGCCGACATTGCTGAGGCAATCCCGAAAAATACAGGCGATAAAAAACCACAGACAGCCCCGTACCCAAAAGTACGACTGCCTGTGGTTGCAACGATAATCCGGGAGATTATCCGTTACTTGAGATCAAAGCGATCGGCGTTCATCACCTTGGTCCAGGCGTTGACGAAGTCGTTGACGAATTTCTCCTGGTTATCGTCCTGGGCGTAGACTTCGGCGTAGGCGCGCAGGATGGAGTTGGAGCCGAACACCAGGTCCACACGGGTTGCGGTCCATCTCACTTGGCCGGACTGGCGGTCAATGATTTCGTACACGTTGGTGCCGGCCGGTTTCCAGTTGTACTTCATGTCGGTCAAATTGACGAAGAAGTCATTGCTCAATACGCCCACACGGTCAGTGAAAACACCGTGTTTGCTGCCACCGTGGTTGGTGCCCAGTACGCGCATGCCGCCGACCAGTGCAGTCATTTCGGGTGCAGTCAGGCCCATCAGCTGGGTGCGGTCCAGCATCATCTCTTCCGGTGTGACCACGTAGTCTTTCTTGACCCAGTTGCGGTAACCGTCATGCAACGGCTCCAGGTATTCGAAGGACTCGGCATCGGTCATCTCGTCGGTGGCATCACCACGGCCCGGGGCAAAGGGCACGGTTACATCAACCCCCGCGTCCCTGGCTGCTTTCTCGACCGCAGCTGTACCGCCAAGCACGATCAGGTCGGCCATGCTGACAGGTTTGCTGCAGCCGGACTGAACACCTTCCAAAACCTTAAGCACTTTCTGCAGGCGTTCGGGCTCATTGCCAGCCCAGTCTTTCTGCGGAGCCAAGCGGATACGAGCACCATTGGCACCGCCACGGTAGTCAGAGCCACGGAAGGTGCGGGCGCTGTCCCAGGCGGTAGCGACCAGGTCAGATACGCTCAGGCCGCTGGCCAGGATCTTCGCCTTGAGATCAGCGATCTCGGTATCACTGAGAGTGTAATTCACGCTCGGGATCGGGTCCTGCCAGATCAGGTCTTCGCTCGGTACATCCGCACCCAGGTAGCGGCTCTTCGGTCCCATGTCGCGGTGGGTCAGCTTGAACCAGGCGCGGGCGAAGGCGTCATTGAATGCCGCAGGGTCCTTGTGGAAGCGTTCGGATATCTTGCGATATTCAGGGTCGAAGCGCATCGCCATATCGGCATCGGTCATGATTGGCTTGCAACGGATGGACGGGTCCTCCACATCCACTGGCATGTCTTCTTCCTTGATGTCGACCGGTTCCCATTGCCAGGCGCCGGCTGGGGACTTCTGTATCCACCAGTCGTGGCCAAGCAGCATTTCGAAGTAGCCGTTGTCCCATTTGGTCGGCTCGGATGTCCAGGCGCCCTCAATGCCACTGGTAACCGTGTTGCGGCCTATACCACGCCCCACCTTGTTGTTCCAACCCAAGCCCTGCTCTTCCAGATCGGCTGCTTCTGGCTCAGGCCCAAGATCATCGGCATTGCCGTTGCCGTGTGTTTTGCCTACGGTGTGGCCACCAGCGGTAAGCGCAACGGTTTCCTCATCATTCATTGCCATACGGGCAAAGGTGACACGCACGTCAGCCGCGGTTTTGAGAGGATCTGGCTTGCCGTCGACCCCCTCCGGGTTCACATAGATAAGGCCCATCATTACAGCAGCCAGCGGGTTTTCCAGGTCGCGTTCGCCTGAATAGCGAGACCCTTCGCTGCCAGTGGGGGCGAGCCACTCCTTCTCGGAACCCCAATAAGTATCTTTTTCAGGATGCCAGATGTCTTTGCGTCCGCCACCGAAACCGAAGATCTTGAACCCCATGGACTCATAGGCCATGTTACCGGCCAAGATGATCAGGTCGGCCCAGGATAGCTTGTTACCGTATTTTTTCTTGATCGGCCAAAGCAGGCGGCGTGCCTTGTCCAGGTTGGCGTTGTCGGGCCAGCTGTTGAGCGGTGCAAAGCGCTGGTTACCGGTGCCGGCACCACCTCGGCCATCGGCAACACGGTAGGAGCCGGCTGCGTGCCAGGCCATGCGAATCATCAAGCCGCCGTAGTGACCCCAATCCGCCGGCCACCAGTCCTGGCTGTCGGTCATCAGTGCCTTGAGGTCATTCTTGACCGCTTCCAGGTCAAGTTTCTTGAACTCTTCGGCGTAGTCAAAATCTTCACCCAGTGGATTTGTCTTGGTGTCGTGCTGGTGGAGGATGTCCAGATTCAGGGTGTTGGGCCACCACTCCATATTATTGTTGCCGGTCGCGGTATTGCCGCCATGCATGACCGGGCACTTGCCGGTTGAACTGTTGTTATTCTGGCTCACGACTAGGTTCCTTCTGTTTGGTTATCAGGTGCTGCACTTCAGAGCATTTTTCAGGACTCAGCTCCGGCTGCCCGAAGAGAGAAGTGTCAGCGGCACTTAACTGTCAGAACGATTGAAAAGCTGCTGAAATCAAAATGTTTACTGTGTTTTGAAGATAGTCGCGGCGGTTGGATGTGCAAAATTTCAAATACAAATGCCCTCGATAGGAAATCTCAATAAGGGTATCTCAGGGTATAGAGGGCACTGGCCATGGCTGAAAGGCCGTGCCCTGGCCGATCGGGTCAGATCCAGCGCTGGGGATAGGCATGACCCGAAATATGGCGATGATAGAAGTAGCCAAAGGTCAGGATGGAGACCGTTCCAAGCGCGACGGGGGTGAACAGAAATGACCAGTCCTGTCCATCGAGCATGACCAGCAAGGGATTGGCGCCTGCCGGCGGGTGAGTGGTTTTGGTCAACAGCATTAGCATGACTGCCAGGCCGACCGCTAGCCCCAGTGACCAGGGGGTGATATCCACAAATGAAGCTACCGCCAGCCCAACAGCCGTCGTTAACAGGTGACCAAAAAGGATATTGCGTGGCTGAGCCAGCGGGCTTGCCGGCAGGCCGAACAGGATCACCATGGTTGCACCGAAAGGTGCCATCAGCCAGATCGCATTCTGGATCGAACCCAGCAGGGCGAGGCCGCTGATACACAGGGCTGCGCCCAGTCCCGCCAGCAGGGCGGACTTATAGTGGTCAGGAATGGGGTTTAATTGCATTGGAGACTCCTCGTAATATCTAAGTAGACCGTTCTGTCTACTTAAGGTAGACAGGTTGGTCTACTTGTGTCAATCTTAATGTTCATCACAACGCGCAGGGGGGGATGATGGATAAACGTGAGCAACTGGTGCGAATGGCCTTTGACCTTTTCTACCGGGACGGCATTCATGCGGTGGGCATCAATCGGGTACTGGCTGAGTCCGGCATTGCCAAGAAGACCCTGTACCACCATTTTCCGGGTAAAAATGATCTGGTGGCGGCGGCCGTCGAGTACCGGAATCAGGTATTTGTGCAGTGGCTTGAGCAGCGTCTGGATGCCGTGACTGGCCGAGAGGCCATCATGGCGCTGTTCGACGCGCTCGATGACTGGTTCAACGGTCGGGATGACGACTTGCAGCACTTTCACGGCTGTTTTTTCATCAACGTCAGCGCTGAGTTTGGTGCCCCGGAGCACCCGATACATCGCCTGTGTGCAGCTCATAAGCAACAGGTAGCGGTTGTCGTTAGACAGAAGCTGGCGGTTTGGCTGGATGACAATGGCAAGGTGGAGGCCTTGCTTGACATGTTGCTGTTGCTGAAAGAGGGCGCCATCGTACAGGCGCATGTGGTGGGGGATAAGCAGGCCGCATTGAAAGCCAAGGGTGCCGCCCAGGCGCTGCTGGATGCCGCCCGCGTTTGAATCATTGGCACTGGCTTACCGGATGGACCGCTGTACTCCAGCGGATATCATGCATGGGTATCAGGCAGAGGAATCAGGCCCTATGGAGGATTGGATGGTCTTGTCCGACATGAGACGCTAGCCTGACATAAAGAGCGTTCAACGAGGATGAAGGCCGATGCAGAATAACAACCATCCGGCAATTCGAACCCTGTGTCTGACGGCGCTGGCGATGATCGCCTTTGCCGGCAACTCGCTGCTCTGCCGCATGGCCCTGCGTGAAACCGACATCGATGCGGCCAGTTTCACTCTGATCCGACTCCTCTCGGGATCGCTGGTACTTTGGTTGTTGGTGCAGCTCAGAAGTACAGACAGCGGCGGCAAAGGCAGTTGGCCATCTGCGCTGGCGCTGTTCATTTATGCCGGCGGCTTTTCCTATGCCTATATCAGTCTGGATACCGGCATGGGTGCGCTTTTGCTGTTTGGTGCAGTACAGGCAACCATGATCGGTTATGGCCTATGGCAGGGCGAGCGCTTTACACCAGGCCAGTTACTGGGGCTGCTGCTGGCGCTGGGCGGACTGGTGGGTCTGTTGCTGCCCGGCCTCTCGGCACCACCGCTGGTCGGTGACTTATTAATGTTGGCGGCGGGAACGGCCTGGGGTATTTATTCCCTGCGTGGACGTGGAGTCGGAGATCCCACATGTGTGACGGCCGGCAATTTCATTCGCGCCGTGCCTCTGGCTCTGTTGTTAAGCCTGACAATGTCATCGAGTCTGAATCTTGATGGGGCCGGCATCGGTTATGCGGTGGCATCGGGTGCCCTGGCCTCCGGTCTGGGATATGCGATCTGGTATACCGCCTTGCCACTGTTGAAGCCGACCAATGCTGCAACCGTGCAGCTGAGCGTACCGGTCATTGCATCTGCGGGAGGGATACTATTTCTGGGTGAGGCCCTGACACTGCGCCTGGTGCTGGCCTCGATGGCGATATTGGGTGGCATCGCCCTGGTGATACGACAGAAGGAGTAAGAACGAGAATGGAAACAGCGAGATTGCGCCTGCGCCAGTGGCGGCCAGAGGACCGTGAGCCCTTTGCCATGCTCAACGGGGACCCAGAGGTTATGCGATATTTTCCCGACACTCTGGACCGAAGAGCAAGCGATGCCCTGGCTGATCGTATCGAGAAGCTTATAGCGGAGCAGGGCTGGGGCTTCTGGGCCGTTGAGCTGAAACAAAGCGGCGATTTCATCGGTTTTGTCGGCTTGCACCGCCCCGCACCGGAGCTGCCGTTCAGTCCCTGTGTCGAGATCGGCTGGCGCCTGGCACGCCCTTACTGGGGCAGAGGCTATGCTGTGGAAGCGGCTAAAGCGGTGCTCGCTTTCGGCTTTGAGCAGTTGGGGCTGGACGAGCTTCTGGCATTCACAGTCAAGCACAATCGCCTTTCCTGGCAGTTGATGCAACGTCTGGGTATGGTGCGGGAACCAGAAAGCTTCATGCATCCGGCATTGCCCCTGGGTTCACCGTTACGCGAACATTGTTTATACCGGCTTAGTGCTGAGCGCTGGGCTCAACGTAAGACGATCGACTGACAAGGGAATGACGACTGCATGAGAATAATCGACGGCCTTGGCCGACAAGCCGGTATTACGCAAAGTGATGCTCTACTCGAACCCGCTGGGTGACATATCGCCGCTGCTGGGCAATCCGGCGCTGGAAGCAGTTGGTATTGGCGGGGACAACCTTGAACACTGCGGCGTTATTGAGCAGCTTAAACAGGACATGGTGCCGGATGCCATCATCTATGGTCCCGAGCGTTGCGTGCAATGATTCAGGGTGGGGCAGAGCCGGGCGAACTGCCTGACCTGTCCCTTGGGGAAACGATCAGAGATTCCTGGCCAGCAAACGGTAGCTGTCCAGGCGGTCAAAATGACTGTGTGTGACGGCAACGGTAGAAATCTCGTCACAGTCGAATGCCTTGGCCAACTGCTCGATCTCCTGCCAGCACTGGTCAGGAGTACCGACGGTATAGCCGTTCAGAATATGGTCGTAGGCAGCCTGGTTGGAGACCGACAGGGACTGGTAGCGGTCCTGAACTTCTGACGGCGTCAGGAAATCCTCGCGTTGCCCCATCTGGGCGGCCAGCTTGCGGTAGACGGCGGTGCCTGCACGGAGTTTCGCTTCCTCTTCGGTTTCGGCACAGATACAGGCAATCGCCAGCATCTTGTTCGGTGTGCCCTCGTGACCGGCCTTTTTCCACTCTTCGCTGTAGGTCTGGAAGATCGACGGGTGGCAGTTGTCCGGGTCGATAAAACGGGCCAAGGCGAGGTTGTAGCCCAGGAGGCCAGCAAGACCGGCACTGCCGCCGCTTGAGCCGAGCATCCACAGTTCCGGTGTGGGAGCGCTGTCCGGTAGCACGTTGATGTTGCTGTAGGGGTTGTCCGCCGGCAGTGTACCGTTGACGAAGCCTTCCAGCATCTGCGCCTGGTGCGCATAGAGGTCGCCATGATGGGGTTCGTGCGGGAACGCCAGTGCATGGGAGGTCAGGCCGGTACCACCCGGCGCACGACCAACGCCCAGGTCGATACGATCAGGATGAAGCGTAGCCATCATCTTGAAGCACTCGGCCACCTTGAGCGGGCTGTAGTGCGACAGCATGACACCACCACTGCCGACACGAATCCGATGGGTAACGCTGGCGATGCTGGCCACCAGAATCTCGGGGCAGGGGTTGGCAAAATGAACACTGTCGTGATGCTCGGCCACCCAGTAGCGATGGTAACCCAGCTCGTCGCACAGTTGAGCAAGCTCGATGGTAAGGCGCGGGGCCTCAATCTTGGCGTGGGAACCGTGGACCGGTGACTGGTCGACAACAGACAGTTTAATGTTCATCGGGATCTCCTCTATTAAGTTAATATATTAACTAAGTAGAGGGGAGTGTTCAATTACTGTTGCGTAGCCCGGTAACAGAAGAAATATCTGAGTCGGTTCATCGGGATAGCGCGCTGATCAGCGTTTTAGAGCAGGGTGCCGCGCCAATGCCCCTTGGCATTTTCCTGCTCGGTGATGATGCGGATCTGCTGCATCACCATCGCCATGGCGTTGGTCAGTGGCTTATCGATGGATGATACAAGAAATACGTCTCGATACAGCTGCGGGTTGTCGATTTCAAGTGCAATCACCTCGCCAGCGTTTTCCAAGTGGAAGAATGATGACGAGGGGGTAATCAGCATTCCGTGTCCCTCAGTGACATAGCGCAGTGTGGTCATCAACTGCCCATAGGGTTGCCGTTTGCGCAGGTAGCAGCCGGTTTCCTTTTCATATTGCTCGATCAGGTAGCCGAGGGAATCGGTGCGGCTGGTCACCATGACTTCATAGTTTTGCAAGTCGGCAAAGCTGATGTGTCCCTGTTGTAGCAGGGGCTCGTCGAAGGCAAAGGAACGGCGTTGACCGACCAGCAGGTAGATGTGTTCACGGAAGAATTTTTCGTAGCGAATGTTCTTGCCGTCGCTCTCGTCGAACGATGAAACCGCGAGGTCAATATCACCGGACTTCATCATCCTGGTCAGGTCCGATGAGTAGCCCGTGTAAATACTCAGTTCAATATCTGGAAACTGCTTTTCCAGACGGGTCACCAGTGGCACGGCAAGTATATTGCAGATCGGTTGTGTCAGGCCGATTGATACCTTGCCGGAGGGGGTGCTGGTGGATTGGTGCAATTCCGCCTGAGCCTGATCCAGCTGGCGCAGCACGGCGCGGGCATGCGCCAGGAAACGTTCGCCATTTTCGGTCAGACAAACACCACGCACATCACGGCTGAACAGCGTTGTCTTGAGCTCATGTTCAAGCACGGAGATCTGCTGGCTGATGCTGGGTTGCGCGACCTCCAGCTCGCGAGCTGCAGCGGCGATGCTGCCAAGCTCGGCGGATTTGACGAAATAGGTGAGCTGCTTGGTATTCATGATTCTGAACGCTATAGGTGTTGCCTATACCTGCTATATCCGATTCTTTATTTTTTCAGTCTGGTCATTTTTCTATGCTTCTCAAGGCATAAACCTGACGAGATAAAGACCCCATGAAAAAACAGGATTATTACTTTGATCGCCCGTTGAAATACAGCCCGGAGGAGTGGCAGGCAAGACAGGATCTGGCCTGCATGTACCGGATTTTTGACCACCTGAACTGGGATGAGTCGATTTACAATCATATCTCATTGCGTGTTCCCGGAGAACCTGAGCATTTTCTGATCAATCCTTTCGGACTCCATTATAGTGAGGTGCGGGCATCGAATTTGGTCAAGATCGATATCGATGGTAATATCGTCGGCGATTCTGATTGGCCGATTAATCCCGCCGGGTTTACCTTCCATAGTGCAATTCACAAGCATGTCCCTGATGGGCATTGCATCATGCATGTTCATACAACGCCAACACTGGCCGTGTGCTGTCTGGAAGAGGGACTTTCATTTACCAACTTCTATTCCGCACAGTTGTATAACCAGGTGGCATATCACGATTTCGAAGGCATTACCGTGCGTATGGATGAAGGTGATCGAATTGTGGCCAGCAGTGAGGGGAAAAAAGTCCTGCTGTTGAGAAACCATGGTCCGGTCATTATCGGAGCAGACCTGCCCCAGGCATTTTCTCTGATGTGGTTGTTGAATCGCGCCTGTGAGGTTCAATTGGCATCCATGTCGATGGGTAAAACTCTGGAAATACCAGAGGCTGTTCTGGAGCGCTGCGCGCGTGATACGCCGCTGTTCAATCCGAAATATGGTTCCGGCCGGGATTCGGTTGCTGCATTGCGGCGTTTAATCGAGAAGAAAGACCCATCCTATAAATATTAAAAGGCCCAACAATGAATATAATAAAAACGATTGCATGTACCTGTGCACTTTTGTTCTCAACAGTAGCCTATTCTCAAACCACACTGCGTGTTGCGACTTGGCTGCCGCCTACCAGTGGGCAGAATGACATCGTTTGGCCGACCTGGGCCAAATGGGTTGAAGAGGCGACGCAAGGGCGCATCAAGATCGAGCTTGAGTATGGTTCAGGCCATCCCAAATCCATGTTTGGTCTGGTGGAAGATGGTGTGGCCGACATCAGCTTTGGTGTTAACGGTTACCTGCCCGGACGTTTCAAGCTGCCGGCAGTAGTCGAAATTCCGGCAGAAACCGCTGATCCTGAAGCGCTCTCGGTAGCGCTATGGCGTGTGTACCAGCAACATTTCGAGGCGGCGCATGAATTTGATGGCCTGAAGGTATTGGGCATGTTCGTACACGGTCCCGGTCAGCTGTTTACCACCTTCGAGGTGAACGAACTGGCGGACCTGCAGAACAAGAAGATTCGGACTGGTGGCGGTGTGGTGAACGATCTGGCCAAACGACTGGAAGTAGTGCCTGTTTTCGCACCGGTGACCAAGGTCTACGAGATGATGCAGCAGGGCGTAATCGATGGTGTTTTCCTGCCGGCCCAGGAGCTGAAATACTCTCGCCTGAGCGAAGTTGTTACCGACGTCACGCTGTTTCCGTCTGGCATGTACACCACGGCATTCACCATTTTCATGAACCCGGAGGTGTTTGAAGACCTGAGTGAACAGGACCAGCAGGCGATCATGTCCGTTTCGGGCGAGAAGCTCTCCGCTCTGGCGGGACGTACCTGGGGCAACTCTGATGCAAAAGGGCTTGAAGCCGCTCGGGAGCTGGGTGTGCGTATCAAGGAATTGTCGGCTGAAGATCCGATGACTGTCGCTTTTGGCGAGAAGGTGAAGGGCATGCATGAGGCCTGGATCGAAACCGTCACTGACCGTCCCGTTGATGCACAAGCAGCCTTGAATGATCTGATGCGTATTGCTCAGGAATACGAAGCGGCTTCCGCTCGGTAAGTCATCCTTGTTAGGTAAAAGGCCCTCGTCACGCTGGCGAGGGCCTTTTTATTTGTACCGGGAACCGGCATTCCATCGTGCAGGCTGTTGTATCAGCCATGCCGGCAACCACCGGCATGGCTCTCAGGACCGGCTGAATAATCAGAATGATACGTTTACGCCGACATAGAGGGAGCGGCCCATGCCAGGAACGGCGATACCCCAGGGAATACCAGTCATCGACATGGTTCTACCCTGGCCGGTGTAAACACCGCCGGTCGGCAGGGCGTAATCACGGTCGAACAGATTCTCAATACCGAAGTCTACGCGGGTCTGCTGCCAGCTGTGGCTGGCGCGCAGGTTGATCAGGCTGTAGCCATCTGTTTCAACTTCATTGCGTACATCGGAGACGTCATCCTTGTCATCGACCACGACCCACTCGAGAGCATTATCCCAGCCGGCTTTCTGGTGTGTCAGGGTAAAACGGCCATTTAGCGGCATGATGTTGTACAGGTCATCGCCGGTTTCACGATTTTTACCGTCAGTATAGTTAACAAGCCCCTTCAGGCCCCAGTTGCCCCAATCATTGCTCGCCAGCGGCAGCTGCATGGACAGGTCGATACCGTAGAGGCGGGCGTCCTGGTTGGCATACTGCAGCACGTTGAACTGATCATCTGTCCAGCCGGCACGCTCCACCGCGTCGATGTAATCGTTGACGCGGGTGTAGAACGGGGTGGCTTTTACCGTCCAGCTACGATCGGCAGCATGCCAGTCGAAGGTGGCCGAGGCTGTATAAGCGGTTTCGGGATCCAGGTTTACATCACCCACATAGCCGTTGCCGTCCCCGACGAAGTTGTTCATCGTTGCCGCCATCGGCCAGCTGGACCAGGTGTAACGTTCATACAGGTTGGGTGAGCGTACCTTGCGGGCCAGGCCCAGTTCGATATCCAGGTTGTCACTGTACTTATAACGAGCAAGAGCGGTCAGGTCCACGTTGTGGTCGGTCAGGTCACGGTCCAGAGCGTTAAAGGCAGCTGATTCAGTGCCTTGGTTGGCCATCATGCTGTAACCATGTACCTCGTCCGCATCCATGGATACACGCTCATAACGGATACCCACCAATGTCAGCCATTGATCATTGAGCTCGGATTCGAGTTCAGTGAACAGAGCAGCGCGGTCCCGCTGGCCGTTGTTGATGTTCTGGAAAGTATCGGGGCCCATGCCGCCGCCTGACGCTGTCCAGTAATCATCCAAACGATAGTGCTGGTACTCAGCGCCGACACGGAGCAGCTGGTCGGTACTCAGGTCGATGTTTGCTTTCAGGGTCAGGCCAGTGTTCTCGCTTTCGGAGTACATTGGCATGCCGGCAGCACAAGTATTGGCCATACCATCAACCATGAAACCGATCGGGCTACAGGGATTACCAGGGCCAGACAGTTTGCCGTACCAGAATCGTTTGTCGGCACCGAAATCCATGAAGTGATCAACCTGCTCATGGTAGGCACGTGTCTCCAGCATCCCCCAGTCAAAACGACGGGTCCAGGCAAGGTTGATCAGCTTCTGCTCATTGTCGAGCAGGTCCATGCGCTGGTTGGGATAGAGCTGTTCCGGCATGTTCTGGTAGCCCAGGCTGGCTTCAAACAGATCGTCACCGGCTTTGAACGCCATACCCAACGAGTGATTCTGTGTTTCGTAGGCGGTTGAGCCGACTTCATCTAATGGCAGGGTGTGACCAGGACGACCCGTCTCAGTCGTGGTTTTAAAGTCGTCACCGGCAGTGTAGTTGTCAGCTTTGCTCCAGGAGCCGCTGTAGCTGATGCTCAGGTTTTCCGTGGCGTGAGTGGCCGACAGATTGCCGCCAACCGCATCGTTATTGCTGCGATAAAAGGCACCAACTTCACCCTTGGTCAGGCTGGTTTCACCGGTACGCGCAAATTCGGGCTCGGGTTTATCGGCCACAATGGTGCCACCGATGCTGTCACCACCAACACTGACGGGGGTGATGCCGGCAAACACCTTGAGCAGGCCGATATTGCCTGGTTCTACATAGGAAAGCGGCGGGTTCATGTGGTTGGGGCAGGCGGCAATAAGGTCCATGCCGTCGACCTTGACGCGCAGGCGGTCATCCGCGAGGCCGTGAATAACCGGTAAGCTGGATACAGCACCGGCACCGTTAAGGCTGACACCCGGCACATCGCGCAACAGGCTGGCGCTGTCATTGGTGGCTGCACGCAGCTGTTCCACGGTAGAGGACGATACCTGCGTGGCATTCTCCAGCGGCCCTTGCTCGATTTTCGCCTCGACAATGATGGGATCGCTCTGCAGCTGTTGAGCACTCACGGACTGGGCCAGTGTGATACAAGCGATGGCAGCAGAAAGTTGCCCTAGCTGAAATGCAGGGTGTGTTGTTGTTTTCATCCAAGCTCCTGGGTGTTCACCAAAGTCCCTTTCAGCACGTCCATTGAACAACCTGTCATCGAAACTGACATCGAACCCGGTTTTTCAGGTGTGCTGTGACGGGTTAAAGAGAGATGGGCGGCATTGTATGTAAAGGGAAACAGCTTGGGATGAGACATAGTGTCGCAGGGGCGAGCATCCAACACCGCAACCTGAGCCGGGTCCGTGATGGACGAGGAAGGCGGGAGGGGCCGAATAATAACCCCGGGTGAGCCTTATATTAACGGAACGGACTACTCGAATATGGCATGGGGTAGAAAGCAAAAAAGAACATAAAAACGAGTAATGTGGACGCTCATGAATGATGATCCACATCAAGGCCGTTATGGGCTATCGCGAGGGGCTGGTTTTGCTGTCCAACGTCAGCAGATCCACCAGTGTTTCAGCAATCTCTTCGAGCTCCCTGCGTTCCACATAAACGCCGTCGATCAGCAGGCGAGTCAGTCCGTGCAGGGAAGCCCAGCTGGCCTGCGCGGTTTTCAGCGCCGAGTGGTTGGCGGGTAATACGCTTTGTTGTTGCATCTTTTCAACCAGGTCCACCCATAAACGAAAACTGGATTTGGAAATCTGCTGCAAGGATGGTGTTGGCTCACCCAGCTTCCAGATCTCCTTGCCGTACATCAGGTCATAGGTTTCCGGGTTGTCGTGGGCAAAGCGAATATAGGCCTGCACCCACTGCTCGAACAGCTCTCTGCCCTCGTTGGGACCCAGTTCACCAAGAATGGCGTTCACCATGGCGTCCTGATGTTCAAACCCCATCTCTGCAATGGCGCATAGCAGGGCGTTCTTGTCCTTGAAGTGATGATAAGGGGCTGTGCGGGATACGCCGACCTGATCGGCTAGTCGGCGCATGGAAAGCCCATCGATTCCAGAGTCACGAATGATGCTGCTGGCGGCTTCAAGCAATGCCGTGCGCAAATCACCGTGGTGGTATTTTGTCTTGGGTTTTGTCATGTAATGAACCCTAAAGCGTAAACTTGACGGCGTCAAGTTTGTGCTATAACTTGACGGTGTAAAGATTGTTGGAAAATAAAAACAGCACAGCTGACAAACACCCCTGAGAGGCTCCTGACATGACTGCAAACCGCTATCCAAACCTGTTGGCCCCGTTGGATCTGGGATTCACCACGCTGAAGAACCGCGTCCTGATGGGGTCGATGCATACCAATCTGGAAGAGATCCCTCAGGGGTTTGAAAAGCTGGCCAGTTTCTATGCGGCCCGTGCCAAAGGTGGCGTTGGCCTGATTGTTACCGGTGGCATCTCGCCCAACGCCGCAGGGGTCGTGTTCCACGGTGCGGCGCAGATGGATGATCCCGCCGAAGTGCCACACCACCGCATCGTGACCGATGCGGTGCATGAGGCTGGTGGCAAGATCTGTATGCAGATTCTGCACGCGGGTCGTTATGCCATGACCCCGGCGCTGGTTGCCCCGTCTGCGATTCAATCCCCGATTACCCGCTTTGCGCCGCATGAGCTGGCCGACGCGGAAGTGGAACAGCAGATCGAAGATTACGCACGTGCGGCTGAGCTGGCCAAAGAAGCCGGGTATGATGGTGTTGAGGTGATGGGATCCGAGGGTTACCTGATCAACCAGTTCATTGCTCAGCGAACCAACCAGCGTACTGACCGCTGGGGTGGCAGCTTCGAGAACCGCATTCGCTTCCCACTTGAGGTGGTAAGTCGTGTGCGTGAACGTGTCGGCGAAAACTTCATCATCATCTATCGACTGTCGATGCTGGACCTGGTTGAAGGCGGCAGCAACTGGGAAGAGGTTGTTGCGCTGGCCAAGGCGATCGAGAAAGCCGGTGCCACTATCATCAATACCGGTATCGGCTGGCATGAAGCGCGCGTACCGACAATCGCATCCAGTGTTCCCCGTGCCGCCTTTACCGGCGTGACCGAGAAGCTGCGCTCGGAAGTAACGGTGCCGGTTATTACCTGTAACCGTATCAATACCCCGGAAGTGGGTGAGCAGGCGATTGCTTCCGGTCAGGCAGACATGATCTCCATGGCGCGTCCTTTCCTGGCCGATCCTGACTTCGTCAACAAGTCCGCCGAAGGTCGTGGCGACGAGATCAATACCTGTATCGGCTGTAACCAGGGCTGTCTGGACCATGTGTTTGAAGGTAAGCTGACCACCTGTCTGGTCAACCCGATTGCCTGTCGTGAATCCGAACCAGGCGTGGAACCTGCCGTGGCCAAGCGTCGCATCGCGGTCGTGGGGGCAGGCCCTGCCGGCATGATGGTGGCAGCAGTCGCGGCGGAGCGAGGTCATCTGGTTACGCTGTTTGAATCCCGTACCTGCCTGGGCGGCGAGTTTGAGCTGGCTGCCCGTATTCCGGGTAAGGAGGAGTTCTACGAGACCCTGCGTTACTACGAGAAGCGTTTTGAAAATGCAGGTGTAGAAGTTCGTCTGGGTCAGAGCGTCGACAAGGCTCGGCTGCTCGAAGGTGGTTTCGACGATGTGGTCGTTGCCACAGGGGTACGTCCCTGGACGCCGCCGATTCCGGGCATTGAAAATGCTGAATACCTCGATTACCTGGATGTACTGGAGCACGGCAAACCTGTTGGCAAGCGTGTTGCTATTATCGGTGCCGGTCCGATCGGTTTCGATGTGGCTGAATTCCTCACCGAGTCTGACGAGCACGTGCACCAGGGCAAGGAAGGCTTCCTCGCCGAGTGGGGCGTGGATAAAAACTTTGAAGTACGTGGCGGTCTGGTTGAGCCGCAGCCGATTCCAGCGGTTGATCGCGATATCCATCTGCTGGAAGTGCGTGATATCAAGGTTGGTTCCGAGCTGAGCAAGACCACGGGCTGGATCCACCGCGAAGTGCTGAAAAAACGTAACGTGAGGATGATGGGTGGAGTGACCTTCAACCAGGTGGACACAGACCGGGTCAGCCTGGAACACCGTGGCGAACAGCATACGCTGGAGGTGGATACCGTGATTGTCTGCGCCGGTCAGCGTCCCCGCGCCGATCTGGCCCAGGAGCTGGAAGGGTGCGGCGTCAACGTACACCGTGTCGGCGCTGCTCGTGAAGCGCGTGGCATGGATGCCAAGGTGGCCTTTGCCGAGGCGCTGGAGCTGGCCAAGGCCCTGTAAAAGGGCTGGCGATCAACACTGGAAACGCCCTGAACTGCAACAGATCAGGGCGTTTTTGGTTGGGTAATCAATAGTTCACAAACGACAGTAAATGGATGAGCCCCGGGCCAATTCAGGCCCTGGCGCATGTGATCAGTGTCTCAGCGCAAGATAGGCACCCGCACTGGCCATGATGGAGCCGGCACTCCGGTTCAAGCGTTTCATGGCCCGTTCCGAACGGAAAAAACCTCTCGCTCTGGCCGCAAAAACCGCGATCGACATTACCCCCAGCATCAGTGCCACCAGCGTCAGCACCGAAGCCAGCGCAATATCACTCGCGGTCAGTACGCTCAGGTCCATGAACGTGGGCAGAAACGCGATATAGAACAGAATCACCTTGGGGTTCGACGCTGAAATCAGAAAACCCTGCAAGAAACTGCCGGCCATGCCTGAACGGCTGACCCGGCTATTACTCATCTCGTCGGCCGATACCGGTGCCGTCCACATCTTATAGCCCAGATAGAACAGATAAGCCGCACCTATAATCCGGATCGCCGTAAACACTTCCGACCAGTGGGTCGCGATAGCGGCCAGGCCCAGGCAGGCGGCAATCAGATACAGAATGTCACTGAAAATCATGCCTGAAGCCAGCATCAGGCAGCTTCCGGCACCATTGACCAGCGCTCGGGCCAATATCGCGAAAATACCGGGACCCGGCGTAATCCCGAAAATCAGAACGGCTAGGAAGAAAGAGAGGGCGCTTTCGGCAGTCATGTGAGTCTCGCGGGGGCTGAATAAAAAGGCATTATGCGCCAGCCGTACACTGAGACCAAGCCCAGCCTGCGAGCATTCAGTTAACATCGGGAAGGGTGTAAGGTGGCAGGCCTTGAGGGGCGGTGTGAATCACTGCTGCGCGAAATGAATGACAGGGAGGGCGTGATGTGGAACGTCAGAAGGGAAGGCTGAAGACATGGAAGGACGACAGGGGCTTTGGCTTCATCAAGCCTGAAGGTGGCGGTGCAGACCTGTTCGTTCATATACGAGATTTTGGCAATATCCCGCGCAAGCCTCGGGTCGGTGATTGGATTCAGTATCAGCCGATGAAGGACCAGCAGGGGCGCTGGCGTGCGGCTGATGTGCAGATTGAAGGCTTGCAACGCAGCGCTTCAAGCCCCAAAAACACGCCCAAAGCCAAGTCCCGACCTGGACAGAGCCAACGCAACAAGAGATCTCGCAGTCCGCTGGTGGGCCGGGCGGTATCACTTATCCTGCTGGTCAGCATGATTCTGGCGGGCCTTAACTTCTTCGACCGCATTCGTGGTCAACTCGGGCTCGCGGACCAGCCGTTGTCCAGCGAAGAGACGGCCGGCGACAGCCGCCTGCAGCAACTGTATGACAGTCGTCGAAGCGATGTTCAGGTGCAGGGAAGCGGTGTGGTTTCCCATATCCTCCCAGGTGACACTGTAGGTAGCCGGCATCAGAAGTTCATCCTCCGTCTTGGCAGTGGGCAGACCCTGCTGATCTCCCATAACATCGATCTGGCACCAAGAATCCCGTCACTGAGCGTCGGGGACCGGGTTTCATTCAACGGGGAATATGAATGGAATGCCAGAGGCGGTGTGGTCCACTGGACACACCATGACCCGGCGGGTCGCCACGAAGGTGGCTGGCTCAAGCATCAGGGGCGTACCTATCAATAGGGGTGACTGATATGGTGTCCTGGGGAGCTGTGTTGATTTCATTATAATATTTAGCACAGCTGGTGTGGGGAAGAGGGAGCATTATTCGCTGTGGGACTGGTGCCTTATTCCTTGCGCTTCCTTGATGATTTGAGTGTGCCGACTGCACCGACTACCCCGCTGCCAACCCCTCTAGCCCCACGGCCCACGAGATCAGCACTTCGTTTTGCCCCTGCTGCAACTCCCTGAGCCAACTGATTCACCCTGGTCCCCAGCTTGAATGCCTCGGCATCATCAAATATGGACTGGATACGATCGCGGGCCAGCTGCTCCCGTTCGTCAGTTTTATCATCAACGGCGATGATAAGGTCGAGAAAGCGCAGGATCTCGGCGCTCATGGACTTGTAATTGCAATCGGGATTGGTCTTTTTGAAATCGGCCAGTTTCTGGGCGATCTCCTGAATACTGTGCTGCTCAAGCTCGCTGCTGATCTTGTCCAGACCTGCAGCCACAAATACTGAGTCATAGCCCCATTCATCAATGAAATAGCCTTCGATCAGTTCGCGTTCGTCAGCTGTGACAGAGCCATCAATGTTGGCCATCTTGAGGCCAAGGGTCGCAATCATGTCGAACAGGCCGATAGCCAGCAGATCAAGTGGAGTATTGATGAAGTCGGGGATAACAGTGACGCGGGAGGAGTTGCCACGAACGAACTTCTTGCCGATGATGACGCTGAGGCCTGCGCCCACAGCGCCCGCGGCGATGGCCCAGCCGAGAGGGGTAGCTGCTGTACCTATACCCAGGAGGCCCATGAAACCACTGGGGGCGAAGAAGGTACTAGCCACGAAAGAGGATTTGGCCAGGGCGGCACCGGCAACCGCACCGTTACCGGCATCGAGCGCATCCAACAGGTAGCGCTTGAGCCTCAGCGAGGTAAACGCCTCCTCGCCGATATCCAGTTTGGCCTTGAACTGCAGCTCATTTGCGACCACCTGTTCAATACCTTCTGTCCATGAAGTATTGTCTTGCTGCGCCATAATGTCACTCCACCGTTGGGTTGAACACGTGCGTCCAGGCACGCTGCTAGCCTGGCACTCAGGTTGCCTGTTGATCTTAATGAATTAGCCGAGGGGTTGGCTAATGATAAGAGTTGTGATTACGAAAAAATGCGGGACAGAAGGCTGTCAGCGCAACTCAAAGGCTGTTCGGGATGTCGGTGGCGATGGTGTCGTGAGTGATGAACCAGGTATCAGCACAAGAAATCGTACCAATTGCTTAGCGTAAAGAATATTTCATAATTACGTGATATTGGAAAGAATCTTTAATAATTGATCGTTCGGTAACCAAAAAACTCAAGCACCTTTCGTAATGAAAGGGATAGACTTTTTTCTCAGCGACAACAGGTCACCCAAGCAGGTTGAGTGACTTGCATAACAATAAGAACCTAATGCTGAGGTGCGGCATGAACCGCAAAAGATATACTTCCAACAAGCTTGCTTCTAGCTGCACGCGCATCGGTTCTATTCGGCATTACCGCAGAGATGATTATTCCGCCAACGGCCGTGCGTCATGCAAGTATTTCCATTTTCGGCACCCTTCTCAGGCTTTTGCGCGAGCACGACCGATCACTCCTCAACGACACCTGTTTTCACGTTTGTTTCCAACCAGATCAGTGATCTTGGACGTACCGCCCCCTCACTTATAAGGCCCGCTGAAACAAACGGCTTGCCTGTTAAGCGATCGCGTCTGGTTCGCAAGAACATTGGAGAATATGCCATGCATAGTGAACAAACTCGACGGCCCGAACTTGAATAACGCAATCGAAAATTCTGCTCATTTGTTCAACCTGAATAAAGATAAGAAACTGGAGTGCCATGAAATGAAATCTTCCATGACCCTGAAAAAACTGATGACTACAGCCATCGCAGCCGCGACGTTAACGCTGTCGACTGCACAGGCGGCACCTGTCTATGTTGCCACCACGGCGATCGTCGAACACCCGGCACTGGACTCTGTTCGTGACGGCATCAAGGAAACCCTCGAGGAAAACGGTTACAACGACCAGAACATGAAGTTCACCTATGAGAGCGCTCAGGGCAACCCGGCCATAGCGGCACAGATAGCACGCAAGCTGGTAGGTGAAGCACCGGATGTGGTTGTCGGTATCTCTACGCCATCTGCACAGAGCCTGGTCAGCGCCACCCGTGATATCCCGGTGGTATTCTCGGCCGTGACGGATCCGCTGTCGGCAAAACTGATTTCCAACTACGAGGCGCCGGGCGCCAACGTAACCGGTCTGTCTGACAAGACTCCCGTCGCTCAGCATCTGGATCTGGTCCGTGAATTCCTGCCGGATATGAAAAAACTGGGTGTTCCCTATAACCCGGGTGAACCCAATGCGGTGGCAATCGTTGCTCTGCTGAAGGAAGAGGCTGCCAAGAAGGGGATCGAGATCGTCGAAGCACCGGCTCCGAAGTCCTCTGATGTGATGATGGCGACACAGAAACTGATCGGTGATGTCGATGCCATCTACTGCCCGACCGACAACACGATTCTGACTGCGCTGGAATCTGTAGTTAAAGTCGGTATTGATGGCCGTATCCCGGTGTTCTCCGGCGATACCGGTTCCGTTGAGCGTGGTGCTGTCGCGGCACTGGGCTTCAACTACCACGACATTGGCCGTCAGACCGGCGCTGTAATCGTGCGCATCCTCAAGGGTGAAAAGGCAGGTGATATCCCGGTGCGTGTTGCAACCGGTTCTGACCTGTACGTGAACACCAAAATGGCACAGCGGATGGGCGTTGAGATTCCTCAGTCCGTGCTTGATCGCACCACCAAGGTTATTCAGTAACACCTGTTCCGCCACTGCCTGGCTCTCAAGTAATCATGGGTCGGGCAAGTGGCGAACCGTGACACCTGTTGAGGTATAACAATGTCTCTTTTCTCTTTTCTGGGCACGCTGGAGATCGGTTTTATTTTCGGTCTTGTAGCGGTCGGTGTGTATCTGACGTTCCGCGTGCTTGATTTCCCTGACCTGACGGTCGATGGCAGTTTCACCCTGGGTGCCGCGCTGGCCGCAGCGCTGATCATCGCCGGTGTTAATCCGTATATTGCGACTGTATGTGCAGTGTTTGGTGGTGCGGCCGCCGGTCTGTTAACCGCCTGGCTCAATCTGCGCTTCAATATTTTGCACCTGCTGGCCAGTATCCTGACCATGACAGCGCTCTATACCATCAACCTGCGCATCATGGGCAAGCCAAACCTGGCGCTGATTACCGAGCCGACCGTCCTGTCGCCATTTGAGTCACTGGGTATCCCTAATATGTACCTCAAGGTGATCTTCGTTGCCGTTGTTGTTACAGCGATCGGCCTGTTGCTCGCCTGGTTCCTCAACACGCAGTACGGTATGGCGATGCGCGCAACGGGTTCAAACCCGCGCATGGCTCAGGCCAATGGTATTGTGATCAACCAGAAGATCTTCGCCGGACTCGCGCTGTCGAACGGCTTGGTGGCGCTGGCAGGTGCGTTGTTCGCCCAAACCAACGGTTTTGCCGACTCGACCATGGGTATTGGCACTATCGTAGTGGGTCTGGCTGCGGTGATTGTCGGTGAAAGCCTGTTCAACAGCCGCTCCATGCTGGTCATTGTGATCAGCTGTATTGTCGGTTCACTGCTCTACCGTCTGGCTGTTGCCGTGGCGCTGAATGCCGATTTCATCGGCTTCAATACCTCGGACCTCAACCTGATTACTGCCGTGCTGGTTGGTCTGGCCCTGATCCTGCCGCACCTGCGCCGTGAGTGGAAAGCACGTAAAGCCGCTAACGGAGGTGAAGCATGATCCGCTGTGAACATCTGAAAGTGACCTTCAATGCCGGACTGGCAACGGAAAAACGAGCCCTGCAAGGTGTCAACCTGACCATTCCTCAGGGTGAGTTTGTCACCGTTATCGGCTCCAATGGTGCCGGTAAGTCTACGCTGTTAAACACCATCGCTGGCGATATTCGCAGCTCCTCCGGACGCATTCACTTCGACGACAAGGATGTCACCAAATTGTCGGCCGCTGCCCGTACCCGCGATGTGGCGCGTGTATTCCAGGACCCGCTGGCGGGCACCTGTGGCGATATGACCATCGAGGAAAACATGGCGCTGGCCTATGGTCGTGGTCAGGGCGGTGGCTTGCGCCTGGCTCTGAACGAGCGGCTGCGCAAACTCTTCCGCGAGCAGCTGTCACGCCTGAATCTCGGCCTCGAAGATCGCCTTGATGCCCAGATGGGACTATTGTCCGGTGGGCAGCGGCAGTCGGTCAGTCTGCTGATGTCGGCGTTGCAGCCGAGCAAGATCCTGTTGCTCGACGAACACACGGCCGCGCTGGATCCGAAAACCGCCGCGCTGGTGATGGAAATTACCGACCAGATTGTGGCAGAGAAGAAGCTCACCGTGATGATGGTGACGCATTCCATGCGTCAGGCACTCGACCACGGCAGCCGGACGATCATGATGCATGAAGGCCAGGTCGCGTTCGACCTGTCCGGTGAAGAGCGCAGCAATTATGGCGTCAAGGATCTGCTGAACCTCTTTGCCCAGATTCGCCCTGACGGGGAAGAGCTCGACGACGACAAGCTGTTGTTGGGCACCTGAGTTCATACGGGCCGGTATCTGCCGGCCGTAAGGCATATTTCACGTGTATCGCCGGCATCCCTGCCAGTGGTGCATGTGGAGTTTAGCGGCACTCCCTCAATGACCGCTGTTACCTGGAGGCTTCGGCCTCCTTTTTTTTTTTGATCTAGCCATCCAGAACTTGTTGGGTTCACCACAGGGCCAGAGCCTGTTTGGCAGGACATTGTCAGCAGCAGTAGCGGTGGTTCACAGGTTGCCAGGCTAATTGGCAGAACACGTAAGGATAAATTCGGTTAAATACTTAGCTTGCTAACTAAATTCAGTTTTGCTTAAATAGATGCTTAGCCTGCTAAGTAAATTCACTGATTTCTGTGGGGAAATCTCATGTCAGCCAACAAGCCGCAACTGTACGAATCGCTCGAGCCTTCTCTTGGCGTTTTTCTGGGTCGGGTGTTCAGGCATTGGCGCAGTGCCGTCAACCAGGCAGTCGCGCATCTCGGGATGACAGAGTCACGCTGGACGGCACTTATGCTGTTGAAGAAAACCGGTGAGGGCTGTACGCAACAGGCATTGGCGAAGAGTTTGATGATTGAACTGCCTTCGCTGACACGCACGATCAAGCAATTGCAGGAGCAGGGGTTAATTGAACGTCGCCCGGATCCCAACGATAGGCGGGCGCATTGCTTGTGGCTGACCGATAGCGGTCGCGAGATGGTGGATGAGCTTGCCGGCTACATTCTGGCCATACGGCGTGAGATGTATGAGGGGCTGAGTGACGAGCAATTGAATGTCTTTGCAGAAGTGCTGTTGCGCATGGAGGTCAATGCCCAGCACTGCTTAACAAAACTGGAGGAGGCCTGATGACGCCGGATCAAAGTTTTGCCCGCTGGGTGCGCCTGTCACTGGTCGCCTTTGTTGTGGCGTTTGTGTATTTCCTGGCGGCCGACCTGTGGATGCCATTAACACCTCAATCACGAGTACTGCACCCTGTCGTAGGGGTAGCGCCGAGAATCAGTGGTCAGGTGACAGAAGTTCATGCCCAAAACAATCAGCATGTAGACGCGGGGGAGCTGCTGTTCGTGATTGATCAGCGTCCCTTTGCATTGGCCGTGGAACAGGCTGAACTGGCGCTGCAGGATGTTCGTCAGCAGAACGCGCAGCTGGATGCCGCTATCGAGGCGGCTGAAGCCCAGGTAGTGGCCGCAAGAGCTACGGCCGTAGAACTGGAACGTGAAAGCAAACGGCTGGAAACTCTGAGGCGCAGTCATAGTGTCTCTGAGCAACAGTATGAGCAGACCCACGCACGATTGGTGTCTGCCAAAGCCAGGTTCGACAGTGCCGCAGCTGAAGTCGCCAAACTCGAGGTGCAGCGTGGTCGGCGCGATGATTCCAATGTTCGCGAATCCCAGGCTCGCAACGCACTGGAACAGGCGCGCCTGAATCTGGCCTATACCGAAGTGCGTGCGGAATCGGACGGCGTGATTTCAAACCTTCAGGTACGTGAAGGTACCTATGCCAAGGCCGGAAACGGACTGGCGGCACTGGTGGCAGATGAAGCGGATATAGTGGCGGACTTCCGCGAAAAATCCCTTAGCTATCTGCAGCAAGGGGACGAGGCGTCCATCGTGTTCGATGCTTACCCCGGTCAGGTGTTCAAGGCTCACTTCGTGGCCCGTGATGCCGGCACACAGGAAGGCCAGCTGTTGGCCGATGGGCGACTGGCGGCGCCGGAGGTCACCGATCGCTGGGTTCGTAATGCACAGCGCCAGCGCGTCCACCTGGAGCTCGACGGTACGAACGAGCCCCTGGCGCTGCCGACCGGTGCGCGGGCAACCGTACAGCTGTTTCCGGTTCAGGGGCTGGCGCAGTGGCTTGGAGCCTTGCAGATCCACGCCATCAGCCTGATGCATTACATCTACTGAGGCAATCATGCGCAAACTTCGTCCCATCCTGATCGCCGGCAAAACCAAGATGAATGGCAACGACTTGCGTCAGTGCCTGCGCATGGCGTTGGGTGGCACCCTGGGGTTTCTGCTGTGCAAGCTGATGAACTGGAATTACGGTGCCTTCTTTACCGTAATGCCCATTTTTCTTTTGGGCATGGTACCGCGGCTGGTGCCCCATGTAATACGTCAGTATCTGGGGGCCGTATTGCTGGTTGTACCGGTGATTTTGCTGGTACAGGGCATTTTTGGAGATAAACCGGTACCGATGACACTGCTGATGATGGCGCTTTTCGCCTTGCTGTTCCGGGAGATGAGCCGCGGTGTGAACCTGCTGTTTGGCGCCCTTGGGGTGGTCAGTCTGTCGATGATGCTCAATTTTGCCAGCTACCCCGGCGCAAATGTGTATGACATCATCGCCTCTTTTCTGATGTCGACGGTTACGACCTTGTTGATCTGTAACTTGATGCACATCCTGCTGCCTGATGTGGAGCCACGCGCACCGCGTCCGGCATTTACCAAAACCGCCAGCAGCCGCAGGCATGAAGTGATCCTGGCGACCACAGTTGCGACACTGTCATTCGTGACTTTCCAGGTTTTCGATCTGCCAACCTCGCTATCGGCCCAGATTGCCAGCCTGCTGGTTGTTTTTCCGATGAGCTGGCGAGGCGCAATTCCGTCTGCCTGGAACCGTATTCTGGGTACCCTGGTTGGTTGCAACGCCGGGCTGGTGATTCAGTTCATCCTGATGACCCACTTCGATGTGCTGCCCTTCATCACGATGGGGCTTTGGCTGAGCCTGCTGGTATTCGGCCGCTACCACATGCTGGAGGGAGGGCCCTCGGGCGCTGGTTTCGCCGCCGTTACCACCATGGCGATTCTGTTTGGTCAGTATGTCACGCCTGAACGCGACCTGTTCTTCAGTGATCTCTATCGTTTCAGCTCTCTGGCGGTAGCCGTGCTCATATCCCTGATGGTGGTATTCGTCATGGACCGTTTTCTCAATCGCTTTGAAAGCACCCGCTGGGAAGCGCCTGCCTGATTGGGAACAGGCTGTAGGAAACAGGCGGTTGGGTCAGAGGGGATTGTTGAGGTGTCCACCATCAACATTCAGTACGGTTCCGGTCATGAAAGCACCTGCATTGCTGGCCAGCAACAACAGTGGGCCGCTCAGCTCTTCAACATCACCCAGGCGGCGCATGGGGACTTTCTGATCGATATAGGACTGTCCCTTGTCAGTGGCAAAGAAATCCTGGTTCATCTCGGTGAGGAAGTAACCTGGGGCGATGGCATTGACGCGGATGTTGTGACGCGCCAGCTCCAAAGCCAGGGCTTTGGTGAGTTGAACCACACCGGCCTTGGCTGTTGCATAATGGCTCAGCTGGCTGCCGACCCTCAGGCCCAGGATTGAAGCGATATTGACGATGCTGCCGGGCTTGCGGGCTTCAACCAGACGCCGGCTGGCTTCTTGTGCGATGCGCCATACACTCTTCAGATTGATATCCATCATATTGTCCCAGGATGCCTCGCTCATGGTGAGAAAGGCGTCGGGATCCCCAATGCCGGCGTTGTTAACCAACACATCGATCAACCCGAAGGTGGCTTCTGCCTGATCAAAGGCTTCGATGATGGAGGCATTGTCGTTTACATCCATGATTACGGCCAAGGCCTTGCCACCGCTTTCCTCGATCTCGCTGACCAGGGTATCGAGCCGATCCTTACGACGTGCACTGACCGTTACCCTGGCACCTGCTGCAGCCAGAACTTTAGCGAAATGCCGGCCCAGTCCGCTGGAAGCACCTGTTACCAAAGCGTTCTTTCCCTGCAGTGAAAAGCGTTCGTGATTCATTCAATTCTCCCTGGATCGCTGTTTGTGCGCTTCAGCATGTCATGGATCCGGTTAGACGGATAGCGTCGCGGGAGGCATCACGCGGCAACTGAGAGCGGGTTATTATTCAACCGTACGAACAATTACGCTATTCGGATAATAACCTCAATAGTATCTTGCGGTTGCAAGATTCAAGCACTAATAAAAGCGATAGAGGGTATATTCGCAATTTACCGCTGAAATCTGTGATAAGGTTCTGGAATAAAGATGAGAGCTAATATGCTGATAGTTAATTCAAAACAGAAGGCGTAATCAGTTTAGTACTCATTGCCAAGGTAGTGGATTCAGTTTTGAGGGAGTCTGATGAGCGACACGCAAGCTGTAATTCTGATGGTGGCGGCCTTTGTCCTGTTGCTCATCTGGCGCAAAAGCAGGAGCCCTAAACGCAAATCGCCCGCAACACTGCGGCGAAGGCGTAGAGGGCATTCCAGGCATGGCGGGGATTCTTTCGGTGGCGGTGATTCAGATGTAGGCGACTCCTGCGGCGGTGATTCTGGTGGGGGGTGTAGTGGTGATGGCGGTGGTGACTGATCCTGCGAGTCGCTAACGGAAAAAAGCCTGAAACTGTCCCGGTGTCAGCGCAGTACGCTGGCGAAAATGGCGCTGGAAGTGTGCCTGATCGGCAAACCCCAGTTGCAGGGCGATCTCTCCCAGGGATGCCTTGGGTTGCTTGAGTAGCTGACGTGCGCGCCGAATGCGCTGGTCGAGCTGCCAGGCATGGGGCGGCAAGCCGAAATGCTTGCGAAAGAGTCGTATCAGCTGGTAACGGCTGAGTCCACTGACTTCACTCAGTTCTTCCAGTGTCAGGTTGTCTTCCAGACGGTCCTGAATCAACTCACTGATACGCTCCAGTTCAGGTTGACACTTGAGTCGGTCACTCAGTGTAACCGGCCTGCCTTCCAGCAGTGGGCAGATAAATTCGATCAATTCACTTTCCGCCGCCAGCGGCTGGCTGCCATCCAGCAACCGTTGGTAAAGTTGATCAAACCCCTGATAGCAGGCGGCCTCGGTTTTGAAATCGCTTCGGAAAGGACGATAGTCCAGCGGTGCTGGACCGAACATTTCTGACTGCAACTGCCCAAGCCAGCTGCTATCGATAAACAGCATACGGTAAGACCAGACGCCTTTCTCCGGGTTACAGGCATGAATGTCCCCCGGATTGATCGTCACCAGCATGCCGGCATGGGTCTCGTGCTGTTGCCGACGATTACGATAACTGGCACGGCCAGCATCGATCACGCCGAACGAGAATTCGTCATGTGCATGGGCCTGATAACAGGCCGAAGACTGGTTGGCCAAACGCATTTCGACCCAGGGCAATGCGGGGCTCTGGGCAAGGTGAATGGTGTTGTGGAGCTGGCTGTCCTGCGCCATGATCAAGTTCCCCAGTGTTCTGCAAACATCATCAGTACGGTCAGTGCCAGAATGCCCCCGAGCAGTCGGTTAAAGGCGATCTGTCGGCCTTCACTGTTGAGCAGGTTGCGAATCAGTTGCCCTGCGATGGCCCAGAAGCCTACTCCCAGAAAGCACATGCCGAAAGATACAGCGCAAAAAATCAGCAGCCATTGCAGGCTGTCGGGCTGATGGCTGACAAACAGCGCCACACCTGACATGGACACCATCCATGCCTTGGGGTTGAGTAGCTGTACCAGCGCCCCTTCAGTCAGCTTCGGTGGATTTGCGATCGAGCCTGTATCAGTACTGCTGACCTGTTTCATTGAGGCAATACGATAGGCCATATAGAGCAGAAACAGGCCGCCAACGTAGTAAAGTGCTTGCGTGAAGCCGGGTAATTGTTCGCCAAGTCCGTTGATCAGCAAGCCAGCCACGAAAACCACCAGAGTATAGCCGAGCGTCGCGCCCAATACATGGGGGCCTGTACGCATCGCGCCATAGGTGGCGCCAGAGCTGGTTGCAATGATATTAACGGGACCAGGCGTGATTGCGCCAATAAAGGCAAAGGTGGCCATGGACAGGAGAAAACTAAACATGTTGTGGTACCTCCGACTGAGATGCTGGCAGTAGTCTAGAGGCGGCTTGGAAGCAGGTATTGAATGAAATTGCGGGGTTACGGTTAGGGGGAGACGAGCCCGCACCAGGTTGTGATGCGGGCAATAAGCCTTATGACTTTGGTTTTGCGCTGGCCAGGAAAGTGGTCTTTTTACTTGTACCGACCGAGAGGCCATTAAAGTTGAAGGCCAATTCCGAACGAGGCGTCTCTATATCGGATGCGCAGACCCGGTAGGGTACCCAGGTTGAACCGCTTTCTCGCATATCAATCTGCGTGGGACCGAAGAGCTCATAGTTCTGGTCGCCCGTGACGGAGACGTTGATTACCGGTTCTGCGTCAGTAAAGCTTTCAACCTTGACCCTGTAGGTATTACAGAAGGTGTCTTCATCCAGCTGAATGAACAGGGCATTGCGGTCACGGCGTACTTCAACCAGCAGGCTTGTTGTCGAGTTGAAACCGTATAGCACAGCCAGGGAAGCACAGAGGATCGCCGTGCCATAGCCGATCACGGGGAGGCGTATGAAGCGGGTTTTTTTGCCCGCCAGCTCGGTTTCAGAAGCAAAACGGATCAGGCCTCTTGGCTTATTGAGCTTATCCATCACCATATCGCAGGCGTCGATGCAGGCGCCGCAGTCAATACAGGCGGCTTGCAGGCCATTGCGGATGTCGATACCGGTCGGACAGACCTGTACACAGAGTCCACAATCGACGCAATCACCAGAATCACCGTTCTTGCTGCGCTTATGTGAGCGTGGTTCACCTCGCTTGACGTCATAACTCACGGTACGGGTGTCAGGGTCGAACATGACGCCCTGGAATCGAGAATAGGGGCAGGCATGGAGGCAGATCTTTTCTCGTACAAGTCCGGCATTGGCATAGGTCAGGCCTGCCATGATCAGCAACCAGCCGCCTATTGCCGGTGACAGTTGCAGTGTGACGAGACCGTCCGCAATCTCGCGTACCGGCACAAAATACCCCGTAAACGTGATCGCGGTGGCCATGGACAGTAGCGCCCAAAGCAGGTGTTTGGCACTGCGCCGCAGCAGTCGATCAGCAGTCAGTCCTTTTTGTGCCTGTTTTGCCCGAAGACTGGCGCGTCCTTCGGTGAAATTTTCAATGCGGATGAACAGCCAGGTCCAGATGCTCTGAGGGCAGGCAAACCCGCACCAGACACGCCCCCAGGCCACGGCCATGAAGAACAGCAGGCAGGCCCCGGCGATCATCAGACCAGCCAGCAGGGGCAGGTCATGCCAGGAAAGAGACGAACCAAACAGAATGATGCGGCGCTGCTCGAAGGAGAACAGCAGCCAGGGGCTGCCATCGACCTGAATCCACACCAGGCCGAAGAACAGGGCAATGAGGGGCCAGGTGGTCAGTCGACGCAGGTTCTGGAAACGCCCTTCGATCAGGCGCACGTGGAATTTCCCATCTTTGACAAAGGCGGGTGCAGGTTCTTGGATTACAGGTATTCTTTCCATCATGATCATCCGCTAGCAAACTTCGGCAGAAGGCTACGCGGTATAAACGAATGGGTGCAGGTATAAAAAAGTTTTTTTCAATGGGTACAGATAGAAGATCCAGGCGTGATTGTCAGTGACAAGGAGAATGGGGATGTTGCCAGGGGCAGCGGTTGCACGTACATCCTCAAGATATCCCGTACAGAATCAAGAGGTGTCATAGCCATGAACGTAGAAATGCAGCAACGTGTCAGTGTGATAACACTGGGGGTTGAAAGTCTTGATCGGGCACGTGCCTTTTATGAATCAATGGGCTGGATGCCCGGTGTCTGTGAGGGGCAGGTCGTCTTTTTCCAGCTGAACGGGCTTGTGCTTGCCCTGTACCCACTGGAAGCGCTGGCTGAAGATGCAAAGGTGGATGCTCAGGGGGCCGGGTTCAAGGGAATAGCCCTAGCCTACAATACCGAATCCTGCGAAGAAGCGGATGGCATTCTGGCCAGAGCTGTTGAAGCCGGGGGACGGTTGATCAAGCCTGCCCAAAAGGTGTTCTGGGGTGGCTATTCGGGCTATTTTGCCGATCCCGATGGTCACCTGTGGGAGGTGGCTTACAATCCTTTCTGGCAGCTGGATGAGCAGGGCAATATACACCTGAGTGGATGACAGAGTCTGCAGTGATGATCGGGTGCTACGGTTATGACTGGGTCTGGATCACCGCATTCGGGAGCCGGTTAAGTGTTGGAGCAACCCTCTGAGACAGCGAATTCCGTTTGGATTCGCTGGGCCGTCAAGGCAGATCTGGCCATCCTGAATGAGCGGCTCGGATCTCATAGTGTCAGGATAAAAGGGATTGTTGAACCGGCTGGCGGCCTCTTCAAGGCTGATGCCATTTCGACTGTGCAAGGCATTGAAAAGTCGGATCTTAACATCAAGATCATGCATCCTGCCGGCGTATTCGCGCATATTGGGCATGGCGACGTCGTTCAGAATGGTTCCGACCGGGTTGCGTATCCGGTATGGTTGCGGTGTTGGAATGGGTGCCTGTTCCTCATTGCGTGCAAATTCCGCGGGTGAGATCTCGGAGCTTTGCACGAAGTCCCGGTAGACGGGTAATAACGCATTGGTCGTGATGTGGGGCTTGTACAGGAAACGTACCGACCAAACAGGCAGATCGGATTGTGCTCCCAATAGATCCGGCATGCCATCCATCTGCTTGTAAAGGACAGCAATTCCGGCAAGCTCACGCGCCATAGCGCTCGCGAGACTCTTCTCGGCTATTGTTAGCGGTGTGAGGCTTTCGGGAGGCAGATCGTACCTAGTGATCAAGGCATTAATCGCATCAATATGATCGGACAGCAGTTGCACGGTCACCATTTTGCCGACCAGATGACTGTTCCGAACAAGCATGCCCCGCAGCAGGCTGACATTCCTTTTGAGTTGCTGCATGGCCGCCGTTGTATCGCCTGTTTGAGCCATCTGTACGCTCTTCAGAAGCGAAAGGCGACTTGCCTTCATCAGGTAGGCATAGGGTGGAAACGGCTCTGACAGGCGAGGTTGGGTGAGTACGTTGAAATCCTCCAGCTGACTGAATGCATGCCAGCGTTGCAGCAGTACCTGATGTGTTTCAAGGGTGTGTCTCAGGGATGCGGGGTTTGCGAACAGGCTGGTAAGGCACTCCGGTTCCCGGAAATGGCAGAACAGGGCTCCCTCAGGAAGAGGTAATGGATTCTCGATACTGATCGATATCGCAGAGTCATCAATGGCTGATGGCTTGGACGAGGAGGCCCGTTCATGCTGCCTGATACGATCAAGCAACTGCTGGCCCACATCCTTGGGGTTGCTGCCAGCCGGGCCGTGCAGACCCAGCAGGTAGATATAAGATTGACTGCTCTCGGGAGGCTCGGCCATGTCGACCATGGCCAGCACTTCAGGGAGGAGTTCATCGTCCTGAACCAGGATGCTTATACCCAGAGCTGCCGATAGCACGGCAGCCAGGGCAATGAGGGTCATTCTCATGATATCGATCCATTCCCTGGGGTGAAAACATCATCGAGACAGGTCGTTTGGCAACAGGTAATCCAGCACCTCGGCATGATTGCCACGGAAGACGATTCTGGCAGCATTGTGGTCGCTCTGGAAGCGGTACATGGGGTCGTAGTACTCATTCAGCAACGCCCCGATCCAGTCTCTGTGGCGTGCCGTATCACCGCTTTGTTGCTGGACAGTCAGAGCTTCATCCATGATGCCGGCGAGCCGCTGATAGCGCGCGCCGCCCAGACGCTTGGTAATGTTCTTCAGGCTCTGTCGTAACCGATCCGCGTAAGCGGTATAGCCGTCAGCCTCACCCTTGAGTGCGATAAACTCGGCCGAGAGGTCCACCACGTAATCCTTGAGGATACGCTCGATCCGGTTTTCGACACTGTCTTCCAGCCAGACCAGCGGTGAGTCGACAAAGCGGCGGTGCAGCTCGACAGGAACATGACAGCTACCAATGGCGCGGTTTTCATCTTCAACCACGAAACATTGGATACCTTTATCGCGTTTGCGCAGGAGATCGATTGCCAGGCTGTCCTCGAAGTTGATCTGTGTCGGCTGTGGCAGAGCATGGCGGCCGAAACTGGAGCCGCGATGGTTGGCGTGCCCCTCGAGGTCAAGGGCGTTGTCCAGTTGGTGCAGCAGTTCGGTCTTGCCACAGCCGGTCAGACCGCCCAGCTGAATGAACTGGCATTGTTTGGCCGCTTCATTCAGCGTATCGATCAGAAAACCGCGCAGCGCCTTGTAGCCACCCACCACCATCGGGTAATCGATACCCGCCTCATGCAACCATTGCTGGGTGATACGTGAGCGCAGGCCACCCCGGAAGCAGTACAGATAACCGTCCGGGTTGGCGCGGGCGAACTCGACCCAGGCCTGAACCCGCGCCTGCTTGATCTCGCCATCCACCAGACGATGGCCCAGCTTGATGGCGGCGTCCTGGCCGTGTTGTTTGTAACAGGTGCCTACCTTGTGCCGCTCGTCATCGGTCATCAACGGCAGGTTCTGGCTGGTCGGAAACGCGCCCTTGTTGAACTCAACCGGGGCGCGAGTATCCATCAGGGGGACGCCGCTGAGGAAAATATGGCGATAGTCTGAGCTATTGTCTCGCATCAGACGACCTCGACCGCATACTCGGCGGGGGCAACCAGTTCTCCGATTGGCTGTAGCTCAAGACCCAGTTCCACCGCTGTTGCGAGGAAGGTGTGTTCCGCCTCGGGCTTGACGGCAACCAGCAGACCGCCGCTGGTCTGGGGATCACACAACAGTTGCTTGCGGCTCTCGTCAAGGCTGGCAACGCGATGACCGTAGCTATCGAAGTTGCGACCGGTACCGCCCGGTACACAGCCTTCAGCGAGGTAGTGTTCAACACCGACGATACGCGGTACCGCCTGATAGTCCAGTCGGGCGGTCAGGCCGCTGCCGTCGGCCATCTCCACCAAGTGCCCCAGCAGGCCGAAACCGGTCACATCGGTCATGGCACAGACCCCCTCCAACGCTGCAAAGCGTTGCCCGGCACTGTTGAGGGTGCACATGAGATCACGGGCGACGCCCACATCTTCGCTGCGCAGCTTACCCTGTTTTTCAGCAGTGGTGAGGATACCAATGCCCAGTGGCTTGGTCAGATACAGGCGGTTGCCGGCTTCGGCACTGTCGTTGCGCTTCAGCTGCGCTTTATCGACACGTCCGGTGACCGCCAGGCCAAAGATCGGCTCGGGGGCATCGATGGAATGACCACCCGCCAGCGGCATGCCGGCCTGGTCACAGACGGAACGGGCTCCGCGAATCACGTCACCGGCCACTTCGGCTGGAATCAGGTTGATCGGCCAGCCTAGAATGGCGATCGCCATCATCGGGGTGCCACCCATGGCATAGATGTCGCTGATCGCATTGGTGGCGGCAATGCGGCCGAAATCGTACGGATCGTCTACGATCGGCATGAAAAAATCGGTGGTTGAAACAATACCGGTTGTTTCGTCGAACGCATAAACGGCGGCATCATCACGGGAGGCATTGCCGACCCACAGACGAGGGTCCAGTGTCTGACTGCCGCTGCCGGACAGGATGGTATCCAGCACGGCAGGCGAGATCTTGCAGCCACAACCTGCACCGTGACTGTACTGGGTTAGACGAATGGCGTCGGACATGGAATCACCTCTGTAACAAAAAGAGCAACCAGAGAAACCGGTTATGAATGCGGCAAAACTATCTGGCTGTCAGAGTACAGTCAACTTTCAGGTAAGTAGAATAGATTGACTTATAAGTTACTAATGGTAACTTATGATGCCATTTTGGTTGCTTGGCATTTCTTTGGAGTATCTGAATGTTGACCTTGAATCTGGTAGAGCGGCATATCAGCATCAGGAGGTTGGTCCTGATAGCCGGGCGCGCGCCTGACCTGTTCAAGCTGCGCGCATCCACCTGCACGCACTGCCCACCGCGACGATGACCTGAAAACCTATCTGTTTCATGTCATTTCAAGCGGAGTACTCCCATGCAAGGTTTCAAGCGCAAGGCCACCTATGTGGTGTTATACGAATTCATTTCTCTGGTTTTGATCAGTACGGCGTTTTATTTCTACTCGGATAAAGACGCGGCTCACTCGGGCATGTTGGGCGTGATTACCGTCGTGGTTGCGATCGTCTGGAATCTGGCATTTAACAGCCTGTTTGAATGTTGGGAAGCGCGTCAGATTGTGCGCGGGCGCAGCCTGGCCCGCAGAATCAGTCATGCGGTGGGTTTCGAGCTGGGGCTGGTCGCCATTACGTTGCCACTGTTTGCCTGGTGGCTTGAGTTGAGCCTGCTGGATGCTTTCCTGCTGGACGCCGGTTTGACGCTGTTCTTCATGTTTTTCACCATTGTGTACAGCTGGTGTTTTGACCGGGTTTTCGGTCTGCCCCTGGCGGCACAATAAACAATCGATCAGGACAGGTGGTCCTTCATGACACAAACCCGGATGAGCAAGGCCGATCGACGCGAGCAATTGCTTGGCCTGGCCGCTGAGATTGTGCACGAGGAGGGCGCAGAAAACCTGACGTTGCTGACGCTGGCAGAACGCGCCGGCGTCAGCAAGCCGGTTGCCTATAACCATTTCGGCGATCGCAAGGGCTTGCTGCTCCAACTGTACCGTGGATTTGACGAACGTCTGGTGCAGGAGATCCGGGTACAGGACCTTGCCTGCAGCCTGTCGCTGGAGGAGCGGGCACACCAGTTGGCAATGGCCTATTTCGATTGCATGATACGCAATGGCAAGGTATACGATGCCGTTGTTGCGGCCCTGTGCAGTTATCCTGAATACCGTGATCTGCGTACACGTATCTGTCGGTATTTTGTGGATTTCTATCGTGAGCTGTTTGGTCCGGTTGTTGAACTGGATCGGACCCAACACCTGGGGGACCTGGTCGCGATCTATGGCGCCAGCGATGAGTTGGCGCGGGCACTGACAGCCGGGCTGTTGTCGAAAGCACAGGCGCTGGAAACACTCAGTGCTCTGATTACCAGGACGCTGGGGCGTGGCATTCGACCCTCGGTAGATGGCAGGTTGGAATGATAGGCAAAGAGACGGATGTTGAAGTACTTGATCATCTGCGGGATACGTTCAGGCTGCTGGGCGAATCGTACCTGTGGCGTCTATGCCTGCTTATAACCCTGCCGGTAGTCGCCCTGTTCCATATTGGCAGTGGCCTGCTGTTCGTCTGCATGCTTTGCGGTGTTGGCCTGTATGCTCGTAGCGCGCGTCTGGCGGGTCTGCTGGGGTGGTACATGGTGACACTCACACTCCTGCTCTATTACTCGGCACCTGAAGCCGGCCACTTCATCGAACTGCTGTTGCGCGCACCCGCCCGCAACATCTCTCCCGCCATATCGACACAGGATGTACTTAGCACCATACCTGAAACCTGGAACAACCGTCTGTTCTGGGCCTTGGTGTTTGGCCTTCGCGGCGGCTTCATTATCGGCCTGGGACTCGGCATGCTGGGGCGGATGTTGTTGGGCTATAACCCGCGGCTGCGCTACTGAATCATCGATTGGCTTTAACCGGTTGCAAGCAGAAACCGGTACAGCATGAATGCCACCAGGCTCAGCGTAACCGTCAGCGGGGTTTTCCCGGTCAGCCTCATGCAAACCGCCGCGATTACAGCGCCCAGCAGGTAGGGATTCATCGGGTCCAACGCCAGCGTCTGGTTCTGCACAAAGATCATGGGAGCGATAACGGCAGCCAATACCGCCGGTATCGAGAAACTCAGAAAGTGCAACAGGCGAGGTCCTGGCCGGATAGGAAGTCGAGGCTCCAGAAACAGGTAACGGCTGAAAAAGACAGTCAGGGTCATCCCCAGAATCAGCAGCTCCATCATGCGCTTTTGTCTCCCTTGTATCGACTGCACAGGTAGCCGCAGCTCATTCCCACCAGCAGGGACACCAACAGCCCGCCGGGCAACTGGATGAGATGGGTCAGTACGGCGGTAAAGGCGGACGCAAACACACAGACCCAGGCCGGGCGGTTGTTCATTAGTGGGACCAGCAGTGCGATGAAAATCGCCACAACAGCAAAGTCCAACCCCAGTGTCGCCAAGTCCGGCAGGTATTGGCCCGCCAGAATGCCGGCCAGGGTGGCCAGATTCCAGCCCAGATAGAAGCTGAACCCGGCTCCGAACAGGAACCACCGGCAGAAGTACCGGCTTTGGGTGCGGTGAAAGATGAACAGTTCGTCTGTCAACAGAAAGCCCAGCGCGGCGCGCCAGCGAATCGGCAAACCTTGTACATCCTGACGCATTGCCAGGCCGTAGAGAAAGTGGCGGGAGGTGATCAGCAGGGTCGTCAGCAATATGGAGATCATCCCGGCGCCGGATTCGAGCATTCCGATTGCGACCAGCTGAGAGGCGCCTGCAAAGACACTCAGGGACAGCAGCTGGGTGTGCAGCGCACTCAAGCCTGATTCCACCCCATAGGCGCCAACGAGAACGCCCCAGGGGATTACCGCGACTGTAAGCGGGAGAATGAGGCGTGTACCGGTCAGTACCTGCTGGATGGGCGAAACAGTGTCGGTCATCGGGTCTACTCTTGTTGAATGGAAACCCAAGAGTAGGCACTTAATCAGCGCTGGACTTGTATGTTATTGCGCATGGCTTAGTCATGTTGATGAAAGCGAGCGAACTGACCGGGCGTAACCCCCAGCGTTTTTTTGAAATGGCGACTGAGATGGCTTTGGTCGTGAAAACCCGCCTGGACAGCAGCTCCTGCAAGGGGTTCGCCTGCGCGGATGAGTCGCTTTGCCAGTCGAATGCGAGCCTGAACCTGATAGGCATGCGGTGGCAGTCCGAAACAGTTCTGGAACTGACGGATCAGGTGGTACACGCTGACCCCGCTCAAACGTGCGAGGTCTTCCAGTGAGACGTCAGCCTCCGGCTGATCATCGAAAAACTGGCGTACCAGGGCCATGCGGGAACGAGCGGCCGATAGTTCCGGCAGCTCCGGGCGCACGCTGGCATGACGCTGGATCAGCTTGAGCAGTGTGTTATACACCAGGGTTTCGCGCAGCAGCCGGTTATCGGAGGTGTGCAGATGGTTGAATGTGAGTCTGAACAGGCCGGCCAGCTCCGGGTCTTCCACAACAGGGGTTGGGAAGTAGATAGAGCCTTTCACCGGTAAGCCGGCATCACGTTGCACCAGTGCCAGTTGATCGGGCAGCGGATAGATTGCCTGATAGGCCCAGCCATTCTCTGTGGCGGAATGGCCGTCGTGCACCTCATCGTGATTGACCAGAATAATGCTGTTCTGGGGAGCGAGATGGCGTGCGCCATTGCGCAAAAAGCGTTGCGCGCCGGTCATAATGACGCCAAAGCAGTAGCCTTCGTGAGTATGGCGGGAAAAGGTTTGCCGATGGTATTGGGCCCTGAGGTATTCCAAACCGCCCAGTTCGTTGACGGTTTTATATTCGGCCTGTTCGCGTGGTTTGCTCATCGGGCTAGTGTACCCCGATCAGGTTGGCAGAATTGTACAAAATTGCTCTTAGTGGCCAGTCTTGCTCCGGGCAAGTGCAATTGTCCTGGTTACGCCTTGAGCAAGGACAGTACCCAAGAGAGGGCGTGGCAGCACAAGCTGGACCTGTTGAAAAGGCCGCTCCCGAAGAGGCAATCAGGAACGGCCTTGAAATCGTCAGGCCGGGTGGGTCGGTTTGAAACCCAGCAGTTTGGCCACCAGTATAGCGGGACACCAGCCGGTAAAGGCCGACTGAATCAGGCTAAGGCCAATGATCAGAGTTGCGATCAGCAGAGCTTGTGGCAGCAAGGCCAGTACCACCGGCAGGCTGGTCGCCAGAATCAAAACACCGGCGATGATATGTACGCCCTGGTTGATACTCATGCCCTGGCTGTCACAGACCTCGTCCTTGAGTCCGAGCATGCGGAAAATGGTCATTGCCGGGCACCAGCGGGTAAACGCCGATTGCAGCAGGTTGAATCCGACAAAGGCGGTCAGCCAAAGCCACATCGGGCTGTGGTAGTAACTCAGAACCAGGCTAAGGGTTACAACAGATCCGGCCATCAGGCGCAGGGCGGCGTTTAGCGTCATGTTAGCGTTCCTTTCATTAGTGTTTTCTGAATTATATATATTAGTAACTAATTATGTATAGGTTTTTGCGTCTTGGTCGGGCCCATATGGCCGAGGCGATCTCTGGTTGATTGTAAAAACTATCGCCATGGACTAGGTTCTGATCTCTTGTCCATGCCTTAGTGACACCTTTTAATGCCGAATCATCTGTCCATACGATCCTACAGTCGCCAACGCCGGGGCCATTCTCATCCGTTTCACCAATTGGTGTTGCCATTGCGTGGCGTCATCAACATTGAGCTGGGCAATTATTCGGGCAAGGTGGCACCTGGAGAATGTGTCGTGATTCCGGAAGGTGAGTTGCATCACTTCACCGCCAATACGGAAGCCCGGTTTGTGGTGGCGGATATGGAAGTGCTGCCGAACACATTGATCAATAGCTCACTGGTGGCTTTTTCGATCAACCGTCCGCTGATGCAATTCCTGAACTTCATCGAGGCTCAGCTGGAACATCAAATCAATCCAGCCCTTGAGCAATCGATGTTCAACACCTTCACGCTACTGCTGGCCGAACAGCAACCCTTGCCGCAGATCGATCAACGCATTCAGCAGGTGTTGCAATTCATCGCTGAAAATTTGTCCGAGAAGGTGGTCATCACAGCGCTTGCCAGGGTTGCCTGTTTGAGCGAGACCCAGCTGAAGAAGCTGTTTCGTGAGCAGGTGGGGCACACGATCATGCAATATGTGACTCAGGTGCGGATGGATAAGGCTCGGGCACTGCTCCAGCATACGGATTATCCGGTTCAACTGGTTGCTGAGCAGGTCGGTTACACGGATCTTTCGGCTTTCAGTCGCCGCTTCTCGGCCAGCTTTGGACTGACCCCGACAGAGTTCATGCGTTGATTGGCGCCGGGCTGGCACAGTAAAGCGTCCTTTCGGCACAAACTGATGAGTTCTGCTGAGTAGAATGAATCTCTCAATTCATTCGGCAGGAGTTCATTCGACATGGCAGCAGCACGAGGAGTATCAACGGGCATCCTGGCGATTGTTTTTGCCTGTTTCCTGTGGGGTACTACGGGTACGGTCGCCAGCTTCGCACCTGAAGTGAACGCACTGGCCATCGGCGCCTTTGCGATGGGTATGGGTGGCGTCTTTCTCGTGCTGAGTGCACTCAAGCCACTGCTTGATGACAGGGCGAAACTGGCCGCCAACCCGCGGTTGCTCCTGGTGGGTGGCTTGTCAGTAGCGATCTACCCTCTGGCCTTCTACAGCTCGATGCGCTTATCGGGCGTTGCTATCGGCACCGTCGTATCCATCGCCAGCGCTCCGTTGTTCACTAAAATTCTGGAGTGTCTGATCAGCAGAAAGCAAGTTTCCGTGCAGTGGCTGCTCAGTTTCGTAATCGGCTCATTGGGTATTTTTCTGTTGGCAATGGGAAAGGATTCGGCGGCCAGCGCGATGGACACGACTGTTGCCCAGAGCGCATTAGCCAACTACACGGGTATTGCGCTGGGGTTACTGGCAGGCATCAGCTATGCCACTTACTCATGGGCCGCCAAGCAGATGATAGAGCAGGGGATACATTCAAAATCCGCGATGGCAGGGATGTTCGGCTTTGCCGCCTTGCTGTTGCTGCCTTCACTGCTGCTCACCGGTGACAAGCTGTTCGCAAGCGCCGTGAATGCAGGTGTAGCGCTATACATGGCGCTGGTGCCCATGTTTCTGGGCTACCTCTGTTTCGGTTACGGTCTCAGATACATCGAGGCCAGCAAGGCCACACTGATCACGCTGCTGGAACCTGTTGTGGCGATGCTGCTGGCGGTGCTGGTACTGGGAGAGAGGTTTGTGGCTGTCGGCTGGCTGGGCATGATCATGATATTGCTTTGCCTGTTATTGCAAAGCATTCGGCTACCCGTCCGTAAGGCACCTGCAACGGATAGGGCCAATGTTGTTGGCTCCTGTTGATCAGGCTTTGTGCTGACGACGCCAGTGCGCCGGCGACAGGCCGGTCCAGCGTTTGAAGGCCCGGCAGAAGGCCGCCGCTTCGGCAAAACCACTCTGTTCCGCCACTTCCTGCACACTGAGATGTTCACTGGTCAGCAACTTGAGGGCAAAGTCCTGGCGTAAGGATTCCTTGATTTGTCGAATCGACGTACCTTCCTCGTGCAGCCGACGTCGCAGAGTACGCGGGGCGATGGTCAGCATCTCGCTGACCTGTTCCAGCTCCGGCATCTGGTCGAGGTCATAGCGTTGCAGCAGCACTTTGATTCGAGTCTGCAGACTGTTGTCACGTACGGGGCGATGCAGAATCACGGCCGGACAGTCCTGCAGGAAACCCTGTAATTCAGTGGCATTGCGGATGATCGGCAGCTGCAGATAGCGAGGGTGCAGATAAAAACCGGTCATTGGCTGGCTGTAGAGCAGCTCGCCCAGAAACATGGCGCGATATTCCCGCACATGTTCGGGGGCTGGATAGGCAAAACAGGTGCTGGCAAGTGGCAGCTGTTGGCCGACCAGCCAGCTGGCAAAGCGTTGCCACATCAGCATGATGAACTCCTGCAACAGATGATCAGGATCCTCGCCTGCGTGCTGCAGCTGTAAGCGGAAAAAAACCAGAGTCGGCTGTTCCGAGCACTCAGTATTCAGACCGATCTCAAGATCGTCCGTCACCGCGGTATAGAAACGTGCACTTTGTTGCATCATGCCGCCCAGCGTTCTGGCCCCTTGGGCCAACTCTGCCATCAGGGAAAACACACCTCGCTTGCAGGTGCGGGTTGCCAGCCCCATGAATTCATCGCCGGTAAAACGCCAGACGGCCTTGATCAGCTCACTAAGCTGATGCTCGGTGATCAGCTGTTCGCGCTGGTCAAGCCAAGAAGCCGGAATGCCGGCGGCTGCCATCAGCAATTTGGTATCTGCTCCTTTGCGCAGGGCTCCCGTGATGCTGGCGCGGATGTAATGGTTGGCAATATGCGCCTTCTGGGGCGGTTGTGGCAGCTCCCTTGATTCCATACGTTCTCTCCGTTCGTGCACAAACCATCATCGGATGGGTATCTCTCTCCAGTGTGCAATTAGTGGCCTCCAGGATCAATTAAAACGACCCCGGGCGTCATTCAAAGATCTGGTTCAAAGCTCTTTAATGGTCCAAAAGGTTCACCGGACGGTGGCCCCAATACCAGAACAAGAAGAAGGGCTCAGTATGAACGTACAGGCACAGGCCACTGCTGATTCAGCGGTTGGCAACGAAGACCGGGCGCTGTTTGAAGAGATGGTGCGACGCATTCTGCAGCAGGAAGTCGCGCCGGAGTATGAAAACTGGGAAGAAGCGCACCAGGTGCCGCGAGAGCTGTGGAACCGTCTGGGTGAGGCCGGATTGCTGGGCGTGGATCTGCCCGAGGAACTGGGTGGTTCCGGAGCCGGTGTCGATATCTGCCTGATGATCTGTGAAGAGATCTCGCGTCAGGGGTTCGGTGGCCTGGCCAGTGGCTTCAACATTCACGCCAACATCGTTATGCCATATGTGTTGCATCTGGGCAGTGAAGCGCAGAAGCAGCACTGGCTGCCACGCATGGCCAGTGGTGAAGTGGTCGGTGCCATCGCCATGACCGAGCCCGGTGCCGGCAGTGATCTGGCCGCCATGCGCACCACGGCGGAAAAGGTTGAGGGCGGCTGGAAACTGAACGGCGCCAAGGTGTTCATCACCAATGGACAGTTGGCCGATATGGTCATCATCTGTGCCAAGAGCGACCCCAGTGCCGGTGCCCGGGGCGTGTCGCTGTTCCTGGCCGATACCCGCCTGCCGGGCTTCTCACGTGGCAACTCCATTCGCAAAATCGGCCAGCATGCCAGCGATACCGCTGAACTCTTCTTCGATGACCTGATCCTGCCCGACGACGCGCTTTTGGGTGAGGAGGGCAAGGGGTTTGTCTACTTGATGCAGGAACTTCCCCGTGAGCGTCTTGGCGTCGGCGCTCAGGCGTTGGGCGCGATCGAAGGGGCTCTGCAGCTGACGCTGGAATATGTCCAGGAGCGTCGTGCCTTCGGCCAGCGCATCGCCGATTTCCAGAACACACGCTTTACCCTGGCGCAGATTCGCGCCGAGCTGGAGATGGGTCGTGCCTATTTCAACCAGTGCCTTAAGCGCTATGAGCGCGGCGAAATGAACACCACCGATGCGGCCGCGCTCAAACTGATGCTGAGCGAGATGCAGTGCCGCTCAGTAGACCAGTGTCTGCAGCTGTTTGGCGGCTATGGCTACACGCTGGAATATCCGATCTCCCGTTTCTACGTGGATGCACGCATCCAGACCATCTATGCCGGCACATCCGAGATCATGAAAGAAGTGATTGCTCGCGACATGCTGGGCCGTGCGGGCTAAGCCTGCTCCTGAACTGATAAGAACAAGAGGAATAACCCGATGACCGAGACAATCAACCTGCAGGATGTCGTAATCCTTGCCGGCGCACGTACTGCGATCGGCGATTTTGGTGGCAGTTTATCTGCCTACACGCCCGCTGAGCTGGGTACTTTCGCTGGGTGTGCCGCCATTGAGCGCGCGGGTGTGGATGCGGCCGAGATCGACCATTCTGTGTTTGGTCACATCATCACGACCAGTCCCCAGGATGCCTATCTGTCACGCCATATCGCACTGAATTGCGGTCTGCCGGACAGCTCCGCTGCCTTGAACGTCAACCGCTTGTGCGGTTCGTCGGTACAGTCGCTGATTTCAGCGGCTCAGTTGATCCAGGCTGGAGCCAGCCGCATCGCCCTGGCCGGCGGCGCGGAAAGCATGAGCCGCGGCGCCTACCTGCTGCCGAATATGCGGTTCGGTCAGCGCATGGGTGATACCAAGGCGCTTGATATGACGGTCGGTATTCTCAGCGATCCTTTTGGCAGTGGTCATATGGGCATCACGGCCGAAAATATCGCCGATCAGTATGGCTTTACACGTGAACAGCTGGACCAGTATGCCAGTGACAGCCACCGGAAAGCGGTCGCCGCAATCAATGCCGGTCACCTGGCGACCCAGATCGTACCGGTGCCGGTACGTAAGGGGCGTGAAACACTGCCTTTCACCCAGGATGAACATGTGCGGGCAGACATTTCCTTTGAAGGGCTGCAGAAATTGCGAGCCGCCTTCAAGCAGGACGGAATGGTCACGGCGGGTAATGCATCCGGCATCAACGATGGGGCGGCGGCACTGGTATTGACTACACAGCAGGAAGCGCAGAAGCGGGGACTGACCCCCAGAGCGCGCTTTGTCAGCTTTGCTTTTGCCGGCGTGGAGCCGCACCTGATGGGCCTGGGGCCGATTCCGGCGGTGAAGCGTGCGCTGAAGAGTGCAGGCCTGAGCATGGCCGATATCGACATCATCGAGTCCAATGAGGCGTTCGCGTCCCAGGCAATGGCCGTTGCGCAAACATTGGAGTTTGATCCAGGCAAGGTCAACGTCAATGGTGGCGCCATCGCTCATGGGCACCCGGTTGGAGCTACGGGTTCGATGATCACCCTCAAGGCCCTGTATGAACTCGAGAGGATCGGCAAGCAGCGCGCGCTGATCACCATGTGCATCGGCGGCGGCCAGGGTATTGCCCTGATCATTGAGCGCGTTTAAGGCCAGGGAGAATTGCTATGCAGCCAAGCAAACCGATCAAAACGGTCGCCGTCATCGGCGCGGGTGTCATGGGCGCCGGCATCGCGGCCCAGGCGGCCAATGGCGGTGCTCGAGTGATACTGCTCGATATTCCGCCGTCTGGAGTGGCGGCGGGTGCCCCCGCTGAAGAACGCAATTCCATCGCCGCAGGCGCACTGTCCCGAATGCTCAAGAGTGGCTCAACGGGGGCTTTGATGGATGCCTCGGTGGCCGAGCGTATGCAGGTGGGTAATACCGAGGATGATCTGGAACTGCTGCGTGAAGCGGACTGGATTGTCGAGGTGATCGTGGAGCGCCTGGACATCAAACAGGCCCTGTATCGCCGCATTGAAGCGGTGCGTGCGCCTGATGCCATCGTGTCTTCCAACACGTCGACCATTCCGCTGGCAACGCTGATGGAAGGGATGCCGTTGAGCCTGCGCGAACACTTTGTCGTCACCCATTTTTTCAACCCGCCACGTTACATGCGTCTGTTGGAGCTGGTGACCTCGGAAGAAACCTTGCCCGAAGTTGCACCGCGCATCGACGCCTTTATCGATCATGGCATGGGCAAGACAGTGATCCAGTGCAACGACCGTCCTGGCTTCATCGCCAACCGCCTGGGTGTGTACTGGATGCAGGTCGCCCTGCAGGAAGCGATTGCAATGGGGTTGAGCGTCGAGGATGCCGATGCCGTTATGCAGGTCTGTGGTTTCCCGAAAACCGGGATATTTGGTCTCTGGGACCTGGTCGGCATCGACCTGATGCCGGAAGTGACCGCCAGCCTGAGTCGTCTGCTGCCGTCCGATGATCCGTTTCAGGATTATGCCGGACCGGTTCCGGTGATCGAACAGATGGTCAGCAACGGCTGGTTCGGGCGCAAGGGACGGGTACTCCAAGGCTTCTATCGCCAGTCAGTTGCAGATGACGGCCGCAAGGTCCGTGAAGTGCTGGATCTGGCAACTGTTGCGCATCGTGCACCCAAAGCTTCAGAGCTGGCTTCGGCCCGGCTGAAACCGGGGCAGGTCCGGGAACTGATCGGGACCGAGGATGCAGGCGGTCTTTATGCCTGGCGCGTGCTGTCACGCGTGCTGGGTTACGCCAGCCGGATGGTGCCGGATGTAGCCGCCGAAATTGACTCCATCGATGCGGCAATGCGGTTGGGATACAACTGGCGCTTTGGCCCGTTCGAGCTGCTCGACCTTATTGGTACGGCTGACTTCACGGCCCGCATGATGGTTGATGGTCAGGATTGCAGCAGCTTCCTGCAACAGGCGGATGGTCAGGTTTGCTACAGGGATGGTCAGCAGCTGGACGAACAGGGTCAATATCAGCCCAGAGAATCGGCGGCCGGCATCATCGACTGGAATCGTATTGTCCGCAAAGCGCCGATTCATCAGTTCGAGCGTTGCGTCCTGCGCGAGCTTGACGCTGATACCTGGTGCCTGGAGTTCAACAACCGGGGCAACGCCTTGAGCAACCAGTTGCTGGACGAGATCGAGGCGGCACTATCCGAAGCCATCGCTGCCAACAAGGCCCTGATCCTGTACAGCGATACCGGTATTTTTGCGGCCGGAGCGGATCTCAAGGAGTTTCTGTCCATGGCCGAACAGGACGGTGCCATTGATGGCTACATGCGCCGTGGCCAGCGTCTGTTCCGTGCCATCAGCCAGGCACCCGTGCCGGTTGTAGCGGCTGTAGTAGGCAAGGCACTGGGTGGAGGGCTGGAGCTGATGTTCCATTGCCACCGCATCCAGGCCTATGCGGAAAGCAACCTGGGGTTGGTTGAGACAAGCGTTGGAATCGTGCCGGGCTGGGGCGGCTGCCGGGAGTTGCTCGCGCGCTGCGCCGAGCGTTTCGGTGCTGAGCAGGCCATTGCCAAGGCGTTTGACCTGATCGCTGCCGCCAAGGTGACGGGCTCAGCGCTGGAGGCCCGGCAGACGGGATTGTTGCGTGACTCTGATGGCATCAGCATGAACCGGGACCGGTTACTGTCCGATGCCATGGCCCAGACGCGCAGTCTGCGCGAGAACGCACAGTGCAAAGACTTCGACGGTCTGGGGGCATTGCTTGAGGCGAACCCACAGCTTGAAGCCACAGAGGGCAGTTACCAGGCTGTGCTGGAGCAGCGTCTGCTGACCCTGTTGAATCAAGCAAGCCGTGCCGGCTGGTACGAGGGATTTGGTGACCTCGAACGAGCGTGCAACCTCGACCTGTTGCAATACCCGGCATCACTGCAACGTATGCAGGCGCTTCTGGCAACCGGTAAACCCTTACGCAACTGAAGGCTCGGATACGCTAAAACAATAAGAATTGAGGTGTGACATGAATATGGCAATTGAAACGCAGACTTTGATGCAGCAGTCCATCCAGCTGGCCGCCCGTAACACCATCGGTGATGCCCTGCGTCGCACGGTGATGCAGCGCCCCAGCCAAACCGCACTGGTTTACGCTGAGCGCAGCTGGGAGTATCAGGCTTTGGACCAGGCGGTTAACCGGGTGGCCAACCACCTGTTGGCGCAGGGGTTGCAAAAAGGGGACCGGGTTGCGGCCTATGGCAAGAACTCGGACGCCTACCTGATTCTCTGGCTCGCGTGTACCCGTGCCGGGCTGATCCATGTGCCGGTCAATTTCTCTCTGACCGAGCGCGAGCTGGTTTATGTGCTGACTCAGTCAGGTGCGCGGGCGCTGTTTGCTGACGACAGCCTGAAGGGCTTTATCGACCAGATTGGTGATCAGCTCAACCTGGCCATTCAGGGCAGCCTGCACAGCACAACGCCGGCAGCGGATAGTTTCGACATCCTGGCTGTGGCTACAGGAAGCGGCAGCGATCAGGCACCAGAAGTCGAGCTGGCCGATACCGACGTGGTACAGATCCTCTACACCTCGGGTACAACCTCCGATCCCAAGGGGGCCATGCATACACACCGTTCACTGATGGCGGAATATTCCAGCTGTCTGCTGCACCTGGATATTAAACCATCGGACCGTTGCCTCGCAGCTCTTCCTTTGTACCACTCGGCACAGATGCATGTGTTTACCATGCCCTCATTACTGGCGGGAGCGTTCAGTTGTCTGCTGGATACGCCAACACCTGCCGTGATCTTGCAGTTGTTGAAGGAAAAACAACTGAACAGTTTCTTTGCGCCGCCCACGGTCTGGATCTCGCTGCTGCACCATGATCAGTTCGTTGAATCCGAGCTGCAACATCTGCAGAAGCTCTACTACGGTGCCTCCATCATGCCGGAGCCGATCGTCAAGGAATTGGCTGAACGCCTGCCGCTGTCAGGCCTCTACAACTGCTACGGTCAGAGCGAAATAGCACCGTTGGCAACGGTACTGGCACCGGAGGAGCACAAGGGCCGCCCGGCATCCTGTGGGCGCCCGATCATCAGCGTGGAAACCCGCATCATCGATCCCGCAACCGGTGAGGAGTGTGCGCCCGGTGAGCAGGGCGAGCTGGTACACCGCTCACCGCAACTGATGATCGGTTACTGGGACAAGCCGGAGGAAACGGCGGAAGCCTTTGCCGGGGGCTGGTTCCACTCGGGGGATCTCGGTTATCGCGATGAGCAGGGCTATATCTGGATCGTGGATCGCATCAAGGACATCGTCAATACCGGTGGTGTACTGGTAGCCAGTCGTGATGTGGAAGAAGCGCTGTATACCCATCCGGGTGTCGACGAGGTGGCAGTGATCGGTGTGCCCGATGAAAAATGGATCGAGGCGATCGCTGCAGTGGTGGTGCTGAAGCAGGATGCAGAACCGGATGCTGAAGCACTGATCCGCCACGCAAGAGAGAACCTGGCGCCCTTCAAGGTACCCAAGCATGTGCACTTCGTGCAGCAGTTGCCGAAGAATACCTCCGGCAAACTGCTCAAGCGTGCGCTGCGTCAGCAATTCGGTACATCCGTCTAGGACAGGTTTGGTGGGGGAGGCTGAAACGGCTCCCTCGTCCCGTCAATTGAAATCATTGGAGGACGGACGTGATGGATACATTCAACGGCCTGAAAGTCGAGGATGTGGGGGCGGTACGGATACTTGGTCTGGATAATCCGGCCCGCAAAAACGCACTAACCAGTGAGCTTTACAGCACGCTGACCCTGGCCTTGCAGTCAGCCGAGAAGGATGAGTCTGTACGGGTAGTGCTGCTGACAGGTACGGATCGGGTGTTCTGCAGTGGGAACGATCTGGACGACTTTCTGGATAATCCGATCCGGGATGCTGGCCATCCTGTGTATCGGTTTATGGATCAGCTGAGCCGGTTCGAAAAGCCGGTGGTGGCGGCAGTTGAAGGACATGCGGTTGGCATAGGCTGTACGCTGTTGCTGCATTGTGACCTCGTCTACGCCGGGCAGAGCGCATTCTTCCAGATGCCGTTCGTGCAGCTGGGGATCTGTCCCGAGTTCGGCTCGACCTTCATCCTGCCGGCGTTAATCGGTCGGCAGCGCGCTGCGGAGCTGCTCCTGTTGGGTGAGCGCTTTGATGCGGCAACCGCCGAGTCATTGGGGCTGATCAACCGCCAGGTAGCAGACGGTCAGGCCATAAATACCGGGCTTGAGGTGGCGCAACGGCTGGCTGCAGCACCGCCCCTGGCGATCAGGGCAACCAGGAAGCTACTGGGGCGTGCCGAGCGAACTGGATTTGATGACGCCATGAGCGCAGAGCTGGATGTCCTGGTGCAGGCGTTGCAGGGTGACGAGTTTGCACAGGCAGTCGCAGCCTTCAAGGCGAAACGCAAGGTTGCGCCAATGACGCGAAAGCAGGCCGGCTGAATCCTGTTCAGGCCTGACCTGGGCGTTGCTGCCAAGAGGTCAAAGAATGCTAAAGTGCGGATAAGGTCATCAAGCACAAGCAGGGTTACTTTGGCAGGAACACCAGGACATTGTCCGCAGACTGGATACAGGATTCATATCGACGGGTACGTGCAGGGGGTGGGCTTTCGCCCCCATGTATGGCGCACGGCATCTCAGCTTGGCCTTTGGGGCAGTGTGCGTAATACCACCGCCGGGGTGGAGATCATACTGGTATGTCTTGAACCGTCGGTGCTCCTGTTCAGGCAGGCGCTGATTCAGAACTTGCCGCCGCTGGCCAGGATCGATTCCTGGCGTATCGACACCCTGTCAGCGGATGCAGTGGCCAGTATGGCGCCGGGGTTCCGTATCCTGCCGTCACGCTCCAGTAACCGGCTGACCACCATCCTGCCGGATGCGGCCACCTGCAGTGCCTGCCTGGCCGAGTTGTTTGACCCTCACAATCGCCGTTATCGCTATCCTTTCATCAACTGTACCCACTGCGGCCCTCGCTTCAGCATCATTGAAGGGATGCCCTTTGATCGAGTGCGAACCAGCATGGCGGCCTTTGACCTCTGTGCAACCTGTGCGCAGGAGTATGCCAATCCCGATGATCGCCGCTTTCATGCGCAGGCCAACGCCTGTCCGGCGTGTGGTCCCCAATTATGGCTGGAAATGGCAAACGGTGAACGGATTGAGCCGAGTGACCCCTTTGTCGTCATGGCTGCAAAACTGCAGCAGGGCCAGATACTCGCCCTGAAAGGGCTGGGTGGCTTCCACCTCACCTGCGACGCCAGTAACCAGGACGCCGTAGAGCGTTTGCGTCAGCGCAAGCAAAGGCCCGCCAAGGCATTGGCGGTGATGTTCCGCGATCTGGATCAGTTGTACCGATACGTGCCGGCCCGGCCGGAGGAGGCCGAGCTGCTGACATCGCCTCAGGCCCCCATAGTGCTGATGCGTCCCCTTGAGCAGGGCACGCGCCTGGCAGAGGCCATCGCACCCGACTCAAATTGGCTGGGCTGCATGTTGCCCTACACACCGCTGCATCATCTGTTGCTGGCAGCATTCGATGGCCCCCTGGTAATGACCAGTGGCAATCGATCGGGAATGCCCCAAGTGATTGATAATGGTGCAGCCCGGGTACAACTGGCGGATATCGCCGATCTGCTGGTGATGCATGATCGGACCATTGTCAGCCGAGTCGACGATACGGTGATGCGTGTGCAGCCTCTTTCAGGTCAAACGGAAGTGTTGCGGCCGGGGCGCGGGACTGCGCCCATCAGCTTGCCCTTGCCTCAGGGTTTTTCACCAACCGCAGAACTCCTGGCGCTCGGCGGGGATCTGAAAAATACCTTCTGTCTGATCAAGGAAGGGCGCGCCACGTTGAGCCAGTATCAGGGCGACCTGCAGCAACTGGCGGTATATGAGGCGGCAGTTAAGGCTCTTGTCCACTACCAGCAGTTGTGTCAGCTAACACCGACCATTGTCGCCTGTGACAGCCATCCCGGCTATTTTTCCACCCAAGAGGCTCATCGGAGTCATGACTGCCAGGTGATCAAGGTGCAGCACCACCACGCGCATCTGGCGGCCTGTCTGGGCGAGCATGGCTATCCGCTGGACGGGAAACCGGTATTGGGGATCTGTCTGGATGGAACAGGGTATGGCGAGCATGGCGAACTCTGGGGGGGTGAGCTGCTCTACGGCGGATATGGGCAGGTCGATCGGCTGGCGTGCCTGAAGCCTTGCCCAATGCCTGGTGGCGAGACGGCTATCCGCGAGCCCTGGCGTCTGCTGGTAGCACAACTGCTGCTGGCCGGTATTGATCCGATGAGCACGCGGGATATCTGGCCTTTGCTGGCGAACAAGCCTCTGGAAACGCTACAGCAGATGATTGAGCAGGGCATCAACGCACCGCACTCCAGCTCGGCTGGTCGTCTGTTCGATGCCATGGCCGCAGCACTGGGCTGCTATGCTGAGGGTATCAGTTATGAGGGCCAGGCCGCGATCGCACTGGAATCACTGGCACAGCGCTGTGGTGAACAATCGTCTGTCGTGCCTTATGCTTTTCCACTCCTGCAGAATGAAAGTGGATGGCAGCTGGATACCCGTACACTCTGGCCCCGGGTGATCTGCGATCTGAGAGCCGGGCGCCCGTTTGCGGAGCTGGCACGGGCCTTTCATCTGGGGCTGTCGCAGGGGTTGTTCGACCTGGCGATGCGTATACGCCGCGACCGCCCATTCGATTGCCTGGTGTTGAGCGGGGGCGTGATGCAGAACGCGCTGCTGGCCGACCGGCTGCAGTCACGACTTGAGGCTGCGGGACTGGCTGTGATGAGACATCGGAAAGTGCCCTGTAATGATTCGGGGTTGAGCCTGGGCCAGGCACTGGTTGCACTGGCACGGGTGCAGCAGGGAGGCGGAAGCGATGCATGAACTTTCCCTGTGTCGAGCTTTGATTGAACAGCTGCAGCAACAGGCCGAACTGCATCAGTTCAACAGGGTGAAGCAGCTCTGGCTAGAAGCCGGGCCTTTGGCCGCGGTGGTGCCGGAAGCGATGAAATTTGCCTTCGAGGCTGCCAGCCGTGGCACCCTGGCACAGGGCGCGCGGCTGCATATCGTGGAACTGCCCGGCAGAGCCCGATGCCGGGCCTGTGGCAGCGAGAGTGCAATATCGCAGTGGTACCAGGCCTGCCCGGAGTGCGGCCAGTATCAACTGCAGGTATTATCGGGCGAGGAGTTACGCATCAGGGAACTGGAGGTGGAGTGATGTGCGGTATTTGCGGTTGTGGCCAGCCCCACGAACATGAGCATGAGCATGGTCATGGGGGAGGGCATGAAGCAGAGCAGCAGCGCCGGTTGCAGGTTGAACTGGACTTGTTCAGCCAGAACAGCCGCTATGCCATGGCCAACCGTGAACTCTTTGCTCGTCGCAACCTGCTGGTGTTGAACCTGGTTTCAAGCCCGGGGTCGGGCAAGACGCAGCTGCTGACCGAAACACTGCAGCAACAGCTGGGGCATGTGCCGCTCGCCGTGATCGAGGGGGATCAGCAAACCGATCATGATACCGATCGTATCCGCGCAACCGGCGCCGACGCGGTACAGATCAACACCGGAAAACTCTGTCACCTGGATGCGCATATGATCGGTCATGCGATGGAGCAGTTGCCTGAACTCCATGATGGTATCCTCTATATTGAGAACGTGGGCAACCTGGTTTGTCCCGCCGGTTTTGATCTGGGCGAAGCGGCCAAAGTGGTGGTGCTGTCGGTCACCGAGGGCGACGACAAGCCACTCAAGTACCCGGATATGTTTCATGCGGCCCGGCTGATGATCCTGAACAAGATCGATCTGCTGCCGTACGTGGACTTTGATGTCGAGACCTGCATCGAGTATGCCCGCCGCATCAACCCCGAAATTGAGGTGGTGCAGCTGTCAGCTCGGACGGGCGAGGGGATGGATAGCTGGCTGGACTGGCTTGGCCGGCAACGGCGTGAGCAGATTGAAACCCGTGTCGAACAGCTGGAAAGCGAGCTGCAGACACTGAAGGCCCAATTGTAGCATCGGTTGTAACCATGCTGGTGTCTGGTCTGGCAGCCATCTAAGGAGCCCTGTATGTGTTTGGGTGTACCCGGCGAGATCATCGCCATTGACGAGGCGGACAGCCTGACGGCCATTGTCGAAATATCGGGTGTGCGCCGGCGGGTCAATCTTGCCTGTGTGTTGACTGAAAGCATGTCAGCACAATCGCTGCTGGGCGAGTGGGTGCTGGTGCATGTGGGGTTTGCGATGAACCTGATCGATGCTGAAGAAGCGCGCAAGACGCTGGCATTGCTGGCTGAGCTGGAAAGTTTTGCCGACGAGAACAGCACCAGCGGGGAAGGTCGCAATGAAATACGTTGACGAATTCCGTGATCCGGCCCTTGCTCGTCAGTTGCTGGATCGTATTGCATCGCTGATGAACTCACCTGCACTGCAGACGCGTGCGCCGATCCGTATTATGGAGGTTTGCGGCGGTCATACCCACTCCATATTTCGCTACGGCCTGGAAGCACTGCTGCCTGAGGGGATAGAACTGATCCACGGCCCGGGTTGCCCGGTGTGTGTATTGCCACGGGAGCGGGTCGATGACTGTCTGGCGATTGCCGCTGAACCCGATGTGATCTTCACCACCTTCGGCGATGCCATGCGCGTACCCGGTTCAGAGCAAAGTCTGCAGCAGGCACGAGCCGCGGGGGCCGATATTCGCATGGTCTACTCGCCACTGGATGCGTTGCAGATAGCACGAGAGAACCCCGACCGGCGGGTGGTGTTCTTCGGCCTCGGCTTTGAAACCACCATGCCCAGCACCGCACTGACGCTGCAACAGGCGGCTCGCGAGAGTGTAAGCAACTTCTTCCTGCTCTGCCACCACATTACCATCGTGCCCACGCTCAAGGCGCTGCTGGATGATGAGGATGTGCGCGTGGATGCCTTTGTCGGGCCCGGGCATGTCAGCATGGTGATCGGCCTGGAACCCTACGACTTCATCGCCAGAGAATATGGCAAGCCGTTCATCATCTCCGGTTTTGAACCCCTGGATATCCTGCAGTCGATCCTGATGTTGCTGGAACAGCTGAACAGGGGCCAGGCAGAGGTCGAAAACCAGTATACCCGCGTGGTCAGCAACAGCGGCAACCCTCAGGCACAGCAGGCGGTGGCCGAGGTGTTCGAGCTGCGCGAGCGCTTCGCCTGGCGAGGGCTGGGCGAGATCGAACACTCGGGCGTGCGGCTCAGGCCGGCCTATTCGGCCTTCGATGCCGAGCGCGTCTTTGCGCTTCAGTCGCAGCAAGCGGATGATCCTGTAGACTGCCACTGTGGCGAGGTACTCAAGGGGCAGTTGCAGCCACATCAGTGCCCGTTGTTCGGTACAGGCTGTACGCCGTCGAACCCGATGGGTGCACTGATGGTATCCTCCGAAGGCGCCTGTGCGGCCTGCTATCAGTATAAAAGGACCGACGTTACATGACGCCAACAATCACCGACCAGACCCGTATCACGATGGCCCACGGCGCTGGCGGCCGCGCCATGCGCAGCCTGATCGAGTCCGTCTTTGTGGAGGCTTTCGGTAATGCCGAGCTTGCCCGCATGGAAGACCAGGCCCGGCTGGATATGGCACGGCTAACGGCCCAAGGTGACCGCCTGGCCTTTACCACCGACAGCTATGTGATCGATCCACTGGAGTTTCCCGGCGGCAATATCGGAACTCTGGCAGTCAATGGCACGCTGAACGACCTGTCGGTTGGCGGAGCCCATCCGCTCTATCTCTCCTGTGCATTTATCATCGAAGAAGGGCTTGAAGTCGCACAGCTGCGGCGGATCGTTCATGCCATGCGTGATGCAGCCCGGGAGGCCGGGGTCAGTATCGTCACCGGGGATACCAAGGTCGTGCCCCATGGCAAGGGCGACAAGCTGTTCATCAACACCAGCGGCATAGGTGTAATACCCAAGGGCATAGAGATGGCGGCAAGCCGTTGCCAGCCCGGTGACAGCATCATCGTCAGCGGTGCCCTGGGAAATCATGGTGCGGCCATTCTGCAGGCACGGGGTGATCTGGCGCTGGATGCGGATCTGACCAGTGACTGCCGTTCACTGCATGGGCTGATTGAACTGATGCTCGACCAATGCCCTGATATCAGGGCGATGCGTGATGCAACGCGTGGTGGGGTTGCCGCGATCCTGCATGAGTTTGCCGAAGCCTCGGGGCGTGCGATCCGCCTGTTTGAAGATCAGCTGCCGGTAAAACCCGAGGTGCGGGGTGTCTGCGAGATCCTGGGGCTGGATGCACTCCACTTTGCCAATGAGGGCAAACTGGTCGCCGTTGTGCCTGCAGTCCAGGCAGACCGGCTGGTGGCCAGGATGAAGCAGCATCCGGCCGGGCCGGACGCCTGCATTATCGGCGAGGTACTGGATGGACCCGGCGGTCGGGTTCAGGTACGTACCCTGATGGGGGGCGAGCGCCTGCTGGATTACCCTGTTGGCGAGTTACTGCCGAGGATCTGCTAGGTCATCCAGTAGGGCAACAACGGAAGTTTGATTTGAGCAATATTCAGTCCTTGGGACCGAACAGGAACCACAGAACCAGGCCCAGTATCGGCAACAACAGGACCACTACGACCCAGATCACCTTGGTGCCTGTGCTGGCCCGACTCTGAACCGTTTTGATGATCGCCAACACGTCCAGTATCAGGATGAGCAGGCCAAAGAGGCCACTGACTTCCACACTCAACATATGCTATCTCCCTGTGTTATAGGATCATTCGACTATATCACGCCTGGTGAAAAGCGGTATTACAGCAATGGCGCCGGTATGGCGGGAGCTTCATCGAGCAAGGTTCTGATGCGCTGAAGTCCTTCAGCCAGTGCTTCTCGAGTCGCAGGAGGGGTAACACAGATGCGAACCGCCTGCGGGGCCGGCTGGCTGCCGACGCAGAACGGCTCGGATGCGATCAATGTAACGCCGCGACCGTCGGCAAGGTGTACGAAATCCGCTGCGCGTAGCCCTTCCGGTAAGCGCAGCCAGGCGTGAAAGCCGCAGGGGTGCGCCGAGACTTCATAGGGTGCCAGAATTTCCTTCACCAGTGTCTGTCGGGCACGAATTTCATCCCACTGCCAGTTCAGTAGCGCATCGGCACCACCATCAGCCAGCCATTGGCAGGTGACTGCCCCCATCAATCCGGGAGATGACCAGCACTGGGCACGCAGGGCAACGCGCAGATGTGCCATCAGGTTAGCGGGAGCGCGCAGGGCGCCAAACCTCAGGCCGCCGGCCAAAAGCTTGGACACGCTGAAAATATAGAGCGCGCGTTCGGGAGCCATTTCGTAGAGCGGGGTTCCCCGGTATTCGGCGGTAACGAACTGGACACCGTCCTCCAGTAACAAAAGGTCGTGCCGGCGTGCGACTTCGACAATCGCCGAGCGTCGGGCATCACTCATCCGGTGACCGGTCGGGTTATTGTATTCCGGCATCAGGTACAGCAGGCGAATCCGCTGCTGCTGGCACAAACGCTCCAGAAGATCAGGCCTGATGCCTTCGGAATCGGTACTGACCGGCAGGTGCTTGAGTCCGAGTTGACGCGCTGCTGCGATCATCCCGGGGTAGGTCAGTGCCGCTGAAGCAACCGCTTCGCCGGGTTTGACCAGGGCCTGCAGAGCCAGAAAGTCCGCATGTTGTCCCCCTTCGGTCAGAATCAACTCTTCCGGGTCCATCTGCAGACCTTGTGTCTCCAGCCATTGGCACAGCTGTTCACGCTGGTTGGGGCAGCCCTGTTCCGGCTGATAGGTCAGAGCTTCATCAACCGCGGTTGGACGGGAGGAGACACGCTGCAGGCTGGCAGCCAGTTGCTGCTGGCGCAGAGGGGTCGGAATCGGGATGCTCAAGGAGAGGTCGATGCTGTCCTGACCGGCACGGGTAAGATGATGAAAATGGGGCTGGACATCGGTGGTGCCCTTCACCCGGGTACCGCTGCCAACCCGTGCTTCTACCAGGCCACGCCGCTCCGCCTCCCGATAGGCACGGGTGATTGTACCAACGGTTACCCCTAGGGCGTCAGCAAGCAGGCGTTGCGGCGGCAGGCGGATGCCTGGCTGCAGCTTGCCACTGGCGATATCGCTGGCCAATTGATCAACCAGGGCCTTGTACATGGGCCCTGGCGGTAATTCCGATTCTGGTAGCCAATTGCACCGTTTACGCGCCTTTTGCTGCAGATCCAAAACTCCTCTCCCACCACACTTGCTGATATCTGATTTGTCACCATTACAAATGATTGTAGCAGTCACAAAGTAACAATTGCCGATATACCTGAGCCGTATTAACGTTAATTGTAACGGTTAATAAACCTGTTTCACACAAATTGAACCCGTACAATTAATGGAGACACCCATGGAAACGGCTACTGGAGAACTGGTAGCTCTGATTGCCCCGGTCATTCTGTTTTCCTTCACGATGACCGCGACACCAGGCCCCAATAACATGATGCTGACCGCATCCGGCGCAAACTTCGGCTTTCGACGAACCCTGCCACACATTATGGGCGTGATGCTGGGCTGTGTCGGACTTATGACGGCCGTTGCGCTGGGGCTGGGGAGCCTTTTTACCACTTGGCCGATTCTGCAAACAGGTCTGAAGGTGGTCGGCAGTGCCTATCTGCTTTGGTTGGCCTGGAAAATTGCCACGGCAGCACCGCCCAGTGCAGAGTCCGCTTCACAAGGGCAACCCTTGTCAGTGATGCAGGCAGCGGCTTTCCAGTTTGCCAACCCCAAGGCATGGATCATGGCGATATCAGGTGTGGCATCGTTTACCCTGGCGGGCGATAACTTTCTGTTATCGGCTGCTTTGCTGATCGGCCTGATGGCCATGGTTACCATCCCGGCGATTTCCATCTGGGCCGGATTCGGTGTGGCGGTGGGGCGCTTGCTGAAAACCGCGCGTCATTGGCGGCTGTTTAACCTGTCGATGGGCGGCCTGACGGCCGCCTGTGTAGCGCTGATCCTGGTCTGAGATCAGCGTTTGAAGCCTGAAACCAGCTCGTGCATTTCCGCCGCCACTGACTGCAGCTTGCGGGTCGTGGTGGCGGACGCTTCCGCCTGACTAAGGCTCTGGGTGGAGAGGTTGGAGATATTGACGATCTGGCCGTTGATCTCCTCTGACACCTGTGCCTGCTCTTCAATGGCAGCAGCCATCTGGATCGACATGTTGGCAATGGTGCTCATCATCTCGGAAATGCTGTTAAGTAATTCACCTGCTTCATTCACTTGCACAAGCCCGGTTTCGGCTTCCTTTTGGCCTTCATGGGCGATCGTGACAGAAGCCTCGGTACGTGCCGTCAAATCACGAACAATGTCGTGAATCTCTTTGGTGGAGTTTTGGGTGCGTAGGGCCAGCTGACGGACTTCATCGGCAACGACTGCAAAACCGCGTCCATGTTCACCGGCGCGAGCGGCTTCAATGGCGGCGTTCAGTGCCAGCAGGTTGGTTTGATCGGCGATCTGTTCAATCATTTCGGCAGCTTGGGCGATCTGGCTGGTCTGTGCGGCCAATCCGGTCACGGATTCGGCGATTTCGTTGACTGTCTGACCCAGCTGGGCAATTGAGTCGCTGGTCGTGGCAGCCAATTGGCGCCCCTTAATGGCCGTACCATTGGAGGCTTCCGCCTTGTTGGCAGTTTGCTGCACATGGTTCGACACTTCCGCGATGGTTGCGGTCATCTCATGCATGGCCGCGGCCACCTGATCGGTTTCATGCTGCTGTTGCCGCATGGCATCACAGGAGCGCTCGGAGACTTCCAGGCTGCTGCCCGCCTGTTTGGAGACCATCTGCGCGGCGTCTTCGATACGGGTCAACACCGTATTCAGATGAGCCTGTTCACTGAGAATGGCCACTTTCAATGCGCCCAGGTCGCCCTTGTCGTCAGTGTACGTGGCTGCGGCAACCGGATGGCAAAAAGCGGCTGGCATCAGCTCGAGAATACCTTTTTGTCGTTTCCTGCGGGCAAGATGACCGCCTGCCTGGCAGGCTATTGCGGCCAGCGCCACGAGCATCAGGGCACCAAGCTCATAACCGCCGACAAACAGCCAGCCACTGGCGAGCAACACGCTGGCCAACATCAGCCATTCGATGGGCAGCGATGAATGCTGAGAGGGCACCTTGCCCTTGTTGATACCCGCATAGACACGTTCTGCCCGCTTCACATCCGTACGGGATGGGCAGACACGGACGGATTCGTAACCCACGGTAACCCCATTTTCGGTAATGGGAGTTACGTAGGCATTGACCCAGTAATAGTCACCGTTCTTGCAGCGGTTCTTCACCAGCCCCATCCAAGGCTTGCCTGCTTTGAGATGCTCCCACATCACCTGAAAGGCCGCCGGTGGCATGTCCGGGTGGCGTACCAGGTTATGCGGTTGACCGACCAGCTCTTCCCTGGTGTAGCCGCTGACCTCGATAAAGACATCATTACAGTGGGTAATGTTGCCCTGGAGGTCTGTGGTCGAAATCAGCTTTTTATCTTCTGGAAAGCGTTTTTCGTTATCGGTAACTGGCAGGTTTTTCTTCATTACTCGGCTAACTCGGCATCATCTGGGTGCGGCCCTTTCAATGGCCTGGACCTGCGGGATCCTTGTGTGCAGGAAGGAGTACAGTGCAATTCGGCATCTTAACCTGGGCGGGCCTGAATCGTGCTGAAGCTGGGTACACAAGCCGCGAATTCTAGGGCTATACATGGCAAAGTCAATGCAACATCTGTTTCATCTGAGAGACATATACCTGTGGTAAGGGCGGTTTTATTATGTCAAATGCAAATCGGGTGGAAAAGCTGATCCAGATCAATTTTCATGTCTGCGATTGAGAATGGTTTCGATCCATTGAGGTGGCAACTGATCCAGAATTTCAGGCTGCTCGGCCACCATCAGCATCAAACTGATCATGCCTCGGGCACTTGAGTCGCCACCGGCCAGGGCGTTGTTCCGCAGCATCCGTACCGGGTCCTGGTAGTGGTGTATCAGGTGCATGACACCTGGCAGACCATAACGTATCTCGCTGGCGATACCGAACTGGCGCAGTACTGTACGGGTATCTTCTGCCGCCGAAGCTATGCCCTGGCGTGCACTCATCTGCAGGGGAGGAGGTAACTGATCCAGATGCTCCGCCACGGCTTGAGTAAGTGCGCTGCCCTCAAGGCAGGCAAGCAAAACTTTGGCAAAGAACCGACAACTGTCTACCGCGATGGCTGAATCGTGGGTCATGCGGGTCAGTACTTCAACCTGTTCCAGATACGCTTCAGGTGTTTGCGTATACAGCAATGGGCAGGCAATGCGGCAGGTCACCGACAAATCGGTTGAAGCGGATCCCGTGGGTGTAATGCCGTGGCGCATGTTATCGAGGGCAGCAGCCGTAGCCTTGTCGATATAGCCATGGTAGTGCTCCATGAAGTCAAGTAACGCCTCCGGGTAGCGCTCGGGCTCCGGTTCATCCTGCTGCTTCAGGTATTGATACAGATGCCACAGCTGATCGCCGTAGTGGGTCAAATCGCCGGCTGACTTGGTGCCGTGCCAATGACACAGGGGGGCGTGTAGCTGATCAAGCTTGACCGGCACCCGGTCAAGCAGATCATGGTCGTATATCCAGTGCAAACCGAGACAATAGCTGTCAGCCAAAAGCGCAGCCTGTATCAGCGATGCGACGCGTTGTGAATCGATCATCCTGGGGTTACCCGGTTTTTCACGCACTGCCTCAAGCTTAGCAGAAGGTTCGCCGTCTGCTTACTGTGAGCCATGAATATACAGATGAAAAAAACCGGCCCCAAAGGGCCGGCAAGGCTCAGTGCTGCATACTCGGTTGAACCGAGGCTCCCGGTGAATCAGTGCAACTTGAGACGGGGACGAATCACCTTGTTGATACGATCAACCAGGGTGATCAGAAATGTTTTGGTATAGCCGTAGATCGCCAACTGGTGCAGACGATAGAGTGATACGTACACCAATCGCGCCAGTCGGCCCTCTACCATCAGGCTGCCTTTGGACAGGTTGCCCATCAGGCTGCCGACGGTGCTGAACCGGCTCAGTGACACCAGTGAGCCGTAATCCTTGTATTCATAAGCCGGCAAGGGCTCGCCCTTGACGATACGGCGGAAATTCTTGAACAGGAACGACGCCATCTGGTGGGCGGCCTGGGCGCGGGGCGGTACATTGCCATTGCCATCGGTTCTGGCGCAGGATGCACAGTCGCCAAGGGCAAAGATGCGCTCATCCCTGGTGGTCCGCAGGTCTGGCCCGACTACCAACTGGTTGAGGCGGTTAAACTCAAGCCCGTCCAGCCGGGTAATGAACTCGGGGGCACGGATTCCCGCGGCCCAGACTTTAAGCTCGGCCTCGATCAATTCGCCGGTGTCAGTCATCAGGCCCTGTTCATTGACCGAGGTGATCCGTGTGTCCTGGCGCACTCGCACCCCCAGTTTCTCCAGCTCGTGCCGTGCAGCCGATGAGATGCGATCCGGCAGTGCGGGCAGAATACGCTGTCCCGCTTCGATCAATATCACTTCAAGCCGATCACGATCCAGCTTTGAAATACCGTAAGCGGCCAGCTCCTTCGCGGTATTGAACAACTCGGCGGAAAGTTCGACCCCGGTAGCGCCGGCACCGACGATAGCGATACGCAGGCGCTGTTTATCGGTATTGCTTGCCTTCAGACAGGTCTCCAGCAGGGTACGGCGAAACTGTTCTGCCTGTTTGCGACTGTCGAGGAAGGTACAGTGCTCGGCTACGCCCTCAACACCAAAATCATTGGTGACACTGCCCACGGCCATGACCAGGTAGTCATAGTAGAGCGAACGCATTGGCAGCAGAGTTTGGCCATTCTGTCCCTTGACAGCCGCCAGGTGGATGCAGCGCTGTTCACGATCGATCGATTCCATCTGGCCGATCTGAAACTTGAAGCCGGCACTGCGCGCCTGGGCGCTGTAGCTCAGTTCATCGATACCGGCATCCAGTGAGCCTGTTGCGACTTCGTGCAGCAAGGGCTTCCAGATATGGGTCGGCTCACGGTCCACCAGCGTGACCTTCAGCCCCTTGCGCCGGTATTTGCGTGCCAATCGCGTTGCCAGTTCCAGGCCGCCGGCACCACCGCCGACCACGACCACATGTTGATAGAGAGGAGATGTCTGTTCCATAACAGCAATTATCCTGCAGTTTGGGCAGCCTTGATCTGCTGCCTTGGCGAGATTTATTGCCGTCTATGGTACCTAATACCAAAGTTGCAACCACAGGACATATTGTGCAACTTTGTGAATTTTTGTGGCCATTTGTAGACTAGCTGTACCTGGATGCGCAGGTATAATGTTGCGGCTAATAATAATGATCAGGCACCGGCGATGCATCGGTGCTGCAAGACAGGCCATGCTCATGAATGAAGTTTCTCGCCTCCGCAAGTTCGTTTCCCCGGAAATCATCTTCGGCAGTGGCGCCCGCAAGACAGTCGCCAATTACGCACTGACCTTCGGTGCCCGCAAGGTTCTAATCGTATCCGACCCTGGTGTACAGCAGGCTGGTTGGACCGCTGAAATTGAACAGCTGCTGGCGGAGCAGCAAATCCCCTCCGTGGTATTCACTGATGTCTCACCCAACCCCCGAGTGGAGCAGGTCATGAAGGGGGCCGAGTTGTATTCGGAACAGGGGTGCAACGTGATCGTGGCGGTTGGTGGTGGCAGCCCCATGGATTGTGCCAAGGGGATAGGTATCGTCAGCACCCACGGGCGCAGCATTCTCGAATTTGAAGGGGTCGATCGGATCGAAATCCCGATTCCGCCGATGATCTGTATCCCGACCACCGCTGGCACCTCGGCTGATGTCTCCCAGTTCGCGATCATCTCCAATCAGCAGGAGAAGATGAAGTTCTCCATTATCAGCAAGTCGGTGGTGCCTGATGTGGCGCTGATCGATCCTGATACCACCCGCACCATGGATACTTTCCTGACCGCCTGTACCGGTGTGGATGCCCTGGTGCATGCGGTCGAAGCCTTTGTGTCCACCGCCAGCGGTCCGTTGACCGACATGCATGCACTGGATGCGATCCGACTGATCAATACCCATTTGGCACTGCTGGTGGAGCAGCCTGAAGATACCCACCTGCGTGAACAGGTGATGCTGGGTTCGATGAAAGCCGGTCTGGCATTCTCCAATGCCGTACTCGGCGCCGTGCATGCGATGTCACATAGTCTTGGCGGCTACCTGGATCTGCCTCACGGGCTTTGTAACGCCATGCTGCTGGAGCATGTCATTGACTACAATTATGACTCCGCCGCCGACCGTTTTCGTATGGTCGCGGAAACCATGGGCATCGACCCGCGGGGCCTGAGCCAATCCCAGATCAAGCGCCGCCTGATGCAGCATGTGATCTCTCTGAAACGCGACGTCGGACTCTTCCAGAAGCTGGCCGAGCAGGGCGTACACCTGACCGACATCCCTTATCTGAGCCAAAACGCGATTAAAGACCCCTGTATTCTGACCAACCCGCGAAAGTCCAATCGGCGCGATGTTGAGGCCGTGTATGAAGAAGCGCTCTGACAGCAATGAACTGACCGTCGATCACCTGATTGGCCTTGGCGGACAGTCAGCGCGGAAGAGCTACTATCCGGAGCTGCTCAGCAAGATCGAGGAGCTGGAAACCGAACGCAACCGATACAAGTGGCTGTTCGATAACGCCCTGCACGGTATTTTTCAGGCCGACCTCACTGGAGCAATCGGCAAGGCCAATCGGGCATTGGCTCGTATCTGTGGCTACCCGAATGAAGGCAGCATGGCGCAGGGGCTTAACTTTGCCACCGATCTGTTGTTCAGTGAACAGGAGTTTCGTCTGATGCTGGCCCGGCTGGTGAATGATGGTCAGCTGTTCCTCTATGAGACCCGGCTGCGCAAGGCTGGTGGCGAAATGGTAGAGGTGTCGATGAACATGCTGCTGCGCCACAAGGGGCAGGAAGCGGATATCGTGGTTTTCGTGGCCGACATCACCGAGCGTAAAAAAGTACAGCAGCGGATGCTGTCGCTGAACGAGGAGCTGGAGCAGCGCGTCGATGAGCGCACCCGTGAGCTGGTACAACTGAATGACCGTCTCTGGCGTGAAGTGCGTACCCGGCAGCAGGCAGAGCAGGAAATGTTGCAGGCCAAGGAAGCGGCAGAAGAGGCCAATCTCAGCAAGGATAAATATCTGGCCGCTGCCAGCCATGACCTGCTGCAGCCGATGAACGCGGCGCGCCTGCTGGTAGCTGCATTGCAGGAGCGCAACCTCCCTGAAGCCGAGGCGGACCTGGTTGACCGGGTACACCTGGCGCTGGATGGGGCCGAGCAGCTGCTGACCGATCTGCTGGACATATCGAAACTGGATCAGAATGCGGTGCAGCCGGAAATCCAGAGCTTCCCGCTTAATCGCCTGGCCGACAGCCTCAGATCCGAATTTGAACAAGTCGCAGACGCGGCTGGTTTGCGCTTCCAGGTACGCACGCCTGATCTTTGGATCGCCAGTGATCTGCGCCTGTTGACCCGCATCCTGCGCAACTTCCTCAGCAATGCCTTTCGCTATACCGAGCAAGGGGGAGTCCTGCTCGGTTTTCGTCGCCGGGGCAAAGCACTGGTGATACAAATTTGGGACACTGGTGGCGGCATCCCCGACGACAAGCAGGAAGCCATCTTCCAGGAGTTCTGTCGCCTGAGCCACCACCAGAGCCACAAGGGCGGCGTTGGCCTGGGGCTGGCCATCGTCGATCGAATTGCCCGCATGCTGAATCATCCGATCAGCCTGCGCTCAGTTGTTGGCAGTGGCTCCTGTTTCGAAGTCAGCGTGCCCCTGGTTTCGCCGGTCGCTCAAGCACAGCCCGAACAAGCACCTCCGGTTGCTGTTGATACCGACCAATTGCATGGTTGCAAGGTTCTCGTCCTTGATAATGATCCTGCGATTCTGATCAGTATGCAGGCGCTGTTGAGCGGATGGGGGTGTGAAGTGATGTTGACGGAGAACCTGGCTCAAGCCCGCCGAGCCTGTGCCGATCAACCGCCGGACCTGGTGCTGGCCGACTACCATCTCGAAGATCAGCATCTGGGGCTGGAGCTGCGTGACTGGCTGAATCAATCCGGTATGGCCTCGACCCCGATGGTGATGCTGACCGCCGATCGCAGTGACGATACGCGCAAGGCGTTTCGCGAAGCAGGTGTGCAGGTACTCAACAAGCCTATCAAACCTGGCAAGCTGCGTGCACTTATGACTCACCTGATGGGCGGATAGCCGGCATCAGGAATAGATCCGGGTGTAGAGCCAGAGTACACCCCAGCACACCAGCAACATCAGCGGTGCATAGTGTCGATTGAGTCTCAGCAGCTGTCTGGCCGAAACGGAATAGCGGCCCCTCAGGCTGAGTTGTACCCCGGACAGTGGAGACAGGCCCACACCCAACGCCCAGCCCATCAGCATGGTTAGTCCCAGTAGATTGGGGTTAGTCACACTGGGCGCCAGAATGCTGCCAATCAACACCACGCTGGTAACCGGGTGCATGCCGGCAAAGGCAAGCACGATCAGTACCAGTAAGGTGATACAGGCTTCCAGCGCACCGAAGTGTTCGGGTGTCAGAGCAAGATCCAGCGCATTCAGGGTTGCGGCGACGCCGGCGGCCAGTACCGCCGCTGCCAGGAACAGCATCACCTCACCGGCCAACCCGGGCAGTCCATGATGAATATGGTTGATCAACACCCTGGCACCTTGACGCTTTTGCCGTAACAGCAGCCATCCACTGGCAAACAGGATCGAAATTAGCGTCACCAGCGTAAGCACACTGAGTGCTGGCCAGAATTCATGGCTGATTACTACCAGAGTGCCCAGGAGTATCGGCATCCAAAGTGCTTTCAGGTGCATGGGATAGCCACTGGCCTGATCAATTGCAGGATTGCGGGCCAATTCCAACAGGCTGAATAGCAGAGCTACTATTGCGACAGGCAGACCAAACAGCACCAGTGTCTTAAGTTCGGCGCCAGGTGCGCTGACCAGCGTCAGACCCATGGCAGCAAAAAATGGTGACCAGAATGCGCAGATGCTGAAGCCGCGCAGCAGTACCAGGGCCTGAACCGGCTGCATTGGCTGTCTTGCCGTTAAACGGTCACCCATGATCAGGACCGAGGATATATTGATCACCGAGCCGATCAGGTGCCCTCCCAGAAGGGTCTGCCAGAGCGCCTTGCGTCCAATGGGAAGTTGCTCATCATTCTGCATTCCCTGCAAAGCGACCAGTCTCAGGAAACTGACCCCAACCAGCATTGCCAGTACCAGGTAGTTGGCTTCCAGCGCTTTCAGCAGATATAGGCCAGTCTCGCCGCTGGCAGTACCAAAAATCAGTAACGGCGCGCCGATGCCTAGCAGTATGCCAATTTGCTTGCGCTGGGGTTGGTTGAGTTTGGACCACAGCAGCAGTGCCGAAATCCAGACAGGAACACCGATCAAGTATCCGGGTAACAATGAGAAGCAGGCGTTCAGGACTGCGGTAAACGCCATTCCTAGCAGTAGATAGCCGGACAGAAGCAACATGCACCTCGATAACGAAAGGAAGACGAGATGATCACGCCTGCAGCAGGGCTAGCAGGCGCGTGTGATGGGACAGGAAGATTATCGGCTATTCAGCGGATGCGAAGTCGCGAGCGAGTAACATTGTTCTCGGGTGTCAGCCGCTCCAGTGCGGTCGCCAGGGTTTCCAGATCCTCATAACCTTCCAGCCGCAGCACCTCTCCCACAGCCGTGGTGATCTGCACCCGCTCAACCTGATAGCGACGATAGTCCAGCTTGAGGTTGAGGATATCGCTGATATCGAGCTCAACGCGTGAATCACCCTGAATCAGGGCGAGTGTTTTGGCCTCTTTATCCAGATCGATTTCAGGATAACCCTGTCGGCCCAACTGCAGATGACGCAGCAGCTTGATGAAATAGGCTGAACAGGCCGCTACACCCAATATCGGCAGAATGTAATCGGCGACGGCCGAAGCCTGGAAAAGATAAAAGATACTGGCCAGCACGGCCGCGACCAGGCACAGCATCCAGAGCAGATGGCTGGCCGTTTGTTTGCGGTAATAGGGTGTGGAGATACGATAACGCATGCTGCGCATGACCCGCTGTTGCTCATCAGGAAGCGGGAGTGTAATCATGACCTGAGGATTTGGGAACCCTTGGCAAGGCCGGCAGCAGCCGATTCCTGTATCAGTGCAAGTAAAGGGCTATTTGCAATCTGAGGTTGGGTTGTTGAGCTGACACAGCAGTGGCGGCTTCTCCGTTTGCTGCACGATCAGGAGGAATACGACAGCTAGCAACTGACTGTAGTGTCCAGTTAAATATTTAAGCCCAATCGTGTCTCGTTCTTGAGCATGGTGTTGAGCACCACGATCAGTTTGCGCATACAGGCGATGATGGCAACTGGGGTTACCCAAGGCCCTGCCAGTTCATCGACGGACTGCCGTTATTGCCCTTGCGCGTCCGCTGATTTCCTCTGTAAGTCGGGTTTTATATTCGCCAGGAATCGCCGTGGCTTCTATCAGTTCAAGAATGGCGGGCAATTTGGCGTAGAGTCGCTTAATGCAGGTGCCGATAGCAGGTTCATTCAGGCCGATCGCCAACCCCAGGTGCTGGAATTCCTGATACGTGTAGTATCCGTAATAGCTGAACGCATCCGAGAAGTCGCCTGCCTGCTCTGCATTCGTCAATGGCATAGCCATAGCACCGTTAGTATTCATGAGATATACCCGTGTCGGGACGAAATCGTAGTTGGGTGACAGCCCCGGGTAGTAGTGGCTTGTATCGCCAGGGTCCCTGATAACACTAAAGTTCTTGAGGTGAAGGTCCTCATTCCCCATCAGGTATGCCGCTACAACACGGTTGAAGTAGTCGAGCATCACTGCGCCTTGCCACCGGTTGCTTCCCTCAGGATCAGGCCTGCAGCCTCATAGGTACTGTCATATTTGTTATCCCGACGAAGGCTGGCCAAATGATCAAACTTCATCGAGAGTTTCTGCCGCACACCTGAGATCGAGAACCCTTTGGTTTCTCGGGCACCTTCGCTGAACAGCGTTTGCCGGCTCACGTTCAAGCACCCCGAAAACGCAGAGGTGCCATAGAGCGCCCGGGCATTTGCATCCCGCATATGTGGGTTCGAATTGCTCTTGGGCAGGCTGTTCAGCGTAATGAAACACCGTTGTGTCACTGTTTTATTTCCTGCAGGCTAATCGCCCCAACAAAATCCTGGCCATTGGCGATGAGCATCGAAAATGTATCTTTGTGGAATCAGGGGGGGAGGGCAAGGTTGATTTTAGCCATTTTGAAAGACCTCTTATCATTTCGACATCTTTGGCAAGATTTCGAAAATTCATCTTATCCTGGCGAGCATGAATGTTAAGCATTGCATGCAATTAGTCCATACCGCAGGATAATTGAAAATATTATTTATCAGGGATGGGCGCGTGGGGGAGGAGGGGTTGCCAGAGCTTTGCCAGGATAAAGAGGGAACAATTTGAATCACTGGCGATAGCCAACGCCTCCTTCCCAAGAGGGTCGTCAGCTATCCGGTTTAGATCATCAGGACTTGCGAGCCGCCTGCTCGGAATTGAATCCCATCAGCGCCAGCAGCGTGAAAAACAGCGTGGTGCTGGCAGTGACCAGCAGTGCTTCCAGGTTCAGCTCGGTGTAAAGGGCAAAGCGCACCAGTTCCACGGCATGGGTAAAGGGATTGACGCTGCAGACCCAGTACAGCCATTCGCTGGATTCACGCATTTTCCACAACGGGTAGAGCGCCGAAGACATGAAAAACATCGGGAAGATAACGAAGTTCATCACCCCGGCAAAGTTTTCCAGTTGGCGAATGCGTGATGACAGGAATAGCCCGATGGCGCCCAGCATCAATGCTGTCAGCAAGAGTGCCGGCAACACGGTCAATAGCCCCAGCAGCGGCGGTTCCACCTTCACCAGAAAGCCCAGCCCGATAAAGGCGTAGACCTGCACCAGCGACAGCACTGCGATGGCGATCAGCTTGCAGAACAGCAGCCAGGCTCTTGGCAAGGGGCTCATCAGCAGTACTTTCATGCTGCCCATCTCCCGGTCGTACACCATCGACAACGAGCTTTGCATGCCGTTGAACAGCAGGATCATGCAGCACAGGCCGGGCAGGATGTAGGTCTCGTAGGTGATGTAGGTTGCATACGGAGGGATGATCGAAACCCCGAGTGCGGCCCGAAAACCGGCGGCAAACACCACCAGCCAGAGCAGCGGGCGCACCAGGGCGCTGAGAAACCGGGTGCGCTGATGAATAAAGCGCAGGAACTCGCGTTTCAGTATCCCGTTCAGGGCGATGGCGTAGGCAGTCATGCGCATGCGCTGTTGTCCTTGAGTCCGGTGATCTGCTCGAACGCTTCGGCGAGAGTGGTCACCCCTTGCTGCTGGCAGATCTCATGTGCCGGTGCATCGGCTTCAATTTTGCCCCGATGAAGTATCAGTACCGGGTCGTCCGCAGCAATCTCTTCGATCAGGTGCGTCGCCCAAAGCACCGTCAACGACTGATCACGGCAGAGATCACGCACATGACGGTTGATCGACTGGCGTGCGGCCGTATCCAGGCCAACGGTGGCTTCGTCCAGTAGAAGGATGGAGGGGCGGTGCAGCAGCGCACGCGCGATCTCCACGCGACGCCGATGGCCGCCGTTGAGGCTGCGGATACTGTCCTTGAGGCGATCGCCCAGGCCCAGGCGTTCCAGCAACGCGGCGGCTTCACGCTTAACCTGCCGCGACGACAGACCGTGCAATGCGCCGTGGTACTCCAGGTTTTGCAGTACGCTCAGGTCCAGGTCCAGGGTGCTCTGCTGGAACACGACGCCCAACTGTTGCTTGAGCTTGCGGGATTGACGGGTGATTTGCTCGTCATCCAGCAGGACTTCCCCCTGTTGCAGGCTGTACAGCTGGGTCAACAGGGCATAGAGGGTGCTTTTGCCCGCCCCGTTGGGACCGAGCAGGGCATTGAGCTGGCCATCGACGAGGTGGAAGCTGACATCCTGCAGCGCCTGTCGGGGCCCATACCGAAAACTTAACTGGCGTACTTCAATGCCCATCTGTTACTCCTGATCAGTCCCGTGTGTCTCATTCAACGTGACTAGTTAAGTGTCACCACGCCCCAGGGGTAGCGGCCGACCTTGATTGACTTGATCACCTTGAGGTCATCCACGTCGATCACGGAGACATCGCCGCTCACGCCGTTTGTGGTTAACAGGTACTTGTGGTCGGGCGTGAATTCCATGTGCCAGACACGGCGGCCTACCAGCAGATAATCTAGCACTTCGTAGGTTTTGGCATCGACCACGGCCACATGGTTAGCCGGGCCCAGCGCCACGAAGGCATACTTGCCGTCATCTGACAGCTTTACACCCACTGGCTGGATCTTGTCCGGGTGGATGCCGCGAATCTGGAAGGTCAGTTTCTTGACGATCTCGCGGCTGGCAACGTCAACAACCGAGACGGTGCCACCGATTTCGGACGAGGCCCAGAGAATGTCGCCCGCCTTACTGAACTCGACGTGACGAGGACGCTGATCCACCAGGGTATTGTCGACCAGCTCGTTGGTTTCGGTATCGATCCAGTGCAACATGCTGGTGGTTTCACTGGTGTTCACCGCCCAGCGCCCATCAGGGCTGACGGCCATGCCTTCGGGTTCTACCCCCACCTCGATCTGGGCCAGCACTTCATGGCTTTGGGTATCGACCACGGTGACCAGGGCATCATCCTCGTTGGAGATGTAGAGGCGGCGATTGTCCGGATGCAACGAGAACTGTTCCGGGTCCTCGCCGGAGGGCAGATTGGCGATGATCTTGTGGGTCGTCAGGTCCAGCACCTGCACCGTATCCGAGTCACTGGCGCAGATATAGAGCTTGCTGTGGTCCCTGGACAGGGCGATACCGCGTGGCCGCTCGCCCACCTCAATGGTGTGGGTGACTTCCATGGCGTCCAGGTCGATCACCGACAGGGTGTTGTCCTTCTCGTTGGACACATAGGCCGTCGTCGCCTGGGCGACCGGGCTGGCCAGCAGGGCGGTGATCAACAATGATTTGAGGAAAGGGGGCTTGTACATCACGCGTCTCCTTTGACAGAACACTGGCTTTCACGCTGGTCGTAACCGAGCGTATCCAGATCGGTGGTCGGGTGCAGATAGCCAGCCTGAGGCGACTGGGATACCAGGGCTCGGGGATGGACCAGTGGGATCGGCTGGCGCAGCTGACCGCTCCAGTCACGATAGGTCAGCTTGCGCCCCTTGAAGGCACCGAGCTGAAATTTGTCGGATAGAATGAACTGCTTCAGAACGGCCGGATCGGTTTCCCCCGTCTGGGTCACCGCTTCGGCCAGCGTGCGCACACCGGCCCAACTGGCGTAGTCACGCCCGTTCATCCAACGATCGGCCAGTTTCTCGAACCGGCTCTGCAACTGGGCCGCTCCCCAAGCTTCGACGACTCGGTGCCAGGTCACCGGACTCATGCCCTGAGTGCCGACTACCGGGCGTGGATACCAGGTATTGAAGGGCACATATTCACCGAAGTCGCCACGCTCGTCGGCCACCACGACAACATCGTATTCGTCGGTCTGGGTGAACGGCGGAAGCTCTTTCTGCGCGGTGCGGCGCAGGTCGGTATCGAAACTCCACTGCTTGCGCTCGACGATGGTTGCGCCCATGCGCTGGGCACTGCGCACGACGGAGTCGGCATACGCCTTGTCTTCCGGTGTCTGACCTTCCAGCAGCAGCCAGCGATTCCAGCGCTTGCTGGCCAGCCATTGCGCCAGCGAATCGGTGAGCATGGCGCGAGAGGGAATGCTGTGCAGCATGCCCGGCACACACTGTTCGGTGCGCAGGACATTATCCTGGCTGCCGGCGTTGATCAGCAGCACGTCATCCGGCAAGGCCGCTTCAACGGCGACCAGCTGGTCGCGAGTCAGGTTAAGCACGAACAGGCGTACCCCCTGCTCATAGAGCGCCTGGCCTGCTGCAATGGCTTCTTCAGCTTGATCGGTGCTGTGCGCGTGCAGGGTGTAATGCTGTTTAAGGAAGCGGCCAGTGGTGTTGCTGTCCTTGATGCCCAATTCGGCACCTTTCAGCCCGGCATCGGCAGGCTCGGGTAAAATATTGGACAGCACCGGGCCAGGGTCAGGCTCGAAGCCGAGATAGCCGATCTCGATCTCCAGGGGGGCGGGTGCGGCATTGGCCAATGTGGAAAAGGCCAGCGTGGTTGCGCACAGTAATCGGGGCAGCGTGTTCATGGGGCGTCACTCAGCGTTATCGTTGTTATTTGATGAGCCGTGTAATGAGCTATGTGATGAGTCATGCCTTGAGCTTAGGGCGGAAGCGGGCCGGTTTAAATATTCAGAAAGTCTCAAACAATCAGTACCGAAGTAGCATGTTTTCCTGGGTGATGGTCACTAGGATGGTGGGTAAAGATCACAACAAGAACAGGAAGGCACCATGAAATCGCCCATTCGCACCCTGACTTTCGCTCTGACACTGGCCGGCGCAGCGCTGTCTACAACGCCTGTCCAGGCAGCGGGTGACCTGACCACCCGTCCCGAACGTCTGCCCGATCTGGTCTTGGGGAGTGAGGTAACGGACTACGCCATGTCACAGACCCGTTACGAGATGGAAACCGGCAAGGCCTACCGACTCAAGGTTGTCTCCAGCGGGCTGAAGGAATACGCCATGCAGGCACCCGAGTTTTTCACCTCGATTTTCCTGCGCAAGGTTGAAGCCGGCGGTATGGAAATCAAGGCGATGACGCTGACCGAACTGGAATTTGAGGACGAAGGTGAAGCCGAAATTTTCTTCGTGCCGATCAAGCCGGGTGAGTACGAATTTTACATGGAAGGACTGGAGCACAAGGGCATGGAAGGTGTGTTCAGCGTTCGCTGATAAGGACTGGATCGAATGCGTGCGGTCGTACGTCTGAATGTACTGGTGGCAGCCGCCTTTCTGCTGGCCCTGATGCTTAGCCTGTTTGGTCTGATGCGTCAGGCCAAGACGGATATCCAGCGCGAACTGGAAGCCGGAATGGCGATTGCTGACCAGCTGGTCGTCGGTATTCAGCACAACCCCGGACAGCTTGAGACTGTACTTTCCAGTCACTGGCGACATCTGAAACTGTACCGGCTCGTGCCAGGTGTTTCACCGCCACCGCTGTCGGTCACCGAGGTGCCGCGATGGTTCGCTGACTGGATCTGGCCGGCAGCCATGCCGCAGATCGAGCGGCGTGTTCCCTTGCCTGATAGTCATACCCTGGTACTCATGGCCGATCCCGAGGATGAACTTGAAGAGGTGTGGGAGTCGGCCTTGCAGGTTCTCATACTGTTCTGTGGCGGTGCATTGCTGTCAATCGGTGCCATCAGCTGGGGAGTCTCCCGCGGGATGAGGCCGTTTGGTCAGGTGCTGGCAGCACTGGAGCAGATCCAGCAGGGGCAGTTTACTGCACGTCTTCAAGTCTACTCGGTTCCCGAGGCCAACCGACTGGCCGGCCACTTCAACCGCATGGCACAGGCGCTGGAACGGGAGCAGGCCGATAATCGACGGCTTACACGTGAGCTCATGGCCCTGCAGGAGAAGGAACGTGCCTACCTGGCCAGTGAACTGCATGACGATCTGGGGCAGTACCTGACCGGCATCCGTGCCCAGGCCTACCTGATCTCTCAAACAGCGGGTCAACCGGATTTGGTTGCGAAGATAGCCCCCCGAATAGTCAGTGACTGTGAAGCGATGCAACAGGGATTCAGGCGACTGATTCGCAGTTTGCATCCGGTGATTCTTCAGCCTCTGGGGTTGGAGGAATCCCTGCGCAGTCTTGTGGAGCAGTGGCAACAGAGCAGCGGTATCCAGTGTGGCCTGACGATCAGCGCCTTGCCATTGCTCAGTGACGAAACATCAACCCACCTTTATCGGCTGGTACAGGAAGCTCTGCATAATGTGGCGCGACATGCCCACGCGACAGGGGTTTCGATCACCATGGACAGGCAAGGCAAACGCCTGCATCTGCGGATTGCGGATAACGGTCTGGGATTGGCCGAGGATGTCAGGCCGGGTGTCGGTATCAGGTCGATGCATGAGCGCGCCCGCTATATGGACGCGAAACTGGTTCTCTCATCAGCCCCGGGGGGAGGCCTGACACTGACGCTGGACCTTCCCGTTGTAACAGGAGTAGAAGCATGAAAATTCTGTTGACGGACGACCATGCTGTCGTACGCCAGGGCTATGCCAGCCTGCTGGAAGCCATGCTGGATCAATGCGAGATTATCGAGGCGTCCAGCGGTCGGGACTGTCTGTCTCTCTGGCAACAGCATCAGCCCGATGCGCTGGTGCTGGACATCAACCTGCCGGAGATCAGCGGTATCGAAACGGCCAAACGTATTCTGCAGCGTGACAGTAATGCCCACATCCTGTTCTTCAGCATGTACGACGAGTTGCCAATGGTGCAGCAAGCTCTTGATGTGGGGGCGTTGGGTTATATCACCAAGAGCAGCAGTCCCGAAGTGCTGCTTGAAGCTGTGCGCAAGGTGCAGGCGGGGCAGCCCTATGTCGAACATGACCTGGCGACCCGGCTGGCAATGCAGCGCAATACCGGGTTGGACCCGCGACTGGAAGGGATGACCCAGCGTGAGTTCGAAATCTTCGTCATGCTGGCCCGGGGGCTGACGCCCAAGCTGATCGCCGAGCAGCTCTGCATCAGCGTCAAGACAGTCTCCAATCACAGTACGCTACTGAAGAATAAGCTCCAGGTTTCATCGACAGCGGAGCTGGTGCATCTGGCAATTCAATGCGGCTTGTTGAAACTGGGTCACATAGATCAGGCGTATTAAATACGTCCTTGTCGCCGCAGGCGTCGGGTGACCATCCAGTGGTATAGATTGCTGGCCACCGGCCTGATCAGCGGTAAGCCGATGAACCATCCCAGTAATCGATAGCGGGGAATGCGGGCCATCAAAACGCGATAGGCATCGAGTTCGGACAGGATACGGCCATCGGCCGTACGGATGTGAAGCTCGGTCAGCGCCTTGCGCGGATTGATGCCCAGCTCGATCAGCTCCTGGTCACGCCCGGTGATATCGAACCACTCCACCTGCTGGTCCGCTTCAGGGTCGAGCCGCTCATAGTTCTCCCGGTCCCGGATGCACCTGGGGCAGGCACCGTCATAAAAAACGGTAATTTTGTTGTTTATTTCAGGCATGGCTTGGTGGCTTCGTCGTTGAGGATCACTCTAATCTAAAGACTAGCCGATTATGTTCGGGTGCGACTCTGTCTCATTCGAGCCGGGGTATGCTCAAGGAGCGCTGGCGTTAAAGGAGAAAGTACAGGAATGGCGTTTGAGAGATGAACGCCATTCTGGTTATTTATTTCTATTTCACCGGGTGCTTTGGAACCATCCAGTCCATAGGGCAGTCCTTGCAATCGACCATATGCGTTCCCTGGAAGGTCGCGAAGCGGATGCTGGCGCCACGCAGGTCAGCATTTTCCATATTGGCATAGTTCAGTTTGGCTTCCTGCAGGTTGGCATTGCGCAGGTTGCAGTTGATGAAACGGGTTTTGGTCGCCCATACCATCTCCATATTGGTCGCGTAGAGCACGGCATCAACAAATCGGGCATTGCTCAACCGGGCGAATGAAAGATCGGCACCATCAAGGCGTGTTTCCCTGAAGGAGGCACCCTGAGCATGCATGGCCCAGCCGGCCACGGCCACCATGTTGGCATAATCCAGCGTTGCGCCTTTCAGGTTGGCCTTTTCCAGATTGGCTCGACTGAGCAGAGCGTAACTAAGGTCAGCACCACTGAGATTGGCACCACGCAGATCGGCGTGGCGAAGGTCGGCGTAGCGCAGGTTGGCACCGCTCAGATCGATACGGTCCAGCTGCTGCCCGGACAGGTCGGTTGCGGAAAGGTCAGCACCGGCACACTGGGCTTCAATAGCGGGCACACATTGAGCGGCTACCGCAGATGACAGCATTAAAGTCAGCACGCCGGTTGAAATCAGGGAAGCTTTAGCCATGATCAGGTCTCCAGAAAAAGGGCCTGCCTACCAGGCAGGCCCGGGGGGAGCATTAACCGTATTCGGTTGTTACTTCTTAGCTACTTCACCTGCCCATTTCGGCAGTTTGAAGGCCCAGAAGGAACCGCCCTGGGGCACCGGCTTGGTCAGGTCGGCCATGTCGCCACCCCACAGTGGCACGGCACCACCGTAACCGGAGGCAATACCGACGTACTGCTCACCGTCCATCTCCCAGGTTACCGGGCTGGAGACGATGCCGGAGCCGGTCTGGAACTTCCACAGCTCATCACCGGACTTGGCATCAAAGGCTTTCAGATAGCCGTCACCGGTACCGGTGAACACCAGGCCGCCTTTGGTGGTCAGGACACCGGCCCACAACGGCAGTTTTTCCTTGTGCTCCCATTCGATCTTGCCGGTGATCGGGTTCATTGCACGCAGGATGCCGACGTGGTCGTCATACATTTTGCGGATACGGAAACCCTGGCCCAGGTAGGCGGCGCCTTTCTGATAGGTGACTTCCTCGGTCCAGTAGTCTTCTTTCCAGTGGTTGCCCGGCACGTAGAACAGGCCGGTGTCCTGACTATATGCCATGGGGTTCCAGTTCTTGCCACCCAGGAAAGGCGGTGACACTTCGATGGACTCACCTTTCTTCTCACCCGGCTTGGGTTCCGGCGGACGCTGGCCTTCTACCTCAACCGGACGACCGGTTTTCGGATCGATATGAGTGGCCCAGGTGATATTGTCGACGAACGGGAAGGCGCGGATGAAATCACCATCCTCACGATCGACGACATAGAAGAAGCCGTTACGGTCAGCGTGCGCCGTGGCCTTGACGGTTTTGCCGCCATCTTCGTATTCGAACAGGACCAGCTCGTTGTTGCCGGAGAAGTCCCAGGCATCGTTCGGAGTATGCTGGTAGAACCAGTCCACTTCGCCGGTGGTCGGGTCTACGGCTACCTGGCCCGAGGTGTAGAGGCTGTCGTAATCCTGGGGATTGCCGCCTTCAGAGGTACGCTCCCAGGTGTTCCACGGCGCCGGGTTGCCGGCACCGACGATGATGCGGTTGTTCTCAACATCAAAGCTGGCGCTCTGCCAGGGAGCACCACCACCGTGACTCCAGGCTTCGACCTTGCCGGTTTCACTATTGGGATCATCCGGCCAGCTGGGTGCACGCGGGTCGCCGGTCGGTGTGCTTTCCTTGCCGTTGAGGCGTCCCATGTGGCCTTCGACGAACGGACGCATCCAGATTTCCTTGCCGGTATCGGGGTCGCGTGCGAATAGTTTGCCGACCACACCAAACTCATCGCCGGAAGAGCCGTGGATCAGCATCACCTTGCCGGTCTTCTGGTCCTTGACCAGGGTAGGGGCACCGGTCATGGTATAGCCGGCCGAATGGTCACCAAACTTCTTCTTCCAGACCACCTTACCGGTGTCCTTGTTCAGCGCCACGATTGACGCATCGAGCGTACCGAAGAATATCTTGTCACCGAAGATGGCCGCGCCACGGTTGACCACATCACAGCAGGGACGGATATCATCCGGCAGTCGTGCGGTATAGCTCCAGAGTCGCTTACCGGTTTTGGCATCGATGGCGAAAACGCGGGAATAGGAACCGGTGATATAGATAACACCCTCGTGGACCAGTGCCTGGGACTCCTGGCCGCGCTGCTTCTCGTCACCGAACGAAAACGACCAGGCCGGCGTCAGCATCTCGACGTTGTCTGTGTTCAGTTGAGTCATCGGGCTGTAGCGCTGAGCCTTGGGACCTATGCCGTAACCCAGCACGTTCTCGGGGGTGGCCTGGTCGTTTTGAATATCGTCCCAGGTAACGGCGGAAGTCGCCGCCTGTACAGCGCTCGTGCCCAGACCGATGGCGGCGCCCAGAATGACAGCCTGTACCCGTTGACTCAGAAGTTTGCGGCGGGGCGCTGTTATTGTTGTTTTCATCATTTCGATACCCTGTTGGTGAATGGCGTCAGCTCGAAACGGGAGCTGATATGTGCAGGGCATTGTGCGAATCAAGGGAGCAGAAGAGCTACGGCAGATCGCCCGGCGAGAAGGGGATATCAGCACCAGGAAACTATGGGAAATGCCTGATTTGCCGGGAAAAGTTCCCTATATAATCAAAAGGTTATGCGTAAGTTTTACGACTTTGGTTGTGAAGTGTCAAACCTTGGTCCTGTTCCTGCGCAGAATTTACTACCAAGGGAGCATGTTTTGCGTGCCAAGGTGTAATTCTGGCAATGGCGTGCCTGGTCCATCATGAAGGCATCAAGGTCGGGCGGCTGCGCTCGGCACTCCGATTAGCCGATAACAATAATGGTGACCCCGCATGTCCAAGCTGAACAAGATTACCGGCCTCCTGGCCGCTGCTGCAATGGCCACAGCCGTATCCGGCTCTGTTCTGGCCCACGGTGATGTGGTTCCCCACGCCGTTGAAACCGAAGGCCTGACTTCGCTGGGTGAGGAGTGGGCCGATACCAACCCCTATCGCGACAGTGATGACTTCGAACGGGCTGTCGAAATCGGTGCTTCTGCTTATAACCAGAACTGCGCCCGTTGTCACGGTCTGGATGGTATTTCAGGCGGCATTGCGCCAGACCTGCGTTATCTGACAGCGGATTACGATGGCGACGAATGGTTCAAGTATCGTGTCATCAATGGTGCCGTTCGCGATGGTGCCGTCTATATGCCACGTATGGCCGATACGCTGAGTCAGGAAGCCCTCTGGGCCATCCGAAGCTGGCTGGAGACCAAATATGTTGAGGAATAAGCTCGCCACGCTGCTTATTTCCCTTCTGGCAGGCCTGCTCGCATGCGAGCAGGCTTTTGCGCGTCTGTACGATGACGTCATGGCGTCCGGCTATATCCGCATAGGGGTCTACAAGGACTTTGCGCCCTATTCATTCATGCGCGATGGCCAGCCGGCCGGTGTCGATGTTGAGATCGCACGCCGGGTAGCCAAGGCTTTTGATCTGGATCTCCAACTGCACTGGATCACGCCTGACGAAAATCTGGAAGACGATCTGCGCAACAATGTCTGGAAGGGTCATTACCTGGATAAGGACGAAGACAACCCGCTGGCCATGAAGCACCTGGCCGATGTGATGCTGCGCGTGCCCTACGACAAGGCCTATGCCTACAAGCAGGACTCATTGGGTTACCTGATCAATGAACAGGTGGTGATGAAAGCGCCTTATCAGCAAGAGCGCTGGCAGGTGGCCTATGACAGCAAGCGCCTGGACGCCGTGCGAACCGTCGCGGTGTTCCAGTATGAGCCAATCGGGGTCGAGATCGACAGTGTGCCGGCCTTCTACTTCACTTCGGCCATGGGCGGGCGCATGCGCAATATGACGCATCACTATGTCACTCCCGGCCTGGCATTCGCTGCCATGCAAAAGGGCGAAGTTGCGGCAGTCATGGCGATGCAGTCCGAGATTGACTGGTTGCTGAATCAGGCAAAGAACCCGGAGTACCGATTGGCAGAAAATGGTTTCCCGACCATGGGCAAACAGACCTGGGATATTGGTATCGCCATTCGTCAGACCGATCGCCAGCTGGGGTATGCCGTCGAGGAAGTGCTCGACCGGATGATCCGCAGCGGCGAGATGGCAGAGCTCTTTGCCTCTTACGGTTTGCGCTATACCAAGCCTGAGTTCTATCAGGTCACAGCGGAGGCTAGTGCCGCAAACTGACCGACTGCCAAAACAATAAAAACAACATGAGGTAGATAAGATGACAGGGATTTTTCGTCTGCTGACAGGGCTGCTGGCCCTGTTTGCCTTTACCGCTGCATCAGCGGCACAGTCTGCTGACCCGCTTGAGTCGGTGATGTGGGACTACACGCGCAAGATATTCATCGGCGATGCGGATTATCGCTTCGACCCGGAAATTCGGGTAGAGGTGCCGGCCTTTGCCGAGAACCCGACTCAGGTGCCCATTACCGTTGACGCACGTGCCCTTAAGGGAAATATCGAGCGCATCGTGGTATGGGCCGACCTCAACCCCATCCAGCATATTTTCAACTATTACCCGACCGACCTGGCCAGCCCCAAGGTATCTCTTCGCATCAAGGTGCAGCAGAGCACGGCGATTCGTGCCGCGGTGCTGACCAAAGAGGGGGACTGGCATATAGGCTATGCCCAGCTCGAGGCGGCGGGAGGTGGTTGCACCACGCCCAGTATGGGTAACGCCGATCCTTACTGGCAAAGTCATTTGGGTGAGGTGAAGTCGCGGCGATTTGTGACTGAAGAGGGCGATGGTGCCCGCTACAAGTTCCGAGTCATTCATCCCATGGACACTGGGCTGGTCGATGCGATACCGGAGTTTTACCTTCAGCAGGTTGAGTTGAAAGGGCCTGAAGGAGCGACCGTGGTGCGCATGGAACTGTCGCCCCCGGTGGCGGAGAATCCTGTCTTCAGTTTTGACCTGAATGATGACCGCAGCGGTTACCTGCTTTGGATGCGCGACAACGGCGGTAACGAATTCAGCCAGGCACTTTAAGGAGGCCGCATGAGATTTCTGACGCTGTTGGTTTTGCTGGCGCTGAACCTGCCGGCAACAGCTGCTCGCCTTGAATATGATTTAACAGCCGAACAGGTCGCTCGGGATACCTGGTTTGTCGAAGGCAAAACCGAGGATTTCAGTTTCGAAAACGGCGGCAATATCGTCAATACGGCATTCATTGTCACGACCGAGGGTGTCATTGTGCTTGATACGGGAGTATCACGGCGCTACGGCGAAGCCTTGCGCAAGTTGATTCGTCAAACGACCGACCAGCCGATCAAACTGGTGATCAATACCCATCAGCATCCCGACCATTTCCTCGGCAACCAGGCCTTCATATCAACCCCGATCGCTTCCCTGGCCAAAACACAGCAGCAGATTCGCCAGCACGGGGATGCTTTTGCCGAGAACATGTATCGCCTGGTCGGCGACTGGATGAGGGGCACCGAGGTGATCGTGCCCGATCAGATCATTGAGCCCGGAATAATGCAGCTGGGTGATCATCAGCTGGAATGGATCGAGCTGACCGGACACAGTGGTTCGGACCTGGTGCTTTATGATCGCACCACGGCTGTGCTCTTTCCGTTCGATATGGTGTTCTACCAGCGAGCCCTGACGACGCCCCATACGCCGGGCTTGCAGCAGTGGCTGGCAGAGCTTGAGCAGTTACGAGAGATCCCCTTTAAAGTGATGCTGCCTGGTCATGGGCCCAGAGTCTCCGATCAGCGGGCGCTGGATCAGATGCAGGACTATCTGCAATGGCTGGATAAAGTCCTCATGTCTGCAGCCGAACAGGGGATGAGCATGACCGAAGTGATGGCCCAACCCATCCCTGCACGTTTCGATAGTATCGCTTTGCGGCGTGCCGAGTTCGAACGCACGGTTATTCATCTCTATCCGACCTACGAAGAGGCGGTATTCGACCGCTGAATCCTGGGTAAAAGTCCCGCTGTGCGGGGCTTTGAAGCGAGTATTACTACCAAGTGAGGAGAAAACTGCTTCGCCGGTTCAATTGTTGGATTGCGGGTCAGATTCAAAAATGCCCATACGGGTCGGGAAAAATTCCCGGCTTCTCCTGGAAAACAAAAAAATCCTAAAAGGGGACAGCAATGAAGAAAATTGGCCGCAGCAAAGGCTTTGCCCTGACCGCTCTGGTTGCTGCCATGTCCTGTGCTGGTGTAGCGCAGGCGGGCATCACCGACAAGGATATCCTTGCCGACCAGATGACTACTGAAGATGTGGTCTCCAACGGTCTGGGTCCGCGCGCCCAGCGCTACAGCCCGCTGGACAAACTGAATGCTGAAACCGTCAAGGAATTGCGTCCGGTATGGTCGTTCTCCTTCGGCGGCGAAAAACAGCGCGGGCAGGAATCCCAGCCGATGGTGAAGGACGGTGTCATGTATGTCACCGGTTCCTATTCCCGCGTATTTGCCATCGATGTCAAAACGGGTGAAGAGCTCTGGGAATACAACGCTCGCCTGCCGGACGGCATCATGCCCTGCTGTGACGTGATCAACCGTGGTGTAGCCCTGTATGGTGACCTGGTGATCTTTGGCACCCTGGATGCCAAGCTGGTCGCCCTGAACAAGGACACCGGCAAGGTGGTCTGGAAGAAGAAAGTGGCGGACTACAAGGAAGGCTACTCGCTGACCGCTGCACCGCTGGTGGTGAAAGGCAAGATCATTACCGGTGTATCCGGTGGTGAATTTGGTGTGGTCGGCAAGGTAGAGGCCTACGACGCCAAGACCGGCGATATCGTCTGGACACGCCCGACGGTTGAAGGTCACATGGGCTACATCTGGAAGGATGGCAAGAAGGTCGAAAACGGCATCTCCGGCGGCAAGCCGGGCCAAACCTGGCCGGGTGACCTGTGGAAGACCGGTGGTGCTGCAACCTGGCTGGGTGGTACCTACGATCCTGAAACCGACCTGATGTTCTTCGGTACCGGTAACCCGGCTCCCTGGAACTCACACCTGCGTCCGGGTGACAACCTGTTCTCCTCTTCACGTCTGGCGATCGATCCGGATACCGGCAAGATTGTGTGGCACTTCCAGACCACTCCGCATGACGGCTGGGACTTTGATGGCGTGAACGAGCTGATCGCCTTCGACTACAAGGATGGTGGCAAAACCGTTAAGGCGGCAGCAACCGCCGACCGTAATGGCTTCTTCTACGTGCTGAACCGTGAAAACGGTGATTTTATCCGCGGCTTCCCGTTCGTCGACCAGATCACCTGGGCTGAGGGCCTGGATGACAAGGGCCGTCCGATCTACAAGGAGGGCGGGCGTCCGGGTAACCCGGCTGATGCCAAAGACGGCAAGAAAGGTGAGCCGGTCGTTTCCGCACCGTCCTTCCTGGGCGGTAAAAACTGGATGCCGATGGCGTTCAGCCAGGATACCGGTCTGTTCTACGTACCGTCCAACGAATGGGCGATGGATATCTGGAACGAGCCGGTTTCCTACAAGAAAGGTGCGGCTTACCTGGGTGCAGGCTTTACCATCCGACCGACGAATGACGATTACATCGGCGTGCTGCGTGCAATCGACCCGAAATCCGGCAAGGAAGTATGGCGCTACGAAAACTACGCGCCGCTCTGGGGTGGTGTACTGGCGACCAAGGGTAACCTGGTATTCACCGGGAATCCGGAAGGTTATCTGATGGCCTTCGATGCCAAGTCCGGCAAGATGCTGTACAAGTTCCAGACCGGTTCCGGCATCGTCGGTTCGCCGATCACCTGGGAGATGGATGGCGAGCAGTACGTATCCGTTGTCTCCGGTTGGGGTGGCGCAGTTCCGCTTTGGGGTGGTGAGGTTGCCAAGCGCGTGAAGCACCTGAACCAGGGTGGTTCCGTGTGGACCTTCAAACTGCCGAAATAACGCTGACTATCAGCTGAACCTCTGTTGTTCAAAGCCCCGCCGGGAAACTGGCGGGGCTTTTTGCGTTGAACTTTTGCAGGATATTAAATCTAATTAAAACAGAGTGTTATCGTTAATTTCTAATGTTGCACCTGCTTCTGCTACCTTGGCGCTGGGTCGTACGACTGGCGCAGCACTACCCGTATTGCGGCACCTGTTGCGCCACCAAGGTGGCACCCGAATCCCTCCTGTGCAGCATGTGTTATTACCTCCTCAAACGCGATCATCAAGTCATCGTAATAACGATGTCATGACTGAAGTTTGAATCTGGGGAAGACCATGAAAAATAAAAAAATGACCACCAAGCTCTTGCCGGCAATGATCGCACTGGGCATGGCCGCGCAGGCACAGGCCGGTATTACGCTGTACGACAAGGAAGGAACCACCTTCAGCACCGATGGCTTGATCAACGCCTTTTACGTTCAGAGCGACAATGATGGTCGCGAACAGTCCCGTGTTAAGATGGGTTTCCTGCCTAACTGGATCGGTTTCAACTTCGGTAAGGAAACAGGTGATCTGAAACTGGGTGCTCGCTCCTCATTCTGGGTGAGCATCAACGACTCTGATGTCGTGCGCGCCAACAACCAGGGCCGCGGCGAGTCTCTGGGCACTGACACCGGTATCGATGTGCGTCAGTTCTACGGTACGGTCGACGCTGACTGGGGCCAGGTATTGATCGGTAAGGACTTCGGCCTGTTCAACCGCACCAATATCATGTCGGACGAGCTGCTGCTCGGTTACGGCCAGACGTCAGATGCCCTCGGCCTGATCGATGGCGGTAACGTATCCTTTGGCAACATCGGCAGTGGCTATACCTATCCGTTCCCGAAAGCGCAGATCACATACCGCACCCCGACCAAAAACGGCTTCCAGCTGGCCGTGGGTATTTTCGACCCGAGCAAGTCGGATGTTGATTCTTCCGAAGACACACCGCGATTCGAAGGCGAGCTGACCTATGGCACCGACTTCAATAATGGCTCTTTCAAGGCATGGGTGGGCGGCCTTTACCAGAGCTCCGATGATCCGGATGGTGCTGACGTCAACAGCATCGACTCTACCGGTGTCTCCTACGGCGCTAATGTGAAATTCGGTGACCTGTCCCTGACCGCTTCCGGGTTCCAGAGCGAAGGAATTCACCCGGCCGCGATCGATAACTTTGTAGTCGATGAAAGTGCCGAGATGGATGGTTACCTGGTACAGGGCTCCTACACCTTCGGACCCAACCGCGTGGCTCTGTCCTATGGTGAGAACGAAGGCGATAATGGCACCGATTTTACCTATGAAAATACCGCTGTCGCCTGGTTCTACACGGTTAACAGTAACCTGAAACTGGTTGCTGAATATGACCAGACAGAAATCAGTGGCACCACGCTGGGTACTGAAGAAAACGATACCGTTGCTCTGGGTGCCGTTCTGACCTGGTAAACCGCGTTGTTGCTGTGACACCTGGACCGCACAACTGGACCCCTTCACCGGTTGTGCGGTTTTTTTGTGCCGCCACTTTCCTCCCGCACGGCACTCAAAATACTTACCTGACCCTCTATGGCAGACCCTGTGCGTGCCTTTCCTGTTCGTCATCTGCTCCATCACGCTAGTGCTTTGGTAGTATGTTTGACAGCCGGCACCTTAAGCCACCGGCAACATTGAGTTTATACATTTAATATCAGAGGCTTAGCACTCCCAGTCGGCATGAAAGCAGGTACTGAAGTAGGATTACCAGTACTCTGTTGCCCGATTACAATTCAAGTTGCCATGTTTTTCAGCGCGAGTACCCGTCAATGAACGCGCCCTTGTTCAAAGAACCGATTCGTTCCGCCATGTCTTCCGCACGCGACCCGTATTGTGCTGCTGCTGAACTGGCGGCTGAACTCAACAACCCCGAGCTGGGCTTTGTGCTGTTTTTCTGCTCAGCCGAGTATGATCTGCAGGCACTGTCGTCCGGTTTGACGACTGCCTTTGCAGGAGTCCGAGTCGCAGGCTGTACGACAGCGGGTGAGTTGACTCCCCGTGGCTACGACCAGGGCACGGTGACGGCGATCGGTTTTGACCGCAACCTCTTTGCCATTGAAGTAGGGCTGGTCGAGGAGCTGGATCGCTTTACGCTGACCGAAGCGCAGGCACTTATCGATGAACTGGTCGCCGGCTGTCGAGACAGGCGAGTCGCACCGATCAAGGGGCATACCTTTGCCCTGACGCTGCTTGATGGCTTATCAAGCCAAGAGGAGCTGGTGCTGCTGACGTTGGACTCGGTACTGGGCAGTATTCCCCATTTCGGCGGTTCCGCCGGGGATGATATCCATCTGACCGGAACTCATGTCTACTACGACGGTCAGTTCCGTACTCGGGCGGCTGTGGTCATCATGGTTAATACGCCGCTCGATTTCGAAGTCTTCACCACCCATCATATGCGCAGCCTTGAACAGAAGCTGATTGTTACCCAGGCAGATCCGGCGACGCGCACCGTGTATGAGTTGAACGCCGAGCCGGCCGCCATCGAGTATGCCCGCCAAGTGGGTCTCAATCCCGACGAGCTGGATTACCGCGTATTTGCGCTTAACCCCTTGGCAGTGCGTATCGGTCAGGAGTATTACGTACGCTCGATCCAGAAGGTCAACCCGGACATGAGCCTGACCTTTTACTGTGCCGTCGAGAACGGCATCGTGCTCACCGCGATGCAACCCGAGGCGATGTTGCCCAACCTGGCCCGACGCTTCGAGGCGATCGAGCAGACCCTGGGCGATCCGCTCATCACCATCGGTTGCGACTGTTTCCTGCGCCGGCTGGAAGCCGAGTACACCGCTCGAACTGAAGCGACCTCGGACTTTCTGGTCGCGCACAATGTGATCGGCTTCAATACCTATGGCGAGCAGTTTGATGGCATGCACCTCAACCAGACCTTTACCGGGGTCGTGATCGGCAGGACAGCCAATGAGTTCTGAACCTACACGCGAACAGTTACAGGCGCGGATCGCTCAGCTTGAACTGGAAAATGACAAGCTGACGCGGATGAAGGATGCGCTGATCGAACGCGTGGAATCGAGTAGCACGGTGCGCACGGCCCCCTATGCCGCGTTCGAACATTCGGTGGTGCTCGCCGAACAGGTGCGTGAGCGTACTGAAGCACTCAATACCGCCCTGGCCGAACTCAAGCGCAGCAATTTCGCCCTCAAGCAGGCCAATCAGGAGGCCGCCACCGCTCACCAGCGCCTGATCGACGCCATTGAGAGTATCTCCGATGCCTTCGTGCTCTTCGACGAGCAGCGACGCATCCTGTTGTTCAACAGCCGTTTCCGCGAGTACTGGGAAGGCACGGATACCGAGATCGAACGCGGCACCACCATACAGGATGTCAGCCGGCTTGCGATTGAGCGTGGCGTTATCCTGGAGGAGCATGTGGGGCAGGGCGATGAGGCCACGGTCTACCGGCTGACCAATGGTCGCTGGGTTCAGGTGAGTGAGCGCCACACAGGCGAGGGTGGTCTGGTCATTCTGTACACGGACATCACCGATCTCAAGGCCAGCGAAGCGGCCCAGCGGGAGCAGGCGCTGGCGCAGAAAAGCCGACTGTTGCAAAGCACGGTCGACAACCTCTCCCAGGGGGTTGCGCTGGTCAATCCCGAAGGCTGCCTGGAGGTCTGGAACGATCGTTTCGTGGAATTGACCCATGTCGAGGCGGCAGACGGACAACCCTTCAGCGGGCTAATGCAGCAGTCCGAGGTCGAGCTGCTGACCCCGGAACTGCGTGATCGGACGGGTAAACGGCGCCATGAACTGGAGCAACGCTTGCCTGATGGTCGCGTGCTGGAGATTCGTACGCATCCCATGCCATCTGGTGGCTTCGTCAATACCTATACCGACATTACCGAGCGCTATCGTTACGCCGAAACCCTGCGCGAGAACGAGCACTGGCTGCGTCTGATTACGGATCATGTACCGGCCCTGATCGCCTACGTTGGTGAAAACGGTTGCTTCCAGTTTACCAACCAGGTCTATGACGACTGGTATGGCTGGCCCCGAGGGACGTTGATTGGCCAGAGCATCCGCCAGGTACACGGTGATCAGCTACACGGTCGCCTGGAGCCCTATATTCTGCGTGCGCTGGGTGGTGAGAACACCACCTTCGAGATTGACGAATACAATGCAGCGGGTGAAACCCGCCATATGCTTAAATCCTATGTCCCCAATCTGGATGCGGAAGGGCGTGCCGTCGGCTTCTTTGTATTGATCCGGGATATCACCGAGCGCAAGCGCACCGCGATGGCATTGCAGCAGGCGTATCAGAACCTGGAACAGCGCGTGCGTGAACGCACCTCGGAACTGACCGAAGTCAACCAGCAGCTGCGCCAGGAGATCGACGAGCGCCGGGAGATCGAAGCACGACTGCTGGATGCCAAGCAGGATGCCGAACAGGCCAACCTGTCCAAGACCAAATTCCTGGCGGCGGTCAGTCATGATCTGCTGCAACCGCTGAACGCGGCCCGCCTGTTTACCGGCGCCTTGCTGGAGCAGGCGATGCCGGAGCGAATCAGCTCTCTGATCTGTTCGGTCAGCAACTCGCTGCAGGATGTGGAAACCCTGCTGGGAACGCTGGTCGATATTTCCAAGCTGGATGCCGGCGTGATCAAGCCGGATATCAGTGCCTTCAGACTTAATGAGCTGCTCGATACCCTGGCGGCTGAATACACCCAGGTAGCCGCCGCCGAGGGCCTCAGATTCCGTTTTCGAGGCAGTGATGCGGTAGTGGTAAGCGATGCTACGCTGTTGGCACGTATTCTGCGCAATTTCCTGACCAACGCTCTGCGTTACACCGCTACAGGAGGCGAGATACTGCTCGGTTGCCGTCGCCGCGGTGACAAACTGCTGATTGAGGTCTGGGATACCGGCTCAGGTATACCCGCCGACAAGCTGACCGAGATCTTTCAGGAGTTCCGTCGCCTGCCCAGTGGCAACCATCAACAGGACAAGGGACTTGGCCTGGGGCTGGCGATCGTCGACAAGATCAGCCATATGCTGGAGCACCCGATCAGGGTGCGTTCCCGCGAAGGGGTCGGCTCGGTATTCTCCGTTGAACTGCCGATCGGCCACCTCAACCCCCAGTCCTTTACGCCTCAGTTCAAGGAACCGGGCATCGATAACCAGCTTCAGGGGGCTCGCATCTGGATGATCGACAACGATGCCGCCATCTGTGCCGGCATGGCAACCCTGCTGGGTGGCTGGGGTTGTGATGTGGTGACCGCATTGGGGCTCGAGGATCTGCAACTGCAGCTTTCGGTCGGCAGTGAGCCGATGGACTTGTTGATTGCCGACTACCATTTGGATGAGGGCGCTACTGGCATCGACCTGGTGCGGGAGATTCTGCAACAACGCACTGATATCCCGCCGGTACTGATGATTACGGCAAACTACAGCAATGAATTGAAGCAGGAGGTCAAGGAGCAGGGTTATCTGCTGATGAATAAGCCGATTCGGCCGTTGAAGCTCAAAGCCACACTGGCACACCTGCTGCAGGGTCGGAACTGACCGACCCTTTGGCTGGCGGGCCTGTTAGCGGCGCAGATACTGCGCAAAGTCGATATCGCTGGCCGACAGAATTGCCTGTACGCGGTTGTGAACACCCAGCTTGCGCAGAATGGCGGAAACATGGGCTTTTACGGTAGTTTCCGCAATATGCAGGTTGTAGGCGATCTGCTTGTTGGATTCGCCCTTGGCCATCCGTTCCAGCACCAGCAGCTGACGTCGTGTCAGGGAGGAGAGCAGCTCGGGTGCAATTTGTGGGTGCTCGCTGGTGCGGCGGTTGCGACGACCGCTGTCCTGGTCGCTCTGACGGATGATGTCCGACGGCAGATAAACGTTGCCGTCGAGAATCTGTTGCAGCGCTTCCGTCATCTGTGCCCGCGGTGAGGACTTGGAAATGAAACCTACGGCGCCACAGGTGATCGCCTGAAGTACGACCTGCTTGTCATCCTCTGCTGACACAATGACCACCGGAATGGTCGGGGCTTCGTTGCGTAAGGAGATCAGTCCGTTGAGACCGTTCATGCCCGGCATGTTCAGATCCAAAAGGACCAGGTCCAGGTCATCATGCTCCTGAGCCAGTGCGAGAGCGGTTTCCAAGTCTTCCGTTTCGATGGTCTCGGTATCAGGAAATCCGCTTTCAATCACGTTGGTAATCGCTTCGCGGAACAGCGGATGGTCATCGGCGATGAGAATTTTGTACACGTTATATTTCCCCATTTATCTTTATTATTCAGTCACTCATGGACCATCCGTGTCAAATGGTTTGTCTCATTTCTGGAGTTCAACCGCAAGTTGAAAGGGCAGAGGTGTCGCTTTTTCCAAACTTAGATCCGCCTCTTGCCAGCCATCCGTACCTTCGGCATACCAGTACACCTGGCGATAACCCCACTCCGATGCCCGCTTAACGGCATTCCAGGACATCCAGCAATCCGCTGTGCAGTAAAAGATCAATGGAGAATCCCTGTCCCCTGAACTGGCACGTAACAGCCCTTGGCGGAAGTATTCAGCCCAGTCGGGCTCCAACTCCCCAAGACCCACATTGGGCATCCAAAGGCTGCCGGGCAGGTTGAAACGGGGCTTGGCCAGCAGGAAGATGCCATCCTGCCAGCGTACCGGCTGAACATCGATCAGTGCCGGCCGGGGCTGCTGGCGTATCAAGGCCTGCAAAGCGCGAGTGTCGATACGTTCTCCGCCCTCTGCGAAATCCGGTGTCGGACTACGATAGCGAGCGACCCTGAACCCTTCCCAGGAAAACATAAGATCGACTTCAGGTATTGTGGCCGTTTCATCAGCCTGAATCTGTGCGATAAGAAATCCTGATAATGCCAAAGCGGCCAGTCGGTACAAAATCGAGTGCATAAGTTTTCTCCGATACTGCTATTACACCTTGGTGTGGTTTTCGGCTGAATTCGACGTTGGCGGCAAAAAACCGGCACCTAAGTAGTAAGTGACCTTACTAATCGCAAGGAACACACGGCTGCAGAACATGATTTTGAACATTGCCGCGCTGATTAACCCTGCATATGATTAAGTAATCGCTGTATCAATGAGTAAGAAACATGTTTCAGGAAAGACGTATCTATCCCCGAATTGCCTGCACGCTGGCTGCCGAACTGGAAACAACGGACGGCCGTATGCTGGATGTTCGACTGACCAACATCAGCCGTAGTGGTTTCTACGTCGAAGGTGATGATGAATTGTCCGCGCTGCAGCCCCCCGAGGGATTGGGTGCCACCGAGATCTGGCTGCACTTCGGCCTGGAGAGCAGCGCTCTGCATTGCCATTGCAGGATCATTTACAAGCGTCGCAAAGCGCATGACAATATCGGCCTGGGCCTGCACATCATCTCCACCGATGAAATGGCCCTGAATACCATCGAGCATTATGTTGCTGCTCACCTGAACTGACAGCCTGTCGGGACCTGCCTTGATCAGACCTTTCCACCTGGTATTAATACTGGCCCTGTTGATCGGGTTCTGGCTAACCAACCCCTTTACGGGTTGGGAAGCCCCCGTAGAGATGCCGTCAGTCCGCATACCGATTGACCGCAACCAGCCAGTGCAAAACAACCTGGCACCCGCTCCCAGTGTCCGCTTCAATGAATACCAGTTGACGCTGCTGGCCGAGTTCTCCATCGATGCCCGTGTACTGGGCCGTGAAAATTACCGCTTCGGCCGGGAAGCCGAGCTTTCCCCCTGGGACTTCGCACTGGGATGGGGTGAAATGGCACGCCCTGAAATTGCCGAACAGTTCGATATTCGCCAGTCGGGCCGCTGGTACTATTGGCGTGCTCAGCAACTGCCGATACCACATCGCCAGGTCGAGACCAGCAGCGCCAACATGCACCTGATTCCGGCCAATGCACAGGTGCGTGAGCAACTGGAACGGCTGGATGAGCAGGATCAGCTGCGCCTGCGCGGTTTTCTGGTCGAGGCCAGAGGTGATGATGGCTGGCGCTGGCGCAGCTCACTGAGCCGGGAAGATACCGGCAATGGTGCCTGTGAGGTTATTCTGGTGACTGAGGTGCTTTGAGCATTTCCGATCGTAGCGGTGCCTTGCGCTGCTCGGCACGGATATTGATCAGGTTACCGGCCAGCATCAATCCTGCGCCAAGGGCAACCGGCAGGTCGATCACTTCCTCGTAGAACAGGTAGCCAACCACCGCTATCAACGGCAAGCGCATGAAGTCCATGGGTACCACCACTGTGGCGTCGGCCAACTTGAACGCGCGTGCCATGCAGTAATGTGCACTCATCGCGGTCACCGCTACCAGCAAAATCCACGGCAGGTTATTCAGTTCAGGCGTCTTCCAATCCATCAATGAAGGCACAAGACCAAACGGCAGCTGCATCATCGTCATGTAGAACAAAATGCACAGCGGCGTTTCCGTGGCGGATAAGGACTTGGTCTGGATATAGGAGATGGCGTACCCGACCGCCCCGGCCAGTACTGCAAGTGCAGCCGGGTGCAGGGAGCCCATACCGGGACGGAGAATCAGCAACAGCCCCGAAACGCCAAAGACCAGGGCGGTCAGCCGCGGCAGGGTCAGCCGCTCGCCCAGTAGCATCCAGGCCAGCAGGGCGGTCCAGATCGGGGTGGTGAATTCAATTGCGATCACCTCGGCCAACGGGATGAACGCCAGTCCGTAGAACCAGCCGTACTGGCCACCAAAGTGCGCAATGTTACGCATCAGATGCCCGCCGGTCCGGTTCGTCTTCAATTGTGCCCAGCCACTTCTGGCAATCAGGGCGCCGATCAGCAGTACCCCGATCAGGCTGCGAAAGAATAGAATCTGAAAGGTGGTCAGGTCCTGGGACAGTTCCCGCCCGGAAACAGCCATCGCCATGAACGAGAAGAGGGCGCCGGTCATCCAGAAAGCGGCGACCAACGCAGGGTGTCGATCCTTGAGCATGGTTTGTACTCGCCAAAAGCGGCAAGGGTAACAACTTAACGACTGCGAGGAAACTGGCGTACCAAGGTGCAGCCCAAGGGTAGACTGCTAAATGTCTTCGATGGCGATGAGCTGTTCACGCATCGGCTGATTGCTTAGCAGGTCTGCAATTGTATATTTCGACAGGGTGTCGAAGAAGGCGCGCTGCGCCTCGGCCAGAACCGATTGCAGGCTGCAGTTGCTGGCCAGTCGGCAAGGCGAGCGATGACAGTCAATCAAGGGGGCTGAGCCTTCGGTCTGGGCAATCAGTGTGCCCAGGTTGATCTCTTCAGGTGCCAGAGCCAAGCGAATACCGCCTTTCTTGCCACGGTAGGTATCCAGGTGGCCACTCTTGCCCAACGCGTGGACCACCTTACGCAAGTGTTCCAAGGAGATATCGTAGAAGTGGGCAATTTCACTCAGGGTCGCAAGCCGGTCCGGGTTCATCGCCACGTAGAACAGGACTCGGAGAGAGTAATCGGTAAAGCGGCTCAACTGCATTGATAACATCTCGATTGGGCACAGCGTATGATGATACAAGATAACGGCTGGAATTATAATCACTGCCATAAAGGTCAATAAGAATACAAAAATCCTGCAGTACGCTTGCCTTTTCAGGCCTAAACCGCTATCAATAGCGGTATATTCTGATGGATTAATAAGGCGCTTTCACGGCGCCTTTTCATGTTTTAGAGCCACCACCATGCTAAACCCGTTCAGATCGAAAACGTACCCGGCCTGCAGTGTTTCAGGCCCGTTTGCCCGCCTCTGAATCTGATCTTGCCTGCATCAGATCGGTGCAGGCTCACGGGTACCTTCACTTAACAACCTGTTTCCTTACGTTACCCTCAAAAGAGGAGGGCAACTTTGTATATCAATGGAGTAGAAAATGGCTGATATGCCCGGTATCAAGGTATCTGAGAAAGATATCGATCAACTCGAGGCCATGCTGGAGCGCAAGGAATATCGCGATAACCCTTCGCTGGATGCGTTACGCGCCGAGCTGGATCGTGCCGATGTAGTCAACCTGGACGCACTGCCGGAAAATGTCGTGCGCATGAACTCAACCGTTACCTTCGAGGTCGAGGAGAGCGGCCAGCAGTTTCACCGTACGCTTTATTTCCCGCACCAGATGGCCGGCAAAGAGCATGCGATCTCGATTGTCGCGCCCATTGGTTCAGCATTGCTGGGCCTGGAGGTTGGCCAAACCATCGACTGGCGGTTGCCGGACGGCAAGCACAGCCATGTCAGAATCATCGAAGTCAGCCATGCCTGAGTCTCGGGCATAACAACGAAAAAGGCCGGTTCGCGAGAACCGGCCTTTTCATTTACAGTCAGATCAATGCATCAATCAGCCTTTACGCTGGTCAAAAACGCGCTTGGCCTTGCCTTCGGAGCGGGGAATGCTGCCAGTCGGCACGATATCGATCTTGGTGCTGATACCGATGTAGGACTTGATATGGTGCTGCAGCTCCTTGATCACGGCTGCTTCGTCAGCGCCAGAGGCTTCAGGTGCCAGCTCGACCTTCACGTCCACCATGTCCAGGTTGCCGTTCTTGGTGATCACGATTTCGTAGTGCGGTGCCAGGGCAGCAACCTTCAGGATCTGTTCCTCAATCTGCGTCGGGAACACATTCACACCACGGATGATCAGCATGTCATCGGAACGGCCAGTGATCTTGTCGATGCGGCGCATCGGACGGGCAGTACCCGGCAGCAGTCGAGTCAGGTCACGGGTACGGTAACGGATAACCGGCATCGCTTCCTTGGTCAGTGAAGTGAACACCAGTTCGCCGTATTCACCGTCCGGCAATACTTCGCCAGTGTTCGGGTCGATGATTTCCGGATAGAAGTGATCTTCCCAGATGGTGGGACCATCTTTGGTTTCGATGCATTCCATCGCAACACCCGGGCCCATGACTTCGGACAGGCCGTAGATATCGACAGCATTTATGCCGGCACGCTGCTCGATGTTCTTGCGCATTTCATCGGTCCAGGGCTCAGCACCAAAGATGCCGGTACGCAGCGGCAGCTCACGCGGATCCACGCCCTGACGCTCCATTTCATCCAGAATGTTCAGGAAGTAGGACGGAGTCACCATAATGATGTCCGGTGCAAAATCCTGAATCAGCTGAACCTGCTTCTCGGTCTGGCCGCCGGACATGGGGATTACGGTGCAACCCAGACGCTCGGCACCATAGTGCGCGCCCAAGCCACCGGTGAACAGGCCGTAGCCGTAGGAGATATGAACCTTGTCGCCGCGGTGACCGCCGGCCGCACGAATGGAACGAGCCACCACGTTGGCCCAAGTGTCGATATCGCCCTGAGTGTAGCCCACGACTGTCGGCTTGCCGGTGGTACCGGAAGAGGCGTGGATACGAACCACTTCATCCATGGGTACGGCGAACATGCCGTACGGGTAGTTCTCGCGCAGATCGTTCTTGGTGGTGAACGGGAAGTGCTTCAGATCTTCCAGCGATTTCAGCTCGAAGGGGTGAACGCCTTTCTCGTCACACTTCTTTTTGAAGTGAGGGACATTATTATAGCTGTGCGCGAGGCTCCAGCGCAGTCGACGCAGCTGCAGAGCGCGCAGTTCGTCGATGCTTGCGGTTTCGATTTCTTCCAGGGATCCACGCAACATTGGCTGTTGATTACTCATGCTTATTTTTATCCCGTTGTCTGTAATAATTATGTATTGGATTCTGGCACCTGATTGGGGATCAGACGCGTTCGATAATAGTTGCGATGCCCTGGCCAACGCCGATGCACATCATGCAGAGTGCATAGCGGCCACCGGTACGGTGCAATTCGTACATGGCAGTGGTGATCAGACGTGCACCGCTCATGCCCAGCGGATGGCCCAGAGAGATGGCGCCGCCATTGGGGTTGACGTGTGCGGCATCGTCAGCGAGGCCGAGGTCACGGGTCACCGCGAGTGCCTGAGCTGCAAAGGCTTCGTTCAGTTCGATCACATCCATGTCGTCCAGCGTCAGACCGGCCTTGGCCAGTACCTTGCGGGCGGCCGGAGCAGGACCAAAACCCATGATGCGCGGTTCAACACCGGCTGTTGCCATGGCAACGATGCGGGCTTTCGGGGTCAGGCCGTGTGCCTTGGCGGCTTCAGCAGATGCGATCAGCAGGGCGCAGGCACCGTCGTTGACGCCTGAAGCGTTACCGGCTGTTACGGAGCCTCCGGAACGGAAGGGCGCTTTCAGCTTGGCCAGGGTTTCCAGTGTGGTGCTGGCTCGCGGGTGCTCGTCGGTATCGAAGATGATCGGATCGGCCTTACGCTGTGGAATGGTCACCGGCACGATCTCTTCCGCCAGCTTGCCATTCTGCTGTGCGGCAGCGGTACGCTGCTGGCTGCGCACGGCGAAGGCGTCCTGGTCTTCACGGCTGATGTTGAAGTCTTCAGCTACGTTTTCCGCCGTTTCCGGCATGGTCTCTACGCCGAACTCGGCTTTCATCAGCGGGTTGATGAAACGCCAGCCGATAGTGGTGTCATACAGGCCGTTCGGATTGCGGGAGAAGGCAGATTCGGCCTTGCCCATGACGAAAGGCGCACGGGACATGGATTCAACGCCACCGGCAATCATCAGCTCGGTGTCGCCGGACTTGATTGAGCGTGCCGCCAAGCCAACGGCGTCCATACCGGAGCCACACAGGCGGTTTACGGTCGTGCCCGGTACGCTTGTCGGCAGGCCGGCCAGCAGAGAGGACATGCGTGCTACGTTGCGGTTGTCTTCGCCGGCCTGGTTGGCACAGCCGTAGATCACATCATCAACCTGATTCCAGTCCACCTCCGGGTTGCGCTCCATCAGCGCTTTCATCGGGATGGCGCCCAGATCGTCGGCACGTACGCTGGCCAGAGTGCCGGCGTAGCGACCGATCGGGGTGCGAATCGCATCACAGATAAAGGCATCTTTCATTGGGTATCTCCTCAGATGGCAGACTCGTCTTCCGGCAGCAGTGTCCCCTTGATCTGGTAGGACTTGCCACGGAAGAAGGCCAGCTCTTCATTGTTCTGGTTAAAAACAGTGATGTCATATACGCCGGTACGACCCTTGCGCTGACGTTCTTCTGCCACTGCAGTCAGGGTATCGTCAAGAAAACCCGGCGCGACATATTCGATGCTGCAGCCGCTGGCAACGGTTACCTTGTTGTAGCTGTTGCAGGCATGGGCGAAAGCGGTATCCGACAACGCAAAGATGAACCCGCCGTGGCACATGCCGTGGCCGTTAAGCATATCCTTGCGGATTTTCATGCTCAGGCGGGCATAGCCCGGACGGGTTTCTTCGATATCGATACCCAGGCCCTGGGCCGCGTAATCGGTTTCATGCATGGCGGAGCTGCAGGCCGTTGCCAGTTGCTCCGGGGTCATTTCGGACGTACTCATGACTGACGGCCTCCGGCGACCTTGCGCAGCAGCAGGGGAGACGGACGATAGCGGTCTTCGCCGTAGCTCGCGCCCAGGTTACGCAGCACATTCAAAATGCGCGACAGACCAACCGCATTGGCCCAGCTGATCGGACCGCGGGGGTAATTGACGCCCCCCTGCATGGCAATGTCGACCGCTTCTTCGTTACACACCTGCTGGTTGACGGCATCAAAGCCTTCGTTAGCCAGCATGGCCAGGGTACGCATCACGATCATGCCGGGAATGTCATCGATCAGGCTGACCGCCTTGCCGGCAGCCTGGAACAGACCAGTCGCTTGCTCGATCGCCTTGGCATCGGCCTTGTCCGCCGGAGCCAGCGCGATACGGCTGGCTTGAGCGTAATCCAGCGCCAGATCAAAATGGATCAGGTTGCGGTTGCTGACCTCGGTGGCACGTACGGTGGAGAACTGGCCATTGGTCAGCATCAGCGTGGCGTCGCCAACCTGAATGCGACCATCCCCTTCGGTACGGGTCACTTCAATGCCTGCAGCTTCGAACTGAGCAATCAGAGGTTCAGCCACACCGAGTTCGCCTTCGATGGTGACGCTGGCAGGTTTGGCAGCCGGTGCCGCGGTCTGCGGCTGAGGTTTCACGGCGTCTTCACTGTAGTCGTAGAAGCCTTTGCCGGTCTTGCGACCGAAATGGCCGGCATTGACCAGTTCCAGCTGAATCAGGGACGGCAGGAAACGCTGGTCATTGTAATAGGCTGCGAATACGGAGGAGGTCACGGCATAGTTGACGTCGTGGCCGATCAGGTCGGTCAGTTCGAACGGACCCATGCGGAAGCCGCCAGCTTCACGTACGACGGCATCAATGGTCGCGTTATCGGCACCACCTTCCTGGGAGATACGGAAACCTTCCGCATAGAAGGGACGCGCAACACGGTTAACGATGAAGCCCGGCGTGGACTTGGCGTGAACCGGTTTCTTGCCCCAGCTGGCGGACAGGTCGAAGATCGCCTCGGCGATTTCCGGCCTGGTGTCCAGACCGCTGATCACTTCCACTAGCTTCATGATCGGGGCCGGGTTAAAGAAGTGCATGCCCACCAGGTTTTGCGGGCGCTTCAGTGTGCTGCCGATGGCAGTCACGGAGATGGAGGAAGTATTGGTGGCGAGGACGGTCTGCTCGGAGCAGATATCTTCCAGCTGACCAAACACGCTCTGTTTTACATCCAGACGCTCGACGATGGCTTCCAGTACCAGTGCAGCCGGTGCCATCTCTTCCAGAGACGAGATCACCTGAATACGGCCAACCAGTGTGGCTACTTCTTCGGCGGTCATCTTGCCACGCGCAACCAGCTTCTGCAGGCCTTTCTCGATACCGTCGCGGCCGCGTGCGGCAGCACCTTCAGCGGCATCAAACAGCAGTACTGGATGGCCAGCCTTGGCAGCCACCTGGGCAATGCCTGCGCCCATGGTACCGGCGCCGATGACACCGATAACGGATTCAGTAGAAAACATGCTCATGATCACTTGCCTTTAAAAGTGGGCTGACGTTTTGCCATGAAAGCTGAAACACCTTCGCGGTAATCTTCGGTGCGACCGGCCAGGGTCTGCAGGTCGCGCTCGAGATCCAGCTGCTCGTCGAAACTGTTGTCCCAGCTGGACTGAATGGCGCGCTTGATCAGTGCCAGACCTTTGGTTGGCTGAGTCGCCAGCTGCTTGGCCATGGCCAGAGCTTCATCTTTCAGAGTTTCGTCGTCAATGCATTTCCAGATCATGCCCCAGGCCATCGCCTGTTCTGCACTGATCTTGTCGCCCAGCATGGACAGTGCCATGGCGCGCGCGTGACCCACCAGACGCGGCAGCGTCCAGGTACCACCGGAATCAGGCACCAGACCAATCTTGCAGAACGCCTGAATAAAGGAAGCAGAGCGGGCTGCCAGTACGATGTCGCAAGCAAAGGCGATGTTGGCACCGGCGCCGGCCGCTACACCATTGACCGCGCAGATCACCGGCATTTCCAGACCCTGCAGGGTGCGGATCAGCGGGTTGTAGTTCTTCTCGATCGACTCGCCCAGATTAGGCATCTCGGCGTTAGGATCGACATTGCGATCGCTCAGGTCCTGACCGGCACAGAAGCCGCGGCCGTTACCGGTGATCAGCAGGCAGCGGACCGCTTCGCTTTTCTTAGTCTGCTTGAGTGCATCACGAACTTCAGCATGCATCTGGGTGTTGAAACTGTTCATCCGGTCCGGACGGTTCAGGGTCAGTACCGCAACCCCGTCAGTAATCTCGAATTCAATCGTTTCGTAAGCCATGTCTTATTTTCCTGTGAAGTTCGGTTTACGTTTTTCCATGAAAGCGGCGATGCCTTCATTGCGATCTTCGGTTGCTGCCAGCAGGGTAAATGCCTTGCGCTCGAGGCTCAAACCGCTGTCCAGCGTGGTTTCATAGGCCTTGAGCAGCACTTCTTTAGCCTGACGTACTGCGATGGGCGGCTTGGTGGCAATTTTGCGAGCCAGCTCGGTGGCGCGCTCCAGTGAGCGTTCCGGAATGGTGACCTCGCTGACCAGACCAAAGTCGCGCGCCTGAGCGGCAGAAATGAATTCACCGGACAGTACCAGCTGCATCGCCATGGACTTGCCCACAGTACGCAGCAAGCGTTGAGTGCCGCCGGCGCCGGGGATGATACCCAGATTGATTTCCGGCTGACCGAATTGAGCATTGTCTCCTGCGATGACGATGTCGGCATGCATGACCAGTTCACAGCCGCCCCCCAGGGCAAAACCGTTAACCGCCGCGATCAGCGGCTTGGTGAACTGTGCGATGGTGCGCCAGTGCAGGACACGGGGATCATTAAGTACACCCACGGCATCCAGGGCTGCCATTTCCTTGATGTCTGCACCCGCGGCAAATACCTTCTCATTGCCGGTGACCACCACTGCGCGCACGTCATCATTGCCGGCCGCCCACTGCAGGACATCTGCAATTTCACTGAGCAGCTGGGTGCGCAGGGCATTGTAGGCTTCAGGACGGTTAAGAGTGATGGTCAGCACACCATCAGAAACCGCCGAGACAAGAATGTCCTGATACTCGTGTTGCATAGAAATACCGTCATCTGTGTTTTGTTATTGTATCCGGTGCGACCGGTTACGACCGAACCTGACACTTTTGGCGTCGCAGGCGCTGTATTCGCGGGATGCAGCAATTTCTGATTCCGCTATAGTTGAGAGGCCATGCGACACTTGCAGTTATGGCAAGATTAACCCAAAAGCGAAAAGAGATACAATATTTCGGGAATACATTGTTCTTTTCGTATCACAATGTTTGTTGTATCGTGTGGTTCACGATCATGAATACTATAGACAGGATCAGGCACTCGCGCTGAGCTATGCGGGCTGCAGGCCAGAATGCGTTTGTTCGCACGACTGCAGATCCTGAACTGGACCCAATAAACAGAACAAGTCAGCGTCGTATCATGTCGGCGCCAAGCACAATGGGAGATCCCTGATGAGCGAGAATCTTTTTGCCAAGCATAAAGCGACACTGGATGGTGCGCTGGCAGCGATCCATAGTCGTGATTACTTCAGCCCCTGGTCTGAAAACCCCAGCCCCCGCGCTTATGGCGAAACGGCCGCTGCGGATGGCGAAGCTGCATTCAAGGCTCATCTGAACAAGCCGTTCGAACTTGAGATGCCGGGCATCAGCGGCCGTGTTGGTGGTGAAATTTCTCCTTACGGCATTGAGCTGAATGTGCAGTACCCGACTGTCGACATGGATAAGCTGCTGCCGGCGATGGATGAAGCGCGCAAGGCATGGCGCGACCAGGGTGTGGAAGGTCGCACCGGTATCTGCCTGGAGATCCTTGATCGTCTGAACAAGCGCAGCTTCGAGATTGCTCACGCGGTGATGCATACTTCTGGCCAGGGTTTCATGATGGCGTTCCAGGCTGGCGGCCCGCACGCACAGGACCGCGGCCTGGAAGCAGTAGCCTATGGTTACGAGACCATGGCGGGCGTTCCGGCTCAGGCGACCTGGACCAAGCCGCAGGGCAAACATGACCCGCTGGTCATGGAAAAGAAATTCACGGCCTGCGGTCGCGGTGTTGGTCTGGTGATCGGTTGCTCTACCTTCCCGACCTGGAACACCTACCCGGGTCTGTTTGCCTCGCTGGTAACCGGCAACCCGGTTGTGGTCAAGGCGCACCCGGCAGCTGTTCTGCCAGCCGCGATCAGCGTCCAGGTTGCGCAGGAAGTCCTGAAAGAACAGGGCCTGCCGCCGCACATCGTCTCACTGTTCGTTGACGCCGATCCGGCCAAGCCGGAAACCATGACGCTGGCTCAGCGTCCGGAAGTCAAACTGATCGACTTCACCGGTAACACTGCTTTCGGTGACTGGCTGGAGCAGAGCTGCCCGCAGGCGCTGGTTTATACCGAGAAGGCCGGTGCCAACACCATCGTTATCGACTCTACTGATGACTTCAAAGGCATGGTGCGCAACCTGGCATTCACCCTGAGCCTGTACTCTGGTCAGATGTGCACAACGACCCAGGACATCTTCGTACCTAAAGAAGGTATCGAGACCGATCTGGGTCACAAGAGCTTCGATGAAGTTGCTGAAGCGCTTGCTACCGGCGTAACCAAGTTCCTGTCCGATCCTGACCGTGCCGCCATGGTGCTGGGTGCCATTCAGTCCACGGCAACAGATCAGCGTATCGATGACAGCAAGGGTCTGGGCAAGGTCGTGCGCGATTCCGAGCGACTGACTCACCCGCAGTTCGAAAATGCCCGTGTGCGCTCTCCGCTGATCATGACCATCGATGCCGACAAGGAAGATGTATGGGGTCAGGAACTGTTCGGCCCGATCAGCTTCATCATCGCCACCGACAGCCGTGACCACAGCATCGAACTGGCTCGTGACGTGGTTAAAAAGCACGGTGCCATCACCATGGGCTGCTACAGCAGCGACGACGCTCAGCTGGAAAAGATCGAAGAAGCGGCACTCGATGCCTGCGTTGCGCTCAGCATCAACCTGACAGGCGGCGTATTCGTCAACCAGAGCGCTGCGTTCAGTGACTTCCATGCGACCGGCGGCAACCCGGCGGCCAATGCCTCTCTGTCTGATTACGCGTTCGTGGCGAACCGCTTCCGTTTCGTTCAGAGCCGTCGTCACCCCAAGTGAGTGAGGGAATGGTAATGGAATTCGAAACTGTACTGGTCGAGATCCGTGACGGTGTTGGCATCGTTACGCTCAATCGTCCCAAAGCGATGAATGCGCTCAATCTGAAGCTCACTGCAGAGCTGGGTCAGGCAATCGATGCGCTGGAAGATGATGCCAATGTGCGCTGCATTTTGCTCACCGGTGGTGAGCAGGTGTTCGCGGCAGGTGCTGACATCAAGGAGATGAAGGAACACGACTTCGCCTCGCTGTATGCGCTTAACTTCCCGTATGTGAAGCGCGACTGCTGGCGTGCCATCGATGAAGCCCGAACCCCGGTCGTGGCCGCTGTTGCCGGCTTCGCGCTGGGTGGCGGCTGCGAGATGGCTATGGCGTGCGATTTCATTATCGCAGCCGAGACGGCAAAATTTGGTCAGCCCGAAATCGGTATCGGCACCATGCCGGGTGCCGGCGGCACTCAGCGCCTGACCAAGGCGGTTGGCAAGGCCAAAGCGATGGAGATGTGCCTGACCGGCCGCATGATGGATGCCGAGGAAGCGGAACGCAGTGGACTGGTATCACGCATAGTACCGGCTGAGGAGTTGCTGGAGACGGCATTCAAGACGGCTCGCAAGATCGCGTCGAACTCTGCACCGGCTGTCGGCATGATCAAGCAGGCCGTCAACATGGCGGTGGATGCACATCTGGCTGATGGTCTGCGCCACGAACGTCACGCTTTCCAGTCTACGTTCGCATTCGAGGATTGCGCTGAAGGGATGAACGCTTTCGCCGAGAAGCGCAAGCCTGAGTTCAAACATCGCTGATCCACTCGCTCGATCCAATCCGAAAACCGCTGTCGCTTGCGTCAGCGGTTTTTTCGTTATGGCGCCTGGTAGACGCTGTCTGGGCCATGGGTCAGAATATGAGCCATCCCAAGAATTGAAACACGCTTAACTTAAATGGGTAACCAGATGAAATTCAAAGGAAAGCGCGCCTGGGTAACAGGTGCCAGCTCAGGAATCGGTCAGGCGACCGCACAAGTACTGGCGACTGCAGGTGCTGAGCTTGTACTCTCGGCACGTCGTGCTGAGCGCCTGGACGCTCTGGCTGAAGAGCTGCGCCAGCAGGGCGCTGTCGTACATGTCGAACCGGTGGATGTATCCGACCGCGGTGCAATGGAAGCACTTGGGGGGCGTCTGGCGGCTTTGGGTGGGATCGATATCCTGATCAACAATGCCGGTACCATGCCGATCAGTCCGATCATTAATGGCCGCGTAGATGAATGGGATCAGATGATCGACGTGAATATCAAGGGCGTGCTTTACGCCATTCATGCGGTCTATTCCGGCATGGCCGAACGCCAGTGTGGTCATATCGTCAATGTCAGCTCCATTGCGGCACGTACTACCTACCCCAGCGCGGGTGTCTATGCCGGTACCAAGCATGCCGTGCGTGCCATTTCCGAGACCCTGCGTAAGGAGGCGATCCGTTTCGGTGTGCGCGTCACTGATATTCAGCCTGGCTCCGTTGATACCGAGCTGCCGGACAGTATCGGTCATGACAAGATTCGAGGAATCGTTAAAGGCAATATGTACGGTAATGACGCCAATATGCTCAAGGCTGAAGACATTGCCAATGCCATCGTATACGCCCTTGAGCAGCCTCCGCATGTAGATGTGGGTGAATTGCTGATTTGGCCCACTCGTCAGGAAAACTGATCATACAGCGCATAGCGAAGGAGTTGAGCTTGTACAAGCTACTGATATTTGATTGGGATGGCACCATCATCGATTCCACTCAGCGCATTGCATCCAGCATTCGAGCCTCGGCGCGAGATTTGGAACTGCCAGTACCCACCTGGGAGGCAGTCAAGGATATTATCGGCCTGGGTTTGCCTGAAGCGATCAAGACGCTTTTTCCCAATGAGGGTGATGCCGTCATCGATCCAGTGCGTGAGCGCTATGCCCACCACTACCTTGAGGTCGATGAGACGCCCACCGAGCTCTTCCCGGGTGTGCAGCACACGCTGGAAAGTCTGAGGGATAAAGGCTACCGACTTGCAGTTGCTACAGGCAAGAGTCGGGCCGGGCTTGAGCATGTGTTTGCCGAAACTGGCCTGGGCGCGCTATTTGAGACCAGTCGCTGTGCGGACGAGACCACCTCCAAACCGGACCCGCACATGCTGCATGAGCTGCTCGAGGAAACAGGCGTGCCACGCCGGCAAGCGCTCATGATTGGCGATACGGAGTACGATTTGGAGATGGGGCAGCGCGCGGGTATGGATACCGTTGCTGTCAGCTATGGCGCACATCACCTGGACAGGCTCAGAGTGCTTGGTCCGGTGAAGGAGATTCATCACTTCACGGAACTGGAGTCCTGGCTGGATGGTCTGTCAGCGTAAATTGATTGAATGAGGGAATATTGTGAACGAAAACCACTGGGGTGAATCAGAGCAGCCCGCCGCAACCCCGCGAGGCGGTAATCAGTCGACAACCGAACAGAGCGATGGTCGGCCGGCCACGCAGAAGGAGTGGCGGCTCATCGAGAAAATGGTTAACAGCCTGCATGTCGAGCACCGGCGTTCCAGGCGTTGGGGGATCTTTTTCAAGCTGTTGACCTTTGTATATCTGTTTTCACTGCTGGCACTATTCTTTGTCGGCAAGGACTTTGATGCCGACAAGGTCGTGCCTCATGACCACACCGCCATTGTCGAAGTAAAAGGCCCGATCATGGATGATGAGGAGGCCAGCGCCGATACCATCATCATGGCGCTGCGCGATGCTTTTAAGGCAGAGCACAGCAAGGCGGTTATCCTGAGGGTCAACAGCCCCGGCGGCAGTCCGGTGCAATCCGGTTACGTTTATGACGAAATCAAGCGCCTGCGCGGTCTCTATCCCGAGAAAAAAGTATATGCGGTGATCGCTGATATCGGCGCTTCGGGCGCCTACTATATCGCGGCGGCAGCTGACGAAATCTATGCCGACAAGGCCAGTCTGGTGGGCTCGATCGGAGTTATATCTTCAAGCTTCGGCTTTGTTGATCTGATCGAAAAGCTGGGGGTGGAGCGCCGTACGCTTACAGCGGGAGAGAATAAGGCATTTCTGGATCCCTTCTCGCCGCTGAAGGACAAGGATCGAGAATTCTGGCAGACAGTGTTGAACACCACTCACCAGCAGTTTATCAACCAGGTGAAGCAGGGCAGGGGAGATCGTCTCAAGGGTGACGATGAGCTCTTTTCCGGGCTGGTATGGAGTGGTGAACAGGCGCTGGAGCTGGGCTTGATCGATGGGCTGGGTAGCAGTTCCATGGTTGCGCGCGATATTGTGGGTGCCGAAAAGCTGATTGACTATACCGCGCGGCCCAAGCCGCTCGACCGACTTGTCGAACGACTGGGTATTGGTGTTGCCAAGGAGCTGGCTCTACAGATGGGATTGCGCGACGAATATCAGCTGCGCTGACGTTTAAAGGGTGTGACCCCTTCGGTCTCAAGCATTCGCACCAGGCGAATTAACGGGAGGCCCACAAGTGTGTTGGGGTCATCGCCCTCAAGGCGGTCGAACAGGACGATGCCGGCGCCTTCAGAGCGAAAGCTGCCGGCACAGTTGTAAGGCTGCTCATGCTTCAGGTAGCCCTCTATCATCTCATCGCTGAGTTCCCTGAAATGCACGTGAAAGGGTACTGCCTCAACCTGAGTGCGTCCGGTCTCGGTGTTCAGCAGGCACAGTCCTGTCAGAAAGGTGACCGTTCGGCCGGAAGCGGCACGCAGCTGATCCATGGCGCGCTCATGGGTGCCGGGCTTACCGATGATTTGATCATTCAGAACCGCTACCTGGTCTGATCCGATGACCAGTGCTTCCTTGTAAGCCGTCGCTACGGCTCTGGCTTTTTCTTCCGCCAGGCGCGACACTAGCGCGGCCGCCGATTCATCCGGTAGCGGAGTCTCGTCAATTTCGGGATGCTTGGTACGATAGGGCAGGCCTAGCTTGTCCAATATTTCCCGTCGCCAGGGTGAGCTTGAGGCGAGTACCAGGGTGGGTAACATGATATTTCCTTTCAGGGCCACAGTTTACAAATCGTTCTGGTATCATATTAACCCTAAATTTAATCGCTTAAACCCCTATTTTCTTTGACAGCAAGGGGTTCTAACCATAGAATTGCGCGCTTATGTCGTACGGTCCATTACCGAAAAAAGTTGACCCTCGCAAACTTGCCGAGCGGGAAGCGGTATTCAAAGGCCCAGCAGCTATTGCTGATATGCCTCGTCTTGCGTCCTTCTTGGTTGATGACAACGGCAGCATTGATGTCGAAGTCGCGTTTGCCAAGGATGAACAGAATCTGCGGGTTCTGAGCGGCAAGATGCATGGCTCGGTCCGCATGACCTGTCAGCGCTGCTTGGAGCCGGTCAGTGTTGAGATTAATGCTACGCTGAATCTCGCGGTTGCATTGACCGAGCAGCAGGCGGAGAATTTGCCCCGTTACTATGATCCTCTGATCATGGAAACGGACGAGATTGAACTGCTGCCAGTTATCGAGGACGAGCTGATGCTGAGTCTGCCGCTGGTTCCTTATCACGATGACTGCAGTATTCAGACCTCGTTCGGTGACGTGGAAACGGCCCGGACGCAGGAAGAAAAACCCAACCCCTTTAGTGTATTGGCCCAGCTTAAAGAAAAGGCCGATAAGAGTTAAACCAGGAGCTAGATACCATGGCAGTACAGCAGAACAAAAAGTCTCGTTCACGTCGCGATATGCGTCGCTCTCACGATGCGCTGAGCAACCCGACTCTGTCTGTTGACGCAACTACCGGTGAAACCCACCGTCGTCACCACGTCAGCGCTGACGGCTTTTACCGTGGCCGTCAGGTAGTTGCCAAAGGCGACGAGTAAACTTGACAGCACGGCATTGCATCGCCGTTGATGCAATGGGCGGGGACTTCGGTCCCCGCATTACGGTGCCTGCGGCACTGGACGCACTCAAGCGTCATCCCGCCTTGAACATCCTGCTGATCGGTCATCAGCAACAGATCACTCCTATACTGGAACGCTTGGGTCAGCTGGATCATCCGCGCTTGGAGCTGCTTCACGCCGAATCCGTAGTGGCCATGGATGAGCGCCCGACGTTTGCCTTGCGACGACGCAAGGATTCCTCCATGTACCTGGCTCTGCAATCCGTTGCCGAGAGGCGTACCCAAGCCTGTGTCAGTGCCGGCAATACCGGTGCTTTGATGGTCATGGGGCGCGGCATCCTGCAAATGCTGCCCGGTATCGATCGCCCGGCCATCACATCCGCTGTACCAACCCTGCGGGGGCATAGCCATATGCTGGACCTGGGGGCCAATGTGGACTGCTCGGCTGAGCACCTGTTGCAATTTGCCATTATGGGCTCGGTTATGCTGAAAGCGGTAGAGCAAATCGAATCTCCCACCGTTGCGCTGCTCAACATCGGTGCCGAAGAGATCAAGGGCAACGAGCAGGTTAAGCTGGCCTCGCGATTGCTTGCTGAACAACCGGATCTTAACTATATCGGTTTTGTTGAAGGTGACGGTGTTTTCTCCGGCAAGGCAGATCTGGTCGTCTGTGACGGCTTTGTCGGCAATATTGCACTGAAGAGCAGCGAGGGTCTGGCCCGACTCATCGGTCGCAAGGTGCGTAAAAGCTTTACCCGTAACCTCTATCGACGCCTGCTTGCTGTGCTGGCCCGCCCGATCATAAAGGAGCTGCAGCTCCAGCTGGATCCAGGCAGGCAAAATGGCGCCAGCCTGCTGGGCCTTCAGGGTATTGTTATCAAAAGTCACGGCGGTGCCAATCGCCATTGCTTTTCTCATGCCATTGATCAGGCTGTCTCCGAGGTGGAGATGAACATTCCCGAGCGTATCAGCGAACAGCTGGAGCGCTACCTGCTTAATTCGGCAGAACCGGAATAAGCCAGACGTTCTAATTACCCCTGAATGCTGTACACTAACGGCCTTTAAAAGCTGTGCTTCTGCACCAGAAACGCAGCATGGAAGTCACTTGTACAGAATATGGGGAAACCATGTCGCAAACGCTTGCTTTCGTTTTTCCTGGCCAGGGCTCTCAGCAGCTGGGAATGCTCTCAGAGCTGGCTGCAGCACACCCGGTCATTCAGCAGACCTTCACCGAAGCCTCAGATGCGCTTGGCTTTGATCTCTGGAAAATGACCCAGGAAGGCCCGGAAGAGGCTCTGAACAGCACCGAAAATACCCAGCCGGCCCTGCTGACGGCAGGTGTGGCGCTCTGGCGCCTTTGGCTGGAGCAGGGCGGCGCCAAGCCGGCCGTTATGGCGGGTCACAGCCTGGGTGAGTACACCGCCCTGGTCTGTGCGGGTGCGCTTTCCCTGGCTGACGGCGTCCGCCTGGTGAAACTGCGTGGCGAATACATGCAACAGGCTGTGCCGGCCGGTACAGGCGCCATGGCCGCGATTCTGGGTCTCGACGACGACGCCATCGCCAAAGCATGTGAAGATGCTGCCCAGGGTGATGTGGTATCTCCAGTGAACTATAACTGTCCTGGTCAGGTCGTAATAGCAGGCGAGAAAGCGGCGGTTGAACGTGGTATTGAGGCCTGCAAGGCCGCTGGGGCCAAGCGCGCCGTACCACTGCCAGTCAGCGTTCCCTCACATTGCGCACTGATGAAACCCGCTGCTGAAAAGCTGGCTCAGGCACTGAGCGAGATCGACCTGCAGCAACCGGAAATCCCGGTGGTGCAAAACGTCGCAGCCAGTGTTGCTGAAGACCTGGATACGCTGCGCAACAACCTGTTGGCTCAGCTGTACAGCCCGGTTCTGTGGACCGCTTCGGTACAGGAAATGGCAGCGCAAGGTGCTGAAACACTGATTGAGTGTGGTCCCGGCAAGGTTCTGACCGGCCTCAACAAAAAGATTGACCGCTCACTCGCGGGCGTATCCATCAGCGATCCCGCCGGGCTTGAGAAAGCACTGGGCTGAACATCAACGGACATTAGGAACAGGATCATGAGTATTGAAGGTAAAGTGGCACTGGTGACCGGCGCGACTCGCGGTATTGGCAAAGCGATCGCGATCAATCTGGCCGCCCAGGGCGCTGTGGTGATTGGTACTGCAACCAGCGAGAAGGGCGCAGAAACCATCTCAGCCTACCTTGCTGAGGCTGGAAACAAGGGCATCGGTATGGTGCTGGATGTTTCCGATTCAGCTTCCGTTGAGTCGGTCCTCAAAAGCATCCAGGCTGATTTCGGTACTATCGAAATCCTGGTGAACAATGCAGGTATCACCAAGGATAATATCCTGATGCGCATGAAAGAGGATGAGTGGGATGGTGTCATCAACACCAACCTCAATTCCATCTATCGCCTGGTGAAAGGCTGCCTGCGCGGCATGACCAAGGCACGCTGGGGCCGCATCATCAGCGTCAGCTCCGTTGTGGCGTCCATGGGGAATGCTGGCCAGACCAACTATGCGGCCGCAAAATCCGGCATGGAAGGGTTTACTCGCGCCCTGGCGCGTGAAGTGGGTTCCCGCAACATTACTGTCAACTGCGTCGCACCGGGCTTCATCGACACCGATATGACGGCAGGCCTGGCTGACGAGCACAAGCAGAACCTGCAGGCGCAGATCCCGATGAACCGCCTGGGTCAGCCGGAAGAGATCGCCGCTGTAGTCGGTTTTCTTGCTGGTAACGGTGGTGCATATGTCACCGGCGATACCATTCATGTAAACGGCGGAATGTACATGTCCTGATTCGAGACAATCTCGGACGCATAAAGATTTGTGTTTTCCGCGGATTTGTTGATAATTGGCCGTCAGTTGACGGATTATGAAATTCACACCGTCACGCTTGTTGCCAGAGCGTAATGGGTTTTCTAAAATTCCAAATCACATCCTGCGATGTGATGGTATTGAGAAAAAATAGGAAGAGATATGAGTAACATTGAAGAGCGCGTAAAGAAAATCATTGCTGAACAGCTGGGCGTTAAAGAAGAAGAAGTTGTTAACTCTGCTTCCTTCGTCGAAGATCTGGGCGCTGACTCCCTGGACACTGTTGAGCTGGTTATGGCTCTGGAAGAGGAATTCGAGACTGAAATTCCTGACGAAGAAGCTGAAAAGATCACTACTGTTCAGCTGGCGATCGATTACATCAACGCTCATCAGTAATCAATCCCGACAGAATTAGTCGAAAAGCCGCATCTATATGCGAATATAGTGCGGCTTTTCTTTTGCAAGGCCCGGTAAGGCTGGAGGAGTAGGATGTCTCGCAGAAAAGTTGTTGTGACCGGTATCGGTTTGCTGACACCCGTAGGTAATACCGTCAAGGAAACCTGGGACAATATCCTGGCTGGTAAAAGCGGTGCAGCGCCAATTGATTTCTTTGACGCGTCTCAGTTCGCAACTCGCTTCTCTGCATCGGTAAAGGATTTTTCCCTTGAACCTTACATGAGCGCCAAGGAAGCGCGCAAAATGGATCTGTTTATTCAGTACGGAATGGTCGCTGCTACCCAGGCCATCGAGGATTCCGGTATTGAAGCCAACGAAGGCAATGCGCACCGCATCGGCTGCGCCATTGGCTCAGGCATCGGCGGCCTGCCGATGATCGAAAAAACCCATGATACGCTGAACACCAGTGGTGCACGCCGCGTATCACCGTTCTTCGTGCCCGGCAGTATCATCAACATGATCTCCGGCAACGTGGCAATCAAATACGGTTTCCGCGGCCCTAATATTGCCATCACTACCGCATGTACCAGCGGTACCCACAACATCGGTCATGCCATGCGCATGATCCAGTACGGTGATGCCGATGTCATGGTGGCCGGCGGCGCTGAAATGGCCACAACTCCGCTGGGTGTAGCCGGCTTCTCGGCGGCACGCGCCCTGTCGACCCGCAATGATGCGCCCCAGGAAGCAAGTCGTCCCTGGGACCGCGATCGCGATGGCTTCGTACTGGGTGATGGTGCAGGCGTGCTGATCCTGGAAGAGTATGAACACGCCAAGGCACGCGGCGCTCACATCTATTGCGAGCTGTCCGGCTTCGGCATGTCCGACGATGCCTTCCATATGACTTCACCGCCGGAAGACGGCGCCGGTGCCGCACTGTCGATGCAGAATGCGATCAATGACGCAGCCATCGCGGCTGAGCGCATCAACTACATCAACGCCCATGGCACCTCCACGCCTGCCGGTGACATTGCCGAGTCCAACGCTGCGAAACGCGTTATGGGCACTGCTGCCGAACAGGTACGCATGAGCTCCACCAAGTCGATGATCGGCCACCTGTTGGGTGCCGCCGGTGCCGTAGAGGCCGCTTTCTGTGTTCTGGCACTGCGTGACCAGGTTGCGCCGCCGACCATTAACCTGGATAACCCCTCTGAAGGCTGTGACCTGAACTACGTTGCACATACCGCTCAGGAATGTGCGATCGATGCCACCATGTCCAACTCCTTCGGTTTCGGTGGTACCAATGGTACCCTGATCTTCAACCGCATCTGAGGAGCGGGGAGGGCCACGCCCCTCCCTCTGTCTTGCTGCACGTGCAAACACTGATCAATGGCCAGATCTCAAACACCATCGGCGCCGCCGATCGCGGCCTGGCCTATGGTCATGGTGTGTTCGAAACCATCCTCGTTATCGATGGCTCCCCCGTATTCTATGCTGAACATCTGCAGCGTCTGCTGACGGGGTGCAGCCGGCTCGGCATTCCTGTCGATGCGTTGCCCCAGCAGCTGGAGCAGGATCTGCAGCAACTCCAGTACCCGGTGGGCCGCTCCGTACTTAAGCTGGTCCTGACATGCGGTGCGGGTGGTCGCGGCTACCTGACCCCAGACCCCGCTTCACCGACTCGTATCCTCATGCTGTCCTCCTTGTCTGAATATCCGGGCAGACCGGAACAGGGGATACGCGCACGCTGGTGTCAGACCCGTCTTGCCTGTCAGCCCCTGTTAAGTGGAATCAAACACTTGAACCGCCTGGAGCAGGTGCTGGCACGAAATGAATGGCAGGACCCTCGCATTCGAGAAGGCCTGGTCTGTGACAACCGGGGCTTTGTAGTAGAAGGCACCATGAGTAACCTGTGCTTTATCCATGACGGTCGTTTCTGTACACCAGCCCTGGACCAGTGTGGTGTTGAGGGGATAGTCCGCAACCAGTTGCTCGGTATGGCTGCCCGGCAGGGTCTGGTGGTGGAAATTGACAACTATCTCCCGCAGGATGTTGAATCCGCAGATGAACTTTTTGTTTGCAACAGTCTGATTGGGATCTGGCCCATCGTTCAATTGGGCGAGCAGGCCTATGCCATTGGCCAGCATACACGCCAGCTGCAGTCAGCCCTTTTTCAACGGATGGTTTAATGCTGAGACGAGTGGTTTTTCCTTTTTTCATGCTGGTAATCCTGGCTGCCTGTGGTACAGCCTGGTTCGGTCAGCAGCAACTGCAGCGCACACTTGGCACGCCGCTTCCAATTATTGACGAGCGCGAGCTGGTGATTGAACAGGGTACCTGGTTTCGAAAGTTTGCCCTGCAACTGGAACAAGAGGGACTGATCGACTCTCACCTCTGGTTGCGTCTTGAAGGACACCTCAATCCGGCTGTAACCGCCATCAAGGCGGGGGAGTACCGGCTCGAACCCGGCATAACGCTGCAGCAGCTGCTGGACAAGGTAGTCAGTGGCGATACCATCAGCTATACCTTCACGCTGGTAGAGGGGACAACCTTCAAACAGCTGCGTCGCACCCTTCTGAGCAACCCTCAGCTTAAACATGAGCTGGATGATTTGACCGAGGCAGAACTGCTCAAGCAACTGGGCAGCACCGCAGACGCTGTGGAAGGGTTGTTCCTGGCTGAAACCTATCATTTCAAGCGTGGCATGAGTGACCTTCAGCTGCTAAAACGCGCCCATGCCGATCTGCAAAGCGTGCTGGAACAGGCCTGGTCGGATCGAATCAAGGACCTTCCCTATCGTTCAGCCTATGAAGCTCTGATCATGGCATCAATTATCGAAAAAGAGACGGCCGTGCCGTCCGAGCGGGGGCAGATTGCTGGCGTCTTTGTGCGTCGCCTGGAGCGCGGCATGCGACTGCAGACAGATCCCACCGTCATTTACGGCATGGGTGACCGTTATCAGGGTAACATTACCCGTGCTGACCTCCGGCGCCCAACGCCCTGGAACACGTATGTGGTCAGCGGACTACCGCCCACCCCCATTGCTCTTGTCGGCCGTGAAGCGATTGAGGCAGCTCTGAACCCGACGGATGGCAAGGCACTCTACTTTGTTGCCAAGGGTGATGGCTCGCACAAGTTTTCCAATTCGCTGCAGGAACACAACCGAGCCGTGCGTCGCTATCAACTGAAGCGTCGTGCCGATTACCGCTCTTCACCGGAGAATTGATGTCGATGACCCGAGGATGCTTTATTTCCGTCGAAGGGACGGAAGGGGTAGGTAAAACCACAAATCTGGATTTCATTCAGCAGTGTCTGGAGCAGCAGGGGATCGAAGTCATCCGTACTCGTGAGCCTGGCGGGACCCCTCTGGCTGAAGATATCCGTGAACTCCTGTTGACACCGCGTGATGAGCCGGTCGCCGAATTGACTGAACTGTTACTGATGTTCGCCGCACGTGCACAACACCTGCAGCAGGTGATTCGCCCGGCGCTGGATGCCGGTCAATGGGTGCTGTGCGATCGTTTTACCGATGCGACCTATGCCTACCAGGGGGGTGGCCGAGGTATGGATACTGCTCAAATTGGCACGCTTGAACAGCTGGTTCAGGCAGGGCTGCGCCCGAACCTGACCCTGTTGCTTGACCTTCCTGTCGCGACAGGACTGGACCGCGCTCGTGCTCGCAGCACACCGGATCGTTTTGAAGCGGAAAAGGTCAACTTCTTCGAAACCGTACGCCGACACTATCTGGAACGCGCTGCACAGGAGCCCGAACGCTTCGCCATCATCAATGCAGAGCCGGAACTGGCACAGGTGCAGGCGCAGATCCTTGTCGCCCTGAAGCGCCTCGGAGTCAACGCGGATGTCTGAGCTGCTGCATCCCTGGTTCATGCTTCAGTGGCAGCGATTGAGCGCACAACAGCAGTCAGGCCGTCTGCCGCACGCCCTGTTGCTCTCAGGTGCGCTCGGCGTTGGCAAGCGAGACTTTGCTCAAGCGTTGGCCAATCAGCTACTCTGCCACCAGCCCACATCTTCAGGTCCCTGTAACCACTGCCATAGCTGCGAGCTGCGCATCGCCGGTCACCATCCCGACCTGGTACTGGTATCGCCCGAAGCTGACGGCAAGCCGATCAAGGTTGATCAGGTACGTCTGCTGATCGACCACTTGCACAGCACCGCTCAGCAGGGCGGCTATCGTGTTGTAATCATGGAGCCCGCCGAAGCGCTGAACACATCCTCAGCCAATGCGTTGCTGAAAATCCTGGAAGAACCGGGAGACAGCACACTGCTGATCCTGGTTTGCCATCAGCCGGGACAGCTGATGCCGACCATCCGCAGCCGCTGTCAACGTATCGACTTTACGATACCTCCGGCCAATCAGGCGACTGCCTGGCTTGCTGCAAAGCTGGGGTTGGAAGCCGAACGTGCCAACCAGTTGCTGCGCCTGTCTCATGGCGCTCCCCTGAAGGCTCTCAGCCTTTATGAGGGCGACTTGCTGGAACAGCGCAAGAAACTAATGTCCGGCTTGGCTGATTTGCTGCGTGGTCGAGCTGCCGTTACTGATCTGGCACTACAGTTCAGCAAGTTTGACCTGTTACAATGCCTGGACTGGTTGAACAGCCTGCTCAACGATATTCTGCGTATGCAGTTGGCAAATCAACAGGAACCAGCGGTCAATCCTGATATGACGCGTATGCTGCAGGCGGTTGCCAAGCAGGCTCAGAGCGCTAAAATTTTTGCATTGGCCGACCGAATTCAGGAAGAGAGGGTCAGCCTGATGCTGCGTCAGAATCCGAACCGGCAGCTGCTGCTGGAACGACTGTTGCTGCAATGGTCCGATCTGGCACGATAAACAGAGGAGTGTTGAGTTCATGTCCATCATACCGCGTATCAGCCACGGCATTCTTTCACTGACTATCGACAACAAGGAAAGTCTGTACAAGGCATACATGCCCTTTGTGACCAATGGCGGCCTGTTCATCCCGACAACCCGTACTTATCAGTTGGGGGAGGAGGTTTTCATGCTGCTGATGCTGATGGACGAGCCGGACAAGGTGCCGGTAACCGGCAAGGTGGTCTGGGTAACTCCCAAGGCCGCTCAAGGTGGACGCACGCCGGGTATCGGTATCCAGTTGTCCGCTGACGATTCGGCGCTGGTTCGAAAGATCGAAACCTATCTCGCAGGCATGGCCGGTACAGGCCGCCGCACCAACACTTTGTAAGTATTCAGAGATCCGATGTTAATAGATTCGCACTGCCATCTCGATATGCTGGACCTGAGCCGGCATGACAACTCCCTCGATAACGTCATTGCCGCCGCACGAGAGCGGGACGTGGGAAAAATGCTCTGCGTTTGCGTTGATCTGAACAAGTTCGACAGCATGTACCAGTCGGCAGAGCAATTCGATAACGTCTGGTTTTCTGCGGGCATACATCCTCTTCATATCGAAGAGTGCCCCTTTGATCGCGACCGGCTGGCTCGACTTGCTGCCGACCCTCGTATCGTGGCGCTGGGCGAAACCGGACTGGACTACTACTATTCGACCGACACTGTCGAGCAGCAGCAGGCCAGCTTTGCCGGTCACCTGCAGCTGGCCGGCGAGCTGGACCTGCCGGTCATCGTGCACACGCGTGACGCACGGGAAGATACCATCCGCCTGATCCGTGAACATGGCAATACCGACTCGGCGGGCGTGCTGCACTGTTTCACCGAATCGCTGGAGATGGCCAAATCGGCGCTGGATTTGGGCTACATGATCTCCTTTTCCGGCATCATCAGCTTCCGCAATGCGGCCGAACTGCGCGAAGTGGTCAAGGCTGTTCCCCTGGATCGCATGCTGGTCGAGACAGATTCACCTTACCTGGCCCCTGTGCCCTTTCGAGGCAGGCAGAACCAGCCAGCTTACGTGGCCGAAGTGGCCGCCTGTATCGCCGAGCTTAAAGGTGTTCCAGTCGAGCAGGTGGCAGAGCAGACTACAGCTAACTTCCATCAGTTGTTCAAGCGTACCCGCGGCAGCTGATCGCCATGTATTATCAACCTCCTGTCGAGTATATCGAGCCAGTCTTTCGCCCGCCCAGCGAGGCTGACTCGCTGATCCTGCAGGTCACCAACGGCTGCAGCTGGAATCGCTGCACCTTCTGTGACATGTACACGGATGAGCAGAAGAAATTCCGCCCCAAACCTGAGGCTGATGTGCTGGCCGAGATCGAGCGGTGCGGCCAGGTGATGCCCTGGGTGCGGCGCATCTTTCTCGCCGATGGTGATCCATGGCGCTGTCCATACGCCGCCTGACGACAATTCTGCAGGCGATCCGGACGCACATGCCCCAGGTCGGACGCGTTTCGGCTTACTGCCTGCCGTCCAACCTGAAGCGCAAGAGTGTGGAAGAGCTGACCTTGTTGCGCGAGCTGGGCCTGACGCTGATCTACATGGGCGCGGAAAGCGGATGTGATCAGGTCCTGCAGGCCTTCGATAAAGGCGAGACCTTTGACTCTACCGCAGAGGCGTTGCTCAAGGCCGGAGAGGCGGGCATCAAGCGTTCGGTGATGCTGATCAACGGAGCCGGTGGTGAGCTGTATTCCGAACAGCATGCACTGGAGTCGGCCCGTCTGGTCAACCTGGTGCAGCCTGAGTACCTGGCTACGCTGGTTCTGTTCTTCCGCCGCGATGCGGAAGCAAGGGTAAGGGCAGGGTATGAGGGCAAGTTCAAGCCGCTGGACGCACAGGGACTGTTTCGTGAGATGCACACCCTGATAGGTGCTACGGAACTCAAGCAGACCATTTTCCGCAGTGATCACGTATCCAATCAGCTGGTATTGAAAGGCGTATTGGGTAAGGACAAAGCGGATATGCTGGCTGAGATTGAGGCCGCCATCGATTATGCCGACGTGCATGAAATTCCGCTCTATCGTGACAGCAGTTTCTGACACCTATCCGTCCCGGTCGGGACGGATGGCGAGAGATGGGCAGTAACGGCTTAGTAGCTGCCCATCAGTTCTTCTTCACTCAGCGGGGTGATACTGAGCAGCATCTTGGTCAGATCCAGCAGAATGATCAGGATGTTATTGTAATAGCAAACGCCCTGCACAAAGCGCTTGGTGGAATCATCACCGGATACGCTGGGCGCACGATCGACCTCGTTATGCGGCAGGTTGATCACCTCGTCCACACTATCAACAACCAGGCCAATCACCTCCTGCTCGTTGAACTCCACTACGATCACGCGCGTGTCATCATCATAGGGCGCCAGCGGCAAGCCAAACATCTGCCGCGTATCGATTACGGTTACTACATTGCCTCGCAGGTTGATAATGCCAAGAATGGAGCTGTCTGCACCCGGTACGGGAGTGATTTCGCTGAACCGCAGCACTTCCTTGACCTGCATGACATCAATGCCATACAGCTCGTTGTCGACACGGAATGTAGCCCACTGGTGATACACGACCTCATCCTGCTGGGTACGTCGGGCGTGCTCCGATTCGGCTTTCTGACCATCCTGCAAGGTTTTCAGGTATTCAGCTGCTGCATTCAAGCTCATTGCGTTCGTCCTGTGTCATCCAAGTTGCCAACCACCCTAAACCGGCTTCTGTCTCGCCCTGGGGGATATATTCAAGGCTGATGTAGCCAGGGTAACCCTGGAGCTCAAGCGCCTTGAACAGATTGGTAAAGTTGATTTCACCGGTTCCGGGCTCATGGCGTCCGGGAACATCGGCGATCTGTATATGTCTGATTTTGTCTGCATTCTGCTGCAAAGTCGAGATCAGATTACCTTCCATAATCTGCATATGATAGACGTCATACTGCAGTGCCGTCACAGGTAACTCAAGTTGCCGTATCAACGTCAGCACCTGCTCACTGTGATGAAGGTAGTAGCCTGGTATATCCTGGGTATTGATCGCTTCGATCATCAGTTCAAGACCGGCCTGCCGGCAGCGCTCTGCTGCCAGCTTAAGGTTGCCGGCCAGCGTTTTCGCCACCTGTTCCTCCGTGAAATCCTGCGGCATCACGCCTGCAAGGCAGTTCAGTTTGCCGACCTTAAGCCTGCAAGCCCAGTCAATCGCCTGATCAAGACCGGCAGCAAACTCCGCCTCCCGGCCCGGCAGGCAGGCCAAACCACGCTCACCGGCCTGCCAGTCTCCGGCGGGAATGTTGATCAGCACCAGGTTCAGCTCATGTGTATCAAGTTCGTGCCGAACCTGCTCCAGCGTCAGTGAATAGGGAAACTGAATCTCAACCGCGTCAAAGCCTGCCGCACGGGCGGCCGCAAAGCGCTCAAGAAGGGGGCGCTCAGTGAACAGCAGGCTCAGGTTGGCAGCAAACTTGAGTGTACTCATCAGAGACAGTTATCCGGTTTGGGCAGACCTGCCAATCGAGCCGCCAGCTTGGCCGGACTGCCAGGGAAAAGCTGCATCAAATAGATGCTGCGTCCCTTATCCTTGCCCAGCTTGGCGGCTACTGCCTTGACCAGAGGCCGCATGGCGGGGGAGAGTTGATATTGCTGATAGAAGTCGCGCAGCAGCTGGATAATCTCCCAGTGCGCCTCCGTCAGCTCCAACTGTTCTTCTTCAGCAAGCAGCTGCGCAACCGCTGGTGACCATTGTTCCAGGTCGTACAGGTAACCTTCATCATCCAGAGCGATGCTCTGACCATCCACATTCAGTTGCATATCAGAACCAGCTCACCACACGTTCATGCTTGACTGTCAGCTCGACGAAACCGGCATCATCGACTTCTGGTGAATTCTCGGCTTCAATGCCACGTGCCTGGCGATCGGGTGACAATGCCACTACGCGGGCGGGGATGCGCGCCAAATCAGCGCGGTGCTGAGGCAGCAGCCAATAGGTACCATCCTCAATCAACAACAGGGTATCGTCTTCCACAAGCGCGTTACTGCAACTGAGGAAGGTATTACGGTCGCTGGGAGATGTATTCAGAATATGCAGTGTCATACCGTCAGCACCACGTCATGGCGTTTAATCAGGGCTTGCAGCTCAGCGCTGTCCAGCGCAATGGGGTTGGGCTCGAGGCGTTGCGCTTCAAGGCCATGCAGCGCCAGGCTGTGCAGACTGGTGTACACCTGGTCGATATCATACAGCGGTAGCGCCCCCAGCATGGCGTTAAGATTCTTTTCCCCTATCAGTCCGCTGTGCTGGCCTGGCAACAACTGAAGCACAGCATCGTCAAGCAGAAGCAGGGAGACGGAAAGGTCGAAAACGGCACCGCTAAGGGCAATATCCAGCGCCTCACGGGCGGCAGCGGAGCCATAAGGCGCCTTGCGGCAGATTATCAGTACGGACTTCTGACTCATCGCTGGCCTCCGAAGGTAATCACACGATCGGACTGCAGACTGGCTTCGATGAGCTGGCCAAGCCCAGACAGTTCAAAACCGTCAGCCAGGTTATGACTGGCTTTTTCATAGCGCTTGGCTTCACCCGCATCCAGCACACCACGGCGCACGGCGGCCGCTATGCACACCACCATGTCAAGGTGGTGCTCTTGAGCCAGCTGCTGCCACTGGGCGGGGATGTTCTGCTCATCCCGTGGCGGCGCGGCCAGCGCACTGGCGTTGTGCACCCCGTCACGATAGAAAAAGATGCGATGAATGCTGTGACCAGCGGCCAGGGCCGCCCGGGCAAAACGAAGCGCTGTGCCTGCGGCGGCGGACTGATAGGGTGCCGCATGTACGACAAGGGTATAAATCATGCTGTCTGGAATCATGAATAAAAAGAACCCTGAATGAAAAAAGCCCCGCAATCTTAACAGATTTGCGGGGCTCTGGTGCTCTAACCGGTGACTTAGTCGTCGCTGAAAGCGCCAACCAGGCTCAACAGGTGTACCAGCAGGTTGTAGATGCTCAGGTAGAGGCCTACGGTCGCCATCACGTAGTTGGTATAACGGCCATTAACGATGTTACTGGTGTCATAAAGGATGAAGCCGGACATCAGCAGCACCACCGCACCGGAGAATGCCAGCTGCATACCGGAGATATCGACCCCGAACAGCGGCAGTACGAACAGGGCAATCATGGCCACGATCAGGATCATGGAACCGGCTGCCAGGAAGCCCCCCATGAAACTGAAATCCTTACGGGAGCTCAGCACGTAAGCTGACAGACCCAGGAAGGTAACAGCCGTCATGCCCATGGCAGTCATTACGATCTCGCCACCGTTCGGCAGGGCCAGGTAGTGGTTAAGAATCGGACCCAGACCAAAGCCCAGCAGACCGGTAAACGCGAAGGTTAACGGCAGGGCCGCGGCACTATTCTGTTTACGGTTGATGACGAACAGCAGTACAAAGCTGAGCAGGACGCTACCCAGATACACCAGAAACGGCGGATTGATCGCCATGGACACACCAGCGGTTGCTGCACTGAATACCAGTGTCATGGCCAGTAGCATATAGGTATTGCGGATGACCTTATTGGTCTCCAGCACCGCTTGCGAGGAGCGGGCTTCCATCGTACGTACGTTATCCATCATAAACCTCGTAAGTTATTTCCTTCTGTCAGCAATGATGCGGGTTTATACCGTTTTTTCAACACTTTTGGCGGTTTGACAACAAAAAGTTTCCCAGTAGAATTTCATCTTGTGCGGAGGGGTGGCTGAGTGGTCGAAAGCACCGGTCTTGAAAACCGACGAGTCGCGAGGCTCCCAGGGTTCGAATCCCTGCCCCTCCGCCAATCCTTCTTCTGAGACTGTCCTCTCCTGTACGAGTTCCCTGTGTCTGAATCTACGCTGCTCGATATTCTGTACGAAGACGAATACCTCGTTGCCGTCAATAAGCCCGCCGGCTTGCTGGTTCATCCGAGCTGGATTGCGCCGGCCCGCACGCCCAACCTGGTTTCACTACTGAAAGCACGCTACCCCGGGGAAACCGTGCATACGATCCACCGCCTGGACCGTGCCACGTCTGGCATCATTTTGTTTGCGCGTAACAAGCAGGTCGCCCAGCAGCTTCAGCAACAATTCCTGGACCACAGTATCCAAAAGACCTATTTGTGCGTCGTGCGTGGCTGGACGGACGAAGAGGGCCTGATCGACTATGCGCTCAAGCCAATTCACGACAAGCGTGATGACCCTCGTGCGAACCCTGACAAGGAACCTCAGGATGCGGTTTCTGCCTACCGTCGCCTTGCGACAGTCAGCCTGCCAATCCCCGTGGGGCGTTATCCTGAAGCGCGCTACTCACTGGTTGAGGTCAAGCCGACAACCGGGCGCAAGCACCAGATCAGGCGTCACATGAAGCACATCCTGCACCCTATCGCGGGTGATACAAAACATGGAGAAGGGCGTCACAACCGCCTGTTTCGTGAAAATTTTGATCTGCATCGCATGTTGCTGATGGCAACAGCAATAGAGTTTCGTCATCCGATCAGCGAAACTGTCATGCTTATAGAAGCCGGGGTGGGGGAAGAGGTGAGGCAATTGTTTGAGCGCCTCGGCTGGCATTCAGGATATCCGGTTGCCGCCAGGGTGGCCTGGCAGTAACCGGATGGCGATCAGGACAGCCAGTTGTCCGGATCGTTTTCGTCGGCAAACACCTGCGGCCAGTCGTCACGGCGATTCAGCATTTCGCGAGCGATCGCCTTGGCGCCCTCCAGATCGTGACTGGCTGCCCAACCACACTGCAGTTCATTGCAGGCCGGCACTTCGGTTGCGTCCAGCACATCCTCAAGCGTCCGCGCGAATACATCCAGAATTTCACTGTAGTTGTCGTGATTGAGTACGGACAGGTAAAAACCGGTCTGGCAGCCCATGGGGCTGAAGTCCAGCACGCAGTCCAGGTGATTGCGAATCAGCTCGGCGATCATATGCTCCAGCGAGTGCAGAGACGGCATCGGCATATGTGCCTTATTGGGCTGGCAGAAGCGCACGTCATACTTGTGCACACGGTCCTGCTGACCTTCGGTAACGCCGACTAGACGGACATAGGGGGCCACAACTTTAGTGTGGTTGAAGTTAAAGCTCTCAACGTTCATCAAAAAACCTTTAAGGCTGGGGACTTGGGGATATGAGTTCACTCTTTGTGCCAACAATGGCTAGGCTGAACAGGGTGATGCCGTGATCGTATCTTAGCAAAGCACGCCCCGAAAAGCAGAGACTGTTCGATAGTCATGGCGAACAGGTCCCGGCTGCTGTAAGCTTGGCGCCACAACAGCCCCTGTCTCGAAGACTGTTCCTGATTCAAATCTGCGCACGCAGACCTCTCCTTTACAACCAAGAGATCACTGAATGAGTTTTGCCTCACTGGGGCTCTCCGCTCCATTGCTTAAGGCCGTTGCTGAACAGCAGTACACGACCCCGTCACCGATTCAGCAGCAGGCAATTCCTGCCGTACTGTCCGGTCGAGATGTCATGGCAGCCGCCCAAACCGGCACGGGTAAAACCGCCGGCTTTACACTGCCAATCCTGGAACAGCTTAGCCGGGGCGCACCGGTCAAGGGAAACAAGGTGCGAGCCTTGATTTTGACACCTACGCGAGAGCTGGCAGCCCAGGTTGCCGAAAGCGTGGCGGTATACGGCAAGCACCTGAGGCTTAAATCCGCAGTCGTTTTCGGGGGCGTCAAGATCAATCCCCAGATGATGAAGCTCAGGGGAGGGGTTGATGTTCTGGTCGCAACGCCAGGACGACTGCTTGACCTTCATCAGCAGAATGCGATCCGCTTTGATAGCGTAGAAACCTTCGTCCTCGATGAAGCCGATCGCATGCTGGATATGGGCTTCATTCGCGATATCCGCAAGATCATTCAGCTTTTGCCGGCAAAGCGACAGAATCTGATGTTCTCGGCCACCTTCTCCGACCCGATTCGCAACCTTGCCAAGGGGCTCATCCATGACCCCGTAGAGGTTTCAGTTACACCGAGCAACAGCACCGCCAAAACCGTTGCTCAGTACGTATACCCGGTCGACAAGAAACAAAAGCCCGCCTTGCTGTTGAAGCTGATTGAAGAGCAGCAGTGGCAGCAGGTGCTGGTATTTACCAAGACCAAGCATGGTGCTAATCGCCTGACACGTTATCTCGATGAAGCTGGTGTCACTGCGGCAGCCATTCATGGCAACAAGAGCCAGGGAGCGCGTACAAAAGCACTGGCGGGCTTCAAAAGCGGAGAGGTGCGTGCGCTGGTGGCAACCGATATCGCGGCGCGCGGTCTGGATATCGACCAGCTGCCGCAGGTGGTTAACTATGAGCTGCCAAACGTGGCAGAGGACTATGTGCACCGTATAGGGCGCACCGGGCGTGCCGGCGCCAGTGGTCAGGCAATATCACTGGTGTGTGCCGATGAAAGCGATCTGTTGGGTGGTATTGAACGACTGACCCGCCAAACCATCGAGCGCTGCTTGATCGAAGGCTTCGAGCCGGTGCATCCGCTCCCGGAGCGCACACAGAAACCTGGCGGGCACAGCAAACGTAGGCCTCATAACAAGACTCACAAGACAGATCACCCGGAGCACAAGGATGGTCAGCGCGCACCCGCCGCTCGCAAGCCGGCGCGCAGGCGTCGACCACGCCCCAGTAATGCAGGGCAGGGGAATAGCTGACAGCAATCGGCAGGCATAAAAAAAGCGATCCAAGGATCGCTTTTTTTCTATCGGCTCTATGTAAAATTACAGAGCAACGATGTTCTCAGCCTGAGGACCTTTCTGGCCCTGAGTTACTGTGAACTCAACCTTCTGGCCTTCCTGCAGGGTTTTGAAGCCGCTGCCCTGGATAGCGCTGAAGTGAGCGAAAACGTCCGGGCCGTTTTCCTGCTCGATGAAGCCGAAGCCTTTAGTTTCGTTGAACCATTTTACAGTGCCGGTAGTAGTAGACATGCTATCTTTCCTAAATCTGAATTGTATCGGGAGTACCCGAGAAAAAATGCTCTAAAAGTGGTGCGTTATCTACTCTGTAAGGCTCAGGACGAATCAACTCAAGGCTGAACTTCGAAATGGACGCCGGTAAATATCTTCTTACTTTAAAGCTTTGCTCATTCTATAGGGTTGCCGGCGGGTGTCAAACATTATTGCACCCTTGGCGGCAGCATAAATATCATGATACATACCAAGTATTATTAATACAATAGCAGTGGCAAGAGCAGTGCTCCAGGAAGATCCATGACTGAAAGAATTGCCAATTGACCTGTGCATGGTAGCATTCGCTCTTGCATACAATTACGCCAAAAGTACACACAACTGATGACAATAAAATCTTCATTCTCCGAACTGCTCCAGGACCTTGAACGCCCACCTCGTATCGCACTGATCGGCGCAATGGATCAAGAGGTTGAGCTACTGAAAAACAACCTGGAAAACCAGCAGGCACAGACGCTTTCCGGATTTGATTTTTATACCGGCACTCTGAATGGTATCGAGATTGTTCTTCTCAAATCCGGCATCGGCAAGGTTAATGCTGCTATCGGTACCACCTTGTTACTGCAAACCTTCGCCCCCGATTGCGTAATAAATACAGGTTCAGCTGGCGGGTTTGACAGCCGTTTGAACGTTGGCGATGTCGTTATCTCGGACGAAGTACGTCATCATGATGTTGATGTGACGGTGTTTGGCTATGAGCCCGGCCAGGTACCCGGATTGCCGCCTGCCTTCACTGCCGATCCGTTGCTGGCCAGGATGGCGGAGGAGTGTATTGCTCAGCTACCCCACACAAACACAGTGCGCGGCCTTATCGCAACTGGGGACAGTTTCATGAACTGCCCCGAACGTGTAGCCCGCACCCGAACCCTGTTTCCAACCATGCAGGCCGTCGAGATGGAAGCGGCCGCGATCGCGCAAACCTGCCATCAATTCAAGACCCCCTTCATTGTCATTCGAGCTTTATCCGACATTGCGGGCAAGGAATCCAACCTGTCATTCGAGCAATTTCTTGAAACAGCGGCGGAGCATTCGGCACAGATGGTCATGGCAATTGTTCGACGGATCGCGGAATACCAGAAAAAACATTAAACAAATAACATAAGTAATTGTTTTTAAGGAGCAGGCATGATCAATTCCTTCTATCCGCCACTGCGAACCCTGATGGGCCCAGGCCCCTCGGATGTACACCCTCGCGTCTTGGCCGCCATGGCTCGACCGACCATCGGCCACCTGGATCCGGCATTCATCGGCATGATGGATGAGATCAAGCAGCTCCTGCAATATGCCATGCGTACCGAAAACCCTCTCACCATGCCGGTTTCCGCACCGGGATCTGCCGGCATGGAGGCCTGCTTCGTCAACCTGGTTGAGCCGGGTGACAAAGTGATCGTGTGCCAGAATGGCGTCTTCGGCGGCCGCATGAAGGAGAACGTCGAGCGCTTTGGCGGTATCGCCCTAATGGTTGAAGACACCTGGGGGACTGCCGTCAGCGTTGAGAAGGTGCGCACACTGATGGAGCAGTATGACGATATCAAGGCGTTGGCCTTCGTGCATGCAGAAACTTCAACCGGCGTGCGTTCTGATGCCAGGGCTCTGTGCCGTCTGGCTCGTGATTATGGCTGCCTGACCATCGTAGATGCCGTGACCTCCCTGGGTGGTATCGAGCTGGAAGTGGATCAATGGGGTATCGATGCCCTGTATTCAGGTACTCAAAAGTGCCTGTCCGCTCCCCCCGGAATCTCACCGGTAACCTTCAGCGAACACGCCCTGGATAAGGTTCGCCAGCGCAGTAGCCGCATCCCCAGCTGGTTCCTCGACAAAACGCTGGTGATGGGATACTGGGGTGGCGGCCAGAAACGTGCCTACCACCATACCGCACCAGTCAACGCACTGTATGGCCTGCACGAAGCTCTGGTCATGCTGCAGGAGGAGGGGATTGAACAGGCATGGCAGCGCCACGCACTGCATCATCAAGCGCTGCGTGATGGCCTTGAGGCCATGGGGCTGCAGATGTCTGTTGCGGCTGATGTGCGCCTGCCACAGCTCAATTCCGTGACCATTCCGCAGGGAGTCGATGATGCGCAGTTGCGTGCCAACCTGTTGGAAAACTATGGCCTTGAGATTGGCGCCGGTCTTGGCGCTTTAGCCGGCAAGGTGTGGCGCATCGGTCTGATGGGTAGCTCCTGCACTCGACGTCACGTGATGCTCTGCCTCGATGCACTTGAAAATACACTGCAGGAGCAGGGTGCCGACATCCATAGCGGTCGCGCTTCGGCCGCCGCGGCAGCCGTGTACGCCAGTCCAGCTCAATAACCCGGTACTACAATCCGATACTACAGGAGGTAGCATATGGCAAAAATCGCATTCATCGGACTTGGTGTAATGGGTTTTCCAATGGCCGGACACCTTGCGCGAGCCGGCCATGACGTTTGTGTTTACAACCGCACAGCCGAAAAGGCGCAACGCTGGATTTTGGAGTATGGCGGCACCTCGGCGGCCACTCCGGCTGCGGCCGCCCAGGGCGCCGACTTTGTCTTTACCTGTGTCGGTAACGATAACGACCTGCTGCAAGTGACCACCGGCGACGAAGGCGTACTGGCTGGGATGCGGGACGGCTGCCTGCTCATTGATCATACGACCGCTTCTGCGGAAGTAGCACGCAGGCTAGATGAGCTTGCACGCAATCAAAATGCCGGCTTCCTGGATGCGCCTGTATCCGGCGGCCAGGCTGGAGCAGAAAATGGTGTCCTGAGTATCATGATTGGCGGTTCAGAAGTCGACCATCAACGTGCAGAACCAATTCTGGAAGCCTATGCACGCTCACAAAGATTGCTGGGCCCGGCCGGTAGCGGCCAGCTGGCAAAAATGGTCAATCAGATCGCCATTGCCGGTCTGGTTCAAGGGCTTGCGGAAGCCGTCCACTTCGCGCAGCAGGCTGGCCTTGATGGCGAAGCAGTTTTCGATGTAATTCAACATGGTGCAGCCGGCTCGTGGCAGATGGTCAATCGACACAAGACCATGCTCGATGGGGCGTATGATTTTGGCTTTGCCGTAGACTGGATGCGTAAGGATCTGCAGATCGCACTCAATGAAGCTCGCAACAACGGAGCTCGTCTTCCGGTCACGGCATTAGTGGATCAGTTCTATGCCGACGTTCAAGCCAGTGGCGGTGGTCGCCTGGATACATCCAGCCTCCTGAAAAGGCTTGAGAAAGAGGGGTAAAGCTCCGATAATGCTGCGTTTTGCGTATCCCAACTAGAAAGATTATAACGAGGCAATTCTATGTTCGATATCGACAAATACAGCATGATCTCATTTGCTCCAAGCATTCTGATCGTTGCCGCCATGCTGGTAATCAGCTTCTTCGGTCTGCGTTTCATGAAACGCGAAATTGCCAAAGATGCAGCCAAAGCTCAGCAGAAGTAAGTCTGTACCGTGCCGGGGCGCGCTCCGGCACAACCTTCTCCCCACTGCGCTCAAGGAGTTATCATGACCGTCAATAGCCGATCCAGACTGGACCCTGCCGCACACCTGGCTGAAAAAGAGCGCCACCCGCTGCTTTCGGACAACGACATCAATACCATTCTCGTGAATGGCGCCCAGATTTCCCTGAGCAAGCTGAAGCGCGCACGCTCTTTCGATGCGCGCCTGTATTACTATGCTGAAATCGGCGTCTATCTTGAGGTTTCCCTGTCACGTGGCGCCGGCATCCTCGATACCACCCGCGAACAGCTGCAGCGCATCCATACCGAAGCAACGCACCTGCATATGGACGCCAACAAAACCTTGAATGCCGTCGGCTAAACCACGCAACCCAGCAGTCGACCGTGACCGATTTTGATAGCCAAGCCTTCCTGAAAGGACTGACCCGACGCCCTGGCATTTACCAGATGTATGACCAGGCGGACAAAATTCTCTATGTCGGCAAGGCCAAGAACCTGCGTAACCGGGTCAGCAGTTATTTTCGCTCAAGCGGCCTGAGCACCAAGACACAAGCGCTCGTTGCTCGCATTCACCGTATCGAAGTCACCGTTACCGGCAGCGAGACCGAAGCCTTGCTGCTTGAGCAGAATCTGATCAAGCAGCAACGACCGCCATATAACATTCTGCTGCGCGACGACAAATCCTACCCCTACATCTTTGTGTCGGATCGGGATGAATTTCCGGCAATCCGCTTTCGTCGCGGCACCGGTCGTCAGAAAGGGCGCTATTTTGGCCCCTACCCAAGCTCTGGAGCGGTGCGGGAAAGTCTGAATCTGCTACAAAAGGTGTTCCTGATACGCCAGTGCGAGGACAGCTTTTTCAACAACCGCTCACGTCCCTGCCTGCAACACCAGATCAAGCGGTGCACAGCCCCCTGTGTCGGTCTCATTACGGAAACCGAATACCGCCAGGACCTGCACAACGCCATGCTGTTTCTGGAAGGGCGCAGCCAGGAAATAATGCAAGCCCTGGGTAGGGAAATGGATGCGGCAGCACAACGCCTCGATTTCGAGCGTGCTGCGCAGCTACGTGACCAGATCAGCGCCTTACGGCAGGTACAAGAGCAGCAATTCGTATCCGGTCAAACGGGTGATGCCGATGTATTTGGCTGCGCCGTGCAGCCCGGCGGCGTCTCAGTCCATGCGATCTTTGTTCGTGCCGGCCGCGTCATTGGCAGCAAGGCCTACCACCCGAGGGTATCCATCGAGGATGGCGCCAACGAGATTTTGACAGCCTTCATTGCCCAATTCTATCTCTCCGGGCCGCGCGAAATACCGCCACTGGTTATTACGGCAGAGGCCATTGCTGATGGCGATTGCGTCCAGCAGGCATTGGAGCAGCGCCGCGGCAGGAAAGTTGCAATCCAGCATAGCGTTCGAGGCGACAGGGCCGGCTGGCAGCGCCTGGCACAAACCAACGCAGAGCAACAGCTCAGCAGCCATTTGGCCAGCAAGCAGAACGTCTACAATCGTTTTCTCAGCCTGCAGGACGCCCTGTCACTGGACAGCCTGCCATCGCGCCTGGAATGCTTTGATATCAGCCACAGCTCAGGCGAAGCAACGGTTGCTTCTTGCGTCGTTTTTGATCGCGAGGGCCCCAGAAAATCAGACTATCGACGTTTCAATATCGATGGCATCACCCCCGGAGATGATTATGCCGCCATGCATCAGGCCTTGACCCGCCGTTATACCCGAGTCAAGAAGGGGGAGGGTGCATTGCCCGATCTGTTGATCATTGATGGTGGCAAGGGACAGGTTGCGCAGGCAATGGACGTGCTTGAGGAGCTACAGATTGGAGAGGTAACGGTTGTTGGTATCGCCAAGGGTCCAACCCGCAAGGCTGGATTCGAAATCCTGATCAGAGGCGATACCGGCGAGGAAACCATTCTGGCTTCCGACTCACCGGCACTGCACCTGTTACAGCACATACGTGATGAGTCGCACCGTTTTGCGATCGCTGGGCATCGCGCGCAACGCGGCAAAGCGCGACGACAGTCTCGACTGGAAGAGATCCCCGGCGTCGGCCCTAAACGCAGGCGAGAGCTGCTGCGTCATTTTGGCGGGCTAAAGGAAGTCGAACGAGCCAGTATTGAAGAAATCGCCAAAGTCTCTAGTATAAGCCGGACGCTCGCACAGGAAATATATGCGGCGCTCCACCCCGAAAGTTGACCAGGATGTAACGGGATACTCTTTTGCTTACAATCAAAATACCAAACTTGCTTACACTGCTGCGCATTGTCCTGATACCAGTATTCATATTGGTATACTACCTGCCATACAATTGGGCCCCTTGGGTGGCCTCCGGCATCTTCGGTCTGGCGGCAATCACTGACTGGTTTGATGGCTATCTGGCGCGTCGATTAAACCAGAGCTCACCCTTTGGTGCCTTCCTGGACCCGGTAGCCGACAAATTGATGGTTGCCGCAGCACTAGTACTGCTGGTTGAGGCTTTCTCTTCACCACTCATCACCATTCCTGCCATCATCATAATTGGCCGAGAAATCGTCATATCCGCGCTCAGGGAGTGGATGGCCGAGCTGGGGCAGCGTGCAAGTGTTGCCGTTTCCATGATTGGCAAGGTCAAGACGACACTGCAAATGGTCTCGATTCTGGTGCTGATTGCCGCTCCGCTGTATTCGACACTTTCTTGGGCGGGCATAGTCGCACTGTATGGCGCCGCAATATTAACGCTCTGGTCCATGTTCGTATATTTGCGCGCAGCCTGGCCTCATCTTAGCGAAGATATCTAAGTAAGTGGTTAATATTTAAGCAGTTTTTGATAAATTTTTTTGTAAAACAGTTGACATCAAATCTGCTCTCTCTATAATACGCACCATTGTTGAGACGCGGGAATAGCTCAGTTGGTAGAGCACAACCTTGCCAAGGTTGGGGTCGCGAGTTCGAGTCTCGTTTCCCGCTCCAATTCAACAATATGAGGCTGGATGGCAGAGTGGTCATGCAGCGGACTGCAACTCCGTGTACGCCGGTTCGATTCCGACTCCAGCCTCCATTTTCACTCACTTTATTACCATGCCGGTAATTATGCGATTAAACATCGCCCAGCATCCTGGTTGGATACTGATGTTTATCGTTATCGGTAGATAATAATAGAACAATACAATTGTTGACAGAGTGAAGTGGTTGTTTATAATACGCATCCACTGTTGAGATGCGGGAATAGCTCAGTTGGTAGAGCACAACCTTGCCAAGGTTGGGGTCGCGAGTTCGAGTCTCGTTTCCCGCTCCAATTCAACAGTATGAGGCTGGATGGCAGAGTGGTCATGCAGCGGACTGCAACTCCGTGTACGCCGGTTCGATTCCGACTCCAGCCTCCATTTCACTCATTGCCACGGTCGTGGCAATCATGCACAAATCCTTTGAATCTATTCAAGTCCCAATTCAGCTTCAGGCTGAGCAAGAAAAATCCGCCACGCACTCCTCACTATTATCCATGCCTGACCCTAATTACGCTCAATAGAACATACGCCAAAGGCATAAAAAAGGGCGCCTGCAGGCACCCTATTTTCAAAACACAACATTACTTCCAACGATCGGGCTCATAACAAAAAGTTGGCAACGACCAGTGCCAGTAGAGCGCCGAAAGTCGAATAGTCAAACCGAATGCGAACGAAGCCACAAGGTTGATATCCTGATCCACGCCCATTGCATGCAGCTGCAGGTAGAGCAGGGCAACCAGCAGTGAAACGCTGGCATATAACTCATGGCGAAAGACGACCGGCACGCGCTGGCAAAGCACATCACGCAAAATACCGCCAAAGATCCCCGTAATCATCCCCGCCATCACAACAACGGCAATATTGTACTCCAAGCTAAGCGCCACATTGCAACCGATGATCGTAAACGCAATCAGCCCCATCGCATCAAGCAGCAAGAATAGTTTGTGCAGGTGATGCATGAAGCGCGCAAGAAGGATGGTCAACAAGCCAGCCGAGACCGTCAAGTAAATATAGGAAGGATGCTGCGTCCAGGAAACCGGAAAATTCCCCAGTAGTATGTCACGGATGGTGCCACCGCCAAGGGCGGTGATGAAGGCGATCACACCAACCCCGAAGATATCCATATTGCGCCGACCTGCAGCCAGGGCGCCCGACATTCCTTCGGCGGTAATCGCGATGATATAGATGTAGGTGAGCACGAAAAAACCTCCCAAACGGGTGTGTTTCGCCTCTCCCTCTGTCCGGTTACCTGAGAGTTTGTGCAGTTAGAACCGCATTGCCCCTTCGGTGGATCGGCGCGTAGCCAACCTCTCTCCAGTCGACGTGAATCAGTTGAGATCGCAGTACATGGGCCTGAGCGATTATGGGAGTTTGCGCCTTCGGCGGGATGGTGTAAGAACCAGCCTCTCTCCTGCGATGGCGGGATTATAAAGGGATATGATCCATAGACCAATAGGCAAGCAGGAGTATTAGCTACGGCGCTTTATGTCTTTGATCAGCCCGCTTAAATCAAGACCTGTATTGGCAGCTAGAGCATCGAGATCATGGAAGGTTGGGGGGAGTTTGGGGCGAGAGCGTTGTTCTTGCTGCTGTTTTTGTTTTTCTTCTTGCTGTTGTTTCAGGGTCTGCTCGAGTTTCAACTTAATACTTTCCAACTGCTCGAGCTCAAGGCTCATCAGAAAAGCAGAGACATCACAAGTATCGGTCATATAGATCAAACCTGGCAGCACAAAGCCGCCGATATGAAAGAAAGAAAGGCATCAAAAATGAGAAAAAAGGCGTAGTGCGATACTGGGTATCATTTGGTGCCCGGAACCGGACTCGAACCGGTACAGCCAAAGGCCGAGGGATTTTAAATCCCTTGTGTCTACCAATTTCACCATCCGGGCTGGAGGAGACGCCGTAAAAAAGCAGGCAGCCTTTTTAATCAATGCGTTAAGCGCGCATTGTGACCTTGTGGTAATGGAAAGTCAATAATCAATGCGCGCTCCGCTCAATTACAGGCGAGCCATGCAGGACGCAGTGTCCAGCATCCTGTTCGAGAAGCCCCACTCATTGTCATACCAGGCAAAAACTTTGACCATGGACCCCATAACCTGCGTTTGCAGGCTGTCAAAAATACAGGATGCACTGTGATGATTGAAATCAACTGATACCAACGGGGTATCATTGAATTCGATAATTCCACGCAGCTGCGTCTCTGCGGCCTGTCTCATCAGTGTATTCACCTCGTCAACTGTTGTTTCACGCTGGGCAGTGAAGGTCAAATCAACCAGGGAAACATTGGCCGTCGGTACCCGTACTGCCAAGCCTGAAAGCTTGCCGTTCAGTTCGGGCAACACCAAACCTACAGCTTTAGCGGCACCGGTTTTGGTTGGAATCATGGACAAAGCCGCCGCACGCGCACGATACAGATCAGTATGATAAACATCCGTCAAATGCTGGTCATTAGTGTAGGCATGAATGGTTGTCATCAACCCTTGTGTGATTCCAAGACCATCATTCAACACCTTCGCCATGGGGGCAAGGCAGTTGGTAGTACACGAAGCGTTTGACACTACACGATCCTCTGGCCGTAGAGAAGCTTCGTTAACACCGAATACCACGGTTGCATCCGCATCCTTCGCAGGCGCCGAAACCAGGACCTTTCGCGCCCCCTGTTGCAAGTGAATTTCAGCTTTTTCACGTGACGTAAATCGGCCAGTACACTCGAGCACGATATCTACGTCATAATCCCCCCAGGGGAGGGCATGAGGGTCGGCCTGCTGTAGCATGGGAATTCGATACTCTCCAACCTGCAGAAATCCATCGGCCGTACTCACTGGCCACGTGAAGCGCCCGTGTACCGAATCGAACTGAGTCAAGTGCGCACTGATGGCGGCATCACCCAGGTCATTTATTGCAACAATTTGAAATTCTTCCTGGCGACCACTTTCGAACAGTGCGCGCAGAATATTGCGGCCGATACGGCCATAACCATTGATCGCAATTCTGATAGGCATTTGTAATGCTCCTTTGCCACTTTAGTGACATATTAGATGAAATCGATCGCCAGGGAAGCCCTTGAAAGTGTTCTACTTGCGCGAAAGCAGGATAGAGCGTTAAATACCGGATCAGCCTTTGATACGTATTTTTCATACATACCGAGTACTGCATGGCCAGAAAAAACGACACACACGCGCGTGCCATCGAAGTAGCCGATAAGCTACTGGAAGAGGGTATCCGTCCTACGCAACAGAATGTTCGAGAACGACTGGGTACCGGTAGCCTGACAACCATCAATCGTGCATTGAACGATTGGTGGCATACTTTAGCGGAGCGCGTGCAGAGACGGAACGAGCACCCTGAAATGCCCGAGCCGGTAATCCAGCTGGCCAACCAGACCTGGAACCGCGCCCTTGCTTATGCTGAGCACCGGTTTGACCAGCGACGTGCCGCCATTGAGCAACAACAAGCGGAACTGCATCAGGCTGTCGAAGCGCAACGATCCGGTGGCGAAGCCGCACTACTGGAAGCACAGAAACAGAATGCGCGTTTACTGGAGCGATGCGAGCGTCTGGGTGAGGAAAAGCATGCGTTGGAAAAACGCATTCTGGAACTGGAAGAACAGCACATTCGCTTGAGCATGGAGCGTGACCAGGCGCAGCATGAAATCAAGCGACTTGAGCGACTCGGCAGTCATCAAGGCATGCACGATGAAGCGATCATTGAGCTTCGCGTTCGCACACGCATACAGGAAGAAGAACTGCAACGACTAAGGCGACAGAACGATCAGCTGAGCAAGGAAAATGCCACCTACAAGGCACGGAACTGACACCACTAATTAGTTATGTAAAGCCTTCAATCAAGCACGCAAGGTCATGTTTATATGGAGTTTCATCTAAAGCCCGACGCCAAAGTCAAGGATATAACGGACCGTCTCAAAGCGTGCCGTTATGGGGATGTGATAAGCTGCTCAGACCCAGGCCTGTTCGAAGTAGCCAAGACCATTCTGGTACGTGAAAAACTACCGGGCTTAACCATTCAGCTGCTTGATAAGGCGCAATATGTACAACGCTCCGTTACCAGTCGCAAACGCGGTGACTCCGGCCAGTCTGACCGGTTCAACGATCGCCAGGAAGCCGTTCTGAGAGCCCTGGAGAAAGTCTTGGCGCACTGTGAAAAGGAAGGAATACGTCTGATTGGCTTCAGTGATGACCTGGTCGCCATCCCCGAACACTTGGATGATGGCAGCGGACTGTCGGCCGAAGCTGTCGATCTCGACACCTCAGGCGTCTATCGTGGCGCCGAATTTCGCAACAACTAGACCAAAAGGTAATACCACCTGAATGTGGAGTTAACGCCAATCTGTTAACCTGTTCAGCGTCCCGCACAAGAGGCCCCCATAATGAACAACAAGATCCGTATCCTGCTGGTAGACGACCACTCGATCGTTCGCGCCGGTTTTCAGCACATGCTGCTCAAGGAAGCGGATATGGAAATCGTGGCCGAAGCCGAGAACGGCAGTCAGGCCGTTGACCTCTATCGCAACATTCAGCCCGATGTCGTAGTCATGGATTTAGCCATGCCTGCCGACCAGGATACCCCGGAGGCCTCATCCACCACAGGCGGGCTCGATGCCATCAAACGAATCATGCTGAATGACCCGAGGGCCCGCATACTGGTACTCACTATCTGGGAAGCCAGCCCTTATCCATTACGTGTAGCTGAGGCGGGTGTACAAGGCTACGTTACCAAGCGATGCGCTCAGAATGAGCTGGTACATGCGGTCCGTGAAGTATTTGCCGGACGCAAGTATTTCTCCCCATCGGTCAGCGAACAGATTACTCAGGACTCGGAAGGAGGAGTGGAGTGTTCACCAATTTCCCAACTCACCCGTCGTGAACTGGAAATTTTCACCCTTCTGGCTGAAGGACGCAGCGTCAATGCTATCGCCGAGACCGTTTTCCTCAGCCCCAAGACCGTCCATGCGCACCGGGCCAACATCCTGCGCAAATTGAAGCTTAACAACGGTTCAGAAATCATCCACCTGGCATTGCGCAGCGGTATCATTCAGGCTTGATCTGGCCCCATCAGCTATACTGAACGGGACTCAGCAGCAGCAGGTGATATTCCATGTGTTCACTCAGCCCCGAAATTATCGACATCGGGACGGAGATGGTATTGGAGTCCCATCAGCTATGGAAGGCAATCCCGATTGGCAGCCTAATCCAGATCGAAGCCGATTTGATCGATCATAACCACAAGGTTCTGACGCGAGGGCGACTGTACGAAGTACTCGCCAAGACCGACCTATCACCGTGCCACCAGATGTTCGTAGTGCAGTCCGAACTTACCCGCGAGCTGGTCGAGCTCCACCCCGGACTAATCTGCAACTATCTCGACAGTCCCGCAGAAGTACATCGCGCCTGACAGGGACCTGAATACTGCGGCCCACTCCTGACACACGGATAATAAGAATAAGTCGTAGTGGAAAAGCAGGGGAGAACACCATCAAACACAATATCTTTCGGTCAACTTCCTCTCTGGTGGTTTCTCTTTTGGGGCTAGAGATGCTGCAAGCACGCAAAAACAAATGACATGCCCTAAGCAGCCAAAAATCGGGGCAAGGGCTTCCGCGAATATCGCTCGACCATTTTTTCATTTAAGTCAGAATTATCAGTTAGTTAAGTTGGATATATGAGAATCCACGTTACCAAAAAGATGGCTGAAAGGCTCAAAAAGTCGGGCTTTGAAATGTCGAACTCCGCCGATAAAAATTCCGGATCATTGGGAGAATGGCACGCCAATATCACCACGGTCCAACGCCGCCAGTGCATCCTGTTCATCCATGACCAGACGCGATTTTCATTGGCACTAATCGGTGTGACACAAAAGGACTTAAAGGAACTGACGTCCAGGTTTATCGATATGCTGGCCAACACCATGTTAAAGCTCAATTTTCCTGTAGACCTGGTGGAGCGCACTTTGAGCCTGACCGGTGAGCTGAGCTTTGATACGCAGTGCTGTAGATCTGTTCAAGGTACGCTGCGCATAGCTGCGGCTGATCTCGAATCATTCACTTGGGATGGAAGCAGCATAATGGATCTGGCGCCATACTCATTGTCAGCAAGACTTTGTGAGCGACCATGCAGCATTAAAGGCATGAAGCAAACTGAATACCTGCAGCCAGCCCAGGAGATGCGCAAACTGCTGGAGCAATTGCCAGATGCCCACATAGCGATTGATTAGTCGGGCATAAGAAACGACCTGCATAGACCTGAACAAGCACTGATCAGCCTGCACAGAGTGTGCTCAGCTCACGCAAGTCAAATCCTCACCATTTTCAGCAGGATTTATATCGTTGCTAGTCCACACGGTCGAGAAATGATGAGACACGCCCGTTAACGATGTGAGCAAACAGAGCAGGACGACTCACTAGTTTCTCCATCAAATTGCCAGAAGATCCATTGAGCAGATAAGTCAGAAGCCAGTAAACCCAAGCATGACAAGAGCGAGGAGGGTTTGCACTGCCGAGGGAGACAACAGTCTCATAGATATCCGATGTTTTCCAATCTTGAGACCATGTATGTACCAACTTATCATGCCGAATTTAACATAATATACATTATGCGAAGCTGTTGGTTGGGGCAAAAAGCAGTTAATCAGGAGGTGGCCAGCTGGTGACGCTCGGCCAGAAAGCCTACAGCACAATAAAGCCAGGTGAAATAAGCAGGATGGACGGGTTACACCCCCGGACAAGCCGGGGGCACATGCCCTGCGGGCATAACGGTGCCGATAACCTGATTTATCGGCACATGTGACTAGTGAGAAAAAAGGACCAGGAAGAAATAGCCGCGACTCGGCTTCACGTCGTGTGCTCGCGGAAGTGCTCGCACACTACATGAACCGGCCGCTGCTATCGTAATCGGTACGAGTGACCGGGGCCGGGTCCCACATACCGTTATCTACGATGGATACGCATTGCTCGTAACCCATATCAATCGGAGTCATCTGCTGGGTGACACACTTGCAGTGATAGACACCGGAACGATGAAAGCCAAAGCAGCGCGTCTTTGGTGCAACCTGGGGTTTGACCAACTCGTCATAAACGGGCGCCGTCTGTGGGGCATTTGGGATGCGCGGAGTGAATAGCTTGGCGTACTCAAGCGGGTCCATCGGATAGAACGGCTTAAAACCATCAGTATCACCCGACTTTGTGAGCTTGCGGGGGTTCCGATCGGCAGCATCAAACGCTTCGGAGACACCAGACAATGCAACCCCCTCATCTGCACGACCGGAAAAGTCATAAACCAACCATCCAATAACACCGCCAACGATGACCAGGAGCGCAAGCAACTTCCAGAGTATTTTGGGGATGCGTTTTTTGCCATGCGTGTCGAGCTTAGTAGAGTCATACAGAGCAAATACCGACTTGGGCAGCTTGCTATCCAGCCTATCAGCCTTGTTCTTGTTGGCTTCAGACGTAGGGTTATCAATAGCCCCCTCCCCCTCCCACACATGAGAGAACGTGCGCAGACCATAGGGCTTGCGGTAGTGTCGATGATGTTGAACGAATGATTTGACATCAGAGTGGATCAGCCGCGGGTGCTGAGTAGTCATGATGATATCGAAGCCCTGATGGCGATGGGTTTCGAGCTCGGTCACCTTGCGGTCAATGACGGTGGAGCGACTGGGACGAAAGAGACGCTGCGCCTCATCGAACAGGATAACGGCACCATCAGGCAGCTCATACCAGCGCTCGGCCTCCTCGTCAGTCAGCCGGGTCCAGTCCTCAATCGTGCAGCCCTTGATGTTGTGATAATAAACCGGACGGTCCTGGAACTGGGAATCAGAAAGAACAAAGTTGATCATGTTGGCCGTTTTCTGGGAGCCAGGCAAACCAGTAAATAAGAAAAACATGATTACATCTCCTTAACAGGTGGGGACCCGGGCTTTTTCCATACGTGACCGGTAGAACCGATCAGCGCCCGATACGCAACACACGATGACGCAGTTGAAAGAATGATTTTGACCGCAGACGAGAAGCCCATGAGATTGGCAAAAGCCAGCATTTCAGCAGGAATACCCGACATGCGCTGATTGATAAGGTTTTCTGCCTGATCAAAAACAAAGGTAAGACCGACATACGTAACAATACCGAAACCAATAGCCTTGATTACATATGAAACTAGAGGCCCGATTAACGACATTATGAAAGCGAGAATTGGTCCCCACATATCACCACCACCTTGTTCCGATTAGAGTTTGAGAAAGCATAGAAAACGAAATCCACGTAGCCATAAAAATAACAAAGGCCCGAATATAACCCGCCAACTCACACAGCGGCTCAAATGAAATATCGATGGATTTACCAACAACAGATATTTTGATGGGAGAAGGACACGACCCAGCGGAACCGGAATCAGCCCACATGGAACCAACGTTAAATTGATCCTCAATATTCACACTACCAGCATCAAGCGCACCCAGCTGCCCCCATTGGTCAGTATCAGCAGACGGTAACTGACCACCCTGAACAGCCTCAGCAACAGCTTGAGCGGCAGCATCTGAATCACCCATAATGCACGCGCGTTCTCGTTGAAGCTCCAGAGAGAAGCACTCAATGGGGCCACCCGAGCAGACGAACTCCTGGTCGCACTGATAACCTTGAATTTGTTCATCCTGATGGCACATCTCATACCACTGCATCTGAATCTGGTAACACTGCAGGATATCGCCCTGACACTTGGGCTTATCGGCTATCTCGCATGATTTGCCGGCCTCAATAGAAACGGCCTCTTCAACCTCGGTTTCCTCCGTCTCTGTTGTTTCAGTCACAGACCCATCAGCATTTTCCGTCCGGGTTGTTGTCGACGTGCTGGTAGAGCCATTGGAGTCAGTCTTAGTGGTCGTGGTTGTGGTCGTTGTGGAACCATCAGGATTCTGAGTGACCTGGGTGTCAGTTGTCTCAGAAGAAGACGTGTTTTCAGTCTTTTGCCCCGTGGGCTCACCGGTATCAGGGTCAATGTCTGAATCAGTCTCGGTCTGCTTATCAGGGGCATTATCCGGGGACGTCCAACCGGGGCATTGCTCTGCTGAATCTGCAGTATACGAGAGTGTACCGTCAACGTTATAACACTTGACACGCTTAACAGATGGGCATTCAGCATTACCAGAAACCTGACCCAGATAACGGCCGGAATCATCCTTGCAAATTTTGGGAGGCGGCTCAGGATCGCCATACTTAAAACCGTCAAGAACAACACATTCTTCTGTTTCTGCACCTGGATAATCGCAGTATGTGGGCTTCCAAACAGGAGATAATGAGCAACCATCAGAGTCAGTATAACCCGACCCTACAGTGCCGGTTTCATTTACAGCGCCAGAATAAAGAGTTCCAGGGTCAGGGCACTCAGGCTCAAAACAAGGATGGTTCGGATTTGCCTTGTGACTTGCAGTACAGGCGTATTCGTAAACCTTAAAAGTGGGATAAGACGTATTCCCATTCGAAAGATGCGCCGTAATGGTGCAGACAAAAGGGGAACCTGAAACACACGACATACCATCCCATGTGTTGCCATACATGGAATAGTAATTGTTGGTATTCAAGTAGACAGTAAGAGCGGCCTCAGGGGTTGAGCGCTCATAAATATCAGACCTGTAATAGTAATCAGCGGCACTAACTGGCGATGATAGCCAAAGCCAAGGCACCGACAATAAGACCGAAAGATAGCGGATCAATGACCATTTGAATTCATCCATAGGAATCACCATAAAAAAGGCGGGCAGGTATCAACCGGCCCGCCCTCACTGGAGAGAGGTTCTTACAGACCCATTGCACGCTTGACCATGCGGAAGGTCAGGACGAGCGCCGACGCACCCACAACGGCCACGCCAACAGTAGTCACGTCGGCGTTCATGCCGCCCAGCGCATCAGTGACAGTTGCATCAAGCGCAGCATGTGCCTGACCAATGGAACCAGCCACGATAGCCGCACCCGCAAGAAGCGGTTTTTTCAGAGCATTCAGTTTTTTCATGGTTATCACCCGTAGAAAAATTGTTGTTTCAGGATTTTGACCAGGGCAGCAGTGCCGAAGGCCAATAGTGCATAGCCCCACAACTCGTTAGCCTCCTCGGGGGTCAAAGGAGGTGTTGCCAGAGTGGCCGGATCAATGGAAACCCAGCCTGAACTGCAAATAGGTTGCCCCTGCTCATTCAGAGACAAACCGGACTCACAGCCCAAAACCTGCATCACGCCACCAGGCCTACAGACTGGCGAGGCGGAAAGAAAAAGTGCTGCACCTGATACACAAATTCAGCAACGGCAGCGAATACGAACGCGCCGATTTGGAAGGAATACCAAGAAATAAGATCTAGATAGAGCGAAGACGTCTGGGGGTTATGCGTCAGCCACAGCAAGAGACTGACAACCAATGCAAGTGACAGATGAACGATGACAATACGCATACCCCCTCCCCTTAACTGGCCTTAGTAACCGGAGCCGGAGCCGGTGAAGGCTTGTTAGCAAGCCGATCAGCCGCATTCTTGACGAAAGCAGCATACGGTGCGATCTGAGCCCCAAAACCGAGACGATACGAGATTTGACCGTCACGGACATCGACCTCGATGTCGGTGACGACCTGCTGACCTTCTAGATCAATGAAGTGCTGATGCTTGCCGTCTTCGATATCACGGTTGAACATCATGACCGTGATCGCTTCCGATCCGGCTGACTTCAACGTGATCTTGCCAAGTTTTTCCTTACCGGCCTTGATGGCGGTGATATCAACGTCCAGGACTTTCATGATTACGCGCATGGGTATTACCTCTTAAGCAACCAACTGGAGATTCGGACGGGCGTCCGCGTGGCGGTACCAGCTCGGAGCGGATACCTCTTGAACTTCAACTTTCTTAGCCTTGACGACATACACCGGGCTGAACCGGCTGATGTCACAAGCGTGGGCAATGTCGATACCGATTTTGCGCAGCCGTGCGCGGTGGGTCTGAACCGCCTTCTTCTCAAGGTCAAATTTCTGGCCATGCATCCACTGAATGGCATACATGGCGGTCGTGTTAGCGGCTCGGGTGGTATCAACGGTGCCTGTACTGATAAGGCGCTCGGAGATGCTTTCGAGGGTCATGGCTTCTACCTGTAAACGTTCATCAATGGACAAAAACTCAGACTGCAACGGCTGGAAAACGGACTCATCAAACAACCCCCAGTAACGCGCATTCATGCGGGTCAGCTGGCGGCCTTTGATCTTCTGCTCAAAACGGACAATGCCGTTCTCAGAGCAGAAACGGATCACATCACGGACATATTCAACTTCAGAGCTTTCGGGACCGTATTTTCTGAGGACTTTGGGGAGCAAGTGAAGGCCCAGCTCGTGGGCTTTATCGTAGACACTGGGATAAATCAGGTTGGCGGCGCCCTTCTTGGACAGCCAATCAACGGTCTTGCCGTTGGTGTGTAACCGGGGAACAGAGTTGCGGTAGTTCAGCGTTGACAACCCCTTCAAGTAGTCATCTGAACACCCTTCCCCAGCGGCGCGGTTGCTGGTGACGTGGATCTCCTTAATAACCGCGCCGTCCGTCATCTGACGGAGTTTTGCAGATCCAGAAACCTTGTCTGTCATGTGCCATACCTTTGTGCACTTGGTGAACTCAGGCAGGCCCAGCGTATGAAGCACACGGTTATAAACCGTAACGCATTCATCCAGGGACTTGAGACCAAACAGGTTATCGAGACGACCATAACGACTTGGATTGCCGGAGACAGTCAGACGGTTGCCAGAAATGCGAATTTTGATAGAGGTGCAGAAAGAACCTTCATGCTGCCACGACGGCTGACAGATCGCCCCGCCCTCGCCTGTCTCGGTATCAATATTCTGATACGCGCGATCAGCAACAAGCGGAAGCTCAAAGTCAAAATCTTGGTAGATTTCAAGCCAATCGTAAAAGTACATGAACTGCCCTGTATACACGTAACTAATAACATCAGAGCGGAATGTATACGCGTTACATATTACTTGTCAACAAGTGATAGGTTACTTGTAGATGACCCCCTACAATGAACGAGGGCTTGTAAAACAGAGATGAGACGACTGGAAATGGCGACAAAAATGAAGCTAATTCAAACAGTTAGAATCAAGCAGGAAGAAGCAGAAAGGCTAAAGGACAAGGCTTGGGATATTTCAGAAGTAGCAAGAGAATTTATCAAGGAACCAGACCTAATCCACTTCCTGATAGACGAATTTTTAGACGACGTGGAATACAAGGACGGGAAGCTAAGAAGGAAAATACCGTAGGAATGTACGGTAAAGTTCGGGTGTCACTGGAACCCGAACGCCTCCGGCGTCAGATCGGCACCGGAGGCAGTAACATCAGGAAACGGATGAATCACGGACCCTAAAAGCATCCAATCCATGATGCTGAATGTAATGGGCATCCCGGGAACAATCGGAACAGCCGCACCACTGGCCCCCACAGTCGCAATAATACTCCTCATTATGACCATCAGCGTCGAACGGATGAACAGCGCCGCAGTTTTGGCACAACATGAGGTCACCGAATAATTCAGCCATCGAGAAAATCCCCCTGCCCTGTGATCTCAACCACCTGAGAGCATGCAGCGCGAGCGCTCTCCATTCTATCCCTGAGAACCTGATTTCTCTCCTCAAGATCACCAATCATTTCACGATACTGGCGGGAATCATCGACCAGGGTTAAGAAACGCTCGCAAGCATACTCGACGGCCTTGGAGCCAGTCTTTTGACCAGTGACCTCTTTAAGCGTTTCGAGCAACGCATCATCAAAATCACGGATAAGAACAGTAGCCATTACTCACCCTCCCGAAACAATAAGACCTCAAGAAACTCTGAAGACTGCATACATTTGAGTTTCAAGCGTAGTTCGTCGAAATCAGAAGGATCAACAGAAGATTCTGAAATTCCATAGAAATCAAGAATCTGAGAAGGAACAACAGATCCTCCGAAAGGAATCACGTAGTGCAAATCTGAGTTATGTGGATCATCAACATAAGTACCGTAAAGCTCATTCATAACACACCTTTTGATATCGTTTTATGCTCCAGGTGCGACTACCTGGTTAACAGAATGATATCAAACGGGAATCAGGGGTCAAGCGTTTGATATCATTTCGTTCGCCGGCATCGATCTCCTGGAACAACAATTGATATCAAAAGGCATCGCATAATGGACGTTATGTGTACGGGCCGCTGCGCTTCGGCGGGCCGAGAAATGGTGCCCGCCGATCCCTAAACATAACGCCGGGACATTATGCGAAGCTGTTGGTTGGGGCAAAAAGCAGTTAATCAGGAGGTGGCCAGCTGGTGACGCTCGGCCAGAAAGCCTACAGCACAATAAAGCCAGGTGAAATAAGCAGGATGGACGGGTTACACCCCCGGACAAGCCGGGGGCACATGCCCTGCGGGCATAACGGTGCCGATAACCTGATTTATCGGCACATGTGACTAGTGAGAAAAAAGGACCAGGAAGAAATAGCCGCGACTCGGCTTCACGTCGTGTGCTCGCGGAAGTGCTCGCACACTACATGAACCGGCCGCTGCTATCGTAATCGGTACGAGTGACCGGGGCCGGGTCCCACATACCGTTATCTACGATGGATACGCATTGCTCGTAACCCATATCAATCGGAGTCATCTGCTGGGTGACACACTTGCAGTGATAGACACCGGAACGATGAAAGCCAAAGCAGCGCGTCTTTGGTGCAACCTGGGGTTTGACCAACTCGTCATAAACGGGCGCCGTCTGTGGGGCATTTGGGATGCGCGGAGTGAATAGCTTGGCGTACTCAAGCGGGTCCATCGGATAGAACGGCTTAAAACCATCAGTATCACCCGACTTTGTGAGCTTGCGGGGGTTCCGATCGGCAGCATCAAACGCTTCGGAGACACCAGACAATGCAACCCCCTCATCTGCACGACCGGAAAAGTCATAAACCAACCATCCAATAACACCGCCAACGATGACCAGGAGCGCAAGCAACTTCCAGAGTATTTTGGGGATGCGTTTTTTGCCATGCGTGTCGAGCTTAGTAGAGTCATACAGAGCAAATACCGACTTGGGCAGCTTGCTATCCAGCCTATCAGCCTTGTTCTTGTTGGCTTCAGACGTAGGGTTATCAATAGCCCCCTCCCCCTCCCACACATGAGAGAACGTGCGCAGACCATAGGGCTTGCGGTAGTGTCGATGATGTTGAACGAATGATTTGACATCAGAGTGGATCAGCCGCGGGTGCTGAGTAGTCATGATGATATCGAAGCCCTGATGGCGATGGGTTTCGAGCTCGGTCACCTTGCGGTCAATGACGGTGGAGCGACTGGGACGAAAGAGACGCTGCGCCTCATCGAACAGGATAACGGCACCATCAGGCAGCTCATACCAGCGCTCGGCCTCCTCGTCAGTCAGCCGGGTCCAGTCCTCAATCGTGCAGCCCTTGATGTTGTGATAATAAACCGGACGGTCCTGGAACTGGGAATCAGAAAGAACAAAGTTGATCATGTTGGCCGTTTTCTGGGAGCCAGGCAAACCAGTAAATAAGAAAAACATGATTACATCTCCTTAACAGGTGGGGACCCGGGCTTTTTCCATACGTGACCGGTAGAACCGATCAGCGCCCGATACGCAACACACGATGACGCAGTTGAAAGAATGATTTTGACCGCAGACGAGAAGCCCATGAGATTGGCAAAAGCCAGCATTTCAGCAGGAATACCCGACATGCGCTGATTGATAAGGTTTTCTGCCTGATCAAAAACAAAGGTAAGACCGACATACGTAACAATACCGAAACCAATAGCCTTGATTACATATGAAACTAGAGGCCCGATTAACGACATTATGAAAGCGAGAATTGGTCCCCACATATCACCACCACCTTGTTCCGATTAGAGTTTGAGAAAGCATAGAAAACGAAATCCACGTAGCCATAAAAATAACAAAGGCCCGAATATAACCCGCCAACTCACACAGCGGCTCAAATGAAATATCGATGGATTTACCAACAACAGATATTTTGATGGGAGAAGGACACGACCCAGCGGAACCGGAATCAGCCCACATGGAACCAACGTTAAATTGATCCTCAATATTCACACTACCAGCATCAAGCGCACCCAGCTGCCCCCATTGGTCAGTATCAGCAGACGGTAACTGACCACCCTGAACAGCCTCAGCAACAGCTTGAGCGGCAGCATCTGAATCACCCATAATGCACGCGCGTTCTCGTTGAAGCTCCAGAGAGAAGCACTCAATGGGGCCACCCGAGCAGACGAACTCCTGGTCGCACTGATAACCTTGAATTTGTTCATCCTGATGGCACATCTCATACCACTGCATCTGAATCTGGTAACACTGCAGGATATCGCCCTGACACTTGGGCTTATCGGCTATCTCGCATGATTTGCCGGCCTCAATAGAAACGGCCTCTTCAACCTCGGTTTCCTCCGTCTCTGTTGTTTCAGTCACAGACCCATCAGCATTTTCCGTCCGGGTTGTTGTCGACGTGCTGGTAGAGCCATTGGAGTCAGTCTTAGTGGTCGTGGTTGTGGTCGTTGTGGAACCATCAGGATTCTGAGTGACCTGGGTGTCAGTTGTCTCAGAAGAAGACGTGTTTTCAGTCTTTTGCCCCGTGGGCTCACCGGTATCAGGGTCAATGTCTGAATCAGTCTCGGTCTGCTTATCAGGGGCATTATCCGGGGACGTCCAACCGGGGCATTGCTCTGCTGAATCTGCAGTATACGAGAGTGTACCGTCAACGTTATAACACTTGACACGCTTAACAGATGGGCATTCAGCATTACCAGAAACCTGACCCAGATAACGGCCGGAATCATCCTTGCAAATTTTGGGAGGCGGCTCAGGATCGCCATACTTAAAACCGTCAAGAACAACACATTCTTCTGTTTCTGCACCTGGATAATCGCAGTATGTGGGCTTCCAAACAGGAGATAATGAGCAACCATCAGAGTCAGTATAACCCGACCCTACAGTGCCGGTTTCATTTACAGCGCCAGAATAAAGAGTTCCAGGGTCAGGGCACTCAGGCTCAAAACAAGGATGGTTCGGATTTGCCTTGTGACTTGCAGTACAGGCGTATTCGTAAACCTTAAAAGTGGGATAAGACGTATTCCCATTCGAAAGATGCGCCGTAATGGTGCAGACAAAAGGGGAACCTGAAACACACGACATACCATCCCATGTGTTGCCATACATGGAATAGTAATTGTTGGTATTCAAGTAGACAGTAAGAGCGGCCTCAGGGGTTGAGCGCTCATAAATATCAGACCTGTAATAGTAATCAGCGGCACTAACTGGCGATGATAGCCAAAGCCAAGGCACCGACAATAAGACCGAAAGATAGCGGATCAATGACCATTTGAATTCATCCATAGGAATCACCATAAAAAAGGCGGGCAGGTATCAACCGGCCCGCCCTCACTGGAGAGAGGTTCTTACAGACCCATTGCACGCTTGACCATGCGGAAGGTCAGGACGAGCGCCGACGCACCCACAACGGCCACGCCAACAGTAGTCACGTCGGCGTTCATGCCGCCCAGCGCATCAGTGACAGTTGCATCAAGCGCAGCATGTGCCTGACCAATGGAACCAGCCACGATAGCCGCACCCGCAAGAAGCGGTTTTTTCAGAGCATTCAGTTTTTTCATGGTTATCACCCGTAGAAAAATTGTTGTTTCAGGATTTTGACCAGGGCAGCAGTGCCGAAGGCCAATAGTGCATAGCCCCACAACTCGTTAGCCTCCTCGGGGGTCAAAGGAGGTGTTGCCAGAGTGGCCGGATCAATGGAAACCCAGCCTGAACTGCAAATAGGTTGCCCCTGCTCATTCAGAGACAAACCGGACTCACAGCCCAAAACCTGCATCACGCCACCAGGCCTACAGACTGGCGAGGCGGAAAGAAAAAGTGCTGCACCTGATACACAAATTCAGCAACGGCAGCGAATACGAACGCGCCGATTTGGAAGGAATACCAAGAAATAAGATCTAGATAGAGCGAAGACGTCTGGGGGTTATGCGTCAGCCACAGCAAGAGACTGACAACCAATGCAAGTGACAGATGAACGATGACAATACGCATACCCCCTCCCCTTAACTGGCCTTAGTAACCGGAGCCGGAGCCGGTGAAGGCTTGTTAGCAAGCCGATCAGCCGCATTCTTGACGAAAGCAGCATACGGTGCGATCTGAGCCCCAAAACCGAGACGATACGAGATTTGACCGTCACGGACATCGACCTCGATGTCGGTGACGACCTGCTGACCTTCTAGATCAATGAAGTGCTGATGCTTGCCGTCTTCGATATCACGGTTGAACATCATGACCGTGATCGCTTCCGATCCGGCTGACTTCAACGTGATCTTGCCAAGTTTTTCCTTACCGGCCTTGATGGCGGTGATATCAACGTCCAGGACTTTCATGATTACGCGCATGGGTATTACCTCTTAAGCAACCAACTGGAGATTCGGACGGGCGTCCGCGTGGCGGTACCAGCTCGGAGCGGATACCTCTTGAACTTCAACTTTCTTAGCCTTGACGACATACACCGGGCTGAACCGGCTGATGTCACAAGCGTGGGCAATGTCGATACCGATTTTGCGCAGCCGTGCGCGGTGGGTCTGAACCGCCTTCTTCTCAAGGTCAAATTTCTGGCCATGCATCCACTGAATGGCATACATGGCGGTCGTGTTAGCGGCTCGGGTGGTATCAACGGTGCCTGTACTGATAAGGCGCTCGGAGATGCTTTCGAGGGTCATGGCTTCTACCTGTAAACGTTCATCAATGGACAAAAACTCAGACTGCAACGGCTGGAAAACGGACTCATCAAACAACCCCCAGTAACGCGCATTCATGCGGGTCAGCTGGCGGCCTTTGATCTTCTGCTCAAAACGGACAATGCCGTTCTCAGAGCAGAAACGGATCACATCACGGACATATTCAACTTCAGAGCTTTCGGGACCGTATTTTCTGAGGACTTTGGGGAGCAAGTGAAGGCCCAGCTCGTGGGCTTTATCGTAGACACTGGGATAAATCAGGTTGGCGGCGCCCTTCTTGGACAGCCAATCAACGGTCTTGCCGTTGGTGTGTAACCGGGGAACAGAG